>NZ_JAUSXJ010000001.1:4800000-7342064 GCF_030815935.1 Pseudomonas sp. W2I6 | reverse complement strand
TACTCGCTGCCGAAACCTACATAACTCTTTGTTTACCAAGGAGTTTTCCGTTTCGACTGCGCCGGAAGTGGGGCGAATTATAGACTTCCAGAATCTGCCGTCAAGGGTTAATTACGCTTTTGTTGCAGAAGATGGTTTTTTAGCAATAAGACGGGGAATTCGGCGCATCACCGGCGGTATACGCAGGACCAGAAGCACCACCCCTATAGATGCATAGATAGCCCACTCCTTCAGATCTGCCCTCACGATCCACAACATATGCAGCAAACCAAGCCCGAGAATTACGTAAACCAAACGATGCAGTTTCTTCCAGCGCACACCAAGGCGACGCTGGCTGTATCGGTTGGAGGTGACTGCCAGCACCAATAGAGAAAGGAATCCCAAGGCACCCACAATAATGTAAGGCCGCTTCCGTAGCTCAACCCCCAACTGCGACCAATCCAACCCAAGGATAAACACGCAGTAAGCAGCGAGATGCAAAACCACATAGGCAAAGCACCACAATCCCAGTTGCCGTCGCACGGCGATCCACCCCGCCCAACCACTGAGCTTCTGCAACGGTGTCATACCCAGGGTTATTAACAACAGAATCAAGGTGCCAAGCCCGAGCCGATCCATCAGCACCTTGCCCGGATCAGGTCCCAGCGCAAAGCTCCAGGCCTCGTACAGCCAGAACAGCGGCCACACCGCCGCTGCTATAAAGACGCCGATGCGCCAGATCGGATAGCGCATCAATAGTTCTTCCGCAGATCGAGGCCCGTATAAAGAGAAGCGACTTCATCGGCGTAGCCGTTGAACATTTGTGTCTCACGCACATTGGGACTGAACAGCCCGCTGGGCAACCGCCGCTCCCGCGCCTGGGTCCAACGCGGATGGTCGACGGTAGGATTCACATTTGCGTAAAACCCATACTCACTCGCGGCAATACTTTGCCAGGTGGTTTTCGGCTGCTCGCTGACCAGGCTGATGCGCACGATCGACTTGACGCTCTTGAATCCGTACTTCCACGGCACCACCAACCGCAACGGCGCGCCGTTCTGGTTCGGCAGCTCCCGCCCATACATGCCCACCGCAAGGATCGCCAGGGGATTCATCGCCTCATCCAATCGCAGCCCTTCTACATAAGGCCAGTCGATCAAGGCGAAGTTGGACCGCTGCCCCGGCATGCTCTTGGGATCCTGCAGGGTTTCAAAACGGATGTACTTGGCGTTCGAGGTCGGCTCGACGTGCTTGAGCAGTTCCGATATAGGGAACCCTATCCACGGAATGACCATCGACCAGGCCTCTACACAGCGCAGTCGATAGATTCGCTCTTCCAACTGATAGGGCTTCATGAAGTCCTCAAGCGCATAACGCCCAGGTTTGGCGACCTCACCATCTATCACCACACTCCACGGCTCAGTCTTCAGAGACCCGGCATTGGCTGCAGGGTCGCCCTTGTCCGTACCGAACTCATAGAAGTTGTTGTAGTGGGTTGCGTCCTTGAAAGGGGTGATGGCCTCGTCCTTGACGGTAATCGCCTGCCATTTGGTACCCGGGAGCTTTTCGGCAAACCAGCCAGGTGCATTGCCCGGCTCGACATCGGCATAACGTGCCGCATCATCCGCACTGGCCCAACGCGGCAGGCTGCTGGCAGCCAGGCCGGCAAGCGCACCACCGAGCAAGCTGCGGCGAGAGAAATAGAGGGATTCAGGCGTGACATCCGATTCTTGGCAATCAGACGCTTTGGGAAACTTGATTAACATGGCAACTCCGCAGCTTTGGAGGACAGATGCACCAATAGACTGCGGAGTATGGGGGAAATTACATTAAGGCAACGTTTTGCGCTGACGAAGATGCAGCAAGTACTGCACCGGGCCGGACGCGGCATACACAAGGAAAGCCAGCAGCAGGATTCGCGGCGGATCACTGAAGACCACGGCAAACACCAGCACCACTGCCAGGATAGCCACAAACGGCACACGCCCTTTGAGATCCAGCTCCTTGAAGCTGTTGTACTTGATATTGCTGACCATCAGCATGCCGGCCGCCGCAACCATCAAGGCCACCAGGAACGACATCTTGGAACCCTGGATACCGTAGTCGCTGAATGCCCAGACAATACCGGCTACCACACCCGCCGCAGCCGGACTGGCCAGGCCAATGAAGTAGCGCTTGTCGGCAGTCCCCACCTGGGTATTAAAGCGCGCCAGACGCAATGCCGCGCCCGCCACATAGATGAAGGCAACCATCCAGCCAACCTTGCCCATATCACCCAGCGCCCAGGCAAATGCCAGCAGCGCCGGCGCCACACCAAAGGCAACCATGTCCGACAGCGAGTCATACTCGGCGCCGAAGGCACTCTGGGTGTTGGTCATCCGCGCAACCCGGCCATCCAGGCCATCAAGGACCATGGCGACGAAGATCGCAATCGCAGCAAAACCAAAGTACTTGCTGGCCCCGGCCGCATCGCCGGCCGCCAACGCACTCTGGGCACTCATGGAATTGATGATGGAGTAGAACCCCGCGAACAGGTTCGCAGTGGTGAACAGATTGGGCAGAAGATAGATGCCACGATGCCGGACTTTACGGCCTTCAGCATCGTGCCCTTCTTCGACATGTTCATCGATCGGTAGCAGGCTTTCGGCGTCAGAGGCCTGGTTTGGCTCTTCGGGACGTTCGCTCATGGACTTTACCTTGCAACGGTGTGAAAAATTTCGACAGAAACTTGCGGCGAGTGTTCGCCCGCAAACGATGCAGCTTTATACCAGAACCTGCCCCGCAAACGAAAAAACGCGGCCTAAGCCGCGTTTTCCCTTGATCCGTACGACTTAGTTTTTGGCTTTGTCGACGATCTTGTTGGCACCGATCCACGGCATCATGGAGCGCAGTTGCTCGCCGATGATCTCGATACCGTGAGCGGCGTTGTTACGACGCTTGGCGGTCATCGAAGGGTAGCCGGTTGCACCTTCGCTGATGAACATTTTGGCGTATTCGCCGTCCTGAATACGTTTCAGGGCGTTGCGCATGGCCTGGCGCGACTCGGCGTTGATCACTTCCGGGCCAGTCACGTACTCGCCGTATTCGGCGTTGTTGGAGATCGAGTAGTTCATGTTGGCGATACCGCCTTCGTACATGAGGTCAACGATCAGCTTCAGTTCGTGCAGGCATTCGAAGTAGGCCATTTCTGGCGCGTAGCCAGCTTCAACCAGGGTTTCGAAACCGGCTTTGACCAGTTCAACGGTACCGCCACACAGAACGGCTTGTTCGCCGAACAGGTCGGTTTCAGTCTCGTCCTTGAAGGTGGTTTCGATGATGCCGGTACGACCGCCACCCACGCCAGCAGCGTAGGACAGTGCGACGTTCTTGGCGTTGCCCGAGGCGTCCTGGTAGATCGCGATCAGGTCAGGGATACCGCCGCCTTTGACAAACTCGGAGCGCACGGTGTGGCCCGGTGCTTTCGGCGCGATCATGATCACGTCGAGGTCGGCGCGCGGCACAACCTGGTTGTAGTGGATCGCGAAGCCGTGGGAGAAGGCCAAGGTGGCGCCCTTCTTGATGTTCGGCTCGATTTCGTTCTTGTACAGCGCGGACTGGAACTCGTCCGGGGTCAGGATCATGACCAGGTCGGCAGCAGCAACAGCAGAAGCAACGTCAGTCACTTTCAGGCCGTGGGCTTCAGCCTTGGCAACAGTGGCCGAGCCTTTGCGCAGGCCAACGGTCACGTCAACGCCGGAATCTTTCAGGTTGCACGCTTGGGCGTGGCCCTGGGAACCGTAGCCGATGATGGCGACTTTTTTGCCCTGGATGATCGACAGGTCACAATCTTTATCGTAATAAACTTTCATGAGGTTCCTCTATATATCCAGGCCGTTTAAGGCCATTCGCTAAATTTGAGTTAGATGCTGAGTACTTTGTCGCCACGAGCAATCCCGGTGACGCCACTGCGTACAGTTTCCAGAATCGAGGCCGTCCCGATCGACTGGATGAAGCTGTCCAGCTTGTCGCTTGTACCGGTCAGTTGAACGGTATAAACGCTGGCGCTCACATCGACGATCTGCCCGCGATAAATGTCGGTAGTGCGCTTGATCTCGGCCCGTTGTGCACCCGTAGCCTTGACCTTGACCAGCATCAGCTCACGCTCGATGTGGGCACTTTCCGACAAGTCGACCAGCTTGACCACTTCGATCAGCTTGTTGAGGTTCTTGGTGATCTGCTCGATCACCTCATCATGACCAACGGTGGTCAACGTCAGACGCGACAAGGTCGGGTCTTCGGTCGGCGCCACCGTCAGGCTTTCGATGTTGTAGTTGCGTTGCGAAAACAGTCCGACCACACGTGACAGAGCGCCCGGTTCGTTCTCCAGAAGCAGGGAGATAATGTGCCGCATGATTAGGTACGCTCCGTCTTGTTCAGCCACATATCGCGCATGGAGCCGTCTTTGATCTGCATCGGGTAGACGTGCTCGCTGGTGTCGACCTGAATATCGAGGAACACCAGGCGGTCCTTCATGGCGAACGCCTCTTCCATCATCGGCTTCAAATCCTTCAGATCGGTGATGCGCATGCCGACATGGCCATAGGCTTCAACCAATTTGACGAAGTCAGGCAGAGACTCCATGTAGGAATGGGAGTGACGGCTGCCGTAGCTCATGTCCTGCCACTGGCGAACCATGCCCAGTACACCGTTGTTCAGGCAGACGATCTTCACCGGCAAGCCATATTGCAGGCAGGTCGACAGTTCCTGGATGTTCATCTGGATACTGCCTTCGCCGGTGACGCACGCAACGTCAGTATCCGGAAAGCTCAGCTTCACACCCATGGCCGCAGGGAAACCAAAGCCCATCGTGCCCAGGCCACCGGAGTTGATCCAGCGGTTAGGCTTGTCGAACTTGTAGTACTGCGCCGCGAACATCTGGTGCTGGCCCACATCGGAGGTCACAAAGGCATCGCCTTTGGTCACTTCGCACAGGGTTTCGATCACGGTCTGTGGCTTGATGACGCTGCCATCACCCTTGTCGTAAGGGAACAGGCCGCGGTCACCGCGCCACTCGTCGATCTGCTTCCACCAGCTGGCAACGGAATCCTTGTTCGGGGCTTCGCCGATTTCCTTCAGCGCAGCGACCATTTCGGTCAGCACGCTTTCCACAGGACCAACGATAGGCACGTCGGCCTTGATGGTCTTGGAGATGGATGCCGGGTCGATATCGATGTGGATGATCTTGGCATTCGGGCAGAACTTGCTCGCGCCATTGATCACCCGGTCATCGAACCGCGCACCGACGGCGAGGATCACGTCAGCATGGTGCATGGCCAGGTTGGCGGTGTAGCTGCCGTGCATGCCGAGCATGCCGACGAACTGACGGTCCGAACCCGGGAACGCGCCGAGGCCCATCAAGGTGTTGGTGACTGGCAGGTTGAGCATCTTGGCCAGCTCGGTCAGCGGTGCAGAACCGCCGCCCAGAATCACCCCACCACCCGAATAGAGCACCGGACGCTTGGCCGCCAACAGCATTTCTGCCGCCTTGCGGATTTGCCCCGAGTGCCCGCGAACGGCCGGGCTGTAGGAACGCAGCTTGGCTTTCTTCGGGAAGATGTATTCGAATTTTTCCGCCGGGTTGGTCATGTCTTTCGGGATATCGACCACCACAGGACCCGGGCGACCGGACTGTGCGAGGTAGAACGCCTTCTTCATGACTTCCGGGATTTCCGAGGCATGCTTGATCATGAAGCTGTGTTTCACGATCGGCCGGGAAATACCGATCATGTCGGTTTCCTGGAATGCATCGGTACCGACCATGGTGCTCGCCACCTGGCCGGAAATGATCACCATCGGGATGGAGTCCATATAGGCCGTCGCGATGCCGGTAATGGCATTGGTCGCGCCAGGGCCGGAAGTCACCAGTACCACACCGGCTTTACCGGTGGCACGGGCGTAACCGTCAGCCATATGGGTAGCAGCTTGTTCGTGGCGAACCAGGATGTGGGTAACAGCCGGTTCCTTGAACAGTGCGTCGTAGACATGCAGCAGAGCACCACCTGGGTACCCGTAGATATAGTCGACGCCTTCGTCACGCAAAAAGCGGACGAGCATCTCACCGCCAGATAAAAGCTCCACGTTGTTCACCTCTAAAACGCCAGAATACCGTCCGTTAAAAACCGACGGGTCTTAATAGGTTTACTTCTCAGCAGAGCATGAGCGACGGTGGTCGCCGACTACGTCAGCACTGACTGAGCAAGTATTGGGAGCGTCCCAAGTGTTGCGGGATTTTCCCACCCAGCGCGAGGTAACGCGTTGCGGGTGTAACAGGTCGGCGCGGGTATGCGCCTCATGATCTGCTGAGTGGGTCTGCTTCTGGCAGTCCCTCTACAGCGGACTTTGGATTCTTCTGTTTCAGCCCCTCCAAGTCAAGCAATAATTGCGCTTTTTTCCAACTAAGCGCATGAGAACGTAGAAGAAAGGGGCTTGAGGAGGGATAAAACTCGCCTGAATGGCGCAAAGCGGTAGAAATATGCGCAAGACTGCCGGAAAAACCGGCAGCCAGGCAATTAACGAGCGTCGACGATCAGTTGATCGAACTTTTTCAGCGCAGTCCGCAGGCCAAGGCTCTCAAGTGGCCGATCGGCGTAAACCATCTCGGCCATCTCCAGAATCCCCGACGCATTGGGCAATGGCAGGTCCTGTTCGAGGATTTGCTTCATCCGTGTCAGGAAAATCCATTGCAGCCACTGGTGAAAGTCCAGTGTGTCGACGGAAAACGGCTCAACACTGCTCAAGGCTTCAGCACTGGGGGACACTTCGTCCCACCAGCCCTGCAAGCGCAGTTCACGCTCGATCAACAACAACTGTTCGGCAATTGCCGGAAAGCGTGCATCCATCAGAGGCTTACCTTGGCTTTTTGCCGAGCCTGGGCGGCGCCGGCAGCATCGCCTTGCTTCTCGCGGGCATCACCGATCAAGCTCCACAGGCTGGCCTGCAGGTCTGGACGGCCATTGGCCAGGGTCAGGCCGCGGCGGGCAAATTGTTCAGCTTGTGGGGCATCGCCCTGCGCCATGCGAACCTGAGCCAGGCGGTATAGCACTTGCGGTTCACGCGGTGCCACGCGCTGGGCGCGCTCGAGGCTCGACGATGCGCCGTTCAAATCGCCACCCGACTGCTGCTGTTGGGCAGTGGTGAGCAACGCCAGCACCGGGCCATCCAACTGCTCATCGGCTGACAGACCGCCGGCACTGCTGGCGGAAGGAATTCCACTCGGCGTCGACGGCATGTTGTAGGTGCCCTGGTTGATCGGTGCCGTTTGAATCGGCGTGGCGTCGATCGGGCCCGATGTACTTGGGCCTGGGGTCCATGGTTGAGTACTGATCGGAGCCGAGGTGGCAGCGCCGCCACCCGGGATCATCACCACTACACCAGAGTCCTGAGGCACGGCTTGCGCCTGGGGCCGGGCCTGGGCAGGACGGTTGGTAACGGTTTGGCGGAAGCCGCCGTTGGCCGAGATCCGGTCGTTGTTGGACACCGTTGTACTGGAGTCCACCACCGGAATAGAGCCCCGCTCCACGCTGGCGCAACCACCGAGCAATGCCAAAACTGTAATAGCTGGAATCAACAACTTGTTCACGTGAAACCCTCTTTGCTTAATTCATCCAGCCCTTGACCCAATCCATCACCGATTCAGCACTGGCGGGCGCACTGGCTCCGCACGCTGCACCGGGTGGTGGCTCGCTGCCGCGAATATACGGCATCTGCACCGCGCCCGGACAGTTGGCATCGGAACCCTGGCCGGTGTGCGGATCGATCCAGGCCTGGACGATATTGTCCGGCTGCGGCATGTTCAGCGGCAGTGGATCGGCCTTTTTCATGAAACTGGTCCATACCTGCAACGCGCCGGTAGCACCGGTAAACGGCGTCTTGCCGTTGTCATCACGCCCCAGCCAAACCACTGCCAGCAGGTCCTGGCTGAACCCTGCGAACCAGCTGTCCCGCGAATCGTTACTGGTACCGCTCTTGCCAGCCAGTGTCAGGTTGGCCGGCAGCACGTTGTAGGCCGAGCGCCCGGTACCTTCGCGCATCACGCGCTGCATGGCGTTCTGGATCAGGTAGATCGAGGCCGGGTCAAAGCGTTGCTGAATCTGGAACGGATAACGCTTGAGCGGTTCGCCTTCGGCCGTCAACACGCTCCGGATTCCACGCATCGGCGTATTGAAACCACCGTTGGCCAGGGTCTGGTACATGGTCGCCACTTCCATCGGGCTCATCGCACCCGCACCCAACAGCATCGATGGGAACGCCGGGAACTCGCGAGTGATGCCCAACCGGCCGAGCGTCTTGAGCACGTTCGGCACGCCCAGCTCAAGGCCGAGGCGGGAAGTCGAGATGTTGTAGGAGTGCGCCAAGCCCTGGTACAGGAAAATCGTACCGTGGGAGCGACGATCAAAGTTATGCGGCGTCCACATCTGGCCATCAGCCCCTTTGACCGACAGCGGGTCATCGGACAGCCAACTGGTCAGCGTGTACTTGCTCGGTTTTTCCAGCGCGGTCAGGTACACCGCCGGCTTGACCAGCGAGCCAATCGGCCGCACCGCGTCCAGCGCCCGGTTGAACCCGGCAAAGCTGGCCTGGCGACTGCCGATCATGGCCTGGACTTCGCCGGTTTCCGGGTTGGTCACCACCATCGCAGCCTCGACGTCGTCAGAGCCTTTACGACCTGTCAGGCGTTTGAAGGTGTCATTGACCGACGCTTCGGCCTTCATCTGCAGGATCGGGTCGAAACTGGTGAAGATCCGCAGGCCTTCTTCGGTCAAGTCTTCGTCGCGGTAGTCTTCACGCAGTTGGCGTTTGACCAGATCGATAAAGCCCGGGAAGGAGCTGTCGGCGAGCTTGCCGCGGGTGGTTACACCCAGTGGCATTTTCTTCGCGGCGGCCACTTGTTCAGGGGTGGCGACACCTTGCTGCTCAAGTACATCCAGCACCAGGTTACGGCGCTCCAGCGCCCGCTCCGGGTTGCGACGCGGGTTGTAGTAGGACGGCCCCTTGACCATGCCCACCAGCAGCGCCACCTGGTGTAACTTCAGCTCGGACAACGGCTGGCCGAAGAAGAACTGGCTGGCCAGACCAAAACCGTGGACGGCACGCTGACCGTCCTGGCCAACGAACACTTCATTGAGGTACGCCTCAAGAATTTCCTGCTTGCTGTAGTGCAGCTCCAGCAGCATCGCCATCATGGCTTCGGTCAGCTTGCGGGTCAGGCTGCGCTCGTTGGTCAGGTAGAAGTTCTTGACCAATTGCTGTGTCAGCGTACTGCCGCCCTGGGTCATCTTGCCGCCGGAGGTGTTGACCCAGATGGCGCGCGCGATGGACTTCGGTGATACGCCCCAGTGGCTGTAGAAATCCCGGTCTTCGACGGCGATCAGGGTATCCAGCAGGTAAGGCGGCACCTGATCGATCTTGATCAGGATGCGGTCTTCCAGGTTTTTCGGATAAATCCCACCGATCATTAAGGGTTCCAGGCGCACCACCGGCAACTTCGAGCCGTTGAGCGAGGACAGTTCGGCTACGTAGTCGCCAGAGAAACGCACGCGCACCGGCTGGGGTTTTTCCAGGCCTTCATAGAACTGGAAGCCGCGGGTGTTCAGGTCAACCGTGTTGCCGCTGACGGCAGCGGCGCCGGGGCCATTGCTCACGGGTTCGCGGCGATAGCCCAGGGCATCGAGCTCGGTGAGGAAGTCATCCTTGCTCAGCTTCTGGCCGCTGAACAGTTCCAGCGGGCGCGCGTAGACCTTGGCCGGAATGGTCCAGCGCTTGCCGGAGAACTTCTCCTGGACCACGGCATCGAGGTAAACCGCGAAGCCGGCGATCACGACAAGCCCTACCAGGCTGAGCTTAAGCGCCCAGCCCAGCCAAGGGCGCAGGCCGCGGGAAGGAGGTTTTTTACGGGAACGGGGAGATCGGGTACGAGTCATGGCGGCGGATTATACGCACTTTATTGATGACCAACATGAGCCGGACAGCGGTTTGCACGACCGCCTGTAGGAGCCATAATGCCCGCCATGAATTTTCCCAGACTCTGAAGGATCGCCCGTGAGCCAGTCCCTGATTGCTGCCCTGCAAAACCCGGCCCTGTTTTCCCATCCGGTGGATCAGTTCCAAGTCATCGAGACCCATATTTCCTGGGTCCTGCTCACTGGGCCCTATGCTTACAAGATGAAGAAGCCGGTGAATTTCGGCTTCCTCGATTTCACCACCCTGCAAGCCCGCGGCCACTTCTGCAATGAAGAGCTGCGCCTCAACCAGCGCCTGACCGATGATTTGTATCTTGAAGTGTTGCCGATCACCGGCAGCGCCGAGGCACCGCAGTTGGGCGGCGACGGTCCGGTGGTCGACTACATGCTGAAAATGCGCCAGTTCCCGCAAAGCCAACTGCTCAGCACCCTGCAGGCCAACGGCGAACTGACCAGCGCGCACATCGACGAAATGGCCAGGCAGATCGCGCATTTTCACCTGAATGCCCCGAAAGTCCCGGCCACTAACTCTGCTGGCACGCCGCACGATGTCATGGCACCGGTGCTGCAGAACTTCGAGCAGATCCGTCCGTTCCTCAGCGACAAGGCCGACCTGGCACAACTGGACGCCTTGCAGGCCTGGGCCGAAAGCAGTTTCGAGCGCCTCAAGCCACTGTTCGAACAACGCAAGCTCAATGGCTTCACCCGTGAATGCCACGGTGATATCCACCTGGGCAACGCCACGATGATTGATGGCCACGTGGTCATCTTCGACTGCATCGAGTTCAACGAGCCGTTCCGCTTCACCGACGTGTATGCCGACACCGGCTTTTTGGCGATGGACCTGGAAGACCGCGGCCTCAAGAGCCTGGCACGACGCTTCATCAGCCAGTACCTGGAGCTGACCGGCGACTATCAAGGCCTGGAAGTACTGAACTTCTATAAAGCCTACCGCGCCCTGGTACGCGCGAAGATCGCGCTGTTCAGCATGCCTTCCGAGGCGGATGCGGTGCAGCGCGCTACCACCCTGCGCCAGTACCGCAACTACGCCAACCTGGCAGAAAGCTACAGCACCATCCCATCGCGCTTCCTGGCCATCACCCATGGCGTATCGGCCGTTGGCAAAAGCCATGTATCCATGCGCCTCGTAGAAGCATTGGGGGCGATTCGCCTGCGTTCGGACGTAGAGCGCAAGCGCCTGTTCGGCGAGCAGAAGGTCGAGAACACGCCGCAGGCCGGGATCTACGCCGCAGACGCCAGCGCCGCGACCTACGCGCGCCTGAACGAAATCGCCGACACCGTACTGCGCGCCGGTTTCCCGGTGGTATTGGACGCGACCTTCCTCAAGCGAGAACAACGCGACGCGGCGGCCAAGATCGCCGAGGCCACCGGCGCGCCATTCCTGATCCTTGACTGCAATGCGCCACAGGCGGTAATCGCCGCTTGGCTGGCACAACGTCAGGCGGACAAGAACGACCCTTCCGACGCCACCCTGGCCATCATCGAAGAACAGCAGGCCACCCGTGACCCGCTCAGCGCCGAGGAGTTGCTGCTCAGCAAGCGCGTGGAGACCAATGAAAGCGGGACCCTGGACGCATTGGTGGCACATATTCGCCAGCGTCTGCCGGGGCTGTAAGAAATATTTCTTGGTCGTGCAGCCTTCCGGGGCTCACGGCCGAGAAATAGTGGCACTATAATGGCGCCATAATTCCAACACGGGAGTCGCCATTGTGAGCCAGCCGAAGCTACTTGATACCCCGCTGTACGCGCTTCTGCATAAAGATGATATCCGCGGCTTCAACCAGGAGCGTCCGAAAGACGGCACCATCGATATGCGCGGTGGCGACTTTCGCGGCCTGGACCTGCGCGACCTGAATGCCGATGGCGTGGATTTCACCGACGCTTATTTCCGCTCCGCCGACTTGCGCGGCCTGGATTTGCGCGACTGCCCGCTGGAAGGGGCGAGCCTGGCGCATGCCCAGATCTCCGGCACTTATTTCCCCCCTGAGTTAAGCGCCGATGAGATCCTGATGTCCGTCAATTTCGGCACACGCCTGCGCTACCGCACTCGCTAAACCGCTACATCGGCTCCCGGCTACGCACAGGGCGTACCGGGGGCTTCACCCTTTCCTACGCTAAAACCCCCGCCTGCCTTAGAAGCTTTTAGGTCGTTGCCGACCAAAGAACTACGCTTTTCCTACTGAGCGCTACACTCCTTTCAGGCTTGCCTGGTCACGATACCCACCGAACCATTCGGCCGTCGCAAGGAGGCTTGATGAATGATGAGCTGCAACACCTGAAAAACCTTGGCAAGACGTCGGCGCAATGGCTGCATGCGGTGGGCATCCACAGTGCGTCCGACCTACGCCGCCTGGGGGCAGTCGACGCGTACCGTGCCGTACGCACCCGCGGTTTCAGGGCATCCAAAGTGTTGTTGTATGCCATTGAAGGCGCGCTGATGGATGTGCACTGGAATGACATTCCCGTTGAACGCAAGGAAGCTTTAAATCGTCAGCTGGACGCTCTGACGGCACGCCAAAAGAATTGAGATGCCAACTTGCACCCGCGTTTACGGGGATTCCAAACAGAAGTTTGAGGAAATTCGAAGAGGCCGCAAAAACAAATGTTGACTCTCAAATGAGAATCGTTATGATTATCACAACTGGTCGCGAGATCAGCCGATAACTGAAAGACCATTGGTTCGGACTCTCAGATTATCTCCTCATCAGGCTAATCACGGTTATTTGACCCGGCTCTTGCCGGGTCTTTTTTTGCCCATAAAAAACTGCGGCGATTTTCAGCGGGCAATGATCAACGGATGGCCGCGCTCCGGATGCGGCTGCACCAACACATCCAGCCCGAATACCGCCTTCAGCGGCTCAGGCCGCAACACCTGTGCCGGTGTGTCCAACGCATGGGGCCGGCCATCCTCCAGCAACAGGATGCGATCACAGTAGCGCGCCGCCAGGTTCAGGTCGTGAAGGATCACCAGCACCGCCGCGCCACGGTCGGCAAAGCGGCGGATCGCCTGCAAGGTGGTGTGCTGGTGCAGCGGGTCAAGCATTGACGTCGGCTCATCCAGCAACAAGGTCTGCCCCGCCTCACCCGGCCATAGCTGCGCCAACACCCGTGCGAGATGCACACGCTGCCGCTCGCCGCCCGACAACGCCAGATAGCTGCGCCCGCTCAAATGGCTAACGTCGGCAGCCTGCAAGGCAGCATTGATGATTTCATCGTCACGCACCCGGCCCGTCTGATGAGGCAAGCGCCCCATGCCCACCACCTCTTCGACGCGAAAGGCAAAGTCCAGGGTCGAGGTCTGCGGCAACACCGCCAGGCGCTGGGCACGCTGCGCTCCGCCCCAGTCTTTCAACTCACGCTGATCCAGCCACACAAGGCCTTGGTCGGGCTGCAACTCGCCGCATAACGCACCGAGCAATGTACTTTTTCCCGCACCGTTGGGGCCCAATACGCCGAGCACTTCTCCTGGCAGCAGGTCCAGGGTGATGTCCGCCAGCACAGTTTTGCGCCCACGGCGGATCTGCAGGTCTTCTACTCGCAGCATCAGGCGCGCCCTCGTAACAACAGGTAGAGGAAAAACGGCGCACCGATAAACGCGGTAACAATGCCGATCGGTAATTCCGCCGGCGCCAAGGCCAGGCGCGCCACCAGATCGGCAAACAACAGCAAACTCGCCCCCGCCAGCACCGAGGCTGGCAGCAGCACCCGATGATCCGGCCCCGCCAGCAGGCGTACCAGATGCGGCACCACCAGCCCGACAAAGCCGATCATCCCCGCAGCCGCCACGGCCGCGCCCACGCCCAGCGCGGTGCAGAACACCAGTTCGCGCTTGAGGCCTTCAACATCAATGCCCAAGTGACTGGCTTCCGACTCACCCAGCAGGAGTGCATTCAGCGCCTTGGCCCGGCGCGGCAGCCACAGTGCTACGCCGGCGCTGACCAGCAGCAGCGGCCATAAGCGCGAGTAGCTGGCGCCATTCAGGCTGCCCAGGTTCCAGAACGTCAGGGTGCGCAAGGTAGCGTCATCTGCCAGGTAGGTGAACAGGCCCACCGCCGAACTGGCGAGCGCCGTCAGGGCGATACCCGCCAGCAACATGGTCGCGACGTTGGTTTGGCCGTTGCGCCGCCCCAGGCGATAGACCAGCGCTGTTACCCCCAAACCGCCGAGGAAGGCACACAACGACAGCAGATAAGGCCCGAGGGCATCCGGCAAACCGCCAAAAAACGAACCACCGACAATCGCAATCGCCGCGCCCAACGCTGCACCGCTGGAAACCCCGACCAACCCGGGATCAGCCAAGGGGTTGCGAAACAGCCCCTGCATTGCAACGCCGGAAAGTGCCAGAACCCCACCGACGGCCAATCCCAGCAACGTACGCGGCAGGCGAATCTGCCCGAGGATCAACTCCGCCTGCTCCAGGCCTTGGGCCTCGATTGGCACACCCATCAAGCGTAAGGCTGCCCGCAGTGTGTCCATTAACGGCAGACTCACCGGTCCAAGGGCCAATGACAACCAGATCGCCAATACACACAGCAGACTCAAGCCGATAAACAGGGTTCGCGGTTTAAGCAGAGTGGTCATGGGGCGGTATTAGCCTGAGACGGATAGAACCCGGCAGACAGCCTCACCAGGCTTTGCGGCAAGCGCGGCCCAAGCCCACCCACCAGCAGCGTTGGGTCCAACTCATAGACGCGTCCATTCCTGGCCGCTGGCGTCGAAGCCAGGATCGGGTTTTCCTTGAACAACGCGGCGCGGGCCGCATCCCCGGTCAAAGCGCGATCGGCAAACACCAGCACCTCAGGATTGAGCCCCGCCAGCGACTCTACGGAAAACGGCTTGTAACCATCGTGGGTCGCCAGGTTATGGCCGCCGGCCTGCTGCAACATCCAGTCAGCCGCCGTGTCTTTGCCCGCAATCAGCGGTTTGCCGCCGGCATGTCCCAGCAGCAACAGCACTCCAGGCGCCTTTTGAGTGGCCTGGGCCTTGGCCACCCAGTTCTTTTGTTGGTCAAGTTGTTGCTGATAGTCACTGAACAGTTCTGCAGCCTTCGCTTCGTTACCCAGCAGCTTGCCCAAATGCTGAAGGTTGCCCTGCAGCGTCGGCAGATCCGGCTCGGCTGAAAACAGCTCCACTTTCACACCGGCATTGCGGATTTGCGCCAACACCGGTGGCGGTCCCATTTCCTCGGTGCCCACCAGGATTTGCGGGCGCAGGCTCAGAATGCCTTCCGCCGACAACTGACGCTGGTAACCAATGCTCGGCAACGCCTTGAGGGATTCCGGATGCTGGCTGGTGGTATCCACGCCCACCAGCTTTGACTCACCGCCCAGGGCCGTCACCCATTCCGACAACGCACCACCGGCGCTGACCCAGCGTTGTGGCAGTTCAGAGGCCTGGGCCCCAGCGTTGACCAGCAGTCCGACAACGAGCGCGATAGCACTGGCACTCAGGCGCATAAAAGGGTTTCCTTCCAAGGGGTGAGCCCGCTGAAACACTCGCAATGTGACAGATCAAGGCTGCCCGACATCGTACAGAGCGCCCAGTCAGCTTACGGGCGAAGCCGGCATTTGATAATTGTTTGCATTTGCACGTCAAGCACCGGGCTCTGCGGCAAAAACCAGGATAGCCTTGCAGCCCGCAAACGGCGGCACTTAAGGATCGATATGAAGTTTCTCTGCGCCTCCAGCGAACTCGCACCCAACGCCAGCCTCGGTTTCGATATCGACGGCCGCAAGCTGTTTGCCGTGCGCCGCGAAGGCATTGCCTACTTCTATATCAACCGCTGCCCACATCGCGGGGTGCCGCTGGAATGGCAGCCGCACCAGTTTCTCGACCCGAGCGCGAGCATGATCCAGTGCGCCACCCATGGCGCACTGTTCCTGATCGAAAGCGGTGAGTGCGTCGCCGGGCCTTGCGCCGGCCAGAGCCTGACAGCCCTGCCCGGCCGCGAGGACGAACAAGGCCTGTGGGTAGAAATCTAACCGCCGAGCATTACTTCCAGGCGACGGTCGATGCAGATTTCCTCTGACGTCACTCGCACGCCATAGGCCAGCACCTCGACGCCCGCCGCCTTGGCCTCACGCAACGCTGCCGCATAACCGGCATCAATTTCTTCGGCAGGACGCACCGCATCGATCCCCGAGAGGTTGACGCAGTACAACTGCACTGCCCGTACACCCTCACGCGCCAGATGCGCCAGCTCACGCAGATGCTTGGCACCGCGCTGGGTCACGGCATCGGGAAACGCCGCCGTCGAGGTCCCGTCAAACCCGAGGGTGACGCTTTTGACTTCGACATATGCCGCGCCCGCCGGGTAGTCCAGGCGGAAATCGATCCGGCTGTTTTCCTGGCCGTAGGCGACTTCGCGTTTCAAGGCAGTAAAGCCATTGAGCTCGGTGATAACCCCCGCGCGCAGCGCTTCTTCAACCAACTGATTGGCCCGCGCCGTGTTCACACACGCCAGGCGCCCTTGTGGGGTTTCGCTGATTTCCCAGGTGCCTGGCAGCTTGCGCTTGGGGTCATTGGAGCGGCTGAACCAGACCTGGCCACCTTCCACCATGCAGTTGAACATCGAGCCGGTGTTCGGGCAGTGAATGGTCAACAACTCGCCGGTAACGGTTTCGATATCGGCGAGAAAACGCTTGTAGCGGCGGATCAGCCGGCCTTCTTCGAGGGGAGGATTAAAGCGCATCAGCCTTGCCAACTCCGCAGGCCGCGAGCTATCCGTTCAACGGCTTGCTCTAGGCGATCAAGGTTTTGCGTATAGGCAAAACGCACATGGTGACCGGCTTGATAACGGCCGAAATCCAGGCCCGGCGTGAACGCAACGTGCTCGGTTTCGAGGAAGTGCCGGCAGAACGCGAAGGCATCGCCGCCAAATGCGCTGATATCGGCATACAGGTAGAACGCGCCTTCCGGCTCCACGGCAATACCGAAACCCAATTCGCGCAGCGCTGGCAGCAGGAAGTCGCGACGCCGGCCAAACTCGGCCCGGCGGTCTTCAAGAATGTTCAATGTTTGCGGGGTAAAGCAGGCCAGGGCCGCATGCTGGGCCATGCTCGGCGCGCTGATGTAGAGATTCTGCGCCAGCTTCTCCAGCTCACCCACCGCAGCAGGCGGCGCCACCAGCCAGCCCAGGCGCCAGCCGGTCATTCCGAAATACTTCGAAAAACTATTTAAGACGAAGGCTTCATCGTCGACTTCCAGCACGCTGGCGGCATCGGTGCCGTAGGTCAGGCCGTGGTAGATCTCATCCACCACCAAATGCCCATTGCGCGCCTTGATGGCGCTCGACAGCCCCGCCAACTCGTCCCGCGTCAGGATGGTACCGGTAGGGTTGGCAGGCGACGCGACCAACGCGCCCACGCTGTCCTGATCCCAATGGCGCGCCACCAGGTCGGCGGTCAGTTGATAACGTACCTCGGGGCCGACCGGGACCAGTTGGGCCGCGCCCTCCACCAGTCGCAGGAAGTGGCGGTTGCAGGGGTAGCCTGGGTCTGCCAGCAGCCAGTGCTTGCCAGGATCCACCAGCAGGCTGCTCGCCAGCAACAAGGCTCCCGAGCCGCCGGGTGTAATCAGAATTCGCTCGGGATCGATGCTCAACCCGTAGCGCTGCTGGTAGAAACCGCTGATGGCTTGCCGCAACTCCGGCAGCCCGCGGGCCGCGGTATAGCGGGTCTTGCCATTGGCCAGCGCCGCCTGCCCGGCCTTGATGATGGGCTCGGCGGTGGTGAAGTCCGGCTCGCCGATTTCCAGGTGAATCACGTCGTGACCGGCGGCCTGCAATTCATTGGCCCGCGCCAGCAACGCCATGACATGGAAAGGTTCGATAGCGCGGCTGCGCGCACTGTAGGGCTGAGCCATTAGCCTTCCTTAACTCTGAGGACAAACCCCGATTCTACCCAACCCGCCGCGCAAAACCTGCTCTATTGCCCCAAGACATGTAGCAAGCACGGCAAGCAACTACCTGCAAAACAGCTAAAATCAACATTCGAGACCGTACAAGCCCGCCCTGCTGGGGCCTGCGGCGGTTTGCAAGCCTCAGGAGACGGTGCCTCGACAACCGGGAGTGGCGCACCCCGAATCTATCTGGTAAGTTCGCCCGCTTGCAGCCGCAGGGCCGGCAGGTGTCGGTGATGTTGCAATCCTGCGCAATGGATTAGAAGAGTGAGAGGCGGTCCATTCATGCCCACCCAAGCAAAGCAACAGAGCATCAGCGGCTTCCAACCCTACGTCGAGGCGAAGGGTGAGGAATACATGGGCAAGCCCATGCGCGAACACTTCTCCAAGATCCTGAAGCAGTGGAAACAGGACTTGATGCAAGAGGTTGACCGTACCGTTGACCATATGAAGGACGAAGCGGCCAACTTCCCGGACCCGGCAGACCGTGCCAGCCAGGAAGAAGAGTTCGCCCTTGAACTGCGCGCCCGTGATCGCGAGCGCAAGCTGATCAAGAAGATCGACAAGACCCTGCAACTCATCGAAGACGAAGAGTACGGCTGGTGCGAGTCCTGCGGCGTCGAGATCGGTATTCGCCGCCTGGAAGCGCGTCCTACCGCCGACCTGTGCGTGGACTGCAAGACCTTGGCTGAAATCAAGGAAAAACAGGTCGGCAAGTAATCACTGCCGGGCTGGACAAATGGGGCGTGCGAACGCCCCATTTTTGTTTCTGGCGTTTGCTGGTTTTCCAGTAATATCCGGCCCATGACAGCCTCCTCCTATATCGGGCGTTTCGCCCCCACGCCCAGCGGACACCTGCACTTCGGTTCCCTGGTCGCCGCCCTCGCCTCCTACCTCGACGCCCGTGCCAACCAAGGCCGCTGGCTGATGCGCATGGAAGACCTCGATCCGCCACGGGAAGAGCCCGGCGCCCAGGCCGCCATCCTGAATGCCCTGGAACGCTATGGTTTTGAATGGGACGGGGAGTTGGTCCGACAAAGCGAGCGGCACGATGCCTACGCCGAAGTGCTCAACCGCCTGTTCAATCACGGCCTGGCCTACGCCTGCACCTGCTCGCGCAAGCAACTGGAGCCCTATAACGGGATTTATCCGGGACTGTGCCGCAATGCCGGGCATGACCAGCAAGATGCCGCCATCCGCCTGCGAGTGCCGGAGTTGGAGTACCACTTTACCGACCGCGTACAAGGCGAATTCCGACAGCATCTGGGTCGCGACGTAGGCGACTTCATCATCCGCCGTCGCGACGGCCTGTATGCCTACCAACTGGCGGTAGTCCTCGATGATGCCTGGCAAGGTGTGACCGACATCGTGCGTGGCGCCGACCTGCTCGACTCCACGCCGCGCCAACTGTATCTGCAAGAGTTGCTGGGCCTGCGCCAACCGCGTTACCTGCATGTGCCGCTGATCATCCAGCCGGACGGTAACAAGCTGGGCAAATCCTACCGCTCACCGCCCTTGACCACTGACCAGGCCACGCCTTTGCTGTTAAGAGCACTGCGCGCCCTGGGCCAGCCGGCGGGCGACGAAATGCACCACGCCAGCCCACGGGAACTGCTGGATTGGGGCATTCAACACTGGGATGCCACACAGATCCCGCGCACACTCACGCTGGCCGAAGCGCAATTGCGCTGAAGGCGCTTGCAGCTTGCGAGCCATCCGTTACCATCGCCGCAGTTTTTCAATCAGAGGCCAACATGTACATCTATCGATTGGTCCTGCTGCTGGTCGTCGGGATCTACCTGTTTTCTCCCGCCATCATGGATTGGTGGATCGACGCCACAGGCGCCTGGTACCGGCCCTATCTGCTTTGGCTGATTCTGATCGTCGTGACTTTCATCCTGCAGAGCCAAAAAGATGCCGATGAGCTTTAGCCTGACCGAGATGCTGCTGATCAGCGCCGCCTACCTGGCCGCGTTGTTCGGGGTAGCCTGGATCAGTGAACGCGGGATGATTCCGCGGGCGATCATTCGCCATCCGTTGACCTACACCTTGTCATTGGGCGTGTACGCGAGTGCCTGGGCGTTTTATGGCACCGTGGGCCTGGCCTATCAGTACGGTTACGGCTTTCTGTCCAGTTATCTCGGGGTGTCCGGCGCGTTTTTGCTGGCGCCGGTGCTGTTGTATCCGATCCTGAAAATCACCCGCACCTATCAGTTGTCGTCCCTGGCCGACCTGTTTGCGTTCCGTTTTCGCAGTACCTGGGCCGGTGCACTGACCACGATTTTCATGCTGATCGGCGTGCTGCCGTTGCTGGCATTGCAGATCCAGGCCGTGGCCGACTCCATCAGCATCCTCACCCGCGAGCCGGTGCAACACCGCGTGGCATTGAGCTTCTGCGCGCTGATCACTCTGTTCACGATTTTCTTCGGCTCACGGCATATCGCCACCCGTGAGAAACATGAAGGACTGGTGTTTGCGATCGCGTTTGAATCGGTGATCAAGCTGATCGCCATCGGCGGTGTCGGTCTGTACGCGTTGTATGGCGTATTCGACGGCCCGCAACAGCTGGAACTGTGGCTGCTGCAAAACCAGACCGCCCTGGCCGCACTGCACACGCCGTTGCAGGAAGGCCCATGGCGCACGCTGCTTTTGGTGTTCTTCGCCTCGGCGATTGTGATGCCGCACATGTACCACATGACCTTCACCGAAAACCTCAACCCGCGCTCGCTGGTCAGCGCCAGCTGGGGCTTGCCGCTGTTCCTGCTGTTGATGAGCCTGGCGGTGCCGCTGATCCTGTGGGCCGGCCTGAAACTTGGCGCCACCACCAATCCCGAATACTTCACGCTGGGCGTGGGTATTGCAGCCAACAGCAAATCCCTCGCATTGCTGGCCTATGTCGGCGGATTATCGGCCTCCAGCGGGCTGATCATCGTCAGTACCCTGGCGCTGTCGGGGATGGCGCTGAATCACCTGGTGCTGCCGCTCTACCAGCCGCCGGCCGAAGGCAATATCTACCGCTGGCTGAAATGGACCCGCCGGGCCCTGATCGTCGCGATCATCATGGCCGGCTATGGCTTCTACCTGTTGCTGGGTGCAGAACAGGACCTGGCCAACCTGGGCATCGTTGCCTTCGTTGCCACCTTGCAGTTCCTGCCGGGCGTGCTGTCGGTGCTGTACTGGCCGACCGCCAACCGCCGAGGCTTTATCGCCGGTTTGCTCGCCGGGATCCTGGTATGGACCGTGACCATGCTGCTGCCGCTGGTGGGCAACCTGCAGGGCTTCTACATCCCGCTGCTGAACATGATCTACGTGCTGGATGACACCAGTTGGCACATGGCGGCAATTGCCTCGCTGGCGGCCAACGTGCTGATGTTCACCCTGATCTCGCTGTTCACCAACGCCAGCCCCGAAGAAACCAGCGCCGCCGAAGCCTGCGCAGTGGACAACGTCCGTCGCCCGCAACGCCGCGAACTGCACGCCGCCTCACCCCAGGAATTCGCCACGCAACTGGCCAAGCCGCTGGGCGCCAAGGCCGCACAAAAGGAAGTCGAGCAGGCCCTGCGCGATCTCTACCTGCCGTTCGACGAGCGCCGGCCTTATGCCCTGCGCCGCCTGCGGGACCGTATCGAAGCCAACCTTTCCGGCCTGATGGGTCCGAGCGTGTCCCAGGACATGGTCGAGACGTTCCTGCCCTACAAGGCCGGCGGCGAAAACTACGTGACCGAAGACATCCACTTCATCGAGAGCCGGCTGGAGGATTACCACTCCCGCCTCACCGGCCTTGCCGCCGAACTCGATGCCCTGCGCCGCTATCACCGCCAGACGTTGCAGGAACTGCCGATGGGCGTGTGCTCCCTGGCCAAGGATCAAGAGATCCTGATGTGGAACAAGGCCATGGAAGAGCTTACCGGCATCGCCGCCCAACGTGTGGTGGGCTCGCGCCTGAACACCATTGGCGACCCGTGGAAAGAATTGCTCCAGGGCTTCATCAACCTGCCCGACGAACACTTGCACAAACAGCACCTGGCGCTGGATGGCCAGACCCGCTGGCTCAACCTGCACAAGGCCGCCATCGACGAGCCACTGGCGCCCGGCAACAGCGGCCTGGTGCTGCTGGTGGAAGACCTGACCGAAACCCAGATGCTCGAAGACAAGCTGGTGCACTCCGAGCGCCTGGCCAGCATCGGGCGCCTGGCCGCGGGTGTGGCCCATGAAATCGGCAATCCGATCACCGGTATCGCCTGCCTCGCGCAAAACCTGCGGGAAGAGCGCGAAGAAGACGGCGAAATCATCGAAATCAGCGGGCAGATTCTCGAGCAGACCAAGCGTGTTTCGCGCATCGTGCAGTCGCTGATGAGCTTTGCCCACGCGGGCGCCCATCAGAATCACGACGAAGCGGTGTGCCTGGCCGAAGTGGCCCAGGATGCCATTGGGCTGCTGGCCTTGAACCGGCGCAATTTCGAAGTACAGTTCTTCAACCTGTGCGACCCGGAACACTGGGTCGACGGTGATTCACAACGCCTGGCCCAAGTGCTGATCAACCTGCTGTCCAACGCCCGCGACGCATCGCCGGCCGGCAGCGCAGTACGGGTCAAGAGCGAGGCTTTCGAGCACACGGTCGATCTGATCGTCGAGGACGAAGGCAGCGGCATTCCACAGAACATCATGGATCGATTGTTCGAACCCTTCTTCACCACCAAGGATCCGGGTGAAGGTACCGGTCTGGGCCTTGCACTGGTCTATTCCATCGTTGAAGAGCATTATGGACAAATCACCATCGACAGCCCGGCTGACACCGAAAGCCAACGCGGCACCCGTATTCGGGTGACCTTGCCGCGTCATGTCGAAGCGACGTCCGCTGTGAACTGAGACCGTCGAGAGAGTTGAATCAATGCCGCACATTTTGATCGTCGAAGACGAAACCATTATCCGCTCTGCCTTGCGTCGCCTGCTTGAACGTAATCAGTACCAGGTCAGCGAAGCCGGCTCGGTGCAGGAAGCCCAAGAGCGTTTCAGCATTCCCACGTTCGACCTGATCGTCAGTGACCTGCGTTTGCCAGGCGCCCCCGGCACCGAGCTGATCAAGCTCGGCCAAGGCACTCCGGTGCTGATCATGACCAGCTACGCCAGCCTGCGCTCGGCCGTGGACTCCATGAAGATGGGCGCGGTGGACTACATCGCCAAGCCCTTCGACCACGACGAAATGCTCCAGGCCGTAGCGCGCATCCTGCGTGACCGTCAATCGGCCAGCAGCGCACCGGCTGAACGCCCGGCAGCGGGCAAGGCCGCCAATGGTTCTGAAAAACCCGGTATTGATAACAGTAACGGCGAAATCGGCATCATCGGCTCCTGCCCACCCATGCAGGACCTGTACAGCAAGATCCGCAAAGTAGCGCCAACCGACTCCAATGTACTGATCCAGGGCGAGTCCGGTACCGGTAAAGAACTGGTGGCCCGTGCCCTGCACAACCTGTCCAAGCGCGCCAAGGCACCGATGATCTCGGTGAACTGCGCGGCGATCCCCGAATCCCTGATCGAATCCGAATTGTTCGGCCATGAAAAAGGCGCCTTTACCGGCGCCAGCGCTGGCCGTGCGGGTTTGGTTGAGGCCGCCGACGGCGGCACGCTGTTCCTCGACGAGATTGGCGAACTGCCGCTGGAAGCCCAGGCACGCTTGCTGCGGGTACTCCAGGAAGGCGAAATACGTCGCGTCGGTTCGGTACAGTCGCAAAAGGTCGACGTACGACTGATTGCGGCCACTCACCGTGACCTGAAGAGCCTGGCCAAGATTGGCCAGTTCCGTGAAGACCTTTATTACCGCCTGCACGTGATCGCACTCAAACTGCCGGCCCTGCGTGAGCGCGGCGCCGACGTCAACGAAATCGCCACGGCCTTCCTGGCGCGCCAGAGTGCGCGCATCAACCGTACCGACCTGAAGTTTGCTGCCGATGCCGAGCAGGCGATTCGTCACTACTCCTGGCCGGGTAACGTGCGGGAGCTGGAAAACGCGGTAGAGCGTGCGGTGATTCTGTCGGAGAGCCCGGAAATTTCCGCCGAGCTGCTGGGGATCGATATCGAGCTCAGCGACCTGGATGATGATGACTTCATCGGTTTGCCACCGCAGCAGGGTGGCGGCAGTAACAACAGTCACGAGCCGACGGAAGATTTGTCACTGGAAGATTACTTCCAGCATTTCGTGCTGGAGCACCAGGACCACATGACCGAGACCGAACTGGCGCGCAAACTGGGCGTCAGCCGTAAGTGCCTGTGGGAACGGCGCCAGCGCCTGGGTATCCCGCGGCGCAAGACCGGGGTTGCCAGCGAAAGCTGAGTGGGTTGCCCCCACAGGTAACACCCTCAGATGTGAAAAAACTGTTACCGCTGATTTTTCACGTAACAAAAGCCGGGGCTTACGGTAACGAAGCCCCGGCTTTTTTTCGCCTTCAACAAACCCGAAAACGCCCCGAACCCCTTATTTTGCTGGGCCTCGCAAAAGTTGGCACGCACCCTGCTATATGCTTAGTACAAAAACAATAACAAGCAAATGTACAAGACAATAAAAATAAGACGAATCGACTCACGCATAACAAAAACAACACGGCGGAGGCGCAGCTAACTGATTCTTTTGGAGAGGCGTTGCATTTGGGGCTTGCCCCGCAACCAGGCCGAGAACAACAAAAACTGCCCTAAGGCAGAGCCTGAACTGGTTGGATCGTAGATCAGCAACACAGCGACCAAAGCAATCCGTTTGCTCTTGGCTCCCGATTGGGAGTGTCATGAAGGTGAAGCTTCATGGCGAGGGCGATCAACAAAAACAAGAAGCCCGAAACCAATAATAAAAATAGAGCACGCAACTACTTCTGGGGGAGCTTCGGCTCCCCTTGTAGTTTCCGCGATTTGGCACCTGCCACCCTTCTTTTAAGCTTCTGGCTCAAGCCTTGCAGCTAGTTCCTACACCATCCCCTGACTAAATGCTAGAATCCCGGCCCATCATGCGGTCATTCTTCGTTATGGCCGAACATTCCTTCAAACAGTGCATCCCATGCTGAAGAAGTTGTTCCAGTCATTCCGTTCTCCCTTGCGTCGTACGCAACACAAACGCAGCACGCCTGAAGTGCTCAATAGCAGCCAGCATTCGCTGCAACGCGCCCAGTTCAGCCGTTATGCGGTGAACATCGTCGAACGTTTGCAGAACGCCGGCTACCAGGCCTACCTGGTTGGCGGTTGCGTGCGCGACATGTTGCTCAATATCACTCCCAAGGATTTCGACGTCGCCACCAGCGCCACGCCGGAACAAGTGCGTGCCGAATTCCGCAATGCGCGGATCATCGGCCGGCGCTTCAAGTTGGTGCACATCCACTTTGGTCGCGAGATCATCGAGGTCGCGACCTTCCGCGCCAACCATCCGCAAAACGATGAAGAAGAAGACACTAACCAGTCTTCCCGCAACGAAAGCGGGCGCATCCTGCGGGACAACGTCTACGGCACCCTGGAAGAAGACGCGCAACGCCGCGACTTCACCATCAATGCCCTGTATTACGACCCGGTCAGCGAGCGCATTCTCGATTACGCCAATGGCGTACACGACATCCGCAACAACCTGCTGCGCCTGATCGGCGACCCGACGCAACGCTACCAGGAAGACCCGGTGCGCATGCTGCGGGCCGTGCGTTTCGCCGCCAAGCTGAACTTCGGCATCGAGAAGCACACGGCCGCGCCGATTCGTGACCTGGCACCGATGCTGCGGGAAATTCCCTCGGCCCGGCTGTTCGAAGAGGTGCTCAAGCTGTTCCTCTCCGGCTATGCTGCCGACACCTTCGAAATGCTGGTAGACCTGCAGTTGTTCGACCCACTGTTCCCGGCCAGCGCCGAAGCACTGGAGTACAACCCGACCTACACCCACACGCTGATCAGCGAAGCCCTGATCAACACCGACCTGCGTATCAAGCAGAACAAACCGGTAACCCCGGCGTTCCTGTTTGCCGCCCTGTTGTGGCCAGCGCTTCCAAAACGCGTCATGCGCTTGCAAGACCGTGGCATGCCGGCAATTCCGGCCATGCAGGAAGCCGCTCACGAGCTGATCGCCGAGCAATGCCAGCGCATCGCCATCCCGAAACGCTTCACCATGCCGATCCGCGAGATCTGGGACATGCAGGAGCGCCTGCCACGCCGCAGCGGCAAACGCGCCGACCTGCTGCTGGACAACCCGCGCTTCCGTGCCGGCTATGACTTCCTGCTGCTGCGCGAAAGCGCCGGCGAGCAGACCGACGGCCTGGGCGAATGGTGGACCGACTACCAGGACGCCAACGACAGCCAGCGCCGCGAGATGATCAAAGAGCTCAGCAGCAAAGGCGAAGCCACCGGCGATGGTCCGAAAAAACGTCGCCGCAGCAGTGGCAGCAAGCGCAAACGCAGCGCTGGCGATTCATCGAGCGCGTCGGGCGAGTAAGCACGTGGAACGTATCTACGTCGGCATGGGCAGCAACCTGGCTGCCCCTGAGCAACAATTGCGCGACGCCATCGAGGCCCTCGCGCAATTGCCGGATACCACGCTGGCGGGCGTCTCCGCCTTCTATCAAAGTGATTCCCTGCTCCCGGGCCAGCCGCGCTATACCAATGCGGTCGCGGCCCTGGACAGCGCCCTGGCACCACTGGAACTGCTCGATGCGCTGCAAGCCATCGAGAATGACCAGGGCCGCGAGCGTCTTGAGCGTTGGGGCCCGCGCACCCTGGACCTGGATATCCTGGTGTTTGGCGACCGGCTGATCGACGAGCCACGCCTGAAGGTGCCGCACTATCAAATGCACCTGCGGGCGTTCGTGCTTTACCCGTTGGCAGAACTGGCCCCGGTCAGCCTGCAACTGGCCGATGGCCGCCTGCTCGGCGACCTGCTGGATGCCTGCCCGTTTGTCGGCCTGGAACGCGTGGCGCCTGCTGAATCGCATCAGTAACAGCGGTAACACCACCGCCGTAACAATGCGGTAACACATCCAATTGACTTCCAGAGTCCTCCTCACGACTATAGGCGTCCCGCTGCCGCCTACCCGGCGCTAAAGGGCGCAATCCAGGCCTTATAAGCACTGATCCTTAAGAAAGTGCGCCTGTATAAACGAAGACTCACGCGCGTTACTCGCTGTTTCCAAGCGCCTGAATGAGGACCCTTTTCATGCCAAACGTTACCCTGAGCACCTTGCAGAGCCTCAAGCTCAAAGGTGAAAAGATCACCATGCTGACCTGCTACGACGCCACTTTTGCCCAGGCCAGCAGCCAGGCAGGAGTTGAAGTGTTGCTGGTGGGGGACTCCCTGGGCATGGTTCTACAAGGGAATGACAGCACCCTGCCCGTCACCAACGATGAAATCGCTTACCACACGGCCTGCGTCAAGCGCGGCAACGAAGGCGCCTTCATCATTGCCGACCTGCCCTTCATGGCCGATGCCACCATCGAACAGACACTGACCAACAGTGCTCAACTGATGCGTTCCGGTGCACACATGATCAAGGTTGAAGGTGCCGCCTGGCTCGCCGAGTCGATTCGTTTGCTGGCTGAACGCGGCGTGCCGGTTTGCGCGCACATGGGCCTGACGCCACAGTCGGTGAATATCCTCGGCGGCTACAAGGTACAAGGCCGCGGCGAAGCCCAGGCGCGCCAGATGCGGGCCGATGCCATCGCCCTTGAACAGGCCGGGGCGTGCATGATTCTGCTCGAATGCGTGCCAAGCGAGCTGGCAGCGGAAATCACCCAGGCCGTTAAAGTACCGGTGATCGGTATCGGCGCCGGTTCTGCCACAGACGGCCAGGTATTGGTACTGCATGACATGCTGGGCCTGTCCCTTACCGGCCGCGTGCCCAAGTTCGTGAAGAACTTCATGGCGGGCCAGGACAGTATCCAATCAGCCCTCGCCGCCTATGTCAGCGAAGTCAAAGCCGTCACCTTCCCGGGCGCCGAACACGGATTCTCCGCATGAACACCGTCAAGACCGTGCGCGAACTGCGTGCCGCCGTCACCCATGCCCGCAGCGCGGGCAAACGCATCGGCTTCGTGCCCACCATGGGCAACCTGCACAGCGGCCATGCCACGCTGGTCACCAAGGCTGCGCAACAAGCCGACTTCGTGGTGGCGAGCATTTTCGTCAACCCGCTGCAATTCGGCGCCGGCGAAGACCTGGACAAATACCCGCGCACCCTGGCGGCCGACCAGGAAAAGCTGCTTCAAGCCGGTTGCAACCTGTTGTTCGCCCCGACCGTCGAGGAGATGTACCCCGACGGCATGGCCGGCCAGACACGCGTCAGCGTGCCGCAACTGTCCGAAGGCCTGTGCGGCGCCAGCCGGCCCGGGCATTTTGAAGGCGTGGCCACGGTAGTCAGCAAGCTGTTCAACATGGTCCAGCCGGACCTGGCGATCTTTGGCCAGAAGGACTACCAGCAACTGGCGGTGATTCGCGCCATGGTCCATGACCTGAACATGCCGATCCAGATTATCGGCGAGCCGACCGTGCGGGCCGACGACGGCCTCGCGCTGTCGTCGCGCAATGGTTACCTCACCGACGAGCAGCGCGCGATCGCACCGGTGCTGTACCGCAGCCTCAGCCAGATCGCCGCCGCCATTGAAGCGGGCGATCGCGACTTCGCCAAACTGCGCGCCGCACAGGTCCAGCAGATCGAAGCGGCAGGTTTTCGCATGGACTACCTGGAGGTTCGCCAGGGCCTGCACCTGCGTCCGGCCACCGCCGAAGACAAGGACCTGGTGATCCTGGTCGCCGCCTACCTGGGCGCCACCCGGCTGATCGACAACCTGCATCTGCACCTGAACTGACCCCGCCGCACACCCCGCCTGTTGCACTGCCTGATCGGCCGGTATAAAAAAGTACCGGCCACAGCGCAGACAAAGCCAAGACAGATCGACACGCTAGGTTTAATGTATTCGCCCTACGCTCTTCGTTGGCGTTGACCGGAGCCTGTCATCTTCACAAAGACAGGACATTCCCGGCTTTCAAGTGTCCTAAAAGCAGTCCCAGCAATAAAAAGGAAACCCGCAGCGATGGCGTACTACCGCACTCCTCATGACGTTACCGCTCTGCCCGCCTGGCAAGCGCTCAATCAACATCGCCAAGCCATGCAGGATTTCAGCATGCGCGAAGCCTTTAATGCCGATCCCCAGCGCTTTACCCAGTTCACCTTGAGCAGCTGCGGACTTTTCCTCGATTACTCGAAAAACCTGATCACCAGCGAAACCCGCGACCTGCTGGTAGGCCTGGCCAAGGAAGTCGACCTTCAGGGCGCGATCAAGTCGCTGTTCAACGGCGAGCCGGTCAACTCTTCCGAAGGTCGCCCGGCGCTGCACACCGCGCTGCGCCGCCCGGTGGGTGACAAACTGTCGGTCAACGGCGTGAACATCATGCCGGACGTGCACAAGGTGCTGAACCAGATCACTGACCTGGTCGGCCGCATCCACGACGGCCTGTGGCGTGGCTACACCGAGAAGCCGATCACCGACGTGGTGAACATCGGTATCGGTGGCTCGTTCCTCGGCCCGGAGCTGGTGTCTGAAGCGCTGTTGTCCTACGCCCACAAAGGCGTGCGCTGCCATTACCTGGCAAACATCGACGGCAGCGAGTTCCACGAGCTGACCATGAAGCTGCGCGCCGAGACCACGCTGTTCATCGTCTCGTCAAAATCCTTCAACACCCTCGAAACCCTGAAAAACGCCCAGGCCGCCCGCGCCTGGTACCTGGCCCAGGGTGGCTCGGAAGCCGAGCTGTATCGCCACTTCATCGCCGTATCGAGCAACAACGCGGCCGCCGTGGCGTTCGGTATCCGCGAAGAGAACATTTTCCCGATGTGGGACTGGGTGGGCGGTCGTTACTCGCTGTGGTCGGCCATCGGCCTGCCCATCGCGCTGGCCATCGGCATGTCCAACTTCAAGGAACTGCTGTCCGGCGCCTACACCATGGACCAGCATTTCCAGACCGCTCCATTCGAGGCGAACATGCCGGTGCTGCTCGGCCTGCTGGGCGTGTGGTACGGCAACTTCTGGGGCGCGCAGAGCCACGCAATCCTGCCGTACGATCACTACCTGCGTAACATCACCAAGCACCTGCAACAGCTGGATATGGAATCCAACGGCAAGAGCGTGCGCCAGGACGGTACGCCGGTTTCCACCGACACCGGCCCGGTTATCTGGGGCGGCGTAGGCTGCAACGGCCAGCATGCTTACCACCAGCTGCTGCACCAGGGCACCCAACTGATCCCGGCCGACTTCATCGTGCCGATCGTCAGCTTCAACCCGGTTTCCGACCACCATCAGTGGCTGTACGCCAACTGCCTGTCCCAGAGCCAGGCCCTGATGCTCGGCAAGACCCGCGCCGAGGCTGAAGCCGAGCTGCGCGACAAGGGCATGGACGAAGCCGAAGTGCAGAAGCTGGCACCACACAAGGTGATCCCGGGCAACCGTCCGAGCAACACCATTGTGGTTGAACGCATCAGCCCTCGCCGTCTTGGCGCACTGGTGGCGATGTATGAACACAAAGTGTTCGTGCAAAGCGTCATCTGGGGCATCAACGCGTTCGACCAGTGGGGCGTGGAGCTGGGCAAGGAGCTGGGCAAAGGCGTCTACAACCGCCTGACCGGCACCGAAGAACAGCCTGCGGACGATGCGTCCACCCAGGGGTTGATCAACTACTTCCGCGGCCGTCACCGCGGTTGATGGTATCGGCACTACAATGAGGGTCTGAACCTGCGGGAGCGGACCCTTGTAGGTGCTGGCTTGCCGGCGATGCAAACACCTCGGTGAAACTCAATACCGAGGTGATGCAATCGCTGGCAAGCCAGCTCCTACGAGGGTCGCAAAGCTCCCCTCTTGTCGCAAAAAACAAGAATAAGGATCCCTCATGTTCGATATCAGCACGTTCCCCACCGCCGATGCCGTCCGCCGGGCTGCGCAACTCAGTCAAGCGGACTACCAGCGCCTCTACCGCCAATCCGTCGAGCAACCCGATACGTTCTGGGCCGAACAGGCCAAGCGTTTTCTCGACTGGAGCACGCCTTGGCAGACCGTCCAGAAATCCGACATCAAGACCGGCGCCGCCCAATGGTTTGCCGGAGGCCAACTGAACGTCAGTTACAACTGCATCGACCGTCACCTCGCGCAACGCGCTGATCAGCCGGCCTTCATCTGGGAGGGCGATGATCCTGCGACGTCTTCCAAAATTACCTACCGCCAGCTCCACCAAAACGTCAGCCGCCTGGCCAACGTGCTGAAAAGCCGTGGCGTGAAGAAAGGCGACCGGGTGTGCATCTACATGCCGATGATTCCCGAGGCGGCCTACGCGATGCTCGCCTGTACGCGGATCGGCGCGGTGCATTCGGTGGTGTTTGGCGGATTCTCGCCGGACGCCCTGCGCGACCGCATTCTCGACGCCGATTGCCACACGGTGATCACCGCCGATGAAGGCGTGCGCGGCGGCAAGCCGGTGGCGCTGAAACAGAATGTCGACAAGGCCCTGGCCAGTTGCCCGGGTGTCAGCACGGTACTGGTGGTGCAGCGCACTGGCGCGGCAGTCAATTGGACTGAAGGGCGCGACCTCAAGTATCAACAGGCCCTGGATGCAGCCAGCGACGACTGCCCGCCCGAGCCGATGGATGCGGAAGACCCGCTGTTTATCCTCTACACCTCCGGCAGCACCGGCAAACCCAAAGGTGTGTTGCACACCACCGGCGGTTACCTGCTGCAGGCTGCGATGACCTTCAAGTACGTGCTCGATTACCGCGAAGGCGAAGTGTTCTGGTGCACCGCCGATGTCGGCTGGGTCACCGGCCACAGCTATATCGTGTACGGGCCACTGGCCAATGGTGCGACCTCGCTGATGTTCGAAGGCGTGCCGAGCTACCCGGACAGCTCGCGGTTCTGGCAGGTGATCGACAAACACAAGGTCAACATCTTCTACACCGCGCCGACCGCGTTACGCGCGCTGATGCGGGAAGGCCACGGGCCACTGGAAAACACTTCCCGCGCCAGCCTGCGCCTGCTGGGCAGTGTCGGCGAGCCAATCAACCCGGAGGCCTGGGACTGGTACTTCAACGCGGTCGGCGAACAACGCTGCCCGATTGTCGACACCTGGTGGCAGACCGAAACCGGCGGCATCATGCTCAGCCCGCTGGTCAGCGCCCAGCGGATCAAGCCTGGCTGCGCCACCCAGCCGATGTTTGGCGTGGTGCCGGTGCTGCTCGATGAGCAAGGCAAGGAAATCAGTGGCGCCGGCAGCGGCGTGCTGGCGATCAAATCCAGCTGGCCGGGGCAGATCCGCAGCGTGTACGGCGACCCTCAGCGGATGATCGCCACCTATTTCAAACCCTACCCCGGCTACTACTTTACCGGCGACGGCGCGCGGCGCGACGAGGACGGTGACTACTGGATCACCGGCCGCATCGACGACGTGATCAACGTTTCCGGGCACCGCATCGGCACCGCCGAAGTCGAAAGCGCCCTGGTGCTGCATGATCAGGTCGCAGAAGCCGCGGTGGTCGGTTATCCACACGACGTAAAAGGCCAGGGCATCTATGCCTTCGTCACGCCCATGAATGGCGTCGAGCCCGACGACGCGCTGAAAAAACACCTGCTGGACCTGGTCAGCAAGGAAATCGGCAGCTTCGCCAAGCCCGAGCTGATTCAATGGGCACCGGCCTTGCCGAAAACCCGCTCAGGCAAGATCATGCGGCGGATCCTGCGCAAGATTGCCTGCAACGAGCTGGACAGTTTGGGAGATACATCCACACTGGCCGACCCGAGCGTGGTGGACGGCCTGATCGACAAGCGCCTCAACCGCTAGGAACCCATGGAATTCATTCGCAGCCGCATCGAAAACCAGCTGATGAGCCTGACCGGCTTGTCGCTGGGCCAACTCGACCTGGAGAACCCCAAGGGCGATCCGGGTCTCTTTGGGCCGAACTCGGTGAGCTGGAAGGTCCATGGCGACTTCAGCAGCATGTTGATCGGCGGCATCAGCGCGTTGATGTTGCAGGCATTGCACCCGCTGGCGTTGGCCGGCGTGTGGGACCACTCGAACTTTCGGCAGGACATGCTGGGGCGGTTACGACGCACCTCGCAGTTCATTTCCGGCACCACGTTTGGTTCGCGGCGTGACGCCGAATGGCTGATCGAGAAAGTGCGCACCATTCACCTGCAAGTGGTCGGCCATGCACCGGACGGCCGACCGTATGCCGCCAGTGATCCCGAGTTGCTGACCTGGGTGCATGTGGCGGAGGTCAGCAACTTTCTCGCGGCCCACCTGCGTTATCGCAACCCGGATTTATCTGCGAGGGATCAAGACCGGTACTACAGCGAAATCGCCCTGGTGGCCGAGCAATTGGGCGCGCGCCATGTGCCGCGTTCGCGCCAGGAAATTTCCGATTACCTTGAGCGTATTCGTCCGCAACTGCTGTGTGACCAGCGCAGCCACGAAGTCCTGCGCCTGCTGCTCAATGCGCCGTCTCCGAGCACCCTGGCCAAGCCGTTTGGCTCGCTGATGATGCAGGCCGGTATCGACCTGCTGCCGGACTGGGCCAGCGACATGCTCGGGCAGAAGCAAAGCCCGATCCAGCGCCAGATGATTCGTGCCGGGGTCAGGCGCAGCGCGCCGTTGTTGCGCTGGGCCATGCGCAATGGTTCGGTGCAGCGGGCCCACAGGCGAATGGGCCTGCTGGAGCCATAACTGTTAAACTCCCGCGCCCCAATTACTCTGCAAGGCGCGCACTATGTCTTCCTTGAATCAGGCGCTGCGCGCCGCCCTCGATCATCGCCAGGACCTGCTCGCCGAGCTGCATGCACAAGGTACCGATTGCTATCGCCTGTTCCACGGCAGCCAGGAAGGCGCCGGCGGCCTGACGATCGACCGCTACGGCCCGCAACTGCTGGTGCAGAGTTTTCACCAGTCGCTGGAAAGCGACGACCTGTTGCACCTGCATCAAGCAATCAACCAGCACCTGGGGCTTGAACTGCTGCTGGTCTACAACGACCGCTCCCGGGGCAACTCGCGCATCGACCGTGAAGACACGGTGTACCGTGCCGAGCCCGCAGCCCTGGAAGACCTGGTCGGCCACGAATGGGGCCTCAATTACCGCGTGCGCGGCCGCCATGCCGGGCAAGACCCGCTGTTATTCCTGGACCTGCGCAACACCCGTGGCTGGGTCAAGGCACACAGCGCCGGAAAAAGCGTGCTGAACCTGTTTGCCTACACCTGCGGCGTAGGCCTGAGTGCTGCTGCCGGTGGCGCTCGTGAGGTGTGCAACCTGGACTTTGCCGAGGGCAACCTGGCGGTCGGTCGCGAAAACGGTCAACTCAACCCGCAATTGCCGACGATGGAATTCATCCAGTCCGACTACTTCCCGGCAATCCGCCAACTGGCCGGCCTGCCCATCAGCCAGCGTCGGGGGCAGAAGCTGCCGAGTTACCCGCGCCTGGAGCAGCGTCAATACGATCTGGTACTGCTCGACCCACCCGCCTGGGCCAAGAGCGCCTTCGGCACCGTCGACCTGCTGCGCGACTACCAGAGCCTGCTCAAGCCGGCGCTGCTGGCCACGGCCGACAACGGCGTGCTGATCTGCTGCAACAACCTGGCGAAAGTCGGCATGGACGACTGGCGTGACCAGGTCCTGCGCTGCGCGGAAAAGGCCGGGCGCCCGGTGCGCGACTGGCAGGTCATGACACCCGGCGCAGACTTCCCGTCCCACGACCAGCAACCACCGCTGAAGACCCTGATCCTGCAACTGTAGGACTTGTCCCAAAAGGGCCAGGGCGCAGTAATAAAGGCCCGGCTCTTCGGAACCGTAAACCCGTGCCATACTCCAAGGCACTCTTGATTGACATAGATGGCGTCACATATGCCCAAAGGATTGATTCGCGCCGCTGGCGCCTTGCTGACCGCCCTTGCCCTGTACAGCTTGCTGGGCTTCCTGATTCTCCCCGGTATTGCCCTTCGCGTGGCCAACCAACAGTTGGCGAACTACGCCACGGTGCCGGCGCGTGTCGAGCGTATCGAGCTCAACCCGTTCAGCCTCGAACTGACCGTGTGGGGCCTGAATATCGGTGAGCCGGGCAAGGAGCAAGTGGCCTTTGAACGCCTCTATGCCAACCTGCAGATCGACAGCCTGTGGACCCGCGCCCTGCACCTGGCCGACGTACAACTCGACAAGCCCAAGACCGAGCTGCTGTTCGACAAATCCGGCCAGCTCAACCTGGCGCAGCTGTTCAAACTCCCGGCCAGCGAACCGACACCAACCGATCCGAACGCCAAGCCATTCCCGCTGCGCATCGATAACATCAAGCTGGCAGGCGGCTATGTGCACTTCCAGGATTTGCGCCCGAGCGAGCCGATCGAGTTTCTCTACGACAAACTCGATTTCGAGCTGAAAAACCTCAGCACGCTGCCCGATGACAACGCCGACATGACCCTGGTGGCAGCCGGCCCTGAAGGCGGCCAGATCGACTGGACCGGCAACTTCAGCCTGATCCCGATCGCCTCCGAGGGCAAACTCAAGGTTACCGACGGCAAGATGAAAGTCTGGTGGCCGTATGTACGTGACGCGGTGCCGCTGGTTCTGGAAGACGGCATCCTCAACTTCAGCACCGACTACAAGCTGAGCCTGGCCAAGGAAACCGAGTTGAACCTGACCAACGTTGCCCTGAGTGTCGCGCCGTTTGCGATCAAGGCCCCGGATGGCCGGCCGCTCGCGCGCCTGCAGAAGCTGGACGTCAGCGAAACCACCGTGGACCTGGCCAAACAGCAAGTGATCGTCGGCAAGATCCGCAGTAATAAACTCGAAACCTGGGCCGCCCTTGAAGCCGACGGCCAGCTGGACTGGCAGAAGCTGTTTGCCAGCCAACCGAGCAAACCTGCAACTGCACCCGCAGCCGAGCCAGCCACCGCACCCGCTACCGCCGACTCGCCAAAACCTGCACCGGCAGCGCCGAGCAAGCCTTGGCAAGTGCTGCTCAAGGACGTGCACCTGCGCGACTATCAAGTGCATCTGGCTGACCGCTCGGCCAAACCGGCAGTCGCCCTGGAAGTCGGGCCGCTGAACCTTGACCTGCAGGGTTTCGACAGCCTTAACCAGAGCCCTTTTACCCTCAAGCTCGATACCGGCGTAGGCAAACAAGGCAAGCTCGAGGCGACCGGCCAGGTCAACCTGAGCCCGGTCAGCGCCAAGCTGAAAGTGGATACCAAGGACATCGACCTGCGCGTCGCCCAGTCGTATATCAGCCCGTTTATCCGCCTGGAACTGCGTAGCGGCATGCTCGGCAGCAACCTCGACGTGAACCTGAAAAGCACCGACCCCCTGGCATTCCAGGTGACCGGCCGGGCCCAGGTCGACCAGTTGCACACCCTGGACACCATGAAGACCCGCGACTTCCTCAAGTGGCAGCGCCTGGTGCTGGAAGGCGTGAATTATCAACATGGCGACAGCCTGTCGATCGACAAGGTCAACCTGTTGCAGCCCTATGCGCGCTTCATGATCAACGATGACCGCACCACCAACATCGATGACCTGCTGATCCCGCAGCCGGCCAACAGCCCCGGCAAGTCCGCAGCGAAACCTGCGGCCAGCAAAGAGAAGCCCCTGGGCATTCATATTGGTCAAATTGCGATCAACGACGGCTCGGCCAACTTCGCCGACTTTAGCCTGACCCCGAACTTCGCCACGGCCATCCAGCAGCTCAACGGCCAGATCGGCACCATTGACAGTCGCCAGGCCAAACCGGCGAGCGTCGACGTCAAGGGCAAGGTTGACCGTTATGCACCGGTCACCATCAAGGGCAGCGTAAACCCGTTTGACCCGATGGCCGCACTGGATATCGCCACCAGCTTCAAACGCGTCGAACTGACCACCCTGACGCCATACTCGGGCAAGTTTGCCGGGTTCCGCATCCGCAAGGGTCGGCTCAACCTGGACCTGCATTACGTCATCACCAAGGGCCAGTTGAAGGCCGAAAACAAGGTGGTGGTCGAGCAACTGCAACTGGGTGAGAAGGTCGACAGCGCCGACGCCGTGGACCTGCCGATTCGCCTGGCGATAGCCCTGCTCAAGGACTCCGACGGCAAGATCTCGATCGAACTGCCGGTGACCGGCGACTTGAACAACCCGCAGTTCAGCGTCATGCCGATTGTCTGGCAGACCCTGCGCAACCTGGTAGTACGTGCGGCCACGGCGCCATTCAAGTTCATTGGCGGCCTGATCAGCGGTGGTGGTGCCCAAGACCTTGGCAACGTGTCGTTTGCGGCAGGCTCCAGCGAGCTGAGCAAGGATTCCCAGTCGGCCCTCGACAGCCTGGCCAAAGCCCTCAAGGAGCGCCCTGCGCTGCGCCTGGAGATCGAAGGCACCGCCGCTGCCAGCAGTGACGGCCCGCTTTTGGCCGCACAACGGCTGGAACGCGAATACCAGTACAACTACTACAAGATCCTCCAGCGCCGTGGCGACAAGGTGCCGGCCCAGGCGTCGCTGCTTGAAGTACCGGAAAAGGAAAAGGCGCCGCTGCTGGAAGGCATCTACCGCACCCGCCTGAAACAACAGCCTCCGGCCGAATGGAAAGACCTGAGCAATGACGAGCGCACCGCAAATCTGCGGGACGGTGTGATCAAGTTCTGGAGTGGCAGTGACGTGTTGCTGCGCCAACTGGGCCAGGACCGCGCCAGCGCGATCAAGGACTACCTGGTAGACAAGGCGCAGCTGGAAGATGAGCGGGTTTACTTTATCGATGCAAACCTTGGGGAAGCGGAGAAAGATGGTCGGGTGGTAACACCGATGCATCTGGATGCCGAATAAACCGGCACCCGCTGAGCACCTGTGGCGAGGGGGCTTGCCCCCTCGCCACAAGAGCCTCGCTGACATCCCCACTTTTCTACCCACAATAGAACAGGCCCCGACACAAGTGCCGGGGCCTGTAATGACCACATCCGTGTGGTCGGTCGCATGAACCTGTGAGGTGCATTGAGCGGATATCTAACTCGCTCGTGGCCGCCTCCGCCTAGCTCAGGCGATTCGTTAAGCGTTACTCTGCTTTCAGGCCGTCGGCCGATACAGCTTTAACGCCTTTGATTTTCTTGGTGATGTTCACCGCGGTAGTTTTCTGCGCTTCAGTCACTGCGACGGTCGACGACAGGGAAACTACACCTTTGTTGGTTTCGACTTTGATGTCGGTGCCAGGAATACCTTTCTCGGTTACCAGGTCAGCTTTCACTTTGGTGGTGATCCAAGTGTCCGAGGTGGACTCTTTGGCACCAGCAGCTGCGCTTTTGGTTTTGTCGACGTTATCAGCCTTGGTAGCGCCGCCAGCCATCAGGCCGTCAGCCGAAACTGCGGTTACGCCTTTGATTTTCTTGGTGATCGCTACAGCAGTAGCTTTCTGAGCGTCAGAGATAGCAACTGTCGAGGACAGGGAAACCACACCTTTGTTGGTCTCAACCTTAATGTCCGAACCAGGAATACCTTTCTCGGTCAGCAGGTCAGCTTTGACTTTGGTGGTGATCCAGGTATCCGAAGTGGACTCTTTAGCCTTGGTGACTTCACCGGCCGCCAGCGTCATAGGGGCTTGGGAAGTCTGAGCAAAGGCTACGTTAGCACCCATGGCCAGGGTCAGAGCGGTAGCAGTAGCGAGAGCGAACTTCTTCATACGAGTAACTCCTGTTTTATTAAAAGTCTGCAGTACGTAAACCTTGATGCTGCAGCGTTAACAGGGATATTGCAGACAGTGTGCCAACTCGACGCGGCCAATTAAATCCTTATAAAACAACACGTTATGAAAACAGGTGATTTTCGGAATCGTGCAACTTGCATGAAGGCGAACGTGCCTGCATGCAAGTTGCGGCTTTTGGGGTATGGCTAAACGCCTGATTTCGCGACACTTTCCCGCAGGCATAAAAAAAGGACTCCGAAGAGTCCTTTTTCAGCTTGCAGCGACGGGGTGATTAAACGCCCGAAGCCTTGGCTGCTGCTACGTCCTTGATGGACAGCTTGATACGGCCGCGGTTGTCCACGTCCAGTACCAGCACTTCCACTTCCTGGCCTTCTTTCAGGATGTCGGTCACTTTCTCAACGCGAGCATCGCTCAGCATAGAGATGTGAACCAGACCGTCCTTGCCCGGCAGGATGTTGACGAATGCGCCGAAGTCGACGATGCGCTCAACCTTACCGACGTAGATCTTGCCGATCTCGGCTTCAGCAGTGATACCCAGGACGCGCTGACGTGCCGCTTCAGCCGCTTCCTTGGTTTCGCCGAAGATCTTGATCGAGCCGTCGTCTTCGATGTCGATCGAAGCCTTGGTCTCTTCACAGATCGCACGAATGGTCGCGCCGCCTTTACCGATAACATCACGGATTTTGTCGGTGTCGATTTTCATCGCGATCATGGTCGGAGCATTTTCCGACAGTTCGGTACGGGACTGGCCAATGATCTGGTTCATCTGACCGAGGATGTTCAGGCGCGCTTCCAGGGCTTGGCCCAGAGCGATTTCCATGATTTCTTCGGTGATGCCCTTGATCTTGATGTCCATCTGCAGCGCGGTAACACCTTTGGCGGTACCGGCTACTTTGAAGTCCATGTCGCCCAGGTGGTCTTCGTCGCCCAGGATGTCGGTCAGGATGGCGAACTTCTCGCCTTCTTTAACCAGGCCCATGGCGATACCGGCAACCGGTGCCTTCATCGGAACGCCGGCATCCATCAGAGCCAGGGAAGCGCCGCAGACCGAAGCCATGGAGCTGGAACCGTTGGACTCGGTGATTTCCGACACAACACGAATGGTGTACGGGAACACGTCGGCGGCAGGCAACATGGCTGCAATCGAACGACGGGCCAGACGGCCGTGACCGATTTCGCGACGACCAGCGCCACCCATGCGACCACACTCACCTACCGAGAACGGAGGGAAGTTGTAGTGCAGCATGAACGGGTCTTTTTTCTCGCCTTCCAGGGTGTCCAGCAGCTGTGCGTCACGGGCAGTACCCAGTGTTGCAACAACCAGGGCCTGGGTTTCACCGCGGGTGAACAGGGCCGAACCGTGGGTTTTTGGCAGAACGCCGACTTCGATGTTCAGCGGACGTACGGTGCGGGTGTCGCGGCCGTCGATACGTGGCTTGCCGTTAACGATGTTTTCGCGAACGGTGCGGTATTCGATTTCGCCGAAGGCTGCTTTGACTTCGCTGGAAGAAGGCTGGCCTTCTTCACCGGACAGCTTGGCAACAACCTGGTCCTTCAGCTCACCCAGGCGAGCGTAACGGTCGGCCTTGATGGTGATGGTGTAGGCGTCGGAGATAGCGGTGCCGAACTCGGAGCGGATAGCGCCCAGCAGTGCGGTAGCTTCTGGCTGAGGAGCCCAGGTCCAGGTTGGCTTGGCAGCTTCAGCGGCCAGTTCCTTGACAGCGTTGATCACAACCTGGAACTCGTCGTGAGCAAACAGTACAGCGCCCAGCATCTGGTCTTCGGTCAGCTCTTTGGCTTCCGATTCAACCATCAACACGGCTTCCGAAGTACCGGCAACGACCATGTCCAGGCTCGAAGCTTTCTGCTGTTCGTAAGTCGGGTTCAGCAGGTAGCCGGTGCTTTCGTGGAATGCAACACGGGCAGCGCCGATCGGGCCATCGAAAGGAATACCGGAGATGGCCAGGGCCGCCGAGGTACCGATCATCGCAGCGATGTCCGGATCGGTCTTCTTGCTGGTGGAAACGACGGTGCAGACAACCTGCACTTCGTTCATGAAGCCTTCTGGGAACAGCGGACGGATCGGACGGTCGATCAGTCGGGAAGTCAGGGTTTCTTTCTCGGAAGGACGGCCTTCACGCTTGAAGAAACCACCAGGGATCTTACCTGCAGCGTAAGTCTTTTCCTGGTAGTGAACGGAAAGAGGGAAGAAGCCTTTGCTTGGGTCAGCGGTCTTGGCGCCTACAACGGTCACCAATACGGTGACGTCGTCGTCAACGGTAACCAGCACTGCACCGGAGGCTTGACGGGCGATACGGCCTGTCTCGAGGGTAACGGTCGACTGACCGAACTGGAATTTTTTGATAACCGGGTTCACGGTGTCCTACCTTCTTTGTGGCTCTTGGGGAACTTGTCTTCTTGCGAAATTCTTGGGCAATGTCGGGAATCGGCCCAACGCCTGTCCAGGGTAAAACGTGTATCCAGATAAAACTTGAGGCTGGAAGCCTGCCATGGGCCAGCGGGAAACCCACTGACACACGACAGCCAACCAACCTCTAGCGCAATCGCTTATTAGCGACGCAGACCCAGGCGACCGATCAGAGTCTGATAACGACCCAGATCCTTGCCTTTCAGGTAGTCCAGCAGCTTACGGCGCTGGTTTACCATGCGGATCAGACCACGACGGGAGTGGTGATCTTTACCGTTGGCCTTGAAGTGACCTTGCAGCTTGTTGATGTTGTGGGTCAGCAGTGCAACTTGCACTTCTGGCGAACCAGTGTCACCAACAGCTTGCTGATAGTCAGCAACGATTTGTGCTTTTTCTTGAACGTCGAGAGCCATGAGGCAATCCTTTTTTCAGGAAACCACCCAAAGGGCAGTTTCAACAGGCCAGGGACAAATCCCTGTATCTAAAAATGAGTAGTGACCATGCCTGCTAACAGCCACCCTCGTTCCAGTTTGAGTAAAAGCTACTGCGCTTTTACCACAAACTGGTTTCGGTCATTCTGACCGAATCAGTCGACGCGGCGCGATGCGCCCGTCTTCGCTCACTTCACCGATACCGATAAAGCGACCGTTGTGATCTTGTACCCGCACCATGCCGAACTTCGGGGCATCCGGTGCACGTACCGGCTGGCCGTTAAGCCAGTAGAACGCGCTGTGCTCCGAGAAGTGCAGCAATGGCCAATCCAGTAAACCGCTGTCCGATGGCATCAGGAAGCGATCAACCGCTTCGTTGCCGCCTTCGGCATGCACTGCTTCCAGCTCTTCCAGCGTGACCGTCTGGGCCAGGGTGAAAGGGCCTGCCTGGGTGCGTCGCAGTTCTGCAACGTATGCGCCACAGCCTAGTTGCTCACCGATATCTTCCACGAGGGTGCGGATATAGGTGCCTTTGCTGCAGTCCACCGCCAACCGGGCAGTGTCGCCTTCAGCGACGAGCAATTCCAAGCGCGCAATAGTAACAGAACGCGGTTCGCGCTCCACCACTTCCCCTGCACGTGCCAGCTTGTATAGAGGCTGGCCATCACGCTTGAGAGCCGAGTACATCGGCGGTATCTGACTGATTTGCCCACGAAAAGCAGGTAAGGCAGCTTCGATATCAGCACGACCAACGGTCACCTCGCGAACCTGCAAAACATCACCTTCGGCGTCTGCCGTGGTGGTGGTCTTGCCCAGTTGCATCAGGGTTTCGTAGCCCTTGTCGGAATCGAGCAGGTATTGCGAAAACTTGGTGGCCTCGCCGAAGCACAACGGCAACACGCCGGTGGCCAAGGGGTCGAGGCTGCCGGTGTGCCCTGCCTTCTCGGCATTGAGCAGCCAGCGAACCTTCTGCAACGCCGCATTGGAGGTAAAGCCAATGGGCTTGTCGAGCAGAATGATGCCGCTGACATTACGACGGATGCGTTTGACCTGAGCCACCGATTACTCCTTGGCGTCTTCAGGCGTGGCGGATTCCGGGTGCTGATTGTCTTCAGCCACGGCCCGCTCGATCAGTGCCGACAGGTGCGCGCCACGCACGACACTTTCGTCGTAGTGGAAGTGCAACTGAGGAACGCTGCGCAGCTTCATTTCACGGGCCAACTGCATACGCAGGAAACCTGCGGCGGAGTTGAGCACCTTGATGCTTTGCGCGATTTCTTCGCTGTTGTCCTGGCCCATCACGGTGATGAAGATCTTGGCGTGACCAACGTCACGGCTGACTTCAACGGCGGTGATGGTGACCAGGCCAACACGTGGGTCTTTTACTTCACGACGGATCAGCTGTGCCAGCTCACGCTGCATCTGATCGCCGATACGTTGGGTACGGCTGTATTCTTTTGCCATGTCTTGTTACCTGTTGCTGCCACACGGTGAAACCCGTGGGGTCTGAAAGCGGCAAACGCCCGGCCTGACAAAAGCCAGACCGGGCGTTGCGTTTAGAGTCCGGACACAGCGCCAGGCATTTGCATGCCCGGGCGCTGCGTGGCCCTTGAAGTACGCGAGTTAGAGGCTGCGAGCAACCTGGACCTTCTCGTAGACTTCGATCTTGTCACCCGCCTTGACGTCGTTGTAGCTCTTGACGCCAATACCGCATTCCATGCCGGCACGTACTTCGGAAGCGTCATCCTTGAAGCGGCGCAGGGATTCCAGCTCGCCTTCGAAGATAACGATGTCTTCACGCAGTACACGGATTGGACGGTTACGGTGCACAACACCTTCGATAACCATGCAACCGGCGATCGCGCCGAATTTCGGCGAGCGGAACACATCACGCACCTCGGCCACACCCAGGATGTTCTCCCGGACGTCGCTGCCAAGCATGCCGGTGAGGGCTTTCTTGACGTCTTCGATGATGTCGTAGATGACGTTGTAGTAACGCATGTCCAGGCCTTCCTGCTCGACGATCTTCCGTGCGCCAGCATCGGCACGCACGTTGAAGCCGAACAGTACAGCGTTGGAGGCCAGCGCCAGGTTGGCATCGGATTCGGTGATACCACCGACACCGCCGCCGACCACACGCACTTGCACTTCGTCGTTACCCAGGCCATTCAAGGCGCCGTTCAACGCTTCGAGGGAACCACGAACGTCAGATTTGAGGACGATGTTAAGCGTCTTCTTCTCTGCCTGGCCCATGTTCTCGAAGATGTTTTCCAGCTTGCCGGCGTGAGCACGGGCCAGCTTGACTTCGCGGAACTTGCCTTGACGGAACAGAGCCACTTCACGGGCTTTCTTCTCGTCCGACAGCACGCTCATCTCGTCGCCAGCGTCCGGGGTACCGTCCAGGCCGAGGATCTCGACAGGGATGGAAGGACCGGCTTCCTTGATTGGCTTGCCGTTCTCGTCGAGCATGGCACGTACACGGCCATAGTTCGAACCGACCAGGACCATGTCGCCTTGGCGCAGGGTACCGTCTTGAACCAGAACGGTTGCAACCGGGCCACGACCCTTGTCGAGACGCGATTCAACCACAACACCACGACCCGGGGCCGAGGGAGTTGCTTTCAGTTCAAGAACTTCGGCTTGCAGCAGGACAGCTTCGAGCAGTTCGTCTACACCGGTACCGACTTTTGCCGAAACCGAAACGAATGGCGTATCACCGCCCCACTCTTCGGAAGTCACGCCGTGAACCGACAGTTCGCTACGGATGCGATCGAGATCGGCGCCCGGCTTGTCGATTTTGTTCACTGCAACAACCAGAGGAACACCAGCGGCTTTGGCGTGCTGGACAGCTTCAATGGTCTGCGGCATTACGCCGTCGTCCGCTGCAACTACCAGGATCACGATGTCAGTCGCCTTGGCACCACGGGCACGCATGGCGGTAAACGCGGCGTGACCAGGGGTGTCGAGGAAGGTGACCATGCCGCGTTCGGTTTCAACGTGGTATGCACCGATGTGCTGGGTGATGCCGCCGGCTTCGCCTGCAGCTACCTTGGCACGACGGATATAGTCGAGCAGCGAGGTCTTACCATGGTCAACGTGGCCCATTACGGTCACGACTGGCGCACGGGAGAAAGTCTCGCCTTCAAACTTCAGGGACTCGGCCAGGGAATCTTCCAGGGCGGTGTCGCTGACCAGGGTCACTTTGTGGCCCAGCTCTTCAGCAACCAGTTGGGCAGTTTCCTGGTCCAGTACCTGGTTGATGGTCGCTGGGGTACCCAGTTTGAACATGAACTTGATGATTTCAGCAGCCTTGACCGACATCTGATTGGCGAGGTCGCCAACAGTGATGGTCTCGCCGATCTGCACGTCACGCACGACAGGGCCGGTTGGGCTCTGGAAACCGTGGGCGTTGCGCTTCTTCAGCTTGGCCTTGCCGCGACCACCGCGACGGAAGCTGTCGCTTTCTTCGTCGGTAGTACGTGGGGCAACGCGTGGCGCTGGCGCCTTCTCTTTGACCGAAGCACGATGTGGAGCGTTTTTGCGCTCACCATCGCCACTGCCACGACGATTGTTATCGTCGGCACGTGGTTTGTCCGGGCGGCGAGGTTCTTCGCGTTTGCGAGCGTCGGCTGCAGGAGCTGGCGCGGCGGCAACCGGAGCGGCCTCACGAACAGCTTCAACAGGCGCGCTAGGCGCAGCAACGGCCTCAGTGTTAGCAGGTTGCGCAGCAGCAGGCTGGCGACGCGCTTCTTCTTCGGCGCGACGCTTGGCTTCTTCTTCAGCCTTCTGACGAGCAGCATTTTCTACTGCGCGACGTTCTTCCAGTTCGCGTTTGCGCTCGGCTTCGATTTCTTCCGGGCTGCGCTGTACGAAGACTTTCTTCTTGCGTACTTCAACGCTGATGCTCTTGCTGCCAGCAACACGCAGGGTGCTGGTGGTTTTGCGCTGCAATGTAATCTTGCGCGGTTCTTCCACTTTCGCCTTGTGGCTGCTCTTCAAGTGAGTCAGCAAAGACTGCTTCTCACTATCGCTCACACCTTCATCGGCGGCGGTGTGCGGCAGACCTGCCTCACGCATCTGCTGCAACAGGCGCTCTACCGGTGTTTTGACCTCATCGGCCAGTTGTTTCACCGTGACTTGCGTCATGCACTTCTCTCCTCAGGCCGCGCCTAATTACTCGAACCAATGGGCTCGGGCGGCCATGATCAACTTGCCGGCACGATCATCGTCAATGCCGTCGATGTCGAGCAGGTCGTCAATAGACTGCTCGGCCAGGTCTTCGCGGGTAATTACGCCGCGCACCGCCAGTTCCATCGCCAAATCCTTGTCCATACCCTCAAGCGAGAGCAGGTCTTCGGCCGGATGGGCGTCTGCCAGCTTTTCCTCAGTAGCGATGGCTTTAGTCAACAAACGATCCTTGGCCCGAGCGCGAAGCTCGTTGACGGTGTCTTCGTCAAAGCCGTCGATGTTGAGCATTTCTTCCAACGGTACGTAGGCAATCTCTTCCAGGCTGGTGAAGCCTTCATCTACCAGCACCTGTGCCAGGTCTTCGTCGACTTCCAGCTCGTCGATGAAGTTGCGCAGGATGTCACCGGTTTCTGCTTGCTGCTTAGCCTGGATGTCCGATTCGGTCATCACGTTCAGGGTCCAGCCGGTCAACTGGCTGGCCAAACGTACGTTCTGACCACCGCGACCGATGGCCTGAGCCAGATTGTCTGCGCCAACGGCGATGTCCATTGCATGGGCATCCTCGTCAACGATAATTGCCGCCACTTCAGCAGGCGACATTGCGTTGATCACGAACTGCGCCGGGTTATCGTCCCACAGGACGATGTCCACACGCTCACCGCCCAATTCGCCCGACACTGCCTGGACGCGCGAACCGCGCATACCAATGCAAGCGCCTTGCGGGTCGATGCGTTTGTCCTTGGAGCGGACCGCGATCTTGGCGCGGGAACCCGGATCGCGGGACGCAGCCATGACTTCGATCAGGCCTTCGGCAATTTCCGGCACTTCGATGCGGAACAGCTCGATCAGCATTTCCGGCGCGGTACGCGACAGGATCAACTGAGGGCCGCGGTTCTCGGTGCGGATTTCCTTGAGCAGCGCACGCAAGCGCACGCCAACCCGGAAAGTTTCGCGGGAAATGATGTCTTCGCGGGCCAGCAACGCTTCAGCGTTGTTACCCAGGTCGACGATCACGTTGTCGCGGGTGACTTTTTTCACGGTGCCGGAGATGATTTCCCCCAGGCGCTCGCGATAAGCGTCAACGACTTGAGCGCGCTCGGCTTCGCGGACCTTCTGCACGATGACTTGCTTGGCAGTCTGTGCAGCGATGCGGCCGAACTCGATGGATTCGATCTTTTCTTCGACGACATCACCGACCTGGGCGCCCGGATGCGTTTCAGCAACCTTGCTCGGCCAGGTTTCGATGGCCGGATCATCAAGATCGGCTTCTTCGACGACCGTCCAGCGACGGAAAGTCTCGTAGGCACCGGTGTGGCGGTTGATTTCCACACGCAGATCAACTTCGTCTTCAAAACGCTTTTTGGTAGCAGTGGCCAGGGCCAGCTCCAGCGCTTCAAAAATCACGTTTGCCGGTACGCCCTTTTCATTGGATACCGACTCAACAACCAGCAGTACTTCTTTGCTCATCGTACGCCTCGCCTTTCGCAAGCCATTGGATCCGCGGGATCCGCGTCTCAGTCAAAACTGGGAATAATGTTGGCCTTGTCGATCATATCGATCGGCAACAGGAACTCATGGTCTTCTACCTGCACCACGACGTCCTGCTCTTCTACACCGCGCAGAAGGCCCTGAAAGTTGCGTCGCCCTTCAAAGGGAGAGCGCAGCTTGATCTTCACTTGTTCACCGGCAAATTTTGCAAACTGATCAATAGTGAACAGTGGGCGTTCCATGCCAGGCGAGGAAACTTCGAGGGTGTATTCAACGGAGATCGGATCTTCAACATCCAGGACACCGCTGATCTGACGGCTGACAATGGCACAATCGTCCACCAGCACGCCGCCCTCTTTATCGATATAAACGCGCAACATTGAGTGGCGACCTTGAGCCGAAAACTCAATACCCCAGCATTCATAGCCTAGGGCCACGACCACCGGGGCCAACAAGGCCTGCAACTCTTCTAGCTTGCTCGACACCTGAACCCCCTCGTGCATGTATGTGCATGCTGTGCAAAATAAAAAAATGGGCGAAACGCCCATCCTTGAAACGCCGTCGAACAGCGGCGTTGAAAGTGTCCAGCTAACAAAAAGCCCCTTAAAAGGGGCTCCGCTAAAACTGGTTGCGGGGGCCGGATTTGAACCGACGACCTTCGGGTTATGAGCCCGACGAGCTACCAGACTGCTCCACCCCGCGACAAAGCTGGGGCGGAAGTATACGACCGATCCCTTACAGGGTCAATGTAACCTTCCACCTACAAGAAAGCCCGCAACAGCGGGCTCTCCTGATAATTGGTACCGAGAAGGGGACTCGAACCCCTACACCCTATGGGCACAACCACCTCAAGGTTGCGTGTCTACCAATTCCACCACCTCGGCAATACAGCGTTTACAACCTTCTTACTTCTGCTCTTGAGCTGGAGGTACGTCAGTCGCTGGAGTAGCCGACTTTTGCTCTTGAAGCACCGGGACATCATCAGAAGCCGGTTTTGCTTTTGGTACTTCCAACACTGCTGGGTTTGGGAGACCTACTTGAGTCAGCACATGAGCTTTCTCTTTAGCAAAGTAACCTAACCCCAAGCTGGTTATGAAGAAACCGGCGGCAAGTATAGCAGTAAACTTACTAAGAAAGGTAGAGGAACCTTGGCTTCCGAACACAGTATTTGAAGCACCTGCCCCGAAAGACGCACCAGCGTCCGCACCTTTACCCTGCTGCAGCAAAACCAGAGCAACTACGCCCAGTGCACCCAGCAGATGAAAAACAACGATGACTGTTTCCAGCATTTTTTCAGTTTCCCGCGGCGCGACAAATCGCACCGAACTCATCTGCATTCAGGGAAGCTCCACCAATGAGCCCCCCATCGATATCCGGCATGCCGAACAGTTCGACCGCATTGGCCGCCTTCACGCTGCCGCCGTATAGAAGCCGCACACCTCGTGCGACCTCAGAATTCTCTGCCGCCAACTGCGCGCGGATGGCTGCGTGCACATCCTGCGCCTGTTGCGGCGAAGCAGTCAGCCCGGTGCCAATGGCCCAGACCGGCTCGTAAGCAATTACTGCATTTGCAAAGGCACCGACTCCCAGCTCCTCGATGATGCTGCCCAGCTGACGCCCGACAACCTCAAGAGTTTTACCGGACTCACGCTGCTCAAGGGTCTCCCCTATGCACAACACCGGAACCAAGCCGCAAGCCTGTGCCGCCGCGAATTTTCGATTGAGTGTCCCATCACGCTCGCCCATGATCTGGCGGCGCTCGGAGTGCCCAACAAGCACCAGGGAACAACCCGCATCAACCAGCTGACTCGGTGCAATCTCACCGGTCAACGCACCTTGCATGGATTCCACCGCAGAGTTCTGCGCGCCGACCTGGATCGACTTGCCTTTCAAGCCATCAATCACTTGATTGATATACAAGCAAGGCGGGAATACCGCGACATCAACACCGCTAGGCAAGGCCAAATGACGAAGGCCATTGATCAGCTCAGCGACACTGGCGCGGGTACCGTGCATCTTCCAGTTACCAGCTACCATAGTGCGACGCATGCTGTACCTCGTCGGTCAAAGTGGGCGCAGATGTTACCCAACCACATCATCACTGGCAAGCCGAATTCAGGCGCAAACTTCAGTTACCAGTTTTGCCAGCTCTTCGGCATAGCCGCGAACCTGTGTTTCGTCCTCGCCCTCGACCATTACACGCACCAAAGGCTCGGTACCCGACTTGCGCAGCAAGACCCGGCCACGCCCCGCCATGGCGGCAGTCACGCGCTCACTGGCCTCTTTGACAGCCGGATGCTCGATAGGGTTGTCACCGCCTGCAAAGCGCACGTTGAGCAGCACTTGCGGGCACTTGCGCAACGCCTGCCGCGCCTGGGCCAGGCTTTCTTCACGGCGACGCAGCGCCAGCAGCACCTGCAGCGCCGCAATGATCGCATCCCCGGTAGTCGTGTGCTGGAAGCAGACGATATGACCGGAATTTTCGCCACCCACCTGCCAATTACGCTCCAGCAGGTCGGCAATCACGTAGCGGTCACCGACATTGGCGCGCACAAACGGGATCCCCAGATCTGCCAGGGCCAGCTCCAGGCCAAGATTGCTCATCAAGGTACCGACGACGCCGCCTTGCAGCTTGTTACGCTCATGCAGGTCACGGGCGATGATGAACAACAGGTCGTCGCCATCGACGATCGCGCCAGTGTGGTCGACCATCAATACGCGGTCGCCATCACCATCGAACGCGATGCCCAAGTCGGCATGCTCAGCCAGGACAGCCGCCTGCAACTGACCCATGTGGGTTGAGCCGCAGTTGTCGTTGATGTTCAGGCCGTTCGGCTGCGCCGACAGTACAGTAACGTCTGCGCCAAGCTCCTTGAACACACTCGGTGCGACTTTGTACGTCGCGCCGTGGGCGCAGTCGATGACGACCTTCAACCCGGCAAAATTGGTGCTGCTTGGCACGCTGCTTTTGCAGAACTCGATGTAACGGCCGGAAGCGTCGTTAATCCGCGAAACCTTGCCCAGCTTGCTCGATTCGACGACGGTCATCGGCGCATCCAGCAACTCTTCGATCATGTGCTCGATCTCATCCGGCAGCTTGGTGCCCTGGCCCGAGAAGAACTTGATGCCGTTGTCATCATGGGGATTGTGCGAAGCACTGATCACGATACCGGCCTGAGCATGAAAGGTACGCGTCAGGTAAGCGATCGCCGGCGTAGGCATCGGCCCCAACAGCATCACATCAGCGCCGGCAGCAGACAGACCTGCCTCCAGCGCAGACTCAAACATATAACCCGAGATACGCGTGTCCTTACCCACCAGGATACGGCAGGCCCCCATGCTGCGGAACGCCATGCCGGCGGCCCAGCCCAGCTTGAGCATGAAATCGGGAGTAATCGGGAATTCGCCGACCCGACCGCGAATGCCATCGGTGCCAAAATACTTTTTAGTCATAAGTGCTCCATCATTCTTATTCGGCTGATTCAACCGCTGCGATCATCCGCACTACATCTATCGTCTCGGCCACGTCATGCACGCGCAAGATGCGCGCACCCTTGACCACGGCAAGTGCCGCAAGTGCCAGGCCGCCATGCAGCCGCTCACCCACCGGACGATTCAACGCCAGACCTATCATGCTCTTGCGCGAAACCCCGACCAACAAGGGGCGACCAAGGGCATGCAGGGATTCCATATGCTTGAACAGGCTTAAATTGTGCTGCAAGGTCTTGGCAAAGCCAAATCCCGGGTCGAGGATTATCCGCTCGGGAGCAATCCCCGCCGCCGCGCATTGAGCCATGCGCTCAGCAAGGAAGCCTTTCACTTCACCGACCAGATTGTCGTAATGAGGGTCGTCCTGCATCGTGCCCGGCTCGCCAAGCATATGCATCAGACAAACCGGCAGCCCCGTCGCGGCGGCCGCATCCAGAGCGCCATCGCGCTGCAAAGAGCGCACATCGTTGATCAACCCTGCACCCAGCCGCGCAGTTTCGCGCATAACGGCAGGGGTCGAGGTGTCGACAGAGATGATGACGTCCAGCTCTTGATGGATGCGCTCGACAATCGGAGCAACCCGTTCCAGTTCCTCCAGGGGAGAAACTGCGCGCGCGCCGGGCCGGGTTGATTCGCCACCGACGTCAATCAGAGTCGCACCGGCAGCCACCATCGCTTCCGCATGGCGCAACGCAGCATCAAGCTGACTGAAGCGACCACCATCGGAAAAGGAATCAGGGGTTACATTAAGAATGCCCATAACGTGTGTATGGGCCAAATCAAGAACCCGGCTGCCGCAAGGCAACCGGGTCGAGGACAACGCAGAAGTCATTTCAAACCTTAATGGTCAGCAGCCGGGCCGCCGATCGGGGCTTCAGGGCGTTCGTTCTGTACCACTGGCGGCGTGCCCGAAAGTACCCGAACCACCTTCCCAATCGCGAGGCTCGCGAGGCGTACGACCGGCCATGATGTCGTCAATCTGCTCGGCATCAATGGTCTCGTACTTCATCAGGGCATCAGCCATGGCGTCGAGCTTGTCGCGGTTGTCGGTGAGGATCTGCTTGGCCGTGCCGTAGCACTGGTCAATGATGCTGCGCACCTCGGAGTCGATCAGCTTGGCTGTCTCGCCGGAGAAGCTGGCAGCTTGACCACCACCACCGCGACCCAGGAATACTTCACCTTCTTCCTCGGCATACATCAAAGGACCGAGTTTCTCCGACAGACCCCACTTGGTCACCATGTTCCGTGCAATCTGGCTGGCACGCATGATGTCGTTGGAGGCACCGGTGGTAACACCATCGAAGCCCAGGGTCATCTCTTCGGCGATCCGGCCGCCATACAGCGAGCAGATCTGGCTGATCAAGGCACGCTTGGAGAGGCTGTAGCGATCCTCTTCCGGCAGGAACATGGTGACGCCCAGCGCCCGGCCACGAGGAATGATCGATACCTTGTAGACCGGGTCATGCTCAGGCACAACGCGACCAACAATGGCGTGACCGGCTTCATGATAAGCGGTGTTCTGCTTCTCTTTCTCGGACATGACCATGGATTTGCGCTCGGCGCCCATCATGATCTTGTCTTTCGCCAGCTCGAACTCCTTCATTTCAACGATGCGCTTGCCGGTACGGGCGGCAAACAGGGACGCCTCGTTCACCAGGTTGGCAAGGTCGGCACCGGAGAAGCCTGGAGTACCACGGGCAATCACGGCCGGAGCCACGTCGTCGCCCATTGGCACTTTGCGCATGTGTACTTTCAGGATCTGCTCACGACCGCGGATGTCTGGCAACCCGACAACGACCTGACGGTCAAAACGGCCCGGACGCAGCAACGCGGGGTCGAGTACGTCTGGACGGTTGGTTGCGGCGATCACGATGATGCCGTCGTTCATTTCAAAGCCGTCCATCTCAACCAGCAACTGGTTAAGCGTCTGCTCACGCTCATCATGACCGCCGCCCATGCCGGCGCCACGATGGCGACCAACGGCGTCGATTTCATCGATGAAGATGATGCACGGAGCGTGCTTCTTGGCCTGTTCGAACATATCGCGAACACGGCTGGCACCTACACCGACGAACATTTCGACGAAGTCGGAACCGGAAATGGTGAAGAAAGGTACTTTGGCTTCGCCGGCAATGGCCTTGGCCAACAGGGTTTTACCGGTACCTGGCGGGCCAACCATCAGCACACCGCGAGGAATACGGCCACCCAGGCGCTGGAACTTGCCCGGATCGCGCAGGAATTCAACCAGTTCGCCCACTTCTTCCTTGGCTTCGTCGCAACCGGCAACGTCAGCCAGGGTGGTTTTCACCTGATCTTCGGAAAGCAGGCGCGCCTTGCTCTTGCCGAAGCTCATCGGCCCGCCCTTGCCTCCCGCACCACCTTGCATCTGGCGCATGAAGAACATGAACACGGCGATAATCACCAGTATCGGGAAGCTGGCCACCAGGAGTTGGGTCCAGATGCTCTGCTGCTCAGGCTGCTTGCCTTCAACAACCACGTGGTTATCCACCAGGTCGCCGATCAGGCCATTGTCCTGGATTGCCGGACGGATGGTCTTGAAGCTGTCGCCATCGTTGCGCTTGCCGGTAATCACGTAGCCATCAACCGCTACGCGCTCTACCTTGCCATCCTTAACTTGCTGGATGAAGTCGGAATAGTTGAGGGTCTGCGGCTCGTTAGGGCTGGAGAAGTTGTTCATCACCGTCACGAGGACAGCCGCGATGATCAACCACAGGATCAGATTCTTTGCCATATCGTTCAATTAACTACCCTCTGAAGCAAGCTCCGCTACTGGCGCGTGCTTCGCATGATATTCACCGGCCTAACTTACTACATTACCTACAACTCTGGCAGGCGCCGTCTGTAACCCTTTGTGAAACTTTGACTACACAATATTCGTAAAGCTTCGTGACGAAAGCGATATAAAAAAACCTATCGCCTCCGTCAAATTTCTCAAAAGCGCTCTTCACTGGCAGCGCCTTCAATGCCACGGAAGCCGCGACCCAGCAAATACTGCTCGCGAGACCTGTCCCGGGAAGAGTCAGGCTTGCGTGTCTGTACCTTGTCGAACAGTTTGCGGATGTTCTTGTGATACTCGTCGAAGCCTTCACCCTGGAAGACCTTGACCAGAAAGTCACCACCCGGACGCAGTACCCGTCCTGCCAGGTCCAGTGCCAATTCGCACAGGAACATGGCTCGCGGCATATCAACAGCCGGTAATCCACTCATATTGGGGGCCATATCGGAAATCACAAGGTCTACCTGCGAATTTCCGACGGCCTCAAGGATCTGTGCCAGCACTTCATCCTGGGTAAAATCGCCGTGAACAAAGGTCACGTCAGGGATGCTGTCCATTTCCAGGATGTCGGAAGCGATCAAACGACCTTGTCCACCAATCAGACGACTGGTCACCTGGGACCAGCCACCCGGGGCGGCACCCAGGTCGATAACGCTCATGCCAGGACGGATCAACTTGTCCTTCTCCTGGATCTCCAGCAGTTTGTAGCTGGCCCGGGAACGGTAGCCATCCTTTTGCGCCATTTTGACGTAAGGGTCGTTGAAATGCTCTTGCAGCCACTTAAGGCTAGTTTTGGAACGGGCCACGGGCCACCTCGAAAATAAAACGGGTCGTGATTAACTGGGCGGTCCCGGACTCGCTCGGGTAAACTGGCCGCCGCTTTTTACAAGATCAGACGCAGGGGTCAGATTATGCCGCTCACTCAAGAGCAGAAGAAACAGTACAAATCCATTGGCCACCATCTGAAACCAGTTTTGATTGTGGCTGACAACGGTTTGACTGAAGGTGTGTTAGCCGAACTTGAACGCGCATTGGGCGATCACGAGCTAATCAAGATCAAGGTCAGCATCCTTGATCGCGAGGCGCGCCTGGCAGCTATTGCAGAACTGTGCAAGGCTGGCAAAGCGGACCTGGTTCAGGTCATCGGCAAGATGGCGCTGCTGTATCGCAAGAACTTCAGCGCCAACAAGCAACTGTCGAACGTACACCGCTTCAAGTGAAACAAGGGTCACGGGCGTGCTTCGCACGCCCTGCCACTCCATCCTGGCGCCGGCTGTACAACCAGAACCAACCCGGAAAACCCTAGCACAAGATAGCTGAACAGCTGCCAGCGCAACGCCTCCGGCAGAAAGATGCGCACCACGCAAAACATTGCGCACGCATACAGCGCCATCAACAGCAGTTGCCCGCGAATATCCCGCCACAGACTCCCCAAGCCTTCGGCCTTGATCAGCACCAGCGCCTGAAGCGTCACGCACGCCGCTGCAAAACCTACCAGCAACGCGCTTAATAATCCGCTGACCTCATCGATCAGCAACGGTGCCAGGCCAATCAGGCCCAGCGCCGGCAGCACACCAATATGTAACAGCCATAGGCCGCCAACCCAAAGCATCTGGGCAAACTGCCAAAGCATGGCGCCCGCACGAAGCGGGCGCCGTCTTTCAGATGTGACGAACTTCGACAATCTCGTACTCGATCACGCCACCAGGCGTCTTGACGGCCACCACGTCACCCTCTTCCTTGGCAATCAAGGCGCGGGCCAGCGGCGAACCGACGGAGATCTTGCCGAGTTTGAAGTCGGCCTCGTCTTCACCCACGATGTGGTACACCACGCTTTCGTCAGTCTCGACGTTGGCGATTTCCACGGTGGTGCCGAAAATCACCTTGCCGGTATGCGGGATGGTCGTGACGTCGATAACCACCGAATTCTGCAGGCGGCCTTCGATGTCACGGATCCGCGCCTCGACCATACCTTGCTGCTCGCGGGCAGCATGGTATTCAGCGTTTTCCTTCAGGTCACCCAATTCCCGGGCCGTACCGATGTCCTGGCTCAGCTTTGGACGGACGACCTTGGTCAGGTGGGCGTGCTCTTCTTCCAGGGCTTTTGCGCCCTGGACGGTCATTGGGTATTTGATCATGCCTTCAATCCTGCGTGTAGATCCTGCAAGCGACGCACGGTTTTTTCAGGACCGAACTTCAGCGCTTCGCAGATAGCTTCGCCAGCAGCAATGGTGGTGGTGCAGTAGATCTTGTGCTGCAAGGCGTTACGACGAATGGAGTAGGAGTCCGCGATCGACTGGCGACCTTCGGTGGTGTTGATGATCAAGGTGACTTCGTCATTCTTGATCATGTCGACCACGTGTGGACGGCCTTCCGTCACCTTGTTCACGCGACGCACTTTCAGGCCGGCAGCCTCGATCAGCTTGGCGGTCCCGGCAGTGGCCACGACTTCGAAGCCCAAGTTGATCAGATCACGGGCCACGCCTGCAACCAGCGGCTTGTCATCATCGCGCACGCTGATGAACGCAGTACCGCCGGTAGGCAGCACTTCGCTGGCGCCCATCTGGGCTTTGGCGAATGCTTCACCGAAGGTATCGCCCACGCCCATCACTTCACCGGTGGACTTCATCTCCGGGCCCAGGATCGGGTCCACACCAGGGAATTTGGCGAATGGGAACACCGCCTCTTTCACACTGTAGAAGTTCGGAATGATTTCCTTGGTGAAGCCGATTTCCTTCAAGGTCTTACCGGCCATCACACGGGCAGCAATCATTGCCAGGGAAACACCGATGCACTTGGAAACAAACGGCACGGTACGCGAGGCGCGCGGGTTGACTTCGATGACGTAGATGTCTTCGCCTTGCAGCGCCAACTGTACGTTCATCAGGCCGACCACGCCCAACTCCAGGGCCATTTTCTTGACCTGTTCGCGCATCTCGTCCTGGATGTGTGCAGGCAGCGAGTATGGCGGCAGCGAGCAAGCGGAGTCACCGGAGTGAACGCCAGCCTGTTCGATGTGCTGCATGATCGCGCCGATCACCACGTCGGTGCCGTCGCAGACCGCATCCACGTCCATCTCGATGGCGCAGTTGAGGAAGTGGTCCAGCAGCACCGGGCTGTCGTTGGACACTTTCACCGCATCACGCAGGTAACGCTTGAGTTCGTCTTCTTCGTAGACGATTTCCATCGCCCGGCCGCCCAGTACGTAGGACGGACGCACCACCAGCGGGTAACCAATCTTGCTGGCCGCGCGGATCGCTTCGTCTTCGCTGCGCACAGTGGCGTTTGGCGGCTGACGCAGGTTCAGGCGCTCAACCATCTGCTGGAAGCGCTCACGGTCTTCGGCACGGTCGATAGCGTCAGGGCTGGTACCGATGATCGGCACGCCAGCAGCTTCAAGTGCGCGAGCCAGTTTCAACGGGGTTTGGCCGCCGTACTGGACGATCACGCCTTTTGGCTTCTCGACACGGCAGATTTCCAGTACGTCTTCCAGGGTTACCGGCTCGAAGTACAGACGGTCGGAAGTGTCGTAGTCAGTAGAAACAGTTTCCGGGTTGCAGTTGACCATGATGGTCTCGTACCCGTCTTCGCGCAGGGCGAGAGCGGCGTGTACGCAGCAATAATCGAACTCGATGCCTTGGCCGATACGGTTTGGACCGCCGCCCAGGATCATGATCTTGTCGCGGCCCGACGGCGCGGCTTCGCACTCTTCCTCGTAGGTGGAGTACATGTATGCAGTGTCGGTGGCGAACTCGGCCGCACAGGTATCAACGCGCTTGTAGACCGGGAAGATGTCCAGCTTGTGGCGATGGGTGCGCAGGTTCTTCTCGGTCACGCCCAGCAGCTTGGCCAGACGCATGTCGGAGAAACCTTTGCGCTTGAGGCGGAACATCAGATCGCGGTCGATGGAGGACAGACCGAGGGTCTTGACCTTCTCTTCTTCCTTGATCAGATCTTCGATCTGCACCAGGAACCACGGGTCGATCATGTTCATGCCGAAGATGTCTTCGACGGTCATGCCGGCGCGGAAAGCATCGGCCACGTACCAGATACGCTCGGCACCCGGCACGGTCAGCTCGCGCTTGAGCACGCTCATGCTTTCCGGGTTGCTCAGGTCGAGCTTCTCGTCCAGGCCGCAAACGCCCACTTCCAGGCCGCGCAGGGCTTTCTGCAGGGACTCCTGGAAGGTCCGGCCGATGGCCATGACTTCACCAACCGACTTCATCTGAGTGGTCAGGCGGGCGTCGGCTTTCGGGAATTTCTCGAAAGCGAAGCGTGGCAGCTTGGTGACGACGTAATCGATCGACGGCTCGAAGGAAGCCGGTGTTGCGCCGCCGGTGATTTCGTTCTGCAGCTCGTCCAGGGTGTAACCGATCGCCAGCTTGGCGGCGATGCGCGCAATCGGGAAGCCGGTAGCTTTCGATGCCAGCGCCGAAGAACGCGATACACGCGGGTTCATCTCGATCACAACCATGCGGCCAGTGTCCGGGCAGATGCCGAACTGGACGTTGGAGCCACCGGTTTCCACACCGATCTCACGCAGCACCGCCAAAGAGGCGTTACGCATGATCTGGTATTCCTTGTCCGTCAGGGTCTGTGCCGGCGCAACGGTGATCGAGTCACCGGTGTGCACGCCCATCGGGTCGAAGTTTTCGATCGAGCAGACGATGATGCAGTTGTCCTTCTTATCGCGGACAACCTCCATCTCATATTCTTTCCAGCCGATCAGGGATTCGTCGATCAGCAGCTCTTTGGTCGGAGACAGGTCCAGGCCGCGGGCGCAGATTTCTTCGAACTCTTCACGGTTGTAAGCGATACCGCCGCCGGTGCCGCCCATGGTGAAGGACGGACGGATGATGCACGGGAAGCCCAGGCGCTCCAGGACCGCGTTGGCCTCTTCCATGCTGTGGGCGATACCGGAACGCGGGCAATCAAGGCCGATGGACTTCATGGCCTTGTCGAAACGCGAACGGTCTTCAGCCTTGTCGATGGTGTCGGCATTGGCGCCGATCATCTCTACGCCGAACTTCTCCAGGACGCCTTCGCGCTCCAGGTCCAGTGCGCAGTTCAGGGCGGTCTGGCCACCCATGGTTGGCAGCAGGGCGTCCGGACGCTCTTTCTCGATGATCTTGGCAACGGTCTGCCACTTGATCGGCTCGATGTAGGTGGCGTCGGCCATGTCCGGGTCGGTCATGATGGTGGCCGGGTTGGAGTTCACCAGGATGACGCGGTAGCCCTCTTCGCGCAGGGCTTTACAGGCCTGGGCGCCGGAGTAGTCGAATTCGCAGGCCTGGCCGATCACGATCGGGCCAGCGCCGAGAATCAGGATGCTTTTTATGTCTGTACGTTTTGGCATGGGTTTGTCACTCAAATCCGCAGGTCAGTCGGCAAGCCGTCTTGAACAATCTTTGAAGAGCCCGAGGGGGCCGCCGGTTTCCCGGGCCGCCCTCAGGCCGCTCAGTTAGCGTCGCTTGGCCATCTCATTGATGAAACGGTCGAACAGCGGCGCTACGTCGTTCGGGCCCGGGCTTGCTTCAGGGTGGCCCTGGAAGCTGAACGCGCTCTTGTCGGTGCGCTCGATACCTTGCAGGGAACCGTCGAACAGCGACTTGTGAATCGCCCGGACGTTGCCCGGCAGCGTCGCTTCATCCACCGCAAAACCGTGGTTCTGGCTGGTGATCATCACGACGCCAGTGTCCAGGTCCTGCACCGGGTGGTTGGCACCGTGGTGGCCGTGACCCATTTTCAGGGTCTTGGCGCCGGAAGCCAGGGCCAGCAACTGGTGGCCGAGGCAGATGCCGAATACCGGGATCTCGGTTTCCAGCACTTCCTTGATCGCCTTGATGGCGTAGTCGCAAGGCTCCGGGTCACCCGGGCCGTTGGACAGGAACACGCCGTCCGGCTGCAGGGCCAGTACGTCGTTGGCCGGGGTCTGCGCAGGCACCACGGTCACGCGGCAACCGCGCTCGACCAGCATGCGCAGGATGTTGTGCTTGATACCGTAGTCGTAGGCCACGACGTGGTAAGGCAGTTCGGAAGCTTCGATGGTCGCGTGGCTGTCGGTCTTCAAGTCCCAGACGGTGGAGCGCCACTCGTACGTTTCCTTGGTGCTGACGACTTTCGCCAGATCCATGCCTTTCAGGCCAGGGAAACCTTGGGCCGCTGCGATCGCTGCTTCTTCGGAGATGTTGTCACCGGCCATGATGCAGCCGTTCTGCGAGCCTTTTTCACGCAGGATGCGTGTCAGGCGACGCGTATCGATACCGGCGATCGCCACAACGTTGTTGGCTTTCAGGTAATCGGACAGGGACATCGTGTTACGCCAGTTGCTCGCTACCAGTGGCAGGTCACGAATGACCAGGCCAGCCGACCAGACACGATCAGACTCGGCGTCTTCCGGTGTAGTACCGGTGTTGCCGATGTGCGGATAGGTCAGGGTAACGATCTGTTGGGCGTAGGAAGGATCAGTAAGGATTTCCTGATAGCCGGTCATGGCGGTGTTGAACACCACCTCTCCAACGGTCTGACCGTCGGCTCCAATGGCTTCGCCGCGAAAAATGCTGCCATCAGCAAGGGCGAGTATGGCTGGCTTAGTCAAGAAGACCTCCCGTAAATAAAGCCTGAAAGGGCGATCGCAGGTTGTAAAAAAGCGGAGTGACGTATGGACACGTCACCCCGCTTCTTCACTGAATTATTCTGCGCGCTTTTAGTGGACACACTAAAGCTGTAGCTTACAGAAAAAGGCTTTTTTGGTCCACCGCTAATGAGCCTTAAAGGCAGGGGAATGCGACAGGACGTCGCCTAGCGGGTAAAAACGGGGCCTCAGCATATTCCTGAGACCCCGTTTTAGCTACTTCTTAATGCAGGTCCAGCACGTCGCGCATGTCGTACAGGCCCGGCGCACGACCCTCCAGCCACAGCGCCGCACGTACAGCACCCTTGGCGAACGTCATGCGACTCGATGCCTTGTGGGTGATCTCAAGACGCTCACCCTCGGTTGCGAACAGCACGGTGTGATCGCCCACCACATCACCGCCGCGAACGGTGGCAAAACCGATGGTGTCGTGGGCGCGGGCACCGGTATGGCCTTCACGACCATACACCGCCACCTTTGACAGGTCCCGCCCAAGGGCATCGGCAATCGCCTCACCCATACGCAATGCCGTACCGGACGGCGCATCTATCTTGTGCCGGTGATGAGTCTCGATGATCTCGATGTCAGCCTCATCACCCATCACCCGCGCCGCCATGTCGAGCAGCTTCAGCGACAGATTGACGCCGACGCTGAAATTGGCCGCGAACACGATTGGAATATCCTTGCCCGCCTCCACCAGCAGCTGCTTTTGCTCGGCGCTCAGGCCCGTTGTGCCAATCACCATGGCCTTGCCCGCCTTGCGGCAGAACGCCAGGTTTTTCAGCATCACGTCCGGCAGGGTGAAATCGATCAGCACGTCGAACTCGTCGGCAACCTGCTCCAGATTGCCGGACAACGAAACGCCGATCCGCCCCAGGGACGCCAACTCACCCGCATCCGCACCAATCAAGGTGCTGCCGGGACGAACAATCGCCGCCGTCAGCCCGGAGGCCGGCGAGCGTGCCTGCACGGCCTCGACCAGGGTCTTGCCCATGCGCCCGGCAGCGCCCATCACCGCGATACGTCGCATACTCACTTCCTTACAGGTCGCCGAAGAAGCGCTTCACGCCTTCGAACCAGCCGGTGGTTTTTGGCGAATGAGTGTCATCGCCGGCCAGGGAGCTGCGGAACTCTTCCAGCAGTTCGCGCTGACGACGCCCCAGGTTCACCGGCGTCTCTACCGCCACACGGCACATCAGGTCGCCAGCACCGCCACCGCGCACCGGCGCAACGCCTTTGCCACGGATACGGAACTGCTTGCCGGTCTGCGTACCCTCAGGGATCTTCAGCTTGACCCGACCGTCCAGCGTCGGAATCTCAAGCTCGCCACCCAAGGCCGCATCGACAAAGCTGATCGGCACTTCACAGAACAGATGCTTGCCGTCGCGCTGGAAGATCGAGTGCTCGCGCACATTGATCACCACATACAGGTCGCCCGTCGGACCGCCCTGAGTGCCCGCCTCGCCTTCGCCCGACAGACGAATGCGGTCGCCGGTATCAACACCCGCCGGCACTTTCACCGAGAGGGTCTTGTACTCTTCGACACGCCCTTCGCCGTGGCACGAGTCGCACGGATCGGAAATGATCTTGCCCTGGCCGTGGCAGCGCGGGCAGGTTTGCTGCACCGAGAAGAAGCCTTGCTGCATGCGTACCTGGCCGATACCGCCGCAAGTCGGGCACGTGATCGGCGAGGAGCCCTTCTTGGCGCCCGAACCGTCGCACGGCTTGCAATTGACCAGCGTCGGAACACGGATATTGACGCTGGTGCCGCGCACCGCTTCTTCCAGGTTCAGCTCCAGGGTGTAGCGCAGGTCGCTGCCACGCTGGGCACCGCCACGCTGGCCACCGCGGCCGCCGCCAAAGAAGTCGCTGAACACGTCGCCGAAAATATCGGAGAAGTTCTGCCCGCCGAAACCGGCACCGCCGCCACCCATGCTTGGGTCGACACCGGCATGGCCATACTGGTCGTAAGCGGCGCGCTTGTTCGGATCACACAGGCATTCGTAGGCCTCATTGGCCTCTTTGAACAGCTCTTCGGATTCTTTGCTATCCGGATTACGGTCCGGGTGGTGCTTCATCGCCAGGCGACGGTAAGCCTTTTTCAGGTCCGCCTCGCTGGAGCCACGCTCCACACCCAACACTTCGTAATAGTCACGCTTTGCCATAAGTCTTTGCACTCTTAAGGACGTCCGGCAAAACCCTCCTGAGCCTTGCCAAACTCGTTGAGCCCCAATACAGGCCCGGACCCAACTCACGTCAATTCAACGATCCTGGTCGTTACTGCTTTCAACCGGAAACCGGCCAAAAACGCGGTGACTGTCGTCCGGAAAGCAGGAGCATTCCCGATCACACCGCCAGCATCCGAGCGTTGTCGCATGCTGTAAAAATTCGCGTACCCCAGACACGCCAACGCGGGAGCAAGCTCCCGCGCGGCGACATCCTACCAGTCACCGCTTGTGAGCGGTCAACCGGGCGACCAAGTTACTTCTGGTCTTTGACTTCTTCGAACTCGGCATCGACAACATCGTCGTGCTTGGCTTCAGGTTCTGCCTGGTGTGCAGCACCATCAGCCGGCTGGCCTTGTTCGGCGTACATTTTCTGAGCCACTGGCGCAGAGACTTTCGACAGCTCTTCAACCTTGGCTTCGATAGCAGCCTTGTCGTCGCCTTTAACGGCGGCTTCCAGGGCAACTACTGCGGCTTCGATTGCAGTTTTCTCTTCGGCAGTCACTTTGTCGCCAGCATCAGCGATCATTTTGCGAGTCGAGTGAACCAGTGCATCACCCTGGTTACGGGCAGCGGCCAGCTCTTCGAACTTGCGGTCTTCGTCAGCGTTGGCTTCAGCGTCACGGATCATCTGCTGGATTTCTTCCTCGGACAGACCCGAGTTAGCCTTGATCACGATCGACTGAGTCTTGCCGGTGGCCTTGTCTTTGGCGCCTACGTGCAGAATGCCGTTGGCGTCGATGTCGAAGGTCACTTCAATTTGTGGCACGCCACGTGGTGCTGGTGGAATCTCGGCCAGGTCGAACTTGCCCAGGGACTTGTTCTGACCGGCTTGCTTACGCTCACCTTGCAGCACGTGAATGGTCACGGCGCCCTGGTTATCGTCGGCAGTCGAGAACACTTGCGATTTCTTGGTAGGAATCGTGGTGTTTTTCTCGATCAGCGCAGTCATCACGCCGCCCATGGTTTCGATACCCAGGGTCAGCGGGCTTACGTCCAGCAGCAGAACGTCTTTCACGTCGCCGGCCAATACCGCGCCCTGGATGGCAGCACCCATGGCAACTGCTTCGTCCGGGTTCACGTCTTTACGCGCTTCTTTACCGAAGAACTCGGTAACCAGCTTCTGAACCAGTGGCATACGGGTCTGACCGCCCACCAGGATCACGTCGTTGATCGCGCCAACGTCGATACCCGAGTCTTTCAGCGCAATGCGGCAAGGCTCGATGGTGCGTTGAACCAGGTCTTCTACCAGCGCCTCCAGCTTGGCGCGGGAGATTTTCACGTTCAAGTGCTTAGGACCGGTAGCGTCTGCAGTGATGTACGGCAGGTTCACGTCGGTCGAATTGCTCGAAGACAGTTCGATCTTGGCTTTCTCAGCGGCTTCTTTCAGGCGCTGCATGGCCAGCGGGTCACCCTTGAGGTTCATGCCGCTTTCTTTCTTGAATTCGTCAACGAGGTAGTCGATCAGACGAATGTCAAAGTCTTCACCGCCCAGGAACGTGTCACCGTTGGTGGCCAACACTTCGAACTGGTGCTCGCCATCGACTTCAGCGATTTCGATCACGGAAACGTCGAAGGTACCGCCACCCAGGTCGTAAACGATCACAGTGTGGTCGCCCTTGGCCTTGTCCATACCGTAGGCCAGAGCGGCTGCGGTTGGTTCGTTGATGATACGTTTCACGTCCAGGCCAGCAATACGGCCGGCGTCTTTGGTCGCCTGGCGCTGGCTGTCGTTGAAGTAAGCCGGAACGGTGATCACCGCTTCAGTCACGGCTTCACCGAGGTAGTCTTCGGCGGTTTTCTTCATCTTTTTCAAGATTTCAGCCGAGATTTGTGGCGGCGACATTTTCTGGCCGTTCACTTCAACCCAGGCGTCACCGTTGTCAGCCTTGGCGATTTTGTACGGGACCATCTTGATGTCTTTCTGTACGACTTCTTCGTCGAACTTACGACCGATCAGACGCTTCACCGCGTACAGGGTGTTATGCGGATTGGTCACAGCTTGACGTTTGGCGGACTGGCCCACCAGGATTTCGCCGTCGTTGGCATAAGCCACGATGGACGGAGTGGTGCGTGCGCCTTCGGCGTTTTCAATAACTTTGGATACGCCGTTTTCCAGCACGGAGACGCAGGAGTTGGTAGTCCCCAGGTCGATACCGATAATTTTGCCCATGATTTACTCTCCCGAAACTTAGATTTTTTTGCCGCAGCAGTGGTGGCTAACTGCGGCAGTACTTAAACGCTTGACTTATAGATGGGGCCGTTACGACTTATTTCAAGCCTGCTCATCAATAGAAGGTGCAACCGGTGCAGGAGCCTTGCTCACCACAACCATTGCCGGGCGCAGCAAGCGACCGTTGAGCTGGTAACCCTTCTGGAACACCTTCAATACGCTGTTCGGCTCAAGATCAGCGTTTTCCTGCATCGCCATTGCCTGGTGATGCTCGGCATTGAACGGCTCGCCGCCTTGCGGATCGATGGCTTCCAGCTGATAACGCTTCAGGGTGTCCTGGAACATTTTCAGGGTCAGTTCGATCCCTTCGCGCATTGGGCGGATGTTTTCGTCGTCCGGGTTGGACAGCTCAAGGCCACGCTCCAGGCTGTCGATGATCGGCAACAGATCACCGGCAAATTTTTCCAGGGCGAATTTGTGAGCTTTTTCTACATCCTGCTCGGCGCGGCGGCGGACGTTCTGCAGATCGGCGGCAACACGCAACGATTGATCCTGTGCGCCTGCCAATTGCTCTTCGAGCACTTGCACACGAGCGGCCAAGTCTTCACCTGCGGCCTGGTTGGCGTCTGGATTTTGCGTATCCTGCGTCTGTTCGTCAGCCATAGATTTCTCCTTTCAAAATCATGCGCGAACTCGACTCGCGCTTCTGTTCCGGTATATGGGGCCACAATTTTCAGGTTCAAGGGTTGAGGCGTTACCAAAAGTCTTTCACTTGTCCTGGATCAATTCTTATCAATCATTCCCTGTTGCGCTTAAAAAGCGATTTATTCAAGCAAATCGGACTAAGCATCAGGATTGTCACCTCCAAACAAAACACTGTATAAATAACCAGACCTAAAGCCTGGGAGCGGCCGTCATGCTGGTGCACCTGTCCGTACATAACTACGCCATCGTTGAACATCTGGATCTTGAACTGGATCGCGGGATGAGCGTAATCACAGGCGAAACCGGCGCCGGCAAGTCGATCATGCTCGACGCCCTGGGCCTGACCCTGGGTGATCGCGCCGACAGCGGGGTAGTACGCCCGGGCGCCGACAAGGCCGATATCCTCGCCACCTTTGACCTGGCCGATATCCCGGAAGCCGAGGCCTGGCTTGCCGAGCGCGACCTTAACAATGAAGGCCCGTGCATCCTGCGCCGGGTGATCACGGCCGAAGGGCGCTCCCGCGGCTATATAAATGGCACGCCCTGCCCGCTCGGCGATTTGAAAGCCCTGGGCGAACTGCTGATCGATATCCACAGCCAGCATGAACACCAGTCCCTGCTGAAAACCGACACCCATCGCCGACTCCTCGACGAATACGCCGGTGCCACCGATCTTGCGCGCCAGGTGCAATTGGCTGCGCAGCGCTGGCGCCAGACCCGCCAGGAGCTGGAGCGCCTTTCCAACTCCGGCGATGAGCAGCGTGCCCGCCACCAATTGCTCAGCTACCAACTGGAAGAGCTGGAAAGCCTGGGGCTCGGCGAGACGGAACTGGAGCAACTGGAACAGGAACACAAGAACCTCACCAACGCCGAAACCCTGCTGGGCATCTGCCGGCAAGTGGTGGAGCAGTGCAGCGAAAGTGACTCCGGCAATGTGCTCAACGCCCTGACTGCCAGCCTGAACCGGCTATCCAGCGTGAATAACGCATCAGGCTCGCTGAACGAAGCCACCACCTTGCTGACCAGTGCGCAAATCCAGGTAGAAGAAGCCGTGGGCGAACTGAACCGCTTTCTCGATCACTTCGATGCCGACCCAGCCCGCCTGCAGGATATAGAAGAGCGCCTGGACACCATCTACACCCTGGCGCGCAAACACCGGATCCAGCCGACCGAAGTCGCAACCATGCAGCAAAAGCTGCTGGATGAAATTGAAACCCTGAACGCAAACGACGAATCCATCGAGCGACTGGGTGAAGAGCTGGCGTCCTTTGCTCGCCATTATCACGAGAAAGCCCGAGAACTCAGCGACCTGCGCCATCAGGCAGCGACCGGCCTGGCCAGCGCGGTGGAGCAGGAAATCCAGCGCCTGGGCATGCCCGGCGGGCGCTTCACCATCGAGTTGCACACTAACACCAGCAATGAACTGCTGCCCAACGGCCTTGAACAGGTAGAACTGCTGGTCAGCGCGAACCCGGGCCAGCCACTCAAGGCACTGGCAAAGGTAGCTTCCGGCGGCGAGCTGTCGCGGATCAGCCTGGCGATTCAGGTGATCACCGCCCAGACCTCTCGCGTGCCAACACTGGTATTCGATGAAGTGGACGTAGGGATCGGCGGCCCGACTGCCGAGATCGTGGGCCAGTTGCTGCGCCGGCTGGGCGATCGCGGCCAGGTACTGACCGTTACCCACTTGCCACAAGTAGCCGCCCAAGGGCATCAGCACTTGTTCGTGCACAAGGTGCGAGGCAGCGATGCGACCCATACCGCCGTGTCCAAGCTGAACAAGACCGAACGGGTAGAAGAAGTGGCGCGGATGCTCGGCGGCATCGATCTGACCAAGGAGTCCTTGGCTCACGCGAAAAAAATGGTGGTAACCGCGAAGGTCTGAAGCCTGGCTTACTGAGTATTTTCTTTCTATAGAAAGCACGAAGGCGACCCTAGGGTCGCCTTCGATCGTTTCGCAGAGCGAATCTGCGTAGCTTTCTTACTTTTTCTTACGTATGTAGAGAACCAGATTGTGGTCCACCAAATCGAATCCATGCTGCTCAGCGATCATGTGCTGGAGCTTCTCGATTTCCGGACTGGTGAACTCGATAACCTCATTGGTATCCAGGTCAACCATGTGGTCGTGATGACCGCCGTCGGCCAATTCGAACACTGCATGACCGCCGTCGAAATTATGACGAACCACCAGTCCTGCTGCTTCAAACTGGGTCAGAACACGGTAAACCGTGGCCAGGCCAACGTCCTCGTTAGACTCCATCAGCGCCTTATATACATCCTCGGCACTCATGTGGCGCTGCTCAGCAGAATCGAGCATTTGTAGAATCTTGACTCGTGGCAGAGTCACTTTAAGACCGGCTTTGCGTAGTTCGCTATTTTCAACCATGGTTAGCTTTCTCGCGGATGCTGCTTCGCAGCTTCTCTTAATACGGGTATGATCGGCGTTTACGTTGTCCCAGCCAAGATAGTGGAAGTCGCCCACCGATGCAAAACACCAAGCTCTTGCTAACCAGTTTCACCTTTGTGGGACTGCTCGCACTCGCCGGTTGTTCATTCCCCGGGGTTTACAAAATCGACATCCAGCAGGGCAATGTCGTCACGCAGGACATGATAGACCAGTTACGCCCGGGAATGACCCGACGGCAAGTACGGTTTATCATGGGCAATCCCCTGCTGACCGACACATTCCATGCCGATCGCTGGGATTATCTCTATAGCATCCAACCTGGTGGCGGTGAACGCCAGCAGGAGCGGGTCAGTGTCATCTTCAATGGCAATGACCAGCTCGTCAGCCTGTCGGGGGACTTCAAACCGGGCGTAAGCCGCGATGAAGCCTTGCTGGGCAAGGACAACGGCACCACCGCTCCTGCGCCCGCGCAGAACGAGGAGAAGCCCAAGTCCGAGGTACCGGCCAAGCCCGGCTCCTTGCTGGACGAGATCCAGAAAGGCGTCGACGGCGTACAAACCGTTCCGGTGCCGACTCCAGAACCCCTGGATGCCAGCCCGCAATAAGTTTGCAGCGCTCGATAAAAAGCCCGGCATGCCGGGCTTTTTGTTGCCTGCTGTTTCGCAAGCTATGAATTCTGCTGCTTTGCCTTGGCAGCCTTGGCCGCACGCAAACGACGTATCTCCATCGGATCTGCGAGCAATGGCCGATAGATCTCGATTCGGTCTCCAGCCTGCACCACACGCACGTCAGCGTCTGCCACCACCTTGCCGAAAATCCCCAAGGGGCAATCCTGCAGATTCAGCTCCGGAAATTGCGCAGCCATCCCCGAGCCCAACGCTGCAGCCCTGAGGGTTGAGCCCGGCGCTACTGCCAGGCTCATCAACACCTGGCGATCCACCGCGGCGTACACCACCTCGATTTCAACCAATGGCTCAGCCATGCATTTGCTTGGCGCGCTGGCAAAACGCGTCCACCAGAGTATTCGCCGCCTGATTGAACAGTGGCCCCAGGGTGGCACGCACGATAGGGCCGGCATAGTCGAACGACAGGTCCAGGCTGATCTTGCAGGCTTTCTCGTTCAACGCCTTGAACACCCACACACCGTGCAACTGAGTGAACGGACCTTCTTCGAGATTCATCTCGATGGACTGCCCGGGCACCAGCGTGTTGCGCGTGACAAAGTGCTGGCTCAAGCCGCCCTTTGCCACCCCCACGCTGGCAACCATGTGCTCATCACTGCTCTCCAACACCTCGGCAGTCGAACACCAAGGCAGGAACTCCGGGTAACGCGCCACGTCGTTGACCAGGTCATAGAGCGCCTGTGCCGGATAAGGCAGCAGGGCCGAACGTTGAATATGCGTCGTCATGTGAGCGTTATTTCCACAGCTGAGCGGCAAACATCGCGAAAGGACAACAGGATTCGCGAAAGAAAAAAATCAAAAACCAGCCTGCATTGTCCGGGATTCATTCAACACGCTCAAGCACGCAGGTTGACCGTAGCCGACGCGCTCGCAACTCCCTATAATGCCGCCCCTATGGCTAAACAAAAGAAACACCCAACAGGGACCATCGCGCAAAATAAAAAGGCGCGACACGATTACTTCATCGAACATCGTTTCGAGGCTGGTCTGGTCCTGGCCGGCTGGGAAGTAAAAAGTCTGCGTGCCAGCAAGCTGCAGCTGGTCGACAGTTATGTGCTGCTCAAAGACGGCGAGGCATGGCTGCTCGGCAGTCATATCACGCCGCTGATGACCGCCAGCACCCACGTGATCGCCGACCCGGTGCGCACGCGCAAGCTGTTGCTCAATGCCCGCGAGCTGGAAAAACTCCACGCCGCCGTGCAGCAAAAGGGCTATGCCTGTGTCTGCCTGTCGTGGTACTGGAGCAAGCACCTGGTCAAGTGCGAGATCGCACTGGGCAAGGGCAAGAAGGAATACGACAAGCGTGATACCGAGCGCGAGCGCGATTCCAACCGGGAATTGCAGCGTGCCGTGCGTAACAAGGGCAAGGAAGACTGACTTTCTTGTGACTTGATGTGGATGACGGAGCCCGCTCCCTCATCCACAGCATTTGCTACATCCCTTTGCGCCGTTCCGCCCGGGCCATGCGCTGAACCTCCTGCCGCACTTCCTCCAGCACTTCCTGCACATACAGCAGGTGACGTGTTGAGACTTCCCGTGCCTGTTCGGCGCGCCCCTCGATAATCGCCAGATACAGGTCCCGGTGCTGATTGATCAGCATGTCGCGGGTCTCCGTACGCTGCTGATACATGCCACCAATATTGGTCACCACATTACGCTTGAGCAGGTCGAACAGGCCGCGAATGGTGTGCAGCAATACCGCGTTATGGCTGGCCTCGGCGATGGCCAGGTGAAACCTCGCATCCGCCGCGCCCTCTTCCGCCCGGCTCACTTCATCCGAGCGCGTGTAGCAATCCTGCAACTCCTCGAACGCTGCCGTTAGCCGCTCGCGGTCCACCTCAGTGGCACGCAACGCTGCGTAATACGCGCACGAGGCCTCCAGGGTCTGGCGAAACTCCAGAAGATCACGCTGAGCCTCCGGATTATTTTCCAGCAGATGCAGCAGCGGATCACTGAAGGTTGAACCCAGCGACTCCACCACATAATTGCCACCACCTTGGCGACTGATCAGCAAACCTTTTGCCACCAGCTTCTGGATCGCCTCACGCAACGACGGCCGCGACACCCCGAACTGCTCGGCCAGTGCGCGCTCGGCCGGCAAGCGCTCGCCCGACTTCAGCGTGCCCTCAAGGATCATGCCCTCAAGCTGCTCGACGATGTCGTCAGACAAACGGCGCTGACGCACCTGATCAAACCCCATAACTCACTCTCCACCATCCCGACCACTCGCCGGGGCCCCTATTCTGGCCTATCGCCGCGTATCCGGCACCTATCAGAACGCCCTCGTTTAAGCCAATCAGCACCCACCAACCCCGACCTACGACCAAAGATTCACAAGCGGCAAATTGACACATCCCCCAGAAGGCTTTTAACCTAGCCAACGGTGATTGTAAATTGGTAATACCAATTACCCAAATCATCCAAGCAGTGCCTGACCAACAACAATTAGGGGCCACCCCATATGCAAACCTGGCAACAGCTCTACAGCCCGCTCGGCAGCCTCGGCCTGTCCGCACTGGCCGCCGTCATTCCCATCGTATTTTTCTTCCTGGCCCTGGCGGTGTTTCGCCTCAAAGGCCACGTTGCGGGCAGCATCACCCTGGCACTGTCGATCCTGGTGGCGATCTTTGCCTTCCAGATGCCGGTTGACATGGCGCTCGCCGCCGCCGGTTATGGCTTCGCCTACGGCCTATGGCCAATCGCCTGGATCATCGTCGCCGCCGTATTCCTGTACAAACTGACGGTCAAGAGCGGCCAGTTCGAAATCATCCGCAGCTCCGTGCTGTCGATTACCGACGACCAGCGCCTGCAAGTGCTGCTGATCGGCTTCTGCTTCGGCGCGTTCCTGGAAGGCGCCGCCGGTTTCGGTGCACCGGTGGCGATTACTGCCGCACTGCTGGTAGGCCTGGGTTTCAATCCGCTGTATGCCGCCGGCCTGTGCCTGATTGCCAACACCGCCCCCGTTGCGTTCGGCGCACTGGGGATTCCGATCATCGTGGCCGGGCAAGTGACCGGGATCGACGCGTTCAAGATCGGCGCCATGGCCGGTCGCCAGCTGCCGCTGCTGTCACTGTTCGTGCCGTTCTGGCTGGTGTTCATGATGGACGGGCTGCGCGGCGTCAAGGAAACCTGGCCTGCCGCGCTGGTTGCGGGCCTGAGCTTCGCCGTTACCCAGTTCTTCACCTCGAACTTCATCGGCCCGGAACTGCCGGACATCACCTCGGCCCTGGCCAGCCTGATTTCCCTGACCCTGTTCCTGAAAGTCTGGCAGCCCAAGCGCAGTGCCGGCGCGCAAATCGTTGGCGCAACGTCCGGCACTGCCGTCACTGCCAGCGCCGGTGGCTTTGGCCTGCCGCGCAACACCCTGGCTTCGCCTTACAGCCTGGGGGAAATTTTCAAGGCCTGGTCGCCGTTCCTGATCCTGACCGTGCTGGTCACCATCTGGACCCTCAAGCCCTTCAAGGCGATGTTCGCCGCCGGCGGCGCGATGTACAGCTCGGTATTCAACTTTGCGATCCCGCACCTGGATCAACTGGTGATCAAGGTTGCGCCCATCGTTGCTACGCCAACGGCCATCCCGGCGGTATTCAAGCTTGATCCGATTTCCGCGACCGGCACGGCGATTTTCTTCTCCGCCCTGGTATCGATGCTGGTGCTGAAGATTGATTTCAAAACTGGTCTGACCACCTTGAAAGAAACCTTTTATGAGCTGCGCTGGCCGATCCTTTCCATCGGCATGGTGCTGGCCTTTGCCTTCGTCACCAACTATTCGGGCATGTCATCAACCATGGCCCTGGTGCTGGCGGCTACCGGCGCGGCATTCCCGTTCTTCTCGCCATTCCTTGGCTGGCTCGGCGTATTCCTGACGGGTTCTGATACTTCATCCAACGCACTGTTCAGCTCGCTGCAAGCCACTACCGCGCACCAGATCGGCGTCAACGACACCTTGCTGGTAGCGGCGAACACCAGCGGCGGCGTGACCGGCAAGATGATCTCGCCGCAGTCGATCGCCGTGGCATGCGCCGCCACTGGCCTGGTGGGCAAGGAATCCGACCTGTTCCGCTTTACCCTCAAGCACAGCCTGTTTTTCGCGACGATCGTCGGGCTGATCACCTTGGCCCAGGCTTACTGGTTCACCGGTATGCTGGTGCACTAAGACCTGCACGCGATAGGGTAAGAACCGACGCCGGGCAGCGATTCCGGCGTCTGCTATTTCTGGAGGACCGATGAGCCTGCCTGCTGCTTTTCTGAGCGACGCCGCACAACTGATCCCGAAAGATCGTCGTTTCGACGATCCACTTTCCACCCTCGCCTTCGGCACCGACGCCAGCTTTTACCGACTGATCCCACAACTGGTGATCCGTGTCGAGTCGGAAGATGAGGTGGTGGCGCTGCTGCAACTGGCCCAACGCGATCGCGTGCCGGTGACCTTTCGTGCGGCGGGCACCAGCCTTTCCGGACAGGCCATCAGCGACTCGGTACTGATCGTGCTGGGGGACAATTGGAACGGGCGCGAGATTCGCGGCCAGGGCACACAAATCCGCTTGCAGCCCGGCGTGATCGGCGCACAGGCTAACGCCTGGCTGGCGCCATTCGGGCGCAAGATCGGCCCGGACCCGGCGTCGATCAATGCCTGCAAGATTGGCGGCATCGTCGCCAACAATGCCAGCGGCATGTGCTGCGGCACGGCCCAGAATACCTACCACACCCTGGCAGGAATTCGCTTGGTGCTGGCCGACGGCAGCCGCCTGGACACGGAAGATCCGGCCAGTGTCGCGGCCTTTCGCCAACGCCATGTCGAGCTGCTTGACCGCCTGGCGGCACTCGGTCGAGAAACCCGGGCAAACGCTGAACTGGCTGCAAAAATCCGCCACAAATACCGTCTGAAAAATACCACCGGGTTGTCACTCAACGCCCTGGTGGATTTCGACGAGCCACTGGATATCCTCAGCCACCTGCTGGTCGGCTCCGAAGGCACCCTGGGCTTTATCAGCGCAGTGACCTACGACACGGTGATCGACCACCCGAACAAAGCCTCGGCCCTGATCGTGTTCCCGGATGTGGAAACCTGCTGCAACGCGGTGACCGTACTCAAAACCCAACCTGTTTCAGCGGTTGAACTGCTGGACCGGCGCAGCATGCGTTCGGTGCAGGACAAACCCGGCATGCCGGCTTTCGTACAGCAGCTATCGGAAAATGCCTGCGCCCTGTTGATCGAATCCCGCGCCGCCTCGCCCTCGCTGCTGCATGAGCAACTGGCGCTGATCATGGCCTCCCTGGCCAGCTTCCCAGTGGAGAAACAAGTCGACTTCACCGAAGACCCGGTGGAAAACGCCCGCCTGTGGGCGATCCGCAAAGACACCTTCCCCGCCGTGGGCGCCGTGCGTAAAACCGGCACCACCGTGATTATCGAAGACGTGACCTTCCCGGTGGAACAACTGGCCATTGGCGTTAATCGCCTGATCGAACTGTTCGACAAACATCACTACGACGAAGCGATCCTTTTCGGACACGCCCTGGAAGGCAATCTGCACTTTGTGTTCACCCAAGGCTTCAACAGCGCGGAAGAAGTCGCACGCTACCAGGCGTTCATGGAAGACGTCGCCCAGTTGGTGGCCGTGGAGTTTGGCGGCTCGCTGAAGGCCGAGCACGGTACCGGTCGCAACATGGCGCCCTTCGTCGAGCTGGAATGGGGCAGCGATGCCTACCAATTGATGTGGCAGCTCAAGCGCCTGCTCGACCCCAACGGCATTCTCAACCCGGACGTGGTGCTCAGCGAAGACCCGCAAATCCACCTCAAGCACCTCAAGCCCCTGCCTGCCGCCGACGAGCTTGTGGATAAGTGCATCGAGTGCGGTTTCTGCGAACCGGTGTGCCCGTCGAAGGGGCTGACCCTGAGCCCGCGCCAGCGCATTGTGATCTGGCGCGATATCCAGGCCAGGAAACGCGCCGGTATCGACACCACTGAACTGGAAGCGGCCTATCAATACCAAGGCATCGACACCTGCGCGGCCACCGGGCTTTGCGCCCAACGCTGCCCGGTAGGCATCAATACCGGCGACTTGGTGAAAAAGCTGCGCAGCCGCGACGCCGACCGTACGAAAACCGCCGAATGGCTGTCGACGCACTTCGCCACCGCCTTGCAAGGCGCGCGCTTCACCCTGCACGTAGCCAACGGTGCGCGCATGCTGCTGGGCGCGCCGCGACTGGCGAAGCTCTCGGCCACGGTGACCCGCCTGTCCAAGGGGCAAATCCCCCAGTGGACCAACGCCATGCCGCAACCGGAAAAGGCCATTCGCTTCAGCCCCGCCGTGAGCGATGAGCGCCCCCGCGTGGTGTACCTCGCCGCCTGCGTATCACGCGCGATGGGCCCGGCAGCCGGCGACCACGAACAGATGTCGCTGTACGACAAAACCCGCGGTCTGCTGGAAAAAGCCGGTTACCAGGTAGTCTTTCCCGACAATCAGGACAACCTCTGCTGCGGGCAGCCTTTCGCATCCAAGGGCTACGCCGAACAAGCCGAACACAAACGCCAGGAACTGATCGGCGCCCTGCTCCACGCCAGCCGTGGCGGCCTCGACCCGATCTACTGCGACACCAGCCCGTGCACCCTGCGCCTGGTCCAGGACCTGGCCGAAACCCGTCTCGACCTCTACGACCCCGTGCGTTTTATCCGCACCCACCTGATGGACCGCCTCGACTTCACCCCCCAGGAAGCCCCGATCGCCGTGCACGTCACCTGCAGCACCCAACACCTGGGAGAGAGCCAGGCGCTGATCGACCTGGCCAGGCAGTGCAGCAAAAACGTGGTGATCCCCGAAGGCATTCATTGCTGCGGGTTTGCCGGCGACAAAGGCTTCACCACGCCAGAGCTGAACGCGCACTCACTGCGCAGCCTGAAGGACGCCGTGCAGTATTGCAGCGAGGGCATCTCCACCAGCCGTACGTGTGAGATTGGTCTGACGCAACACGGTGGAATTGATTACCACGGCCTGGTGTACCTGGTGGATCGAGTAACCCAGGCGCGCGCCCACTAGGGCCGCCCTCTTTGGGTGCAAAACCTAATGATTTCGGGGTTTTTCGACTAATCCAGCGACAAAACAGAACCCCTGCGCGCCGGCGTAGTCATCTGCATAGGCCTCGACAAACGAGGCTTATCAGTGACCTCGCTGGCTGCACGGAAAACCGGCAGCATCGAGCCTATTTGCACAAGGAGATACCCATGAAGCGTTCCGCTCTTGCTGGTTTGTTCATTACCGCTGCGATGCTGGCCTCCCCCGCGTTTGCGGCCGGAACAAAAGACGATCTGTGCCAAATCAACCTGGACAAAATCAACAACGGTAAAGCGTTGCTCGCCACCGACACCAGCGGCAAATCTGGCGAAATCGACACCGCCGTTTCCCAAGCCAAGGCAGCCCATGCGGCAGGCGATGACAAGAAATGCATCGAGATCACCTCCAAGGCCCTGCAAAGCCTGCAAGACACGGACAAAGGCGGCAATCAGTAACTCGCTGATTGCCCGAGGCCAACCTTCGGGTTGGCCTTCTGTGACCGATTGACGTACACTGCACAGGCTTGTCACTCACTAAGAAACAACGAGTTACAAGCACGGGGCCGTTTAGGATTCGACGCCGGTTGCGAAACTTTAGGTGCATGCCGAGTTGGTAACAGAACTCGTAAATCCACTGTTGCAACTTCTTATAGTTGCCAATGACGAAACCTACGGGGAATACGCTCTCGCTGCGTAAGCAGCCTTAGCCCTTCCCTCCTGGTACCTTCGGGTCCAGCAATCATCAGGGGATGTCTGTAAACCCAAAGTGATTGTCATATAGAACAGAATCGCCGTGCAGTACGTTGTGGACGAAGCGGCTAAAACTTACACAACTCGCCCAAAGCACCCTGCCCTTCGGGTCGCTGAGGGTTAACTTAATAGAAACGGCTACGCATGTAGTACCGACAGCGGAGTACTGGCGGACGGGGGTTCAAATCCCCCCGGCTCCACCAAATTATCATCTAAAGACGTCCACGGACGTCTTTTTTTGTGCCTGAAATCCAGTAAACACAGGGACTTAGAGTCTACGAGCGTCCACCAGCATCCGTGACCATCTATGATTTCGTGTATTCCAAGTGGTATTCCAAGCCCTCACCTGCTATTTTTTGGAATACATAAACAGCACTGGAATACACCATGGGGGCCCAAGCCACGCGCCTTTCAGACATAAAAGTCAAAGCCGCGAAGCCAAAGGAAAAGGACTACATACTCACCGACGGCAACGGCCTTCAGATGCGAGTGAGAATCAATGGCTCAAAGCTATGGAATTTCAACTACATCCAACCCGTGACGAAAAAACGGATAAATATGGGATTGGGCACCTTTCCTGAGGTAAGTCTGGCTCAAGCACGCAAGAGAACCGTGGAAGCGAGAGAGCTCGTCGCCCAGGGGTTGGACCCTAAAGAGAAACGCGACGCCGAGCGGCACGCGAAAAAAGCAGCCACGGAACACACTTTCGAAAATATCTCGGCAGCGTGGTTCGAGCTCAAAAAGGATTCAGTTACCCCTGCATACGCCGAGGATATTTGGCGCTCCCTCACGCTGCATGTCTTCCCTGATCTGGCCACCACCCCAATCTCTGCTATCACTGCCCCGAAAGTCATAAATTTGCTGCGCCCCCTCGAGACGAAGGGCAGTCTCGAAACCGTTAAACGTCTAACCCAACGCCTCAATGAGATCATGACCTATGGTGTCAATTCGGGATTGATTCACGCGAATCCGCTCAGTGGAATTCGCTCCGTCTTCAAAAAGCCCAAAAAGAAAAACATGGCGGCCCTTGCGCCCGATGAGCTGAAAGAGCTCATGGTGGCAATTGCCAATGCCAGCATAAAAAGAACTACACGCTGCCTAATTGAGTGGCAACTTCACACCATGACTCGGCCAGCCGAGGCTGCCACTTCCCGCTGGGCTGATATCGACTTCGAAAAGAAGATCTGGACTATACCGGCGGAGCGCATGAAGAAACGTCGGATACACATCATTCCGCTCACGGAGCAGGCTCTGTCGCTCTTGGACGCGATTAAACCCTACAGTGGACACCGGGAGTATGTCTTCCCTGCAGACCGGAACCCTCGCACCCACTGCAACAGCCAGACAGCCAACATGGCGCTGAAGCGCATGGGCTTCGAAGGGCGCCTGGTAAGCCATGGCATGCGCTCAATGGCTAGCACCATCCTCAACGAGCACGGCTGGGATCCTGAGTTGATCGAGGTGGCGCTTGCCCACGTGGACAAGGACGAGGTTCGCAGCGCCTACAATCGGGCGGACTATATCGAACGCAGACGCCCCATGATGACCTGGTGGAGCGAGCATATTCAGGCGGCAGCGACTGGAAACCTTTCCGTGTCGGCAGTACACGAGAGTAGGGACAGAAAAGTTGTTCCGATACGCTGATCTACCGGCCAAGAGCGGCCTGTGGTCGGCGTAATGGCGCTGGCCATGATCAAATGAAGATTCAGCCAAGAGCGGCCATGATCACATATGCCTCCCCAACATCCGAACTAAGCCCATCCGCCCCCCAGCAGGTGATGGAGTGCCGAACGTGAGAAGCTGGACACGATCCATGCGCAATTGGCGGCCGCTTCTTGAGGTTGATGACTAACTGAACTCCCTATCAAAATAAGAGCCACAGCTAGGACAGATCACATTGGTCACCTGATCGGCGACAGTGTTGTGGTACGTCCAAATCGTGCCGTTCTTGAACAGCGGAGCCGCGCAGTCGTAGCAATGGGTTCTGACACTCCACACCCCGCAGCGTTTGCAGTCAAGAAGCCATCTCGTCGCCCCGCTTTGAGTACTCTTTGCCTCGATCGCTACATGGCGTTCGCCGCACCCAAGACAGAAGCTGCGGGATGTCCATGTTTTGTTGCCATAATCATCGTGTTCTTCCTGCGGCTCAGGAAATGAACTCTGGAATACCATCGCCAGCAGGCGTTTGAGGTGCTGGGTCGAGCGCGCCCCGGAAGACGACACTCCCGTCTGTATCCAGCCCTGACGATGGGATTGCGTCCTGCCGTAATCACAATGCGCCCCCCATTCGAGGGGTGACGCCGCGGGACGTGCGGTAAACTCGCAGGGCTGCAGGATGAAAACCCTTCCGCTGTCCACCGCCTTGTCATAGCCTTTCGCCAGGACCAGCTCGTCAAGCATACGGTTCAGCCCATCTCTCTTCCAGTTGCTCCTGAACTTGGCGTCCATCACTATGCCGCCGCGCCGCCCACTTTCGCGATCGAAACGCCTAGATTGTTCCTTGCCCGTATAGATAACCTCTAGAATAAAATCAGGTCGTCGCCCCGTGGACATTTCTGCCTGACAGTTGAGGGTGACTTTCATTTCCAGGTCGTCGCGCGAAAACTCGAACCTGACGTTGCTTGCGCGCTCGAGCGAGGTCGCAACCAGCTTCTCTTCCCAGCCACGTTCGGGCTCGAACCGGAAGTCATGCATCAGCAGCATGAAGATCTTAAGCAGGCACCATTTTTCATAGATGTCACTGGTATGAAGGATCCCTATGCTGCTGATCTCTTCCAGTTTCGACAGATCTAGGCCGCCGCGATTGAAGAGTTCGCGAACCTTATTAAATGCCGACACACAGGCAGCATAATCCGGGTTGGAGACGAACCGCATTCCCAACGGGAAATTCGAACTGCGTGAAATTCCCAGGCAGTCAAAGCCTGCGTCAGTTTCCGTCAACTTTCGCGCCCACCGCCCTATTTCCTCAACTGACAAAGAAATAACTCTCTTCTTTTCCAGAGATTTTTCCGCGCGTCGCTCGCCTATACCCGCCTCGCGATTAAGCTCACGCAGCTCATTACGAGAAAGACGAACAAGCCAGTTGTTTTTTTCCAAGCCTCGTCTCTTTCCAGCCCTTTTCTCAAGCACGTCCGTTTGCGGCAAAACCTCTTGCACCGAGGTGAAGGTGATCTCGCGAAATTGTTGCCCTTTGGACGTATCCCTCACGCGGGAGTCCACGCTCCCTGTGAGCGTAAAGTTTTTGCAGAAGTGATGTGCTCCGAGAATTAGCTCGAACAAATCCTTAGGCAGCACAACCACTCTGTAGTCGACAGGGCTGGCTACATTGCTCGCCATGGCATCCTGTGGCGTGTAATAAAAAGCAAAGTGATCAAAATACCTTTTGCCCAAATGAATCGGAAATCGACCAACTAGATCAGCCTCATGTCCCGACCGGCTCTTGAAGTCCGCAAGCGCATCCAGCTTGCGCTTGATCTCTTCCGTCTGCTGATCGAACACCTCGGGCTCAACAGGACGCATCTCCATTTCACGATCGCGACGGGCGCGCTCACTCTCCTGTGAAGCTAGCCTGTCAAGAAAGCTAGACTGCAGCGAGGCTGCCGAAACATAGGCATCAGCCACTTTGAGGGAAACCGCCAATACATGTCGTAGATAGCGGTTCTCGGCGGTGTCCGCCGACTCATTGAAGACCCGACCCGTGAGCTGGCGGGCTGTTGGATTACGCGCATACTCGCGAAAGGTCACCGTGTTTGGACGCAACTTCGCAAGAGGCTGCTGCGCCTGTCCCTCCCGGATGTTGACAGCTGGAGATGCCAGCACCCTGTGCGACGCAGTATGTAACTCTTTTAGCGCATCAGCGAACTCGGTCCCAGCTCCGGCACCTTTGCCCGTTGCTGTGGCTCCGGCGGAATCGTTCATGATCATCCAGAGAAGATCGCCCCGAAAGTCATCTATATATGCCTGGATGTCGGCGCGACCGAAGGTCGAAAGACGATTTTCAACCCGCAGCGTTAACTCGCCTATCCGGATGTTGTAGACGCCTGCACTCCGTTGAAGCTCGCTCAGATGACGCTTGCCGGCATGATCCCAACCATCATTTCGCAACCACCAGAATCCACCGCCCCGTGGATCTGCAACCTGCAACATAGGAGTTTCCTGCCCCAGCGCCGTCACGAAAACAGGCATCACTTCTTCAAACCCGGGCCCGACGCGAATACCGAGCCACGGTTGAAAATCGTTGAAGATCACGCTCTCAACAACAAACTCACCATCAGTGCGAGACTCTATCTCCAGCGAAACCGGCGCAACCTCTATTGCCCGGGCGACGCCTTCCGACTGCCAGTCAATCGTCAGATAGCGGGCTTCGATTTCCGGAGGCATTACCGAGTCCAGAAGTTGGCGATGCCGTTATTGCCTTCTGCGCGAGCGATCAACTCATCCAAAGACTCAACAGCAGACTCGGTCACCTGGCTCAGGTCAAGACCAATTAAAGGCTTGTGCCAGTGAATCCCTGAGGCCGATCAGCACATCCCGTCGCTTCTGCCCATTGTTCGAAACCTTCTCTAAATCGAGGATGATTTTGGGAAGAATCTTGTGTACCGCGACGTTATTCAAAGCAGCTAAATCTCCAATCTCGGCTTCCTCCCCCCTACGGATGTAGTTGAGCGATTGCCGGATTGCCCGCAGGCCGAACTCAATGCCCAGCGGATCGAGATAGTCCCGCGCCAGACCTACCAACAGCTTAACCTTCGGGTCGGTCTGATCGAAGGTCGGATACTCGGCGCGGAAACCGATATCAGCGACCAGAATGTTCATCGGTAGATCCAAGTCTAGGTCGAATTTCTCCAGCTCGCCCTCAACCTCATCCCAGTCCATTAACACGGGATTGCGGAACCGCATGACGTGCGCACGGTCAAGAATTTTTGGTGAGAGATAGTGCGTGGTCTCGTCCACGTTGATCGCCCCGATGATCCAGACGTTAGGTGGAAACCGGAATCCGGCGGGAACGTCGATCAGTCCCGAGAGCGAACGCCTGATCTTCGAGTGGTGATTGAGTAAAGTGTCAGCGTCTTGGAAGCCCGCTAGCCTGCGAAGCTCGAGGTTGGCCTGATCATTCATTAGAATATCGCTGAACGAGGCGTCGCCCGGCAGGCCTGCACGCTTCCTGGCCTCTTCCTCAAGCGCTAAGAAAATTTTGTTATCGATTACGGCCTGACGCTCCTCCGCCGATGAGTACAGGTGGATCCAGGGAGCCTCGCCTCGAGTTTCAAGCAAACTCAGGAAGTCGGCAAAGTAGTACTCCACGCGGGCGAGGTTCATTTCGTCGAGACAGATGAAGTGCGGAATTTCTGGCTCGCGCGCGGCATCAAGCAGTGCCAGCAGAAATTGCGTCGGGTGGTAGCGCCGCTCAATTGGGTTGTAGTAACCCAGCAGGTCGTCCGAGCCGGTCCAGTTGGGTTTTACCGGCACAATTGTGCAGCGCCCCCCAACAGCGGAGGCGACAGACTTCACCAAGTTGGTCTTGCCGGATCCCGAATCCCCGGCGAGCACGATCAAGTCGTTGGTGCGTAACAGGGTGATGAAGTCGAGCAATTGCGCGCGGGTGTAGAGGATACCCTTACGCCAAAGAAACGCCTGGATGTACGAAGCCAGTCGTTGGAGGTTTCCGGCAAGCGCCTCTCGAAAGCGATGCCCTTCTCGGGTATCAGGCGCCCCTATAAGGGGAAAAACTTTCTCCAGATCAGCCCTGTCGATGAGATTGAGCGCGACCATGCGCTCACTCCTATCCTGGAGAAAAGCTTCCAGCTCTCGAAACCTAGTTTCCAATGTATTTTTCCTCTGCACGAACTCTGTGTCGAGAGCCGCGATACGATCCATTCGCTGATCGACTTCCAGCCCGATTCGCCCATACTCATCGTCGAGCAATTTCTTATTCTGAGCAGCGACTTCGAGAGCTAATTGTGCAGCGAGCAATTTATCTCCAGCTTCAGAAGTCTCACGTTGCACCCGGTCCTCTATAGCCTCACGCACCTTTGTCACTACTAGCGGCATCGCTTCTGATTGGATGTTTTTGATACTCCACCAACTTTCAGGGATGTGGCTTAGTGGTTCTAGCGTTTCAGGATGAACCATGCAGCCAAACGGGTCGCCGCGTTTTTTTCGTTCATCCAAGGGTGACAGATCCAACTCCGCGGACGCGAAGCTCTCAATTCGCCCAAGTTTCTGGATTCTGCTGAGTTCGGAGGGCGGCACAAATACTGATTGGCGCACGCTGGCGTTTTTTAGTGGTGGGGGCAGCCTGATGCCTGTTTCGGCATGATGCAGATCTACGAGAAACCCGAAGGTTTTCCCTTCGGCCAGCTGTAACCGGCCAATGACTCTTAAGTGTAAGGGATCACGCTGGCCCCATACTTGAGCAAGATAGTACCGTAGGTCCTCCTCCGACCACCCGAGCGATGGTAACTCCTCGGCATAACCTTCCCCGCTCGCAGCGCTGACACCATCCTGTTGCATTGAATCGGTTGTCACATGTTCACCTAAGACCAAACACTCATTTGGATCTGGATACCCTCGTCGATCTGACGCGTGTTTTCAACTAATTGCGGCTTGGAATACCAATCAAAAAAAACTCAGACCTATATCACCTCTGTGAACGCCCACCGTATTAACTGCGGTAGGGATTTGGCGTGCCTGCTTTTTGGCTAGTACGCTCATCACTTGAGAGGATTTACGTATGTATGCCCCTTGCCCTAGCTGCAATTCTGGACGTGTCGCAAAGAAAAATATCGGTAAGCAAACGGGTGGGTTGATTGGCGCTGCAGGAGGTGCAGTCAGTGGGGCCGCCGGAGCCCTGTCGGGAGCGGAAGCCGGTGCAGTACTCGGCATAGTCGGCGGGCCTGTTGGGATTGCTGTGGGTAGTATCGCTGGCGCCATACTCGGAGGGTTGTTTGGTGGTGCTGCCGGCGGGATCGCTGGGGCCACACTGGGTGAACAGATTGATGAGAAGGTGCTGGATAACTATCAGTGCCTGGAATGCGGTTACAGCTTCAGCATCAACCGTTAGTTCGTTGTTTGTTGAAGCCACGCTCTTTTCCATTCATTTCGCAGGAGTCATTCCCATGGCACACCTCATCGAACAAATGGCTTACGTTGGTGATACTCCCTGGCATGGCCTGGGCAGTCGCCTATCGCCCCAACAACCGCTCGAAGTCTGGCAGCGCGAAGCGGGCATGGACTGGAAGATCCAGGACAGCCCGGTGCATTTCAAGTCCGACAGCATCGGTGTTCTGGGCTCAATTCACTCTTTCCCTGAACAGAAGGTGCTGTATCGCTCCGACACCAAGGCCCCCTTGTCAGTGGTCTCCAACCGGTACCAGGTGGTGCAGCCCCGTGAAGTGTTGGAGTTCTATCGCGATCTGACTGAGGTCTCGGGCTACGAGCTGGAAACCGCCGGAGTGCTCAAAGGCGGTCGCAAGTTCTGGGCTCTGGCCCGTACTGGGCAAGGCACGGCGTTGAAGGGCAACGACCAGGTGAATGGCTACCTGCTGCTGGCCACCTCCTGTGATGGCACCTTGGCCACCACCGCAACCCCCACCACCGTACGTGTGGTCTGCAATAACACGCTGACCATCGCCCTGGATGGCACCACCCGCGTGATCAAGGTGCCACATAACACCCGCTTCGATCCGCAGGCAGTGAAAAAGCAGTTGGGCATCGCCGTCTCCCAGTGGGACGAGTTTATGTACCGCATGCGAGCACTGGCTGAACGCAAGGTGCAGTGGCATGAAGCGATGGGCTTTTTCATGAACGTGCTGTGTGACGTAACCCCCAATAGCAAACTACCCGAAGTCCTGCCGAACGAGCGCGCACTGCGCAAAGTCCAAGGGCTGTACGAAGGCGAGGGTCGGGGAGCAACGCTTGAATCAGCCCAAGGAACTGCGTGGGGCTTGCTCAACGCCGTGACCGAGTATGTCGATCACGAGCGACGCGCCAGGAGTGCTGAATACCGCATGGACTCGGCCTGGTTTGGCCAAGGCGCTGTGATCAAACAACGCGCCTTGCAGGCCGCACTTGAGCTCGCCGCCTAGCTCCACTCACTTACTCAACTATTAAAACGCCTGGTCAGCTTCTGCTGGCCGGGCGTTTTTTATGCCGCACAGGAAAACATCATGGGCACGCAAACTCTGCAACAAACCAGGAGCAAACTACGGCCTGCGCTGCGCCTAGTGGGCACCAAACAATTGCCGCGAGAGGAATGGTTGGCCGTACGCAAACAAGGCATCGGCAGTTCGGATGCCGCCGCAGCCGTGGGCCTGAACCCGTACAAATCCCAGCTGGAGCTGTGGCTGGAAAAAACCGGCCGTGACACCTCACTGCCCAAGCTCGATCCGCAGGATGAGGAAAGTCCGGCTTATTGGGGCAATATCCTTGAGCCGATTGTCGCAACACATTACACCCGGCGCAGTGGTCATCGGGTCCGCCGGGTCAATGCGGTGCTGCAGCATCCTGATCCCAAACTGGCCTGGATGCTGGCCAACATCGACCGCGAGGTCATCGGTGCGCCAGAGGTACAGATCCTTGAATGTAAAACTGCTGGCATAAACGGCGCACGCCTCTGGAAAGAGGCCGTGCCGGAGTATGTTCAGTTGCAAGTGATGCACCAACTGGCCGTGACTGGCAAGCAGGCAGCCGATGTGGCAGTGCTGCTGGGTGGCCAGCACCTGGAGATCCATCGCATCGAACGGGACGAGTCGCTGATTGCTCGGCTGATCGACCTGGAGCAGTTGTTCTGGGATTACGTGGTCAGTGATACCCCACCTCCGGCAGACGGATCGGCCTCGGCGGAGCAGGCGTTGCGCTGCCTGTATCCACAGGACAGTGGGCAAAGCCTGGACTTCAGCCAGGACGCGCTGCTCTGTACGACCTTTACCGAACTGCAGAGAGTGCGAGGATCGATTGTTCTGCAGGAGAAGCAGGAAGCTCAGCTCAAGCAAACGTTGCAACAGGCCATGGGTGATGCCAGTCAAGCTACCTTCGCAACCGGCAGCATCACGTGGAGGAAAGCCAAAGACAGCGTGGCACTGGATATCCCCCGCCTGCTGAAAGAAAAGCCCTACCTACAAGTGCGCTACTCGACCACAAAAACCGGCTGTCGGCGTTTTCTACTGGCCTGAACGCTCGTTCGCGCTTCCCTTATTCCCATGCCCTTTCTCTCCAACGCCACCCTGGCCGTTTATGCGGTCTCGGTGGCGTTTTTATTTCAGATACAGGAGAACTCCCATGCTCAAAGGTTTAGCCATCACTCCGCCGATTTTGGGCCGAATATCCATTGGCAAGCTCGTCGAAAAGAACGGAAAGCGTCTACCGGAAAAGGACGATCAATTCACCCTTACCTCCCAAGTACAGAGCCGTGACGGCTGGCTGCTGCACCCCCTCAATGAGGAGCTGCGTAATGGCCAGGACGGCAAACTGCGCAGCATTCCAATCCGGCTGCTGTTCAACGAGCCTGACCTGAACTTTCGGGCTGACTACAGCCTGTTCGACCGTACCACTGGCCGACCTTTATGCGTCGGCAACGGCCTGACCTGCAAGCGTTTGACCGAGGACGGCATTCAGGCATTGCCCTGCCCTTCTCCGGATGGATGCTCACTGGCGCAAGGCGGAGCCTGCAAGCCTTACGGCCGGCTCAACGTGGTGATTGGCGATGACGATCCGCTGGGCAGTTTTGTCTTTCGCACCACAGGCTACAACAGCATCCGCACTCTGGCAGCGCGTCTGCATTACCTGCAAGCCATCTCCGGTGATCGCCTCGCCTGTCTGCCGCTGGAGTTGCGTTTACGCGGTAAATCCACCCGGCAAAGCCATGGCACGCCGATCTTCTACGTGGACATTACGGTACGCAATGGACTGACCCTAGAAGACGCCTTACTGGCAGCCAAGCAATTGGAGGAAACCCGGCAAGCCGCGGGCTTTGACCAGAGCGCCTTGGATCACGCGGCCCGGCAAGGCTTTAACAATGGGGCATTTGAAGACAGCGAGGAGGACACCGGCGCCATCGTCGAAGAGTTCTTCCCCGCCATTGAAGATCAGCCCAGCGATGTAGAGCCAAAAGCCCAACCGGCAGCGCCTGCCAAACCCTCACTCGGTCAAAAGTTGGAGTCGCAAGCCACGCGGCACAACGGCAAGCCCAACGTCCAGTAACAGGGTTTCTCAGATCCCTCCGTTTTCTCACGCATTCGTACAGGAAGACCCACATGAAATATCACAAGCTCAGAGCCGGTGAAGATACCGGTACCTATCTTATGGAAGCCCCGGTCACCGAAGCTGACATCCTGCGTATGGCTCAACAACTGGCAATGAGTCGTCTGTCTAAAGGCCGGGCATTGACTGAGCCGAAGCAGGTCTTCAGCCACCTGCAAACACTGCTGCAGTACCATGAGCACGAAGTCTTTGCTCTTCTGCTGCTCGACACCAAGCACCGGATTATCGGATTTCAGGAGCTGTTTCGCGGCACGCTGGACGGGGCCAGCGTTTACCCAAGGGAAGTGGTCAAGATCGCTCTAGAGCACAACGCAGCAGCCGTGATACTGGTGCATAACCATCCTTCTGGAGATCCCGAACCCAGCCAGGCCGATCGCACGCTGACCACCACCCTCAAGAACGCACTCAACATGATTGGCACCCAGACGCTGGATCATATCGTTGTAGGCCACGAAGGCTGCGTATCTTTGGCTGAACGAGGTTACCTATAACGCCTAGGCTCACACCGCCCGATAGACTGCCCTTGGCTGATGCTAGGGCGGTCATCGGCAGGGTACTCCCCTCACTTATTTTTTGTCGTGATCCAGCGGTTGTAGTCAGCTCCTGCTGCAGCCGAAACTATGACTTCCCCACGCCTAAGGGCATCCGCAGTCGACCTTACTTTTTTTAGTCGTGCTGCGAACACAAATCAGAGTGCCTCTGCCTAATCGTCGTAAACCTACGAACAAGCTGCCGGGCCAATTCGCACAAAGGTCACACTGAATTCTTTGCACTGCCGATGCTGCTGGAGCCGATTCGCAAAGCTGAAGGCATCATTCAGCTCAAAGCGCTGAAAAACATCCAAACCACGACCAAGCACTATCTTCCAACCCGTGTCGGTTGTGATGTCTCGGTCATGCTTGGTGCCGCTAGTGTCGTAGGCCCAACTGAACTGGATGCCAACACCCGTACAAGCATCAGCGATCTTCTGCAGGCTTTCGGTCTGACGATCACCATTGGAATCATCCTCAACGGTCACCACATGAACAACCACCTCATCTTCCGGGCCTTGCAGCTTGCTAATGGTCTCCATCAGTTCCATCAAGTTGCGCAACTGGTGGAACATACGAAGATAGGGGTCTGTGATGATGATGCGCTTGGCACCTATCAGATAGGGACTGAACAACTTGTCAAAACTCAGTCCTCGCTGATTTTCGTGGAAGACCAAATGCTGCTCTTTCAGCACTGGCTCCATCGGCACAGGATTGCTAGGGCGTGAAGTTGGCCCTTGCGTGGCCCGCGCTGCCTCGATAAGCGCCAAAGGGTCAGTGCCGACTTGGGGTAAGTCTGCAGTAGAAACTTCAGTCGCTCCCCGACGATGGTATTGATTAGGATACTCATCCTCTTCCAGAGTGCGCACCAATCGCTCCTGAGCATCAGCACCCTGGTAGGCAAAACGAACGGCCGGATAGGTCGCGTCAATGCGTAGCAACTGATCCTTCACCCGCTTGCGCCCTTCAATTGCAGTGCGCAATACGTCTTCCACTTCGGCGTCTGTCGCCTCGCCATGCGGGTACAGAATCTTCATCAAACCAGAAAAAGTTTTGTTAATTCCATCGCGGTCGCGCGTCGAAATATCGTCGGATAGCGTGAACTGTCCCTTGTAGCGATCTGAGTAGTCATGACTACGAAGCGAGCGCAGGATCTCGGCCAGGTAGTCCACCACGAAGCCGTAACCACTGGAGAACATCTCGCCACGGATGACATCCACTTCCCAACCGGGGATGTAGCTGTGAATGCGATCGAGAAAGGCTGAATCGTGGAATTTTTCCGGCAGCGGGTCGAACAGATCCGTGTGCTTAAGCATGTATGGCACGGTGTGATCGGTATTACCCACAAACACCATGCTGGCCTCTGCTCCCAAGGTTTCCACTCCCCGCGAGAACGACTTGTTGGCCATGTAGTTCTTCATGATGTCCACCAGCGCCTTGTCCACTCGCTTTTGCTTGCCGGCGAACTCATCGAAAGCCACTACATCCCAGTAACCCACCAGACCGAGCTTACCCGTGCCGTTATGGACGAACAGCTTGGGAACTGTAACTTCGCCACCGGAGATAAGAATGCCGTGGGGTGAAAACTCGGAATAAACGTGCGACTTGCCGGTGCCCTTCGGCCCCAGCTCTATCAGGTTATAATTGCGCTCGCAGAACGGGATAAGGCGGATAAGCTGAGCGAGCTTATTGCGCTTGCCGAACATCTGCGGATTGAAACCTACACTCTGGATCAGCAGGTCAATCCACTCATCAGTGGTGAACTGCTTACGTGCCTCCAGATAGCCGTCGAAATCAAAGCGGGAAATCTGAATTGGCTTTAGCGAGGCCAGAATCCAAGGTGAGGCAGACTTGTCCTCGGTGTATTCATACTCCACATCCGCAATGCACCAAACACCACCTACCAGCAGCTTCTGGTGGGCCTTGACGGTGTTGGAGTCGATCAGCACCTTCTTGATGCCCAGGTTGGCGAACTCAGCCTCGTACACGTCATCCTTGTCGTTTAATGAGACGCTAATACGGTCAATAACCTTGTGCCGCCCCTTCTCCTTGATGGTCGAGCGCACCAGCCCTGCTTCGTTGCGGTGGACATAGTGCTTACGCAGGATCTCCTTGACGGTCTCGATACCAGTCTGGATCGTCGCTTCGTCATTGGTCGCGCAGTACTGGCCCAGCAAGTACTCCAGCACATACGACGGCACAATGGCGTTGCCCTTCACCGCTTTGACCAGGTCTTTGCGCACCACTAGGCCGGCAAAGTGCTGGTTGATCTTGTCATCGAGCTGACTCATTGGAGCTCCTGCTTAAAAATCAAATTCGCTGCTGAACGAGCGGCGAATGGTGTAACGCGCGGCTTTGTACCGTGTGAAGTGTGAAGTGCCGTCCACGGTCTCTTCAAGGAGCAGTTCCACCTGCTGATTATTTGCCTCATCGGCCTTGCGGCTGAGAATGAAGCGCACCGGCAGCTCCCGTTCACGCGGGTTAGCAGAACTGAAGTCGAACAACAGCTCATGCTGATCGGATACCAGCTCACCGTCCAGCGTGAACAGACCTGCACGCAACCGGCGCGACTGCAGTTTCTCGGTCACTGCCTCGGTTTGATAGAGCACCACGGCCAACTGCCCGGTGGTAATGGTCTTGCCACCGCCACCGATGAACTCCACCTCGACCCGACCCACATCGCTCTGGCGCTTCTTGTTAATGCGGATGACCGGGATCACAACCTCTTGCAGGGTGGCACCGCCATGCACAAAGCGGCTGCCAGAGCCTTTCAGCCGCAGACGGTTGATGGATTTGGGAATCTGCACCATAAGCGTACCGGTCAGGCCTAACTGCACCGGGTTGAAGGTTTTAAAGCTGGCGCCTTCGCGCAAGCTACGACCCAGTACAAAACGCCGGTCGCGGTAGAGGACCTCATCGCCCTCCGGCTCACAGCTGAGGAAATCACTCTCCTGCAGCGGATGATTCTGATAGATGAAGCCATGATCGGCAGTGATCAGCAGGTTACTGGCATTGGCGTTGGTCAGCTTCTTCACCAGACGGACCAGCTCACTAAGCGTTTCCTCGGCCGCCGCAAACACTCGCTCTTCGGTATCACGGGTGTCGCCGGTCTTGTCGATCAGGTTGTGATAAACGTAAACCACCTCATTGTCGCGCAGCAAGGCACGAGAATCGGCCTGGTTCATCGCCAGGAGATCCTTGGCTCGTACCACCTGGGATGCTGGCACCCTGGTCGCCAGAATCTTGCCCCGGTTGACCGAGCCTTGAGCGCTCTGACCATCCACTATGGCATCGCCACTGTCGTTGTCGGCCAGTTGCAGGCTGCTGTTGGGTAGCAGCGCCGCCATGCCCAGCTGGGTATAACTCGGCAGCATCGACAGCATCGGCTCCAGCTCGGCCTCGAAGCGATCTTCCTGACGAATCAGACTTTGCAGTTCCTCGCCTACCTCATAGCGGAACGCATCGGAAATCAGCACGCACACCTTGGTTTTGCGCTCCACAAAAGGCTGCACATAGCGGCTGAAGAAATTGCGCTGCAACACTACGGGCGCTGCCTCCCACTGCTGAGCTGCATCCACATGCTGCTGCCAGCGGTCGTTAAGACGGCTCAGGTAGTTGTTGCCGTACAGATTCTCGACCTGCATAGCCAACTCACCTAGCAACGAAGCCTGGCCGGATTCGCGCAGGTGATAGACGAACTTGCGGTAACGCTGATCCAGCCTGAACCACTGGCTGGCGTACTTTTGCACGCCATCAGTCAGCGACTCCATTTGCAGCTGCGTTATGTCCAGCACCTGGATGAACTGCGCCGCATGCTCCAGCGCCAAGTACACATCCTTGAAGCGCTCAAACCAGTGGCCCTGACGGCGCTGGCGGACCCACTGCTCCACCTCCTGAGCGGTCACTGTACGGGCCTCCACGGCACGTACCAACTCACTGAGGATCTTGCGGTCGATCAGCTCGAAATAATCCAGCTCCAGCAGGCTACGCCAGTCCAGAGCTTGCAGCTTGTCGTCAATCTGCAGCACCGCCGCGCATTGCTCAGACAGTGTCTCGAAACTCTGCTCATGCGAACGACTGTCCTTCCAGCGTTTGAGGAACACCAGCGCCTCAGCAGACAGTCGCGCCTTGTAAGCCGGATCGATCCCTAGCATGAAACAAGCCTTAAACAGTTCGATAACGAAATCGTGTAACCCTGCTTGCTCGGAGCTATAGCCATAGGCGCGCTTCACCTGCTCCCACAGATAGGCATTCAAGCCGCTGCTTTCGATTAACTTGATCCGCACATCTTTGCCAGCGGCTAGATCACCCAGCAGGTTTTCCAGAATCACATCCAGGCGCGGCTCGTTGCCGGCACACACGGCGAGCATCTTGCGTTGCAGCATGCTCTGCGAATCCCCCGGCTCAAGTAACTTGCTCAGGGCCTCGCGGCGCTTGGCTGATTCGAAAAACGCCACATGGGCTTCCAGCAGCGGATAGCAGTCCGGTCCCAACTCCAGCTCAGCCAGCCACAAGGCAACCTGATCGGTACGGAAGCAATTGCCACTGGCGAGCTGCACATCCAACAGCCAATTTTGCAAATGCGGAGGCTCGGCACCTTCACTGTAGAGCAGAAACTTCTGTTCGGGCTGCTCGCGTAGCAGGCGGTATTTCACGCCAAACTCATTGTTAGCCAGCTCGATTTTCTCGATATCCGGCAGCTCCAGCGTCTCGAAATCAGCACGAAACTCCAGGCGCGTGTCATACCAGAACACTATGCGCTGCTTGTCGAACAGGTTACTCAGGGCCTGGGTGATTTTGGGATTACTCATGCCACGGCCTCGATCTCTTCCTCTTCGTCCAGCACTTCCTCGATCATCGAAAGCGTTCCGCTAACCACGACATTGCGGCGCAGCCGTTGCAACAACGCATCCCGACGTTTTTCACAGAACGTCTGGAAGTGAGAAAAATGCAGGCTGTCGTCATCATTAAGTAGCAGGTCGGCCGGCTTGAAGCCGGTGTCCTTCTCTGTCAACCAGTCGACCAGTGACAGATCCTTCTTCGAGCGATTCTGCGAAGCATTCAGCAGGTGCAGGTTGGCAATCGAGTTCCAGTTAATGGAGCTCTGGTAGAACGCCATCAACTCGGGATCCTTTTGAAGGAAATCATTTTTGGCGAGGGCTGCCTTTGCAAAGGCGCTGCTCGGATGCAGATGATCGATATCCAGTTGCAGGTTCTCATTGATCTCGGGGAATAGCAGGCTCAGGACCGAACGGCACCTTGAGTCCTCATACTGGATATCAAGGAGCCCCCTCAGATAGACCTCATCAAAACGAAGATCCTTGTTGGTTGCGGTAAATGCCTCAATGATTTCATCTAGGGGAAACAGACCCTTGTTCAAATACCTAGCCAGCAACCGCTGCATCTTGGTCAGAACGCCATCGGCCTGCCCACCAAATACCCCTCGTAAAAGCACCATATGCAACCAGCGGGACAGCGCCAAGCGCTCCTCGCGTAGGTAGTTGATGTTGTTGATGGTGCGATACAACTGCTTGTCGCGGAAGGACTGCTTGTACAGATAGAACGCCAGCGGGATGACCGCGTTCTTGGCTCTTAGCGACTGGTCGTTTAAGCCAAATTTGCGCAGCAGCTTGAAGGTTTCGACCACACAAGCCCTGATCTCAGGCCACTGCTGCTGGATGAGGCGAACCTGATCGGAGTCGAAGTTCTTGACCCGGAACCGCACATCGGCCCCCGTCAGCATCAGACAGGTCTTAAGCACCCAGTCACGGCCAATCGAGAATTGCATCTCCGAGCTTTGCCGTACCTCGGTCACCAATTCGTCTATATCCTTGCGAGCATCCCCTTCCCAGTTAGCAATGGCGATCGACATCAACAAATCCGAAAACGCCAGCGGCGTACCGCCACTGTTGGTGCGGATGAACACATCCAGTACGTGATCGATATCCTGACTTTCCTCGTTGTAGAAGTGGATCACCTCTTCATGCCTGACGAGGTAGTACAGGCGGGTCAACGCCTTGCGCGCAAAGCTGTTGGAGGCCAGGCCATGCTTCTCAAGATAGGGCAAGACCACCTCAAACGGAATCTCATCTACAGAGCGCACGTCAGGCAAGCTCAACACCTTACCCACTTCAAACCAGCGCGAGGAAGGGTCATCGCTAAACGCCGCCACCTGTTTTTCGGTCAGAAATCGGAAATGGTACTGGGCCATCGACTCGTTGTCCTCACCGTCCAGCCCCTTGACAAGATCCAGATAGAGCCGACGCGGCGGCAGCACTTGGTCGTTACGCGCATTGGGCCACCAGACACGGGGTTGCTTGTAGGCGTAAGAGCCCTTCAAACCGATGTAAATGGAAGTCAGTCGCTGCTGTCCATCGATGACTGCTTTGAAGTCTTTGAAGTCGCCCTGAGTCGGAACGTAGTCATTGGACTCCTTGAATCGCTGGCAATAGTCAGTTAGAAAGCTGTAGAAGCGGTACCTGTTCTTGATCTCCTGGCTCGTCACATCCCACATCATGAATGTATTGATCGGATACTCGCGCATCAGGGAATCAAACAGCACGCAGATTTGCTGGGGCGACCAGACAAAATTGCGCTGAATCGCCGGCAGCAGAAATGTCCGGTCATCGATGTTGCGTATTGCCTGGCGAATCGTGATCGCCTTCTCAAAGCTTCCTGACATTTCAGTCCTCCTTGGCTTCCAGTCCAGTAATTTTTTTTAGCGCGGAACCTAGCTGGAGGTAGTTGAACTTGACGCCATCGTCCAGGTTCAGCTGAACTTGCCTGGTTGCCAGCGGATATAGGGTGTCGCGCTCATAGTCATCCAGCTCCAGCAGTTGCTTTTTGAGGATCTCAATAGCCTTCTGAGCCTTAGTTTTCTTTGCCTGTTCAGCGTTAGGATTAATGATAATGGTCTGCTGGCGACTCAGTTCGTCAGCCAATTTCTTGCGGAAGTCGCGCAGATACTGCAACACAACACTCACTGTATCCGGGCGGTAGCGGTGCAGATAGATAAGCGCACTGAAGGTGCCCTTGGGGCTGGCGAACAGCCAGTAGATCGGACGCTTCTTGTAGCGTTTAACGTGGTCGGTGTAGAAGTCTTTGATGAAGTATTTGCGCACATCCTTGCCCAGCGCCTGCTCAACAAAGGCCAGGTTTTCCTCGTAGTGCTCCTCCCCAAAGGTTAGGCGCAGGAAGGTGCGAAAGCGCTCGGTCACGTCGTCAGCAAACCACTCGCCATCCAGCAGCGGGATCACGTTGTCTTCGTCCGGCATAAAGCGCGGCTCGGGGATCTGACGTAAATACTCGGCCAGCGTGTCGCCCTGGTTAGCTAGCACCAGACCTGGCACGTCCAGGCTGTAACGGCCGAACATGCAGCCCACAGCGTAAGACAGAAACTCGCGCATGGTGTCTACCAGCAGCGTGGTTTCCAACTCATTCTCTGTTTTATCACCACCATAGCGGTAATGTGGATTGCAGTTTAGGGTGATTTCCTTAAGTTGAACTTTTGGCTTTAGCACTTGATTTAGTTTGTAGGCCTCAATGAATATACGGTTATTTTCCTCTTCTAGGCGTTGCATTTCCTGAACCCTTGTGCGCCAGAGACTCCGCAATGAGTCATATGCTTGACTCAATAGCGATTCCACGCAAGGATTAGCCAGCAAACGAGGAAAAACAAAATCCCAAGATAATTCAGCCTCATTCCAATCCTGTTTATGACATCCAAGAAGAGACTCGAAATTCTCATAAACAGCGCTATCAATACTCCCAGGAGAAATAGCTGGAATTTTCGCCATATCACCAACCGTTTTTGTAATAGTCGGATTAATCACATTCAAAAAATAGTTAGCCACACAACTATTTAGATAAGATATTGCATACCGATCGTTACTTGAATAAAAACAAGGCGTCAAATCCCCAGGAACAACTCCCTCAGGATGCACTCTGAACGCGTTATTACCAGTGGATAGTCGCGACCAACAGGCAGCAGAGTCAAAGTAAAGCGACTCGCTTGGTATTATGGCGCCACCTGACTCTTTTATACTTTTTCCGTCACCAGCCCAATCAACGACGAGATCAAGGTTTCCATACCACTTCCGAAAGTCGCCCCCATTATTAAAAAGAAACCATTTTGCATCGCTTTTTGACGCACTTAACTTATCTTTCGACTCAAAATCCACGCTTTTCAAGCAGACTTCAAACCAACTTCTGATGAAGCGATCCTTATCACCAGTCTGCAAGCCTCTGCGGGTATTTCCTACGTCCTTAAGTGGTGGAATCGAAAACGCTGAAAATGCTCTCTTCGGTAACCAGTAAGAAATAGGATTTCCAGATATCATCTGAAAGTCAGTAGCCGAGACACGAAAAAAAATCCTCTCCAACTCTTCCTCACCCCTAGTCTCTTGCTTGCTCTCATCGTTCATCATTGGTACTCTTCAATTAATTAGCAGCATACAAAGCGGATACCTGCCGCCAATCATCGGCTGGCCCTTCCAACTAAAAACTGACCATATTGCGCCAAAATTCGCACGACCAGAATAGGTGGAATCCCCCTGCAAGGCTTGGCCCCCAGCACTGATCCTTCGTTGGTCGGCAACGTACATCCACTTCACTCCGCGACTAACGCTTCGATAGGTACCAGGCGTGTTACTGGCCACTTAGGGAAATTTTCATTCCAAGTATCTATATTGAAAACCTGACAGTTTTCAACTAGTCTACGTTTCCAGCGAGGAACATTTTTCCCCATGGGTGGTAACTTTCTAGATATCTCATCTGAAAAGCTTGGTAACAGCTCACCTTCAAGGGTCACCAGGCTCAGATAATGGACCGGCTTATCAATTTTTCCTTCAGCCCAACGATAAATGAATGAATCTATGAGTTTGGCTGCAAACGTAGTACTAAGCGTTCCATCATTGAGTCCCTTTCGAAACTTATACAACCCCTTTGCTTGCGCCTTGGGATTATCCGGATCTTTGATTTCGACAAATATAATCGCGCTATCAAACTCAACAATGAAGTCCACTCGGTGCATCTCACCAATACCATGGTAATGAGGCAGACCGGGATTCATTTGATCGAACACCAGCGCATCAAGTGCATTAGTGAATTCTATTTCCAAATCCCGCTCACGAAGCCTCATTTACCAAGCCCTCCCATTTTCCGATTCACTTGCTCTTTGGTCAGTTCGTTGAATGTGTCCGCAATGGCATTGGGCGTAATAGCTCGGTAGTCATCCACGCTATCCACCTGAACATGGCCACTACTTTTGTCCCGATAGAGTGCATGAAACTTCACATGATCGCCTTGCCCTTTATGCATCAGCAGGTCAAACCATTTGAGCAATACATAGTCATGCGTGGCCAGAATTATCTGCTGACCGTTGCGTGATAGCTCCAGCAGGACTTCAACTAACATTCTCATAAGTTTTGGGTTTAGGTTGGATTCGGGCTCATCCCAAAGCAACGGACCACTGATACCGGGGTTAAGTGCTCCGTTGCTCAGTAGGCGCTGCAGTACGCCGATTTTTCTAAAGCCCTCGGCGGTCATGCCACTTGAAAGCAATCGAGTTTCTGTGGGCACAAAATGTGTGGAAGATTTTTGAAATGACTGAGGGGCTTTATGCTCGGAGCTATTTAGCCCCATTTTTTCAATGTAAAAACCTGACTGAAAGCAGAACCCTCCATTCTCCAGTTTGTAGCGGCCGCCAATCAGGTTAGCCAGTTTGGGGATAATGACAGCAAAGCGCGGGTCCAGATCGACCTTGGATGCCGGATCATCCACGCCCTGGCGCAGCAGCATTTGCGCCAAATCTAAATAGCCATCATCAAAAATAAGCTCGATAGTGCTTTGATCATGCCTGGCATTTGTCATGCCACGCACGAGTGACAGTACCTCTTTGGTAGGCACGAAGATCGCCTCAGCCTGATACTTTGCGTAAGCCGCATTAGCTTGGACAGATGCCACATCAGCCCGGCCATTGAAGGAAACAGCCATTTTCTCGCCAAGCGCAAACTCTGCCCGCAATTGCGCATTGCCTCGTGAACCGGACCTACGCATTTTCCCCAGATGCTCATCCAACGGCATGAATAATCTCACCAGCTTGTGATTGACTGCCGCCGACAACTCTTCATCACTGGTCGCAGGTTTGGCTTGGTACAAGGGTGCGCCAGCACACAGGGCGTAGGCGGCCTTGAGCAGCTGAGTTTTACCATTACCGTTTTCACCAATGATCACATTGATCTTTGGCGAAAATTCAATAGTCAGGTTGTTGAAGGCAGTGAAATTATTGAGCTCGAGACGGGTGATCATTCAATAGCTGCCTTGAGCATTGAGGCCTTCTCAGCTTCAGAGTTGCCATTCACAAGACGCAGATACGCTCCCTTGTATTCCGGCTTATGCTGGTTTTCCAGCACAAAGGCCGTGGTGGAGACCACCTCGCCTCCAATACTGTCAAATGCTCGCGCCCCAAGGTGGGCCATCGACAGGATAGTGTGTTGGCCGAGAATCCGGGCACGCAGAGCTTCGAACGATGACAGGAACATCCAACTCTGCATGGTGATCATGGCCACCGTGCCGGCAGGCACAGCCAGATCTAGATTGCGCTCGATAAACATGGCATAAAGGTCGGACTTGCTGCTTGGATAATTTTGCTTAGCCCAAACACCCAACCGTCTGTTCATGCCTTGACCGCCCATATACGGTGGATTGGCGATTACTACCGCGTAGCATGGGCTTAAGAAATGGGCCATGCGGAGCACCTGCAGCACCTTAGCATGTGTGCTGGCGAGGAACAGGTTGCCGGCCATGTCCTTGGCTTCCAGTACGGGCAGCACGTCTTGCACGCTGGTGAGCTTGGGGATAATCAGCGAGCCGAAGTTGTCGGCTTCTTCGAATTGCTGGAGAGTGTCTCGCAGGTCGAGGGTAAACAGGTCGCGTCCCACGAAGGCTACATATTCATCCAGCTCGTCGCGGCTAAACTCTACCTTTTCCAGTACGCAGATGTTTGGCTTGATGGCTTTGCTGAAAAAGCGGCGCTGTTTGGCTCGAGCTTTCATGGTCAGGGCAAAAGCAGCCAGCTCACCTGCCCGCTCGTCGAGCTCGATCCCGTAAAGGTTGTGGGTAAGGATTTTTTCCGGGATTTCGTTGGGGTCGGTACCTACTTCTTCATAAATTGCATAAAGCAGGTCGAAGGCATAGGTGAGCATATGTCCGGAGCCGCAAGCTGGGTCGCAGACCTTGAGGTTTTCTGGGCGGGAAATCTTGAGAAAATCTGTTTCCGCTACCTCGGGCTTAATGTAGAAGTCCATCTGCCCAGCCAGGGACGAACTGGGGTTGTTGAGCATCCACACTCGGCCCAGAGAGTTTTCCACCAGATAGCGCACGATCCAGTGTGGGGTGAATAGCTGAGTGGCGGCAGGGATATTTTCAGGATTGATCTTCTGGTTCTTTTTCAGTCCTTCAAACACCGCGTCCTTTTTTTCGGAGATATAGAACTGATAAAGCCAGCCGATGACTTCCACGTCCTGACAGGCGTCGGGAGTCATGGCTTCGCGGGTATAGGCCAATATGGAGTTGCCCGAGAGCAAGTCGTCAGGCATCAGTAATTCGGTGTAGTCGGCAATGCGCTCGAACAGGTAAGGCATGGCGCTATGGAAGCTGTTGCACTCTGCCACCACCAGCAGGCGGTAGGCTTCCTGCTGCGGATCGTGGCTAGGGGCGTTACCGCTAAGCAGTGCCTGGATCTGCTGGAGGACTTTCTCAGGCACACGCTCGTCGTCAATATGCCCAGCTTTCGCTTCAGCCAGTATTTCTGGCTGGAACTGGCCTTCATCAGCGGGCGACACCACACGGATGCGCGTATAGCCGTTGACGTCCATATAGCGCAAGGCGCAGAAACGGTTGAACCAGGTATAAGCCACCTTGTCGATGAGCTGCTCGCGGTTGGATGCAGCAATCTGCTTTTCCAACTGGGCCACGGCCTGCGGATTCCCGCGGCGAGCGGCGCTGCTAGCATCGAGTACCAGGGCGAGCTTGGCGCCGACTTGCTCTAGCAACAGACGACGGGCGTGCAGGGCGAATTTCTTGAGTTTGGTGGTTTCCATCATTCTTCTCTTTATGGGCCTGCTCGATCATTTGTGTGCTCTCGCGAAAATGATCGGGGCACTTGTCCGTTTCAAATCTGTACTCGGTTGCCTGCTTGGATTTCCTTCAGCCAGGCTTCGCGCTGCTGCCGTAGGTAGTCATCCAGCTCAGCTTCACTGGCCAACCAAGGTTTGCTGTAATCCACCTTAATAGTACGTGCAGACACCAGGCGCGGTTCGGCCACCTTGGGTGGTTCTACGCTTGGTGGCGGCGGATAGTCGATGCCCTGATTTCCCGCTGGCGGAGGAGAAACGGGCGGGATTGGAGCTGATACCGGTTGCGGACGAGCCAGTCGCTCCAATTTGAGCAGTAACTGTGCGTATTGGTTGTCCTCGAAGGCACGCAGCTGATCGCGGATCATCGCGATACGCTTCTGCCCTTGCATTGACTGCCGAGCTTCAACAAACGGCGCAGCGAGCTGAGCCTGCTGCTCAGGCTTAAGACCGTCGTACTCGTTGCTCCCCTGCAGACGCAGCTCCAACTCGGCAAGCCGGCTGACTGCAGTAGCCTTTTCGCTGGTTAGCTGATTAGCAATGGCTTGCTGCAGGGCCTCCAGTTGCGGTTTGGCCTGCTGCAGACGGTTGCCTTGCCAGGGTTTATTCTCGGTGAGTAATGCCTTGATGGCTTCAACCTCACCCGTGGAGACATAGGCGAAATTGTCTTCCTGCTCCTGCACCAGTTGGCGAGCCTGATCGTAAATAGCTTTTTGCGGGCTCCCCATGAAGCGACGTAGCGGCTCAATGATCTGCTCTTTGGTGTCGAGCATGGCATCGGAGGTGCGGGACAGGTCGGTAAGGAACCAGCTGGCGTTTTTGCCGGCGATTTCCTTGAGGGTAGCCATCACTCCATCCAGCGAGCTGAGGAAACCATACAAGGCTTTTTGCCCATGCAGGTCGGCTAAATCAATCTCCAGTTCTTTGATGGCGTCGATGGTTTCACGCGCCAGAGCACGGGCTTCGTTGCAGCTGGCGGGACGGTCGAAAAAGTCGGCAAAGAATTCTTTGAGATGGCGAACCTGGGAGGCGCTGAACTCGATTTGCGGCTCCAGCACCAGGGTGGTGTGAGCGTTGGTGTTGCGCAAACTGCGCTCCAGGTTGTCGCCATCCAGCGGGTTGCTGTCTTGCCGCACCTCCACCTTGCCACGTGCGCAAAGCAGCGCGAGGTTGCAGAGGATGGCCGCGTAGTACCAACCGTAGCTCTTGCGTTCGAAGCGCTCCAACAGGGTTTTGACCGTGGTGCGCACACCGCTGCGAGCATTGCTCTGGATATAGGCCAGTAGTTCCTGCTCGGGCTCGGTCAGGCTAGTAGCGTCGTTGCCGAGTAGACCGTCCTGGGCCTGGCGCAGGTATTTGCCGATGTCGTTCTCGTTGAACGGCACATCGCGCAGCATGCGCAGGTTCGGATAAGTAGTTTCGATCAGCTGGTAGAAGCCTTTCAGAATACGGGCCTGACCGTCGCTGCTGGTGGCCTCCACGTCGGCGGCGTTAATTATCAAGTGCGCTTTACCGAGCAGCTCCTTGGCACGATCCTGCAGCTCGGCCAGACGTTCGGTGTTCTGGAAGCCCTTGGCGTCGATGATGCGTTTGACCGCTTCCTGTTGGGTGCTACTGTTCTGTCGGATGTATTTCTCAGTGCGCTTGTGCAGGGTGAGATCCTGCATGAACCGGGCATCAGCCGGCAGCACCACGCGCAGCTCATCACGTCCCATGCTCTGCATGCGCTGCACGGTGAGGTTATCGAAGTTGTCACTAAGCGGAGTGACAATGTGGATGGCCAACTCAAACTCGCGACTGAGCGAACGGTCGTCCATTTTGCGCGTATAGGCGTAGTCCTGGCCGTTTTCATAGCGGACCTTGCGCTGCTTGATCACACCATCAAACAGCAGGGTTTCCAGCTCCTTGATGACATCGGCAGTTTCGATCTCCGTGTTTTTGATCTCTTCTTCGATGTCCTTCTCTTCGTCGGTCAGGTACTCGTAGAGCTCGCCATTGCGTTGGATGTAGGTTTGCTGCTCCAGCAAGTTAAGTGCCGCTTCCAGCTTCTTGCGTTGGGCTGGAATGTCTTCGCCAAAACGCTCCAGCATCAGCACATTGAGATTGCGCAGAGTGGCCTTGAACTCCTTGACGTACTTGACCAAGAACAATGCTTTGAGCACGCGCACCGCGTATGGGTCGCCAAGGTGCCGCTCGGCATTGTTGATGGCGCTTTGAATATCGCTTTTCAGCGCGCCGCGAATGCCTTCGAACATGCGATCGAAGGTGGCCAGCTGGCCGACTGGCTCGTTGTCGATGGCCATGGCCACTTCGCGGAATACGCCGAGCATGGAGCGCTCGCCCACCGAGTTGGCCTTACCCTCAAAGCCGTTGTGCATGGATATGCCACGAATAGCCGACTGGAACAGCGGGAACTGGTAAGGCACGAAGGGGTAGCAGTAGGTGAAGTGCTCCAGATCGCGGAAGTTCTGGTAGTGCTGACCGCCATCAGCAAACTCGAACAGGGTTTTAAAGTTGTTGAACTGCTGGTCGTAGACAGTTTTCAGCAGCTCGGCACCTATATCGTTTTTGGTCAGCAGGCGCTTCTGGATTACCTCAGCCACGTCGGCACTGGTGAGTTTGAGACGGTTGGCAAAGCGGGCCTGGATTTTGGTGAAGTCGTTGCTTTGCTGCTTGCTCATATCGCCCATCACGGAGTCCATATCCTCCTGTGCGGTGACGATGACCCACGCCCTACCCTCGCACTTGGTGGCCAGGCTTTCAGCTACGGTTTGCAGGTTGGTCATAAGTTTGGTGTTGTCGGCAATGTACTGGCCGACCTCATCGACAAAGAAATTCAGGCGGAAGTTGGACGGCTGTTTGTCCAGCCATTCCTTTACCTGATTGCCGAAGTCTTCAATGGAAACGCTGTGTTGAGCGCGGTATTTATCGAGGATGCCCTTGGCCAGCGCCAGGTCTTCGTCGGTGATCTGGGCGTAGGCCTTGGCGATGTTGCCTGTCTCCAGCAGCGCCTGCTCGCGACCACGCTCCCAGGGCTTATTGGCGATGCTCTGGTAGGCCTCCTTGAACGGTTGGAACAGTTCGCGACTGTCCAGGTCGCGCTCAAACTGAGCAATGTAGCCCTGCTTGCCGTAATAACCACACATCTCGTTGAAGACTTTGACGAACACCGAGAGCAAGGCGTCGACCTGGGTCTTGCTGATGATGTCGGCCTTCTGGTCGATGTTGAACAGGATGCTTTTCGAGGGGATGGCGACAGCTTTCTTGAGCTGGGCGCGCAACAGCTCGTCGTCGTCCTTGATCTTGGGTAGGAAGATGTCCAGTGCAGTACTGCCGTCGACCTGGCGATTTTCCAGCAGCAGGGCGAGCATTTTCAGCAGGTGCGACTTACCCGAGCCGAAGAAGCCGGAGACCCAGACGCCATTCGCATGGTGGTAGTCGGTATAGGCATCGAGGAAGTGCTCCAGACGCTTGGCGACTTCGTCAGTCAGGACGTATTCACTGAGCTCGTTGAACAAGCTAGCTTCGTCGTCGGCCTTGATGACGCCCTCAATCGGACGACTGACTGGGCTCTTGAAAATTCCGTTGAGTTTCATTGACTGCTTCCTTACACCTGAGACTCGAAAATATTGAATGCGCGGTAGTACTTGTCATCGTGCAGCAAGCCAAACAACTCCAGAGAAGCGCCCTGCTCCAGCGAATGCCGATACTCACCGGGGAAGAACATCACCGTGGGTTTGTCCTTGGCCGTGCTTTGCAGATTGTTGAGTACGTTGTGCGAGCGAATATAGGGGAACACTTCACCTATGCCGGAGAGGAAAAGCACGTCGTAATCCGTCTGTGCAATACGTTCGCCAATAGCCGGGACCAGGTGTTCCTTGATATCCAATACACCCTGCAAAAGCTCCAGCAGACCTTCTTTTTCCACATTGGGCTCAACCGCCCGGATCTGCTCCCACAAGCTGACACCTTCGTCACTGCCCTCACGAGCCTTTAGCAAGTCGATGGTCAGGTCGTACAGGCTGACTTCCAGTACCTTTACACCACGTCCCTGCAAACAATCGACACGCAGGCCGGCCAGCGTGTTGACCAGTTGCCGCTGCATGCGTTGTATCTCAAAGGCTTCAGCCGCCTTGAATTCGCAGATGTAGAACGGCAGATCATTATTCAGCCCTTTCATTTCCAGAAAGCGTTGACCACTCATGACGTTCAATAGGTGTTCAAAGCGGACTGCCAGCGGCTGCTGACTGATTTTCTGGCTCATTGCAGCCACCTTTTAAGTTCATGGTCAGTTGCCGGGAAAATCAGCAATTGCTCGTTATCGTGGCGAGCCAGTAAATGGGCCAGCGCTGGAGTTATCAACACAGGCTGAATCTGGTGCTGTGCGCTGATCAAGTCGGCATCCCGCAACATGCGGAACAGGTTTTGCCGCAATTTGCTTTGCGTGGACGCAGCCAATTCATCCAGCTCGGCATGCCACAAAGCTTTGGCATTGCAGAAGGCATCGTAATCGCTTGTCGTGAGTTGGCGGCGCATAAGCAGGTAATGCTCGCGCAGAACTTCGCGAGCGAAGTCGTGGATGAAGGCATAGCGCCGGCAAGTTGCAGCCCACAGAAGGTAGCCTTGCTCACGCAGGCTGCCATCCACCAAAAACTCCAGCTCCTCTGGATCCAAAAGCTCCAGACGCGCGATCAACTCCTTACTGATACGTGTCGCAGCTGCTGCTGTACGAACTTGCAACAGATTCTCACCCCGCACCTGCTCCCGAGTTTGCTTCCAATCACGCAGCGTTAGATAGCGCTCCACAACCAGCGGTGCTTCCCGCAAAAACAGGCCACCCGTGGTGAAAGAAAGACGATAATGCTCAGCCATCACTTCGCGCCTGCTGCGATTCGTCACTGGCTCCGCCAGCTTTGACCCAGGTATCCACCTCAACCTTCTGGAACTTCCACAACCGACCGACCTTGTGGGCTGGCATGCTGCGTTTGGCAATCCATGCATAAACGGTGTCCTTGCTGACGCCGAGGTGTTCGGCAATTTCATCAACACTGTGCCAACGATCAGTCATAGCTAAATCTGCCGATAAAAAAACGTGCTGATATTAGCCGTTTTTGTCGGTTTTAATAAGGTTAAAGCTGCTTCTCAGGATTAATGCCTGACAAATGCCTGTGCCACTTCAAAATGGCTTCAAAGGGCAGCCTAGCGAGTTTGCTTTGGTAAGCCTACGCAGCGAATAGCTCAGTGGCGAAATGAAAATGCGTCGCCATCAGTTCCCTCACCCGCCGGGATACATCTGCTCGATCATCTGATCGAACTCTCCGCCATACCCACAGTAATCACGCGGAACGCGTTCGATATCCTCGGCCATTTGCTCGATCACCTCACGCAATTCCAACTGTCCAAACCATCGAACTGGAATCGCCGCTGCGCCATACTGAGCACCCAACAGGTGCCCGGCTATCAGCCCGGTGCTGTCGCTATCGCCACCGTGATTCACTGCCGTGATCACGCCCTCCTCAAACGAGCTCGCCATCAGGGCGCACCAAAGACCAATCGCCAGCGACTCTTCAGCGACCCAACCGCCACCGAGCTCGTCGATGCGTTGCGGGGTGGGCTGGTAGCCTTCATAGTAGAAGAACAGTACACGTTCGATAAGGTTGCGGACTTCTTCCATACCGGGCTCTTGCCCGTATTTAGCCAGGCTTTCGGTGATTGCGTGTTCGAGGCTGTCTTGCCGGTCAACCATCCGCTGCAGGATGTCAGCGAATAGCCCTGCCGCAAGATAACCGCTGGGGTGCCCGTGAGTCAGGCGCCCGGACTGGGCAGCGTAGTCGAAGGCGTTGGCAAAGAATGCACAGGGCGCTACGCGCATCACGGCGCCACAGCCTTTACTGTTGTTTTCGGCGACAGCGCCTAGACGTGGACTGACTTTGAGTGCATTGAGGCAGGTAGTGCCAGGGGCACGCCGAGACCAAAGTTCTGGCTGCTCGATCAGCCACCCGTCCGTGCTGATCGGAATCGCAGTAGGGTAATCCTGGGTCATCAACCAGCGCAGCAACGCATGATGGATAATGCTGGGAACGTGGCAAATCCCTCGCGAACTGCCGCACACATAAGCCCGCAGCAAGCCTTCGGCCGTGAAGAGCATCATCTGCGTGTCGTCGGTGATGGCACCGGTGATACCGAAAGCTGGAGAAAAATCAACGATTCCCTGTGGACCGAATTTAGCTTCGATTGCGGGCCAATCGAGGAACTCTACCGCGGCGCCCAACGCGTCCCCGACCGCACCACCCAGAAGGCAGCCTTTGATCCTTTCAAGTCTGTTCATATCCTTCTCCTTCACACAGCTGGTATCAATTCTTGCAAAATCACGAGCTTTCTTTGCAACTGCTCGATGTGCGCTTTCTCAGCGCGCAGCGCCGAGCGCAGTTCCCGGTTCTCCATTTCCCAGATCCGTGCCCAACGCGCGCTCTTTTGATAGCCAAGAGCCATTTTCCAGAGTTCACGCAACCTCAGGTACTGCAGCAGAAGCACCAGCAGGATTGCCCCCATCATCAGCAAAGCACCTGTCGAAACCGCTTCCGACATACTCATGTCCACTTCCTTCCGTGAGTTCGATAAATCTCGAAGACAGATACAAGATATGTAGTGTTAAACGACAGGTCTAGAATGTAGACTTATACAGGTAAAGTATTCACGCACATGGAGCGGTCATGAAACGCAAGCAAGACATCAAGCAGGTTCGTTGGGATCTGGCACTTCGTTATCGCTTGATCGAGACCGTCGCCTGGTGGGAAGGCCGGCTGACCACGGTGCACCTGATCCAGAGCTTCGGGATCAGTCGTCAGCAGGCGTCCAAGGACATAAACACTTACATCACCGAACATGCGCCTAAAAACCTTACATATGACAAGCAGCTAAAGGGCTACGTCCCCAGCAAACAGTTCAAGCCACTGTTCATCGACGACAGCGCCAGCGCTTATCTGCACCTGCTGAACCAGACCCATTCCCGTGCGCCGCATGTGGAAGGGTTGGCCTTGGCGTATGCCCACACCATGGTGCTAGAGGTGCCGGACCGGACGATTCGACCTGAAGTATTGCGTCCATTGCTTAAGGCATGCCGCGACAGCGAGGTTATTGAAGTCGCATACGTTTCACTCGCTAACCCGGCTCCAGAAACTCGCTTGATTGCACCACACACACTGATTTACACCGGTATGCGTTGGCATGTGCGGGCGTATTGCGAGAAGAATCGTGAATACCGGGATTTTGTGCTGAGTCGTCTGCGCGGCCAACCGGAGTTCGAACGCAAGACCGAGAACCTCATCGACGAGGATGAAGACTGGAACACCAAGGTAGCCGTGATCATCGAACCCGACTCAAGGCTCAAGCCAGAACAGAAGGCAATCATCGAAGCCGATTTCGGCATGGAGGATGGTGTGCTGGTCATTCCGACACGCCGCGCCTTGGTCAAGTATGTGTTGCAGCGTTTTCAAATCGATCCGAAAAAGCTCGACCCCAAAGCGGCGGCGCAGCAGATCGTGGTGAGGAATCTGGATGAGTTGAAGCCTTGGCTTTATGAGTGACTCAACCCGGCATTTTAATTCGTGACGCACTGCATCACGAATTAATTGAACCTCCGAGATGGAAGAATAATAGGCATGACTCTGGGCTCTCTGGAAGCATTCGCCCCGTCCTATGTCCGGAGCGAATGTTGAGATGAGATGCGTTAATGACCAGATCAGTCTTGCGGGCGCAGTTCAATCAGTGCCTGTTCGAACAGAATTCTATCGTTCTCTGCGGCCTTGTCTTGTTGCACCAGAGCCTGGCTTTGCGCGTCGATCCACTCATCCATAGGTTTGAACACCTGCTCAACCACCAGAGTTATTTGGAACTGGTAGGCCTGACGCAAATCGTGGACAAACGAACTGGCAGAGTCGTCGATGGCTTTGGTACGACGAGCTTGCGCTGCCTTCTCCGCATTCTCTGTACGAATAGCCTGGTAGATGTCGTACAACGCCACGCCGACCTGTACCAAAGGCCCCGCCCAGCGACCCGCTGTACTGGCCCAGCGTCCCATGGTCTTGGGGCCAATACCTTTGAACAGTTTGGGCAGAAACTCTTTTCCTAGCTCCAGTGCCGCTTTCACTCCCTGTTCAGTCATGTCCTTGACATTACCCATGGGGACTTTCTTCAAGGCATCCTTGATGGCTGGCGACAGGATGCTTTCACCAGCATCCTGCGGCGCATCCAGATCCGCATTCAGCATGGCGTCAGCGTGTCGGAGAGTGGACTCGACCAATTTCTCACCGATTTCACCCAGGCTCTGCTGAGTCTTGGGCAGCTCGTACTCCAGCGTGCGCATCAGTTTGTCGCCCAGAGACTGGACAACGTCTGCCGCCCCCTCTTCCATCGCCTGGTTGGTGTCCCCCCTGACTTGTCCTTCTGCTACTGAAGTAATCAGACTGACAATTGCCTGCTTTGCGCTACGACAATCGCGATCCAGGTGATCGTTCAGGCATGCAGTCAGACGGCTGCGCTCGTTTTCAATCTGCAGTTTGGCTTTCGTCAGCGCTTCAGCCTGACGGTCATTGCCGGCCTGCACCAACCGCAAATTGGCTTGTTCGATCGCAACCACCAGGTCTTTGCGACAAGCCGCGAAGATTGTCCCGGTGTCGCTTTGCTCCAGGAAGTCGCCCAGCGCCTCCTCCAAGTCAAGAATGCCGCTGGCGCCTATCAGCGGCGCCTTGTCCTCGAGTCGTCCTTTGAGGGCGCTTCTGGCATTGACCCATTGCACCGGGACCTTGTCCAGAATGTTTTCAATACCGCGCTCACTCGCCGCACGTTGCAGATGAATGCGCAGGCGATCGGTGATGCCGACATAATCGCGATCGCCGACCGTAATGCCTGCCTTGTTGTTGACGATGAGCATTACCCGGCGCTCTGAGGCGACGATATCGACCAACCGCTCCCAGGTTTTCGCTTCGTCGGTGGCACCGCCTGCAGCGACCACGAACAACACAACTTCGCTATTGTGCAGTTGGTTCTCAGCCACCTCTTCATGCTCAATCGGTGCGTCGATGCCAGGTGTGTCGAGCAGCGTGTAATTGCCCCAGCGGTACTCAGTTACCGCGGCCGTTTCCGGTCGATCCGCCATCTTGGCATCTGCCCGCCCCATCAAGGCATTGAGCAGGGTACTTTTGCCAGCGTTGTAGTTGCCGTAGACCATGATTCGAGGGTGTAACTGCTCAGCCTTGGTCTGCAACCGGGCTCCCAGCTCATCACGTTGTTGTTCGGACAGCCAACGGCCCAGCGGGGTGCTGACCCGTTCATAGGTGTGGATAACCCGTGCGAAGTCAGGCAATGCCATGGGACAGCTCCTTTTCGATTTCCTGAATTTGAGTAAGCGTGTGCTGGCGCATCTCTTTTAATGCGCTGTGGAAGTTTTTCAACCAGTCGGCAATGTCGATAAAGCACAATTGGTCCAGTTGCTCATACAGGACATTCAGCCGGTTCTCGGCAAGCTCAAGCAACTGTTCGCGGGTCCCCAGTGAAACTTCGTCGCGGTTATCGCCCACAGCCACTTCGATTTCTTCAGTGGTATTGAAGTATTCGCCCGCTGCGCCCCCAGCCTTGTTTCCCGCCCAGGCTCCAAGTGCGCCACCGATCAGGCCACCGATGACCGTCCCCACACCTGGCATAATCAAAGTGCCTAGAGCTGCCCCACCTTCAGCGCCCCCCCAGGCACCGAATCCTGCCCCGCCGGCCCTGCCGAATGACTCATTGCGGCGGGAGTCGAATTTGATCTTTTCAACGCGCTCTGAAAACTGAGGGGCCTCTCGGGCGACAGGTCCAACCGCCTGGTCGTGAATTTCAATGTTTTCGAATTTCTGGCCAATCGAATCACACAGTTCGCTGGCGTAATGCTGGAAAGCATGATCGAGCAATTTACGGCAGGCTTCAGAAAAAGCCTGGTCGTTCATCGCATATTGATCGGCATATTTTTCGATCTGACCCGGTAATTCTTTTCTGAGCTGGCTCAGAATATGATCGACGCTCAGTTTCAGGTCCTTACGCGCGGCGCTCAGCCCTGTTCTGATATCAACCAGCTCTTTTTCCAGCTGATCCGTCGATTCGGCCAGCTTGATGCAGAACGCCTGCAGATTCTTCAAGGGTGTCTGGCGCTTGAGGGCGAGCCCACTGGAACGGGCTATGTTGCCAATATCTGCGGCGAAGTCGGCCAGCCCACTTTCCTGCCAGCGTTGCGCCTGCTCCTGGGGGCCACCTTCCTCGGCATAACGCACCGAAATCGAGTGAATATTGATTTGATTCAGGAGCGATTGTGCTGATGGGTCAATCTTGGCCAGCTCCGACCCGACGTAACCAATCTGGTCATCACGATCGGATCGCGCCTTCATTACCCGTTGGTGAACCAAGTTACCTAAGTCATCAACATCCTCCTCAATCACATCGCTGCCAGTGATAAGCACCATGAGGTTTTTCTTTTTCTGGAGCAGCCCGACGACCTCATTCATATCGGAGTGCCGGCCAGGACTGCTGGAGTTGCTCAGGAATACGATCAGGTCGGCACACGCGACATAGTCGTCGGCCAACCGGCCGTTGACGCTGTTGACCGAGTGAACCCCCGGGGAATCGACCCAGGTCATGCCCGGCAACCTGAAACCCTGGATAGAGCTGGTCGCTTCCACCACGTCGACGCCAAAGCATCGCTGCTTGCTCATCAACTCTGCGGACATGGTTTCTGCAGTCCCGGTACTTTCGCGCCAGAAAAACTCGGGGCGAGGGGAAGCGCTGTCGATCAAGGCCGCGTCCGGAGCAGAGTTCCCGTAGGCGAGATAATTCCCCAGGGAGGATTTTCCAGCTTTGACCTTGCCGTAGACAAAGATCAGTAGCGAGTCATCGAAGTCCTTGCGAAACGAAGTATTGCGCTCATAGTTTTCGACATTCCTGATCCAGGCATCAAGCTGACTGTCGAGCCCCTGCTGACAGCGCTCAGCCATATCCTGCAACGGGTGACGCTGCTCAAGCGGGCTTTCACGCCAAGGCGAAGTCTTGCGCGCGTCGTCAAGCTTCTTCAGCTGAGCCTTGAGGACATTTTCCCGGCGATCGATCTGGCGTTTGACCTGATCGAACTCACCGGCAATCCCGGCGAAGACATTTAACAAATCATTTCTGTTGGCGTGGCGGTCTGTCATCGTGACTTATCCCAGCAATTCTTCTTTCAGGCGCTGAAGGCCCGTGATTTCTTTCTGAAGCGCGTGCGCCTGGACAGCTTGCTTGACCCAGATCGGGCTGAAGGCTGCACCGGGGGCAATCGTATCCAGGTGCTTCAACATAGCTTTTGGTTTGCTCGGCACCTTTTTGATTGCAAAGACACGAAGGCTGTCAAAGCTGACGTGCAGCGCGCCCTGGTAAGTTCGATCGAGCACAGCAGGGTGCGTCGCAAATAAATCTTTCAGTTGGCCATCAACGTCGGCAACCAGTTGAGCCTTACGCTTCTCGAGGTTTGCCTGTTTGCGACGAGCAATGGCCTTTGACTCGGCCTCACGGGCCTGAATGCGTGCCCTGCGTTCGGCCGCTTCTTTTTCTTCATCGTCGGAGCTGGCGACGGCAGCAACCAAAGCGCCGATTACGGGTACCAATAACCACCACATAGCAATGTCCTCTCAATCGGATTCAAGGGTTTCGCAGCGGCGGATGCGTTCTCGGGTCGTGCTGACCAACTGGTTCACACTCTGGCTAAGCACCAGAAACGACTGTGATTGTTTGGCTTCGACGGCAGCCAGTGCGCGTTCCCGTTTGGCGATGGCCTTATCGACAATGGCCTCCAACTTACTCAGACGCTGCTTATCTCGCGCACGGCGCACGGCATGCAACTCGCTTTCGGCGTGCTCGACAAGTGTCTTCAAATGGTGGTGCAGCACGTTGATGCCGCTATGCTCGATGAGGGCGGACTTTTGCTCCAAGACGCCTTTGCGGTAGGTAGTGAACGACGTCGGGATCAGCGTACGAGGTGCCTTGAACAACGCCGCGAGGATGGCGCTGATTGCGTCGAGGCGATCCTGCCTTTGCTGCGACGCACTTTCGGCATGGGTCAGAACCACCAGTAAGCTGTCTTCGATATCAGGACGCCGATGTTTCAACTCCTTAAGGAAGTTGATTTCTACGGTTTCCAGAGTGCCCGTGCCCAGGTTGTGGGCGAACAGGATAATGTCGGCAGTCGCCAAGCCACGCCAGGCGTGCTGGTCATCCTCGTTATTGGCGTCAATACCCGGAGTGTCTACGTAAGTAATCCCTCCATGGGTTAAGGTTTGCACCGTCTTAGTCGAGCGCACTGCTTTGGTTTCGAAGAATTCGTTTTCAAGATGGCCGGTCAATGCATTGAGCAGTGCGCTCTTGCCAGCGTTCATCAGACCACAGACCGCTATACGCAAAGTCCGGTCGACGGTCTTTCCCTCTTGACGCTCCTGATACAAACGCGCGAATTCAGCTGACTCGCGATTGAGCTGAATCAGCCAATTTTCAGCTGGCATGAAATGTCCTTATTGCAGTGTCGGAAGCGCTGGCGCATCCGGGATCAAACACAAGTTGCCCCCAAGTCATAACGTTCAGCGCGCACCCTAGCGCCTGAACACCTGCAACCCGGATCATCCTTCAAGCGATATCACTTTGCCATGCCTTGGTAACCTGTCAATCAAACGCAGATCTACAAGCAGCAATAAGGCGATGGGATGGACACTAAACCGGCCTCTGCCCCTTTCGCAAAAACTCGTTTTCCGCCTCCATTGACTTGTAAGACCGATACACCTCGTACCCTTTCTTGGCGATAACGACGAGGCCAACTGCGGCGAGAAAGTTTTTCAGCATGATCCATACTCCTGTTTATTGGCTGGTTTGAGCATGACCATGCCTCGCGACAAATTGCGTCGCCCCGAGAAAATCCATTTTAAATCGCCGAACCCGCTGTGACGGACAGGCTGATAACTCCATTGAAGGTTCAGTCGTTGGTCGCCTCAGCCTTTTGTTTTGTCGGCCTTCGCCTGGAAATCTTTAAGCGGCAAGCTCACTGGGGATTTACACTCTCCTGAGGACCACGATTCAAAGTGCTTCTCACATCTGTAATGCAAACTCAGTCCCAAGATGAATGATCACCCCCACCAGCCCTCCCACCAATGTTCCGTTGATACGAATAAACTGAAGGTCTTTGCCCACGTGTGACTCCAGTTGCTCCACCAGTTCCTTCTCGTTCCAGGCTTCGATGCGTTCAGCGATGTAGCGGCCGATCTCTGAGCGATAGCGCTCAACCAATGGGCCCGCCATTGCCAGAATCTGGTCGTTTATCCAGCCCTGCATCAAAGCGTCTTCGCTCAATGCTTCACCAAGCTTGCGAGTACCCTCCTCCAAGCGCTGGCGCGTTGTGGAATCGCTTCGAGTAATGTCTTCCTCGAACCAGTTCACTACATCGTCGACCATGTCAGTCAGGTAGCTGTGCAGTGCCGGGTGCTGAACGAGTTGAGCGCGCAGTTGTGCCGCACGCAAACGAAAAGCTGGCTCCTCCTTGAGCTTATGCACCAAGGCTCCCAACTGCTGGTCGAAATGTTTGCGCAACGGGTGTTCAGTGTCGTGGTTGACCTCGCTGATCACGTCAGAGATTCGCTCGACCAACTTTGCCGATGACCAGTTGCCGGCAACGTTGTGCAGAGGCAGTTCCTTGCCGAAAACGTTGAACCGCAAGAACTCGAACTCCGTGGCCAGAACGTCGGCGATGCGTTTTTTTGTCGCTTCGCCTTGCAGTGAAATATCGACTTGATTTAATACGGCGTCGAGTACCTCCTGTGCCCTCCCATCATCGGTGAGCACCTCCAGCAACTGACCACTCATTTTTGCCAAATCAACCTCTTCCAGGCGCGCCAGAGCAGTGCTGCGTACAAACTGGCGCACACGCTCGTCACGCAGGGCGCCAATACCATGCCCAGCCAGCTTGACGGCTAAACCCGACAAGACTGCGGCGTTGTCTTCCTTCGACAGCCATTGCGCCAACCGCCTGGCAGTATCAAATTCGCTGACCTTCTGAAGTACCTGCTCACGTGAAAGAAAGTGAGTACAAATAAAGTCCCCCAGGTTGGCACCAATACGCGCCTTGTTGCGCGGGATGATGGCCGTGTGAGGAATAGGCAATCCCAAGGGGCGTCGGAACAGGGCAGTAACGGCAAACCAGTCGGCGATAGCGCCAACCATCGCAGCCTCGGAGAAGGCTTTCATATACCCCCCCAACACGGGATGGGAGTGGATCAACATCAAGGCTGCGACATAGAGCGCTGCCGCCAACAAGAACAACCCAGACGCTATTGCCTTCATCCGCGCCAACGGCGAATCGAGTTTCAACATCAAAAAACCTTAAATGTAAGTAAGCAATGGAGGTCTTCGTCACCCGCTTCCGCGACCATTGGCCTCAATTTTTTGTCTGGGGCCTAGATATGAGCCTGCGCTGGATGGACACACAATGCGTTATCCAAAACACATGCCCTATAACGTATCAGTGAATAGATACAGAACTTTATTACGTGATAGCTTAACGCCATATCGCGTCATAATGTGTCGCAGGGGCTCATTTAATGCTCAATCCCGCCCCTCATCCGCCGATAAAACCATGATCCTCAAGGTCCAGCGGATCCCCTCAGCCAAAGGAAGCACCTGGAATGGATTACCAGTCACTCAAGACACGCCACCGTAACGAACGCGACGCGCACCACCCCAACCTTGCGCTACGGGTTCACCGAGCCCTGAGCTGGCTCAATCGTGCGGAACAGGCAGAGGACGTTGACGGGCGCTTCATCTTCCTCTGGATCGCTTTCAACGCTGCCTATGCCACCGATATTGATGAGCAGCATCGATTGTCCGAACAGGAGGCATTCAAGGCTTTCCTGCAAAAACTTTGTACGCTGGACACCGAGCATCTAATCGAAAAAATGGTTTGGTCAGAGTTCTCCGGGAGCATACGTGCACTGCTAGACAACCCTTACGTTTTTCAAAGCTTCTGGGACTTCCAGAACGGCAAGATCACTGAAGCCATGTGGGACGAGCGCTTGCGCAACGGCAAACGTAGCGCACATGCAGCACTGGCCGGCCGCGATACAGCAAAGGTGCTAGGAGTGATGTTTAACCGCATCTATACCCTTCGCAACCAAATGATTCATGGCGGAGCCACCTGGGACGGCAGCGTCAATCGCACACAATTGCGTGATTGCTCCAACCTGCTGGCAAAGCTCGTGCCCCTGGTGATTCTGCTTATGCTCGACAACCCGAAAACACTTTGGGGCGATGCCTGTTATCCGGTGATCAAGTCATAACTCGCCTCTCGCCTGCACAAGGAAAATCGCGTGCCGTCAGCCAAATCGCACTCCACTGTCAGCCGCCAGTGGGAACTGCTCAAACACCTGCCCAAACGTGAATCAGGTATTACAGTCACCGAGTTGCTGGCACGACTGGAGTCTTCCGGCTTCAAGATTAGCCGGCGCACCGTTGAACGTGACTTGATTGATCTGTCGCTGGTTTTCCCGTTGCAGTGCAGCGAAAACATCACGCCACAAGCCTGGTACTGGACTCCTGGCGTAAATGTGGAATTGCAAGGCATAACGCTGACCGAAGCCTTGAGCCTGACACTGGTTGCAGACGCGATCCGCCCGTTGTTGCCTTCTAGCATGCTCAGTGTGCTGGAGCCGCGCTTCGTGCATGCGCGGCAGAAGCTCAAGGGATTGGAGGACGATAACCCGGCTGCCCGTTGGCTGGAGAAGGTAGCCAGTGTGCGACCGGACCTAAACCTGCAGGCGCCGGATATCGACCCACTATTGCTGGAAACATTGCAGAGGGCGCTGATTAATGAGCGTCAAGTGCAATGTCAGTATTACTCGGCACACACCGACAAACTCAGTGAACTGACACTCAATCCATTAGCCATGGTGCAGCGTGGGTTGGTGACCTATTTGATCGCCACAGCACATCCGTATACCGATGTGCGCCAGTTTGCGGTGCATCGTTTTCGCAATGTCGATCAGCTCGATAAACCCGTAGAGGGATTACAGGCATTTGACTTGTGTGCGTACCTGGCCAGTGACGCCTTGCAGTTCGGCACCCCCGAAAAGATTCAGTTTCAAGCTTGGGTTAGTGAGCGTCAGACGCGGCTGATTCGTGAGACACCATTGAGTGCGGATATGACGCTGGAGCCGTTGGAGGATGGCTTTCGAGTACGCTCGACACTGAGCAACACCTGGCAGTTGCACTGGTGGATTTTGTCCCTGGGCGACTCAATGGTGGTGGAGCAGCCGCCCGAGCTGCGGGCTCAGATTGGCAAAACACTGCATCGTGCGGCGGCAGCGTACCGGCCACTGGATTCAGTGGCGGATGCAATAGGTACCGTGGTTTCGCTACAAAACCTGGCAGGCGCGACACAAACCGTCGCACCAGGTTCGTAGGGTAGCGCCACGTCGCTGATCAGCAGCCTATTTTTCCTTATTGCAACAACGTGCCAATCAAGGTGCGTTGAACCACCAGCGTTCACAAGGAGCGTCAACGTGTCAGAAATGCTTATCACGTTCGGCATGCAACTCGATGGTCAGCGGGCAACCCGAGCCAGTAATCGATTAGGGGCGTTGACCGTCGGGCCACAGGGACTGCTGGATATTCTGGAGACTCAACTGGGCCTAGTGGCACGTCAGCCTTGTGCGGCACAACGTACAGCCACGTACCGCGATTGCCTGGCGCACTGCAATAACCCACTGCGCTTCTATCATGCCAGTTTTTCCGCCGATGAATTGGGGGTGGCTGCTGCATTGCTGGCCTGGCGGGATGATTTGTATTTGCACGGTTGGGACGGGCGTGTCGGTGCCGACGTCAGCCAACGTCTGAAAGACTTTGCCGAGATCGAGACTCAAGCTCGCGTGCAGGTCGCCCCTTCCATGGGACAGCGCTTGCAAAATGTTGCCAAGGCGCTGGGCTCTCGTCGCCCCCCGATCAAGACCGTGCTGTTGGCTGACGCTTTCGAGCTTTATCCACTGGCCTGGCAAATGGTGCTGAATCTCCTGCCTAACGAGCGCCTGGAGATACCGGAGGGTACGGCGCAAGGTTTTCTAGGGCAGTTGCAAATGCAACTGCGCCAGAGCATTGCCGGTGTAGATGTCACGCCCATTCAATGGCAAGAAGACGGCACAGTGCAAGTTGTTCAAGCGCAAACTCGAGCATTGGCCGCCAGCTGGCTGAGCCGCTCACTGGGCCAGGACACCCCCACCTTGCTGGTGACGGGTGGCGAAGGTGGTTGTCTTGATGGTCATCTGATCGGTGCCAGCCAAGCTCGCCATGGCCTCAATGGCAGCAGCAATCTGCGCCCTGCGCTGCAGGTATTACCATTGGCCATGGAGCTGCTTTGGGCACCTACCGACTACCCGGCACTCCTGCAGTTTCTGACCCACTCGATATGCCCGATTCGTCTGTTTGCGCGTCGGCATTTGGCAACCAAAATAGCAAGCGCACCCGGCCTCGTCGGGAGCAAGTGGGAAGACGCACTGGCAGATATCGCAGCGCATTACGCTGCAGAGGCGCCCAACGTACTTGCCTCGATTGACGAGTGGCTCAATATGACCACCTTTACCGCTGACGATGGTGTGCCGCCCAGTGAGGTGCTGGTACGTGTCGAACGGTTGCTGAACTTTTTTAAAGCACGCCTGGGGCACCAGGAGCCCGCGCACAGGCTCGCGGCTCAGGCCGGTTATGCCCAGTGTGAAGCAGCACAAGACTCCCTCAAGACCTTGCATCATCAAGGTGTGGAGCGGTTAAAACCGCGGCAGTTGCAGCAGGTGATCGAACAAGCCACCGCCAGCGGCGTGGATAATCCATTGCTGGCCGCACAAGTCGGCGCCCACTTGAGCGTCTCGCGTCCAGGCGCGGCCATTGAGGAAGCCGACACGGTGATCTGGTGGCACCTGAGCATGCCAGTGTTACCGCCCCTGTCGCCGTGGTCCAAGGCCGAGTGCATGCAATTGGCCGATGCCGGGGTGGCGCTACCGGACGGAGCCACACTGCTGACTCAAGCAGCCTGTGACTGGCTGCGACCAATCCTGGCAGCCAACTGCCGGCTGATACTGGTACTAGCGCCACCACAGGAGGAAAGCCACCCGCTCTGGCAAATGATCGAAGCCGTTTCGCAGCAACCGAAGGTGCATATTCTTGAGGAGCTTCTGCATACCCCCGGCCCGCTTTGCCAACCCCAAGCATCGGCGCCACTGCCACTGCGCAAACGCTGGTGGCGCCTTCCATCCGACACCCCGTTCGAGCAGCCTGAGAAGGCTTCTTTCTCGAGCCTCAACCTGTTGCTGTTCAACCCTTATCAATGGTTGCTGCAATACGGAGCCAAGATTCAGGCGTCCAAAAGTCAGAGCCTGAGCGACGGCTTTTTGCTCAATGGTTCGTTGACCCATCGCCTGGCTGAACACTTTTTCTCTCGGCCGGACGCGCTGAGCATGAGCACCACAGATTTAAACAGCTGGTTCTCGACCCATTTCCCCCGTGTGGTACGTGAAGAAGGGGCGGTGTTGTTGATGGAGGGACGCGGTGCCGACCTGGCAACACTGCGCCATCGTGCGCTGCGTGCTTTGAATCGACTGCGAACGCACTTTCTCAATGCTGGCATCACGGTCGTAACGTCTGAGCAGGCGCTGGCCGGTCGTTTCGAGGGTGGCGCATTGGGCGGCTCTGCTGACCTGGTATTGACCACTGCGCTAGGACATCGAGCCATCGTCGACATGAAGTGGTCGGGGGGCAAGAAATACCCGGAGCAGCTCAAGGCAAACCGCCATCTGCAGTTGGCGATTTATGCCGAGTTGCTTCGTCAGGACAGCGGTTCATGGCCTTCCGTAGCCTATTTCATCCTTGAGTCCGCGCGCCTGCTAACCCCGGATGACCAAACCTTCAGAGATTCGGAGCAGATGCCTGCCAATCCGCCAAGCTCAACGCCAAAACTGTGGCTCAGCTTTACCGAGGCCTGGAAGTGGCGGCAGGCGCAACAGGCAGAGGGGCTGTTTGAGGTTGCCCTGCAAAGTATTGAAGAGGATGAGGACTCGATCCCTCCCGATCAGGCGATGCCGATGGAATACCTTAATGAAGCCTACAACGACTACCTGGCCTTGGCCGGTTGGGAGCAATGACAATGCAGACCACCGCACACATCACTTTTATCAGTGCTGGCGCCGGCAGCGGCAAAACCCACCGGCTTACTGAAATACTGCACCAGGAGTTGCTCGATCAGCAGGTCCAGCCTTCGGGGGTGATCGCCACGACCTTTACCCGAAAAGCAGCTGCCGAGCTGCGCGAGCGGGTCCGTAGTCACCTTCTAAAGCAGGGTCAAATCAACCTGGCCACCGCCATGGGCCAGGCCCGTATCGGTACCGTCAACAGTATTTGCGGGCAATTGCTTGAACGCTTTGCATTTGAAGCCGGCATGCCGCCCGAGCAACGTGTGCTGGAAGAAAACCAGGCAGCCCTGCTGCTGAACAAGGCGGTTGACCGGGTCCTTGATGGTGAGCGCCTGGATAATCTACTCGCTGTCGCCCGACGCCTGGGCCTTGAAGACACTTATCAACAGGGCGACTTTGCCAATACCAATTGGCGCGATGAGCTGCGCAAGCTTCTGAATCAGTTGCGTACCAATGACATTGATCTCGAACTGTCTCGTGGTTTTGCTACCCAAAATGCCGACGACATGCTGAAGCATTTCCCCAAACCGACCAAAACCGACTTGAGTGGAGAGTTGCTGCACAGCATTCCCGAGGTGCTGGCTCTGTTACAGGCAGCTAACAGCGACAAAAAGAACACTGAAGGCTACATAGCGTTGCTCACCCGCTTCCAGTATGAACTGCAGCATGACAACGCCCGCTGGAGTGATTGGGCGAAACTGGCGAAGGAAGCCCCTGAGGCCAAGCTCAAACCATTGGTAACAACCCTCTCTGAAACCATTGGCCGCTATGCCGAACACCCGGATCTGCATCGCGATATCCGCGCCTACCTCGAACAGGTTTTCGGCCTGGCCATTGATGTATTGAAAGTGTACGAACACAGCAAACGTGAGTTTGGCGTACTGGACTTTGCCGACCAGGAACACGCCTTGCTCAAGTTACTGGACAACCCAGCCGTTGCGCAGGTGCTCGAGGATGAGCTCGATTTAATCATGGTCGACGAATTCCAGGACACCAGCCCGATGCAGCTGGCGATTTTTCTCAAGCTTTCACGCTTTGCCAAAAAGGTTTACTGGGTCGGGGATATCAAGCAGGCGATTTATGGTTTTCGGGGCAGCGACTGTGCGCTGATGCAAGCCATCCTCAAGGCATTGCCCGATATGGGTGGCAAAAAAGAGGTATTGCCTCACTCTTGGCGCTCACGTACCGAACTGGTCGAACTGGCGAATGATGTATTCAACAAGGCCTTCGCCAATAGCCTGGAAACAAAGGACGTTGAGCTGATACCAACCCGTACGGATCAACTACCCGGCCCTGCCTTCGCCAATTGGGTACTGGACGGCAAAAATGCCGAATTGCAAGTCAACGCATTGGCCGAGGGGATTGGCCAACTGCTGGCTAGCCGTTATCAGGTATTCGATAAAACCTGCCAGGAAGCCCGAGCGGTGCGTTTGGGCGATATCACTGTGCTTTGCTACTCCCACAGTAACGTCGCGAAAGTAACAGCAGCCCTCGCTACTCTGGGCATCCCCTGTTCCACAGCACAACCAGGACTGCTGGCAACCGCAGAGGCAACTCTGGCACTGGCGTGTTTGCGCCGATTGAACGACCCGGCCGATACCCTGGCAACAGCACAGATCATCTCGTTAACCGAAACCGAAGGACCGGAAAGCTGGGTTGCCGAGCGCCTGCGCTACCTCAATGCCGGACACCCCAAAGCGCAGTGGCGTGAACTAAGCCTCGGCGAGTATTCGCAACACCCACTTGTGGCGGCCGTTGCACAACTGCGCACAGATCTGCCAGTGCTAACACCGGTAGAGGCATTACAACGGCTGATCGCCGAGTGCGATTTACCAACACGTGTCAGCGTCTGGTCAACCTCGACAGCGCTGGCGCAAAAGCGCTTGGCCAACCTGGATGCATTGATCGATCTCGCGCAGCAATATGAGGATCTCTGCCGAAATGGATTAGGGGCGGCATCCATCTCCGGGCTGTTGTTGTGGCTGGACGAAATCGCCAACGCCAAAAACGATGCACTGGCCACTCCTGCGCTGGATGCCGTGCAAGTGATGACTCATCACGCCAGTAAAGGTCTGGAATGGCCGGTCGTGATTTTGATGGATCTGGCACGCGATATCAGCGACCGGTTATGGTCAGTCTCGGCTCAGTCCAATAGCGCATTCGATCCACATAAACCGTTGCATGACCGCTTTATCCGCTACTGGCCATGGCCGCTGGCCAAACAGAAAACGGTTCCGTTGAGCGAAACGTTCGAACAAACCGCCATAGGCCTGGCGTGCCGGGCTGAAGCCGTTGAAGAAGCAAAACGCCTGCTCTATGTGAGCATGACCCGCGCCCGAGACCTGCTGGTCATTGCCCGTTCGAGTAGAAAAATCACAGGAGAGTGGCTCGACACTGTCCAGGCACCCTGGTTGATGACACCTCCCGGGCTGTCGACTTTGAAACTGCCAAATGGAAAAGAACTGCGCGCCGATTGCCAAACGCTCACTGCCAGTGATTCACCTGTGCCAGTGGCGGTAATTGAACAGAATCTGCACTGGTTTGCCCCGGTACAAGTGATCCAGTCTCGTTTGCCACTGGGCTTTCAACCGTCAAACGGTGGCGCTCGCGCCAGCACCGCAGGCCGCAATACATGCCGGATCGGCACTCGGATCGCATTCCAAGGCAGCCCGGAAATGAGTGCATTGGGAACGGCCATTCATGCCAGTTTGTGCCTTTCATTCACCGACCCCAACTGCCCCCTCACCTTAGACGAAGTGCAGGACCTGTTGCAGAGCCACGCAGTGCACGAGCACGTAAATGCCAGTCAGGTCATCGCACAGCAATTGGCCTTGCACGCCTGGATCGAATCCCACTGGCCAGCGGCCAAAGCCATGGCTGAATACCCGGTGCAACAGTTGCTGCGCTCGGGTCAGGTACTCAATGGTCGGATCGATCTTCTGCTGGACACAAAAGATGGCTGGGTGCTCATTGACCACAAATCCAACCCGGCGCCCGAAGCCCAGTGGAGGCGATTGGCCGAGGAACATGCGGGTCAGCTTGATGCTTACGCCCAAGCGATTGAGGCGGCATCGGGGCGGCCTGTCATCGCCGCATGGCTCTTTCTGCCGGTGGCCGCGGGAGCGATTCAGGTTTTTTAGCCGCCGGCGTGATTCCACATTCGCGTAAACGACCAATCACGGCGGTCGGGTTGATCTCGGCCGCTGACATCACTAGGAAAAAAACCATGACGCTGTATGAATCAATCCTGCTGGAAGTGCACAACGGTGCGCTGAGCGAACCCTTTGAAGTGCAGGAACTGACTAGCGAACGTCGTCGGGTCATGTGCTCTGTAGAGCAGAAGCTGGTTGAAAAATATCGGATCGGATTCGAGTTCTTTATGGAATCGACGATCGGGACGACCATCGCCAACTACGCGCAGGACGAGCAGACGGGAGTCGGCGGCTACAATGTCGAACAGGGTGCCGAAGCAAAGTACCTGCGAGTCAAGCCTGGCGTATACAAAGTAAAAGAACTGAATGGTGCGCTATAGCTGCTAGGCAAAGTTTCAGGCTCAGGACTAACCAAATAATCGCTTTACTTTTGCCACGGCCACTTCCAGGGCCGTGGCTTGTTCCATCTTTACATCCCGACTTTTACAACGCGGGCAAACCTCAGGACAGTCTTCGAATCGCAAGACATCACTGAGCGGGACAACCGTTTGGCTCCAACCACAATCTTTGCAACGCATGGTGAAAGGACGCACTGGCCTGACCATAGAAACTCCTCAATCTGTGGGCACTTACTCCAGACTACAGCAGGGAGCGACAAGATGAGTCGTTAGCCGAAATCAGATCCGAGCCTAGCGATGCCGTTCATTGACAGAATGTCTTAGAAACCTCGAGCAATATGGCTTCGCGTCCATAGATGCCGACAGTCCTTGCACTCGAAATCCTGCGTCACCTCATGGTCCGTCACGGTCACCTGCCGTGACTTGCGCTGCCCTGTCAATCTGTCGATGACAAGACGCTCCACGGATCGGACTTGATAAACCGCCTCATGATAGCGAACCATCTTTATCGCTCTACGGTGACAACTGGGACACTCTTTGTTTTTCTGGTGTTCGATCCAAAGGATCTGAAGATGGGGAATTAGCCAGCTTGAGGCGCTGAGCACTCCAGCGATGATCAACTGGTCCGTCGACTTGACCGAGAACGTGATGATCTCGAACGCGCCAAGCACGCACAGCCCACCAAAAAAACTGCCCCAGAGTACAGCCCAGAGCAGTCGATATTTGCACAATTGCCGATAGCGCGACTCGCGGCTGGCATTCTGTTCAGCGAACGTTGTGTCTTCTGTCCGTACGGCTACGCCACTGACGGCTGACAAATACTCGTCACCATCGAAAGCGTTGTTATAGAACTGCTGAGCCTGCAACTGTAGTTGGGCACAAAACTCGTCCGGAAGAACCGTGTGCTCATTTTTCTCGTCAGATTGAAGCTTGAGCTTCAGTACTTTGGCATCACACAGACAGCGAAGAACCTTTTCAGATGGCTCGATGAAAAACATACCGATTTCGAAGAAGCTCCCCCCTCGAAATTCGCTGCTTTGGCCTGTCAGGTACTTCAACTCGATCCGCCGACCATCGACCAACAAGGTCAATTGAGAGGGCAGCCAGCCGCCCGGGCGCGAGGTTTTTATCTCAACATCAAGAATCATGCGGTCTGAAGCAGGACGAATATTGCGGCGCCACGAGAAGGTGATTTCATTCTTTCCAGAACGATACCGGCAGTGACGCAGGTGCTGAATCGTGGTGAGACCATCGAACTCATCACGTTCGACGGACACAAAATCGGACTTGATGTCCATCAAGACACCCCTTGCAGACTGATACACAGTTGATGCTCGTTAAACACCGCATCCGTATTCAATACGGATGCGGTGTTTTACGGTCCTGTGTCCGGTTTCTTGGCGCGTGCCTCTGCCAGCATCTCGTCCAGTTGAGCCAGCAAATCATCTGCGCTGATCTCTACAAACTCCCCGCATGATACGGCCAAGATCTTCTCGGCGAATTCAGCGCTGTACTCCGGGTGAGGGTAGTCCGGGTCAGTTTTATCGATTGCTGTGAAGCACCACTCGCCGCCCACTTCCTGGCCCATAAGGCTATCGGCCTCCTGCAGGCCAAATAGCGTGGATTGATACTTCGCATCACAAAGATTTGGGTATGCCTGCATCACGGCCTTTCTCAAGTCACCAGCGCTGATTCCGTCAGCGGCGAGCTGCATAATCAAAGCCTGCAACGGATTCATGTCACGCATCCTGTACCTCACTCATTCAGAATGACCTCCCCGCCAAGCAAAGGGGAGGAAGTTGTCGACCAGGTTTTAAGCCGCAAAAGCTGGACGCTAATCGCCCAAGTCGTAGCCAATCATGAAGAGTGCAGCCTCCAGTGCGCGCAGCGGGTCATTCGGAGAGGGAACCACATGGAAACGGCTGCCGGCGGCGTCTGGATGCGCCAGGACCGCACTCAATACCCAACTGGCGCGCATATTCCACATTGCGTGATGGTGACCTGAGCGCAAGCCCTTGAACTTAAGCCCGCCGGTACCAGGGTCGCGGCGCTTGGGAGCGAGCGTATTTTCTCCTTCCTTGGCAGCTGCCCAAGGGAAGCACAGCGCTTCAGGTACCTTGGACAGCCCATGCGCTTGGCAATGCTTCACGACCAACCAGCCCAGACCTGCCGCAACACGGCTGTCGTAGATGATGAAGTCCTTGCAGAGCAAGGAGTAGACTTTGGTCATCCCAGAATTGAAGCGAAGGCTTTTCGAACGCAAGACAGGTGCCTGATCGTCGCCGGCAACTATCGCAGCTTGTACGCCTTGCAGCATTCGGCCAAGCCCCACATTATTCACCTTCAGCCAGTCCGCATTGCGGGCCATAACGCCGCCCCAGCGCATGACGTCGACGGCTGCCTCAAGAGTGTGTGAGTCGCTCCCAGTAGCGCTTACCAGATCCTGACGCAAGGCGAACAAAGCGATCCCGTTGCTGCTGGAACATACGCCTGGATTGAATCCCAAGCGGGCATTACCCGGGTGATTCCAACGGTAGTTTTCGAAGGCGTTATACAGGCTGCTGCATGTCCATTTCTCACCGCTACGACGATTGACGTACTGGTGCTTGAAACACGACTCAGAATTGAGCTCAGAGGCCAGCCAGCGGATGAATCCAGAAACGTGGGGAAGGGCTAGATAGGTTTGGCTGTTCATGAAATGCTCCTGTGGGCTGGCGCTTGTAGTCGCAGGATTGCTTGCCAGCCAGAACATAGTCCCAGCAGATAAACCCACTTTTTGTCCCTGAGCTTCTGCCATGATCAATCATCACCGACGCCGCACCACTTTGCGCAAAATCCTCCAACGCTATGGCAAGTCTATGTCGACGGCGGATATCCACAGTGAACTATGTCGGTGGTTCGATGATTCCAGTCTCCATATAAAAACCACACTGCGTGACCTCCAGGCTCTAACCGCAGCCGAGTTTGTAGCCAAAGGTGACGCTGGCTCGGATAAAAAATCAAAATACTGGAAATCCGGTCGTGGCAGCTTCGACTTGACGCTTTCCCCCACAGAGGCAATGACGTTGGCAGCTATTTTCGACCACGCAGAGCGCTTCGGCTTCAAGGCCCACACAGAACAACTTGTCGATTTACGCGAATACGCAACCACGGAAATGACGAAGCGCTCCACGCGAACACATGTGTGGACAAAGCGAATCACTACTGGGACCCGATTTACGCTGCTCAGGCCAGGTAAATATGATCCTGCACACCTAACCAGAATCCAACAGGCCATTCTGGACGATGCTTCGCTTGAGGTGACCTACCTGCCAAGAGACGCCAGCGGCGTCGAATGCATCTACTTACTCAAACCCTTGGCCCTCTCATATCAGGATTCAAACGTCTATCTGTCGGCATACGTGCTCGAGGAGCAATGGCCGGAGGGGCATACGCCTTCACCAAACACCCGCCGCGGCAAGTACAGCAGCAACGGTCCCAAGACGATGTGCGCCCTCATGCTGCATCGAATGGTAGAGGTCAAAGCGAGTTGGCTAAAAATAGCTGACCCGGAAAACTACGACGTCAATTCGCTTGAAGCCCAAAAGCACCTCATGACAATACACGGCGATGACCCCGTACAACTCAAACTACGTCTTGGCCCCAACCTGCAAAATCGGCTTACCGAGAACCCGTTGGCTGAAGACCAGGTCGTAGTGCAATACGCCGATGACAAGTGGGACTTGAGTTGCACTCTCCACGACACCCAAGGCCTACGCCTGTTCCTGCTCAGCAATGCTGGGGATATTGAAGTGCTCGAGCCCCCGTTAATCCGAGCGCACGTGCTCGATACTCTTCGTCGCGCAGCAAGTGTATACGCTGGCGATTAATTGCCTGGCCACAGATTTGATGTAATGTTGGCTGAGGGTTTCAACCACATCACCAATTAGGATGGTTCCCTAACTGAAATGGTGGTATCGCCCCCTAGCGATACCTTACGGTGAAGATTTTGATTATCCTTCACCACCACGTAGCTATTCCGTTCCTAGTCGACCAATTGCTGCTCCATGGCCGTCAGGTCGAGCAGCATCTGCTGGAAATGCCCCCAGTCGAAGAAGTACTCCCCCGCGCCTTGGCTATAGGTGTGGCCCCCATAGGCGATCAGCCATTCGATCTGCTGCATACGGATGCGACGCTGCACTGCGTGTGCCGGTGAGTTCCATTTCGATGCTCCTTTGTCCGACGTCGATCCGAGGCCCGTCAGGTTGGTCATCCGTGACCGGCTGGCTCCGCGCCTGACCACATCAAGTGGATACATCTTCAGGATATGTCGCCATTCTGGACACACTAACAACGCGCGCCTGCTTTCACTGACGCCGGGGCCGTGAGGAAAACAAACAACACTGGATCGAACGCCACCATGGTGATGATCAGCTAAACCATTAGCTTACCCCCGGCTGCATCCGAAGCCATGGGATCCATCGCCATAACGCTTTGTCGCAGCTTTGCAGAGGTAGCTCGCGCGTCGAAACAGTTCAGGCAACTGATCCACATTCCCTGGCCGGACATTCCGATCTACTCGGAATTCTGCGTTAGGCGGGATATGTACCAAGCCCCGCACTTGCTCAACCTCGCACTTCAGTGCACTGGCCCAAGCTTCTTGCATACGGCTGATCATGTTGGGCCTCTGTGGCTGCAATCGCCCTACTGTGTAGTAAGCGTCTCTGTTCAGCAGAATCAACAGGTGGTAATGCGGTCGCCCTCCACAGCCCACCTCCCTCGCCCAGACGTAACGCACCCTGCAGTCATGGGCGTACTTGTTCTGCTCACGCGCCTTATCACGGTTATGCTCAATTTTCGCTTTGAACGACTCGATGAACCTACTGATCACACGATTTGACAAAGCGTCATCTGGAAACCCCATCAGACGCGAAAGACGTAAATCCACCCTGAATGCAATCACCCTAGGATACTGATCAAGGGCAAGGTTAATGGTGCGATTCAGCGCTTCAAGGTACCCAAGTATAAAAGGTCCTTTTTCAACCATTATCGGCAGGCCTTGAAACGTAGCTGCTGAGTACAAACGAAGATTACGATTTTCGGAGAAACGAAGCATGGTTACTACCTACTTTACTGAAGATCATATCTTCAGTCAGCTCGGTAGTTATTTACACGCTCAACATAGCCCATTGAGCCAGACTTCAATGAGTCGCTCACACTAACAACACCAATGACGTTTACCTATGCCATACTGCCATTTGCTAGGCATTGATCAGACAACCATCACAGATACCCTTTGAAGGGGTATCTATGCCCTTAACCTAATTGCTCAATATGCATCTCTACATAAATGATAGACTTGAGTTATTAGAAGGTAACAATTCAAACACTAAAGCATATTACCCGCACCGAAAAACTCATCACTTGAAACACAAAGGGAAGTTAAACATTCCTGTGCAGGACCAAGGAAACCAACACAACCAAAAGGTCCGGCAAAAAAACATCATGCCCGAAAATCAACCGAGCATGATGTTTTCATTGAAAGCAAATGAAATCTAAAAAGCAAGACCAGATATCGCAAGCATGCTAATCAACCCTAACTAATTGCGTTCTGCTACCCTAGCCTGAATCCACGCAAAAACTTCAGACTCTACCCACCCGACACTTCGACCGCCCAGCGGAATGGGCTTAGGGAATATCCCTTCTGCAATGTACTTATATACCGTCGACCGGGCCAGACCTGTTATCTCAACAACCATTTTCATTCGTAGTATGCGCATGACCAACTCCTCAAATCCGTTCACAGGATCTGGGAAGCCGATAAAGTTTTACTGCCCACCACCAATCTGCCGAATGTCTTACCCTCGATATCGATAGCGTGTAGGAGTATGAACCTTAGTAAGCAGACCAAAACGATAACGATCCTCTTCGGAGAGTTCCACCTCGTCAGAAAACCTCTCACACACAGGCTCGCCATCGATGTTCCTATTCATGACATAACACTCCCCCGCTCGAAACTCTTGATGGGGAACAATTAACAACGACCGACCAAAAGAGAACAGACCAAAATATCCACCGAGGTCAAAACTCGGCAGAATCTGCAGCCCAGCAATTTCGTACGGAAACCCCTTAGCACTTAATATCACACCTTGGACGCGACGAGCCATCAGAACAACAATTTCATAAATGAACTCAAAAAACAGCTCACCTTGCAGGTTGTCAATTTCCAGATCTTGCCCTAACCCCACCCCCTTACTGAAACCCTTCTTAATACGCATCAGCAATTCATCATCAGACCTAAACTCACCTACCTCAAAAGCTTTCCAATGCTTGGACAGCAGCATCGACGCGTATTCCTCCAATCTAACTTGGAGCACTCTTGGGGATTCGCCATTCTTGGCGAAAGAAGAAAACAATCTTGCCAAAGCATTAAATCGATCGCTATCCGGCAGCATTCCAAAAAATTTCTTATACCTCTCAAACCTAATCCACTTACCTATTTTAGCCGACTCAATGAGAGCTCCGACCTCATTACACTCCCCGACACCCCCACTGGCGTTCGAAATGGCAGTCAGCACGATCGTTCCCGAACTGCCTTCTGGGAAAACATCATGATTAAAATTAATAAAATAAACCGACTTTGAAACACCCAATACAACAGACATTGTAACCCCAGGAATCACCCCTCTCATTACCCTCAAAGCGATAAGCTTGTGAACCTGCGCCTTTATTCTCTCTCGGTTTAGGCCGGTTACCTTGGATAGCTTGGATACTCCGACTTCTCGTACAATCCCAAATTGATCGGCGTAAAGAAGCAGGATGGATAGTAGCAATCGATTACAGACACTAAGACTGCCCTTACGCTCTTCCGCAGCATGCAACAAATGATCGATTCTCGATCGATTTATCACATTAGACGTTTCGTTCCAGTTTTCCAGCAATCGGGCTAGCTTACTCGAAGCTCGATACTCGCTCTTAGGGCGTCCCCGCCCGATGACGATAGGGGTACAGATCAAAAGATCTTCCGCCACCAATTCAGACAGAGCGCTAGATACCACACGATCCGTGGCACCTGAAACCTTGGCTAACTTCTTAACCCCGATCGTGATCGACTCGCCCACCCCGTACAGCTGCACGAGCCTTACGAGGACAAACTTCGCTTCTGGGCTTATCCCAGTCAATCCAAGACCCAACAGAACGCAGTGCACCACTACCCTCCACCCCTCCAGAAAAGCAGCCATTAAATCGCAGAAAAACACCCTATTTCAAGCACAATCAGAGAAGCGTATGCTACTCCGTAACGTCACTCCGTAACGATCAACATAAAAATAACTTTTACTGCAATAAACGCATTAGCGGGGGAATGCCTTGGAAAAGCCAAAAAAAAGACTTGAATGGATAGAAAGGAACAACCCAGACATGCAGCAATGGGCCATTCGATACTTGAATGGTAAGGGGGCAGACATCTCCAAACAAACCACCTACGACGAACTTGTAAGATGGTCTGAGAATTGGCCTGAGAATAGCGAAAAAAGAGAGCTTCTGAAGAACATGAAAGGTGCTTGGCGCCAGAAAAAACTCCGAGAAAGCAAAGACGGGCGACAAGCGAACAACTTCATAATTTCACTTCTAGCAAAGCGAAAGCTGAAGAGCTTGGCATCATCAAGAAAAGCCACTATTACTGAAACCCTGGAATGGTTAATCCAGAGCGGATTCGAACTAAAAGAGCAATACAAGACTCAAGCAAGGACTCTGAATGAGGACAACCTTAAAAGCCTACGAAACGAGCGAAACGCAGCATCCATACTCGCTTCAAAACTAAGCGAAACCCTAACCGAAATTTGCAAACTAAAACTTCAGATTGAAACCCTGGCGCCTGACCATCAAACACTTCCAACCCCACCAAAAGAAAAAATCGAAGAACTTTTTAATATAAAAAAAACAACATTACTAAGCACAAACTCCATTTTTGAAGCCGAGGACATAAGAAAATATAGAAAACTAATAAAACCAAAAATCCAGAGCCAGGTACAGGACAAGGACAAGGACAAGGACAAGGACAAGGACAAGAGCGATGAAGAGATCATAGACATCATCTCCTCAATACCTGAATTAACAAAAAAACGCCAACAAGAATCCGCGACGACATCTCACCAGCCGCCCCACACCAAACCAGAAGATCATTCAGAAAAAATATAAAATCCCCTTTCAGAGAAATACCGCAACCTCCATAGCAACCTGAATAACTTCGCGATCATTATGAATCCAACTCCAGGAATGGCTATATAAAGCTGCAAGAGATAGAACTATAGATGCAGATGCATGACTACATACTAGAAGCGAACCTGAAAAGCATTAAACAGCAACCGGACAACTAGCCGAGCTAACCATTTTGCACTCAAAACGAAGCAGTCCATGGCGCGATAGTTAAACGAAGTACTGCGGAAATTTAGATCATAGCAACCTTCAAAATACCAGGATCATGGCGAGATTTGGTATTTGATCTAAGGCACGAGGAAAAGTGAAAGGCTGGTCGTTCAGACAGGTGACATAGTGCTTATCGTGAGGATAAGAACAGTTCAACTCCCGCTCTCGAACTTCCGCCTGTAGTACACCGGTGAGAGTTTAGTTTTTCGGAAAAATATCGAAATCATGTTGGCCATTTTCAACAGTCTATCGTGCTAGCCAGCACCCCACTCCTGACAATAGGACTCGGAGAACTGGGATACACTAAGGCCAAGATTTATTACGTCACCCAGCACCTCCAGACGCCACTCCTAAGGCTGACCATTGATTACAATTTGATACCCGTGAAGGGGCAGCATTTCTGCCTTAACCCTACTGCCCTGAAATAGGTAGTCAAGTTCATCGGTGCGTCGATTTGCGCCAACTTCAGATGTTGCTGCAGGAAACTCCTTCAGTACGGGGCTACTTATGCGATCCACTTGCGGATGAGCCCCATGAACTCTAGGGCAATTTATATATTATTTACCATAAGCATCATGTACAACTGAGTTTCGATCATAATTTCCGAACCTGCTTTTCATACAGGCTGGTTAGGTTTAGTGGGGAACCCACCCTTGGTCGTTTGTACCGGCAGGAACAATTCCAGACAACGGTAAATGAGGACTAAATCCTTCTTGGACTCTGCAGGCTTGAAGAGTATTTTTGAGTATCGAAGTCACCAGCCCGGCAACTGCGTAAAGCTATTCGTAGGTGTGCTAAGCAAGATCGTACCTACCGCATGAGGAGCGTCCTTGAAAAACCAATGCTTCGCAATACTTCAAAGTTTCTAGATCATCTGTATCTGGCAGTTTGAGCGCTGTTTTCTAGAGCGTGAACGACTCATAATTACTGTTAGATGAAGATCCACTTCGATATGTAATTCACAAGCCTAAGTGCCTCAGCACTATCAATAAAGGCATACTTAAAATCGCACTACTGCGCACAGCGATTCTGAACAACTGATTCGCAGACACCGAGTACTGACCTGGGGAGCCGACCTCTGGACTGGAGGTGGCGCTGACAACCTTCCCCAAGGCTCAGGTTAAAATTTGTTCAACGGACCTCGCCGGTGTTCGAGCCCTGTGGAAAAGAAACAGCTGTTAGCTGAGAGGAGCTTGTCGGTGGGGCCGCGCCTCAGTCACCTTTCACAGCCGCCCTAGGTTATCAATGTCCTTAAGAGCGGTATTCCAAATAGTATTCCACAAAGAATATCAAATTGTTTTTTTGCTTTAAAATCAACAAATTATGACATCTGTTCAGATTACCCCGGCAATACGAAGCACCACCAAACCCGCCTAGTGCTGTTTTTGTTGTTTCTGGGCTCCTGTAAACATACCGCCGAATGGGCCTTCGGATTTTTCCCGCAACTCATCGCGCCCTGCATGAACTGGCGCATGCCCCCCCCCACAAAGATAGCCTTCCCTGGTTGCCGCTCATCAGCAACCGGCTTTGACAGGCCGAAAAGTGTAACCTTTCACTCCCCTTGATAAGTCGGCATGCTTCGCGCATTCCGCCTCGTTCATGGCGGCTGTGCGTGGGGCATCTTCGGGTGCGCCGGGTTCCTACACTTCCGGTCTGTCAACCCGCGTACAGCTGCCACCCAAACCTGTTTGACAGCAGGGGAATGGCAGCTCCCATCATCAGTGTAGGAGCTTCACCATGAAAAAAATCACCCCCAATCCTCCATGCCCCAGCCAATCCGGCACGCATATCTTCTGTATCGCCCAAAACATCGACCCCGAAACCCTGCTCGTACAGGCCTGCGAAACCCTCGCCTCACTGAACGCGCTCACTACCGACCTGGCTTTCGAGTTCGATGGCGCCTTTCGCCATAAACTCCTGGCCACCCAGCAATTGAGCGTCCTCGGTGAGTTGCTGGTGAAGCGCGCACTGGACATTCTTGTGCTAACGGCAGATTCAGAAGCTACGGGAAGGTCCGTTTCCTGACAGGAAACATGACGATCCGTTTGAGCGCCCCAAAAGTAAGAAAAAGGTGAGGGTCTATTTTCTTTTAAGATAAACCCCACCTTTGTTGAAACATAAGGATGTGTGCCGCAGTGAACAAGAATTCCTACGCCTACCTGATACCTGTCGTGCTGGGCGTACAGCTTCTGTTGGCCGTGCTGTTTATATGGCAGTTCAGCATCTCACCGGCCATCCACTTCAAACCGGTCGCGGAGAAAGCCTGTGTATCCGTATCTCTCGTCCTGACCCTGGCTGCGTCCGTGATTGTCTGGCGGGTAAGAAAACCTCAGCTGCGGCTCGAAAAAAAATGGACCCTGCTTAAGGCGTTTGCCGGGATGTTCATCCTATGCACGCTGTTCTCGGTGACGCTGTTTTCATTGGCCATTTTATGTTCGGGCGGCACCCGCAGCAGCTATACGGCTCACTACGAATATTCGTCAGGCGGCAGTAAAAGCTGCAGCGGAATCACGGTCTTCGATGCTGAGCTGAATAATACGATTAAAATCTGCCGCCCCACGTGGATCGGTTATCGCGATGAGGTGAGGGTGGTGAAAGTCAGCAATGACCTGGGGATCGTTGTAAAAGAGGCCGTTATCCTTTGAGCGAGAAAGCCCTCCAGACCCTGATCAGCAGCGATGCCCAACGCTGGCACCTACTGGACATCGTCCGCTCCCTCGCCCTCCCCGACTGCTGGATCGGAGCCGGCTTCGTACGCAACGCGGTATGGGATCACCTCCACGGTCGCCCCCTATCACCACCGACCGGTGACGTCGACGTACTGTGGTTCGACGCCACCTGCACCAGCCCCGACGAAGACCGCCGCCTCGAAGCCCTCTTACACGCAGCAGAACCCTCCATCGACTGGTCCGTCAAAAACCAGGCCCGCATGCACCTGCGAAACGGCGATGCACCTTACCGCAACGCCAGCGACGCCATGCGCTTCTGGCCCGAGACCGCCACCGCAGTCGCCGTCAGAAGAACCGCAGCGGACCTATGCGAAGTTTCAGCCCCTCTCGGCCTGGAGGACCTGTTCAATCTCCAACTCAAACCCACGCCCCGCTTCACCCAGGAAAAACACGCCATCTACCAACAACGCATCACCTCCAAACGCTGGTTAACCCAATGGCCACTGCTGAAACAACCCTGACCCTACAAAAACCTCACATTCATTCACGAATTATTAAGAATCGCCCTCGTATACTCGCCGATCGCCCGGGCCGTTCCCCCGAACGGCCCCCTGCCCCGGTAGCCAGAATCCATGACGCGTTCCGCTCCTCTGCTGCTCCTGCTCGCTGCGCTGTTGTTTTTCTTTGCCCTTGGCAATCACGAGTTGCAAGGCTCGACCGAGGCCCGTGTGGCCGGGATCGCCATGGCCATGCACCTGGATAACGATTGGGTGGTGCCGCGACTGTTCCGTGAACCCTTCCTGGAGAAACCGCCGCTGAGCCTGTGGCTCGACGCCGGTGCGATTCGCCTGTTTGGCGGTACCACATGGGCAGTGCGCCTGGCGTCGGCGTTTGCCGGGCTGTTCAGTGTGATGCTGCTGTACGGGATGCTGCGCAAGTTTGGCCGGCCCAAGGCGCTGGCGTTTGTCGCGGGCCTGATGCTGGCGACCATGGCCAGTTACTGGAGCAACGTGCGCGGTGTGGGTGAAGATTCGCTGCTCACCCTCGGGGTCACCATGGCCCTGCTGGCGTTTTATCAGGCCAACCGCCCCGAGTCGGAGCGCGACCGTTCCAACCTGGGCACCTGGTTGCTGTTCACCTTGGGGATGGTCATCGCTACGCTGAGTAAAGGTGTTCTAGGCCTGGCCATGCCGGGCGTGGTGATCTTCGTCTATCTGGCCAGTACCAGCCTGATGGATAAACGCTTCAAGCTCGGCGATTGGGTCAAGCCCGGGCTGTTCACGCTGCTGGCGCTGGTGCCGCTGATGATCTGGCTGGGTTTCCTGTACCAGCGCGACGGGTTGCAGGGGGTACGTGAAGTGCTGCTGACCAATAGCGTCGGGCGCTTCAGCGGTTCGTTTGTCGAAGCCGGCCACTACGAGCCGTTCTATTACTACATCGTCAAACTGCCCGAAGCCTTTTTGCCCTGGAATATCCTGGTGTACCTGGGGCTGTGGCACTTCCGCAAGAGCCTGGTGCGCAACCGCTACCGGCTGTTTTTCAGCATATGGCTGGTGGCGCAGTTCACCCTGCTGACGTTCGCCTCCAGCAAGCGCACGGTGTACCTGATGGCGCTGACACCCGCCGCTGCGGTGCTGGCCGCCGAGTATGGCGGCGTGCTGCTGGGCTGGCTGAAAAGTCGCGGACAGGTTTCCAACATTGCCGAACACGTTTATGCACATCGCCGCGGCCTGTTGGGTGGCTTCTTTACCGTGGTGGTGGCCTGCTACCTGATTGCCGCCTTTTGGTTCGCGCCCAAGGCCGATTTGCGCCAGTCGTTTGTGCCGGTGATCAGCCAGATCCAGGCGATGCAGGCGCAGGGCAAGGAAGTGGTGCTGTATCAGGCCAACGAGCGAATCGCCGGCGCCGGGGTGTTCTACATGCAGGGTTACTTGACGATCCTGCAGACGCCGGAGGAGCTCAAAAGTTACCTCGCGGCCAAGCCCGGCAACGTGGCCCTGGTGGACAATACTGACCGGCTGAACGTCCCGGTGAGGGTGGTCAAGGAGATGGCGATCAACCGTCAGCCGTACTATTTCGTCGAGCAGTAGGGCCTGTCACCACAGCGCCAGGTCGTACGTGAGGTAGACCCGGTAGTTGTCACGATCGCTCGCATAGGTCGAGCGATACGTGGCCTTGCGCAACTCGATGCCTACGCCTTTGAAGGTGCTGTCCTGGATCACGTAGCGCAGGTTGGTGTCCGACTCCCACTCACGGGCTTCGCGGCCCTTGTAGTCACCGTTCTGGCCCTTGTAGTAACGGGTCATGAAGGTCAGGCCCGGCAGCACAGCGACCAAGTCGTAGTCATAACGCAGCATCCAGGTTTGCTCACCGGCCTGGATGAATTTGCCGACGCCGGCGTTGCTGAAGGAATACACCGTCGACACGCTGGCATAGGGCAAGGCGGTATCGCCGGTGACTTTCTGATAACCCACGCCCAGCGCCTGCGGCCCTAGCCGGTAGGTGAACAACCCGCTGAACATGTCGCTGTCGACCTTGCCATTGCGTGCCTCGCCCGCTTCGTTGCTGATGAAGTAACGCAAGTCGCTGGTCAGGCTGCCGGCACCCACTGGCTGTTTATGCACCAGGCCAAAGAACTGCTGGCGATAGAATTCACGCATTTCGCCGTAGTACCAGGTGCCGCTCAGCTTGGGCGTGAAGGCGTAGGTAGCGCCGGCAAAATCAAAGTCGCTGCCCTTTTTGCCGCTGTAGCCCTGGGGATAAATATCCACGCTGTCGGTAGAGTTTCGCAGCTTGAACTTGTCCAGATGCCCGGCGTGCACGTACAGGTTACGGACGCCGCTGTACTCGACTTGAGTGCCCTGGAATGTTTGTGGCAACAGCCGGCCATCGTTGTACACCAGCACTGGAATCTTCGGCAGCAGCGTGCCGGTTTTCACCACGGCTTCGCCGATGCGCATCTTGGCGGTCACGCCCAGGCTGGAAAATTCGCTGGCCGCGCGGCCATCGTCGTGCACCGGCAACAGCCCGGTGCCGGCATGGGCGCGGCTGGAGTCGAGCCTGATCCCCGACAACCCCAGCGCATCCAGGCCGAAACCCACCGTGCCTTCGGTATAACCCGATTGCAGGTTGAGCAAAAAGCCCTGGGCCCACTCCTTGCGGTCCTCGCCGCCGTCGCGGTAACCGTCGTTGAAATAGTAATTGCGCAAGGTCAATTTGCCGTGGGAATCCTCCCAGAAACCCTGGGCCATCAATGCCGGTGACAGGCTCGCCAGCAAGCCCGTGCACACCACTCCTCCCCTCGTGAAAAGCTCACGCATGACCGTCTCCCGAATGCCGTATTGTGATTTTTTATGGGCAGTTGCTGCCTGCGATACGCTGGACGGCGCGTCGCATTGCGGCGGACACTAACGGCTCCTCGAACGCCCGGCAACGTTATGCGAGAAGCGCATCAGGCTATGCGCAAAGCCCTCAAACCACAGGAAAATCACGGTGAATCTCAAGCAGCTCGAAGCCTTCAAGGCGATCATGTCCACCGGTTCGACCATCGGTGCGGCGACCCGCATGGGCCTGTCGCAATCGGCAGTCAGCCGGTTGTTGAGCCAGCTGGAAGAGGCATTGGGTTTCGCGTTGTTCCTGCGCAAAAAGGGCCGCTTGATGGCGACCCCGGAGGCTGAAGAACTGCTCGCCGAAGTGGCCGGCCTGGTCGACGGCATGCAGCGTATCCAGCGCCTGGCAGATGAGATGCGCGTGGGCCGTTCGCGCAAGAGCCTGATCAAGGTCGGGGTGCCCACTAGCATGACCCAGGAGCTGCTGCCGCGGATCGTCGCCGAGTTTCTCAAGGGCCGGGAAGACATCGTCGTCGAGCTGCTGACCGGTTCCTACGACATGATCGAACGGGCCGTGCTCGACCGCTCCGCCGACCTCGGTTTTGTGCGCTTGCCTACCGAGATTCCCGACTTTGAGATTGAACCGGTGCTGGAAACCGAAGGCGTGTGCGTGATGCCCGCTGACCATCCGCTGACCCGCCACGCCTGCATCGAAGTGCAACACTTGCGGGACGTGCCGCTGGTAATGCTGGGCCGGCAACGGGCCCTGCGGGCGGAGTTGAACCAGGTGTTTCGCGCAGCCAACCTGACGCCACAGGTGCGGGTGGAAGTGCACTCGGTGGGCGCCGCGTGCAGCTTTGTCGCCGAGGGGTTGGGGGTGTCGATCGTCAATGGTTTGCTGGCCAGCCACTTCATGCATTTGCCGATTGTGGTCCGCCCGTTTCGACCCGCGTTGCCCTATGCATTCGGCCTGGCGTTTCGCGCGGATGAACCCAGGTCCAAGGTGGTGACGGCGTTTGCCGAGCACCTCAAGCACCGCCTGGCCGCACAAAACGCATAGCCCAACCCAGCCCGCGCATAACGTTGTCGCCGTTAAAACTTTGCCCTAGTGTCCGCTCCACAAGTGTCACCCGACACAACAATAACAGCGCACACCGGGGCAACCAGCATGACCGAACCGCAGATCGTCCGTACCCACTCGCCCACTGATACGCCGGTGGAAAAACCCGCGCAGCGCAAGCAGATCAACCCGGCCATCATTCTGCTGAGCATCGTGCTGCTGGCTGTCGCCTTCACCTACGCGGTGAACTCGGGCAAGTTCCAGCGCCAGAACGGCCTGGTGGTTCCGGGCTCCTATCAGGTGCTGGAAAAGCACGACTCCCTGGGCCAACTGTTCTCCCTCGAACCGCGCAAGGCCAGCGATATGGTCGCTCGGCCGGTATCGTTGGTCGAGGGCTTCATGGCCATTCCCCAAGGCATCGAAAAACGCGCCGCGCTGATTTTCATGGTGCTGTTCATCGGTGGGATGTTCGGCGTGTTGAACAAGGCCGGTGTGATTGATGCCGGTCTTGAACGCCTGCTGGGGCTGACCCGGGGCAATATCTACGTGCTGGTGCCCAGCCTGATGCTGGTGTTTTCCGCCGGCAGCACCTTCATGGGCCTGGCCAAGGAATTCATCCTGATCGTGCCGTTGATGGTGGCCATGGCCAACCGCCTGGGGCTGTCGAACCTGATCGGCCTGGCCATCGTGGCCATCTCGGTGAAGATCGGCTACCTGGCCTCCATCTCCAACCCGGTAGCGCTGTCCGTGGCGCAGCCGATGGTGGGGCTGCCGATTTTCAGCGGCCTGAGCATGCGCGTCCTGGCCTACTGCACGTTCCTGCTGGTGGGCATCGCGTTCGTACTGTGGAGTATCCGCAAGCATGGGTTTGATGCCAGCGCGCAGATCACCTTCGAACGCAAACCGCTGCCCCTGCGCCACCTGCTGAACCTGATCGTGCTGGGGGCCGGCATTGGTTTCCTGGTGTACGCCTCTAACCGCTGGGAGTGGAAATACCACGAGCTGTCGGCGTTCTACCTGCTGCTGACCGTGGCGTTCAGCGTAATCGCCGGCCTGGGTGCCAGCACCGCCGCCAGCGCCTTTGTCGACGGCATGAAAAAGGTGCTGATCGCCGGTGTGTTGATCGGCCTGGCGACCGCCGTGGAAATCATCCTCAGCACCGGCCAGGTGCTCGACACCATCGTCAACAGCCTCGCCAATCTGGTGGGCGATCATGGCCCGGTGGTCTCGGCCTACGGCATGTTCTTCGCACAACTGGGCCTGGATGTACTGATCCCGTCCACCTCGGGGCAGGCGGCGGTGACCATGCCGATCTTCGGGCCGCTGGGACAGCTCTCCGGCGTCAGCCCGCAAACCACGGTGTTCGCGTTTTTGATGGGCAACGGCCTGACCAACATGATCACCCCGACCTCCAGCGGCCTGTTGGTATTGCTGGCCACCGCCAACGTCGGCTGGGGCCAGTGGGCACGCTACATCCTGCCGTTGTTTCTGATCTATGCGGTGCTGGCGATGGTGTTGTTGGCCATTGCCGTAGGCACCGGGTACTGACCCCCATGAGTGTTTTCCCCATGCAGACGTTGCACAACCAGATGATCGCCATGCGCGACGGCATCCACCTGGCCACCGATATCTACTTGCCCCACGGTCCAGGCCCTTTTCCGGTGGTGATCGAACGCACCCCGTACGACAAGAGCAAACCATCGCGCTCGGAAATCCAGCTCGACGGCCAGCACATCTCCCGCGAGCAGATGGCCGCGCGGTTCACGGCCCAGGGCTTTGTCGCGATCTTCCAGGATTGCCGCGGGCGCTATGCCTCCGAAGGCGTGTTCACCAAATACACCGCCGAGGGCGAAGACGGTTGCGACACCCTGGCCTGGATCGTCGAGCAGCCGTGGTGCAACGGCAAGATTGGCAGCATGGGCCTGTCCTACGCCGCCCACACGCAACTGGCGATGGCCTGCCTGCATCCGCCGGGCCTCGCCAGCATGGTGCTGGACAGCGGCGGCTTCGCCAACGCCTACCAATGCGGGATTCGCCAGGGCGGCGCGCTGGAGCTCAAGCAAGCCACCTGGGCGTTTCGCCAGGCCAAGGAAAGCCCGGCGGCACTGGCGGATCCGAAGATCCTCGAAGCCCTCGAACAGGAAGACATCCACCAGTGGTTCAAGCGCATGCCGTGGCAAGCTGGGCAATCGCCCCTGCGGCATGTGCCGGAGTACGAAGCCTATCTGCTGGAGCAGTGGGCCCAGGGCGACTTCGGCCCGTACTGGCAAGCGCCGGGCATCTACGCCGAGGGGCATTACCACGATCTGCCGGATATCCCGGTGCTGTTCATGTCCAGTTGGTACGACGCCTATGTCAGTTCGACCCTCGCCAACTACGCGGCGTTTTGCGCCGGCAGTACGGCGCAGCATCGGTTGATCATGGGCCCCTGGCTGCATGGTGATCGCAATATCACTCACAGTGGCGATGCGCAATTTGGTGCGCCAGCGGCTTTCGACGGGCAGGTGGCGAAAGACTGGTTGAGCTGCCGCCTGGACTGGTTTGAACGCACCCTCAAGGGTTCGCCGCTGCCTGCACCCGCGGCGGTGAAGGTGTTCTTGATGGGCGGTGGCACCGGTGAGCGCGATCAACAGGGGCGCTTGCAACATGGCGGGCACTGGATCGACAGTCATCAATGGCCGCTACCGGATAGCCGGCAACTCACCCTGCACCTCACCGCACAACGCCAACTGCAACCTGAACCGCCGACCACCGAGGGCCAGCTCAGCTACTGCGCCGACCCGGCCGATCCGGTGCCGACCATCGGTGGCGCCCTGACCTCCGGCGCGCCGATTTTTGTCGGCGGCGCTTTCGACCAACGCGAGCGGGCGGACTTCTTCGGTACCCGTGGCGACCAGCGCCCCCTGGCCGAGCGCAGCGATGTCTTAAGCTTCCAGACCGAGCCACTCAGCCACGACCTGATCGTCGCAGGCCCGCTGCGCGTGGAACTGTGGATCGACAGCGATGCGCCCGACACCGACTTCACCGCCAAACTGGTCGACGTCTACCCGGACGGCTACGCCATGAACATCACCGACGGCATCCTGCGGGCCCGCTACCGAAACACCTGGGAGCACCCCACCCTGCTGACCCCGGGTGAGCGGGTCAAGGTGGCGATCGAACCCTTCGCCACCTGCAATCTGTTCCAGCGCGGCCACCGGTTGCGCCTGGATATCGCCAGCAGCAACTTCCCGCGCTTTGACGTCAACCCCAACAGCGGCGAAGCACCCGGCCAGGCAGAACATCCCAGGGTGGCGCGCAACACGCTACACCTGAGTACCGATTGCCCGTCACGCCTGATACTGACCGTGGTCGAGGCCTTGAGTAACTAACTACCGCCATCCACACGCCGAGACTGCGCACCCTCAGGGACCATTGACTCCCTGAGGACCGGCCATGCCCGCCCAGCCCCCGAACACATCACCACTTACCCCGGAACAACTGAACGGCTACCTGCTGCAAATCGGTCATCGTCTACAGATTTTCCCCAACGGCCACGCACCGGCAGCGCAGTCTTCTACCGAGTTGCTGGAGGTGCAGGCATTGCACACCGCCCTGGCAGAAGAAAGCCGCTGGAGCCTGCAGAACGCACAAGTGCATTACACCGTCCCCGGCGACTGGGTGATCCAGGGCGAGCCCGGCCGGTTGAACCGCACGCGCATCAGCCAGGCATTGCACAAGAAGCTGGCCGCCCTGGAAATCGAACGGCGGCCCAACGGCCATCTACGCAAGAACTGGATACTCGACAGCCACCAGCCGATGCTGGAGGCCGAGGCCAGGCTGAAGGTCAACGATCGCCTGCTCAGCCCTGCCGACCAGCTGCTGGTGACGAATATCGTCAGCGGCCCCGAGCTGCGCCCGGGTATCCATCGCCTGACGTTTCGCTACCGCCAGCAGGCCATCGAGTTCGCCGGGGTGTTCATACTCACCCGCAGCCAAACACCGGTAACCCACCTGGAGATCGAGGACGGCGATGTGTTGCTGTTCACCCCCTCCAGAGGCCTGGAGGCTTTCACCTCACTCAAACACCTGGACCGCACGCTGCAGGAGCGCATGAAGCAGTCGGCCTGGCGCCAGGAACTGCTGCAACACTTGCCGCGCCGTTACCAGCACTTGCGCGCGGCGAGTATCTGGCCGCTGGTGCCAGGCCCTATCGACAGCCTCCCGCTGAACGAACACACCTACAACGCCCTGCAGGACAAACAACATCAGGACATCGCGTTTGCCCTTGGCCTGGACGGCCATCCAGCGCCGACAGACGTCGCCAGAATGACCCTCGAACTGGACCAGGCGCTGCGCTGCTCGCCTTGGGACCTGTCCTCGCGCCTGGAACTGCGCGCGCAGCAGTTACTGGAAAAACTGCTGCACGAATCCGCTCCCGACTGGTACCGCAGCGCCAATGAGGCCCAGCGCAAAACCCTCGCCGAGCACCTGCGCACTTACGAACACCTCAGCCTGCAAGTGCTGGCGCTGCTCGGCCCGGCGGCCTCGCCCGAGGCCATGGCGCGCCTGCAATTGCTTGAGCACCTGGACGACGACCTGGATATCCAGGGCCTGATCCCCGAGCAACTGCAGATCAGCACCGAGCGCACCCTGAAGTCAGGCAACTCGTACAACCAGCACAACAACCTGGTGCAACTGGCGGTACGTGGCTTGCACCGTGGCGATGAACACGCCGGTTCCGAGTTTCTCGAGCACACCCAACTGACCTACGCCCAGCAGCCATTGCCGCCCGAGTTCCGGGACGTCACCCCGGCTTACCTCGCCGAGCTGCTGGCCAAGGTTCAACCAAGCCTGACCTTCGCCGAAGAACAAAAGCGCGCCCACAGTTTGCCCGCCGTACAGGAAGCCATGCAGCAGATGCTCGACAGCCGCCTGCACGCGCTGGCCTACAGTGCATCGTTGCAAAACCATATCAGCGCGGACGACTACGCACTGCTGCAAACCCTCAGTGAAGGCCCCTCGCCCACACTCACTGCCTGCTGCCTGTTCCTGCACAAGGCTCCGCTCAAGGACCTGTGGGTGCTGCGCCAGACCGATGCAACGGGCGCGGTCAAACGCTTGCTGCTGTGCACGCCTCACGCGCCACGCGCCGAACAGTTCCAGGCCTTTGGCAGCGAGCGGGAATTGCAGGCGCATATCCTCGGCTGGAGCCAGGAGATAGCGTCCGCTCCCGATTCGCGCAGCATGAAAGACTACCTGCTTGAACAGTTGGTCAGCCGGATCCGGCCCAAATACAGCGCGATGCTTTCCGCCCTGGGTTTTACCCCGGCCAGCCTTGAGTATTTGATGATCAGTTTCGGCGCGCCCTCCACCTATGAGGCCTGCCTGGTGGAAATGAGCACCACGACGCTGGCCATGCAGGCCGATGAATACCTGTATCAGATGCCAAAGTGGCTGAGCCAGGCATCGGCAGCCGACCGACAGAAACTCGCCGATCTCAAGGAACAGGCACTGGGCGCGGCACAGGCCTACGCCGCAAGCCCGGGTAGCCCACAACAGTTTCCCGACTTCGACAGTTACTTGCACAAGGCGGCAAAAGCCGCCCTCAACCAACTGCTCGGCAACCCGATCCCGGCGGTAGACCCAAACCTCGTGGGCGTGATCACCCCGCGCGAACGCGTCAGCTACACCACGCTGTACCGCAACGGCTACGACGCCAGCCTGGGCTTTATCAACCCCGACGCCAGCACCACCGCGCAGTTCAAGGGACCGCCCGGCGTCGACCTGAGTCGACTCACCGCGCAAACGGTGAGCAACTCGGTCAGAGGCACCTGGATCGGTGACCGCTATGTCGCCGAGGTCGAGAAAACCCTGCTGGACCCGCAAGTCCCCCACTATGCATGGCGCCGCAACATGGCCCTGGAGGTTGCCCAACTGCACATGCACGTCGCCGCGCTTGAGTGCTGCCTGCAAGGCTGCCTGGCAACAGGCGACCTGGCCTGGCTGGGAAAAAGCATCGACAGCCTGGCCGATAACAGCGATGTCGTGCGCACTCGGTATCGGCTCTATCCCCTGCACATCTGCGGGCAAGTGATCGATGGCTGCTACCTGTTCCACCACGCCAACGACCTGCCCCTGCTCTACACCCCGCACGCACCGGATGGCATCGCCTTCAGGCCGCAACGGGAATTCAACGAACGCCTGAAAAACCTTGAAGGCATGGACACCTACTACATCAGCCGGGTCGCCAGCGTTGAGCGCGCGGCGTTCGAGCCGAGGTTGCATGCGTTGGTGGCCGGCCTGCCGGCACAGCTCAAGGGGGTGTATTCCAAGCCGGTGTTCGACGAAGTGCCTCGCACCGCACTGCCGCTGAAGAACCTGCATTACCACACCTACGACAAAAAGCTGCGTCACCGTATCGACGAAGTCAAAAGCACCACCACCGGGCGCTTGCAGATGATCATGGAGCTGGTCAGCGTGATCGGCGAAATCACCATTGCCGTGCTGACCGCGCCCTTCCCGGCACTGAGCCTGGCCTTGGGCGGCTTGCTGGTGTTCAAGGATTCGATGCTCGCCCTGCATGCCTACAGCCGCAACGACACCGCCGCCGCGCTGGGACACTATCTGGGTGCGCTGCTCAATGCCGGCGGGACGTTGTTGACCGACCTGCGGCCCCTGCTGTTCGCCCCCGTCAAGCTCGCCCGTCCGCCGTTACGCCATATTGCCCGGGTGACCAAGGACCAACAGGCCATGAGCTTGATCAAGCAATTGCAACCGCAACCCCCATTGCCCCAGGGCATGCAGCCCGTGCTGTTTGCCGGCGACAGCCTGTGGGCCTCGCACACCCCGGACAGCCTGGGGCGATTCCTGTTGTTTCGCTACGACAACGCCAGCGGGCAATTGCGCTCCACCGGCAAGCTGGTGAACCAGACGGTGGACGGACAGTGGCAGCGCTCCGGTGTCATCGGTGGCATGCCTGGCCCTGAAAGACTCGGGCAGCCCTATGAGTTGTCGGAAAAGTTTCGCCGGGACGTAGCGGCCGTCATCGCCCCCGAGGACCGGTCGGCGCTGTTCCTGCAGATCGCCTACCTGGATCGAGACCTCAATACCCACAGCATCTGGATCTCGCGTCGGCAACTCGCCCCGGCACTCAAACAGCACCTGGACAATGTCAGGGCCCTGACGGATGACGCCGACGCGTTTTTTGCACGGTTGCCCGCCGTGGTTCCCCGGGCCGAAACCCTGAACCCGGCGCCAGACATTGCCCTGCGTGATTTGCTTAAGCTGCTGATCGATGACGCGCACCACCTGGTAGTGGGCGAGGCACCGTTTTCCACCGCAGCTAAACAGGTGCTGATCGAAAACATGCAATACCTGCGCGAACTGAACGTGACGGTTCTCTATATCGAGCCGCTGTGGCGCGACATTCATCACTTGAAAACCCACTCACGGTTTTCCAGTGGTTTCTCCAAACGGGCCGAGGGCCAGCTCAAATCCATCGACAAGGAAAATTACCGCGACCCCGACGGGTTGCACGGCCACTGGATGCTGGTAAACACCGCGCAACAGCACGGGATTGAGGTTCGGCCGTTGAACGCCTCAAGCTCCTACGACCTGGAAAACACCCTGTGCCTGTTTGATTCACGCCCGGCCCCGATTCGCGCCAACCGGCTGACCAACTTTTACTCCCACACCCTCATCAACGATGACCAGGCGAAAAAACCGGGCGAGCGCTGGATAGCGTTGGTTGATCAAAAACGCATGAGCACCTATCGCGGCACGCCGGGCCTGGCCGACCTGCAAAAGAGCATTGCCCTGCGGGTCGACGACGCCTTCGACCAACCCACCCGAGTCATCGCGGATGTGGCCGGCGGCATTCCCGGCGATGCCCTGGCCAAGGGCGACCTGAAGCTGTCGCTGCACACGGCACGCCAACCGGCGCCGCACCCGGGGCCCTCGGTGGAGCGCTCACACGCGCTACGGCCAACGCGCCCTCTGCCTGTTGAGGCGCCGCGCCACTTCAGCACCTTTGACCTGCCCCATGAACACCTGGGCCTGATCAGCGAGGAAATCACCTTGCCGATAGGCACGCGTGAAGCGCTCTTCGCCACCGCCTACAGGGAGACCGCCAGCAGCCGTCGCGCGGCGCAAACCACGTTCGACCAGACCCGCAAAAAACTTCAGGATCAGGCCCAGGCGTTTTTTACCGAACACACACCGCCTGCTCGAGGAGCACTGCCTGCGGTCGACCCGGCCCTGGATGAGGCGAAATTTATCGATCAACTGCTGGACACCGCCGATGGCCTGGTAGTCGGCGAAGCCCACGCCGGTACGTCGAGCAAAGGCTTCCTCAGCCGGCACATGGAATACCTGAAGGGCCCGCGAGAAGTAAAAACCCTGTACATGGAGCAACTCACCACCGAGCTGCATCAAGCCGACCTGGATATCGTCCACAGCCTGGGCTTTATGCCAGATGAACTGTGGAGCTACCTCAACGCATTGGACAAAGGCCACGGCGTACCGGCCGACAGCCCCTACGGTTTTGTCAGCCTGGTGCAGGTGGCGATGAAGCATAACGTGCGGATCCGCGCACTCGACTGTGTCGCCAGCTTGCGGGTGGACGGCATGCCCGGCTCCAGGACATCAATGTTCAACTACTTTGCAACCCAGGTGATCCGCGCCGATCAGCTTCAACAGGGGCCGCACAAGTGGGTCGCACTGGTGGGCGAAACGCACGCCAATACCCATCGCGGCGTGCCGGGCATTGCCGAGCTCAACAACGGCATCAGTCTGCTGCTGGACGATGTGCCTCCCGGCTCGGCCAGCGGCTTTGTGCGTGAGCCCGCCAGCGTCCAGGCGCTGCCGCGCGAGCAGCAATGGCCACTGGTGCGCTACGACTTCAAGAAAAACGTCGAAGTCGCCGGTGCGCCATTGCCGCTACCTGCCACGCCCGCACCCCCCCTCAGCCTCGAACAACGCCTGCGGCGCAAAGGCGACTATCTGCTTCAGCGCACCCTGGACGATGGGTTGGAGATGGTCCATAAAAACCGCGACGGCGTACTGGTCCACACCGCGTTGCAGCAGGATGCCAGGGGGCACTTCGTCAATCGCTGGAACCTGGATGACCGCCGTTTCAGCAGCAGGGAAGCGTTGATCGACATCATCACCACCAGCAAAAGAATGCGCCAAGTCCACTGATCCTCGCACCGCCCTCTGCATGAGGGCGGTGCGACCGCTCGTCGCTCACGTTCCATAAATCCTGCCCTCACGAAAAAACCGTTTCAGCTCTCGCCAGGGCTGCCGATACCTCCTGACTACCCATCGGCTGGTCGCTACTTCCAGCAACCGGATGTACCCGCAAATCTGTTCCTGGAGGAATGCGATGAATAGTTGGTTCGGCAACATCAGCGTCAATATGAAACTGGGCCTGGGCTTCGGCCTGGTACTGGTCCTCACCTCGATCCTCGCGCTCACCGGCTGGACCAGCCTGGGCGGCCTGATCGACCGCAGCAACTGGATGAGCGACATCACCCAGCTCAACGCTTCGCTGACCAAGTTGCGCATCGTGCGCCTGCAATACATGTTGGCCAACGGCGACGAAGCCGTGGCGCAAAACGTGCAGACCAACCTCGACGGTTTTGTCGCCCAGCAACAGAAGCTGCTGGACAGCTTCAAGAGCCCGGACAACCTCAAGCTGCTCAATGAGCAAAAAGCGATCATCACCGCTTACCAGCAGTCCTTGAACAAAATGCGCGAGGCCTACCGCAACGGTAACGCCGCGCGCCAGGTCATGGGCGACAAGGCTGACATCGCCAATGCGCAGATCAGTGCCCTGGACGCCAGCGTGCGCCAGATGCCCGAGAGCACCGAGCGCTTTGCCCAGTTCGAGGCCGTGACCAGCGCCAAGGAACAGTTCCAGTTGGCCCGCTACGAAGTGCGCGGCTACACCGGCAACGTCAACGCCGAGACTGAAGCCCGTGCCGCCGCGCAGATCGAGAAAGCCATCGACGGTCTGAAAGGCCTGCACGCAGCGTTTGGCGCCAGCCAACAGCCTGCACTGACAGCCCTGGAAACCGCCCTCGGCGCCTATCGCAGCGCGGTGCAGAACTACAAGGCGGCCAACGCCAACATCGTCTCGGCCCGGGCAGAAATGACCACCCAGGGCACCGACATTGTCACCATCAGCGACAAGCTGTACGACATCCAGCTGCAACGCCGCGACGCCGAAAGCGCCCAGGCCCGCAGCCTGCAACTGATCAGCACATTGCTGGCCTTGCTGGTGGGCATCGTGGCTGCGGTGATCATCACCCGCCAGATCACCCGCCCACTGCGCGAGACCCTCGCCGTGGTGGAGCGCATCGCTTCCGGCGACCTGAGCCACAACATCCAGGTGACCCGCCGCGACGAACTCGGCGTGTTGCAACAGGGCATCCAGCGCATGGGCACTACCCTGCGTGAACTGATCAGCGGCATCCGTGACGGCGTGACCCAGATCGCCAGCGCCGCCGAAGAGCTGTCGGCCGTGACCGAACAGACCAGTGCCGGGGTCAACAGCCAGAAGATCGAGACCGATCAAGTGGCCACCGCCATGCACGAAATGACTGCCACCGTGCAGGAAGTCGCACGCAACGCCGAACAAGCGTCCCAGGCTGCCTCGGCCGCCGACGGTGAAGCCCGTGCCGGTGACAAGGTGGTGGCCGAAGCCATCGCCCAGATCGAGCGCCTGGCAGCTGAAGTGGCGCGCTCCACCGACGCCATGACGCACCTGCAACAAGAGAGCAACAAGATCGGCAGCGTGATGGACGTGATCAAGGCCGTGGCCGAGCAGACCAACCTGCTGGCGCTCAACGCCGCCATCGAAGCCGCCCGTGCCGGTGAAGCCGGTCGCGGTTTTGCGGTGGTCGCCGATGAGGTGCGCGGCCTGGCCCAGCGCACCCAGAAATCCACCGAAGAAATCGAAGGCCTGGTGGCCGGTTTGCAGAACGGCACCCAGCAAGTGGCCGCCGTGATGAACAACAGCCGCAGCCTCACCGACAGCAGCGTCGAACTGACGCGCAAGGCCGGTGTGTCACTGGAAAACATCACCCGTACGGTGTCGAATATCCAGTCGATGAACCAGCAGATCGCCGCAGCCGCCGAGCAGCAGAGTGCCGTGGCGGAAGAGATCAGCCGCAGCATCGTGAATGTGCGGGACGTGTCGGAGCAGACGGCAGCGGCCAGTGACGAGACGGCCAAGTCAAGTGTGGAACTGGCGCGTTTGGGCGGGCAGTTGCAGCAGATGGTCAGCCATTTCCGGGTGTAAATCCCAGGCACAAAAAAGCCGCCCCGGTCGAAACCGGGGCGGCCCACTTCTCAGACCTTAACGGTCATCAAAGCTGTCCCGCAGGAATTTCCACACGTGATAAACACGCAGGGAGTTCACTACGAGGTCCCACGTACGTCGTGCAAACTTGGACATACTCGGCCCTCCATCAGTTGGGCCTACCTCCAGCGCACTTACCGGAACACGTGAGCCTTCGGACGCAGGTCAATGCTTCCAGTGAGGCGGCCGGGCTTTGGGTCCTCCCGCATGAATCCGGCACCGATTACTAGCCCGTGGCGTTCGGTCCATAAATTCGCGCGCGTACCCAGCCCACCTACAAACGACATACACAGAACGGGGGCGATACTAACGAACATCCCGCTCAAAGGTGTGACCTGGGAGAACTAATCCACCGGTAACGCTCCAAGAATTTATTGCCAGTTTTTGCAGTCGTCCTTAAATAGCGTAGATCTCAAAGAACTGAAAGCACCGAGTGACACCAGGCCTTGCGTGATGCCTGAACCGACAGTAGTATCCGGTCAGCAGGTCAATGCTTCCGGTGAGGCGCAACCCCAGCCGCGAACTGGGATTGCAATAAAAAACCGCCCTACTAAGGCGGTTTTTTATTGCCTGCGATTTATGCGCGCAGCCTCAGCTGCTGACTTCTTCAACAAACACCAACCGGTTCCCCGACGGGTCGCTGATGCTCATCTCGCGGCTGCCCCACGGCGTGTCTTCAATACCGGGCTTGGCGTTGCGATAATTCCTGGCCAGCAATTGTTGCTGGTACGCTTCCAACCCTTGAGCCTGAATCCGCACCGCCGCACCTGGCGTGCAATCGCCATGGTGCTCGGACAAGTGCAGCACGCAGTCCCCCAGCGACACCTGCAGGTACAGCGGAAAGTTGTCTTCAAACCGGTGCTGCCAATCGACCTTGAACCCCAGGAAGTCGACGTAGAACTCCAACGTTTTGGCCTCGTCGAAACTGCGCAAGATGGGGGTGACTTTTCCTAAGTGCATGGCGATTGCTCCGTATTTGAGAGCGGCCACTATACGGCCGCAAATCCCTTTCGCAAATCCCCACTGCGCGCCAGGAATCGTCCGGACCGCTGCCCATTGGCCTGCCCGTCTCTGTAGCTGAGCACGCCATTGACCCACACACCGTCAATCCCTTCCGCCGCGCGCTGCGGCTCTTTGAAGTCCGCCACATCCCGCACCCGCAACGGATCAAACAGCACCAGATCGGCCCAGTGTCCTTCACGGATTTCACCGCGCTCGGCCAAGCCAAAGCGCGCTGCCGACAAGCCAGTCATCTTGTGCACGGCGGTGTGCAGCGGGAACAAGCCAAGGTCCCGGCTGAAATGCCCCAGTACCCGGGGAAACGCGCCCCACAGACGTGGATGAGGAAACGGATCTTCCGGCAAACCATCCGAGCCAATCATCGACAGCGGATGCGCCAGGATGCGCTGCACGTCGGTCTCGTCCATCCCGTAATACACCGCCCCGGCGGGTTGCAGGCGGCGGGCGGCGTCCATCAGCGGCACCGCCCACTCGGCGGCAATGTCCTGCAGATCCCGCCCGCCCATTTCCGGATGCGGCGTAGACCAGGTGATGGTGATGCGAAAGGCATCGGTGACTTGCTTGAGGTCCAGGGTCGAAGAGCTGGCCGCATACGGGTAGCAATCGCAGCCCACCGGGTGGGTCTTCGCCGCGTGTTCCAGCGAGGCCAACAACTGCGGACTGCGCCCCCAGTTACCGGCGCCCGCGCACTTGAGGTGGGAAATGATCACCGGCGCCTTGGCATGCCGGCCGATCAGAAAAGCCTCGTCCATCGCCTCCAGCACCGGTTCGAATTCGCTGCGCAAATGGGTGGTGTACACCGCGCCATACGCCGTCAGTTCTTCACTCAACTGCAGCACTTCATCGGTCTCGGCGTTGAAGGCGCTCGCGTATGCAAGCCCGGTGGATAAACCCAGGGCACCGTCCGCCAGACTCTCCTGCAACTGCACGCGCATCGCGGTGATTTCACCCGGCGTGGCGGTACGGTGCAGGTCGTCCATATGGTTGCTGCGCAGCGCGGTGTGGCCGATCAGCGCCGCCACATTGACGGCCGGGTGGGCGTTTTCCACCGCCGCGCGGTAATCGCTGAACCGTGGGTAGGCAAAGGCCTCGGCGGTGCCCAGCAGGTTCATCGGGTCCGGCGGATCAGCCTGCAAGCTCACGGGCGAGGCGCTGATGCCGCAGTTGCCGACAATCACCGTGGTCACGCCCTGGCTCAGCTTGGGCAACATCTGCGGGTGACGGATCACTACCGTGTCGTCGTGGGTGTGCACGTCGATAAACCCCGGCGCCAATACGCGCCCGGCAGCGTCGATTTCATGCTCGGCGCTGTCCCGGGACAGGTCGCCGATCTTCTCGATACGGCCCTCGTGCACTGCCACATCGGCGACATAGCCGGGGGTGTTGCTGCCATCAATGATCAGCGCCTGGCGGATCAGCGTGTGGTACTTCATCTCAATCTCCAAGCGGCAGGCTGTCAGGGCCGCCGCGATAATCGTCTAGGGCCAGCTTGATCCGTCGCAGGCGTTCCTGGTTGTCGTCCGGCATGGCCAAGGCCAGCTCGGTAGCGAGCACATCGATGGCCAACAGCATTCCGTAGCGCGCCGCCGTTGGCTTGTAGATAAAACTGGTTTCGGCCGGTTGCAGCGGCAGCAGCACATCGGCCAACTGCGCCAGCGGAGAATCCGGCAGGGTGATGGCGATGATTTTGGCGCCGTAGTTACGCGCCAATGCCACCACGCCCAATACCTCCGGGGTGATACCGGTCAGCGAGCAAACAATCAGTGCATGCTCCGAACCCAAGGTGGCGGCCGTCACCCGCATCATCACCGGGTCGTGGCAAGCGGCGATCGAGTAGCCCAGGCGCACCAGGCGCACTTGCAACTCGTCACTGCACAGGCTCGACGGCCCGCCCATGCCGAACGCGTGGATCATCTGCGCATTGCCCAGCAGGCTCACGGCGTCGACAAAGCTGCGCTGGTTGAAACCGGACAGGTGCCGGCGCAACGTCGCCTCGATATCGCTGAGAATCTGCCGGTGAAACGCCGACTGCTCCGGCAGGCCCGCCGGGTCGAGGAAACGGCTGCCGACACCGCTGGCCTGGGCCAGTTGCAGGCGCAGGTCACGCAGGTCGCGGCAGCCGACGCTGCGGGCAAAACGCGACAAGGTGGCGGTGCTGACCTCGGCCCGTTGGGACAATTCTTCCAGGCTGGCGGACGCTGCAAAGCCGACATCATCGAGCATCAGCTTGGCGATACGCCCTTCGCCGGCGCTGAAGGAATCCTGGCGGGCGCGGATCTGGTAGAGGATGTCCATCGGTTCGGCTCCGGGTTACAAGATGCAGGACAAACCATAAGTCAGACCGAAGGCGACCACCGAAATCAGGGTCTCCAGCACGGTCCAGGTCTTGAAGGTCTGGATCACCGTCATATTGAAGTATTCCTTGATCAGCCAGAAGCCGCCGTCGTTTACGTGGGAAAAGATTACCGAACCCGCGCCGGTGGCCAGCACCAGCAATTCCGGGTGTGGATAACCCAGGCCCATCGCAACCGGTGCAACCACGCCTGAGGCCGTGGTCATGGCCACGGTGGCCGAGCCGGTGGCGATGCGCATCAGCGCGGCGAACAGCCAGCCCATCACCAGGGGCGACAGGTTGAAGGCGTGGGCCAGGCCGAGGATTTCATTGGTGACCCCGGCGTCCACCAGAATCCGGTTCAAACCACCGCCCGCGCCCACCAGCAAGGTGATGCTGGCGGTCGGTGCCAGGCATTCGTTGGTGAACTTGAGGATCGACTCGCGGTTGAAGCCCTGGGCCAGGCCGAGGGTCCAGAAGCTCACCAGGGTCGCCACCAGCAGCGCAATCACCGAGTTACCGATAAACAACAGGAACTGGTTAAAGGCGGTGCCCGGTGTGGAAATCAGGTTGGCCCAGCCGCCGATCATCATCAGCACCACCGGTAACAGGATGGTGCCCATGGTCAGGGCGAAACTCGGCAGGCGGGTGCGCGGCGCGCGGTCGATGAACTGACGTTCCAGCGGGTTTTCCGCCGGCAGGTGAATGTGCGGCACGATAAATTTGGCGTACAGCGGGCCGGCAATGATCGCGGTGGGTATGCCGATCAAAATTGCATACAGCACCGTCTGCCCGACCGAGGCGTTATAGGCCAGCACCGCCATCATCGCCGCCGGATGCGGCGGCACCAGCGCATGCACCACCGACAAGCCGGCCACCATCGGCAGGCCGACCATCAGGATCGACACGCCCACCCGCCGCGCCACGGTAAACGCGATCGGCACCAGCAACACAAAACCGACCTCGAAAAACAGCGGCAGCCCCACCAGGAACGCGATACACACCATTGCCCAGTGCGCGTTACGCTCGCCGAACCGGTTGATCAGCGTGCGCGCCACCTGCTCGGCGCCACCGGACTCGGCCATCATCTTGCCGAGCATGGTGCCCAGCGCGACCACCAGCGCAATATGCCCCAGCGTCTTGCCGACGCCCGCCTCGTAGGAGCCCATGATCGTATCCGCCGGCATTCCGGCCAGCAGCGCCAGGCCGATAGACACCAGGGTGATGACGATAAACGGGTTGAGCCGGTAACGCGCGATCAATACGATCAATGCAATGATGGCGATGGCGGCGTAGATCAACAGCCAATACCCCGGTGATGCGGCCATGCGGTACTCCTCGGAAAGGGTCACGTCGAATAGGTTGTGAAAGTCATAAATCATTACCTAGGTGTATTTTCAATTTTTATGAAAGTAATTTTCGCCCACAGACAAGCCCTGTCGCGCAGGGATATGCCCAGGGTCAGTGGATGAAAATTCGGGGGGCGTTCTTACATGAAGATCGCCGGGGCTGGAAACTCAACTGCGCAGGCCGAGTCTTAGACTGCACACCGACTCATGACCAGGAAAACCCAGAATGAATCGTAACCCCCTGCTTGTTCCTTTCGCCGCCGGCGCACTGTTGCTGGCCTTGTGCGGCACGGCCTCGGCCGATGAGAACCCGGCACTGAAAAAATGCATGGACGGCGCCAACACCACCGCCGACATGGTCGATTGCAACGCCAAGGAAACCAAGGTGCAGGACGCGCGCCTGAATACCGCCTACAAAACCGCGATGACGGCGATGGAAGGCAACCGCAAGCAGCAATTGCAGGACGTACAGCGCCAGTGGATCAAGTTTCGCGATGCCAATTGCGGCTTCATCGGCTCGGCCACCGGCGGCACCATTGATCAGGTCAACGGCTCCGGCTGCGTGCTGGACATGACCCAGACCCGCGCCCAGGAATTGGAAAACCTGGTCGGACCATGATCGTTCCCACGCTCTGCGTGGGAATGCATCCTGTGACGCTCCGCGTCACGACTTTAAGAGCGGACGCGGAGCGTCCAAAGCGGCGTTCCCACGCAGAGCGTGGGAACGATCATCGCACTTCAACAACGGTCAGTCGTGCTGCACCCGGGCGCGCTTGAGCAGTTTGCGGCAGCGCTCGGACAGGTGCAGCACCCGCAAATGCTTGCCGGCCTTGGTGTAGCGCTCGCGCAGGGTCATCAACGCAGCAATCGCTGAATAGTCGACGAAGCTCAAGTGACGGCAATCCAGCGTCACCTGGGCCGGGTCGTTGGCCGGATCGAAGCGATTCAAAAACGGCGTGGTCGAGGCAAAAAACAGCGTGCCGTGCACCCGATAGAGTTTGCTGCCGTCCGCTTCCATGTGCTCATCCGCGTACAGCTCGCGCGCTTGCTGCCAGGCGAAGTTCAGCGCCGCAATCACAATCCCGCACAGCACCGCCGTCGCCAGGTCGGTGAACACGGTAATCACCGTCACCGCCATGATCACCAGCACGTCGTTGAGCGGCACCTTGTTGATCACCCGCAACGAAGCCCAGGCAAACGTCTGCTGGGACACCACAAACATCACCCCCACCAGCGCCGCCAGCGGAATGCGCTCGATCAGCGGTGACAGAAACAGAATGAACAGCAGGATCATCACCCCGGCAAATACCCCGGAGAAGCGCCCGCGCCCGCCGGAACTGAGGTTGATCACGGTTTGTCCGATCATCGCGCAACCGCCCATGCCGCCGAACAGGCCCGAGACCATGTTGGCGGCACCCAAGGCCACGCTTTCGCGGTCCGGGTAGCCGCGGGTTTCGGTGATTTCGTCGGTGAGGTTGAGGGTCAGCAGGGTTTCCAACAGGCCGACCATGGCCATCAGGATCGCGTAGGGCGCGATGATGTGCAGGGTTTCGAGGGTCCAGGGAATCTGTGGCAGCGCGAAGGTCGGCAGGCCGCCGGCGATGTGGGCCATGTCGCCCAGGGTGCGGGTCGGCAGGCCGAGCAGGTACACCGCCAGGCCCACGCCGAGGATCGCCACCAGGGCTGGCGGTACGGCGCGGGTCAGGCGCGGCAGCAGGTAGACGATGGCCATGGTGGCCGCGACCAGCCCGGTCATTACGTACAGCGGCGTGCCGCTGAGCCAGGTGTCACCGCTCTTGAAATGCTCCAGCTGCGCCAGGGCAATGATGATCGCCAGGCCGTTGACGAACCCGAGCATCACCGGGTGCGGCACCATGCGCACCAGCTTGCCCAGGCGCAACAGGCCGAAGGCGACCATGATCAACCCGCCCAGCAACACCGTGGCCAGCAGGTACTGCACGCCGTGCTGCACCACCAGCGCGACGATCACCACCGCCATCGAGCCTGCGGCACCGGAGACCATGCCGGGCCGGCCGCCGAACAGCGCGGTGAGGGTGCAGATGATGAATGCGCCGTAAAGGCCCATCAGCGGGTTGAGGTGAGCCACCAGGGCAAAGGCGATGCATTCGGGCAGCAAGGCAAAAGACGTGGTGAGTCCGGCCAGGGCGTCGGCGCGCAGACGGGTGAGGTTCATTGAAGTACCGGGGAGTTGCGAGGGATAAGGCGGGGGATGGTACGGAATTGGGCGGGGTGGGGCTAGTGTTGGGTAAGACCGTTGGACCGAGTCGCCCCTTTCGCGAGCAAGCCCGCTCCCACATTTGACCGCATTCCAAAGTTGGAACTCGGTTAAGTGTGGGAGCGGGCTTGCTCGCGAAGGGCTCGCCTCGGTCTCAAGCGAACATCACACCATCTCGTTGCGAATCCACTCAACTACAGAAGTCCGCTTCGGCGCCCACCCCAGCAATTCCCGCGCATGCTTGCCGCGAACCCGGCTGTTGGAGCCCAGGCCATAGTTGGCCATTTCATAACCCCACTCGGCCTCGGCATCCGCCAATGGCCAATCCTGTGGTTTACCCAGCTTCAGCGCTTCGGCAATCGCGGTGGTCATGTCGACAAACGCCGCTTCGCCACTCTCCACAAAGTAGAAAGTGCCCGGCACATTCTTTTCCAACGCCAGCAGGTACAACGCAACCACGTCTTCAATGTGCACGTTGGACCAGATGTTCTGCCCGGTGCCCACATGCCGCACTACACCGCTTTTGCGTGCCTGCTTGAGCAAGCGTGGCAACTGCACGCTGTCGCGCTTGACGCCCAGGCTGTGACCGTAGATCAGGGTGTTGCAGATCACTGCCGAGTTCACGCCATCTTTGGCGGCAGCCAGGATCAGATTGTCGATGGCCACGCGAGCGGCCTTGTCGACGGTCGGCTCCGGCAGGTTGTCTTCAAAGTAGATGACATCGCTGGACTTACCGCCCGACGCATCGCCAACGATGCTCGAACCGCTGGTGTGCAGGAAGGTTTTGTTGGAACCGCGCAGCGCGGCCAGCAAGGTTTCCACCGCGCCGCGATGGTCGCTGCTGGCGGCGTTGATCACCGCGTCAGCTTTCTTCGCCTGCTCGGTCAACAGCGCGCTGTCATCCAGCGTACCGATCACCGGCGTGATACCCAGTGCCGTCATTTCCGCAGCCTGTTCGGTGCTGCGCACCAGGCCGGTGACGTTATGGCCGGCCTTGACCAGGCCAGTGGCGATGGAACCGCCGATAAAACCGGCAGCGCCGGTGATGAATACGTTCATGGAGGTGTCTCCCTGCGTGAGTAATTGATGGACTCAGTATTGCGGACCTATCCATTCCGAATAAGTCCGTATTGCCCAATTCAATCTTGCGCAGAGGTCACGAATCAGCTGGCGTAGCTGGCCAGCTTGCCCTGGATAAAGTCCAGGAAGCACTGGATGCGCAAGGCCAATTGCGAGTTGCGGTAGTACACCGCGTTGATCGGTTGACGATAGCCGCTGTTGAACTCGGCCAGCACCGGTATCAGGCGCCCGGTCTTGATGTCCTGGGCGGTCATGAAGTCCGATAGACAGGTGATGCCCTGCCCTTCCAGCGCCAGCTGGCGCAAGGTTTCACCGCTGGAAGCGGCGACACCGGGCTGGATTTGCCAGCGATCGCCGTGCACATGGCGCAACGGCCAGTGGTTGAGGGTTTCGGTCTGGGTGAAGCCGAGCAACGTGTGTTCGGCCAGTTCGGCAACGGTGGTGGGCGTGCCGTGCTGTTCCAGGTACGCCGGGCTGGCGAGGATATGCAGCGGGCTGCACCCCAGTGAGCGGGCGTGCAACGTCGAGTCGGCCAGGGCACCGATACGGATCGCGATGTCGGTGCTCTGTTCCAGCAGGTCGATGATCAGGTCGTTGCTGTTCAGTTCCAGCTGGATATCCGGGTACAGGCCACGAAACTCGGCGATGTACGGCACGATCGCATGCAGCATGAACGGCGACGCCGCGTTGATCCGCAGGCGCCCCGACGGGGTTTGCTGGCGCGACGACAGGCGTTCTTCCAGGTCGTCCATCTGCTCGAGGATCACCTTGGCCCGCTCGAAGAAATACTTGCCCTCTTCGGTCAGGTCCATGCGCCGGGTGGTGCGATTGATCAGGGTGGTGTCGAGCTTGGCTTCCAGGCGCGACAAAGTGCGGCTGACCGCCGACGGCGTCTGCCCGACCTGCTCGGCTGCGGCGGAAATCGACCCGCATTCAATCACGCAGACGAAGATCTGTAGCTCATCGGATCGGGCTTTCAACGTGAATCCTCTTTATAGCGGCTGCACGGATACTAGCCGCATTACAGACTCAGGTTAAACACCTGTGCCAGATGCTGTTCATAACGCGCCACGTCGGCTTCGATGGCCGGGCGCTTCATCACGTCCACACAGAGGAAGGTCGGCAGGCCGGTCATGCCAAGGAACTCGTTGGCCTTGTGGAACGGGAAATACACCGCGTCCACGCCCTTGGCTTCGAAGAAGTCGGTGGGGTCGTCGAACGCTTGCTGAGGAGCGTTCCAGGTCAGGGACAGCATGTATTGCTTGCCCTGGATCAGGCCACCGCTGCCGTATTTCTGCGACGAGTCGGAGCGGGTGCGGCCGTCGCTGGCGTACAGGCTGCCGTGGCCTTCGGTGAAGACTTCATCGATGTACTTCTTGACGATCCACGGAGCGCCCATCCACCAGCCGGGCATCTGGTAGATGATCACGTCGGCCCAGAGGAATTTGGCGACTTCTTCGGCCACGTCGTAGCCGGCGTCGATGTGGGTTTCCTTGACGTCGATGCCGCCACGATCCAGTACCGCCAGGGCGGCTTCATGCAGGGTGCCGTTGTAGCGACCGTCGGAATGGGCGAATTTCTTACCGCCGTTGAGCAGGAGTACTTTTTTCATAGGGGGTGCCTAAAGATTAAAAATGTCTGAAGGCAGGGTAACGGGGTCGGTGCTTTGGAATAAGCGTCCCGGCGGCAAAATACATTTGACCAAGGCGCACGAATCAACGGCATATTGTTAACCACTGATCAGCAGATGACCTCCCAGCGCGGCCATGCCGATAAAGAACACCCGCTTGAACAGCACGGCACTGATGCGCTGGCGCAGGGCCTGGCCCAGCCACATCCCGAGCAGCGCGGGAACCAGCGCCAGCAACGAGGCGTTCAATTCGCCGCCGCCCAGGCTGCCACGCCAGAACAGCCCGGCTGCCAGCGCCAGGGTCGACACGGTGAACGACAGCCCCAACGCCTGCACCAGCTGATCGCGGTTCAAGCCCAACGCTTGCAGATACGGCACCGCCGGTATCACGAACACCCCAGTGGCCGAGGTGATGACCCCGGTCAGCACGCCGCACAGCGGGCCCAGCCAACGCTCGGTGGCCGGGCTGACCTTGAACGTCGGCAGCAACAGCCCGCTCAAGGCGTACACCAGCAGCGCGCCGCCCAACGCCCGCACCACCCAATGCCCGCCATCCATGCCCAGCCACAACGAGCCCAGCCCGGTGCCGAGGAAAATCAGCAGGAGCATCGGCCACAGGCGTTTGATCAACGCGCTCAGGTGACCGCCGAAGGCCAGTTGCCAGAGGTTGGTGACGGTGGACGGGATGATCAGCAACGCCGCAGCCTGCGCCGGTAACATAGCCAGGCCGAGCATGCCCATGGCGACGGTGGGCAGGCCCAGGCCGATGACGCCCTTGACCGTACCGGCCAGCAGGAAGGTGCCGATCACCAGCAATGTCAGGGCCGGGCCGAGGTTTTGGTAGAACGCGAGTAAGGTATTCATGGGTCGATTTTGCAGGTTTGGGTGATATCTGAAAATTCGCCATATACTGAGGCAGCCTCTTGTTTTGCATGAGGCAGATGGCCTCTTCGCGAGCAAGCCCGCTCCCACATTTAGATCTGTGAACCCTTTCAAAATGTGGGAGCGGGCTTGCTCGCGAAGAGGCCCGTCCAGACACTGAGATCCCCAGCCCATGCACTTTGACCTGATCGACCTGCGCCTGTACCTGCACATCCTCGACACCGGCAATATCACCGCCGGCGCCAGCCGCAGCCATTTGTCCCTGGCGGCGGCGAGTGCACGGATCCGGGCGATGGAAGCCTCCCTGGGCATCGAGTTTCTTGAACGTGGCCGCCGTGGCGTCACCCCGACTGCTGCGGGTAAAGCCCTCGCCCGTCACGCCCGCCTGCTGTTGCAGCAAGCCGATCACCTGCAGCAAGACCTCGCGGAATACGCCAACGGCGTCAAGGGCCAGGTGCGCCTGCTGTGCAACACCACCGCCCTGAGCGAATACCTGCCGGAGCTGTTGGCGGACTTTCTGCACGAGCACCCCAACCTCGACATCGACCTGCAGGAACTGCCAAGCCTGCGCATCACCCACGCCTTGCGCCAGGGCGCGGCAGACCTGGGGATTATTTCCGACGCAGTAGACACCCACGGCCTGCAAACCCTGCCCTTTCGCGACGACCCGCTGGTGCTGATCATGCCGCTGGATCACCCGCTGGCCGGGCGCACCGTGAGTTTTATCGACAGCTTGCAGCACGACTACGTGGGCCTGGCCGCCGACAGCGCGCTGGCGGTGTACCTGGAGGAACAGGCATTGCACGCAGGCTTTCGCTTGCAGACACGCATCCGTGCAGACGGGTTTGACGGGCTTATTCGCATGGTCGCCCGGGGCGCCGGGCTGGGGATCGTGCCCCTGGCGGCGCTGGAACGCTGGCCGTTGGACCGGCGCTTCAAGGCCCAACCCCTGAGCGAGGATTGGGCCTGTCGCAAACTGCTGTTATGCGCCCGCGAGTTCGAGCAATTGCCCGGTTACGCCGCCCAACTGCTAAACGCCCTCTCCCCCTGTAGGAGCGAGCTTGCTCGCGAAGCACGTCAACGATAACGCGGGCTTTCTGATTTAACCCGGCGCCCTCGGTTTTTTCGCGAGCAAGCTCGCTCCTACAAGGTTTTGGCGACCCTTGCGGAAGAACACGTAGTACACCAGCGACAGAATCAGCAGGAACGGCACCCCGAACACCAGCGTCATCTTGAACGCATCGGTGAAAAACGTGGTGATCATCACCGCGCCCATCAGCACCAGGCCCAGCAGCGTGCTGTAGGGAAACAGCGCCAGCTGGAACGACAGCTTCGCCCCGCCGTGACGCTTGCGGTAGCGGCGGAAAAACAGGTGCGTGAGGAAGATCATGAACCAGGTGAAGATCGCGCCAAACATCGAGATCGCCATCATCAGGGTGAACGAGCTTTCCGGGTACACCACGTTCAGCAGGGTCGCCAGGGCAATGCCCGAGCTGGACAGCAACAAGGCGTTCAACGGGATCCCGCTCTTGCTCAAGGCGCCCATGGACTTGGGCGCAAAACCGGCGCGGGACAGGCTGAACATCATGCGGGTGGTGATGTAGAGCTGGCTGTTCATCGCCGACAGCGCAGCGATCAGGATCACGAAGTTCATCACCCCGGTGGCGCCGGGAATGCCGATGGTCTGCATCACCGTGACGAACGGGCTCTGGGCGTGGCCGGCCTGGTTCCACGGCACGATGGCCAACATCAGCGCCAGGGTCAGCAGGTAGAACACCACCAGCCGCACGATGGTCGCGCGGAAGGCTTTTTTCACCGCCTGCTCCGGGTCGGCCGCTTCACCGGCGGCCACAGCGATCATTTCCACACTCAAGTAACTGAAGATCGAGACGATCACCGCGATCCACATGCCGCTCAACCCGTTCGGGAAAAAGCCGCCGTGGGCCGTGTAGTTCTGCACGCCGTAATCCGGGTTGCCGGAGCCGAACACCACGTACACCGCGAGGATGATGAAGCCGACAATCGCGCTGATCTTGATCGTGGAAAACCAGTACTCGAAGTTGCCGAAGGTCTTGACGCTGATGGCGTTGAGTACGATCAGCACGCTGGAAAACGAGACGATCCACACCCATTCCGGCACGTTGGCAAACCAGTACTTCATGTACATCGCCACCGCCGTGACCTCGGCGCCCACCGCCAGCACAATCGCCGCCCAGTACGCATAGCGCACCAGGAAACCGGCCAGCGGGCTGACGTAAAATTCGGCATACGCGCCGAACGAGCCCGAGGTGGAATGCGCCACGGTCATCTCCGCCAGGCAGCCCATCAACAGCAAAGTGATCAGCGCACCGATGGCATAGCTGACCAGCACGCTGGGCCCGGCATAGCCGATGGCGTAGGCGCTGCCCATGAACAGCCCGGTGCCGATGGCGCCACCGATGGCGATCATGCTCATCTGGCCGGAAGTGAGCTGGCGCCTGAGGCCCAGTTCGCGATTGGTGATTTCGGCAAAGCCTTGGTCTGGCGTGGTCACGTGGCGTGCCCCTTTATTATTGTGATTGCACTGCTTTCTGGTTGAAACACTGTCCCCTGTGGGAGCGGGCTTGCTCGCGAATGCGGTGTGCCAGTCAATACATCAGAGACTGATAGACCGCATTCGCGAGCAAGCCCGCTCCCACATTTTTTGCTCTGCGTTTACTCAGGTGACGCTGTGGCGAACCTTGAACTGCGGCTGGTCCCAGGTTCTCTGATCGAGAATCTCACCCAGGATTTCCACCGCATCCCACACTTCAGCAAAGCTGGTGTACAGCGGGGTAAACCCGAAACGCATGATGCGCGGCTCGCGATAATCACCAATCACGCCACGGGCGATCAAGGCCTGGATAACCGCGTAGCCTTCCGGGTGTTCGAAGCTGACGTGGCTACCCCGTCGGGCATGCTCACGCGGGGTGATCAGGGTCAGGTCGTGGGCGGCGCAACGGCTTTCCACCAACTCGATGAACAGGTCGGTCAACGCCAGGGATTTAGAGCGCAAGCTGGCCATATCGGTCTGGGCGAAAATATCCAGGCCACACTCCACCATCGCCAGCGAGGTAATCGGCTGGGTGCCGCACAGGTAGCGGGCGATGCCCTGGCTCGGCGCATAACGCGATTCCATGGCGAACTGTCGGGTATGCCCGAACCAGCCCGACAGCGGCTGCGTAACCACATCCACCAGCGCCGGGTTGACCCACACAAACGCCTGGGAACCCGGCCCGCCGTTGAGGTATTTGTAAGTGCAACCAATCGCATAATCGGCACCGGCCTGATGCAGGTCGATCGGCACCGCGCCCGCCGAATGCGCCAGGTCCCAGATCGCCAGCGCGCCACATTCATGGCTCAAGGCAGTCTGGGCCTGCATGTCGTACATGTAGCCGGTCTTGTAGTTGACGTGGGTGAGCATCACCACGGCCGTGTCCTGGTCGATGGCTTTCGGCAGTTCGTCCGGGCTGTTGACCAGGCGCAGGGAGTAGCCCTGTTGCAGCAGTTCGGTGAGGCCTTCGGCGATGTACAGGTCGGTGGGGAAATTGCTCGCTTCGCTGACGATCACCTTGCGGCTTGGCGCGCGTTCGCGTTGCACGGTCAGCGCGGCGCTGAGCACTTTGAACAGGTTGATGGAGGTGGTATCGGTGATCACCACTTCACCGTCGCGGGCACCGATCAGCGGTGCCAGGCGATTGCCCAGGCGCTGGGACAGGTCGGCCCAGCCGGCACTGTTCCAACTGCGAATCAGGCCATTGCCCCACTCCTCGGCGATCACCGCTTGCGCCCGTTCCAGTGCCGCTACCGGGCGCGCACCGAGGGAGTTGCCGTCGAGGTAGATGACCCCGGCCGGCAAGGCGAATTGGTTGCGCAATGGCGCCAGCGGATCCTGGGCGTCGAGGGTCAGGCAATGGGTGCGGGTGGTCATGGTCAGTCCTGTTGTTGTAGTAACAATGAGCCAAATAATGAACGAAGCTTTAGAGAATTTTCGTGCAAAGTGGTGGGCAACAGGCTAATTAAGCTGTAGGAAATTCGAATTTAACCCCCAAACACGCGGATTTATTCTAACCATGATTCTCGACGCCACCGACCTGCGCCTTCTGCATTTCCTGCAACAGGATGGCCGTATCAGTAACCAGGAACTGGCGGAGAAAGTCGCCCTGTCGCCGTCGGCCTGCCTGCGGCGTTTGCGCCTGCTGGAAAGCGAGGGAATCATCAGTAGTTATCGGGCGGTGTTGAACGCCGAGCAACTGGGGATCGAGCTGGAGGCCATCGTCCACCTGTCGTTACGCCAGGATGTGGAGGATTGGCACGAGACGTTTATCAAGAAGGTGCAAGGGTGGCCGGAGGTGGCCAGTGCGTATGTGATTACCGGGGCGAGCAATTATGTGCTGCGGGTGCAGGCGCGCAACCTCAAGCACTTTTCGGATTTCATTGTGAACCACCTGAACCGCACGGCGGGGGTGATGGATATTCGCTCGGAGATCGTGTTGCAGAAGATCAAGGATCGGGATGATCTGCTCGACCTGGTTGTTCGCAAATAGGCCAAACGATACAGAGCCAATGTGGGAGCGGGCTTGCTCGCGAAGGCGGAGTGTCAGTCACCGGAAATATTGACTGATCCACCGCATTCGCGAGCAAGCCCGCTCCCACATTTTTTTACCGCGTTCAGTCTTCGAGCGCGCGAACTCGCTGCATGCGCTTCTGCTCTACCGGCGCCGCCGCAGGCTGCAACTCAAAGTCAAAATCAATCTGCGCAAACTGCCCTTCCACACCAAATTCCTTCGCCAGGTTTGCGTCCTCGCTGAAGCGAATTTCGGCGATCAACTCATCCCGCGTCGCATAGGCAAAATCATCATGCAGGTACGGGTCATCCGACAGGTTGATCTGCGTGGTCAGGTGCCGATGGCCCGGCGCCGAGATGAAGAAGTGGATATGCGCCGGCCGCTGGCCATGGCGCCCCAACTGGTCCAGCAACTGCTGGGTCGGCCCGGTCGGCGGGCAGCCATACCCCGACGGCACGATGCTGCGAAAACGGTAGTTGCCCTGGGCATCGGTCTCGATTCGCCGACGCAGGTTGAACTCCGACTGCGTGCTGTCAAACCACGAATACGTACCACCGGTATTGGCCTGCCATACATCGACAATCGCCCCCGCCAACGGCTTGCCATTGGTGTCGCGCACCTGGCCCTGCATGAACAGCGGCACGCCCGGGTCCTGCCCGTCGTCCAGCCGCGCCTCGAACTTGGACAGCGGCGCACCGGCCACATACAGCGGGCCTTCGATGGTGCGCGGGGTGCCGCCGGATTTGCCGGCTTCCTCGTCCGCCGCGTCCATCAGCATGTCCAGGTAATGCTCCAGGCCCAACCCTGCCGCGAGCAAGCCGGCTTCCTGGTTCTTGCCCAGTTCGTTGAGGTAGTTGACCGCCTTCCAGAACTCTTCCGGGGTCACTTCCAGGTCTTCGATGATGTTCACCGTGTCCCGCAGGATCCGGTAGATCAGCGCCTTGGCCCGTGGGTTGCCGCCGTCGTTAAGGTTGCCGCTGGCTTCTTCGAGAAACTGTTGGGCGTGAGCAGTCTGGGAAAGTCGGATGGTCATGGTGCAATCCTCATCTTGTAATTATTAGGTGAAAAAACAGACTCAGCGATCATCCTCACGGATCGACGATGGATGCCGGCACAGGGCATTCACTTCGATGGCCATGTAAGGATAAAGCGGCAGTTGCATCAACAGGTCATGCAGTTCCTGCACGCTGTCGACATCGAACACGCTGTAGTTGGCGTACAGCCCGGCGATGCGCCACAGGTGGCGCCATTTGCCTTGCTCCTGGAGCCGCTGGGAGAAGGCTTTTTCTTCAGCCTTGAGGCCGGCAGCGCGCTCGGGGTTCATGTCGACGGGCAGGTTCACGGTCATTTTTACGTGGAACAACATCGCAGGTGTCCTCTTGTTAGTTATCGCGACGGAAGAACGCCAGGCGCTCTTCATCGATGGCCAGGCCCAGGCCCGGAGCGGTGGAGACATGCAGGTGGAAATCGCGGTACACCAGCGGCTCGGCGAGGATGTCTTCGGTGAGCAGCAGCGGGCCGAACAGCTCGGTGTCCCACGCCAGTTTGTTCAAGGTGAGAAAGGCATGGGCCGAGGCCAGGGTGCCGATACCGCCTTCAAGCATGGTGCCGCCGTACAGGCCGATACCCGCCGCTTCGGCAATCGCTGCGGTGCGCAATACCGCACGCGGCCCGCCGTTTTTGGCGATCTTCAGGGCGAACACCGAGGCCGCGCCTTCGCGGGCCAGGTTGAAGGCATCTTCCACGCATTCGATGGACTCGTCGGCCATGATCGGCGCCGGGCTCGACAGGTTGAGCCGCACCATGCCACTACGGTTGTTGCGCGAGATCGGTTGTTCGATCAGGTCGATACCGTTGTCCCCCAGCACCTTGCAGGCTCGCAGGGCCACGGCTTCGTCCCAGGCCTGGTTGACGTCGACCCGCACACTGGCGCGGTCGCCCAGGGCTTTTTTGATCGCGATGACGTGAGCCAGGTCCTGGCTGACTTCACCGGCGCCGATCTTCAATTTGAAAATGCGGTGGCGGCGCAGGTCGAGCATCTTCTCGGCCTCGGCGATGTCTTTTTCGGTGTTGCCGCTGGCCAGGGTCCAGGCCACCGGCAAGGCGTCCCGCACACGGCCGCCGAGCAATTCGCTGACCGGCAGGTTCAGGCGTTTGCCGAGGGCATCGAGCAAGGCGCTTTCGATACCCGACTTGGCAAAGGTGTTGCCCCGGATGCTGCGCTCCAGGCGCAACATGGCGGCATTGATGTTGCTCGCGTCCTGGCCGAGCAGCAGCGGCGCGAAGTGCCGGTCGATGTTGATCTTGATGCTGTCGGGGCTTTCATTGCCGTAGCTCAGGCCGCCGATGGTGGTGGATTCACCAATGCCTTCGATACCGTCGGCGCAGCGCACGCGGATGATCACCAGGGTCTGGTTCTGCATCGTGTGCATCGCCAGTTTGTGCGGGCGGATGGTAGGGAGATCGACGATGATGGTCTCGATCGACTCGATGGCGCAAATCGGCATGGCAATACCCGTTGGGTTCTTTATAGATTTGGCCTGATTCTGTTCCGGATCTCTGCTGGCTTCCAATATAGAATGAGTCTCGAACAATACCCTTAAGGTATGAATGGAGTCTTTATGGAACTGCGCCATCTGCGTTACTTCCAGGTGCTGGGGGAAACCCTCAACTTCACCCGCGCCGCCGAACGCCTGCACATTGCCCAGCCGCCGTTGAGCCGGCAGATCCAGCAATTGGAGGACGAACTGGGTGTGGTGCTGCTGGAGCGTGGGCGCCCGTTGCGCCTGACCGAAGCCGGGCGGTTTTTCTATGAGCACGCCAATGTGCTGCTGGAGCAACTGGGCAAGGTGTGTGACAACACCCGGCGCATCGGCCTTGGGCAGAAAACCTGGCTGGGCATCGGTTTTGCGCCGTCGACGCTGTACGGCGTGCTGCCGGAGTTGATTCGCCGGCTGCGCAGCCACGATGGCCTGGAGCTGGAGTTGGGCCTGTCGGAGATGACCACGCTGCAACAGGTCGAAGCCCTCAAGGCCGGGCGGATTGACGTAGGCTTCGGGCGGATTCGCATCGACGACCCGGCCATTGTGCAGCGGGTGTTGGTGGAGGACCGGTTGGTGGCGGTGTTGCCCGCCGGGCATCCCCTGCTGGGCGCCCCGGCCACCCTGGCGCAATTGGCCGCTGAACCCTTCGTGCTGTATCCCGGCAACCCGCGGCCGAGCTACGCCGACCATGTGATCGCGCTGTTCGATGCCCATGGCTTGAGCCTGAAGGTTTCGCAGTGGACCAACGAATTGCAGACCGCCATTGGTCTGGTCGGCGCAGGCATGGGCGTGACCCTGGTACCCGCCTCGGTGCAGGTGCTGCACCGCGCAGACATTGGCTACACACCGGTGGTGGAGGCCACCGCCACGTCGCCGATCATTCTCAGCCGGCGGATCAATGACCAGTCGCCGGGGCTCAGTCATTGCCTGCAACTGGTGGAAGAGTTGATCTGAGATCTCACAACCAACACAAATCCCCTGTGGGAGCTGGCTTGCCTGCGATAGCGGTGGGTCAGAAAAGAAAATGCAGGCTGATCCACCGCTATCGCAGGCAAGCCAGCTCCCACAGTTGATCTCCGTTGTTTTTGCGTAAGGTGTTCATCCACGCATACGCCGGGCGTCGTTGCGCTGCAGCGTCTGGCTGGGAGACTCGTCGAACAGCTTGCGGTATTCGGCCGAGAATCGCCCCAGATGAGTAAAGCCCCAGCCCAGGGCGATTTCGGAGATAGTACGGGTTGAGCCGTGTTCGAGGATTTGCTGGCGCACGGCACCCAGGCGGTATTTCTTCAGATAGGCCATGGGCGACAGGGCGAAGTATTTGCGGAAGGCATCGAACAGCTTGAAGCGCGACACGCCCGCCGCCGCCTCCAGATCCTCCAGGTGCACCGCTTCCCGGGCGTTGTCGTGGATGTACTGTCGGGCACGAATCAAATAGTGCGGCAGTTTCACCCCCAGCACGTCCCGCAGCTCTTCGGAATAGTTGTTCGGCTGGGCCAGGATCAGGCCCTTGATCAGCGAGCTTTCCAGGTCCCGGGTAAACGCCACCTGGTCATACAGCTCGCTGCTGCGCTCCAGTTCGGCGATGAAATACCGCGCCATGCGCCACCACGACGCGGAAGCGCCGTCCACCGCGTCCATCGCCGATTCGAAGCGCAGCGGCGCTTCAATCGGCCGCTGCAGCAGGCCTTCCAGGGATTCGCTCATCGCCGCGCGGGTGATCACCACCTGCAACTTGCGGCAGTCGCCGGAGATCTCCAGCACCTGATGTTCGTTGGGCGAGATGATCACGCCCTGGTCACGGTTGGAGCTGAGCCGCACGCCGTTCTTGCTCAGTTCCTGCTCGCCCACCAGCGGCAGGGTCAGGCTGTAGCTGCTGAAGTGCTCGGCGTCTTCGATGTCGATGGTGACGTCGGTGCCGTATTCGATAATCCCCAGCGTCGTGGCGCGGGACTTGAACACATTGGCGCTGTGGTGAAAGCGGATGCGCTCCGGCGTCGCGGTTTGCAGGCGGTGCGGCCCGCAAATGCCGGACATCCAGCTGCAGGCGCCTTCAAGGTCGAAGCGCTCGATACGTATATCGCGTGTATTGCTACTCATCACGGGGCACCCACGGCAATTGTGGCCGGCGCGCTCTGACGGCGCGTCCTGGTAGATCGACAGCAAGTTTTGCGCCACGCCAGCGGGATCGCCACTGGGTGGATAGCAACCGTCGAATAAGTGGATAACAAGCAGACTTTTCCGACAATCGCCTTGCAAGACAGTAGCGCATTCCGCCACCGCCCTGCACCGCCGTGGGTATTTCGTGCCCAACTAAGTGGCCCACCTTCCCCCATTAACCGGATAGCCCGGTGCCCCGCCGCAGCCTCTTAATGGCTTACCCGTTTAGCCATTATCAAAAAAGGTGCCTCCCATGAGTGGTGCAAGAAGCGTCGAGCAGTGGAAAAGCTTTATCGAAGGCTGCCTGGACTTTCGTCCGGTGGATGAAGTGTTCCGCATCGCCCGGGACATGTTCACCGAGCCGGAGTTGTTCGAGCTGGAAATGGAGCTGATCTTCGAAAAAAACTGGATCTATGCCTGTCATGAGAGCGAACTGGCCAACAAGCACGACTTCGTGACGATGCGCGCCGGGCGCCAGCCGATGATCATCACCCGCGACGGCGAAGGCCAGCTCAACGCGCTGATCAACGCCTGCCAGCACCGGGGCACCACCCTGACCCGAGTCGGCAAGGGCAACCAGTCCACCTTCACCTGCCCGTTCCATGCCTGGTGCTACAAGAGCGATGGCCGGCTGGTGAAGGTCAAGGCGCCGGGGGAATACCCGGAAGGCTTCGACAAGGCCACTCGCGGCCTGAAAAAAGCGCGGATCGAGAGCTACAAGGGTTTCGTCTTCATCAGCCTCGACGTGAACGGCACCAACAGCCTGGAAGACTTCCTCGGCGACGCCAAAGTGTTCTTCGACATGATGGTCGCCCAATCGGCCACCGGTGAGCTGGAAGTGCTGCCGGGCAAGTCGGCCTACACCTACGACGGTAACTGGAAACTGCAAAACGAGAACGGCCTGGACGGTTATCACGTCAGCACCGTGCACTACAACTACGTGGCCACGGTGCAGCATCGCCAGCAGGTCAATACGGAAAACGGCACCGGCTCGGGCACGACACTGGACTACAGCAAACTCGGCGCCGGCGACGCGAACACCGATGACGGCTGGTTCGCCTTCAACAATGGCCACAGCCTGTTGTTCAGCGACATGCCCAACCCCACCGTGCGTTCGGGCTACGCCACCATCATGCCGCGCCTGATCGAAGAACACGGCCAGCAAAAAGCCGAATGGATGATGCACCGCCTGCGCAACCTGAACATCTACCCGAGCCTGTTCTTCCTCGACCAGATCAGTTCGCAGCTGCGGATCATCCGGCCCATCGCGTGGAACAAGACCGAAATCATCAGCCAGTGCCTGGGGGTGAAGAACGAGTCTGACGCCGACCGTGAAAACCGTATTCGCCAGTTCGAGGATTTCTTCAACGTCTCGGGCATGGGCACGCCGGATGACCTGGTGGAGTTCCGCGAAGCCCAGCGCGGCTTCCAGGGCCGTCTGGAACGCTGGAGCGATATCTCCCGCGGCAGCCATCGCTGGGAAACCGGGCCTACGCCCAACAGCGAATCCATCGGCATCCAGCCGGCGATGACCGGCACCGAATTCACCCACGAAGGGCTGTACGTCAACCAGCACCGCAACTGGCAGAAATTCCTGCTGGACGGACTCGACCAGCAAGCCCTGAAACTGCGGGAGGTGGAATGATGAATGCGCAATTGCAGTACCGGATCGAGCAGTTTTTTTACCGTAAATCCGAGCTGTGCGATGCCCAGGACTGGGACGCCTACGTGCAGTTGTTCGACCCGCAGAGTGAATTCCACCTGCCGCAGTGGGATTCGGAACATGTCTACACCCGCGACCCGAAGCGCGAAATGTCGTTGATCTACTACGCCAACCGCTCGGGGCTGGAGGATCGGGTGTTTCGCCTGCGCACGGGCAAGGCCGCGTCGGCCACGCCAATGCCCAGGACGCTGCATTTGATCAACAACGTGCGGATTGCCGAGCAACCGGACGGCCTGCTGGAGGTGAAGTTGAACTGGCATACGTTGTTCTATCGACTGGCGACGTCGGAGCAGTTCTACGGCAGCGCCACTTACAGCCTCAAGCCCGATGGCGACAGTTGGTTGATCACCCGCAAGCATGCGCTGCTGCTCAACGACACCATCAACTCGGTGCTGGATTTCTATCACCTGTGACCTGATGCATTACACCTGTGGCGAGGGAGCTTGCTCCCGCTGGACCGGGTTGGCGCTCCAGTGCGTAGCGCTCCCGGCTTTTTGGGGCTGCTGCGCAGCCCAGCGGGAGCAAGCTCCCTCGCCACAGGTAAATCGCAGGCATAGAAAATCAAACTCGCGGAGTTCTGCGAATGAATCACAAAGTGGCCTTCAGTTTTGCCGACGGCAAGACCCTGTTTTTCCCGGTGGGCGCCAATGAGATCCTGTTGGATGCAGCCCTGCGCAATGGCATCAAGATCCCGCTCGACTGCCGCGAAGGCGTATGCGGCACCTGCCAGGGCCGCTGCGAGTCCGGCGATTTCACCCAGGACTACGTAGACGAGGAAGCCCTCTCCAGCCTCGATCTGCAACAACGCAAAATGCTCAGCTGCCAGACCCGGGTCCAATCCGATGCGGCGTTCTACTTCGATTTTGATTCCAGCCTGTGCAACGCGCCGGGGCCAGTACAAATCCGCAGTACGGTGAGCCAAGTGCAACAGGTCTCGGCCAGCACCGCGATCCTGCACCTGCAGCTTGAACGCCCATTGGACTTTTTGCCGGGCCAATATGCCCGCCTGTCGATTCCCGGCACCGACAGTTGGCGCTCCTACTCTTTCGCCAACCGCCCGGGCAATCAGTTGCAGTTCCTGATCCGCCTGCTGCCCGATGGCGTGATGAGCAACTACATCCGCGAACGCTGCCAGGTCGGTGATGAGTTGCTGCTGGAAGCGCCATTGGGTGCCTTCTACCTTCGGCATGTCACCCGACCGCTGGTGTTGGTGGCCGGTGGCACTGGTTTATCGGCGCTGCTGGGCATGCTCGATGACCTGGCCGCCAGCGGCTGCCAACAGCCGGTGCACCTGTATTACGGCGTGCGGGGTGCGGCCGATTTATGCGAGGCAACACGCATAAAAGCCTACGCCGATACAATCCCGGGGTTTCGCTACACCGAGGTACTCAGCGACCCACCTTCGGACTGGGCCGGCAAACGCGGCTACCTCACCGAGCATTTCGACCTGGCCGAATTGCGGGATCAATCGGCAGATATGTACGTCTGCGGCCCCCCTCCGATGGTCGAATCCATCAAACAATGGTTGCTGGATCAGGCACTTGATGGCGTTCAGCTGTATTACGAAAAGTTTACCGAGAGTAATATCTGACCCCTCAGCGGTTTGAGGGGCTGGTTCGGTGTGCGATCAACCCTGAAAAAAACAAGTAGAAGGGAATGTTAATGGCGGATGACATGGTTAACCCGGTGGGCCTCAAGCGTGGCCTAAAGAACCGGCATATTCAGCTGATTGCCTTGGGAGGAGCGATCGGGACCGGGCTGTTCCTCGGCTCGGCGGGCGTGCTCAAGTCGGCGGGGCCGTCGATGATCCTGGGCTATGCGGTAGCCGGGTTCATCGCGTTCCTGATCATGCGCCAGCTGGGCGAAATGATCGTCGAGGAACCGGTGGCCGGCTCCTTCAGCCACTTCGCCCACAAGTACTGGGGCGGTTACGCAGGCTTCCTCGCCGGCTGGAACTACTGGGTACTCTACGTGCTGGTGGGCATGGCCGAGCTGACAGCGGTGGGCAAGTACATCCAGTTCTGGTGGCCGGAAATTCCGACCTGGGTCAGTGCGGTGGTGTTCTTTGTGCTGGTCAACCTGATCAACACCCTCAACGTGAAGTTCTTCGGTGAGACCGAGTTCTGGTTCGCGATCATCAAGGTGGTGGCGATTGTCGGCATGATCGTGCTCGGCTGCTACCTGCTGTTCAGCGGCACCGGCGGCCCGCAGGCCTCGGTGAGCAACCTGTGGAGCCACGGCGGGTTCTTCCCGAATGGCGGCATGGGGCTGTTGATGTCCATGGCGTTCATCATGTTCTCGTTCGGCGGCCTGGAGCTGGTGGGTATTACCGCCGCCGAAGCCAGCGAACCCCGCAAGGTGATCCCGAAGGCGATCAACCAGGTGGTGTACCGGATCCTGATTTTCTACGTCGGCGCCCTTACCGTGCTGCTGTCGTTGTACCCATGGGATCAACTGCTGCAAACCCTCGGCGCGTCGGGCGATGCCTACAGCGGCAGTCCGTTCGTGCAGATCTTTTCCTTGATCGGTAACGACACCGCCGCCCACATCCTCAACTTCGTGGTCCTGACCGCGGCACTGTCGGTGTACAACAGCGGCGTGTACTGCAACAGCCGCATGCTGTTCGGCCTGGCCGAGCAAGGCGACGCGCCGAAAGCGCTGATGAAGTTGAACAAGCAAGGCGTGCCGCTGCGTGCCCTGGGCATCTCGGCCCTGGTGACGCTGCTGTGCGTGGTGATCAACTACGTGGCGCCGCATGACGCACTGGAGCTGTTGTTTGCGCTGGTGGTTGCCTCATTGATGATCAACTGGGCGCTGATCAGCCTGACCCACATCAAGTTCCGCAAGGCCATGGGCGAGCAAGGCGTGGTGCCGTCGTTCAAGACCTTCTGGTTCCCGTTCAGCAACTACCTGTGCCTGGCGTTCATGCTGATGATCATCTGCGTGATGCTGGCGATTCCGGGTGTGCGGGCGTCGGTGTATGCGATTCCGGTTTGGGTGGGGATTATCTATGTGGCGTACCGGTTGCGGTTGAACAACGCGAAGGCAGTAACAGCGCAATAACCCATGTGGGAGCGGGCTTGTGTGGGAGCGGGCTTGCTCGCGAAGGCGTCGTGTCAGTCACCTGATGTATTGACTGACCCACCGCTTTCGCGAGCAAGCCCGCTCCCACATTTTGATCGTATTCCAAATGAAAAGCCCCGGTACTGATGAGTACCGGGGCTTTTTGTTGGGCCTTGATTACAGCGTGGAACGCACTCGCCACAGCTCGGGGAACAATACGGTGTCGAGCATCTTGCGCAGGTAACCCACGCCTTCGGTGCCGCCCGTACCAGGCTGGAAGCCAATGATCCGCTCCACCGTGGTGACATGGCGGAAGCGCCATTGGCGGAACGAATCCTCCAGGTCGATAAACTTTTCGGCCAATTGGTACAGGTCCCAATACCGGCTCGGATCGCGATAAACCTCGCGCCACGCCGCCTCCACGGAATCATCGTGAACAGTCGGCGCCGTCGGGTCGCGTTCGGCGCGCTTGGGGTCGATCGCCAGCCCGGCCTTGGTCATCAGGTTGATCGCCTCGTCATACAGCGACGGCGTGGCAATCGCCACCTGCAGCTCCTTCAACAACTCCGGCCGGTGGGCATGAGGCCGCAACAGCGCCGCGCTTTTATTGCCGAGGATGAATTCGATTTCCCGGTACTGGAACGACTGGAAACCCGACGACTGCCCCAGGTACGGGCGGATCGACTTGTACTCCGACGGCGTCATGGTCGCCAGTACCGCCCAGGCGTGCACCAACTGGTCAAAGATCCGCGACACCCGCGCCAGCATCTTGAACGCCGGCGGCAGCTCACCCAGGCGCACGTGCTCACGGGCGGCCTTGAGTTCGTGGAGCATCAACTTCATCCACAGCTCCGAGGTCTGGTGCTGGATGATGAACAGCATCTCGTTGTGGTCCGGCGACAGCGGGTGCTGGGCGCTGAGCACTTTGCCCAGGTCCAGGTAGTCGCCGTAGCTCATGGACTCGGAAAAATTCAGCTCGGCGTTATGCCATTCTTCCGGCGGCTGGTAGTCAGGGGAGAAAGGACACTGGCTCATCGCGTGGGCTCCTTGAGCGGGCGGAGAATGGCTCGTACCGGGCTGGCATCGAGGTTGGCAAAACGCAGCGGCAGCGCGATCAACTCGTAATCGCCCTCCGGCACGTCGTCGAGGACGATGCCTTCGAGAATCGCCATGCCATGCCGGGCGACGGCGTTGTGGGAGTCCATGGTCTTGGACTGCTGCGGGTCCAGGGATGGCGTGTCGATGCCGATCAGGCGCACACCGAGGCTGAACAGCAACTCGACCGTTTGCGGGGCGACGGCGGTGAAATTCGAATCCCAGGCATCCAGCGGCGCCTGTTGATAAGTGCGCAACAGTACACGCTCCGGCAGGTTTTCCAGGCGGCCTTCCAACTGATGCGGCTGCACCAGCGCGCCGCTGCCCAGGCAATGCAGCACCCGGCACGGGCCCATGTACACATCCAGAGACACTTCGCCAATCGGCGCGCCGTCCGCGCTGTAGTGCAACGGCGCGTCCACATGGGCGCCGGTGTGGGGCGACAGAGTGATGCGTCCGACATTCACCGGGCACTCGGGGCCGAACTGCCAGACCCGCTCTTCCTGAAACGGCGTATCACCCGGCCAGGTCGGGGTCGCGGTGCTCAAGGGCGGGCTGATGTCCCACCACGTTTTTATTGGATTCATTTCAAGGCTCTCGGTCGTTACTGGGGTGAATGATACGAGGGCCGGCTGTAAATATTCTTGCGAATTCCAGCGCAAAGCAGGAAATCTTTCGCACTTACTGCGAGGAAATGGCTGATTGGCGCACAGATATTTCGTACCGACTCAATCCTTCAAACAACAAATATCCCCTGTTGGAGCCGGGCTTGCCCGCGATGAGGTCGGCACAGCTTGCCCTTCCATCGCCTGACACTCCGCCATCGCGGGCAAGCCCGGCTCCCACAGAGGTTGGCGGTGACTCACGGCTGTGCAAATGACTGCGCTTCTGGGCATCCCGATGTCGAGTCCAGACCACTGGCGGGCCGCCCAAGGCGATAGGGTTCGGACTTCCCTTCCACTGCCTCGGAATCATCATGTCCAAGCCAATCACCGTACTGCGCGACACCCATCCACTGCCGGTGCTGGACGCCTGCAAATGGGAAAAACTCGAAGGCGACCCGCACACCGTCAACCTCAACGCCTACACCAGCGAGGACGGCAGCAAGATCATGGGCACCTGGATCTGCACCCCCGGCAAATGGCGGGTGGAGTATGTGAAGTGGGAATACTGTCACTTCCAGGAAGGCTACTGCGTGATCACCCCGGACGGCCTGGAGCCGATCCATTTGCGGGCTGGGGATATCTTTGTGGTGGAGCCGGGGATGAAGGGGACGTGGGAAGTGGTCGAGACGGTGCGTAAGTATTTTGTGTTTGCCTGATCCCACCACCTGGAAAGGGGTCGCCCTGGCCCCTTTTACCTCAACGACGACCATCGCGCCCTTCTGATAAAAGCAGCACCTCCCTGCCCCTCTTCCAATAACAATCGCTGTTATTCGTGACAACAACCCTTGATATTCGAAAACAATCAATTAGTATTTTGTGACAGAATATTGTGAGCGCCAAGTTCTTGAAAAAATCTCATGACGTAATGCGCAAAATACATAATCAAACTCACCAAACAGTACAACCACTACTTTAGTTATAGATAAGATTGACTTTTGACACCCCCTACACTTTGAGATAGCTTTCTTGCAACCGGTCTATACTCGAATCTCATAGCATTATAACCCGATGATAATAAGAGGTACGGAGAAGGTGCAGAACTTCACATAATCGCAACCTTCACTGCACATTGATGGAAAACGCGCAGCGATTTGAATTAGACTCCAATGAATCAGTTGATTACCCCATTGGTTTGTTCTAAGGACTCCACACGTCTTCCAGCACTTACTGCACGCGGCAGTCGAGACCGCGCTTTTGTAAAAGGATCAAGAAAATGCCTGAAAAAACAACACGTCTGACCATTCTCATCGACTTCCCGACCAAGCAGCGTCTGGAGTCGCTGTCCGAGGAAGTTGACCTTACTATTTCTCAGGTTATTCGCAAGCTGATTCGTGACCATCTCCAGCAATACGAGAGCCAAGTCCCGCCCTCCGTGCTGGAGCCGGAGAAAGAGGATTCATCGCTCTGCTCTTGATATATAAGCCTGGTTAATTTGCCTTTATAAAACTGTGCGGCATAACTTTCTGCTTATTTATCAGCTGGCGCGCAGTTTAATCATGAACACTGCGCGCCCCCCCTCTCCAAGTTAAAAACTGGTGATGAACTATGCCTGTGAAACAGCAATGGCTTGCTTGTTATGCTCATCTAAGCAAAGAAATGAATGGGCCTGCTGTATCATCAGACACCGCGCAGCCCTGTACCTTGTTTTTCTCCATGAGCGACGGCACCCAGCGCGCGCATGTTTTTCATATCACGGCAGATAACTTCGAAGCCGCCTGGCAAACCGGTGTGCAGCGCTTGCAGGGAGCCTACGAACGAGACCGTGCGCAGTCAGGCAACATCGTCGAACGTTCATGGATACGCGTCGAATGCGCGATCAACGTAACCGCCATCACCTGGGCCGAACTCAATGCTCGCTTCAAGCGCCACAAGCGTAATTACTTCCGGCGCGGCATCGCCTTCGATGCGGCGCTGCACATCGCGATCACCGAACAGGAACTGAACGCCAACGCGATCCTGTATGGCGGCAACGCTATCAATCACGCGAGCTTCAATGCCGGCAATTTTTCGGTGTACGCCAGGCGCCGTTTTACCGGGCTCAATACAGCCGACCTGATCGCCACACTTGAACCCGAGACCCCCGTGTTCCTGTTCGACACCAAGGGCGTTTTTTGTGCCGAAGACGGCGTGCCCCACCCGCTGAACCCTGGCCCGACAGAAACCGGCTGGCGCACCCTCGCAGCGCTGGAGCCCGGCATGGTAAAGGCGAGCATCATCAGCGCCGCAAGCTACCTGAGCACTCAGGTGCAGGGCGGCGGCCAGTTCGTCTACGGCTACTTCCCATGCTTTGACCGGGCGATAAAAAACTACAACACCCTGCGCCACGCCAGTACCACCTATTCGATGATCGAGGCCTGGGCACTGACCGGCGACGAGGCGCTTAAATCCGCCATCGACCGCTCGCTGGCCTACCTTACCCAGGAACTGATCAAGTCCTACGCGCTGCCCGACGGCAGTGTGGCGGCGTATCTGCTGGACACCGGTGACGAGATCAAACTGGGCGGCAATGCCGTGTGTTTGTTGGCGCTGGTCAAATACAGCGAAGTCACCGGCACCCGCCACTATCTACCCGTGCTGGAAGCCCTGGCCAATGGCATGGCCTGGATGCAGGACGCGACCACCGGCGCCTTCGTGCACGTCTTGCATGGCCGTGACCTTACCGTCAAAGAGGCGTTCCGGATCATCTACTACGACGGCGAGGCCGCGTTCGGGTTGATCCGCCTCTACGGCCTCACCGGCGATGAGCGCTGGTTAACCGTGGTGGAAAAAGCCTTCGACTACTTCATCGAAAAACAGCACTGGCGCGAGCACGATCACTGGCTCAGCTATTGCGTGAACGAACTGACCCGCTACCGACCTGACGAAAAGTATTTCCGCTTCGGCCTGAATAACGTCGCCGGTTATCTGGGGTTCGTGCAACAGCGCATCACCACCTTTCCGACGCTACTGGAATTGATGATGGCTGCGCAGCAGATGCTCGAACGCATCGCCCAGCAAGCGCAATTGCGCCACCTGCTCACCGAGATCGACCTGCACGCGTTTTACCGCGCCCTGCATCATCGTGCGCGCTATCTGTTCAACGGGTATTTCTGGCCGGAAACGGCGATGTATTTCGCCAATCCTGCGCGCATTGCCGGTTCGTTTTTTATCCGTCACCACGCGTTCAGGGTGCGCATCGACGACGTGGAGCATTACCTCTCGGGGCTGATTGCCTACCACCGCTACCTGCTCGACGGCGCGCCGCAAGTGAGCCTGGCCCAGGACGCAGCGCCCCTCGGCTGGGTCTGGGACGCCAACACCCTGGCTCGGGTGACACACGGCACCTGGGCCAAACAGCCGCCGCCCGGTTGGTACACGTCGGGTTTGACGCCCTCCATGCAGTTTTTCAAACCCCAGCGCATGCTCAATCGGCACCCCAGCAAGGTGGGACCGAACGAAGTGCAGTCAGCGCTGCGCTGGGCCCAGGCCAGTCCTGAGCGGCGCCCCTCGGCGTTCTTGTGTGTAGACCCGACGCCCTACCTGGACAGCGGCCTGCCGGTGTTACAGGTCGCCGATACCAGCGAGGCCATGCTGCAAATGGGTCGATACGCCAGGCAGCGATTCACTGGCCAGGTATTCGGCGTCACCGGCAGCTTCGGTAAAACCACCGTGGTCGCCATGCTCGGCCACGCCCTGAAACACTGGGGCGAAGTGGGCCACACCGAGGCCAACGCCAACCTGCCCCATGGGATCGCCTGGAACCTGGCGAGCATGCCCCGGCCGGCCAAATTCTGGGTATTGGAAATGGCCGTGGGCCGCATGCCGATTAACTCGGAGCTGGTGCGCCCACACATTGCTATCGTGACCGGGCTGGCTCCGGCGCACCTGGAATACCATGGCACCCTGGAAAACCTGGCGCGTAAAAAAAGCGCGATCTTCCGCTCGATGGCACCGGGTGGGCACGCGGTGCTGTGCCGCGATATGCCGCACTACGAGGTGTTCGCCCAGGCCGCCGAAGTCGCGCGCTTGCACGTGACCAGCTATGGCGAACACGCCGATGCCGATGTGCGCCTGCTCGACGTGTGCAGCGAGGCCGACCGGGTCTACGTCACCGCGCAACGTGACACGCAACGGCTGGATTTCAGCCTGAGTGCTCGCGGCCGACACATGGTGCTCAACGCGCTGGGGGTGCTGGCGTCGCTGTTCGCCGCGGGGCTTGACGCCGACCAGGCACTGGAAGTGCTGACCGGCTTCCAACCGGTGGAAGGTCGCGGCAATATCCGCTCGATCAAATGCACCGACGGGCATTTCCAGCTGATTAACGATGCGTACAACGCCAACCCCGGCTCGATGGCTGCGGCCTTGCGCTCGATGGCCGACCTGCCCGTGGCCTCGCGACACCGGGTAGTAGTGTTGGGCGACATGCTGGAGCTGGGCCCCGACGCCCAGCGCTACCACCTGGAACTGGCTGACTCGCTGCGCGCGGCGGCGCCCCGGCATTTGGTGCTGTGCGGACCGCTGATGCGTGAGGTGTACCGGGTGCTGCGCAGTGAGCTGTCAGTGCAGTGGTTCGAGGATTCCACGGCATTAGGCCAGGCGTTGGCGCGCCACCCCGGCCAGTGGTTCCAGGCGGGGGATTGGGTACTGGTGAAAAGCTCCGGTGGTACCGGGTTGTCGCAGATCTGTGATTGGCTGAACACGACCGAACAGGCGGTGCCGGCGGGTTAGCCCGCGCAGCCCGCTGCTGTCTTCAGGCCAATGTCATTGCGCAGTTGGTGAAACATCGCAGGCACACCCTGCGCCTTGACCAACTGCGCCTGATGCCCGGCGCGAATCAACGCCTGGTAAAAACGCTCCTGCAACACAAATGGGGTTACCTGGTCGTCCACGCTGCCAATCACGAACAACTGCCGCGCAGGCGCAACGGCAATGCCGGCCAGGTGCTCCAGGGGATCGTAGGGGTGCAATAAACCATTGGTGTCGCGTCCCGGACGCGAAGGCAGGCCTTTGCTTTGACGCAACATCTGCGCGCGCTGCACCAGGGCAAACGCGCCGGAAGTCATCACTGCACACTTCACATCGGTACGCCCCAAGGTCAACAACGCCGCGGCCACCGTGGCGCCGCCGCTGTGCCCCAGCAACACAAACTGCCCGATGCCGTAACGCTTGCGCAGCTCGTTGAGCGCAGCGTCCAGCACAATGAATTCCCGCGCCTGGCGCCGCTGCCCATGGTTGCCGCTGGAACCGTAGGTGCCAGGTCGCGCCACAATCACCACCGGTACGCCCGCACGCCGGCTCAGGGCCTTGGCCTGCCTGGCCTTGGCGGCCAGGGTATTGCCACGGATCGACTCGGGCGAGCGGTGCATTTCCACGTTGCGGTCGCCATGAAACATCACGATCACCACGGGCGCATGGCTCAGCACCGCCCCGGAAAAATAGCGAATGCACTCATCGCCCCCGGCCAACTCGACCCAGAGTGCAGAGTCGACCTGGTTGCAGGTCGACTGGTTGGCCGGGGTGTTCCAAAGCAACGGTGTCGAACCCTCGCTCAGGGCCCACGCGCCCGGCACGCCGGCCCACAACAGCATCCACCACAACGCAAACCTGGCCACAGCCACCTCGCCTAACGCTCGCGCAAGGCCTCCCGCGCACGGTTCATGGGCTTGATCAAATAGTCGAGCACGGTTTTCTGGCCGGTCTTGATATCCACCGAGGCAATCATCCCAGGCACAATCGAAAACGACTTGCCGGCCTTGTTTTTCAAGGTGTCAGCGTCGGTGCGAATGAACACTCGGTAGTAAAAAACTTCTGGCTTGACCTCGTCCTGGATAGTGTCCGGAGAAATGGTCACGACCTTGCCGTCCATGCCGCCATAAATGGCGTAGTCGTAGGCGGTGATCTTGACCTTGGCCACCTGGTCGGGATGGATAAAGGCGATGTCTCGCGGGGAGATACGCGCCTCGATCAACAACTGCTCATCCAGGGGCACAATCTGCATCAGGCGCCCGTTGGGCGGGATAACCCCGCCGATGGTGGTGACCTCGATCCCCTTGACAATACCGCGCACCGGCGAGCGCAGGGTCAGGCGGGTCACCGAGTCGGAGCGCCCGCGCATGACTGACGACAGCGTCTCGACGTCGGCATTGACCTTCGCCAGGTCCTCACCGGCCCGCACCATATACTCGGAGCGGGCCTGGGTCAGTTTCAACTCCAGCTCGGCCTTTTGGCGCTTGAGGCGCAACACCTCAACGTTGCTGGCGGCGCCGACCTTGGCCAGGTTTTCGGTGATTTCCAGCTCGCTACGCACCAGCCCGAGCGACGATCGCACGCCGGCCAACGATTCTTCGAGGCCCTTGCGCCGAGTGTTGAACAGGTCGGTTTCGGCGCGCACCAGTGCGGGGTAACGCTCAAGTTCCGGGGGGAACAGTAACGGTTTACCGTCTACCTCGGCCTGCAAACGCGCGACGCTGGCCAGCGACGCCCGGTACTTGGCGGCACTTTCATCAAAGTTGGATTCGGTCTTGGTCGGGTCAAGCCTGGCCAACGTCTGGCCATTTTTGACGATATCGCCCTCCCCCACATTCAACTCCGTGACGATGCCGCCTTCCAGCGACTGGATGATTTGCTCACGCGAGGTCGGGATGACTTTGCCGCTGCCCGTCGAGACTTCGTCCACTTCAAAAAAGTAGGCCCAGGCACCAAACGCAATCAGCATGACAAACACCCAGCCCACCACGCGCGTGGCGCGCACCACGGTGCGTTCATCCACGCCGTCGTGGGTATGCCGGGCGCCTTCGTCTTCGGTGGCGAGCAGGGGTATGGTTTTCGGCGCAGGGCTTTTCACTGGGTTTTCCCCTTCGGTTTGGACAGGCGCGCAATCGCGTTGGCTTTGCTGTCATCGACGATGATCTGGCCGTTATCGACCACGATCACCCGATTCACCAGGCTCAATACACTCATGCGGTGCGTGGCGATAATCAGCGTGCGGTGGGCTGCCCAGCGGTCGAGGTTGTGGATCAACTGGCGCTCGGTCGCTTCATCCAGGGACGCGGTGGGCTCGTCGAGCAACACGATATGCGGCTGGCGAATCATCAGCCGCGACAGCAGCAGCGACTGACGCTGCCCGCCCGACAGGCCCAGGCCACCTTCCAGGATCATGTGGTCCAGGCCGTCGGCGAACTTGCCGATGAAGTCGTCCGCACCGGTCAGCGCCAGGGCCTGGAGGATTTCCTGATCGCTGGCATGCGGCGCCCCCATGATCAGGTTGTCGCGCAGCGTGCCGTGGAACAGCCGCGAGTTTTGTGTCATCAGCCCCACGTCGCGGCGCACGTCGGCGGGGTCGATGTGGCTGAGGGCAACGCTATCCAGGCTGATGGTGCCAGCCTTGAGGTCGAGCATCCCGGCCAATGCCTGCAACAGCGTGGATTTACCCGCGCCGTTACGCCCCAGAATCGCGATGCGCTCGCCCGGCTGGATCTTCAGGTCGGCCACACGCAGCGCCGGCACGGGGGCATCGTCGGAATACTGGAACGTGGCCTGGCTCAGCGCGTATTGGCCTTTGATCACCGGCAGGTGCACGCGCTTGCTGCCCTCGGGATGGTCCACCGGCAATTCCATGATCCGGTTCAGGCCTTGCAGCGCAACCTTGGCCTGCTGCCAGCGCGTCAGCACCTGGGTGATCTGGGACATCGGCGCCATCATCCGCGACGCCAGGATCGACGCCGCGACAAGGCTACCGGTGGTCATGTCGCTGGCCATGACCATGGGCGCACCGAACACCACCACCACGGCAAACACCGAGCCCTGCACATTGTTGCTCCAGGCCACCAGTTTGTTGGTGAGCAGGCGCAGGCGCAGGCTGGCGTCGCCGCAGGTGGCGTTGTAGTGATTCCATTGTTGCTGGAAGCGCTGTTCGGCCTGCAACGCCTTGATGTCGTCCAGGCCTTGTATGGTCTCCACCAGCATGGCGCTGCGCAACGAGCTTTCACGCATCGACTCATTCGCCAGTGCCGCGAGTTTTTTCTGCGCCAACAGCCCGGGCACTATCAGGAACAGCACAGCCACCATTGGCACCGCCACCAGCGGGCCGGCGATCAACCAGTAGATCACCAGAAACAGCAGGAAGAACGGCAGATCGGCCAGCGCCGTGGCGGTGCTGGAGGTGATCAGCTCACGCAGTTGCTCCAGCTCCTTGAGCTGCGAAATGAACGAGCCGGTGGACTTCGGCCGGGCGCTGTTACGCAAGCGAATGGCATGCCCGAACACCAGGTCGGAAACGCGCAGATCCGCGCGTTTGCCGAGCATGTCGGTGATGCGCACACGGGTGATGCGCATGATGAAATCAAACACCAGCGCCAGCATCACCCCGCCAAACAGCACATACAGGGTGGGCATGGATTCGGCCGGGATCACCCGGTCGTACACCTGCATCGAAAACAGTACCCCGGCCAACCCCAGCACGCTGGTGACCAGCGACGCGAGCATCACATAGCCATAGGGCCGCAGGTCGCGCAGCACGATGTTTTTGAACCACGCCTTCTCGTAAGGCTTGATGTAGTCGTCGACACGCCGGTCACGCACTGCCGCCATGGGTCGCAGAATCACGCTCTTGCGCGCTTGCTCCAACAGGTCCTGGCGGGTGAGCCGGCTTTGCAGGCCGCCGTCGCCGCTGTAGGCGATGCCCAGGTTGTCGCCGTCGCCGAGGGTTTCGAGCACACCCACCTGGCCGTCGGCAAATTGCAGCACCACCGGTAATTGGCGCTGCATCAGCGTGGTTTCGCTGAAGTCGGCAATCACGCAGTTCAACCCCGCCTGGCGGGCCATCTGCCGTACCACCTCTTCCACCGAAGCGCCTTCGGTCCATTGTGCGGCGATGCGCACGCTTTGGGCCGAGCATTCCAGGCGGTAATGCCGGGCCACGCTCAGGACGGCCTCCAGCCACACGTCATAATCCACTGCGGGCGCCGGGTTCAGCGGTGTTTGTACTGCGTTGGTTTCGTCCGCAAGCATCACAGCATCATTCATGGCCGAATCTCCACACCTTGCAGGGTGCTGTTGTCCAGGTGGAACGCCGTGCGCAGTGCGCCCGTGTTGTAGAGGCAATCGATTTTCAGGCGGCGCAGGTCAGCGGCGGTGTTTTCCCGGTCCATGCGTGCCTGGTGAATTTCCTGCTCGGCATTCAGCAGGTCGAGCAACGGCCGTGTGCCCAGTTCGAGGTACTGCTGGCGATACAGGTCGCGGGTTTCGGAGATGCTGCGCTCACGAAAATCCAGGGTGGATAGTCGCTGGCTGAGGCTTGAGATTTGATCCCGCGCCTCCAGCAACCCCTGGCGAACCGCAAGGCGCGCGGCGTCGTTGGCGGCATCGGCGGAACGCAGGGCCTGTTGCGCGGCGGATTTGCGGGCGGTGATTGCGCCGCCCTGGTACAGCGGCATTTTCACGTTGAGAAATACGCCATAACGGGTACGGTCGCGGCCGCCGGGGACGTTGCTGTCGTCGTTGTTGTCCAGGTAGTGCGTGATGGACGGGTCCAGCGACACGGTCGGCAACGCCTCGGCACGGGCTTGTGCAATCAGCGCCAGCGCATCGACACGCTGCGCCTGGGCGATCAGCAGGGTCGGCGTGACTGCCGCATCGGGTACCACGCCCACGCAGGATTGCTCCAGGCTTGCCGGAAAACCATGCGCCACGCTCACTGGCGCCTGCGACCCAAGCAGGCTGCTCAACGTGCTGCGCCAGCGATTGAATTGCGCGGTGAATTGCAATTGCGTCGCCACCGAGGCCTCGACCCGCGAGCGGGCCTGGATCAGGTCCGAACGGGTGCTGGCGCCCATGTCGCTGCGCTTTTTGGCCAGCTCTGCAATCGCCGAAATGCCGTCGATTTGCTCGCGAGCCAGTTGCACCAGCAACTGCGAGCGCTGCAGTTCGATCACGGCGAACGAGGTATCGCGCGCCACCTGATCGATCGACAGCAACACCGACGCCTGGCTGGCACTGACCCGCGCCAGCGCACTGTCGACAGAACTTGAGACCTTGCCGAAGTCATAGAGCATCTGCGACGCCGACAACGAAAACGCGCGGCTCTGGCCGTTGCCCCTGAGGCCGCTGTCGTAGCCGGAGTTGAAGCCGCCGCTGACTTGCGGGTAATAACCGGAACGGGCGATGTTCACGTTCTCGTTTTGTTGGTACAGCTGGCCGATCGCCTCGGAAATTGCCGGGTGCCATTCCACCGCCAGTTGAATGGCGCGTGTCAGGTCAAGGTTGCTCGGTATGACGTGCTCGGGTGCCACCGGTGCGCTGACGCCCGTTGGCCCACCGGGTAAATGTGTGCCCAGGTTGCTCGGGCTGATGATGTTGACGCGTTCTTCATCGTCGATATACGACGCTGCCATGACCGGCGCACGCTCGGGCGCGATCATTGCGACTGCCAGAATTACGGCAGACAGCTGCTTGGCCAAACTCTTTTGCCTCACTGCTAGTCACCTGACTGTTGTCAAACCTGATGAGTACAACAACGGACCGTGACTGACGTCACGGCCCATCGCTGCATTACCGTTGGTAGGGAAAACCGGGCCTTGCGGCCCGGCCGGCAGGGGTGGCGTTACACCACGCTGATGCCGCTCTGTACCCAGAGCTGATGGGTTTCATCTTCCGGACTGGTGTAGATCACGTACTCAAGACCGTTCTCTACCTGGGTCGCACCGGCGCTCCAGTCACCTGTCAGGTGCACGCTGTCCTGATCGTCGCCCTGGATCATCAAGCGATCCGACTCAGGCCCGGTGATGGACACCAGGTCTTCGAGGCTCAGGGTCAGGTCGACGGCGCTGACATCGTTCAGGTCGATGCTGTGCACCCCGTTGACTGTGCCAATTAGGTCGGTGAGGTTGATGGCTGCATCGCCGCCTTCCCACAACAACCCGTCTGCACCCGCGCCAGCATCGACATGGGTGAAGTCGGTGTCGTCGGCCACCACGGCATCGTGGTGATCGCCGTCAACGTTGGCGCCGTCATCCGCCGCCTGGTCCACCGCACTGTGGGCAGCGGCAATGCCGGCACCTTCAGTGGCTGGCGCACCCGGGTTGGCGTCGTCCCAGACCAGGTCGCGATCCGGCGAGTCGATGCGCACGTAGAGGTCGGCGGTGTCTTCCTGGCCGGTTGGCGTGGTGAGCTTGTAGGTGAATTTATCCACCTGGCCAATCTCGTCCAACGTCAGCCCGGCATGCGGGGTGTAGACGTACTTACCATCGGCAAACACGGTCAATGTGCCGTGGTCACCGTTGATTTTCGTCCCCGTTTGCCCAGGAATCACATAGACCCCGTTGACCAGCACACTGAGTACCGTCAGCGGCGAACCGAGGACATCCGGCCCGGACAAGCTGTCGGACAGCAGGTTGCCAGTCGCATTGCTCATTGCACCGGTCACGAACTCCGTGAGGGAGGTGGTAGTGAGCTTCTGCGCAATGTGCAGCGCACTCAGCGACAGCACGGCACCGGTCGTCCCGGTCACGCGATAGGTCCCGGCATCCAACCCTTGGAACGTGTGGTTCGCCTGGGTAGTGGTCTGCTGCGTGACCCATTCGTTACCGATGAACTTCTGCAGATTGACGGTCGTGCCTGGCAACAACGCAATGCCGGTGACGGTGACGTTGATCGCAAGCTCTGCGGTCGTGCCCGTGGCAACGTTGATCTCGGCACCCGTACCCGTACTGCTGCCGAGCAGTGCCAGGTTGTAGCTCAGGGTCGCCAGGTCGGCCTGGGTGACCAGGTTGACGATGTCGATCTGTGCCGAACCCAGGTCATCATTGGCAACCGTGTTGATCACGCCGGGCGCAGATGGATCGGTAGCGCTCCAGTCCACGTTGACACTCGGGCTGTCGATACGCACATACAAGGTTGCCGAGGCCGAAGCACCGGCACCATTGACCAGGTGATACTCGAAGGCATCCACCTTGCCGATGCTGGCGACATCGCCGTTCGGGGTGTACTTGTACTCGCCGTTGGCGAAGATGGTCAGCTGACCATATTGACCCTGCAGCACCGTGCCGGTGGTGGCGTCGGCATCGACGAATTCGCCGTTGACCTCGACCTGCACCTTCACTGGCCCGCCGGTTCCCGGTTCATCCGGTTTACCGCCAATGCCCGGGTCGGTGATGACGTTGCCGGTGACATCCGGCCCTGCTTCCCCGGTGAAGTCGGTGAGGCTGTCATTGGTGACGCTCAACTTGGCCGTGGCCCCTGCACCAACGCTGACCAGGTTGGGGTCGAGCTTGAGGGTAAAGCGATACTGCCCGGCTTCCAGGCCTTCGATTTTGGCGCTGGAGCTTTGTCCGAACAGCCCCAACAGGTCGAGCAAGCCCGAACCGTTGCTGCCTTGCTGCACCGGCAACCATCCACCGGCACCGTCGCTCACTTCCAGCGTCGCAGTGAAGCCACCGCCCAACAGCGAGACCAGGTCGGCCTGGGCAAACTGCAGGTTCAGCGTTCCGCTGGAACCCTCGGCAACCGAGAACTCCTGCTGCTTGGTGTGATCGCCCAGAATGATGCCGCCGACACCCAACAGGGTGAACACGCGCATATCGGCCAGGCCGGTGTTGGATGTTACGGGTTTGATGGTTACTTCGCCGGTAGCGAGGTCGTCGAAGGCTTCGAGGTCGGCGTCGGCGTCGGCGTCGGCATCGGCATCGGCATCGGCATCGGCATCGGCATCGGCATCAGCATCAGCATCAGCATCCGCGTCGGCATCAGCATCAGCATCGGCGTCCGCATCGGCATCGGCATCGGCATCCGCATCCGCATCAGCATCAGCATCAGCATCAGCATCAGCGTCAGCGTCAGCATCAGCGTCAGCATCAGCGTCGGCATCAGCATCGGCGTCCGCATCAGCATCAGCATCGGCATCCGCATCCGCATCCGCATCAGCATCCGCATCCGCATCAGCATCAGCATCAGCATCAGCATCAGCATCAGCATCAGCATCGGCATCGGCATCCGCATCAGCGTCCGCATCGGCATCGGCATCGGCATCGGCATCGGCATCAGCATCGGCGTCGGCATCCGCATCCGCATCCGCATCCGCATCAGCATCAGCATCAGCATCAGCATCAGCATCAGCATCAGCGTCGGCATCCGCATCAGCGTCCGCATCGGCATCGGCATCGGCGTCGGCGTCGGCATCCGCATCCGCATCCGCATCCGCATCAGCGTCAGCGTCAGCGTCAGCGTCAGCGTCCGCGTCAGCATCGGCATCAGCATCAGCGTCCGCGTCGGCATCAGCATCGGCGTCCGCATCGGCATCGGCATCGGCATCCGCGTCAGCATCAGCATCAGCATCAGCATCAGCATCAGCATCAGCGTCGGCGTCGGCGTCGGCGTCGGCGTCGGCATCAGCATCAGCGTCAGCATCAGCGTCAGCGTCAGCGTCAGCATCAGCATCAGCATCGGCATCGGCATCGGCATCGGCGTCAGCATCCGCGTCCGCATCGGCATCCGCGTCGGCGTCAGCATCGGCGTCCGCATCAGCATCAGCATCAGCATCAGCGTCGGCGTCGGCGTCGGCATCCGCATCCGCATCAGCGTCGGCATCAGCATCGGCATCGGCATCGGCATCGGCATCCGCGTCAGCATCAGCATCAGCATCAGCGTCGGCATCGGCATCCGCATCCGCGTCAGCATCGGCATCCGCATCCGCGTCAGCATCGGCATCCGCATCCGCATCGGCGTCGGCGTCGGCGTCGGCGTCCGCATCAGCATCGGCATCCGCATCCGCATCCGCATCCGCATCCGCATCAGCGTCGGCATCAGCATCGGCATCGGCATCCGCGTCAGCATCAGCATCAGCATCAGCATCAGCATCAGCGTCGGCATCGGCATCGGCATCGGCATCCGCATCCGCATCCGCATCCGCATCAGCGTCCGCATCGGCATCGGCATCAGCATCAGCATCAGCATCGGCATCCGCGTCAGCATCGGCATCGGCGTCCGCATCAGCATCAGCATCAGCGTCGGCATCCGCATCCGCATCCGCATCCGCATCCGCATCCGCATCCGCATCAGCATCAGCATCAGCATCAGCATCAGCATCAGCATCAGCATCAGCATCAGCATCAGCATCAGCGTCAGCGTCGGCATCAGCATCGGCATCGGCATCGGCATCGGCATCGGCATCCGCGTCAGCATCCGCGTCAGCGTCCGTATCATCAATATCAACAGCTATCACAGAAGCCGGAACAGACTCGTTGCCTGCTGCATCGGTCAATGTGACAGCCAGTGTTTCGCCGTTAACCTGAAGCGGATCCAGGGTGACTTGAAAATTACCGTCGTCGCCGACCGTGCCAGTACCGATCACGTTGCCATCGGCGTCTTTCACGGTAACGGTCGCGCGCGGTTCGCCCTTGCCGGTGACGGTGCTGCCATCTTCGCCGACCACCAGGTTGGTTGGGGCATCCGGGGCGATGGTGTCCCCCGCGATGACGATGCCTGGCAGGGATTCCTTGCCCGAGAAGTTGCGCAGGAACACGCGTAGCCGCTCGCCATTGATGTGCAGCGAGTTCAGTTGCACCAGGAATGTGCCGTCATCTGCCACTGTTCCGCTGCCGACCACTTCACCAGCATCGTTGAGGATGATGACTTTGTGGGCCGCGGCGCCTTCACCGCTGAGCGTGTCACCCACGTCACTGATTGCCAGGTTGCGCGGCGCAAGCGGTGTCTCAATATCGGCGACAACCAGCGCACCCGGAGCCGACTCATTGCCGGCAGCGTCTTTGAGCGTGATCGCCAGGCTTTCGCCTTCGGGCGCGGGTGTGTCGAGCGAAACCTGGAAATTGCCATCCGCGCCGACGGTGCCCGTACCGATCACGTTGCCGCTGGCATCCTTGATGCTCACGGCAGCGTTCGGTTCACCTTTACCGCTGACAGTTGCGCCATCGGCACTGATCACCAGGTTGGTCGGCGCATCCGGGGCGGTGCTGTCGCCAGCCACCACGGGGCTGGCGGACGATTCATTGCCGGCAGCATCCTTGAGGGTGACTTGCAGGGTTTCGCCATTGGTTTGCGCAGTTCCCAGGGTGACCTGGAAGTTGCCTTCAGCATCCACGGTGCCGGTGCCGAGGACCTCGCCATTGGCATCCTTGACGATCACGGTCGAATTAGGCTCGCCCTTACCGCTGACGGTTGTACCGTCTGCACTGACGGCCAAACCGTTCGGTGCGGCGGGGGCGGTTGTATCACCCGCGACCACAGACGCAGGTTGCGATTCCTGACCCGCGGCATCCTTGAGGACGACTTGCAGGGTTTCGCCATTGGTTTGCGGCTTGTCCAGGTTGACCTGGAAGTTGCCGTCGGTACCCACAGTGCCTGTGCCCAGTACGTTACCGGCGGCATCCTTGACGGTGACTGTGGTGCCAGGCTGACCTTTACCGCTGACCACCGTGCCCGCGCTGTTGACCGACAAACCGGTCGCAGCACCGGGTGCAGGAACTGGCGTTTGATGATGGCCACCACCACCGCCACCACCGCTCAATGCCGCGGCGGTACCGCCGACGGCGAGGATGCCCAAGCCCCACAGCACCCAGTCCGGCACCGCACTGTCAGCGGCAATGGCTGCCACACCCAGGTCGTCCAGGGTCGAGATTTCGGTGAAGTTGAAACCCGAATACGGCGTGGAATAGTTGCCGAGCAACAATGTTCCGTCGGCATTTTCCAGTACCAGTTGGTTAGCGGAGCCGTCGGCTCCCACCACAAAAAAGTTCTGAATGGTGATGGTTTCTCCAGACTTCAGAGTGACCACCAGATTTTGGCCGGACTGTTGAAACGATTGAACGCTTTCTTGTCCGAACGGCAGTTTTACAATGCTGGTTCCCTTGAGGCTGGCGTTGCCAAAGGCATGCTCTGTCGCCGTCCCCGTTGCCTTGTCGACAATAGTTATGTTTTTCATCTCTCACCCGTTTTTTATATGGACACACGTATTTCAGCGCGAGCGAATGCCCACGACGGTAGTTACCGCCGAGCACGAAACTCTTTTTGCGTTTATATAGGACTGGTCAGGATTTACAGCGATCAACCGACGCCGGTTTCTTCACGACATTGCAGACCCACACGCGTGCGCTTGCAACACGCTGACACCGAATGAGGTGGCACATCCTTGGCGTCAGAATAAGCCTGCCCGGGCCTTGGGCTGGACTGCATCGCAGCCCAGAGGTCGAGCAACCGGGAGAGGTGGCGGGCCAGGATGCGGGCTTTTTCAAGTTCCAGGGCGGCCTCGTTCGATGAGGCCGATAGCCCTGGGAAACCCGATGTACGCATCCATTCGCTAGCCATCTCTAACACACCTGCACAACTTTGAAAGTACAACGCTTCGGCGGAAGTTATCGAGACGCAGCAACCATGACAACGCTCGCAAAACCGATACTAGCGAGGCAATAGTCAACATCAAAGAGAAATGTAAACACGCAATAAACATGGGTGTTTAATGAGGGAAGCCACGACAAACCGAACACACATAACCGATAAATCAATTATAACGGCATGATAATCGAGCGCCCCATGGACACTCACCGAATGAATAACCCATGATCAAAAACATGATATTTCAGCGTCACACCTGAAACTTGTAAAAGTTTATTTCACAACTATAACAATGCAAAAAAAACCTTATCCCTAGGCATTAGTCGATAAGTAATACCGCCCTCCCACAAACGTCGCGAAGGGGTTTATTCAGGCCAAAAAAAAGCACCAGTAGTGAGCTGGTGCTGGAAGGTCTACGCAGTAAAAATCAGGGGCCCACAGTGAAGAAGGACAATCGCCCTACTTTGGTTTTCGATAGCTGTTGATGATCGCCGAGAAGTCCTTGCCCCCTTCCCCACGTTGGCTCATCGATTGATACAACTGCTGCGCCACTGCGCCGAGGATCACCGGCTGGTGTGCCTGGCGGGCCGCTTCAGTGGCCAGTCCCAGATCCTTGAGCATCAGTTCTGCACCAAACCCACCGGTATAACCCCGGGACGACGGCGCCGTCTCGATAATCCCTGGCCATGGGTTGTAGGTGTCCGAACTCCAGCAGCGCCCGGTGGAGCTGTTGATGATTCCCGCCAACACTTGGGTGTCGATGCCCAGCGCATCGCCCAGGGCCATGGCTTCGCTGACGCCGACCATGGTGATACCCAGCAGCAGGTTGTTGCAGATCTTGGCGATTTGCCCGGTGCCGACTTCGCCGCAATGGACGATGTTGCGGCCCATCTGCGCCAGCACCGGTTGCAGGGTGGCGAACAGTTCCGGGGTGGCGCCGACCATGAAGGTCAACGTCCCGGCCTGGGCACCGCCGGTGCCGCCGGACACTGGAGCATCCGCCATCACCACGCCTTGTTTCGCTGCCGCCGCCGCTACATCGCGGGCGGTCTGCGGGTCGATGGTGCTGCAATCCACCGCCGGCACGCCTTTGCCGATGCCGGCGAGCACGCCGTCTTCACCGAGCCACACACTGCGCACATGGGCCGCAGCCGGGAGCATGGTCACCACCAACTCGGCGCCTTCGGCTGCCGCGCGCGGTGAAGCGCTGATGGTGCCGCCCAGTTCCGCCAGTTCCTTGAGCACGGTCTGGTTCAGGTCGAACAGGTTCAGCGCATGGCCAGCCTTGATCAGGTTGCGCGCCATCGGCGCGCCCATGTTGCCCAGGCCGATAAATGCAATCTTCATGGTCGTCTCCTCGATCAGCGCAGGTTGATGGTGGTGTTGACGCCATCGTTGACGCTGTCGTCGTCGAACCAGCGGCTGGTGACGGTTTTGGTCTGGGTGTAGAACTGCACCACTTGCTTGCCGTACGGGCCCAGGTCGCCGAGTTTCGAACCACGGGAACCGGTGAAGCTGAAGAACGGAACCGGCACGGGGATCGGGATGTTGATGCCGACCTGGCCCACATCGATTTCGCTCTGGAATTTACGCGCTGCCGCGCCGCTCTGGGTGAACAGGCCGGTGCCGTTGCCGAACGGGTTGGCGTTGACCAGGGCGATGGCTTGGTCGAGGGTGTCGACTTCCAGCACCACCAGCACCGGGCCGAAGATTTCCTGGGTGTAGATCTGCATGTCGGTGGTCACGCCGGAGAACAACGTCGGGCCGACGAAATTGCCGTCCTCGAAGCCCGGCACCTTGATGCCGCGGCCATCCAGCTCCAGCTTGGCACCTTCTTTTACGCCGCTTTCGATCAGGTCGAGAATGCGTGCCTTGGCGCGCTTGGAGATTACCGGACCCACATCGGTACCGGCTTCGCTGCCGGCGTTCACCTTGAGCTTTTGCGCCAGGGCCTTGAGGTCCGGCAGCCATTGCTTGGCCGCGCCTACCAGCACCACCACGGAAGTTGCCATGCAACGCTGACCCGCCGCACCGAAACCGGCACCGACCAGGGCGTTCAGGGTTTGTTCGCGATTGGCATCCGGCAGCACCACGGCGTGGTTCTTGGCACCCATCATCGATTGCACGCGCTTGCCATGTTTACCGGCGAGGTCGTAGACGTGAGTCCCCACGGCGGTCGAACCGACGAAGGACACGGCCTTGATATCTTTGTGGGTGCACAGCGCATCCACCACGTCCTTGCCGCCGTGAACCACGTTCAGCACACCGGCTGGCACCCCGGCTTCCAGCGCCAGTTCAACCAGCAGCAGGGTCGACAGCGGGTCCTGTTCCGATGGCTTGAGTACGAACGTGTTGCCGCAGGCAATGGCCATCGGGAACATCCACAGCGGAATCATCGCCGGGAAGTTGAACGGGGTGATGCCGGCGCACACGCCGATCGGCTGGCGCAGGGTGTAGGTATCCACACCGCCGGCGACGTTTTCAGCGAATTCGCCCATCTGCAGGGTGCCGATGGAGCACGCGTGCTCGACCACTTCCAGGCCACGGAAAATGTCGCCTTCAGCGTCGGCAATGGTCTTGCCCTGCTCGGCACTCAGGACCACGGCGATGCGCTTGGAGTGCTCGCGGATCAAGGCTTGCAGCTTGAGCATGATGCGCATGCGCGCACCGATCGGCGTCAGCTTCCAGGTCTGGAAGGCGCGATGGGCGGCGTCGATGGCAGCGTTGACTTCTTCAGGGGTGGAAAACGGTACGCGGGCCAGCACTTGCTGGGTAGCGGGGTTGACGATGTCTTGCCATTCGGTGGTCCTGGATTCGACCCACTCGCCGTTGATCAGCAGCTTGACCTGTTTTACGGAAATATCGGCAGATGCGTTCATGTGGTCTCCAATTCTTGTAGGTATGCAGAGAACCAAGGCGTTGAATCGCCTTGAGGATGAGGCGTTCGGACTGTTTTTGGAGTATAGATGTGCAAACTTCTAATAAGAACGCACATAAAAGCCGGTCCAATATGCAAAAAAACATCACGTCACTGGGCTCCCTGAACTGGGATGACCTGAAGTTTTTCCTCGAAGTCGCGCGTACCCGCAAGGCCAGCGTCGCTGCCAAGCGCCTGGCGGTGGACTACACCACGGTGTCGCGGCGCATCAGTTCCCTTGAAGGATCGTTGGGCACTCTCCTGTTTGAAAAGTCCCGGACCAACGGCTTCGTATTGACCACCGAAGGCCAGCGCCTGCTGGGTTACGCCGAGTCCATCGAAAGCACGTTGCACATGGCCTGCGAACAGGTTTCCGGCTCCGGCGTGGCGCTGTCCGGCCACGTGCGCATGGGCTGCACCGAAGGGTTCGGCAGCTTCTTCGTCACCCCGCAACTGAGCCACTTCGTCGACACCTACCCGGCGATCTCGGTGGACATCCTGCCCCTGCCCCACTTCATCAGCCTGTCCAAGCGCGAGGCGGATATCGTCATCGCCCTGGAGCGACCGGAACACGGGCCGTACGTGTGCTGCAAGCTGTGCGACTACAAGCTGCAGCTGTACGCGACGCAGGAATACCTGGACCAGCACCCGCCCATCCGCCGGGCGGCGGACCTGGCCGAGCATCCGTTTATCAGCTACGTGGATGATTTAGCGTTCAGTTCGGAGCTGCTGTACCTGGCCAATGTGGTGCCCGGCGCCAGCGCCAGTTTGCGCAGCACCAGCGTGATTGCGCAGTACGTGGCGGCGCAGCAAGGGCGCTCGCTGGCGATCCTGCCGTGCTTTTTGGCGGCACAGGACCCGCGGTTGCTGCCGGTGCTTTCGAAGGAGATAAACATTACGCGGCAGTTCTGGATGTACTGCCGCGAGGACTTGAGGAAGTTGAAACGGATCACCCTGCTGTGGGATTACATCCGTGAGGTGACGGAGCAGAATCAGCCGTTGTTGATGGGGGAAACGCGGGAGATGGTGTTTGCCGATTAAATAAAATGTGGGAGCCGGGCTTGCCCGCGATAACAGTGTGTCAGTCACCCAATACATCAACTGATCCACCGCCATCGCGGGCAAACCCGGCTCCCACATTGATTGCATTCCAACTCGAACTGCCCGAAAGCCAGACTAGTCCGCAATCACCACAATCGACACCCGGCGATTCTCGGTGCGCCCCGCCGCTGTCGCGTTGGACGCCACCGGCTCGCTGCTGCCCAGCCCGCGCAGTTGTACGTTTTCTTCTTTCATCCCAACGCCTGCCAACACGTGCGCGACGCTTTTGGCTCGGCGCAGGGACAGTTGCTGGTTGTAGGTTTCCTTGCCCGAGGCGTCGGTGTGGCCGTCGACCCGCACGCGCTCAATGCCCACGCCCAGCAGCGCCTTGCCGATGCGCTGGACGATCTCGGTGCTGGGGGCATTCAGACTTTCGACGTCGCTGCCAAACAGCACCTTGCCCGAGAGGCCGAAGGCCCAGCCTTCGTCAGTCAGTTCAAAACCCTGCTGTTTGAGCACGGCGATTTGCGCCGGTGTCAGGCCTTTGGGCGGCGGGGTCTGGCAGCCGCTCAGGGCGAGCAGAGCCACGAGCAAGGTGATGAATAAAAAGCGTGCGGTCGAGAACAAGGGATCAACTCCTGTGTTGAACGTCGGCGGCGGGGGACTCCGATTCCGCCGTTTGCTGGCCACCCTGGGAAAGCCGTTTGGCCTGGTACATCGCCGCGTCGGCGGCGTTGAGCAGGTTACCGGGGGTGGCGCCATGATCGGGGTAGACGGCGATGCCGATACTGAGTGAGGTCAATACGTGGGCGTCGCCGGGCAGCGCAATGGGCGCGTCCATGCTGGCGATGATTTTTTCGGCAATGCGCTGGGCGTCCTCAAGTCGGTGCAAAGGCGACAGCAAGATGGCGAATTCATCGCCGCCCAGGCGTGCCACCAGGTCGTCTTCACGCAGTTGCGCACGAATGCGCTTAGCCACTGCCACCAATACCGCATCGCCGGCGGCGTGGCCGAAGTTGTCGTTGATGTCTTTAAAGCGGTCGCTGTCGAGGAACAAGACCGCCACTTTCTCGTTGAGCTTGGCGGCGCTGCGCAGGGCGCGGATCAGCCGACCTTCGAAGAACGCACGATTGGGCAGCCCGGTCAGGCTGTCGTGGCTGGCCTGGTGGGCGAGGGTTTCGTTTTCGCTTTGCAGGTGGGTCTGCCAGGCCTCCAGTTCGTCGAGCAGGGCATTGAAGTCATTGCCCAGGCTATCGAGTTCGGCGATTTTCGCCGGCGGTACGCGTCGGTCAAAGGCCCGCTCGCTTCGGGCGGCGTGGGCCACCGAGGCCAGGCTGTGCAACGGCCCGGTGATGCCGCGTAACAAACGCCGCGCCAGGTACAGTGCAACCCAGGCGCTGAGGGCGGTGCACACCAGAATCCCGGCAAGGCCGCTGAGCAGGAAGCGCAACAGGCTGCCGCCGTGGCCGGTCAGGTGCACGCTGCCGATGACCTGGCCCTGGTGCAGGATCGGCTGGGTGATGGGTTGTTCGAGCAGGGCATGCGCCAACTGCAGCTCAATCATCGACAGCATCCCGGTTTCAGGGCGCTCCCAATGGGCCAGTTGCTTGCCGTCGACGTTGAAGACTTCCGCCTCGGCCACTTCTTCCTCCGAGGCGATCACGCCCAACGCCTCGGTGGCCGCCGCGCTGTCGTTGAACACCACGGCCGCTTCCACGGTGTAGTTGATGGAGCGGGCGATCAGGTGCAGATTGTGGTCGGCATACACCCGCAGCGCGAGCACGCCGAGCAGGGTCAGGGAGATACTGGCCATGCTGACCGCCATCAGCGCCAGGCTCAGGTGCCCGCGCCCGATCACTGAACGCAAGGTAGGACGCACTGGCGCCTTATCGACACTCATGACCCCGGCGCTCGACGTCGGGACAGTTGCAGCACACTCGGATGAATGCGCACACCACTACGGGCAACGGAATCCAGGTTGACCTCGAACGACACCTGCTCGTCGGCCACCCGCAGGCAGAACAGGCTGCCCACGGTGCATTGGTCGCCGCCTTCGCTGATGCTGAGCACCGGATGGCCGATCAGTGATGCGAACAGGCGGCTGCGCTCGTCGCTGGTCAATTGGCCGATGTACACGGCATCGCAGGCATTGGCGATGTCTGGATGGTCGGCCAGCAAACGCTGCACCACTACCGGACGGCCGGTAGCCTGGGTGGTGCCTTTGACCAGGTCATCGGTGTATTGGGTTGGCCCGACGATGCACAAACGCAATTGCGCGGGCTCTACCGGCCAGCGGGCGTAACTGAGAATACCCAGGACCACTTGGGTGACGGCCTTGGCCCGCTGATCGGCCATGCCGGCAGGCGGCTGGGCAAAAACGAGGGGCGTGAACACGCACAGAAGCGCCAACAGCAGCATTCGTCTCCAGCTCAAACTTCGCTCTGTGGGCGAGACAGCCACGTTCATGCAGCGATTCTCTTTGATCTTCTCGGGATGATGCCGCAACGATAGCACAACGGCGGAAAACCCCCGAGGCGACACCCAGGAGGATTCCGACATTTTATTAAGAAAAATCACACATTTGGATCAGAAAATTTAGATGACTCATTGGTCAGCTTCTTTGACGATCAAGTGCCCAGTTCCAGCATCAGCCCACTCAAGCGTTTCACCTTGCGGCTCACCGCCTCTTCGAATACGCCACCCCGCGGTTCGATCAGGCTGAACCAGTCCTTGGCGCGGGTGATGCCGGTGTAGATCAGCTCTTTGGTAAGCACCGGGTTCAAGGCGTCCGGCAGAATCAGTGCGGTGTGGGTGAATTCAGAGCCCTGAGATTTGTGCACCGTCATCGCATAGACGGTTTCGACGTCGTTGAGCCGGCTGGGCAACACAAACCGTACGCCGCCCTGGCCATCGTTGCGCGGGAACGCGACGCGCAGAACCTGCGGCCCGCCGTCGCTTTCGGGCAGCTTGAGGGCGATACCGATATCGCCGTTCATCAGGCCCAGGCCGTAATCGTTGCGAGTCATCAACACCGGGCGTCCTTCGTACCATTGCTGGTCGCTGTCGATCAGCCGGGCCTTGAGCAGCGCGGCGGTGATGCGCAGGTTCAGGCCCTCCACGCCCCATGGGCCTTTGCGTACGGCGCAGAGCAGCTGGAAAGCGTCGAAGGCTTTCAGCAGCTTTTGCGCCCAGAGCGTCCAGGCCTCGTCATCCCGTGGCGTCTCCAGGGACGGACGCGCGGTCTGCAGCAGTTTCAGGTAATGGCGATAACCGTGGGCACCGTCGCCATGGCCGTCCAGCACCAGGCGCTCCAGGGCATGGTCGTGCTCGCCCTTGAGGCTGACGCAAAACAGGTCGGCATGGCTGCGGGCAGCCAGCAGTTTGCGGGCCTGCTCAGGGTTTTGCTGGTTGACCCAGCGGGCCAGTTGGCCAATGCCGCTGCCTTCGCCGAAACGCCGCGAGTAACGCAGCATCACCACTTGTTGCGCCAAGGGATGGCTACCGTCGAGGTCTTCCTGCAGGCCGCTGGCGCCGAGGTCTTCGCCGCTGACCTGTTGCAGCCACTGGCGGGTTTGCGGGCTGTAGAAACCGGCTTCGGCGTCGCGGCACAAATCCCCCAGCACCGCCCCGGCTTCAACCGAAGCCAACTGGTCCTTGTCACCCAGCAGTACCAGGCGAGCATGGGGTGGCAAGGCGTCCAGCAGGTTGGCCATCATTTCCAGGTCGATCATCGAGGCTTCGTCCACTACCAGCACATCCAGGGGCAACGGATTGCCGATGTGATGCCGGAAGTGTCGGGTGCCGGGACGGCTGCCGAGCAAACGGTGAACGGTGGTGACCTGGGTCGGGATTTTTTCCTTCACCGCATCAGGCACTTTCAGCGACAGCACTTGCTGGCTGATGGACTCGGTCAAGCGCGCGGCCGCCTTGCCGGTGGGCGCGGCCAGACGGATGCGCAACGCGCTGCCCGCTTCCACGGCGGGGGCCTGCAACAGCGCAAGCAAACGCACCACCGTGGTGGTCTTGCCGGTACCCGGCCCGCCGGTGACGATGCTGAATGCACCGCGGGTGGCCGAGGCGCAGGCGAGCTTTTGCCAGTCGACAACACCGTCTGGCGGGGCCTGGTCGAACAGGCGATTCAGGCGTTCGGGCAGATCGGCGGCAACGCTTTCCCGGGTGGCGAGTCGCAGGCGCAAAGCGCTGTCGATGCGCCGTTCGTAGGTCCAGTAGCGGCGCAAGTACAGGCGTTTGCCCGACAGCACCAGTGGCCGGCTTTGCGCCTCCTCGCTGCCGTCGACGGCCAGTGCCACCAGACGGCTGGCGGCCAGGGCATGGCACCAATGGGCGCCGTCCAGGCCGTCGAGCAACTGTGATGGCAGCAGCATGACGCCGGTTTGCACATCGCCTTCGGGTGGCAGCGACAGAGCGAAATCCGGGGCCTTGAGGGTTTCGAACAGGTCCAGGCACACATGGCCATGGCCCAGTTGGTGGCTGGTCAGGGCCGCGGCCAGCAGGACTAAAGGGTCAGCCTGCGGATCGAGTTCGTGGAGGAAGCCGACAAAGGCCTTGTCCAGCGCGCGCAACCAGCCGCGCTGCACCCAGAGATCGAGCAGTTGCACCAGGTCGGCGGCGCGGCTGAGGGGCGTCAGCTCCTCAAGCGGTAACGGCGACAGGCTCATAGCAGCTCTCCTTGTTCCCAGGCGGGCTCGGCCTTGGGTGGCAGCGGTTTGCCCTGGAACAGCAGGTCCAGGCTTTCGATCAATTCCCGGGGCGGTCGGGTGAAATACGCGCCCTGGCTCGCGGAATGGGTGCCCCGCAGGAACAGGTACAACGCGCCGCCGACGTGACGGTCGTAGTCGTAATCCGGCAGCCGCGCCTTCAGCTGGCGATGCAGGGCCAGCAGGTAAAGTACATATTGCAGGTCGTAACGATGGTCGAGGATCGACAGTTCCATGGCCTGCTGCGTGTAGGCCGAATCATCGGGACCAAGCCAATTGGATTTGTAGTCGGCCACGTAGTAGCGGCCTTCGTGTTCAAAGGTCAGGTCGATAAAACCCTTGAACATGCCATTGAGCAGCACCGGTTCGGCGGCCACGCGGGATACGCCATTGTGAGTGTGCTGGCACACCAGTTTGTCGAGTGCGAGGACGTCGACTTTGTGGCTGGCAAACCAGAACTCCATTTCGATCTGGTACTGCCGCAACTCGCTAAGGGCCACCTGCCCGTTGCCCAGCGGCAACCGGGCTTGCAACAGATGCCCGAGCCAACCGCCGAGTGTGCCGATCCAGCCTTCCCAGCCGCGTCGGTTGCAGCGGCGGGCGACCGCATCTTCGATAGCCTCCGGGGTAACATTGAAGCCTTCGCCGCCCGCCCATTCCAGCAGGCCATGGAGGAAGGTGCCGGGATTCGGCCCGCGTGGGAAACGGTGAATATCGCCACCGGAAGCCGGCACTTCGCGTGGGGCATCCGGGTCGAGGCGTTCGTCATCGAACAGCTTCTGCGCTTGTGGGCTTTCCGGCGCTTCGAGGCTCGCCGCACTCATGCTCTCGCCGATACGCAGCGCACTGTAGGAAGCGATCCACCAGTTTTCTGCCGCCTTGCGCTTGGGCAGCAGCGGCGCGAGCAAGGTGGCTTCGTTACGCGGCGGGTGGAATACGACCGCATCGGCCTCGGGCACTTCTGCGTAATGCAGTGCCGGGCAACCTTCCTGCAGGTCAAGCAACCAGCGGGCCAGGCCGCCGGACTCGCCAAGTGAAGCGCCGCCGCCGAGCAAGTAGCCCAGGGCCGACAGGTGCAGCACCGAGCTGTTGTTATTGCCACGCTTGAGGTCGGCGATGCCCAGCCAGCAGGCGTGTTTGGCGCGGGTCAGCGCCACGTAAAACAGACGCAAGTCTTCGGCCAGCCGTTCATCGTCGGCTTGGGCGATCAACTCGGCGGTGGGCCTGAGGCTGACCTTGGATTTGCCGTTTGCGTCGTGGTAATGCAACGGCAGGCGGCTGCCATCCACCGGTTTTGCCGAGCAAATGAACGGCAGGAAAACCAGGTCGTATTCCAGCCCCTTGGATTTGTGGATCGTTACCACTTTGACCAGCTGTTCATCACTTTCCAGGCGCAGGATCTGCTCTTCACCGGCCTGGCCGGAAAGCGCGAGATGTTCGGCCAGATGGCGAATCAGCGCTTGTTCACCGTCCAGCTCTGCGGCCGCCTGTTGCAGCAATTCCGAGAGGTGCAACAGGTTGGTCAATACCCGCTCGCCATCGCTGCGGGTGATCAGGGTTTGCGGCAATTTGAAGTCGTGCAACAGGCGCCGCAGCATCGGCAGCACGCCTTGGGTGCGCCAGATCGTACGGTAATCGCGGAACTGCATTACGCGTTGTTCCCACGCCAGTTCGTCCTGGTTCAGACGCTCCAGTTCGGGCAGCGACAGGTTCAAGGTGACGCAAGCCAGGGCGGCGCGCAGTGGGCGCTCGACGTCCGGCTCGGCACAGGCCTTGAGCCAGGCCAGCAGGTCGTGGGCTTCCTGGGCGGCGAACACGGAATCCTTATCGGAAAGGTAAACGCTGCGCACGCCACGGGCAGCCAGTTCACCGCGCACGGCCTGGGCTTCCTTGCCGTCGCGCACGAGGATGGCGATGTCTGACGGCAGCACGCCTTTGAAGCTAGCGTCTTTGCCGAGGAATCCGGCAGTTCCCTGCTGGCCGCCATTGAGTAACGCGACGATTTGACTGGCGCAGGACGCGGCCAACTGTTGGCGGTAGAGCACGCCGGAGATCGGCTGGTCGGTGGGTAGATGCCAGAGATTCAGCGCAGGCAACGTCTGACCGTTGACCTGCAGTTGTTCCTTACGGCCTTGGGACAATACCGACTGGAACGGCACCGGATTCGTACCGTCGGGTTCACGGAACAGGAACGCTCCACGGCCTTTTTCTGCGCGCTGGAATACGTGGTTTACCGCCTCGACCATGGCGTGGCTCGAACGGAAGTTGGTGCCCAGGGTGTGATGGCGGCCGGTGGTGGACTGGCGCGCGCGCAGGTAGGTGTAGATGTCGGCGCCACGGAAGGCGTAGATCGCCTGCTTTGGGTCGCCGATCAGGAACAGGCCGCTGTCGAGGTGGTTTTCTTCGATGCGGTAGATACTGTCGAAGATGCTGTATTGCACCGGGTCGGTGTCTTGGAATTCGTCGATCAGGGCGACCGGGAATTGCTCGCGGATCACGCTGGCCAAACGCTCGCCGCCGTCGGCTTGCAGGGCGGCGTTGAGGCGGATCAGCATGTCGTCGAAGCCCATTTCGGCGCGCCGGCGCTTTTCTTCTTCGAAGCGTTTTCCCACCCAGCCGGCGGCGTGTTGCAGTACAGCAGCATCGGGCGTTGGCAGGGCGTCGAGGCTGGCCTTGAGACTGGCCATGGCGTCGATACCCGGATGGCGTGGTGGTTCGCCTTTCCAGGCTTCGGCCATGCCGTCGGGGGTCAGGCGGGTGAAACCGGTGCCGATGTCCAGTTGTTCGAGAGACTCGTCAGCTGCCCAGGCGCTGATTTTTTCGAACCAGGGTTCGAAGTAACGGGCTTGCATCTTGCGACCATCGACGGTTTTGGCGGCGACGGCCTGCAGGCAAATGTTGCGCAATTCTTCTGCCCATTGTTGCCAGGGTGCCTTGAGCGCGACGAGTGCTTGGCGGCGCTCTTGCAGGCATTCGTTGATCAGCTCGGCGGGGTCACGCGTTTCATCCGTGGGCCGCTCGCTGCCGAACAGCGCGCGTACCCGTGGCATCAGGGCCGCCGGGCCGCCCCAATTGTTGCGCACCCAGTTCAGCGCATCGTCGTGCATCGGGTAGCAGAACAGCCGCCAGTAGTCGCGCAGCACTTCGCCGAGCAGGTCGCTGTGGTCAGTTTCCAGGGTCTGGGTGAACAGGCTCCCGCTGTCGAAGGCGTGTTCGCGCAGCATGCGCTGGCACCAGCTGTGAATGGTCGAGACGGCGGCTTCATCCATCCACTGGGCGGCGATGTCCAGGCGATTGGCGCAGCCGGGCCATTGTTCGGGGCTGTATTGGTCGCGCAGTTCGGCGATCAACGCGTCGGGTTCTTCGATTTCTTCGCGGAAAAAACGCGCGGCTTCTGCCAGGCGGATTCGGATGCGTTCACGCAGCTCTTTGGTGGCGGCATCAGTAAAGGTCACGACGAGAATTTGCGGCGGCAGCAACTCGCGGCCGAAGCCCGACTCGTCCCCTCCGTGGCCGAGTACCAGACGCAGGTAGAGCGCTGAGATGGTAAATGTCTTGCCTGTGCCGGCACTGGCTTCGATCAGTTGGCTGCCCTTGAGCGGGAAGGCCAGGGCCAGGGGTTTTGTACCGCTCATGCGCTGGCCTCCGCGCTGGTGAGTGATCGCCAGGGAGCGTTGATCAACGGTCGATAGAGGGTTTCGCACCAGCCTTCGAACTCTTCGCTGGCCATCAAGGCGGCGTAATCGGGGAACTGTCGGATGAGCGCAGGGCTTTCACGGCGCTCGCCGTCGCTGGTTTGGCCGTCGCCTTCGTAGGCTTTGCTGGCGGCGGCTTGCGCTTTGGCCGGGTCGGTTTGACCGAGCCAGGCGAATGCGGTTTTAACGGCGACCGGCAGTGGTTCGCTCATGCCGGTTTTCCAGGCGAGCAGCAGGTTGCCGAGGAGCTCCCGGGCTGTGGCTTGCTCAAGTGGGGCCAATAGCAGTGTGTCGTCGCTGGCGACCAGGCCGGTACTTAACGGAAGACCGCAGGCGCAGGCCACCAGGTGGTTGACCCATGGGCGAATCAGGCGATGCCACTTACGGGTCTTGATCGAGCCGATGCTGTTGGGGATGGCGGTGACGCTTAGAAAGCCGCCATCGCTGCGTTGATGCAGGCCACTGATCCAACCTTCCAGCTGGATGCCTTGATGCTCAAAACTGATCGGTTCGGCGCTGGTGTGCGCAGTGGGCCAGAGTGCCAGGAGTTGCTGGTAACGCTGCAACAGGTCGGGCAGAGGCTCGATCATTTCTTTGCGCAGGCATTCGCCGAAACCAACCATCGGCAACAAGCCACTGCCTTGCAGACGCAGGGCCTGGGCGTTGAGGGCTTCGTCGAGGTTGTCGGGGCGGGTGAGTGCCGCCGTGAGCAAACTGTCGCTCAGGTTATAGCGCTGCAGTGCATCGAGGACGAAGGGTTCTTCATCTTCCAGCGGGACTTCGGCGGCTTCGAAAAACACTTTCAGGCGCTGGCTGAAAAAGTGTTTGACCGGGTTGCGCAGGAAGTCTTGCAGTTGGCCAAGGCTCAACGGTTCTTCCTGGGTGTAGGGTGCGAGGCTGCCGGTATCGGGCACGCTGTCCGGGGTTGCGTGGAGCAACTGCCATTCGCGGGCGTAGCTGAACAGCTTGTCACCTTCATGGAAGTAGCGGGCGCTGAAGGGCTGGAGCGGGTGTTCCTGGGTGGTGGCTTCCAGGAGTGGTTCGCCACTGGTGGTGTGCCAGCCGCTGGCAATGTGGTCGCGCAACTGCCCGATCAGGACCGATGCCGGGCGATCACTGTTGTCGCGGATACTGCGGCCGACCCAACTGATGTAGAGCTGGTCGCGGGCGGAGAGCAGGGCTTCGAGCAACAGGTAGCGGTCGTCTTCGCGGCGTGACCGATCCCCTGGGCGGTAGTCGCTGCCCATCAGGTCGAAGTCCAGCGGCGGTTGCGCGCGTGGGTAGTCGCCATCGTTCATGCCAAGTAGGCAAACCAGCTTGAATGGGATCGCGCGCATGGGCATCAAGGTACAAAAATTGACAGCTCCCGCGAGGAAGCGCTGGGACAGTCGGCCTTGGTCGAGGCCTGCCAGCCAGGCCTCGCGGACTACGGTCAGGGGTAATTCGTCATGCAGGCCGACGGACTCGCAGGTCTCCAGCCAGGTTTCTCTCAGTTGCTCGAGTTGACCCAACAGGTAGTCGTCGTGCTCGTTGCTCGGGAGGAAGAACAACTGCATCAGGTTTTGCAGGCGCTCGCCCCACTCTGTCGGCGCGGCAGGTTGCGAAAGTGCCTGGTGGGCGTCGTGCAGCGCATCGAGCAGTGCGACCAGCGGGCCGATCAAGGCCGCATCGAGTCCGCCGATTTCATCGTACGGCTCGATGCCATCGCAGGCAGAGCCCGTACCGACGGCGTAGCCCAGGAGCATACGACGCAGGCCGAACCGCCAGCTGTTTTGCTCCAGCTCCTGGGGTAAGCCGAGGCCGGCGCGTTGTTCGGCGTTGAGGCCCCAACGGATACCGGCGCCTTCGATCCAGCGGTGCAGGGTCGGCAGGTCGCGTTCCTTGATGGCGAAGCGTTCCCGCAGGGCCGGGACGTCGAGCAGGTCGAGGATTTCGCTGACCGGAAAGCGGCTGTCCGGGAGCTTGAGCAGGTGCTCGACGGCGATCAGTAACGGATCGCGGCCACGCTGGCCCTGGTCCGTAAGCGTGAACGGAATGAAGCGTAGGTCGCTTCTTTCAAGCTGGCCGAATACGGCGCGAATATGCGGCGCGTAGCTGTCGACGTCGGGGACCATGACGATGATGTCCCGTGGGCGCAGCGTGGGGTCGGCGCTGAAGCGCTGCAGTAACTGGTCGTGAAGAACTTCAACTTCGCGTTGGGCACTGTGGGCGATGTGGAAGCGAATGGAAGTGTCGCGCGCCAGGTCGACGCTTGGCCAGAGTTCACGGGTTTCGTTGAGGGGGCGCAGTTCGAGGATGTCGTCCTGGAGTTGGTTGAGCAAGGTGGTGGGCTCGCTCTCGCTGAACAGGTCGATACGACCGTCACGGAATGCCGAGCGGTAACTGTTGGGGTCGTCGTAGCTGTCCAACAGGTTGATGTAGTCGCGACCTTGCTTACCCCAGGCAGCGAGCAGCGGGTGGGCGTGCTGATGCAGGGTTTGCGGGTCGATGGTGACCGGCATTCCGGCCTTGCGTGCCTGGCGCTTGTATTCGTTTCGGAGCAGGTCTTTGTCGGCGACGATGTCGGACCAGTGATGGCGACAAGGGTTGTGCACACACAGCAGCACCTGGCTGAAACGGGCGAGGCCGGCAAGGGCTTCCAGCGCTTGGGCTGGCAAGGAGGAAATGCCGAAGACGATCACGCGGGAGGGCAGGCCTATCGGTGCCTGCTCCAGGCTATTGATGCGCTCGATAAAGCGTTGGTGAACTCCGGCGCGACTTTGAGCCATGCCCTCCTCTCCTACGTCCAACAGCAGGGCGCGCCATAGTTCGGCTTGCCAGCAGTTGGCCGGGCTCAAAGGTTTGGATTCGCCACGGCCATTGCGCAGTTGATGGCGACCGGCAGCCCAATCTTCCAGCCAGTCAGCACGGTAGACCTGGTATTGGTCGAACAGGTCGGCGAGGCGTTCCGCGAGTTGGTAGCGTTTGCGCAGATCCGTATCGTGGGTCAGGAAGCGTTGCAGGGGTTCGAAATGGGGCTGATCGATCAGCTCCGGCAACAGGCGCATGAGACGCCAGGTCAGTGGGGCTTTATCCAGCAGGGATTTGGGTGGGATCTCGTCTTTGCCCAGGACCATGCGATAGAGCTGCCACATGAAGCTGCCGGGAAGCTGCACATCAATAGCGGCAGCGATGCCGCAACCGCCCATGTCGTCGTCTTCAGGGTCTTCAGCCAGCGCCAGTTTCAGCCACTGGGCAATACCGTTGCTTTGTACCAGGGCGATTTCGTTTTCCAGGGGAGCCAGCGGGTAACGGCGCATCCAGCTGACAACCAGGCTGCGCAGTTCATCCAGGCGGTTGCCGTGAACCACCATGAATCCAGCACTGAGGGACGTCGCATCCGGCATAACGGCTTCCTTGGGAAAAGCAAAATCGAGGATGGACTTTAGCATTGAAGACAATCGTAGGCTGCAAGTGAGGAACACTTGGAGACGCTCGCCATACTTTCCGACCGCGCAAAACAAAACCCCTGACTGCATAAGCAATCAGGGGTTCTGGAATTTAATCTTGACGATGACCTACTCTCACATGGGGAAACCCCACACTACCATCGGCGATGCATCGTTTCACTGCTGAGTTCGGGATGGGATCAGGTGGTTCCAATGCTCTATGGTCGTCAAGAAATTCGGGTACTGAGTCGTGGCCAGCTGGCCTCGCTTCAGCAAATTGGGTATGTGATAGCTTTCGGTGTTTTGCAAGATCTCGAACTTTCGGTTCGTTTCGTCTTCACACACCGCAATCTGGTCTCTTCGACGCAAATTGCTTGGGTGTTATATGGTCAAGCCTCACGGGCAATTAGTATTGGTTAGCTCAACGCCTCACAGCGCTTACACACCCAACCTATCAACGTCGTAGTCTTCGACGGCCCTTCAGGGAACTCAAGGTTCCAGTGAGATCTCATCTTGAGGCTAGTTTCCCGCTTAGATGCTTTCAGCGGTTATCTATTCCGAACATAGCTACCCGGCAATGCCACTGGCGTGACAACCGGAACACCAGAGGTTCGTCCACTCCGGTCCTCTCGTACTAGGAGCAGCCCCTCTCAAATCTCAAACGTCCACGGCAGATAGGGACCGAACTGTCTCACGACGTTCTAAACCCAGCTCGCGTACCACTTTAAATGGCGAACAGCCATACCCTTGGGACCGGCTTCAGCCCCAGGATGTGATGAGCCGACATCGAGGTGCCAAACACCGCCGTCGATATGAACTCTTGGGCGGTATCAGCCTGTTATCCCCGGAGTACCTTTTATCCGTTGAGCGATGGCCCTTCCATACAGAACCACCGGATCACTAAGACCTACTTTCGTACCTGCTCGACGTGTCTGTCTCGCAGTCAAGCGCGCTTTTGCCTTTATACTCTACGACCGATTTCCGACCGGTCTGAGCGCACCTTCGTACTCCTCCGTTACTCTTTAGGAGGAGACCGCCCCAGTCAAACTACCCACCATACACTGTCCTCGATCCGGATAACGGACCTGAGTTAGAACCTCAAAGTTGCCAGGGTGGTATTTCAAGGTTGGCTCCACGCGAACTGGCGTCCACGCTTCAAAGCCTCCCACCTATCCTACACAAGCAAATTCAAAGTCCAGTGCAAAGCTATAGTAAAGGTTCACGGGGTCTTTCCGTCTAGCCGCGGATACACTGCATCTTCACAGCGATTTCAATTTCACTGAGTCTCGGGTGGAGACAGCGCCGCCATCGTTACGCCATTCGTGCAGGTCGGAACTTACCCGACAAGGAATTTCGCTACCTTAGGACCGTTATAGTTACGGCCGCCGTTTACCGGGGCTTCGATCAAGAGCTTCGCGTTAGCTAACCCCATCAATTAACCTTCCGGCACCGGGCAGGCGTCACACCCTATACGTCCACTTTCGTGTTTGCAGAGTGCTGTGTTTTTAATAAACAGTCGCAGCGGCCTGGTATCTTCGACCGGCATGAGCTTACGGAGCAAGTCCTTCACCCTCACCGGCGCACCTTCTCCCGAAGTTACGGTGCCATTTTGCCTAGTTCCTTCACCCGAGTTCTCTCAAGCGCCTTGGTATTCTCTACCCAACCACCTGTGTCGGTTTGGGGTACGGTTCCTGGTTACCTGAAGCTTAGAAGCTTTTCTTGGAAGCATGGCATCAACCACTTCGTCATCTAAAAGATAACTCGTCATCAGCTCTCGGCCTTAGAATCCCGGATTTACCTAAGATTCCAGCCTACCACCTTAAACTTGGACAACCAACGCCAAGCTGGCCTAGCCTTCTCCGTCCCTCCATCGCAATAACCAGAAGTACAGGAATATTAACCTGTTTTCCATCGACTACGCTTTTCAGCCTCGCCTTAGGGACCGACTAACCCTGCGTCGATTAACGTTGCGCAGGAAACCTTGGTCTTTCGGCGTGGGTGTTTTTCACACCCATTATCGTTACTCATGTCAGCATTCGCACTTCTGATACCTCCAGCAAGCTTCTCAACTCACCTTCACAGGCTTACAGAACGCTCCTCTACCGCATCATCCGAAGATGATACCCGTAGCTTCGGTGTATGGTTTGAGCCCCGTTACATCTTCCGCGCAGGCCGACTCGACTAGTGAGCTATTACGCTTTCTTTAAAGGGTGGCTGCTTCTAAGCCAACCTCCTAGCTGTCTAAGCCTTCCCACATCGTTTCCCACTTAACCATAACTTTGGGACCTTAGCTGACGGTCTGGGTTGTTTCCCTTTTCACGACGGACGTTAGCACCCGCCGTGTGTCTCCCATGCTCGGCACTTGTAGGTATTCGGAGTTTGCATCGGTTTGGTAAGTCGGGATGACCCCCTAGCCGAAACAGTGCTCTACCCCCTACAGTGATACATGAGGCGCTACCTAAATAGCTTTCGAGGAGAACCAGCTATCTCCGAGCTTGATTAGCCTTTCACTCCGATCCACAGGTCATCCGCTAACTTTTCAACGGTAGTCGGTTCGGTCCTCCAGTTAGTGTTACCCAACCTTCAACCTGCCCATGGATAGATCGCCCGGTTTCGGGTCTATTCCCAGCGACTAGACGCCCTATTAAGACTCGCTTTCGCTACGCCTCCCCTATTCGGTTAAGCTCGCCACTGAAAATAAGTCGCTGACCCATTATACAAAAGGTACGCAGTCACAGAACAAAGTCTGCTCCCACTGCTTGTACGCATACGGTTTCAGGATCTATTTCACTCCCCTCTCCGGGGTTCTTTTCGCCTTTCCCTCACGGTACTAGTTCACTATCGGTCAGTCAGTAGTATTTAGCCTTGGAGGATGGTCCCCCCATATTCAGACAAAGTTTCTCGTGCTCCGTCCTACTCGATTTCATGACTAAGAGATTTTCGCGTACAGGGCTATCACCCACTATGGCCGCACTTTCCAGAGCGTTCCGCTAATCTCAAAGCCACTTAAGGGCTAGTCCCCGTTCGCTCGCCACTACTAAGGGAATCTCGGTTGATTTCTTTTCCTCAGGGTACTTAGATGTTTCAGTTCCCCTGGTTCGCTCCATACACCTATGTATTCAGTGTAAGGTAACCATCTTATGATGGCTGGGTTCCCCCATTCAGACATCTCCGGATCAAAGTCTGTTTGCCGACTCCCCGAAGCTTTTCGCAGGCTACCACGTCTTTCATCGCCTCTGACTGCCAAGGCATCCACCGTATGCGCTTCTTCACTTGACCATATAACCCCAAGCAATCTGGTTATACTGTGAAGACGACATTCGCCGAAAATTCGCAATTACTTACAAATTTTACCTTAGCCTGATCCGTTACCAGTGAAAGTAACGTTCAGTCTATCTTTCTATCACATACCCAAATTTTTAAAGAACGATCTAATCAAAGACTAGAAATCAATATTCATTGGCGAATATTCATTTCTAAACTCTAACAGTAGAAACAGTTAATGGTGGAGCCAAACGGGATCGAACCGTTGACCTCCTGCGTGCAAGGCAGGCGCTCTCCCAGCTGAGCTATGGCCCCATAACAAAATTGGTGGGTCTGGGCAGATTCGAACTGCCGACCTCACCCTTATCAGGGGTGCGCTCTAACCAACTGAGCTACAGACCCAATTTCGAGCGCGTAACTGATTAGCTAAGAGCTATCAGCTTGGAGCTTAAAGCTGCTTCTATCGTCTTCTTCAATGAATCAAGCAATTCGTGTGGGAACTTATGGAGCAGCTGATGTCGTCGATTAAGGAGGTGATCCAGCCGCAGGTTCCCCTACGGCTACCTTGTTACGACTTCACCCCAGTCATGAATCACACCGTGGTAACCGTCCCCCCGAAGGTTAGACTAGCTACTTCTGGTGCAACCCACTCCCATGGTGTGACGGGCGGTGTGTACAAGGCCCGGGAACGTATTCACCGCGACATTCTGATTCGCGATTACTAGCGATTCCGACTTCACGCAGTCGAGTTGCAGACTGCGATCCGGACTACGATCGGTTTTCTGGGATTAGCTCCACCTCGCGGCTTGGCAACCCTCTGTACCGACCATTGTAGCACGTGTGTAGCCCAGGCCGTAAGGGCCATGATGACTTGACGTCATCCCCACCTTCCTCCGGTTTGTCACCGGCAGTCTCCTTAGAGTGCCCACCATTACGTGCTGGTAACTAAGGACAAGGGTTGCGCTCGTTACGGGACTTAACCCAACATCTCACGACACGAGCTGACGACAGCCATGCAGCACCTGTCTCAATGTTCCCGAAGGCACCAATCTATCTCTAGAAAGTTCATTGGATGTCAAGGCCTGGTAAGGTTCTTCGCGTTGCTTCGAATTAAACCACATGCTCCACCGCTTGTGCGGGCCCCCGTCAATTCATTTGAGTTTTAACCTTGCGGCCGTACTCCCCAGGCGGTCAACTTAATGCGTTAGCTGCGCCACTAAGAGCTCAAGGCTCCCAACGGCTAGTTGACATCGTTTACGGCGTGGACTACCAGGGTATCTAATCCTGTTTGCTCCCCACGCTTTCGCACCTCAGTGTCAGTATCAGTCCAGGTGGTCGCCTTCGCCACTGGTGTTCCTTCCTATATCTACGCATTTCACCGCTACACAGGAAATTCCACCACCCTCTACCATACTCTAGCTCGTCAGTTTTGAATGCAGTTCCCAGGTTGAGCCCGGGGATTTCACATCCAACTTAACGAACCACCTACGCGCGCTTTACGCCCAGTAATTCCGATTAACGCTTGCACCCTCTGTATTACCGCGGCTGCTGGCACAGAGTTAGCCGGTGCTTATTCTGTCGGTAACGTCAAAACAGCAAAGTATTAATTTACTGCCCTTCCTCCCAACTTAAAGTGCTTTACAATCCGAAGACCTTCTTCACACACGCGGCATGGCTGGATCAGGCTTTCGCCCATTGTCCAATATTCCCCACTGCTGCCTCCCGTAGGAGTCTGGACCGTGTCTCAGTTCCAGTGTGACTGATCATCCTCTCAGACCAGTTACGGATCGTCGCCTTGGTGAGCCATTACCCCACCAACTAGCTAATCCGACCTAGGCTCATCTGATAGCGCAAGGCCCGAAGGTCCCCTGCTTTCTCCCGTAGGACGTATGCGGTATTAGCGTCCGTTTCCGGACGTTATCCCCCACTACCAGGCAGATTCCTAGGCATTACTCACCCGTCCGCCGCTCTCAAGAGAAGCAAGCTTCTCTCTACCGCTCGACTTGCATGTGTTAGGCCTGCCGCCAGCGTTCAATCTGAGCCATGATCAAACTCTTCAGTTCAAACATCTTTGGGTTTTTAAGAAACCCTAAACTTGGCTCAGCAATCGTTGGTTACATCTTTGATTTCTCGCGGAGTAACTTGTGATGCTGATAATCTTGTTGACTATCAGTCTGACCCCACAAGCACCCACACGAATTGCTTGATTCAGTTGTTAAAGAGCGGTTGGTTAAGATCTTTCGTCTCAACCGAGGCGCGCATTCTACAGCAGCCTCATTTGCTGTCAAGTGATTATTTTCAGAAGTTTTCAAAGTTTCCTTTGTAACTTCAACCACTTGCGCTTCCGATCTCTCGTTAGCGGGAGGCGAATTCTACAGCGTTACACGCTGCTGTCAACACCTCTTTTTCTCCGCTTTCGACCGAGAAGATCGAACCGTTAATAGGGCCAAACAACACTGCCTTACTAACTCCTTCTGGGCTTCGATGATCTGAAGCAGCCCGCTATCGAAACCTACATAACTCTTTGTTTACCAAGGAGTTTTCCGTTTCGACTGCGCCGGAAGTGGGGCGAATTATAGACTTCCAGAATCTGCCGTCAACACCTTTTTTCACAATACTGTCATATCGGTCAAAAAAGCCCTGAAAAGCAAAGGCCGGCCCCAAGGGGCCGGCCTTCTACTTACCGAACCTACAAGCTAGGAAAGGCAAACTGCGACGCCTCATGACTGGCCCGTTGCGGCCAGCGCTGAGTAATCGCCTTGCGACGCGTATAGAACCGCACCCCATCCGGCCCATAGGCATGCAAGTCGCCAAACAGCGAGCGCTTCCAGCCACCAAAGCTGTGATAAGCCACCGGCACCGGCAACGGCACGTTGACGCCAACCATACCCACTTCAATCTCGTCACAGAACAACCGCGCCGCCTCACCGTCACGGGTGAAGATACAGGTGCCGTTGCCGTACTCGTGATCGTTGATCAACTGCATGGCCGCTTCCAGGCTGTTCACCCGAACCACACACAGCACCGGCCCGAAGATCTCTTCTTTATAGATGCGCATCTGCGGGGTCACGCGGTCGAACAAACTGCCCCCCAGGAAGAAGCCATCTTCATTACCGGCAATACTCAGGCCACGACCATCGACGACCAACTCAGCACCCGAAGAAACGCCGTCCTCTATATAGCCACTGACTTTATCGCGCGCCTGGCCAGTGACCAGCGGCCCCATGTCCAATCCACACGTGGTGCCCGCACCAATCTTCAGCGCCTTGATCTGCGGCACCAGCTTGGCGACCAATGCGTCAGCCACCTGGTCGCCGACACACACGGCAACAGAGATCGCCATGCAACGCTCACCGCACGAACCATACGCCGCGCCCATCAAGGCACTGACAGCGTTATCGAGATCCGCATCCGGCATCAGCACCGCATGGTTCTTCGCCCCGCCCAACGCCTGTACACGCTTGCCGCGCTTGGTGGCTTCGGAATAGATGTACTCGGCGATCGGCGTCGAGCCGACAAAGCTCAACGCCTTGACTTCCGGCGCTTCGATCAACGCATCCACCGCGCCTTTATCGCCATGCACCACACTCAGCACGCCTTTAGGCAAGCCAGCTTCCTGCAACAGTTGTGCAATCAGCAGCGTCGAGCTTGGATCACGCTCCGACGGCTTGAGGATGAAGCAGTTACCGCAGACGATCGCCAGCGGATACATCCACAACGGCACCATCGCCGGGAAGTTGAACGGCGTAATACCGGCCACCACACCCAACGGCTGGAAGTCAGACCAGGCATCGATATTCGGGCCAACGTTACGGCTGTACTCGCCCTTGAGGATTTCCGGCGCCGAGCACGCGTACTCCACGTTCTCGATCCCGCGCTTGAGCTCACCGGCCGCATCTTCCAGGGTCTTGCCATGCTCTTCGCTGATCAGCTGGGAGATACGCGCTTCGTTCTGCTCAAGCAATTGCTTGAAACGAAACATCACCTGGGCACGCTTGGCCGGTGGCGTGTTACGCCAGGCCGGGAAAGCCGCCTTGGCCGAATCGATGGCGCTTTGAATGGTTTCACGGCTGGCCAACGGCACCTGGTGAATCACCTGGCCAGTCGACGGGTTGTACACGTCGGCAGTGCGACCGTTTTCGGTGACCAATTGGCCGTTGATCAAATGCTGGATGAGGCTCATGCAGGGCTCCTGAAAAGTTGTTCTATATAGAAGGAGAAATCAGTCGATCTTGTTCAGCACTTCGCCGACCGCATCGAACAAGCGATCAAGGTCCTGCGGCTTGCTGTTGAAGGTTGGGCCGAACTGCAGGGTGTCGCCGCCAAAGCGCACGTAGAAGCCGGCTTTCCACAAGGCCATGCCCGCTTCGAACGGACGCACGATGGCATCACCATCACGCGGGGCAATCTGGATCGCACCGGCCAGGCCATAGTTACGAATGTCGATCACGTTCTTGCTGCCCTTCAGGCCGTGCAGCGCATTCTCGAAATGCGGTGCGACTTCGGCCACGCTCTGCACCAGGTTTTCCTTCTGCAGCAGGTCGAGTGCCGCCAAGCCAGCCGCGCAGGCAACCGGGTGGGCCGAGTAGGTGTAGCCGTGCGGGAATTCCACCGCGTACTCAGGCGTCGCCTGATTCATGAACGTCTGATAAATCTCGGTGCTGGCAATCACCGCGCCCATCGGGATCGCGCCGTTGGTGACTTGCTTGGCAATGCACATCAGGTCCGGGGTCACACCGAAGCTGTCAGCACCAAACATCGAACCGGTACGACCGAAGCCGGTGATCACTTCGTCGAACACCAACAGGATGTTGTGCTGATCGCAGATCTCACGCAGACGCTTCAGGTAACCCTGCGGCGGAACCAGCACGCCGGCAGAGCCCGCCATCGGTTCAACAAACACTGCGGCGATGTTCGACGCATCGTGCAACTCGATCAGCTTGAGCAGCTCGTCCGCCAAGGCAATCCCGCCCAGCTCCGGCATGCCACGGGAGAACGCATTGCTCGCCAGCAGGGTGTGAGGCAGATGGTCAACATCCATCAGCCCCTGACCAAAAATCTTACGGTTACCGTTCACGCCGCCCAGGCTGGTACCGGCGATGTTCACACCGTGATAACCACGGGCACGGCCGATCATCTTGGTCTTGGTCGCCTGGCCTTTCAGGCGCCAGTACGCACGCACCATCTTCACCGCGGTATCGGCGCACTCGGAGCCGGAGTCGGTGAAGAACACATGGTTCAGGTTGCCCGGCGTCAGGTCGGTAATCTTCTCTGCCAGCTGGAACGACAATGGATGACCGTATTGGAAGCCCGGCGAGTAGTCCAACGTACCCAGTTGCTTGGAGACCGCTTCCTGGATTTCCTTGCGAGTGTGCCCGGCGCCGCAGGTCCACAGACCCGACAGCGAGTCATACACCTTGCGCCCCTTGTCATCGGTCAACCAGCTGCCTTCAGCTGCCACGATCAGGCGCGGGTCACGATGAAAGTTGCGGTTGGCGGTGTACGGCATCCAGTGCGCGTCCAGCTTCAATTGGCTGGCCAGGGTGGACGGAGCGTTTTCGGGCATGTTCATGAGCAAAACCTCGCAAGGCAAAAGGCAGCGTCGGGATTGAAAAGCGTTGTTGCAGCTAAATTGCCACGGGGATAAAGTCGGTGAAATCCAACTCTTCTAACCTTCAGTCAGGCCTTCACTAAACTATGAGCAGCCGTCGACCCGATCCTCTGGCCCAAGTCAGCGACTTCGATATCCGACTGTTGCGCATCTTTCGCAGCGTGGTGGAGTGCGGTGGCTTCTCGGCGGCGGAAACCGTACTGGGGATTGGCCGCTCGGCCATCAGCCAGCAAATGAGTGATCTTGAACAGCGCCTTGGCCTGCGCCTGTGCCAACGCGGGCGGGCGGGGTTTTCCCTGACCGAGGAAGGACGCGAGGTTTACCAGTCGGCACTGCAGCTGCTCAGCGCCCTGGAAAGTTTTCGCACCGAGGTCAACGGCCTGCACCAACACTTGCGCGGCGAGCTGATCATCGGCCTGACCGACAACCTGGTCACCCTGCCCCACATGCGTATCACCCACGCGTTGGCACAGTTGAAGGAACGCGGTCCGGATGTACAGATCCAGATCCGCATGATCGCCCCCAATGAAGTCGAACAAGGGGTGCTCGACGGCCGCCTGCATGTCGGCGTAGTCCCCCAGGCCAGCGCCTTGTCGGGACTTGAATACCAGCCGCTGTACAGCGAACGCTCGCTGCTCTATTGCGCAGTGGGCCACCCGCTGTTTTACGCCGACGACAAGCAACTGGACGACGACCGCGTCAATAGCCAGGACGCCATCGCCCCAACCTTCCGCCTGCCCGCGGATATCCAGGCGCACTACCAGGCACTCAATTGCACCGCCAGTGCCTCGGACCGCGAGGGCATGGCCTTCCTGATCCTCACCGGCCGCTACATCGGCTACCTGCCCGACCACTACGCCAGCCTGTGGGTACAACAAGGCCGACTGCGCGCGCTGAAACCGGCTACACGTTTTTACGATTTGAGCCTCGCTTCGGTCACGCGCAAGGGCCGTCGCCCTCATTTGGTGCTGGAAAGCTTCCTCGAAAGTCTGGCCGCAACGCGCTAACACGGGCCTTACATAAAACCTGAGCAACTGGACAGCTTTTTGCAAGACAAGGGGATCTCGAACCGTCAGCCATGAGTTCCCCGCCATGCCGCCAGAATCCAACACCCCCAGCGACCTGATCTACGGCCTCAACGATCGGCCCAAACCTTTGCCTGCATTGCTTGCCGCGTTGCAGCATGTGTTGGCTGCCTTCGTCGGCATCATCACCCCGCCGCTGATCATTGGCTCTACCCTGGGCCTGACCGCCCACCTGCCCTACCTGATCAGCATGGTATTGATGGTTTCCGGTGTGGGCACCTTCATCCAGGCGCGCAGGCCGTTTGGCATTGGCGCCGGGATGATCTGCCTGCAAGGCACCAGCTTCGCGTTTCTCGGCGCCGTATTGTCGGCCGGGTTTCTGGTCAAGCAACGCGGCGGCAGCCCGGAAGACATCCTGGCGATGATTTTCGGTATCTGCTTCTTCGGCGCCGCAGTGCAGGTCGTGTTGAGCCGTTTCATCGGTCAGCTCAAAAGGGTAATCACGCCGCTGGTGACCGGCATCGTCATCACACTGATCGGCATCAGCCTGATCAAGGTCGGCATCACTGACCTTGGAGGCGGCTTCAATGCCCCGGACTTCGGCGCGCCAACCAACCTGGCACTCGGCCTGTTCGTGGTACTGACCATCATCCTGCTCAACCGCTCGAACACGCCATGGGTACGGCTCTCCGCCATCATCATCGGCCTCGCACTGGGCAGCCTCGCCGCCTGGTTCAGCGGCAAGTTGGTGCCCCAAGCCTTGCCTGACTTGCCATTGATCAGCCTGCCTACACCGTTCCACTTCGGTTTCAACTTCGATTGGAGCGCTTTCCTGCCGGTAGCACTGATTTATCTGATCAGCACCATCGAAACCGTCGGTGACCTCACTGCCAATTGCATGATCGCCCGCCAGCCCATCAGCGGCCCTTCCTATATAAGCCGACTCAAGGGTGGCGTACTGGGAGATGGCATCAGTTGCATGATCGCAGCCACCTTCAGTGCCTTTCCCAACACCACATTCGCCCAGAACAACGGCGTGATCCAGCTGACCGGCGTGGCCAGCCGTTACGTCGGCTTGTACATCGGCGCGGTACTGTTTTGCCTCGGGCTGTTTCCGTTGATTGGTGCGGTGCTGCAGCAAATCCCCAAGCCGGTGCTGGGCGGCGCAACCCTGGTGATGTTCGGCAGCGTAGCGGCGGCCGGCGTGCGCATTCTCGCCCAGGCCCCGCTGGATCGGCGCAGCATGCTGATCATCGCCACCTCGTTCGGCGTCGGCCTGGGGATCGCGGCGCAACCGAACCTGCTGCACCTGATGCCAACCCTGGTGCAGAACCTGTTCGACTCGGCCATCACCAGCGGCGGCCTGACCGCCATCGTATTGTGCCTGCTGCTACCTGAAGCCAAGGCTCCCGTGGATGCCGCAAACCGGACCCTGGAAAGCGACACTCTGGAGCCGCTTTAAGGGTTTTATCGTATCGGGACTTGTCTGGGGCTTGAGGGTGGGTTATCTGTGCACACGTCGCCTTCATCGATCTGCACGGAAACCTCCATGAGCCTCGAAGTTCCTGCCCACAGCAACCACGCCGGAAAACCTGCAAGCCGCATTCGCCAAAAGAACGAACAAGCGATTTTGCAGGCCGCCGAAGACGAGTTCGCCCGTCATGGCTACAAAGGCACCAGCATGAACACCATCGCGGCGAGTGCCGGGTTGCCGAAAGCCAACTTGCACTACTACTTCACCAACAAGCTGGGCCTGTACATCGCGGTGCTCAGCAACATCCTCGAATTGTGGGACAGCACCTTCAACACCCTGACCGCCGAGGATGACCCGGCGGCCGCCCTGACCCGCTATATCCGCACCAAGATGGAATTCTCCCGGCGCCAGCCACAAGCCTCGCGGATCTTCGCGATGGAGATCATCAGCGGCGGTGAGTGCCTGACCGAATATTTCAGCCAGGACTACCGCGCCTGGTTCAGCGGCCGTGCGGCGGTATTCCAGGCCTGGATCGACGCCGGCAAGATGGACCCTATCGACCCGGTGCACCTGATCTTCCTGCTGTGGGGCAGCACCCAGCATTACGCCGACTTTGCCACCCAGATCTGCCGCGTGACCGGGCGCACCAAGCTGACCAAGCAGGACATGGAAGACGCCGGCACCAACCTGATCCACATCATTCTCAAAGGCTGTGGCATCAAGCCGGCCCTCTAAACGAAGTTACCCATGCCTTTCACGCTTACCGGCCTTTGCGAGTTTCGCGAAGAAATTCGCAAAAGCCGCTTCATTACCCTCGCCGCCCCGATCAGCAGCCCCCAGGACGCCCAGGCCTTCATCGACCAGCACAGCGACCTGAACGCCACGCACAACTGCTGGGCCTGGAAACTCGGCGATCAATACCGCAGCAACGACGACGGCGAACCCGGCGGGACGGCCGGGCGCCCGATCCTGGCCGCGATCGAAGCGCAGGATTGCGACCAGGTCGTGGTGCTGGTGATCCGCTGGTACGGCGGCATCCAACTGGGCACCGGCGGCCTGGCCCGCGCCTATGGCGGCGGGGCGAACAAATGCCTGCAAGCCGCCGAACGCGTCGAGCTGATCAAACGGGTGCCGCTGAGCTGCTCCTGTGGTTTTGCCGAGCTGCAGTTGGTGAAGCTGCGAGTGGCCGAACTGGGTGGGCTGGTGATGGAAGAAACCTTCACCGCCAATGGCGTCGACCTGCAGCTGGCCCTCGGCGAGGCACATATCGACACCCTGCAAGCGCAGCTCGCCGACCTGAGTCGCGGGCGCATTCTGCTGGAGCGCTGAAACTGCCCACATCTACTGTGCACCTGCCTGTGGATAACCTGAGCACACTCGCCTGTAACCCTTCTGTCACAAGGGTTTCAGACGGTTGTACAGTTTTTGTTCAAGGCACTGCACGAAAGTATTAATCCAGCTCAAAAACAGTCAGTTAGGCGGGTTATGTCCTTTAGAACAAAGGGCCACAGCGCTTATATCCACCGGTCACGCTTGCGCACAATTACTGTGGAGCAACCTGTGGATAACCCGTGCAAGAGTCACCCCGCAGCAGAGCCTGCAACGTTCCGGCACAACTGAGCGTTTTTTGATCAACTTGCTGCTCGGCGCACCGGTATCAACTGAGCCACCGCCCACAGCACTTCAAACACCACGACAATCACCAATACAGTACTGGCACCATGGGCCAGCGCGTAGATCTGCCAGGTGGCAAACAGCACTCGGCCGGCGGCGTCGTAGCGGCCAAAGATCGCTTGTGGGTCGCGGATTCGCAGCACCGACCACACGCAGACAATCGAGCCCATCAGGTTCGCCATCAACATATGCACAGGCGCGAACGGCGGCAGCTCGCCGGGCAGGTTCAACGCCACCAGGGCGTTATGCAGCAGGACAAACGTCCAGGGTGTGACCAGTGCGGCGGTGACGATCAGGTCGTACCAACCGCTGGCCCGAACCAGTCGACGGTATTGGTGTGCGGTCCACATAGCCGTAAGCTCCTTAAATTCAAGAAGCCAGCAGGCTAAAGCCTGGAGTATGCTCCAGGGTCAAGCCCCCTTGAGCCCTCTACATGCGTATCGGCGAATTAGCCCAGGCCAGCCAGGTCAGTCGCGACACCCTGCGTTTCTACGAGCAACGCGGGCTGATTGCCGCGCAACGCAGTGCCAACGGTTACCGTGACTACCCCGCCGACATGGTGCAACTGGTGCTGTACATCAAGACCGCCCAGCGCCTGGGCTTCAGCCTGGGTGAAATCGGCAACAGCGTCGGCGCATTATGGCAAGCTCCAGACCCCGACAGCGCCGTGACCCAGCTCCTGCAAGACAAGCTCCACCTGATCGAAACCCGCATCGCCGAACTCGACCAACTGCGCCAGGAGTTGCAGCAAAGGCTCGGCCAGCGTTGTCCACTGAACCCGTGAACCTCCACCGTCAAAGGAAGCCATTCATGTCCACTTCAAAAACCGCACTGATTATCGGCGCCTCCCGGGGCCTGGGCCTTGGCCTGGCCAAGCAACTGCTGGCGGACGGCTGGGACGTGACCGCCACCGTGCGCGACCCGCAAAAGGCCGATGCCTTGAAAGCATTGGGCGAGGTGCAAATCGAAAAGCTCGACATGGATGACCAGCAGGCGGTAATTGCCCTCAGCCAGCGCCTCAAGGAAAAAACCTTCGACCTGCTGTTCGTCAATGCCGGTGTCAAAGGCCCGGCCAACCAGGAACCGGGCCACGCCACCCTGGCTGAAGTCGGCCAACTGTTTTTCACCAACGCCGTGGCGCCGATCAACCTGGCCCAGCGTTTTGTCGGGCAGATCCGCCCAGGCACCGGCGTGCTGGCCTTCATGAGTTCGATCCTGGGCAGTGTCACCATTCCCGACGGCTCGGACCTGGCGCTGTACAAGGCCAGCAAGGCCGCCCTCAACTCCATGACCAACAGCTTCGTCACCCAATTGGGCGATCAGAAACTGACCGTGCTGTCGTTGCACCCGGGCTGGGTGAAAACCGACATGGGTGGCGAAAACGCCCACATCGACGTGCCCACCAGCGTGCGCGGCCTGGTTGACCAGGTAAATGCCTACACCGGCAAGGGCGGCCATCACTTTGTGGACTACAAGGGCGACACCATCGCCTGGTAAAAAAACCGGGATCGTTATCGGCCGATTGCCGTCGATAACGATCCACACGTAAACTGCGCACCTCGCCCTCCCCGGCGACCCTGGATCAGCAGACAGGGCAACACTGAGCTGGCAAACCTGAACCCATCATTCAGAGGAGCCGGCCAATGCCTGCGACCCGTATCTGGTTAAAAAACCCCCTCGCGATTTTCACTGCCAATGGCCTCGACGCCCGTGGCGGCCTGGTGCTGCAAGACGGTGTGATCACCGAAGTGCTGGGCTGGGGCCAAGAACCCGCCGTGCCCTGTGGACAAGTATTCGATGCCCGCGAGCATGTCGTCCTTCCTGGACTCATCAACACCCACCATCACTTCTATCAAACCCTGACCCGCGCCTGGGCGCCGGTGGTCAACCAGCCGCTGTTTCCCTGGTTGAAAACCCTGTATCCGGTCTGGGCCCGACTCACCCCGGAAAAACTCGCCCTGGCGAGCAAAGTGGCCCTGGCCGAACTGCTGCTCTCGGGCTGCACCACGGCGGCAGACCACCACTACCTGTTCCCGGACGGCCTGGAACAGGCGATCGACGTGCAGGTCGACAGCGTGCGCGATCTGGGCATGCGCGCCATGCTCACGCGCGGCTCCATGAGCCTGGGCGAGGCCGACGGAGGGCTGCCACCGCAACAAACCGTGCAGCAAGGCGAAGTGATTCTGGAAGACAGCCGCCGCCTGATCCGCCAGTACCACGAGCGCGGTGACGGCGCACAAATCCAGATCGCCCTGGCGCCCTGCTCGCCGTTTTCCGTCACCCCGGAAATCATGGAAGCCAGCGCCGAGCTGGCCAACAACCTCGACGTGCGCCTGCATACCCACCTGGCGGAAACCCTCGACGAAGAAGACTTCTGCCTGCAGCGTTTCGGCCTGCGCACCGTGGATTACCTCGACAGCGTCGGCTGGCTAGGCCCGCGCACGTGGCTGGCCCACGGGATTCACTTCAACCCTGAAGAAATCGCACGCCTCGGAGCTGCCGGTACCGGTATCTGCCATTGCCCGAGCTCGAACATGCGCCTGGCTTCCGGGATATGCCCAACGCTGGACCTGCTGGCCGCCGGTGCACCGATTGGCCTGGGGGTGGACGGTTCGGCGTCCAATGATGCGTCGAACATGATCCTCGAAACGCGCCAGGCCCTGTACATCCAGCGCCTGCGTTACGGGGCAGAGAAGATCACCCCGGAACGGGTGTTGGGTTGGGCGACAAAAGGTTCGGCGCAGTTACTCGGTCGCAGCGACATCGGCGAACTGGCCGTAGGCAAACAGGCCGACCTGGCGTTGTTCAAGCTCGATGAACTGCGCTTCTCCGGCAGCCATGACCCGATCTCTGCGCTGCTGCTGTGCGGCGCCGACCGAGCGGACCGGGTGATGGTCGGCGGCAAATGGCGGGTGATCGACGGGCAGGTCGAAGGATTGGACCTGAAAGGCTTGATTGCCGATCACAGCCAGGCGGCGCGGGAACTGATCAACCGGACTTAACTGAAGAAACACTTTTCAAATGTGGGAGCGGGCTTGCTCGCGAATGCGTTGGGTCAGTCAACATATCTGGCGACTGACACTCCGTATTCGCGAGCAAGCCCGCTCCCACACAAGCCCGGTTTCCACAATTATTTCTGCGGTGTTTTCAGGATTGGTTACAGTCCAAGCAGCGACAGCATGATAAACGTCGCAAACAACACAAAATGGGTCATCCCTTCGATGGCGTTGGTTTCGCCATCGTTGAGGTTGATCGCGCTGACAATCAGCGTGATAAACACCATCACGGTCTGCACCGGCGTCATCGCCATCTGAAACGGCTGGCCGGTGTACAAGGCCATGGCTTCCATCACCGGTACGGTCAAAATCACCGTCGACAGAGAAGCCCCCAGCGCGATGTTCACCACAGACTGCATGCGGTTGGCCAGCGCTGCGCGCAACGCGGTCAAAATCTCCGGGGCGGCGGAAATCGCGGCCACGATGATCGCCGTGATTACCGGTGGAGCCCCCGTGCCTTCCAGGCCCAGGTCGAGGGTCTTGGACATCACCTCGGCCAACGCGCCAATTACGATCACGCCAAACACCAACGTCCCGATGGAAAACGCCAGGCTGATCGGCGGCGACGCTTCTTCCGGTTGTTTCTTACGACGTTTTTCCGGGTAGCTGTAGCTGAAGAAATAACTGTGAGGCCCCACCTGCATCCGCAGGAACAACGTGTAGAGCACTACCATCGCGCCGATGGTGAAGGCCGAGTAAATTTTCCAGTCGGCCTCGGGGATAAATTCCGGCACCACCATCGACACACCCATGGCGGTAAGGATCATCACGCTGTAGGTGCGCGCCGAATCGTCGTTGTAGGACTGTTCGCCATGCTTGATGCCGCCCATCAGCGCGGCCAGGCCGAGGATGCCGTTGATGTCGAGCATCACCGCCGAATAAATGGTGTCGCGCACCAGGGTCGGCGAGGGCTCGTTGCTCATCATGATCGCCAGGATCACCACTTCCACCAGCACGGCGGCGAGGGTCAGGATCATGGTGCCGTAGGGGTCGCCGACCTTTTCCGCCAGTTGCTCGGCGTGATGGGCCACGCGCATCGAGGCCACGACGATAAAGCCGATCAGCGCTATGCCAGCCAACAGCGCCACCATCTGCCCGCTGTGCAGCATCCAGTGCTCCAGCGGGTAGGCAGCGATGGCGGCAATCAGCGCCAGCAGCATGAATTTTTCTTGCTTGATAGATGTGAGCATTGCAGGCCTTTTGAACGCGGCGAATCCGTCATTGATGGGGTACAGACTGCACCGCGCCGCTAACGTTTCGTTACACCTTAGTTCATGCACTGCTTGCACGGTGCCTGTGGATGCTCACCGCTTGGTCAGGTTTTGCCGATTATTTCGGCGTGCGCCTGTAGAATGCCGCCATTGCACCTGATGAGAATTTATAAATGTACGATTGGCTCAACGCCCTGCCCAAGGCTGAATTGCACCTGCACCTGGAAGGCTCGCTGGAGCCTGAGCTGCTGTTCGCCCTGGCCGAACGCAACAAGATCGCGCTGCCGTGGAACGACGTCGAAACCCTGCGCAAGGCCTACGCCTTCAACAACCTGCAAGAGTTTCTCGACCTCTACTACAAGGGCGCCGATGTACTGCGCACTTCCCAGGATTTCTACGACCTGACCTGGGCCTACCTGCTGCGCTGCAAGGCGCAGAACGTGATCCACACCGAACCGTTCTTCGACCCACAGACCCACACCGACCGTGGCGTACCGTTCGAAGTGGTGCTCAACGGCATTGCCGCCGCCTTGAAAGACGGCGAGCAACAACTGGGCATCACCAGCGGTTTGATCTTGAGCTTCCTGCGCCACTTGAGCGAAGAAGAGGCCGAAAAAACCCTCGACCAGGCACTGCCATTCCGTGATGCGTTTGTTGCCGTGGGCCTGGACAGCTCGGAAATGGGCCACCCACCGAGCAAGTTCCAGCGCGTGTTTGATCGTGCCCGTCACGAAGGTTTCCTGACCGTCGCCCACGCCGGTGAAGAAGGCCCGCCGGAGTACATCTGGGAAGCCATCGACCTGCTGAAGATCCAGCGTATCGACCATGGCGTACGCGCCATTGAAGACGAGCGCCTGATGCAGCGGATCATCGACGAACAGATCCCGCTGACGGTGTGCCCGTTGTCCAACACCAAGCTCTGCGTGTTCGACGACATGTCCCAGCACAACATCCTCGACATGCTTGAGCGTGGGGTGAAAGTGACGGTGAACTCGGACGATCCGGCGTACTTCGGCGGTTATGTCACCGAGAACTTCCATGCGCTGTACACCTCGCTGGGCATGACCCAGGACCAGGCCAAACGCCTGGCGCAAAACAGCCTGGATGCACGGTTGGTCAAGCCTTAATCACCGACCGGTCTGGCGAGCCGGGCAATTTCCAGTTGCCCGGCTTCACTGACCTGCAACGCCTGGGACTCATTGATCACGCTGACCCAGTTCGACTGCAGGCACAACTGCAACAACGCGGCCCCCAACGCACCGCCCAGGTGTGGCTGCTGTTCGCTCCAATCAAAACAATCGCACACGATCGGCTGAGCCAGTGCCTGGGTAAAAATCCCCAGCGCTGCGAGTTTGCGCGCACCTGACGGCGTCACGTCCGTACGCTGTTCCGCGCGCTCGATCCACCCGGCCGCCATCATCCGTTGATACAAACCCGCTGCCAGCTCGCCCCCCAGGTGACCATGGCACAGCCGCGCTCGCCGTAAAGCCGCAGGCGCAGTCAATGACCGCGAATGAATGGGCGTGCTGCGGGCGACACTGGCCATCGTGGTGCAGGCCAATGCATCCACGGCGGCCCCCACATCGGCGGCGGCCACCCGGAAAAAGCGTTTGCCGCTGCGGGCTTCGACACGCAGCAGGCCACCGGCCGTCAATCGCGTCAGATGCGCATTCGCCGAGGCCGATGACAGCCCGGCAAGTGCCGCCAACTCATCGGAGGGTTTGGCCGAGCCGTCCATCAATGCCCACACCATCGCGGTGCGTTTCGGGTCGGCCAGCAAGGTGGCGATCTGACTGATGCAAGGTGCCTGTTCCATGTGCTCATTCACTCCCTGTTGAATCATTTGTCTGCTGCGTCTGGCGGAAAAGTATAAGCGTGAAAACGCCGGGTTCCGTGCCGTCTTACAGCGCAACCAAGGACAGAAGCTGAAGGAAATTTCCCGATATCCCCGGGGTTATGGTGTAGAGGCTGATCGCTCCGGCAATTGCGCAGTCAATGTCGCACAACGGGCAACGAGCATTTCCCGCAGAAGATTGATCGGCTTGCTCAGTTGCGCGCGATGGGCACACAACAGATTGAGCGGCGTACGTTCGCCCCGCAGCTCCGGCAAGATCAGCCGCAGGCGCCTCGCCAGCACATCGGAGCTGACATCCAGCCAGGACTTGTAGGCGATACCCACCCCCGCCACCGCCCAGCGTCGCACCACATCGGCATCATCACTGAAGCGGTCACCGGTCACCGTCAGGCCGACATCACGCTTGCCATCGTTAAACCCCCAATGGTCATGCACCCGGCTGCCGAGCATGTACAGCAGGCAATTGTGCTGGGTCAGTTGCTCCAGGTGGCGCGGCTCGCCGTGCCGCGCCAGATAGCTGGGAGCAGCGCAGAGCACGCGGCAGTTGTCCGGGGCGATGGGCAACGCGATCAGGCTGGAGTCTTCGGGTTCGCCGTAGCGCAGGGCGATATCCACCGGCTGGCGGAACAGGTCGGCAATCCGGTCGCCCAATAACAGGCGTACGCTCAGGTCGGGGTATTCGCGCTGGAACTCATCGAGCCAGGGCAACAACTGGTTACGGCCAAAGTCCGACGGCGCCGAGAGTTGAAGCACCCCGCTGACCTGATCCTGGCCGCTGGCCAACAACCGCCGGCCTTCATCCAGGCTGCTCAAGGCGGCCCGGGCGTATTCCAGGAAGCCTTCGCCCTCGGCCGTCAGGCGCAGGCTGCGGGTGGAACGCGCCAACAACCGTGCGCCCAACTGCTGCTCGATGCGCTTCAACGCCGCGCTGGCCACCGCCGCCGACATGTCCATCACCCGTGCTGCCGCCGAAAGGCTGCCCAGGTCTGCCGCACGCACAAACAACTGCAAGTCATCAAAACGCAGCACGCCGACCGCCCATTATCAAAAAAGCATTGAAAGAGACTGCTCTTTTAGCGGGTTTTATCTTCCAGAGAAATAGCCAATCATCTGTCCATCCCGTTCATCACGTGTCTGGAGTCGAATATGTCTGCTGCCTTTAACGTCATCGCCACGCTGATCGCCAAACCCGGCCAACAGGCCACCCTGGAAACCCTGCTGCGCGAGCTGCTGGAACCGACCCGCATCGAAGCCGGCTGCCAGCAGTACGACCTGCACCAGGACCTGCAACACCCCGAGACCTTCTACATGCTCGAACGCTGGAGTGACGACGCCGCGCTGGCCGACCACGACCAGAGCGCGCATATCCAGAATTTCCGCACCAAGGCTGCCGACGTGCTTGAGCATTTCGAACTCAAGCGCCTGAAGTTTATTGCCTGATCAACCGCCCCCTTTTTGGAAACCATCATGAAAGCCATCGCCTACTACGCCGCACTGCCGATCAACGATCCAAAATCCCTGCAAGACATCGAACTGCCCGAACCGGTCGCCGGCCCCCGCGACCTGCTGGTGGAAGTCAAAGCCATCTCGGTGAACCCGGTGGACACCAAGGTGCGCCAGAACGTCGCCCCGGAAAACGGCGCGGCCAAAGTGCTGGGCTGGGACGTGGCCGGTGTGGTCAAGGCCGTGGGCAGCGAAGTCAGCCTGTTCAAGGTCGGCGACAAGGTGTTCTACGCCGGCTCCCTGGTACGCCCCGGCGGCAACAGCGAACTGCACACTGTCGATGAGCGCATCGTCGGCCATATGCCGAAAACCCTGGGTTTTGCCGACGCTGCTGCACTGCCGCTGACCGCCATCACCGCCTGGGAATTGCTCTTCGAACGCCTTCAAGTGCGTGAAGGCAAGGCCGATGAAGGCCAGAGCCTGCTGATTGTCGGTGCTTCGGGTGGTGTGGGATCGATCCTGACCCAACTGGCGAAACAGCTTACCGGCCTGAAAGTCATCGGCACCGCCTCCCGTCCTGAAACCCAGGCATGGGCCAAGGACCTGGGCGCCGACCTGGTGATCGACCACAGCAAACCGTTGAGCGAAGAGCTGAAAAACGCCGGCCATCCGCAGGTGAACTACGTCGCCAGCCTGACCCAGACCGACCAGCACCTGGACCAACTGGTGGAAGCGCTGATTCCCCAGGGCAAACTGGCGCTGATCGACGATCCCAAGGCATTGGACGTAAGCAAGCTCAAGCGCAAGAGCCTGTCGCTGCATTGGGAGTTCATGTACACCCGTTCGATGTTCGAGACCAGCGACATGATCGAGCAGCACAACCTGCTCAATCGCGTCGCCGAACTGATCGACGCCGGTACTCTGAAAACCACCGTGGGCGAGCACTTTGGCGTGATCAACGCGGCTAACCTGCGCCGCGCCCACGAACTGCTGGAAAGCGGCAAGGCCAAGGGCAAGATCGTGCTGGAAGGGTTCTAACGAAAGGTTCTGTCAGTGTCGTCTGTTATTCATGTGAGTAATGGACGACACCGCTAGTCAGAGACTTGATCCTTGTCATATTTGTGAGCGTATTCGGGTTTATATTGGCCGCCTTTGCCACGCAATTTACGTGAGGAAGTCAGCAATGAAGATCCTGATAAAAGCGCTAGCAAGATCCGAAGGCAACAAATGGCAGGTCCGTCTCGACCAGAACGCCTTTACCTTCCGCAGTGAGGCCGAGGCCCGCGCGTTTGCCGACACCCTGCAAACCCGTATCCAGGCGCCTCACCGATTCCCCGAAAGCCAGCAGCGTTCTGCTGGCTGATCCTGATCAGTCCGCCGCTTGCAGTGCCCGTTGGCGCTGCAGGCGCCGGGTCAGCATCGCGAACGTTACGGCCAATACGCCACACAAGCTGATGACCATTGCCATCGGCATCGCCGTGCCGTCGTGCAGCACGCCGACCAACGACGCTGCGCCTGCCGCCACACCAAACTGAATGCAACCGAGCAACGCCGACGCGCTGCCCGCCCGAGCGCCCTGCCCGCTCATGGCGCAGGCCGAGGTATTGGGCAAAATGCAGCCCAGGCTGGCGATGCAGATAAACAGCGGTACCAGCAGTGGCCACAAAGCGTCCGTGCGCAGCGCAGTAATTGCCAGCAACGACAGACCCGCCGCCAGGTAAACCCACACCGTGCGCGACAGCAAAAATGCCGGGCCACGCGAAGCGAGCAAACGCGCATTGACCTGTGCCACCAGGATAAAGCCCGCGGCATTCGAGCCGAATACCCAGCCATAGTGTTCGGCGGGCACGCCATAGAGCTTGATAAAGACGAAGGGCGAGCCCGCGATGTAGGCAAACATACCGGCAATCGAGATGCCGCCGGTCAAGGCATAGCCCAGGTACACCCGGTCCGACAGCAACCGGCCGTACTGGCGCAGTGCACCTGACAGCGGCTGGCGCGGTTGATGGGCCGGGAAGCTTTCCGGCAGCCCGACTGCTACCGCAATGGCCGCCATCACACTGAACGCCGTGAGCGCCAGGAAGATCGACTGCCAGCCCCACACCCCAACCATCACCCCGCCCGCCAGCGGCGCGAGGATCGGCGCCAGCCCGGTGACCAGCATCAGTTGGGAAAACACCTTGGCCGAGCCCACCGCGTCGCATTTATCGCTGACCACCGCCCGCGAGATCACCATGCCCGCGCAGCCGCCCAGGGCCTGGACGAAACGCGCGCCGATCAGCCATTCCAGGGACGGCGCGTACGCACAGGCGAAGGACGCCAGGGTAAACAGGGTGACGCCGCTGAGCAGCGGCCCGCGCCGGCCAAAACGGTCTGCCAGCGGTCCATAGATCAACTGGCCGATCGCCAGGCCCGTGAAGTACACGGCCAAGGTCAGCTGAATATGTTTTTCGTCGGTGCCGAATGCCACGGCCATGGCCGGGAAACCCGGCAGGTAGAAGTCGATGGCCAGCGGCGCGAACGCGCTCAAGGCCCCCAGAATCAGGATTATACGAAGGTTCATCAGGCACCCAGGTGAGTCGGCAGCCCGACAGTCTAGCCGGGCGCGGGTGCCTTGAACATTAAGTTAGCTCGCTAACTATCAGAAAATCAGGCGAGCTTGACGCTGTAGCCTTCCTCGCTGATCAGGTTGATCACCTCTGCCGGCGACAGCAGGCTGCCTTCCACCCTGACTTCCTTTGCCGCGAGGTCAACGAGCACGCTGGCCGCCGGGTCCTTATCCTGCACCGCCTGGGTTACCGAGCGGACACAGTGGCCGCAGGTCATTCCTTCAACGCTGAATACTTGCATGACATGACTCCTTTAATGAGGTTGCCCGCAGTGTTGACCTTGCCACGATGGCAAGGTCAAGTTCTGAAAACATCGGCCGGGCTGGCATTCATTCGCGCCCTCGGCCAAGCTGCACTTATCCACGATGTGAACCTCGGAGAATTCGCCATGCGCTGGTCATTTTTTGGCCTTGTCAGCCTGATGGGCTTTTTTGCTGCTGTGCCACCGGCCAGCGCAGATGAAGATTATGCGGTGCTGATCATTTCCCGGGAGCGCCTTGAAGTGCCGACCAACTGCGAGATTGGCTTGTACATCCAGGACCAGTTGGCCGGGCGGCTGTTCCAGGAGCAGGCCACCTCCTTCAACTTGCCGGCCGGGAATGTGTCGTTGCGCCTGAAGTTGTTGCCGGGGCAATCCCAGGGTTGCTTGCCGGGCATGCTCGCACCACCGGCGCAAAACATTACGTTGAAGGCGGGTGACGTGCGCAAGTTGCGTATCGCGCAAGGGCCGGACGGCATGTACCTGAAACCGGCCGCACTGGAATACTGAAACATTGATCTAACGCCTTGACCTTCCCCACAGGTCAAGGTTGATCCTAGGGGCAATCTCTCCTGGAGTACTGCCCATGAACGGATCCACCACCTTCGACCTGCCGATCAGCGGCATGACCTGCGCCAGCTGCGCCGGGCGGGTTGAACGGGCACTGGGCAAAGTGCCCGGGGTGCAAAGTGTCAGCGTCAACCTGGCCAACGAACGCGCCCACATTGAAGTGCTCGGCCAGATGGACCCCGGCGTGCTGATCGCCGCCGTCGACAAGGCCGGCTACACCGCCACCCTGCCCCAAAGCGAAACCGCCACCCAGGCCAGCCAGGAACAACGCCTGAGCCATGAACGCTGGTCGTTGCTGCTGGCAATCCTGCTCGCCGCGCCGTTGGTGCTGCCGATGCTGGTGCAACCGTTCGGGCTGCACTGGATGCTCCCGGCCTGGGTGCAATTTGCCCTGGCCACCCCGGTGCAATTCATCTTCGGTGCGCGCTTCTATATCGCGGCCTGGAAAGCCGTGCGCGCCGGAGCGGGCAATATGGACCTGCTGGTCGCCATCGGCACCAGCGCCGGTTACGGCCTGAGTATCTATGAATGGCTCACGGCGTCCGCCGGCACAATGCCCCACCTGTATTTCGAAGCCTCGGCGGTGGTGATCGCCCTGGTGCTGCTGGGTAAATACCTGGAAAGCCGCGCCAAGCGCCAGACCGCCAGTGCCATCCGTGCCCTGGAAGCCTTGCGCCCCGAGCGGGCGATTCAAGTAATCGACGGCCGCGAGCAGGACGTCGCCATCACCGCCCTCAAGCTGAATGACCTGGTGCTGGTCAAACCCGGCGAACGCTTCCCGGTGGACGGCGAAGTGGTCGAAGGCCAAAGCCACGCCGACGAAGCCTTGATCAGCGGTGAAAGCCTGCCGGTGCCGAAGCAGCCTGGCGACGCAGTCACCGGCGGCGCCATCAATGGCGAAGGCCGGCTGCTGGTGCGTACCCTGGCCCTCGGCGCGGAAAGCGTGCTGGCGCGGATCATCCGCTTGGTGGAGGACGCCCAGGCCGCCAAGGCACCGATCCAGAAACTGGTGGATAAAGTCAGCCAGGTGTTCGTGCCGGTGGTGCTGGTGCTGGCCTTGGCCACGCTGGTCGGCTGGTGGCTGTATGGCGCACCGCTGGAAGTCGCGCTGATCAATGCGGTGACCGTATTGGTGATCGCCTGCCCTTGCGCCCTTGGCCTGGCCACACCTACCGCCATCATGGCCGGTACCGGCGTTGCCGCCCGCCACGGCATCCTGATCAAGGACGCCGAAGCCCTGGAGCGCGCCCATGAAGTCAGCGCCGTGGTGTTCGACAAGACCGGCACCCTGACCTCCGGCGCACCAAAAATTGCGCACCTGGCCGCCATTGACGGCAATCAAGGGGCGCTGCTGCAACAGGCCGGCGCGCTGCAGCGCGGCAGTGAACACCCGTTGGCCAAGGCGGTGCTGGATGCCTGTGCCGAACAAGGTTTGAACGTCGCGGATGTCAGCGCCAGCCAGTCCCTTACCGGGCGTGGCATTGCAGGCACCCTAGATGGCCGGCAACTGGCGCTGGGCAACCGTCGCCTGCTGGAAGAAACCGGCTTGAGCACCGGTGATCTCGCCGACTCGGCCAGTGCGTGGGAGGCCGAAGGCCGCACCTTGTCCTGGCTGATCGAGCAAGGCCCGCAGCCCCGCGTGCTGGGTCTGTTTGCCTTCGGTGACACGCTTAAACCGGGCGCCCTGCAGGCGATACAGGCACTCAAGGCTCGGCATATCAGCAGCCACCTGCTGACCGGCGATAACCGTGGCAGCGCCCGCGTGGTCGCCGAAGCCCTGGGCATCGATGACGTGCACGCCGAGGTGTTGCCTGCGGACAAGGCGGCTACCGTCGCCGAGCTGAAAAAGACCGGCGTGGTGGCAATGGTCGGCGACGGCATCAACGACGCACCGGCCCTGGCCGCGGCCGACATCGGCATCGCCATGGGCGGCGGTACCGACGTGGCGATGCACGCGGCAGGTATTACCCTGATGCGCGGCGATCCACGGCTGGTGCCGGCAGCCCTGGAAATAAGCCGCAAGACCTATGCGAAAATTCGACAGAATCTGTTCTGGGCCTTTGTGTATAACTTGATCGGCATTCCGCTGGCGGCGTTCGGCCTGCTCAACCCGGTGATGGCTGGCGCGGCCATGGCCCTGTCCAGTGTCAGCGTGGTGAGCAACGCACTGCTGTTGAAAACCTGGAAACCCAAGGACCTGGAGGACGAGCGTCCATGAACATCGGCCAAGCAGCACGCCAAAGCGGCCTGAGCGCGAAGATGATTCGTTACTACGAATCCATCGGCTTGTTGAAAGCCGCCCATCGCACCGACAGCGGCTACCGCATTTATGGCGCCGATGACTTGCACACCCTGGCGTTTATCAAGCGCTCGCGGGACCTGGGGTTTTCCCTGGAGGAAGTCGGCAAGTTGCTGACGCTGTGGCAGGACCGGGGACGCGCGAGTGCCGACGTCAAGGCGCTGGCCCGCCAGCATATCGATGAGCTGAACCAGAAGATCCGCGAGTTGGGGCAGTTGCGCGATACGTTGCAGGACCTGGTGGAACACTGCCAGGGTGATCACCGGCCGGATTGCCCGATTCTCAGGGAGTTGGCGTCGGGCAGTTGTTGCACCTGAGCAAGTTTAACCAGGCATGCACGGAACCTAATGTGGGAGCGGGCTTGCTCGCGAATGCGGAGTGTCAGTCAATACATCAGTTGACTGAACCAGCGCTTTCGCGAGCAAGCCCGCTCCCACATTTGGATATCCACTCGCCGTTGGATCACTGCATCCAGGGCGGCGGTGGCGGTTCTTCCGACGCCTTGCTCGGTGGCGCATCGTCTGTCGCACGAGTTGCTGACCCTCTGGCAGGACCGGGGCCGTGCGAGTGCCGACCTGAAGGCGCTGGCCCGCCAGCATATCGATGAGCTGAACCAGAAGATCCGCGAGTTGGGGCAGTTGCGCAATACGTTGCAAGACCTGGTGGAACACTGCCAGGGCGATCATCGGCCGGATTGCCCGATTCTCAAGGAGTTGGCGTCGGGCAGTTGTTGCACCTGAGCAAGTTTAACCAGGCATGCACGGAACCTAATGTGGGAGCGGGCTTGCTCGCGAATGCGGAGTGTCAGTCAATACATCAGTTGACTGAACCAGCGCTTTCGCGAGCAAGCCCGCTCCCACATTTGGATATCCACTCGCCGTTGGATCACTGCATCCAGGGCGGCGGTGGCGGTTCTTCCGACGCCTTGCTCGGTGGCGCATCGTCTGCCGCGCGAATCGCCTGGCGACGCTCTTCATCGAGCCGCGCCGCTTCGATCTCGCGGATAACACCGCCCACGTCAGCCAGCTCTTCCGGTTCGTCGAACTCGCCGGTCAACACACTGGCCGGGTGCAGCGTGCCGGCTTCATACAGCGCCCACATCTCCTTGGCGTACTTGGTCTTCTTCAATTCCGGGGCAAAGCGCCCGAAGTAGGAAGCCATGTTGCCCACATCCCGTTCCAGCATGCTGAACGCGTGGTTGTTGCCCGCTGCATCCACCGCCTGAGGCAGGTCGATGATCACCGGGCCCGTCGGCGTCAGCAGCACGTTGAACTCGGAAAGGTCACCGTGCACCAGGCCGGTACACAACATCAGCACGATCTGGGTAATCAGGAAGGCGTGGTATTCGCGGGCCTGGTCCGGCTCCAGCGTCACGTCGTTCAAACGTGGCGCCGCGTCGCCGTATTCATCGGCCACCAGCTCCATCAGCAGCACGCCTTCGAGGAAGTCGTACGGCTTGGGCACGCGAACACCCGCACCGGCCAGGCGAAACAGCGCCGCTACCTCAGCGTTCTGCCAGGCGTCTTCGGTTTCTTTCTTGCCGAACTTGGAGCCCTTGGCCATGGCCCGGGCCTGCCGGCTGTTGCGGACCTTGCGGCCTTCCTGGTATTCGGACGCCTGACGAAAACTTCGTTTATTCGCCTCCTTGTAGACCTTGGCGCAACGTAACTCGTTGCCGCAGCGCACCACGTAAACAGCTGCTTCTTTACCACTCATGAGTGGGCGCAGCACCTCGTCGACCAGACCGTCCTCGATCAGGGGTTCAATGCGTTTAGGAGTCTTCATCAGCTTTTATTGTGGGTCCTTTATTACCAAACACGCGTATGGCACTCGTTATACGGCAATCCTCTCGCCGCGGGGAGAGGGTACCGACCTTTGACCGCTTAAGAATGCATCCAATATGCCAAATTGACCGGCGGCCCGATCATAGCCGAGATCAGCGCTCAATAATCGCGGTGACGCCCTGGCCCCCGGCGGCGCAGATCGAGATCAGGCCCCGGCCCTTACCGGCTGCGTCCAGCAGCTTGGCCAGGTTGGCGACGATACGCCCGCCCGTGGCAGCAAACGGATGGCCGGCGGCCAATGAGCTGCCCTTGACGTTCAAGCGGCTGCGGTCGATAGAGCCCAGCGGTGCATCCAGCCCCAGGCGGGTCTTGCAGTATTCCGGATCTTCCCAGGCTTTCAGCGTGCACAACACTTGGGCAGCAAAGGCTTCGTGAATCTCGTAGTAATCGAAGTCCTGCAGGGTCAGGCCATTCCTCGCCAGCAGGCGAGGCACGGCGTACACCGGCGCCATCAGCAGGCCTTCGGCGCCGTTGACGAAATCCACCGCCGCCGCTTCGCCATCGCGCAGGTAGGCGAGAATCGGCAAGCCGCGCTCCTTGGCCCAGGCTTCACTGCCCAGCAGCACCAACGAGGCGCCATCGGTCAGCGGCGTCGAGTTACCGGCGGTGAGGGTGCCCTTTTCACTGCGCTCGAAGGCGGGCTTGAGGCTGGCGAGTTTTTCCAGGGTCAGGTCGGGGCGCAGGTTGTTGTCGCGGGTCAGGCCAAGAAAGGGCGTGAGCAAATCGTTTTGCCAGCCTTCGGCGTAGGACGCAGCCATTTTCTGATGGCTTTCCAGCGCCAACTGATCCTGCTCGGCGCGGGGGATCTGCCAGGTCTGCGCCATCAACTCGCAATGCTGGCCCATGGACAATCCGGTGCGCGGCTCGCCGTTGCGCGGCAGCTCCGGCTTGAGGTGATGGGGACGAAGTTGTAACAAGACTTTAAGTTTATCCGCCATGGATTTGCTGCGATTGGCTTGCAGCAGGATTTTGCGCAGGCCCTCATTCACCCCGATAGGCGCGTCGGACGTAGTGTCGACGCCGCCGGCAATCCCGCTTTCGATCTGCCCCAGCGCAATCTTGTTCGCCACCAGCAACGCGGCTTCCAGCCCCGTGCCACAGGCCTGCTGAATATCGTAGGCCGGGGTTTGCGGCGACAGGCGCGAGCCCAGCACGCACTCGCGGGTCAGGTTGAAGTCGCGGGAATGCTTGAGCACCGCCCCGGCGGCCACCTCGCCAATACGCAGGCCGTGCAGGTTGTAGCGTTCGATCAGGCCTTCGAGGGCGGCGGTCAACATCGCCTGGTTGCTCGCCGTGGCGTAAGGGCCGTTGGAGCGGGCGAAGGGGATGCGGTTACCGCCAATGATCGCTACACGGCGCAATTGAGTCATGGAAAGCTCCCTTGAGGTTATGGGGTGAATCTCTGAGCCTAGCCTAGGCTCAATCGAACGACTTTCACCTATTGATGGTCCACCGTTTGAACCCCAGCACTCGGAGAGCGTTCCATGTCTGACCGTTATATCGACTTCGCCAACTCCAGCCTCGGCCATCGCCTGGTCGCCGCCATTGGCCTGCCGTCACCGGTACGCCTGGAACGCTGGCAGGCCGGACGCCTGCGTCCGGTGGAGGGTGCACTGCTGATCGGCGGCGGCCCGCTGGCAACAAAAATCCTGCCATTCGCCAACAAGCTGACCGACGCTATCTATAGCTACGGCACCGAACCGTCGACGGCAACCACCTGGATTCCCGGCCACGGGCCCAAGCTCAAGGCCGTGGTATTTGACGCCAGCGAGTTGCAGCACACCGATCAACTCAAGCAGTTGCGGGAATTCTTTCAGCCGTTGATGAAGAACCTCGATCACAGCGCGCACCTGGTGATCCTTGGCCGTGCCCCGGAAAGCCTCGGCGACCCGTTTGCCGCCAGTGCCCAACGGGCCCTTGAAGGCTTCAGCCGGTCGCTGGCCAAAGAGCTGCGCAGCGGCGGCGTCCTGCAATTGCTGTACGTGGGCGACGGGGCCGAGGATCAATTGGAGGGTGCGTTGCGGTTCTTCCTCTCGCCGAAAAGTGCCTATATCTCCGGCCAGGTCATTCGCCTGAACCCTTGCGCGACTCAGGTCGCGGACTGGACGCGCCCGCTCGCCGGGCACAAGGCCCTGGTGACCGGCGCCGCCCGCGGCATCGGTGCCTCGATTGCCGAAACCCTGGCCCGCGACGGTGCCGAGGTGATCCTGCTGGACGTGCCACAAGCCAAGGCCGACCTCGATGCCCTGGCCGCGCGCCTGGGCGCCCGCAGCATCGCCCTGGATATCTGCGCCGAAGACGCCGCCACCCAACTGATCGAACACCTGCCGGACGGCATCGACATCGTGGTGCACAACGCCGGCATCACCCGCGATAAAACCCTGGCCAACATGACGCCGGAATATTGGGACGCAGTCTTGGCGGTCAATCTCAACGCGCCGCAAGTGCTGACCAAGGCGCTGCTGGACAGCGGCACCCTGCACGACAACGGTCGCGTGGTGCTGCTGGCATCCATCAGCGGCATCGCCGGCAACCGCGGGCAAACCAACTACGCCGCGAGCAAGGCCGGGCTGATTGGCCTGGCCCAGGCCTGGGCGCCGTTGCTCGGTGAGCGCGGGATCAGCATCAATGCCGTGGCCCCCGGTTTTATCGAAACCCAGATGACCGCACACATTCCCTTCGCCCTGCGTGAGGCCGGGCGCCGCATGAGTTCGCTGGGCCAGGGCGGCTTGCCCCAGGACGTCGCCGAGGCGGTGGCCTGGCTCGGCCAGCCGGGCTCGGGCGCGGTCAGCGGGCAGGCACTTCGGGTGTGCGGGCAAAGTCTATTGGGAGCGTAAGCATGGAGTGGCACACATTAGGCAGCACCCCGTTCCTGCCGCCGCTGTATTGGCGCGCGGCACTCAAGCGCAAGATCACCGGCACCACGCTGCCCGAGCAAGGGTTGCGCTGCCGGGTCAGTGTGAACCCCAGGGAAGTCGCGGCCTATCGCAAGGTCTGCGGGTTTGCCGACAGCCCGGTCTTGCCGGCCACCTATCCGCATATCCTGGCATTCGGCCTGCAGATGCAATTGCTCACCGACAAGGCATTTCCTTTCCCGCTGCTGGGATTGATCCACCTGAGCAACCGGATCCGCATCCTGCGCCCATTGGGCGGTGTGAGTGACTTGACGGTCGGCGTTTACGCGCAGAATTTGCAGCCCCATGCCAAGGGAGCGACATTCGATATTGTGACCACGGTCGAAGATTCACTGGGGCTACTGTGGGAAGCGCAAAGCCGGATGCTCTGTCGCGGTGTGAAACTCGATGGCGCAGCAACGGACAACCCGCTGCAACCCCCTGCTGCTGTCGCCGAACTGACCCGCTGGAAAGCCCCCGCCGATGTTGGCCGCCGCTACGCCCGGGTGTCCGGCGACTACAACCCGATTCATTTGAGCGCCCTCACTGCCAGGTTATTCGGCTTTCCCCAGGCCATCGCCCATGGGCTGTGGAACAAGGCCCGCACACTGGCGGCACTGAGTGAGCATTTGCCAGCCGCCAATCTCGAGATAGATGTCGAGTTTAAAAAGCCGGTGCGTTTGCCCAGTGAGGTAACGTTGTTCACGAGCGCCCCCGGCTCCAGCGGTGAGCTGCAACTTAAAGGCGCCGGGGACATTGAACACATGGTCGGCCGCTGGCGGCCCATCGCCTGATAAATTGTATATATACATCCTAAGTTATAGCGAGCTATCGATAGCTCGCTACTCTTATCAACTCATTGATTTTAATAAACCTACAACTTAAACACCGCCGCCTTCTACACCCTTGGTATTAGTCGTTAAGTAAACTAACTCTTCGTGTATATAAATCGTTAATACCAAGTTGAGCGTTGCGAGAGTGCGCACCCGGGACTGTTATAGCCATAACGGACGAATGTATCGCTGCCCCTAGAAACAGCGAACTTCGAAAACAACAAAGGCTGTACCAGGTGCAAGGAACTCAATCATGAAAACTCAAGTCGTGTTGTGGAAAGCAAGTACCGCGCTGGCCCTGATTCTGGCAGTAAGCCTCGGAGGCTGCAGCAGCGGTGGTGGTGGTCATCACAGTAGCGTCGCAGCCTCCTCTCCGGATGCTGGCGGCGGTACTGGCGGTGGAACAGGTGGAGGCACCGGCGGCGGTACCGGTGGTGGCACTGGCGGCGGCACTGATGGAGGTACCGGTGGTGGCACCGGCGGCGGCACTGGTGGAGGTACCGGCGGTGGTACTGGCGGCGGCACCGGTGGTGGCACCGGCGGCGGTACTGGTGGAGGTACCGGTGGTGGCACCGGCGGCGGCACTGGTGGAGGTACCGGCGGTGGTACCGGTGGCGGCACTGGCGGTGGTACTGGCGGCGGCACTGGCTCGACCACTCCCCTGGTCACCGGCCAGGTAGTAGGCGCTGTGGGCGGTGTCGTCGGTAATGTCGGCACCACGGTAGGTAACCTGGGCACGACCCTGACCACTGTTCCCATTGTCGGCACCACTGCCGGCGGGCTGGTCACCGCGACAGGCACCGCCGTCAACAGTATCGGCGGCGGCTTGAGCAACGGCCTGGGCACGCTGGGTACCAATAGCAACTCCGTGGGCACAACCGTTGCCGGTGTGGCCGATGGCGTTGCCGACCTGGGCACCGGCGTTTCCAACACCGGCAAATCCCTGGGCACCACCCTCGGCGGCATTCCCGTCGTCGGCGGCTTGACCGGTGGCGTGGGCGGTGCGGCAGGTGGCGTGGTTGATCAGGTCGGCCAGGCCGTCACCATGCTCGGCGATACCTTGAGCACTGCCAGCACCACCGGGCCATTGGGCAGCGTGACCAATACGGTGGGTAAAAGCGTATTGGTACCGGTGGTCTCCCTGGTGGAAAACACCACCGGCAACCTGGGCAATAAAACAGGCCTGGGCAACCCGGTCGGCGGCGTACTGGACAAAGTCGGCTCCACTGTCACCGGCCTTGGCGGCCAGGTGGCCAGCGCCGGCGGCGCAGGCAACCCTGTCGGGACACTCGTCGGTGGCGTGTTGACTGGCGTTGGCACCACCCTTGATAAGTCGAGCGGTTACGTCAACCCGGCCACCACGACCCCTCAATCGGGCCTGCCTGAACTCGTCGGCGGTCTTGTCGCCAACGTCGGCAACGGCCTGAATGCCGGCAACACCAACGGCACTGTCAGTGCAGCCGGTGTGACCGGCGGCCAAGTGGGTAACACCGTCGCGTCGCTCGGCACCCTGATCGGTGGCAATGGCGTGGCCAACACTGCAGCCACAGCTCCCGTTGCAGGCCTGGCGACCAATGTCGGCACCGCACTCAACCCAGTGACCTCGGGTGTTGCCAACCTGACGCAAAACATCGGCACCAGCACCGGTATCGGCGCACCGGTGAATGGTCTGGTTACCCAGGTCGGCGGCGCAGTCAGCAGCCTGGGCACCAACCTGACGGCGGCGAATGCCAATCCGGTGACTAACGCTGTGGGCGGTACCCTGAATGCCGTCGGCAATACCGTCGGCTCGGTGGGTGGCCTGGTAACCGGCGGCACCAGCAGTAACGGTGGCGGTTTGCTCGGTGGCTTGAACGTGGGTGCCGGTGCCACCGCTACGGGCACTGCCAATGCAAATGCAAACACAGGCGGCGGCCTGGGAGGTCTGCTCGGTGGGCTGACCGGCAAAAAATAGAATTGCACCTGGCCATTAGACGGCCTCCCCTACAGCGCCTACGCTTGGTTGAGACGAGAGATTCCAACGAGTCTCTCGTCTTTTTTATTGGCCAATGAATGGCTTTGCGAACCGTGTCCCAGAACCCGGCGGGCCTAGCGAAAACGCTGCAGCAGTTTTGACCATGGAGTGTCCTATGCGCGCCTTGACGCCTTTGTTTCTGCTCACCCTCATTGCTGCCAGCGTCCATGCCGAGACCCTGCCCAGCTACCTCAACAGCAACGACACCATTCGCAACCTGCCGGTACCCAACCTCCCCGCCGATGCCTATCGCCCGGTCACCCCACAGACCCAACTGCCCGAGCCGGCGGCAACCCAGGGCCAGCCATTGTTGATGGACACCAAAGTGACCATCCGCAAGCTGCAAATCGACGGTGGGACGATCTACCCGCTCCAGGATGTGGCCAAGGTTTTCGAACCGCTGATTGGCCATGAAACCAACCTGGCACAACTGATCGAAGCCACCCGCGGCATCACCCGCCGCTACCAGCAGGACGGCTACCTGTTGTCCTACGCGTACCTGCCCGACCAGCGCTTCGAAAACGGCCTGGTGCGCGTGGTGCTGGTGGAGGGCTACATCAAGGATTACAACGTGCAGGGCGACATTGGCTCGGTCTCGGCCTACGTCGACAAACTGGCGGCCAAGCTGCTGGCCGAGCGCCCGCTGACCCGCAAGACCTTCGAACGCTACACCACCTTGATGGGCCGCATTCCAGGTGTAACGCTGCAGGCGCAAGTACCGCCGCCGGGCACCACCGATGGCGGCACGCGCATGCAGATCCAGGCCTCGCGCAAACCCTTCACCAGCAGCATGAGCATGACGGACGACAGCCGTGGCGGCCTGCAAGCCCTGATCACCGGCACCAGCAATTCCCAGACATCCCTGGGCGAACAACTGAGCGTCAGCGGCCTGTTCCCGCCCGGCGAGGACAAGGAGCACTACTACCGCCTGGGCTACAGCCAGTTCGTGAATGCCGAGGGCACTCAACTGGTGGTCAACGCCGAGCGCTACCGCGCCGACCCGCGCAGCAACGTGCAGCTGGACGGCGGTTTTGAACTCAAGCCACACCAGGAGGTTGACCGCTACTCCGTCGGCCTCAGCCATCCGCTGATTGCCTCCCCTACCGAGTCATTGACCCTGGGCACGCGACTCTATGCCGTGGACCAGACCACCCGCTATCAACTAGTGGGTTTCCCGCAACGTTTCGACCTGGAAACCAACCTGCGCGCCCTGGCGTTCGAAGGTGACTGGCGCAAATCCGACACGCGCCAACTGCGCATTCTCAGCGCCGGCCTGTACCAGGGCATCGACGGCCTGGGCGCCAGCACCCGGAGTGACTTCGAGGGCATAAAACCCGACATCAACTTCTTCCGCCTGCGCGTCTCGGGCGTACAGAGCGACAAGTTCTTCGACAACTGGCAAGGCGTGGCATCGGGTGCCTTCTACTGGAGCAACGACACCCTGCCCGACAGCGAACGCGCGACGTTCGGCGGGCAGAATTTCGGGCGTGGCTACCCGGATGACCAGGGCTCGGGCGACAAGGGCTGGGGCGTGGCGTATGAGGTCAACTACAGCTTCAACCGCAGCGGTGAGTGGGTAAAAATCCTGCAGCCGTACGTGGTGCTCGACAAGGCCAAGACCTGGTTCAACGAACTGCCGGCCAAGGGCAACAACATGTCATCGGCAGCGGTGGGCCTGCGCTTCGGGGATAACAAGTACTACAACATCGCGCTGGAAGCGGCCAAGCCTATGTCGGACATCGCCCTCGACAGCTTCAATCGGCGGCCGCGGTATACCCTGAGTTTCAGCTACCAACTCTGAACCCTGTGGGAGCGAGCTTGCTCGCGAAGAACGTCCAGCCAACGCGGGGAACCAGACTGCCCGCGTTATCGTTGACGTTTTTCGCGAGCAAGCCCGCTCCCACACAAGCTCACTCCTACATCAATCTGATCTTGGGGATGGGGAAGAGGTTGTTGAGGGTATCGATCAAGCGCACCAGGTAGATCGGCTTGCGGAACAGGTCCAGCACCTGCAGGCGCAGCATGTCACTGACATCATCCATCTCGGCGTGGCCGGACATGACGATCACCGGCAAGTGCTGGCGAGCGGTGTGTTCGCGCAGACGCTTGATCAAGGAAATACCACTTTCCTCGGGCATGCGCAGGTCGGTAATCACCAGTGCGATATCGGGGTGCAGGGTCAGCTCCTGCAAGGCAAAGGTGACCGAGGTCGCGGTAAAACAGACAAAGCCTTCATTCTCCAGCGACTCGGCCAGTTCAATAAGGGCGTCCTCTTCGTCATCCACCAAAAGGATTTGTTGCCGGGGAGCCGAAGAGGAGTTCATGTGGAAATGCCTGATACGCAATAGATCATTCAGCGGAACCTGCACGTTTTAGGCGAGTACCGGGGTCAGGTATGAATGCCGGCCTGTATCGAGTTGAAGACGCCGGTTATGGCCGTCCGGATAGGTGTAATAAAAGCAGCCAGCGCCACAGCGACCATCGCCGCAACCAGTGCGTATTCGATACCCGATGCGCCCTCTTTGGAATAGAAAAAAATCTGGACTTTGATGAAACCCATGCGAATAAGATCAAGGAACATAATGACTTCTCCTTTGCGCCCACGGCGCTGGTATCGCGGCATCACAAAAATGATTTCGGTGTGCCACTAGAGCATTGTCAACAAACCCCAGACCAACAACTGTAAGAACTGATTAATCACAAAGTATTAGTCGGCCGGCTGACGCCAAAAATCCCACTTTCGCAGAGGTTTCTGGAGATATTTTTCGCCCGGTAATGGCGTTTTGTCTTAGCTGAACTACCTTCAAATAGCGAAATAGTTAGAAGCTTGAAGCGATCCGGATACGCAAGCATTAGTGGGAACAGCAGTGGATGCAGCAGGAAAGGGAGAGCCTTCATGAACAGTCGGATTAGCTTGATCCTCGCCGGGCTGCTGTTGGTAGGTGCACTGATTGCAGGCTACTGGGGCCTGGTACTCAGCCGCCCTGCCCCTGTCGCACCGCCCGTGCCTCAATCACCTGAAGTCGTGCAACCCGTCGCCGAAGACCAGACCCGCCAACCCGTGGTGGTGCTGGCCCATGACGTTGCACCTTTTGTTGCGCTCACCGCCGCCGACCTGACCCTGGAAAAACTGCGCACGGTTCCCGCCGGCAGCCTCACCAGCCTCGACCAGGCCGTGGGCAAGATCCCGTGGCGGCCGCTGTCGGCCGGGACCTGGCTGACCGAGGAGAGCTTCAACTCCGGCGGCACCGTGGCGCGAATGATCCGCCCTAACGAACGCGCGCTTGCCGTCGCCGTGGATGAAGTGATCGGCGCCAGCGGGCAACTCTCCCCGGGGGACTATGTGGACGTCCTGCTCTTCCTGCGCCAGGAAGCCAGCAACCCGCAGCAGTCCGCACAAATCGTGGTGCCCGCCTTGCGCCTGCTGGGCGTCGGCGATCAACTGGGGCTGACCAACGACGGCACGCCCGGCTCCGTGCCACCGACTACCCCGGACGAAAAACTCAAGGCGCAGCAGAGTCGCGCCAGCGCGCGCACGGTACTCCTCGCCGTACCGGAGGAGCTCCTGAGCCGGCTGATGCTCGCAGCCCAGTCCGGCGTACTGCGCCTGGCTGTACGCAGTGCCGACGAACAACTGCTGAGCCAATACTGGGCCGGTGAAACGGAGTCCGCGACCCACCTGGAAAACACCCGGCGCGAGCTCTACCAGTTCAACCAGCTGGCATTCAGTACAGCGCCCGTCAACGGCCTGAGTCCCGCCGGCAATGGTGCGCCAAGGCGTTCAGGCGTCGAAGTAATACGTGGCAATCAGGTTACCCAACAAACGCCCTGAAAGAGCTAAGGATGCCTTGAATGAGCAGTCGTTTCGTGTGGTCTTTTTCGCGAATTTTCTGGGCACTTCTCACCCTGAGCCTGCCTGTCGGCGTTGCACTGGCAGCACCCGGCAACTGCACGGGCCTGGGCCAGCTGCCGCCGGTGCTGGAGGTGGGTGAAGGCGCTCAACAGGCTATCCAGTCGCCGGTGCCGATTACGCGGCTGGCCATTGGCGATCCGAAAGTGGCCGATGTGCAGGTCAACGGCAACCAGGCGTTCCTGCTCACCGGCATCGCCTCGGGCACCACCAGCCTGATGGTCTGGACGGCCTGCTCCAGCAGCCCGCGCCAAAGCATGGTGTTCGTCAAGGGCAAGGCCACGTCGGCCCTGACCAGCCTGGCCCTGGCGCCGTCCGATGACCCGACCCTGCCCAGCCAGGTGCAAACCGACATCCGCTTTGTGGAAGTGAGCCGCACCAAACTCAAGGAGGCCAGTACCTCGATCTTTGGCCGGGGCGGCAACTTTCTGTTCGGCGCCCCGAACAATGTTGCCAACCCCGCGGCCACAGGATTCCGTGGGCTCCCGGTGAACAACGACACCTTCAACATCGGCTTTGGCGGCGGCCGTGTCTCGGCCATGATCAACGCCCTGGAAAGCAGCGGCTTTGCCTACACCCTGGCCCGGCCGAGCCTGGTGGCGCTCAGTGGCCAAAGTGCGACCTTCCTCGCCGGTGGTGAAGTACCGATCCCGGTGCCCAGCAGCGGCAGCAACACCATCTCCATCGAATACAAAGAGTTCGGTATTCGCCTGACCCTGACCCCGACCGTCATCGACCATGGGCGGATTTCCCTGAAGGTCGCGCCAGAGGTCAGTGAGCTGGACTACACCAACGCGGTCAACATCCAGGGTATCTCCGTGCCGGCGCTGACCATCCGGCGCACCGACACCAGCATCTCCCTGGCCGACGGCGAAAGCTTTGTGATCAGCGGCCTGATCAGCACCAACAACACTTCCAGCGTCAGCAAATTCCCGGGCCTGGGTGACATCCCGATCCTCGGTGCATTCTTTCGCGACTCCAGCATCAATCGCCAGGAAAAAGAGCTGCTGATGATCGTCACCCCGCACCTCGTGCAGCCCTTGGCGGCCAACGCCCAACTGCCTTCGTTGCCAGGGGAAAAGCTGCGCAATTACGACCCTAACTGGTACCGCCTGTATTTCCTCGAAAACGGCAATTTCGACCGCCGCAGTGGACTGTCCGAATGAGTGAGAGCCTGAGCCAGACCTTTTTGGCAATTACCCGCAACACCACGGATCTGGAATGGCTTCAGGGCGCACTCGCGCCCCTGGGGCAAGTGGTCAGCGCCGGTGCCGGCAGCCTCGACGAACTGTTGGCACTGGTAGACGTGACGTTCGCCAACCTGGTGTTCATCGGCCTGGACCGGGAACACGTCACCACCCAGTGCGCCCTGATCGAAGGTGCCCTGGAGGCCAAGCCGATGCTTGCCATCGTGGCCTTGGGCGATGGCATGGACAACCAGCTTGTACTGAACGCGATGCGCGCCGGCGCACGGGATTTCGTGGCCTATGGCTCGCGCTCCAGTGAGGTTGCCGGCCTGGTTCGGCGCCTGAGCAAACGCTTGCCGGCGGTCACCCCGAATACCCATTTGGGCGGACTGACCGTGCTCTACGGCACCCAAGGCAATGCCGACGGCGCGCTGATCGCCAGCCACCTGGCGCTGGTGGTGCAAAAAAGCGGGCAGCAAACGCTGTTGCTCGACCTGGGCCTGCCACTCGCTGACAGCCTCGCACTGCTGGGGCTGGAGAGTTCTTTTCATTTCGGCGACGCCCTGCGTCACTTGCGGCGCCTGGACTCAACCCTGATCAACAGCGCCTTCACCACGGCCGAAGCCGGTCTGCGCATCCTCGCCTACCACAACAACGACGACCCCCTGGAACGGACCAGCGCGGCCGAGCTGTACATGTTGCTCAGCGCCCTGCGCCAGCACTTCCAGCACATCGTGGTGAACCTGACCGGCCAACCCGACAGCGAAGCCTTGCGCACCTTTGTCAGCCATTGCGACAAACTGCTGTGGTGCACCGACCAAAGCGTGCCGGACTGCCGCCGCAACCTGGCCGTACTCAACCTGTGGCGGGAAAAAGGCATGAAACTCGACCATGCCCGCCTGCTGGTGGACCGCTACCTCAAAGGGGCCGCCCCGGACTCGGAGGCATTGGGCAAGAGCTTCGGGCTGGAGGTAATCGCCGTCCTGCCCTGGAGCCCGGAAGTGCGCCTGAGTGCCAAGAACCAGGCCCAGACCCTGTTCGCCCTGGCCCCACGGGAAGCCCTGACACAGACGTTGCGCGGCTTGGGTGAGCGCCTGGCAAAACGCTCCGAGGGCCTGGAAAAACCCTCCACCAATTGGCTCAACCGCCTTCTGAGGACCAAATGAACGGCGAGAAGCTGTTTGGCGTCGCCCCGCGCGGCAATGTCGGCAACACCGATCACGACGGCCTGAAGCTGGTGCTGCATCGCTACATCATCGATGCCATCGAGGATTCGGGAAAAAATCTGCTGGAAGGCACACGCCAGTCCCTGGCGCAGTTTGTGATCGACAAGGTGGCCGAATACATCACACGTATGCACTTGGCGATTTCCCGCTATGAGATGGAGCGCCTGGCCGAAGAGATCGTCGATGAGCTGACCGGTTTCGGCCCGCTGGAAGTGCTGCTGCGCGACCCGACCGTCACCGAGATCCTGGTCAACGGCCCGCATCGGGTATTCGTCGAACGCGATGGCCTGCTGCAACAAAGTGACTTGCGCTTCATTGACGACCACCATGTCGAGCGGGTCATGCAGCGCATCCTCGCACCCCTGGGACGCCGGCTGGATGAGTCGTCGCCGATGGTCGATGCGCGCCTGCCCGATGGCAGCCGGGTCAATGCGATCATTCCGCCGATTGCCCTGGACGGGCCGTGCCTGTCGATTCGAAAGTTTCGCAAGGACATGCTTAAAAGCAGCGACCTGGTGGCCATGCAAACCATCGACCAGGCCATTTTCGATTTTTTCAAGGAAGCCGTCGGCAAGCGCTGCAACATCCTGATCAGCGGCGGTACCGGCACCGGTAAAACCACACTGCTGAACATTCTCAGCCAGTTGATCAACCCCCGCGAGCGCCTGGTCACCATCGAAGACGTGGCCGAGTTGCAACTGGGCCATCCCCACGTTGTGCGCCTGGAAACCCGCCCGCCCAATGCCGAGGGGCATGGGGAAGTGAAGGCCAGTGACTTGATCCGCAACGCCCTGCGGATGCGCCCCGACCGCATCATCCTCGGCGAGATCCGGGGCGTGGAGGTCATCGATGTGTTGACCGCCATGAACACCGGCCACGACGGCTCGATGAGTACCGTGCACGCCAACAACGCCCAGGACGCCTTGCTGCGCCTGGAAACCCTGGTGGGCCTGACCGGCCGGGTCGTCGCGGAAAAAACCCTGCGGCAAATGATCTGCGCGGCGCTGGATGTGGTGATCCAGCTGACGCGCCTGCCCGATGGCCGCCGCTGTGTCAGCGAAGTGGTGGAAGTGGTGGGCATCCGCGAAGACGTGTACGTCACCAACACCCTGTTTCGCCACGACAAGCGCACCGGCTTTGGCTTCCTGCGCGAAGCGGTCAACCCGGCCGGTGACAAGTTGCGTCACGAAGGTCACCTGCCGGTGTAGGAGGCAACCCGATGATCGGTCCGATTCTGCTCGCCCTGCTCGCCGTGGCCCTTCTGGTGCTGGGGATAAGCCTGATGCGCAACGGTTTGCGCAAGGCCCAGACCGACCGGGTATTGGAACGCCTGGCCGAAGGGCAACCCCAGGCCATGAAAGACAACGCGGTGACCACCAGCCTGGAACGCACGTTTATCCGTGCAGGCCTCGGCCGGCCAACCGAGCGCCTCGGCCTGTGGCTGACCCTGTGGGCCTTTGGCGCCCTGCTGGGGGGGCTCGTGGGCCAGTGGATAGGCTTGTTTGTGATGGTGGCGGCACCGCCCTTGGCACTGCGCCTGTACATCGCCGTACGCTACCAGCGGCGGCTGCGCCGGATGATCGAACAACTCCCGCAATTGCTCGATCACGCCGTACGCAGCCTGAAATCCGGACGCACCCTGGCGGACGCCATCCTGAGCGGAATCGATGCCAGTGACGACCCGTTGAAAAAGTCCATGGGTCGTATCAAGCGCAATGTGCAATTGGGTGTCAGCCTGCCGGAGGCCGCTCATGACTATGCCGAGTTTTATGAACAGGATGAATTGCGCCTGTTTGCCCTGGGCCTCAAGGTCAACCACCGCTACGGCGGCAACGCCAGTGAGCTGCTGGAAAACCTGATCAAGATGATCCGCGAGCGCGACCAGGGCGCACGGCAATTACGCGCCATGACCGGTGAAACCCGGGTGACCGCGCTGGTGCTGGCGGTACTGCCGGTGAGTGTCGCGGGCTACTTCCTGCTCGTTAATCCGACGTACCTGATGGCCATGTGGGATGACCACAGCGGCCAACGCCTGATGCTCGGTGCGTTCGCCTTGCAAGTCATCGGATGCGTGGCGCTGTGGCGCATGTTGCGGAGTATCTGAGATGGCGATACTGATCAGTGCCGTATTGTTTCTTGCCGCGTTATCACTGCTGCTGGCGAATATCCTGAGCAGTCGTCGTCAACAACGCGTGGTCGCCCAGCGGCTGCAGGGCGAGCCAAGCCGCAATGACAAAATGAGTGAGTGGTTGCACCAGTTGGGCAGCACCCGGATCGGCCAGCGCACCATCAGCCTCGATAACGAAACCCAAATCCTGCTCAACCGCATGGGCTGGAGAAAAACCAGCCAACGCTCGATGTTCGCCGCTTGCCAGATCGGTTCACCGATAGTTTTGCTGGGGCTGACCGCGATGACACTGGAGCTGTTCTTTCCCGGCACCGAGCATGAGTTTGTGATCTCCCTGCTGGGCCTGATCATCGGCTACCTGCTGCCCAAGCGAATACTGGTGGCACTCGCCAAAAGGCGCCAGGGGAAAATCTCCCGGGAAGTAGCGACCTTCATCCCCCTGGTGCGCATTCTGTTTGAGTCAGGCATGGCCGTGGAGCAGGCGCTGCGGGTCATGGCCTACGACGCGCAAAAGTTGCTGCCGGTACTGACCGCCGAACTGCGCCTGGTGCTGGCACGCGTCGATTCCGGGCTGGAGTTGGGGGAGGAATTGAACAAGGCCAGCCAGATGCTGGACGTCGATGAACTCAGCGACACGTGCCTGATCCTCCAGCAGCTTCTGCATCAGGGCGGCGGGGCGATGAAGTCGCTGCAATCGCTCAAGCAGTTGCTGGATGACCGGCGCCTGACCCGCCTGCAGGAATACATTTCCAAGATGTCCGCCAAAATGTCCGTGGTGATGATGCTGTTCCTGTTTCCCGCATTACTGATCGTATTGGCCGGCCCTGGCTTTATCGCCATCGCCAAAGCCTTCGTGCCTTGAGAGGACATGCAATGAAGACATTGATGGTCGCCTGCAGCCTGTTGTTGTTAAGTGGTTGCGCCAGTAACGGGCAACTGCCGTGGGCGGGTTTCAGCGCGCAGGGCAGTTGTGCCAAGCCCAACTCCAATCAGGAGTTATCGCTGAACCTGGCCGACGACATGGCCAACGAGGGCAAGCTGCACGCCAGCCTGGCCAACCTGCAAAACCTGCCGGACAACCTGCCCCAGGTGCGCCAGCGCCAGGCCAAGGTGTACCGCCTGCTGGGCCGCAGCGAAGCCGAACCGTTGTACCGCAGCCTGCTCGGCACCTGCATGGCTGCCGAAGGCGAGCACGGGCTCGGCCAGCTGGCAGCGGCCAGGGGAGACAACGGCCAGGCCATGGCGCACTTGCAACGCGCGGCCAGGATGTCGCCCACCGACGAGAAAATCCGCAACGACCTGGGCGTGGTGTACCTCAATCAACGGCGCGTGGAAGATGCACGCTTCGAATTCCTGACGGCCATGGAGCTCAAGCAGAGCGATCAACTGGCGGCGATCAATCTGGTGACGCTGATGATCTACCAGGACAACTGGGAACAAGCCGCGCAAGTGGCCAGCCGCATGGGCCTGAGCCCGGAACAAGTGACGCAAGCCCAGGCCCGGGCGCAGCAACTCAAGGCGCCCGTCTCACCGACGACAGCGCCAAAAGATCAGGTCGCAACCGTAGGCGACGTGCTGCAAGCGCCGGTCAAATAGGTCTCTAAAGGGAGTACACACGATGAAATTCACACTGCTCGCCACGCTGCTGTTCGCCAGCCTGCCGCTGACGGTACTGGCTATTGAGCCGGGGCCTTCTTCGCCACAGCAAAAACAGACCGAAGGCTGGCTGCAACTGCAGGTCAGTGGCGAACGCGCATCTCCCATCCGGCAGAAGGCCACGCCCGCTGAACGCGACCAGGCCATGCAACGCCTGCTGGACAGTTACAAATACCCTATTCCTGAGTACTACGACCAGAAACTGGGCGGCAACACCCCAGGCAGCAACAACTAATGCGCAGTGACGCGCTGGCGCGCCGCAGAATTGTTCGGCGATAACGCCAGCGCCAACTGGGTTCGGTTGTGCATATGGGTCAGGCGCAGCACTTGGGACACGTAGAGTTTCACGGTGTTTTCAGTGATGCCCAGTTCACAGGCAATCTGGTAGTTGGTCTGGCCCTTGCCTACCAGCCTTGCGACATCCAGTTGGCGGGGCGACAACTGATTGAAGATCGCCGGTATTTCAACCCGGTCAGTATCGCTGACTTCACCCTCGGCTTCAGTCGACAGGCCGGATTGCGGACTGCTGCGCACCTTGTCGAGGTCATGATAAAGGTCATCGATGGACGCCGAGAGAAACTGCAGCTTCTGGTTCAGGTGCCCCAGGTCGAGATCTTTCTGCCGGTCCTGCAGCGCGACCACCTGGCGTTGCAACCCTTCGAGCAGCTCGCCCAAATTGATCGGCTTCTGGTAGTAATCGGCAATCCCGGCGCGCAAGGCCTTGATCACGTCCTGCTTGTCTGCACGCCCGGTCAGCATGATGGCCTCAAAGACCCGTTGCTTGCCGGCCAGGTGTTGCAGGGCCTGGACCAGTTCGATGCCATCCATCTCGGGCATATGCAGATCGCACAGCACCAGGCCGATCTCGGCATCGTCGCGAAAACGCTCGATGGCTTCCTGGCTGGATGCGCAAGGGACGCAACGGTAACCGTTGCTTTCAAGAAATTCGCAAAGCTCTTCCACGATCAAAGGCTGATCGTCCACCACGAGCACTTTCACTTGAGAGGTAAGCTTGTTCACGCGCTACTCCATGCCTGGCAAGCAAAAGGACCGATGTATCCATTCCGACCATTTTTTCTATACAACTTACCCATAAACGTAGACGTACTTTCCTACTATGTACATAGCAATACCCTACGTGGCGACTAATGGGATCCAAAACCAGGACAGGCAAAAACCGATCAGTAAAAACGGCACGAACGGCTGCCTGGCCGAATGTGCCGGATCAAGGTACTGCAAGGTATTCCTAAGCCCTTGATTCATCAGCGGCCACACCCTTGGCGCCAGCAACAGCCAGGCTGCGCTCGCGAGGCCGGCGCCGATAAAAGTGCCCAGTACGTAGAGGTAGTCGGTTGCCAGCCCCAATGCCGCGATCAGCTTCACGTCACCGGCGCCCAGGCGGCCCAGCGCGTACCCCGGCAGGGTGAACAACAACGCCAGGACAAAGGCCACGCCGCCCTCGACAGCCGGCGCACCGAGCCAGGTCGTACCGCTCCAGAACAGGTAACCCAACGCCAGCAAGGCTGCGCCGAGGGTCAAACGGTTGGAGACCTGACGTAGACGGATATCTTGCACAGCGCACAGCGCGAGCCAAACGACCAGGACGAGGCTTTGAATCACGTAAAAAAAATCCCTTTTTGCTGAATGATTCTATGCTGATATCAGGTAGTAGTAGTCAGGGTAGACGAGTCATGAAAAAAGGCCTCGCTAAAAAGCAAAAAGGTGCCGCCGCGCTGGAGTTCGCGATGGTCTTCATGATTTTTTTTGCCATTTTTTATGGCCTGGTCAGCTACAGCTTGCCGTTATTGCTGATGCAGTCCTTTACCCAGGCCGCCGCCGAAGGCGTAAGACGTAGCGTCGCGCTGGACCCCGCCACGCCTGGCTACGTCACGGCACTGCCGCTGCAGGCCGTCAGTGCGGCGCAGGCACAACTGGCGTGGATCCCCTCCCAGTTCAAATTCCTTCCCGGGTACGTGACGGCCGTCTACAACTCGTCAGGCGTGTTGACGGTGTACATCAACTACCCGACGTCCAGCCTCCAAAGTGTGCTGCCGTTCCTGGTACTGCCAGGCATCGGTACCGTCCCCGCCCTGCCTCCCATGCTGTCCGCCCAGTCGAGCATGCAGTTTTGACCTCAGGCGATAAACTCTTCGGCCGCCTGCTCGGACGCGGCAACCAGCTGCCTGCTGACGCACCGGCAGCGATCCCGGCAACCGCCGCGTTGTTGTTCTACCTGGACGCCCAAGGCCGCGTAATGGATGTCCATGGCCCGCTTCGCCATCGACTCGAACACCCCGCTGCGCAACAGCAACAGGCACCCTCGCTGCTCGACTACCTCACTGCGGCGAGCCGCCTGGTGATCGAGGGCACGCCCAGCGACTGGCAGGGGCAAAGCCTGGACCTGGAGCTCAAGGGGCTCGCCGGGCAAACCCTGCATACCCGTGGCTGGGTTCAACCCGAAGGCAAGGGCTGGCTCCTGCAATTGCTGGACATTGGCGACCTGATTGCCCATCGCCAACTCACCCAGGTGCGCGAACACAATCAACGGGTGAGCGACCAGATCAGCGAGCAACTGCGGGTCTGCAGCCTGGTGCGCCTGCCCGAAGTACTGCAAGACACTCTGCAGGCTATTTCCCAGCACTGGCACATCCCCTGCGTCGCCATCGCCTTGTTGGATGAGCAGGGCCAGGCGTGGTGCATCGAGGGCTGTTACACCGCCCACGATGCGCCGGTACTCTGGAGCAACGGCCAAGCCCTGGGCTCCAGCCTCGACAGCCTGGGCGGCACGGCGCCAGTGAGCCTGGAGGTAAACCGTGGCCACAGCGAACACCCACGCCTGCAAGGCCTGTTTGGCAATACCGATGGTTTTCTGGTGCCCTACCGCGACGGCCTGGGCGTGGGCGCATGGCTGCTGTGCGGGGTGTATCACCGCCAGGAACACACCAGCGACCGTGACTGGTTGCAACTGACCGCCGCCCTCGCGGCACCGCTGCTCGGCCGCCTGCGCGAACTGCGCCATCAACAGCAGCTGGAACGCCTCGACGCGCTGCAAGGATTGCTCGGCACCGGCTGGTGGGAGCTGTCCCCACACACTGAAGACCTCGAACTCGCCCCACCGCTGCTGCACACCCTGAGCCAAGGCGAGGCCATCACACAGCTGTCGCTACCCATGTGGCTCAAGCTGATTCACCCTGCCGACCGGGAAGAACTCGCCAGCCGCCTGCAAGACCTGAAGACCCTGGGCAAACCGCTGTCCACCAGCGTGCGCCTGCAACGTGCCGACGCGGCGCTTAACCCCATCTGGTATCGCGTGCAGGGGCAAGCGTTGGGCTCGGGTGAGCATCGCCGCCTGGTAGGCTTCATGCTCGACATCAGCGACATAAAAAACCAGGAGCAACAGGCCGCCGCCGCCCACGCACGCCTGGATAACCTGATCGCCAGTTCCCCGGCTGTGATCTATGTGCAGCGCTACGTCGAGGGCACGCTGCAACCGGTGTTCTTCAGCGACAGTTTGCTGCCGCTGCTTGGCCGCACCCTGGCCGACTTCACCCCGGCGACGCTGAACCAGTGGATCCACCCCGAAGACCGCGACCTCTACTTCGACCGTACCCGCCAACTGCTGCGCGAAGGCAGCGTGCGCAGTCGCTACCGGGTGCTCGACACACAGGGCAATTACCACTGGCTGCTGGATGAAGCCCGGCTGCTGCGCGACGACCTCGGGTTGCCCGTGGAAGCCGTGGGCCTGTGGCTGGATGTGACCGAGACGACCCTGGCGGCGCAACGGGTCAAGGAAAGCGAGGAGCGCTATCGAATCCTCGTGGAAGACTCCCCGGCCATGATCTGCCGCTACCTTCCGGACCTGACCCTGACCTTCGGCAACACGCCCCTGGCCAACTACATGGAATGCCTGCCTGGACAGCTGCCGGGCATGAACCTCAGCCAATGGTTGTCGGACGAACAACACGAGGCGTTTGTACTGCGCATCCGCCAGCTCACCCCGGAATTCCCGGTGAGCACCGCCGAAATCAGCCTGCAACTGCCGGGGCGCACACATGCCTGGTGGGTGTGGTCGGACCGGGGCGTGTTCGACGAACAGGGCCAATTGCAGGAAGTGCAGGCCGTGGGCCGCGACAACACCGAAGTGCGCCGCTCCCAGCAGCAACTGACCCAAAGCGCCAAAATGGCCACCCTCGGCGAAATGGCCACCGGCCTGGCCCACGAGATCAACCAGCCGTTGAATGTGATGCGCATGGCCATCGTCAACGTGCTCAAGCGCTTGAGCAACGGTGATGCACAAATCGACTACCTGACGGAAAAACTCCAGCGTATCGACTCCCAGGTCCAGCGCGCAGCCCGCGTGGTAGACCACATGCGGGTGTTCGGCCGCCGCTCGGAAGTCGAACAGCAGCCCTTCAACCCGGCGCAGGCGGTGGAAGGCACCCTGTCGCTGCTCAGTGAAGGCATGCGCGGCAAAGGCGTGGACCTGCGCGTGGCACAGCTAGACGTGACGGTGCAGGTCAAAGGCTATGTCGACCAGCTGGAGCAGGTGCTGATCAACCTGATGGTCAACGCCCGCGATGCCCTGCTGAGCAAACGCGAGCACGACCGCGACCTGCAGCCGTGGATCTCGGTGCAGATCGAGCACGACAGCCGCCACGTACGCATCTGGGTCGAGGACAACGGCGGCGGGATTGACCCGCGGCTGCTGGAGCGGATTTTCGAGCCGTTCTTCACCACCAAGCCGATTGGCGTGGGCACCGGCCTCGGGTTGTCGGTGAGCTACGGCATTGTCGAGAACATGGGCGGCCGGTTGAGCGTCGCCAACAGCGAGCATGGGGCGAAGTTCTGTGTGGAGCTGCCGGTGGTTGAAGCCTAATTCACCAGGGCCGCTTGCCCATGCGGCCGGCAACTGAGGTTGGCGCCCACTTCCACCGCGTTCAGGTTAACCCCAAGGTTCGACAACAGGCTGTTCACCACCGGGTCCAGAATAGGGCTGAGCACTCCGCCAATCACGGTGCCCAAGGTGCTGTTGAGCCCGTTTAGCACTGTGCCCGCCGTCGTCAATAACCCTCCCAGCAGATTGAACCCCGTTGGCTTGTAGACCTGGAACTGGATACCGCTCAACGCGTTACTGATCGCGCTGAGAAGGCTGGCTGTCGATGAGGCGTAGTACTGCGGCGGCAGGTTGATTTCCGGCGGCTGAAGGTACGTGTGGGGGGGCAAGGCACTTGTCGCAGCGCCCACCGGACTGTTGACGCTCAAGCCCAGGCCGCCCCCGTAAAACGCTTTACGGGTAGACGGATCACAAGTGGTAGGCCCCAGGCCCAGCAAGGGTTTGAAACAGGTAATGGATCCGATATCCACCACCGGCACTGGAGGAATCGGATTAAGGGTGGTGTTGCTGTTGAACGCGTTGATCAGTTGCGGGCTCTGGCCAATTTGCACGGTAACGATCGAGGCATTGGTCTGGGTGGTCAGGGTCTTGGTAGCGTCGCTGACGCAGGTAAATCCGGTGACATAGCTTTCAGCCGTGCCCAGTTGAAGGACCACATCTATCCTGGCGGCCGGCGGGTTTGAGGATGACGACAGCACCTGCAAATTCGTCATCTGGCAATAACCACCCAGTACACACAGCACCGAACTGATGGTTCCTCCCAGGTTCAAGCTCAACAAGTTGTTCAAAACGTCCGAAAGCGGCCCGACCAAGCCGTTCAGGGCGGCCTGCACCGCGGGAGAGTCCAGCGGTGGCAACCCTAACGTCAGGCCGACACTGATCTGAGCCGTTTTTACGTAAATGCGGGTTGCTGAAGTTTTATCCACGGCAAACCGCGGATCGCCAATAGCGGACAACTGCGGTGGCTGAATCACCTTGACCTGAACACCTGCATTCACCAGGCCCGGAATATTCACCGGGATGGTCGCCACCACCCCGTTCTTGGTATTGGCCAATTGCACAAAGGCTTCGGCCAGCTGGAACACATTCAGGCTGGTGTTCAGCCCCGCCGACACCGCCCCCGTTTGCAGCTGCAGCAGGCTGCCCAGGGTGACATCAAGGTTGCCGATTATCGCGTTGATACTGGTAAGACCGCTGACCGCCACGCTGGCCGTATTGCCTCCGGCACTGAGCACCGTAATGGCTGCGTCGACCAGTTGACTGATCTTGACCGTCTTGGTCAGCAGTTGATCGTAGGCTCCGGCCGTGACGCCCACGTTCAACGCCAACTGGTTGAGGTAGCTGAGCAAGTTGATGTTGGTGTCTACCAGGCCCTGCCAGCCTGCCACGCTCAGGTTCAGTGAGCCGCCCAAGAGTTGGCCGAACAACAGGTTCAGTGCTGCTGATTTGCTCGAGTCCACGGTGACCAGGGTCGATTTGATCGTCAGTTGCGCCTGAGGCGGCAGGATCTTCGGCGCCGCCACCGCGACGGCAGACAACTGGGTGTTGAAGTTGTAGCCGCTACCACTGAACAACGCCCAGACCCCCCCGGCAACGCTGGTCATGATCGGGCGCGAGGCAGTCACCTGGATGGCATCGGTCTTGGTCGCGTCTGCGGAGAACACCCGCTGGTTGGTGGCGCCGGTGGTCAGCACGCCGCATTTCACTATCAGGGCGTTTGCCGGCGGGATGACATAACCGTTGCGCACTGCGCTGGCACGGGCATAGGTGGGCGCGGTATTGGTGGCGGGCAGGCAATCCCCCTTACGCTGCACTGCCTCCAGTGCCGCCATATCGGCAATCCCCTGCAACTGGCGTTTTTCCAGGTACAAACGGCTGCTATCAACCACCAGCAACATGAATACCAGCACCATGCCCAGGGTCAAGACCGCCACCAAGCCAACCGCACCGCGCTGCCTTGCAGGCCCGGCGTGGTGACCGGAACGAAGTCGAAGAGACATCGAGCACTCCTTTGCCGGCACACTGCCGAGCGCTTACTCTCCTGTGTTGCTTGGGAGTGTAGTCAAGAGCGGCGGGGGCTGCAGGCCAGTCGCCATAGATCGACGACTGGCGGAGGGCTGATCAGGCGATCAATGCGGCGGGTAGTTGGAAAGCACCTTGGTCACCGTGGCACGAATAGCGGCACTGCGGTCTTGGGGTTCAGGCGAGCTGGCGAGGATCTGCTCATCGCTGCCACGCCACACCAGCTTGCCATCCTTGCCGTCGAGCAAGTCAATCTGGATGGTCGCAACCTTGTAGGTGATGTTGCGGGTTTCGTTATACATCGGCGCGCCCCAGTAACCATTCCACGGGCCGCCCCAGGCGCCGCCGTAATTGGTGGTGACTTGTTGCTGGCGGTCCTCGACGATCAGGTAGGTCTGCACATTCAGGTCAGCCTTGGTGCCCGGCGCGGCAGGACGCAGGCCACGCTGGTCGAGCTGCTCGCCCACGGCCTGGCGGATGCGCTGTTCGGTGAGGTCACTCTTGATCCGTGGGTCATCCGGGCGGTATTGCAGCGCGGGCTCTTTCCAGCTCCAGCTGCGGTAGGCGCCAAAGTCCCGGCTGGCGTCGAAATCATGGTTGACCTGGCTGGTCTGGCAACCGCCCAGCAACACAACAACAGCAAGTGCAGCAATACGACGAAGCATGGTTTTTCTCCAAAAGACAATCCGGGCCTGAGATGAGAATAGCTGCTAACTGGGCGGGTAGGCAGTCATTGCCTTTTGCATCGCCTCACGCAGCGAGTCGGCGCGCTCGCTGAGGCTGCCCTGGCTCGTGGTTTCGGCGCTGGTGCTCCATACCGGCTGCCGGGTGCGCGCGTCGAACAGGCTGATGCGCGCCACGGCCACCGTCACTTCATAAGTGCGTACCACCGGCACCGTGTTGTACATGCCGTAGCCATTGCCATAGCGGTTATAACCGCCGTAACCATAGCCATAGTCGTCCTGGACCTGGCGCAGGCGTTTTTCCAGGCGCACGTCGGCGCTTACCAGCAGGTCGGGGGCGCGGTTGTCATGCAAGGGGCGCAGGCCGCGCTGGTCGAGGGCGCCGCTGACCGCCTCGGCAATCTGCGCCGAATCGGCCCAGGCCGAGCCCGCCGGCAGCTGGTTGTTGAGCCAGGCCCAACTGCGGTACGCGCCGTAGTCGCGCACCGGCGCCGGGTAGGCGCTGGCATCAAAGGTGTTGGCCGCCTGGGCAGGCGCCGGCGGCATCGGGGCAGACGCCGCCACATACGGGTTGGGGCTTTGGCAACCCGCCAGGCCCAGGCCCAGCAGGATCAGTCCAAGACAGCGCTTCATTTCGACCTCCGCAGACTGGGCCGCTTAAACCGGACGGCAGATCCAGTGCAAATAACGCCCAAGTCCGGCAAAGCTTGGGTGACGACGGTGTGCGAGCTCCATCTCCAACAAATCCTGCAACTCGGCGCGGGCCTGGAATTCCACCGGCATATAGTCGTGGAACACCCGCACGCCACTTTGGGTTTCGACCTGCCACAGGCCCTCTAGTTGCGTCGCCAACTCCCGTGGGTCCAGGGGTTGTTGCGGCGTGAGGCTCTGCTTTTCGCCGGCCATATCGTTCTTGCGCATTTTGCGGAAGTGGCCTTTGAGCAGGTTGCGGTAAATCAAGGCATCGCGGTTATAGAAGGCCAGGGACAGCCAGCCACCGGGCGCGGTCAACTGGTGCAGCACCGGCAGGATCGCATGGGGTTCGGCCAGCCATTCCAGCACGGCGTGGCACAGCACCAGGTCGTAGGGCTCGGTGAGTTGGCCCAGCAGGTCCTGCCAGGGTGCCTGAATGAAGGTGGCGGTCTGCCCGGCTTCGGCGAAACGCTGGCGGGCGCCTTCGAGCATCGGCTCGGCGGGTTCGGCCAGGGTTACATCGTGGCCGCGCTCGGCCAGCCACAGCGACATATGGCCCAGCCCCGCGCCGATATCCAGTACCCGCAACGGGCGGTCCGGCAGCGCTTCAATCAGATCGGCCTGCAGCACCGCCAGGCGAATCGCGCCCTTGGCACCGCCATAGATCTTCTCGGCGAAACGGGTGGCCAACTGGTCGAAATGACGGTCGCTCATTTGGCAAACCGCCGTTCGCTGTCGGCCAGCTTGGCCTGTACCACCTGATCCATGTCCAACCCCAACTCACTGCACAACAGCAGCAGGTACAGCACGATGTCACCGACTTCCTGGCCGGCATGGGCGAGTTTGTCGGCGGGCAACTGGCGCGACTGGTCTTCGCTCAACCACTGGAATATCTCCACCAGCTCGGCCATTTCAACGCTGGCGGCCATGGCCAGGTTCTTGGGGCTGTGGAACTGCTTCCAGTCGTTGGTATCGCGGATGCGGTGCAGGCGTTCGGTGAGGTGATCGAGGTTCATGGGGGGCTCCTGAAGGTGTATAGCTTCGGGCGCAAGCCGCGCGAAGGCAAGTGAATCCCTGCGGCCCGTAAACCTCTATGCTAGAAGGGAACTAGCTTGGGCCAATAACGAACAAAGGCTCAGGTTCGGCAGCTACGCCCACCGTCTTATCAGGACACACACATGCAAACAGACTTTTTCGGATGGCTGGGTCTCAAGATCGGCCAGATCATCCACTTTATCGTCGAGTTGTTCAGCGGGCTGTTCAATACCCTGTCCCACGCGGGCGGCGACTTTGTCGACGGGCTGTCCAGATCCTTGGGGATGGACACCTCGATCATCAGCATCCTCATGCTGATTATCGGCCTGATGCTGTTGTACTCGGCGGTGCGCGCGTTTATGCGGGCTTCGATCATCATGGGGATTATCTGGTTGATGCTCGGGCTCTGGGTGCTCAGTTGGGTGGTGCATTAATAAAGGGCCAGCAGGGTAAATCCCTTTAATTTGAGGGACGTTTCCGAGACAATCTTTCGGCCTTGTGCCTGTTGGGATGGGTGGCTAGTCTTCGGCCCTTCACTGCATATCAGTGATCGGGTTTAGTCGCCCGAGTTCAGACAGGCGCATGTCTCCCATGAGGTTTTATGGTGGCTGTGCGCAGGGCACCTTCGGGTGCGCCGGAGTTTTCCTGTCTGACCGGTCGACTAACCTGCGTATAGCCGCCACCCTTCGTTTAGTCGCGACAGGGCCGGCTCCTTCTGCAGACAGGAGCTACACGATGAATAAGGTTGTCCCCGATCCACCCAGCGACCTCCTCAACGACCGCGCCGCCTTCAATCGCGCGCTCGAACATTACCTGCCATCCCAAGGCTTCCACACCATCAACGAAGACCTGAGCTTCGAAGATTCCCTGCTCTACACCGCCAGCTTGCTGAGCAGCGCCTCGGCGACTGCGCTTGATTGCGGCGAGCTGCTGGAGAGTCCACAGCGGGCGAAGATCCTGGCGGTTTGGCACTTGCTGGAAATTGCCAAGACCACCGTCGACCGCTCCATCGAATGCCTGCACCCGCGCAAAACCTGACACTACGCGGTCAAAAATGTGGGAGCGGGCTTGCTCGCGAAAGCGGTGGATCAGCCAATACATCCGGCGACTGACACACCGCTTTCGCGAGCAAGCCCGCTCCCACATTGGCCCTGCGGCGCAGCTAATGGACAGTTACACTACCGCTCCCCAAAGGAGCCCGCATGACTTCCCTGCTAACCGACTGGCGCGACCGCCCCACCCACCGCCGCGTGTGGGCCCTCGCCGCGCCGATGATTTTGTCGAACATCTCCGTACCACTGGTGGCGCTGGTGGACAGCATGGTCATCGGCCACCTGCCCCACGCCCACCAACTCGGCGCCGTGGCCGTAGGCGCCAGCCTGTACACCTTCCTCGCCTGGGCCATGGGTTTCCTGCGCATGGGCTCCACCGGCTTTGCCGCCCAGGCCGCCGGGCGCGGTGACGGGGCCGCGCTGCGGCAGATTCTGTTGCAGGGGCTGTTGCTGGCGCTGGGCCTGGCCATAGTGCTCGGCAGCATCGGCATTCCGTTAAGCGGCCTGGTGCTGGACTGGATGCAGCCCTCGCCCGAACTTAACCAGCTGACCCGCGAATTCTTCCACACCCGGCTCTTCGGCCTGCCCGCAGCGCTGGCCAGCTATGCGCTGGTGGGCTGGTTCCTTGGCACCCAGAACGCCCGCGCGCCGCTGGCGATTCTGCTGACCACCAACCTCGTGAACATCGCGCTCAACCTGTGGTTCGTGCTGGGCCTGGATTGGGGCGTGGTCGGCTCGGCCCGCGCCTCGGTGATCGCCGAATGGACCGGCGCCCTGCTCGGCCTGGCCCTCACCCAAAAAGCCCTGCGCGCCTACCCCGGCCATATCGCCTGGGCCGCGCTCAAGCTGTGGCAAAGCTGGCGCCCGCTGCTGGCGGTGAACCGCGATATTTTCATCCGCAGCCTGGCCCTGCAATCAGTGTTTTTCATGATCACCGTGCAAGGCGCTCGCTTGGGGGATGCCACGGTGGCGGCGAATGCGCTGCTGCTCAATGGTCTGTTGCTGACGGCCCACGCCTTGGACGGACTGGCCCACGCCGTGGAAGCCTTGTGCGGCCACGCCATCGGCGCCCACGACCGCCAGGCCTTGCGCCGCTCGCTGGTGGTGGCCTGTGGTTGGTCGTTGCTGGCGAGTATCGGCTTCGCGATCCTGTTCGCCGTGTTCGGCCACCTGTTTATCGCCATGCAAACCGATATCCCGAGCGTGCGCGAAACCGCCGACATCTACCTGCCCTACCTCGCCGTACTGCCGTTGATCGCCGTGTGGAGCTACCTGCTGGACGGCCTGTTCATCGGCGCCACCCGCGCCCGGGAAATGCGCAACGGCATGCTGCTGACGGTGGTGATTGTGCTGCCCTTCGCCTGGGCCTTGCAGGGCCTTGGCAACCACGGATTGTGGATAACCTTCCTGCTGTTCATGGCCCTGCGCAGCCTGACGCTGTGGGCAATTGCCTGGCGCCTGAACAAACAGGACCGCTGGCTCACTGGCCCGGCGTGAACGTGATAAACGCCGTGACCCGGTCCAACACGGGCGCCAGCCAGCGCAGCGGCCGGGACATCGACGCCACCAATGTGGCGTGGCTGGTCCTGGTGAAGTAGAACTCCTCCACCGGCACACCCGCCGCTCGCAGCTTTTTCGCCAACCCGCCGGTGTTGCGCTTGGGGTTGACCAGATTGTCGTCCACCGAAGCAATCAACAGGCTGGGGGGTGCGCTTTGGCTCACGTGGTTGATGGGTTGGGAATCGGGCGGCGAGTCCGGGTAGAAGAACACCGGGCGCACATCGCGGTTTTCAATCGGCAGGAAATCATACGGCCCGGCGAGGCCGATCCAGCCCTTGAAGACTGACGGCGACAGGCCGACCCCGGCCAGCCACTGCGGGTCCAGCGCCAGCATTGCGGCGTTGTAGGCACCGGAACTGTGGCCCATCACATACAGCTTGCGGGGATCGCCGCCGTATTCGGCACTGTGCTGATACGCCCACGCGACTGCTTGGGCGCCGTCCTGCAAAAACCGTGGGTAGCGTACTTGCGGGTAAAGCCGGTAGTCGGCGATCACCACCACGATGCCGCGCGAGGCCAGGGCTTCGCCGACGAAACCGTAGTCATCCTTTGAGCCGCTGTTCCAGCTGCCGCCATAGAAAAACACCACGACGGGCGCGTCGGGCAAGGCGGTGACGGGGCGGTAGATATCGAGTTTCTGGCGGAGGTCATCGCCGTAGGCGAGGGAGGAGGTTTTGGTGAAGGTGCTGGTGGGGGTGAGTGCGTTGAGCACTTTGATCGGGGAGCAGGCTGCGAGCAGCGTCGCGATGGCAAGGGTGAACACTTGCAGGAGCTTTTTCGACATTATTCAGGCCCTATAAAAACTGCAGGACTTGCGGCGATCCAAATGTGGGAGCGGGCTTGCTCGCGAAGGCGGTGTATCAGTCTGCACATGTATTGACTGACACACCGCCTTCGCGAGCAAGCCCGCTCCCACACTGGATCTCTGTCACATTGAGATCTTTGTCAGCCTGGAAGCGGTGTCCTTACGAGGACAGGTACGACGAACGCGTCAAACCAAGACGCAACGCATCCAGGAACTGAGTCCGCTCCGCCGCCGTGATCTTCGCGCTGGCGCACTTGTCACGGTAGTGAGTCATCAACTCCTCCGGCGACAAGTGCACGTAGCGCAGCATGTCTTCGATGGTGTCGTGGGTCTCGATCCCGGCGCTGTACACCGAACCGTCGTCACGCTGGTAGATGTTCACCGAGTCGGTGTCACCGAACAGGTTGTGCATGTCGCCGAGAATTTCCTGGTAGGCACCCACCAGGAAGATCCCCAGCAGGTAGTCCTCGCCTTCTTTCACAGCGTGCACCGGCAAGCTGGTCTCGATGCTTTGCTCATCCACGTATTGCTTGATCTTGCCGTCGGAGTCGCAGGTCAAATCCTGCAGCACCGCACGGCGCAGCGGCTCTTCGTCGAGGCGATGCAGCGGCAATATCGGCAGCACCTGGCCGATGGCCCAGGTGTCCGGCAGGCTCTGGAAGACCGAGAAGTTGCAGATGTATTTGTCGGCCAGCTTGTCGTTGAGTTCGTCCAGCACCTGGCGGTGGGAACGCTGGCGGGCTTTCAGCGAGTCGTGCAGGCGGCGGCAGACGGCGAAGTAGCATTGTTCAGCCAAGGCCTTCTCGGCCAGGGTGATCTTGCCGTCGGCGTACTGGGTCGCCACGTCGCTCATGTAGTGAGTGGCGCGCCAGTAGGTTTCGGTGACCATTTCAATGTCGGTCGGGCCCAGCAGGTCCACCAGCCATTGCACGGTTTCCGGCAGGCTTTCCTTGTTCTCGATCAGCGGCACGTCGTCGTTGTGCTTCTCGACGTCGGTAACTTGCACCACCAGCATGGCGTGGTGGGCGGTCAGGGAACGGCCGCTCTCGGAGAAGATGTTCGGGTGCGGCAGGCTCTGCGCGTCGCAGAATTCCTTGAGCATGCCCACGACCACGCCGGCGTAGTCGTCCATGTCGTAGTTGATGGAGCTGGCGTTACGCGAGTGGGTACCGTCGTAGTCCACGCCCAGGCCGCCGCCCACGTCGATGTGGTCTACCGGCAGGCCGAGGTTGCGCAGTTCGCCGTAGTAACGAATGGCTTCCTTGAACCCGTGCTGGTAGTCGGCCAGGTTGGCGATCTGCGAACCCATGTGGAAGTGCAGCAGGCGGATGCCCTGGTCCAGGCCCGCCGCGCGGAAGCGCTCGACCACCGACAACAATTGCGCCGCCGACAGACCGAATTTGGATTTCTCGCCGCCGGTGTCCGCCCACTTGCTCGACGCCAGGGACGACAGGCGCACCCGCAGGCCGACCTGAGGCTTGACCTTGAGGTTGGCGGCTTCTTCGATCACCAGGCCGACTTCGGATTCTTTCTCGATCACGATGAACACGTTGTGGCCCAGCTTCTGGCCCATCAGCGCGAGGCGGATGAACTCACGGTCCTTGTAACCGTTGCAGACGATGGTGCCGCCTTTCGGCGCCAGGGCCAGCACGGCCAGCAGCTCGGGCTTGGAGCCGGCTTCCAGGCCAATGGACACGTCCTGGGTGGCGATGATGTTCTCGATCACCGCTTCCTGCTGGTTCACCTTGATCGGGTACAGCGCGGTGTATTTGCTCTGGTATTCCAGGCGCTCGATATTGGAGTCGAACGCGCCGGTCAGCTGGCGCACGCGGTCTTGCAGGATGTCGGGGAAGCGCACCAGCAACGGCAGGGACAGGCCGCTTTTGCGCAGCTCGTCGACTTGCTCGTACAGGTCCACAGGCGTGCTGTTCGGGCCGTTCGGACGGACTTCAACGCGACCGGCATCATTGATCGCGAAATACCCGGCCCCCCAATGGCGAATCCCGTAAACACTGCGGCTGTCCGCAACTGTCCATTGGCTGCCATCGTCTTTGCGTGTGCGTCGTACGGACATCGAAGTCCCCTATAAATGAAGTCGAAGTGCACCGGCCTGATCAGAGGCTGGCGCAGTCTAAAGAATGAAAATGACGATTTGCCTGTGAGAGGGGTAGACCCCACTTGCAGGACAGAGTTTAGACACCGGTCAGGAACAGGCTCTGTGAAAACCATGGAGACGACAGTTCGCGTTCAGCCAGCGGGCTATCGGGGTGGTTTTCACAGAGGCTGCTAGCCGCCGGATTTCTTCGCCTTGTAACCCAGCTTGATCAGCTCGGCCAACAGCAACTCGACGTGGTCGCCCTGGATCTCGATCACGCCGTCTTTCAGGGCGCCACCGGTGCCACAGCGCTTTTTCAGCGTGGTGGCCAGTTCCTTCAAGGCTTCTTCGGCCAGGGGCACGCCAGTGATGGTGGTCACTGTCTTGCCGCCACGGCCCTTGCTCTCGCGACGAACGCGGGCAATACCATCGCCTTCGGGAATCAGGGTTGTTTTGCAGGTACAAGCGTCCACGGGCTGGCGACAGTCCGGGCAGTGTCGACCTGCGTCGGTGGAAAATACCAGGCCACCAAGGGCGGCGAAGGATGCGGCTTTTTTGGCCACCGGCAATCCTCTTGGGAGGACAAAGACTGATCGATGGGGTCATCGACCGCGAAGCCCCACTCAGGCAGGGGCAGCGCTACTGAACCGCGAGAGCGGTTCAGCCTGAAAAGTCGCGCAGTGTAACGGCAAAAACGCCCCTTGCTAAGAGCCAAATGGCGCCAATTTATGCAACTTTAGCGACGCAGGGCCAAATAACGACGCAACCCTTCCTGGGCATCCGGGCAATAGGGCTTTTGCTCGGCCTCCTGAAGCACCGTCGCCAGGGGCAGAAAGCGCGCTTCCATGACTTCTTCCGGCTGGATTCGCAGCGGCCCGTCCCACACGGCCGAGAACGAGGTGCACCAGAGCCGGCTGTCGCCGTCTTCGAAGTAGAAGTGATCGTGGGCGGTCAGTTCGACGCCGCTGACGCCCAGCTCCTCTTCCAGCTCACGGGCCGCCGATTCGGCATAGGACTCGTGGGCCGCCACCATTCCGCCCGCCGCCGTGTCCCAGAAACCCGGGTACATGGCTTTGCTCAGGGTGCGCCGGTGCACACACAGCTCACCGGCCGAGTTGAACAGGAAAATAAAGGTGCAGCGCCCGATCAGCCCGCGCCGGCGCAGATCGGAACGTACGAGGCTGCCGAGCAGGTTGTCCTGCTCGTCGACCCAGGCAATCAGTTCGGCGTCGGAGGCGGCGCGGTGCGCTGCCTCCCTGGTGGAAGCGTCCATCATCAACCCTGGTTCAGGAGCTGACGCAGGTCGATCACTGCAGCGTTGGCCCGGGAAATATAGTTGGCCATGACCAGCGAATGGTTGGCCAGGATGCCAAAGCCACTGCCGTTGAGAATCATCGGGCTCCATACCGGCTCTTGCGAAGCTTCCAGCTCACGAATGATCTGGCGCACGCTGACGGTGGCGTTTTTCTTGGCCAGCACATCGGCGAAGTCGACTTCAATGGCGCGCAGCAGGTGCGACAGGGCCCAGGCCTGGCCGCGGGCTTCGTAGAACACGTTGTCGATCTGCATCCATGGGGTTTCCACCACTTCTTCGTCGACCTGCGGCACTTCACCCGGCGCCAGCGCTTCGGTTTTCAGCGCGGTGTTGAGCTTGACCCGACCCACACTGGCCGACAGCCGTTGCGACAGCGAACCCAGGCGGGTCGCCACATCACCCAGCCAGTTGTTCAAGTTGTCGGCACGTGCATAGAACAGCGCGCCTTTTTGATTCGGGTCGGACAAGCGCGCTTCGTAGCGGCTCAGGGAATTGATGCCTTCCTGGTATTCCGACTCGCTGGACGGCAGCACCCAGCTCTTGTTGTCGAAGTTGAAGCGCGGCTCGGCCTTGGCCAGGTCTGCGTCTTCCGCCGACTGCGACTGGGAGCGGGCGAAGTCCTTGCGCAGGGCACGGGTCAGGTCACGCACCTGCACCAGTACGCCGTACTCCCAGCTCGGCATGTTGTCCATCCACAGGCCCGGCGGGAAACGGTCGTTGGAAATGTAGCCACCCGGCTTGTTCAGCAGGGTGCCCACCACCGTCTTGAGGGTTTCGACGGTGGTAAAGCCCACCACCATCTGCTTGCCATCCTTCTCGGCGGCAATTTGCGCATTCTGCTGGACCGGGAACAACGCAGGCTCTTCGCTCCAGTACCAACCCAGGGCACCGGTGACCAACAGGTACAACGCAACCAGCGAGAGCAACGCGCGGCTCATCAGCAGGTTACGGAAATAGCTGCGGGGGGCCGACTTGGTTTCAGGGGCCGGGCCCTTTGCACTGCCTGCGCGGTTTTTCCAGTCCAGCATGGCGATATCCTTTCAATCACTTGAGTTCAATAGCTACGACCACAACCCTACCCCATCGTGCCGAGCATTGCGGCGCTTTTAGTCGGGGTGGCGCAAGTGCGCGGCTCGACTATAAAGGATGCACGCTGTTTACGCCCGCGCGACTGCATGGTCGATAAATGAATCTCTGCGACCTTGCAGTTAATTGACGTATGACACTCGTGCAACGGAAAAGAGGTGCTAGCATAGAGCCATCAGTTCGACCTCAGCATGCAGCCTAACTAGTAGTCAGGATATGACCGAGCCAGAAGACCCCAGCCGTGAGCGTCTCAAGCACCATTTTGCCCAGCGGGTAATTCATCAGGCACGTCAAATTCTTGAGATCTGGCAGCGCCTGCAACGCAGCGAATGGTCGACCGCCGACTTGACCGAACTCGGCGAGGCCAACCTGCGCCTGCTGCGCTTTGCCGAACGCTTCGAGCAGCCGGAGCACGGCCAACTGGCGCACCAGATCGGCGCTTCACTCAAGGCGGTGGACGACAACCGCGGCCGCCTGAGCAGCCACCTGATCACCGAACTCAACCGTTTGATGCAGCGCCTGTCGCGCACCGGGCTGCGCCAGGGCGACCAGCTGGAACAAACCCTGCTGCCGCCGATGCGCAAGCCGATCTACGTGATGCTGGCCGATCACGACCGCGCCGACCGCCTGGCCAAGCAGCTGGAATTTTTCGGCTTGAGCGCCCAGTCCCTCGACAGCGTGGCGGCGTTTCGCTCATCCATGGCCGAGCGCTTGCCGGCGGCCATTGTGATGGATGTGGATTTCTGCGGCACCGGCCTGGGCCTGAAGCTCGCCGCCGAAGCCCAGGAAGGCCTGGAGCAAAAGCTGCCGCTGCTGTTTTTCAGCCTGCACGAAACCGACACCCCAACCCGCCTGGCCGCCGTGCGCGCCGGCGGCCAGGAGTTCCTCACCGGCACCCTGGAGGCGTCGAGCCTGCTGGAAAAAATCGAAGTGCTGACCTGCGTCGCCCAGTACGAACCTTATAAAGTGCTGATCATCGACGACTCGCGGGCCCAGGCCATGCACACCGAGCGCCTGCTCAACAGTGCCGGTATCGTTACCCGCACCCTGATCGAACCGATCCAGGCCATGGCCGAGCTGGCGGACTTCCAGCCCGACCTGATCATCCTCGACATGTATATGCCGGCCTGCACCGGTACCGAGCTGGCCAAGGTGATCCGTCACAATGACCGCTACGTCAGCGTGCCGATCATCTACCTCTCGGCCGAAGACGACCTGGACAAGCAACTGGACGCCATGAGCGAAGGCGGCGACGACTTCCTCACCAAACCGATCAAGCCCCGGCACCTGATCACCACCGTACGCAACCGCGCCGCGCGGGCACGCAACCTCAAGGCGCGGATGGTGCGCGACAGCCTCACCGGGCTGTACAACCACACCCACATCCTGCAACTGCTCGAAGACTGCAGCTTCCGCGCGCGACGCGAGAGCAAGCCGCTGAGTTTTGCAATGCTCGACATCGACCACTTCAAGCGGGTGAACGACAGCCACGGCCACCCCATGGGCGACCGGGTGATCAAGAGCCTCGCGCTGTTTCTCAAGCAGCGCCTGCGCAAGACCGACTATATAGGCCGTTACGGCGGCGAAGAATTTGCCATCGTGATGCCCGACACCGACCTCGACAGGGCTTGCCAAGTACTTGACGAGATTCGCGGGCGCTTTGCCGAGATTCACTATCCCGCCCAGCCCCAGGATTTGTGGTGCACGTTCAGTGCCGGCGTGGTGGAGCTGTGTGATGGCTCCGACAGCCTGATGATGGCGGCCCAGGCCGACGAGGCGCTGTACCGCGCCAAGGATGCCGGGCGTAACCGGGTGATGTCGGCGCGTGCATCAAAGCAAAGTGCCACCTTTTCACCGGAATCCACCGAATCCGTCATAACTCTGTAATGGAAACGCAATAACTTCAGGCACTTACTTCTGCTGTCGGTTGAAACCACGCATGCGCCTGAAGCTGCTGACGAATCTGAACACCCTCCTTCTGGTCGCCGTTTGCCTGGCCCTGGGCGCTACGCTCTGGTGGTCGCAACGTGCCCTGGAACGGCCTTACCTGCTGATGGAGCGCTACCTTGGCCTGTCGCAGACGTTCCAGAACCAGGCCGCGCGCAATATCGACGATTACCTCGCCAGCGGCGACGCCCTGCGCCTGAGCGGCGCCAGCCAGAGCCTGGAAAACCTGTTACAGCAGCTGGATGAGTTACCCGCAGAGCTGGCGCAAAACCTGCGTCCCAGCCTTGCCGACCTGGACACCTTCGGCAAGACCGACCTGCTGGCCGCCGGTAAGCTGGCCGGCGACCCGCAAGCCCTGTTGCTGCAAGCCGAACGCGAACTCGGTGCCAACCTGGAGCAACTGAACCAGTACGCCAGCGGCGTCAGTACGCCCGAGGCGGCGCGCTATCTGCCGCCGTTGCTCGCTGCGTCCCAGCACCTGGCGAAACTCTCCCTGGCCCGGGACAAGCTGGTGAGCAGCGGGCGCAGCGAACTGGCCGACGATGTGGAGCGCGAAGTCAGTAATATCCGCAGCCAGGCTGACGTGCTGGGGCAGCTGCCATTACTGGGGGTGACCGCCAGCAGCGAGTCCAGTACCGACGATTTCTCGGCCATGATGGGCCTGGAAAACACTGAAAAAACCGTGGCCCAGGACACCGGCGTCGACCTCAAGCGCGAACTCAACAGCCTGCTGACCCGCTACCCCGCCGAGCTGAAACGCACCCGCGAACAAATCCAGCAACGCACCGAACTGGCCACCGCCACCCACCTGAAAATCAACGCCGTGCAGCAAGCCATCGCCGGGCTGGAGCCTGTGGTGCGCGCCCAGCACGCGCAGATCCAGGGCGAAGTGCGGCTGATGCAAGGCGTGATGATCGGCCTGATTCTGCTGATCGCCCTCTTGATCGACACCTTGCAGCGGCGCCTGGCGCGGGTGCTGACCAACCTGGCGCCCGCTTTGTCCACCTGGGCCGAAGGTGACTTCAGCCAACACATTGCCCTGGGCAAGACCAACCGCGAACTGCACGATATCGAAGAGTCCCTGAACCGCCTGCGCGCCTACCTGGTGGACCTGGTGGGCACCATCAGAGGCAACGCCGAGCAAGTGGCCGGCAGCAGCAGCGCGCTGGCGGAGTTGAGCAGCGGCATGCACGACGGGGCCGAGCGCCAGGCCGGTGATACCGCGCAGATTCGCGATTCCCTGGGCGAACTGGAAGCGACTATCCAGCAGGTCGCCGGCGACGCCAGCCAGGCTGCCGAGGCCAGCCGCAGCGCGGGCCAGGCCGTCGAGCAGGGCCAACGGGTGATCGGCCTGAGCCTGACCGGGTTGCACGCATTGGTCGGCGAAGTGCAGATAAATGCGCAGATGATCGAGAAACTCGCCGAAGAGTCCGCGACCATCGGCGGCGTACTCACGGTGATTCGCTCGATTGCCGACCAGACCAACCTGCTGGCGCTGAACGCCGCGATCGAAGCCGCCCGGGCCGGTGAAGCCGGGCGCGGGTTCGCCGTGGTGGCCGATGAGGTGCGCTCCCTGGCCCAGCGCACCGCCGGCGCCACCGCCGAAATCCAGCACCTGATCGCCGGCCTGCAAACCGCCGCCCGGCAATCGGTGGAAGGCATGCGCGCCCAGGTCGAACACGCCGAAGCCACCGCCGAGCAGGCCCAGGCGGCTGACGGCGCGCTGGATGAAATCGTCGGGGCGATCCAGACCATTTCCGACACCGCCGTGCGGATCGCCGATGTGACGGCCCAGCAAAGTGGCGCCGTGAGTGAAATCCGCGATAACAGCGAGCGGATTCACCAGCTGGGCGAGGACAACTTGCTGCGAATTGGCCAGGGACGCCGCCAGGGCGAGCACTTGCTGGTACTTGGCGGGCAACTCAATACCGCCGTGCAGGCATTCCGCGTCTGACCGGCTCTCCCGTCTTGTGAAGATCAAAATGTGGGAGCGGGCTTGCTCGCGAAGGCGGCGCACCCGTCAACGCATGTGGCGGCTGAACCACCGCCATCGCAGGCAAGCCAGCTCCCACACTGACCGGATTCAGCCTTGCGGTCACATATTTTGCGCAATCCTCGCTAATCGTGCTGCCTACTGCATAGAACTGGACAGTCACAAAGCCTTTGCGGCATAGTCGCCGGGTTCTACCGTGCCCACATCAATAACAAGGAACAGCCGATGGCGACCTTACTGGTTCTTCACGGACCCAACCTGAACCTGCTCGGCACCCGCGAACCGGGCGTCTACGGGGCAGTGACCCTCGAACAGATCAACCTCGATCTGGAACGACGGGCACGTGATGCCGGCCACCATCTGCTCTACCTGCAAAGCAATGCCGAGTACGAACTGATTGATCGCATCCATGCCGCGCGCAGCGAAGGCGTGGACTTTATCCTGATCAATCCCGCCGCTTTTACGCACACAAGCGTTGCATTACGTGACGCGCTGCTGGCGGTGAGCATCCCATTCATCGAAGTGCATTTATCGAACGTGCACAAACGCGAACCTTTCCGCCATCACTCTTACTTCTCCGACGTTGCGGTAGGAGTGATCTGCGGCCTTGGCGCCAGCGGTTACCGACTGGCCCTGGAGGCCGCCCTGGAACAGCTTGAAGACACGGCCAAGCGCCCCTGACCGACCCTTTGGGAGTTGATGATTCATGGATATCCGTAAAGTTAAGAAACTGATCGAACTGCTGGAAGAATCCGGTATCGACGAGCTGGAGATCAAGGAAGGCGAGGAATCCGTACGGATCAGCCGTCACAGCAAGACCCCGGCCCAACAGTTCTACGCACCACAGATGCAAGCGCCGGCTCCGGCCGCTGCACCCGTGGCTGCTGCTCCGGTCGCGGCGGCTGCCGAAGCCCCTGCGGCTCCAAAACTGAACGGTTTCGTGGTCAAGTCGCCAATGGTCGGTACCTTCTACCGCACCCCGGCACCGACCTCGCCAGCCTTCGTTGAAGTCGGCGCAACCGTGAAAGTGGGCGACACCATCTGCATCGTTGAAGCGATGAAGATGATGAACCACATCACGGCGGAAAAAGCCGGCGTCATCGAATCCATCCTGGTAGAAAACGGTCAGCCGGTTGAGTACGACCAGCCGCTGTTCACCATCGTTTGAACCGCGGAGCGCCTTCGATGTTGAAACCTGCGAAGAAACTGCAAAAAGTCCTGATCGCCAACCGCGGCGAGATCGCGCTGCGTATCCTGCGCGCCTGTAAGGAAGAGGGCATCAAGACCGTCGCTGTTTACTCGACGGCCGATACCGAATTGATGCACGTGAAACTGGCGGACGAAAGCATCTGCATCGGCCCGCCACTGGCCACGAACTCGTACCTGAAAGTCTCGAACATCATCGCCGCCGCTGAAGTGACCGGCGCTGATGGCATCCACCCCGGCTACGGCTTCCTCGCGGAAAACGCCGATTTCGCCGAACAGGTGGAGAAATCCGGGTTTGCCTTCATCGGCCCGAAAGCCGAAACCATTCGCCTGATGGGCGACAAGGTATCGGCCAAGGACGCCATGATCGCGGCCGGCGTACCTACCGTTCCAGGTTCCGACGGCCCACTGCCTGAAGACGAGGCAACCGCCCTGCGCATTGGTCGCGAAGTCGGTTACCCGGTGATCATCAAGGCCGCCGGTGGCGGTGGTGGTCGCGGCATGCGCGTGGTGCACAAGGAAGAAGAACTGATCGAAGCCGCCAAGCAGACTCGCTCGGAAGCTGCCGCCTGGTTCGGCAACCCGATGGTCTACCTGGAAAAGTACCTGACCAACCCACGTCACGTGGAAGTGCAGGTACTGTCCGACGGCCAGGGCCACGCCATCCATCTGGGCGACCGCGATTGCTCGCTGCAACGCCGTCACCAGAAGGTACTGGAAGAAGCGCCGGCACCGGGCCTGGACGAAACTGCTCGCCAGGAAGTACTGGCTCGCTGCGTCAAGGCATGCATCGACATCAACTACCGTGGCGCGGGCACTTTCGAGTTCCTGTACGAAAACGGCCGTTTCTACTTCATCGAGATGAACACTCGTGTGCAGGTAGAGCATCCGGTTTCGGAGATGGTCACCGGTATCGACATCGTCAAGGAGATGCTGAGCATCGCCGCTGGCAACAAGCTGTCGTTTACCCAGGATGATGTGAAGATCCACGGCCACTCCCTGGAGTGCCGGATCAACGCCGAAGACCCGAAAACCTTTATCCCAAGCCCTGGCCTGGTCAAGCATTTCCACGCGCCCGGCGGCAACGGCGTACGTGTGGATTCGCACCTGTACAGCGGCTACAAGGTTCCGTCCAACTACGACTCGCTGATCGGCAAGCTGATCACCTGGGGCGCCACCCGCGACGAGGCCATGGCCCGTATGCGCAACGCCCTGGACGAAATCGTGGTAGACGGCATCAAGACCAACATCCCGCTGCATCGGGACCTGGTTCGCGATGAAGGCTTCTGCGAAGGTGGTGTGAACATTCACTACCTGGAACACAAGCTGGCTAATCAGTAAGCGAAGTGCTCCACCCAACAAAACCGCCTTCGGGCGGTTTTGTTGTTTCTGCCCACCCGATTTTTCTGGATGGATACATTCCCCTTGTGGGAGCGGGCTTGCTCGCGAATGCGGTGTGCCAGTCAACACATCCATTACTGACACACCGCATTCGCGAGCAAGCCCGCTCCCACATTTTGTTCTGTGTACACCAGCAGTACAGTCGTCTTCTGCTGTTCGCTCGCGTAAACTTGCGCGTCTTTCGCAGCCCTACCCCGCTGCACACTCATTTTTTCAAAGGTGCCCGCCATGCCTTGGCTGCAAGTCCGTCTCGCCATCAGCCCAGAACAAGCCGAAACCTACGAAGACGCGTTCCTCGAAGTGGGCGCCGTGTCGGTGACCTTCATGGACGCCGAAGACCAGCCGATCTTCGAACCCGAGCTCAACACCACCCCGTTGTGGTCCCACACCCATCTGCTGGCCCTGTTCGAGGACGGCACCGATGCCGCCAGCGTCCTGGCCCATATGGAACTGCTCACCGGCGGCCCGCTGCCGGAACACCACAGCGAAATCATCGAAGACCAGGACTGGGAACGCAGCTGGATGGACAACTTCCAACCAATGCGTTTTGGCCAGCGCCTGTGGATCGTGCCGAGCTGGCATGCCGCCCCCGAGCCAGACGCCGTGAACCTGCTGCTGGACCCGGGCCTGGCGTTCGGCACCGGCACCCACCCCACCACCGCGCTGTGCCTGGAATGGCTCGATGGCCAGGACCTGAAAGACTGCAACGTGCTGGACTTCGGCTGTGGCTCGGGGATCCTGGCGATCGCTGCCCTGCTGCTGGGCGCCAAGGAAGCGGTCGGTACCGATATCGACGTGCAAGCCCTGGAAGCCTCCCGCGATAACGCCGGGCGCAATAACATCGCCGAAGAGAAATTCCCGCTGTACCTGCCGGAGCAATTGCCCCAGGTGCAGGCCGACGTGCTGGTGGCCAATATCCTCGCCGGGCCGCTGGTTTCCCTGGCGCCGCAGCTGTCGAGCCTGGTCAAGCCGGGCGGCCGCCTGGCGCTGTCGGGCATCCTCGCCGAACAGGGCGAAGACGTTGCCGCCGCCTACGCCCAGGATTTTGAGCTGGATCCGATCGCCAACCGCGATGGCTGGGTACGCATCAGTGGTCGTCGGCGCTAGAATGAGCGCCTGCATGAATCGGATGGCCGCATGACCGACAGTTTCGTCACCCAGTGCCCACACTGCCAAGCACGCTTTCGCGTCAACCACGCTCAATTGAGCGTGGCCCGTGGCGTGGTGCGCTGTGGGTCGTGCCTGCAAGTGTTCAATGCCGCTCGCCAACTGCTGGAGCAGCGCGCCAATGCGCCCGCGCCCCAGACACCACCTGCGGCAGAGCCGCCGGCAGCCGTAGAACCGCCACCCCAAGCGCCGCGAGCCATCAGCCAGAAGCAATGGACCGCCGAAGAGCTGGACCTGGATAACCTGGACCTCGACGTAGAACTGGCCAAGCTGGAACGTCGCGAGATCCAGCACACCCAACCCGTGGGTGCCGACCGTCGCCAGCCCGGCGCCGATCGTCGGCAAAAGGAAGATGCCCTCAGCGCCAGCCGTGATACGGCCAAGGCCGAGGAAGAGCAATGGGCCTCCAGCCTGTTCAGCGAACCCCGGGATGAACGGGCCCAAGCCCCGCAAATGGTCGACGACGAACCGCAACCGGCCAAGGCAAGCCCAGGCAAACCCAAGCGCACCGAACCGTCGATGTCGTTTGAAGCGGTCGAGCCGGACGACGAACCACCGCTGCACACAAGCCCCACCGATGACGAACTCGACCCACCGGTAACCGCCGTAGCAGACGAGCCGGAACCCGAACAACCGGAACGCCCGCAGCCCAAACGCAAGCGCCCTCGCCCCGAGGCCGGCGCCCACGACGACCTGCTTTCGGACCTGGAAGACGACCCGCTGCACCTGTATTCCCAGAAGCGTTCCTCCGGCTGGGGCCGCCGTCTGTTCTGGGGCTTGCTGGTGCTGCTGGCCGCCGCCGGCCTGGCGGGACAATACGTCGCCTACCAATTCGACGACCTGGCACGCCAGGACGCCTACCGCCCATGGTTCCAGGAACTGTGCCCGAAACTGGGCTGCACCGTGCCATCCCGGGTCGATATCGCCCACATCAAGAGCAGCAACCTGGTGGTGCGCAGCCACCCGGAGTTTGCCGGTGCCCTGGTGGTGGACGCGATCATCTATAACCGCGCGACATTCTCCCAACCGTTCCCGCTGCTGGAGCTACGCTTTGCCGACATGAACGGGAATATGATCGCCAGTCGTCGCTTCAAACCCGCCGAATACCTCAGCGGCGAGTTGGCAGGCGTGACCGAGATGCCCTCCCAGACGCCGATCCACATTGCCCTGGACATCCTCGACCCGGGCAACAAAGCGGTGAATTACAGCCTGAGCTTCCACTCCCCCGAGTGAAACGGCTGCCTGGCCGGTGCTTGACGGCAGATTATTGACTGCATCGCCTTTGACCAAACCTGCGGCGATAAGAAAATAACTGCTCAGATTTTATCCAATTCAGCCTTTATCCAGTCATCGAGAGCGGGTATCATGCCAACCCTTTTTCGAACTCTAATGATCCGGCCCCACAACAGGGAAGTCCTATGTCGGCGGTACGCATCGGCCCATACACATTGCACAACGGCTTGATCCTCGCCCCGATGGCGGGCGTCACCGACCAGCCCTTTCGTCAGCTTTGCAAGCGATTGGGCGCAGGGCTTGTAGTCTCGGAAATGGTCACCAGCGACATGAGCCTGTGGAACACCCGCAAATCGCGGATGCGCATGATCCACGAAGGTGATCCCGAGCCCCGCTCGGTACAGATCGCCGGCGGTGATGCGCAGATGCTGGCGGATGCGGCCCGGGCCAACGTGGAGTTGGGGGCGCAGATTATTGATATCAACATGGGTTGCCCGGCCAAGAAGGTCTGCAACAAGGCCGCAGGTTCTGCCCTGTTGAAGGATGAGCAGTTGGTGAGCGAGATCCTGCATGCCGTTGTCGCAGCAGTGGATGTGCCGGTCACCCTGAAGATCCGCACCGGTTGGGACCGGGACAACAAGAATGGCCTGACGGTGGCGAAGATCGCCGAGCAGGCGGGCATTACAGCGCTGGCGGTGCATGGCCGCACCCGCGCCGACCTTTACACCGGTGAAGCCGAGTACGACACCATTGCCGCGATCAAGCAGGCGGTGTCGATTCCCGTCTTTGCCAACGGCGACATCGACTCAGCCGAGAAAGCCCGGCGCGTGCTGCACGCGACCGGCGCCGATGGCCTGTTGATTGGCCGGGCTGCCCAGGGGCGGCCGTGGATTTTTCGTGAGATCGAGCATTTTCTGCGTACCGGCGAAACCTTGCCGGCACCGGAGCTGATCGAGGTGGAACGTATTCTGCTAGAGCATCTGGCCGCCCTGCACGCCTTCTACGGAGACGTGATGGGAGTACGCATTGCTCGCAAGCATGTGGGCTGGTATCTCGCAACCTTGCCGGGCGCCAGGGAGTTTCGCGCCCACTTCAATCGTTTGGATGATACGGAAGCACAGTGCGCCAACGTTCGTGAGTTCTTCTCCGAGCGTTACAAGAGCCTGGTGACAGGGGACGGAGAAGGGGTGGCCGCATGACGATGATGACCGAGACTTTAGTGAGTGGAACAACACCCGTGAGCGACAACGTCAATTTGAAACAGCACCTCAACACGCCGAGCGAAGAAGGCCAGACCCTTCGCGGGAGTGTCGAGAAGGCGCTGCACAATTATTTCGCCCACCTTGAGGGCGCTGCCGTCACGGACGTGTACAACCTGGTGCTCTCCGAAGTCGAAGCGCCGTTGCTCGAAAGCGTGATGAACTACGTCAAGGGCAACCAGACCAAGGCCAGTGAGCTGCTCGGTCTGAACCGTGGCACGCTGCGCAAGAAACTCAAGCAGTACGATTTGCTGTAAGCATTCAATCAAACCAGAAAGGCGCCCGCGTAAAAACGGACGCCTTTTTTGCTGACTCCTTTGCTTTTGATGGAAATTGAAATGACCGACCAGACTACCCGCCTGCCGATCCGCCGTGCCTTGATCAGTGTCTCCGACAAGACCGGGATCCTCGAATTTGCCCGGGAGCTGGAAGCCCTGGGCGTGGAGATTCTCTCCACCGGCGGGACCTTCAAACTGCTGCAGGACAACGGCGTGGCCGCAGTGGAAGTGGCGGACTACACCGGTTTCGCAGAAATGATGGACGGTCGGGTCAAGACCCTGCACCCGAAAATCCACGGCGGGATCCTCGGTCGTCGCGGTATCGACGACGCCATCATGAGCGAGCACGGCATCAAGCCGATCGACCTGGTGGCCGTTAACCTGTACCCGTTCGAAGCCACCATCAACAAGCCAGGCTGCGACCTGCCGACCGCCATCGAAAACATCGATATCGGCGGCCCGACCATGGTTCGCTCGGCAGCCAAGAACCACAAAGACGTGGCCATCGTGGTGAACGCCAGCGACTACGCCAACGTACTGGAAAGCCTGAAAGCCGGCGGCCTGACCTACGCCCAGCGCTTCGACCTGATGCTCAAGGCCTTCGAACACACCGCTGCCTACGACGGCATGATCGCCAACTACATGGGCACCGTGAACCAGGCCGCTGAAACCCTCAGCACAGAAGGTCGCAGCCAGTTCCCGCGCACCTTCAACAGCCAGTTCATCAAGGCCCAGGAAATGCGCTACGGCGAGAACCCGCACCAGAGCGCGGCGTTCTACGTTGAGGCCAAGCCTGCTGAAGTCGGCATCGCCACCGCGACCCAACTGCAAGGCAAAGAGCTGTCCTACAACAACGTGGCCGACACCGACGCCGCGCTGGAATGTGTGAAGAGCTTCGTCAAGCCAGCCTGTGTGATCGTCAAGCACGCCAACCCGTGCGGCGTGGCCGTGAGCCCGGACGCTGAAGGCGGTATCCGCCAGGCGTACGAACTGGCCTACGCCACCGACACCGAATCAGCCTTCGGCGGCATCATCGCCTTCAACCGTGAGCTGGACGCCGAGACCGCCAAGGCGATCGTCGAGCGTCAGTTCGTGGAAGTGATCATCGCGCCATCCGTCAGTGAAGAGGCTCGCGCCATCGTTGCTGCCAAGGCCAATGTGCGCCTGCTGGCGTGCGGCGAGTGGTCGGCCGAGCGTGCCGCTGCCTGGGACTACAAGCGCGTCAACGGCGGCTTGCTGGTACAGAGCCGCGACATCGGCATGATCGGCAGCGCCGATCTGAAAGTGGTGACCAAGCGCGCCCCGACCGAACAGGAAATCAACGACCTGATCTTCGCCTGGAAAGTCGCCAAGTACGTTAAATCCAACGCCATCGTCTACGCCAAGAACCGCCAGACCATCGGTGTCGGCGCGGGCCAGATGAGCCGCGTGAATTCGGCACGCATCGCTGCGATCAAGGCAGAACATGCCGGCCTGCAGGTCGCCGGTTCGGTGATGGCGTCCGACGCATTCTTCCCGTTCCGTGATGGCCTGGACAACGCCGCGAAAGCCGGTGTTACCGCCGTGATCCAACCGGGCGGCTCGATGCGTGACGCAGAAGTGATTGCAGCGGCTGATGAAGCCGGCATTGCCATGGTCTTCACCGGCATGCGCCACTTCCGTCACTGATTGCTCGTTCCCACGCTCTGCGTGGGAATGCAGCCCGGGACGCTCCGCGTCCCAAAGCGTGACGCAGAGCGTCACAAGAGGCATTCCCACGCAGAGCCTGGGAACGGTCAGAATTCAGCGTCATCCGAGGTTTTTGAAATGAATGTTTTGATCATTGGCAGCGGTGGCCGTGAACACGCCCTGGCCTGGAAAGTTGCCCAGGACCCACGTGTCCAGAAAGTTTTCGTCGCCCCCGGCAACGCCGGTACCGCCATTGAAGCCAAGTGCGAAAACGTCGCCATCGACGTGTTGGCCCTTGAGCAACTGGCGGACTTTGCCGAGAAAAACGTTTCCCTGACCATCGTCGGCCCGGAAGTGCCCTTGGTAGCTGGCGTTGTGGACCTGTTCCGCAGCCGTGGCCTGGACTGCTTCGGCCCAACCGCCGGCGCTGCCCAGCTGGAAGGCTCGAAAGCCTTCACCAAGGATTTCCTGGCGCGCCACAAGATCCCGACCGCCGACTACCAGAACTTCACCGAGATCGAGCCGGCCCTGGCCTACCTGCGTGAGGTCGGTGCACCGATCGTGATCAAGGCCGACGGCCTGGCCGCCGGTAAAGGCGTGATCGTCGCAATGACCCTGGCTGAAGCCGAAGACGCCGTGCGCGACATGCTCGCCGGCAACGCTTTCGGTGAAGCCGGTTCGCGCGTGGTGATCGAAGAGTTCCTCGACGGCGAAGAAGCCAGCTTCATCGTGATGGTCGACGGCAAGAACGTACTGCCGATGGCCACCAGCCAGGACCACAAACGTGTGGGTGACGGCGACAGCGGCCCGAACACCGGCGGCATGGGCGCTTACTCCCCTGCTCCGGTAGTGACTGCCGAAGTGCACAAGCGCGTGATGGACCTGGTCATCTGGCCAACCGTGCGCGGCATGGCCGACGAAGGCAATGTGTACACCGGTTTCCTGTACGCCGGCTTGATGATCGACAAGGCCGGTAACCCGAAAGTCATCGAGTTCAACTGCCGCTTCGGCGACCCGGAAACCCAACCGGTGATGCTGCGCCTGCAATCGAGCCTGGTGCTGTTGGTTGAAGCTGCGCTGGCCCAGGCCCTGGACAAGGTCGAAGCCCAGTGGGACCCGCGCCCGAGCGTCGGCATCGTGCTGGCCGCCGGCGGCTACCCGGCCGACTACGCCAAGGGCGATGTGATTGAAGGTCTGGACGCGGCTGCTACGCTGGAAGGCAAGGTGTTCCACGCGGGCACCGCGCTCAAGGATGGCAAGGTCGTCACCGCCGGTGGTCGCGTACTGTGCGCAACCGCTATGGGCAGCAGCGTAGATGCCGCCCAGCAACAGGCTTACAAGCTGGCGGCGAAGATCGACTGGAAAGGCTGCTTCTACCGCACCGACATTGGCTACCGCGCCATTGCCCGTGAGCGTGGCGAAAGTCAGTAAACAGCTATCCGTTCGGTTAGGCAGGGGCCTCTGGCCCTTGCCCTACGCTTGTGGCCCCGCGCATAGTTATACCCATGCATCAACCTACGAAGGGATTTCGCCGTGCGCTGGCTCAGGATCGCCATAGGTTTCACTGTCAGTCTGCTGACCTTGCTCTGCTTGCTCCCGGCCCAGGCCGCCGCACAAGGCAGTGGCTGGGCAGTATTGCTTGATGAACAGGCCGATCTGCAACTGAGCGACATCCGCTCGCCCCGCTACATCAATCAATTCAGCCCCATCGAACTGGACCGGATTACCGCCGCGCAACCGGACGGTGCGTTGTGGGTACGCTTCAGGCTGCAACCCGGCAAACACGAGCAAGTGCTGCGGGTATTCGCCCCTGACCTGTCACACCTGAACCTGTATGTACTCGACGGCGACACCCTGGTGGAGCAGGAAGCTACCGGCACCCGCCAGCCCCAGGCCGAGCGCCCGCTGCCCAGCAGCGACTTCATGCTGCCGATGCCGCAAAGCCAGAAGCCGCTGGACGTGTACCTGCGCATGGTCTCGGAACACGAGCTGCGCCCCTACATCACCCTTGAGCCGGCCGTGCTGGCTGCGGCCAACCAGAACCAGACGCTGATCTACGGGCTGCTGTTCGGTTGCCTGGTGATGCTGATCCTGCACAACCTCACCCGCTACGCCTACCATCGCTCCCGCAGCAGCCTGTGGCTCGCCGCCTGCGAATTGCTGTTGCTGCTCAGCCTTGCGCTGCTGCTCAACGTGCTGGGCCCGTGGTTGCCGAACTGGCACGCGGTACAAACCCCCGGTGCCTACCTCGCCCTGCTGCTGACCGCGCCGTGCGGGCTGATGTTTGCCTACCGCTTCTTTGCGCCACTGGGCCCGCATCCGCTGAACAAGCTGTTGATGGCCGATATCCTGCTGATCGTCCTGACCGGCCTGTTGCTGCTGTTCGTCAACACCTTGCCCCTGAACATCATCACCTACGCCCTGGTGGCGCTGGCCGGCCTGAGCATGTTGTTCGTCTCGGCCTATCACTGGCAAAAGGGTTACCGCCCGGCGCGCCTGTTCATGCTGGCGATGGTGATCTTCAACATCGGCACGCTGATTATTCTCCCGGCCTTGCTGGGCCTGACGCTGGTGCCGCCACAAGGCTTGATCATCACCCTGCTCGGCTTTATCTGCCTCAGTGGCCTGTTGATGAGCCTGGCCCTGGGCGAACGCCAGCGCGCCATCACCGAAGACAACTTCAGCCTCAGCCGCGACCTGGCGGCCAGCAACGCCGAAATCGCCGCCAAGGCCGAATTCCTGGCGAAGATCAGCCACGAAATCCGCACGCCCATGAACGGCGTGCTGGGCATGACCGAACTGCTGCTGGGCACCCCGCTTTCAGTCAAGCAACGCGACTACGTGCAAACCATCCACAGCGCCGGCAACGAACTGCTCACCCTGATCAACGAGATTCTCGACATCTCCAAGCTGGAATCCGGGCAGATCGAATTGGACGATGTGCAGTTCGACCTCAACGCGCTGATCGAAGACTGCCTGAGCATTTTCCGCGCCAAGGCCGAGCAGCAGAACGTCGAGCTGATCAGCTTTATCCAGCCCCAGGTACCCCGGGTGATCAGCGGCGACCCGACGCGGCTGCGCCAGGCACTGTTGAGCCTGCTGGAAAATGCCCTGCAAAAAACCGATGAAGGCGAAGTACTGATCGTCGTCGCACTGGACGAGCGCAGCAGCAAACCGCGCCTGCGCATTGCCGTGCAAGACAGCGGCCTGCCGATGGAACCCGCCGAGCGCGACGCCCTGCTGCACAGCGAGTTGCACAGCAAGAACTTCCTCTCTGCCACCCGCCTGAGCGGCCATCTGGGCCTGGTCATTGCCCGCCAGCTGATCCTGTTGATGAACGGCGAATTCGGCATCAAGAGTGGCAGCCAGCAAGGCAGCACCCTGTGGCTGACCTTGCCGCTGGACCCGGAACGCCTGGAGCACCCGACCTCCGACCTCGACGGCCCGCTCAAGGGCGCGCGCGTGCTGGTGGTGGACGACAACGACACCTGCCGCAAAGTGCTGGTGCAGCAATGCACGGCCTGGGGCCTGAACGTGAGCGCCGTGCCTTCGGGCAAGGAAGCCCTGGCGCTGCTGCGCACCAAGGCGCACCTGCGGGACTATTTCGACGTGGTGCTGCTGGACCAGAACATGCCCGGCATGACCGGCATGCAACTGGCGGCGAAGATCAAGGAAGACCCGAGCCTGAACCACGACATCCTGCTGATCATGCTCACCGGCATCAGCAATGCGCCGAGCAAGATCATCGCGCGCAACTGCGGGATCAAGCGCATCCTCGCCAAACCCGTGGCCGGCTATACCCTCAAGACCACCCTTGCCGATGAGTTGACCCAGCGCAGCAAGGGCTCCGTGCAACCACGCCAGCCGGCGATCAGCGCGCCGGCCCCGGTGACCGTGCCGAGTGACTTCCGGATCCTGGTGGCGGAGGACAACAGCATCTCCACCAAGGTGATTCGCGGCATGCTCGGCAAGCTCAACCTGCAGCCGGACACCGCCAGCAACGGCGAAGAAGCCCTGCAGGCAATGAAGGCCCAGCGCTACGACCTGGTGTTGATGGACTGTGAAATGCCGATCCTCGACGGCTTCTCCGCGACCCAGCAACTGCGGGCATGGGAGGTCAGCAACCAGCGGATTCGTACGCCAATCGTGGCACTCACCGCGCACATTCTTTCGGAACATAAAGAGCGTGCACGCCAGGCCGGGATGGACGGGCACATGGCCAAGCCGGTGGAGTTGTCGCAATTGCGCGAGCTGGTGGAGTACTGGGTGGCACAGCGCCAACAGCGGCCAGAGCACGCACCTACCTGACCTGAAATACGCTCTCCCTGTGGGAGCTGGCTTGCCTGCGATAGCGGTGCATCAGACACCTGATTTTTTGGCTGATACACCGTCATCGCAGGCAAGCCAGCTCCCACATTTGTTCCGTGGCGCCTGATAGACTCCCCACACGTCCCCGCCGCGAGCCGCGCCCATGCTCCACGTGCTATTCAGCGTTTACCTGAAGATGCTGGTGCTCTACAGCCCCTTCTTCGTGCTCTCCTGCTTTATCAGCCTGACTCGCGGGTACTCCAGCAAGGAGCGGCGGCGCCTGGCCTGGAAAGTGGCCCTCGCCACCCTGGTATCGAGCGTGTTGCTCTACCTGTTCGGCCGGGTGATTTTCAGTGTGTTCGGCATCACCGTCGACGCCTTCCGCATCGGCGCCGGCAGTGTGCTGTTCATCTCGGCCCTGGGCATGGCCCAGGGCAAGTCGGCGGTGCAGACCGACAACGTGCAGCAGGACGTGACCATCGTGCCGCTGACCATTCCCCTGACCGTCGGCCCCGGCACCATCGGTGCGCTGCTGGTGATGGGCGTCAGCCAGCCGCACTGGGACGACAAGATCACCGCGATCCTCAGTATCGCCCTGGCCAGCCTGACGGTGGGCGTGGTGCTGTACCTGTCCAACCGTATCGAACGCATCCTCGGCGACCAGGGCTTGCAGATTGTCAGCCGGTTGATGGGGCTGTTCGTGTGCGCCCTGGCCGCGCAAATCATCTTCACCGGTGTACGCGGTTACCTGGTGCCGTAGATCAAATCCTGTAGTTGGCGATAGCCAGGCGGACCTTGTCCCCTGCGCTGTCCCGCAGCAGTTGAATCGTGTCTTCGTTGACCACCGAGCTGTTCAGCACCAGGCACGTGCGGCCACTGAAGGCCTCGACGGATGCACTGTCCCACTCCAGAAACGGTATGCCCAGTTGCTTGCTGACGCCGTGGGAGCTGTACGTCACCAGCACCATCGAAACTTCCCCGGCGATTTCCGAGCAGGACGCCAAGCCGAAATCGCCACCGTCACGCGTGGTGGTATTTCGCTTGAATAACTCAAATGAAGCCGGGAGCTGCTTCAAGGCTTCAACCGCCTCCGCCACCCGTTTGGGCAATACACTGATCAGCGGCCCCGACAGAAACGTCGAGGCCACGGTGGCCGCCATCAGGTTCAGCGCCGCCAACTGCACCGACAGCCCCTTGCGAGAGGTGTACACCCGCTCGAAACTGCTCCTGACCGGCATCCACCCGAGGCTGCTCATGACCTTGATGAATTCGTTGTACCAGGCCTCTGTGCCCCGGGCGACCCGCAGCACATCGCTGACGTAGCTGCTCGCCAGCAAATAGCTTTTGCGGGTGTACTCCTTGTTGAGGCTGGTCATGCCTTGCACAAACGACATGACGCTGTTGTTCACCACCGCCGCGTCCAGCTCATCATCCGCCTCGGGCTTCACCGGCGCGCTCAACCCCGACGCCAGGCCGGGCGCGCCCGGAAGCCGGTAAGCGGCAATCAGCTTCCTCCTTTTTGCGCTGTTGATCCGTTTGTTGTTTCGCTCCATAGCCATTTCTCCATAACCCCCAACATGGGGCTCAACGCCAACACTAGTCGACTTGCCGGGGATTTTGAGCTGCTGGAAATTGACCACGGGACGCGCCGCGACCCGCAGGAAAAATCACTGCAGGCGTCGCAGCTGAGTAAACGCTGGGGATGAGGCGGCGGCACACAAAAGCGCCGTGCTTTTCTTCAAGCCGTAGAGAAAGGTATGACTTGAGCCGATGCAAAAAAAACTCGGCAAGCAGACCTTTCCGGCATCAATGACTGACGTTTCAAGGCGGCCCCATGGCGGGGCCGCCGTTGTTTTCAGGAGGCGGGTTTCTCGCCGTACCAACGTGGCGTGTAGACCCACTCGCCACCACCTGCCCGCGCAAAGACGCAGGTGGTGGACGAACCGATCAGCACCATAGTGCGCATGTCCACCTGCTCCGGCGTCAGTTGCCCCAGGGTGGTGACTCGCAGGGTCTGGCCCGGGCGACCGATGTCACGGCCCAAGACCACCGGTGTTTCAGGCGTGCGGTGCTGCGCGACGATTTCCAGGGCGCGTCCCAACTGCCAGGGCCGCGCACGGGAAATCGGGTTATAGAACGCCAGCGCCAGGTCGGCCTGGGACGCCAGGTCCAGGCGCTTCTCGATGATCGACCAGGGTTTGAGGTTGTCCGACAGTGACATCACACAGAAGTCATGCCCCAGCGGTGCACCTGCCTGGGCCGCCGTGGCGAGGGATGCCGACACGCCCGGCAAAATCTCCAGGTCGACCTGATGCCAGGCCGGGTCGCTGGACTCGTGCAAGGCTTCGATCACCGCGGCGGCCATGGCGAATACACCCGGGTCACCCGAAGACACCACCACCACCGAACGCCCCTGCGCCGCCAGCTCAAAGGCATGACGCGCGCGCTGCATCTCTTCGCGATTGTCGGTGCAATGCTGGATCTGGTCCGCGCGGAACGGCCCGGCCATGCGCACATAGGTTTCGTAACCCAGCACGTCAGTGCAGCGGGCCAGCTCGGCTTTTACTGCCGGAACCATCAGTTCGGCAGCGCCGGGGCCCAGACCGATCACCGCGAGGCGGCCACGGGGACGACCGATCAGGGACAGGTCCAGAGGAGCCTCGGCCACCGTGATCGCGATGTCCGCCTGAGGCGCCAGATCGGCGAAGCGCAATGGCACGCCCAGCTCCAACGCCGCTTCGTGCAATGACGAATCGGCCATCTCCGTTTCAGCCGCCAGCAGGCAAGCCAGGGACTGCACGGCGAGCCCGGCATCCTGCAACGCCGCACGAATTCGCCCGGCCAGTTGCGGCCCCGGCTGGCAGGTAACCAACACCGTCTTCGGATAAATCAGCAACTCATTGGCCGCAGGTGTGCGCTCGGCACTGCCGACGTGAATCGCCAGGAGTGCCTGTTGATCCTGGGGCAAGTTGGCCTGATCCAGCCACGGCGCCGCGCCTTCGATGCGTACTGATTCGCCAGCCAGCAAATCCGAGACAAAGCGTTTGCCCAGCTCCAGATCCCCCAGCTGATAACCATGGGGCGGGTTAAGCAGGCAGGTACCAAAACGCAGCTCGCCACTGGTGGTGATCGCGGCGGCAACGTCCAGGGCAGCGGCGATTTCCCGCGCCATCACGTTCACGCCACCCAGGCCACCGAGCAACGGCACCACCGCGCTGCCGTCTTCGGCGACGGCCAGCACAGCAGGCTCGATGCCCTTCTCCAGCAACAGCGGCGCCAGGGTGCGGATCACAATCCCGGCGGCACACAGGGCGATGATCGGCGTGCCCTGTTGATACAACTGGCGCACTGTGGCGCCGAATTCGTTATAGGCCTGATCTGCGCCCTCGACCCGCCCGGCCAGGCCGTGGATCAGTGCGTCGGGATACACCTGCTGGATAGCGCGGGCCGTGGCGAGGCTGCCCTGCCCCAGGATGACAATCGCGGGAGCCGTCATCAGCCTTGCCACCTTTCACCGGGAACGATGATCAGCGAGAAATACGGCGAGGACGTCGGATCGACCTGATCCAGGGCGACGATTTTCTGATTGGCCATGGTCGCGCGCTCGACGTACAACGCCCGGCTCGCCAATCCCAATTCTTCCAGTACCTGACGCACCTTGGTGAAGTTGCGCCCCAGCTTCATGATCACCGCCGCGTCGGCATCCGCCAGGCGACGCTTGAGTTCGTCATGGGGCAGCACGCCGGAAAGCACCGACAGGCTCTGGTTGCGATACACCAACGGTGCGCCCAGTACAGAGGCGCCACCGAGCATCGAGCACACACCCGGGATCACCTGGGCTTCGTAGCGCTCGGCCAGGCGGTCGTGCAAATACATGTAGGAGCCGTAGAAGAACGGGTCGCCTTCACAGATCACCGCCACATCGCGCCCCGCGTCCAGGTGTGCCGCAACGTCGACACTGGCGGCGTCGTAGAAATCGCTGATCACTTGCTCGTAGGACAGCGGCGCCGGCAACACTTCAGTGGTCACCGGGTACACCAGCGGCATCAGGGTTTGCTGGGGCACCAAATGGTCTTCGATGATGCCGAAGGCGTTGCCCTTCTTGCCCTTGGCCACGAAGTACGCCACCACCGGCGATTCGCGCAGCAGGCGCAGGGCCTTGAGGGTAATCAGTTCCGGATCGCCGGGGCCTACGCCCAGGCCGATCAAACGTCCGCGTGCCGGCATTATTCGACCTCCGTGGCCAAGGCGTTGACCGCGGCGGCGGCCATCGCACTGCCGCCCAGGCGGCCCTGCATGATCACAAACGGTACGCCGCGGCTGTCTGCCGCCAGCATCGCCTTGGATTCGGCGGCGCCGACAAAACCCACCGGGAACCCGAGGATCAGTGCAGGTTTTGGCGCGCCGGCGTCGAGCATTTCCAGCAGGTAAAACAGCGCTGTCGGCGCATTGCCGATCACCACCACACTGCCTTCCAGGTGCGGGCGCCACAGCTCCAGGGCGGCGGCGGAACGGGTGTTGCCCAGCTCGCGGGCCAACGCCGGCACGCTGTCGTCGCGCAGGGTGCAGATCACCTGATTGTTGGCCGGCAGGCGCGTACGGGTCACGCCTTCGGAGACCATCCGCGCATCACACAGGATCGGCGCGCCAGCGGCCAGGGCTTCGCGCCCGGCCTTGCCGGCACCTTCGGAAAATTGCAGGCCGTCGATGGCGTCGACCATGCCGCAGGCATGAATCACCCGCACCGCGAGTTTTTCCAGGTCGGCAGGGATGCGATCAAGCCGGGCTTCTGCGCGAATGATCGCGAAGGAGTTGCGATAGATCTCCTGACCGTCGCGGATGTAATCAATCATCGGTGTTGCTCCGTGGGTGAGCGCGCAACAAGGCGCCCGCCGCTTCAATAGAAAGAGTGCGCGCGTGCAGGCGGCCGAAACCGGGCAGGCCTGCGTCGCGAAAATAGAGGTCGTAGTGGCCGGGGCTTACCGCCAGCAGGGTGACCGGCGCGGTGTGTGCGGCCGCGCAGGAACGCGGGCAGCCGGACAGGTGCACGCTGTGGCCGGGCGCTAGCGCGGCCAGTTGCACGGCGTCGGCCTTGGTGTCGGACAGGCCTTTGGCGCAACCGCCGGCGCCGGTGCAGGCGATCATCCGTGCGAGGGGTTGGTCCACCGAACACAAAAAGCCAAGCTGTTCGAGGCGTTCGGTGACAGCCGCCGCATCCTGGATATTGGGCAGCAACAGGCCTTGCCATGGCGTGACACGCAAGGTGGCGTCGCCATGGTCGACGGCCAGTTGCGCAGCGCCCCTGAGCATCGCCGAATCCAGGCGGCCCAAGGGTGCGACGGCGGCGACGTAGACCTGGTTTTTTTGGCGCTGTGGATAACTTCCCAGGTGCAGCGGCGCGGGGTTGGAGTGCCTGGAAAAGCCATCAACCGGCTGCAATGGCATATTCAGCTGCCGCAAAAAGTTATCCACAGCGGTTTCAGCCAGCAGGTGGCGCATGCGGGTTTGATCAGGCCGGGCCAGTTCAAGGAACCGCTCCAGCACCGCCACCACCAGTGCATGCCCTTGCTCCAGAGTCACCGCCGCCAATGGCGCGTCCTGCGCCGGGGACCCTGCCAGGCCGAATGCCAACAGCGTCTGGCCATTGGCGTCGAAGGCCGACAGCCACAGGTCGTGGTGATGTTCGAGCATCGCCAGGGCTTCACCGCCGTCCAGTTGCACGGCGAACTTGGCCGACAGCTCATGGAAACGCGGGTGGGTTTCCAGGGTGGTGAGGATCTGGTCCGCCAACGGTCGGGTATCGAACAACATCTCGCGGTCAATGCCGGCGCTGGGGCTGAGCATCAGGTTGCGCACATCATCACCGGCGGCACGCTTGGGGCCCAGGTCGGCGGCCAGCAAGGCGGCGATCAACGCATCCTGTTCGGCGCCGATCCCGCGAATCTGCAGGTTGGCGCGGTTGGTTGCCTCGATCACTCCGCCGGCATGGGCCTGGGCCGCATCAGCCACGGCAAATGCCTGCTCGGCGCGGATCGAACCGCCCGCCAGTTTGATCCGGCAAATCCCGCCATCCAACGCCTGGACAATACGCAGCAACCCCGGACAGGCCGAGGGGCGCAAGGTATTGGACGGTGGTATTGGTTTCACGGGGCTACCGGTTCACGGGTAAAGGCGCGGTATTATGCCTGCTTTGTCCGGCGGCATGAAAAGCCTGCCCGTCGGATGTCGTTCAAGGAATTCATATGTCGCCCTGGCTGACGGTAGTAGGCATCGGTGAAGACGGCTTCAAGGGCCTGGGCAGAAACGCCCGGCACGCCCTGTTGCGCGCCTCGCGCATTATTGGCGGGCAACGCCAGCTGGACTTGTTGCCGGTGTGCATCCGTGGCGAACGCCAGCTGTGGCCCAGCCCGTTTTCCCTGGAGCCGGTGCTGGCCAGGCGTGGTGAAGCGGTGTGCGTGCTGGCCAGCGGCGACCCGATGTTCTATGGCGTGGGTGCGAGCCTGGCGCGGCAGGTGCCGGCCGATGAGCTGCTGATTCTGCCGGCGCCCTCTTCCGTGTCCCTGGCGGCGGCGCGTCTGGGCTGGCCGTTGCAAGAGGTAGTGACGCTGTCGGTGGTTGCCCGGCCGATGGCGGCGCTGAATGCGCATCTGGCCAGCGGCGTGCGTTTGCTGGTGCTGAGCAATGACGGCCAGAGCCCGGCGGCGATTGCCACACAATTGGCCGAGCGCGGGTTTGGCGCAAGTCGCCTGAGTGTGTTTGAACACCTCGGCGGGCCGGATGAGCGGCGCATCGACGGCATCGCCCGGGATTGGCCTGGCGAACCGATTGCCGCGTTGAACCTGGTGGCCATCGACTGCGTGGCCGACGCCAACACAGCGCGCCTGTCACGCCTGGCAGGGCTGCCGGACTCGGCCTTCAGGCACGACGGCCAACTGACCAAGCGCGACGTGCGCGCCATGACCCTCGCCCGCCTCGCGCCGATGCCCGGCGAACTGCTGTGGGACGTGGGCGCGGGCAGCGGCTCCATCGGGATCGAATGGATGCGCGCCCACCCCAGCTGCCGCGCCCTGGCCATCGAGGCCGATGAAGGCCGGCAACTGTTGATCGAACACAACCGTGACGCCCTTGGCGTACCCGGCCTGCAACTGATTCGCGGCACCGCGCCCCACGCACTCGCTGGCCTGGAAGCGCCCGACGCCATCTTCATCGGCGGCGGCGTCACCCGCGACGGCGTGCTCGACACCTGCTGGCAACACCTGCGCCCCGGCGGGCGGCTGGTGGCCAACGCCGTGACCCTGCAAAGTGAAATGACCCTGATGGCCTGGCGCGAACAACACGGCGGCGAACTGACCCGCATTCATGTGGCCCAGGCCCAACCGCTGGGGGGCTTTGATACCTGGCGCCAGGCGCTGCCGATCACCCTGCTGGAAGTGATCAAGCCGCTATGAAACGCATCCTGCTGTTGGGCGGCGTGACGGAAGCCCTGGCCATCGCCCGCACACTGGGGCCCGAGCATGTCTACAGCCTGGCGGGTGTTGGCCGCGTTCCCACCGACCTTACGTGCCAGGTGCGCGTCGGTGGCTATGGCGGCGCGGAAGGTTTGGCGCAGTTCATTCGCGATGAAGGTATCGAGCTGGTGCTGGACGCGACCCATCCGTATGCCGCACAGATCAGCGCCAACGCCGCCCGTGCCGCAGGTTTATGCGGAATTCCCTGCTGGGCCCTGCGCCGCCCGGCGTGGCAGCCACAGGCGGGTGATGATTGGCGCGAAGTCAGGGACTGGGCTGAGCTGATCGAAGCCCTGAAACCCTTCAAGCGACCACTGTTCACGCTGGGCCGGGAACCGTTGCAACACCTCGACGAAATCCCCGCCGAGCAGTTCTGGACACTGCGCGCACTGGATGTGTACCCCGGCAATGAGCGCTGCGAAGTGATTGGCGCCCGTGGGCCGTTTTTGATCGAGGATGAGCGGGCATTGTTTGAGCGGCGGCAGATTGATGTGCTGATCAGCAAGAACAGCGGCAGCACGGCTACCGAGCCGAAGCTGGAAGTGGCGCGGGAGCGGGGGGTGCCGGTGTTGGTGTTGAGGCGGCCGGTGTTAATGGCGGTGGATCAGGAGCTTTTGTCGCCCGCAGAAACAATCGAGTTATTGGCAGATTTCATTCGATAGATCAGGATCATCGCCCACCTCTATCAACTCTATTTGTGACTAAAGGGACGGCGATGAATCCACAACATGAACTGCTACACTCCAGAAACAGTTCAAGCCAGACTCAATTCTATTCAGGAGCTGACATGATAGACGTCAAAGAAGCCGTGCAAGTTGCCAAGGCAGCAGCCAATGACTTTCTCGGCCAGGAAACAGTACTTCAGGACTTGATGCTTGAGGAAGTCGAGTTAAACCCAGGCGACAAAACGTGGGCAATAACACTTGGCTTCAATGTTCCAGCCCCTGATAAATATCAACGATTAGGCGCATCTTTAGCGGGACAAATGTACGCAAGAAAATATAAAACATTCTTCATTGACTCGGAGACTGGCGAGTTCCGCTCCATGAAGATCCGCGAAGTATGATCGAAACATATATCCGGCAATATCGAAGAAAAGGAATCATAGTCGACACCAACCTTCTGCTCTTGGTACTGATCGGAGGCACACCCAGTATTGCAGGCTTCAAAAGAACAAGCGGGTACACCACCAAAGATTACAAACTTCTGCTTAACGTGATTGATCAATTCGAAAAGCTTATTTCAACTCCTCATATACTTGCGGAAGTCAGCAACCTTACAAACGGGCTTTATGGGAGCAAGCTACACGACTTCTACGCAACATTAAAAAAATCATTATCGACAGTCATTGAGATTCACTGCCCTGCTCTTGATATAAGTTGCGATTATGAGCTGTCGCCCTACGGACTTACCGACGTCGGTATTATCTGTGCAGCCAAAGATAATTATCTAGTTTTGACAGATGACCTAAGAGTCGCTGGATTTGCTCATCAGCACAGCGTAGATGTCGTGAACTTCAATCACATACGGGAAGCAAGCTGGGACGTTTAAAGGCGTCTCACGGGATCATTCCCACACATCAGCGCAGGAACGATCGATCATCGAAGTGTTAAATGCGTTTTCCGCCACCTTCGTGCACCCGATCAGCCAGTAACTCCGCCAGCTCGATCAACTGAGCGACGCCCAACAACTCCTCTCGCTTCGATCCTTCCAGGCTAAACGCCAAGTCGCAACTCAGCGCATTGGCCGAGGCGAGTGTTTCAATGAGGTTGACCAACAGGTCTTCGGTGCTGATTCCGTCGGCTACGGTGAACAGCCGAAAGGGGGGATTGGGGGTAGGTTTAATCATTGTGAAGCTCCTAAGGGACGTGGAGCTGCCACTGATCGCCGCGACGCGATGGAGGGTGGCAGCTGTGCGCAGGTTCGCGGACCGGTCCCTAGGCAACCCGGCATACCCGAAGGTATCCCGCGCACAGCCACCATAGCGCCGCACAGTAGACGATAAAAAAGCGTCAACTGAAAGCAGACGATGGCGCTTAGCGCCTATAGGATCCGGGCCGCGACGCCCGACCACTGAGTTTGCAGTGGTGTTCGGAGACTAGAGATTGAGTTTCCTAACGACAACCGCCAATCACTGTCGGAAATTTCTGTGGAGGGCCTCCACATTCGAACCGAACACAATCCAAACTGTGGGAGCTGGCTTGCCTGCGATAGCATCACCTCGTTCCAGCAGGAAGACCGAGTCGCCTGTATCGCAGGCAAGCCAGCTCCCACAGCATTCAGCGTCGCACTGAACATCGCGGCCCATTTGAAAAAAATGGAAATCCTTGATTCCCGTCTATCCTCAAACCCAGCACTGCGACACCAAACCACACCGCCCCTTTTTACTTATCCTCCCCGATCAGGCTAAATACCCACCTGATCGCTTAACCCTACGGATTGTCCGCCATGGCCCGTCAACGCTTTGCAATTGCCTGGATAGCCTGCCTTGCAGTGCTGTTCAATGCGTTTGCCATGCCGATGGCGGGTGCGATGCAGCAGGCGGATGACCCGGTCAAGCAACTGCTCTGGGGCAGTTTCTGCTCCTCCAATGCCAACAAGCTGACGGCCATTGCCCTGGGCAAGCTGGAGATTCCGGCGCCGCAGCAAGACGATCACTCCACCATGCAGCATTGCTGGTGCTGCTCGGGCTCGGCGCCATTAGTGGCGTTGCCGGGGCATTCACCAACACTGTATTTCGCAAGATTCGACGCGGTGCAAGACCTGCCGCCGCCGTCATTGCAATCCCCCACCCCGCGCCAGCAATGGCCGAGCCTTAACCCCCGCGCCTCTCCAACGGTCTGATTTCTTCGCAAGTGAACTGCGTTTAGAACCGTTCTGGAGAACTGCCATGCTCAAATCTTCCCTGCTTCTGGCTGCGTTGTTGCTGCCGGTGTGTGCTGCTGCCAATGCCGAAGACTTCAAGGTCGGCGAACTGGTGGTCAGCGAACCCTGGTCTCAGGAACTGCCGCCCAATGCGCCGACCGTCGCGGCGTATTTCGTGATTCATAACCAGGGCGAGCATGCGGATCGCTTGCTCAGCGTCGACACGCCCGTGGCCGCCAAGGCCGAACTGCATGAGCATGTGATGCAGGGCGATCTGATGAAGATGCAGCAGGTGACCAGCGTCGCGGTGCCGGCCAAAGGTGACCTGACGTTCGCGCCCATGGCCTACCACGTGATGCTGCTGGACCTGAAGGACCGCAGCGTTTTGCGCGACGGCCAGCATTTTCCGCTGACCCTGAACTTTGAAAAGGCCGGGCCAGTGAAGGTGGAAGTGTCAGTGCAGAAGCAGCCACCCATGGCCGGCCACGAACACATGCACGCCCAATAGATAAACCTTGATGGGCGCCCCACGCGCCAGGTTGTCCCCGCACCGCCGTAAGCCTGTAGGCCTTATGCGCGGCAGCTGGATCAGCCTGTTCGCCATGCTGATGATCTTTATCGGTCCGCTGATTTCCCAAGCGATGCCGATGGATCATCACGCCGGCATGTCGATGGAAATGTCCATGGACGCGCCGAGCTGCCATGGCGCCGCCAAGCCTGCGACCGATCACCACAAAGCACCCGACGAACACCACGTGCTCTGGGAAAAGTGCGGCTATTGCAGCCTGCTCTTCAGTTGCCCGGCGCTGCCTGGCAGCGTGTCGTTTGTCACCCTCGGCAGCCCGCCGCCCGCCAACGCCCTGACCCCCGCCCCACGCCTGGGCCATGCCCGGCAAACCGTGTTCCCCGGTGCCCGCAGCCGCGCCCCGCCCATCATCGCGTAAGCACTTCACACCGTTACTTCACCCCGGCCGACTTTAGACAGACAGCCGCAGGCTGCTGGCCGTGTTGTTTACGAATGAATGATGGAATTTTTCATGTCCAGGTTTTCTGCTGACACCCGTTTGGGATGTACTCCCGTTTTCGCCGTTATGTGTGGCGCGCTGCTGGTTCCTCAGGTCCACGCCGACGAGCCTGCCGACCAGAACGAACTGAGCCCGACGGTGATCACCGCCATTGCCCCCAGCTCACCACTGACCGTCGTCACCAACCCGAAAGACCCGCGTCAACCGGTGCCCGCCAGCGATGGCGGCGACTACCTCAAGACCATCCCCGGCTTCGCCCTGGTGCGCAACGGCGGCACCAACGGCGACCCGGTGCTGCGGGGCATGTTCGGCTCACGCCTGAACATCCTCACCAACGGCAGCATGATGCTCGGCGCCTGCCCCGGCCGGATGGATGCGCCCACCTCCTATATCTCACCGGAAACCTACGACAAGCTCACCGTGATCAAAGGCCCGCAAACCGTGCTCTGGGGCCCGGGCGCTTCAGCCGGCACGGTCCTGTTCGAGCGCGAGCCCGAGCAATTCGGCGAGCTGGGCACGCGGGTCAACGCCAGCATCCTGGCGGGCTCCAACGGGCGTTTCGACAAAGTCGTCGACGCAGCAGCCGGCGGGCCGCTGGGTTATGTGCGGGTGATCGGCAACCAGGCCCACGCCGATGACTACAAGGACGGCAACAACGACACCGTCGCCTCGCGCTACGACAAGTGGAACGGCGACGTGGCCGTGGGCTGGACCCCGGACGCCGACACCCTGCTGGAACTCACCGCCGGCCGTGGCGATGGCGAAGCCCGCTACGCCGGGCGTGGCATGGACGGTTCGCAGTTTTTGCGCGAGAGCCTCGGATTGCGCGTCGAGAAATCGAATATCGGCGAGGTGCTGGATAAGGTCGAAGCACAGGTCTACTACAACTACGCCGACCACGTGATGGACAACTACACCCTGCGCGTCCCGTCGGGCACCGGGATGATGGCCGGTCCCATGGCGGCCAACGTCGACCGCCGCACCCTCGGCGCCCGTATCAAGGCCACCTGGCGCTGGGCCGATGTGCAGTTGATCAGCGGCATTGATGCACAAACCAACGAACACCGCGAACGCAGCGCCATGGGCGTCGACACCTACAAGGACCTGCCCCGCAGCAAGGACGCCAACTTCCACAACTACGGGGTGTTCGGCGAACTGACCTGGTACGCCGCCGACCGCGACCGCCTGATCACCGGCGCCCGCGTCGACCGCGCCTCGGCCAAGGATTTCCGGCAAACCATCAGCTCCGGGATGATGAGCAGCCCCAACCCCACCGCCGGTAAAACCCGCGCCGATACGCTGCCGTCCGGCTTTGTGCGCTACGAGCACGATCTGGCGGACAGCCCTGCCACCCTGTACGCAGGGCTTGGGCATTCGGAGCGTTTCCCTGATTACTGGGAGCTGTTTTCTCCCGACACCGGGTCGGTCGGTTCCGTGAATGCCTTCGACGGTGTGAAGCCTGAAAAAACCACCCAGCTGGATTTTGGCCTGCAATACAAATCCGCCGATCTCGATGCCTGGGCCTCGGGCTACGTCGGCCAGGTGCGTGATTTCATCCTGTTCGACTACCAGCCGGGAATGATGGGCACCACCTCCCAGGCGCGCAATGTGGACGCGCGAATCATGGGCGGTGAATTGGGCGCAGCCTACAAGCTGACCGCCAACTGGAAGGCCGATGCCACCTTCGCCTACGCCTGGGGCAAGAACACCAGCGACGGCAAACCGCTGCCGCAGATCCCGCCGCTGGATGCGCGCTTCGGGCTCACCTACAGCCAGGACGACTGGAGCGCCGGCGCCTTGTGGCGGGTGGTCGCGGCGCAAAACCGCATCGACCAGAACAAGGGCAACGTGGTGGGCAAGGACTTCGACAAAAGCTCGGGGTTTGGCGTGTTCTCGCTGAACGCGGCGTATCGCATCAACAAGAATTTCAAGGTCAGCACCGGCGTCGACAACCTGTTCGGCAAGGCGTACGCCGAACACCTGAACCTGGCCGGCAACGCCGGGTTCGGCTACCCGGCCAATGACCCGCAAGCCATCAAGGAACCGGGGCGCACGCTCTGGACCAAGGTGGACATGAGCTTCTAAGCGCATCGCAGGCAAGCCGGCTCCCACAGTTGCAATGCATTCCACTGTGGGAGCGGGCTTGCCCGCGATGGCGTCCTCGATAACACAAAAAATCCAAGCCTTTGCGGAGCACATCCTGATGAACCCACCGAAGATTTCCTTCTACAACCTGGCCTGGCGCTGGCATTTCTACGCCGGGCTGTTTGTCGCGCCGTTCATGGTGCTGCTGGCCCTGACCGGCATCATCTACCTGTTCAAACCCCAACTCGACCCGCTGATGTACGGCAACCTGCTGACCGTGCAGAGCGCCGAACACGCGCTGAGTGCCGACGAGCAACTGCAACGTGCCCAGGCTGCCTATCCACAAGGCAAGATCAGCAAGTACCTGCCACCCGCCGACGCCACCAGCAGCGCGCAATTCGTGATGCACAACGACGGGCGCGAAGTGACTGTATTCGTCGACCCGTATCGCGGCACCGTGCTCGGCGAACAGGACGCCAAGTACAACCTGCAAGCCATCGCCCGTGCGCTGCATGGTGAGTTGATGATCGGCACCGTCGGCGATCGCCTGGTGGAACTGGCCGCCGGCTGGGGCGTGATGCTGGTGATTTCGGGCGTGTATCTGTGGTGGCCGCGAGGCAAGTCGGCGGCGGGCATTCTGTGGCCGCGGCTGGGCAGCCGCGGTCGCTTGTTCTGGCGCGATCTGCACGCGGTCGCCGGTTTCTGGGGCGCGGCGTTCCTGCTGGTGATGCTCCTCAGCGGCATGACCTGGACCGGCTTCTGGGGCAAGCAATACGCCGAGCTGTGGAATAAATTCCCGGCGGCCATGTGGAACAACGTGCCGCAGTCCGACCAGCAGGCCCGCAGCCTCAACACCGCGAGCCAACAAACCGTGCCGTGGGCCATGGAAAACACGCCGATGCCGATGTCTGGCGAGCATGCCGAGCACATGAAGCACGCCGGCATGAGCCAGGGCCCGGCAGCCCCGAGTATCCGCCTGCAGCAGGTGGTCGACCTCGCCAACTCACGCAAGGTCGAACCCGGCTACAGCATCACCTTCCCCACCACTGCCGAAGGCGTGTTCACCCTCGCGGTGTTCGCCAACGACCCGCGCAATGACGCCACCCTGCATGTGGACCAATACACCGGCAAGGTCCTGGCCGATGTGCGCTGGGAGCACTACAACAGCGTGGCGCGGGTTACCGAATCGGGCGTGATGCTGCACGAAGGCAAGATGTTTGGCGTGGTCAATCAGATCATCGTGCTGCTGATTTGCCTGATGATCCTGCTCAGCGCCGTCAGCGGTGTGGTGATCTGGTGGAAGCGTCGGCCACAGGGCAGCCTGGGGGTTCCACCGTTGCGCCATGACCTGCCGAAATGGAAAACCGCGATGGTGATCATGCTCGGGCTGGCGATTGTCTTTCCGCTGGTGGGCGCCTCGCTGATCGTGGTCTGGGCACTGGATCGCCTGGTGCTTTCACGGTGGTTTGGCCAACGTGAATCTGCCTCAGGTTCAGCGTGAAACAGACGAGATGCCCTACCTAGAGGCGTTATGTAGTCTTACGCGGGCTTTCGCCCACGCCGCACAAAGTGTTATATTGTAACACTTAATGTGTTCTCCCACTCGCCGCGCCCTGCGGCGAGTACCGTCTCGAAGAAGCGATTTATCGTCCGATGAACAAGTACCTTGCGTCCGGCCTGTGCCTGCTCGCCCTGCAAAACACTGCCCAGGCCCTGACGCTTCCCGCCAGTGCCGTCTCAGCCCCCGCCGTCGACGACGAGCGCGTCGACCTGAACACCCCGACCACGGCAGGTTCACGCCTGAACCTCACGGCCCTGCAAACCCCGGGCAGCGTTGAAAGCCAGACCGGCGAGCAGATTCGCGCCCGGGGCGATGCCACGGTGCAGGACGCGATTTCCCGGGCCACCGGCATCAGCCGCACCGGCACGCCGGGCGACGGTGGTACCTCGTTGTCGGCACGCGGGTTCACCGGCCAGAGCTCGGTGCTGCAGTTGTACGACGGCGCGCGCATGTTCGATGGCGCGGGCACTTCCACCTTCCCGGTGGACACCTGGTCCGTTGAGCGGGTGGACGTACTGCGCGGCCCGGCCTCGGTGATGTACGGCCAGGGCGCCACCGGCGCGGTGGTCAACACCATCGCGAAGAAACCCTTCGAGGGCGAGATCGAAAACCATATCCGCCTGGGCTACGGTTCTTATGACCGCCAGCAGCAAGCCCTCGACAGCGGCGGCTCGCTGACCGACACCCTGAGCTATCGCCTGAACATCAACCGCCTGCGCAGCAACGGTTTCATCGACCGCGGCGAGTCCGGCAGCGACTTCGTCAGCGGTGCCCTGCGCTGGCAGGCGGCGGATAACCTGAGCTTCACCCTGGCCTCCGACTACGGCGACCAGACCCCGCAAAACGACTACGGCACACCGCTGATCAACGGCCAGTTGCACAAGGGCCTGCGGGACAAGAACTACAACGTCAGCAACGATATCCAGCACTACAACGACCAGTGGACGCGCCTGACCAGCGAGTGGCAGATCAACGACAACGTCACCGCCACCAATGAACTGTCCTACCTGAAAAACCAGCGGCGCTGGCAGAACGCCGAGAGCTACAACTACGTCGACGGCGGCCTGGTGCGCCAGAGCTACCTGGGCATCAAGCACAACCAGGAACAGGTGGGTGACCGCCAGACCTTCACCTTCAAACACACGCTGTTCGGCCTCGACAGCCAGACGGTGACGGGGGTGGAGTACAACCGCATTCGCTTCCGCCTGGCCAGCAACTCGCCGTTCGATGACCTGACGAACGCCGGCCAACCGGTGGACATCAACCACCCGGTACCGCAGCCGTTTGAAAGCGCCAGCCCCTTCATTCCGCAGTCCGTCAGCACCACCAAACAGCTGGCTGCGTTCGCCGAAAACCGCCTGCAACTGACCGATAAACTGTCGCTGATCACCGGCGTGCGCCGCGATTACCTGCACATCGACAGTGACTCCCTCGTGGATGGCAGCGACTCCAACAAGACCTTTACCGGCAACAACTGGAAAGCCGGCCTGGTCTACGCGATCACCCCGGACACCTCGGTCTACGGCCAGTACGCCACCAGCACCGACGGCGTCGGCAGCCTGATCACCCTGAGCCCGAGCCAGCAGCAGTTCGGCCTGTCCACCGCCAAGCAAACCGAGATCGGCCTCAAGCAGGCGTTCTGGGATTCCCGTGGTGAATGGACCCTGGCGGCCTACCACATCGTCAAAAAGAAACTGTTGGTGAGCATCCCAGGCACCACCCTCAAGGAACAAGTCGGCCAGCAATCCTCCAACGGCCTGGAAGCCAGCCTCGACCTGCAACTGCCCGATGCCTGGCAACTGCAAGCCAACGCTGCGATCGTGCGGGCGCAGTACGACGACTTCTCCGAAGTGGTCAACGGCCAGTCCGTGTCCCGCGACGGCAACCGCCCCACCGACGTGCCGCGTCGCACCGCCAACCTGTGGCTGAGCAAGGCCATCACTGACGACGTGCGTGCAGGTGCCGGCGTGCGTTATGTAGACTCGCGTTTCGCCAACACCGCCAACACCAGCGAAGTGCCGAGCTACACCGTGGTCGACGCCAGCGTTTCATGGAAAGCCATGCGCAACACGACATTGGGCCTGCAATTGAATAACCTGTTCGACCGCACTTACGCCGTCAGCCAATACAACGACGGCCAGCAATGGATCCTGGGCGAGCCGCGCTCGTTCTTCGTGACGGCGGACTACACCTTCTAACTGAACGCAACACTGTCCAAATGTGGGAGCGGGCTTGCTCGCGAATGCGGTGTGTCAGGCACTGTATCTGTTACTGATCCACCGCTTTCGCGAGCAAGCCCGCTCCCACATTTGTCCTGTGTTGGACCTGAGAGTAAAGATGACCTCACTCAACCTCACCGCCCTCGCCTGGACCCCACCAGGCCACGAGCACTGTCATCACCAGTTCCAACTGCGTGACGCCAGCCTGCACGTGAACGCCGGTGAGTTCGTCGGGCTGATCGGGCCCAACGGCAGCGGCAAGACCAGCCTGCTGCGCTGCGCCTATCGGTTCAGCAAACCGGCTGACGGTGAGGTGCTGCTGGAACACCAGAACGTCTGGAAGCAATCCTCGAAGTGGTGCGCGCAACGCATTGCCGTGGTGCTCCAGGAGTTTCCCGACGCCTTCGGCCTGCGGGTGGATGAAGTGGTCGCCATGGGCCGCACACCGCACAAGGGCCTGTTCGACAGCGATACCCTTGAAGACCAGAACCTGATCCGCCAGGCCCTCGATAACGTCGGCCTGCTGGGCTTTGAAGACCACGCCTTCGCCACCCTCTCGGGCGGAGAAAAACAGCGGGTGATCCTCGCCCGCGCCCTGGCCCAGCAACCGCAACTGCTGATCCTCGACGAACCGACCAACCACCTCGACCCGCGCTACCAACTGCAATTGCTGCAACTGGTCAAGCGCCTGAACATCGGCACCCTGGCCAGCATTCACGACCTGAACCTGGCCGCCGCGTTCTGCGATCGGCTGTACGTGATCAACCACGGGCGCATCGTCGCCAGCGGCACACCTCACGAAGTGCTGACCGCCGAATTGCTGCGCGAAGTGTTCGGCGTTGAAGCATTGATCGACACTCACCCCTTGTCCGGCTACCCCCGAATCACCTGGATAACCCAACCATGATCCTGCGCTCCCTGCTGTCTCTCGCGTTGCTGCTCGGCACTTCCCAGGCGTTCGCCGAAGCGACCCATTACCCGCTGAAAATCCAGAGCTGCAACCGCGAAGTGACCTTCGCCGAGGCACCAAAACACGCGGTCAGCCACGACATCAACATGACCCAGATGATGCTCGCCCTGGGCCTCAAGTCGCACATGGCCGGCTACAGCGGCGTGACCGGCTGGAAGTCGGTCACCCCGGAAATGGCACAGATTCTCGACGGCCTGCCGGAACTGGCGAGCAAATACCCGTCGGTGGAAACCCTGCTCAATGCCAACGTCGACTTTTTCTTCGCCGGCTGGGACTACGGCATGCGCGTCGGTGGCGACCTCACCCCGCAAACCCTGCAACCGTTGGGCATCAACGTGTATGAGCTGACCGAGTCCTGTGCCTTCGTGATGAAGCGCCCGGCGGCCACCCTGGAAGACACCTATAACGACCTGCGCAACCTGGGCAAGATCTTCGATGTGCAGGACCGCGCGAATGCCTTGATCGCACAGATGCAGGCACAGGTCGCCCAAGTGCAGGAAAACCTGCCGGCCGACAAGCCCCGCGTGTTCCTCTACGACAGCGGCGAAGACCGCGCCATGACCTCCGGCCGCCTGGGCATGCCCCAGGCGCTGATCGACGCCGCCGGCGGGCGCAACATTCTCGATGACGTGGACGCCAGCTGGACCCGGGTCAACTGGGAAACCGTGGTGGAGCGCAACCCGCAGGTCATCGTGATCGTCGACTACAGCGAAATCACCGCCGAGCAAAAAGAGCAGTTCCTGCTGAACAACCTGGCGCTGCAATCGGTGGACGCGATCAAGAACCAGCGCTTTATCGTGATCCCCTACGTGCAAGCCACGCCGGGCATCGACAACGTGCTGGCGGTTGAAACCCTGGCCAAGGGGTTCCACGGCGAATGATCAACCGTCGCTATGCCCTGCTGCTGAGTGCCCTCGGCGCGTTGTTGCTGATCTCGTGCGTGGTCTCGCTGGGGTTCGGCTCGGCGCGGGTACCGGTGGATGTGGTGTGGCGGATCCTGCTGCATAAAGCCTTCGGCGTTGGCAAGATGGACTGGAGCGCAGGGCAGGAACATATCGTGTGGCTGATCCGCGTGCCGCGCATGCTGCTCGGCGCGTTGGTGGGCGCCGGGCTGGCGTTGATCGGTGCGGTGTTGCAGGCGGTAACGCGCAACCCGCTGGCGGATCCGCACCTGCTGGGCGTGACTTCCGGCGCCACCCTCGGCGCGGTGATCGTGGTGCTGCATGTGGGTGAAGTGATCGGCTTGCTGACCCTGCCCATCGCGGCGTTCATCGGTGCGTTGCTGAGCATGATCGTGGTGCTGGCGGTGGCCAGTCGCAACGGTCGGCTGGAGAGTGACCGCCTGCTGCTGTGCGGGGTGGCGGTGTCGTTCGTGATGATGGCGGTGGCCAATTTGCTGCTGTTCATGGGCGACCATCGCGCGGCCTCGGCGGTGATGTTCTGGATGCTCGGCGGCCTCGGGTTGGCGCGCTGGGAACTGCTGGCCATTCCCTTCGCCACGGTGTTGCTGGGGCTGGTGTTGCTGCTGGGGATGGCTCGCCCGTTGAACGCGCTGATGGCCGGCGAGCAGACCGCCGTGACCCTGGGCCTGAACGCGCGCAATGTGCGGCTCAAGGTGTTCCTGATCGCCTCGCTGATGACCGGCGTGCTGGTGTCCATCAGCGGTTCCATCGGCTTTGTCGGGCTGATGGTGCCGCACATTGCCCGGCGCCTTGTAGGTGCCGAACACCGGCGTTTGCTGCCGGTGTGCGTGCTGTTGGGCAGTGTGTTCCTGGTGTGGGTGGATGTGGCGGCCCGCACGATGATTGCCCCCGAGGACCTGCCCATCGGCGTGGCCACGGCGGCCATTGGCGGGCTGTTTTTTATCGGGCTGATGCGGCGGCGTTAAACCCCCTGGTCGGCCTGCTTGAATGCATGCAACAAGCGCCGCGCCACCTGGCTGCGGGGTTGCCAGAAGCGATCGGTTTCCAGGATGGTCAGCTTGCCCGAGGTCGCCAACCGGCGGATCACCTCGCTGGGCTTGACCTTCACCACACCCGTGTCTTCGTCGATCCAGTCATCGCGCAGCAACTGGCTTTCGTCTGCGTGATAGCTGGGCTCATAGACAATCAACGCGCCGTGCACCGGGGTGAAGTAGTAACGCGCCCCCGCGATCTTGTCCTGGCGCAGCATCTCGATGAACCCGCGGATTTCCTTCTGGGCAATGAAGTTGTGGGCCAGGCCTTCTTCGTAGCGATCCGCCAGATGCTGGCGCTCGGTGTCGAGCTTGAACAACTGCTGGACGCCCATCACCTTGTAGCCCGCCGGGTAGCGGGTCGATGTGCCGGGGTAGCCGAGGTTCATGATGCCTTCGAACAATGCCTTGTAGGCCGGTGTGTCCGGCCGCAGTCCCACGGCCACCGAGGGGCCCGGGTCTGCCACCGGTTGCACGGCGATGAAGGTGTCGCTGTCGCCGTTGCCCAGCACCGCTCCCAGCCGCGCCTGGTGCTCCAGCGGCACAACCTGTTGCCATACCTGGCGCGCGGCATCGTCCGGGTGGGCGCACAACGGGCCCAGGGCCATGCGGGTATCGCGCACTGCCAGTGTCGTGGCCAGGCGCTTTATCCGGGGCAACAAGGCATCCCAGAACGGGCTGCTGTCGAGTACCCGCAGCTCGCCGGACTCCACCAGTTTCAACACATGGCTGTCGATGCTGCCACGACTGTTGAGGTGTTTCAGATACGCCGCCTGCCGGCGGCTGGAATCCCAGTCCGGGTCGATCCTCACCGCCTGGTACCGAAACAGTGAGCCGTCGGCACATGACACATGCAACGCCAGGAACCGCTCACTCTGTGCCACCCGCAAAAAGCTCAGCGCCGCCAGCACCACGGCCGGAGCCATCAGTTGCGCGTAGCCTTCGGCCTGGGGCAACTCGGGCGCAGCACGCTGCGGCAGCCTCAGATACAGGCCTTGCAGGCTGTACCCGCTCGGCAACTGCCCGCGCAGGAACGCCCGGTCGAGGGCAAAGCCCAGGTCGTCGCCCTTGACCGGCGCACAGGCGACAAAATGCCCATTGTCGGAGGACTTGAGAATCACGCCAAAACTCAAATCGGCGCGCCCCTGGGCGTATTGATGACCATAGCGTGCCGCGTCGTCGGCATGCTTGAACACCGGGCCCAGCTGCCGATCCGCCACGGCATGGACCGCCGCCTGCGGCGCAACGTAGGCCAGGCCGGGCATCCAGCCCGGCAGCACACGCTGGGCAGAGCCCCACAACGGGCCGCCCTCCAGTACCTGCAAAGTCCCCACCCGCGCCAGCTGATTGACCAGCTCGGTGGGGCTCTTGCGGCCGCTGCGCATCTGCTGCTCGACGGCATTGCTGTAAGGGTCGTGCAGCGCCAGGCTGTTGGGGGCCAGGGAGGTTTCCAGGTGGCTGAGCAACTGCGTCGCTTCGTTGCGCCGGGCCGAATCCAGCAAGCTGCGCTCGGCGTCCTGGGTACTGAAACCGATGAGTGAGCCGTCGGGCGTCAGCAGGTATTCGTGGGTCCACAGGTGACCCGACTTCAGGGCGGTCTCCAGTACTTTGGTCGAGAACAGGTTTTGATACACCGCGTTTTCTTCAGAGGGTAACCAGAACTCCAGCACCCGGGCGACACGTGACCGGTAGCGCGCGACCATTTTCCAACCAGGGGCCAGCAGCGCCTGGCTGACGTCCAGGCCCGGCAGGATGACGTTCGGGTCGAAGTCTTCACTCAACACCGGCACCGCCAGGGTCGCGACAAACTTGCCGTTGCGCTGCAACACCAGCCCGCCTTGCAGCGTGTCGCGCTGTGTGCCCAGCTGTTGGTGGACGTAACGCACCGCATCGGCCTGGTTGCTGAACAGCGGGCTCAATGGGCGACGCATAAAGTTGGCGAAGGCGGTCCATGGGGCCTGGCTGACATCCAGCTTACCCGCCAACGCCCAGCATTCGCTCGGCACCAAAACGCTCAACCAGCTCAACTTCGCCACTTCGTTGACAAACCCGACCGCCGAGAGCTGCCCGCTGGCCATCAAGGTCTGCACGTCTTCATAGACCCCCGACGGCTGGCGGACCGGGTTGAACAGCGTCGATGCCACCGGCGTTTGTACCTGCAGCAGCGCCTGGTCCAGTGTCGAGATAAACACCGGCAAGCCCGTCAGTGCGCCTGTCTCCCGTTGGCGCTTGGCCTCGACGGTGGCACTGGCCAGATCCCCGGCCGAAATAAAATGCTGCGCCAGCCAGTGTTCGGCGGTGGTCAGCCCCTGTGGCATCCAGTTGCGCCGGTAAACCAAGGCGTGCAGTTGATAACCCGCGGGGTAAATGAACTCGCCTTCGTCATCCACGGCAAACACGGCGCTCAAGGCGAACAGCCCGGCCCTATCCCAGGCGGGTACAAGCTCGGAGCAGACAAAGGCGTCCTGATCGCGATGCTTGAGCATGAAACCGAAACCGGTTTGCGTCGGTGCTTCATGGTCCAGGCGCGTGTGCAGTGCCCGAGCCGCGTCAGCGGCACTGGCGCAGACCGGGCCATAGGCAATCTGCTCCGGACGTTCGCGCCGGGGTATCGGCAGGCGTGGCCGCCAGTGTTCGGCGATCAGCCCCGGCGCGCCCCACAACGGGTTGGCCTGCACCACCCGCACGCTGCCGGCCGCCGCCACCTGGCTGATCCACTCCAGCGCCGTCAGCGTGCCGCTGGCCAGGTTGAGGGCCGTTGGGCTGCGATGGGGCAAGGGGTCGAGCGCCTTGAACAGGTTCGCCTGGGCGGCAGAGTCGATCAGGTCATACGCCAGCAAACAATCTTCGGCGCCCGACAGGTAGGCCACGGACACCTGTTGGCGATTGCGGATCAGCGTGTGCACGTCCAGGGCGCTGAACATCTGCGCCTCCAGGCAGGCATCGTCCCGCGACCAGCCCGGGCGCTGCAGGCGCTCGGGTTCCAGCAACGAAACCCCGCGGCTGGAACCGTACACGGCCTTCAGCATGTGACCGGGCGGGAGCAGTGAGCGGCCCTTGACGTCCTGGGGGTAGACAACGCCCAGGGCAAAGCGCCCGGCGTCGCTGGCCGGCAATGGCTCGGTGGCCACGTAGAGACCGTCCGGGCGCTGCAGGATATAGCCGCAGTATTCGCCCTCACGCCAGCTGCCGATTTGCCCGTGGGCGTAGCGTGCCGCGTCTTCTACCTGGAGAAACCCGCGGCTCAGTTGCGGGCGGGGTGCCAGGGCGTAAGGTCGCCAGGTGTCGGCGACCAGCCCCGCCACATCCCACAACGTGCCCGGTTGCAACACCGACAGCGCCCCGGCGGCGGCGACCTTTTGGATCATCTCGTGGGGCGTCACGGTGGCGGCCCGCAGTTCATCCCCCAGCCCGTTGTCCGTCACCCGGCCATCGGGCAGCACCTGGTAGAGCTGGCTTTCTTCGGCCGAGCCGGAAGCGTCATAGGCCAACTGAGCGCCGTCCGCCGTGCTGAGGTAGAAGGCCAGATTGCTCTCGGGGTGGATGCGCAGCGCGGCAATCCCCTGGGCAAAATCCGTGGTGTCGATAAAGCCCTCGTACAACCAGGGTTCGGCGCCGATGCCGGTGGCGTCCGGTGCGCTGCGGCAGTACCAGCCACGCAGGGCGAAGCCTGGCGGCAGGCTGGCATTGCCAAAAACATTCGCCAACACGAAAAGGGTTTCGCCGGCGGGTATCGGTGCGCAAGGCTCGCTGACCACATACTGCTCTGCACTCGAGTGTTTGAGGATGCAACCGACTCGCCGGCCATCCGCCGTTGCCTGCATACGGTCATGGGCATAACGGGCGGCGGTTGCCAGGTCAGTGAAAACCCAGCTCAGGGGCATATCAATGGGGGCTGCGGCGGCGAAAGGCGTTTCGGGCTCCCAGGTGGCCGGGACCCGGCCCTGGACGTTGTACCAGGTCTCATCCGCCAGCAGCACCGTCAACTCACCGAGTTTTACCAGCTCTTTGATCAGCCCTTCACGCGTGCCGTCAAAACCTTGTACGCGGGCCACACCTTGGCCATCGCGTTCAACTTGTGCCAGGTACTCGCCGAATTCACGCTCGGCCCGAGAGCCGCTGACAGCGTATTTGATCAACGTACCGTTCGTTCCGCTGGTGTAAAGCACCTTGATCTGATCGGAAAAAACCAGCGTCATGTCGATCGCTTGAGTCGACGGTGCACTGACCAGGAACGCCAGCTGTCGCGAGGTTTTTTGAGGATAGTTGGCACGCACCTCGGCCAGGTCGTAGACAGGTCGATTGAACTCGCCAACCATTTGGTGCCCTTCAAGCTCGACCCGCGTCAGAGCGTTGTCGGTGGGCAATGCCCCGCCCCACAACGACAGCCACCTGTCAGGGTCTGACAGCCTGGAGGCCACAAACAGCCCATCGCTGCGCTTGAAGATGTAAGCCTGGAGAAAAGAGCCGTGGGGTGAACCCACCTTGTAATGCAGGTAGCGTGCGACATCATCGGCAGTGACGAAGGCAGGGCTCAGCGACGCATGGACTTTCGCGAAGGCGCGCCATTGCGGTCCTACCACTCCGGCCTTGTCCCATATCCGTCCGGGCTCAACCACCGTCAGCGTGCCCACGGCAGCCACTTGCCGGACAAACTCGGAAGGGCTCAAGGTAGCGTCCTTCAAGCGTCCGTCGAGATCCGCGCCGCGATTGGCGAACAGCTGGGACTGCGCCTGCGAGCCGGTGCAGTGGTACATCAGCAGCGCGCCGTCGTTGGCGCGCAAGTAAAAGTGCAAGCCCAGGTCGTCGGTCCCCGCCATCATCACCACGGCAGCCAACGCGGAAGCCGTGAAGAAGTTTTCCGCCAGCCACGACTCTTTCGCCACGGTCGGTTTCGCTTGCGGTGATAGGGAGCAGTAAATACCGAAGGTCAAAAACTCACTGTCCGCCTTGTGCACTTTTGGCAGTGACAACTTGCCACTGGTCAGCGCAAACGCCGCCTTGAGTTCATCCGACGGAAATTCGGCCACGTACTGGTTCGACGCGCTTTTGTACAGGTAGCCAAAGAGACTCTCCTGCCGTGCAAACCCCAGCGGCGGCAAGACTGATCGCACCGCGTCCTGCCACCGGCGGCTGACTTGGCTGGCGAGAGGCGCCAGTGCGTCCTGCCCGATTTGCGACAGGGTTTGATTGAGGGTCCACGGCGCCAGCAGTTGGCCAGGCTTTCCACCCAGCTCGGCGTTGGCAACGATGACCCGCAGGTAGCCGGCCCTGGCCGTCTGATTGATAAAGGCGATGTAGTCGTCGAAATCTGCCGCAGGCTTGGCCGCCATCAACGTGTTCAAGAAGCTGGCCTCAGTCGCAGAGCCGCTGCTTTCATACTGGATGAGCGAGCCATAGAACCCGGACAGGTAGTAACGGGTGCACAGCATGCGCACCTGGATGATGATGCGCAGGATATTGATGGGGAAAAAGCTGCGATCCAGGCGGCGCTGCGCGCCTGTCCAGTGCTGTATCTGCGCGGAGCGTCGGGTGCCATCCTCGCCGCGCGAACTGTACAGGGCGTGAACGCTGTGGCCCTCGTACGCCAGGAAATTCCTGTTGGCATCGACCTTGAGCAGGTCGCTCTGGAAATCGAATGCAGTGGCGGTGCCGGCCACCGGCACGCTTGGCAGGTACATCCCGTCATCACGCTTGAAAACCAGCCCGCCAAATACCGTCTCGCGCCGGTTGCCGATCTGTTGATGCGCCCAATGGGCGGCATCGTGATCGGTAACGAACGCCGGCCCCAGATGGGGAACCGGCCTGCGCGTGCTCGCCGCTTGATCGTCTTGAATGTGAGTACTGTCCATGTTCATCGTCACTTGAGTGAAGTTAAGAAAACTGGCGCTGCCCCTGGGTTGCCGGGGGCACCAGGCAGGCTTCACTTTCAAGGGTTTGGCTGGACGCAGGCATTAGATAGTTAAGGCTCGGGGCGCCAGGCACCATCAGGGTGCGCCTGCACGCACAGCCTGCGTTGATTGGCGCCGCATTGGTGCATCGCCCACCCCCACAGCCCGGTCACGGCTCGCGCGCACCACGATTGCGCGCCCCGGCACAGCCTTTGCAATCACTCCCTCATCACATCATTGAGTCATGGAGATTGCACAATGAAGCGTCGCAGCTTGATCAAGGCTTTCACACTGTCGGCATCCATCGCCGCGATGGGCATGACCTGGACGGTACAGGCCGCCGAGACCATCAAGGTCGGCATCCTGCACTCGCTGTCCGGGACCATGGCGATCTCCGAGACCTCGCTCAAAGACATGGCGCTGATGACCATCGACGAGATCAACGCCAAGGGCGGCGTGAACGGCAAGATGCTCGAACCGGTAGTGGTGGACCCGGCTTCCAACTGGCCGCTGTTCGCTGAAAAGGGCCGCCAGTTGCTGACCCAGGACAAGGTCGCCGTGGTGTTCGGTTGCTGGACCTCGGTGTCGCGCAAATCGGTATTGCCGGTGTTCGAAGAACTCAACGGCCTGCTGTTCTACCCGGTGCAATACGAAGGCGAAGAGATGTCGCCGAACGTGTTCTATACCGGTGCGGCGCCGAACCAGCAGGCGATCCCGGCGGTGGAATATCTGATGAGCGAAGAAGGCGGCGGCGCCAAGCGCTTCTTCCTGCTGGGCACCGACTACGTGTACCCGCGCACCACCAACAAGATCCTGCGTTCGTTCCTACACTCCAAAGGCGTAGCGGATAAAGACATCGAAGAGGTCTACACCCCGTTCGGCCACAGCGATTACCAGACCATCGTGGCCAACATCAAAAAATTCTCCGCCGGTGGCAAGACCGCGGTGATCTCCACCGTGAACGGCGACTCCAACGTGCCGTTCTACAAAGAGCTGGCCAACCAGGGCCTGAAGGCTACCGACGTACCGGTCGTCGCCTTCTCCGTGGGTGAAGAAGAACTGCGCGGCATCGACACCAAGCCGCTGGTGGGCAACCTCGCCGCCTGGAACTACTTCCAGTCGGTGGAGAACCCGGTGAACAAGAAATTCGTCGCCGACTGGAAAGCCTACGCCAAGGCCCACAACCTGCCGGGCGCGGACAAAGCCGTGACCAACGACCCGATGGAAGCCACCTACGTGGGCATCCACATGTGGGCGCAGGCGGTGGAGAAAGCCAAGTCCACCGACGTCGACAAAGTGCGTGAAGCCATGGCCGGGCAGACCTTTGCCGCGCCGTCCGGCTTCACCCTGACCATGGACAAGACCAACCACCACCTGCACAAGCCGGTGATGATCGGCGAGATCCAGTCTGACGGGCAATTCTCGGTGGTGTGGCAGACCCAGGAGCCGATTCGTGCCCAGCCGTGGAGCCCGTACATTCCGGGGAATGACAAGAAGCCGGATTACGCCGTCAAGAGCAACTAAGACCGCCGCACTGATCGTTCCCACGCTCCGCGTGGGAATGCATCCCGTGACGCTCTGCGTCACACAGCGGACGCAGAGCGTCCAAGGCGGCATTCCCACGCAGAGCGTGGGAACGATCTATAGGAAACTGCCATGCCCACTGCCCTATACCGCTTCATCCTCGCCGCCCTGCTGTTGCTGCCCCTCGCCGCACACGCCAGCGACGCCGAAGACTTCATCAACGCCAACCCGATGCAACAAGCCAAGCTGCTCCAGGACTGGGCCGCCCAGCCCGACCCGGCGCGCATCGAGCTGGTGGACGCCCTGCAACAAGGCCAGATCAGCGTCAACGGCGAAACCAAGACCGTACGCCTGAACAACCGCCTGCGCGGCCTGATCGACAACGTGCAAGCCAGCCAGGAATTGCTCGCTGCCGACCCCAAGGTGCGCCTTGCCGCCGCCCAGACTCTGCAAAAAAGTGCACAACCTGCGCAGCTGAAATTCCTCGACCAGCAACTCGCCGGCGAAACCAATGATGACGTACACACAGCCCTCAGTCTCGCCCTGGCCAACCTGCAACTGGTAGACCCCGACCCGGCCGTGCGCCTGGCCGCCGTGCGCTTGCTCGGCGGCACCGGCGACCCGCTGGCCCGCACTCGCCTGGAAGCCTTGCTCGCTCCCGGCGTCGAAGCCGACGCCACGGTGCACACCGCCGCCGAAACCAGCCTGGCCCAGGTCAAACGCAAACTGATGGTGGGCGAGATTCTCGGCCAGGCCTTCAGCGGCATGTCCCTGGGCTCGATCCTGCTGCTGGCGGCGCTCGGCCTGGCGATCACCTTCGGCCTGCTCGGGGTGATCAACATGGCCCACGGCGAGATGCTGATGCTCGGCGCCTACTCCACCTATGTGGTGCAGTTGCTGATGCAGCGCTACGTGCCCCAGGCCATCGAGTTCTACCCGCTGATCGCGCTGCCGGTGGCGTTTTTTGTCACCGCCGCCATCGGCATGGCCCTGGAGCGCACGGTGATTCGTCACCTCTACGGCCGCCCGCTGGAAACCCTGCTCGCCACCTGGGGCATCAGCCTGATGCTGATCCAACTGGTGCGCCTGGTGTTCGGTGCGCAGAACGTTGAAGTGGCCAACCCCGAGTGGCTGTCCGGCGGGATCCAGGTGCTGCCCAACCTGGTGCTGCCGTACAACCGCATCGTGATCATCGCCTTCGCGCTGTTCGTGGTGGTGCTGACCTGGCTGCTGCTGAACAAGACGCGCCTGGGCCTCAACGTGCGCGCCGTGACCCAGAACCGCAACATGGCCGCCTGCTGCGGCGTGCCCACCGGACGCGTGGACATGCTCGCCTTTGGCCTCGGCTCCGGCATAGCGGGCCTCGGTGGCGTGGCCCTGAGCCAGATCGGCAACGTCGGCCCGGACCTCGGCCAGAGCTACATCATCGACTCGTTCCTGGTGGTGGTACTCGGCGGTGTCGGCCAGTTGGCCGGTAGCGTCATGGCCGCCTTCGGCCTGGGGATAGCCAACAAGATTCTTGAGCCGCAGATCGGTGCCGTACTCGGCAAGATCCTGATCCTCGCGCTGATCATTCTGTTCATCCAGAAACGCCCGCAAGGACTCTTCGCACTGAAAGGACGGGTGATCGACTGATGAACCAGCCATTGATGCTTACGGCCGCGCAAAAGGCCGGCCCCAAGGTGACCGTCGCGGTCGGTGCAGTGGTGCTGATCCTGCTGCTGGCGCTGCCGTTGTTCTCGCTGTTGTCACCGGAAAATCCGCTGCACGTTTCCGCCTATACCCTGACGTTGGTGGGCAAGATTCTGTGCTACGCCATCGTCGCCCTGGCCCTGGATCTGGTGTGGGGTTATGCCGGGATGTTGTCCCTCGGCCACGGCCTGTTCTTTGCGCTGGGCGGTTATGCCATGGGCATGTACCTGATGCGCCAGGCGTCCGGCGATGAGCTGCCGGCGTTCATGACCTTTTTGTCGTGGACCGAGTTGCCGTGGTACTGGACCGGCACCAGCCACTTCCTCTGGGCAATGTGCCTGGTGGTGTTGGCGCCGGGATTGCTGGCGCTGGTGTTCGGATTCTTCGCCTTCCGCTCACGGATCAAGGGCGTGTACTTCTCGATCATGACCCAGGCCCTGACCTTCGCCGGGATGCTGTTGTTCTTCCGCAACGAGACCGGGTTCGGCGGCAATAACGGCTTTACCAATTTCCGCAGCATCCTCGGGTTTGGCATCACCGAGCCGGGCACGCGAGCGGCGCTGTTTGTGGCCACCGTGGTGTTGTTGGTGGCGAGCCTGTTCATCGGCTGGCGCCTGGCCCAGAGCAAGTTCGGCCGGGTACTGACAGCGCTGCGGGATGCGGAAAATCGCCTGATGTTCTGCGGCTACGACCCGCGTGGCTTCAAGCTGTTCGTGTGGGTGTTGAGCGCCGTGCTGTGTGGTTTGGCGGGCGCGTTGTATGTGCCGCAAGTGGGCATCATCAACCCCAGCGAAATGTCGCCGACCAACTCCATCGAGGCCGCTGTGTGGGTGGCCCTCGGCGGGCGTGGAACCTTGATCGGCCCGCTGCTGGGCGCCGGTGTGGTCAACGGCATGAAGAGCTGGTTCACCGTGGCGTTTCCTGAGTATTGGCTGTTCTTCCTCGGTGCACTGTTCATTATCGTCACCCTGTATTTGCCCAAGGGTGTGATTGGCCTGCTGAAGAAAAGGGGCGACCAATGAGAATTACAGCGACGGCGGAATTCATGCTCGAGCCCATTCTTGAACCGAACAAAGACCAGGGCAGCGCCCGCGATGCCATCGGCCTCGGCCAGGCGGCGGGCAAAGGCCTGAACACCCGCCACGGCACGATCCTGACCCTGGAAGACATCAGCGTCAGCTTCGACGGCTTCAAGGCGTTGAACGACTTGAACCTGTACATCGGCGTCGGCGAATTGCGCTGCATCATCGGCCCCAACGGCGCGGGCAAGACCACGCTGATGGACGTGATCACCGGCAAGACCCGGCCCAGCCACGGCAAGGCCTGGTTCGGCGAAACCCTCGACCTGACGAGCATGAGCGAAGTGCAGATCGCCCAGGCCGGCATCGGTCGCAAGTTCCAGAAGCCCACGGTATTCGAAGCCCTCAGCGTGTTTGAAAACCTGGAGCTGGCGCAGAAGACCGACAAATCGGTGTGGGCCAGCCTGCGGGCGCGCTTGAGTGGTGAGCAGAAAGACCGCATCAGCGAAGTGCTCGACACCATCCGCCTCACCGCTTCAGTCAATCGCCCGGCCGGCTTGCTGTCCCACGGCCAGAAACAGTTCCTGGAAATCGGCATGTTGCTGATGCAGGACCCGCAACTGTTGCTGCTGGATGAACCGGTGGCGGGCATGACCGATGCCGAAACCGAGTTCACCGCCGAGCTGTTCAAGCGCCTGGCGGGCAAGCATTCGCTGATGGTGGTGGAACACGACATGGGCTTTGTCGGCTCGATTGCCGACCACGTGACGGTGTTGCACCAGGGCAGCGTGCTGGCCGAAGGGTCGCTGGAACAGGTGCAGGAAAATGAGCGGGTGATCGAGGTTTACCTCGGTCGCTGAACCTGATCGTTCCCACGCTCCGCGTGGGAATGCATCCGGTGACGCTCTGCGTCACACGGCGGACGCGGAGCGTCCATTGCGGCATTCCCACGCAGAGCGTGGGAACGATCATTAAGGGGAACTGAACATGCTGCAAGTCGACAAGCTGCACCAGTACTACGGCGGTAGCCACATCCTGCGCGGGCTTTCCTTTGAGGTAAAAGTCGGCGAAGTCACCTGCCTGCTGGGCCGCAACGGCGTGGGCAAGACTACCCTGCTCAAGTGCCTGATGGGTTTGCTGCCGGCCAAGGAAGGTGCGGTGAACTGGGAAGGCCGCGCCATTACCGGCTTCAAGCCGCACCAGCGGGTGCACGCTGGTATCGCTTACGTGCCCCAGGGCCGGGAGATTTTTGGCCGCCTGACAGTGGAAGAAAACCTGCTGATGGGCCTGTCACGCTTCCCCGGCTCCGAAGCCAAGGAAGTGCCCGCCTTCATCTACGAGCTGTTCCCGGTGCTGCTGCAAATGAAGCAACGCCGGGGTGGTGACTTGTCCGGCGGCCAGCAACAGCAGCTGGCTATCGGCCGGGCCCTGGCCAGCCGCCCGCGCCTGTTGATCCTCGATGAACCCACCGAAGGCATCCAGCCGTCGGTGATCAAGGAGATCGGCGCGGTGATCAAGAAGCTCGCGGCACGCGGCGACATGGCGATTCTGCTGGTGGAGCAGTTCTATGATTTTGCCGCGGAACTGGCCGACCAGTACCTGGTGATGTCCCGGGGCGAAATCGTCCAGCAGGGGCGTGGAGAAAATATGGAAAGCGAGGGTGTGCGCGGGCTCGTTACGATCTAATCTGTAGCGTCCTAACGATAAGCACTGACCATGACCCTACCTGCCCCCACCGCGCTGTTCACCCCCAGCTGGCACGCCGAGCTGGAACTCGGCTACGCGCGTTTCGGCGACACCACGCGCCCGGTGATGCGCCGCCACCTCGGCCCGCTGCGGGTGCAAAAGCATCTGTACGCCGAAGGCCCCGAGGTGTGCCAGCACATCATCGTGCACCCGCCGGGCGGGATTGCCGGCGGTGATCGTCTCGATATCAGCGCCCATGTCGCCGAAGGTGCGTGGGCGCAACTGACCAGCCCCGGCGCGGCCAAGTGGTACCGCGCCGGCGGGCCGGCGTATCAGAAACTGGAGCTGACGATTGAAGCGGGCGCGACGCTGGAATGGCTGCCGCAGGAGACCATCGTGTTCAGCGCCGCCCAGGCCGAACTCACCACCCGCATCGACCTGCAAGGCGATGCCCGGCTGTTTTATTGGGACGTGGTCGCCCTCGGGCGCCCCGCCAGCGGCGAGCGTTTCGACCTCGGGCACTTCCAGTCGCACCTGGATATCCGCCGCGACGGCCAGTTGATTTGGCATGAGCGCCAGCGCATTGTGGGCGCCGACGGTTTGCTCGACTCACCCATCGGGCTGGACGGGCAACCGGTGTTTGCGACCTTGCTGGTGACCGGCGAAATCGACCCTGAACTGCTCGAACAATGTCGCTCCCTGCCCCACGCGGTACGCGGCGACCTGACCCAATTGCCCGGCCTGCTGGTGGCCCGCTGCCTGGCCAGTGAAGCGCTGCTGGCGCGAGCCTGGCTGATCGCACTGTGGCGCCTGCTGCGCCCGGCCGTGTTGGGCCGAGAAGCGGTATCACCGAGAATCTGGAGCACATGAAGATTAAAAATGTGGGAGCGGGCTTGCTCGCGAATGCAGTGGGTCAGGCAAAGATGCATTCACTGACACACCGCATTCGCGAGCAAGCCCGCTCCCACATTGGATCTCCGGTGTTTTTACGAATGTATTTCATAGTGGACCTTGAACGATGGACCTGACCCCACGGGAAAAAGACAAACTGCTGATCTTCACCGCCGGCCTGGTAGCCGAGCGGCGGTTGGCGCGCGGTGTGAAGCTCAACTACCCGGAAACCATCGCCTACATCTCCGCCGCGTTGATGGAAGGCGCCCGCGATGGCCGCACCGTGGCCGAGCTGATGCACTTCGGCACCACCCTGCTCACCCGCGAACAGGTGATGGAAGGCATCCCGGAAATGATCCCGGACATCCAGGTGGAAGCCACCTTCCCCGACGGCACCAAGCTGGTCACCGTCCACCAACCCATCGCCTGAGGCCCGACCATGTCCTTTTTGATTCGTGATGCGGTGCACGCCGATTTGCCAGGGATTCGCGATATCTACAACGACGCGGTGCTCAACACCACGGCGATCTGGAACGAACAACCGGTAGACCTGGGCAACCGCCAGGCCTGGTTCAGCGCTCGTCAGTCACAGTTTTACCCGGTCCTGGTGGCCGTCGAAGACGAGCAGGTCATCGGCTATGCCTCGTTCGGTGACTGGCGGCCCTTCGAAGGCTTTCGCCACACCGTCGAACACTCGGTGTACGTGCGCAACGACCAGCGCGGCAAAGGCCTCGGCCCACAGCTGATGCAGGTGCTGATCGAGCGGGCGAAAACCTGCGACAAACACGTGATGGTCGCCGCCATCGAAAGCGGCAACCAGGCCTCGATCCGCCTGCATGAGCGCCTGGGTTTCATCACCACCGGGCAGATGCCCCAGGTCGGCACCAAGTTCGGACGCTGGCTGGACCTGACCTTCATGCAACTGACGCTCAACCCAGGCGCTGTGCCGCCCAAGGAGTGACACCGATGAACGCCCAACTGCGTCGAGTCAATGCCGAAAGTTTTGCCCATTACCGCCCGGGTTTGATTGAGCTGTTGCTGGACGCCGTGAAGCACGGCGCATCGGTGGGTTTCATGGCCGACTTCGATGAAACCCAGGCCAGCGCTTATCTCAACGGCGTGCAGGCCAGCCTCACCGATGGCAGCCTGCTGCTGTGGGTGGTGGTGCGTGATGAACACGTCATCGCCAGCGTGCAATTGGCGCTGTGCATGAAAGCCAACGGCCTGAACCGCGCCGAAGTGCAGAAGCTGCTGGTGCACAGCGAGGCCCGGCGCCGTGGCCTCGGCCAGCAACTGATGAGCGCTTTGGAACTGAGCGCCCGCCAGTACAAACGCGGGCTGCTGTACCTGGACACCGAAGCCGGCTCCGGCGCCGAAGCCTTCTACCAGTCGCTGCGTTATACCAAGATCGGTGAATTGCCCGACTACTGCCAAAGCCCGGACGGGCGCTACACCCCGACCGCCATCTACTTCAAGACCCTGGGGCAACCTGCATGATTCCTGGCGAATTTCAGATCCAGCCTGGCGACATCGAACTCAACGTGGGCCGGCGCACCGCCACCTTGAGCGTAGCCAACAGCGGCGACCGGCCGATCCAGGTTGGTTCCCACTATCACTTTTTCGAGACCAACGACGCACTGACGTTCGACCGTGCTGCCAGCCGTGGCATGCGCCTGAACATCCCGGCCGGCACCGCCGTGCGCTTTGAGCCAGGGCAGAGTCGTGAAGTGGAACTGGTTGAGCTGAGTGGCAAACGCCGGGTGTTCGGGTTTGCCGGGCGCATCATGGGCGACCTGGATTAATGATCGTTCCCACGCTCTGCGTGGGCATGCATCCTGTGACGCTCCGCGTCACGACCTTCAAGAGCGGACGCAGAGCGTCCAGGGCGACATTCCCACGCAGAGCGTGGGAACGATCAGGAACTAAACACATGAAGATTTCCAGACAAGCCTACGCCGACATGTACGGCCCCACCGTTGGTGACAAGGTCCGCCTGGCCGACACCGAGCTGTTCGTCGAAGTCGAACAGGACTTCACCGTCTACGGCGAAGAAGTGAAGTTCGGCGGCGGCAAGGTGATCCGTGATGGCCAGGGCCAGAGCCAACTGCTCGCCCATGAGGTGGTCGACACCCTGATCACCAACGCGCTGATCATCGACCACTGGGGCATCGTCAAGGCTGACGTCGGCCTGAAAAACGGCCGCATCGCCGCCGTCGGCAAGGCCGGCAACCCGGACATCCAGCCCGGCGTGACCATCTGCGTCGGCGCCAGCACCGAAGTGATTGCCGGTGAAGGCATGATCCTCACCGCCGGCGGCATCGATACCCACATCCACTTTATTTGCCCGCAGCAAATCGAAGAGGCGCTGACCAGCGGCGTCACCACCATGATCGGCGGCGGCACCGGGCCGGCCACCGGCACCAACGCCACCACCTGCACCTCCGGCCCATGGCACCTGGCGCGCATGCTCCAGGCCTCCGACTCATTCCCGATGAACATCGGCTTCACCGGCAAGGGCAACGCCAGCCTGCCGGAGCCGTTGATCGAACAAGTGAAGGCCGGTGCCATTGGCTTGAAGCTGCACGAGGACTGGGGCACCACGCCGGCGAGCATCGACAACTGCCTGAGCGTCGCCGACGAATACGACGTACAGGTGGCGATCCACAGCGACACCCTCAACGAATCCGGCTTTGTCGAAACCACCCTCGCCGCCTTCAAGGGCCGCACCATCCACACCTACCACACCGAAGGTGCCGGTGGCGGTCACGCGCCAGACATCATCAAGGCCTGTGGCTTCCCCAACGTGCTGCCCAGCTCCACCAACCCAACCCGGCCGTTCACCCGCAACACCATCGACGAACACCTGGACATGTTGATGGTGTGCCATCACCTGGACCCGAGCATTGCCGAAGACGTGGCCTTTGCCGAAAGCCGCATCCGCCGCGAAACGATTGCCGCCGAAGACATCCTTCACGACCTCGGCGCGTTCTCGATGATCAGCTCCGACAGCCAGGCCATGGGGCGGGTTGGCGAGGTGATCACACGTACCTGGCAGACCGCCGACAAGATGAAAAAACAGCGCGGGCCATTGCCTGGCGACGGCGAAGGCAATGACAACTTCCGCGCCAAACGCTACATCGCCAAGTACACCATCAACCCGGCGATTACCCACGGCATCAGCCACGAAGTGGGCTCGATTGAAGTGGGCAAGTGGGCCGACCTGGTGCTGTGGCGCCCGGCGTTTTTCGGGATCAAGCCAACCCTGATTCTCAAGGGCGGCGCGATTGCCTCAAGCCTGATGGGCGACGCCAATGCCTCGATCCCGACGCCGCAACCGGTGCACTACCGCCCGATGTTCGCCAGCTTCGGCAGCTCGCTGCACGCCACCAGCCTGACCTTTATCAGCCAGGCGGCGTTGGCGGCAGGCCTGCCCGAGCAGTTGGGGTTGAAGAAGCAGATCGCCGTGGTCAAGGGTTGCCGCGCGGTGCAGAAAACCGACTTGATCCACAACGATTACCTGCCGGATATCGAGGTTGACCCGCAGACCTACCAGGTCAAGGCCGATGGAGTGTTGCTGTGGTGTGAGCCTGCGGATGTGTTGCCGATGGCGCAGCGTTACTTCTTGTTCTAAGCCCCAAAAACGGCACTGATCGCCTGGTCGGTCAGTGTCGTGTTCAGCGCCTTGAGTTCGTTGTCGATCCCGGCAAACGAGGCGTCGTACTCTGCCTGATTCATGGTGGTCCCCGGCAGACTGTTACTGCGCGGCCGACCGAGGATCTCGGCGGTCCTGGCGATGGTGTCGCTCAGGCCCTGCTTGGCCTCGGCAGACAAGCCGCCATCCCTGGCCCATTGCGCTTGCGCGTCCTCGTAGTCGAGCAACGCTTCAAATTTTTTGGAAATGCTCGAGTATTCCACCTTGTGGGCCCGCTCCAAATATTCCTTCCACATCGGCTGCTCAATCAGGTTCTTGCGTAACTGTTCCCCCTGGTCCAACGCTGTCACCTGCGCGTACGCCGCCTCCACCATGGCCGGCGTTACATACTCCTCACGGTACAGCATGGTTCTGGCCTGCCACGGTAAGTCCAGGCGGGCGGAAAGCTGCGCGGTGTAGGCCAGGTAGATCTCGACCTCGTCAATAGGCGGGATCTCATTACCTGCGGTGTCGTAATGAGTGACCAACATGCCCTCCTGGTCATACTCCGTATACCTGGCGCCTTGACTGATCAGTTCTGCCACGCGTGCATGGGAGATCCGCCCCAACTCATCCAGCCGCCACTTGCCCCTGGCCAGCTTGAGTACGCTGCTTCTCACCGCATTCGCGTCCTCATTGGCATAGGCCGAGCGCAACAACACTTCAACCCCCATGGCATTGAACAACTGCGCCCCCGCATCCACGCAAGCGGTGGGGAACTGTGCCATGCGGAACAGTTCCTCTCGCAACTCGGTGTCTTCGCCCATGGCCTCCAGCATGCGCCATACTTTCGCGGTCAGTTCCGGCAGGTAGCGTTGGCCTTCGACGACGGCATCCCCGGATTTGGCCAAGAAGCGAATTTCGTTGAAAAAGGCTTCAGAACCGAAGGCGTCCTCAAGCATTTCCCACAATCGTTGCTTGGATTCCCAATCCTCTTCGGTCAATCCCGTTTTCCAGAGTTTGCTATCGGCCCGGCCTTTGGGCGGAAGCTGACGATCCGGATCGTTACCGGCTGCCTCGATGTATAACCTGAACTGGCTCACGGTTTCAGTACCCAGTAGCTCACGGGAGAGCGTGGTGCGCGCAATGATCCGAGCGTTATCAGAACCCGGCGCAAATACCGGCACGCGGATAAGCGCGTTCTCGCGCAAATCCAGAATGAAACGCCGTGGGCGCGGCAGGCGAAATACGCTGGCAGGCCACTCCTCCAGACCTGTTTCAGCAAGCCACAGCTGGCGCAAATGAGGCATACGGCTCACGTCCGGCGCCAGCCTCAACGGATTGCTTTCAAGCGACAACTCCTTGAGCTGTTTCAGGTTGCTCAAGACCATGACACTTTGCGAATTCAGGACAATTTCATTGCCCCCAAGGTTCAGCTCGGTCAGGTGAGGCATGCTGGCAATGGCCGGCGGTAACCGGGTCAACCGGCAGGCTTGCACGGACAAGCTGCGCAGCCCGCGAAAGTTGGACACAAACCCGTCGACGTCCTCACTGGTCAAGGCCATGCTGCGCAGGGACAGCTTGCTGACGTGATCAAAGTCGGCCGGCAACCGCGGCAGGGTGCGCAACTGCTGGCGTAATTCAACCTCCTCCCACTCGATGGCCTGGCCGAGGTATTGACCATTGCCGTCGATATCCCTCGGTCCGATTCTGCGCCAGGCTGCCTCAAGCGTCTCGACGATCCGCCCCCTGGCCCGATAGATCCGGTTTGCCCCGGGACTGCTCGTCGACGCGCCTTCGCGAGCACTGATCTGCCAGGTTCGCAACGTCTGGGTCAGGTTGCTGAATTCGCTTTCGAGCTCCCTCAACCAGTTGTCGTTGAGTGGATTGCCAAAGGGTCGCAACTGGGCAATTTCGTCGCTGGTGATGTCCGGGTATAAGTTGCGAATACGTTCCTGCAATTTACGCTCAAAAACCCACCCACCGCGCCCACTCAAAGGGTAGCCACGCCGGCCGCCCGACAACTGCGATAACGGTTTGAAAAACGGTTGAGCGGATTGCATTTTCAGCACTTTGCGCAAGGCACTGCGCGACAGTGCATGTTCCTGGATTTTGCCCCGCAACTGCGGACCCTGCCCAACGTCTGGCAAGCCTAGAGACTGGCGATGGGCATCCGTCAGGGCATGTTGCAAGGCGCCGTACAGGTTGTCGACGTCATGCAAACTTTGCCCACTGGCGTCAAACGCTTCGTAGCGTCCATCGCCCCTGTGCACCAATACCTTGCGGTGCGCGGACTCGGGTGAGCCATAACCGGCACGCAGGCTTCCGGCCAGGGAGCCTTCGCGAACCTCAATGCGCAAGCCGTTTCGCCAGCCAGGAAGGCGCTCCAGCGTGTTGAGCGCCAGCGCTTCGGTGTCGACATTGGCCAACTCGTCCAGATAAAGCCCTTCGTAGGCCCGGGCCAAGCGCAGATGTCCAAGTTGCCGGCGCGCTTGCTGCGCCAGCTCCAGGGGAATCTTGCGATTGTTGAGCAGGCTCGCCCGCTGCGAGGGGCTGGCACCTTCCAGCAGTTCCTCGACCATGATCGGGGGCAGGCTTTTGAAGTCGCGCGCGAACAGCTGCAGCTCAGCGCTGCCAGGCATAGGCCGCCCGAGGTATAGGCTGTCGAACACCCGCCGCAGGGACTGTTTTGCATAGATTCCCAGGCGAGCCTGCAACGCCTGGCTACGCAGCGCGGCCCCGTAAGGCATGTGTTGGCCGAGCAGGTTTTTAAGCTGCTCCTCGGGCAAACTCTCGACGATCAACGCCGGCAGCTTGCCGCCGAACAGGTCTATGCGGCTGATGCTGATCAGTTCCGTCCCGGGCGCATGAGGTTGGCCATACAACGCAGCTGTCCTGCTGGTGCCCTGGCCGTCAAATACTTCGATGGTCCTGCCGGGCGGCCAGCCGGTCATTTCCACCATCAACGACGCGGCGTAGCTACCCAGGTCCATCGACATCGACCCCGCAAGGATCTGCCCGCTCAAGCTTTCGGCACGCCCGTAAGCCCGCATGCGCACCGCCGTATCGAGTGTGATGGCCGGAGTGGGCTCGCTTTCCACATACAGCCGGCGCAGCACGCTTTCGTCGGTGTCACTGATCTTGCGCACCTGCTCCAACTGCGTATCGCTCAGGCCTTCCATCACATGGCTCAGTCGCCGCATCAACGGAGCACCTTGCCACGTCAGGGGCTCATCGGCCTCATGGGTCCAGGCGCCAGAACCGTTGTTGACGATCTGAGGCTCATACGCCTCGGGCCTGCTGGGGTGCTGGACCCGGTACACGCCCGGTTCGTCTTGCGCGGTCACGGCGTAGCGATTGCCGTCCACCGACACGACCTGGCGCCCATTGACGGTATGTAGTCCCGCCTGGTCGGGAACCGAGCCTGCCGGCAGTCGGATGTCCTGCGCATAGGGCGCAAGGTCCGGCTTCCACAAGCGGGCCTTGCCCGACGGCAGCCTGACTGCCTTGAGTCCTTCGATAAACGGCGACAGGCTGATATGCAACGCAGCGCCGCCCACCGCCAGTTGCGCGAGATTTTCCAGCACGTCAGCGATATGCGCCCAGCCGGCCTCGCGATCACCCTGGCCGAGTTCAACCACGCCCTCCAGCACTTCGTACAGCAGTTGCCCGGCCGTGACCACCGCCATCAGTGCACCCAAGGGCGGAATGAACATCGACACCAGGTTCAAGGTGAACAGGCCGATGTTCATCAGATGCGCCATCCGCCGGTCGTGGCCAGCCGCGTCGGTGTGAGCGGTGGGTATCGCCATGCTCAACCCATCGTCGAGTGCGCGCTTGCGCATGTCGGCGTACAGCTCGTCCCAAGGGTCGACATCGATCCACAGCCCCTTGATCGGGTGGGCGTTGAGGTTCAGGTTTGGCTGGTCCTGCGGCGTGCGGCTGATATGTCGCGGGGACTTTATGACGGCGTTGATCGCCTGGAGTTCGGTAAGGGATTTTCTAGCGTAGTACTGTCGCCACGCTGGATCAGGGCCCAGGGCCACGCGCCCTTGCGGTTCATCGACGCGTTTCTCGGTGAACCGCCCGTAGTAGTAAGCCAGGTATTTTTTCCCGATGAACCGTGAGAAAAACTGTTGGTGGGCCGTGACCTGAACCCCCCTGCTGTCCCAATAGTCCTCGGGTCTGTAAGCGGTCAGCTCACGGGTCGTTTCCTCTGCATAGTCGGCAAAGGTTTCGTAGCGCTTGATGGGGTGCTCGGGGTGGTCGGGGATGTAGACGATAAGCCAGGTGCCATAGCGGTGCTCCACGCTCGGGTCGATCATGAGGCAGCCGTGCATTTGCAGTTCCATGATACTGGGCCAGCGGTGCCAGACCTGCTTGCCGTCGTGCTTGATGCGTCGCTCGCCATTGGCGATGCGCAGCAGTAGCGCGTAGTCGTCGCTGCGAATATCACCTTTGAGCAACGCCACGTAGGCGGCGGCTCTGAAGGCGTCCTTTTGCCGGGTGATAAAGCGTTCACGCAGCAGGTTCCTGGACACGGTTTGCACGGGCAGCAGGTAGGTGGTGAGGTGTTCCTGGTACAGCCTGCCCAGGTCCAGGTCGCGGCATAACCGGGCGAAGGTCTCGATCGTCAGGGTCGTGGTATGGCGCTCGAAACGGCCATCCGCGCCGGGAGCGGTGATAAAGCCTGAAGCACTGTCGAAGAACCCGGCGCGGGTCTCGCGCGCTTCAAAATTGTTCAAGGCCGCTTGCAACAGGGACAAAGTCTTGGTCCGGTAGCCTGTCGCTAGTCCTTCGACCGGTACATAGAGGCGCAGATGCACCTGGTTGACGTCCAGCTCAAACCCGGCGGCCTTCAACGCGGCTTCAAGCAATGGCCGGGCGAAGGCGTTGACCTCTTGCACCTTGCCGGTCGCTTGCTCCAGTGCAGTGTGAGACTTGATGCTCGCCTCCAACAGGTTTTGCAGCGCAGCCTTCTGTGCCGGGGTGGTGGCCGCATACCAGGCGGGGATCTCTGGCTTGGCCTGCGTGATGGCTGCACGCAGGGCAGGAGATGCGCTGACCAGGCTTTCGGGGATGGCGGCTTTGATCTGTGCATAGTGACGCCCTTCGCCGCCCGGCAGGAGCGAGGTGGAGGCTTGAGGTGCTGGCATAAACGAGTACCGATAGGGAAATTAAGGCAATGACCTTAATCAGTCGCCCCCGGCACTCGGCGGTAGCTATTTGAACGGATTGCCCCCCCTGGACGAACACTCAAAAAGCGCTGGCAGGCTTGATGCACACAGGGGGATTTCCATGGGGTAATTAAGTCGTCGATCCATAGGTAATCCGGGGCCGATGCGTTAACTATTGCGTGCTATCCAGCGGCTTTTCGACTTATTAATCCACAGCGGTTTTCAGTAGCCTTTTTCCTTTGCTTACCCAAAGGAATGCCCCCATGCAGGATGCCCCCTCCGTTACTCCCCTCTCATCTTCCGACGACAACAGTGCGTTCATTCGCCAGGCCATTCCGGACTGGCTGGTACAGGCGCCGGCACACCGCATAGAAGCGTTGAAACAGGCCAGGCTCGAACAGGCGCAGTGGATGGACAGCTTGTCGCCGCTGCAGCGAAGAACCTTGAAGGCGTTCAATGAAACCAGTTTCAAATCCCAACACGCGGTGGATAAACACCTGGCCAACGTCCAGGCACTCAAGCCCTTCGCCATAGGCCTGCTCAACGGCGCGCTGAAAGAACAATTCAACCTCACCGTGGATGTCGAAGGCACCTCTCTTCGTTTGTATGAGCCGCTGAGGCTCGGCACCCTGGGGATCAAGGCCGGCGAATACAAAGTACTGGAGGTGTCGCTGGTGCAGGCTGCCCTGCATAACTTTGAAGCCAGTGAAGGTGAAGAAGGCGCATTCGATCCTGCCTCCGGGTTCACCCAATACCCGGACCGGGAAGGCGCCTCTCCCAGGATCAGCCCGGCACTGACCGTACCCGCCTTTATCAGCCTGTGCCGTACGCTGGACGTGGGTGCCCGCTACCAGGCGCACCTCAAGGAAACATTACTGCCCACCGACGAGACGGCCGCCACCCGGTTGCGCGACGCCGTGATCACCAGCCAGAAGGATGCCCTCAGGGCTGCGGCGTACCTGGCGCTGCTCAAGCAGGACATTCTCCCGGATGACTTCACCATGGTGCTCAAGGTGGTCGACGGCGAACGCAACCCGACGCTGGGCGGCAAGCCGGTGTGGTTCAGTTGCCTGAGCGTGATGGACCGCGCGCTCATGGGGAGCGTGGTGTTTACACCGGTGGAAAAATATCGCTATGCCACCGACTTCATCGTCTACCTGCCCCACGATCCGGAGCACCCGCTCAAGCGCTACAACAGCCTTGATGCGCTGAAAACCGAACTGAACCGCCAGTGGGTGGCGCGCGACAAAGCGCCAAGCGAATCCGGCAATAACAACCGCCCGACGCCCACGAGCTACCAGCATTTTTTCAGCCAGTTTCTCAATGAGCATGACAAGCCGGCGTTCTTCAACCGGTTTACCGAACCCGCTGCGGACTCCACCGCCGCCGTCGACGCAGTAGCGCGTTCGCCGGTGACCCAGACAATGCTGCAACTGGCCTTCCCGGTATTGACTACGACGGTCATGCCCCAGTCGCTTCCGCCCCCGAAAGCCGGCTGCAGGGTGGTGAAGACGGGCGCTCCCGACCTGTACCTGATGGTGGTCTCAAGACACGGCCTGTGGGCTGACAACGTCGACCTGTGGGCCAACCTGTTTGAGCATGGCCGCGACAAGGCCCTCGGCGATGCGCGCGACCAGGCAGTGCCCACCGCCGATGTCGACGCCCGGGTGCGCGGGCAAAAAATCGCCCGTTGGCTGGAGGCCGGCGCTACCGTGCTCGGCCTGGGACTGGCGTTCGTCCCGGTGCTCGGCGAAATCATGCTGGCCGCCATGGCGGGCCAATTGCTCTACGAAACCTTCGAAGGCGTGATCGACTGGGGCGAAGGCGACCGTGATACGGCCAAGGCGCACTGGTTCGACGTCGCGCAAAACCTGGCCGCCATGGCGCTGCTGGCCGGCGCGGGGAAAGGCCTGCAAAAACTCGCTGCACCGCCTACACCCGCGTTGATACAGGGGCTCAAGCCGGTTCGTTTGCCAGGTGGCGAGCTACGGCTATGGAAGCCGGACCTTACGCCTTATCGCAGCCCCGTCGTATTGCCCAAGGACGCCGCGTTTGACGACCTGGGCTTGCACAGCCACGACCAGCAGCCGCTGCTGCCCCTCGACGATCAACTGTATGCCGTCAAACCCGAGCCCGACGGCGACACCTATCGCATACAACACCCCACACGCTCCGACGCTTATGCCCCGCAGGTGACGCATAACGGCGCGGGCGCCTGGCTGCATGAAGGTGAAGAGCCACTGACCTGGGACGGCCCGGCGCTGATGCGCCGCCTGGGTTATCGCACCCGGGGCTTGAGCGACGCACAACTGGAACAGGCACGCCTGGCCAGTGGCACTCGCGCCGATCAACTGCGCCAACTGCATGTGGACCTGCAACCGCCGCCCGCCCTGTTGAGTGACAGCCTGGCGCGCTTTGGCATCCATCAGCGGATCGAGACGTTTATCGAGAAGATGGGCAGTGACGACCCGCTGGATTATGCGCTGGCCGACCCGGCGATCACCGAGCGCGTGGTGGCGCACCGAGGCTTGACCTATCCGGCGGTCCTCGACCCGACTCCCCGGGTGCTGGACGAACAGACGATGCTGTGGCGCCGCGAAGTTGCCCAGGCTGCCCGGGACAGTCGGACCTCGCTGTTCGACGCGGATTATCGCGCCCATAACCTGACCCGCTCGCCCCCGGTACAGCAGCTCATGGACAGGTTTTCCGGCCTGCCGGCGGAGGTTGCCAGGCAGTTGCTGGAAACCGCCACGGACGCGGATTTAACTGCGCTGAGTGGCCATCAGCAGTTGTCACCAAGGCTCACCGCCCTAGCGCGCGAAAGCCAGCAGCAAGTGCGCATGGCACGGGCCTATGAAGGCTTGTTCCTCGACACCCTGCAGAGCCCGGACAGCCTGCGCTTGGCCCTGCATACCCTGCCCAGCTTGCCGGGTTGGGACCCGAGCCTGCGGGTGGAAATCCGCTTGGGCAGCGAACAGGGGCCCCTGATCGACGCCGTCGGTCCAGAGGCCGACGCACCGCCGCTGATGCTGGCGATGGGTGAAGACGGGGCGTTCGGCGCCACCGACCTGTATGGCGCCGTTCTGGCACGCCTTGAACAGGGCCAGCGTCGAGCACTTGGCGAAGCCGCACGCGACGCCGGCACCCTGAAGCAGCGGGTGCGACAAACGCCATTGGCCCGGGACGAGCTGCGCTCGGTGCTGCTGGAATACCCGCTGCTGCGCAAACCCTTGGCAGGAGACCTGCGCCTGCGGGGCGGCTCCCCGCTGCACAAACTCACTCAATTGCGCAGCACCCATACGCGGGTGCGCAAGCTGTATCCGGGGTTCAGCGACGAGCAGGCCACAGCCTTCATCGAGACCCTCGGGAGCGATGCGCGCACTGAGTTGACGCGCCGGGAAGACCAATACGCCGCCCTCAAACGCGCACTCAAGGACTGGGTGAAACGCAGTGCCCGAGAAGATACGAGCCGGCGTCCATTTGAGGTAAACCCGGGACGCCGGGAGCAGTCAGTGGCCGATGCGTTGAGAGATTGCTGGCGCCGACAGACCGTGGACCGTGCCGGGGCCTACACCGGGCGCCGACTGGAAATCAGCGCCCAGGTGAACCTGCCCAAACTCAACGCCGATTTTGGCCATGTCGAGGAGTTGGTTCTCGACTACGTGAGCTTCACCGACGGCCCCGGGCAGTTCCTTGGCAACTTCCCCAATCTGAAACGTTTGACCCTCAAACAAGTCGGCGGTATCGGACGCCATACGCTGACCGAACTGCCCGAAGCAATCACGGCCATAAAGGCGCTGACGCACCTGGACCTGTCGAAAAATGCCATCCGCCTGAGCGAAATCAGCGCCGGCCAACTGGCCGGCCTGAGCCGCCTGGAAGAACTGTGCCTGAACGACAACCCCTTGGGCACCCTGCCGGATTTCAGCCCGCTGCTACGACTGCGAAAGCTGGAGCTGCGTGACACCCGGATCAATCAGTGGCCCACAGGCCTGCTGGAACTGCCGGAGCTGAGAGAAGTCGACCTGTCCGGCAATCACCTGAGCGCGGTGCCCGACAGCCTGCTCAACCCAGCCCCCGAAAACGTGGAAGCCAGCATCCGTCTCAACCGCATGACCCGCCTGCGTGACAACCCATTCACCCCGCGAGCCAATCAGCAGATGCGGGCGTACATCGCTCGCCTGGCACAAACTCGCCCGGGCTGGCGCAACGGCGGCCTGCCTGGCGCATTCGAAGTGCCGTTGAGCCACACCAACGAAATGCTGCGGGCCAGAGCGCTGTTTCCCGGCTTCAGCGAGGAGGAAAACGAACAGCTCGTACTGCATGCGGGCGATAGGGCGCCGGACGAACTGACGCGCTTGGAGCGTCAATGGCAAGCCTTGAGTACCCAACTGGACGCCTGGGCCAGGCAACGGTTCCTGATCGCCGCCGACGACGCCAACCTTCGCGTCGGCGACGCCAGCCACCGCCAGCAATTCGCCCGAAGCCTCAAGGAGTGCTGGCAGCGCCTGACCTCCAAAGCCCTGGCCCGAGATGGTTCTTCCATCGGCTACATCTTCGAGGCACTCGGTTTGAGCATTGGTGACTTGCCGGCGCTGGACGCGGATTTCAGCCATGTAGGATCGATAGAGCTACGCGGTATGCGATCGTTGCACGGACTGGATGAGTTTCTCGGGCACTTCAACCACACCCGCTGGCTCAACTTGTCGAATAGCGAGCTGCGCACCATTCCGTCTTCCGTGGCGAGAATGACCCGGCTGACCCAACTCGACCTTGGCGGCAACCGGCTGCCTCTGGGCGAGGCCGACGTGGAGCTGCTGCAGGGGCTTACCTCGCTCAAGATCATTAAATTGAACGGTAACCCCTTGGTACGCACCCCGGATTTCAGCACCCTGCCAAACCTGCGCGGGGTGTGGCTGGGAAGCACCGGGATCACTGAATGGCCGCAGGGCCTGGGACCGCTCCACACCCTGGATTTCGTCGACTTGAGCAACAACCGCATCACGGAGCTGCCCGCCGCCCAGATCAACCCGTCGCCCGAGCAGGCGGCGACGGCCATCCGCACCAACAACGTCACGTTTATCGGAGGAAACCCACTGACGGCAGAAGCCCAAGGTCAACTGGCTGAATACTGGCTCAATGTGGCCTCCCGCCACCCCGAGGCAGAGGAGGGCCGGCATCCACGCGCGATGCGCTATCGGGCGCCACGGCCTGCGGAAGTCGAGGCAGGAGCGCCACCGGCACAGGTCGCGGACGACACGCCGGAACCAGCCTTCCAACACTGGATGAGTGGGTTGTCACCCCGGCAGATAGATCAAAGACGCGTCCTGTGGGAGTCGATTGCCGACAAACCCGGCTCGCAAACCTTCTTCGGCATCCTCAACAACCTCAAAGACTCGGCGGAGTACCGTAGCAGCTACCCCCAACTGCAAACGCGCCTGTGGGATCTGCTCGACTCGGCCCAGCACGATGGCTTGCGTGAAGAGCTGTTCAACATTGCGAGCGACCCACGCTGTGGCGATCGCGCTGCCCTGGTGTTCAGTGATATGGAAATCAGGAAGCTGACGTGGGATGCCACCTATGGGGCCAGCGACGATGAGGCGGGGCCGGCACTGCTGGACCTGGCCAAGGGGCTGTTTCGCCTGGACGAGGTGGAATTGTCAGCAAGCGGGGACATTCGGGTTCGGGAAGGCGCGATTCGCCTGTCGAGCATGACCCCAGAACAAAAAATGAGCGCCCTGGCAGGCATTGAGGACGTTGAAATCCGGCTGGCCTATCGCATGGGTTTGACACAGCGCCTTAACCTGCCCGGACAACCCGGTGAAGCCCGCTACCTTGCAACCGGCCAGGTGGCCGCCTCGGACCTGAATAATACCGCCGTCAGAATCGAACGACTGGACAACTCCCCAGCGTTCGTCCAGTCATTGTTGGGCCGAGAATTCTGGCAGGCTTTCATTCGCAAGCATTATGACGAAGCGTTCAGCAACCTCAGGGAGCCCCATGATATGCGTTTGCACCGGTTGTCCGAGGCATACGATGCGGGTGCCCTGAATGATGAGGAGTACGCAACCCAGGCTGAAAATGTGCAACTGCAACTGGCCGTGGACGAGGCGCAACTGATTCGCTCGCTGACCCTGCGCGACTGGGTGCCGTGCAAGGCGCGCTGCAGCATCACCTGATGGATTCAGGGCGTTTGCACCAACCGCCCCAGCCGTTGCTTGAGCATCTGGTTCTCGGCCCGCAGTTGCTGGACTTCCTCCAGCAGGTCGAGCGCCAGGGCGACGCCTTCCCATTCCAGCTCCAGGTCCTTTTGCAGCGCCGAGGCGCGCTTGGCCAAGGCCAGTTCGTAATCGGTGAAGCGCCAGGACTCGGGACTGGTCCCCACCGGTTCAACGATGCCGTGCTCGACGATTTCGATCACGTAGGCCACCGACAGGTCGGTGGCCTCACAGAATTCTGCCATGTTCACTTGAACCAAACGGGGACTGCTCATTGTTAGCTACTCCATGATTCTCTTGGATCGAAGGCGGCTTTTTGTGCCAGTTCCTGCCACAACGCCTTGACCTCGTCGTCGGTGTTTTTCGGCATCACCGCCTTGAGTTGCACAAACAGGTAACCGCGCTGCCCGGCCTTGTTCAACAAGCCATGGCCCTTGGCGCGCATGCGCTGGCCGTTCTGGCTGCCGGCCGGCACCTTGAGGTTGATCTTGCCGGTGAGGGTCGGCACCGCCACTTCCGTGCCCAACGCCAGCTCCCACGGGGCGAGTGGCAGGGTGATGATCAGGTTCTCACCTTCCACATCGAATTTAGGGTGTGGCGCGAACTTGATGATCAAGTACAGATCACCATTGGCACCACCGCCAATCCCCGGCGCGCCCTGGCCCTTGAGGCGGATGCGCTCGCCGTCGGCCACACCGGCCGGGATCTTCACGTTCAGGCTCTTGGTGGTGTTGCTGACGTGCTGGCCGGCCGCGTTGTATTGCGGCACCTGGAAGTTGACCTGCTTGGACTCGTTGGACAGGGTCTCTTCGAGGAAGACCGGCAGTTCCATTTCCACATCTTGCCCTCGACGCCCGGCACTGCGGCCCTGGGCACCACCAAAACCATTGCCGCGCGAACCGAAGATCGAGCTGAAGAAGTCCGAGAAGTCGCCGGTGTCCTGGCCACCGCCGCCATAGCCACCACGGCTCTGCCAACCTGGCGGGCCCTGGAACGGCTGGCCATGCTGGCCGTACTTGCGCAGATCGTCGTATTCGGCGCGCTTGTCGGCACTTTTCAGCGCTTCATAGGCTTCGGACGCGTCCTTGAACTTGGCTTCAGCGTCCTTTTCCTTGCTCACGTCCGGGTGATATTTGCGCGCCAGCTTGCGATAGGCGGCCTTGATCGCCTTGTCGTCAGCGGTGGGTTCTACACCGAGAATCTTGTAATAGTCTTTGAAGTCCATCGGGGGCATCACCATCCATTATCGATATCGCACTGCCAGCGTCACAGCATGCGCCTGTTTGCGGCGTCTGGATTGACCGATCTCAATCTTGTGACCGAAGGGTGCGTCAGAAGTTTATCGGCGCTGCGGGCAGAATCCTGCAGCCACCAACCGTATGGGGAGGATTTGGGGGCAAAGGCCGGGCTTTCAAGGTAACAAGTGCGTTGTATTTAGCGGATAGTCGGCCTACGCATCTGCACGCGGGTGGCATACACTGCGCGGCCGTTTTTCAACCGGAACCCGATTGACATGAAAAACCCATCCCCAGCCCGTGCCTGCGGTATCGACTTCGGCACGTCCAACTCCACCGTCGGCTGGATTCGTCCCGGCATGGAAACGCTTATCGCGCTGGAGGACGACAAGATCACGCTGCCGTCGGTGGTGTTCTTCAACTTCGAAGAGCGCCGCCCGGTGTACGGTCGCCTGGCCCTGCACGAGTACCTGGAAAACTACGAAGGCCGGCTGATGCGCTCGCTCAAGAGCCTGCTGGGTTCCAAGCTGATCAAGCACGACACCAGTGTATTGGGCACGGCCATGCCGTTCACCGACCTGCTGGCGCTGTTTATCGGCCAACTCAAGAGCCGCGCCGAGACCACCGCCGGGCGTGAGTTCGACGAAGTGGTGCTGGGCCGTCCGGTATTTTTCGTCGACGACGACCCGATGGCCGACCAGGAAGCCGAGAACACCCTGGTGGACGTGGCCCGCAAGATCGGCTTCAAGGACATCTCGTTCCAGTACGAACCGATTGCCGCGGCCTTCGACTACGAGTCCACCATCGAGAAAGAAGAGCTGGTGCTGATTGTCGACATCGGCGGGGGTACCTCCGACTTCTCCCTGGTGCGCCTGTCGCCCGAGCGCCGCCAGATCGACAACCGCCACGACGACATCCTCGCCACCGGCGGTGTGCACATCGGCGGTACCGACTTCGACAAGCAACTCTCCCTGGCCGGCATGATGCCGCTGTTCGGCTACGGCAGCCGCATGAAAAGCGGCGCCTACATGCCCACCAGCCACCACATGAACCTTGCGACCTGGCACACCATCAACTCGGTGTATTCACAGAAATCCAAGCTGGCGCTGGGCAGCATGCGCTACGACATCGAGGACACGGGTGGCATCGACCGCCTGTTCAACCTGATCGAACAGCGCGCCGGGCACTGGTTGGCGATGGAAGTGGAAGAAACCAAGATCCAGCTGACCCGGCAGGACAGCCGCCATGTGCTGCTGGACCGGGTTGAGCCAGGGCTGAGCGTGGAATTGAGCCGGGCGTTGTTCGAGTCGGCCATCGATGGCTTGCTGGAGCGGGTGCGCAATGCGGTGACGCAACTGCTCAACGACGCCTCGGTGGACGTGGCCCAGGTAGACACGGTGTTCTTTACCGGGGGTTCCAGCGGGATTCCGGCGCTGCGCCACAGCATCTCGGCGATGCTGCCGAATGCGCAGCATGTGGAAGGGAATATCTTTGGCAGTATTGGCAGTGGTCTGGCGATTGAGGCCAGCAAGCGCTACGGCTACTGAGTTTTAGCTGAAACCGTGGCGCGCCCTTCGCGAGCAAGCCCGCTCCCACATTCGGCTGCATTCCAAAGTTGGAACTCGGTCAAATGTGGGAGCGGGCTTGCTCGCGAAGGGGCCAGTCCAGGCAACATCAATGCCTAAACCATCCCCGCCAGCTTCAACTCACTCTTCAAGTACGCATAATAAATCGGCCCCGCCACCACCCCCGGCAGGCCGAACGCGGCTTCGAACACCAGCATCGCCAGCAACAATTCCCACGACTTGGCACTGATCTGCCCGCCGACGATCCGCGCGTTGAGGAAGTACTCGACCTTGTGGATCACGATCAGGTAGCCCAACGCCGCCACCGCCACCCAGATCGACAGCGACAAGGCCACGATGGTGATCAGGGTGTTGGACATCAGGTTGCCGATCACCGGCAGCAGGCCCAGCAGGAACGTCAGCACGATCAACGTCTTGGTCAACGGCAGGTGGATCCCGCACAACGGCAGCACCACCGCGAGGAAGATCGCGGTGAACGCGGTGTTCAGCGCGGCGATCTTGATCTGCGCGAAAACGATGTTGCGAAAGGCCTGGACCAGCAGGTGCAGGCGATCAAACAGCGCGGCCGCCAGGGGTTTGCGCTTGGTCAGGTCCGGCACCCGTTGCAGGGCGATGATCGCCCCCAGCACCATGCCGATCAGCAAGGTCACGAACATGTGCGCGGCGTCTTTGCCCACCAGTTGCAGTTCGCTGAGGTGTTTGCTCAGCCATTCGCCGATGGCCACGCGGAACTCGGCGGCGCTGGCCGGCAGGTAGGCGTCGAGGAACGGCGGCAACTGGCCGCGGGCACGGTCGACCACGCCCATGAACTTATCGAGGGAGGCCCCCGGGTTTTCCGCTTCGTGCAGCAGGAAGCTGATGGCCCCGGCGAAGATCAGGGTCAGGATGCTGACGATCAAGGTTCCCAGCAAGGCTACCGCCAACCAGCGCGCACGCCGGCCTTCGATCAACCGCTGCAACTGCGGGGTGAGCATGTTGACCAGCTCATACACCAGCAGCCCGGCCAGCAGGCTCGGCAGCAACTTCAATGGCAAAACCAGCAGCAGCCCGCCAAAAATCAGCACGCAACTGACCAACAACAACACGTGACGCTGAGAAAACGTTGGCATACAGCCTCAAAACGAACGGCGTTAAAGGATGGGCAGTCTGCCAGCGTTGGGTGAATCAAGCGAGAAGTCTAAACGCGGTCCAATGTGGGAGCTGGCTTGCCTGCGATGGCGGTGGGTCAGCCAACAAAGGCATCGACTGTCAGGTCGCAATCTTGGGCAAGCCAGCGCCCACAGAGTTCTGCATCATTATTTCTTCAGGCAGGTGCTCATAAAGGTTTTACGCGCATCGCCGGTCAGCGCCTGGGTTTTCGCGGTGGCGTTGCAATCTTTCATCTTCTGTTGCTGTGGGGTCAGGGTCTTGGCGTCGTTGGCCGCCGGGGCCGCCTTGAGGCAGTTGCTCATGAACGCCTTGCGATCATCACCGGTCTTGCCACTGGTCTTGGCTTCGGCGTTGCAGGTAGTCATTTTTTGTTGCTGAGCCGTCTGTGCGGCAGTCGCGGCAAAGCCTTGGGAACACAGCAGCAGGCCCATCATCAACAGCGGAATACGCAGCATCTTCATGGAGTTTTCTCCCTGTTACCGTGCCGAGGGGCACGGCCTCCCCAGCAGTGTAGTCAAACCCTGTTACACCTTCCTGCCGCGTATATGGGTCCGGCGATACTGCTCCGGCGTGCAGCCGGCCTGGCGCTGGAACATCGCGATAAACGCCGAGGCCGTGCTGTAGCCCAGGTCAAACGCGACTTCCTGGACGCTGCGCGCGCTGTCCAGCGCTTCGATCGACGCCAGGAACCGCAGGCGTTGGCGCCATTCGCCGAAGCTCATCCCCAGCTCACGCACAAATTGCCGCGCCAGGGTGCGCTCACTGACATGCACCTGCTGCGCCCACTGGGCCAGCGCGCGGTTATCGCCAGGGTCGGCCTGCATGCCCTCCAGCACACTGAGCAACCCGGGATGGCTGGCATACGGCAGGAAACAATCGTGCACCGGCGCCTGCCTGAGCTGGTCTACCAGCACCTGGGCCAGGCGCACGTCGGCTTCGTTCTCGGGAATGTTGACATCACGCTCGGCGAAATCACTGAGGATCGCCTTGAGGATATCGCTGATGGTCAGGGTGCACGGCTGCGCCGGCAATTGCTCGCACAAGGCGGGCGCCAGATATACGGAGCGGTAGACGATCGCCTGGGCGTTGTAGGAACTGTGCTGGGTGTTGGGTGGGATCCATACCGCATATTGCGGCGGCGACATAAAGCGGCTGCCGGCCACTTCAAAGCGCATCACGCCACGGGCCGAGTAGTCCAGGGAACCCCAGGCATGCTGGTGGGCGCTGGCGTGGGTGTCGGCCTCGAATTCCGAATAACGGAAATACACCGGGGCCGGCAGCTGGTCAAAATCGGGAAGGTTGATGTACTTCTTGAGCATGTTGTCTGGATACAAAGGTCGGATGGCTGGATCGAAGTATAGGCTTCGATCCAGACAAAGGATAATCACCGCTCATAGACGCAACTGGTTCTTTTCGATGCAATACGCTTATCCGTTACTGGCCATTTTTATCTGGGCCGGCAATACCGTGGTCAACAAACTCGCGGTGGGGACGATTTTCCCTGCCGAGATCGGTTTTTACCGCTGGCTTCTGGCCGGCCTGCTGTTTACCCCGTTCATGCTCAAACCCGTCATCGCCAACTGGCCGCTGATTCGTCCCAACCTGGGCAAGATCTTCATCCTCGGCGTGCTGGGCATGGCGGTGTACCAGAGCCTGGCGTATTACGCCGCGAACCTGACCTCGGCCACCAATATGGGCATCATCCTCTCGCTGATGCCACTGATGGCTCTTACCGCCGCAATCATCAGCCTTGGCCAGCGCCTGACCTTCGGCGCCCTGACCGGTGCCGTGCTGTCGTTTGCCGGCGTGGTAGTGGTGGTTTCCGCCGGTAGTCTCAGCGCCCTGCTGCAACACGGGCTGAATATGGGTGACGCGATGATGCTGGTGGCCACCCTCGCCTACGCGGTCTACAGCACCCTGCTGAAAAAATGGCAGCTGCGCTTGCCGCCACTGGTGTTGCTGTACCTGCAGGTGCTGGTGGCGGTGGTGGTGTTGTTTCCGCTGTTCCTGCTCTCCGACAAGGCCGGCCTTGGCTGGTCGAATATCCCGCTGGTGCTGTACGCCTGCCTGCTGGCCTCGATGCTCGCGCCGCTGGCCTGGATGCATTCGGTGAAGACCCTCGGCCCAAGCCGCACCACGCTGTTTTTCAACCTGCTGCCACTGATCACCGCGTTGATTGCCGCAGTGGTGTTGAAGGAGCAACTGGCGATGTATCACCTGGTGGGCGGCTTGCTGACCCTGGGCGGGGTGATTTTGTCGGAGCGCTGGACGACGCCGGTTCGCAGCAATGTCAGCGCGCAGGAAGCTACTTGAGCCCCACCACTCCGGCGACGATCAAGCCCACCGACACCAGCTTGATCAGCGTCAGGCTCTCCCCCAGCAACGCGAACCCGAGAAACACAGTGCCCAGTGAGCCAATGGCGGTCCAGATCGGGTAGGCCACGCTCACCGGCAACTCACGCATGGCCAGGGTCAGGAAGTAGATCCCGCCCACGGCCGCGACGACGGTGACCAGCGACGGCCACAGCCGGGTGAAACCGTCGGCGTACTTCATGCCCATGGCGAAGGTCACCTCAAAGCCGGCGGCGATCAGCAGGAAAAGCCACGACACTTCAGAAGCTCCCGGCCAGGTCGCGCAGTTGCCCTTCGACTGCATCGCAGGAACGGCGGAAAACGCTCGGGTCGGACTCTTCGCCTTCTGCGGCGATCACCGTGACGTCTTCAATGCCGATGAACCCCAACGCGGTCCGCAGGTGCGGATCGGCGTGGTTCATCGCCTCGTTTTCCCCGCCCGGGCCAAAGCCGCTGCCGCCGCGACTGGTGATGATCAAGGCCTTTTTGCCCAACAATAACGGCTGGTACTGGGCGATACCCTGGCTGTCCTGGGTGATATCCACGGTGAGGCCCATGCGCACGATCTGGTCGATCCAGGCCTTGAGGCCGCTGGGAATCCCGAAGTTGTACATCGGTACGGAAATCACCAGCAGTTCGTGCTCGACGAGCTCGGCTACCAGCTCATTGCTCAGTTGCAAATCGGCGTGCATGGACAACGGCATCGCCTGCGGCTCCGGGTGGAAGCTGGCGGCAATGAACGCTTCGCTGACGTGGGGGATAGACGCCCGGCCCACTTCGCGGCGGGTCAGCTGCGCGTCGGGATTGGCGGTGTGCCAAGCGGCCAGGAACACCTCGGCAAGGCGCCGGGAGTGGGAACGTTCGCCGCGGGGGCTGGAATGGATCGCAAGCATTTTTTTCATCTGTAGGCCTTCACACGCTAGACTCAGGCAACCTGAATGGCTGCCTCTGTTGCGCATAAATCTAGAGCCGAGCGGCCACCCTCACAAATGAGCAATAGTTGTTTTGGATGAACTGAATTCATCCATGGAGCCACACATGTTTGCTTCGCTGCCCCTGACCGCCCTGCGCGCCTTTGAATCGGCCTCGCGCCTGTTGAGCTTCAAGGCCGCCGCCCAGGAGTTGTCGGTCACGCCGACGGCGGTGTCCCATCAGATTCGCTCCCTGGAAACCTGGCTCGGCGTACCGCTGTTCGAGCGCCTGCCGCGCCAGGTGCGCCTGACGGAACGCGGCGAACGCCTGTTCCACAGCCTGCACGGCGCCTTGCTGGACGTCGCGCAAAGCGTCGACACCCTGCGCCCGCAGCGCAGCGCCGGCAATCTCACGCTCTCCACTACGCCGGCGTTTGCCGCTCTGTGGCTGGTGCCGCGACTCGGGCGCTTCTATGCCGCCCATCCGGATATCAGCCTGCGCCTGGACACCAACTGCGCCGTGGTCGATTTACAGCAGGATGCCAGCGTCGACCTGGTGATCCGCTACAGCATCGACGACTACACGAACCTCTACGGTTTGTGCCTGTTCGACGAATGTTTCGCCGTGTATGGCTCCCCCGAACAAGTCGCCCTGGCGCGCGAGCGCACCCCGACCCTGATCAGCGTGCGCTGGCACAACTCCAGGCTGTACGCCCTGGGCTGGCAGGCCTGGTGCGAAAAGGCCGGGGAAGATTGGTTGCAATCCGCTTCGCCGCTGCGCGAATACGACGAAGAACACTACGCCCTGCAAGCGGCCATCGCCGGCCAGGGCCTGGTGCTGGCGAGCAATATCCTGGTCTCGGAAAGCGTCGCCAGCGGGTTGCTGGTGCCTTACCGGCCACAGGTCCGCGTCAACGGCGCCGGCTACAGCGCCCTGTGCGTACCGGGACGGGAACGGCACCCGCCGGTCCGGGCGTTTTTTGAGTGGTTGCAGGAGGAAGCGCGGCTGTCGGGGCACGCTCTGTAAAATCCGATAAAACTTTTTGCGTTGCCTGGGACTCACAACTTGGAGCGATCACGCCGGCAGAGCGTGGCGCAAAACCGGATTAGTACCAGGAGAATGAGATGACTGACTCACATTTGTCTGACGTAGCCACTTTACGTGACCGCGCCCGCAAGAACGTCGAAAACGGTGCCGTGACCGAAGGTTATGACGCCGACCGCCAGGAAATCCTGCGTCTGCTCAACGAATCACTGGCCACCGAGCTGGTGTGCGTGCTGCGCTACAAGCGCCACTACTTCATGGCCAATGGCGTCAAGGCGCATGTCGCCGCCGAGGAGTTCCTCGAGCACGCCACCCAGGAAGCCGAACACGCCGACAAGTTGGCCGAGCGTATCGTGCAGTTGGGTGGCGAGCCGGAGTTCAACCCCGACCTGCTGTCGAAGAATTCCCACGCGCAGTACGTGGCCGGCAATACGCTGAAGGAGATGGTCTACGAAGACCTGGTGGCCGAGCGCATCGCGGTAGACAGCTATCGCGAAATCATCCAGTACATCGGTGACAAAGACCCGACCACTCGCCGGATCTTCGAAGACATCCTGGCCCAGGAAGAAGAACACGCCGACGACATGGCGGATATTCTGAAGGACCTGTAAGCCTTTCCCCGATCGTTCCCACGCTCTGCGTGGGAACGCATCTTGTGACGCTCTGCGTCACGCCCTGAGAGCGGACGCGGAGCGTCCAAAGCGGCGTTCCCACGCGGAGCGTGGGAACGATCATCAGCTAGCCTTTCACTGTTTTAGGTGCCTTGCCTTCCTTCATCTGTTGCAACAGCGGCGCACACTGGTTCGGCTCATCGCCGCTCGGTGCCACCAGCGCCAGCAAGCCCGCCGCCGGGCCGGCAATCACACCCAAGGCAACCATGCCCGCACCACGCAGCATCAGCGGCACCGCCTTCACGCCAGCATTCGGTTTGATAAACGGCCCGTTGACGTACAACGGCGAGCGCAGGGAAAACAGGCGGAAGCCTTTGGACTCCGGAGTAATGGTCAGGTCAAGCTGCTCGCTGGCCATGTTCGCGGTGCCATCGATGTAGATGATCGCGTTCTCGGTATCGAACACAAACAGGCGAGTCGTCGCCAGGCCCGACTTGATGCCGAAGTCTGCGGCCGCACAGTTGATCTTCACTTCCTTGTCGCCAAACAGGCGGCCGACCACGTAGTTGCCGACGTTGAGCCCGGCGATTTCCATCAGTCCGCGGCTGATGGCGCCGTCGTTGATCAACATCTTCAGATCGCCATTCGACGTGCCAAGCAATGCCGCGACGGAGTTGCCGCGCCCGGAAATGTCCGCGTCGCCGTTGAGCTCACCGAAGCTGGTTTTCATCGGCTCGAAGGTCGGGAACAGCTGCTTGAGCTTGAAGTTGCGCGCGGTGAGTCTGGCCTGGCCTTCCATCGGCGTGGTGCGCCCGTTGAGACGAATCTGCGCGTCGAGCTTGCCGCCGGCCACGCCGAAACGCAGGGGCTCCAGGCTCAACTGCCCGTCATTCAGCACCAGGTGAGTGTAGAGATCGGTGAACGGCAATTCGGCACTGTGGACGATGCGTTTGCCGGTGAATTCGACGTCGGCATCCATGTCGCGCCAGCGCTCGGTGCGGAACTCTTCCACTGGCAGCACCTTGGTCGCCGGCTGCTTGCTTTCGCCGCCACGGGCTTTTTGCTTGGCGTTGGAGTCGGCGCCGATCAGCGGCGCCAGGTCGGTCATCAACAGCTGGTTGGAGACCAGCGCCCCGGTGAGCTTGGGCCGCGGCTGGCTGGCGACGTAGCCGAGGTTGCCGTGGATGTCGCTGTTGCCGATCTTGCCGTTGAAGTTTTCATACTGGAACGACGCGCCACTGGCCTCATGCAACTTGGCGATCAGGTGGCCGTCGGTGGAATAGGCCGGCGAATCCGGCAGGGTCACGCCGGTCAGGGGGTACAGGTTGCCCAGGCTGCTGCCGGAGAGTTTGAGGCGCAGGTCGAGGGCGCCGAGGTTCATCGGGTCGGTCAGGGTGCCGGCCAGCGCGATGCTGGTGTCGCCGATCCTGGCCTGGGCTTGCAGCGGGAACGGCTTGGCCGCGTCCTGCAAGGCCAGCAGGCCACCGATCTTGCCGGTGCCATCGAGTTTCTGGCCGTGGTATTGGCCCTTGACCTTGAGGCCGAACGCGTAATCCTGCGGCGCCGAGCCTTTTTCCAGGGCTTTCCTGGCGTCGGCATCGCCGACGATCTCGCCGAAGGGGATCGGCTTGCCGAGCAGGTCGATCACGACGTCGAGCTGGGTCTTGAGAGTCTGGTCGTCGAGGGTCACATGGCCTTTGTCGAAGCCGATGGCGCCGATGTCCACCACCCAGTTGGACGGTTCGGCATTCGGGTCCTTGGGGTCGAACTTGAAGGTCCAGTTGGCGCGGCCATCGGCCAGGCGCTGCAACTGCGCACTCGGTTCGGTGAGGTCGATACGCGGGATCACCACGCGCTGGGCCAGCAACGCCAGGGGCGAGATACGCAACTCCACGCGCTTGAGGGTGACCATCTGCGGGGCTTTCGACCAGTCGGGATTGCCCAGGGTCAGGTCTTCGGCAATCACATGGGGCCACGGAATCCAGGCGCGCCAGCCACCCTCATCGGGCTCGCGCTGCCACACCACTGCCAGGTTGCCATTGATGGCAAACGGTCGATGCAGTTCTTCGGAGACCTTGGCGTTGAGGGGCGGCTTGATCCGGTTCCAGTCAAAGAACACCAGGACCAACACCACAATGGCGATTAACAAAACGAAGCTGGCGCAGCTCCAGGCGAGAATTTTACGAGTGCGCGTCATTGCACAGGACTCCAGGTTACGACTGAGCGGGCGCTTTGCGGCGCGCGTTTTGACTACAGCTTATATGGCTACGACTGACAAACGGCGCGGGGGTTTAACCCCATTGATGAATTCCTCATAAAAACCGCCTTTCCTGACCAACCAGACAGTTTCAATCATCAACGACGCACCGTTGTTACCCACGTTCGTGTCGAAAATACCCACCTCGGTGCAAAAGCGCGGGCTTGAGACCTGCGAGATAGAGCCTTCGCAGGGAACAATCAATTCTGTTGATTATTACCATTGTGTTTATGAACTTTTATATCGACTTATCAAGAGTAGCATTAGCCCTGTACCCAATTTATCGCCCTCCCAAGGAGCAACCCATCATGAAACGCCAAATACTCGCAAGCTTTGCACTTTCCCTCCTGGCCACCAGCGCATTTGCCCTGCCAGCTGCTGAACAGGCAACCCCACAAGTGAAAGCCGACGCTTCCCACTTCAGCCAAACCCTGGCTCGCAGCGGCGCTTCGGACAAGAACAACACCGACTACAACGGCAGCATCACTGAAAACGGTTCGGAACAAGCCAACAAACGTGCTTACACCGAAGGCGTTGCTGAAGGTGGCCGTGATCGTCTGGAACAGAAAGGTCTGGTTGAAGGTGGCGCTGATCGCCTGATGGAACGCAACGCTGTTGCCGAAGGTGGTCGTGATCGCCTGGAACAGAAAGGCCTGGTTGAAGATGGTTCGAGCCGCGCCAACAAACGCGCTTATGCTGACGGCGTAGTGGAAGGCGGTGCTGACCGTCTGGCAGAACTGCATCAAGCACAGAGCTAAGCCCGTGCTGGCCCTGGAAAAAAGCCCGATCAGCCGATCGGGCTTTGACTTTGTGTGAACCGCAACGCCCTTCTCCCTTTTGAAGTTCGACGCTGGCAAAGCTGATTTGCTAGAGTGCGTCGCTGTCCTTGTCCACAAAGCCCGCCTGCCAATGCTGCCCCGCGCCGAACAGAAGCAACAGACCCGACTCGCCCTGATGGACGCAGCCCGCCATCTGATGGAGTGTGGCCGTGGGTTCGGCAGCCTCAGCCTGCGTGAAGTGGCCAAGACCGCCGGCATCGTGCCCACCGGTTTCTACCGTCACTTTGCCGATATGGATCAGCTGGGCCTGGTATTGGTCAGCGAAGTCGGCCAGACCTTTCGCGCGACGATTCGCCTGGTGCGCCACAACGAATTCGTGATGGGCGGCATCATCGATGCCTCGGTGCGGATTTTCCTGGATGTGGTCGCCGCCAACCGTTCGCAATTCCTGTTCCTGGCCCGCGAGCAATACGGTGGCAGCCTCGCCGTTCGCCAAGCCATTGGTGCCCTGCGTGAAGACATCGCCAGCGACCTCGCCGCCGACCTGACCCTGATGCCCAAGCTCCAGCACCTGGATGCCGACGGCCTGCACGTGATGGCCGACCTGATCGTCAAGAGCGTGTTCGCCACCCTGCCCGACATTATCGACCCGCCCGCCGAAGCGCTGCCTGCGCACCTCACGCCGCAAGCCAAGATCACCCAGCAGCTGCGTTTCATCTTTATCGGCCTCAAGCATTGGCAAGGCCTGGGCAGCACCGAATAACTCAGCGCACAGTGTGAAAACGCTTGGCGGTGGTGTAGTTCCGGTTCCAATAGCTGTTGGCCAGTGAGTCGATGCGCACGCTTTTGCCCGTGCGTGGCGAGTGGATGAACTTGCCCTCTCCTATATAGAGACCAACGTGGCTGACCTGGCCGCGCCCATTGCCCCTGAAAAACACCGCATCACCCGGTTGCAACGCATTGCGCTTGACCGTGGCCGCGGTTGAGCGGTGCATCGCCGAGGTGGTGCGAGGCAGATGAATGTTGGCTTCGGTCTTGAACAGGTACACCAGGAAGCTGCTGCAATCGAAGCCCTGCTTCACCGAAGCGCCGCCCAATTTATAGGGCGTGCCCAACAGCTCGTGGGCGCGGTCGATCACGTTGTCGATAGTAGGTGGCGGCGCGAATGCCGGGGCACGCTGAAGATTGGCCGAAGCAGATGAAATGGCGAGCGACAAACTGACAATGAGTAAACAGAAAAATGACTTGTACATGGTGGAAACCGCTGAAGATTAAATACGGAGCGGAATCCTAATGAAACAGCGCGTAACGCAACGCACGGCAAATCCTGCAAGTGCGTAGGAAAAGTCCCAAGCAATCAAAACTCAAAAAAAGATGAAAGAAATTTCATGCAACAAGCAATGGAATTCAACGCCGAGCGCCCGGATCCGGTGCTATAAATCCAACCACGCACCAAAATGAAACATTTTGGAATAATTTCCTGCGCCATCAGGTGGCACAAGTCGCCTGCCTACAGGGAATTCCTACTCCCCGCGTGGTTGGCAAGACCCTTGCTCTAGCTTGCTTATCGCTCATAGCTGGAAGCTTTCTGATGCTGGTGATCCACCGCCGAATCGCCCCCCAACCCGTCTGGGCCGCAGAGTTGCTGCTGAATTTCGAAGCCCGCAGCAAAAGCCGCCTGCGCTGTTTCAGTGCCGACGGTGAAGACGTCGGCCTGTTTCTGGAGCGCGGCCAACCGCCGCTGCACGATGGCGAATTCCTACAGGCTGAAGACGGACGTGTCGTACGCGTGTGCGCCCGGCCTGAACAACTGCTGCACGTCACCTGCGGCAATGCCTTTGAACTGACCCGCGCCGCCTATCACCTGGGCAACCGCCACGTGGCGCTGCAAGTGGGTGACGGTTGGCTGCGCCTGCTCGATGACTACGTGCTCAAGGCCATGCTCGATCAGTTGGGCGCGACGACCGAGACCATCGAGGCCCCCTTCCAGCCGGAACACGGCGCCTATGGCGGCGGCCACCACCATTCCCGCCATGGCGACGAAGACTTCAACTACCCGCCCAAGCTGCACCAGTTCGGCGTACGCCTATGAACCCAGCCTGGGCGCTGTTGCGTCTGGCCAGTCCGCAGCTGCCGATTGGTGGCTACAGCTATTCCCAGGGCCTGGAAATGGCCGTGGAGCAAGCCCGCGTGACCGACCCGGCAAGTGCCGGGCGCTGGATCAGCGATCAACTGTTGCTCAACCTGGCGCGCTTCGAAGCGCCGCTGCTGCTCGCCCACTGCCAGGCCGCCGCCGAACAGGACTGGCCACGCCTCGCGCAGTTGTGCGAGGAACACCGCGCCAGCCGTGAAACCCGCGAGCTTTATCAGGAAAGCCGGCAGATGGGCTATTCCCTGCACCAGCTATTGAACGGTTTACCGGAGCTGGATGACGCCGCCCGAGAATTCCTGGCACAGCGCTCCGAACCGCACCTGGCCCTGGGCTGGGCCCTGGCCGCCCGCGCCTGGCAGATCAGCCCGGATGACGCCCTGGCCGCCTGGCTGTGGAGTTGGCTGGAAAACCAATTGGCGGTGCTGATGAAGACGCTGCCTCTGGGCCAACAAGCCGCCCAGCGCCTGACCAGCGAACTGCTGCCGCTGCTGCAACAAGCCCAGCAGGACGCCAGCCAGCTTGACCCCAATCACTACGGCAGCGCCGCGTTTGGCCTGTCCCTGGCGTGCATGGCCCATGAGCGCCAGTACAGCCGCCTGTTCCGTTCCTAGGGCACTTTATCTTGGAGAATCACATGAACACCCAACCCCTGCGCGTCGGCATCGGCGGCCCGGTCGGCTCCGGCAAGACCGCCCTGACCCTGGCCCTGTGCCTGGCCCTGCGTGATCGCTACAACCTGGCGGTGGTCACCAACGATATCTACACCCGCGAAGACGCCGACTTCCTGGTGCGCAACCAGGCCCTGGCGCCCGAGCGCATCATCGGTGTGGAAACCGGCGGCTGCCCCCACACCGCGATTCGCGAAGACGCCTCGATCAACCTCGAAGCGGTCGACCAACTCAACCGTCGCTTTCCCGGCCTGGACCTGATCCTGGTGGAATCCGGCGGCGACAACCTGTCGGCCACCTTCAGCCCGGAACTGTCGGACCTGACCATCTACGTGATCGATGTGTCGGCCGGCGACAAGCTGCCGCGCAAAGGCGGGCCGGGAATCTGCAAATCCGACCTGCTGGTGATCAACAAGATCGACCTGGCGCCGCTGGTAGGCGCATCCCTGGAGCTGATGAACAGCGATACCCAGCGCATGCGCGGCGGTAAACCTTTCGTCTTCAGCAATCAGAAAACCGGCGTCGGCCTGGAACAAATCGTCGCCTTCATCGAACGCCAGGGCTTGCTGACCGCAGCCTGATCAACCCCCACAAGGAGCCTGTCCATGCGCCTCAATACACTTCTCGCTGCCGCAGCCTTGCTGCTCACTCCCGCCCTCGCCTTCGCCCACCCCGGCCATGGCGACAACGGCCTGGTGGCCGGTATCAGCCACCCGCTGGGCGGCATCGACCACTTGCTGGCAATGGTCGCCGTGGGCCTGTGGGCCGCTCAACAAAAAGGCTCGGCGCGCTGGGCGCTGCCGTGCACGTTTGTCGGCACCATGCTGATCGGCGGGATGCTGGGCTTTGAAGGGCTGGAACTGCCGGCGCTGGAAAGCGGGATTGCCGCGTCGGTGCTGGCGCTGGGCCTGGCGGTAGCGCTGGCGGTGCGGCCGCCATTGTTCGTGGCGGTGGCGGCGACGGCGCTGTTTGCACTGTTCCATGGCGTGGCCCATGGTTTGGAGCTGCCGGACATGTCCAGCCCGTGGGCGTATGCCATAGGGTTTGTGGGTGCGACGGCGGTTTTGCATGCTGCCGGTTATGCCGTGGTGCGTTTCCTGCCGGCGGCGGCTGCGCCGTTGGTGCGGGTGGCGGGTGCGGTTTCGGCGGCGACTGGGGTTTGGTTGCTCGCTGCCTGAGATTTTCAGCGCTTGCGATGGCCCCATCGCGGGCAAGCCCGGCTCCCACAGGTGTACTCGATCACCTGTGGGAGCCGGGCTTGCCCGCGATGGCGGACTCACAGCCACCACTTCCCCCAAGCCTGATACCATGTCGCGCAAACACCCCTGCCGTGACGACGCCAGCCGATGCCCATCGCTCCAAGCTCCGCCCTCAAGCCTCAATTGACCGCCGTGTTGACGCACTTCCACGACCTGATCGTGCCGCTCTGGCAAGGCCCGGGCTGGAATGCCGACCTGGCGCTGCCCTATGAGGCCCTGGACGCCGATCATCGGCCTTTGCCCCCGCAACGCTATCGCGCCATGGCCTGCGCACGGCAGTTGTACCTGTTTGCCAGCCTGATCGGTGAACCCGGCGCAGCCTTTGCCGAGGAGCGCGCCGCCGCGTTGTTCCGTTCCCTGCAACGGCACTTCCACGACGCCGAGCACGGCGGCTGGTTCTACAGCATCGACGCCCACGGCAAGCCGCTGGATAAGCGCAAGGACCTCTACACCCACGCCTTCATCATCTTCGCCTGCGCCCACTATTGGGCCAAGGTACGTGAATCGCTGGTGGAATCGGTACTCGACGCCGCCCTGGAAGTGGTCGCCGAACGCTTCGCCACCGGCGACGGCCTGTACGAAGCGGTGCTGGAACGTAACTGGTCATCCCTCAAGTCTGGCCCTCTGCAAAACCCGCTGATGCACCTTGCCGAAGGTTTCCTCGCCACGCTGGCCGTGCGGGAGGACGCCGTCACCCAAGACGCGTTGCTGGACCTGGCCAACGCCATGCAGAAGCGCTTCATCGACCGCCAACACGGCGTGATGATGGAAAAACCGCTGGGCGCTGTGGATAACTGGTTTGAACCGGGGCATCAGTTCGAATGGTTCTTCCTGCTGGAATCTTCGGACCTGTTGCGCGGCACACCACTGCACACATCGCTGAACAAAGCGTTCACCTATGCCGAGCAAAAGGGTGTGGACAACCTGACCGGTGCGGTCAGCGGCATGCTCGCCCTGGACGGCAGCGTGCGCGACGGCACCCAGCGCATCTGGGCCCAGGCCGAATACCTGCGGGCGCTGACCTTGCGGCCCGACAGTGAAGCCGTGCTGCAACGCCAATTGCTGGCGCTGCAACAACGCTTCCTGCACGACAAAGGCTGGAATGAGTGCCTGGATGCCAAGGGGCACGTGAGCCGGCGGGACATGCCGTCGACCACGCCTTACCACTTGGCGACGTGCTACCTGGGCCTTACGCAATCCATTTGCGGTCCCCGGTAAAACTGATCGTCAGCCAGCGGGCCGCGTCGGGCTTGCCCAACCCTGTGGATATTTCTTCGCGCAGCCCGTCCAGGGTGGCGACGTTATCCACCGGGTAATCCGCCGGCAGCACCACATGAATCTCGATAAACCGCGCCCGCCCGTGCTTCTGCACGTAGGACACGTAATCATCGAAACCATGCCTGGCCTGGGCCGCATCCATCACTTCGCGCACTTTGCCGTCCAACTGGTCCGGCACAATCCCCAACACGTCGCGTAGCGCCGGGCGCAGGATCTTGAAGGCCGGCGCCAGCATGCTCAACGCCAGCAGGATCAGGATCAACGGGTCGACATACACCGCCCACTGCCCATAGCCCTGGGACTTGAGCAACAGCGCCGCCAGGAAGCTCACCAGCAGCCCCACCGACAGCATCGCGTCCACCAGCCAACTGATGTTGTCGAACTGGATCAGCGACGACTTGAGCGTGCGATTGCGGTAACGCACGTAGAAGAAATAGGCGAACTCGACGACGGTAAACACCGCCGCATAGATGATCACCAGGCCCAACTCGATATCGCGCCCGCCATTGATAATGCCGAACACGCCGTTGAGAAACGCGTAGATGGCGATCAACAGCAAAAAGCTGCCCTCGATCAGCAGCACCATGGGCTCCAGGTGCCAGTAGCCGAACTGGAAACGTTCGTTGCTTTTCTTGGCGATCAGCTTGGCCGTGATCAGCATCAGCACCTTGATGGCGGTGGCGATCAGCGAGAAAAAGCCGTCGAATAAAATCGATTGGGCGCCCGACACCACCCCCGTGACAATCCCGGCGATCGCCACGGCGAACATCAGGATGGTCGATTGTTTGAGCAGCGACTGCTCACCTCGGTTACTCACATATCCTCCTGTCAAAACCTTTGAACCGCACAGCGCGGCGGGGTTTTCAGGGGTGGAGTGTACCTTATGTCCTGTTTTGGCCGATTTGCCGCATATTCAAACCTGACAAAACCCTGTGGCGAGGGAGCTTGCTCCCGCTGGGGCGCGGAGCGGCCCTGGCTTTTTTGGGGCCGCTTCGCAGCCCAGCGGGAGCAAGCTCCCTCGCCACAACAGCTCGACGAACTTAGGCCTTGGCGCCACGCTCAATCGCAAACCCGGCCCAGGTCTGGCTCACTGGCATCAGCTCCAGGCGGTTGATGTTCACGTGTGCCGGGGTGTTAAGCACCCAGAAGATCGTATCCGCAATGTCCTGCGGCTGGATCGGCTCGGCACCGGCATAAGTCGCGTCATAACGCGCCTGGTCACCGGCAAAGCGCACCAGCGAGAACTCACTCTCACACAGGCCCGGCTCGATGTTGGTCACGCGCACGCCGGTGCCCTGCAGGTCGCAACGCAGGTTCAGCGAGAACTGTTTGACGAAGGCCTTGGTGCCGCCATACACGTGGCTGCCCGGGTACGGGTAGCTGCCGGCAATGGAACCGAGGTTGATGATGCCAGCGCCACGGCCGTGGGCGATCAGGCGCGGCAACAGCAGGCTGGTGGTGGTCAGCAGGCCCTTGATGTTGGTGTCGACCATGGTTTCCCAATCGTCGAGGCTGCACTTCGGCGCAGGGTCGGTGCCCACCGCCAGGCCGGCGTTGTTGATCAGCCCGCGCAGCGTGGCAAAGGACGGCGGCAGGTTGGCGATCGCCTCTTCCATGGCCCTACGGTCACGCACGTCCACCACCAGGCCGAGCACTTCGGTCTGCTTGGAAAGCTCGGCGCACAGGGCGTTCAAGCGCTCTGCGCGGCGGCCGGTGAGCACCAGTTTCCAGCCGGCTTCGGCAAAACGGCGGGCACAGGCTTCGCCAAAACCGGAGGTCGCGCCAGTAATAAACAGCGTATCGGACATGGTGTTCTCCTTGCGGGGCTACGAGGTAAAAAATCAGCCAGCAGAATGCCCGGCTACCGGGCTGGCGGCAACTGATACACGCTGTGGACACAGGTGAATGCCGCTCATGCTGTACGAAATTCAACCAATCGCCCGAAAGCCATACAGGCCGTGGCGTGCAGCCATGTGCGCGCACCTTATCCACAGCCACGTCCACAGTCTTTGGGGGCAAGTACAAAAGCTGAAAGCCGCGCTACACAAGGCTTTCAGCGCGATTCAAAAAGTTTTTTGCTTGACCTTGCGCAGCCCGTATGTAGCTCGGTTCAAAACGGTGCAACCAGGACGATGGCTCCAGGCCAGTCATTCCGGCCTCTGCGGCACTCTTTCCAGAGTTTAGTCACAGACTTATCCACAGGCCGGAGTGACATATTCCGGTCATATACCTGTGTCTTTAAACAGGTTGACAAAACCCTCGGGCGGTCACGAAAAACTCACTGATCAATAAACAACCACCACGCTGCAAGCCACGAAAACAAAGGCCTCCAGCCAGCTACTCCCACGTTACCCACAGCCGGTTCCACAGTGCTTGGGGACAAGTCAAAACTGTGACAAAACAGGGATTTGCGGCGGCTATATGTCGCGCTTTGGCAGGTGCCTGGATTTGTTGTCCACAATTTCAGGAAAGCACTGTGGATGATCGTTCCCACGCTCTGCGTGGGAATGCAGGCCGGGACGCTCCGCGTCCCAAAGCGTGACGCAGAGCGTCACAAGAGGCGTTCCCACGCGGAGCGTGGGAACGATCAGAGTTACATCAGTGCCCGCCGAGGTAGGCGTTACGCACCTCCTCATTTACCAGCAGCTCCTTGCCGGTGCCGGTAAGGCGAATCTCGCCGTTGACCATCACGTACGCCCGGTCCGACAAGCGCAGCGCATGGTTGGCGTTCTGCTCCACCAGGAAGATGGTCATGCCGGTAGACGCCAGCTCCCGCAGCGTGGAAAAGATCTGCTTCACCACGATCGGCGCCAGCCCCAGGCTCGGCTCGTCCAGCAGCAACAGCTTGGGCCGGCTCATCAGTGCGCGGGCGATGGCAAGCATCTGCTGTTCACCACCGGACATGGTCATCGCCCGCTGGTTGCGCCGCTCCTTGAGCCGCGGGAACAGCTCGAACATGCGCTGCATGTCTTCGGTGGCGAACTTGTCGCCAATCGGGATGGTGCCCATCAGCAGGTTTTCCTCGACGGTCATGTCGGGGAACACCCGCCGCCCTTCCGGCGACTGCGCAATGCCGTTGGAGGCGATGTAGTGGGACGACTTGTGGGTAATGTCGACGCCGCGGTAGATGATCTGCCCGGACTCGGCCCGTGGCTGGCCAAAGATCGACATCAGCAGCGTGGATTTACCCGCGCCGTTGGAGCCAATCAGGCTCACGGTTTCGCCTTCGTTGATGTGCAGCGAAACTTTCTTCAGGGCCTGGATCGGGCCGTAGAACACGTCCAGGTCTTTCAGTTCGAGGATTGGCTCACTCATACCAGCTCCTCTTCGTCAGCGCCCAGATAAGCCGCGATCACCTTCGGATCATTGCGGATCGCTTCCGGCCCGCCCTCGGCAATCACGTTGCCGTGGTCCAGCACCACGATGTGGTCGGAAATACTCATCACCATGCCCATGTCGTGTTCGATCAGCACCACCGTCAGGTCGTGCTCGTCCCGCAGCAGGCGAATCATCGCGCTGAGGGCTTCGGTTTCCTGGGGGTTGAGGCCGGCGGCCGGTTCGTCGAGGCAAATAATCTGCGGCCGGGTGCACATGGCACGGGCGATTTCCAGGCGGCGCTGCTGGCCGTAGGACAGCTCGCCGGCCAGGCGGTTGGCGCAGTCCACCAGGTCCACCACTTCCAGCCAGTAGAACGCATGGTCGAGGGCATCGCTTTCAGCCTTGCGGTAGCCCTTGGTATTGAGGATGCCCGCGAGCATGTTGCGGTTGACCCACATGTGCTGGGCCACCAGCAGGTTCTCCACCACCGACATTTCCTTGAACAGGCGAATGTTCTGGAAGGTGCGCGCCAAACCCGCCCGGTTCACCAGGTGAGTGCCGCCGAACATCTTGTAGAACACCCGGCTAAAGAAGCTTTTCGGCGAGACAAAGTCGGTGGCCTTGAAGCGCTCGCCCAGCAGTTGGATCACGTTGGTCTGCTTGCCGCGCACATTGAGTTCGATCTTGCCGCCGGAGGCTTTGTAGAAACCGGTCAGGCAGTTGAACACGGTGGTCTTGCCGGCACCGTTGGGACCGATCAGGGCGAAGATCGAGTTGCGCTTGACCTTGAGACTTACGTCGCTCAAGGCCTTGATGCCACCAAAGTGCATCATCAGGTGTTCCACGGAAAGAACGACTTCCTTGCTCATGGCGCCACTCCTTTACGTGGGACAACACCGGTACGGCTGATACGAATCAGGCCTCGTGGTCGCCAGATCATCATCACCACCATCAACACGCCGAAGAGCAGCACGCGGTACTCGGAGAAGCTGCGCAGCAGCTCCGGCGCCACCGTCAGCACGAACGCGGCAATCACCACGCCGACGGTCGAGCCCATGCCGCCCAATACCACGATGGCCAGGATCAGCGCCGACTCGAAGAAGGTGAACGACGACGGGTTGACGAAGCCCTGGTAGCTGGCGAAAAACACCCCGGCCAGGCCGGCAGTGGACGCGCCGATGGTGAACGCCGAGAGCTTCACACCAGCACGTGGTTGAGGCCCATGGAACGGCAGGCGATTTCGTCTTCGCGCAAGGCTTCCCACGCGCGGCCCACCGGCATGCGGGTCAGGCGGTGCTTGATGTACAGCACCAGCAGCACCACCAGGAACAGCACGATGTAGATGAACAGGAATTTGATGTTGGGGTTGTAGTCGATGCCGAAGAACTCGTGGAACGGCACCCCGCCATCCTTCGCCTTGCGCACGAACTCCAGGCCGAAAAACGTCGGCGAGGGCACCGGCATGCCGTTCGGGCCACCGGTAAACGACAGCCAGTTATTCAGCACCAGGCGGATGATTTCACCGAAGCCCAGGGTCACGATCGCCAGGTAATCGCCGTGCATTCGCAGCACCGGAAACCCGAGTATGCACCCCGCCAGCGCCGCACAAATCGCCGCCAGCGGCAGCACCGACCAGAAGCCCAGGCCGAGGTACTGGTAACCCAGCGCCAGGCCATAGGCGCCGATGGCATAGAACGCCACGTAACCCAGGTCGAGCAGCCCGGCCAGGCCGACCACGATGTTCAGGCCAAGGCCCAGCAACACGTAGATCAACCCGAGGATCACCACGGTCAGCAGGTATTTGTTGGCAAAGAACGGGAACACGATAGCAATCACGATCAACGCCGGGATGATCCAGCGCAGGCGCGACTTGTAGTCCGGCTTGAGCACATGCACACCGGAGCCGGTGCTTTCAAACCCTTGCAGAATCCGCAGGCCCCTTGGGGTTTGCAGGAACAGGCTCATGGCGAACCGGCCGACCATCACGATGGCCACCAGGATGCCGACACGCGCCGGTTGCAGGTTGAAGCTGTAGCCGTCGAGGACCACGCCGACGATCGGACCGAACACGATCAGCGAAATCAGCCCGGCGAGTACCGCATCGACGACACTTTTCTTGATATCGATAGAGTAGGCAGCAGACATAGTTATACCTTCGCCACGAGTGGGCGACCGAGCAGGCCCTGGGGACGGAAAATCAGGATCACCACCAGCAGGGAGAAACTGAACACGTCTTTGTAGTCAGAGTTGATCAACCCCGAGAACAGCGACTCGGAAATACCCAGGATGATCCCCCCCAGCATGGCCCCAGGCAGGGAGCCGATGCCGCCGAGTACAGCTGCGGTAAATGCCTTGATGCCGATGATGAAGCCGGCATAGAAGTCGAACGTGCCGTAGTTCAGGGTGATCAGCACACCGGCCAGCGCGGCCATGGCGGCACCAATCACGAATACGTAGGAGATGACCCGGTCGGTGTTGATACCGAGGATCGACGCCATCTTGCGGTCTTGCTGGGTAGCGCGGCACATGCGGCCGAGCTTGGTGTACTTGATGATGTAGGTCAGCAGGCCCATGCCGACGAACGCGGCCACCAGGATGAACACCTTGGTGTAGGTCAATTGCACGAAGCCGGTGCCGATATCGACTCTCCAGGCGCCGGCCAGCAGCGTCGGGATGCCTTGTTGCTTGGCGCCCTGGGCGATCTGCGCGTAGTTCTGCAGGATCAGCGAAATACCGATGGCGCTGATCAGCGGTGCCAGTCGGGTGGAGTTGCGCAGCGGTTTGTAGGCGACACGCTCGATGACCCAGCCGTAGACGCCGGTGACGACGACGGTGAAGATCAGGGTGCCAAGGATGAGCAGCGGGAAGGATTCGATGCCGAAGTAAGCCAGCAGTGCCAGACTGATCGCCGCGAGGTAAGCGGAAATCATATAAACCTCGCCATGGGCGAAGTTGATCATGCCAATGATGCCATAGACCATTGTGTAGCCGATGGCGATCAAGCCATAGACAGACCCGAGGGTCAGCCCATTGACCAGTTGCTGCAGGAAAATACCATCCATAACGCAATCTCACGCAGTGAGAGCCTGCACACCTGTGGGTGTGCGGATCTTCTAGGAGGAAAAGACAGACACAAAAGGGGCTGGCAACCAAGTCCCCGTGTGGGAGCTGGCGTGTGTGGGCGCCGGGCTTGCCCGCGATAGCGACACCTCGGAATGTCAGTCAACCCGAGGTGACGCTATCGCAGGCAAGCCAGCTCCCACAAAAGCCCGGTTCCCACAGGGTCAAGTGGCGTCTAACCCATCGCGCTAACTATTACTTCTGCTTTTCCAGCTGGTGATACTTGCCGTCCTTGTCCCACTGGTAAACCACATAGTCGGAGATTTTCAGGTCGCCCTTGGCGTCCCAGTTCTTCTCGCCCATGACGGTTTTGACCGGGTGGGATTTCAGCCATTTGGCCGCGTCTTCGCCCTTGTTGGACTTGGCGCCATTGAAGCCGGCGGCCAGGGCCTGGATCGAGGCGTAGGCGTACAGGGTGTAGCCTTCAGGCTCGGTGCCATTTTTGCGGAACTCTTCCACGACGGTTTTGCTGTCTGGCAGCAGGCGCGGGTCGGCGCCGAAGGTCATGTACACGCCATCCACATACTGCGCACCACCGGCGGTCGACACCAGTTCGTCGGTGACCACGCCGTCATCGGACATGAACTTGACGTCTTTCAGGCCGGCTTCACGAATCTGCCGAACCAGTGGGCCGGCTTCCGGGTGCAGGCCGCCGAAGTACACGACGTCAGCACCGGTGGAGCGGATCTTGGTGACCAGGGCGCTGAAATCTTTCTCGCCACGGGTCAGGCCTTCTTCCAGCACCGGCTTCACGCCGCGCTTGGTCAACTGCGCCGCAGTGGCGTCGGCCAGACCTTTGCCGTAGGTGTCCTTGTCGTTGATAACGGCAACTTTCTTGCCCTTGAGCACGTCGACGATGTAGTCGCCGGCCACGATGCCTTGCTGATCGTCACGACCACACATGCGGAACACGGCCGACAGGCCACGCTCGGTAACCTGCGGGTTGGTGGAGCCCGGGGTGATCATGATGATGCCCGCTTCGTCGTACACCTCGGACGCCGGGATAGTGTTCGACGAGCAGAAGTGCCCGACCACGCCAATCACTTTGTCCTGGTCTGCCAGACGGTTGGCCACGGCCACGGCCTGCTTGGGTTCGCAGGCGTCATCGCCGGCCACCAGCTTGATCTGCTCGCCGTTGATGCCGCCGGCCTTGTTGATGACATCGGCTGCCGCCTGGGCACCTTTCATGTACTGCTCACCAAATGCCGCGTTGGCGCCGGTCATCGGCCCCGCTACGCCAATCTTCACATCAGCTTGAGCAAACGCAGAAACACCCAGCGCCGCAGCAACGGCGAGGGCTAGAAAACCTTTCTTGTAAAACGTCTGGGACATGAGTGGTGCTCCGAGGTTTTTGTTGAATTGGCACTGCAGCTTCACTTCAAAAACTTTCGGAGAAAGCCCAGAGCAAGCGTCGTGCCATTACGTTTTTATTATTCAAAAAGACACGGTGTCATTGTTATTGCAGGTTTTTGAGCGCCTTTTGATTGGACGTGCAACCGTCTATCTCAACCAGGTGCAACCATTGGACCTATAAAGTGCAACCCGACCAATCAAGCACTGCAACCCGGCCACTAAACGGCCACCCTTAAACATGTAACAGCGTGCGTAACGGAAGTGCACATTTACAGTGCGTTACTGCTACGACTCGCACCAATACAGATTAGTAGCCGGCTAAGAAAATGCAGGCTTCTGAGGGGTATTTCGTTGATCAGATCACGATCCGCAAGCATTGGCCCGCGTGATACAGCGAGAATCCCGCCTCGTACAAACAGCTGCGCAGGCCCACACCGGCCAACGGCTGCATCGGAGCAAAGGGGATCGGCAGTGCCTGTGGATCCTGGTGACACAGATAATCCGCGAAGGCTTTGCCCACGACACTGCCGGTCGTCACCCCGCGCCCGTTGTAACCGGTGACCGCCACCAGCCCGGGCGCCGGTTCGAACAGGCGCATCAAGTGGTCCGGGGTGAACGCGATGCAGCCGGTCCAGGTGCACTCCCACTGCACCGGCTTGAGGTACGGGAAGTAGTGCTGTTGCACCCGATCGGCCCAGGCCTTGAGGAACCACGCAGGTTTCTGGTTGCCGTTGCCCAGGCTGCCGAGCAGCAGGCGGCCTTCGGCGTCGCGGCGGATGCTGCTGAGTACCTGGCGAGTGTCCCAGGAGCCTTGCCCGCCGGGCAGGATTTGTTGGGCGGCGTCGTCGGTCAGAGGGGCCGATGCCACCTGATAGTAATAACCGGGGAAAAAGTTGCGGCGCAGCTCGGTCCACTCGCCTTCGGTGTAGGCGTTCGAAGCGATCACCACCTGTTCGGCCTGCACCGAGCCTTGGGCAGTCTGCACAGACCAGTGCTGGCCCTGGCGTTCCAGTTGGGTGACTGGGGAGTGATCGAACAACTGCCCGCCGAGCCCGACGGCGGCATTGGCCAAACCACTGGTGTAGGCCATCGGGTTCAAGGTGCCGGCCCGCCGGTCGAGCAAGGCGGCGGCGATCTTTTTGGTACCGGTGGCTTGTTCGCATGCAGCGCCGGTCAACAGCTCCACCGGTGCACCGCGACGCTTCCACTGTTCTTCACGGCTGCGCAAATCCGCCTCGCCACGGGCGTTGTGCGCCATGTGCAAGGTGCCCTCGCGACGCAGTTGGCAGTCGATCTTGTATTTGTCGATCAGGCTGAACACCAGGGACGGTGCCGCGCCGAGCATGCGGTTGAGCTGGCTGCCCACCGCGGTACCAAAACCGGCTTCGATCTCGTCCGGGGGAATCCACATCCCTGCATTGACCAGCCCTACGTTGCGCCCCGAACCACCGTGGCCGGTGCGATGGGCCTCGAGTACGGCGACACTTTTTCCTTGTTCCAGCAAGTGAATGGCTGCAGACAAACCGGTGATGCCGGCGCCGATCACGCACACATCCACTTTTACCTCGCCCTTGAGCGCGGCACGATCCGGCCGGCCAGGAGTGAGTTGTTCCCACAAACATGCTTCGCGTAATGCCATTGCCAGACTCCGATGAGACCTAACAAACCACTTTTGTTGATGTGCGAACCCGATCAAATGTGGGAGCTGGCTTGCCTGCGATGCAGGCACCTCGGTGTATCAGTTACACCGGGGTGATGCTATCGCAGGCAAGCCAGCTCCCACATTGACCGCACTTCGAGCAGAGATTCAGTCGAAGGTAATGCCCTGGGCCAGCGGCAGTTCCAGCGAGTAGTTCACGGTGTTGGTCTGGCGACGCATGTACCCGCGCCATGCATCCGAGCCCGACTCACGCCCGCCACCGGTCTCTTTCTCACCGCCAAACGCGCCACCAATCTCCGCGCCGCTCGGGCCGATGTTGACGTTGGCAATCCCGCAGTCACTGCCCACCGCCGACATGAACTGCTCGGCCTCGCGCACGTCAGTGGTAAAGATGCACGAAGACAGGCCTTGTGGCACCGCATTGTTCAGGCGCAGCGCTTCAGCGAAATCGGTATAGCCGACCACATACAGAATCGGCGCGAACGTCTCGGTGCACACCACATCACTCTGCTCCGGCATTTCCACGATGGCCGGCGACACGTAGTAAGCGTTGGGGAACGTGTCTTCCAACTGGCGCTTGCCGCCAAACACCCGGCCGCCTTCGCTCAAGGCCTGCTCCAGGGCGTCCTGCATGTTTTCGAAGCTGTGCTTGTCGATCAGCGGGCCGATCAGGTTGCCTTCCAGCGGATGGCCGATGCGCACTTTGGAATACGCAGCCTTGAGGCGGGTGACGATTTCCTCCTTCACCGACTCATGGGCGATCAAGCGGCGCAGGCTGGTGCAGCGCTGCCCGGCAGTACCGACGGCGCTGAACAGAATCGCGCGCACGGCCATGTCCAGGTCGGCGCTTGGGCCGAGGATCATCGCGTTGTTGCCGCCCAGTTCGAGAATGCTGCGGGCAAAACGTGCAGCGACTTTCGGCGCTACTTCGCGGCCCATGCGGGTGCTACCGGTGGCGCTGATCAGCGCAACACGCGGGTCATCCACCAGTGCGGCGCCGGCATCGCGGCCACCGATGATCACCTGGCTGAGGTACGGCGGCGCATCGCTGAAGTTCTTCAGTACGCGCTCGAACAGTGCCTGGCAGGCCAGGGCGGTAAGCGGGGTTTTTTCAGACGGTTTCCAGATCACTGCGTTGCCGCACACCAGCGCCAGCGCGGTGTTCCACGCCCATACGGCGACCGGGAAGTTGAAGGCGCTGATCACGCCAACCACGCCCAGCGGGTGCCAGGTTTCACGCATGTGGTGGCCCGGACGCTCGGAGGCGATGGTCAAGCCGTACAGCTGGCGCGACAGGCCGACGGCGAAGTCGCAGATGTCGATCATTTCCTGCACTTCACCCAAACCTTCCTGGGTGATCTTGCCGGCTTCCCACGACACCAGCTCGCCGAGGTCGGCCTTGTACTCGCGCAACACGTCGCCGAACTGGCGCACCAGCTCACCACGACGGGGGGCCGGCACCTTGCGCCAGGCCTCGAATGCATGCTCGGCGCGACTGACCTGCTGCTCCACCTCGGCGGCGCCTTCCCAGTGCACGCTGGCAATCCGGCTGCCATCAATGGGCGAATGCACGGGTTGTTTACCCGACTGGTACAGCGCCGGGTTTACCCCGAGACGATCAAGCAATGCGGCAACCATGGGTCACTCCTTCAATCCACAAACAGAAATATGCGCCGCCAGCGGTCGCGGCGATCCAGACCTTATTTGTAGCTGGCCCAAGACTTGCCAACAAACGACGATTAGGCGAGATATCATTCCGTTTATTCATGCTAAGAACAAAAAGAGGCGTGCCGTGCTGAATAAAAGACATTTGCCCTCGATCACCGCCCTGCAGTGCTTCGAAGCGGTCACCCGCCACCTGAGTTTTACCCGCGCCGCCGAAGAGCTGAACCTCACCCAGAGCGCTGTCAGCAAACAGGTCGCGCAGCTGGAAGAACTGTTGCAGCACCTGCTGTTTCGCCGGGTGCGCCGCCGCTTGCAGATGACCCCGGCGGGCGATCTGTACCTGGTGGAAGTGCGCAAGATCCTCACCCAGGTGGAGATGTCCACCCATTACCTGCGCTCCTACGGCGGCGAGACTGAAGTGCTGCGGGTGTCCACGCCCTACACCTTCGGTGCCCGCTGGCTGGTGCCGCGCCTCAAGGGCTGGCGACTGCGCCATCCGCAGATTCACCTGGACCTGTGCAACGAACAGGAGCCCGACGAGCTGCTGCAAGGCAAGGCCGACCTGGCCTTCTACTTTGGCCAGGGCTCACGGCCCGGCACCGAGAGCCTCAAGCTGTTCAGCGAAGAACTGGTGCCCGTGTGCTCACCCGACAGCCTGCCCGCCCAAGCATTTACCGACCCCACGCAACTGAGCGAACTGGTGTTGCTGCAAAACGCCTCGCGCCCGCAAGGCTGGCACGACTGGTTCGCCGCCCAGGGTCATCACACCGAGCACAGCTACCATGGGCCGCGCTTCGAGACCTTTTATATGTGCATTCGCGCCGCACAGGTTGGCTGCGGTGTGGCGCTGCTGCCCAGGTTTCTGGTGGAAGAAGAGCTAGCAGAAGGCAAGCTGGTGATCCCCTGGCAGCACGCGATGCCGAGCCAGGATGCGTATTACCTGGCCTACCCCGAGCACTCGGCGGAAGTGCCCAAGGTGCGGGATTTTGTGAAGTGGATGATGGAGCAGGTTGAGTCTGATTGACCTTTTTTGCCTGCAATACCGCTATCGCAGGCAAGCCAGCTCCCACATTTTGGAATGCATTCACCTGTGGGAGCTGGCTTGCCTGCGATGGCGCCAGTAGTCATCCCCAAAAAAATCACTGGCAAAACAGCACGGGTCTATGCGCCACTAGCGCCATTCCTTAATTGTGCGTAAAGGTCGGCGCCCATCGCCGACCCGTCTGGAGATTCCCGTTATGAGCGAGAGTGTGTTTGCCGATCGCATCGTGCAGAACCTGCTCGACACCGACTTCTACAAGCTGACCATGATGCAGGCGGTGCTGCACAACTACCCGAACGTGGAAGTTGAATGGGAGTTTCGTTGCCGCAACAGTGAAGACCTGCGCCCGTACCTGGCGGAGATCCGCTACCAGATCGAGCGCCTCGCCGAGCTGAGCCTGAGCCCCGACCAACTGGGCTTCCTGGAACGCATCAGCTTCATGAAGCCGGATTTCCTGCGTTTCCTCGGGCTGTTTCGCTTCAACCTGCGCTACGTGCACACCGGTATCGAAAACGGTGAGCTGTTTATCCGCCTGCGCGGGCCATGGCTGCACGTGATCCTGTTTGAAGTGCCGATGCTGGCCATCGTCAGCGAAGTGCGTAACCGCTATCGCTACCAGAGCGTGATCCTCGAACAGGCCCGCGAGCAGCTGTATCGCAAGTTCGACTGGCTGACGGCCAACGCCAGCGTCGAAGAACTGTCCGAACTGCAGGTCGCGGATTTCGGCACGCGTCGACGCTTCTCCTACCGCGTGCAGGAAGAAGTGGTGAACGTGCTCAAGCACGACTTCCCCGGGCGTTTTGTCGGCACCAGCAACGTGCACCTGGCCCGCGAGCTGAATATGAAGCCGCTGGGCACCATGGCCCACGAATGGATCATGGCCCACCAGCAACTCGGCCCACGCCTGATCGACAGCCAGATCGCCGCCCTCGACTGCTGGGTGCGCGAGTACCGTGGCCTGCTGGGCATCGCCCTGACCGATTGCATCACCACCGATGCGTTTCTCAGCGATTTCGACCTGTACTTCGCCAAGCTCTTCGACGGCCTGCGCCACGACTCCGGTGACCCGGTGCAATGGGCCGAAAAGGCGATCGCCCACTATCACAAGCTGGGGATCGAGCCCATGAGCAAGACCCTGGTGTTCTCCGACAGCCTGTCGCTGCCCAAGGCGCTGGAGATTTTCCGCGCGCTGCGTGGTCGGATCAATGTGAGCTTCGGCATCGGCACCAACCTGACCTGTGATATTCCAGGTGTGGAACCGATGAGCATCGTGCTTAAAATGACTGCCTGTAATGGCCAGCCCGTCGCGAAGATTTCCGATGAAGCGGGCAAGACCCACTGCACCGATCCGAACTTTGTCGCCTATTTGCGCCACGTTTTCAAAGTACCTGCCCTACCCAGCAAGGAGTGAATCATGCAAGCCGTACAGCGCGAGATTGCTGAACAGCTCAAGGTCCAACCACCGTTCAAGGACCAGGCCGCCCTTGAGGCGGAGGTCGCCCGGCGCGTTACCTTTATCCAGGATTGCCTGCTCAATTCAGGCCTCAAGACGTTGGTGCTGGGCATCAGCGGCGGCGTCGACTCCCTGACCGCCGGCCTGCTGGCCCAGCGTGCAATGCAAGAGTTGCGGGCTGCCAAGGGTGACGATGCGTACCGCTTTATCGCGGTGCGCCTGCCCTACGAAACCCAGTTCGACGAACACGACGCCCAGGCGTCCGTGGACTTTATCGAGCCCGACGAGCGCCACACAGTGAACATCGGCCCGGCGGTGAAATCCCTGGCCAATGAAGTGGCGGCGTTTGAAGGCAAGGCCGCAGTCTCCCGGGACTTCGTGCTGGGCAACACCAAGGCGCGCATGCGCATGGTGGCGCAGTACACCATCGCCGGCGCGGCCGGTGGCTTGGTGATCGGTACCGACCATGCGGCGGAAGCGGTGATGGGCTTTTTCACCAAGTTCGGTGACGGCGCCTGCGACCTGGCACCGCTGAGCGGGCTGGTGAAGAACCAGGTGCGCGCGATTGCCCGGCACTTTGGTGCTCCGGAATCGCTGGTAGAGAAGATCCCGACGGCCGACCTGGAAGACCTGTCGCCGGGCAAGCCGGACGAAGCGTCCCATGGCGTGACCTATGCCGAGATCGACGCGTTCCTGCACGGCGAGCCGGTGCGCGAGGAAGCCTTCAAGATCATCTGCGACACCTATCGCAAGACCGAGCACAAGCGAGTGATGCCGTTTGCACCCTGATCTGACGTAGCGGCTCATTCTGGCAAAAGGGCTTGTTGTGGTGAAGGAGCTTGCTGTGGTGAAACAGAGCTTGCTGTGGTGAAAGAGCTTGCTGTGGCGAGGGAGCTTGCTCCCGCTGGGGCGCGAAGCGGCCCCTGAAACCTTTCTGATGCTACGCGGTGACCTTATTGGGGCTGCTCCGCAGCCCAGCGGGAGCAAGCTCCCTCGCCACAAGAGCAGCCTGCCTACAGGCAAAAAAAGCGCCCCGAAGGGCGCTTTTTTTGCCTGAAGATTGCTTACTTCAGGGTCACAGTGCCTTTCATCATCGAGATGTGGCCTGGGAACGAGCAGAAGAACGCGTAGTCAGTGCCTGCCGCCAGCTTCGACACATCGAAGGTCACGGAGTCTTTCTCGCCGGCACCGATGATCTTGGTGTGGGCGATGATGCGGGTGTCACCGTCTTTCAGGTAGTTCTTGTCGATGCCGGCAGCCATGCCGTCGCTGGCGATGCCAGGCATGTCGGCGGCGGAACTCAGCACCCAGTTATGGCCCATGACGTTTTTCGGCAAGCTGCCGGAGTGGGTCAACTCAACGGTGAACGTCTTGCAGCTCTTGTCGATTTCGATGGCCTTGGTGTTGAAGGACATCTGGTCAGTGGAGTCGACAGTGACCTTGCACTCTGCAGCAAGCAACTGGCCGCTAGCCAGAGTCAGCAGGGAAACAGCAACGAGTTTGGCAAACATGTGAATCTCCAGGGCAGGGTTTAAAAAACGCATATTGCGACAAGGGTGCCTGAGTCAGGCAGGACTTCATATGATCTGTATCAACAGATTGTATACAACTTTAGGCTATCAGACTCATCGACACAATCTACCGGCCAAAGTGCGAGTGCCGGCCTATGATCGGTCCATCACCCATCCGGAGTCCCAGCCATGCACCTCAATAGTCTGTTCCGCAGCCTGCTTGCCGCCTATGCCTGTGGTGCCAGCGGCACCTGCGAAACACCTCAACGCGAGGTTTAATCCTTTGAGAGACGCAAGCCAGCCTTTACTCTTTAGCCACAACTGAGTGGAGTCAGGTATGTCCTTGAAGTCTGTCTGTGTGTTTTGCGGTGCCAGCAGCGGCACCAACCCGGCCTACCGTGAAGCAGCCGTGGCCCTCGGGCGCGCGCTGGCCGAGCGCAAGCTGACCCTGGTGTACGGCGGCGGCGCCGTGGGCCTGATGGGTATCGTCGCCGATGCGGCGCTGGAAGCCGGCGGCGAGGTGATCGGAATTATTCCCGAAAGCCTGAAAAACCTCGAAATCGGCCACAAAGGCCTGACCCGCCTGGAAGTGGTCGACGGCATGCACGCCCGCAAGGCACGCATGGCCGAACTGAGCGACGCCTTTATTGCGCTGCCGGGCGGCCTGGGGACCCTGGAAGAACTGTTCGAAGTCTGGACCTGGGGCCAGCTCGGCTACCACGGCAAACCGCTGGGGTTGCTCGAAGTGAACGGCTTTTACCGCAAGTTGACCGATTTTCTTGATCATATCGTCGGCGAAGGCTTCGTCCGGGCACCGCATCGTGCCATGCTGCAAATGAGCGAATCGCCGGCTGAGCTGCTTGACGTACTGGATGCCTGGCAACCGCTGGTCCTGCCCAAATGGGTGGACCAAAAACCCGATTAACCCTTGGGACGCGATTAAAGGCAGAATACGCGCCGCTCAACCTCACCTTCGACCCCAGAGGATCGCCCATGGCAAAACCTAATTACTCCTTCGCCAAACGTCAGAGAGACTTGGCCAAAGAGCAGAAGAAAGAGGAAAAGCTGCAGCGCAAGAAAATTGCAGCCGACGAAGAAGCCGGTGCACTGAACCCGGATGCTGAAGGTACAGTGGCTACAGACGAAACCGAAGCACCGAAAGACGCTGAATAGGTGATCGTTCCCACGCTCCGCGTGGGAATGCATCCTGGGGCGCTCCGCGTCCCGATTTGAGATATGTGCATTACTCCAGCGGCATCACCGTCACCCGCACTTCCGGGTCATGGCTCCCTCCCCCCAGAATCACCCCCCGCAACGGCGAAACATCGGAAAAGTCCCGGCCCCAGGCCAGGGTGATGTGTTCCAGTGCCGGCTGCACATTGTTGGTCGGGTCAAAATCCACCCAACCCGACACCGGGCAAAACACCGACACCCACGCGTGGGACGCATCCGCGCCGATCAACCGTGGTTGGCCGGGCGGTGGCTGGGTCAGCAGGTAACCACTGATATACCGCGCCGCCAGGCCCCGGGAACGCAGGCACGCGAGCATCAGGTGGGCGAAGTCCTGGCACACGCCGCGCCGGCGCTCCAGCACTTCCACCAACGGCGTGGCGACCTGGGTGGCTTCGGCATCGAAAGTAAATTCGCTGAAGATCTTCTGCATCAGCGCCTGCACACCCAACAGCAACGGACGACCGGCCGGGAAACAGTCTTCGGAGAACTCGACGAAGCTTTTCTTCAAATGCACATAGGGCGATTCGAACCGATAGCGGCACGCCTCGATCACTTCGGCCGACAGCGGCTGGCTGCTGTAGGTCAGGCCGTTGCGGGTCTGGTCCCAGGCCGGCGACAGGCTGAAATCCAGCAGCGGCCGCGCCAACACCTCCACTGTCAGCCCGGCGTTCACCAGCAGTTCATCATGGGGCCGCTCGAATGCCAGCCGGGTGATCGGGTTGCCGAACACATCCAGTTCATCCCGGCGCGAGGTCGGTTCTGGGCTGATCTCCAGTTGCTGCGAGCTGCAGCGCTGCCAGGCGCAAGGCCGCGGCCACAGGTGCGCCAGCTGCTGGGCCAGGGACACCGGGCTGTCGTAGTGGTAGTGGGTATCGTGGAAAATCTGGTAGCGGGCACTCATCACACAGACACCGTTTGCTGGCTGACATCGTCCACATGGGCAAAATGGCGCAAGGCCAGGCGATCCGAGACTTGCCCACTTTCATCGGCCACCGCTTGCAGCAGGTCGGCCAGGCCGTCCAGCGCAGCGCGCACACTGGACTCGCCGAACAGCGGATTCTCCAGGCAGCCCAGGTCAAAGCGCGCCAGGCGCTCCACCAACGGCGCCAACCCGGTTTCCCGGGGCACGCTGAAATCGTCATTCAAGCGACGCAAGGTGCGGCTCACCAGTTTCAGCTGGAACAGCACTGCGTGAGGGTTTTGCTCATCCAGCAGCAACAGGTCCAGCACCGGAATCAGCTGCGGTACCGCAAGGTAGCGCGAACGATAGGTGATGCTGCTGTTGCCCAGTTCCAGCAACCACTCCAGCCCGGCCTGATCGAACACCGCCACGCCGCGCAGGAACGCCGCCAGGCTGCTGCTGAGAAACTGCAGGCGCTCGATGCGCCGGCCCATCATCAGGAAGCGCCAGCCTTCGTCGCGGGTCATGTCGTCAAGGGCAAAGCCCGACAGCGCGGCCAGGGACATCACCAGGCGGTTGAGGAAATCCAGCAGTTCGCCGAAGTCCGGCTCTTCGCTTTCCAGCTCCAGGGCTTCGCGCTGCAACTCCACCAGCGCCTGCCAGTTTTCCCGGGACAACTTGCCGCGCACCTGGGACGCCGCCCACTGCAAGCGCTGCAAGTTGGCCCGCAGGCTCGACGGCCAGTCATCACCGAGCAACGCCGCCTGAAGCCGCTCAGGCAACTCGCCCTCCTCCGGCAACAGTCGCAGGTTCTCACCCAGTTCAACCGCTGCCTGCAGCGCCAGCGGGTCGTCTCCGTCGACATAGCGGGCGAGGACGATCCGCAACCAGCGCGCACTGTCATCACAGCGCTCGCAATAACGGCCAAACCAGAACAGGTTTTCCACCACCCGCGACGGCAGGTACGGATCACGCCGCACCAGGTCATGGGCGCCGATGGCCCGTTGGGCGCGCCATTGCTCGGTGCCATGGGCGCGTTCGCCGAGCACCCAGGTGTCCTTGCTCGCACCCCCGCGCTGCATCGACACCACTTCGGCATCGGCATCGGCGGCCACACGGGTCAGGCCACCGGGCAGTACCCGATAACCGTCGGCGCTGGCTACGGCGTACACACGCATGCCGATGGCGCGGTGCTGAAGGTGATCGTCAACGGTGTGCCAGACCGGCGCCTGGGACAACTGCGCAAGTTCCTGGGCGACATAGGCGTAAGGCCGCGCGCGCATGCGCTCAGCCAGGGCCTCGCGTTGTTCGTCGTTCAAGTCGCGGCCAAATACCGGGGTGAAGCTTTGCGACGGAAACGCCGGCTTGATCAGCAGCTCCGGCAGTTTCTCCAGGGCTTCGGCCAGCACCGGCGGCTCACCGCACCACCAGGTCGCGATGGACGGCAGGATCAGCTCTTCGCCAAACAGGAATTGATTGATCTTCGGCAGAAATCCCAACAGGCCAGGGGATTCCAGCACGCCACTGCCCAAGGCGTTGGCCACCAGCACATTGCCCTGGCGCACGGCATCCAGCAGGCCGGGCACGCCGAGGGCCGAGTCGGTGCGCAGTTCCAGCGGGTCGCAGAAGTCGTCGTCCAGGCGGCGCATGATCGCGTGCACCCGGCGCAGGCCGCTGAGGGTCTTGAGGTTCACCGTGGCGTCGCGCACGGTCAAGTCGCCGCCTTCCACCAGCGGGTAGCCAAGCTGGCGGGCGAGGTACAGATGCTCGAAATAGCTTTCGTTGAAACGGCCCGGGGTCAGCAGCACGATCAGCGGTGGCTGGTCGTCGCTCGGCGCCTGGCGGGCCAGGGTTTCCTGCAAGGTGCGGAAGAACCCGGTGAGGTGCTGCACCTGCAAGTCGCGGTACAGGTCCGGGAAGGCGCGGGACACGATGGTGCGGTTTTCCAAAGCATAACCGGCGCCGGACGGGGCCTGGGTCCGGTCGGCGGTGACCCACCAGCGGCCATCCGGCGTACGCGCCAGGTCCACGGCGTACAGGTGCAGGAACGCGCCGTCGGGCGGCTGGATGCCCTGGCACGGCCACAGGAAATTGTTATGGCCGAACACCAGTTCTGCCGGCAGCAAGCCTTCGGCGATCAGGCGTTGCGGGCCGTAGAGGTCGGCCAGTACCGCATTCAACAGGCGCGCACGCTGGGCGATGCCGGCGGAGAGTTGCTTCCATTCATCGGCGGCCAGCACGTGGGGCAGCAGGTCCAGCTCCCAGGGACGATCGGCGCCCTTGGGGTCGGCGTAGACGTTGTAGGTCACGCCGTTTTCCTGGATCTGCCGGGTCAGCAAGGCCTGGCGCTGGGCCAGTTGCGCCGGGGTGCTGCGTTGCAAGTGATCGAGCAGCCGCTGCCAATGGGCGCGAACCGCGCCGCTGTCGTCCAGCAGTTCGTGATAAGTGCCCGCGGTCAGCGGGTAACGGTCGAGCAAGTCGGGCATGGAACGCTCGGCAGAGGCAAGGGAAGTCAGATTAATTTACAAACACTGCAAATCCAGTGTGCAAGCAGGCTTGTGTGGGAGCTGGCTTGCCTGCGATGCAAGCACCTCGGAGCCTCTGTTAAACCGAGGTGATGCTATCGCAGGCAAGCCAGCTCCCACACAAACCCTGCTCCCACATTTTGAATCGCATTTAGTCATTCTTATTGGGGAAGCGCCGCAAATCCAGGGTCATCGGCAATTCATCATTGATCACCACACTCGGCACCGGCAATTTCCCGGGGCTGTGTCCCAAGCGGAAAAACCGCGCCATCCGCCGGCTTTCAGCTTCATTGGCATTCACCGGCAGGCTGTCGTAATTGCGCCCGCCCGGGTGGGCGACATGGTACTGGCAACCGCCCAGCGAGCGCTGCATCCATGTGTCCAAAAGATCGAACACCAGTGGCGCATGCACCGGGATGGTCGGCTGCAAACAGTTGGCCGGTTGCCAGGCGCGATAACGCACGCCAGCCACAAACTCGCCGACGCGCCCGGTGGGTTGCAGCGGCACCGGGATGCCATTGCAGGTCAGCAGGTAACGCTGGGGCGGCAGGCCACTCAACTTGACCTGCAGGCGCTCCAGGGACGAATCCACGTAACGCACCGTACCGCCCACCGCACCCTCTTCGCCCAGCACATGCCAGGGCTCAAGGGCTTGGCGCAATTCCAGTTCGATGCCGCTGACGGCGTAGTCACCGACCTTGGGAAAACGGAACTCCAGGTGCGCGGCAAACCATTCGGCCCGCAGCGGATAACCGGCAGCGTTCAGCTCGACGATCACGTCGGCAAAATCCTGCTCGATAAAGTGCGGCAGCAGGAAGCGGTCATGCAGCTCTGTGCCCCAGCGCGCCAGCTTCGGCGGCGCATAGGGTTCACGCCAGAACCGCGCGACCAGTGCCCGCAGCAGCAACTGCTGGGTCAGGCTCATGCGGGCGTGGGGCGGCATTTCAAAGGCACGCAATTCCAGCAGGCCCAGGCGGCCGGTGGCACCGTCCGGCGAGTAGAGCTTGTCGATGCAGAACTCGGCGCGGTGGGTGTTGCCAGTGACGTCGATCAGCAGGTTGCGCAGCAGGCGGTCCACCAACCATGGCGGGCATTCTTCGCCCGCTTCGGGCATCTGCGCGAAGGCGATTTCCAGCTCATACAACGCATCGTTGCGCGCTTCGTCGACCCGTGGCGCCTGGGAAGTCGGGCCGATGAACAGGCCGGAAAACAGGTAGGACAGCGACGGGTGGTTATGCCAATAGCTGATCAGGCTGCGCAGCAGATCGGGACGCCGCAGGAACGGCGAATCCTTGGGCGTAGCGCCACCGAGCACAAAGTGGTTACCGCCGCCGGTGCCGGTGTGGCGCCCGTCGATCATGAATTTTTCTGTGGTGAGGCGGGTTTGCCGGGCTTCTTCGTAGAGAAATTCGGTGCGTTCCACCAACTCGTCCCAGGTGGCGGACGGCTGCACGTTGACCTCGATCACACCCGGATCCGGCGTCACCCGGAAGTTGCTCAGGCGTGGGTCGCTCGGCGGCTCATAGCCTTCCAGCAACACCGGGCAATGCAGTTCTTCGGCGGTGGCTTCGATGGCGGCCACCAGTTCCAGGTAATCCTCGACCCGTTCCAGCGGCGGCATGAACAGGTACAAGCGGCCGTCCCGTGCCTCGGCGCACAGGGCGGTGCGGGTCAGCCAGTCGGCAGACTCGTCGATCTTCGGGATACGGTCTTGGCTGGCAGCTGCCTCGCCATGGCTTTGCAGTTGTGAGGTGGTCGGCAGGTCTGCCAGGTCCTGATTGGGATCGGTGGGGTGCACGAACGGATAGTCCGCCGCCGTTACCCACGGTTGCGAGGCCAGTGGCAGGCGATAACCCAACGGTGAATCGCCCGGCACCAGGCGGCAATGGTTGTCCCGCAGGTACCAGCGCCCGCTCTGCCAGCGGTCATTGGCCGCCGTGCGTGCCAGCGGCAGCACCTGGCCGATGACTTTATCCAGGCCCTGGCTGAAGACCTTGCGCAGGCGTTCGCGCTCAAGCTTATCCTCCAGGCGCGGATCTTCGGCGCTGACGTTTTGCGGCAAGGCGCCTTCGCGCCACAGGTAATAGAAATTGTCTTCGTAGGCCGGGAATACAAACTGCGCGGGCAGTTTCAGGCGCTCGGCAACGCTGGCCAGGAACCGCCCGGCCATCACGCCGTCGGCACCGTAGCTTTGCTGCTCATCGGCGATCAGCGCGCTGTTGTGCCAGATCGGCACGCCGTCGCGGCGCCAGTAGCAGTTGAGGGACCAGCGCGGCAGTTGCTCGCCGGGGTACCACTTGCCCTGGCCGAAATGCACCAGGCCCTTGGGTGCGTAGTGCTTGCGCATGCGCTGGAACAGCTCGGCGGACAGCCGGCGTTTGTCCGGGCCCAGGGCGGCGGTGTTCCATTCGGCGCCGTCGGGGTCGTCGATGGAAACGAAGGTGGGTTCGCCGCCCATGGTCAGGCGTACGTCGTCCTTGTGCAGGTCACCGTCGATCTGCCGGCCCAGGGCCTGGATCGCCAGCCACTGCTCTTCGGTGTAGGGCTTGGTAACCCTGGGCGCTTCCCAAATCCGTTCCACGGACATCTCGTGGGTAAATTCGCACTCGCAGGGTTCCACCAGGCCGCTGATGGGCGCCGCGGAAGAAGGATCAGGACTACAGGCCAACGGGATATGACCTTCACCGGCGAACAAACCGGAGGTGGCATCGAGGCCGATCCAGCCGGCGCCGGGCAAATACACTTCGCACCAGGCGTGCAGGTCGGTGAAATCCACCTCGGTGCCGGACGGGCCATCGAGGGCTTTGACGTCGGCGGTCAGCTGGATCAGGTAGCCCGACACAAACCGTGCCGCCAACCCAAGGTTGCGCAGCAGTTGCACCAGCAACCACGCCGAATCCCGGCAGGAACCGGAGGCGTTTTCCAGGGTGAATTCCGGAGTTTGTACCCCCGGCTCCATGCGGATCAGGTAGCCGATATCGGCGGCCAGGCGCTGATTCAGGCCCACCAGGAAATCCACTGCCGGCAACGGCGTGCGGTCGATACCTGCCAGATACGCGGCGAATCTCGGGGTCAGCGGCAATGTTTCGAGGTACGGCGCCAGCTCGCGCTGCTCATCGGCGGCGTAGCTGAACGGGATTTTTTCGGCGTAGGGTTCCAGGAAGAAATCGAACGGATTGAATACCGCCATCTCCGCGACCAGGTCGACTTCGATGCGCAGCTCGTCAGTTTTTTCCGGGAACACCAGACGCGCCAGGTAATTGCCCTGGGGATCTTGCTGCCAATTGATGAAGTGCTGTTCCGGCAGCACCTTCAGCGCGTAGGAAAGAATCCGCGTGCGGCTATGGGCCGCCGGACGCAGACGAACAATCTGTGGGCCGAGTTCGACCGCGCGGTCGTAGCGGTAATGCGTAACGTGGTGCAACGCGACATGAATCGACACGGCGGCCTCCTGCGAGCCAGGGCATGGAAACAAAGCGCGCAAGACTTATGCCAGAGCAGTGGTCATTGCGCTTTATCGTGGGACCCGGTGCAGTACAGCACCAAAACGGCGCGATGGCTGCCGTCGTGGTGCGAGGGTTGCACATATTTGTGGCGGGAGTGTGAGGGTGGGTGTTGAATCTACCCAGTCAACGGGCTTTGTGCCTGGCGATCACGGCTTCACGCAGGTGGCGCACTTCGACCAGCTTCTGGCGCATTTCGCGGTGGCGCTTGCTGTTAAGCAATAGCAGTGCAAGCAAGGGTAAAAGCACGCTCACGCCATAAATGAACGCATGCGGCTGATACACGATAGTGGGCAGCACACACGCGAAACAAAGCCCCAGTAACACCACCAGTGGCCCGACCCATTGCGGGTGCCCGCGCGCAATCATGAAGTTGCAGTGCACGATGACCATCGTTAAAGCGATTCCGCCGATAAAGGAGTACTTAGCGGTATCGGCCACAGAAAGATCCCGGAAATAGCTTTCAAAAAACAATGGCACCGCAAAGGCCAGGGAAAATACCGATGCCAATATCGCCCCCATGAAAACAGGAAAATACCGAGACAGAAAACCGCGAATGCTCGGTGCTTGGTTCATTGCTCGATTCCCTGATAAAAATCGACAGGAGTGATGTCCTGATACCTATCGGGTTCGGCTCTTGGTCTTCAAAGACTGCCGAATGTGGCGAATTCCTACGAGTTTAATACGCATATCTCGCTGAACAGAGCTGTTGAGTATCAAGAGGCCAAACAGCGGAAAAACCAACGCCAGGCCATAAAGAACGGCGTGCGGCGCGTACTGAATCATGGGAAGCACAAACAGAAAGCAGGCGAAGTAAATACCCACCATTACCCACACCCACGACGGGCGCCCGCGCAAAATCATGAAATTGCTATGGACCGTTAACAGGATCAGCAATGCTCCGATGAGCATGATCGAAAAGCCCAAGCCGCCAGCGAGAGGCGAATCACGAAAATAGGTCGCAAAGGAAAGCGCTGTAGCGAAGCCCAAAGAAAAATAGGCCGCAAATACACCACCGATAAAAGTAAGGAAGTAATGCCTGAAAAAATCACGAAGCGTCATCAGCTCGCTCATTCTCCGACCTCCTCATACAACCCCAATGCGATGGTTTTTACGTTGCCCGTGTAAGCACTCCCGATAAGGCCCGCCGTTGCGCCTAAGGCGTCTTTAATCTGGGTTTTGGTACTGTGTTTAAGTTGGGTCGGGGTAAAACGCTTGGGCAGTTCGCCCGACAACTGCTTGAGCTTGAGCATCTTCGATGTGAGGCGAGGGTCATTGATGGTCAGCAGTTCTTTTGTGAGCTTCGCTCTTTCTTGTCGATTCAAGCCACGAAGCACCTCGCGCAACGTCTTGCCTGTGGCCGCCTTCGCGACATTGACAAGTTTTATTGTCGTCAGGGCGGAGGCACCCACTCCAGCTAACGATACTGCGTCCAAAACCGTTGAGGTGTTCTGATACCACGCCTCGCTGTCGAGCCAATCATTTCCCTCTGGCCTTGCCACCTCGAGTACCGTTCGAGTAATGCCATTGAAACACTGGAGTGCGCTTGCACCAGCAGCCGCGTATCCGACCACGACGATGACCGAACTCGCGCCGGCGCTGAATGGAACCAAAATGGTTCCGCTGGCAATAGCCGCCCAACTGATGACGGCGCCAAAACAAGAAATGCCGGTATTCACGGCCTCACCAATCAGGCGGGATTCGCGCGGATTACTCACAACATGTTCAGCAAATTGCGTGGGGGCAATGTACTTCTGCGCCTCCCGCAGAATCACGCGCTTGGGCTTAATGCTGCAGAGGGGTTTGAATTCACGCAGGGTCACGATGTTGAAGTCAGCATCGATATACACCACACCCGCCCCCACAATGCCGGGGTCGGCGTCGATGGCGGCAAACAGGCGTGGCAGGTTGATCTGGCTTTCGATGCGCTGGCGGGCCATGAACTGGGAGCGGTTGGAGTCCATGCCGATGCCAAGCAGGGGGCTGCTCATGGGGTGTTCTTCCTTGAAATGGGTGGTGTCTGAACTGGCGCTTTCGCGAGCAAGCCCGCTCCCACATTCGACCGCATTCTCATGCTGAAACCCGGTCACATGTGGGAGCTGGCTTGCCTGCGATGGCGCTCGAATGGGCGCCACCTTAACAAACAGGCTACCCACCCGCTAGAAAGCAAAACGCCAGCACGAGGCTGGCGTTTTGCGTTTCAGGCTGCGATCAACGCGGCACCACCGGCTTGCGGGCTGGCTTCTTGCCTTTGCCCTTGGCGGCGTCGGTGCGCTCCTTGGCGGCCTGCTTGTTGCGCGCCATGGCCGCGGCCTTGGCTTGCTCGCGCTTGTCCCAAGGGTTGCTGCCATCACTGCCACGCGGCGGCAGGCCGGTGTGCTGGGTGAGGATCCTGGTGGTGGTTTCCTTCGCAACCTTGTGGCTGCCAGCCGGCGTCGAGTTTTTGCGACGGGCGCTCTGGTAGCTGTCGGTGGACGGTTGGTGCAACGGGATCAGTTGCTCCTTGCCCGGCCCGATCAGGTCGGCACGGCCCATGCGAGTCAAGGCTTCACGCAGCATCGGCCAGCCCTTCGGGTCGTGGTAGCGCAGGAAGGCCTTGTGCAGGCGGCGCTGTTCTTCGCTCTTGACGATGGTCACCGCGTCGCTCTTGTAGGTGACCTTGCGCAGCGGGTTCTTGCCCGAGTGGTACATCGCCGTGGCGGTGGCCATTGGCGACGGGTAGAACGCCTGCACCTGGTCGGCGCGGAAGCCGTTGCCCTTGAGCCACAGGGCCAGGTTCATCATGTCTTCATCGGTGGTGCCCGGGTGGGCGGCGATGAAGTAAGGAATCAGGTACTGCTCCTTGCCCGCTTCCTTGGTGTACTTCTCGAACATGCGCTTGAACTTGTCATAGCTGCCGATGCCCGGTTTCATCATCTGGTTGAGCGGACCTTCCTCGGTGTGTTCCGGGGCGATCTTCAGGTAACCACCGACGTGGTGGGTCACCAGCTCCTTCACGTACTCCGGCGACTCGACCGCGAGGTCGTAGCGCAGGCCGGAAGCGATCAGGATCTTCTTCACACCCGGCAACGCACGGGCGCTGCGGTACAGCTGGATCAACGACGAGTGGTCGGTGTTCAGGTTCGGGCAGATGCCCGGGAACACGCAGGATGGCTTGCGGCACGCGGATTCGATTTCCGGGCTCTTGCAGGCAATGCGGTACATGTTCGCGGTCGGGCCGCCGAGGTCGGAAATGACGCCGGTGAAGCCTGGCACCTTGTCGCGGATCTCTTCGATTTCGCGAATGATCGACTCTTCGGAACGGTTCTGGATGATCCGGCCTTCGTGCTCGGTGATCGAGCAGAAGGTGCAGCCGCCGAAGCAGCCACGCATGATGTTCACCGAGAAGCGGATCATGTCGTAGGCCGGGATCTTTTCCTTGCCGTACGCCGGGTGTGGAACACGGGCGTAAGGCATGCCGAACACGTAGTCCATTTCTTCGGTAGTCATGGGAATGGGCGGCGGGTTGAACCACACATCCACTTCGCCGTGCTTCTGTACCAGCGCGCGGGCGTTGCCCGGGTTGGTTTCCAGGTGGAGCACGCGGTTGGCGTGGGCATACAGCACCGAGTCGCCACGGACTTTTTCCACGGACGGCAGACGGATCACGGTCTTGTCACGGGTCATGCGCGGGCTGGCCAGGATCTGTACCACCTTGGCCTCTTCCGGGTCTTCCACCGGGCCCTTTTCCTGCTCGATGGCGCAGGCCTGGGTGTCCTGGGTGTTCACGTACGGGTTGATGATCTTGTCGATCTTGCCCGGACGGTCGATACGGGTGGAGTCCACCTCGTACCAGCCTTCAGGCGTGTCACGGCGAATGAACGCAGTGCCGCGCACGTCGGTGATGTCTTCGATCTTGTGGCCCCACGACAGGCGCTGGGCGACTTCGACGATGGCCCGCTCGGCGTTGCCGTACAGCAGGATATCGGCGCAGGCGTCGATCAGGATCGAGTTGCGTACACGGTCCTGCCAGTAGTCGTAGTGGGCGATGCGGCGCAGGGAGGCTTCGATGCCGCCGAGCACGATCGGCACGTGCTTGTAGGCTTCCTTGCAGCGCTGGCTGTAGACCAGGCTCGCGCGGTCCGGACGTTTGCCGGCCATGCCGCCTGGGGTGTAGGCGTCATCGGAGCGGATTTTCTTGTCGGCGGTGTAGCGGTTGATCATCGAGTCCATGTTGCCGGCCGCGACGCCGAAGAACAGGTTCGGCTCGCCGAGCTTCATGAAGTCGTCTTTGGACTGCCAGTTGGGCTGGGCAATGATCCCGACGCGAAAGCCCTGGGACTCCAGCAGCCGGCCGATGATTGCCATGCCGAACGACGGATGGTCCACGTACGCGTCACCGGTGACGATGATGATGTCGCATGAATCCCAGCCAAGCTGATCCATCTCCTCCCTGCTCATCGGCAGGAATGGCGCAGGACCGAAACATTCGGCCCAGTACTTGGGATAGTCAAATAACGGCTTGGCTGTTTGCATGACGGTGACCGGTGTTGAGATGAAAAATCGCGGGCGCGGAATATAGCACAAAATTTGACCAATTCCGACCTTTGCAGTCGGAATTGGCGGGCAGCGCTTTTACTCGTCTTCGAAGTTATAGCTGCCCGGCGCCAGGTTCTCGAAGCGGGTGTATTTACCGATGAAGGCCAGGCGCGTGGTGCCGATTGGCCCGTTACGCTGTTTACCGATAATGATTTCAGCGATGCCTTTATGCTCGGTCTCCGGGTGATACACCTCGTCCCGGTATACGAACATGATCACGTCAGCATCCTGCTCGATCGCTCCGGATTCCCGCAAGTCGGAGTTGATCGGGCGTTTGTTCGGACGCTGCTCAAGAGATCGGTTGAGCTGCGACAGGGCAACCACCGGGCAGTTGAATTCCTTGGCCAGGGCTTTCAACGAGCGGGAAATCTCGGAAATCTCGTTGGTCCGGCTGTCACCGCTGGAGCCCGGGATCTGCATCAACTGCAGGTAGTCGATCATGATCAGGGCGATGTCGCCGTGCTCACGCACCAGGCGTCGGGTACGCGCGCGCATTTCCGACGGGCTGATGCCCGCGGTGTCATCGATAAACAGCTTGCGATCGTTGAGCAGGTTGACCGCCGAGGTCAGGCGCGGCCAATCGTCGTCTTCCAGGCGACCGGCACGCACCTTGGTCTGGTCGATGCGGCCCAGGGACGACAGCATACGCATGATCAGCGATTCGCCTGGCATCTCCAGGGAATAAACCAGTACGGCCTTGTCGCTGCGCAACACGGCGTTTTCCACCAGGTTCATGGCGAAGGTGGTTTTACCCATGGACGGACGGCCGGCGACGATGATCAAGTCGGCTGGCTGCAGGCCGCTGGTCATGCCGTCGAGGTCGGTGTAGCCGGTGGACAGGCCGGTGATGGCGTTGTCGGTGTTGAACAAGGTGTCGATACGGTCGATGGCCTTGGTCAGCAAGTCGTTGACGCTGACCGGGCCGCCGGTTTTAGGCCGGGCCTCGGCGATCTGGAAGATCTGCCGTTCGGCTTCGTCGAGAATCTCTTCGGCAGTGCGGCCTTCCGGGTTGAACGCGCTGTCGGCGATCTCGGTGGCGATGCCGATCAACTGGCGCAACGTGGCCCGCGCACGGACGATCTGCGCATACGCCTTGATGTTGGCGACCGATGGCGTGTTTTTCGCCAGCTCGCCCAGGTAACCCAGGCCGCCCACTTGGGACGTCTGGCCTTCCTTGTCCAACTGCTCGGCCAGGGTCACCACGTCGATCGGTGAGTTCTGGTCGGCCAGCTTGGCAATGGCGCGGAAGATCAGGCGGTGGTCATGACGGTAGAAATCGCCGTCCGAGACTTGATCCAGCACGCGTTCCCAAGCGTTGTTGTCCAGCATCAAGCCACCGAGCACGGCCTGTTCGGCCTCGATGGAATGCGGCGGCACCTTCAGGGCAGCGGTTTGCAGGTCATATTGCTCAGGAGCGGAGATATCGTTCATGGCCACTTGGAATAGTTGGAGAATCAGGAGCTACAGAAAAACAAAAGGCACGACCTGTGAACAGGATCGTGCCCGATGTTAACTGCCTGGCACGCGAGGTGCCAGTCAGTTAGGTGTTGCTTAAGCTGCTACCACAACAACGCGTACGGTTGCTTCGACTTCAGCGTGCAGGTGCACGGCTACATCGAATTCGCCAACGTTGCGGATGGTGCCGTTCGGCAGACGAACTTCGCTCTTCTGCACTTCAACGCCGGAGGCGGTCAGTGCATCAGCGATGTCGTGGGTGCCGATCGAACCGAACAGCTTGCCTTCGTCACCGGCGGTGGCAGTGATAGTCACTTCCAGCTCAGCCAGTTGGGCAGCGCGAGTTTCGGCCGAAGCTTTTTTGTCTGCTGCTGCTTTTTCCAGCTCAGCACGACGCTCTTCAAACGCAGCCAGGTTGGCAGCGGTTGCAGCGGTGGCTTTGCCGTATGGCAGCAGGTAGTTACGACCGTAGCCGGCCTTAACGTTCACTTTGTCGCCCAGGTTGCCCAGGTTGGCGACTTTTTCCAGAAGGATCAGTTGCATGTGAAAATCCTCTAACTTTTAACCTTCACCGTTCGCGTTATCGGCGTCTTTCGGCGCCAGACGACCGCGAAAATCAATCAGGCCGTCGACAATGGCCAAGACCACGAGTAACGGATAGATCAGCTGCATGAACAGCAACAGCGTCACGTACAACCCCACCAGCCAGAATCTGCCCAGTCGCTTTTGCGCCACCAGCCCATGAATCAGGGACAGGCCGGCGAATACCAGCGGTACGCTGCACAACGGCACCAACAGCGCCAGGCCAAAAGTCGGCCCGACCACCATGAACGCCAGCAGCAACATCGCCGGTCCAGCGGGGATTCTGATACTGCGAAACTCGCGACCAAAACCACCCGGGTTATACAACAACGCCTGCCAGTAACGCCCAAGAATCAGGCTCAGCAAGCTGACAATCTGCAACAGTGCCGCTATCAGGCCGGTAAGCATCGGTGCAACCACTGACGCAAAGCGCGCTCGCTCCTCTACCGATAACTGCTGGTAGAGATCCCCGAGGGCCAGCGGCAGGATCTTTATGATCTCCTGCGCCAGCGCCTCGATTTGCGGGCGGAAAGCCGCGCCAAGCGCCAGTGAATACACCAACCCCAATGCCACGCTGACCAGCAGCGTACGGACCCAGGACTCACTTGCGCGCAAAACCAACGCAAGGGTCGATGAACCGAGCAGTACCAGAAGTACCCGTGGATCATCGAATTTCAACCACCAGACCAAGGCCGGCAGTATCCCCAGGGCAAGAACGCCAAGGGCGTCCTTCAAACCGCGCCGCAGAAGCACAAGGCAACCCGCGGCAGCACCCAACCAATACAACAACGGCAATGCTGCACATCCAGCCACTACCAGAGTGGCCTGCACACGACCGCGCATGATGAACTCAGCTAAGGCGCGCATGCATTCAATCCCTTACTACTTGTCGACTGCCCGGTCTCAGCGGCCGTGGCTGTCGGTGTAGGCCAGCAGGGCCAGGAAGCGGGCGCGCTTGATAGCGGTGGCCAGCTGACGCTGATAACGAGCTTTGGTACCGGTGATGCGGCTTGGAACAATTTTGCCGGTCTCGGATACGTAGGCTTTCAGAGTGTTGAGATCTTTGTAATCGATCTCCTTCACGTCTTCAGCGGTGAAGCGGCAGAATTTACGACGACGGAAGAAACGTGCCATTTGATAGGCTCCTTAAAAGGTCCGTGGATTACTCGTCAGCGTTATCGCTGTTGTCGCTGTCATCACTATCAGCGCTTTCAGCGCCTTCGTGCTCAGGACGGTCGCGACGCTCACGGCGCTCACTGCGGTTTTCTTCAGCCTTGAGCATCTCGGATTGGCCGGTAACGGCTTCTTCGCGACGGATGACCAGGTTACGGATCACTGCATCGTTGTAGCGGAAGTTGTCTTCCAGCTCGGCCAGGGCCTTGCCAGTGCACTCAACGTTCAGCATCACGTAGTGAGCCTTGTGAACATTGTTGATTGCGTAGGCCAGTTGACGACGGCCCCAATCTTCCAGACGGTGGATTTTGCCGCCGTCTTCTTCGATCAGCTTGGTGTAACGCTCTACCATGCCGCCGACTTGCTCGCTTTGATCCGGGTGGACCAAAAAGATGATTTCGTAATGACGCATGAATGCTCCTTACGGGTTGTAGCCTGCCGCTCAAAAACGGTCAGACAAGGAGTGAATGACACTTATGGATCTTGCCGAAGGGAGGCACATGCGTGCCTGCCATGAAGGCAAGGGGCGCAATTGTAGAGAAGGGGGAGAAAGGGTGCAAGGTGATTGGTGATTATTTGAACAGCCCCCATACACCACAAAAACAAATGTGGGAGGGGGCTTGCTCCCGAAAGCGATGTGCCAGTCACCAAATGCACTGACTGATACACCGTATTCGGGAGCAAGCCCCCTCCCACATTTTGACCTGCGCCAGACTTGGTTATTTCTTGGCTTTAGCCTTGGCGCCGCGCTGGCGCTGGGCTTCGAACAGGCAGACGCCCGTTGCGACTGAAACGTTGAGGCTGCTGACGCTACCGGCCATCGGCAGGTGCACCAGGTAATCGCAATGCTCACGGGTCAGGCGACGCATGCCCTTGCCTTCGGCCCCCATGATCAGGATGGTCGGGCCGGTGAGGTCCTGGTCATAAATGCTGACCTCAGCCTCCCCCGCCGTACCCACGACCCACAGGCCGCGCTGCTGGAGTTTCTCCAGGGTGCGCGCCAGGTTGGTCACGGCCACCAACGGAATCACTTCCGCCGCACCGCAGGCGACTTTACGCACGACAGGCGTCAAGGTTGCCGACTTGTCTTTAGGCACGATCACCGCCAACGCACCGGCGGCATCCGCCGAACGCAGGCAGGCGCCGAGGTTGTGCGGATCGGTCACGCCGTCGAGCACCAGCAACAGCGGTGCGCCTTCGGTGCGGTCGAGCAGCTCGTCGAGCATCGCTTCGCCCCAGACCTGGCTTGGACTGACGTCGGCTACCACGCCCTGGTGAACGCCTTCGACCCAGACGTCCATCTCGCGCCGCTCGGCCTGGCCGATGGCAACTTTGTTCTGATTGGCCAGTTCGACCAGCGCTTGAACACGCGGCTCACTGCGGCCTTCTGCCAACCACACCTGCTTGACGCGCTTCGGGTGGTGACGCAGCAATGCTTCTACGGCGTGTACGCCGTAGATTTTTTCCAGACTCATGACTTGGCCTTAGGTTTGCGCGACCCGCCGCTTTTCGCGGGGGCCGAACCCGCTTTTGGCGGGCCTTTACGGTGTTTACTCGGCTTGCTCGACGGCTTTTCCGCCTCGCGGGACTTTCCCCCAGACGCCGCTTTACCACCGCTTTTGGCTTCGTTGAGCAACTGCTGCTTCAACTCGCGGCTCTTGCGCAGCTCGGCGTTTTTCGCCGCGGCATCGCTAGGGCGGTAGGCTTCGGGGGCCTTGTCCTTGGCAGACGAACGACGCGCAGGCTTGGCTGGCGCAGGCTCGGCGACCGCTGCTTTCGCAGGAGCGCCTTTGCCTTTGCTGGCCGGGGCTGCAGTTTCGCTGCCACGTTTTTTACGGCCAGTCGGTTCAGCCGGCTTGTCAGGCATACCGAAATCGATCTTGCGCTCGTCGAGGTCGACGCGCATGACCTGCACTTCAACGGTATCGCCCAGACGGAAGCTGCGACCGGTGCGCTCGCCCGCCAGGCGGTGATGCACAGGGTCGAAGTGGTAGTAGTCACCCGGCAAGGCGGTGACATGCACCAGGCCCTCGACGTAGATGTCGGTCAGCTCGACGAACAAACCAAAACCGGTCACGGCAGTGATCACACCCGGGAACGACTCGCCCACGCGGTCTTTCATGAACTCGCACTTGAGCCAGTTCACTACGTCGCGGGTGGCTTCGTCGGCACGGCGCTCGCTCATGGAGCACTGCTCGCCCAACTGTTCCAGGGCCGCTTCGTCGTACGGATAGATCCGTGCCTTCGGAATGGTCATGGCACCAGCACGCTTGACGTGCGGGGTGTTCTGCTTGGAATGGATCACGCTGCGGATCGCCCGGTGCGTGAGCAAGTCCGGGTAACGACGAATCGGCGAGGTGAAGTGGGTGTACGCTTCGTAATTCAGGCCGAAGTGGCCCTGGTTATCGGCGCTGTACACCGCCTGGCTCAGGGAGCGCAGCATGACGGTCTGGATCACGTGGTAATCCGGACGGTCCTTGATGCTCGCGAGCAGAGCCTGGTAGTCCTTCGGCGTCGGGCCGTCCTTGCCTTTGTGCAGGGACAGGCCGAGCTCACCGAGGAACGCGCGCAGCTTCTCCAGACGCTCCGGCGGCGGGCCGTCGTGCACCCGGTACAACGCAGGAATCTCGTGCTTTTTGAGGAATTCTGCGGTGGCCACGTTGGCCGCCAGCATGCATTCCTCGATCAGCTTGTGAGCATCGTTGCGCGTGGTCGGGGTGATTGCGGCGATCTTGCGCTCGGAACCGAAGACAATCCGGGTTTCCTGAGTTTCAAAGTCGATCGCGCCACGCACGTGACGAGCGCCCAACAGCACCTTGTACAGCGCGTAGAGCTGCTTGAGATGCGGCACGACATGCCCGTACTCACCGCGCAGGGCCTTGGCTTCGCTGGTTTTCGGCTGTTCCAGGATGGTGCTGACCTTGTTGTAGGTCAGGCGCGCCTGGGAGTGAATCACCGCTTCGTAGAACTGGTAGTCGGTCATTTCGCCGGTTTTCGAGATGGTCATCTCGCACACCATGGCCAAACGGTCGACTTTCGGGTTCAGGGAGCACAGGCCGTTGGACAGCTGCTCAGGCAGCATCGGGATGACGCGCTCGGGGAAGTACACCGAGTTGCCGCGCACCTGAGCTTCGTTGTCCAGGGCCGAACCGATCTTCACGTAGCTGGACACGTCGGCAATCGCGACGAACAACTTCCAGCCGCCGGAGAACAGGCGCAGTTTGCCAGGCTTGGCTTCGCAGTAGACCGCATCGTCGAAGTCGCGGGCATCTTCGCCGTCAATGGTGACGAACGGCAGATGACGCAGGTCGATGCGCTTCTCTTTGTCTTTTTCTTCGACTTCCGGCTTGAGCTTGGCGGCTTCTTTGAGCACAGCCTCAGGCCAGACGTGAGGGATATCGTAGGTGCGCAGCGCAACATCGATCTCCATGCCCGGCGCCATGTAGTTGCCGACCACTTCAACGATATCGCCCTGTGGCTGGAAGCGCGCAGTGGGCCAGTGGGTGATTTTCACCTCGACGAACTGGCCCACTTTGGCGGCGCCATTGCGCCCCGGGGTGATCAGCACTTCCTGCTGAACCTTGGGGTTATCCGGCACCACGAAGCCGATGCCGCCTTCTTCGAAGTAACGGCCGACGATGGACTCGTGGGCACGGGACACCACTTCGACGATCACGCCTTCACGGCGACCGCGACGGTCGAGGCCGGAAACGCGGGCCAGGGCACGGTCGCCATCGAACACCAGGCGCATTTGCGCCGGGCTCATGAACAGGTCGTCGCTGCCATCGTCCGGGATCAGGAAGCCGAAACCGTCACGGTGGCCGGCGATGCGGCCGAGGATCAGGTCGAGCTTGTCCACCGGCGCGTAGGTGCCGCGGCGGGTGTAGATCAACTGGGCATCGCGCTCCATGGCGCGCAGGCGACGACGCAGGGCCTCGAGTTGGTCTTCGGTGGTCAGACCGAACTCTTCAACCAGCTGCTCGCGGCTAGCAGGCGAACCCCGATCGGCGAGGTGCGCCAGGATCAGTTCGCGGCTAGGAATAGGGTTTTCATATTTTTCCGCTTCACGAGCGGCCTCGGGATCGAGGGACTGCCAATCGGCCATTAGAGAGTTTTCACCTTGTCTATATGCGGGTTAGTTTGGCATACGCGTATTGAAACGGGAAATTTCAGGTGTCAACAAGCCCGTAAAAGCACTTTGTAGCCCTTGGAATGCACCTTGCGCGACCGTCGGCGAAATATTCCAGACTTTTTTCATGGCAGGGCTTTACAGCTCAAAATAGCCTCCGTATAGTGCGCGCCATCGACGACGGCAACGTTGTTGATGCTGCCCAGGTGGTGAAATTGGTAGACACGCCAGCTTCAGGTGCTGGTGATCGCAAGGTCGTGGAAGTTCGAGTCTTCTCCTGGGCACCAATTTCAAACTCAAGGTTATGCCTTGAGTCTCCAAAAACCCGCGAAAGCGGGTTTTTGCGTTTCAGGCCTTTGATTTTTAACAAGAATCTTGATTTATATTTTTGAATCAGGGGTTTACAGATCAAAAAGCCCTCCGTATAGTTCGCTCCATCAACAGCGCAAGCGTTGATAATGCCCAGGTGGTGAAATTGGTAGACACGCCAGCTTCAGGTGCTGGTGATCGCAAGGTCGTGGAAGTTCGAGTCTTCTCCTGGGCACCAAATTCAGATCAAACCCGCGAAAGCGGGTTTTTTCGTTTCCGGGGTTTGAAAAACTGACCGGTGATTTCCCCCCTCGTCCGCACTTGAGAAGTTTTATCGTTTATCCTTGTAAGGATTTGTTGCACTCAAGTGAGGAAAACCCCGGATGATGATCCGCGATACCCGTCTCAAGACATCCCTTCTGCGTGGCCTGACCATCACTCTGCTCGGCCTGACCCTGCTCTCGCCCGCTGCCTATTCTGCCGACAAGGTTGCACTGACCTTGTACAACGGCCAACACAAGGAGGTCGGCGATGAACTTGCCAAGGCCTTCGAAGCCAAGACCGGCATCCACGTCAATGTGCGCAAGGGCAGCAGCAACCAGCTGGCCAGCCAGGTCGTCGAAGAAGGTGACCGCTCCCCTGCCGACGTGATCTACACCGAAGAATCGCCGCCGCTGAATAAACTCGGCGAGCAAGGCCTGCTGGCAACCATCGACGCCAGCACCCTCGACGTCCTGCCGAAGGAATATGTGGCCGCCAACGGCGCCTGGATGGGCGTGACCGCACGCACCCGCGTCGTGGCCTTCAACCCGAAGCTGATCGCCGAGAAAGACCTGCCCAAGTCGGTACTGGATTTCGCCGGGCCCGAGTGGCAAGGCAAGGTCGGTTTCGTGCCCACCAGCGGCGCGTTCCAGGAACAAGCCGTAGCGATCATCAAGCTGCACGGTCGCGAAGCGGCTGAAGAGTGGCTGACCGGCCTGCGCGCTTTCGGCAAGGTCTACAGCAACAACATGGTTGCGCTCAAGGCCGTGGAAAATGGCGAAGTCGCCACTGTCTTGGTGAACAACTACTACTGGTTCGCCCTGAAGAAAGAAAAAACCAACCTGGATTCGCAGCTGCACTACTTCACCAACGGCGATGCCGGTGGCCTGATCACCGTGTCTGCCGCGGCTGCACTGAAATCCAGCAAGCATCCAAAGGAAGCCCAGCAACTGCTGGCATTCATGGCCAGCGAAGAAGGCCAGCGGGTGATCACCGACACTTCCGCCGAATACCCGTTGCGCAAGGGCATGGAATCCAACCGTGGCCTCAAGCCTTTCAGCGAGCTGCAACCGCCGAAAGTCACCCCTGCCGACCTGGGCAACGCCGAAGAAGCCCTGGAACTGGAACGTGACGTTGGCTTGAACTGATGAACCCATCGCTCCCCGCCCCCGCCTTGCGCGGGGGTTTTACGCCGAGACGCAAACGCCCTTCGATCTGGTTGCTGCTACCAGTCCTGCTACTGGTAGGCCTGAGCCTGTTGCCGCTGGCATATGTCGGCCTCAAGGCCTGGCAGGCAGGATGGGCCGAGGCGGTGCATTTGCTGTGGCGACCCTATGTATTCGGGTTGCTGCGCAACACCCTGGCGCTGATGGTCGGCGTCACCGTGGCCTGCGGCGTGATCGGCTTGTCCCTGGCCTGGCTGCTGGAACGCAGCAACCTGCCGGGGCGGCGGATCTGGGGAGTGATCCTGTGCCTGCCGTTCGCGGTGCCGGCGTTTGTCAGCAGCTTTACCTGGGTTTCGTTAAGCGCCAACTTTGAAGGGTTGGGCGGAGCGATCCTGGTGATGACCCTGTCCAAATACCCGCTGGTGTTTCTGCCGGTGGCGGCAACCCTGCGCAATCTTGATCCATCCCTGGAAGAATCGGCCCGCACCCTCGGACTGAATCGCTGGGGCGTATTCTTTCGCATCACCTTGCCGCTGCTGTGGCCGTCGCTGCTGGCCGGGGCACTGTTGATTGCCCTGCATATGCTGGTGGAGTTCGGCGCGCTGTCGATCATCGGCTTGCAGACGTTTACCACCGCGATCTACCAGCAATTCGAGCTGGAGTTCAGCAACGCCAATGCGGCGATGCTTTCGGCGGTGCTGCTGGTGATGTGCCTGACGCTGCTCTGGCTGGAGCTGCGGGTGCGCGGCAAGGGCCGACACGTGCGTACCGGCCAGGGCGCGGCGCGGCATGCCGAACAGGTTCGACTCGGCAAATGGGCGGCGCTGGGGCAGCTGTATTGCCTGCTCCTGGCGATCATCGGCAGCGGCATTCCACTGGGCATGCTCGGTTATTGGCTGGCAGTGGGCAGTTCGGCGGCATTTCCGATAGCCGAGATCAGCGAGGCGCTGCTTTCTTCGTTGGCGCTATCCCTGGGCGGCGCCGCGCTTTGCCTGTTGTTTGCCGTGCCGGTGGGTTTGCTGGTGGTGCGCTACAAGGGCCAGCTCGCACTGTGGGCCGAGCGCCTGCCGTACCTGCTGCACGCCCTGCCCGGCCTGGTGATTGCGCTGACACTGGTGTATTTCGCCCTGCATTACGTGCCGGCGCTGTATCAAACGTCGGCGTTGCTGCTGATCGCTTATGCGCTGCTGTTTTTGCCCCTGGCCCAGGCGCCGATCCGCACGGCGCTGAACAAGGCAGCACCACAGCTGGAAGAGGCGGCGAGAACGCTGGGCGCGTCGTCGCTCAGTGCGTTTTGCCGGGTGACGCTGCCGATTATTTTCCCGGCATTGGGGGCGGCGTTTGCGCTGGTATTCCTGGATGCGATGAAGGAATTGACGGCGACGTTACTGCTTAGTCCGACCGGGCTGAATACCTTGGCGACTGCCGTGTGGGCGCACACCTCGAATGTGGAATTCGCGGCAGCGGCGCCCTATGCGGCATTGTTGATTCTAGTGTCGGGGCTGCCGGTGTATCTGCTGACGACCCGGATGTATCTGAGCCGCTGAATCAGCCATCGCAGGCAAGCCAGCTCCCACATTTGAGCGCATTCCAGAGCTGGAACTCGGTCGAATGTGGGAGCTGGCTTGCCTGCGATGAGGCCGAAACAGGCGACATCAAGCCCTGAACTGCCCCAGGCTCGCCTTCAACTGCGCAGCCAACCCATCCAGCACTTTGCCACTGGCTGTAGTCTCTACCACCGCCTGCGCCGCTCGCTCAGCCTGGGCATGAATGATCTCGACTCGCCCACGCACCGCATGCGCACCCTGCGCCTGATGCTCAGCCGCCCGCGTCGCCAGGCCAATCGCTGCATGCACCTGCTCCACCGAGGCCTGTACCGACTGCTGCAGGCGCACGCTGTCGCGTAATACCAGCAAACCCTCGCTGGCCTGGCGCCCGGCCTTGCCGATGGTTTCCACGGCCTCACGGGCGCCTTGCTGCAAGGCCACGATGTGGGCCTGGATGTCGCCGGTAGAACTCTGGGTTTTACTGGCCAGGGCGCGAACCTCGTCCGCCACCACCGCAAAGCCGCGCCCGGTCTCACCAGCTCGCGCCGCCTCAATAGCCGCGTTGAGCGCCAGCAGGTTGGTTTGCTCGGCAATCCCGTGGATCACCGTCAACACCACCTCGATCTGCTCGCTCTGCTGCGCCAGCCGCTCGATCACCTTGGAACCGGCCTGCACCTGCCCCGCCAACGCCTCGATCAAGCTGCCGACTTCGGCTGAAGTGCGGGAATTTTCATCAGTCGCCTGGCGAATATCCACCACCTGCTGCAAGGCCGCCTGCATCGCATGGCTTTCCGCCTGGGCCTCATCCGCCATTTGCGACAGCGCCCGCAGGCTTTCGGCAACCTCATCACGCTGCAAGCCGGCGGCCGCATCGGCACCCGCATTGCGCAGGGTCATCGCGCCGATTTCCACGCCGGTACGCTGGGCCACATCACCGGCTTCACGCACGATCGGCTGCAATTTATCCACAAAGCGATTGACCGCCGAGGCCATGTCGCCGATTTCGTCCCGGCTGTTGATCTGCACACGCTTGGTCAGGTCGCCCTCGCCTGCCGCCAAATCGTCCATCGCTGCAATCAGCAGCTTCAGGCGATTGACGACCCGACGGCCGAGCACTACAGCAATCAACAGCAATACACCAAAACCTACCACCGCCAGGCCCATGCCGATGCGCCAGCGCAAGGTGCCCGCCGCCTCTTGCACGGCGCTGGTGGTATTGGCGGTCATCTGGGTGGCGGTGGCTTGCGCCGACTGCAAACGCGCGCCCATGGCCGCCGCGCTGTCAGCCGCGGCACCCTTGAGGCTGTCGCCCACCAACTGGTCACCGCTGGCAATCAGTGCAGCAAAACGCTTGTCCAGCGCGGCCAGGTCAGCCTCGACCGAGGCAGTCGAAACCCCCATGCGGACCTTACCGATCTCTACGCCATTGGGGCTGATGGACGCTTCGACGTAGAACACCGAGGGATCATTCTTCGCCGCATCCAGCACTTTATCCAGGGCACGTTCGCCCTTGCCCTTTTCCAGCAGCGCCTGGTTGATCGGGTTTTCACGATTGAGGTAACGGGTCAGGTGCTCACCAGCCGCGTCGTCATACACCACAAACAACACGTTGGGATTGCGCTGGGCTCTGCGGGCAAACTCAGACAGCGTCGGCACGTCGCTGTCCCACATGGCGCGCGGCGCCACCGAGGCGAGCAGTTGCGCCATGTCATTGGCAGAGTCCTGCAGGTCTTTTTCCAGGGTCGCACGCAGTTGCTTCTGCTCTTCCTGCAGGCGCGTGGAAAGCCCCGCCGTCAGACGCTGGCGCGTGCTGGAAGACAGACTGTCCAGGCTGGATGTCACTTCCTTGCCGGCTTGCGCCAACTCGCCGGACAGTTTCTGGCTGTCGACGCCCAGGCGATTGCCCAAATCAGCTTCCAATGCAGTGACGGTGCTTCGCGTCAGGGCGACGGCCACCAGTACTTGCACCAAAAGAGCGATACCTAGGGTAACGAACACCGGCCGCAACAGCCGGCTTTGTAACAATGAGAGAACGGCAGACACTGGGAATCCCTCCACCACGGGTGCCATTAATTTGATAGCACCGCGAAAGAAAGAACCATAGCAAGGGTCGTGCCGTTTACCAGGCGGAAACGACAAAGGGCTCCCGAAGGAGCCCTTTGCTTTTTACATCAACAGCTTATTAAGCGAACGGGTGACGCAGAACGATGGTCTCGTTGCGGTCCGGGCCCGTCGAAATAATGTCGATCGGCGCACCGATCAGCTCTTCGACGCGCTTGATGTAAGCGCGGGCGTTGGCTGGCAGTTCTTCCAGGGTCTTGGCGCCCACGGTCGATTCGGTCCAGCCTGGCACTTCTTCGTACACAGGCTGCAGGCCTACGTAGCTGTCCGCGTCAGTCGGGGCAACGTCCTTGCCTTCCGCATCCTTGTAGCCGATGCAGATGTTGATGGTTTCCAGGCCGTCGAGTACGTCCAGCTTGGTCAGGCAGATGCCCGAGATGCTGTTCACATCGATAGCGCGACGCAGGATAACGGCGTCGAACCAGCCACAACGGCGGGCACGGCCGGTCGTCGCGCCGAACTCGTGGCCTTGTTTGGCCAGGTGCGCGCCGACGTCGTCGAACAGTTCAGTCGGGAATGGACCCGAACCTACACGCGTGGTGTATGCCTTGGTGATGCCGAGGATGTAGTCCAGGAACATCGGGCCAACGCCCGAACCCGTCGCAACGCCGCCAGCGGTGGTGTTGGAACTGGTGACGTACGGGTAGGTGCCGTGGTCGATGTCCAGCAACGAGCCCTGGGCGCCTTCGAACATGATGTCTTTGCCGGCGCGACGCAGGTCGTGCAGCTCGGCAGTCACGTCCAGCATCAGCGGCTTGAGCAGCTCGGCGTATTCCTTGCACTCGGCCAGGGTCTTTTCAAACTCGATGGCCGGCTCTTTGTAGTAACCCACCAGCATGAAGTTGTGGTAATCCACCAGTTCACGCAGCTTGTCTTCAAAGCGCGGCATGTTGAGCAGGTCACCCACACGCAGGCCACGACGTGCAACCTTGTCTTCGTAGGCCGGGCCGATGCCGCGACCGGTCGTGCCGATCTTCAGCTCGCCACGGGCCTTTTCACGGGCCTGGTCCAGCGCAACGTGGAAGGACAGGATCAGCGGGCAGGAAGGGCTGATACGCAGGCGCTCGCGCACTGGCACGCCTTTCTCTTCCAGCTTGGTGATCTCGCGCAGCAGGGCGTCAGGTGCAACCACCACGCCGTTGCCGATCAGGCACTGCACGCCTTCGCGCAGTACACCCGACGGGATCAGGTGCAAGACGGTTTTTTCGCCATCGATGACCAGGGTGTGGCCAGCGTTGTGGCCACCTTGGTAGCGCACTACGGCGGCAGCATGTTCGGTCAGCAGATCAACGATCTTGCCTTTGCCCTCATCACCCCATTGGGTGCCCAGGACTACGACATTCTTACCCATAACACTTGTCCTCATTCGCGCAAACTTGGTGCCGGCAGCGGCCGGCAGGAAAACTCAAGAAGCCAGTGGCGATACTTGCCAAAGCCCGTTCTGCTGAATCAATTGCCGGTCGCAGTCCGCTTCACGGGCGGCGGCCAATGGCTGCCCAGGCAAGGCCTGGACCACACGCTGACCCTCACTGCGCAACTGGCAAACCTGCTGCCAGAGTGCTGCGTCCGTACTGTCGGGCATCCAGATACCGCCAGACGGCAGTTCGACCTCAGCACGCCCCAGGGTCACCAGGGTTTTCAAATCGGTGGAAAAACCGGTCGCCGGACGAGCGCGACCGAAGTCGGCGCCGATATCGTCGTAACGACCGCCCTGGGCGATGGCCTGGCCAACACCCGGGACAAACACCGCGAACACCACACCGGTGTGGTAGTGGTAGCCGCGCAACTCACCCAAATCAAAGTACAGCGGCAACTGCGGGAAGCGCGCAGACAACTGCTCGGCAATCGCCAGCACATCGTCCAGGGCCGCCAATACATCAGCCGGCGCATTCGCCAGGCGATCACGGGCGGCGGTCAGTACTTCACGGCCGCCACACAGATCCACCAGCGCACGCAGCATGCCGGCCAGGTCGGCAGGCACGCCCGCCGTCAGGGCAATCACTTCATCAATGGCCTTGCGCTGCAAGGCATCGAACAACTGTTGTTCCACTTCACCCGACAAGCCGGCCGCACGGGCCAGGCCGCGGTAGATACCGACATGCCCAAGGTCCATGTGCACATCCGGCACATCGGCCAGCTGCAACATGGCCAGCATCAGGCTGATGACTTCCACGTCGCTGCTCGGGCTGGCATCACCGTACAACTCGGCGCCCAACTGGATCGGGCTGCGGGACGACGACAACGCACGCGGTTGCGCATGCAGCACGCTGCCGGCGTAGCACAGGCGGCTTGGCCCTTCGCGACGCAGGGTGTGCGCATCAATGCGCGCTACTTGCGGCGTGATGTCGGCACGAAAGCCCATTTGCCGGCCCGATTGCGGGTCGATGACCTTGAAGGTGCGCAGATCCAGGTCCTGGCCCGCGCCGGTCAGCAGGGATTCCAGGTACTCGATATGCGGAGTCACGACAAACTCGTAACCCCAGCTCTGGAACAGATCCAACACCTGGCGGCGCGCGATTTCAATGCGCGCAGCTTCTGGTGGCAGTACTTCTTCGATGCCATCTGGCAGCAGCCAGCGGTCTACCGTTGCCATTACGCCATTCCCCTATGATCCGGGCGGCCAGCCCTCGGGCGAGCCTTGAGTGAAGCAGAAAATACCCGGCCCCTGCATAAACCACGCGCAAGAGCGACGTGACGAACGACCAACAATCGGCCTCGTCGGGCACTTTCCTCGAAAAACCTGTGGCGCCTGCGGAGCAAAACCACAATCAAACATGCAGACGCAAAAAAGCCGGGAATTTCCCGGCTGCCGCATCATACACCCGTTTTCTGAAAGGATCACCCCGCCCGGCATTTTAGCCGCCCGACGGAGCGATTCTCAGACTACATGCGGGTTACTTGGACTTTTCCAGGTAGCGGAAGAAATCGCTACTTGGGTCCAGCACCATGACGTCGGTTTTGTTCGCAAAGCTTTCACGGTAGGCGCGCAGGCTACGGTAGAACGCGTAGAACTCCTGGTCCTGACCATAGGCCTTGGCGTAGATCGAAGCGGCTTGAGCATCACCATCACCACGGGCCTCTTCAGACTCGCGATAGGCTTCAGCCAACAGTACGCGACGCTGACGGTCGGCATCCGCGCGGATCCCTTCTGCCAGTTCGTTACCCTTGGCGCGGTGCTCACGAGCCTCGCGCTCACGCTCGGTGCTCATACGCTCGAACACGCTGCGGTTCACTTCCTTCGGAAGGTCGATGGCCTTGACCCGAACATCGATCACCTCGATGCCCAGCTCTTTTTCCGCCATCGCATTCAACGAACGCGTGATATCCGCCATCAGCGCGTCACGTTCACCGGATACCACCTCGTGCAGGGTGCGCTTACCAAACTGGTCACGCAGGCCCGATTCCAGACGGCGCGACAAACGCTCGTCGGCAATCTGCTTGAGGCCGGAGGTCGCGGTGTAGAAGCGCTCGGCATCCTTGACGCGCCACTTGGCGTAGGCGTCAACCATCACAGCTTTCTTTTCCAGGGTCAGGAAGCGTTGTGTCGGTGCATCCAGGGTCATCAGGCGGCCGTCGAACTTGCGCACCTGGTTGACGTAGGGGACTTTCACATGCAGGCCCGGCTGGACATCCGCCTGGACCACGCGACCGAATTGCAGCAACACCGCGCGCTCGGTCTGAGACACGATATAGAAGCAGTTCCAGGCAGCGATGACCACGACGACGCCCACAATCAGGGCGGTCAGCGATTTATTGCTCATCAACGACTCTCCCTGGTACGTGTTTGCTGTTGCAGCAGGTCAGCGGCCGCACGGGCGCTCGCTTCGTTGGCAGCAGCATTGGAACCGGTAGCCGGTGCGCTGGTGCTGCTACGACCACCTTCGATCATCTTGTCCAGCGGCAGGTACAGCAGATTGTTCTGCCCGCCCTTGCTGCCGGTCACGAGAACCTTGCTGGTGTTGCTGAAGACTTCCTGCATGGTGTCCAGGTACAGACGCTCACGGGTGACTTCCGGTGCCTTGCGGTACTCGGCCACCAGCTTGGTGAAACGATCTGCCTCACCCTTGGCGCGGGAGACCACTTCGTCGCGGTAACCGTTGGCATCCTCAAGGATGCGCTGGGCCTGGCCACGGGCTTCCGGCACCACGCCGTTGGCGTAGGTTTCAGCCTGGTTGCGCGAACGCTGCTCGTCTTCACGGGCACGGATCACGTCATCGAAGGCTTCCTGCACTTCACGCGGTGCCGCTGCGCTCTGTACGTTGACCTGGGTCACGGTGATACCGGTGCGGTACGTGTCGAGGAACCGTTGCAGACGCTCCTTGATTTCGCTGGCCATCAATTCACGGCCTTCAGTCAGCACCTGGTCCATTGCGGTGGAACCCACCACGTGACGCAGGGCGCTTTCGGTCGCATGTTGCAGGCTGATCTCCGGCTGGTCGACGTTCAGCACGAAGTCCTGCAGGTTGCTGATCTTGTACTGCACGGTCAGCGGCACTTCGACGATGTTCTCGTCTTCGGTCAGCATCTGGCCCTGCTTGGTGTAGGCACGCTCACGCGTGACGTTTTCCATGTACTTCTTGTCGATCGGCGGGAAGTAGATGTTCAGGCCAGGGCCGACAGTCTCGTAGTACTTGCCGAAGCGCAGCACCACGGCTTGCTCCTGCTCGTCCACCACATAGACGGCGCTGTACAGCCAGACGGCCGCCAGCACGACGAGGCCGATGCCGAGCAGGCCGTAACCACCGCCCTTGCTCGTACGACCGCCTTCGTCACCACCACGTTTTTTTCCACCACCGAACAACCCATTCAGGCTTTCCTGCAGCTTTCGGAAGGCCTCGTCGAGATCTGGTGGCCCCTTGCGGTCGCCATTATTGCGGCGTTTACCACCCCAAGGATCCTGATTATTCGAGTTGCCACCCGGCTCATTCCAAGCCATAGCGCTCTCCATCTGATAAAGCAAAGACGCACCCACGGCGCGCCGACCAATGCTACAGAATGCCTGTCACAGCGGCACAACCGCTTTCTCAGGCTTTTATTGCAAAGTGTGTTGTTCGATGAACTCTGTCGGCACAACGCCTTCACGGCTGACCAGCCGATTCAGCTCCGAGCGCGGCAATCGAACGGCCAGCAAGCTGACACCTTCTTCGTCGTGTTCTTCTTTCTGTACCGCGCCCAGCTCGAAAAACTGTGCACGCAGTCGAGCAAAACGCTGCGGCAAGCGCAAGGTGCCGACGAACAAATCGCTGCCCAACAGCTCGGCAATGGCTTGTTCAAGCAATTCCAGGCCACTGCCATCACGCGCCGACAGCCAGACCCGCTGGGGCTTGCCGTTTTCGTCGCGCTGGATTTGTGGCTCAACGCCTTCAAGCAAATCGAGTTTGTTATAGACCTCGAGGATCGGCAAGTCCTGGGCACCAATCTCGCCCAGCACCACCATGACCTGTTCAATCTGCAACATGCGATCCGGTTCGGCCGCATCGATCACGTGCAACAGCAGGTCGGAATTGCTCGACTCTTCGAGCGTAGACCGAAATGCCTCGACCAGCTTGTGGGGCAAGTGACGAATGAAACCCACGGTATCGGCCAGGACAATCGGCCCCAGGTCGTCCAGTTCCAGACGGCGCAAGGTCGGGTCGAGGGTCGCGAACAGTTGGTCGGCCGCGTACACGTCCGATTTCGTCACGTTGTTGAAGAGTGTGGATTTGCCGGCGTTGGTATAGCCCACCAGGGAAACGGTCGGGATATCCGCACGCATACGGCCACGTCGCGATTGTTCGCGCTGGCTGCGCACCTTCTCCAGGCGGCCCTTGATCTGTCGCAGGCGCACCCGCAGCAGACGCCGGTCGGTTTCCAGCTGGGTTTCACCCGGGCCGCGCATGCCGATGCCGCCACCCTGGCGCTCAAGGTGAGTCCAGCCACGCACCAGCCGGGTGCTCATGTGGTCAAGCTGGGCCAGTTCTACCTGGAGCTTGCCTTCATGGGTACGGGCGCGTTGAGCGAAAATATCGAGAATCAGACCCGTGCGGTCGATCACGCGACACTCGAAAACTCGTTCGAGGTTACGTTCCTGACTGGGCGTGAGGATGTGATTGAAAATCACCAGATCGGCCTTTTCGGCGTGGACCAGGTCGCGCAGTTCCTCGACCTTGCCGCTGCCGATCAGGAATTTGGCGGTTGGCCGATGACGCGGCACGTTAAAAAACGCGACGGTCTCGGCGCCGGCCGAATTTGCCAACTCCTGAAACTCCTGCGGATCTTCGCGCGCCTCAGGGTCCTGTCCATCCAAGTGAACGAGGATTACTCGCTCACCACCACCGTGGCGCTCAAAGAACAAAGGAGACTCCTATCAGGCGTTACCTGGTGCAGGCTCGGCGTCACCCTGTTCTTCGGTTGCGCTAGGCAGACGAATTGGACGAACCGGCACTACGGTCGAGATAGCGTGCTTGTAAACCATTTGGCTTACGGTGTTTTTCAGCAGGATCACGAACTGGTCGAACGACTCGATCGTACCTTGCAGCTTGATACCGTTGACCAGATAGATGGAAACCCCAACTTTCTCTTTACGTAAAGTATTCAAGTAAGGGTCTTGTAGCGAATGCCCTTTTGACATGTGCCGCACTCCTTTAAGGATCAATAATAAAAATCGGAAAATAGATAGCTCATGGCCGTCACACCCCCAAGGATAGACGGCAATTGCAAGGACTCAGCTCAATATGGAGACCGTTCCCAAGTATTTCAAGGCGCGTGACAGATTGTCGCTGTCCAGGCTGTCCAGCCAGTGCAAATCGCTCCAACTGCGCAACCAGGTGAACTGACGCTTCGCCAATTGGCGCGTGGCAATGATGCCGCGCTCCTGCATTTCGGCTGACGTCAGCTTGCCATCCAGATGATCCCAGACTTGGCGGTAGCCTACAGCACGTATCGAAGGCAGCCCTGGATGCAGGTCACCTCTTGAACGCAGTGCTACGACCTCCTCCACAAACCCCTGTTCCAACATAATTGTGAATCTTTGTGCAATTCGTTCATGCAGCACCTGGCGATCCGTCGGAGCGATGGCCAGATTCGCCACAGTATAGGGCAATTGTGAGTGTCCCGAGGCGCCTGCTTCAGCACTTTGCGCAGTTTGTTTCAGCCTGTGTTCAGTCATGGTCTGGCCACTGACCCGCCAGACTTCCAACGCTCGCGTCAGACGCTGGGGGTCATTGGGATGAATTCGCGCGGCGGAAACCGGATCCACAATGGCCAACTGATCGTGCAAGGCCTGCCAGCCAAGGCGCGCAGCCTCTTCTTCAAGTTCGGCGCGCACCTGTGGATCAGCTGGCGGCATATCAGCCAGACCTTCCTGCAAGGCCTTGTAGTAGAGCATCGTGCCGCCGACCAGCAGCGGAATCTTGCCCCGCGCGGTGATATCGGCCATGGCGGCCAGCGCATCGATGCGAAAATCCGCCGCCGAATAGCTCTCGCCGGGATCAATAATGTCGATCAACCGGTGCGGATACTGGGCCAGCAGCTCTTTTGAAGGTTTGGCAGTGCCGATGTCCATGTCCCGGTAAACCAGTGCAGAGTCGACACTGATCAACTCGCACGGCAAGACCTTGGTCAGCTCGATGGCCAGGTCGGTCTTGCCGGCGGCCGTCGGGCCCATCAGGAAGATTGCGGGGGGCAAGGCACTCATCAACGGCCGCGCAAGAACAGTTTGTCGAGGTCGTCCAGGCCCATCTGGGTCCAGGTCGGGCGGCCATGGTTGCACTGGCCGCTGCGCTCGGTGTTTTCCATGTCCCGCAGCAGGCCGTTCATTTCCGGCAAGGCCAGCCGGCGGTTGGCGCGGATGGCGCCGTGACAGGCCATGGTGCCGAGCAGTTCATTGATGTGGGCCTGGATCCGGTCACTGGTGCCGTATTCCATCAGGTCCGCCAGGACATCGGCCACCAGCCGGTTGGCCTCTGCCTGCTTGAGCAAAGCCGGAATCTGGCGGATAGCCAGGGTTTCCGGCCCCAGGCGTTGCAGCTCAAAGCCCAGCTTCTGGAACACGCTGACGTGCTCTTCGGCGCAATCCGCTTCCCGCTGGCTGACCGCCAGGGATTCCGGCACCAGCAGCGGCTGGCCGCTCAGGCCTTCGCTGGCCATGGCGATCTTCAGGCGCTCGTACATGATCCGCTCGTGGGCGGCGTGCATGTCCACCAGCACCAGGCCATGGGCGTTTTCCGCAAGAATATAGATACCCTTGAGCTGTGCCAGCGCGTAACCCAGCGGCGGCACGTCGCCCTGGCCTTCCGGCAACGCGGCAGCACCTGGCTCGGCGCCGGGCAGCGGCGCGAAAAACTCGCGATAGGCCGCCTGGGCCTCGGCCACCGGCACCGCCGACTGCGGACGCGGGGTGTACTGGTATTGATAACCGGCGCCGGCGCCTGAGCCTGAGCCTGGTGCGGTATAGCTCGGCTGGGCTTGCGGCGATTGCAGCAGGTTGGCCGCCAGGCTCATTTCGCCCTGGGGCCCGAACTCGCCGGCTTCCGGCCCTGAAGGACGGACAACAGCCGTGACAATCGGCGCCGCCAGGTGATCATCCGGCCGCACATCGCCCAAGGCGCGGTGCAGGGTGCCGTAAAGAAAGTCGTGGACCATGCGACCGTCACGAAAGCGCACTTCGTGCTTGGTCGGGTGCACGTTGACGTCGACCACCGACGGGTCGACCTCGAAAAACAGCACAAACGTCGGATGCCGCCCGTTGAACAGCACGTCGCGATACGCCTGGCGCACCGCGTGGGCCACCAGCTTGTCGCGCACCGCCCGGCCATTCACGAAGAAATACTGCATGTCCGCCTGGCTACGGGAGAAAGTCGGCAAACCCACCCAACCCCACAGCCGCAGGCCATTGCGCTCGATCTCGATCGGCAGCGCCTGCTCCAGGAACCCCGCGCCGCAGATGGCCGAGACACGCCGCGCACGGGCCGCATCATCATGGGCCTCGTGCAGGCTGAGGATGGTCTTGCCGTTGTGGCGCAGGTGGAAAGCCACATCAAACCGCGCCAGGGCCAGGCGCTTGATGACTTCCTGCAGATGATCGAATTCGGTTTTTTCGGCCTTGAGGAATTTACGCCGGGCCGGGGTGTTGAAGAACAGGTCGCGCACTTCCACCGAGGTGCCCACCGGATGTGCCGCCGGCTGGACCCGGGGCGCCATGTCGCGGCCTTCGGTTTCAACCTGCCAGGCCTGGTCGGCGTCGCGGGTGCGGGAAGTCAGGGTCAGGCGAGCCACGGAGCTGATGGAGGCCAGGGCCTCACCACGAAACCCGAGGCTCATCACCCGCTCCAGGTCTTCCAGGTCACGAATCTTGCTGGTGGCGTGACGGGCCAGGGCCAGCGGCAGGTCATCGGAGGAAATCCCGCTGCCGTCGTCGCGCACCCGCAGCAGCTTGACGCCGCCCTGCTCAACATCGACATCAATGCGCCTGGCGCCGGAGTCGATACTGTTTTCCAGCAACTCCTTGATCACCGACGCTGGCCGCTCGACCACCTCACCCGCCGCGATCTGGTTGGCGAGACGCGGGCTTAGCAGCTCGATGCGCGAGGTATTGCTCAAGACTGTTTCGCTCATTATTGCGCCGCCAGTTCAGTGCCCGGGATGGTCAACACCTGGCCGACCTTCAATTCATCGGTCTTGAGGTTGTTGGCACTGCGCAAGGTTGCCGCTGACACCTGGAAGCGCACCGCCAGCATCGCCAGGGTGTCACCCGGCTGCACGCGATGGTCACGCGGGCCCTGGGCGATTTTCCCGGAGTCACGCAGCCAGGCTATATAAGTGCCCGGCGGCGGGTTCTGCTGGAAGAACTGGCGAACACCGGCGCTGATGGAGCGCGCCAACGCCTGCTGGTGGCTGGCCGAGGCCAGTTTCGAGGCTTCGTTGGAGTTGGAGATAAACCCGGTTTCCACCAGGATCGACGGAATATCCGGCGACTTGAGCACCATGAACCCGGCCTGTTCCACGCGCTGTTTGTGCAGCGAGGTGACGCGACCAATGTTGCTCAGGACTTTCTGCCCCACGTTCAGGCTGGAGGTCAGCGAGGCAGTCATCGACAGATCGAGCAATACGCCAGCGAGCATCTTGTCCTTGTCGTCGAGGGATACGTTGCCAGCCCCGCCGATCAAGTCGGAACGGTTTTCACTGTCCGCCAGCCAGCGGGCGGTCTCGGACGTAGCGCCGCGATCAGACAGGGCAAACACCGAGGCACCAAACGCCGCGGCCGAAGGTGCGGCGTCGGCGTGGATCGAGACGAACAGGTCGGCGCCCTTCTTGCGGGCGATTTCGGTACGGCCACGCAGCGGAATAAAGTAGTCGCCGGTCCGGGTCAGCTCGGCGCGGTAGCCTTTCATGCCATTGATCTGGCGCTGCAGTTCGCGGGCGATGGCCAGTACTACGTCTTTTTCATGCTGGCCGCGCGAGCCCGAGGCACCCGGGTCTTCGCCGCCGTGACCGGCATCGATGACCACGATAATGTCACGTTTGCCCGCCGGAGCCGGTGGCAGCGGCGGCAATTTGACCTGGGGTTGCGACTGGTTGACCGGCACCGCAGGTATCGTCGCGACGCTTGGAGTTGGCGCAGGCGGCGGCGCGGCATCGGCGGCGTTGTCGAACAGGTCCACCACCAGCCGGTTGCCATACTGCGCGTTGGGCGCCAGCACGAAGCTTTTCGGGGTCACGGCCTTTTTCAGGTCGATGACCACCCGCAGGTCGGTCGGCGTACGCTGGGCCGAGCGCATCGCGGTAATCGGGGTATTGGCCATGGCGACCTTCAACGGCGCGGCCAGGGTCGCACCGTTGATATCAATCACCAGGCGATCAGGCGCCGTGAGGGTGAAGACGCTGTGCTGAACCGGGCCGGACAGGTCGAATACCAGTCGCGTGTTATCCGGTGCCCGCCACAGGCGAACACTTTTCACCTGTGAGGCCGCCAGTGCATTGAAAGTCATTGCCGCAAGCAACACCCCTACGACAGTAACCAACGCGCGAAAGCGCATACCTAACCCCATCAATTATTTGAATTCCAATGCCAAGGCGGCGCACCACGACTCGCCGCGCGCGCTCTGGGACAACAACTTCAGCTGACGTCCTTGCTTATGCGGGGTAATGGTAATGGTCAGGTCCGGCTTTGGCAAAAAGCCTGTGCCTTTATCTGGCCACTCGATCAGGCACAAGGCGTCCTCATCGAAGTAATCACGAATGCCCATGTATTCCAGTTCTTCCGGGTCCACCAGGCGATACAGGTCGAAGTGGAACGCTCGTACGTCACCGATTTCGTAGGGTTCTACCAAGGTGAACGTAGGGCTTTTCACAGCACCCGCGTGCCCCAACCCGCGAATGATGCCCCGGGACAAGGTGGTTTTTCCGGCGCCGAGATCGCCTTCCAGAAAGATCAGCCCTGAGCCTTGAGTGACCCGGGCAATACGGTTGCCCAAGGCGACCATGGCGTCTTCATCAGGCAGGAAAAGAACTACTTCAGACACGGCGATTGCTCCTCCAGCAACTGACGAATGGCAGGAATCAGGTCACTGGCGGCCAGCCCGCGACCGTAGGTACCCTGGCGATCTCCGGCAGTGGCATGCAGCCAGACCGCCAGGCAGGCGGCATCAAATGCCGGCATGCCTTGCGCCAGCAAAGCACCGACCAGGCCGGCCAACACATCGCCAAGGCCAGCGGTTGCCATTGCAGGATGGCCCTGATCGCAGCGGGCAACCCGACCGTCCGGGCTGGCGATCAAGCTGCCGGCGCCCTTGAGGATCGCCACCGCATTGAATTTCTGACTCAAGGCGCGCGCCACGTTAAGGCGGTCGGCCTGAACCTCGGCTGTCGAAATACCCATCAAGCGGGCCGCTTCGCCAGGATGCGGAGTGATCACGCAATTGGCCGGCAAGCTGACGCTGCCCGCCGCCAGCAGGTTCAAGGCATCGGCGTCCCAGACTTGCGGCTGCCTGGCATTGGCCGCTACCGACAGCAGGCTTTTGCCCCAGGAGACCTCGCCCAGGCCCGGGCCGATGACGATCACGGAAATCTTTTCCAGCAGGCCCATCAATTGATTGGCCGAGTGCACGCCCACCGTCATCACTTCCGGCAACCGCGCCAGCGCCGCACCGACGTGCTCGCTGCGGGTCGCCAGGGAAACCATGCCGGCACCACTGCGCAGGGCACTTTCAGCACTGAGCAAGGCGGCGCCGCCAAAACCGCGGTCGCCGCCGATCAGCAATACATGGCCGAACTGGCCTTTATGGGCGTCCGGGGAACGCGCAGCGAGTTGCGGCAATTGGCCGGGCAACAGGTGCTGAACGTCGGGTATTTCGTGTTTTGTCTGCGGCATGCGTCTTCAAGCTCCGATGTCTGGCAGAATTATACGCATCTAACCTGCGGTTTCTCTTGTTCATGCCTGCTATTACCTACGACCTGCCCGCCCTCGCCCAATCGATCAAAGACTGGGGCCGCGAGCTGGGCTTTCAACAAGTGGGCATCAGCGGCCTCGACCTCGCCGAGCATGAACAGCACCTGCAACGCTGGCTCGACGCCGGCTACCACGGCGAAATGGACTACATGGGCGCCCACGGCAGCAAGCGCTCACACCCGGAGGAGCTGGTACCCGGCACCTTGCGCGTGGTCTCACTGCGCATGGACTACTTGCCGGGCGACACCCAAATGGCCCAACTGCTGGCCAAGCCCGAAAAAGCCTACATCTCCCGCTACGCCCTGGGCCGCGACTACCACAAGCTGATCCGCAAGCGCGTGCAGCAACTGGCCGACCGCATCCAGGCGCAAATCGGCCCGTTCGGCTTCCGCGCCTTTGTCGACAGCGCCCCGGTGCTGGAGAAAGCCATCGCCGAGCAGGCCGGGCTCGGCTGGATCGGCAAGAACACCCTGGTACTCAATCGCAAGGCGGGCAGTTACTTCTTCCTGAGCGAGCTGTTTGTCGACCTGCCGTTGCCGGTCGACCCACCCCACGCCACCGAACATTGTGGCCGCTGCACCGCCTGCCTGGATATCTGCCCTACCAACGCCTTCGTCGGGCCCTACGTGCTGGACGCCCGGCGCTGCATTTCCTACCTGACCATCGAGCTGAAAAGCGCGATCCCCGAAGAACTGCGCCCACTGATCGGCAATCGGGTATTCGGCTGCGATGACTGTCAGATCGTTTGCCCGTGGAATCGTTTCGCGCGGCCTACCGACGAAGGCGATTTCAAGCCACGGCACAACCTGGATAACGCAGAGCTCGCCGAGTTGTTTATGTGGGACGAGGACAAATTCCTCAGCAGCACCGAAGGCTCGCCTCTGCGCCGCGCCGGCTATGAGCGCTGGCTGCGCAACCTGGCGGTGGGCCTGGGCAATGCGCCATCAAGCATTCCGGTGCTGGAAGCGCTGAAGGCGCGTCGGGAATACCCCTCGGAACTGGTGCGCGAACATGTGGAATGGGCGCTGAACCAGCACGCCGAACGTCAGTGCACGTCGTCGTTGTAGACGAACTTGGGCATTTCCCAGTGAAAACGGATCGCCAGCAGGCGCAATAGAAAGCCGCTGAACAGCGTCAGCAGGATCGATTGCTCACTTGGCAGCTCAAGGTAGATGCACAGCATGTAGAACCAGGCGGCCAGGAACGACACGCTGGCGTACAGCTCGCGGCGGAAGATCAACGGAATGTCGTTGCAGAAGATATCCCGCAGGATGCCGCCGAATACCCCGGTGATCACACCGCTGACTGACGCCACCAGCATGCCGTGGCCCATTTCCAGGGCGGTCATGCTGCCGATCAGGGTGAAGGCCACCAGGCCCACGGCGTCCAGCGCGAGGAACAGCGACCGCAGGTGGCGCATCAATGGAGCGATGAAGATGGTCACCAGGGCCGCGACGGAGGTCAGCACCAGGTACTCCGGGTGTTTGACCCAGGTCAGCGGGTAGTGGCCGAGCAACACGTCACGCACCGAACCGCCGCCCAGTGCCGTCACGCAGGCGATCAGCACCACACCGAACCAGTCCATCCCGCGCCGCCCGGCGGACAAGGCACCCGTCATGGCTTCGGCGGTGATGGCGATGAGGTAGAGCATCAGCAGCATGATGGCGATCCTTGCAAAGAGGCGCGCAGTCTAATCATTTGGTGATGGCACCAAAAGGGGGCGAGCGCTGAAGAGCTTAAAGCTCTTGCTGATGTGGCGAGAGAGCTTGCTCCCGTTGGACTGCGCAGCAGTCCCATTTTTCAGGGCCGCTTCGCAGCCCAGCGGGAGCAAGCTCCCTCGCCACAAAAACGCCTCACCACGACTCAAGTCAGAACTTGATGAAATGCTTGCGGTAATGCTGCAGCTCGGCAATCGACTCGCGAATATCGTCCAGCGCCAGGTGGGTGCTGCCCTTGTGGAAGCTGTCTTTGACTTCCGGCGCCCAGCGCGCGGCCAGCTCCTTCAAAGTCGACACGTCCAGGTTGCGGTAGTGGAAGTAGCTTTCCAGCGCCTTCATGTGGGTATAGAGAAAGCGGCGGTCCTGGCAAATGCTGTTGCCGCAGATCGGCGACTTGCCCTTGGGTACCCACTTTTCCAGGAAGGCGATGGTTTCGGCTTCAGCCTCAGCCATGCTCACGCGGCTGTCGCGCACACGCTGGGTCAGGCCCGAGTTGCCGTGGGTGCGGGTGTTCCACTCGTCCATGGTGGCCAGCACCGCGTCGCTGTGGTGAATGGCGATCACCGGACCTTCGGCCAAGGTGTTGAGGTTGCTGTCGGTGACAATGGTCGCCATCTCGATGATGACGTCGGTGTCAGGGTTCAGACCGGTCATTTCCAGATCGATCCAAATCAGGTTCTGTGGGTTTTGCATGTCGTGGTTCCTTGGCACCTTGGCGTAGCTGCGCAGTTTAGCAGGCAGGGCGTGCTAGACTCGCGACCGTTTCACCTAACCTATGCATTATCGACACGGAACACCAATGGCCAAACGCCAGCTCAACCGTCGCCAAAACTGGCGCATCGAAAAGATTCAGGGCGAACGCGCTGCCCGCGCCGCCAAACGTGAATCCTCCGCCGTGGAAGCGCTTGAGGGCGGCGACCTGGGCCCCGAGCAAACGGGCCTGGTGATCGCGCACTTCGGTGTGCAGGTCGAAGTCGAGGCCACCGAAGGCGATCACGCCGGCCAGGTGTTCCGTTGCCACCTGCGCGCCAACCTGCCTGCGCTGGTGACCGGCGACCGGGTGGTGTGGCGTGCCGGCAACCAGGGCATCGGCGTCATCGTCGCCCAACTGCCACGTACCACCGAACTGCGCCGTCCCGACAGCCGTGGCCAGCTCAAGCCGGTAGCGGCCAACGTCGACATGATCGTCATTGTCTTCGCGCCACTGCCCGAACCCCATGCCAACCTGATCGACCGCTACCTGGTAGCCGCCGAACACGCCGGCATTCGCCCGCTGTTGCTGCTGAACAAATTCGACCTGATCGACGAACAGAACGCCCCGGCGCTCAACGCGTTGCTGGCGGTGTACCGCACCCTCGGCTACCCGGTACTGGAAGTCTCGGCGCATCACGGCAATGGCATGGAACAGTTACAGACTGAACTGGACGGGCGCATCAGCGTGTTCGTCGGCCAGTCGGGCGTGGGCAAGTCGTCCCTGGTCAACAGCCTGTTGCCGGAAGTCGAAACACGTGTGGGTCCATTGTCGGAGCTGTCCGGCCAGGGCACCCACACCACCACCACCGCGCGATTGTTCCACTTCCCGGGCGGCGGTGAACTGATCGACTCCCCCGGCATCCGTGAATTCGGCCTGGGCCATGTGAGCCGTGCCGATGTTGAAGCGGGCTTTATCGAGTTCAACGACTTGATCGGCACCTGCCGCTTCCGTGACTGCAAACATGACCGCGAGCCAGGTTGCGCCCTGCTCAAGGCACTGGAAGACGGCCGCGTGCAGCAGCAGCGAATGAACAGCTATCGCTCGATCATCGCCAGCTTGCCCGAGACCAGTTACTAAGCAGCAAACCGGTGCCGTGCCATGCCTTGATACACATAAGGCACGGCACGGAACCCCCGACCCCATTGATTAAATCGAGTCAGCCATCAAGAATCCGCTGCAACTGGGCGGCCCATGACGCAAGCCAGCTTGAATTCGATTTTCCCAATGCTCATACTCGCTCCGTCACCAGCGCAAGCTGGCAGGAGTCTGGATCCTTTTCGGGGTTGATCCAGCGGCGCAGAAGGGGCGAAGCAAGCTCCACTGCGTGTCGAATGAAGCCGCCTTCGGGCGGCTTTGCTTTTTCCGGGGAATCAACGATTGCCTCTCTACTACCATCCCAAACAAGGCGATGTTCTTCTGTGCGACTTCACTCGGGGCTTTGTAGCGCCCGAAATGCTGAAGATCCGCAAAGTCGTTGTGATCTCGCCGACTGTCACCCACAGCCGAAAACTGTGCACAGTGGTCCCGATTTCCTCCACAGCGCCTGACATCCAGCACGACTGGCACCATTTATTGCGAACCAATCCACTGCATAACGATGGCTATAAAGCGCTGCGGGTGAAATGCGACATGATCTACACGGTCAGTTTCGAACGACTGGACAAACTGCACAGAAAGACCAGGACCACTGGGCGAGAGTATTTCGTGCCGCGCTTGGGCGCGGAAGATATGCGAGGCGTGATTGACGGTGTGAAGGCCTACCTCCCGCTCTGATACAACCGACAGAAAAAAGCCCCGAGAACCCGGGGCTTTTTTAATCGTCGAAGCAATCGATTGAGTCTGACGGCCTCATGAACCCGTGGCGGGCAGAGTCGGGTCTTTCATCCCGCCGTCATCAAACAGGTTCAGCTTCTGTCGCAGCTCATGGGCCGGCAAAGGCTCCTGCTCCGGCGGCAGTGCGTTCGGGTCTGCCGGCACCTCGCCCGGCGCGCCTTCACCCTGGGTCGGTACCGGTGGCGTCGCAGGCGGGTCACCTTCAATTGCACGCTGGGCCTTTTTGGTCAGCACGACGATATCGATGCGTCGGTTGATCGGATTGAACGGATCCTTGGGATCAAACAGCTGCGAGGAAGCAAACCCCACCACCCGTGCCACTTGCGGGTCCGGATAGCTGCCGGCCACCAGTGCACGACGCGCGGCATTGGCCCGGTTGGCCGAGAGCTCCCAGTTGCCGAAGTCGCCCTGGCCTGCATACGGCTTGGCGTCGGTGTGGCCGCTGATGCTGATCTTGTTCGGCACCGCCTTGATGGTGTCGGCCATGGCCAGCAGGATGTCTTCAAAGTACGGCTTCAAGCGTGCACTGCCGGAATCGAACATCGGCCGGTTGGCGGCGTCCGTGATCTGGATGCGCAAGCCATCCGGGGTGATCTCGAAGGAAATCTGGTCCTTGAACTTCAGCAGTTGCGGGTTTTCCTCAACCTTGGTTTGCAGTTCCTGCAGCAGCAATTCCAGGCGTTCCTGCTCGACCTGTTCGGCCATGCTCTCGACGGTGTCGCGCTCGATCGGGATCTTTTCCTGCGGCGAGTCGGTCTTGATTTCCGGGTTGATGGTGCGCTCGGGCGCCAGTTGCGGCGAACCACCGAGGTCGATCACAAAAGGCGTGCCGCTCTCGGAGAAACCGATGGGGTCCTTGAAGTAACCGGCGATGGCGATCTTCTGTTCCGGCGTGGCGGTGGACATCAGCCACAGCACCAGGAAGAACGCCATCATCGCCGTCGCAAAGTCGGCGAAGGCGATTTTCCAGGCGCCGCCATGGTGCCCCGCAGCGAAGCGCTTGACGCGCTTGATGATGATCGGCTGGTTGTTTTCCATGGCTTAGCGACCGCGAACCGCTTGTTCCAGCTCAGCGAAGCTTGGACGGTGCTTCGGATACAGAACCTTGCGCCCGAACTCCACTGCCAACGATGGCGGCATGCCGGAAGCCGAAGCCACCAGGCAGGCCTTGATGGCTTCGTACAGATTCACTTCTTCCTTGGCATCGTGGGCCAGGGACGTGGCCAGCGGGCCGAAGAAACCGTAGGCCGCGAGAATACCGAAGAAGGTACCTACCAGTGCCGCACCGACGTGCATGCCGATGGCTTTCTGGTCGCCTTCACCGAGGGAGGCCATGGTCACCACGATCCCGAGCACCGCGGCAACAATACCGAAACCGGGCATGCCGTCGGCGATGCCGGTCACGGCGTGGGATGGGTGCTCCAGCTCTTCCTTGAGGCTGAACAGTTCCATGTCGAACAGGCCTTCCAGCTCATGGGGCGCCATGTTGCCGGACGACATGATGCGCAGGTAATCACAGATGTAGGCGGTCATGCGCTCGTCTTTGAGCACGGCCGGGTACTTGGCGAAAATCGGGCTCGCCGCGGCGTCCTCGATGTCGCCTTCGATGGCCATCATGCCTTCGCGGCGGCTCTTGTTGAGGATCTCGTAGATCAGCCCCAGCACTTCCAGGTAGAAGGTGTGGGAGAAGCGCGAGCTGAACATGCCCAGCGACTTCTTGATCACGTGCATCGTCATGTAGCCGGGGTTGGCCTGCAGGAATGCGCCGAACGCCGCACCGCCGATAATCAGCACTTCGAAAGGCTGGATCAGCGCCGCAATCTTGCCGTGGGAAAGGACGTATCCGCCGAGCACGCTCGCGATGACGACGATGATGCCGATAATTTTAGCCATAGGGGATGAGTACTTGCGCCGTCGGGTTCAGGGTCATATTCGCAAGAGTTGAAAACTCTTGTTCTACTTATCGGCAAATCTGCGCCAGACTATAGCCCGTTATGGCGAAAAACCAGTTCGGCCCGTCCCGGGCGTGTTGACCGCAAGTGATGATCGCGCCCCAATCATGGCAAATGAAACGACAGTCCCAACTCAAAAACCCGCCACCCTCGCCGCTTGGATAAAGCGCCTGGACGATGTGCTGTTGCCTGTTCCACAGGCGAGCCACGACCGGGTTTGCAAGGCCATCGGCGACAACCGCAGTTCGTTGCGGGATATTGCAGAGCTGATGCAGAACAGCCCGGCGCTGGTGCTGAGCGTGATGCGCGAGGCCAACAACCAGGCCCACGGCAGCCTCGCGGAGCCGGCAGAAAACCTCGAAGTGGCGATCAATCGCCTCGGTCTCAAGCGCACCGAGGAGTTGCTGCGGCGCCTGCCTTCCGTGCCGCTGAATGAAATCCCCGTGGCCCTGCGCCAGCTGCAGATGATCAGCCAGCACGCGTCGCAACAAGCCAGCGGCCTGTTCGCCAGCCGCCTGGCGCGGTTGTGGCAAGACATTCACTGGGGCAGCCTGCTGTTCCTTTCGCCGCTGTGGCCGATGGCGATTGCCTATCCCAAGCTGCTGGAAGAATGGGAGCTGCGGGTGATTCACAAGGGCGAATCGGCACGCACAGTCGAACAGGAGCTGTTCGGCGTACGCCTGCTGGACCTGTGCCTGGGGTTGACCAACACCTGGCGCCTGCCGATCTGGGTATCCCAGGGTTATACGTTACTGCTGACGGAACAACGCTTGCTGGTCAAGGCGCTGAGCATTGCCCGTGAAGACGAGCCGTTGCGCCAACAGCAGTTGCTGGATGCCGACCCGAACCTGCGCCGCTGGCTGAACCAGCCGGCCAACACTGTGCTGTTGGCCAACGGCCTGGCGCTGGCGGCGCAGGAGTCCTGGACCTGCCCGCACACCCAGCGCTGGCAATACCTCACTGCGCTTTACCTGCAGCAACCGTTGGCCGAAGTGCAGCAACAGTCCCACCAACACGCGGCGATCAGCGCCCGCAGCACCCTGATGCGCGACCTGTGGCACCCGGCGCTGTCGTTGATCTGGCCATGGGATGTGCAGCGCGTTCACCACGGCTTGCTGCCGGCACCGCCACCCACCGCCGAGTCCCTGGCGATCTGGCGCAAGCGCTGCACCGAATTGCTCGTAGAGCCCAGCCGCTTTGCCAATGCCATGCACCTGACCACCTGCGCCAAGGAAGCCCTCGTGGCCTGCGGCATGCAACGGGTGATGCTGCTGATGGCGGACAAAACCTTGAGCACGCTACGTGTGCATCAAGTCGACGGCCTGCCGAAGGACGCCGACCACATGAGCCTCGACGTGGCGCAAAGCACCCTGCTGCAACGCCTGCTGGCCAAGTCCGCCCAGGTGCGCCTCAACCCCGACAACCACGCCCAGTTCTCGGCACTGCTGCCGCCGGAACTGCGCCGCCTGTTCAAGGGCGAACACCTGCTGCTGCGCTCCCTGAGCTGCAATGGCCGGGTGGTGATGCTGATGGTGGCCGACCAGGGCGGCGGGCCGTTCTCGGAAACCACCGTGCAAGCCTTCGGCAAAACCGCCCAATGCATCGAAAAGGCCCTGCACAGCTTTACCAACCGCAGTGCCTGACGCTTGCGCTACAATCGCCCTCCCTTAGCGCCCAATTTTTATGCCCAGGAGACCTCACATGCCTGACTTCTCTGGCTTGCCGCTGGTCATCGAGGCCAGTGACCTGCTCGGTCGCCTCGATGCCGAACACCTGATCCTGGTGGACCTCACCAGCGCTGCGCGTTACGCCGAAGGGCATATCCCCGGCGCACGTTTCGTTGATCCAAAACGCACTCAACTGGGCCAGCCACCAGCGCCGGGCCTGCTGCCGGGCAAGGCCGATCTTGAAAAGCTGTTCGGCGAACTGGGCCACACTCCGGATGCCACTTACGTGGTGTACGACGACGAAGGCGGTGGCTGGGCCGGGCGATTCATCTGGATGCTCGACGTCATCGGCCACAAGAAATACCACTACCTCGACGGCGGCCTGCTGGCGTGGCTGGAAGAAAAACACCCAGTGTCCACCGAGGTACCGGCCAGCGCCGGCGGCCCGGTCAGCCTTACGTTGCATGAAGAACCCACCGCCACCCGCGAGTACCTGCAAAGCCGCCTCGGCGCTGCCGACCTGGGCATCTGGGACGCTCGCGGCCCGCTGGAATACTCCGGGGAGAAAGTCCTCGCGGCCAAGGGTGGACACATCCCGGGCGCGGTGAACTTCGAATGGACCGCCGGCATGGACAAGGCACGCCAACTGCGCATCCGCCGCGACATGCCGCAGATCCTCGAAGACCTCGGGCTGACCCGCGACAAAGAAATCATCACCCACTGCCAGACTCACCACCGTTCTGGCTTCACCTACCTGGTGGCCAAGGCGCTCGGTTATCCGCGAGTCAAAGGTTATGCCGGTTCCTGGGGCGAATGGGGCAACCACCCCGACACCCCCGTTGAGATTTAAGGTTTAAGGACAGTTAATGAAAAAGCAGTTGTTCATCCTCAGCCAGTACTTGCTGCCCCACCACCTGCTGTCGCGTCTGGCCGGTTGCATTGCCGAATGCCGCGTGCGCTGGTTCAAGAATGCGTTCACCAGCTGGTTTGCCAAGCGTTATCAAGTGGACATGTCCCAGGCCCTGGTTGAAGACGTGACCGCTTACGAGCACTTCAACGCCTTCTTCACCCGCGCACTGAAAGACGGTGCACGCCCGCTGGATCAGACCCCAGGCGCGGTGTTGAGCCCGGCCGATGGCGCTGTCAGCCAGTTGGGCCCGATTGAACATGGCCGGGTGTTCCAGGCCAAGGGCCACAGCTTCAGCGTGCTGGAATTGCTGGGCGGCGATGCGGCGGTGGCTGCGCCGTTCATGGGCGGCGATTTCGCCACTGTTTACCTGTCGCCGAAGGACTACCACCGGGTGCATATGCCATTGGCCGGCACCCTGCGGGAAATGGTTTATATCCCTGGCCGAATCTTCTCGGTAAACCAGACCACGGCCGAAAATGTGCCGGAACTGTTTGCGCGTAACGAGCGTGTTGCCTGCATCTTCGACACCGAACGCGGCCCGATGGCCGTGGTGCTGGTTGGCGCGATGATCGTGGCATCGATTGAAACGGTTTGGGCAGGCTTGGTAACGCCGCCAAAACGCGAGCTGAAAACCTTCCGTTATGACGAAGCTGCCCGTGGGCCGATCCACCTGGAAAAAGGTGCGGAACTGGGGCGCTTCAAGCTGGGTTCGACGGCAATCGTGCTGTTTGGGCCGGACCAGGTTCAATGGTCGGAAGCACTGCAGGCGGGGACGCCGGTGCAGATGGGCCAGGGCATGGGTTTGCCGAAAGCCTGACCTAGCGATCATTCCCACGCTCCGCGTGGGAATGCATCCCGGGACGCTCCGCGTCCCAACCTCAAAATCGGACGCGGAGCGTCCAGGGCGGCGTTCCCACGCAGAGCGTGGGAACGATCTTCAGAGCTGACCGTCGCGGTCGCGAAAGCCCAACAGGTACAACACGCCATCCAGCCCTAAAGTCGAAATCGCCTGCTTGGCCGATTGCTTGACCAGCGGCTTGGCCCGGAACGCCACACCCAACCCGGCAATCGCCAGCATCGGCAAGTCATTTGCCCCGTCGCCGACCGCAATGGTCTGCTCCAGACGCAACCCTTCCTTGTGTGCCAACTCCCGCAACAGGTCAGCCTTACGCTGTGCGTCGACAATCGGCTCCACGGCCACACCCGTCACCTTGCCGTCCACCACTTCCAGCTCGTTGGCGAACACATAGTCGATACCCAGCTTGGCCTGCAATTGCTTGGCGAAGTAGGTGAAACCGCCCGATAGGATCGCGGTCTTGTAGCCCAGGCGCTTGAGTTCGGCGAACAGGGTTTCGGCGCCTTCGGTCAGTCGCAGCGAGGCGCCGATGGAGTCCAGCACGCTGACGTCGAGGCCTTTGAGCAGCGCCAGGCGCTCCTTGAAGCTGGCTCGGAAATCCAGCTCACCAGCCATGGCACGCTCGGTAATTTCCGAAACCTGCTCGCCTACACCGGCAGCCTTGGCCAATTCGTCGATAACTTCGGCTTCGATCAGCGTCGAATCCATGTCGAACACCGCCAGGCGGCGATTGCGGCGGAACAGCGAGTCTTCCTGGAAGGCGATATCGACATTCAGCTCCTGGGCAACGCTCAGGAATTCGGCACGCAGGGCCTGGGGATCTGCCGGCTCACCGCGTACGGAGAACTCGATACAGCCCTTGCCCTTGTCCGCCGGCGTGTCCAACGGCATACGACCCGACAGACGGTCAATGTGGTCGATATTCAAACCGTATTGAGCCGTGATCGAACTGACACGCTGCAATTGCTCGGCCGTCACCTTGCGGGTCAACAGGGTCACGATGTGGCGTTTTTTGCCCTGGCCGGCCACCCAACTCTGGTAATCCTCTTCGGACACCGGGGTGAAACGCACCTGCTGATCGAGCTTATACGCCGTAAACAGGATGTCCTTGAGCACGGACGAGGCTTGCTCGGTGCTGGGAATTTCCACCAGGATGCCGAACGACAGCGTGTCGTGAATCACTGCCTGGCCGATGTCGAGAATGTTCACACCACCCTGGGCCAGAACACCGGTAATGGCTGCGGTGAGACCCGGACGGTCCTCACCTGTGATGTTAATCAGGACAATTTCGCGCAAAGCGCACCCCCGAGCTGGAAAAAAACCGCATTCTACCCACTTTCAGTGACCATCGGGCACAGCCAGCGCTTTGCCGGTCTTGGGCCTGTCGCTATACTGCGCGTCAACTTCACGGACTAAAGAGCCGAGCTTAAGTGAACCGGCCCACGCCAGTAAAAACCGATAACTTCTTCCTGCTGATCTTCCGGGCACTGCGCCACCGCCGTGTACCGATCGCATTACGCATCGCCAGCCATAACGTGATCCTGGTCGCCCTGGCCCTGGTCATCTACGCCTGCGTGATGGGTTTGCAGTTCAAGCAGGCCATGCACGAGCAAGCCGACGCTTTGGGCGAGAGCCTGACCACCCAGACCGCCACCTCGGCGACTGAGTTGTTGGTGTCCAACGACATCCTCAGCCTCAACGTGCTGCTCAACAACCTGACCAAGAACCCGCTGGTGGCCCACGCCGCTATCTATAGCGTGGACAACCGGATCATGGCCGAAGCCGGGCAACGCCCGAAAAACGGCCTGCTGGGTGAAGCCGAAGGCCTGTACCAGAGCAATATCACGTTTCAGGACGTGAAGGCCGGCCAACTGCGCATCAGCCTGGACATGCAACAGTTCCAGCAGCCGATGACCATCAGCCTGCAAAGCATGGGTATCCTGAGTGCGATCCTGCTGGCACTGTCCCTGGCCTTGAGCCTGCGCCTGGGCCGGCATATCTCCACGCCACTGATGCAACTGCGCATCTGGCTGCGGGATATCGATGAACACACCCCGGCCACCGACCGCCAGGACGAAATCGGCGACCTCGCCCGCCAACTGCACACCAGCTTCGCGCCGGAGCCCGTAGTGCCCGAGGTTGAACCCGAGCCCGAGTTCGACGACACCGACTACGAAGACGACGAGCCCGAGTTTGAAGTGCGCAACCTGCGGGACCCGAGCTTCGACGAGTCTGCGCCGGTGGCGGCCCAAAAGCCGGCGACCCGTCATGTGATCAAGGCAGAAGAAGACGAACTGGACGAAGAAGACCCGTTCGCCGATCTTCGCGATACTTCAGTGCCAACCGCTCCTGCTGTGCAGCCTGCTCCGGTGCGCAGCACCCAGCCCCAGCACAGCGCCGTATTGGCCGTGCAACTGGGCGCACAGGATCAACTGCGTCGCTTGCCGCGGGCACGCCTGACCGAGCTGCTGGAACGTTATCGTGACTGCCTCGACCAGGCGGCCTCGCTGTATCAGAGCGAACTGCACACCCTGAACGACGGCAGCACCTTGATGCTGTTCCACAGCGAAGACAGCGGCGAAGACTACCTGACCAACGCCATCTGCTGCGGTGAACTGCTGCGGGCCCTGGGCCATGCGCTGCAAATCGAAGTGGCCGACAGCGGCATCACCCTGCAACTGCAATTGGGCCTGACGGTGGGCGACGATCTGTATGGCATGAGCCAGATTGATCTGCTGCTGACCGAGATTGCCCAGGATGCGCTGGCCTTGTCGCAACACAGCCGCAACCTGCTGCTGGTGGAACGCAAGATCAGTGACGACGTGCTGATTCGCCAGCGTGCGCGGATCCGCCCGATTGCCAGCCCTGAAGGTGCGTGCTGTGTGGAGCGGTTGATGGAGCCTTACCCGTCGATGCTTGAGCGCCAGCTGGCGCGGATGCATGAGACGCGGGCGAAGAACTGAAGAACAACGCAAATCAATGTGGGAGCGGGCTTGCTCGCGAAAGCGGCCTGTCAGTCAGCCTATATATCGACTGATCCGCCGCCTTCGCGAGCAAGCCCGCTCCCACATTAGATCTGCGTACCGCTCAGATCCCGCACAAACAAAAGGCCCGCTCATCAGCGGGCCTTTTTGTTGGTGTGTATTCAGGTCAGAACCTGAACACTTCCATATCCGTACGAATCGGCACGGCCATCGGCATCTTCGGCTTCTCTGGTGCCGCAGCCTTGGGCTGCGCCGGGGCCTGTTTGCGTGGCGCTTCTGCCACCGCTGGCTGATTGGCCAATGGCTTGAGGGCCACCGACAGCTGGTCAGCCAAACGTTGCAACAACACACCCTGGGCCTGGACCTGGGACGCGGTGCTGCCGCTGTGCTCTTCCTGCAAGTGCACGATGCGGTTATCCCGCACCTGGCCACGACGGTCGATCAAGCGCCATTGCGCGTCGAGGATAGCGGGCTGCGAAACGCCCGAGTCCAGTCGCGTAATGGTCAGCAGCACCTGTACGTCCGGGGCAAAACCCAACGGCGCCGGCGCCAATACCACACGCTGGCTGTCCAGGTGGCCAGCCACCTGGCGCAACATCAACTGATTGATGTCGGACGAAAGGCTACCGGCCCAGCGGCCATCGGTGGAACCTTGCAGGCTGCCGTCGTTCTGACGTTGCAGCAGGGTTTCACGTTGCAGATAGTCGGCCACTACAACAGGGCCAAGCAATACAGCCATGCCGGCACTTTGTGCAGGCTGAGCCGGACTTCCACTGTCCAGCTGATACAGCGACACCGGTTGGTGTGTGCTGCAACCCGCCAGGCCCAAAAGGCCAGCGAGCAACAAAAATAAAGGAAGGCGCGGAGCAGTCATCATCCCATCCAGGTGGCTGCCACAAGGCGAACCACAATGTAATACTCAAAAATAACCTGTACGCGCTCAGCCACGCCGGCGCTGGAAAGGCCATATCATCCGTGAATATGCGCCATGACTCCAGCGCGAAAGCGTCGATCTACGGGTTAAATCGTAGATCGGGCGCTCTATATCGCCTTAAACGGGCGTTTCCACCAGTAAAGCGTCCACTCGCTGGAAGCCGCGCGGCAGTTTATTGCCACGACGACCCCGCTCACCCTTGTAGTGCTCGAGGTCGTCAGGGCGCAGTGACAACGTGCGCTTGCCGGCCTGCAACACCAGGGTCGAGCCTTCCGGGATCACGGCGATGTCGGTCACGTACTCTTCGCGACTGGCCACCCGCTCCCCGGGAATACCAATGATCTTGTTGCCCTTGCCTTTGCCCAACTGCGGCAAATCGCTGATCTTGAACACCAGCAGGCGCCCTTCGGTCGTCACCGACGCCAGCCAGTTGCCTTCACGGTCTTCCACCGGACGCGGCAGGATCACCTTGGCGTTGTTCGGAAGGCTCAACAACGCCTTGCCCGCCTTGTTCTTGGCCTGCAGGTCTTCACCCTTGACCACGAACCCATAGCCCGCATCGGAAGCGATGACGTACAACGAGTCATCGTCCGGCAGCAGCACGCACTCAAAATTCGCACCCGGCGGCGGTGTCAGGCGCCCGGTCAACGGCTCGCCCTGCCCCCGCGCCGATGGCAAGGTGTGCGCCGGCACCGAGTAACTGCGACCGGTGGAGTCGATAAACACCGCAAACTGGTTGGAACGCCCCGCCGCCGCGGTTTTGAAACCGTCGCCAGCCTTATAAGACAGACCGGTGGCGTCAATATCATGCCCTTTGGCTGAGCGAACCCAACCCTTTTCCGACAGAACGACGGTAATTTTCTCGTTGGGCAGCAACTCGGTTTCGGTCAGGGCCTTGGCTTCGGCGCGCTCGACAATCGGCGAGCGGCGGTCGTCGCCATAGGTTTCGGCGTCCTTGATCAGCTCGGTGCGCACCAGCTTCTTCAGCTTGGCCTCGCTGCCCAGCAGGGCCTGGAGCTTGGCTTGTTCCTTGAGCAGCGCGTCCTGTTCGTCCCGCAGCTTCATCTCTTCCAGTCGCGCCAACTGACGCAGACGGGTGTCGAGGATGTAGTCGGCCTGGATTTCGCTGAGCTCGAAGCGCGCGATCAGCTCGGCCTTCGGGTGCTCGGCGGTACGGATGATATGGATCACTTCATCCAGGTTGAGGTAAGCGATCAGCAAGCCGTCCAACAGGTGCAGGCGGCGTTCGACCTTGTCCAGGCGGAATTGCAGGCGGCGACGCACGGTCTGCACCCGGAATTCCAGCCATTCCACCAGCAAAGCCCGCAGGTTCTTCAACTGCGGCTTGCCGTCCAGGCCAATGATGTTGATGTTGACCCGATAGCTGGACTCCAGCTCGGTGCTGGCGAACAGATGCTGCATCAGCACTTCATGGTCGACCCGGCTGTTGGTCGGGATGATCACGATGCGGCACGGGTTTTCGTGGTCGGACTCGTCACGCAGGTCGGCGACTTGCGGCAGCTTCGACGGCTTGGCCTGCATCAGCGCGGCAATCTGCTCCAGCACCTTGGCGCCGGACACCTGGTGCGGCAGCGCGGTGACGATGATGTCGCCGTCTTCGATGTGGTACACGGCGCGCATGCGCACCGAGCCTTTACCGGTCTGGTAGATTTTCAGCAGGTCGGCGCGAGGCGTGATGATTTCTGCTTCGGTCGGGTAATCCGGGCCCTGGATATGCTCGCAGAGCTGTTCGACGGTAGCCTTCGGCTCATCCAGCAGGCGCACACAGGCGCTGGCCACTTCCCGCAGGTTGTGGGGCGGTACGTCAGTGGCCATGCCCACGGCGATGCCCGTGGTGCCATTGAGCAGGATATTCGGCAAACGTGCCGGCAACACCAGCGGCTCGTCGAGGGTGCCGTCAAAGTTCGGGCCCCAGTTGGCCGTGCCCTGGCCCAGTTCGCTGAGCAGCACTTCCGAATACCGCGACAGACGCGCTTCGGTGTAACGCATGGCGGCGAAGGACTTCGGATCATCCGGCGCACCCCAGTTACCCTGGCCGTCCACCAGCGTGTAGCGGTAGCTGAACGGCTGGGCCATCAGCACCATGGCTTCGTAGCACGCCGAGTCGCCGTGAGGGTGGAATTTACCGAGCACGTCACCGACGGTACGCGCCGACTTCTTGTGCTTGGAGTCAGCGTCCAGGCCCAACTCACTCATCGCATAGATAATGCGCCGCTGTACGGGCTTCAGGCCGTCGCCGATATGCGGCAAGGCACGGTCCATGATCACGTACATGGAGTAGTTGAGGTAGGCATTTTCGGTGAAGTCAGCCAGCGACCGGCGTTCAACGCCATCTAAGCTGTCTGCAAGGATGTCACTCATGCGGGCCTCATCATTGTTTGGTCTGGCGCAGCAGCAAAGTGCCGCTGCGCTGGGTAAATTCAAGTTGTTTCAATGCACTCATGCCCAGCAATACCTGTTCATCGCCCAAACCGGGTACCACGATGGCGCGCACGTCCCGAAGGACGATATCGCCCAGTTGCAGGCGGCCCAACTCGGTCCGAAAGCCCTGGGTTCGCCCGTTGGCCGTACTCACGCCAACCGGCATGCCGCGTTCAAGCCCGAGACGGTCGGCCAATTCAGCCGGAACCGCCACGTCGGTGGCCCCGGTGTCGAGCATGAACTGCACCGGCTTGCCGTTGATCTGGCCAGTGGCGACAAAATGCCCTTGGCCGTTGCCCAGCAGTTTTACTTCGATATAACCCTCGTGCTGCTCCGAGGTCACCACGGCATTGGGGTTTTCCTGTCGCGCTTCCCACTGCCCAAAAAATCGTGTCGCCAAAAACAGGCCGGCGCCCCACGCGACGAACATCAACACACGCCCGGCGCGCTTGCCGGGTGGTTGCGCACTCATGGCTTGGCGCTCCAGCCACCCGCAGGGGCGGCGAAACGATAGACCACCGGCCGCTTTTCGCCATCGGCGCGGGCACCGAAGTTATTGTCGATGCCGATCCAGGCACCGTCAGCGTCCACCACCAAGGCTTCGGCCAATCCATAGGCCTGGGCATAACGCCGATTCGGCGTCAGCGCTTCATCGGCAAACGACCAGCACAACTCCACCTGGGCCGTGACCGCATCCCGGCGACACACCTGAAACGCATTGCGCTCCAGGGTAAACAGCTTGCCATTGAACAGCGCCAGGTCGGCAAAGTCCTTGGACACCGCCTTGGCGCCCGGGAACTGCGCCGGCTGCATCTCCTGGCCGGCCTCGCTCAGCAATACACAAGGGCCGTCACAATCCCAGAGGGTTTGCGGGCGCTTGATGGAGATCAACCCGCGCCGCTCACGCTCTGCTGCGAGCCAGATTTGATTGCCTTCCGGGTTCACCACGATGCCTTCAAACAGCGCGTTGAAGTGCAGCAACATGCCACTGGCCCGAGCTTCGCGAACCATGCCCGGGGCGATCTTCAGCCACTCCGTTTCACCGTGTTCTGAGGAGAAAGGCACCCTGAGAACCGCCGCGTGGGCTTCGCTGACAATGTAACGGTTACCCGCCGCATCGCAGCTGATGCCTTCAAAATCCAGATCACCACCACGAATCAACGCAGCTGCCCTGGTGCGTGAGCGCAGGCCAAAGGGCAAACCCGACGCCGGCACCGGCGGCACATCAATCCCGTATTTCTCTGCTTTCCAGACGTCACCGGCGGTATCGAGCCGGTAGATCTGGTCGTCATCGCGATCGGAGACTGTCCACAATTCGCTACCGCATAAGGCCAGGCCCGACAGGTTGCCGCCGCGCATGCCTTCCACCGGGTGTTCCGACAACAGCTTCAGCTCAGCCACGGGCGCCGCGACCACCGAGGTGGTCGCCAACCCGCTCAACAACAGTATCGCCAGGGCGAAACCGCTGCGCATCAGCCCAGAACCTCGGCCAGGTTGCCCTTGGACTCCAGCCAGTTCTTGCGATCCGGCGCGCGTTTCTTCGCCAGCAACATGTCCATCATTTCCGAGGTGGCGGCGAAATCTTCCAGGGTCAACTGCACCAGGCGCCGAGTGTTCGGGTCCATGGTGGTTTCCCGCAGCTGCGGCGGGTTCATCTCACCCAGGCCCTTGAATCGGGTGACCTGCGGCTTGCCGCGTTTCTTCTCGGCCACCAGGCGGTCGAGAATGCCATCGCGCTCGGCTTCGTCCAGGGCGTAGAAAATCTCTTTGCCCAGGTCGATGCGGTACAGCGGCGGCATGGCGACATAGACGTGACCGGCATCCACCAATGGGCGGAAGTGCTGGACGAACAATGCACAGAGCAAGGTCGCAATGTGCAAGCCGTCGGAGTCGGCGTCGGCGAGGATGCAGATCTTGCCGTAGCGCAGCTGACTCATGTCCGCCGCGCCCGGGTCGACACCGATGGCCACGGCGATGTTGTGCACTTCCTGGCTGGCCAGCACTTCGCTGCCATCGACTTCCCAGGTGTTGAGAATCTTGCCCCGCAGCGGCAGGATCGCCTGGAATTCCTTGTCCCGCGCTTGCTTGGCGGAACCGCCGGCAGAATCACCTTCCACCAGGAACAGCTCGGAGCGCATCGGGTCTTGCCCGGCGCAGTCCGCCAGCTTGCCAGGCAGTGCCGGGCCCTGGGTAATGCGCTTGCGTTCGACTTTCTTGCTGGCCTTCAGGCGACGGCCGGCGTTGTTGATCGCCAGTTCCGCCAGGGCCAGGCCCAATTCAGGGTGTTCGTTGAGCCACAGGCTGAAGGCATCCTTGACCACCCCGGAGACAAACGCCGCTGCCTCACGGGACGACAGGCGCTCCTTGGTCTGGCCGGAGAATTGCGGCTCCTGCATTTTCATCGACAGGACGAACGCGATCCGCTCCCAGACGTCTTCCGGCGCCAGCTTCACGCCGCGCGGCAGCAGGCTGCGGTATTCGCAGAATTCGCGCATGGCATCCAGCAAGCCCTGGCGCAAACCGTTGACGTGGGTACCGCCCTGGGCTGTCGGGATCAGGTTGACGTAGCTTTCCTGGACGCTGTCGCCACCTTCCGGCAGCCACAACAAGGCCCAGTCCACGGCTTCTTTATTACCCGCCAGGCTGCCGCAGAACGGCTCGTTCGGCAGGCGCTCGAATTCGCTGACAGAGTCTTCCAGGTAGGAACGCAGGCCGTCTTCGTAATGCCACTCGACCTTTTCGCCGGTGCCTTTGTCTTCAAAGCTGACCAGCAGGCCCGGGCACAGAACAGCCTTGGCCTTGAGCACATGCTTGAGGCGGCTGATGGAGAATTTCGGTGAATCGAAGTATTTCGGGTCCGGCGCGAAGTACACGCTGGTGCCGGTGTTGCGCTTGCCGACGGTGCCGATCACTTCCAGGTCGGTGGCCTTGTAGCCATCGGCGAAAGTCATCTGATACTCGTTGCCGTCGCGCTTGACCTTGACCCGTACGTGGTTCGACAGGGCGTTGACCACGGAAATACCCACACCGTGCAAGCCACCGGAGAACTGGTAGTTCTTGTTGGAGAACTTGCCGCCGGCGTGCAGCTTGGTGAGGATCAGCTCGACGCCCGACACACCCTCTTCCGGGTGAATGTCCACCGGCATGCCACGACCGTCGTCGGACACTTCCAGGGAATGGTCGGCGTGAAGGATGACTTGTACCGACTTGGCGTGCCCGGCCAAGGCTTCGTCGACGCTGTTGTCGATGACTTCCTGGGCAAGGTGGTTCGGCCGACTGGTGTCGGTGTACATGCCGGGGCGTTTGCGCACCGGGTCGAGGCCCGAGAGGACTTCGATGGCGTCGGCGTTATAAGAGCTAGCGCTGGGAGTGGCCATGGGGTCTCGTCGTGAGTCGTTCGATTAAAAAGTAACCTGCGGTTTCACAATGCGGTGAAATCGAAGGATTGGTACTGATCGGAGCCTATGCCGGCAAAACTCAACAGCGCCGGTAACTGTTGGGCGAAGCCCTGGTAACCGTGATCGCCACCGGCCTGGATGCGCAAGGCACAGGCCCGGTAATACTGCTGGGCGAGGCGATAATCCAGTGTTTCATCGCCGGTCTGCAACCACACCTGATAACGCTGGGCGTCCTGGGGCGCCGGCACTTCCAGCTCGGCCAGGGCCGCGACGTGGTCGTGGGTCAGCTCCCAGGTCTCATCGGTGTAGAGGTTCTTCTGGGTGCCCAGGTAACCGTCGAACATCCGATGAGGGCTGACTGCCGGGTTGACCAGCAAGGCGTTGAGGCCATGGCGTTCGGCAAGATGGGTTGCATAGTAGCCGCCGAGTGAGCTGCCTACCAGCAGTGGCCTTCCGAGGTCACGGATAGCCGCCTCCAACTGAGGGATCGCCTGGCGGGGGTGGTGATGCAGGGCCGGCACGCGCAGTTGGTCGGCCAGACCGAGGCTGTCCATCACGGTGATCAACTGGCTGGCCTTGTTGGAGGCTGGTGCGCTGTTGAAACCGTGGATATACAAGATCGATGCGGACATTCCGGGTCCTCTGTGGGTCTGCCAAAGAGGCGCAGTTTACAGGGAAATCTCAGTAGCCGTTGCTACCGTAATCCACCTGAAACGCGAAGCCCTGCACCCGCTCCACACCGGTTTCCAACCGCCCGTCGGCATGCAACCGCAGCCAGCGATACCCGGGTGCCTGCTCACTCACGCTGAAATCCTCACTCCCGGGAGCAAACTGAATGCAGGTAGAAGGCGAAGCCAACAAACGCACCCCATTGCGCTCCCGGTCAATTTCCTGATGCACATGCCCCCAAAGCACCGCCCGCACCTGCGGAAACCGATCCAGCACCGCAAACAACGCCTCAGGATTGCGCAAACCGATGGGCTCCATCCAAGCGCACCCAATCGACACCGGATGATGGTGAAAACACACCAGATGATGCCGAGTCGGCGCCTCACTCAACGATTGCGCCAACAGTTGCAGTTGCTGGTCCTGCAAATACCCCGGCACCGAGCCCGGCACCGCCGAGTCCAGCAGGGTAATCCGCCAGTTACCCACATCCACCACCGGTTCCAGCAACGCACTGTTGATCGCCGCTTGCAGCATCACCTGCGGCTCATCGTGATTCCCCGGGATCCAGCGCGCCGGCGCCTGAATCTGCCGCGTCATGTCACGAAACGCCTGATACGACTCCAGCGTACCGTCCTGGGACAAATCCCCGGTGGCCAGCACCAGATCAATCTGCGGCTGCTGCACCAGCACCGTGTCGATCACCCGTTGCAGGCTCTCGCGGGTATTCATGCCCAGCAGGCCGCCGTCCGCCTCGGCAAACAGGTGACTGTCGGACAACTGCACCAGCAACGCCGAAGCGTCAGGGTTCAAGGCGGATACGCTCGGCAAGGCGTTCTCCCAGGGCGTGATCACAGGAATGGACATTTGAGGCGATTATGCTGGGGCAGGACACAAAGAGGAAACCCGTGAAGCGGACGCAGTTCACATCTATCGAACGACTTCGAACTCGTGGCCCAGGGCCAGGCAGTGACTCAACCATTCACCGAGGAACACATTGAGCTGTGCTTTCTCATCGGGTTGGTGCATGAACACGTTGGGGTAAGGATAGATGCTGCGAAAGCGTCGTGCATGTTCGGCGCTGATCACTTCGGCCATGCGTGCGTCGTGGTACACCTGCACTTCCAGCTGCGGCACCGGCAGCCACGGCAGGCTGTGCTCCTGACGCACCCGCAAAGTGGTGGTGTACGGGCAGTTCACGATCACTTCCAGGGTCAGCACGCCGAGCATCTGGTCGCCGTGGGTCACGGCAATGCGCCGCGCCTCGGGGGTGTGGCGCATGTCCGGCAGCAGCCGCATCAGCCGTGCATAGTTGGCCTCGCAGGCTGCTTGCAGCCCGATCAGGTCAACCCGATATCGCTCCCGTGCCTTTACTGCCATAACCCCCTCACTTCCGCGCGATTAAGCGCAAGCCATTGCAGGGCAATAATGCTCGCTGCGTTGGAAATTTTACCGTCACGTACCGCCTGCAGGGCGTCTTCAAAGGCCCAGACGGTGACGCGGATATCTTCGGCTTCCTCTTCCAGTCCATGGACGCCACCGGCCCCGGCGCTTTCGCAACGGCCCAGGAACAAGTGGACAAATTCGGTGCTGCCACCCGGCGACGGAAAGTACTTGGTGATCGGCCAGAGTGCGGAGAATGTAAGGCCAGCTTCCTCCTCGGCTTCGCGGTGTGCAACCTCCTCCGGTTGCTCATCCTTGTCGATCAGGCCGGCGACCATTTCGATCAGCCACGGGTTGTCGGTACGCCCCATGGCGCCGACGCGAAACTGCTCGATCAGCACCACTTCATCGCGCTGCGGGTCGTAGGGCAGTACACACACGGCGTCATGACGCACAAAGACTTCGCGATTGAGCTCACGGCTCATGCCGCCATCAAACTTCTCGTGCCGCAGTTTCAGCCGATCCAGTTTGTAGAAGCCCTTGTAGGCATTGTCGCGCTGAACAATCTCGACCTTGCTCGGCGTCGATTTCGCTGTGTCCGTCATATCAACCCTCGTTTATTGCCTTGCGGTATCGAGGCGGCCTCGACATCGCGCCATCCTAACGCGCTCGTGCCCCTTGATGCAGCCCCTTTCCGGTTGCCGGGATAGACGGCGGGCGTCAAACTCACTCTAATCAGCTTAGTGGCGAACTGACTGCCTTGTCGGGAGTCGAAGCTCCACATTTTCACCTTTCCTCGATTTATGAAGGACACACATGTCGCTTTTAAAAATCGCCTCCGTGGCCTGTATCGCCTTGACCCTGGGTGCTTGCCAGAGCCTGTTCCAACCGGCCTACCTGAAGCCGCTGGACACCACCGCCGACGCCTCCGAGCAGATCAAACCCGGCTGCAGCAGTCCGGATTGCCCGCTGGTAAATATCGATACCGTGCACTTCCCGTCCGAGCCGCAACTGGACCAGATCATCGAACAGCGCCTGCTGCAGATGGCCCGCACTTCACCTGGCCAGGCCATGCCCGCCACCCTGAACGCCTACCGCGACAAGTTCTTGCGTGAGTCCCCGGACCGCAACAGCATGTACTTGCAGGCCAAGGTACGTGAGCAGCATGACGGACTGGTGATCATCGAAGTGTCCAGCTACCTGGACACCGGCACCGCCCACGGCGAGCCGGGCCGCGGCTTCATCAACTATTCACGCCTGCTGCACAAAGAGCTGAGCCTGACCGACATGCTGTTGCCGGGCCAGGAAGATGCATTCTGGAAGACCGCGAAAGTCGCCCACAACAACTGGCTGATCAACTCGCAGATGGACCGTGACCCGGAGTTCGTGAAGAACTGGCCGTTCCAGAAAACCCCGAATGTGGCGCTGACCAGCAATGGCGTGGTGCTCAAGTACAACGTGACCACCATCGCGCCGTACGCATTGGGGCTGATCGAAATGACCATCCCCTATGCGCGCCTCACCGGCGTGATCAAGCCTGAGCTGGTGCCCGCACGCCACTGAAGGCCCGGCCCAGGATAAAGTGCAACAGCCCTGCCAGCACCAGCGCCGGCAGGGTCGCGCCGACATCCGGGTACAGATTCGCCAACAAGTGATAGGTGCTGATCCCTCCAAGCCACGCCAGCAGTGCCGGCCAGCGCAGGTTGGCGGCAACACCATGGCCACGACGGCGCAGGATGAAGTGATCCACCAGCACCACGCCGAACAGCGGCGCGAACACCGAGCCGATCAGCAGCAGGAAGTTCTGGTACTGCGCCAACGGTGCAAAGCAGGCGATCAGCGTGCAGATAACGCCAATGGCCAATGCCAGGTGCTCGACTTTCAAGCGCAACAGAATCCCGCTGGACACCGCCGCCGAGTGAATATCGGCGAACGCGTTTTCTGATTCATCCAACAGGATCAGCAGCAGAGGAATCCCCAGGCCGGCTCCGGCCAATGCCAGCAGCAACGCATTCACTTCACCGCTCGGCGCAAACGCCAGGGTGTAGGCCACGCCAAGGCTCATCAGCCAGAAGTTACCGATGAAGAAACCCAGTGCCGTGCCGCCGAACACGTTTTTCGCGCGTTTGCCGAAACGTGAGTAGTCGGCAATCAGTGGCAGCCAGGACAGCGGCATGGCAATCGCGATATCGAAGCCAACGGCAAACGGCATCGAACCGTCACCAGCCTGGGCCCAGAGAGTGGCCAGGTCGGCCTTGGCAAACAGGTTCCAGGTCAGCCACAGGCAGGCGGCCAGCAGCAGCCAGATGCCCCACTTGCGCAGGATCTGCCGCACGAAGGTCAGCGGACCGCTGACGGCAAGCAAGGTCGCGAGGGCGCCGAATACCAGGGTCCAGAACAATGGGCTGGTCAGCAGGCTGCCTTCGCTGAACGCGCGGGCGCCCAACAGGCTGGCGGCGTCGCGCATCACGATGATTTCGAATGAGCCCCAGCCGATCAGCTGCAGCAGGTTCAGCAGCGCCGGCAGGCTTGCGCCCTTGGTGCCGAGGCTGAGTTTCAGGGCGGCCATGGATGACAGGCCGGTATCGCTGCCGATCACGCCGACGGCGGCCAGCAACAGCACGCCGACCAAAGTGCCGAGGAAAATTGCCAGTAAGGAACCGGAGAGGCCCAGGCCCGGCGCCAACAGTGCACCGGTTTGCAGGACCATCAGGCCGATGCCCAGGGAGAACCACAGTGAAAAGAGATCGCGGGCGCCGAAGACGCGTTTGTCCAAGGGGACTGCGATGTCTGGGGAATAGGTGCTGGGTTGAATGCTCAAGGGTGTTATCTCAGAGGGACATTTGTTGTTTGGGAGATCGCTATCGCGGGCAAGCCCGGCTCCCACAGGGGACCTGCTGTGAATACAAAACTTATGAACAACTCGATCAACTGTGGGAGCCGGGCTTGCCCGCGATGGCGGCAGTGCAAGCACCGCCGCCTTTAGATCAGACCTTTTTGTACAGCTGGCTACCTTCCTGCTTGAACCGCTCCGCCTGCTCTGCCAGTCCCTTGGCCACGTCCACATCCACCGCTTCAATGCGCTGGTTGGCCGCGTACTCACGCACTTCCTGGGTGATCTTCATCGAGCAGAATTTCGGCCCGCACATCGAGCAGAAATGCGCGACCTTGGCCGAGTCCTTCGGCAAGGTTTCGTCGTGGTACGAACGCGCCGTGTCCGGGTCCAGGCCCAGGTTGAACTGGTCTTCCCAGCGGAATTCAAAGCGCGCCTTACTCAACGCGTTGTCACGAATCTGCGCCCCCGGATGCCCCTTGGCCAAGTCCGCCGCATGGGCCGCGATCTTGTAGGTGATGATCCCGGTCTTCACATCGTCCTTGTTCGGCAGGCCCAAATGCTCCTTCGGCGTGACGTAGCAGAGCATCGCGCAACCGAACCAGCCGATCATCGCCGCCCCGATGCCCGAAGTGATGTGGTCATAACCCGGGGCGATGTCGGTGGTCAGCGGACCGAGGGTGTAGAACGGCGCTTCGTCGCAGCACTCCAGCTGCTTGTCCATGTTCTCCTTGATCAACTGCATCGGCACGTGGCCGGGGCCTTCGATCATGGTTTGCACGTCGTGCTTCCAGGCAATCTTGGTCAACTCGCCGAGGGTTTCCAGCTCGCCGAATTGTGCGGCGTCGTTGGCGTCGGCAATCGAGCCCGGGCGCAGGCCGTCTCCCAGGGAGAAGCTGACGTCGTAGGCCTTCATGATTTCGCAGATTTCGTCGAAATGGGTGTAGGTGAAGTTCTCTTTGTGGTGCGCCAGGCACCACTTGGCCATGATCGAACCACCACGGGACACGATGCCGGTGACGCGCTTGGCGGTCAGCGGTACATAGCGCAGCAATACGCCGGCGTGGATGGTGAAGTAGTCGACGCCCTGCTCGGCCTGTTCGATCAGGGTGTCGCGGAACAGCTCCCAGGTCAGGTCTTCAGCGGCGCCGCCGACTTTTTCCAGGGCCTGGTAGATCGGCACGGTACCGATCGGCACCGGCGAGTTGCGGATGATCCACTCGCGGGTTTCATGGATGTGCTTGCCGGTGGACAGGTCCATCACCGTGTCCGAACCCCAGCGAATGCCCCAGGTCAGTTTCGCCACTTCTTCTTCGATGGACGAACCCAGGGCGCTGTTGCCGATGTTGCCGTTGATCTTCACCAGGAAGTTACGGCCGATGATCATCGGTTCCAGTTCGGTGTGGTTGATGTTGGCCGGGATGATCGCGCGGCCACGGGCGATTTCTTCGCGCACAAATTCCGGGGTGATGATTTTCGGCACGCTGGCGCCGAAGCTGTGGCCGGCGTGTTGCTGGTCCAGCAGACCGGCGGCGCGGGCCTCTTCCAGCTTCATGTTTTCGCGGATGGCGACGTATTCCATCTCGGCGGTGATGATGCCTTTGCGGGCGTAGTGCATCTGGGTGACGTTGGCCCCGGCCTTGGCACGGCGCGGGTTTTTCACGTGGGCAAAACGCAGCGCGGTCAGCTCGGCATCGCTCAGGCGCTGTTGGCCGAAGTGCGAGCTCAAGCCCGACAGGCGCTCAGTGTCACCACGGGATTCGATCCACGGCGAGCGCACATCGCCCAGGCCTTTGCGCACGTCGATGATCACGTTCGGGTCGGTGTAGGGGCCTGAGGTGTCGTAGACCACTACGGGCGCATTGATTTCGCCGCCGAAGTCGGTGGGGGTCACGTCGAGACTGACTTCGCGCATCGGCACGCGGATATCCGGACGGGTGCCCTGGACGTAGATTTTTTGCGAGCGGGTAAACGGCTGCACGGAACCGGAGTCGACCTTGGCCGATTCACTCAAGTGCACGGTGTTTTTTGATTTTTGGCTTTTTAATTCGATGCTCATCACGGGCTCTCCAACTATCCAGGCGGTGGATTTTTGTCGGAGTGAACCTGTGACGGATGGACGCACTGTGACAGTGCTGTGCTTGGCGCACGGGCTGTTCGATTGTCGAACAACATCCCGGACGAAGCACAAGAGGACTCGCCGGGTGACGAGAAATCTTGTTCCCTACGCAGGCGCTAACCTGATCAGGTTCAACGGGATCCGGTATTTACCGATCTCAGCCTTCCAACAAGGCACCCCGACAAGAACGCGGCCAGTCTAGACCATGGAGCAGGCAAATTGCCAACGGCGGTGCATTCATCGTGATGAATGGCGTAATTACAGGATTGTTGTGCCGTGATAGCGCCACTACACTCGGTGACTGCCTGAGGTCTTGACGCCAGGAATGGGCCGCCTTAGCCTTGGGCTCCAAATTATCGCTGTAATATTTATTCTAGGGATCGCCTCATGCTGCGCAAACTTTCACTGGCTCTTGCCGTGTCTTGTGCGACCAACGGACTGGTCTGGGCAGCTGAAGCGCCCCTGACGACCAAAACCGACCTGGTCAGCGTCTACCAGGAAGCGGTGGACAACAACGCCGACCTGGCCGCCGCCCGCGCCCAATACGGCGCGCAGAAAGAAGTGGTGCCCCAGGCCCGCGCCGGGTTGCTGCCGAACCTGTCGGCCGGTGCCGACATCAACAATGTGCGCACCCAGCTTGACCAGCCCGCCGCCACGGTCAACCGCGACGCCCATTCCTGGCGCGCGACCTTGAGCCAGCCGCTGTTCCGCGCTGATCGCTGGTTCCAGCTGCAAGCCGCTGAAGCCGTCAACGAGCAGGCCGCGCTGCAACTCTCGGCCACCGAACAGAACCTGATCCTGCAAAGCGCCGAAAACTACTTCGCCGTGCTGCGAGCCCAGGACAACCTGGCGTCCACCAAGGCCGAAGAAGCCGCGTTCAAGCGCCAGCTGGACCAGTCCAACGAACGCTTTGACGTCGGCCTGTCGGACAAGACCGACGTGCTGCAATCCCAGGCCAGCTACGACACCGCACGGGCCAATCGCATCCTGGCCCAGCGCCAGGTGGACGACGCCTTCGAAGCGCTGATCACCCTGACCAACCGCCAGTACAACTCGATCCAGGGCATCGTCCACACGCTGCCGGTGCTGCCGCCGTCGCCGAACGACGCCAAGGCCTGGGTCGAAACCGCCGGCCGCCAGAACCTGAACCTGCTGGCCAGCAACTATGCCGTCACCGCCGCCGAAGAAACCCTCAAGCAACGCAAGGCCGGCCACGCGCCGACGCTGGATGCCGTGGCGCAATATGAAAAAGGTGACAACGACGCCCTGGGCTTCAGCAACCCGAGCGCCTTTGGCCAGCCGTATCACGGTGACGTGTCGCAACGCACCGTAGGCTTGCAGTTGAGCATCCCGCTGTACAGCGGCGGCCTGACCAGCTCGCAAGTGCGCGAATCCTATTCCCGCCTGGGCCAGACCGAGCAGCAACGCGAAGGCCTGCGTCGCCAGGTGGTGGAAAACACCCGCAACCTGCACCGCGCGGTGAACACCGATGTGGAGCAGGTGCAGGCGCGCCGCCAGTCGATCATCTCCAACCAGAGCGCGGTGGAAGCCACGGAAATCGGTTACCAGGTGGGCACGCGCAATATCGTCGATGTGCTGGACGCCCAGCGCCAGCTGTACACCTCGGTGCGCAACTACAACAACAGCCGCTACGACTACATCCTCGACAACCTGCGCTTGAAGCAGGCGGCGGGCACGTTGAACCCGGGGGATTTGCAGGATCTGGCGCGGTACCTGAAGGCCGACTACAACCCGGACAAGGACTTCCTGCCGCCGGACCTGGCCAAGGCCGCCGCGGCGCAGCTGAAGGCTAACCCGGGTTATTAAAGACAACACATAACCCATGTGGGAGCTGGCTTGCCTGCGATTGCATCACCTCGGTCTGATTGATGTACCGAGGTGCCTGTATCGCCGGCAAGCCAGCTCCCACATTTGATTTGTGTTGTTAGACGTTAAGCAGTCTGCCCAACCCGTCCAGCAAACGCTTCAACGCCCCCTGATTGGCGCGCATCACCGCCAGCCCCGCCTGCCCCATCTTCTGCGCGTCCTGCGGCAGCTCGAACAAACGCTGCACCGCCACCGCCAAACCCTCGGCATCGTCCACTTCCTGCAACGCGCCGGCGTCGCGCATCATTGCGCTGATTTCCAGGAAGTTGAACACGTGGGGCCCGCAGATCACCGGCTTGGCCAAGGCCGCCGGCTCCAACGGGTTATGCCCGCCCGTGGCAACCAGGCTACCGCCGACAAAAGCGCTGTCGGCCAGGGCATACAGAAACAGCAACTCGCCCATGGTGTCGCCCAGCAACACCGAGGTTTGCGCCGTCACCGCCTCGCCGCTGGAGCGACGCACCGTGGCGAAACCCTGTTGCTGGCACAGCTCGAACATCGGGTTGAAGCGCTCCTGATGGCGCGGCACCAGGATCAGCAACGCATTGGGATAACTGGCAAGCAACTGGCGATGGGCAGCGAGCACCACTACGTCTTCGCCTTCGTGGGTGCTGGCGGCGATCCACACCGGGCGTTCACTGGCGTGCCACTGTTCACGCAACGCGGCGGCGCGCGCCAGCAGTTGCGGGTCGATGGTCAGGTCGAACTTGATCGAGCCGGTGACTTCGACAGTCTCGGGCCGTGCACCCAGGCTGCGAAAACGCTCGGCCTCGGTTTCGGTCTGGACCGCGAACAGACTCATTTCCGCCAGCATCGGCGCGGTCAGCCTGGCGAAACGCCCGTAGCCCTTGGCCGAGCGAGCCGACAGCCGCGCGTTGGCCAATGCCACGGGAATCCCGCGTTTGGCGCACTGGTGAATATGGTTGGGCCACAGTTCGGTCTCCATGATCACCGCCAGTTTCGGCTGCACGCGATCGAGAAAACGCTTGGCCGCACAGGGCAAATCGTACGGCAGGTAGCAGTGCTGGATGCGCGGCTCGTTGGCGAACAACGCCTGGATGCGCTCGGAACCGGTGGGCGTCATGCAGGTGACGGTGATCGGCAGCTGTGGATAACGTTCCAGCAGCCCGCGAATCATCGGCGCAGCGGCGATGCTTTCGCCCACCGACACCGCATGCACCCAGATCCCGCCGGGTTGCATCACCGGCAAGCCCCAGGAGAAGCGTTCTCCCACGCGCTTCGCGTAAGCAGGCGCTTTGCGGGCTCGCAGCCACAGACGTAAAGCCACCAACGGCAGCGCCAGGTAAAACAGACAGCTGTAGAGAGTTCTATTCATGGCGGCGGAGTTTATCGGCTTTTTCAGTCGATCGCCTGCAAGCACTCGGCAAAACGTTCGGCGAGGAAACGCGCGGCCGGGCCGAGGGGCTCGTCGCGACGCCAGACCAGCTCCACCACCAGCGCCGGCGGGGTCCATTCGCTGTTCAGTTCGACCATCTGGTTCTGATAGGCCGGATACTGCACCACATGCCGCGGCAACCAGGCCCAACCCAGGCCGCGCGCGAGCCACTCGGCCAGCACGTAGAAACTGTCAGCCCGCCACACTTGCGGGCTGGCGGCCTCGCTGCCGGGATACACGCTGGTCTGGGTCGCCATCAGCAATTGGCGAAACTGCGCCAGGCGCTGGCAATCCACGAACTGTTCCTTGGCCATGGGATGCCCGATACCGCACACGGTCACCATCTCCACACTGCCCAGCACGCGGCGCTCCAACGCTTCGGGAATCTGATCGTGATAGAACAGCAGGCCCAGATCCGCCTTGCGCTCCACCAGCTTGCGCGCGACATCGCCTTGGGCGGCGCTGGACAACTGCACTTCCAGGCTGGGAAATTTTCCCGCCAGCGCTTCGAGGCTATCGAGCACCGGCTGATAGAGCATGGCTTCATCCTGGGCCAGGCGCAGGCGCGCCTCTTCACCGCGCATCAATGACAAGGCACGGCCATTCAGGCGCTCGCACTGGCGCAAGACTTCCCGCGCCTCCTCGAGCAGTGCCGTGCCCGCCTCGGTCAAACGGGGCTGGCGGCCGCTGCTGCGATCAAACAGGGATACGCCCAGGTCCGCCTCCAACAGGGCAATCCCATTGCTGACTGCCGATTGCGCCCGACGCTGGTCCCGCGCCACCGCCGAAAATGAACGCTGCTCGGCGACGCTGACAAACAGGCGCATTTGCTCAAGACTCCACTGCACGCTCATGGCTCAACCCATCTTCAATTCGGATAGGTAATGACTTTACCGCATCTGACAAGTCTCTAAAATGCCAACCTTATCAAGCGACCCTGTACCGAGGATTTACCCCATGAACGCCGCCTACTATTACCTGGCCATTGCCATCTGCTCGGAAGTGATCGCCACCGTTTCCATGAAAGCGATCAAGGGTTTCAGCACGCCAATCCCGTTGTTGCTGGTGATCGTCGGCTACGGCGTGGCCTTCTGGATGCTCACGCTGGTGGTGCGCACCGTGCCGGTGGGTGTCGCGTATGCAGTGTGGGCCGGGATGGGCATCGTGATGGTCAGCATCGCCGCGCTGTTTATCTACGGGCAGAAACTGGATATCCCGGCGATGCTGGGCATGGGCCTGATTGTGCTGGGCGTGGTGGTGATTCAGTTGTTCTCGAAAACGGCCGGGCACTGAGCGTTCACGTGAGATTCAATTGAGGCCGAAACTCGCAGCCTCGTTCCACTCGACAGCTCCTGCGGTGCGTCTGTCATCCGGGAGCGTTGGGGCGAAGATTCACTTCATGAGCCTGTATACTGCGCAGCCTGTCTTGAACACTGAGGTCGCTGCATGCCATCCGTTATTTCCACCGACGTTCTGATTGTCGGCGCCGGGGTTGCCGGCCTCTGGCTCAATGCGCGCCTGCGCCGCCAGGGCTTTTCCACGGTATTGGTGGAAAGCGCCACCCTCGGTGGCGGGCAAAGCGTGAAGTCCCAGGGGATCATCCACGGCGGCGCCAAATACGCACTGCACGGCGCCCTGACCGGTGCCTCCGAAGCCATCGCCGACATGCCCCGCCGCTGGCGCGAAGCCCTGGCGGGCAACGGTGAACTGGATCTCTCCAGTGTGCGCCTGCTGTCCGAAGCCCACTATTTGTGGTCGCCGGGCACCATCGCCGGCAACCTCACCAGTTTCTTCGCGAGCAAGGCCGTGCGTGGCCGCGTGGATCAAGTGAAGGGCGATGACCTGCCACCGGCCCTGCAAGATCGCCGCTTCAAGGGCAAGGTCTATCGCCTGGCCGAACTGGTGATCGACGTCCCAAGCCTTATCGAACGCCTGGCCCAACTGGCCGGCGACGGTTTGCTCGCGGGTAAACAGATCGAACCCTTGCTGGAACAAGGCACACTGGTCGGCCTGAAGGTCGATGGCCGTGAGATCCGCGCCCAGCGTATCGTCGTCAGCGCCGGCGGCGGCACCGCTGACCTGCTCGGCGCCCTGGGCCTGAGCCAGCCCGCCATGCAACGCCGACCGCTGCACATGATCATCGCCAAGGGCCCCGGCCTGAAGCCGCTGTACGCCCACTGCCTGGGGGGCGGCACCAAACCGCGCATCACCGTGACCACGCATCCCGCCGCCGACGGCAATTGGGTGTGGTACCTGGGCGGCGATATCGCCGAAGCCGAAGGTGTGGCCCGTACCCCGGAGCAACAGATCGCCACCGCCCAAAAAGAGCTGGGGCAGTTGCTGCCCTGGATCGACATGAGCCAGACCCAATGGGCCACCTTGCGCGTCGACCGCGCCGAACCATTGCAGTCAGGCCTGACCCGCCCGGACAACGCGTTCCTCGCCGAACAGGATCGCCTGTTGGTGGGCTGGCCGACCAAGCTGGCATTGGCACCGGATTTCGCTGATCGGGTGATCAACGCACTGGAACGTGACGGCATCAAGCCCGGAACTACCGAAAAACTGCCCGAGCTGCCGAAACCCGCCATCGCCCAACCCGCCTGGGAGCAACTGCTGCCATGACCCTGCCGACTCTGCACGACCTCCACCGCCCGCTGGGCAGCACCGGCCTGCTGGTCTCGCCGCTGGGCCTGGGCACCGTCAAGCTGGGCCGCGACCAAGGGGTGAAATACCCCAGTGGCTTCCAGATTCCCGATGACGATGCGGCGCGGATGCTGTTACGCCAGGCCCGGCAATTGGGCATCAACCTGATCGACACTGCGCCCGCCTATGGCCGCAGCGAAGAACGCTTGGGCCCGCTGTTGCGCGGCCAGCGCCAGGAGTGGGTAATTGTCAGCAAGGTGGGCGAAGAGTTTGCCGAAGGCGTATCCCATCACGACTTCAGCGCAGCCCACACCCGACTTTCGGTGGAGCGCAGCCTGAAACGACTGGAAACGGATTTTATCGACCTGGTGCTGGTGCACTCCGACGGCAACGACCTGCATATCCTCAATGATTGCGAGGTTTACCAGACCCTGGAAGACCTCAAGCGCGAGGGCAAGATCCGTGGTTTCGGCTTCTCCGGCAAAACCGTCGAGGGCGGTGTAAAGGCTCTGGAACAAGGTGATTGCGCCATGGTCACCTACAATTTGAACGAACAGGCCGAGAAAGCCGTCATTGATTATGCCGCCGCACACGGCAAGGGCATCCTGGTGAAAAAGGCACTAGCCAGTGGCCATGTCTGCCTGGAATCCGGAGTGGATCCAATTCACGCCAGTTTCATGCTGTTGTTTGCGCAAACTGGCGTTGCCAGTGCTATTGTCGGGACCATTAATCCGCTGCACCTCGCCCACAACGTGGCGACCGCTGCCAAGGTCATTCGCCAACTCTGATGCCGCCGACGCGGCCGACCCCGACGCAAGAAGGAGCCGACATGCCGCGAACGCTCATAAGAAAGAACCCCAGCAACTTCAAGACACTGCCGCTGCACGTCGAAGCAACCCCCGAAGGCTTGAGCTACCAGAGCGTCGGCATGCCGCTCAACTTCGCCCAGACCCTGCAACGGCGCAAGCCGGTGGAGGTGAAAGACACCGAGCGTTTCGTGCTGGAGCTGGCCAACCTTGGGGTCTCGGTGCGCCTGACGCTGCACTGGCAGAACCGCGATTACTGGGTGCTGGTGCGCCAGCGCCGACAAGACCGTGGCGACGTCGTGCTCAAGCTGATCTCCGGCTATGTGCCGGCCCACGAACTGAACCTGCCACTGCACACCGCCATCCAGGAAATCGCCGAGGAATGCCTGCTGGAAACCCCGGAAGGCTGGCTGGGCGGTCGTTTCAATGACACCTGGCTGCCGGCGCCCTACTCGTCGGCCCTGCACTACCGCGAAGCGTTGCCGTTCCGTCTCTCACCGCTGTCCGGGGCCGCGCGCCCGGTGCGCTGCGCCACCATGCAATTGATTGAACGGCCACGCGCCTACGTGCACCTGCCCACGGCTTCGCTGCAGTTGATTTATGACTTGCGCCTGGAAGTGCCCAAGGAGGCGAAGTCCCTGAGCCTGTTTCATGTGGACGAGCGCCTGGAGGGCGACCAATTGGTGGCCCGCCTGGACCGCCAGCGCCCGGACCTGTACCTGATGCCGCTGAAGGACGGGCAGCCGTGTGCGGAGCTGTATACCTTGAAGAAGGATCAGCTGTATCCGGCGAGTACGCGAGGGTTGTATCTGGCTGAAAGCTTTGCCCAGCAGGAAGGCTGGATCGTGCGGGATGAGCGGATCCGCTGGAAGGACTGGCTGCGCCAGCAAGGGCTGAGTGCGCCGGAGAAAGAATCGAAATTGAAGCGCTTGACGGGTAAGGCGCGGCAGATCTTGCGCAAGATCGTGCCGAAGAAAAAAGCCAACCCGTAACCGGACATCAGGTCGCGGCGGTCGAATGTGGGAGCGGGCTTGTGTGGGAGCGGGCTTGCTCGCGAATGCGGTGTATCAGTCACTGCATCAGCCAGCTGACCCACCGCTTTCGCGAGCAAGCCCGCTCCCACACGAGCCCGCTCCCACCATCAGTTATTGCGGATCTTCTCGACAATCGCCGTGGTCGAGCTGTTTTCCACCAACCCCAGCACTTTGACCTTGCCACCGTAGGCACTGACGATATCGGCACCCACCACCTGGTCGACGGAATAATCACCGCCCTTGACCAGCACGTCCGGCTTGACCTGGGCCAGCAGGTTTTCCGGGGTCGCCTCGGCAAAGCTGATCACCCAGTCCACCGCCCCCAAACCTGCCAGCACCGCCATGCGACGGTCGACACTGTTGATCGGCCGGCCTGGCCCCTTGAGGCGGCTGACCGACGCATCATCGTTGACTGCCACGATCAAGCGATCGCCCTGGGCCCGCGCCTGCTCCAGGTAGGTCACGTGACCGGCGTGGAGGATGTCGAAGCAACCGTTGGTGAAGACAATGCTCTCGTTATGGGCACGGGCATCGTCAATCGCCAGCAACAGTTGCTCAAGGCTCAACACACCGCGCTCCGAGCCTTCGGATCGCTGGATGGCGCGGCGCAGCTCAGGTGCACTGATGGCCGCCGTACCGAGCTTGCCGACCACGATACCTGCAGCCAGGTTGGCCAGGGCCACCGCATGGGGCAATTCCTCGCCCGCCGCAATTGCCGCGGCCAGGGTGGAAATCACGGTGTCACCGGCACCGGTCACGTCGAACACTTCACGGGCCCGCGCCGGCAGGTGCATGGCCGGGTGATCAGGACGCAGCAAGGTCATGCCGTGTTCGCCACGGGTCACCAGCAAGGCACCCAGGTCGAGGTCGGCCATGAGTTGGGCGCCCTTGGTCACCAGCTCGTGCTCATCGACGCAACCGCCGACGATGGTTTCAAATTCGCTGAGGTTCGGCGTGATCAGGCTGGCGCCCCGATAAATCGAGAAGTCCTTGCCCTTGGGATCTGCCAGCACCGGAATGCCCCGGGCCTTGGCGGCCTGGATCAGTACCTGATGGTTTTTCAAGGCGCCTTTCCCGTAGTCGGACAGCACCAGCACCTTGATGCCTTCGAGCATCTCGTCGACCTGGGCGCTGAGCACCAGGGCGTCGGTGGCGAAGGGTTCTTCAAAATCGATACGCAGCAATTGCTGGTGCCGACTCATGACCCGCAGCTTGACGATGGTCGGCTGGTGGGGAATACGCTGGAACAGCGCACGCACACCCGCACCCTTCAGGCTGTTGGCCAGGCTGTCGGCAGCCTCGTCGTCGCCGGTCACACCCACGAGGGATGCCGGGGCGCCGAGGGCGGCAATATTGAGGGCAACGTTGGCAGCGCCACCTGGACGGTCTTCGATTTGCTCGACCTTGACTACCGGTACCGGTGCCTCAGGGGAAATCCGTGAGGTACCGCCATGCCAGTAACGGTCGAGCATGACATCGCCGACCACCAAGACAGGGGCTTGATCGAATCGCGGCATGGACAACTTCATGGAGCAACCCACATACAAAATGAACAGGGGCGCGATATTACCACAGGGTTGTCAAAGGCTTGTGCAATGTAGGAGCCGGCTTGCCGGCGATGCGGCCACCGCGGTTTTTCAGTGCAACCACGGTGGCCATCGCCGACAAGCCGGCTCCTGCAGATCAGGTGATGTCGGCCGGGATAGGCGCGTCCAGGCCCATGGCATGCAGCCGGGCGTAGTAACCGTTTTGCGCCAGCAATTCGCCGTGGGTACCGCGCTCGACTATCCGGCCATCGTCCATCACCAGGATCAGGTCGGCTTTCTCGATGGTCGACAGGCGGTGAGCGATCACCAGGGTCGTGCGGCCTTGCATGACCTTGTCCAGGGCGGCCTGGATATGGCGCTCCGATTCGGTGTCCAGCGCCGAGGTGGCCTCGTCGAGGATCAGCAATGGCGCGTTCTTGAGCAAGGCCCGGGCGATTGCCAGGCGCTGGCGCTGGCCGCCGGACAGCAGCACGCCGTTTTCGCCGACCTGGGTGTCGAAGCCCTTGGGCAACTGGTCGATGAAGTCCTTGGCATAGGCATCGGCCGCTGCCGCCTCGACATCGGCCCGCGGTGCGCCGGCCAGGTCACCGTAGGCGATGTTGTTGGTCACCGTGTCGCTGAACAGGGTCACGTGCTGGGTCACCTGGGCGATGTGCCGACGCAGGTTGAGCAGGCGATAGTCTTCGATTTCCACGCCGTCGAGCAGGATCTCACCGCTCTCATGGTGGTAGAAACGCGGGATCAGGCTGGCCAGTGTCGACTTGCCGCTACCCGAACGCCCCACCAGGGCAACCATCTGCCCGGGCTCTGCGGTAAAGGTGATGTCCTTGAGCACATGGCGCTCGGTGCCCGGGTAGGTGAAGTTCAGGTTGCGCACTTCCAGGCGGCCGCTGACCTTGTCGCGCTCGATGGTGCCGCGATCGATTTCCACGTCTTCGTCCAACTGCTCGAAAATACTTTCGGCACCGGCCACGCCTTTCTGGATGGTCGAGCTGACTTCGGACAGCTGGCGGATCGGCTTGGGCAACAGGCCGGCCAACGTGATGTAGGCCACCATGTCACCCGCCGACGCATCACCGCGAAGGTACAGGACCAGGAACATCAACACTGCCATGGCGCTGTAGATCACCAGTTGCAGCGCCGGCGTATAGATCGCGCCGGTGCGGGTCATGCGCAGTTGCTTGTTGGTGTTGCTCAGGCTCGCCTTGAGGAAGCGCTTCTGCTCATACACCTCACCGCCGAAGCTGCGCACCACGCGGTAGCCCTGGATGGTTTCCGAGGCAACGTGGGTGACGTCACCCATCGCAACCTGGATCTTCTTGCTCTGCTTGCGGAATTTCTTGCTTGCGGTGCTGACCATCACGGCAATCAACGGCAGGATGGCGATCATCACCAGGGTCAGCCGCCAGTTCATGAACAGCAGCGAGGCGAACAGGAAGATCACCGTCATGCCTTCGCGAATCACCACCTTGATGGCATCGGTCGCAGCACCGGTGACCATGGTCACGTTGAAGGTGATGCGGGAGATCAGGTGCCCGGAGTTGTGATTGTCGAAATAGCGGTTCGGCAGGGTCAGCAGGTTGTTGAACAACTGCACCCGCAGGTCGTGGACCAGGCCCAGGGAAACCTTGGCCAGCAGGTAGTTGCCCAGGAACGAACCGAGGCCCTGCCACGCGGCGATCAGGATGATCAGCAACGGCACGGCCTGCAGCAGTTGCAGGTCACGCAGGAAAGGCACCGTGGGGAACAACACCGCTTCAGGGTTGGACAGGCCATCGACAAAGTACTTGAGGATGTAGCCCAGCATCGGCTGGGTCGAAGCGAAAATCAGAAAGCCGACGATACTCAACGCGAACAAGCCGGCATAGGGCTTAACGTAGCTGAGCAGGCGGAAGTATATTTTCAAGCTCGAAGGGCTTGCGCTCGGACTGGAGTCGGTCATATCACGCGGCGGTTTTGAAAAAGGAGGCTGACTTTAGCACAGCTTCTCTGTTGTACTTGCACGCGGCACAACCGCAGCCCCGTTGGATCCAACGGACGACATTATATAGCCACTACTTTAGTATGGTCGGCTTTCTTTATTCTGGAACGGCTTTTCTGTATGCACTCCAAGCGCCTTACCTATGGCTCAAATCGCGTTTTCGACTTCCTCTGTTTGTGGATTCTGCCCATCGGCTTGTTGTTGCTCCTGAGTTCGCTGTTCTTCGTCACCAATCGAAACGTGCTGCACAGGTTCTACTACCTGCTGTTCGCAGCGCCGACACTGTTGCTGCTGTGCCTGCGCCCGACGGAATTCAAGCAGGTATTGCGCGAGCCCCTGGCGATTGCCTTCCTGGTTTTCTCGGGCTGGGCGCTCACCAGCCTGCTCTGGAGCCCTGAGGCCACGACAGACTCCGACCTGTTCAAGCGGCCACCGAATACCTTCACGTTGTTTGTCGGCTTAGGACTGTTGCTGCATTACCGCAGCGAACTGTTCAAGCCGATCTTCTTCTGTGCCGCGCTGATTGCGCTGATATCGAGCGCCTGCAGCCTGGTGGCTTTTGCTCCCCACCTCTCGGATGGCTCGCGAATGATCGGCGGGCGTGGCGCTCTTGATAATCCGCTGCTGAGCTCTCACGTATTCGGATTCTTCTGCATTTACTGGCTGTACGTATGCATGACCACCAAGCGTGCGCACGTACTCTGGTTCAGCGTTCCGGCACTGGCAATCATGGGCGCTGCAGTGATGGCCACCGGCTCGAGAACGCCGCTGGTTGCCCTGCTCCTTGCCGTGCTCTGGATGAGTTTCATCACTCGCAATCGGCGCTCGGCCCTGCTGATCGCCTGTATGGCGCTGGCGGCCGCGGCGCTGCTGCTGCTCTATCCCGAACTGATCACCAATCGTGGCAGCTCGTCCCGCTTCGAACTCTGGAGCATGTCGCTTGAGCGTATTGCCGAACACCCCTGGATCGGCCACAGCTACGACTCAGAGTTGTACCTGACACTCGCCGACGGCAATCAACTGCGCGAACCCCACAGCTTTGCCCTCGGCGTGCTCTATTACGTCGGCATCATCGGCTTCATCCCGTGGATATTCATGCTCGGCTGGGGCCTGTACAAAAGCCTCAAGGAACGTGCGCAGCCATTGTTCATCCTGGCCTCCTCCCTGCTGGCCTATGGCATCGGTGCCGGCCTGACCGAAGGCGGCGGCATTCTCTCGCGACCAAAAGAGCACTGGTTCCTGCTGTGGATCCCGCTGGCACTGATCGCCGGCCTGAGCATCGCCCAGCGTCGCCGCAGCCTGCTGCGCATGCCGGTTCAACGCCTGAAATCGCAAGACTTCGAACAGCTGTGCGCCAACGCCCACGTGATCGAAGCCGATGGCCTGGGGCCCAAGGTCCTGCGCCTGGAGGATGGCAGCTTCCTCAAGCTGTTCCGCCCTCGTCGCTGGTACACCTCAGGCAGCTTCAATCCCTATTCGGAGCGCTTTGCCAGCAACAGCGAGCAACTGCGTGCATTGGGGATTCCATCACCGGTCATCCTCAATCTCTATCAGTTAAAGGATGCGAGCAGCGCCGTACGTTATCAGCCGCTGCCCGGCCTGACCCTGCGCCAGGCCCTGCAAAGCCTGGACAGCAGCCTGCGGGAATCGCTGATCGAACGTTTCGGCCGGTTCATGGCCCAGCTCCACGAGCGCGGCGTGTACTTCCGCTCCCTGCACCTGGGCAACGTACTTTTGATGGATGATGGCGAGTTCGGCCTGATTGACGTGGCAGACATGCGCATCTACCCATCGCCGCTGCGTAACGCCCTGCGCCAGCGCAACCTGCGGCACATGCAGCGTTATCCCCAGGACCGCAACTGGTTGTTCGAAACCCACTTTGAACAACTCGCCGCTGGCTACGCTTCGGCAGCATCGCCAAGCGCCACGGCGAAGATCCGTGACCAGGTGTCCAGGCTCAATCGTCCGGTTGCGCAGGTAGCGAACCCGGCCAAGTGATGGTTTGAAGCGCCGGGGTTGCAGGCCCCGGGCCATTGCGGTGAACGCAATGGCCCGGCCGAAGCCCTATGAGCTGCGCTGCGGCGCCAGGTACAGCCGCACCAACCCACGCAAGGTCTTGCGACCCCAGAACTTCAACGGAATCTGCTTGAGGATCTCCCGCGCCAGTGGGCGGTCACGGTCGGCGGTCTTGAGGAACATCGAGTTCAGGAAGTTGTAGCGAACCTGATCGTAGGCGGGATGATCGCTGAACAACCCGTAGGTCTTGAGGATGTTCTGGATCATGTAGCGGTGATTCTTGTAGGTATTGGTCGCGTGCTGGCGATAGCGCGCCATCACCACGCTCAACACGTCGATGGTGTACCCGGCGTGGGTGATCTTCAATTCGATCAGCAAGTCTTCCAGCGGAATCAGCGGATCGAACCCTCCGACCTCTTCCAGCGCCTGCCGACGGATCATCAGCGTCGGTGCCGGCGGAAAGGGCTTGCGATCGAGGAACAGGTCATCGAAATCCAGGCTGCGAAACGGCAAGTCGCGGCGCTGCTTCTTCTCCGGGTATGGCTTGCCGTCCCCATCAATCAACTCGATATTGCCGGCGCAAATACCCACCTTCGGCTTGCCTTCCATGTAGGCAACCTGGGTGGCGATGCGCTCGGGCAGCATGATGTCATCGGAGCCGAATGGCGCGATCAGGCTGCCTTTGGCGCGAGCGATGGCACCGTTCAGGGTATTGGTCAGGCCCTGGTTCTGCTGCACCTGGAAATCAAACCCGTGTTCGGCCTGCAAGCGCTGGATGCGCTCCACGCTGTCATCCCTGGAGCCATCGTCTACCACCAGCAACTCGATGTTGGGGTAGGTCTGGCCGAGCACACTGAGAATGCTCTGCTCGATGTACGGCCCGTGGTTGTAGGAGGCGATGATCACAGTGACCAGGGGTTGCTGCAGACTCATGCTTTACCTACTTCACGCAGACCGGTTTCGATCAGGTTCAAATACTTGTGCCGGAACTCGTCCAGGGTGTGGTTTTCTTCCAGGTAGCGGAACACTTGCTCACCCTTGGCACGCAGCTCTTCGTCGCTCAGCGCCAGGTAAGTGTCCAGTGCTGCCGCCAACTGCTCGACATTGCCCGGATCATGGGAGAGGCCGCCGGCACCTTGCACCAACGGCAGCATCGCCGGGCCATTGGAGGCGATGACCGGCAGATGGCCGCTCATGCCTTCCAGCAGCGCCAGGCCCAGGCCTTCGAACAACGACGGCATGGTCCAGATGTCGAAACCGCGCACATACTTCATGCCATCTTCGCGAAAGCCCAGCAGGTGCGCACGGCCGGTCAGGCCCAGGCGCTCGATATCGGCGCGCAGGTCTGCTTCGGCGCGGCCGGAGCCGATGATCCCCACCTGGGCCTCAGGGTATTTGTCCTTGAGGGTGGCGAACGCTTGCAACAAATGGGTGTGGCCCTTGATCGGCACTAGGCGGCCCAGGGCGCCAATCATCCGTGCATCCAGCGGCAGGCCCAGGGCCTTGCGCGCTTCATCCCGTGGCAACTGCAAGGCTTCGGCCTGGGGGATGTCGATGGCATTGGTGACAAAGGTGGTGTTTTCGCGGGTGAACCCGCAGTTGAGGTCCACCAGGTAATCCCTGACCGCTGCCGACACCCCGACGAATCGCCACGCCGGGCTGACCCACTTCTGCGTCTGGCGCCGGCGGTAGCCCCGGGCGTACTCGCCAAAACCGTGGGAAATGCCGATGCACAGGGGGATCTTCAACCAGCGGTTGAGCGACAGCATCATGTTCACCGACTTGAAGCGGTTACAGATGACCACGTCGAATTTCTGCTCGCGGCAATATTTGTAGATCTGCCACATCGCGCCGAAACGAATGCCCTTGAGGGACTTTTCCGGCAACTCGAAATAATGGGAGTGCTCAGCCACGCTCAGGGGCTGGCCGGGCAGCGGGCGGCCGCTGAGGAACCCGGATGTGACCTCGAAACGTTCAGCCGGCAAGGCCTTGACGATCTGCTCGCCGAGGTCGGCGAAGTCGTGGGTCTTGACGTTGTAGTCCGGCTGTAACTGCAAAACCTTGAAACGAGGTTTCATAACTCTCCATGCTGCAATCTGGCTGCGGGCGCGCAGCCCGGCGAAAAGGGGCGGCAGGCGCTGCAAGCCTGCCTTCAATAAGGTCTCAATCCTGCTTCAACACCCAGAGCAACTCATGACGGCGCACCGCCTTGCGGAAGAACTCATTCCCTCCGTAAGGCGATGGACTACGGCCCGCCAATAATTGCTGCAACCACCTGCGCACGCGGCGCTTGAACGGCGCCCGCGGCTGCAAGTCGTGCATCATGCCCAGGGCCATGGCCTTGTCCTGCTGCTGGCTGAGCGTCAGCGGCAAGCTGCAAGGCACAAGTTCACGGGAGGCATCAAAACGCGGCGGCAAGGCCACGCCAGCGCCCGAATCCCCCATGGGCCAACGATCGTTATCATGCAGGTGGTTGGCGTAGCCGAGCAACGTGCCCGGTTGCCACTCCAGGCCTTGCAAGGCTTCGAGAATCGCGGCGTGGGCGCAGATGTGATCCGGGTGCGGATCCAGCAACGGCGTCGGCAACACGATCACCTGCGGGCGCGCCTTGAGCAGCAATGCCCGCAGGTCGGCAATCAGGTTATTCCAGGTCGGGGCGCCGTCCACATCCCCGGGCAAGGCCAGGGCATTGAACTGGCGAAACAGCCGCGTATCGTCCAACTGGGCTTCCCGGGAGGCCTGGGGCTGATCCGGCGCAGCCTGCATCGCCGGCAGTTGCATGCAGAAGTAGCCCAACTGCACGCACTGCGCCTCGGGTACTCCCGCCCAACGCGGCACGGTGACGCTGTCCCAGGCACGCAGGCGGCCTTTGAGTCGTGCGGCATCGGCCTTGGGCATGCCCATCTGCTGATAGTGATCGGCTTCGATTTCGCCCGCTGTAACGGTGACGATCCAGCTCTCATCGGCCTGGCTGTAAAGGCTGAAGGCAGCCAGTTCGGCATCGTCGGCATGGGGAGCAATGACCATCACGCGCTGGCGACGGTAATCCGGCTGGCGGAACAACCAGAGCGTAGGCTGCCCCTTGATGCGGCAGAAGCGCCCGCGCAAGCGCAGCTTACCGCTGGCCAGCGCTTCGCCCATGCCTGTCAGGTTGAGGTAGCGCCGTCCTGCAACCCCCCGCTCGAAGACTTGCCGGTCGGGTGCATCCAGGCCCGATAACTCCACCGCAGGATCGAGAAAACGCCCGAGCCAAGAGCTTTTGAGTTCAACCCCGACGATCAGGGTTTCATCGCCCACCAGAGGCGTGTCCAACAGCAGGCGCCCGGCTTCAAGACGCAGGCCCGCGCACTCGCTCCCTTCAGGAAACGCGTACTCATAATCGTCTTTCGGCGAGTAGAACAGATGATCGGCAAACCAGGCCTCATGTGCGGCCCACAGCACCACGGCCAGCACCAGTGGCAACCACCAGGCCACCAGCACACCGACAGCCACCAACAGCAACAGGCCCACCAACAGCGCAATACGCTTGTTGCGCCGGTGCTGCTTGAGCAATTGCTGTTTGCGACTCATACGCTGAACACCGGCACCGGGTTGCACCAGCGCTCCTTGTATTCACGGTCGGAACGCCCGAAGGAGAAACGCAGCGGCTTGTCGCTCGCCCGCGCTTGCTCCCAGGCACTTTGGGTATTGAGGAAGCTCAGCACGCTGCCGGGGCTGAACGCCTTGGTTTCAGGGTCGACACCGCCGTTGACGTATTCGGCGCTGACCCACTGCGGCGCCTGCACCTGATACACCAGTTGCACGGCAATCGCAGCATCATTGAGAAACAGCACCGAGCCGAACAGGAATTCCTTGAGCAACTCCAGCACCTCGGCCAAGCGCTCGGCTCCCGCCGCAGGGAAACCCCAACGCCGCTGGAACAGGTCGCAATAAATCGCCGCCAGTTCGCTGCTGGAAAACTCGCCGACCGCCCTTACCACGCCGCCCGCCTCTTCCAGCAAACGCAGTTCGCGGCGCTGGTTGTAGCGAAACTTCTTCGACAGCTCTTCCGGTGTGCGCGCCATGGCCAACTGCTCGGCCTGGGGCTTGAGGGTGCTTACGCGCCCCTCATTCAGTGCAGAGAGATAACGCGCGCGATGGCGCAATGGCACCTGCGCATCGGCGGCAATCGGCAGGATGATCTCGGCATTACCCAGATCAAACAGGCCTTTTTTGCCTTTGCGCTTGAGCACGTCCTTGGACAGGGCCAGGTCACGCCCCCAGGTAGCAATTGCGCCCTTCAGCTCACCGTCCTGCTCCCAGCCCAGGTAGCGCACCGGAATCTGCGCCAGGTGCGCCAGCCGCTCGACGATCTGCGGATGAGTCGCCACGCTGCCGCCAAAACGCTGCCAGGCCTGGGCGTAAACCTCGGCCTCGACAGGCGTCCAGCCACGTTCACGCCAGCCCTGGAAGCGGTTCAGCATTTAGACCACGGCGTCATAAGGGTCCACGCCGTCCTTGACCACGAGGATGTCTTCCATGATCAGGTACTGCAGGTCGGAACCGAAGAACATGTTCAGCGCGTCGGTCGGCGAGCAGATCATCGCTTCGCCACGACGGTTGAGCGAGGTGTTCAGCGACACACCATTGCCGGTCAGTACTTCCAGTTCTTTCATCATGTCGTAGTAGCGCGGGTTGTATTCGCGCTTGAGCACCTGGGCACGGGAGGTACCATCTTCATGGACCACTTCCGGCACGCGGGTTTTCCACTCTTCCGACACTTCAAAGGTGAAGGTCATGAACGGCGCCGGGTGATCGACCTTGATCATCTGTGGCGCAACGGTGTCCAGCATCGACGGGCAGAAAGGCCTCCAGCGCTCGCGGAACTTGATCTGGTGGTTGATCCGGTCAGCCACGCCGGTGGCGCTTGGGCAACCGATGATCGAACGACCGCCCAGGGCACGCGGGCCAAACTCCATGCGGCCCTGGAACCAGGCCACCGGGTTGCCGTCGACCATGATCCTGGCGATGCGCTTGGGCATGTTTTCAATCTTGCGCCAGACCGGCTTGCTCTCGTGCTTGGCGCACGCCGCGATCACGTCTTCGTTGCTGTAGGACGGGCCGAGATAGACGTGTTCCATCTTCTCAACCGGTACGCCACGGGCGTGAGACACGTAGGCGGCTGCACCCACCGCAGTACCGGCATCGCCGGACGCCGGCTGCACGAACAGCTCCTTGACGTCGTCGCGGGCAATGATCTTCTGGTTCAGCTTGACGTTCAGCGCACAGCCGCCGGCAAACGCCAGCTTGCCGGTGTCTTTGAGGATGTCGCCCAGGTAATGGTCGATCATCTGCAACGCCAGCTTCTCGAACAGCGCCTGCATGCTGGCCGCGTAGTGGATGTACGGCTCGTCGGCGATATCGCCTTCGCGCTTCGGACCCAGCCACTCGATCAGTTTTGGCGAGAAGTAGAAACCCTTGCCCTTCTCTTTGTAGCGACGCAGGCCGATGACGTTGGCGTAGTCGGTGTTGATCACCAGCTCGCCGTTTTCAAAGGAGGCCAGGCGCGAGAAATCGTACTTGCTGGCATCGCCATACGGCGCCATGCCCATGACCTTGAACTCACCGTCGAGCATCTCGAAACCGAGGAACTCGGTGATCGCGCCATACAGGCCGCCGAGGGAGTCCGGATCGTAGAATTCCTTGATCTTGTGGATCTTGCCGTTTTCGCCGTAGCCGAAGAAGGTGGTGGCGTACTCACCCTTGCCGTCGATCCCGAGGATCGCGGTCTTCTCCTGGAAGCCCGAGCAGTGATAGGCGCTGGAAGCGTGGGCCAGGTGGTGTTCAACCGGTTCGATCTTGATTTTCTTCGGATCGAAGCCCAGTTGCTCCAGGCACCAGACGATCTTGTTGCGATAGCGCTTGTAGCGACGGTTGCCCATCAGGATCGCGTCGAGGGCGCGGTCCGGGGCATACCAGTAACGCTTGGCATAGTGCCAGCGGGCCTCGCCGAACAGGCTGATGGGGGCGAACGGAATCGCCACCACATCAACGTCGGAAGGCTTGATACCGGCTTGTTCCAGGCAGAACTTCGCCGATTCGTAGGGCATGCGGTTCTTTGCATGTTTGTCGCGCACGAAGCGCTCTTCTTCGGCGGCCGCGATCAGCTTGCCGTCGATGTACAAGGCTGCGGAAGGATCATGGCTAAGGGCGCCGGACAGGCCAAGAATCGTCAATGCCACAGGGGTCTAGCCTCTTTTAGTCTGCATGCAGGCGCGTCACGCCTGAAAAAAGTGTGCTCCCCGCCTGGGCGAGAAACAGCTAAAGGGCGGGATTATAGCGTAAACACGGCGCGGGATGATCTAGGGATTGTGGCGACCGGTTGTCACTGCAGGCCTAGCGGAAAATCTCGATGCTGCCGTCCCTGTTCTGGCGGTAGACCGTGTAGGGCAGCACAAGGGTGTCGAGCAAGCCGGAGGCCACGAGCTCGGCGGCGAAGATCGGCAGGGAGCCGGAGGCATCGCGCGTGTGCTCTTTGGTGGTGTCGGGGGCGCCGTTCAAGGTGCAGAAACCGTAGATCACCCCACTGTAGATACGCGGCACGTTTTCACAATAACTGCGCGATTCCTTGAGGTTCTGGCTGGCAACGGCGTCCGGGCGAAACACCGTGTTGATGGTGCCGCAACCGGTGGTGGATACCAGTACAGCGGCGAGAAGGACTCTGGTTGCAAGACTCACGGACAACTCCATTTGGCATAAGTGTGGGCATTCATCCCTGCCCCATACAACCTTGCCGGATCCGTTTATGAACCCGGGCGCCAATAGATACTGATGTTGCCATCGGTACCTTGCTTGTAGACCGTATAGGGCAGGACCACTGTATCAACAATGCCCGAAACCGTTATATCCAATAGAACGAATGGCATCAGCACGCCAGTGAGGTCCGGCGCGGCGTGCAGCAGGCAGAAATCAAAGGCAACCCCGCTGTAGACACGGGGAATCGACTGGCAGTAGGTTTTTTGCTTCCTGAGTTCACGTGCCGCCGCCGCGTCTTCGCGCAACAGCGTATTGGCCGTTCCACAGCCGCTCAACACAAGGATTCCAATGCTTAGCGCAGCAGTCATTTTTAGCGTCATGGCCAGCCCTCTGAATGGCCAGCAACGCTAACATCGGCCCTGTTGGCGACCCAGACCCCACGCACCGCCGCGCCATGTAAGAAGATTCCGAAATGGCAAAAGCTGGCTGAATCGTTAAACTCGCGCACTTTTATGCGCCATGGATGCTGGTTTACTCATGAAAGTTGTTGTACCCACTCGATTTGCGATGCTGCTTCCCGGACTGCTTGGCCTGTACAGCAGCGCCCAGGCCGATGAAGCGCCACTGGTCCTGGACCCCAGCGTGGTCACCGGTTCGCGCAGTGCCAGCCCGTCGTTTGACCTGCCGTATTCGGTGGACAGCATCAGCCGCGAGCAAATCAGCGATGGCCAACTGGGCATCAATGCTTCAGAGGCACTGTCCCGCGTGCCAGGCCTGGTGGTTCAAAATCGCCAGAACTACGCCCAGGACTTGCAGATTTCCTCCCGTGGCTTCGGTGCCCGCTCGGCATTTGGTGTGCGCGGTATCAAGCTGATCGCCGACGGCATACCCGCCAGCACCCCGGACGGTCAGGGCCAGGCGGCCACGTTCAACCTCGACACCGCCGAGCGCATCGAAGTCCTGCGCGGCCCGGCCGCCACACTGTATGGCAGCAATGCCGGCGGCGTGATCCAGATGTTCTCCCGCAACGGCGAAGGCCCGCCGCGCATCGGTGCCGAGACGCTGGTGGGCAGTGACGGCCTGAGCAAAAACCACCTCACCGCCGAAGGCGCGGCAGACGGCGCAGGCTTCGTGCTGGACGCCTCGCGCATGGACACCGACGGTTATCGCGACCACAGCAGCGCCCGCCGCGACCAGACCTTTGCCAAGCTCAATTTCGAGCCCGATGAAGACAGCAAACTGGCGCTGATCTACAGCAGCCTGGAACAGAACGGCACGCAGGATCCGCTGGGGCAGGCGTGGGATGCGTACAAGGCCGACCCGCGCTCGGTCAGCAGCGCCGCCGAGCTGTACAACACCCGCAAAAGCATCGACCACCAGCAACTGGGGATGAATTACGAGCGGTATTTCGGTGACGCCACACTGCAGGTGAATGCCTATACCGGGCGACGGAGCGTGATTCAGTACCTGTCGATTCCCAAGGGAACGCCCGCCAACGAACGCGGCGGCGGCGTGGTGCAGTTCGACCGCAAGTTCTACGGCGGCTCCGTGCGCTGGATGCAACCGGTCGACAGCGTGCCGGGCGAGCTGATGATCATCACCGGCCTGGATTTCGACCAGAGCGAAGACAGCCGCCACGGCTACCAGAACTACAGCGGCAACACCCTTGGCGTAAAAGGCCAGTTGCGCCGGGATGAAATCGACACCGCCCGCAGCCTCGACCCCTACATCCAGGCCAACTGGGCCATCAATCGCTGGACCCTGCAAGCCGGGGTACGCCACAGCACCATGGAACTGGATGTCGACGACCAGTTCCTGAGCAACGGCGACTCCAGCGGCAACAAGACCTATCAGAAGAACACACCGTCCGTGAGCGTGATGTATGCCTTCACGCCCGACCTGCACGGCTACGTCAGTGCCGGCAAGGGGTTCGAGACGCCAACCCAGGCGGAACTGGCGTACGCGCCGGGCAACATCGAAGGGTTCAACTTCGGCCTGAAGCCGTCGGAAAGCACGCAGTATGAAGTGGGCGTGAAGGCACAGTTGAACGACACCCGGGTCAACGCCGCTGTCTTCCAGATCACCACCGAGGACGAGCTGGTGGTGGACCAATCGATCGGCGGCCGCACCAGCTACCAGAACGCCGGCCGCACCCTGCGCCGCGGCTTCGAGCTGGGCATCGAAAGCCAGCTCAGCGAGCAGTGGAGCACCAACATCGCCTACACCCGCCTGCAAGCCACCTACGACAGCGACTTCATCGGCGGCGGCAAACCGGTGGACAAAGGCAACTACCTCCCCGGTGTGCCACAAACCACACTATTCGCAGAGCTCAACTGGAAACCCCGGGACTGGGTCAGCACCGCCGTGGAAGGCATGTACCGCAGCAAGGTCTACGTCGAAGACACCAACCAGCAACACGCGGCACCGGGCTACAGCGTATTCAACTGGCGCGCGCGGTTTGAGCAGAAGGTGGAGCACTGGACCTTTCACCAGACCTTGCGCCTGGATAACTTGCTGGATCGCCAGTACGTAGGGTCGGTCATCGTCGGAGACGGCAACGGCCGCTATTACGAAGCAGCGCCGGGACGCTCCTGGTACGCCGGCGCAGGCGCCGAGTACACATTTTAGAAACTGACCATCGAACTTGTGGCAAGGGAGCTTGCTCCCGTTGGGCCGCGCAGCGGCCCTAAACCCCTAGCCCACTGCCTTTGGCAACCGCTGATCAATCACCCGATACAACGCACTGCTCTCAGGCCAGTTACGCATAAACCTTGCCCGATCCCTGGCATATGCCGGAGCGAAGCTGCTCAAGGACGTGTGCTGACACATCGAATCCAGGTCGATCAGCGCCCAGCGATCCGTGTGCCAGAACAGGTTATGCCCCTTGAAATCCCCATGGCTGATGCGCTCGCGGATCAACTCTGCGAACAAATTATCCAGGGCCTGCAATTCGGCCTCGGGTGCCTCGCCACTCTCAACATACGGAGCGAACCGCTCGATGATGTCCGGCCCCGGCAGGTACTCGGTCACCAGATACGCGCGGCTGCGCAGCCACAGGAAGCGCTTTTCCAGCAACGCCAGCGGCTTGGGCGTGGCGATGCCGAGGAACGCCAGGCGATTGCCTTCGCGCCACGAATGCCAGGCCCGGCTCGGGCGCCAGAAGCGCTTGAGCCAATGGGCAAAACCCTTGATGTTGTAGCGCTTGATCACGAGTGGTCGACCGGCCACCTCGACCTTGGCGACACTGGCCGCCCCACCGGTTTTATACAGGTGGCCCTGGTCAAGCAGCGCATCGGCCTGCGCCAGCACCGGCAGCATCGCCGCTTCTTCCTCACGACGAGTCGCGCGCAGGGCGAACGGCCCGCGCACGACGCTGAACAGCGTGCACTCCCGGCCAACCTTGCTCAGGAAATCCTTCAAGCGCCAGACGCTGACCTTGCGTACCTGCTTCTGCAACGCTTCGAGCGGCAACGCGTGTTCGCCATTGCTCAGCAGGTAATACACCAGCAACTCTTCGGTAAACGGCTCGAGGTTTTTCGGCAACTGCGCGAAAAACACCCCAAGGTTTTCGAGCACCCGGTTGCGCGACAGCGGTTTGCCCGCCTCTTCGACACAGATCCCGGCGCCGTCGATCAAATACAGTTTGCCGTCCTGACGCAGCAGGTTGTCCAGGTGCAGGTCTTCCTGCCACAGGCCCTTGGCGTGCATCTGCGCAATCGCACCCAGCGCTTCGGCGAGCACCGCTTGCTGCTGGTCAGCCAGCGGCGGCAGGTGCTCAACAGCCTGCCAAGCATCAGCCAGGCTGTCGGCGCCTTCCAGAAACTCGAACAGCAGCCAACCGCCCTCACCCTCTTGCAGACCATCGGCCAGCAACAGCGGCGTGGTCAGGCCTTGCTCGGCCAACAGCCGCACGCCCTTGAGTTCACGCTGAAAATGCCGCGCCGCCTTGCTGCCCACCAACAATTTGGCCAGCACCGGGCGCCCGCGCCACACAGCTGCGCCGACATAACGCTGGCCCGGCAATACCCGCAGCAGGCTCAGCAGTTGCAACTGCCCAGGCCCGGCAGCGTCTGCCAGTTCGATGCTCAGGGGCAGGCTTGGCGTGCGGCCGGCATTTTTCAGTTCGGACAAACGCATCAGCGGTTCTCCTTGTGACTGCGCCGGGCCGCCAGGCGCTGGTGCCAGGCGGCAACCAATGCGCTGTCCTGCGGCTGGTCCAGGTAAGCCGCCAACAGCTGGCGAACCTGATCGTCCGACCACTGCGGCGCACGGCGCAACAGCGGCTCCAGATCCTTGACCCGGTCCCGCCAGCCGAACAGCAGCGGGCGGGTTTTCTCCAGGTCGATCAACTGTGCCGCATACCCGTCGCCGGTGGCTTGCAGGAAAATATGCTTGGGATAAAAACAGCCATGCACCTGGCCCACGCTGTGCAACTGACGAGCAAGCTGACCGCAGGCCAGCAGGATTGCCCGCTGCTGCACGTCGCTCAACTCAGACCATTGCTCCAGCAATGAATCCAGGTCATTCCAACCATCCAGCGCCCGGGTCAGCAACATCGCCCGATGCTCTCCGGCCACTTTGCGCTCACCGAAAAACGCCGCCTGCAATGCCGGAATACCCAACTGCCGATAGCGGCTGATGTTACGAAACTCGCGGGCAAAACTCGGCTCGCCAAACGGGCGGTGCAAGGTGCGCGTCAGGTAGTTGCTCTGGCGCTTGAGGTAGTAGCCCTGGCCTTCGAGTTCGAGGCGAAACACGCTGCTCCAGCCGCCGCGGCTGGTATTGGGCTCGTCCACCGCATCCAGTTGCTTGGCCCATAGCGCGTCGAAAGTGCCGAGGCCGTTGCGCTCAAGCAATGCTCGATCTTCGGCCGCCAGGAAATCACTCATTCTCGCCCCTCGAAAAACTTCACCACGTGGCGAATTCGCTGTTTGTCCGCCGCGCTCAAGTGTTTGCGCTGACGGTATTGCATGTAGAAGCGCAGGCGCTGGGTAGCCGACAAGTGATACTTGGCGACTTTGTCCAGGCAGGCCAGGTCCTTGGTAATGCGGTACTTGAGCCAGAACCCGCGCCAGAAATCGCCATTGGGGCAATCAATCAGGTACAGAGTTTGCTGGTCGTCCACCAACAAGTTGCGCCACTTCAAATCGTTGTGGGTAAACCGGTGGTCGTGCATGGTCCGCGTGTATTCAGCGAGCTGGCGACTGATCTTGTTGACCCACACCGGGTCTGACAGTTGCGGGTCATTGCGCTCGGCCAATGCCGACAAGTCTTCAGTCTTCGGCAGCTCGCGCGTGATCATCGCCCCGCGGTGATACGCCAGGCCCTTACGCTCCAGGCCCCAGGCGATCACATCGGCGGTGGGTATGCCCCACTTGGCGAAGCGCTTGAGGTTCTGCCATTCGGACTTGACTCGTGGCTTGCCCAGATAGCGGCGCAACCCCTTGCCTGCACCGACGTAGCGCTTGACGTAATAGTTGACCCCGCCGCGCTCCACGCGAATCACTTCGGACAACGGATCGCGGGTCAGCCGCTCGCCTTGCAGGGCGAACACGGCTTCCAGGCTACCAAAGTCATCCGCCAGGGCGGCGTAAGCGGGTTCCAGGTTCCAACCCGCCATCAGAGCGCATCCCCGTATCGTTGCTTGCGTGCGTAAAGCTTGGCGGCCATGCGTTCCAGCGCCGACAGCAGCGCGCTTTGCTCGCCCAGGATCTGGCGCAAAGGCTGCTGGAAGTACGCCTTGAGAAACCGCAGTTTGTCGCGCCGGGTCAAACCGATCTCCAGGGCGGAGTAGTAAAGCCCCGCCAGGTCCTTGTCACGCCAGCGCCGGGGAATCTTCGAACGCACCTGGGCACGGTGCAGGTCGATCACCGAGAGCTTGATGTTGTGCACGGTAACCGGTTGGTCGGTGTGCAACAGGAAGTGGCACAGGTAGCAATCACGATGGTTCACGCCCCCCCGGTGCATCGTGCCCAGGGTGCGCGCAAGCTCAACGGTCAAGGCATGCCGAATCGCCGGCACGGGCGGCTGTTTGACCCAGTCCATGGTCAGGTCTTCAAGGCTGACGATAGGCGCCAGCTCTTCAGTGACGATGAACGAGTGCTGGTCGGCCGGGTTGCTGCCCTTTTCACCAAAGGCCACGCCGGTCATGGTGGGCACGCCGAGTTCCTGCAGACGCTGGATCGCGTCCCACTCCTGGCCCGCGCCCAAGACAGGCAACTTGGCCGTGATCAGGTTCTTGAGGATTTCACCCCAGCCAATTCCCCGGTGGATCTTTACAAAATAATGGCGGCCTTCCACTTCCGTACGCAGGGTACGGCGCGCGGCCAGCTCACGAAACACCTGGCCGTCCAGCTTCTCGACTTCGGCGAACGCATCGCGTCCGGCCCACAGGGTCTTGAACGGTTCGGCAAGAATCAACTTCATCGGTTTGGCTCCGCCAGAATCAGGTCCGCAGCGTACTGCGGCATGCTATAGAGGTCGGCCGTCTCAGCGAAGGCCAGACCATTGCGGCTCCAGGCCGCGCGCGCTTGTGGATCGTCGAGCATATCCACCAGGTACTGGTTGAGCTGGGCCTGCTCGAACGGTTCGTCCAACACCCGCCCACTCTGGGCCTTGTCGATGTAAAACGCGTAGCCGCAGACCTTGCTCACCAGCACCGGGAGGCCGGCGACCACCGCTTCGATCAGCACCATGCCGGCCGCCTCGTTGTACGCGGGGTGGATCAACAGGTCGGCGCCCAGCAGAAAGCGCGGGATGTCGCTGCGGCCCTTGAAGAACTGCACCTGGTCGCCCAGTCCCAGCGCAGCACTCTGCAATTGGAATACTTTGGGGTCGTCCTGGCCGATTACAAATAGCCGGGTGCGTTTCTTCAGGCTCGACGGCAGCGCGGCCACGGCCTTGAGGCTGCGATCAACGCCCTTGGTCTTGAAGCCCGAGCCAATCTGCACCAGCAGCAAATCATCGTCGGCCAGGCCGAATTCGCGACGAAACTCGGCGCGGATCTCGGCAGCATTGGGCGGCGCGCGGCGGTCGCGGGCGATGCCCGGCGGCAACAAATGAAAACGCTCGGCCTGGGTCCCGTAATACTGGGTGAACAGCTGCTGCTGGTGTTCGGACAGCACCATGATCTGCGTCTTGGCGTCTTTGTCGAACACTGCACGCTCGTATTCGGCAAAGTGCTTGTACCGGCCGAACCAGCGATACATCGGGTTGCGCAGGTTCTGCGCCTTGTCTTCGAACACGCCGTCGGCGGCGAAGTACAGGTCCAGCCCCGGCATCTTGTTGAAGCCCACCACGCGGTCCACCGGGCGCTTGGCCAGGTCGGCCTGGATCCAGGCGTAGAGCTTTTCATTGCGCCGATGGTTGACCAGCGCCTTGACCGGCGCCACCAGTACTTCAAAGCCCGGCGGCACGTCACCCTCCCAGATCAGCGTATAGACGCGAATCTGATGCCCGCGCTGCTGGCACTCCAGGGCAATGCGCATGAAGTCGCGCTGCAGGCCACCAAAGGGGAAGTATTTGTAGAGGACAAAAGCCAGTTGCATCAGTGTTCCTCAGCCAGTAACAACGTGCTTAAACGAGTTGCGACACGCTCAGGGTTCAGGCGAGTGAAGCACAGGGGCCACTCGCGCTTGAGATCGAACCGACGCTGGTCTTCGGCAGTCGGTTGATAAGTGCATTTCTTTTGCAGGCATGGCGCACACGGGAAGTCGCTGGCCAGGTGAATCTGCGCCTTGCCATAAGCTCCGGTCAGGCCGGGATTGGTAGGGCCGAACAGGGAAATCGTTGGCACATCCAGCGCTGCGGCCAAGTGGCCAAGGCCGGTGTCGACCGCAACACACGCCTTCGCACCCGCCAGCACTCGGGCCACGCCCGCGAGGTTCAGCCTGGGCAGCACTTCGGCGTTTTTCAGGCCCTGGGCCAGGCGTTCAGCCCGAGCTTTTTCGGCGGCATTGCCCCACGGCAACTTCACGTCCACGCCAAAGCGGTCCATGCGTTCGGCCAGGTCGCGCCAGTAGGCTTCCGGCCAGTGCTTGGTGTCCCAGGTGGTGCCGTGCAGCAGCAGTACAAACGGTTTTTTCGGCGGCAGGCCCAGCAACTTGTCGACACTGAGGCCGTAGTCGCCCAGGCCTTTTGGCAGGTCATAACCGAGGGCGACGGCAAACAGCTGGCGCAAGCGCTCCACCGCGTGCTGCCCACGGGCCACGGCCAGACGCCGGGAATAGAAGTGCGCCGCCAATGGCTCGCGAGCCGACTGTTTGTCGAAACCGGCCACCGGGGCACGTACGTAGCGGGTCAGCCAGGCACTTTTCAGCAGGCCCTGGGCGTCGATCACCAGGTCATATTTGGTCGACTGCACGCTCTTCTTGAAGCGCCGCCATTCGCCACTCTTGAAGGTCTGCCAGAGGTTCTTGCGCCAGCGGCGGATCGCCACCGGGATCACCTTGTCCACCGCCGGGTGCCAGGTGGGAATCTCGGCGAAGCCTTCTTCCACCACCCAGTCAAACCGGATGCCCGGGATCGCCCGCGCCGCGTCGGTCAACGCCGGCAAGGCATGAATCACATCGCCCAGGGATGAGGTCTTGATTACCAGAACCCGCAACTTAACGAACCTCGACCACAGTGCCCTGCAACCGCTGCAACGCGTCGCTGACAGGTTGCGGCAGCAACTGGCGCAGGCAGTTGTAGTGGCCGAAGCGGCAGGTGCGATCAAAACACGGGCTGCAATCCAGGCCCAGGCGCACCACTTCGACCTTGTCGGCCAGCGGCGGGGTAAACCCGGGAGACGTCGAGCCATACACTGCCACCAGCGGGCGGTTCAGCGCCGCGGCCACGTGCATCAGGCCGGAGTCGTTGGACACCACCGAGTCGGCACAGGACAGCAAGTCGATAGCCTCGGCCAGGGATGTGTCGCCGCTCAGGTTGACCGCCTCTTCGCGCAGCCCCGGGATCAGGCGCTGGCGAATATCCTCGCCCACCGAATGATCGTTTTTCGAGCCGAACAACCAGACCTGCCAGCCCTCGCGAATCTTCATCTCCGCAACCTTGGCGTAATGCTCCGAAGGCCAGCGCTTGGACTCGCCAAACTCGGCGCCAGGGCACAGCGCCAGCACCGGACGGTCCAGCTCCAGGCCAAACTTGGCCAGGGCGGCGTCGCGGGTGACCGGGTCGATTTGCAGGCTCGGGCGCGGATAAGGCGTCGGCAACTCGGCTCCCGGCGCGTAGGCCAGGGCCATGAAGCGCTCGATCATCAGCGGGTAACGGGCCTTGTCGAGCTTGCGCACATCGTTGAGCAGGCCATAGCGAAACTCGCCACGCCAGCCGGTGCGCTTGGCAATACCGGCGAAGAACGGCACCAGTGCCGACTTCATCGAGTTGGGCAACAGGATCGCCTGATCGTACTGGCCGGCCAGGGACTTGCCGATGCGTCGACGGGTCGCCAGCTCCAGCGCGCCGTGGCCGAGCGGGAAGCTCAAGGCCTGACGCACCTCGGGCATGCGCTCAAGGATCGGCCGGCTCCACTCGGGGGCGAGCACGTCGATTTGGCAGTCGGGATGACGTTGCTTGAGGCACTGGAACAGTGTCTGCGCCATCACCATGTCACCGACCCAACTGGGCCCAACGATCAGAATATTCATGTAGTTTCCACAAACGATACGGGGAGGCTCATGCCTCCCCGCCTTATATAGTGTTTCAGCTTAACCCCAGTTCATGCCAGATTCGCTGCACCTGGCGCCGTTCGTCAGCGAACTGGTCCCCTGCCACCGTACCGGCCTCGTTCTGCAGGGCCTGGCGGTGAGCGGCGGAACGGTAGGCTTTATACACCTCGCGCAGCAAATGGGCATCGGCGGCGGGCATCAGCCCGACCTGCTCCAGGCCTTCCAGAATGCGGATATTGTCGGTGTAGCGCAGCAACGATGGATGTTGCGCAGACCACGCCAGAGCCGCGTATTGCACCATAAATTCAATATCGACGATACCTCCGGCGTCCTGCTTGAGGTCGAACGACGCCGTGGGTTCGAAGGCATTCGCCGCCGTTCCCGCCGCCGTGGACTTGGTACCGAGGTTGTCGCGCATCTTGGCGCGCATCTCGCTGACCTCCTGGCGCAGCTTGTCCAGGTCCTGCGCACGGCCCAGCACTTGCGCCCGTACCTGCTCGAAAGCACGGCCCACATCCTGACTGCCTACCAGCACTCGCGCACGCACCAGCGCCTGGTGCTCCCAGGTCCAGGCTTCGTTTTCCTGATAACGCGCAAATGCCCCCAGGGAACTCACCAGCAAACCGGATGCGCCCGAAGGCCGCAGGCGCATGTCCACTTCATACAACTGGCCCGAGTTGGTCTGGGTGGTCAGCAGGTGAATGATCCGCTGCCCCAGCCGGGTAAAGAACTGCGCGCCATCGATCGGCTTGGCACCGTCGGTTTCGGCCTGGGGGTCACCGTCATGGATAAACACCAGGTCCAGGTCCGAACCATGCCCCAATTCGATGCCGCCGACTTTCCCATAACCGACAATGATGAAGCCAGGATCGCACAAGGTGCCGTCCACCCGTTGCGGCGAGCCGTAGCGGGCAACCGTCTGGCGCCAGGCCAGGGCCAGCACTTGTTCGAGGATGGCTTCGGCGAGCCAGGTCAGGTAGTCGCTGACTTTCATCAACGGCAGGCTGCCGGCGATTTCCGAGGCGGCCACCCGCAGGCGGTGGGCCAGCTTGAAGTGGCGCAGGGCTTCCATCTGCTGCTCAAGGTCGTCTTCGGGAATACGCGTCAGGCGTTCGCGCAATTCGGCGGCCAGTTCCGGCGCCAGCGGCGGCTTGAACAGGCGGCCTTCGTTGAGCAGTTCGTCCAGCAGCAGCGGGAAGCGGGTGATCTGCTCGGCAATCCACGGGCTGGCGGCGCACAGGGTCAGAAGGCGACGCAGGGCGTCGGGGTTTTCCGTCAGCAACACCAGATAAGCGGAACGCCGGGCGACGGCTTCGACCAAGGGCAGGACGCGCTCCAGTACCAGGTCCGGGTTGGCATGTTCGACGGCCTGGGCCAGCAAGCGCGGGATAAATGCATCCAGACGCTCGCGACCCAGGCGCTGCATGGCACGCAATTGCGGACTGCTGCGCAGGCCGGCCAGGGTTTTCAAGGCTTTGGGCGCGTCGGTAAAACCGCCCTCCTGCAACTGACGGCAGGCGGCTTCCTCGTCCTGGGACTCTTCCCACAACGGCAACCACTCACCGCCCACCATCAACTCGCTCTCTTCGCCCTCTTCTTCATCCGGATCGGCAATCACCTGGCGGAAATGCCAGTCCACCCGGCCACGCCAGTACATCAGGCGCTCATGAAACGCGGTCCAGTCCGGAAAGCCCAGCATGAAGGCAATCCGCGCCTGGTCTTCGGTGCCATCCGGGAGCATCTGCGTCTGGCGATCGGCGATCGCCTGGATCGCGTGCTCGGTGTAGCGCAGGAATTCATAGCCATCGCGCAGCTCGGCGACCACCGCCGGCGGCAGGTAACCCTGGCCTTCCAGGGTACCCAGCACTTTTAACAGTGGGCGCTGCTGCAGGCTCAGGTCACGGCCACCGTGGATCAGCTGGAACGCCTGGGCGATAAATTCGACTTCACGGATGCCGCCCGAGCCCAGCTTGATGTTCTCGGCCATGCCCTTGCGCCGCACTTCCTGCTGGATCAACTGCTTCATGGTGCGCAGCGCTTCGATGGCGGAAAAGTCCAGGTAACGCCGGTAGACAAACGGTCGCAGCATGTCGAGCAGTTGCGCACCGGCCACCTGGTCACCGGCCACCACCCGCGCCTTGATCATGGCGTAGCGTTCCCAGTCGCGGCCCTGGTCCTGGTAGTACTGCTCCAGCGCGTTGAAGCTGAGCACCAGCGCCCCGGCCGAGCCGTAAGGTCGCAGGCGCATGTCGACCCGGAACACAAAGCCGTCGACGGTCATCGGGTCCAGGGCCTTGATCAGTTTTTGACCAAGGCGGATGAAGAACTCCTGGTTGTCCAGCGAGCGCTTCACGCCGACCGTATCGCCGCCTTCGGGGTAGGCGAAGATCAGGTCGATGTCGGACGACAGGTTCAGCTCCACTGCGCCGAGCTTGCCCATGCCGAGGATGACCATGTGCTGCGGTTCGCCGCTGCGACGGCCCGTGGGTGTGCCGAACAACACGCAGTGGCGCTGGTACAACCACTGATAGGCCTGGTCGATGCTGGCGTCGGCCATGTCCGACAGGTCGCGGCAGGTTTGCACCAGGTCCGCCTGTCGGGTCAGGTCGCGCCAGATGATCCGCACCTGCTGGCGGGTGCGCTGGCGGCGCAGAACCCGGCCCAGTTCGTCTTCCGTCTCGGCTTGTTGCACGGCCGTCGCAATCTGTCCGCACAGCTCGCCGGGGGCAAAGCTGCGGTCCAGTTCGCCCCAGGCCACCAGCTCGAGCAACATCAAAGGGTCACGAACACTCTGTTCAATGACGAAATCACTGGCGGCGCACACACGGGCGAAGTCAGCCCAACGTTGCGGCGTCCACTCAGAAAGGCCATTATCGCCGTCCAATCCGGCCACGGCGTCACGAAATGACTGCTCGGCCCGCTTGGCAAATGGAAGCAGGATGGCCGGGAGTTCGGCCTGCATTGGAAGGCTCATGGTCTATCCTTGATCGGCGCGTAAAGGGCTTGTAGCTGTGAACGCAAGAACCACGCTCGGTGAAGGACTGTCGAACAAAGGTTAGAAATAGCTGAAAATTTTTCTTTTTTGGCAGTCAACATCAAATCTCTACCCTTTCTTGTTCGCAAAAGATCAACAATAACGATTATGCTCGCCAGCTAGACCGAGCAATCCGCTCAGTCTTGTGTAGTTTTACTACTCGTATATACATTCGAAAGGCTGAAATGGCCGACGATTTGTAGTAAAACTACAGGACGCCGAAGCAACCTTCGGCCATCCAAGAATTTATGTCGTCTGCCCACAAGGCCAGTCGCAAACTTCAGGCAACCGATTCTGGTAGCCTTTCCGCCCTGGAGCAAGCCATGCAAGACCTCGATCCCGTCGAAACCCAGGAATGGCTGGACGCCCTGGAATCGGTTCTCGACAAAGAAGGCGAAGACCGTGCTCACTACCTGATGACCCGTATGGGCGAACTCGCGACCCGCAGCGGCTCGCAACTGCCCTACGCCATCACCACGCCGTATCGCAACACCATCCCGGTAACCCACGAAGCACGCATGCCTGGCGACCTGTTCATGGAACGCCGCATTCGCTCGCTGGTACGCTGGAACGCCATGGCGATGGTAATGCGCACGAACTTGAAAGATTCTGACCTGGGCGGTCACATCTCCAGCTTCGCTTCCAGCGCAACCCTGTATGACATCGGCTTCAACTACTTCTTCCAGGCCCCGACCGAAGAACATGGCGGCGACCTGATCTACTTCCAGGGCCACACCTCGCCAGGCGTCTACGCCCGTGCGTTCATGGAAGGCCGCATCACCGAAGAACAAATGAACAACTTCCGCCAGGAAGTCGACGGCCAGGGCCTCTCGTCCTATCCGCACCCTTGGCTGATGCCTGATTTCTGGCAGTTCCCGACGGTATCCATGGGCCTGGGCCCGATCCAGGCGATCTACCAGGCACGCTTCATGAAGTACCTGGAAGCCCGTGGCTTCATCCCTGAAGGCAAGCAGAAAGTCTGGTGCTTCCTGGGCGACGGCGAGTGTGACGAGCCGGAATCCCTGGGCGCCATCTCCCTGGCCGGCCGCGAGAAGCTGGACAACCTGATCTTCGTCATCAACTGCAACCTGCAGCGCCTCGACGGCCCGGTTCGCGGCAACGGCAAGATCATCCAGGAACTCGAAGGCGTGTTCCGTGGTGCTCAGTGGAACGTGACCAAAGTCATCTGGGGCCGTTTCTGGGACCCACTGCTGGCCAAGGACGTCGACGGCATCCTGCAACGTCGCATGGACGAAGTCATCGACGGCGAGTACCAGAACTACAAAGCCAAAGACGGCGCGTTCGTACGTGAACACTTCTTCAACACGCCTGAACTCAAGGCAATGGTTGCAGACCTGTCCGACGACGAGATCTGGAAACTCAACCGTGGCGGCCACGACCCGTACAAGGTCTACGCGGCATACCACGAAGCGGTCAACCACAAAGAACAACCGACCGTCATCCTGGCCAAGACCATCAAGGGTTATGGCACCGGTGCCGGCGAAGCGAAGAACACTGCGCACAACACCAAGAAAGTCGATGTCGACAGCCTGAAGTTGTTCCGCGACCGCTTCGACATTCCGGTCAAGGACGAAGAGCTGGAGAACCTGCCGTTCTTCAAGCCGGAGCCAAACAGCGCCGAAGCCCGCTACCTCAGCGAGCGTCGCACTGCACTGGGCGGTTTCGTGCCTCAGCGCCGCGCCAAGAGCTTCAACATCCCGACTCCGCCACTGGATACCCTCAAGGCAATCCTGGACGGCTCGGGCGACCGTGAAATCTCCACCACCATGGCCTTCGTGCGGATCCTCGCGCAGCTGGTCAAGGACAAGGAAATCGGCTCGCGTATCGTGCCGATCATCCCGGACGAAGCCCGTACCTTCGGTATGGAAGGCATGTTCCGTCAGTTGGGCATCTACTCCTCCGTCGGCCAGCTCTACGAGCCAGTCGATAAAGACCAGGTGATGTTCTACAAGGAAGACAAGAAGGGCCAGATCCTCGAAGAAGGCATCAACGAAGCGGGCGCCATGAGCTCCTTCATCGCTGCCGGTACTTCGTACTCCAGCCACAACCAGCCGATGCTGCCGTTCTACATCTTCTACTCGATGTTCGGTTTCCAGCGTATTGGCGACCTGGCTTGGGCAGCAGGCGACAGCCGTACCCGTGGCTTCCTGATCGGCGGTACTGCCGGGCGGACCACGCTGAACGGCGAAGGCCTGCAACACGAAGACGGTCACAGCCACATCCTGGCGGGCACCATCCCGAACTGCCGCACCTTTGATCCAACCTACGGCTATGAGCTGGCGGTGATCATCCAGGACGGCATGAAGAAGATGACCGAAGAGCAGCAGGACGTTTTCTACTACATCACCGTGATGAACGAGTCCTACCAGCAGCCAGCCATGCCGGCCGGTGTCGAGGAAGGCATCATCAAGGGCATGTACCTGCTCGAAGAAGACACCAAGGAAGCCGCTCACCACGTGCAACTGATGGGCTCCGGCACCATCCTGCGCGAAGTGCGTGAAGCTGCAAAAATCCTGCGTGAAGAGTTCAACGTCGGTGCTGACGTATGGAGCGTTACCAGCTTCAACGAACTGCGTCGCGACGGCCTGGCCGTAGAGCGCAGCAACCGCCTGCACCCGGGCCAGAAGCCTGCGCGCACCTACGTCGAAGAGTGCCTGGCTGGCCGTAAGGGTCCTGTTATCGCCTCTACCGACTACATGAAGCTGTTTGCTGAACAAATTCGTCAGTGGGTACCGTCCAAGGAATTCAAAGTCCTGGGCACCGACGGTTTCGGCCGTAGTGACAGCCGCAAAAAGCTGCGTCACTTCTTCGAAGTCGACCGTCACTTCGTGGTGTTGGCAGCCCTGGAAGCCTTGGCTGACCGTGGTGAAATCGAACCCAAGGTGGTAGCAGACGCTATCGTCAAGTTCGGGATCAACCCGGAAAAACGCAACCCACTGGACTGCTGAGGAGACTTTCTGTGAGCGAACTCATTCGCGTACCTGACATCGGCAGCGGTGAAGGTGAAGTAATTGAACTGTTTGTGAAGGTCGGCGACACCGTCGAAGCCGACCAGAGCATCCTGACCCTGGAATCGGACAAGGCGAGCATGGAAATCCCTGCTCCCAAGGCCGGCGTGGTCAAAAGCCTGAAAGTGAAGCTGGGCGATCGCCTGAAAGAAGGCGACGAACTGCTTGAGCTGGAAATCGAAGGTGCCGCTGATGCGGCCCCTGCGGCGGCCGCTCCTGCTGCTGCCCCGGCTCCTGCCGCCGAGAAGCCTGCCGCTGCTGCCGAGGCCCCTGCGGCTCCGGCGGCTGCACCTGCCGCCGAAACAGTCCAGGACATTCATGTTCCGGACATCGGTTCGTCGGGCAAGGCCAAGATCATCGAGCTGCTGGTTAAAGTCGGCGACACCGTCGAAGCTGATCAATCGCTGATCACCCTGGAGTCCGACAAGGCCTCCATGGAAATCCCTTCGCCGGCTGCCGGTGTGGTGGAAAGCATTGCCGTGAAGCTGGAAGACGAAGTCGGCACTGGTGACTTCATCCTCAAGCTGAAAGTGGCGGGCGCTGCTGCCCCGGCTGCTGCCGCTCCGGCCGCCGCTGCTCCGGCCGCCAAGGCTGAAGCCGCACCGGCTGCTGCCGCGCCTGCACCTGCGCCTGCTGCAAAAGCCGAGGCCGCACCGGCTCCGGCGGCTGCACCTGCGCCAAGCGGTGCCAAGGTTCATGCCGGCCCTGCCGTGCGCCAACTGGCCCGTGAATTCGGCGTCGAGTTGAGCGCGGTAACTGCCAGCGGTCCTCACGGTCGCGTGCTCAAGGAAGACGTGCAGGTTTACGTCAAATCCATGATGCAGAAGGCCAAGGAAGCTCCGGCTGCCGGCGCTGCTACCGGTGGCTCGGGCATTCCGCCGATCCGCACCGTCGACTTCAGCCGCTTCGGCGAAATCGAAGAAGTGCCGATGACCCGCCTGATGCAAATCGGCGCGGCCGGCCTGCACGCCAGCTGGCTGAACATCCCGCACGTGACCCAGTTCGACCAGGCCGACATCACCGACCTGGAAGCATTCCGCGTTGCGCAGAAAGCCGTAGCCGAGAAGGCCGGCGTGAAGCTGACCGTGCTGCCCCTGCTGCTCAAGGCTTGCGCACATTTGCTCAAGGAACTGCCGGACTTCAACAGTTCGCTGGCGCCAAGCGGCAAGGCGATCATTCGCAAGAAGTACGTGCACATCGGCTTTGCCGTTGACACTCCGGATGGCCTGCTGGTACCGGTCATCAAGAACGTCGACCAGAAGAGCCTGCTGCAGCTTGCCGCTGAGGCTGCTGCACTGGCTGCCAAGGCCCGCGACAAGAAGCTCACCCCGGACGACATGCAGGGCGCGTGCTTCACCATCTCCAGCCTCGGGCACATTGGCGGCACTGGCTTCACGCCAATCGTCAACGCGCCGGAAGTGGCGATCCTGGGTGTTTCCAAGGCCACTATCCAGCCTGTGTGGGACGGTAAAGCGTTCCAGCCGAAGCTGATGCTGCCACTGTCGCTGTCCTACGATCACCGTGTGATCAACGGCGCGGCTGCCGCACGCTTCACCCAGCGCCTGAGCCAGTTGCTGAACGACATCCGCACCATCCTGCTTTAAGCCACAACAGGTCTTCTGCCCATGCAGAAGACCTGGCTTCAACGATTTCCGAGCGCCACGCTCGTACCTCAACCCCGCCAATTAGCGGGGCTTTTTTTGCCTGCTTTCCAGGGAAAACCTGGACACGGAAATCGAGGTTGTACACCGCCCATCACCCCGGTTGCAGAAAACCGCTCGCTGGCCGATAACCCACTTATAGCACTTAGCCTTCATCCTCTCTTGTCAGCCTGTGCTGCATGATGCAACCTTGCCGCAGGCAACAGTAAAGAGGGCGTGAGCCCGGCGCGATGCGCATTTTTCCAAGCGAGTTTCCCCATGAAAAGCCAACCCGATGTCGCCCGTACGGCGGCCGAGGTAGTGACGCAATTACCGGTGCCTTCGCGCCTCGGTATGCTGCGTTTCGAGCGGCTTAATGAGGCTAGCTGGGCCCTGCTGTACCTCGACCCCAATTGCGAACGCCAGTTCGGCCTGCCCGCGATGGAACTGTGCGCCCTGATCGGCTCGCCCTACGCCAGCCTGATGGAGCCCCAGGCGCGCTATCAGCTGCATGATGCGATCCAGGAACAGCTGACCATCAGCCCGCATTACCTGGTGCGCTACACCCTGCACACCAACGACGGCCCGTTGAGCCTGCTGGAACTGGGTGAAGCCTACAAACAACACAATCGTCACCTGCTGCGCGGCTACCTGATGGTGGTCGACGGCCTGTTCAGTGATCTCCCACCGGCCCCTGCGGCAGACCTGGAGAGCCAGAACAGCCGCTTGCAGATTGCCCTGGAACTCAACCAGCGCGCCCAGCAGGAACAACTGCAACACCTTGAGCGGGTACGCGCCCAGCAGGAATTGATCCTGCTGCTGGCCCGCCAGCGCTACAGCACCAACAACTCGCTGCAGGAAGCCGCCGAGCTGATCACCCGCAGTGCCTGCGATATCTACCAGATCGACTGCGCGAGCATCTGGAACCTCGAAAACCAGCATCTGGTGCCGATTTCCGCTTATCACCGCGCCGATCAGCAGCACCACCTGCCAGAGTCTATCGATGCCAGTGGCTTCCCGGATTACCTGGAAGCCCTGCAAACCAGCCGTGCGATCGACGCCACCAACGCCATGCGCGACCCACGCACGCGTGAAATGGCCGAGAGCCTGCGCCCGCGGGACATCCACGCCATGCTCGACGCCAGCATCCGCGTCGATGGCAACGTGGTCGGCGTGTTGTGCCTGGAGCAAAGTGGCAGCACCCGCGTCTGGCAGTCCGACGAGATCGCCTTTGCCGGCGAGCTGGCCGACCAGTTCGCCCAGGTGATCAACAACCACAACCGCCGCACCGCCACCAGTGCCCTGCACTTGTTCCAGCGAGCCGTGGAGCAAAGCGCCAATGCGTTCCTGCTGGTCAATTGCGACGGCGTGGTGGAATACGTCAACCCCAGCTTTACCGCGATCACCCAGTACAGCACCGAAGAAGTCCACGGCCACCAGCTGTCGGAACTGCCGGCACTGGAGAACCTCAGCGAGCTGCTGTTCGACGCGCCTTCAAGCCTGGCCAAGAGCAACAGTTGGCAAGGCGAGTTCAAGAGCCGGCGCAAGAACCTCGAACCCTACTGGGGCCAGTTGTCGATCTCCAAGGTTTATGGCGACAACCGTGAGCTGACCCATTACATCGGCATCTACGAAGACATCACCCAGACCAAGCTGGCCCAGCAGCGCATCGAGCGGCTGGCCTACACCGACAACCTGACCAACCTGGGCAACCGCCCGGCGTTCATCCGCAACCTGGACGAACGCTTTGCCCGGGACAGCGACAGCCCCATCAGCCTGCTGCTGGTGGACATCGACAACTTCAAGCGGATCAACGACAGCCTCGGCCACCAGACCGGCGACAAGCTGCTGATCAGCCTGGCCCGGCGCCTGCGCAACAGCCTGACCGCCAGTGGCAGCCTGGCGCGGTTTGCCAGTAACGAATTTGCCGTGCTGCTGGACGATACCGACCTTGAAACCGGCCAGCAGGTCGCCAGCCAGTTGCTGGCGACCCTCGACAAGCCGATGTTCGTCGACAACCAGCTGATCAGCGTCACCGGCTCCGTGGGCCTCGCCTGCGCGCCGCTGCATGGCCGCGATCCGCAGACCCTGATGCGCAACGCCGGCCTGGCGCTGCACAAGGCCAAGGCCAACGGCAAACACCAGGTGCAGGTATTTACCGAAGCGCTGAATGCCGAAGCCAGCTACAAGCTGTTCGTGGAAAACAATCTGCGCCGCGCCCTGACCCAGAACGAACTGGACGTGTTCTACCAGCCCAAGCTGTGCCTGCGCAGCGGTCGTCTGCTGGGGATGGAAGCGTTGTTACGCTGGAACCATCCGGAAAAGGGCATGATCCGCCCCGATCAATTCATCAGCGTGGCGGAAGAGACCGGGCTGATCATCCCCATCGGCAAATGGATCGCCCGCCAGGCCTGCCGCATGAGCCGACAGCTGACAGCCGCAGGCATGGGCAACCTGCAAGTAGCGATCAACCTGTCGCCCAAGCAGTTTTCCGACCCGGACCTGGTGGCCTCGATTGCCACGATCCTCAAGGAAGAACAGTTGCCGGCCAACCTGCTGGAACTGGAGTTGACCGAAGGCCTGCTGCTGGAAGCCACCGAAGACACGCGCCTGCAACTGGACCAACTGAAGAGTTTCGGCTTGACCCTGGCGATGGATGACTTCGGTACCGGTTACTCGTCGCTGAGCTACCTGAAAAAATTCCCGATCGACATCATCAAGATTGATCGCAGCTTCATCCATGAAATCCCGGACAACCAGGACGACATGGAAATCACCTCGGCGGTGATCGCCATGGCCCACAACCTCAAGCTCAAGGTGGTGGCCGAAGGCATCGAGACTGCCGAGCAGCTGGCGTTCCTGCGCCGCCACCGTTGCGACGTCGGCCAGGGCTACCTGTTCGACCGGCCAATCCCGGGGGCCGAGCTGATGACGATGCTTAAACGCTATCCTCGCGGGCCAATCGCCTGACAGCGCGGTAACACTCGGGCACACTGGCAGTCTGAACTCTTACTTGTAACTCAATCTGACTGAGAGGACTGATCATGGTCTTGCGCTCGGAAATCCTGGTGAATAAAAACGTGCTTCCCACTCAAGAACAAGCTTTGCCTGGCCGTGAAACCCCGATGTCGCTGCCCGAGACGCACTTCGTCAACGGCAACCCGCTGCTGGGCCCCTTTGTCGACAACGTAGAGTTTGCGATCTTCGGCCTGGGTTGCTTCTGGGGTGCAGAGCGTCGTTTCTGGCAGCGCGACGGTGTGGTCAGCACGGTGGTGGGTTATGCCGGCGGCTACACGCCGAACCCGACGTATGAAGAAGTCTGCTCAGGCCTGACCGGCCACAGCGAAGTGGTGTTGGTGGTGTTTGACCAGGACAAGATCAGCTACGAAGAGCTGCTGAAAATGTTCTGGGAACTGCACAACCCGACCCAGGGCATGCGCCAGGGCAATGACATCGGCAGCCAGTATCGTTCGGTGATCTACGCGGTCAAGCCGGAGCACCTGGAGGCGGCGAAGGCCAGCGCAGAGGCTTATCAGGCGGAATTGACCAAGGCCGGCCTGGGCACCATCACCACCGAAATCGAAGAAGCGCCGACGGTGTATTTCGCCGAGGCGTACCACCAGCAGTACCTGGCGAAGAATCCGCAGGGTTACTGCGGAATCGGCGGCACCGGCGTGACCTGCCCGATCTGACTGCACCAGATCGTTCCCACGCTCTGCGTGGGAATGCCGCTCTGGGCGCTCCGCGTCCGCTCTGAAATTCGTGACGCAGAGCGTCACAGGATGCGTTCCCACGCAGAGCGTGGGAACGATCAGTTACTCGGCGATAAGCCAATCCATCTGCCAGCCACCCTGGGTTTGCCCAAGCTGCTTGGACAACCACGGCAGCAGCTCACGCAACTCCTCCTCCAGCCCCCACGGCGGATTGGCAATCGCCAGACCCGAACCGGTCAGGGTGTTGGGCGTGTCCAGCGGATGCACCAGCAATTCCACCCGCAGCAACTTCGGCGCACCGGTACCGGCCAGGTCCTGGTAGAAGCGGCGCAGCATGCGCTGGTCCTTCACCGGGTACCAGATCGCAGCCACCGTCTGGCGCATCCGGCTCACGGCTTCCTTGAGGGACGCGGCGCAGCGCTGCATCTCGTCGAGCTTCTCGAACGGCGGGTCTATCAACATCAACGCACGCTTTTCCGGCACCGGCAGCAATGCCCGTGGCACGTGCCAGCCTTCGCCAAGGTGGACTTTCACCCGACGATCACCCTTCATGTTGTCCTTGAGCAGCAGGCCGTCTTCCGGGTGCTTTTCGTTGAGCAGCACGCGGTCCTGAGGTCGAGTCAGGCGTCGCGCCAGCTCCGGCGAACCCGGGTAGTAGCGCAACTCGCCATCCGGGTTCATCTCGTGCAGCACACGCATGTAATCGGCGGTCAGCGGCGGCAGGTCGGCCTGGCCCCACAGGCGGGCGATGCCTTCCAGGTATTCACCGGTACGGTTCGCCTGGTCGCCCTGCAGGTCGTACAGACCAATGCCGGCGTGGGTGTCGAGATAGGCAAACGGCTGCTCCTTGCGCGACATCAGGGCGATGAGGCGGGTCAAGGTCAGGTGTTTGAAGACATCGGCGTGGTTGCCGGCGTGATAGGCGTGACGATAATTCATGGTTGCTCCTGCGCAGGGGGCGAAGTTTACCTTTTACGCAGGCAAAGGTGCAGGGCTGCGCGTCAGGTGGCGCTTATGCCGCAAACACAGGGGCGCTGCCGAAAATAGTCTAATTGGCGGTGCGAAAGCGGATTTATTGTGGCGAGCAATTATCCATGGAGGTCATAACAACTCATGAAAGACGCTACCATCGCTTTGCACCATGGCTTCAAGTCGGACCCGACTACCAAGGCCGTCGCCGTGCCGATCTACCAGAACGTCGCTTTCGAATTCGATAACGCCCAGCACGGCGCCGACCTGTTCAACCTCGACGTGCCCGGCAATATCTACACGCGCATCATGAACCCCACCAACGACGTGCTGGAGCAACGCATCGCGGCACTGGAAGGCGGCATCGCGGCCCTGGCGGTGTCGGCCGGCAGCGCGGCGATCCACTACGCGATCCAGACCCTGACCCGTGCCGGTGACAACATCGTCACCACCCCGCAACTGTACGGTGGCACCTACACCCTGTTCGCCCACTTACTGCCGAGCTTCGGCGTTGACGTGCGCTTCGCCCGTGACGACTGCGCCGAAGCCATCGCCGAGCTGATCGATGACAACACCAAACTGGTGTACTGCGAGAGCATCGGCAACCCGGCAGGCAATATCATCGATATCGAAGCCCTGGCCAACGTCGCCCACGCCCGTGGCGTGCCGCTGATGGTGGACAACACCGTGGCCACGCCAATCCTGTGCAAGCCGATCCAGTTCGGCGCGGACATCGTCGTGCATTCGGTGACCAAATACGTGGGCGGCCACGGCAACTCGCTGGGTGGCGTGATCGTCGACAGCGGCACCTTTCCCTGGACCCAGTACCCGGAGAAATTCCCCGGACTCAACCAGCCGGAGCCGGCCTATCACGGTGTGGTCTACACCGAAAAATTCGGCCCGGCGGCGTTCATTGCCCGCGCCCGTACCGTGCCGCTGCGCAACACCGGCGCGGCCCTGGCGCCGATGAATGCATTCCTGCTGCTGCAAGGCCTGGAAACCCTGGCCCTGCGCATGGAGCGCCACACCGAAAACGCCTTGAAGATTGCCCACTTCCTGCAAGACCACGCACTGGTGGAGTGGGTCAGCTACGCCGGCCTGCCGGATCACCCCCACCATCACCTGGCGCAGAAATACATGCAGGGCAAACCGTCGGCGATTCTGTCCTTCGGCCTGAAGGGTGGTTATGAGGCGGGCGTGCGTTTCTACGATTCGCTGCAGATCTTCAAGCGCCTGGTGAACATTGGCGATGCCAAGTCCCTGGCCTGCCACCCGGCGTCCACCACCCATCGCCAGATGAATGAACAGGAGCAGGCGAAGGCCGGGGTGAAGCCGGAGATGATTCGCCTGTCGGTGGGCATCGAGGCCATTGAAGACCTGATCGAGGACCTGCAGCAGTCGCTGGCCTCAACCCAGCTCTGAGGCCAGCCAGGCGGCCAGCGCCTGATGGCTGACATCCGGCCGGCGCACGAAGCAGGCGACCTTGTGCTTCAAGGTCGCCGGCACAAAGGCGCTGCACAGGTCCGGGCGCTGTTCTTCCAGCCATTGCAACAGGTTGTCCACCTGCGTAACGCTCGATTGCTCACCCAGGCGCTGGAGAACATGCGGCGGCACTTGCCACCATGGGCCGGGCTTTGCCGCTCCCGCCGCCGTAACCGCTACCTCATGCTGGCGACCATTGATCCAGTAGCGACTGAACACCGGGAGCAACTCCTTTGCCTGTGGCCCCAGCGCCTGCAACACAGGCAGGACATAAGCACCGTCCCAGAAGCGAAAGAACACCGCCGGCCCTTCCGGCAACAGTACCTTGGTCAGGCTGCGCAGATGCTCGACGACGGTGTGCAAGGAACAGGACGATACCGCCAGCCAACCCCAGTCGATACCTTCGCATTCGGCGGCCCATTTCAGAAAAGCGCTGTCCACGGCGACCACCGCGACGTAGGGCATGACCTCATCCCACGCAGCATACTCGCTGCCCGCCCAGATGGGGCTAAGTGCACGTCCGTCGGTACGCCGCCACGCATCGAGCGGCTTGCAGTCGCTGGCATTGCCCATCACCGCAAACAACTGCTCGCCCGCCTGCAACGGCGCAGCCTCAAGCCACTGCCCGGGAGAAATCATGGCGCACCACCGGGCAGTGATGTATTGCGATGCAGGGGCGTATTGCACACGCCATTCCTGCAGCGCTCGCACTCTTCGCAAAAGGGTGCGCTGCGCTTCAGGCTTAACACCTGGACGGCACTCAACGGTGCAGGCATTACCGCCAGCAACTTTTCCTGCAGCCCCGGCGTCAGCGGCGCTCCCGCCGGTGCCGGGGAGCCGCCAAGCTGAATTTGCGTGCTGCTGAAAATCCCGCCCGCCGAAACGTTGATCCACTGCCCACCGGCCTGGAGGGTCACGCTGGCACCCGCATCAATAACGACGTTTTGCCCGGCACCGATGTGAATGGTCAACCCGGCACGTACCTGCTGGGAGCCCGCGACCATCAGGTGATCGTCCTGCTTGAGTTCGGTCAGGCGGTTGCCGTGGGTGGTGCGCTGTTCTTCGCCCTGAAGCTCGTGACGATCAAGGCCTTTGACGATCACGTCGCGCTGGTTGTCGACCTGCACGTGCTGGTCGTGCAGTACATGCTGGGTCCAGTTGCGCTGGGCGCGCAGGTAGATTTCCTCGGCACCCTTGCGGTCCTCGATGCGCAGCTCGTTGTAGCCACCGCCGCCGGGGCTGGTCTGGCTACGGAAGATGCTGCGGGTCTTGTCGGCTGGCAGGTCCAGCGGCACCGGCGTGGCGGCATTGGCCAGGCAACCGACCACCAGCGGCGTGTCGGCGTCGCCGTCGACGAAACCCACCAGCACCTCCATGCCCACCCGCGGGATCAACACCGAGCCGTAGTGCTCATGGGCCCAGCCACTGGCCACCCGCAGCCAGCAACTGGAATGTTCGTCGTGCTCCCCGGCGCGATCCCAGGCCATCTGCACCTTGACCCGGCCATACTCGTCACAATGGATCTCGCTGCCTGCCGGCCCTGTAACCACGGCGTTTTGATAGCCAGACACCGGCGGTCGCGATACCAGCAGCGGTGTTCGAAACGGCACCTCCCATGGCGTTACGACAAAGTGATTGCTGTAGCCCTGAGCCGATTCATCACCTGAGGCGTCGATGGTCGACTCCTCCAGCACCTGAGGCTGGCGCCCTGCATGCGTCACCTGGGTGACCAGCCACAAATCATTCCATTCCTGGCGAGGATGCCCTTCCATCCTCAGGAACTGCCCGCTGACCAGGGACGGCTGGTCGCTATGGCCACTGGCCTGGCGAAAGTCACCGCGATGGCGCTCCAACCTACGTTGCGCCAGGTATTTACCATGAACGCGATCCGTAAAATTCCCGGGATAACACTGTTCCTCCAGCATGGGACGCTGGCCGCCGGACACCGTGCTTTCCAAGCTCAGGCGTGGCTTTCTGAAGTCGTAGTCCCGCAGATTCACATCGGTGGTACGGGTCTGCAACCGCAGGGTAAAACGCTTGATCACCGGCGTGTCGGCAACCATCCCCGAACCCGCCGCGTATTGAGTGGCTTGCTCAGGCTGGGCGAACACGCTCTGGTCATCGCCGAACACCAAAAGGTGGCGCTCGGGGTGATGCTGGAAGTGGTAGTGAATGCCCGACTCGGCGCACAAGCGCTGGATGAACGCCAGATCGGTTTCGCCAAACTGAACGCAGTACTCACGCTCGGGGTACACCCCGCTCAGTTGAAACGAGAAGGCATCCGCCTGGATACCCTGCCCTTCCAGCACCAGTGCAATGATCTGCGGCACCGTCCGGTTCTGGAAAATCCGCTGGTGAGCGCTGTGCTCAAGATAAGCCAACCGCGGAACCAGCGTGATCTGATAACGCGTCAGGCGCTTGCCCGAGTCGCCTTGTGCCACCCGATAGACCTGGCCATGAATACCATGGCCATGCGCATCAAACCCCAGGAACGCCTGGCGATGCATCAAGCTTTCCAGGTCAAGGTCGGGTTGCTCGCTGACCAGTTCAAGGTCAAAACGATAGGGCAGGCTGATGAATTCATCGCCCGTGAACTCACGTACCTTGAGATCACTGGGCACACCGTCGAGGGTCAGGCTAAAGGCACTTTGATTGGCAGGAGCGAACATCCGGTGTTTCTCTGCGAGTAGTGGGTGGCCGATTCTGCACCAGCTGTTTGCCGAGCTGAGTGCGCTGCAGGCAAATCAGTAAATCCCTACATCGCAGGCGCTTTAATCTTCATGTATCAGGCATCGAAGCCCTACCACCAGCGTGCTAGCGTATTCGTCCCCCGTCGCCCCATGACAATGGAAAAAACATGGCCACCCGCTACGCAAAAATCGTCCTGACCCTTGCCCTGGCAGCCTTCGCCACACTCGTGGCCTTCAGCAACATCACCGACTACGGCTCCAACTTTGCCTTCGTCAAACATGTGCTGAGCATGGACACCACCTTCCCCGGCAACGCCGCGATGTATCGCGCCATCACCACCCCATGGCTGTGGCACGGTGCATATTGGCTGATCATCGCCGGTGAAGCCCTGACGGCCGTGCTGCTGGCGCGTGGAGCACTGGCCTTGTGGCGGGCTCGTCGTGCCACAGGTATCGACTTCAATCGCGCCAAGAAAAGCGCAATCGTCGGGCTGACCCTGGGTTTCGTGGTGTGGTTCTTCGGCTTTATGGTGATCGGCGGCGAGTGGTTCCTGATGTGGCAATCCCATCAGTGGAACGGCCAGGAAGCGGCGTTCAAGTTTTATATGGCGATCCTGGGTGTGCTGATTTTTCTCAACCAGCCGGACACTGACCACGACTGAAAAACCACGAATTCAAAACCGGTGGATGCCCTTTCACAAACTACTGTCAGATAGCTGACGGTAGTTTGTAGCCCTTTTCCCAAAGTATAAAAACCGCCTCACATTCAACGCTCACAGCCACCAGGCGAGCGCTTACATTGGCCGTTTACTTCAGTGATCATCTGAACCTGTGAAAACAACACTGCGAAATCTGGAAGGCAAAAAAAACGGCCCGTCATCCAAAAGATGCGGGCCGTTTTCACTTCAGCGGGCATTCAAGCCCCCGCCGATTACTTGTTGAGGTTGTAATCCGCCTCGGCTGCGTCAAACCGCTGAAGCATGCCAGCCGTCGGAGCGCCCAGCTTGCTCACGAAGTAGATCGCCAGGCTGGCGAAGATGAAGCCCGGGATGATTTCGTACAGGCCAAACAGGCTGAAGTGCTTCCACACGATCACGGTGATCGCACCCACCAGGATGCCGGCCAATGCGCCATTACGCGTCATGCCTTTCCACAGTACGGAGATCAGTACCACAGGACCGAACGCAGCACCGAAACCGGCCCAGGCGTAGCTCACCAGGCCCAGTACGCGGTTTTCCGGGTTGGCGGCCATGGCGATGGCAATCAGCGCCACCAACAGCACCATGGCGCGACCGACCCATACCAGCTCGACCTGGGAGGCGTTTTTACGCAGGAAGGTTTTGTAGAAGTCTTCGGTGAGGGCACTGGAGCACACCAGCAACTGGCAGCTCAGGGTGCTCATTACCGCCGCCAGGATGGCCGACAGCAGCACACCGGCAATCCATGGGTTGAAGAGCAGCTTGGCCAACTCGATGAACACACGCTCGTGGTTCTCGGTCACGGGACCGGCGACTTCCGGGTGCGCCGAGAAGTAGGCGATACCGAAGAAGCCCACCGCCACGGTGCCGCCCAGGCACAGGATCATCCAGGTCATGGAGATGCGACGTGCGTTGGCAATCGATTTCACCGAATCCGCCGCCATGAAACGCGCGAGGATGTGCGGCTGGCCGAAGTAACCCAGGCCCCAGCCCATCAGCGAAATGATGCCGATGAAGGTGGTGTTTTTCAGCATGTTGAAGTTGTCAGGGTTCTGCGCTTCGATCGCCAGGAAGGTGGTGTCGACGCCACCGGTGGCCAGCAGCACGATGATCGGGGTCAGCAACAAGGCGAAGATCATCAGCGTGGCTTGCACGGTGTCGGTCCAGCTCACGGCCAGGAAACCACCGACGAAGGTGTAGGCAATGGTCGCGGCAGCACCGGCCCACAGCGCGGTCTCGTAGGACATGCCGAAGGTGCTTTCAAACAGACGGGCGCCAGCCACGATGCCGGAAGCGCAGTAGATGGTGAAGAACACCAGGATCACCACCGCAGAGATGATTCGCAGCAGGCCGCTTTTATCTTCGAAACGGCTGGAGAAGTAATCCGGCAGGGTCAGGGCGTCGCCGTTGTGCTCGGTCTGCACCCGCAGGCGGCCGGCTACAAACAGCCAGTTCAGGTAGGCACCGACGATCAGGCCGATGGCGATCCAGCTTTCCGACAGGCCAGACATGTAGATCGCTCCGGGCAAGCCCATCAGCAACCAGCCGCTCATGTCCGAGGCACCGGCCGAGAGCGCGGTAACCACGCTGCCGAGGCTGCGACCGCCGAGGATGTAGTCGGAAAGGTTGTTGGTGGAGCGATAGGCCATAAAGCCGATCAGCACCATGGCAGCGATATAGATCACAAATGTGATCAGGGTAGGATTACTTACGCTCATTGAGTTACGCCCTGGCTTTGTTTTTATGTAGCGGCGGTCTGTCCGGACGGCCATCCACTTTGCTAGTGGATAGACGAAGCCTGGCGCCGCGCATTTATGACTGACGTTTCCCCAGGAAAGCCATCAGCCGATGAACCGTCAGTAAGAGGTTGCACCTTGGGCGCGAATGCTATTCAACAAAGCAAATAAGGTGCAACCAGTTTCTTGAGAATAAGTTGCACCTCGATGTTTTTTGTGGAAAACACCGTGTTTTTGCTCCTTTTCGGAGCAAGAGCAGCCAAAGTCATAAGCAAATGCACCAAGGCGCAGCCGATTCGGCTGCGGCGATAATTTTTCCCGATCAGCATCAAAAAATTCATGGATAAAAAGGGTTGCACCCGGTTGCACCTCTCTCGGCGCAAAGCTAATCTTGCCGCCAGCTGATGCCACGCAGTAGTGGCACCCATGAGGATAAAAAGATGGCTACGACCACCCTTGGGGTCAAACTTGACGACCCGACCCGCGAGCGCCTGAAGGCGGCCGCGACCTCCATTGATCGCACGCCGCACTGGCTGATCAAGCAGGCGATTTTCAATTACCTGGAGAAACTCGAGGGTGGTGCAACCCTGGCCGAGCTCAACGGCCTGGGCAGCAAGGACGCGGAAGAAGCCGGCGAGGTCCAGACCGACCACGCCCACCAGTGCTTCCTGGAATTTGCCGAAAGCATCCTGCCGCAATCCGTACTGCGCGCCTCGATCACCGCCGCCTACCGTCGCCCGGAGCCGGAAGTGGTGCCGATGCTGATCGAGCAGGCTCGCCTGCCCGCGGCAATGGCCGAGGCCACCAACAAGCTCGCCTCTTCGATCGCCGAGAAACTGCGCAATCAGAAAAGCGCCGGCGGCCGTGCAGGCATCGTCCAGGGCCTGCTGCAGGAATTCTCCCTGTCGTCCCAGGAAGGCGTAGCGCTGATGTGCCTCGCCGAAGCGCTGCTGCGCATCCCCGACAAGGGCACCCGCGACGCACTGATCCGCGACAAGATCAGCACCGGCAACTGGCACCCGCACCTGGGCAACAGCCCGTCGCTGTTCGTCAACGCCGCCACCTGGGGCCTGTTGCTGACCGGCAAACTGGTCGCGACCCACAACGAAGCCGGCCTGACCTCATCCCTGAGCCGCATCATCGGCAAGAGCGGCGAGCCGATGATCCGCAAGGGCGTCGACATGGCCATGCGCCTGATGGGCGAGCAGTTCGTCACCGGCGAAACCATCGCCGAAGCCCTGGCCAATGCGAGCAAGTTCGAAGCCAAGGGCTTCCGCTATTCCTACGACATGCTCGGTGAAGCCGCACTCACCGAACATGACGCCCAGAAGTACCTGGCCTCGTACGAACAAGCCATCCACTCGATCGGCAAGGCGTCCCACGGTCGCGGGATTTATGAAGGCCCGGGCATTTCCATCAAGCTCTCGGCGCTGCACCCGCGTTACAGCCGTGCGCAGTACGAGCGGGTGATGGACGAGTTGTACCCGCGCCTGCTGTCGCTGACCCTGCTGGCCAAGCAGTACGACATCGGCCTGAACATCGACGCCGAAGAAGCCGACCGCCTGGAGCTGTCCCTCGACCTGCTGGAACGCCTGTGCTTCGAGCCGCAACTGACCGGCTGGAACGGCATCGGTTTCGTGATCCAGGCTTACCAGAAGCGTTGCCCGTATGTGATCGACTACGTGATCGACCTGGCACGCCGCAGCCGCCATCGCCTGATGATCCGCCTGGTAAAAGGCGCGTACTGGGACAGCGAAATCAAGCGCGCCCAGGTCGAAGGCCTGGAAGGCTATCCGGTGTACACCCGCAAGGTGTACACCGACGTTTCCTACATTGCCTGTGCACGCAAACTGCTTTCGGTACCGGAAGTTATCTACCCGCAGTTCGCTACCCATAACGCCCACACCCTGTCGGCGATCTACCACATCGCCGGCCAGAACTATTACCCCGGCCAGTACGAGTTCCAATGCCTGCACGGCATGGGCGAACCGCTGTACGAGCAGGTTGTAGGCAAGGTCTCCGAAGGCAAGCTGAACCGTCCGTGCCGCGTGTACGCACCCGTCGGCACCCACGAAACACTGCTGGCTTACCTGGTGCGTCGCCTGCTGGAAAACGGCGCCAACACCTCATTCGTCAACCGTATTGCCGACCAATCCATCTCGATCCAGGAGCTGGTGGCCGATCCAGTGGCCAGCATCGAGCAGATGGCGACGCTGGAAGGCGGCTTCGGCCTGCCGCACCCGCGTATCCCGCTGCCGCGTGACCTGTATGGTGCCGAGCGCGCCAACTCCGCCGGTATCGACCTGGCCAACGAACACCGCCTGGCGTCGCTGTCCTGCGCCTTGCTGGCTACCGCGCATAACAACTGGAAAGCCGCGCCGATGCTCGGTTGCGCTTCCAGCAATGAAGCGGCTGCACCGGTGTTGAACCCGTCGGATCTGCGTGACGTCGTCGGCCACGTACAGGAAGCAACTGTCGAAGACGTCGACAACGCCATCCAGTGCGCCCTGAACGCTGCGCCAATCTGGCAGGCCACCCCGCCCGCCGAACGCGCCGCGATCCTGGAACGTGCCGCCGATTTGATGGAAGGCGAGATCCAGCCGCTGATGGGCCTGCTGGCCCGCGAAGCCGGCAAGACCTTCGCCAACGCCATCGCCGAAGTGCGTGAAGCCGTGGACTTCCTGCGTTACTACGCGGTGCAGGCTCGCAACGATTTCACCAACGACGCTCACCGCCCGCTGGGTCCGGTGGTGTGCATCAGCCCGTGGAACTTCCCGCTGGCGATCTTCAGTGGCCAGGTCGCCGCTGCACTGGCCGCCGGCAACCCGGTACTGGCCAAGCCTGCCGAGCAAACACCGCTGGTGGCCGCACAAGCCGTGCGCCTGCTGCTGGAAGCCGGGATTCCGGAAGGCGTGCTGCAACTGCTGCCGGGCCAGGGCGAAACCGTCGGTGCGCGCCTGGTGGGTGATGATCGCGTCAAGGGCGTGATGTTCACCGGTTCCACCGAGGTTGCGCGCTTGCTGCAACGCAGTGTCGCCGGCCGTCTGGATGCACAGGGTCGTCCGATTCCGCTGATCGCCGAAACCGGTGGCCAGAACGCAATGATCGTCGACTCCTCGGCACTCACCGAACAAGTGGTGATCGACGTAGTGTCGTCGGCCTTCGACAGTGCCGGCCAACGTTGCTCGGCCCTGCGCGTACTGTGCTTGCAGGAAGATTCCGCTGACCGCGTCATCGAAATGCTGAAAGGTGCCATGGCTGAATGCCGCCTCGGCAACCCGGAGCGCCTGTCGGTGGATATCGGCCCGGTGATCGACGCCGAAGCCAAGGCGGGTATCGAGAAACATATCCAGGCCATGCGCGACAAAGGCCGCAACGTTTACCAGGTCGCGATTGCCGATAGCGAAGAGATCAAGCGCGGCACCTTCGTGATGCCAACCCTGATCGAACTGGAAAGCTTCGACGAACTGCAACGGGAGATCTTCGGCCCGGTGCTGCACGTGGTGCGCTACAAGCGCAAAGAGATCGACCAGCTTATCGGCCAGATCAATGCCTCCGGCTATGGCCTGACCCTGGGCGTGCACACCCGCATCGACGAGACCATCGCCAAGGTGATCGACAACGTCCATGCCGGTAACGTCTACGTTAACCGCAACATCGTGGGTGCCGTGGTCGGTGTGCAGCCGTTCGGTGGCGAAGGCTTGTCGGGCACTGGCCCGAAAGCTGGCGGCCCGCTGTATCTGTACCGTCTGCTGTCGACCCGTCCTACGGACGCCATCGAGCAATCCTTCGTCCGTGGTGATGCACTGGCCGCACCGGATGTTCGCCTGCGGGATGCCATGAGCAAGCCGCTGACCGCCCTGAAAGCCTGGGCCGACAGCAACAAGCTGAGCGACTTGAGCGCCCTGTGCGTGCAGTTCGCCGCGCAATCCCAAAGCGGTATCACCCGCCAACTGGCCGGCCCGACCGGCGAGCGCAACAGCTATGCCATCCTGCCCCGCGAGCACGTGTTGTGCCTGGCGGAAGTGGAAGGCGACCTGCTGACGCAACTGGCGGCCGTGCTGGCAGTCGGCGGCTCGGCGGTATGGCCGGAAACTGAATTGACCAAGGCCGTGTTCGCACGCTTGCCGAAGGATATTCAGGCGAAGATCACGCGGGTGGCTGACTGGACCAAGGATGAAACCGTGTTTGATGCCGTGCTGCATCACGGTGATTCCGACCAACTGCGCGGGGTTTGCCAGCAAGTGGCCAAGCGTGGCGGGGCGATTGTCGGGGTTCACGGTTTGTCTTCGGGCGAAACCGGGATTGCCCTGGAGCGCCTGGTGATCGAGCGGGCGTTGAGCGTCAACACTGCTGCGGCGGGCGGTAACGCCAGCCTGATGACCATCGGCTAACTGAAGAAACGCGGTAAAACTGTGGGAGCGGGCTTGCTCGCGAATGCGGAGTGTCAGTCACCGGAGGTACTGACTGATCCACCGCATTCGCGAGCAAGCCCGCTCCCACATTGACCGCGTTCCACCTTCGAGCCGCGTTTTGCTCCTCCATCACCCAGATCAATCTTGCTATCCAGCCTCTATTTGCGCACTTAGACTCGGCCCATTCCCACACAGGTAAGCCGCCATGTCCGAGACGCTGCTCAGTTCCCGCAATCTGGCTTTCGAGCTGTACGAAGTCCTCGATGCCGAGGGCCTGACCCAGCGCGAGCGGTTTGCCGAACACAACCGTGAAACCTTCGACGCCGCCATCGGCACCGCCCGCAGCATTGCCGAGAAGTTTTTCGCCCCGCATAACCGCAAGGGCGACGAGAACGAACCCCGCTACGAGAACGGTCAGGCGATTCTGATTCCTGAAGTGAAACCGGCGGTGGATGCCTTCCTTGAAGCCGGTTTTCTCAACGCCGCCCGCAGTTTCGAAGCCGGTGGCATGCAACTGCCCACCCTGCTCTCCCAGGCGTGTTTCGCCCACTTCCAGTCGGCCAACGCCGCATCCACGTCCTACCCGTTCCTGACCATGGGCGCCGCCAACCTGATCGAGAGCTTCGGCACCGAGGAGCAGAAACAACGCTTCCTGCAACCGATGATCGAAGGTCGTTTTTTCGGCACCATGGCGCTGACCGAGCCCCATGCGGGCTCATCGCTGTCGGATATTCGTACCCGCGCAGAGCCGGCGGCTGACGGCAGCTATCGCCTCAAGGGCAACAAGATCTTCATCTCCGGCGGCGATCACCCGTTGTCGGAGAACATCGTGCACATGGTGCTGGCCAAGCTGCCGGACGCACCTGCCGGGGTGAAGGGCATTTCGCTGTTTATCGTGCCCAAGTTCCTGGTCAACGACGACGGCAGCCTGGGCAAGCGCAACGATGTGCTGCTGGCCGGGCTGTTTCACAAGATGGGCTGGCGTGGCACCACCTCGACCGCGTTGAATTTCGGCGATAACGGCGAGTGCGTCGGCTACCTGGTGGGCCAGCCGCATCAGGGCCTGAGTTGCATGTTCCAGATGATGAACGAAGCGCGGATCGGCGTGGGCATGGGCGCGGTGATGCTGGGTTACGCCGGCTACCTGTATTCCCTGGAATATGCCCGTGAACGTCCCCAAGGCCGCTTGCCCGACAGCAAGGATCCCAACACCGCGCCGGTGTCGATCATCCAGCACGCTGATATCAAACGCATGCTGTTGACCCAAAAAGCCTACGTGGAAGGCGCCTTCGACCTTGGCTTGTACGCCGCGCGCCTGTTCGACGACACCACCACCCTGGAAACCGAAGCTGCGCGCAAACAGGCCCACGAACTGCTGGACCTGCTGACGCCGATCGTCAAATCCTGGCCATCGGAGTTTTGCCTGAAGGCCAACGAACTGGCGATCCAGATACTCGGCGGCCACGGCTATACCCGCGAATACCCGGTGGAGCAGTACTACCGCGACAACCGTCTGAACCCGATCCATGAAGGCACCCACGGCATTCAGTCGCTGGACTTGCTCGGGCGCAAGCTGGCGCAGAACGGCGGTGCGGGCTTGAAGCAACTGATCCGCCTGATCGCCGAGACCGGCGCACGGGCACAGGAGTATCCGTCGCTGAATGCCTTGCGGGAACCGCTGGAACAACTGGTGGCGCGCCTGCAAGAGGTCACCCTCGGCCTGTTGACGGATCTCGCCCAGGGCAAGGTCAACAGCAGCCTGGCGAATTCGGCGCTGTACCTGAAGGTGTTCGGGCATACGGTGATCGGCTGGCGCTGGCTGGAACAGGCAATTCGCGCCGAGGAAGGGCTGGCCAGGGGCAATGCTGCCGATGTCGCCTTCTATAAGGGCAAGCTCCAGGCCGCCCGGTACTTCCTGACGTGGGAAATACCGGGCTGCCATCATGAACTGGCGATTCTCGAGGCACGCGATGACACGTGCCTGGGGATGCAGGATGAGTGGTTCTAAGGCGTTCCGATTGCCTTGGAAATCACCTCGACCGTGGCGCTGACTTGCTCTTGGTAACGGTCGAGTTCCTGCTGGTGGTGCTTTTGCATTTCGATCTGCTCGGCGCACAGGTTCAGCGCCGCCAGCACCAATAGCTTGTCACCGATCAGCGTCGGGTACTTTTTCTTGGTGGTGGCCAGGGATGCCTTGAGCATCGTCACGGCGCTCATCAGGGTGTTGTCTTCCCCTTCCGGTGCCTTGATCGAGTAATCCTCACCGAGAATCGAAACGACCTTTATCCCTTCATTCATGCGCCGACAGGACCTGCGCTCACACGCTCAACCAACGCCTGGATACGGGCAGCAGTGGCGCCCTGCTTTTCTTCCTGTTCCATCAGGTTCAGCTGCAAGCTGTCGTTTTCATCCTTGGCGCGAGCCAGTTCGGCCTTGAGGGATTCGTTGGTGCCCAGTAGATCCTGGTTCTGCTGTACCAGGTCGCTGACCAGTTGTTCCAATTGGCTGAGGGATGCTTCTAACATTTTGATTTCTCGGGCTTTTTCAAAGGGCGGTGACGATAAAGAAAATTCACCTCGGATGCCAGGGTTATCCCTGGCGCGGGGCCTTGATTTTACAGGGCAGGCCACGCTTTCGAGCCTTAGTGACTGCATTTATGGCATCTGGTTCCTGAATCCCGTCGGCCCGCCCCGATCTGCGACAAAAGCGCGCACCCCCTCAAGACTTTAGTCGTATGACCGATAGGTCATGGACACCCCGCTCAAACCCCGCATGGATCGCGCTTCTCCCCAGGATCACAACATGTCTCTTCGTAATATGAATATCGCGCCGCGGGCCTTTCTCGGCTTCGCGTTGATTGGCGCGCTGATGTTGTTTCTCGGTGTGTTCGCCCTGAACCAGATGAGCAAGATCCGTGCGGCGACGGAAGACATCACCCTTAGCAGCGTGCCGAGCATTCGCGCCCTGGACGAGTTCACTCAACTGACCCTGCGCCTGCGGGTGCTGTCGTATCGCCTGCTGACCAACCGCGAGCCTGACGTCCAGCAAAAGACCCTTGAGTCTTTTGACGTGCGCAATCAGCAGATTCGTACGGCCCAGGCGGTCTACGAGAAGTTGATCGACAGCAGCGAAGAACGTGCTGCCTACGATGAATACGTGCGTCTGCTGGCCCAGTACCATCAGATTGAAGAGCGCATGAAGAGCCTGTCACGGGCCAATCAGGTGGAAGAGCTGCGCACGCTGCTGAATACCGAGCTGCTGAACAACTCGGATCAGGTCAACGCCGTACTGAACCGCCTGCTGGACATCAACAACAAGATGGCGCTGGCCACCAACCAGCAAGCCGCCGACCAGTACGACCTGGCGTTTGAGCTGGTGGTGATCCTGCTGATCCTGGCCACTGCATTGACCATGCTGTTCGCCTGGCTGCTGACCCGCAGCATTACCCAGCCGATCGCCCAGGCCCTGGATGCCGCCGAGGAAATCGCCGAAGGCAACCTGACGCGCCCGATCAAGGTGGAAGGCAACGACGAAGCCGGCCGACTACTGTTGGCAATGGCCAAGATGCAGGACAAATTGAAGGACACCTTGCAGCGCATTTCCGGCTCGGCCACCCAGTTGGCCTCCGCCGCGGAAGAGCTGAATGCCGTGACCGACGAAAGCGCCCGTGGCCTGACCCAGCAAAACAACGAAATCGAACAGGCCGCCACGGCGGTGAACGAGATGACCAGCGCGGTTGAAGAAGTGGCCCGCAACGCGGTCAGCACTTCCGAAGCCTCGAAGAACGCCACGTCGTCTGCGGGCGATGGACGTGATTTGGTGCAGGAAACCGTCAGCGCCATTGAACGCATGAGCAGCGACGTGCAAGCCACTGCCACCTTGATCGGCAACCTGGCGGAAGAGTCCCGGGACATCGGCAAGGTGCTGGACGTGATTCGTGGCTTGGCTGACCAGACCAACCTGCTGGCCCTGAACGCCGCGATTGAAGCGGCGCGTGCCGGTGAAGCCGGGCGTGGTTTTGCGGTGGTGGCGGATGAGGTGCGGGCCCTGGCCCATCGCACCCAGCAGTCCACCAGCGAAATCGAGCGGATGATCGGCAGCATTCAGACCGGTACCGAGCATGCAGTGGATTCGATGCGCAACAGCACCGAGCGGGCGGAATCGACGTTGAACATCGCCAAGGGTGCGGGGATGTCGCTGGACACCATCAACACTGCCATCGTTGAAATCAACGAGCGCAACCTGGTGATCGCCAGTGCCGCTGAAGAGCAGGCGCAGGTGGCGCGGGAAGTGGATCGCAACCTGGTGAATATTCGTGACTTGTCGGTGCAGTCGGCGACCGGCGCCAGCCAGACCAGTGCGGCGAGCAGTGAGCTGTCGCGGTTGGCGGTGGATTTGAACGGGATGGTGGGGCGGTTCAGGCTTTAACGGATACCGCAGGGCTAAAAATGTGGGAGCGGGCTTGCTCGCGAATGCGGTGGATCAGCTACGCATAACGCGACTGACACACCGCTTTCGCGAGCAAGCCCGCTCCCACATTGAATATGCGCCAGCCATTCAAAACCTTTTTGACAGCACAGCAATTCAACAGGTTAGAATCGCTGGCACGCAGACTGCATGGTCAGTTTGCGCCTCGTCTTTCCTGCTCATGGAGTACTGCCTTTGAATGCGACGACCATCAACAGCCTGTTCTTGATCGGCGCGTTGCTGGTAGGTGCGAGCATTCTGGTGAGTTCTCTTTCGTCCCGCCTGGGGATTCCGATCCTGGTGATCATCCTGGCCGTGGGCATGATCGCCGGCGTCGACGGCGGCGGCATCATCTTCGATAACTACCCGACTGCCTACCTCGTGGGCAACCTCGCCCTGGCCGTGATCCTGCTCGACGGCGGACTGCGAACGCGGGTAGCCAGTTTCCGTGTAGCCCTCTGGCCTGCGTTGTCCCTGGCGACGGTCGGGGTGCTGATCACCACCGGCCTCACCGGCATGGCAGCCGCCTGGCTGTTCAACCTCAACATCATTCAAGGCCTGCTGATCGGCGCCATCGTCGGCTCCACGGACGCCGCAGCGGTGTTCTCGCTGCTGGGCGGCAAAGGCCTGAACGAACGGGTCACCGCCAGCCTGGAAATCGAATCCGGCAGCAACGACCCGATGGCGGTGTTCCTCACCGTCACCCTGATCGACATGCTCGCCAGCGGCCAGACCGGCCTGCACTGGAGCCTGCTGGGCCACTTGATCCGTGAGTTTGGCATCGGCGGCATCATCGGTCTGGGCGGCGGCTGGTTGATGCTGCAGATGGTCAACCGGATCAACCTGGCCAACGGCCTTTACCCGATCCTGGTGATTTCCGGCGGCCTTTTCGTGTTCGCCCTGACCAACGCCCTGCACGGCAGCGGCTTCCTCGCCGTTTACCTGTGCGGCCTGGTGATCGGCAACCGCCCGGTGCGCAGCCGGCACGGCATTTTGCATATGCTCGACGGCATGGCCTGGCTGGCACAGATCGGCATGTTCCTGGTGCTGGGCCTGCTGGTCACGCCCCATGATTTGCTGCCCATCGCGCTGCCGGCCCTGGGCCTGGCGCTGTGGATGATTCTCTTCGCACGGCCGCTGTCGGTGATCGTCGGCCTGTTGCCGTTCAAGGCCTTCCATGGCCGAGAGAAAGCCTTTATCGCCTGGGTCGGCCTGCGCGGTGCGGTACCGATCATTCTGGCGGTGTTCCCGCTGATGGCCGGCCTGCCCCACGCGCAGCTGTACTTCAACCTGGCGTTCTTTATCGTGCTGGTGTCGTTGCTGGTGCAGGGTACGAGCCTGCCGTGGGTCGCCAAACTGTTGAAAGTGACGGTACCGCCAGAGCCGGCGCCGATTTCCCGGGCGGCCCTGGAAGTGCACGTCACCAGCGAGTGGGAGCTGTTCGTCTACCGCCTGGGCGCCGAAAAATGGTGCATCGGCGCCGCCCTGCGGGAGCTGAAAATGCCCGAAGGCACACGGATCGCCGCGCTGTTTCGTGGCCAGCAACTGCTCCATCCGTCGGGTAGTACGGTGCTCGAAGTCGACGATCTGCTATGCGTAATCGGCCATGAACACAACTTGCCGGCCCTCGGCAAACTGTTCAGCCAGGCACCACAACGGGGCCTCGACCTGCGCTTCTTCGGTGACTTCGTCCTGGAAGGCGACGCCCAGCTGGGCGCGGTTTCGGCCCTGTACGGGCTCAAGCTCGAGGGCATCGACCCGGACATGCCACTGAGTCGTTTCATCACCCAGAAAGTCGGCGGGGCACCCGTGGTCGGCGACCAGGTGGAATGGAACAACACCATTTGGACCGTCGCGGTCATGGACGGGAACAAGATCGGCAAAGTCGGCGTCAGATTCCCCGAAGGAAGTCGCCCGGGCCCCGGACTCTTCCTCTAAACTGCGGGGCGACGGCGCGCCAGTCGATGTCGGGACGCCCCCTATTTTTCACCTTGCTCGACCGGTCTCTATGACAACCCTGCGCACTTTTCTCGCCACTGCCCTGCTGGGCCTGACTCTCTGCGTCGGCACCGTACACGCGGCCGACCCGCCCAGCATCGATTCCGTCCAGCAAACCCTGGACAAGCTGCCGGACCGCAAACTGCCCGACGCCGACATGAAGGCGCTGCAAAGCATCCTGCAGCAAACGCTCACCTTCCTGGGCAACCAGCAGGACTACCAGCAGCGCCTGGTGGACCTCAAGCGCCAGCTCGAAGACGCGCCGCGCCAGACCGTCGACAACCAGCGCGAACTGACCCGCCTCAAGGCCACCAAGGTCATTCCCGTCGCCCAGCGCTACGCCACCTTGCCCGTGCCACAGCTTGAACAACTACTGGTGCAGCGCACCACCCAGCAAGGCGACCTGCAAAAGGAACTGGCCGACGCCAACAGCCTGACCATCGCGGCCCAAACCCGTCCCGAGCGCGCCCAGACCGAAATCAGCAGCAGCCAGACACGTATCCAGCAGATCAACGCGACCCTCAAGGCAGGCAAGGACAACGGCAAGACCCTCAGCGGCGACCAGCGCAACCAGCTGAATGCCGAGTTGGCCGCACTCAACGCCCTGATTCCCCTGCGCCGCCAGGAACTGGCCGGCAACAGCCAACTGCAAGACCTGGGCAACAGCCAGCACGACCTGGTGCTGGAAAAGACCGCGCGTCTGGAGCAGGAAATCCAGGACCTGCAAACCCTGATCAACCAGAAACGCCTGGCCCAGTCCCAGGAAACCGTGACCCAGCAGTCCATCGAAGCCCAGAAGGCCGGTGGCAGCAGCCTGCTCGCCACGGAAAGCGCGGCCAACCTGAAACTGTCCGACTACCTGCTCAAAAGCACTGACCGGCTCAACGAGCTGACCCAGAAAAACCTGCAAACCAAGCAACAACTGGACAGCGTGACCCAAAGCGACTCGGCGCTGGACGAGCAGATCAACGTGCTCAAGGGCAGCCTGTTGCTGTCCAAGATCCTCTACAAACAGAAGCAGGCCCTCCCGCGCCTGACCGTGGACCGCGACCTGGCAGATGACATCGCCAACATTCGCCTGTACCAGTTCGAGGTCAACCAGCAGCGCGAACTGATCAGCACCCCGAGCACCTACGTCGACAGCTTGCTGGCCAACCAGCCGGCCGACCAGGTGACGCCACAACTGCGGCGCACCCTGCTGGAACTGGCGATCACCCGCAGCGACCTGCTGGAACGCTTGAGCCGGGAACTGAGCGCACTGCTCAACGAATCCATCACCCTGCAACTGAACCAGAAACAACTGCTGAGCACCGCCACCACCTTGCGGGCGACCCTCGACGAACAGATGTTCTGGATTCCCAGCAACAAGCCGCTGGATACCGAATGGCTGGAAACCGTACCGGCGCACCTGAGCAAACAGGTCAATACCCTGCCGTGGGCCTCCAGCGTCAGCGAGCTGTATGACGGCCTGACCCAGCGCCCGCTGCTGTTCCTGCCCCTGCTGTTGTTGATCGGCGCGCTGCTGTGGCGTCGCAGCTACCTGTATGCCCGGCTGAAAAAAATCCATATGGACATCGGCCACTTCAAACGCGACAGCCAGTGGCACACGCCGGTGGCGATCCTGGTGAATATCGCGCTGGCGATGCCGGTGGCCCTGGGCCTGGCACTCTGCGGCTATGCGCTGCAGATCGACGCCCGCGGGCAAAACGCCAACCTCGGCGCCGCCCTGCTGCAGATCGCCCAGGCGTGGCTGGTGTTCTACACCGCGTATCGGATCCTCGCGCCCGGCGGCGTCGCCGAGTTGCACTTCCGCTGGGAAAAACCCCAGGTCGAATTCCTCCAGGGCTGGGTACGCAAGCTCGGGCTCGTGGTACTGGCGTTGGTGGCCGTGGTGGCCATCGCCGAGCATCAGCCGGCAGCGCTGGCCGACGATGTGCTGGGCATCGGCGTGGTACTGACCTGCTACGCACTGATGGCGTGGCTGCTCGGGCGCCTGCTGCTCAACAGCCCGACTCATGAAAAAGCCTCGCTGTTTCGCAAGGCCGTGGGCCTGGTGTTTACGGCACTGCCGGTGGCGCTGTTTATCGCCGTATGTTTTGGCTACTACTACACCGCCCTCAAGCTCAGCGACCGGCTGATCAACACCTTGTACCTGCTGATGTTCTGGCTGGTGATCGAAGCCACCTTCGTACGTGGCCTGGGCGTTGCGGCACGGCGCCTGGCCTATGCGCGGGCCCTGGCCAAACGCCAGGCCGCCAAGGAAGCCGGTGAGGGTGAAGCAGTGATCGAAGAGCCGACCCTGGACATCGAACAGGTCAACGAACAGTCGATGCGACTGATTCGCCTGGCGCTGCTGGGCGGCTTTATCGCTGCGTTGTACTGGGTGTGGTCCGACTTGATCTCGGTGTTTTCCTACCTGGACAACGTCACCCTCTACGAATACACCAGCGGCACCGGCGCCAATATCAGCATGGTGCCCATCAGCATCGGCGACTTGCTCGGCGCCCTGATCATCATCGGCATCACCTTCGCCCTGGCGCGCAACCTGCCCGGCCTGCTGGAAGTGTTGGTGCTGTCCAAGCTCGACCTGGCCCAGGGCAGCGCCTACGCCACCACCACCTTGCTGTCCTATGTGATTGCCGGCGTCGGGTTTGTCTCCACCCTGTCGACCCTCGGCGTGAGCTGGGACAAGCTGCAATGGCTGGTGGCCGCGCTGTCGGTGGGGTTGGGGTTCGGGATGCAGGAAATCTTCGCCAACTTCATCTCCGGCATCATGATCCTGTTCGAGCGCCCGGTACGGATCGGCGACACCATCACCATCGGCAACCTGTCGGGCACGGTGAGCAAGATCCGCATCCGTGCCACCACCATCACTGACTTCGACCGCAAGGACATCATTGTCCCGAACAAGACGTTCATCACCGGGCAACTGATCAACTGGTCGCTGACCGACACCATCACCCGGGTTACCCTGAAACTGGGCGTGGACTACGGCTCGGACCTGGACCTGGTGAAGGAATTGCTGCTCAAGGCCGCCGCAGAAAACCCACGCGTGCTGAAAGACCCGGCGCCCCACGTGTACTTCCTCAACTTCGGTGAAAGCACCCTCGATCACGAACTGCGCATGCATGTACGGGACCTGGGCGACCGCAACCCGGTGATCGATGAGGTCAACCGCTTCATCAACCGCGAGTTCAAGAACCACCACATCAACATCTCGTTCCGGCAGATGGAGGTTTACCTGAAGAACCTGCATGGCCAGGAATACAAGCTGGTGCCGGTGGAAGAAGAAAACCGGACCATCCTGCCGCCCGCCCAGGACCAGGACCTGCCCGAGCCGCCGCCCGCCAAACTCGACTAAACGCGCTATCCCCAGCAGAATGGTCGGACATTCTGCTCAGGAGATGGCCGTTGAAAGCCCTCGACGAACTGACCTTCGACAACCGCTTCGCCCGCCTGGGCGACGGCTTCTCAACCCATGTGCTGCCCGAGCCCATCGACGAACCGCGTTTAGTGGTGGCGAGCGAGGCAGCCATGGCGCTGCTGGATCTCGACCCTGGCGTGGCCGAAACGCCGGTGTTTGCCGAGCTGTTCGGCGGGCACAAGCTGTGGGCCGAGGCCGAGCCGCGGGCGATGATCTATTCCGGGCATCAGTTTGGCTCGTACAACCCGCAACTGGGGGATGGCCGCGGATTGTTGCTGGGCGAGGTGTACAACCAGGCCGGCGAGCATTGGGACCTGCACCTCAAGGGTGCCGGGCAAACCCCGTACTCGCGCATGGGCGATGGTCGTGCGGTGTTGCGCTCGTCGATCCGGGAGTTTCTGGCGTCGGAAGCACTGCATGCGCTGGGCATTCCCAGCAGTCGTGCACTGTGTGTGATCGGTTCCACCACGCCGGTGTGGCGCGAGAAACAGGAGCGCGCCGCCATGGTGCTGCGCCTGGCCCACAGCCACGTGCGCTTTGGGCATTTCGAATATTTCTACTACACCAAGAAGCCTGAATTGCAGAAGCAATTGGCGGAGCACGTGCTGTCCCTGCACTTCCCGGAATGCATGGAACAGCCCGAGCCGTACCTGGCGATGTTCCGCGAAATCGTCGAGCGTAATGCCGAGTTGATCGCCAAGTGGCAGGCCTATGGGTTCTGCCATGGAGTGATGAACACCGACAACATGTCGATCCTCGGCATCACCTTCGACTTCGGGCCGTTTGCATTTTTGGACGATTTCGACGCGCAGTTCGTCTGCAACCACTCCGACCATGAAGGGCGTTATTCCTTCAGCAACCAGGTGCCGATCGGGCAGTGGAACCTGAGCGCACTGGCCCAGGCGTTGACGCCGTTTATCAGCGTCGAGGCGCTGCGGGAAACGCTGGGGCTGTATCTGCCGTTGTTCCAGGCCCACTACCTGGACCTGATGCGCCGCCGACTGGGCCTCACCACCGCCGAAGATGACGATCAAAAACTGGTGGAGCGCCTGCTGCAACTGATGCAGAACAGCGGCGTCGATTACACCCTGTTCTTCCGCCGGCTGGGGGATGAATCCGCCGCATTGGCCGTGGCGCGGTTGCGCGACGACTTTGTCGACCTCAAGGGGTTTGATGAGTGGGCGGACCTGTACAAGGCGCGCGTGGAGCGCGACGCCAGCGGCACAGAAGAACAGCGACGTGAGCGGATGCATGGGGTGAATCCGCTTTATATCCTGCGCAACTATTTGGCGCAGAACGCCATCCAGGCGGCGGAGCTTGGGGATTACAGCGAAGTGCGCCGGCTGCATGAAGTGCTGACCAAACCGTTTGAAGAGCAGCCGGGGATGGAACAATACGCCCAGCGGCCGCCGGATTGGGGGAAGCATTTGGAGATTAGTTGTTCGTCGTAGGAGCGAGCCAATGTGGCGAGGGAGCAAGCTCCCTCACCACAACACGGATATATCCAGAAATAAGTATCGGACGCGCCTGACATCCCCAAATACACATCCGGCTTAGGGTTTAGCGGATGTGGAAATCAAATTTGAAACATAAAACCGTGACCCCAGGCCTTAGGGTCGTGGTGGCCAGGACGCTGGTCAGTGCGGTTGTTTTCGACGCTCTTGTTCCTCTTTCTCCGTTAATCGCTCAGGACTTGAGTGTTTCTCCGGCATTCTTTCAAGGCATGCTCGGCTTGTGCCTGATGGCTTTCGCATTCAGCCAGTTGTTTTCAACGCCGCTGGTCAACCGACTGGGAACCAGCGTCAGCCTGGCCGGTGCATCGGTGCTGATCGCGCTGCTATGTGTCGCAGTGGCGTTATCAACAAGCGCCCTCATGCTATCGATCATCTTTACTTTCATGTTCATCGCCAACGCGGTGGCAGCAACCTCTTCACGCCTTTGGCTACGTCAACGACTCAGGCAAACAACCTTCCAAAGCGCAACAGCTTATCTCTTGAGTGCTATTAGCGTCCTTACGGTAATAAGCCCGCCGACTCTGCTGGCGACAGCCTCGTTTTGGGGGTGGAGATGGGTTTTTGGCGTACTCGGTTGCCTGCTTTTTATAATCGGCCTGGGACTTCTGGCCACTCATCACGGCAAGGCAACCGACCAAGGCCAACAGGCTGCAACTGAAACCCAATCTTTACTAGGGAAACACCCGAAATTCATCTGCGGTTTACTGCTTGCACTCCTGATACAGAGCGCCTTCACACAGCTGAACCTCAGCAAGGCGTTTGCCCTGCAGGGAGTTTTTCATCTCTCACCACAAGCAACAGGCATGATCCTTTCAGGTTGGGCGGCGCTGGTAGCGGCAGGTTTTTTCTTTTCAGGGAAAGCCGTCACACGATTCAGTGACGCCCAACGCCTAAATGCAGGATCCGCCTCTCAGTGCCTCGCCGCACTGTTGATGGTAGCGGCATGGCTACATGTCAATATCTACCTTTACCTGGCAGCTGCAGCAGCAACCAGTATTGCCTTCTGCATTTTGTTGCCCCTTGCGACCGGCTGGGCACTGGATATCGACGCGTCTCACCAAGCCAAAGCTTCTGCGGTTTTCGGATGCATCACTGTGGCCGGGGCAGGATTATTAACCTGGCTAGGGTCTCAATGGAATGCACCACTGCTTTTCACTCTGATGCTGGTGATTGGGGGTTGTGCTGTGGGCAACGTGTTTGCCTGCCAACTGGCACGAAAGAAGATTGCACGCTGATGGCTTGTGTTGTTCCTTGATAAACCCCGACGGCGGCTCCAAATAGAACCCATTGGCCACTTTCACGGAGCCCAGCATGTCCGACTCTCTAGTAATTCCCTGCCCCCACTGCAACGGTCTCAACCGCATCCCCAATGAACGCCTGGGCGATGCGCCGAAGTGCGGGCGCTGCAAGCAACCGGTGCTGCTGAGCAAACCCTTTGAGCTGAAACAGGGCGATTACGCCAGCCAGATCAAAGGCGACCTGCCGTTGCTGGTGGACGTGTGGGCCGAATGGTGCGGGCCGTGCAAGTCGTTTGCGCCGGTGTTTGAGCAGGCCGCCGGACAGTTGGCCGGGAAGTGTCGATTGGCCAAGCTCGATAGCGAGGCCAATCAGCAGTTATCCGCTCAGTTGGGGATTCGCTCGATTCCCAGCCTGATCCTGTTCAAGAATGGCCGGGAAGTGGCGCGTCAGAGCGGTGCGTTTCCGTTACCGCAGTTGATGAGCTGGCTGCGCAGTCAGGGCGTTTGAGGTAGCGGGACGCCCCGGTCCATCACATGCCCCATCAGCAATACGCCCAATTCGCTCAATTGATGAATGGCCAACGCGACATCGCGCTGCTTGCCGGTGAGGTCGTCGGAAAGGTCGAGCAAGAGGGTGGTGACTGAGGAGAAGGTTTCGTAGGTATTGAGGATCAGGGTTTCGGTGGCTTGGCCGGGGCTGACTGTAAAAAGGTACGACGGGGGATTTGGAGTAGCTTTAAACATGGTCGACATTCCTGATTGGAGCCGCCATCTGATCGCTACTAAACGAATTAGGGTGGCAGCTGTACGCAGGTTAGTAGACCGGGAAATGTCGAAGCCGGCGCGCCCGAAGACGCCCTACGCACAGCTACCATCAAGCACAGACTCAGCGCCTGAAAGATGAAGCTTATGCACTTAACGACAAACACTCGGGCTACTAAACCCGATCACTGAGAATTCAGCGACCGAGCAACCTTAGAGACGCCCATCCAGACGCACAAGCCGGCGGATTCTGGCGTAACTGTAGGCAACGGCGCAAGACGACGATTTCCCTGTAGGAACAGAGACCAATGTGGGAGCTGGCTTGCCTGCGATAGCATCACCTCGGTGTAACTGACAAACCGAGTTGACTGCATCGCGGGCAAGCCCGGCTCCCACACAAGCAGGCTCCCACATGGGTGATGTGTTGCCTGCTAAATCACGCGTTTTCCAGCAGGTTATGCAACTCCACAAACTGCTGTGTCAGCTTGTGCCGTGGGTCCAGGTGGATCAGCGGCATGTTCGCCTGGTGCGATTCACGCATGCGCACCGAGCTGGTGAGGTACACCGGCAGTACCGGCAACCCTTCGGCAATCAATTCATCCAGCATCTGCTGCGGCAGGCTCGCCCGGGCCTGGAACTGGTTGACCACGATGCCTTCCACTTCCAGCCCTTCGTTGTGGTCTTCCTTCAATTCTTCAATCTCTGCCAGCAGGCCATACAGCGCCTGGCGGGAGAAGCTGTCGCAATCGAAGGGGATCAGCACGCGATCAGCGGCAATCAGCGCTGAAACGGCATAGAAGTTCAGCGCCGGCGGCGTATCCAGGTAGATCCGGTCGTAGTCCTCGCTCAATTCATCCAGCAGCTTTCGCAGCTTGTTGATCTTGTGCTTGGCCTCGAGCTTGGGCTGCAGGTCTGCCAGTTCCGCGGTGGCGGTGATGACGTGCAGGTTGTCGAACGGGGTTTCGTAGATATCCACCTGGTTCTTCTTCGAAAACGGCCCGGAAGACAGGGTTTGCTTGAAGAAGTCGGCGATTCCCATGGGGATATCGTCGCCGGTCAGCCCGGTGAGGTACTGGGTAGAGTTAGCCTGGGCATCGAGGTCCACCAACAGGGTTCGATAGCCTTCGCTGGCGCTGACCGCCGCCAGGTTGCAGGCAATGCTGGACTTGCCAACACCGCCTTTTTGGTTGAACACCACGCGCCGCATGGAAAAACCTCCGTGTATCAATGAATGACCCGAGTGTAGAGGGCAAAAGCGCCCGTTAGCTACCTCGTTTGTTCCTGTACTACAGCATCAGAGGCTCTATCTCGCATAACAATTTCCCGTCTGTCCGACAAAGCAGGAATTGCCTGACACCTGCTGCCCTACCTGCATGATGGACAATCGGTAATTCTTTCCAGCGAATTTGTAATCATCCGTGAACAATTCTTTACCAAAGTTTGCTAGAACCCCGCAGCACCGGGATAATGCGCGCCATTCGGCGATTGCACCCTGTCCCGGTATTCGGGGCCAATGGCCGCACAAGGAAGCCCGCAGGGGCGGGATAACTTCTCAGTGATCAATTTCAACATCGCCCAATGGCGCGCCTGGGCTCCCGGGCTCGAAAGCGCGGACGACTGGCGTACCTGGTGCCGGCAGCCGATGTTGCTCGCCCGCAGCGACGCGGCACCCGACGTGTCCTTCCTGCCGGCCATGCAGCGCCGGCGCCTGAGCCGCCTGGCGCGCATGGCCTTCAGTGTGGGCTGGCCCCTGGCCGAAGGCTTGCAACAGCTGCCATTGGTGTTTGTTTCCCGTCACGGCGAAACCCCACGCACCCTCGATATTCTCAGCGACCTGGCCAACGACGAGCCCCTGTCGCCGACCCAGTTCAGCCTGTCGGTGCATAACGCGGTGATTGGCCTGTGGTCGATCCTGCGCAATGAAACCAGTGAAATGACCGCCCTCGCCGCCGCCGGCGATGGCCTGGAGCACGGCATGCTCGAAGCCGCTGCCCTGCTCAATGAAGGCGCACCGGCTGTATTGCTGATCATTACCGAGGAACAGCCCCCCGAAGCCTATGCGCGCTGGATCGAGGACGTGCCCTTCCCCTACGCCCTCGGCCTGCTGCTGACACCGGGCGACGAGTGGCAGCTGGAACTGAATACAGCCGCTGTCCAACCCACCACCAAAGCCCAGTGGCCCCACGCCCTGAACCTGCTGCGCACCCTGCTGAACGAACAGGGCGCCTGCCAACATGCCTGGAAGAACCGAGTATGGAACTGGCAACGCAAGTCCTGACCGAAAAGCCCCGGAAGGCCTACTACTGGCGCCTGTTCGCCACTGCCACCGCCTTCGCCCTGTTTGGCCTCGGCGGCCTGTGCCTGCGTGTGTTGGTGTTTCCGCTGCTCAGTTGCCTGCCGGGTGATGCCAAACAGCATCAGCGACGCGCCCGCCACACCATCAGCTGCCTGTTCTGGTTGTTTATCCGCATGATGATGCGCCTGGGGATCCTGACCTACAGCGTCGAAGGCGCGGAAAAGCTCGGCCGCCCGGGCCAGATGATCATTGCCAACCACCCGTCGCTGGTGGACGTGGTGTTCCTGATCGCCCAGATGCGCCAGACCAACTGCGTGGTCAAGCAGAGCCTGTGGCAGAACCCGTTCACCCGGGGCCCGGTGCGCGACGCCGGCTACATCAGCAACGATGGCAGCGCCGACATGCTCGATGCCGCTGCCGATGCCCTGCGAGACGGCCAGACCCTGATCATTTTCCCGGAAGGCACCCGCACCTCACCGGGCCAGGCACCGACCTTTCATCGCGGCGCCGCCGCCATTGCCCTGCGTGGTGCGAGCATCATTACGCCGGTGGTGATCAAGGTCAGCCCCACCACCCTGACCAAGGCCGAACCCTGGTATCGCATCCCGAATCGTCGCTTTCACTTCAGTTTGCGCGTGGGTGCCGATATAGAACCACAGGCGTTTGCCGCACAAGGGCCCGCGCCCCAGGCATCACGCAAGCTCAACGATTACCTGCACCAGTATTTTATTAAGGAGCTCGCCGAAGATGAGCGACCAACACCGCCTTGAGCACGACATAAAAACGCTGATCATCGAGGCCCTGGGCCTGGAAGACATCAGCGAGAGCGACATCGGCAACGAGCAAACCCTGTTCGGCGAAGGCCTTGGCCTGGATTCAGTCGACGCCCTGGAATTGGGCCTGGCGATCCAGAAAAAGTACGGCATCAAGATCGATGCCGACGCCAAGGACACCCGCAATCACTTCACCAACGTGGCCAGCCTCGCGGCGTTCGTCACGGCCCGACAGGCAGCTTGAGACCGTACCATGCAAACTCGTGACGATATTTTCAACACCTTGCGCGACGCCCTGGTGGAACTGTTTGAACTGGAACCGGAACGCGTCACGCTCGACGCCAACCTGTACCAGGACCTGGAAATCGACAGCATTGATGCAGTGGACCTGATCGACCACATCAAGCGCCAGACCGGCAAGAAAATCGCCGCCGAAGAGTTCAAGGCCGTGCGTACCGTGAATGACGTGGTCGAGGCGGTCTACCGTCTGGTTCAACCGGCCGCATGAGCCGGCTGATCGGCCTTGGCCTGTTGCTGGCGGGGCTGCTGTACCCTTTTGCGGTGTATTACGGCACTGAGCATTTTGCCCCGTGGCAATTTGGCCTGCTGCTGGGCAGCCTGTGGCTGTTGCGCGCCCTGACCGGCGCCAGGCGCCCGGGCAGCCGCTGGATGGCGGCGGCGATCATTGTCTTTTGCCTGCTGCTCGCCTGGTTCGACAACCCGCAGATGCTGCGCTGGTACCCGAGCCTGGTCAGCGCGTTCATGCTGGCACTGTTCGGCCTGAGCCTGAAATACGGGCCGCCGATGGTCGAGCGCCTGGCGCGCATGAGCGAGCCGCAACTGCCCGAAGAAGCGATTGTGTATACCCGCCAGGTCACCGTGGTGTGGAGTGTATTTTTCCTGTGTAACGGCCTGCTCGCCGCCGCCCTCACCCTGTGGGCGCCGCTGAGCTGGTGGACGTTGTACAACGGCATGATCGCCTACGGGCTGATGGGGCTGTTGTTTGCCGTGGAATGGCTGGTACGACAAAGGGTTCGAGGCCGCGTATGAATTGGTTGAATCTTGAACACTTGCTGCTTGAGCCTGTGGAGCAGCGTTTGGTGACCACCGAACCTGCCCTGGATCACCCACACCTGTGGGAGAAGTCCCTGAGCCTGGCCGCCGGGTTGCAAGCCCGGGGCATCCAGCGCCTGGCGGTGTACCTGGAAGATGCCGGCTTGCTGGCGATCGCCCTGCTGGGTGCGTGGCGCGCAGGCGTCAGCGTGTTGTTGCCCGCCGACCTGCAACCACAGACGCGCCAGCGCTGGGACGATGCCGTCGACGCCTGGCTGACCGAGGCCGGCGACCTGGACGCGCTGTATCAAGCGCCATCAAGCGCCGCAGCCCTGGACCTGGATGCCTGCTGCCTGAGCCTGTGCACCTCCGGCTCCAGCGGCGAGCCCAAGCGCATCGACAAAACCCTGCGGCAGATGGCCAATGAAGTCCAGGCGCTGGAAACCTTGTGGGGCGCCGACCTCGGCGAGGCGTGCATCATCGGCAGCGTCGCCACCCAGCATATCTATGGCTTGCTGTTCCGGGTGCTGTGGCCGTTGTGTGCCGGGCGCACCTTTGTGCGCCAACAGTTGGCATTTCCCGAGGACTTGCAGCGCGCCAGCCGCGAGCATGCGCAATTTGCCTGGATCGCCAGCCCGGCGCTCCTCAAGCGCATGGGTGACAACCTCGACTGGCCAGCGCTTACACCGGTCAAACGGGTGTTTTCCTCCGGCGGCGCCTTGCCCCTTGAAGCCGCCGGCAGCCTGCATCAGCGCCTGCAGCAATGGCCGACGGAAATCCTCGGCAGCTCGGAAACCGGTGGTATCGCCTGGCGCCAGGGCGAACAACCGTGGCAGCCGTTTGCCGACGTGCAGTTGAGCCAGGACGCCGACGGCGCCTTGCGCATCGCCTCGCCATACCTGCCCGCCGGCCATGTCGAACAGACCGCCGACGCCGCCACCATCCACGCCGACGGCCGCTTCGAATTGCTCGGCCGCCTGGACCGCATCGTCAAGCTGGAAGAAAAACGCATCTCCCTGCCGATGCTGGAACAGGCGCTGATGGACCATGCCTGGGTCGCTGAAACGCGCCTGGGCGTGGTGCAGGAAAACCGCGCCTCACTCGGCGCCCTCGTGGTGCTCAGCGCAGACGGCTTGCATGCCCTGCGTAACCAGGGCCGACGCACCGTCACCCAAACCCTGCGCCAGCACTTGAGCCAACACTGCGAAGCCCTGGCCCTGCCCCGCCGCTGGCGCCTGTTGCGCCAATTGCCGCTGAACACCCAAGGCAAGCTGCCCCAGGCCGACGTCGAAGCCCTGCTGCTGGCACCGCGCCCGAAAGCCCCGGAAGTGCTGGAACAAGTCGAAGCCAACGGTGAATGGACCCTGCAACTGGCGATCCCGCCGGACCTCGCCTACTTCAGCGGCCACTTCCCGCAAACCCCGGTGCTACCGGGTGTGGTGCAAGTGGATTGGGCGCTGAGCCTGGGCCAGCAACTGCTCAAGCTGCCGGGGAAGTTCGCCGGGATGGAAGTGCTCAAGTTCCAGCAACTGGTACGCCCGGATGACCGGATCGAACTGCACCTGCGGTTCGACCAGGAGCGCGGCAAGTTGTACTTCGCCTACCGCAATGAGGCGGCCGCCTGCTCCAGTGGGCGGATCGTGCTGGGGAGGGTCAGTGATTAAGCTTTTGTGGCGAGGGAGCTTGCTCCCGCTGGAGTGCGCAGCACTCCCAACCCAGGCACTGTGGTTTATCAGGCAGGTCTCGGTCGCCTGTGTTGGGGCTGCTTCGCAGCCCAGCGGGAGCAAGCTCCCTCGCCACACGAAGTGCTTGTGCCAATGGGGTACCTGTTATGCATAAGCCCTGCGCCTTGATCCCGGTCTATAACCACGAAGCCGCCGTGCCCGCCGTGGTTCATAGCGTGCTGTCCAGCGGCCTGCCATGCCTGCTGGTAGACGATGGCAGCAGCGCCGCCTGCGCCGCCGTGCTGGCGCAACTGGCAACCCTCGACAACGTGTCCCTGCTGACCCTGCCCGCCAACCAGGGCAAAGGCGCCGCCGTCATGGCCGGCTTTCGCGAAGCCGCACGCCTGGGTTTCACCCACGCCCTGCAAGTGGACGCCGACGGCCAGCACGACCTGCGGGAAGTCGGTACCTTCCTCGACGCCTCCCGCGCCCACCCGAATGCGGTGATCTGCGGCTACCCGGAATACGACGAAAGCGTGCCCAAGGGCCGCCTTTACGCGCGCTACCTGACCCACGTTTGGGTGTGGATCAATACCTTGTCGCTGCAGATCCGCGATTCCATGTGCGGCTTTCGCGTGTACCCACTGCCACCGACCCTGGCCTTGATGGACTCGGCCAACATCGGCAAACGCATGGATTTCGACTCCGACATCCTGGTGCGCCTGGCCTGGCGCAACCAGCCGATGCGCTGGCTGCCGACCAAGGTGCACTACCCCGCCGACGGCCTGTCGCACTTTCGCCTGTTCCACGACAACGCGCTGATTTCCTCGATGCACACCCGGCTGTTCTTCGGCATGTTGGTGCGCGCGCCGATGATCCTCTGGCGCCGGTGGCAGGCATGAGCCAGGACACCAAGCACTGGGCCGACCGCGAGGAGCGCGGCAGCTTCTGGCTGATGAAATTCACCGCCTTCGCCGCCAAGGTCCTCGGGCGCCGGCTGCTGAGCCCGCTGCTCTACGGCATCGTTTTCTACTTCTTTCTGTTCGGCCGCACGGCCCGCCAAAGCGCCTGGCAATACCAGCAGCGCCTGGCCGACTGGAGCCGGCGCGACGACCTGCGCCCTACCCACAGAAGCGTCTTCGGCCAGTTCATGGCGTTCGCCGACGCCCTGCTGGACAAGCTCGACGTATGGAACGGCAAGCTGCGCCTGGAGCAGATCGAAATCATCGACCCGGGCCCAACTGCGCGGCCAGCTGCGCAGCGAACGCGGGCAGATGCTGGTGGGCGCGCACCTGGGCAATCTTGAGGTGTGCCGCGCCCTCGCCGAGCTTGGCGAAAAGGTCACCATGAACGTGCTGGTGCACACCAAGCACGCTGAACGTTTCAACCGGATTCTGGGCGAAGCCGGGGCGACCAATCTGCACCTGATCCAGGTCAGCGAACTTGACCCGGCGGTGATGATGCTGCTCAGCCAGCGCCTCGACGACGGCGAGTGGCTGGCGATTGCCGGCGACCGCGTACCGCTGCATGGCGGGCGTACGGTGCGCGTGGATTTCCTCGGCCATGACGCCGCCTTCCCCCAAGGCCCGTGGCTGTTGGCCGGTTTGCTGAAATGCCCGGTCAACCTGCTGATGTGCTTGAAGCATCAAGGCCGTTATCGCCTGATCATCGAGCCGTTTGCCCGGTTGATCGAATGGAAACGCAGCGACCGCCAGCAGGTGATCGCACAATGGACCGCCCGCTACGCCGAGCGCCTGGGCCAGTTCTGCCTGGAAGCGCCCCAACAATGGTTCAACTTTTACCCTTTCTGGAAGACCGATGACGACGCATCTTGAGCCGGTAACCTTCGGCGAAATTCCCCTGCGCATCGAAGACGTGCTGGCCCTGGCCAACCGTCAGGCGCCGACTCAACTGCAAGCCGATGCCAAGTACCGCCAGCGCATCGCCAAGGGCGCGCAGTTCCTGGATTCGTTGCTGGACAAGGAAGGCGTGATCTACGGCGTGACCACCGGCTACGGCGACTCGTGCGTGGTGGCGGTGCCGCTGGAGCACGTCGAAGCGCTGCCCCGCCACCTCTACACGTTCCACGGCTGCGGCCTGGGCAAGTTGCTGGATGCGCAAGCCACCCGCGCGGTGCTGGCGGCGCGGTTGCAGTCGCTGTGCCATGGCGTGTCGGGCGTGCGCGTGGAGTTGCTGGAGCGCCTGCACGCGTTCCTGGAATTCGACGTGCTGCCGCTGATTCCGGAAGAAGGCTCGGTGGGCGCCAGCGGTGACTTGACGCCGCTGTCCTACGTGGCCGCAACCTTGTCTGGTGAGCGCGAAGTGATGTTCCGTGGCGAACGCCGCCAGGCGTCGGAGGTGCACCGCGAGCTGGGCTGGGACCCGCTGGTACTGCGCCCGAAAGAGGCCCTGGCACTGATGAACGGCACCGCCGTGATGACCGGCCTCGCCTGCCTGGCCTTCGCCCGCGCCGACTACCTGCTGCAACTGGCCACGCGCATCACCGCGCTGAACGTGGTGGCGCTGCAAGGCAACCCGGAGCATTTCGACGAGCGCCTGTTCGCCGCCAAGCCGCACCCGGGGCAGATGCAAGTCGCCGCCTGGCTGCGCAAGGATCTGGCCATTGACGCGCCGACCGCGCCGCTGCATCGCCTGCAAGACCGTTACTCCCTGCGCTGCGCGCCCCACGTCCTGGGCGTGCTGGCCGACAGCCTGAACTGGTTGCGCTCGTTCATCGAGATCGAACTCAACAGCGCCAACGACAACCCGATCATCGACGCCGAAGAAGAACGCGTGCTTCACGGCGGCCACTTCTACGGCGGCCACATCGCGTTCGCCATGGACAGCCTCAAGACCCTGGTGGCCAACGTCGCCGACCTGCTGGACCGCCAGCTCGCGCTGCTGGTGGACGTGCGTTACAACCACGGCTTGCCGAGCAATTTGTCGGGTGCGCCAGCCGAGCGGGCGATGATCAACCACGGCTTCAAGGCTGTGCAGATCGGCACCAGCGCCTGGACCGCCGAAGCGCTGAAAAACACCATGCCGGCCAGCGTGTTCTCGCGCTCCACCGAGTGCCACAACCAGGACAAGGTGAGCATGGGCACCATCGCCGCCCGCGATGCGATTCGTGTGCTGGAACTGACCGAACAAGTCGCCGCCGCCACCTTGCTCGCCGCCAACCAGGGCGTATGGCTGCGGGCCCAGGCTGAAGATGCGCGCCCGCTGCCGCCGGCGCTGGCCGCCATGCACGACGAGCTGGCCAAAGACTTCCCGCCGGTCATCGAAGACCGCGCCCTGGAAGGCGAATTGCGCCTGTGCCTGAAACGCATCGCCGAGCAACACTGGAGGCTGCATGCGTAGCCCCGGCGTGTTGCACTGCGACACTGAAATCCTCGTGCCGTTTTTCGACATCGACACCATGAACGTGGTGTGGCACGGGCACTACGTAAAGTACCTGGAAGTCGCCCGCTGCGCCTTGCTGGACAAGCTCGGCCACAACTACACAGCGATGCTGCAAGCGGGTTACGCCTGGCCGGTGATCGACATGCAACTGCGCTATGTGCGCGGTGCAACCTTCGGCCAGACCATCAACGTGCGCGCCAGCCTGGTGGAGTGGGAGAACCGCTTGAAGGTCAATTACCTGATCAGCGACAAGGCCACCGGTGAGCGTCTGACCCGCGCCAGCACCGTGCAAGTGGCGGTGGAAATTGCCAGCCGCGAAATGCAGTTGGCATCGCCGAAGGTATTTGTCGACGCAGTCGAGAGGGCGCTGTCATGACACACAACCCTGTGGGAGCGGGCTTGCCCGCGATGGTCGTCAACGATAACGCGAGACGCCTGACACTTCTCGGCGCCCTCAGGTTCTTCGCGAGCAAGCTCGCTCCCACAAGGACCGCGCTAATCCTGTTGTTAAGCATTCCAGGCCTGGCCCATGCTTTCGACCTGCAGCAACTCAGCGATCAGCTGGCAAAACCGTCGGTGATCCACGGAAACTTCATCCAGGAAAAACACCTGCGCGCGCTGCCGCAGCCGCTGACCAGCAAGGGCACCTTCGTCCTGGCCAAGGACCACGGCCTGCTGTGGCTGCTGAAAACCCCGCTGCAACAGGACTACCGCATCAGCGCCAACGGCATCGCCCGGCGTGACGCCAACGGCTGGCAATTGCTGCCGAACAAGAGCGCCGGCGCCGAGCAGAACCGTTTGTTCCTCGCCGTGTTACAGGGCGACAGCAGCGGCTTGCAGCGTGACTTCGAACTGCAGCTGCAAGGCGAAGCCACGCAGTGGAAACTCACGTTGATCCCGCGCTCGCTGCTGCTCAAGCAGGTGTTCACCCAAATCAATATCGACGGCGGCGAACTGGTGCAGAAGATCGAGCTGCTGGAAACCCAGGGCGACAGCACCGTACTGCGCATGCAGGACAGCACCAGCAGCCAGCCCTTGAGCGACGCGGAGCAACACGACTTTGCCGAGTGAACGCTGGTTGCCGCGCCTGTTCCTGATCCTGCTGGTGGCCGTGTTGGCCCTGGCGGGTTGGCAATGGCGCCATGGCGCGCCGTTGTCGGCGAATTTGATGGAACTGGTGCCCGGCACCGCGCCGGATGCGCTGGAGCTGCGGGCCGAACAGCGCATGCAGGAACCGCTGAACCGCGAAATGCTGGTGCTGGTGGGGCATGCCGATCGACAAAAAGCCGTGGCCATGGCGACGCAATTGGGCGAAGCCTGGCAAGCCAGCGGCCTGTTTGAGAAAGTTCAGTGGAACCTCCAAGCCGACCTGCCGGCCCTGCGTCAGCAGTTGCTGCAAGGCCGGCTGGCGATGCTCTCGGCCAAGGATCGCGAGCAACTGATCGACGAGCCCCAGGCGTTTATTCAGCAGCGGGTTCAGGCGCTGTTCGACCCGTTCACCGGCTTCAGCCTGGTGCCCAGCCAGGACGATTGGCTGGGCCTCACCGGGCGCATCCAGAACAGCCAGCCGCAACACGGTTCGGTGCAGCTGGATATCGGCAGCGGCGCGCTGATCGCCGATGCCGACGGCAAAAGCTGGGTACTGCTGCGGGCCCGCACCACCGGCAATGCCTTCGACATGAAACTGCCGCTGCAAGTGGCTGACCTGCTCAAGGCCAGCCGCGAGCAGGCCGACCAGCAAGGCGCGCAATTGCTCGCCGCCAGCGGCCTGCTGTATGCAGCCAATGGTCAGCAGCAGGCCACCCGGGAAATCACTTGGGTCGGCGGCGGCGCGACGGTAGGCATCCTGTTATTGCTGCTGCTTGCGTTCCGCCGCTGGCGGGTGTTGCTGGCGTTCGTGCCGGTGCTGGTGGGCATGCTGTTTGGTGCGGTGGCCTGTGTGGCGCTGTTCGGGCATATGCATGTGATCACGCTGGTGCTGGGCTCGAGCCTGATCGGCGTGGCGGTGGATTACCCGCTGCATTACCTGTCCAAGAGCTGGAGCATGAGCCCTTGGCGCAGTTGGCCGGCCTTGCGCCTGACCTTGCCGGGCCTGAGCCTGAGCCTGGCCACCAGTTGCATCGGTTACCTGGCCCTGGCGTGGACGCCGTTCCCGGCGCTGACGCAAATCGCGGTGTTCTCCGCTGCCGGTCTGGTAGGTGCTTACCTGTCGGCCGTGTGCCTGTTGCCGGCCTTGCTCAAAGGCGTCGAGCTGCGCCCGGCGCAGTGGCCGCTGCGCATTGCCGAGTTCCTGCTGAGCGTGCGCGAGTCGCTGCTCAAGCGCCTGCCAAGCCCGGTGTTGTTGATACTGGTGTTGGTGTTTTGCGCCGGTGGGCTGTGGCACCTGAACAGCAAAAACGATATCCGCCAGTGGATCGGTGCGCCGCCGCAGTTGCTGCAGGAAGCCCAGGCCGTTGCGCGGATTACCGGGTTCCAGCCCACCAGCCAGTTCTTCCTCGTACGGGCGGACAACCAGCAGCAGTTGCTGGAACGCCAGGCCGCGCTGAGCCAGCGCCTGGATCAGTTGGTGAACATGGACAAGCTCCAGGGTTACCTGGCGCTCAATCAGTTGGTCAGCGCGCCGGCGGAGCAACAGCAACTGCGTGAAGCCCTGAACCAACTGCCGCAGTACTGGCAGCCATTGCTGGACCTCGGCGTACCGGCCGCCGCCCTGCAAGCCGAGTTGGCCCAGTTGCAGTCACTGCCCACCGAAGACATCGACGCGGCGCTGATCGGCCCACTGGCGGAGCCGTGGCGCACACTGTGGCTGGGGAATGTCGACGGTGGCGTGGCGGCGATGGTGAGCCTGCAAGGGTTGAACAACCCAGCCTTGCTGCGGGTGCAGGCCCTGGATCTGCCCGGCGTGCAGTTGGTGGACCGCCTGGGCGACTTGAACCAGGTGTTCGCCGCCACACAGATCAGCGCGGCGGAATTGAAATTGATGTCCTGCGTGTTGATCGTACTGCTGCTGATCCTGCCGTTCGGCTTCGGCGGCGCCTTGCGCATCGTCGCCCTGCCGTTGCTGGCGGCGCTGTGCAGCCTGGCCAGCCTGGGTTGGCTGGGGCAGCCGTTGACGTTGTTCAGCCTGTTCGGCCTGCTGCTGGTGACCGCCATCAGCGTCGACTACGCGATCCTGATGCGTGAACAAATTGGCGGCGCCGCCGTGAGCCTGTTGGGCACACTGTTGGCGGCCGTGACTACTTGGCTATCGTTCGGCCTGCTGGCTATTTCCAGCACACCGGCGGTGAGTAATTTTGGGCTGTCGGTGAGCCTGGGGCTGGCGTTCAGCTTCATGCTGGCGCCGTGGGCCAGCCCGTCCGGGACAAGGAAGATGAGATGAGCAGCCAATACCTGAGTAAAAACTACGTCGAAGAAACCAAATTCGGCTTCTGGTTCCTGCGCAGCCACACCTGGCAGCACCATGTGCTGCGCGTGGCCATCAACGACCTGCGCAGCTTGTTCAGCGACCCGCTGCCGGTTGCTCCGGTGCTGCTGGACGCCGGCTGCGGCCAGGGCAAGTCGTTCCAGTACCTGCAGCAGGTGTTCGCCCCCGACCGCCTGATCGGCCTCGACGCCGACCCCCACAGCCTCGACCTGAGCCGCGCCGAAGCCGCGCGCCAGGGTATCGCCATCGAGTTGATCGGCAGCGACTGCGCGACCCTCGACGTGGCCGACGCCAGTGTCGACGTGCTGTTCTGTCACCAGACCTTCCATCATCTGGTGGAACAACATCGCGCCCTGAAAGAGTTCTATCGGGTGCTCAAGCCGGGCGGCTACCTGCTGTTTGCCGAATCCACCGAGGCCTATATCGACACCTGGGTCATTCGCTGGCTGTTTCGTCACCCGATGCATGTGCAGAAAAGCGCCGAGGAGTACCTTGAGATGATTCGCGAGCAGGGCTTTGAGTTCGGCCCGCAGAACGTCTCGTACCCGTACCTGTGGTGGAGCCGCGCCACCGACTTCGGCCTGCTTGAGCGCTGGGGCCTGCGCCAGCCAAAACCGGCCGGCCAGCGCGAAGAAACCCTGGTCAACGTGGTCGCCCGCAAACCTCTGGCGAGCGCTGAAACATGATCCGAATGCTGTTGATCGGCTGCCTGTTGCTGCTGGGCGCGTGCGCCAGCCAGCCGCCGTTGCCGTCGAAAACCCCGGTGCTGAGCCTGCCGTTGCAACTGCATGTGCAGCGCGAACAGGATGGCCAACGCCAGGACTGGTTGCTGGTGATGCAGCGCGAAGGCGGCGGGATCCGCTGGTCGATGATGGACCCGCTGGGCATTCCCCAGGCTCGGCAGATGCTGATCAATGGCGCCTGGCAGGCCGACGGTCTGCTGCCGCCCAATCCCCAGGCGCGTGAATTGTTTGCCGCGCTGTTGTTCGCCCTGACCTCGGCGGATGAAGTTTCCAGGCTGTACCCCGGCACCCAGGAAATGGACCTGATCCGCACCCTGCCGTCCCACTGGAAGATCACCTATCACTCCTCCCTGGTGTTTCGCGTGGACGTGATCGGGCAACACCTGACCTACCACATCTCGCCGCTAGGGGCTGCCCGATGAGCGCCTACCTCAATGCCCTCGGCGTGATCTGCGCCCTGGGCCGCGACAAGCGCGAAGTCAGCCGCAGCCTGTTTGCCGGCGACTGCTCCGGCATGCGCGCCGAAAGCGGCTGGGTGCCGGAGCGTGTGTTGCCGGTGGCCTCTGTGCACGGTGAACTGGCGGCGATACCGCCCGGGCTGGAATCCCATCGCAGCCGCAATAACCAGTTGCTGCTGGAAGCCGCGTTGCAGATTGACGACGAGATCCGGCAAGCGATCCAGACGTTCGGCGCGTCGCGCATTGGCATCGTGCTCGGCACCAGCACCTCGGGCATCGATGAAGCCAGCCGTGGCATCGCCCACTATCTGCGGGAAAACCAGTTCCCCGCCGACTACGACTATCAGCAACAGGCGCTTGGCGCCCCGGCCGATTTCCTCGCCGACTGGCTGCAACTGAGCGGCCCGGCCTACGTGATTTCCACCGCCTGCACCTCCAGCGCACGAGCGCTGATGAGTGCCCAACGCCTGTTGGACCTGGGCGTGTGCGATGCGGTGATCTGCGGTGGCGTCGACACGCTGTGCAAGCTGACCCTCAATGGTTTTTCGTCGCTGGAAGCGGTTTCGGCAGAGCGCTGCAATCCGTTTTCGCTGAACCGCAACGGCATCAATATCGGCGAAGCCGCCGTGCTGTTCCTGATGAGCAAAACCCCGGCGCCGGTCGCACTGCTGGGCAGTGGCGCCAGTTGCGACGCCCACCATATTTCCGCCCCCGAGCCTACCGGCAAGGGTGCGTTGCAAGCGATGCGCAAGGCCCTGGCCAGCGCACAACTGGCGCCCGGACAAATCGGTTACCTGAACCTGCACGGCACCGCTACCCAACATAACGATGCCATGGAAAGCCTGGCGGTCGCGGCCCTGTTCCCGGACGGCGTAGCCTGCTCCTCGACCAAACCCATGACCGGCCACACCCTGGGCGCCGCAGGCGCGCTGGAAGCGGCGTTCTGCTGGCTGAGCCTGGCAGAAGGCGTAGTGCCGCCGCATGTCTGGGATGGCCAGGCGGACCCCGACCTGCCCGTACTGAAGTGGGCGTCGCCCGGCGACGCCCTGGAAAAACGCTGCCTGATGAGCAACTCGTTTGCCTTCGGCGGCAACAACGTCAGCCTGATTATCGGAGACGCCCCATGACTGATTGGCCGCTCGCCGAACTGCTGCCCCACGCCGGTGACATGATCCTGATCGATCAGGTCCTGAGCTTTGATGAAGAACAGATCCAGACCCGCCTGACGGTCAAGCCCGGCGGTCTTTTCAACCGCGCCGACGGCAGCCTGCCTGCGTGGGTCGGCATTGAGTTGATGGCGCAAAGCGTCGCCGCCTACGCCGGTTGCCGTGCGCGCCAGAAAGGTGAAACCGTGGAGTTGGGCTTCCTGCTGGGCACGCGCAAGTTCGAGTGCAACGTCGAGCACTTTCCCGCAGGCACCGAGCTGACCATCCACGGCCTGCGCTCCCTGGAAGACGACAACGGCATGGGTGTGTTCGAATGCCACCTCACCGGTCACGGCATCCAGGCCAGCGCGCGCTTGAACGTATTTCGACCGCCCCAGGCGGCCAACTATTTAGATGAATCGAAGGACACCACGCCATGACTGAATCCGTATTGGTGACCGGCTCCAGCCGTGGCATCGGCCGCGCTATCGCTGTGCGCCTGGCCCAGGCCGGGCACGACATCGTGCTGCATTGCCGCAGCGGGCGTGCCGAGGCGGATGCGGTGCAGGTCGAAATCGAAGCGCTGGGGCGCAAGGCCCGGGTGTTGCAATTCGATGTGGCGGACCGCGCCAGCTGCAAGGAGATCCTTGAAGCCGACGTGGAAGCCCATGGCGCGTATTACGGCGTGGTGCTCAATGCGGGCCTGACGCGCGACGGCGCGTTTCCAGCGCTGTCGGAAGACGATTGGGACGTGGTGATGCGCACCAACCTCGACGGTTTCTACAACGTGCTGCACCCGGTGATGATGCCGATGATTCGTCGTCGCGCCGCCGGGCGGATCGTGTGCATCACCTCGGTATCCGGGCTGATCGGCAACCGCGGCCAGGTCAACTACAGCGCGTCCAAGGCCGGCCTGATCGGCGCCGCCAAGGCCCTGGCCATCGAGCTGGGCAAGCGCAAGATCACCGTCAACTGCGTGGCCCCCGGGCTGATCGACACCGCGATGCTCGATGAAAACGTACCGGTGGAAGAGCTGATGAAAATGATCCCGGCCCAGCGCATGGGCACCCCGGAAGAAGTCGCCGGGGCGGTAAATTTCCTGATGTCGGCAGAGGCCGGCTACATCACCCGCCAAGTGCTGGCCGTGAATGGAGGCCTGTGCTGATGAAACGCGTGGTGGTCACCGGCATGGCCGGCGTTACGTCCCTGGGCAGCGATTGGGCAACCATCGCCGCCAACTTCGGCGCCAACCGCAGCGGCATCCGGCGCATGGATGAGTGGGACCGTTTCACCGAACTGAACACACGGCTGGCCGGGCCGATCGATGATTTCGTGGTACCCGCCCACTGGACCCGCAAGCAACTGCGCAGCATGGGCCGGGTTTCCCGGCTGGCGGTATGGGCAGCGGAGCAGGCGCTGAAAGATGCCGGCTTGCTGGGCGACGAGTCGATCAAGGACGGGCGCATGGGCGTGGCCTGTGGCTCGTCCACCGGCAGCACCGACGAGATCAAGGCCTTCGGCAATATGCTGCTGAACTCGGTGGCCGAGGGGCTGAACGCCAACTCCTACGTGCGGATGATGCCCCACACCACGGCAGCGAATATCAGCATTTTCTTCGGCCTCACCGGCCGGCTGATACCCACCTCCAGCGCGTGCACCAGCGGCAGCCAGGGCATCGGCTACGCCTATGAGGCCATCAAGTTCGGCCGCCTGCCGCTGATGTTGGCAGGTGGCGCCGAAGAGCTGTGCCCTACCGAAGCCATGGTGTTCGATGCGCTGTACGCCACCAGCCTGAAAAATGATGCACCACAAACCAGCCCGCGTCCCTACGACAGTGGGCGCGACGGCCTGGTGATCGGCGAAGGCGGCGGCATCCTGGTACTCGAAGAACTGGAACATGCACTGGCCCGTGGCGCGCATATCCACGCCGAAATCGTCGGCTTCGGCAGCAACGCCGACGGCCAGCACACCACCCGCCCGGAACAGGCCACCATGCGCCGCGCCATGGAACTGGCATTGGAAGATGCGGGGCTTGCGCCCGACGCGATCGGCTATGTGAACGGCCATGGCACCGCCACCGACCAGGGCGACATCGCCGAAACCCTGGCCACCAGCAGCCTGTTCGGCAGCCGCATGCCCATCAGCTCGCAGAAGAGTTTCCTCGGCCACACCCTGGGCGCATGCGGCGCGCTGGAGTCGTGGTTCAGCATCGAGATGATGAACCGCAACCAATACGTGCACACCTTCAACCTCGACGAAGTCGACCCGCGCTGCGGCGAGCTGGACTACCTGCAAGGTGAGTTCCGCGAGCTGCACAGCGACTATGTGATGAACAACAATTTTGCCTTTGGCGGCGTCAACACTTCGCTGATCTTCCGCCGCTGGGTCTAAGTTTTTTACTGACTGGAGAAATGGAATGTCTTCCCTGCTACGCGCAACACTGGTCGCTTTGGCCCTGCTCACCACCGCTGGCTGCACCAACAAACCGGTGCTCAACACCCAGCATGACTTGCCGGCGAACCCGCAGGTCAACGAAGAAAAAATGAAGCAGACCATTATCGCGGCCTTGAACAAACGCCAATGGGTGGTGCAGCGCCTGAGCCCGCAACTGGTGCAGGCCGAGATCAACGTGCGCAACCAGTTCCACGCTGAAATCGACATTCGCTACACCGCCACCAGCTACGCCATCACCTACCGCGACAGCCGCGACCTGGGCTACAAGGACGGCAAGATTCACCGCAACTACAACCGCTGGGTGAGCATGCTGGACCGTGACATCCTGGCGGCGTTGCGCACCAATGGTGTGAGTGACACGGCACAGTTGCTCCAGCAGACCGGGACGTCGAAGCAGAACTGAAACACCCGCTTCCCTGTGGCGAGGGAGCTTGCTCCCGTTGGGGCGCGAAGCGCCCCTGAAACCTGCGATTGAAGGTTGTCTGGTAAAACTCAGTCGTCGGGTTTCGGGGCTGCTGCGCAGCCCAGCGGGAGCAAGCTCCCTCGCCACAGGTTATGCGTCGGTCATACCAATGCCTTGCGGGTCAGCAGCTCGACAAACGCCTTGGCCATCGGCGTCTGCTGGCCCTTGCGCTGCACCAGCCACACCGCCGTCACCGCCTCCTGATCCAGCAACGTGCGATACACCACGCCATCAATGCGGATCCGCTGATACGACGCCGGTAACACCGAGACACCCAACCCCGCCGCCACCAGGCCAATGATGGTCATTGCCTCCCCGGCCTCCTGGGCGAAATGCGGGCTGAAGCCGGCATCACGCGCCAGGCTCATCAATTGGGCATACAACCCGCTGCCGTAAGTCCGCGGGAAAAACACAAACGGCTCTTCGGCCAATTGCGCCAGGTGCAAACCACGCTCACTGCCCTCCACCAGCGGATGCCCGGCGTTCAGCACGGCCACCAAGGGCTCGCGCATCAGTTCCACGACGCTCAAGGAATCGGGCAACGGCAACGGTCGCATCAACCCCACCTGAATCGACTCATCCACCAGCGACTCGGCCACCTCCGTGCTGCTCATCTCCTGCAGATTCAAATGCACCGCCGGGAATGCCTGGCGAAACGCGAAGATCGCCTGTGGGATGCTGGAGTTGAACGGCGCAGAAGAGGTGAAGCCAATCTTCAACTCCCCCAGTTCCCCCAACTGCGCCCGACGCGCCACGTCCGCCGCTTTATCCACCTGCGCCAGCACCAACCGCGCCTCTTGCAGGAACAACCTGCCGGCCTCGCTCAGCTCGACCCGACGATTGGTACGCTCAAACAACCGCGCACCTATCTCCTGCTCCAGCGCCTGGATCTGCTGGCTCAGGGGCGGCTGGGAGATCCCCAGCACCTGCGCGGCGCGGCCAAAATGCAGCTCTTCAGCCACGGCGATGAAGTAACGCAGGTGGCGCAGCTCCATGAAAACCTCATTAGGTCGTAAAAGCTCTTAAACAGGTCGAACAATATATTGGAAAGAATCAATAGGGAGCTATATTCTTTTTTGCATTGCCAGCCCTGGCAGCCTTTCCTCCCCGAGGTCCCGCGTGAAATCTGCTGTCGCTCCGCTTGCTCAAGAAGTACCGCCCACCGCCCTCGATGAAGTGGTGGCACAGCTCAACGAGCAGTACATCGAAAAAGGCACCCCGATGTTCATGCGCACGGTGCTGGCGCTGTTCTCCGGCGGTTTCGCCACTTTCGCCCTGCTCTACTGCGTACAGCCGATGATGCCGGCGCTGTCCCACGAGTTTTCCATCAATGCCGCGCAAAGCAGCCTGATTCTCTCGGTGGCCACCGGCATGCTTGCCATTGGCCTGCTGATCACCGGGCCGATTTCCGACACCCTGGGGCGCAAGCCGGTGATGGTTGCCGCACTGTTCTGCGCCGCGCTGTGCACCATCGCCAGCGGCCTGATGCCAAGCTGGGAAGGCATCCTGCTGATGCGTGCACTGGTGGGCCTGTCCCTCAGCGGCCTGGCAGCGGTGGCCATGACCTACCTGAGTGAAGAGATCCACCCGCAACACATCGGCTTGGCCATGGGCCTGTATATCGGCGGTAACGCCATTGGCGGGATGAGCGGGCGCTTGATCATCGGTGTGCTGATCGACTTCGTCAGCTGGCACACCGCGATGCTGATCATCGGCGCCCTGGCGCTGATCGCGGCCACGGTGTTCTGGAAGATCCTCCCCGAATCGCGCAACTTCCGCGCCAGCACCCTGCACCCGCGCAGCCTGGTGGACGGCTTCACCATGCACTTCAAGGACGCCGGCCTGCCGTGGCTGTTCCTCGAAGCCTTCGTGCTGATGGGCGCCTTTGTGACGATGTTCAACTACATCGGCTACCGCTTGCTGGCGGACCCGTACGATTTGAGCCAGGCCGTGGTAGGCCTGCTGTCGCTGGTCTACCTCTCGGGTATCTACAGCTCGGCGAAAATCGGCTCCCTGGCCGACCGCCTGGGCCGTCGTCGCGTGCTCTGGGGCACCATCGTGCTGATGCTCGGCGGCATCGCCCTGACGCTGTTTACCCCGCTGTGGCTGGTAGTGCCCGGCATGCTGATCTTCACCTTCGGCTTCTTCGGCGCCCACTCGGTGGCCAGCAGCTGGATCGGCCGCCGCGCACTGAAAGCCAAGGGCCAGGCGTCGTCGCTGTACCTGTTCAGTTACTACGTGGGGTCGAGTATTGCGGGGACGGCGGGCGGTTTTTTCTGGCACTACGCCGGGTGGAACGGGATTGGCGGGTTTATCGTCGCGCTGTTGATCGTCGCGTTGCTGGTGGCGTTGAAGCTGGCGAAGTTGCCACCGTTGCAGGAAGCCAAGGCTTAACCAGCGCTTACAAAAAAGCCCGGCATCTGCCGGGCTTTTTCATTGCCGCGCGATCACTCGTGATACTGCGCCGATAACTCGTGCACCGCCCGCAGGAACGCGCCTGCGTGCTCCGGATCAACTTCCGGAGTAATGCCGTGGCCAAGGTTGAACACGTGACCACTGCCTTTTCCGTAGCTGGCGAGGATGCGGCCGACTTCAGCGCGGATCGCTTCCGGCTTGGCGTACAGCACGGTCGGGTCCATGTTGCCTTGCAGCGCAACCTTGTTGCCCACGCGGCGACGGGCTTCGCCGAGGTCGCAGGTCCAGTCCAGGCCCAGCGCGTCGGCGCCGGCGTCGGCGATGCTTTCCAGCCACAGGCCGCCGCCCTTGGTGAACATGATCACCGGCACCTTGCGGCCTTCGTGTTCGCGGATCAGGCCGCTGACGATCTTGCGCATGTAGGCCAGGGAGAACTCCTGGTACGCCGCCGCCGACAGGTTGCCACCCCAGGTGTCGAAAATCTGCACCGCCTGGGCGCCGGCCATGATCTGGCCGTTGAGGTAGGAGGTGACCGACTGCGCCAGCTTGTCCAGCAGCAGGTGCATGGCTTGCGGGTTGTCGTAGAGCATGGCCTTGGTCTTGCGGAAGTCTTTCGACGAGCCGCCTTCGACCATGTAGGTGGCCAGGGTCCACGGGCTGCCGGAGAAGCCGATCAGCGGCACGCGGCCGTTCAGCTCGCGGCGGATGGTGCTGACCGCATCCATGACGTAGCCCAGGTCCTTGTGGGGGTCGGGGATCGGCAGGGCTTCGATGTCGGCCAGGGTGCTGACGACTTTCTTGAAACGCGGGCCTTCGCCGGTTTCGAAGTACAGGCCCTGGCCCATGGCGTCAGGGATGGTCAGGATATCGGAGAACAGGATGGCCGCATCCAGCTGTGGATAGCGGTCCAGCGGTTGCATGGTGACTTCGCAGGCGAACTCCGGGTTCATGCACAGGCTCATGAAGTCGCCGGCGTGGGCGCGACTGGCGCGGTATTCCGGCAGGTAGCGACCGGCCTGGCGCATCATCCACACAGGGGTGACGTCCACGGGTTGCTTGAGCAGGGCACGAAGGAAACGGTCGTTCTTGAGGGCAGTCATGTCGGCATCCGCAAAAAAAGTGCGGGCATTTTCTCAGAGCGCGACGCAAAAGGCACGGCAAGAGCCGTGCCTTTTGTCTATCGGGTCAATTTGTCGCGGATATGAAAGCGCCACAAAACAAATGTGGGAGCGGGCTTGCTCGCGAAAGCGGTGGGTCAGCCAACACATCTGGTGACTGATATACCGCATTCGCGAGCAAGCCCGCTCCCACATTTTGATCCCATTTCAATCCGGGATCGGGGTCAGACCTGCAGGTAATCCAGGATCCCTTCGGCGGCGTTGCGGCCTTCGAAGATGGCCGTCACTACCAGGTCAGACCCGCGCACCATGTCGCCACCGGCGAAGATTTTCGGGTTGCTGGTCTGGTGTTTGTACTGGCCTTGTTCCGGGGCTACAACGCGGCCCTGGCTGTCGGTCTGGATTTCGAACTGCTCGAACCACGGCGCCGGGCTTGGGCGGAAACCGAAGGCGATGACCACGGCGTCTGCCGGGATGATCTCTTCGGAACCCGGGATCGGCTCAGGGCTGCGACGGCCACGGGCATCCGGTTCGCCGAGACGGGTCTCGACCACTTTCACGCCTTCGACACGGTCTTCACCGACGATAGCGATCGGCTGGCGGTTGTAGAGGAATTTCACGCCTTCTTCCTTGGCGTTCTTCACCTCTTTGCGCGAACCCGGCATGTTGGCTTCGTCACGACGGTAGGCACAGGTCACCGACTTGGCGCCCTGGCGAATCGAAGTGCGGTTGCAGTCCATCGCGGTATCACCACCGCCCAGCACCACGACCTTCTTGCCTTTCATGTCGACGAAATCTTCCGGCGACTTTTCAAAGCCCAGGTTGCGGTTGACGTTGGCGATCAGGAAGTCCAGAGCGTCGTACACGCCCGGCAGGTCTTCACCGGCGAAGCCACCCTTCATGTAGGTGTAGGTGCCCATGCCCATGAACACGGCATCGTATTCTTCGAGCAGTTGCTCCATGGTCACGTCCTTGCCGATTTCGGTATTGAGGCGGAACTCGATACCCATGCCGGTGAAGACTTCGCGACGATGGCTCAGTACGGTTTTTTCCAGCTTGAACTCGGGGATGCCGAAGGTCAGCAGGCCACCGATTTCCGGGTTCTTGTCGAACACCACCGGGGTCACGCCGCCACGCACCAGCACGTCGGCACAGCCCAGGCCCGCCGGGCCCGCGCCGATGATCGCGACGCGCTTGCCGGTCGGCTTGACCTTGGACATGTCCGGGCGCCAGCCCATGGCGAACGCGGTGTCGGTGATGTACTTCTCCACCGAACCGATGGTCACCGCGCCGAAGCCGTCGTTGAGGGTGCACGCACCCTCGCACAGACGGTCCTGCGGGCACACCCGGCCGCACACTTCCGGCAGGGTGTTGGTCTGGTGCGACAACTCGGCGGCGGCGAGGATGTTGCCCTCGGCCACCAGCTTCAGCCAGTTCGGAATGAAGTTGTGCACCGGGCACTTCCATTCGCAATACGGGTTACCGCAACCCAGGCAGCGGTGGGCCTGGTCGGCCGAGTGCTGGGGTTTGAAGGGCTCGTAGATTTCCACGAACTCTTTCTTGCGTTGACGCAACAGTTTCTTCTTCGGATCTTTGCGCCCGACATCGATGAACTGGAAGTCGTTATTCAGACGTTCAGCCATGTTAAAACCTCATCAAACTCTTCAGGCGCATATCACTGCGGGTTGGCACGGATGCTGGAAAGCAACGATTTCAGGTTGGCAGCCTTGGGCTTGACCAGCCAGAAACGGCGCAGGTAGTCATCGAGGTTTTCAGCGAGGTTGCGACCCCATTCGCTGTTGGTTTCCTCGACATATTCGTCCAGCACATGCTGCAAGTGGTTGCGATAGGATTCCATCGCTTCGCCGCTGATCCGCTGGATCTCCACCAACTCGTGGTTCACCTTGTCGACGAAGGTGTTGTCCTGGTCGAGCACGTAGGCGAAACCGCCGGTCATGCCCGAACCGAAGTTGTAGCCGGTCTTGCCCAGCACCGCGACAAAACCCCCGGTCATGTACTCGCAGCAGTGATCGCCCGTGCCTTCAACCACGGTGTGGGCACCGGAGTTACGCACTGCGAAACGCTCACCGGCCGTGCCCGCAGCAAACAGCTTGCCGCCGGTTGCGCCGTACAGGCAGGTGTTGCCGATGATGGCACTGTCTTGAGTCTTGTAGACGCTGCCCACTGGCGGGACGATCACCAGCTTGCCGCCGGTCATGCCCTTGCCCACGTAGTCGTTGGCGTCGCCTTCGAGGTACATGTTCAAGCCACCGGCGTTCCATACGCCGAAGCTCTGGCCAGCGGTGCCCTTGAAGCGGAAGGTGATCGGCGCCTTGGCCATGCCCTGGTTGCCGTGCTTGCGCGCGATTTCGCCGGAGATGCGTGCGCCGATGGAACGGTCGCAGTTGCAGATATCCAGGGCGAATTCGCCGCCGCTTGCGTCGTTGATCGACGAAGTGGCCATCTCGACCATCTTCTCGGCCAGCAGGCCCTTGTCGAACGGCGGGTTGCGGTCAACCTGGCAGAACTGTGGCTTGTCGGCCGGGATGTGATCGCTGCCCAACAACGGCGTCAGGTCCAGGTGCTGTTGCTTGGCGGTCTGGCCTTCGAGGATGTCCAGCAGGTCGGTACGGCCGATCAGCTCTTCCAGGGAACGCACGCCCAGCTTGGCCAGCCACTCACGGGTTTCCTCGGCGACGTAGGTGAAGAAATTCACCACCATGTCGACGGTACCGATGTAGTGATCCTTGCGCAGCTTCTCGTTCTGAGTGGCCACGCCGGTGGCGCAGTTGTTCAGGTGGCAGATGCGCAGGTATTTGCAGCCCAGGGCGATCATTGGCGCGGTGCCGAAGCCGAAGCTTTCGGCGCCGAGGATTGCAGCCTTGATCACGTCGAGGCCGGTTTTCAGGCCACCGTCGGTCTGCACCCGGACTTTGCCGCGCAGGTCGTTGCCGCGCAGGGTCTGGTGGGTTTCAGCCAGGCCCAGTTCCCACGGTGCGCCGGCGTACTTGATGGAGGTCAGCGGCGAAGCGCCGGTGCCGCCGTCGTAGCCGGAGATAGTGATCAGGTCGGCATAGGCCTTGGCCACACCGGCGGCGATGGTGCCCACGCCGGCTTCTGCGACCAGTTTCACCGAGACCAGGGCCTGCGGGTTGACTTGTTTCAGGTCGAAAATCAGCTGCGACAAATCCTCGATCGAGTAGATGTCGTGGTGCGGCGGCGGTGAAATCAACGTCACGCCCGGCACTGCATAACGCAGCTTGGCGATCAGGCCGTTGACCTTGCCGCCTGGCAGTTGCCCGCCTTCGCCCGGCTTGGCGCCCTGGGCAACCTTGATCTGCAGCACTTCGGCGTTGACCAGGTATTCCGGGGTCACACCAAAGCGGCCAGTGGCGACCTGCTTGATTTTCGAGCTCTTGATGGTGCCGTAGCGCGCCGGGTCTTCACCGCCTTCGCCGGAGTTTGAACGCGCACCCAGGCGGTTCATGGCTTCGGCCAGGGCTTCGTGAGCCTCAGGCGACAAGGCGCCCAGGGAAATACCGGCGGAGTCGAAACGCTTGAGGATCGATTCCAGTGGCTCGATCTCGCTGATGGCCAGCGGCGTGTCCAGGGTTTTCACCTTGAACAGGTCGCGGATCATCGACACCGGGCGGTTATCCACCAGCGCGGTGTATTCCTTGAACTTGGCGTAGTCGCCTTGCTGCACGGCGGCTTGCAGGGTGTTGACCACGTCCGGGTTGTAGGCGTGGTATTCGCCACCGTGCACGAACTTCAGCAGGCCGCCTTGCTGGATCGGCTTGCGCGCGCTCCAGGCTTCGGCGGCCAGGGCTTTCTGCTCGGCTTCGATGTCGACGAAACGCGCACCCTTGATGCGGCTCGGCACACCACGGAAGCTCATCTCGCAAACTTCTTCCGACAGGCCGATGGCTTCGAACAATTGCGCGCCGCGGTAGGACGTGACGGTGGAGATGCCCATCTTCGACAGGATCTTCAGCAGGCCCTTCGTGATGCCTTTCCGGTAGTTCTTGAACACCTCGTAGAGGTCGCCCAGCACTTCGCCGGTACGGATCAGGTCGCCGAGTACTTCGTAAGCCAGGAACGGATACACCGCCGAGGCGCCGAAGCCGATCAACACCGCAAAGTGATGCGGGTCGCGGGCGGTGGCGGTTTCAACCAGGATGTTGGAATCGCAACGCAGGCCCTTTTCGGTCAGGCGGTGGTGTACCGCGCCGGTGGCCAGGGAAGCGTGGATCGGCAGCTTGCCCGGGGCGATATGGCGGTCGGTCAGCACGATCTGGGTACGGCCGGCACGCACGGCTTCTTCCGCCTGATCGGCGACATTGCGCACCGCGGCTTCAAGGCCGAGGCTCTCGTCGTAGTTCAGGTCGATGATCTGCCGGTCGAAGCCCGGGCGGTCCAGGGTCATCAACGAACGCCATTTGGCCGGGGAAATCACCGGCGAGCTGAGGATCACGCGGGAAGCGTGCTCAGGCGATTCCTGGAAAATGTTGCGCTCGGCACCGAGGCACACTTCCAGGGACATCACGATGGCTTCGCGCAGCGGGTCGATCGGCGGGTTGGTCACCTGGGCGAACTGCTGGCGGAAATAGTCGTACGGCGTGCGCACGCGCTGGGACAGCACGGCCATTGGCGTGTCATCGCCCATGGAGCCGACGGCTTCGTAGCCCTGCTCGCCCAGTGGGCGCAGCACCTGGTCACGTTCTTCGAAGGTGACCTGGTACATCTTCATGTACTGCTTGAGCTGGTCGACGTCGTAGAAGGCAGAACCGTGGTCGTTGTCTTCCATGGTTGCCTGGATGCGCAGGGCATTCTTGCGCAGCCATTGCTTGTACGGATGACGGGACTTCAAGCGGTTGTCGATGGCATCGGTGTCGAGAATCTGACCGGTCTCGGTGTCCACGGCGAGGATCTGGCCCGGGCCGACACGGCCCTTGGCGATCACGTCTTCCGGCTTGTAGTTCCACACGCCGATTTCCGACGCCAGGGTGATGAAGCCGTTGGTGGTGGTCACCCAACGCGCCGGGCGCAGTCCGTTACGGTCGAGCAGGCACACGGCGTAGCGACCGTCGGTCATTACCACGCCGGCCGGGCCGTCCCACGGTTCCATGTGCATCGAGTTGTACTCATAGAACGCCCGCAGGTCGGGGTCCATGGTCTCGACGTTCTGCCACGCTGGCGGAATGATCATGCGCACGCCACGGAACAGGTCGATGCCGCCAGTGACCATCAGTTCGAGCATGTTGTCCATGCTGGAGGAGTCGGAACCCACGCGGTTGACCAGCGGGCCGAGCTCTTCCAGGTCCATCAGGTCGTTGGCGAACTTGGTGCGACGGGCCACGGCCCAGTTGCGGTTGCCGGTGATGGTGTTGATCTCGCCGTTGTGGGCGAGGAAGCGGAATGGCTGGGCCAGCGGCCATTTCGGCAGGGTATTGGTGGAGAAGCGCTGGTGGAACACGCAGATTGCGGTTTGCAGGCGCTCATCGCTCAGGTCTGGATAGAAGGCGGTCAAGTCCGCCGGCATCATCAGGCCTTTATAAATGATGGTCTTGTGGGAAAAGCTGCAGATGTAGTGGTCGGTGTCGGCGGCATTGGCCACGGACGAGCGACGACGAGAGGTGAACAGCTTGATCGCCATGTCCTGGTCGCTCAGGCCGTCGCCTGCGATGAACACTTGTTCGATCTGCGGCAGGCGCTCCAGGGCCAGGCGGCCCAGTACGCTGGTGTCGATCGGCACTTTGCGCCAGCCGACGAGCTGCAGGCCAGCGGCCAGGATCTCGCGGTTCATGTTCTCGCGAGCAGCTTCGGCTTTTACCGAGTCCTGGTTGAAGAACACCATGCCCACAGCGTACTGCTTGGGCAAATCGGCGCCGAAATGTTCCTTGGCGACTGCGCGCAGGAACTGGTCGGGCTTTTGAATCAGCAAGCCGCAACCGTCACCGGTCTTGCCGTCGGCGTTGATCCCACCGCGGTGGGTCATGCAGGTCAGGGCCTCGATGGCCGTTTGCAAAAGGGTATGACTGGGCTCGCCCTGCATGTGGGCTATCAGGCCGAAACCGCAGTTATCCTTGAATTCATCGGGTTGGTACAGACCTGCTTTCATAGACACTTTCTCACCAGGCTGCCTCTTATTCCGAGGCAAATTTCTTTTCAATTCAACCGGTTACCTTCCACGCCGAACGTACGCCGGCTTAGCGGGGGCAAAAGGGAGGTCATTGTACACACCGACACAGACGCTCACAAATTTAGCGACGAAATGTCGCAAATCTATGTCGCATTTATGAAAGGTTTAAAGCGATATGCTGTGCTAGTCAAAACTTTTTTAATTTTGACCGCTACGACTCAAAAGCCACTGTGACGCAGACACCACAAAGCGCGCGGCCTTCAGGGCTGCACGCTGTGTTGTTTTTTTTGAGGTGCCGAGAGGGCGGCCTGGGTAAGGCCGCCGGATCTTCAGCGAGTTGTTGCCAGTTCTTGTTGAACGCTGGCGACAGTGCGAGGCCAAGGTTTACCAGCCTGAACCTTCGCTGGCAAGGCCTTGATAGCGGATTCCGCTGCTGTACGGCTGGAGAAGTTGCCGTAAGTGATCACGTAGAGAGGCTTGCCGTTGAGCACTTTCTTGAAATAACGGTACTCGCCGCCCTGCTCTTTCACGAACGCCTGGGCGTTGGCTTCGGAGCTGGTGCCGAGGATCTGCACCACGAAGTTACCGGTAGGCTGGCTGGCATACCAGCTGCTGCCGGCAGCGCCAGTCGCGGCCTTGGCCACGACGGCCGGTTTTTCGGCAGGCTTGGCGGCTGGAGCCGGCTTGGCCGCAGGCGCCGGGGCGACCGGCTTGGCCACAGGCGCAGGCTTGGCGGTGGCGACCTGGGCTGGCGCTGGCGTCGGCTTGGCCGCTGGCTGACCGGCTGGCACGCCCGCAGGTGGCGCGGTGGTGGTCACGGTCGGCGGCGTGGCGCTGGAGCCTTCCACGGGCACCCCATCGTCGCCTTCGGAGATGCCGCCAGCTTCTTCGGCGAGCGGGCCGCGCATCACCGGTTGGCCGACCATTGGCAGGTTGGTGGGTTGGCCGGAGTTGGCAAACTCAACGTTCGGTGTTGGCTTGCCCAGTGGCAACTGCGCCTGTTCGGTTGGCGCGCCAGCGGTGGTCGGTGCCTTGTTGCGACCTGGAATCAACCAGGCGGCGGCGACGGCAACCACGACAACGGCAGAAATTGCCAATACGTGCTTCTTCGGCATAGTAAACCCCATCTTTGGACGCTTTACCGCTGAGCGGCTGGCAATCATGGCTTCGATCATGGCATCCCGGGCAACCTGGTTGATGGTGCCAGGCCAGCCGTCGGAGCTTTCGTGAATATCAGAGATCTGCGAAGCGGAGAAAAGTTCGATGCCCTGCCCTGCGCCTTCCAGCCGCTGGGCCAGGTATTCGCGGGTTTCTTCTTCTTCGTAAGGCTGCAGTTCGATGACGTGGAACAGCTCCTGCTCGCCGCTGATCTGTTCAAGTTCGGCGATCAGCGAAGACTCGCCAAACAGGAACACATGCGGGCGCCCTTCAGGCGTACCGGCCGCCAGGGCCAGCAACGCTTCCAGGGCAGATTCGTCGAGCTGCTCGGCGTCATCCACCAGCAGGTAGACTTCCTGGCCGGTCAGGCCCAGTTGCACCACTTGCTTGAGGATCGCATTCGGCTCGGCAGTGGACACGTCGAGGGCCTGGGCCACTTGACGCAACACGCCTGCCGCATCACCGGCACCACGGGCGGAAACCACCACGCTCTGTACCGATTGCTTGTTGGTGCTGGCCACCAGTGCCTGGCGCAGCAAGGTCTTGCCGCTGCCCAATGGGCCGGTGACCACCAGCAGCAACTGGCTGTAGCGCGCCAGGTGGTGCAGTTGCCCCAGCACCGGCTTGCGTTGCGCAGGGAAAAACTTGAAACCAGGCACCCGAGGAGCAAAAGGGTCGTGGCTTAACTGGTAATGGCCGAGGAACGCCTCGTCGGCATGCAAACTAGTCATCGGGATCTTATTAACCTTTAAGCTGGGCCAGGGCGCGGTAATCCGCTCCCAGCGTGGCCTGTAAAATCTCTTTCGGATAATCGTCGGTCACTACCGCTTCGCCCATTCGGCGCAACAGCACCAGTCGCAGTCGACCGTCGATCACTTTCTTGTCTATTGCCATATGTTCGAGAAAATCTGCCTCGGTCATCTCCTCGGGAGGAATGACCGGCAACCCGGCGCGCTGGAACAGGCGGATCCCGCGATCACGCTCCTGGGCGCTGATCCAGCCCAGGCGTTGCGACATCTCCAATGCCATCACTGTGCCAGCCGCTACAGCCTCTCCATGCAACCACACACCATAGCCCATGTGGGTCTCGATCGCATGGCCGAAGGTGTGGCCGAGGTTCAAGGTGGCGCGCACGCCGGACTCACGTTCGTCGGCATTCACCACCAGCGCCTTGGCGGCGCAGGAGCGGGAAATCGCTTCGGTGAGTGCCACCTGGTCGAGGGCGCGCAGGGCGTCGACGTGTTCTTCCAGCCAGGTCAGGAACGGCTCGTCGCAGATCAGCCCGTACTTGATGACTTCCGCCAGGCCCGCCGACAGCTCGCGGGGTGGCAGGGTATTGAGGGTGGCAGTGTCGATCAGCACCACATTCGGCTGATAGAACGCGCCGACCATGTTCTTGCCCAGCGGGTGGTTGATGCCGGTCTTGCCGCCCACCGACGAATCGACCTGGGACAGCAAGGTGGTCGGTACCTGGATAAAGTCCACGCCGCGCTGATAGCAGGCGGCTGCAAAGCCGGCCATGTCGCCGATCACACCGCCACCCAGGGCCACCACCGTGGTGCGCCGGTCATGACGGGCCGTCAGCAGGCCATCAAAGATCAGTTGCAGGGTTTCCCAGGTCTTGAAGGCCTCGCCGTCCGGCAGCACCACCGAGATCACCGAGTACGCCGCCAGGCTGCGGCTCAGACGCTCAAGATACAGCGGCGCGACCGTTTCATTGGAGATGATCGCCACTTGCCGCCCGGCAATATGCGGTGCGAGCAACTCGGGTTGGTCCAACAAACCTTCGCCAATATGGATCGGGTAGCTGCGCTCGCCAAGATCGACCTTAAGTGTCTGCATGTGTCCCCGCGTTGAAGATGAAAGCAGGCGTCCTGCCCTACATTAACGTTGTCGGCAACGTCGGGATCTGACGCTGCCTGATGGCTCTACGCCACAACTCGGACGGTCATGACGCGCCGCCGAGGATAGCGCATTTCGGCCCTGGCTTTAACGGGGTGGCAACTGTGCCAGGCGCTCGAGAATGTCGAGAACCACCATTCGTGGCGGCCGCTCATCGGTTTCCACCACCAGATCGGCGATTTCCCGATAAAGCGGGTCGCGCAGCGTCAGCAGGTCCCGCAGGGTTTTTGCCGGGTCTGCGGTGCGCAGCAATGGGCGATTGCGATCGCGAGCGGTGCGGCCCACCTGCTGCTCGACAGACGCGTGCAGATAAACCACGCGACCGCCGGCGTGCAGCGCCCGGCGGTTCTCGTCGCGCATCACTGCGCCACCGCCGGTGGCCAATACCACGCCATCGCAGCCGCACAGTTCGGCAATCATCGCCTGCTCGCGGTCGCGAAAGCCCAGTTCGCCTTCCTTATCGAAAATCCACGGGATATTGGCGCCCGTGCGCAATTCAATTTCCTTATCGGAGTCTTTGAATGGCAGGCGCAGCTCTTTGGCCAGCAAACGGCCGATGGTGCTTTTTCCAGCCCCCATCGGTCCTACAAGAATCAAATTTCGCACAGAATCAACGACTCACAGCAATCGCCTGGTTATTCATAATACGCGGAGTCAGGAATACCAGCAGCTCGGATTTTTTCTCCGAAACCACATCCCGCCGGAAAAGGCGGCCAAGATACGGCACATCGCCCAAAAATGGCACTTTATCTACCACTTTGCTTTGAGTATTGGAGAAAACCCCGCCGATCACGATGGTCTCCCCGTCCTTGACCAGCACCTTGGCATTGACCTCGTTTTTCTTGATCGGCGGCACATCGTTGAGCCTGTTCAGGTAGTCGGGCTCGTCCTTGGTGACCTTGACCTCCATGATCACCCAGCCGTCCGGGGTGATTTGCGGGGTCACTTCCAATGACAAGGAGGCCTCCTTGAACGACACCGAGGTCGCGCCGGTGGAGCTGGACTCCTGATAGGGAATCTCGGTGCCCTTGAGGATTCGCGCGGTTTCCTTGTCGGAGGTGACGACCTTGGGCTGCGAAACGATTTCACCATTGCCGGTTTTTTCCATGGCGGTCAGTTCCAGGTCCAGCAGCAGGTTGTCGGTGATAAACGCGACACCCAGGCCGGCGCTGCCGTTGACCGCCCCCAGGTCCACAAACGGCGAGCTGGGCGGGGTTTCAGGCGGCTCGGCCCCCTCCGCCAGCTGCTTCCTGATCCCGCCAGCTCCCCAGTTACCCCGATTCAGTTGCCCGCCCCAGCGCACGCCAAGGCTTTTGTCGTAATCCACATTGGCCTCGACGATCCGCGCCTCGATCATCACCTGCCTTACCGGAATATCCAGTTGCGCCACAATCGTGCGCAGCTCCTCCAGCCGCTCCCGGGTCTGGTAGGCGATGATGTTGTTGGTGCGGTCATCCACCGCCACCGAGCCGCGCTCATCGGTGGCGCCTTCCAGGCCCACGGCCGACTGGAAGAGCTTGGCCAGGTCCGACGCCTTGGCGTAATTGACCTGCAGCAACTCGCGGCGCAGCGGTGCCAAGTCAGTCATTTGCTTGCGCGACTCCATCGCCAGCAACTCGCGGGCGGCCAACTCCTCGGCCGGCGCGACCAGCAGCACATTGGCCGTCACACGCTTGTCCAGCCCCTTGGTTTGCAGCACCAGGTCCAGGGCCTGGTCCCAGGGCACGTCCTTGAGGCGCAGGGTGATCGAACCCTGCACGTCGTCGCTGGCCACCAGATTGAGGCCGGCAACGTCAGCAATCTGCTGCAGCACCGCGCGCAACTCGATGTTCTGGAAGTTGAGGGACAGCTTGTCCCCGGTGAATGCCACGCGTCCGGTACTCAGGGGCGCATTGCCAGGTGGCGGCAGGTGAATCAAGTCGATTCGATTGGGCACAGCCATGACCATCGGTGCCGTGAACGCTATCCATAGCGCCACACCGAAGGACGAAAAAGTCCTTTTCATTGTTTGTTTCCGTTATGAGTTCACGTTCAGGGCAAGGGTTTGCGAGCGTTCCAGCCACGCGCCCTGGCCATCCGGGAAAAGCTCGGCCAGTTCGACATGGGAGTCGTGGATTGCCGTGATGCGCCCGTGGTCCGGGCCCAGGTAATCGCCGATTGCCAGCCGATGGACAGACGACGCTCCGCGCAGCAGGGCGAAGGTTTGAGCCCCCAGGGACAAGGTCCCGACCATTTCGAACTGCTCCACGGCGAAGCCTTCGAGGATTCCGCGAGGCCTGGCGAGATCAGGTCCGGCAGCCGGTCGCCCGGCGGGTCGAACCAGTTGGCGAGAGGGCGGCTGGAAAGGGTCGCGCAAGGCTGCAAAATCGTACGCCACTTGCTGCGGCCCGGGCTCGGCGACAGCCTGTGCCGGCGGGTGCAAATCAACCTCCAGGTCATCGCCCGCCTGGCGGTTGTGACGATAGGTCCTGGCTACCAGGCTGAGATGCAACACCGAGGGATCGACAGGACTGAATGCCAAGTCATGCACCGTGACAATTCCCGGCAAGCTGGCCATGCCGTTGATGAACGCCGCCAGGTCGTGAAAAGTCCCGGTGACGCCAATCTGCATGGGCGATTCGATGTACAGGGCGCGAGGCTGGTCATCCCGAAGTTCGATGGCCTCCAGCACCAAGCCATTGGCGGCACTCAGGCGGCCAATATCTTCAAGCAGGCCGGGTACCTGGGGGTCGGCAGGCAGCCGCCGTAACAGGTTGGCGAAATGGCCTCGCATTGTTTCGAGTTCGCGGACCAGGGACTCCAGGCCGGCAGCCTGGCTGGTTTTCAGCGCGACCTGCTGTTCAAGCGCCACTTCCTGCGCCTCAAGCTGGCGCAGTTGCTCCCGCGCTCCACTCAAGTAGAAGGTATTGCCCACTGCCCACAGCAGGCAAACCACCGCGCCAGCCAGCAACGCCTTGCCCGGCAAGGGCCAGTTGGCGGCGTTCTGGCAGAGCTGGGTTATATCGGATTCCGTCAGCCCTGGCAGGCCTGACGCCCCGCTCATTGGCGCACCTCATCCGAGTGACCATGGCGAACCGTCAACTGGAAGCCATTGTCGTCGCCCTCCTGCGCGCCGCGAACCCGTTGAAGCCGGGGCGCTTCCAAGTCTTCGGCAGCTTCGAGGCCTCGCATGAACTGAGCAATGTCCCGGTTCGATCCGGCCGTGCCGCTGATGGAAACAGAACCGCCGTCGACGCTCACTTCGCGCAACTGCACCCCCTCCGGCACGGCACGGGCCAACTGGTCCAGCAACTGAGCACCCGCCGCACGATCGTCCTGCAAACCCTGCACAACTTTCATCCGTTCCATCAACTGCTGGCGCTGCTCATGCAGTTCGTCGATGGCCTTGATCCGCGAGTCGAGCCCAGTGACACCCTGGCTCAACTGGTTATTGCGGGCCAACTGCCGATCGATTGCACGGTCGATCACCTGGTCTGCCAGCCAAACCGCAGCCAGCGCCACCGCTGCAGCCCCCGCCAAAAACACCAGAAAATATTTGCGCCGCCGCTCATTCCGTTCTGCGCGCCACGGCAACAGGTTGATTCGTGTCATCAGTCGAAACTCCTCAGGGCCAGCCCGCAGGCCACTCCCATTCCCTGGGCATCCACGGCCCATTGCGCGCCATCGACACGACGGCCCGGCGTGATGCTGTCCGAAGCCTGCCTGCCCGCGCGAGCCAATGCAAATGCTTCGACATCCACTATCCGCGTCGCCAGCCCCGCAAGGGCCAAAACTGCCTCACGGGCCTCCACCTGTTCCTTGAGGCAGGCAACCAGCAGCACATCGACGCTTTGCGGGTCATGGGCCGACGGGCCCTGCACCTGGAAGTCGATAGCCACATCCTCCAGCGGATAAGGAATGTACTGGTCTGCTTCCCCATGGATTCGACGCACCATTTCAGCATCCGTCAGCCCCGTGTCCATCTCCAGCACGCGGGTAATCACCGAGGGCCCTGCCACGGCCACGGCGGCATGCCTGAGTGATGTATGCGCCTGTACCAGCGCCCGGGAAAGTGCCTGCGCGACGGCATCGAAATCAACCACGCTGCTGTCGACCACCGCATGGGCCGGCAACTGCTGCATGGCGTAGCCCCGCACGCTGTAGCCAGTGCCTGAAGCCTCCAACTCCACCAACCTGACGCCGGTGTCATTGATGTCGATACCCAGGACGGCATCGGCTTTTCGCCTGAAAAATCCCTTTCTCATAAAACTCCCCAAAACTTTCCCTGTCTTACGGACTGATTGCTGCCAGGCTTCCTGCATTCGGTCGGCTTGTATGAGCGGCGCGAATGACGCCCGAAGCCGAAAAATGCTTTAATGCCCAGCGTTTTTTCCCGCGTTTATCTGCTGGCCGGGTCGATCCACCACTTGCCGTGCATGCCCCGACGCCTAACCCATTCTTTTCCTTGGAAATCCAAAAGCCTTGATTCGTCTGCTGAAGTTTTTCGGGTACTCCATTGTCGCGATCGTCTGCGGGCTGATGCTCGTGCTCAGCGGGGCCTATCTCTACCTTAGTCCGGGTTTGCCCTCCGTAGAGGCCCTGAGAAGTATCCAGTTGCAGATTCCTTTGCGGGTCTACAGCAGCGATGAAAAACTGATCGCGGAGTTCGGCGAAATGCGCCGCACACCGATCCGTTTCGCCGACATTCCACCCAATTTCATCAACGCCCTGCTGTCGGCTGAAGACGATAACTTCGCCAATCACTATGGCGTCGACCCAAGCAGCCTGGTGCGGGCGGCCACGCAATTGGTCAAAAGCGGACACATTCAATCCGGTGGCAGCACCATCACCATGCAGGTGGCGAAGAACTTCTTCCTCACCAGCGAACGCAGCTTTTCCCGCAAAGCCACGGAAATCCTCCTGGCGTTGCAGATCGAACGTCAGCTGACCAAGGACGAGATCCTTGAGCTGTACGTCAACAAGATCTATCTGGGCAACCGCGCCTACGGCATCGAGGCGGCTTCGCAGGTTTACTACGGCAAGTCGATTCGTGACGCCAGCCTGGCGCAGATGGCGATGATTGCCGGCCTGCCCAAGGCGCCTTCGCGCTTCAACCCGCTGGCCAACCCGGCGCGCAGCAAAGAGCGCCGCGACTGGATCCTGGGCCGCATGTACAAGCTGGGCAAGATCGACCAGGCCGCGTACGAAAGTGCGGTGGCCGAGCCGCTGAACGCCAGCTATCACGTGCCGACACCGGAAGTGAATGCCCCGTATATCGCCGAAATGGCCCGTGCCGAGATGGTCGGCCGCTATGGCAGCGAGGCGTACACCGAAGGTTTCCGCGTGACCACGACGATTCCGAGCAACCTGCAGGAAATCGCCAACAAGTCGGTACACGATGGCCTGGTCGCCTATGACCAGCGCCATGGCTACCGCGGCCCTGAATCGCGCCTGCCGGGCAAGACCCTGAGCGCCTGGACCGTCGAGCTGGGCAAACAGCGCCCGATCAGCGGCCTTGAACCCGCCATCGTCACCCAGGTGAAGAAAGATGGCGTGCAGGTACTGACGCGCACCGGCGAAGAGCATGTGTCGTGGGACAGCATGAAATGGGCCCGCCCTTTCCTGAACACCAACAGCATGGGTGCGATGCCCAAGCAGCCGTCGGACGTGGCCCAGGTCGGCGACCTGATTCGTGTGCAGCGCCAGAAGGACGACAGCCTGAAATTCAGCCAGGTGCCGGTGGCACAGGGCGCCCTGGTGTCGCTTGACCCGCAGAACGGTGCAATCCGTGCCCTGGTCGGCGGCTTTGCCTTCGAGCAGAGCAACTACAACCGCGCCACCCAGGCCAAGCGCCAGCCGGGTTCCAGCTTCAAGCCGTTCATCTACAGCGCTGCACTGGATAACGGCTACACCGCCGCCAGCCTGGTCAACGATGCACCGATCGTGTTCGTCGACGAGTACCTGGACAAAGTCTGGCGCCCGAAGAACGACACCAACACCTTCCTCGGCCCGATCCGCGTCCGCGAGGCGCTGTACAAGTCGCGTAACCTGGTGTCGATCCGCCTGCTGCAGGCGATGGGCGTAGGCAAGACCATCGACTACATCACCCGCTTCGGCTTCAACAAGTCGGACCTGCCGCCCAACCTGTCCCTGGCACTGGGTACCGCCACGCTGACACCGATGGAAATCGCCACCGGCTGGAGCACCTTTGCCAACGGCGGCTACAAGATCACCCCGTACCTGATCGACAAGATCGAAAGCCGTAGCGGCGAAACCCTGTTCACCGCCAACCCGCCACGGGTCCCGGGCGACGTGGTCAATGGCGTCGCGGCCACTGACGGCCAGGCAGCACCGGCCAACGGCGGCATCACCATCGAGCCGACGCCAGGCGAAGCGCCGGCAGCTGGTGCACCCGCCGCACCACAGGCGCCAGCCGTGGCCGAGCGTGTGGTGGATGGCCGTACCACTTACATCCTCAACAGCATCCTGGAAGACGTGATCAAGAAGGGTACTGGGCGTCGCGCCCTGGCCCTGGGCCGTGCCGATATCGCCGGCAAAACCGGTACCACCAACGACTCCAAGGATGCCTGGTTCTCCGGCTACAACGCCGACTACGTGACCACCGTATGGACCGGTTACGACCAGCCGGAAAGCCTCGGTCGCCGGGAGTTCGGCGGCACTGTCGCGCTGCCGATCTGGATGAGCTACATGGGCGCCGCGCTGAAGGATATGCCGCTGCATACCCAGCCGGAACCGGAAGGCATCCTGAGCCTGCGGATCGACCCGGTCAGCGGCCGTGCAGCAGCGCCGAGCACGCCGAATGCGTACTTCGAGCTGTTCAAGAGCGAGGACACGCCGCCGTCGGTCAACGAGCTGGGCAATGGTGTTGCACCGGGCAGCCCGCTGCCGGCGGACGAGGCGGCGCCGATCGATTTGTTCTAACACAAGTCCCCTGTGGGAGCCGGGCTTGCCCGCGATAGCGGAGGGTCAGTCACAGTTGTGTTAACTGTCCTGCCCTCATCGCGGGCAAGCCCGGCTCCCACATTTGGATCGTCGCAAGCCTTGAACTGATCAACAGGCAATAAAAAAGCCCCGACTCGCAAGAGCCGGGGCTTTTTGGTGGTGCGCTACAACGGCTTAGCCGTTGAACACATCATCCACGCTTTGCAGCGGGTAGTTCTTCGGATACGGCAGGGTGGCCACACCCGTCTCGATTGCGGCTTTGGCCACGGCATCGGAGATCAGGGTGATCAGGCGCTTGTCCATTGGTTTCGGGATGATGTACTCACGACCGAATTCCAGCTTGATGCCGCCGTAGGCGTCGCACACTTCCTGAGGAACCGGCAGCTTGGCCAGTTCGCGCAGGGCGTTGGCGGCCGCGACTTTCATCTCTTCGTTGATGCGCTTGGCGCGAACGTCCAGGGCACCACGGAAGATGAACGGGAAGCCCAGTACGTTGTTGACCTGGTTCGGGTAGTCCGAACGGCCGGTGGCCATGATCACGTCGCTACGGGTGGCGTGGGCCAGCTCCGGGGAGATTTCCGGATCCGGGTTGGAGCACGCGAACACGATCGGGTTGGCCGCCATGGACTTGAGGCCTTCGGCGCTCAGCAGGTTCGGGCCGGACAGGCCAACGAACACGTCTGCACCGTCCAGGGCATCAGCCAGGGTACGCTTGGAGGACGGATGCGCGAACATCGCCTTGTACTGGTTCAGGTCGGTACGCTCGGACTGCACAACGCCCTTGCTGTCGACCATGTAGATGTTTTCCAGCTTGGCGCCCATGCTCACCAGCAACTTCATGCAGGAGATGGCCGCGGCGCCGGCGCCCAGGCAAACGATCTTGGCTTCGCCAAGGGTTTTGCCGGCGATTTCCAGGGCATTGATCATGCCGGCCGCGGTAACGATCGCGGTGCCGTGCTGGTCATCGTGGAATACCGGGATGTCGCACTGTTCGATCAGGGCCTTTTCGATCTCGAAGCACTCAGGTGCCTTGATGTCTTCCAGGTTGATGCCACCGAAGGTGATGGAGATGCGCTTGACGGTGTCGATGAAAGCCTGCGGGCTCTCGGAATCGACTTCGATATCGAATACGTCAATGCCGGCGAAGCGCTTGAACAGCACGCCTTTACCTTCCATGACTGGCTTGGAAGCCAATGGGCCGAGGTTACCCAGGCCGAGGATCGCGGTGCCATCAGAGATCACTGCAACCAGGTTGCCTTTGCCGGTGTACTTGTAGGCCAGTTCAGGATCGCGGGCGATTTCACGTACGGGCTCGGCAACGCCAGGGCTGTAGGCCAGCGACAGGTCGCGGGCGGTGGCAGTGGCTTTGGTGAGCTCTACACTCAGCTTTCCTGGACGAGGATGGGCATGATATTCGAGAGCGGCAGTTTTCAAATCAGACATATCGGCATTCCGCTTTTACTGTTGGTCGACGGACCGCCGAGGATACGCGTGTCGCAAAGTCCCCACAAGACTGGGCAGTCACAGGTGTCAAGGGCCCTGCCCTACGACTTTTGGCCAAGAGCCACGGGATACAAGGGCTCAACTGTTCACAATCGACCTGAAAAATGTCTACAATTTTTTCTTACAGCGCCTGCTCGAGCATGCCGGGATCGGTCAGTGGCAACAGCCAGCGTGCCTGGCCCTTTTCCAGGCCGCCGCGTCGGGAGCGGTCCAGCACCCAGCCGCGGGCTTCGATGGACTGGCCCTGCAAACCTTTCAACAGCGCACTGTCGAATCGGCCCACCAGATTGGGTGCAATGCGCAGTACCAGTGAGCCCTGCAACTCAATCCAGACTCCGCCGCGATTGCGTTCGATTTTGCTCACTCGGCCGTGGACCACGGCAAAGCCCGAGCGCCGGATGTTCGCCGCATCGACCACCGGTGACCGGCGCCACACCCCCAGCCGGGCCTGCCGGGCGCTGCGTTCGGCGGCTTGCTGGCAGGCCACCAGTGCCACATTCGGCGCGACCGCCACCTGGAAGCCAAGGCCTTCGGCGAGCAACTGCGCTTCCAGATTTGCTCCATTGGCACCGTAGAGATGGGCCAGGGTGCGGCCGTAACGGTCCTTGCTCTCCCGTCCGGGCACCACGCCAACGCGCCCACCGCTCGCATCCACCAGACTTTGCAGGCGCTCGCGAGCGGCCACGGCGAAGGGCTCGTCAGTGCGCCCCTGCTTGCCGGTTTCCGGGGCATTGACGCCGATCATGCGTATGCTGCGGCCGTCCTTGAGGCGCACGGTGTCGCCATCCACTACCCGCTGCACGTCGAAGGTCGCGACATCGCCGGGCGCCGGGCAGAACACCTCGGCCTGGGCGGGCGCCAGCCAAATCGCAGACACAAAAAAGGCGCCCACGAGGGACGCCTTTTTCATCAGCGAGGACAAGCCATACAGGCCATCCAAGCGAACCAGCCTTACTCGGCTTTAGGAGCAGCTTTAGCGCCGAAAGCACCGAAGCGGGTCTTGAAGCGGTCAACACGGCCGCCAACATCCAGAGTCTTCTGCTTACCGGTGTAGAACGGGTGGCACTCGTTGCACACGTCGATTGGCAGAGCTTTGCCGAAAGTCGAACGGGTTTCGAACTTGTTACCGCAGCTGCAGGTAACGTCGATGGCAACATAGTTTGGATGGATATCGGCTTTCATGGTGTATTCCTCAGGCTAGCGTGCCGCCAATCAACACTATTGTTGAATACCGCACGTAATTAGGCCGCGGATTCTACCAGACCTTTTTAAACGCGCAAGAAGCACAACGGCCCCTTTCATCAGAAAAGCACGACATACACAAGGTCCCGTGGGAGCCGGGCTTGCCCGCGATGCAGGCGATGCGGTGCCTCAGGTGCACCGTGTCGATACTATCGCGGGCAAGCCCGGCTCCCACATCCACCGCTGGTCTGCTAGGCTCCCGCCCTTCTTCGCCGCCCGTCATATGAGAACCCCCGCGTGCCCGACGCCATTTTGCGCCTCGCCCTGCCCTCGCCCCTGCGCCGCCTGTTCGATTATCGGGCCCCTGCCGGCGTATTGCGGTCGCAGTTGCAGCCCGGCATGCGCGTACGGGTACCGTTTGGCCGGCGGGAGATGATCGGCATCCTGGTGGAAGTCGCCGATCACAGCGAAGTGCCCGCCGAGAAGCTCAAGCCCGCCGTGGCCATCCTCGACAGCACGCCGCCGCTGCCGCCCGCGCTGTTCAAGCTGTGCCTGTGGACCTCGCAGTATTACCAGCACAGCCTCGGCGACACCTTGAGCTGGGCGCTGCCGGTGCTGTTGCGCCAGGGCGAACTGGCCGAGGCGCGCCAGGAGCGTTTCTGGTCGATGGTCCCGGGGGCGCGCATGGACGACCCGCGCATCGCCCGCGCCCCGCGCCAGCGTGAAGCCCTGGCAACCCTGGCCCAGCATCCCCACGGCGTCGCCCATCAGCTTTTAAGCAAGCTGATGCTGAGCAAGGACAGCCTGGACTTGCTGCTGGCCAAGGGCCTGGTGCAGGTGGAGATCCGCAAGCACGCCCCCGGCGAGCGCCACGAACACTGGCTGGCCCAGCCGGAACTGCCGCTCAACCCCGAACAACGTGCCGCCTATGAAGCGATTCGCGCCGGTTTCGACAGTTTCCACGCGTTCCTGCTGGCGGGCGTCACCGGCAGCGGCAAGACCGAAGTCTATTTGCAACTGATCCGCGAAACCCTAGAAGCCGGCAAACAGGCACTGGTGCTGATCCCCGAGATCAACCTCGGCCCGCAAACCCTGGCGCGTTTCGAGCAGCGTTTCAACGCGCGCATCGCCCTGGTGCACTCGGCGGTCAACGACCGCGAGCGCCTGGAATCCTGGCTCGCCGCCCGGGACGGCGAGGCCGACATTATTATCGGCACCCGTTCGGCGCTGTTCACCCCGATGAAAAATCCCGGGCTGATCATCATCGACGAAGAACACGACGGCTCCTATAAACAGCAGGAAGGCCTGCGCTACCACGCCCGCGACCTGGCGCTGGTGCGCGCCCGCCAGGAAAACATCCCGATTGTGCTGGGCTCGGCCACGCCTTCCCTGGAAAGCCTGCACAACGCCTACACCGGGCGCTACGGCCTGCTGCGTCTCAATGAACGTGCCGGCGGTGCCAAGCAGCCCCGCTTCCTGCGCCTGGATGTAAAAAGTCGCCCGCTGGACAGCGGCATTTCCGGGCCGATGCAGCAAGCCATCGGGCAAACCCTCGCGGCGGGCCAGCAAGTGCTGGTGTTCCTCAACCGCCGGGGTTTTGCGCCGACGCTGCTGTGCCACGACTGCGGCTGGATGTCCGAGTGCAATCGCTGCGATGCGCGAATGACCGTGCACCAGCGCTCCGGCGAGTTGCGCTGCCATCACTGCGGCCATGTGGAACGGGTGCCGCGGCACTGCCCGCAGTGCGGCAAAGTCGACTTGCGACCGGTGGGCGCGGGCACCGAGCGCGCCGAAGAACGACTGGGCATCCTGTTCCCGGATTACCCGGTGCTGCGGGTCGACCGCGACAGCACCTCGCGCAAGGACGCGATGAATCAGTTGTTCGCCACGATCCAGAAGGGCCAGCCGTGCATTCTGGTGGGCACGCAGATGCTTGCCAAAGGGCATCACTTCCCACGGGTGACCCTGGTGTCGATCCTGGATGCCGACGGCGGGCTGTTCTCCGGGGATTTTCGCGCCAGCGAGCGCATGGCGCAGTTGATCGTGCAGGTCGCAGGCCGGGCCGGGCGGGCCGAAGAGCCGGGCAAGGTGATCATCCAGACGCACCTGGCCGACCACCCGCTGCTGATTCAACTGACAGAACAAGGCTACTTTGCCTTCGCCGAACAGGCCTTGAGCGAGCGACGCTCGGCAGGTCTGCCACCGTTTGCGCATCTGGCGCTGCTGCGGGCCGAAGCGCACAAGCCGGGGCAGGCCGAAGGTTTCCTGGATGAAGCGTGCAGCGAGGCTGAACGTTTGCTGGGGGAACTGGGTCTGACCGGCATCGAGCTATTGGGCCCGGTGCCAGCACCGATGGAACGCCGCGCCGGGCGTTACCGCGCCCAGCTACTCTTGCAAGCCAGCGCCCGCGCGCCGCTGCATCGCTTATTAAGCTGCTGGTTACTTGCGCTGGAGCAAATGCCCAGTGGTCGCCAGGTGAGATGGTCGCTGGACGTAGACCCGGTAGATTTGTACTAACCCCTGTGGCGAGGGAGCTTGCTCCCGCTGGGCTGCGTAGCAGCCCCAAAAAAGCCGGGAGCGCTACGCACTCCAGCGGGAGCAAGCTCCCTCGCCAGAGCAAGCTCCCTCGCCACAGGTTAATCGTCCGTCAAGGTCCCGCGAAGGTTGGCAAGCCCGCCCTCGCCACGGATAATGCCCAGTTTTTCCACCTGCGCATCGCGCGCCACCGCTTGCGGTCGAAAGAGAACACCATGAAAGACACCATTCGCCAGCTGATCCAACAAGCCCTCACCCAACTCGTCAACGAAGGTGTGTTGCCTGAAGGCCTGACGCCGGCGATCCAGGTGGAAAATACCCGCGACAAGACCCACGGTGATTTCGCCAGCAACATCGCGATGATGCTGGCCAAGCCGGCCGGCCTGAAGCCGCGCGACCTGGCGGAAAAAATCATCGCCGCGCTGCCGGCCGACCCGCAGGTGACCAAGGCTGAAATCGCCGGCCCAGGCTTCATCAACTTCTTCCAGAACACCCAGGCCCTGGCTTCGCGCCTGGACGCGGCCCTGGTCGACGCGAAAATCGGCGTGCGCAAGGCCGGCCCGGCACAGCGCGTGGCCATCGACCTGTCGGCACCGAACCTGGCCAAGGAAATGCACGTGGGCCACCTGCGCTCCACCATCATCGGTGACGGCGTGGCGCGGGTCCTGGAGTTCCTCGGCGATGACGTGATCCGCCAGAACCACGTGGGCGACTGGGGTACCCAGTTCGGCATGTTGATGGCCTATCTGCAGGAAAACCCGATCACCAGCAACGAGCTGTCGGACCTGGAGAATTTCTACCGCGCCGCCAAGAAGCGTTTCGACGAATCCGAAGAATTCGCCGACCGCGCCCGTGGCCTGGTGGTCAAGCTGCAAGCCGGCGATGCCGAATGCCTGGAACTGTGGGGCCGCTTCCGCGAGATCTCGCTGTCCCACTGCCAGGAAATCTACGAGCTGCTCAACGTCAAATTGACCATGGCCGACGTGATGGGCGAAAGCGCCTACAACGACGACCTGATCAACGTGGTCAACGACCTCAAGGCCAAGGGCCTGCTGGTTGAAAGCAACGGCGCGCAGTGCGTGTTCCTCGAAGAATTCAAGACCGCCGACGGCGACCCGCTGCCGGTGATCATCGTCAAGGCCGATGGCGGCTACCTCTACGCCACCACCGACCTGGCCGCCGTGCGCTACCGCAGCGGCGTGCTGAAAGCCGACCGTGCCCTGTATTTCGTTGACCAGCGCCAGGCCCTGCACTTCCAGCAAGTGTTCGAAGTGGCGCGCCGCGCCGGTTTCGTGACCCACCCGATGCAGATGGAACACATGGGCTTCGGCACCATGAACGGCGCCGATGGCCGCCCGTTCAAGACCCGTGACGGCGGCACCGTGAAGCTGATCGACCTGCTGAACGAAGCCCAGGACCGCGCCTACAACCTGGTGAAGGAAAAGAACCCGGAGCTGGCCGAAGCCGACCTGCGCAACATCGCCCGCGTCGTGGGGATTGGCGCGGTGAAATACGCCGACCTGTCCAAGCACCGCACCAGCGACTACAGCTTCAATTTCGAATTGATGCTCAACTTCGAAGGCAACACTGCGCCGTACCTGCTGTATGCCTACACGCGGGTGGCCGGTGTGTTCCGCAAGCTGGGCAAGGACTTCAGCGAAGTCGAAGGCCAGATCAACCTTGAGGCGCCACACGAGCAGGAACTGGCCGCCAAACTGGCGCAATTCGGCGAAGTGCTGAACAGCGTCGGCGAAAAAGGCACACCGCACATCCTCTGCACCTATTTGTACGAAGTCGCCGGTTTGTTCTCCAGCTTCTACGAGAACTGCCCGATCCTGACCGCAGACGACGAAGCCCAAAAGCAGAGCCGCCTGCGCCTCGCCGCACTGGCAGGACGGACCCTCAAGCAAGGCCTGGAACTGTTGGGCCTGGAAACTCTGGAGCGTATGTAAGTTGGCTGCCAAGAAAAAACCTGCACCCAAGCGCGGCGCCAGCCGCTACCAGGCACCGGCGAAGAAGCCTATTCCGGGCTGGTTGTGGATGGCCATCGGCCTGACGGTCGGCGCGTTTGTGGTGTTCCTGATGAAGCTCGACCCGGGCAAGGGCGATGACGTCAAACGGGTCAAGCAAGAACAGCAGAAGGCCACGAAAATGGCCGAGGCGAACAAGACACCGCCTAGCCCGACTGCGCCGGTGAAGCCGAAGTACGACTTCTACACGCTGCTGCCGGAATCGGAAGTGATCGTGCCGCCGGACGCCGTGCCGGAGAAAACCCTGCCGACGCCGCAGCCGGTGCCGACTACGCCGGTTACCCCGGCGGAAGCAGCGAAGATCGACACGGCCCGGGCCCAGGCTGCGTTGGCCGGGATTACCCCGCCGCCACCGCCGCCGGTCGCCACCACCAAGGCCGCGCCCGTGACCAAGTTCTTCCTGCAGGCGGGCTCGTTCCCGAAACAGGCGGATGCGGACCGTGTGCGCGCGCAGATTATTTTGCTGGGGCAGGCGGTGACGGTGGAGTCCGGGACGGTTAAGGATGCGACCTGGTATCGCGTGCTGGTGGGGCCGTTCAGCAACCGTGAACAGCTGACCGTGGCGCAGAAGCAACTGGCCGGCGCCGGGTTTAGCAACCTGTTGTTACAACAACGCCAGAGCCGCTGATTCCGGAAACAGCATCGGGTTAATGTGGGAGCGGGCTTGCTCGCGAATGCGGTAGATCAGTCAATATTTTAGGTGACTGACACACCGCATTCGCGAGCAAGCCCGCTCCCACATTTGATTTTCATCGGCCTCAGGACCGAGCCCGACACATAAACACCACTCGTCCGCCCTCCCGTCCTACAGTTGAAATCCCCCCCGCCACCCCCATATGAGTTCCATCAGGGCATTTTCGCCCCGCAGCGTGGAGACTCTCCCCTTGACCACCATCGTTTCAGTTCGCCGCCACGGCAAAGTCGTCATGGGCGGCGACGGCCAGGTTTCACTTGGCAATACCGTGATGAAAGGCAACGCGAAAAAAGTCCGTCGCCTGTACCACGGCCAGGTCCTCGCCGGTTTTGCCGGCGCCACCGCTGACGCCTTTACCCTGTTCGAGCGCTTTGAAGGCCAACTTGAGAAGCACCAGGGCCATCTGGTCCGTGCCGCCGTCGAGCTCGCCAAAGAATGGCGCACCGACCGCTCCCTCAGCCGCCTGGAAGCCATGCTGGCCGTCGCCAACAAAGACGCCTCCCTGATCATCACCGGCAACGGCGACGTGGTTGAACCCGAAGAAGGCCTGATCGCCATGGGCTCCGGCGGCGGCTACGCACAAGCGGCGGCCAGCGCCCTGCTGAAGAAAACCGACCTGTCGGCCCGGGAAATCGTCGAGACTGCCCTGGGTATCGCTGGCGACATCTGTGTCTTCACCAACCACAACCTGACCATTGAGGAGCAGGACCTCGCCGAGTAAGCCGCAGGCTTATTCCCGCTTGAGGACCGCCAATTACTATGTCCATGACTCCCCGCGAAATCGTCCATGAACTCAATCGCCATATCATCGGCCAGGACGATGCCAAGCGCGCCGTTGCCATCGCCCTGCGTAACCGCTGGCGCCGGATGCAACTGCCCGAAGAATTGCGCGTTGAAGTAACCCCCAAGAACATCCTGATGATCGGCCCGACCGGTGTCGGTAAAACCGAGATCGCCCGGCGCCTGGCCAAGCTGGCCAATGCTCCGTTCATCAAGGTCGAAGCCACCAAGTTCACCGAAGTGGGCTATGTGGGCCGTGACGTCGAGTCGATCATTCGTGACCTGGCCGACGCTGCCCTGAAGCTGCTGCGCGAACAGGAAATGACCAAGGTCAGCCATCGCGCCGAAGACGCCGCTGAAGAACGCATCCTCGACGCCTTGCTGCCACCGGCACGCATGGGCTTCAACGAAGACGCCGCACCGAGCTCGGATTCCAACACCCGCCAGCTGTTCCGCAAGCGCCTGCGTGAAGGCCAGCTGGACGACAAGGAAATCGAGATCGAAGTCGCCGAAGTGTCCGGCGTCGACATCTCCGCACCGCCTGGCATGGAAGAAATGACCAGCCAGTTGCAGAACCTGTTCGCCAACATGGGCAAGGGCAAGAAGAAAAGCCGCAAGCTCAAGGTGAAGGAAGCGCTGAAACTGGTGCGTGACGAAGAGGCCGGGCGCCTGGTCAATGAGGAAGAACTCAAGGCCAAGGCCCTGGAAGCAGTTGAGCAGCACGGCATCGTGTTTATCGACGAGATCGACAAGGTGGCCAAGCGCGGTAATTCCGGCGGGGTCGATGTGTCCCGCGAAGGCGTGCAGCGCGACCTGCTGCCGCTGATCGAAGGCTGCACCGTCAACACCAAGCTGGGCATGGTCAAAACCGACCACATCCTGTTTATCGCTTCCGGTGCGTTCCACCTGAGCAAGCCAAGCGACCTGGTACCGGAGCTGCAAGGTCGCCTGCCGATTCGCGTTGAACTGAAAGCGCTGACGCCGGGCGATTTCGAACGCATCCTCAGCGAGCCGCACGCGTCGCTGACCGAGCAATACCGCGAGCTGCTGAAAACCGAAGGCCTGGGGATTGAGTTCCTGCCGGACGGTATCAAGCGTCTGGCGGAGATTGCCTGGCAGGTCAACGAGAAGACCGAGAACATCGGTGCCCGTCGCTTGCACACCCTGCTTGAGCGCCTGCTGGAGGAAGTGTCCTTCAGTGCCGGCGACATGGCGGGCGCGCAGAATGGCGTGGCAATCAAGATCGACGCCGACTACGTCAACAGCCACCTGGGCGAATTGGCGCAGAACGAAGATCTGTCTCGTTATATCCTGTAAGCCTTACGCAGGAACCGCTCTGCTTTAATGTGGGAGCGGGCTTGCTCGCGAATGCGGTGGGTCAGTTTATGCAACGGTGACTGACCCACCGCATTCGCGAGCAAGCCCGCTCCCACAGTTTAAAGCCGGTTCCTTCAGGATCATCTCTGAGCGGTTCCCCAAATGACCAAACTGCCTACCGCCATCAACCTGCACAAAGCCTCCAGGACCCTGGGCCTCACCTACGGTCCCGACGAGGTGTATCAACTGCCCGCCGAATTCCTTCGCGTGCACTCCCCCTCCGCCGAGGTCCAGGGCCACGGCAAACCGATCCTGCAATTCGGCAAGCTCAATGTCGGCTTGACCAAGATCGAACCCGCCGGCCAATACGCACTGAAATTGACCTTCGACGATGGCCATGACAGCGGATTGTTCACCTGGGACTACCTCTATCAACTTGCCGTGCGTCAGGACGCGCTGTGGGCTGACTATCTTGCCGAGCTGAAAGCCGCCGGAAAAACCCGCGACCCGAGCCAGTCGGTCGTGCGGCTGATGCTCTAGCCCAGGCCTCTTGCTCATTAGTGGGCATTTTCTAATTCCATCTGCTTGAATGCCCCTCTGTCGTGGCCAACGATTGGCCCGCTTGCGAAAAAAATTAAACTCGGGTAACCAATGGAACTGGCAAGTTCCCTGCATTTGACGATGCGGTATTAACGGTCACCCGAGCAGTAGTACCAGGCTGTGCTGTGTGGCAAGTAGTGGTACACAGCGGTACCCGGTACTCGTCTGTCGGACAATGGAGCGTCGTAGATGAGTAACAAGAACAACGATGACTTGAAACGCCAGGCCTCGGAAAACACCCTGGGGCTGAACCCGATCATCGCGTTACGGAAAAAGGATTTACTGGCATCCGCTCGGATGGTGCTGACCCAGGCCATCAAACAACCGTTGCACAGCGTCAAGCATGTCGCCCATTTCGGCGTCGAATTGAAGAACGTGGTGTTCGGCAAATCACAGCTGACACCCGAGGCCGACGACCGTCGTTTCAACGACCCGGCGTGGACCCAGAACCCGCTCTACAAACGTTACCTTCAAACCTACCTGGCGTGGCGCAAGGAGCTGCACGACTGGATCGGTGACAGCAACCTGTCGGAACACGACATCAGCCGCGGCCACTTCGTCATCAACCTGATGACCGAAGCCATGGCGCCCACCAACAGCGCAGCCAACCCGGCGGCGGTCAAACGCTTCTTTGAAACCGGCGGCAAGAGCCTGCTGGATGGCCTGTCCCACCTGGCCAAGGACATGGTGCACAACGGCGGCATGCCGAGCCAGGTCAACATGGGCGCCTTTGAAGTGGGCAAGAGCCTGGGCACCACCGAAGGCGCCGTGGTGTTTCGCAACGATGTGCTGGAGCTGATCCAGTACCGGCCGATCACCGAGCAGGTGCACGAACGCCCGCTGCTGGTGGTGCCGCCGCAGATCAACAAGTTCTATGTATTCGACCTGAGCCCGGACAAGAGCCTGGCGCGCTTCTGCCTGCGCAATAACCAGCAGACGTTTATCGTCAGTTGGCGCAACCCGACCAAGGCCCAGCGCGAGTGGGGCCTGTCGACCTACATCGAGGCGCTGAAAGAAGCGGTCGATGTGGTGAGCGCGATCACCGGCAGCAAAGACATCAACATGCTCGGCGCCTGCTCCGGCGGCATCACCTGCACCGCCCTGCTGGGCCACTACGCGGCGCTGGGCGAGAAGAAGGTCAACGCCCTGACCCTGCTGGTGAGCGTGCTGGACACCACCCTGGACACCCAGGTGGCGTTGTTCGTCGACGAACAGACCCTGGAAGCAGCCAAGCGCCATTCCTACCAGGCCGGTGTGCTGGAAGGCCGCGACATGGCCAAGGTGTTTGCCTGGATGCGCCCCAATGACCTGATCTGGAACTACTGGGTCAACAACTACCTGCTGGGCAACGAGCCACCGGTGTTCGACATCCTGTTCTGGAACAACGACACCACCCGCTTGCCGGCCGCGTTCCATGGCGACCTGATCGAACTGTTCAAGAACAATCCCTTGGTGCGCGCCAATGCCCTGGAAGTGTGCGGCACGCCGATCGACCTGAAGCAGGTCACTGCCGATATTTATTCTTTGGCCGGCACCAACGACCACATCACACCGTGGCAGTCCTGCTACAAGTCGGCACAGCTGTTTGGCGGCAAGGTGGAGTTTGTGCTGTCCAGCAGCGGGCATATCCAGAGCATTCTGAACCCGCCGGGCAATCCCAAATCGCGTTACCAGACCAGCGATACGATGCCGGGCAAGGCCCTGGACTGGCAGGAGAACGCCACCAAGCACACCGATTCGTGGTGGTTGCATTGGCAGGCGTGGCAGGCGGAGCGGTCGGGCAAGTTGAAGAAGGCGCCTGCGAACCTGGGCAACAAGACTTATGCAGCGGCGGAAGCGGCGCCGGGCACATACGTTCACGAAAGGTAGGCGGGAATGGGTTCAAATGTGGGAGCTGGCTTGCCTGCGATGGCATCAACTCGGTGTGCCTGATACACCGTAGCGTCTGCATCGCAGGCAAGCCAGCTCCCACATTGACCGTGTTCCCGCAGGGAAATAGCGCCATTTTGCAGGGTAAGCCCATGCCGCAACCGTTCATCTTCCGTACCATCGACCTGGATGGCCAAGCCATCCGCACGGCGGTACGCCCGGGCAAGCCTCACTTGACGCCGCTGCTGATTTTCAACGGCATCGGCGCCAACCTTGAGCTGGTGTTTCCGTTCGTCCAGGCCCTGGACCCGGACCTGGAAGTGATTGCCTTTGATGTGCCAGGCGTCGGCGGCTCGTCGACCCCCAGCCGGCCTTATCGCTTTCCCGGCCTGGCCAAACTCACCGCGCGCATGCTCGATTACCTGGACTATGGCCAGGTCAACGCGGTGGGCGTTTCCTGGGGCGGCGCGCTGGCGCAGCAGTTCGCCTATGACTATCCGGAACGCTGCAAGAAGCTGATTCTGGCCGCCACCGCCGCCGGTGCCTTCATGGTGCCGGGCAAGCCGAAGGTCTTGTGGCTGATGGCCAGCCCCCGGCGTTATATCCAACCGTCCCACGTGGTGCGCATTGCACCGATGATCTACGGCGGCTCCTTCCGTCGGGATTCGAAACTGGCCGCCGAACACGCGAGCAAAGTGCGTTCGGCGGGCAAGCTGGGTTACTACTGGCAACTGTTCGCCGGGCTTGGCTGGACCAGCATCCACTGGCTGCACAAGATCAAGCAGCCGACCCTGGTGCTGGCCGGCGACGACGACCCGCTGATCCCGCTGATCAACATGCGTATGCTGGCCTGGCGTATTCCCAACGCCCAACTGCACATCATCGACGACGGCCATCTGTTCCTGATTACCCGGGCCGAGGCCGTGGCGCCGATCATCATGAAGTTTCTCCAGGAGGAACGCCTGAGGGCGGTGATTCACCCGCAACCCGCACTTTAGCCGGCGGCGGTCAGGACGACCGCGCCGCGCAACTTGGCCAGAACCGACTATGGTTCTGAATTGGCGTGCTTGTTGATGGCTTGACGAAGGAGTGTTGGCGCATGCGAGAAAGACCCGAATCGAACCCGGTGCCCACACCCGCCGCGTTCATCAATATTGAAAGTGCGATCACCGGCCTGCGCGGCCGGGACTTGCTCTCGACCCTGCGCAGCGTCGCCGCACACGGCTTGCGCAACCCGGTGCACACCGCCCGCCACGCCCTGAAGTTGGGCGGGCAATTGGGCCGCGTGCTGCTCGGGGAAACGGTGCACGAGCCGAACCCGAAGGACAGCCGCTTCGCCGACCCGACCTGGCAGCTCAACCCGTTTTATCGGCGCAGCCTGCAAGCCTACCTGAGCTGGCAAAAACAGACCCGCCACTGGATCGACGACAGCAACCTCAGCGCCGACGACCGGGCGCGGGCGCACTTTGCCTTTGCCCTGCTCAACGATGCGGTGTCGCCATCCAACACCCTGCTCAACCCCCTGGCGATCAAGGAGCTGCTCAACTCCGGCGGCAACAGCGTGGTGCGTGGCGTCAGCAACCTGTTCGACGACCTGCTGCACAACAACGGCTTGCCGCGCCAGGTCACCAAGCAGGCCTTTGAAGTCGGCAAGACGGTGGCCACCACACCCGGTTCGGTGGTGTTTCGCAATGAACTGCTGGAGCTGATCCAGTACAAGCCCATGAGCGAAAAACAGTACGCCAAGCCGCTGCTGGTGGTGCCGCCGCAAATCAACAAGTACTACATTTTCGACCTGAGCCCGAACAACAGCTTCGTCCAGTTCGCCCTGAAAAATGGCCTGCAAGTGTTTATGGTCAGCTGGCGCAACCCGGATGTACGCCACCGGGAATGGGGCTTGTCCACCTACGTTGCGGCTTTGGAAGAAGCGCTGAACGTAACCCGCGCAATCACCGGCGCCCGTGAGGTCAACCTGATGGGCGCCTGCGCCGGTGGCCTGACCATCGCCGCGCTGCAAGGCCATCTGCAGGCCAAGCGCCAGCTGCGCCGAATCTCCAGCGCCAGCTACCTGGTGAGCCTGCTGGACAGCCAGATCGACAGCCCCGCCACCCTGTTCGCCGACGAACAGACGCTGGAAGCCGCCAAGCGCCGCTCTTACCAGCAAGGCGTACTCGACGGCCGGGACATGGCCAAGGTATTCGCCTGGATGCGTCCCAACGACCTGATCTGGAACTACTGGATCAACAACTACCTGCTGGGCAAGGAACCGCCGGCCTTCGACATCCTGTACTGGAACAACGACAACACCCGCCTGCCCGCCGCGCTGCATGGCGACTTGCTGGACTTCTTCAAGCACAACCCGCTGAGCCATCCCGGCGGCCTGGAGGTGTGCGGCACGCCCGTCGACTTGCAGAAGGTCACGGTGGACAGTTTCAGCGTGGGCGGCATCAACGACCACATCACGCCGTGGGATGCGGTGTACCGCTCCACCCAGCTGCTGGGCGGCGACAAGCGCTTCATTCTGTCCAACAGCGGGCATGTCCAGAGCATCCTCAACCCGCCAGGCAACCCCAAGGCCAACTACGTCGAGAACCTCAAGCTGAGCAGCGACCCGCGCGCCTGGTACTACGACGCCAATCATGTCGAGGGCAGCTGGTGGCCCAACTGGCTGGCGTGGATCCAGCAGCGCTCCGGTGTACAGCGCGAAACACTGACCGCCCTGGGCAACCAGAATTACCCACCGATGGAAGCGGCGCCGGGCACCTATGTGCGAGTCCGCTGAGCCCCACGACGACTTTAAGAAGACTGGATGAAGACCCGCGACCGTATCCTTGAATGTGCCTTGCAGTTGTTCAACCACAAGGGCGAGCCGAACGTGTCGACCATGGAGGTGGCCAATGAAATGGGGATCAGCCCCGGCAATCTCTATTACCACTTCCATGGCAAGGAACCGTTGGTGCTCGGGCTGTTCGAGCGCTTTCAAAACGAATTGGCGCCGTTGCTCGATCCGCCGGAAGACGCCCAACTGGCGGCCGAGGATTACTGGCTGTTCCTGCACCTGATCGTGGAGCGCATGGCGCACTATCGGTTTCTGTTCCAGGACCTGTCGAACCTGGCGGGCCGCTTGCCGAAACTGGCCAAGGGCATCCGCAACCTGCTGACGGCGCTCAAGCGCACGCTGGCCTCGTTGCTGGCCCGCCTCAAGACGGATGGGCAACTGGTCAGTGAAACCCAGGCGCTGGGGCAGTTGGTGGAACAGATCACCATGACCTTGCTGTTTTCCCTGGACTACCAGCGGATTCTCGACCGAGAAGGTGAGGTGCGGGTGGTGGTGTACCAGATCATGATGCTGGTGGCCCCGCATCTGCTGATGCCGGCGAGGCTGGCGACAGAGAGGTTGGCGCTGCGCTACCTGGACGACGCGGACTAAAATGTGGGAGCGGGTTTGCTCGCGAAAGCGGAGTGTCAGTCAGCACATGTGTGACTGATCCACCGCTTTCGCGAGCAAGCCCGCTCCCACATTGGATTTGTGTTGTTCTGTAGATTCCATAAAAAACGCCCGACCTTCGCAGGCCGGGCGTTTTTATGTGTCCCGTAAAAATCAGGACTGACTGGTAGGCGTCGGGCTTGCCGGCGTTGCAGTCGGGGTAGCAGCAGGCGTCGGTGGCGTGACCGAGTTGGTCGCCGGCGCTGCAGTTGCAGGCTTGGCCGCTACCGCTGGCTTCGGCGCTGCTGGCTTTTTGGCTACGGCCGGCTTCTTCGCCGCAGCCGGTTTTGCAGCTGGCTTGGCCGCTGCAGGTTTTGCAGCCGCAGGCTTGGCGGCGGGTTTGGCAGCAACCGGCTTGGCTGCAGGTTTCGCAGCGGCTGGCTTGGCAGCAGGTTTGGCGGCAGCGGTTTTCGCCGCTGGCTTGGCTGCTGCTTTTGCTGCCGGCTTGGCTGCAGGTTTTGCAGCTGCTTTAGCGGCCACTGGTTTAGCGGCAGGCTTGGCGGCCGGTTTAGCCGCTGCGGTTTTCGCCGCAGGCTTGGCAGCCGGTTTTGCAGCAGCTTTGGCCGGCGCCTTGGCGGCTGGCTTGGCTGCCGGTTTGGCGGCGGCCTTGACCAGCGGTTTAGCGGCGGTTTTAGCAGCAGGCTTGGCCGCTGCAGTTTTCGCCGCAGGCTTGGCAGCCGGTTTAGCCGCTGCAGTTTTAGCCGCAACTGGCGCAGCTTTAAGGCCGGTGAGTTTTTCGATTTGCCTGGTCAAGGTATCGACCTTGCTGTGCAGCGCTTTCACTTCAGTACGGCTAGGTACGCCCAGTCGCGAAATGGCACTGTTCAGGCGCTTGTCAAAAGCCCCTTCCAGTTCGCCCCACTTGTCGCTGATACGTGATTTGGCAGAACCGGCGGAAGCCTTTGCCGCATCGACTTGTTTACCCACTGTGCTCTTGGTCAACTTCTCGGCCTTCTCGCCGTCTTTAACCAAAGTCTCGAAGTATTTACCGCCGTCACTGCTCACCTTCGAGTACACGCCTAAACCGGCCAGCCAGATCTTGCGGGAGTATTTTTCAACTTCCCCGATCCACGAGCTGCCTTCTTTATCAGTAGTCTTTTTACCAGCCATCCCGTTGTCTCCTTAGTGTTTACGCGCGACACGTTCGAGCAATGCCGTCAGCTCATCGAGCTTAGCAGAGAGTGTCTCCACGTCATGTTTAGACGGAATGCCGATCCGATTCAAGGCACTTCCAACACGACTATCAAAAGCGCTTTCAACTTTATCCAGTTGCACTTCGACTCGACCTTTGACGCCGAAGACTTCGCTCTTGACTTGATCAATCTGACTGTTGGCTGCATCAAGTTGTTCAATCACAACTTTTTTGCCTTTAGTTTCAACATGTTGACCAGTCTTAACCAGCTCTTTGAAGTACTCGGCGCCCTCGCTTCCGACCTTGGCGTAAGCCCCCAAACCGGCCAGCCAGATCTTGCGGGCATAGGATTTAACGTCAGTCAGGGCGTTAGTTCCGGTAGCAATTTTTTTCTTCAAAATAACTTTGGCCATGGTGCACCTCACGCATAAAGGGGGGAGGAACTGCCCACAGAAGTTGGGGGCTTGGGCACAAAGTAGGCAGAAAAATTAGAATCGGCACCCTAAGAAGGTCGCAAATCAGGCCAGGGCTTTATCCAGTGCCTTCTCGATTTCGGACTTGATGGTGCCACTCATGGCCGACATCAACAGACCCAGCTCGACTTCAATCCGCAGGGAATCTTCCGCCACTTTCACGGTGCCTTTAACGCCCGAACGTTTGAGGTTCAGTGTGTCGCCGGCCCACGAAGACTCCAGGCCATATTGCTCCTTGAGTTTGCTCGCCAACTTGTCGGCTTTTTCTCGGGCAGCGTCTTTGCCCAGTGTGTGGGCACGTTCAACCTGTATACGGGCCATTTGAATGACTCCTCGTTATAGAGACTTGTCGACCCGCCATGCGGCAAAAGGTCTCGGTGACCACCTATCTTACCTTCAGCCTTGCCAAGACAAAGCATGCCTTGGGGATTAGAATGCCCCCATTCTCTTTTGGTGACAGCGATATGACTGATCAGCGCAAAGGCAGCGATGCCGAACCCACCACTCACTTCGGCTTCAAGAACGTCCCGGAAAGCCAGAAAGCGGAAAAAGTCGCCGAGGTGTTTCACTCGGTAGCCGCCAAGTACGACTTGATGAACGACGTGCTCTCCGGCGGCATGCACCGCCTGTGGAAGCGCTTCACCATTGAGTTGTCGGGTGTACGCACCGGCAACCGTGTGCTGGATATCGCAGGCGGCACGGGCGACCTGGCCGCCAAGTTCTCCAAGCTGGTGGGCCCCACCGGGCAGGTGGTACTGGCCGACATCAACGGCTCGATGCTCAAGGTCGGTCGTGATCGCCTGCTGGACAAAGGTGTGGCGGGCAATATCGAGTTCGTCCAGGCCGACGCTGAAAAGCTGCCGTTCCCGGACAACCACTTCGACTGCGTGACCATCGCCTTCGGCCTGCGTAACGTGACCCACAAGGAAGACGCACTGCGCTCGATGCTGCGCGTACTCAAGCCCGGCGGTCGCCTGCTGGTGCTGGAGTTCTCCAAGCCGACCAACGCACTGATGTCCAAGGTCTACGACACCTACTCGTTCGCCTTCATGCCGTTGATGGGCAAGCTGATCACCAATGACGCCGAAAGCTACCGCTACCTGGCCGAATCGATCCGCATGCACCCGAACCAGGAAACCCTGAAGTCGATGATGGTAGAGGCCGGTTTCGACCGCGTGACCTACCACAACATGACCTCGGGCATCGTCGCCCTGCACCGCGGCATCAAGCCCTGATGCTGTTCGCAGGCCTTCTCGCCAGCGTCGAACACGGCCTCAACCGTGTACTGCGCCTGGACAGCACCGCCCTGGCACGGCTGGCGCACCTGAACGGCAGGATCATCGCCGTCGACTGCACCAGCCCCGCCTTGCAGCTGTTTATCCTGCCCAGCGATGAAGGCCTGTTGCTGGCGTCCCACTGGGCCGCCGACGCCGACTGCACCCTGCGTGCTTCCGGCTCAAGCCTGCTGCGCCTGGCCCTGAGCCGGGACAAGACGGCGATCCTCCACGGCCCGGACGTGGAACTTGAAGGCGACAGCGCGGTGCTGATGGACCTGGCCGCCGTGCTGCAAGACCTGGAACTGGACTGGGAATACGAGCTGTCACGTTGGCTCGGCCCGGTGGCCACCCAACTGATCAGCGGTCATCTGCGCAGCCGTACGCGCTGGTACCAGCAGGGTTTCGCCAGCCTGAACCAGAACCTCGCCGAATACCTGAGCGAAGAATCGCGCACCCTGGTCGGACAACGGGAAGCGGAAGCGCGCTTTCGCGAACTCGACCAGGCCAAACTCGACCTGGAACGACTTGAGGCGCGCTTCGAGCGCCTGAGCCGCTCCCTTGATTCAAGCGATAACGCATGAAGCTGCTCGCCGTCCGCCGTTTGTTTCGTATCCAGCGCGTCGTAATCCGCTACCGCCTCGATGACCTGCTGTTCGCCCTGCCGCTGCCGTGGTTCCTGCTGGCGGTGCGCTATGTGCTGCCGTGGCGCTGGTTCCCGCGCAAGACCCTCGAGCTGAGCCGTGGCGCGCGCCTGCGCCTGGCGTTGCAGGACCTGGGGCCGATCTTCATCAAGTTCGGGCAGATCCTCTCCACCCGCCGCGACCTGTTGCCCGAAGATATCGCCGACGAGCTGATGCTGTTGCAGGACCGCGTGCCGCCGTTCGACTCGCAACTGGCAGTCACGCTGATTGAAGAACAGCTGGGCAAGAAGATCAGCGAAGTCTTCAGCCGCTTCGACATCGCGCCGCTGGCCTCGGCCTCGGTGGCCCAGGTGCATGCCGCGCAACTGAAAAGCGGCGAAGAAGTGGTGGTGAAGGTGATCCGCCCGGGCCTCAAGCCGATCATCGGCCAGGACCTGGCGTGGCTGTTCATCCTTGCCCGCGCCGCCGAGCGCTTTTCTGCCGATGCACGCCTGCTGCACCCGGTGGACGTGGTGCTGGACTACGAAAAAACCATCTACGACGAACTCGACCTGCTGCGCGAAGCGGCCAACGCCAGCCAGCTCAAGCGCAACTTCGAAGGCTCGCAGCTGCTGTACGTGCCGCAAGTCTATTGGGACTGGTGCCGCCCGAAAGTGCTGGTGATGGAGCGCATCTACGGCGTGCAGGTCACCGACCTCGCGACCCTGGCCGACCAACGCACCGACATGAAGATGCTTGCCGAGCGCGGCGTGGAGATTTTTTTCACCCAAGTGTTCCGCGACAGCTTCTTCCACGCCGACATGCACCCCGGCAACATTTTCGTCAGCACCGTGAACCCGTGGAGCCCGCAGTACATTGCGATCGACTGCGGCATCGTCGGCAGCCTGACCCCGGAAGACCAGGATTACCTGGCGCGCAACCTGTTCGCTTTCTTCAAGCGTGACTACCGCCGCGTGGCGCAGTTGCACATCGATTCGGGCTGGGTGCCGGCCGAAACCAAGCTCAACGAATTCGAAGCGGCGATCCGCACTGTGTGCGAGCCGATCTTTGAAAAACCGTTAAAGGATATTTCCTTCGGTCAGGTGCTGATGCGTCTGTTCCAGACGGCGCGGCGCTTCAATATGGAAGTGCAGCCGCAGTTGGTACTGTTGCAAAAGACCCTGCTGAACATCGAAGGCCTGGGCCGTCAGCTGTACCCGGACCTCGACCTGTGGAACACCGCCCAGCCGTTCCTCGAGCGCTGGATGCGGGACCGTATCAGCCCGAAAACCCTGCTGGGCAACCTGCAAAGCCAGGTCGAGCAACTGCCGCACCTGGCTAACATGACCCGTGACCTGCTGGAGCGCATGTCCCAGCCCCACGCCCAGGACCCGGCACCGCCGTGGCACAAGCGCAAGGACGACTGGTTCCTGCGCCTGCTGGGCGCCGCGCACCTGGTGGGCGGTACGATACTGGCCGCCGGCGGGCCGTTGAATGAACTGGGCCACTGGCCGGCCGGCATCATGGTCGCGGTGGGCGTGTATCTGATCGTGCGTCGATAGCCAATCCGGTTATACACTGTCGCAAATTGCCGGAGCCGAAAATGAAAGACTGGCTGGACGAGATCAAGTGGGACAGTGACGGCCTGGTGCCGGCCATTGCCCAGGACTACAAGACCGGGCGCGTGCTGATGATGGCCTGGATGAACCGCGAGGCCCTGAGCCTGACCGCCGCCGAGAACCGCGCCATCTACTGGTCACGTTCCCGTGGCAAACTGTGGCGCAAGGGCGAAGAGTCCGGGCACGTGCAAACCCTGCATGAGATGCGCATCGACTGCGATGCCGATGTGGTGATCCTCAAGGTCGAACAGATCGGCGATATCGCCTGTCACACCGGCCGTCACAGCTGCTTCTACCGCGTGTTCCAGAACGGCGAGTGGAAGACCGTCGAGCCCGTGCTCAAAGACCCGCACGCTATCTATTCGGCAGGACACTGAACATGAGCGATACCCTCAACCGTGTGGCCCAGGTGCTGGAAGACCGCAAAGGCGCGGACGCCGACAGCTCCTACGTCGCCAGCCTGTACCACAAGGGTCTGAACAAGATCCTGGAAAAACTCGGCGAAGAATCCGTCGAGACGATTATTGCGGCCAAGGACGCGCAAATCAGCGGCGACTGCAGCGACGTGATCTACGAAACTGCCGACTTGTGGTTCCACAGTCTGGTCATGCTCGCCCAACTGGGGCAGCATCCACAGGCAGTGCTTGATGAACTGGACCGTCGCTTCGGCTTGTCCGGGCATGCCGAAAAGGCCTCGCGCCCGTCCGTCTGACCAACTTTTACAGAGGAATTGCAGCATGGGCATTTTTGACTGGAAACACTGGATCGTCATTCTTGTGGTCGTTGTGCTGGTGTTCGGCACCAAGAAACTGAAAAACCTCGGCACCGACGTCGGTGAATCGATCAAGGGCTTTCGCAAGGCCATGAACGACGACGAAAAGCCTGCCGACCCGGCCGTCAATCCGGTGCCACCGGCGCAGCCTGTACATCCGCAGGCCACTCAGCCGATCACTGAACGTCGCACCTTCGACGTGCAGGCCGAGCACGTCAAAGAGCAGAACCAAAAAGACTCGTGAGTACTGAATAATGTTTGGTATCAGCTTCTCTGAACTGCTGCTCGTCGGCCTCGTGGCCCTGCTGGTACTGGGGCCGGAACGCCTGCCCGGTGCCGCGCGCACGGCCGGCCTGTGGATCGGGCGCCTGAAACGCAGTTTCAACGCCATCAAACAGGAAGTTGAACGGGAAATCGGCGCCGACGAGATTCGCCGGCAACTGCACAACGAACACATTCTGTCGTTGGAGCAGGAGGCACGGAAGATTCTCTCGCCGGTGCAGGAAACGCCCAAGCCGGTCGAGCCTGTGGCCGAGCATTCGATTGCTCCGCCCGCCGCACCCGCGCCTGCACCGGTCGCTGAACCCGTGCACGCCGTCGAGCCTGCGCCCACTGCGCCCGTGACCCCGACCGAACCCGCGCCGACACCTGCCGTGTCGCCCGCGCCCCACGACCCTACATTGCCGCCGCGAGCCCCATGAGCGCTGATAAACCGGAAACCGACCAGCACATGCCACTGGTCTCGCACCTCACCGAGTTGCGCACCCGCCTGCTGCGCTGTGTCGCGGCGATCTTCATCATCTTTGCCGGGCTGTTTGCCTTCACCCAGCAGATCTACACCTTCGTCTCCACGCCGCTGCGCGACTACTTGCCGGCTGGCGCGACGATGATCGCCACCGACGTGTCGTCACCGTTCCTCACGCCGTTGAAGCTGACGATGATGGTTTCGCTGTTCCTGGCGATCCCGGTGATCCTGCATCAGATCTGGGGCTTTATCGCGCCGGGCCTGTACAAGCATGAAAAACGCATCGCCGTGCCGCTGCTGGTGTCGAGCATCCTGCTGTTCTACACCGGGATGGCCTTCGCCTACTTCCTGGTGTTCCCGCTGATCTTCAAGTTCTTCGCCGCCGCCACCCCGGCCGGCGTAGAGATGATGACCGACATCACCAGCTACCTCGACTTCGTGATGACGCTGTTCTTCGCCTTTGGCGTGGCCTTTGAAATCCCGGTGGCCGTGGTGCTGCTGGTGTGGATCGGCGTGGTCGACGTCAAATACCTGAAGAAAATCCGCCCGTACGTGATCATCGGCTGCTTCGTGGTCGGCATGATCCTGACCCCGCCGGACATCTTCTCCCAGACCCTGCTGGCCGTACCGATGTGGATGCTGTTCGAGATTGGCATCCTGTTTGGCAGCCTGGTGAGCAAGCGTGGCGATCACCCGGATGACCAACCCGCCGACGACGACCAGCCGCCAGCGACCCAGCCGTGAACCTGCTGCTGCTTGAGGAGGCCGACTTTATCGCGGCCGACCGGGTGGTGCTGCGTGATCGGCGCCTGGTGCATATGCAGGAAGTCCACCGTGCCGCCGTAGGCGACAGCCTGCGGGTCGGACGCATCGGCGGTTTGATGGGCAACGCGCAGTTGCTGCGCCTGGAAGCCCGGGAAGCCGAGCTGGAAGTGACCTTCGACCAGCCGCCGCCGGCCAAACTGCCCCTGACCCTGCTGCTGGCCCTGCCCCGTCCGAAAATGCTCCGCCGGGTGCTGCAAACCGTGGCGTCCATGGGCGTGCCGCGAGTGGTGCTGGTGAACAGCTATCGCGTGGAAAAAAGCTTCTGGCAGACGCCGTTCCTGGAGCCGGAAGCGATTCGCGAGCAATTGATCCTCGGCCTGGAACAGGCCCGGGACACAGTGCTGCCCGAGATCGTGATCGAAAAGCGCTTCAAGCCATTCGTCGAAGACCGCCTGCCCGCCATGGCGCAAGGCACCCTCGGCCTGATTGGTCACCCTGGCGACTATCCGCCCTGCCCTCGTGGGCTGGATGAGCCGGTCACCCTGGCCATCGGGCCGGAAGGCGGCTGGATTCCCTACGAGGTGGACCTGCTGGCCAAGGCCGGGTTGCAGCCGGTGCAACTCGGCGCGCGCATCCTGAGAGTCGAAACCGCCGTCACCGCATTGCTCGCCCGCCTTTTCTAACACCGCCCTCTCCTGTAGGAGCGAGCTTGCTCGCGAAAAACTCAAGGACACCGCGCTCACTCAGAATGCCCGCGTTATCGTTGACGACCTTCGCGAGCAAGCTCGCTCCTACAGAAACATCCGAATCTGCCGATACGCTCCGAATAAGTCCAAGCCTTGTTCCAGGGGAGTTCGCAGCATGTATCGTTGGTTAGCCGAGAAACTGGGGAATGTCAGCGTCAACCGCAAGCTGAGCATAGGCTTCGGCCTGGTATTGGTCCTGACCCTATTGATCACCTTCACCGGCTGGACCGGCCTCAGCGGCGTGATCAGCCGTGGCGACAAGCTGGGCTACATCTCCAGCCTCAACGGGCTGACCAAGGACCTGCGCCTGGCGCGACTGGACTTCGAAATGCGCCGTGGCGAACAAGGCACCAGCGCGGTCAACGACCTGATCACCCAGCTGGACAGTGGCCTGAAAACCGCCGCAGACCTGATCGAGCAACCCGACGACAAGCTCATGGTAGAGCAGCAACAGGATGCCTTGGGGCAATACAAAAAAGCCTTCGGCGCCATGGTGCAGGCCGGCCTCAAGCGTGAAGGCGCCCGCAGCAAACTGGGCGATACCGCCGACAACGCCGTCGCAAAAATCAACGAAGTGGAAAAATCCCTGCTGCAAGGCGACAGCGTCACCCTGTTCAACAGCGTGGTCGACCTGAGCAAACTGATCCAGCAAGCGCGCTTCCAGGTGCGCGGCTACACCTACAGCGGCAAGGTCGAGGCCGAACAGCCGGCGCTGGATGCCATCGACAACGCCCTGAAGAAAATCACCGACCTCAACGATCAGTTGCCCGAGCAATACCGGGCCAACCTGCAAGAGGCCAGCGTTTCGCTGCAGGCCTACCGCGCCGCCGTGAGCCAGTACCGCGACTCCCAGGTGGCCAGTGCCGCCGCGATGAAAATCATGGGCGAGCAGGGCGATATCCTGCTCGACCGCAGTAACAAACTCACCACTTCGCAAACCGTGGTGCGTGATACCGATGCCGCCCACGCCAAGAACCTGCTGTTACTGGCCACCGCCCTCGCGCTGGCGTTTGGTGTACTCGCCGCCTGGGCCATTACCCGGCAGATCGTGATTCCATTGAGCCAGACCCTCAAAGTCGCCGAACGCGTGGCGTCCGGCGACCTGAGCCACAACCTGATCTCCCTGCGCCAGGATGAACTGGGGCAGCTGCAACGGTCGATGCAAAGCATGACCGTGGGCCTGCGGGAGCTGATTGGCGGTATCAGCGACGGCGTCACCCAGATCGCCAGTGCCGCCGAGCAGCTATCGGCCGTTACCGAGCAGACCAGCGCCGGGGTCAACAGCCAGAAGGTCGAGACCGACCAGGTCGCCACCGCCATGAACGAAATGGCCGCTACCGTGCAGGAAGTCGCACGTAACGCCGAGGAAGCTTCCGAGGCCGCCGTCGCCGCCGACCAGCAGGCCCGTGAAGGTGACAAGGTGGTCGGTGAGGCCATCGCCCAGATCGAGCGCCTGGCCAGCGAGGTGGGCAACTCCACCGAAGCCATGGGCCATCTCAAGCGTGAGAGCGACAAGATCGGCAGTGTGCTGGACGTCATCAAGTCGGTGGCCCAGCAAACCAACCTGCTGGCCCTTAACGCAGCGATTGAAGCGGCGCGCGCCGGTGAGGCCGGACGCGGTTTTGCGGTGGTTGCCGATGAAGTGCGCAGCCTGGCCCAGCGGACGCAGAAGTCCACCGAGGAGATCGAAGAGTTGATCGTCGGCCTGCAAAGCGGCACCCAGCAGGTGGCAACCATCATGGACAACAGTCGCGGCCTGACCGACAGCAGCGTCGAGCTGACCCGTCGGGCCGGCAATGCCCTGGAGAACATCACCCGTACCGTCTCGGCGATCCAGGCGATGAACCAGCAGATCGCCACCGCCGCCGAGCAGCAAAGCGCCGTGGCCGAAGAGATCAACCGCAGCGTGCTCAACGTGCGGGACGTTTCCGAACAAACCTCGGCGGCCAGCGAAGAAACCGCGGCTTCCAGTGCCGAGCTGGCGCGCCTGGGGGTTTACCTGCAAAGCCTGGTAGGTCGCTTCAAGGTCTGACCCGCTTGCGGCGGCCATCAGGGCCGTCGCTCCGACAATATGTGAAATTTCCTACGCGTTTTTCAGGTCGTGGATCACACACCTGGCGCCGAATAAAAGTAGCGTTTCAACTCCCCTGACCATTGTTGGCCGGACGCTTGAGACGCTCCTTTTGATTCGTTGGAGGTTCACCATGTTTCGTCCACTGACCCGCCTGCTCGGAAACATCAGCATCAGCCTCAAACTTGCCCTGGGCTTTGGCCTGGTGCTCAGCCTCAGCCTGATCATCGCCTCTACCGGTTGGCAAGCCTTGAGCGCATCCCTCGAGCGCTCCCAAAAACTCACGCTGCTCTCGCAATTGGCAGTCGTCGGCGAAGAGTTGCGCGCTGATCGCATCGTCTATCGCACCCTGAACGACCCGGCCAGCCTGTCCAAAATAGAGCTGCACATGGACAAGATCGACCAGTTCCTGGTGGATCTTTCCCCGCGATTTACCGACCCGGTCAACCAACAACAGCTGCAGGAAAGCCGACGCTTCGTCACCAGTTTCAAGACCGCCTTAAGCGGCCTGGAGGGGCTGATCAAGCAACGTGAAAACGCCCGTGAACAGCTCAAGCGCAGCTCAGTCCAGAGCAGTGACAGCCTCTCTGAACTGTCGAGCAACCTGCCCAATCAAGACGATGAAAAGGCTCTCGATGCCGTGGAACAATTGCGCCAGGCCCTGGAACAAGCCGAAGACCGCGCCCAGAGCCCCGCCTGGGCCGCTGCGTCATTGGACGCCTACGCCAAGGGCGTGGGTGATGCGCTACTGGCCCTGGATGGCGCCCAGGCGGCGGTAGGCGCGCTGCCGGTTGACGCCAGCGCCCTGAAAAAAGTTCTGCTCGATTTTCGGACTCACCTGACACGCCTCAAGGACGCCCAACTCAGCGCCGAAACCACCCAGAACCAGCTTGAACAGTGGCTGGATCAGTTGCTCACGGAAAGCGACCTGCTGAGCCAGGACCAGACCGCCAAGCGTGACAACGAAGCCAGCCTCGCCCGCACCCTGCTGCTCAACGTTACTGCAGCGGCGCTGTTGCTCGGCGTCGTGGCCGCCTGGTTGATCGCCGTCCAGATCGTCGCACCACTGCGCCAGGCCCTGTCCGTGGCCAACCGGATTGCCGAAGGTGACCTGAGCCACGACATCCAGGCCTCGCGCCAGGATGAACTGGGGCAGTTGCAGCGCAGCATCGGGCAAATGACCCTCAACCTGCGGGGCTTGATCAGCGGCATCGGCGACAGCGCCCAGCAGATCGCCAGCGCCGCCGAGCAACTCTCGGCGGTCACCGAGCAAACCCGCGACGGGGTCGACGGCCAGAAGCAGGAAACCGAACAGGTGGCCACCGCCATGAACGAGATGCTCGCCACCTCCCAGGAAGTTGCGCGCCATGCCGAGCAAGCGTCGCTGGCTGCTGCCGAGGCCGACCGGCAGGCGGGCCAGGGCGATCAGGTGGTGGCTGAGGCCATTACCCACATCGAGCACCTGGCTCAGGAAATGGCTCGTTCAAGCCAGGCCATGCAAGGCCTGCAACAGGAAAGCCGGAAGATCGGCAGCGTGCTGGAGGTGATCAAGTCGGTATCGGAACAGACCAACTTGCTGGCCCTCAACGCCGCGATCGAGGCGGCCCGCGCAGGCGAAGCCGGCAGGGGCTTTGCCGTAGTCGCCGATGAAGTGCGCAGCCTGGCGCAGCGTACCCAGCAGTCGGCCGAGGAAATCGAGGAGTTGATCAGCGGCCTGCACCGGGGCACGCAGCAGGTGGCCGACATCATGGACAACAGTCGCAGCCTCACCGACAACAGCGTGCAACTGACCCGTCGCGCAGGAGAGGCGCTGGCTGGCATCACCCGTACCGTGTCGGTGATCCAGGAGATGAACCCGCAGATTGCCGCTGCCGCAGAGGAACAGACGGCAGTGGCAGAGGAGATCAACCGCAGCGTGCTGAAGGTCAAGGACGTGTCGGAACAGACCTGGGCCGCGAGTCAGGACACTGCGGCGGCCAGTGTCGAACTGGCGCGCCTGGGGGCGGATTTGCAGGTGTGGGTGGGCAAGTTCAAGGTCTGAAAAAACCCACGACCAACGCTATCCTGTGGCGAGGGAGCTTGCTCCCGCTGGAGTGCGCAGCGCTCCCGTTCTTTTAGGGCCGCTACGCGGCCCAGCGGGAGCAAGCTCCCTCGCCACAAGAAGGATTCTCAACGCATTTATAGAACCTGGCGCAGGAAGGCTTGGGCGCGAGGGTCCTTCGGCGCATCGAAGAATTGCGCCGGGGCGGCGTCCTCCAACAGTTTGCCGTGATCGAAGAACAGCACGCGATCGGCCACTTCCCGGGCAAAGCCCATTTCATGGGTGACGCAGACCATGGTCATGCCTTCCAGGGCCAGGGTCTTCATCACGTCCAGCACTTCGCCGACCATTTCCGGGTCCAGGGCCGAGGTGGGCTCGTCAAACAGCATCACCTTGGGCTCCATCGCCAGCGCGCGGGCAATCGCGACGCGCTGCTGCTGGCCACCGGAAAGCCGCGACGGGAACTCGTAGGCTTTCTGGGCAATGCCGACTTTCTCCAGGAGCGCCAGGGCCTTGGCCTCGCGCTCTTTCTTGCCGCGCTTGCGCACGACTTTTTGCGCCAGGCAGAGGTTTTCCAGCACGGTCATGTGGGGGAACAGGTTGAAGTGCTGGAACACCATGCCGACTTCACGGCGGTAGGCGTTCACGTCGGTTTTCGGGTCTGCCAGTTGCAGGCCGTCGATGCTTACCGAGCCGGAATCGAATTCCTCCAGGCCGTTAAGGCAGCGCAGGAACGTCGACTTGCCGGAACCGGACGGGCCGATCACCACCAGCACTTCACCCCTGGCCACCTGCGTGGTCACGTTATCCACCGCGCGCACGACGTGGCCACGGGTGTCGAAGACTTTTACCAGATCGCGGACTTCAATCACTTTGCGCGAGCCTCCGCTCAAGCCGGCTGGCGATTTTCGACAGCGGCAGGTTGATCAGCAGGTACAGGCCTGCGACGCAGAACAGGATTTCGAACGGCGAGAACGAGGTGGTGATGACCTCGCGGCCGCTTTTGAGCAGCTCGGTAATCGCGATCACCGACACCAGGGACGTGTCCTTGACCAGGCTGATAAATTGCCCGGCCAGGGGCGGCAGCACGCGCTTGAAGGCTTGCGGCAACACCATGTGGCGCATCGACTGACCGGCACTGAGCCCCAGGGAGCGGGCGGCCTCACTCTGCCCACGGGCAATCGACTGCACGCCGGCACGGATGATTTCCGCCACATACGCGCCGGTAAACAGCGAAAGCGCGGCGATCCCGGCGAATTCCCGGGACAGGTTGAGCACCGTGCCGATAAAGAAATAGAAAATGAAGATCTGCACCAATAGTGGCGTACCGCGCACCAGTTCGACGTAGATCGTCGACAGATCGCGTAAAGTCGGGTTGTTCGACAGGCGACACAATCCGGTCGCCAGGCCGATCAACAGTCCCAGCACCCCGGACACCACCGATAGCCACAACGTAGTCCACAAGCCCCACAGCAACGGGCCCGCAGCCCAATGCCGGGTGACGCCGACCACATCGCCCTCGGCCACGTCATCGCCATTGGCCACTTGCAGGCTGTTCTCGGCCACGGTCAGGTGCTGTTCGTTGCCCTCGTCATTACGCAGGGTGACTTCAGCCACATCGCCCTTGCGCACCAGCTCGCTGACGGTGGAAATGTCCGACGCACGCTGGGATTCTTCGGCCTGGTAGACGAAGTACTGCGGCACGCGGTTCCAGCGCCATTCGTAGGACATCAGCGAGGTGGCGTAATACAACGCGCCGGCCAGGCCGACCAGCACCAGCACCGTCAGCAGGTGCCAGGGCCATTGGGCTTTTTTCTGTTTCATTACGGGTTCCGGGATATGTCGAGATCGTTCCCACGCTCTGCGTGGGAATGCCTCACTGGACGCTCAGCGTCCGCTTTGTGACGCAGAGCGTCACGGGCTGCATTCCCACGCGGAGCGTGGGAACGATCAATGCAGGTCAGCTTTTATTCCATGTCCTTGAGCCACTCAGAACTCTTGAACCACTTGTCATGGATGCGATCGTAGGTGCCGTCGTTGCGGATCTGGTGCAGGAAGTTGTTGATGAAGTTGATGCTGTCGTAGTCGCCCTTCTTCAGGCCGAACGCCAGGGGTTCAAAGGTGAACGGCTGATCAAGGAACACCAGTTTGCCGGCGCCGACCTTGTTCACGGCCACCACGTTGTACGGGGCGTCATAGACGAAGGCGTCAGCCTTGCCGTTGACCACGTCCAGAACAGCTTCCTGCTCGTTGTCATAGCCGTGGTACTTGGCTTTGGAGATCAGCTTCTTGGCCACCATTTCGCCGGTGGTACCGAGCTTGGAGGTCAGGCGGTATTTCTCGTCATTCAGGTCTTTGTAGGACTTGATGGTGCCCTCCAGCTCCTTGCGGATCAGCAGGGTCTGGCCGACCACGATGAACGGTTCGCTGAAGTTCAGACGCAGGTTGCGTTCCTGGGTCAGGGTCATGCCGCTGCCGATCATGTCGAACTTGTCGGTCAACAGGGCCGGGATGATGCCGTCGTAACCGGTGGAAATCGGCTCGAACTTCACGCCCATCGACTTGGCCATGGCCTTGAGGATGTCGACTTCAAAGCCGATGATTTCACCGCGTTTGTTGGTCATCTGGAACGGCATGTAGGTCGGGTCCATGCCGACTTTCAGCGTACCGCGCTTGACCGCATCATCGATGGCGCCGGCATGTGCCGCGTTGACCGCCACCAGTGCGGTGACGCCCAGCAGCAGCATCGAAAGATACTTTTTCATCATCAAGTCCCCTGAACTCATTTTCTTGTGAGGTCGGCGCGCAAAAGGGCTGCACCATTTCGGGGTGCGATCCTAACTCACTCACCGCCGGGTACAAAGGTTTCGCCGGGATTTGTTGCCAAGGTATGACAGAAAAGCCCCATAACCGTGCAGAGAAAGGCATGGCTAGACACCTCGATCCACGGCCCAGCCAATTGCTTGATGTGTAAGCAGTTATGACTACCAGTCCACTTCCGCCATCCAGCCCGAGTCCTTGAACCACTTGTCATGCAGCCGATCGTAGGTGCCGTCCTGGGCCACCTGGTTGAGGAAATGATTGATCCAGTTGAGGCTGTCGTAATCGCCCTTTTTCAAGCCGAACGCCAGGGGCTCGTAGGTGAAGGGTTGCTCCAGCGCCAACAGCGCACTGTTCTGGGGCTTGGTAATGGCGATCAGGTTATACGGCGCATCATGGATAAACGCATCGGCCTTGCCCTCCACCACCTGGCGCACGCCTTCTTCAGGTGTTGGAAAACTGCGCAGCCGTGCAGTGCCGAGAAACCTTTTCGCCGCCGCCTCGCCTGTGGTGCCTTCGGCGGCCACGATCCGGTAACCGGCCTCGTTCAAGTCCTCGATGCTCTGGACCTTGTCGGCCAACCGAGGGTTCAGCAGCACGGTCTGGCCGACGATGATGAACGAGTCGCTGAAATTGAGGGTCAGGTTGCGCTCCTGCGTGACAGTCATGCCGCTGCCGATCAGGTCGAACCGGCTGGCCAGCAGGCCGGGAATCAGGTCGATATACGGTACCGAAACCAGCTCCAGCTTGACCCCCAGCGCCTTGCTCATCTCCCGGAGCAGGTCAATTTCAAACCCGACGATCCGGCCTTTCTTGTCGGTCATCTCAAAGGGCACGTAGGCCGGATTGGTGCCGACTTTCAACACACCCCGCCGAACGGCCTCATCTATGGCTCCGGCATGCGCCAGGTAACCGTGGGAAAATGTGACGATGCCGAGCAGCAGCATCGACAAATACCTTTTGATCATGAAAAAAGCCCCTGTTCCATTAAACACTCCCACACCCGGCCACGCGCAAGTTCGCGTAAGCCGCAGGCTTCGAGTCAGATTTGGGGGGCGATGCTAACCCACTCGCAGGCACGGCAATATGCCTCGGAGAAGGGTCTTTTGTTTCGAAATAACAAGGAGTTAGCGCGATGCAGCAGAAGGGAAAAACAACGTAGGACGGTTATCGCAAACGCCCCCGAGGTGGCACCTCGGGGGCGTCGGAATCAGGCCGGTTGAGCCTGGGACGACAGCGGCTTCAATGGCAGCAATGGCGCATGCGGATCGGCCTTGACCGACTCGCGCCAGGCGCTCAGCCACTCGGCGTGGCCTTCGCTCCAGACCTGCTCGTGCAAGCGTGCCAGGGCGACCGGGTCGCTGAGCAAGGCCAGGCGTTCACCGTTGTTGAGGCCGGCCGGGCCGACTTTCAACGCGTGGCGAACCCGGTCAACACGCAGCCACTCAATCGGCTCCGCCTGCCCGTGACGGGAAGTTGCCAAGGCGCACGCCAGGGCGTTCTGCTGCGGATCGACCACCGCCCGCACAAAACCGTCATTGAGCGCATGCCAACGGTTTTCGTGGGTGTACTTGTCGGTCGACAACAGCGCCTGGGGCGGATTGTATTCCTCGGGGATCAGGAACAGGCTCTCGTCGCGAGACTTGAGGCCCAGTTTGACCCGGCTGGAAATCACCGACACCGGAATCGACAGCATCAGCGAACCGACGATCGGCACCAGCCACCACAGGAAGCTTGGGTTCAACCACACCACCAGCAGCGCCCAGAAGAAGCCGAGCAGGGTCTGCGGACCGTGGCGCTTGACTGCCTCGCTCCATGGCGTGGAGTCGTCGTCACGCTGTGGCGAGTTCCAGGTCGCCGCCCAGCCGAGGAACGCGGCCAGTACGAAACGGGTGTGGAAAATCATCCGCACCGGCGCCAGCAACATGGAGAACAGCATCTCCAGCAGCATCGACAGGGTCACCTTGAACTTGCCGCCGAACTCTTTCGCGCCCTTGGCCCAGATCAGGATGATGCTCAGCAATTTAGGCAGGAACAGCAGCACGATGGTGGTGGAGAACAGCGCCACCGCCTTGTCCGGATGCCATTGTGGCCACAACGGATACAACTGGCGCGGCGCCATGAAGTACTGCGGCTCCATCAGTGTGTTGACCGCCAGCAAGGCCGTGGACAGCACCAGGAAGAAGAACCACAACGGCGCCGACAGGTACGACATCACGCCGGTGAGGAACACCGCACGGTGCACCGGGTGCATGCCTTTTACCAAAAACAGGCGGAAGTTCATCAGGTTGCCGTGGCACCAGCGACGGTCACGCTTGAGTTCGTCCAGCAGGTTCGGCGGCAGCTCTTCGTAGCTGCCCGGCAAGTCGTAGGCAATCCACACGCCCCAGCCGGCACGGCGCATCAGCGCAGCTTCAACGAAGTCGTGGGAAAGAATCGCACCGGCAAACGCACCTTTACCCGGCAACGGCGCCATGGCGCAGTGCTCGATAAACGGCTTCATGCGGATGATCGCGTTGTGACCCCAGTAGTGGGATTCACCCAGCTGCCAGAAGTGCAGGCCGGCGGTGAACAGCGGGCCGTACACCCGGGTGGCGAACTGCTGCATGCGCGCATACAGGGTGTCCATGCCCGACGCACGCGGCGCGGTCTGGATAATCCCGGCATCCGGCGTGGCTTCCATCAGGCGCACCAGGCTGGTCAGGCATTCGCCGCTCATCACGCTGTCGGCGTCGAGCACCACCATGTACTTGTAGTCACCGCCCCAGCGACGGCAGAAGTCGTCGAGGTTGCCGCTCTTGCGTTTGACGCGACGGCGACGGCGGCGATAGAAGATCTTGCCGAAGCCACCGGCTTCGCGGCACACGTCGAGCCAGGCTTGCTGCTCGGCGATGCAGATGTCGGCCTCGTTACTGTCGCTGAGGACGAAGAAGTCGAAACGGTCCAGGTCACCGGTGGCAGCCACCGATTCGAACGTCGCGCGCAGGCCGGCAAATACCCGGGGCACGTCTTCGTTGCAGATCGGCATGACCAGGGCGGTGCGGGCGTCTTTCGGAATCGGCTCGTCACCGGCACTTTTACCGGAGATACGGTATTTATCGTGACCGGTCAGCAGTTCCAGGAAGCCCATCAGCGCGGTCCAGAAACCGGCCGAGACCCAGCAGAACAGAATCCCGAACAGCACAAGGATGCTGGTTTGCAGGGCGTAAGGCAGTACCTGGGTCGCGGTTTGCAGCAGGGTCTGGTTGCGGATCTCGTCAAAGTCGACGAAGGACCAGCCCTGGTACGGCATGATGCCTTTCATGTACCAGCCGGCAACGATCGTCTGGCCGAGCATCAGCACCAGCAGGATATAGCGACGGATCGAACCGACGGTGCGCCAGCGGGCGGCCGGCAGTACGCGCTCATCCTTCGGCGGGGCCGGTGGATTCGTGCGGCCGGTCAGGCGGCGCCAGCCACGCACCAGGATATTGGTGCGCCACGGCTCAGGCACGACCTTGGTCCGACGGATCGGCGGCGTGGCCTTGAGGCAAACCCGGCCGCTGGCGTCGAGCACCAGCATTTCGGCGTCTTGCAACTCTTCGGCAGTGTTGAGGGTCAGCCGGGCGCCTACCGATGCCTGGGCAGCGTCGGCAGGCGCGTCGAACGTGGACGATGACAGGCGCTTGTGCAATTCACTGAAGGACTCGCAGCCCGCCAGTTCGGCGCGCTGCTCATCGGTCATCGGTAGATGCGCCAGGTACTCGGCAAGAGTCTCTGGCTGGACTTGAGAATTACTCATCGGCAGGCAACTGATAGCTCCAGGTTTCGGTCAGGACTTGCTCTGTCTTGGCCTGATCCTGGGTAGGGAGTGGTGTGGCTGGGGCAGCCGCTTCCGGCTGCTTGGCGTCCTTGTCCTTGGCGTCTTTCTTGGCTGCTTTCTCGTGCTGCTTGGCCAGGACCTTGTCGGCTTTCAACACTTGGGTCGAAACCTTCTCCGGTTCCGGCTGCACGATGTCCTGAACCAGAGCAGCACGCATTTCAGTCGGCTTGCCTGCGTCCTTGATCTTCATGCGCAGGGTCAGGCGCCAGCCTTGGGTGTGCGGGTTGTAGCGCACGCTGTTTTCAACGATTTCGGCGTTGTCGCCCACGCTGACCTGGCTGCGAACCGGTGCGTCAGCTGGCAATTTCTTCAGGGACGGGCCCTCGAAGTCCACCAGGTAAGCCACGCTGCCGTCTGGCTGACGGATCAGGTTGGATTGCTTGACGTCGCCGGTGGAACGCAGGGTCTGCTTGACCCAGGCGCTTTCTGGCGAATGGAACTCGGCGTCTTGCAATGTCCAGTGCAGGCGGTAGGCAACGTCCAGCGGCTTGCCTGGCTCCGGCAGTGTTTCCGGGCTCCAGAACGCAACGATGTTGTCGTTGGTTTCATCGGCGGTCGGAATCTCTACCAGGTCGACGGAGCCCTTGCCCCAATCGCCTTCAGGCTCGATCCAGGCGCTTGGGCGCTTGTCGTAGTTGTCGTCGAGGTCTTCGTAGTGGCTGAAGTTGCGGCCGCGTTGCAGCAGGCCGAAACCACGCGGGTTTTCCACGGTGAAGTTGCTGACCGACAGGTGTTTGGGGTTGTTCAGTGGGCGCCAGATCCACTCGCCGTTGCCGGCATGGATCGACAGGCCGCTGGAATCGTGCAGCTCGCGACGGTAGTTGAGGACCTTGGACGGCTGGTTGGCGCCGAACAGGAACATGCTGGTCAGCGGGGCGATGCCCAGCTTGGTGACCTTGTCACGCAGGTACATCTGGGATTTGACGTCGACGATGGTGTCGGTACCCGGGCGCAGGATCAGGCGATAAGCGCCGGTGGCCCGCGGCGAATCCAGCAGGGCGTAGATCACCAGTTGTTTCTCACCCGGTTTTGGACGCTCGATCCAGAACTCGGTGAAACGCGGGAATTCTTCGCCGGACGGCAACGCAGTGTCGATCGCCATGCCGCGGGCAGACAGGCCGTAGACCTGGTCCTTGCCCACGACGCGGAAATAGCTGGCGCCGAGCATGGTCATGATTTCGTCTTGCTTGTCACCCTTGTTGATCGGGTACAGCACACGGAAACCGGCATAACCCAGCTGTTCGGTGGATTTGGGATCAAACTTGACGTCGCCGAAATCGAAGCGGGACGGGTCGTACTTGATTTCCTGAACGCTGTCGGCGGTGACTTCGTTGATTTTCACCGGTGTATCGAAATGCATACCCTGGTGGTAGAAGGACAGCTTGAACGGGGTGTTCTGATCGGCCCACTCGGCTTTTTCGTTGCGGAAACGAATTTTCTGGTAATCAGCGAATTTCATTTCGCGGAATTCGTTCGGCAAATTGCTGCGCGGAGCTTCGTATTTCTGCCCGGCCAGCTCTTTTGCCTTGGCCGACACATCATCCAGACTGAATGCCCACAGTTGACCCGCGCCGAACAGGCAAAACAGGGCAGAGCCCGTCACCAGTACGTTTCGTAACCGTTTGGCAGACAATTTTGGTGCATTACAGGGACTAACAATCACGAGCAACCCTCGCCGAAAACAGATCAAAAAACCAACGGCCAGCTATCTATATGCCAGGTTGGCGAGCATTGTTCCGACTCCCATGGGGCTAAATGATTCCCCAATGGCTATCGGACAAGTCTCTACCTAAGTCAAAAATGGACCAATTAACGCTGATCCCCGTAGCGCGCGATTATCTAGTAGCCCGCGTGACAACGCATCAGGGTCAGCGAAGTATTTGTAGCGAAAACCCGGTTTTTTGGGCATCACAAGTCGTTTTCAGTACATTCACGTCTGTAACAGGAAGGTGACCGGCCCATCATTGACCAAATGCACCTGCATATCAGCGCCAAAACGCCCTGCCGCTACCGTGCCATGCAATTGTTGCGCTTGTAACAGCAGATAGTCGAAAAGCGCCTCGCCCAACGCCGGCGGTGCCGCCGTGGAGAAGCTCGGCCTCAGCCCACTCTTGGTGTCTGCCGCCAGGGTGAACTGCGACACCAGCAGCAAACCGCCGCCAATGTCTTTCAAGGACAGGTTCATCTTGCCCTCGTCGTCGCTGAACACCCGATAGTTAAGCAGCTTATGCAGCAGCTTGTCGGCGCTGGCTTGCGTATCCGAAGGCTCGACAGCCACCAGCACCAGCAAACCCTGGTCTATCGCCCCGACCACCTGCCCTTCTACCTCGACCCGGGCGCCGCGCACCCGTTGCAAAAGGCCCTTCATGCTTCTTCAGGCGGCAAATCAAGCAGGCGCCGTGCCATTTCACTCGCCGCACGCACCAGCGCATCGGTAATTCCGGGTTCGGAAGCCGCATGGCCGGCCTCGCGGATGATCTGCAGCTCACTGTTGGGCCAGGCCTGATGCAGCTCCCAGGCATTGTCCAGCGGGCAGATCATATCGTAGCGGCCATGCACGATTACGCCAGGCAGGTGGGCGATCTTGTGCATGTCGCGGATCAGTTGGTCAGGTTCAAGGAACGAGTTATTGGTGAAGTAATGGCATTCGATACGGGCAATCGACAGGGCGCGCTGGGGTTCGGAGAAACGCTCGATCAATTGCGGGTTCGGGCACAGGCCCAACATGCGCCCTTCCCACGTGGACCAGGCCTTGGCGGCGTGCATCTGGGCGATCTGGTCGTTGCCGGTCAGGCGCTTGTGGTAGGCGCTGAGCAGGTCGTGCCGCTCCTCCGCCGGGATGGGCGCCAGGTAGTCCTGCCAGTAATCGGGGAACAGCCGGCTGGCGCCAGCCTGGTAGAACCACTGAATGTCCTGGGGGCGGGCCAGGAAAATGCCCCGCACGATCAGGCCGTGCACACGCTCCGGGTGGGTTTGCGCGTAGGCCAGGGCCAGGGTCGAGCCCCAGGAACCGCCGAACAGCACCCATTTTTCGATGCCCAGGTGTTCGCGAATCCGCTCAAGGTCGGCCACCAGGTCCCAGGTGGTGTTGTTTTCCAGGCTGGCCCGTGGGGTGGAGCGCCCGCAGCCACGCTGATCAAAAGTAACAATTCGGTACAGATTGGGATCGAAATAGCAGCGGCTATTGGCATCACACCCGGCGCCGGGGCCGCCATGGATGAACACAACGGGCAAGCCTTCCGGGGAACCGCTTTCGTCGACGTACAGGACGTGGGTTTCATCGACGGCCAGATCGTGCCGGGCGTAGGGTTTGATCTGCGGGTACAAAGTCTGCATTGCGCGCTCCGTAAGGGGTCGAGTTCATCCCTGGGGGGACGTCTATTATTTTGCCGTCTGGCATCATAAACCCGAATTGTGCAATGAGCATGTCCTCGTGGACCTAGACCTGTGTCAGCAGAACACCACGCAGGTAGTCCAGCAGATAAACGTACAGCCGGTCGACCTCCAACACCTGGCCCCGGGCCCGCAGGCAGCCGTGAACCAGGCCTTTGCCGGGATACAGCGTGGCCGCCACCCCGGCGCCTTGCAGGCGTTCGGCGTAGAGCATGCCGTCGTCCCGCAACGGGTCGAACTGGGCGACAGCGATCAAAGCCTGCGGCAACCCGCTGAAATCCACGGCCAGCAATGGCATGGCGTAGGGCGACGGCTTGCCCGGCCCACGCAGGTAAAGGGCGAGATAGCACTCGGTGTCGGCGGTACTGAGCAGCGGCGCGTCGACGCAATCGCGGCGGGACGGCAGGTCGGCGGGGCCGCCCAGGCCGGGGTAGATCAGGACTTGCGCCAGGGGCTGCGGCTGATGGTCATCCCGCAGGCCCAGGCACAGGGCCGCCGCCAGGTTACCGCCGGCGCTGTCACCAGCCACCACCAGACGCTGAAGGTTGATCGGCTGGGGCGCTTCGCCCACCTGGATCGCCTGCCAGACCGCACGGCAATCCTCAAAGGCGGCCGGAAACGGGTGTTCGGGTGCCAGGCGGTAATCGATGGCGATGACCAGCACTTGCAGTGAGTCGGCCAGCTCAGCACACATGAAGTCATGGGAATCCAGCCCGCCGACCACCCAGCCGCCACCGTGCATATAAAAGATGCATGGCCAGCCGCTATCAGGGGTTGGCGTCGCCGGTTGATAAATGCGTACGCCCACGCCACCCAGGGAAACGTCTGACACCTGTAACCCTTCGGGCCGCGCCGGGGTGAACGCCTGGCACATGCGGTCATAGCCTCGGCGCAATCCGGCCAGCGATGTGTCGTCGCTGGTGAAGGATTCGGTTTTTTCGACGAAGGCGCACATCTGCGCGGAAATCGGGTAATGGGACATCGAAGGATCGTCCTGAAGATAAGGATTTAACAGCCGCCACGAATCCAATGTGGGAGCGGGCTTGCTCGCGAATGCGGTGTATCAGTCAATACTTGTGTGGCTGACCCACCGCATTCGCGAGCAAGCCCGCTCCCACATTTTGATCTTCATTTGCTCAGGGCTTGAGGCTGGCCTGCACCGCCGCCACGCCGTCTTTTCCATCCAGGGTCGTTACACCCGCCAGCCAGCGCTGCAAATCCTCGGGGTTGTCGCGCAACCATTGTTTGGCCACCTCCTGCGGCGTCTTGCGGTCCATGATCGGCACCATCAACTGGCTTTCCTGGGCCGCGGTGTAGGTCAGGTTTTCCAGCAGGCGGGTCACGTTGGGGCAACGTTCGGCGTAATCCGGCGCCGTCACCGTGGAGACCGTGGCCATGCCTTCGTTGGCGCCAAACACATCTTCACTGCCGGTCAGGTACGCCATTTTCATGTTGATGTTCATCGGGTGCGGGGTCCAGCCGACAAACACCACGAACTCCTTGCGATTCACTGCCCGCTGCACCGCCGCCAGCATGCCTGCCTCGCCGGACGCCACGAGCTTGAAGCCGCCGAGGCCAAAGCGGTTGCTGTCGATCATTTTCTGGATATCGGTATTGGCACCGCTGCCCGGCTCGATGCCATAGATCTTGCCGCCCAGCTTGTCCTTGAAGCGGGCAATGTCGGCAAAGGTTTTCAAGCCGGCGTCGGCAACGTACTGCGGCACCGCCAGCGTCGCTTGAGCGTCGGACAGGCTCGGCTTGTCGAACACCTTGACCTGCTTGGCCGCGAGGAATGGCGCGATGTTGTTGTCCATCGCCGGTTTCCAGTAGCCGAGGAAGATATCCAGGCGCTTGTCGCGGATGCCGGCAAAGATGATTTGCTGCACGGCGCTGGTTTGCTTGCTGTCATAGCCCAGGCCATTGAGCAGCACATCGGCCATGCCGCTGGTGGCGATCACGTCGGTCCAGCTGACCACGCCCATGCGCACGACCTTGCACGAGGCCGGGTCGGCAGCCATCGCGTTGGCGCTCAAGAGTGCGGCGCCGGTGAGAATCAACAGACAACGGTTGAACAGTCTTTTCATCGATGCGGTCTCACTCGGCAGTTTTTATTGTGGGAGTGGCGTCTGACGCGCCGTGCCCAACACCTTACCCAGCGAGACCTTGATCAAAGCGAACTGTGGCGACAGGGATTTGCACACAGACGACTTGGGAGGTGTGTTGCTGTTGAGGGCCTCTTCGCGAGCAAGCCCGCTCCCACATTCGACCGTGTTCCTCCTGAAGAAACACGGTCGAATGTGGGAGCGGGCTTGCTCGCGAAGGCTATCTCAGCAGCGACGCCACTCAGGAGTAATGCCGCTTGCCCCACGCCAGAAACCCTTCCAGTAGTTCCTTCAACACCACCCGCGTCGGCTCGGCCAGGTCGGCGCGATAACGGAAGGGCTCAAACTCTTCCATGTAGGTGCACTGCCCCAACTCCAGCTGCACGGCGTGGATGTTCTCGGCCGGGTTGCCGTAGTGACGGGTGATGTGCCCGCCCTTGAAGCGCCCGTTGAGCACATGGCTGTACTGCGGGTGGCCGGCACAGATGGCTTCCAGTTCGCTGGCCAGCTGCGGATCGCAGGCCGCGCCGTTGAAGGTGCCGAGATTGAAGTCCGGCAGCTTGCCTTCGAACAGGTGCGGGATCACCGAGCGGATCGAGTGCGCATCAAACAGCAGCGCATAACCGAACTCGGCCTTGAGCCGGGCCAGTTCGTTTTGCAGAGTGCGGTGATACGGCGTCCACACCTGCTCCAGGTACGTGGCGCGCTCGGCCTTGGACGGTTCCAGGCCTTCGCGGAACAGCGGCACACCGTCAAACAGTGTCGCCGGGTACAGGCCGGTGGTTGCGCCAACGTACAGCGGCTTGTCGTCTGAAGGCCGGTTCAGGTCGATGACAAAGCGCGAATACTCCGCCGCCAGAGTGCTGGCGCCCAGCGCTTCGGCGAAGTCATACAGCGTGGGAATGTGCCAGTCGGTGTCCGGCAGGCTTTGCGCCTCGGGGATCAGCCCGGCTTGCACCGCCGGCGTCAGGCGCAGGCCCGCGTGGGGCATGCTGATCAGCAGCGGCACACGGCCTTGTTTGAAGTTCAGAACCTTATCCACAGCGGTACTCCTTAAACGGTGACTTCGACGCCGTGGCGCACGACGCGTTTATCCAGCTCGCCACCCAGCCAGTAGGCCAGGTCGGCGGGACGATCAATCTGCCAGGCGACAAAATCCGCGACCTTGCCCACTTCCAGCGAGCCATGGCTGTTGCCCAGGCCCAGGGCGGTGGCCGCGTGTTGCGTGGCGCCGGCCAGGGCTTCTTCCGGGGTCATGCGGAACAGGGTGCAGGCCATGTTCAGCATCAGGCGCACCGACAACGCCGGCGAGGTGCCCGGGTTGAGGTCGCTGGCGATCGCGATCTTCACGCCGTGCTTGCGCAGGGCATCCATCGGCGGCAACTGGGTTTCCCGCAGGAAGTAGAACGCGCCCGGCAGCAGCACCGCGACGGTGCCGGAAGCGGCCATGGCGATGGCGTCTTCCTCAGTCATGAATTCCAGGTGGTCCGCCGACAGCGCCTGGTACCGCGCCGCCAGGCTGGAGCCATGCAGGGACGACAACTGTTCGGCGTGCAGTTTTACCGGCAAGCCAAGTTTCCGGGCGGCGATGAACACGCGCTCCACCTGCTCCGGTGAGAACGCCAGGTACTCACAGAAGGCGTCGACCGCGTCCACCAGGCCTTCCGCTGCCAGCGCCGGGAGCATTTCGGTGCAGATGTGATCGATGTAGGCATCGGCCCGGTCCACGTACTCCGCCGGCAACGCATGCGCCGCCAGGCAGGTGCTGCGCACACTGACCGGCAACTCGGCGCCGAGGCGACGGATCACCCGCAAAATCTTGCGCTCGCTGGCCAGGTCCAGGCCGTAGCCGGACTTGATCTCGACGGTGGTTACACCGTCGCGCAGCAAACTGCGCAGGCGCTTGTGGCCGCTGGCAAACAGTTCATCTTCGCTCGCCGCACGCGTGGCGCGCACGGTGCTGGCAATACCGCCACCGGCCGCTGCGATCTCGGCGTAGCTCACGCCTTGCAGCCGCTGCTCGAACTCGCCGCTGCGATTGCCGCCGAACACCGTGTGGGTGTGGCAGTCGATCAGCCCGGGCGTGACCCACGCCCCTTGCAGGTCATGGGTGGTTGCGTAGTTCGCATCCGGCAGATCGGCGCGCGGGCCGATCCACTCGATGAGCGTGCCCGAGGTAACAATGGCGGCGTCCTCGATGATCGAGTAGTTGCCCTGGGCCATGGTTGCAACGTGGCAGTGTTGCCAAAGCGTTTTCATCAACGCCTCCATTAGGTTATCGATGAGACAAAGCCGGGTCGTAGTGAACCTTGGCCGTTTGCCCGGCGGCGGGCTTGACCCACAGCAGATAGGCGACGATCAGCAAGACGATCCACACGGCGCCGACCATAAGAGCGGCCTGGGTGTCCGGGAAGTAACCCAGCACGCCGAAGATGAACAGCATGAACACGATGGCGGCCGCTGGCGCGTAGGGCCAGAACGGCACCGGGAATTTCAGCTCGGCAATCTGTTCCCTGGTCATCGAGCGACGCATGGCCACCTGGGTGACCAGGATCATCAGCCATACCCACACCGTGGCGAAGGTCGCAATCGAGGCGATGACCAGGAACACGTTTTCCGGGATCAGGTAATTGAGCACCACACCGCCGAGCAACGCGGCGCCCATCACCACTACGGTCATCCACGGCACGCCCTGGCTCGACAGTTGGGCAAAACCCTTGGGCGCCTGCCCTTGCTGGGCCAGGCCATACATCATGCGACCGGCGCCGAAGATGTCGCTGTTGATGGCCGAGACGGCGGCCGAGATCACCACGATGTTAAGGATGGTCGCCGCCGAGCCTATCCCCAGGTTGCTGAAGATCTGCACGAACGGGCTGCCCTGGCTGCCGATCTGCGGCCACGGGTAGATCGCCATCAGCACAAACAATGTCAGCACGTAGAACAGCAGGATACGCAACGGCACGGCGTTGATTGCCTTGGGGATCACCCGCTGCGGGTCCTTGGCTTCGCCGGCGGTGATGCCGATGATTTCGATGCCGCCAAACGCAAACATCACCACCGCGAAGGACGCGATCAAGCCACCCACGCCGTTCGGCATGAAGCCGCCGTGGGCCCACAGGTTGCTGAGGCCGGTAGCGGGTGCTTCGCCCGCCGAGTGAATGCCGAACAGCATGATGCCGAAGCCGCCGAGGATCATTGCGACGATGGCACCGACCTTGAGCAGCGACAGCCAGAACTCCATTTCGCCAAAGACTTTGACGTTGCACAGGTTCAGGCCGCCGATCAGCAACACGATGCCCAGCACCCAGACCCAGCGCGCGACTTCGGGAAACCAGAAGCCCATGTAGATGCCGAAGGCGGTGACGTCGGCGAGGCAGACGATGATCATTTCAAAGGCGTAGGTCCAGCCGAGGATAAAGCCGGCCATCGGGCCCAGGTAGGTACTGGCGTACTGGCCGAAGGAGCCGGACACCGGGTTATGCACGGCCATTTCGCCGAGGGCGCGCATGACCATGAACACCGCGGCGCCACCGATCAGGTAGGCCAGGAGCACGGCCGGGCCGGCCATCTGGATGGCGGAGGCAGAGCCGTAGAACAGCCCGGTACCGATCGCGGAACCGAGGGCCATGAAGCGAATATGTCGGGCGGAGAGCCCGCGGTTTAAACCTTTTTCCGAGTGCATTTCTCGTCCTTAATTATTTTTATCCTGAGAAAATTCGAAGCGGTGTGGACAAGCTTTTTGTGGCGAGGGAGCTTGCTCCCGCTCGGGTGCGCAGCGCCCGCAAGTTTTTGGGGCCGCTACGCAGCCCAGCGGGAGCAAGCTCCCTCGCCACAAAGAGGGGTTCGGTGTCCTTAGAGGCTCGGCAACAACTTCGCCGGCACCAGCGCGTTCAGGCAACGCGTTGCCAGCAGCTCACTGGCGGCATTGATGTCCGGCGCAAAGAAGCGGTCCTTCTCATAAAACGCGACTTTGCTGCGCAGGATCCCGCGCGCCTTTTCCAGCGCCGGCGAGGTTTTCAAGCCATTGCGCAGGTCCAGGCCCTGGCAAGCCGCCAACCATTCCACCGCCAGCACACCGCGGGTGTTCTCGGCCATTTCCCACAGGCGCTTGCCCGCCGCCGGGGCCATCGACACGTGGTCTTCCTGGTTGGCTGACGTCGGCAGGCTGTCGACGCTATGGGGATGCGCCAGTGCCTTGTTCTCGCTGGCCAATGCCGCCGCCGTCACCTGGGCGATCATGAAGCCGGAGTTCACACCGCCATTGCCCACCAGGAATGGCGGCAGTTGCGACATGTGCTTGTCCATCATCAACGAGATGCGACGCTCGCTCAGGGAGCCGATTTCCGCGATGGCCAGCGCCATGTTGTCCGCCGCCATGGCCACCGGTTCGGCGTGGAAGTTGCCACCGGAAATCACGTCACCTTCAGCCGCGAACACCAGTGGGTTATCCGACACGGCGTTGGCTTCCACCACCAGCACTTCGGCCGCCTGGCGGAACTGGGTCAGGCAGGCGCCCATGACTTGCGGCTGGCAACGCAGGGAGTACGGGTCTTGGACCTTGTCGCAGTTCTCGTGGGATTGCGACACTTCGCTGCTTTCACCCAGCAGGGCGCGATACGCGGCCGCAGAGTCGATCTGGCCGCGTTGGCCCCGGGCAGCGTGAATGCGTGCGTCGAACGGCGAGCGCGAACCCAGCACGGCTTCCACCGTCAGGGCGCCACAGGCCAGGGCACCGGCGAACAGATCTTCGCCCTCGAACAGCCCACGCAATGCATAAGCGGTGGAAACCTGGGTGCCGTTGAGCAGCGCCAGGCCTTCCTTGGCCGCCAGGGTCAGCGGCGTCAGGCCGGCAACTTTCAGCGCTTCGGTAGCTTCCAGCCATTCGCCTTTGTAGCGGGCCTTGCCTTCGCCCAGCAGCACCAGCGACATGTGGGCCAATGGCGCCAGGTCACCGGAGGCGCCCACCGAACCTTTCAGCGGAATATGCGGGTAGACCTCGGCATTGATCAGGGCGATCAGCGCGTCGATGACCTGCCGGCGAATCCCGGAAAAACCCCGGCTCAGGCTGTTGACCTTGAGCACCATGACCAGCCGTACCAGCGCATCGCTGATGGGCTCACCGACGCCGGCGGCGTGGGACAGCACCAGGGAACGCTGGAGGTTTTCCAGGTCTTCGCTGGCAATGCGGGTCGAGGCCAGCAGGCCGAAACCGGTGTTGATGCCGTAGGCGGTGCGGTTCTCGGCGAGAATCTGCTCCACACAGGCGACACTGGCTTCGATCTGGGCCGAGGCGCTGTCATCCAGACTGAGGGTTACCGGCTGCTGGTAGATGGCCCGCAGTTGGGCAAGGCTCAGTTGGCCTGGAATCAGGTTTAGCGCAGTCACATTCATGCTCCTTTTGAGAGTGTTGTTAACTACCAGTCGCTCCGGATGCTTCCGTTAGCCGCCGCTGTGCTCTTTTAGAGGATCAGTCGGCTTGGCACGCTGGCTATTGTTGGGAAAAGGTCAGTGCAAATTCGGTAGCGTGCGTTGCAGTAAATCGGCGTCCTTGAGCAACGCGGCGGTGGCTGCGATGTCTGGCGCCAGCCAGCGGTCCTGGTCGTAGGCCGGGACGTGTTCGCGCAGCAAACGCCAGGCGGCATCGGTGCCGGCGCCGAAGCGTTGCTCCTGGAGGAACTCGAACGCCTGGGCCGCCAGCAAGTACTCGATGGCGAGGATCTGGGTGACGTTTTCCAGCACCGAATACAGCTTCAGCGCGGCGTTGGTGCCCATGCTCAGGTGGTCTTCCTGCAGGCCCGAGGTGACGAAGTTGTCGAGCACCGCCGGTTGCGCCAACTGGCGGTTTTGCCCGCACAGCGAGGCGGCGACGTACTGCACGATCATCATCCCGGAGTTGACCCCGGGGTTGCTTACCAGGAACGCCGGCAAACCACTGACGTGCGGGTTGATCAGACGGTCCAGGCGACGCTCGGCGATGGAGCCGATTTCGGCCATGGCGATGGCCAGCATGTCTGCCGCCAGGGCCACGGACTGCCCGTGGGGATTGGCCTGGGACACCACGCGGTAGCTGTCTGGCGTGCCGAGCACCAGCGGGTTATCGGTGGCACCGTTGAGTTCGGTTTCGATCTGCCGGGTGGCGTGTTCCAGTTGGTCGCGGGCGGCGCCGTGCACCTGGGGAATCGAACGGATGCTCAGGGCGTCCTGGGTACGAATGCCTTTGCTGCTGGCGATCACTTCGCTGCCGTCCAGCAACGCGCGCAGGTTGATGCCCACTTGCTGCATGCCCGGGTGCGGCTTGAGCGCGATGATTTCTTCGTCGAAGGCGTCGATCTGGCCACGCTGGCCTTCGAAGCTCATGGCACCGATCACATCGGCCCATTGCAGCAGGCGGTGCGCATCGGCCAGGGCCAGGCTGCTGAGGCCGGTCATGCACGGCGTGCCGTTGACCAGGCACAGCCCGTCCTTGGCACCGAGCACTACGGGCTGCAAACCTTCTTCAGCCAGCGCCTGGTGTGCGGGAACGATACGGCCCCGATAGCTGACGTCGCCGACGCCGAGCAAGGCGACGCCAATGTGCGCCATGTGGGTCAGGTAACCCACGGACCCCTGGGACGGCACTTGCGGCGTGATGCCATGGTTGAGCAGCCCCAGCAGCGAATGCACCACCTGCGGATGCAAGCCGGATTTGCCGTGGCTGTAGTTAATGATTGCCGCACAAATGATCGCGCGGGTTTGCTCCACACTCAGTGGCGCACCGACGCCGCAGGCATGGCTGAGCAGGGTATTGCGCGACAGCCGGCTCAGTTGTTCGTCCTTGAGCGACACGTTGCACAAGGCGCCCAGGCCGGTGTTGATGCCGTAGGCGCGCTCGCCGCTGGTGACGATGCGCTGGACGATGGCCTGTGCATTGTCGATGCGAGCCCAGGCCTGGCCCGAGAGTTCGAGGATCGCACCGTGGCGAGCCACGGCGACCACGTCCTGCCAACGCATCGGGGCGTCGGCGATGATGATTTTTTCAGCCTGGGACATCGTTGACCTCTTCATGAAATTCGCAATTGTTGTGCAGCTTCACTGGCCTCATCGCAAGCGAGCCAGCTTCCACAGGGGAAACGCATTCCAAATGTGGGAGCTGGCTTGCCTGCGATAGCGTCAGCCAACTCACCACAAATACCGGATCAAACCACCGCCACCCGCCGCTGGACAAACCGGTTCACGTACTCATCCGCCGGTGAATGCAAAATCTCGCGGGGCGTGCCGACCTGGATCAGCTTGCCGTCCTTGAGGATCGCAATGCGGTTGCCGATGCGCACCGCCTCATCGAGGTCGTGGGTAATGAACACGATCGTCTTGTGCAGGGTCTTTTGCAGCTCCAATAACTGGTCTTGCATCTCGGCACGGATCAGCGGGTCGAGCGCACTGAACGCCTCGTCCATCAGGATGATGTCGGTGTCGGCCGCCAGCGCCCGGGCCAGGCCTACACGCTGACGCATGCCGCCGGAAAGTTGATGCGGGTATTTGTTTTCATAGCCCTTGAGGCCCACGGTTTCGATCCAGTGCAGCGCACGCTCGGCGCACACTTGCCTGGTTTCGCCACGCACTTTCAGGCCGTACGCAACGTTGTCCAGCACACTCTTGTGAGGCAGCAGGCCAAAGCTCTGGAACACCATGCTGATCTTGTGCCGGCGGAATTGGCGCAAGGCTTCCATGTCCAGTTGCAGGATGTCTTCACCGTCCACCAGGATCGCACCGCTGGTAGGGTCGATCAGCCGGTTGAAGTGACGCACCAGGGTCGACTTGCCGGAACCCGACAGCCCCATGATCACGAAGATTTCACCGGTGTCGACGCTCAGGGACAGGTCGTTCACACCCACCACGCAACCAGTCTCGGCCAGCACCTCGTCCTTGCTCTTGCCCTGGCCAATCAACGCCAGTGCATCCTTGGAGCGGTTGCCGAAAATCTTGAATACGTTTTTGACTTCAATTTTGCTGACAGTAGTCATTTGCTCGCCTCATGCCGTGGACGACCATAGGCTTGCGTAATGCGGTCGATGACCACGGCAAGAATCACGATCGCCAGACCGGCTTCAAGGCCGCGTCCAACGTTGAGGGTCTGGATGCCCACCAGTACATCTTCACCCAGGCCACGGGCGCCGATCATCGAGGCGATCACCACCATCGACAGGGCCATCATGGTGGTCTGGTTGATCCCGGCCATGATGCTCGGCAGGGCCAGCGGCAGTTGCACGCCGAACAGTTGCTGCCAGCGGTTGGCACCGAAGGCGTTGATCGCTTCCATGACTTCACCGTCCACCTGGCGAATGCCCAGGTCGGTGAGACGAATCAGCGGCGGTGCGGCGTAGATCACCGTGGCGAAAATCGCCGGGACCTTGCCCAGGCCGAACAGCATCAACACCGGGATCAGGTACACGAAGCTGGGCATGGTCTGCATGATGTCCAGCAGCGGCATCAGCACCGAACGCAGGCGGTTGCTGCGGGCCGACAGAATCCCCAGGGGAATGCCGATCAGCACCGAGATCACTGTGGCCACCATCATCAGCGCCAGGGTTTGCATCAGCTTGTCCCACAGCCCGACCGCGCCCACCAGAAACAGCAGGCCGACGATCACGACGGTGGTGAACCACTTGCGAGTGGCATGCCAGGCAATACCGCCGACAATCAGCAACATCAACCACCAGGGCGCTGCGCGCAGCAAACCTTCCAGGTTAACGATGGCCCACAGCAACGTATCGGAGATGTGCCGGAACACATCGCCGTAGTTGGTCACCAGCGCATCGACCCAACTGTTGACCCAGTCGGCGATGGAAAACGTAAAACTCTCAGGAAACATAGTGTGCTCTCGATCCAGTGGATTGTGGCCGGGCGCCCGGTTGCCTGTGGCGGCAACCGGAAACGCTCAACCTACAAGGCCGCGTCGATTTTCTTGGCTGCGTTGTCGCTCACCATGCGTGCCTGAGTTCAGGATGTCCCTTGAGGAAAGTTTTCGCCAGTTTTGCTGTTTCAATTCGCTGTTTGTCATGCGTACCGGGTTCTGGTTAAGCAGGTTGAGCAGCGGCGCCCTGCACATCGGGCAGCACGAGGCGCTCAGGAATCGGGCTGTGCCATTTTTTCGCAGCCCAGTAGTACAACGCCGCCGGCACCACCAGCCCGATGATCCACGAGATATCGGTGTCGCCCAGGCTCGCGACCAGTGGGCCGGTGTAGAAATGCGTCGAGATGAACGGCATCTGAATCAGCACGCCGAACACGTAGATGCTGATGCCCATCAGGTTCCAGCGACCGTAGCGACCATTGGGGTTGGACAGGGCCGGGATGTCATAGCGCTCTTTGGTGATGCAGTAGAAGTCCACCAGGTTGATCGCACTCCAGGGCGTGAAAAACGCCAGCAGGAACAGGATGAACGCGGAGAAATCCTTGAGGAACGAGTCCTTGCCCAGCAACGCCAGCGCGGCGGCAATCGACACCATCACGAAGATGTACAACAGCCGCGTGCCACTGCCGATATGCCGGCTGCCACGGAAACCACTGATGATTGTCGCGATCGACATGAAGCTGCCGTAGGCGTTGAGGGTGGTGACGGTGACCTTGCCGAAGGCGATGCTGAAATACAGCAGCGCCGCGACGATCCCGGTGCCGCCCAGGCCGACGATAAACGACACTTCGTGGTGAGCGAATTGCGAGCCTGCCAGGGCTGCCGCAAACACACCGAACACCATCGAAGCCTGCGCGCCGATCACCGAACCGAGGCCCACGGCCCAGAAGGTTTTCGAGGCCTGCGTGCTGCGCGGCAAGTAGCGCGAGTAGTCCGCCACATACGGGCCGAACGCAATCTGCCAGGACGCCGAGAGGGAAATCGCCAGCAGGAAACTGCTGAGGGAAAAATGCTTGTTGCCCAGCAACGCACCGATGTCGTTACCGGCCAGCAGCCTGTAGAACAGGTACACGAAGGCAACCACCCCCAGCACGCTGGCGATGCGACCGATGCCGTGGATCACCCGGTAGCCGAAGATCGTAAACACCATGATCAGCCCCGCGAACAATACGATGCCGACCCAGTCTTCAACGTGAAGCAACTGCGCCACCGCCTGCCCCGCCAGCAATGAGCCGCTGGCGGAAAAACCGATGTACATCAGGCACACCAGCACCAGTGGAATCACCGCGCCATACACGCCGAACTGCACGCGGCTGGAGATCATCTGCGGCAAGCCCAGTTGCGGGCCTTGCGCCGCATGCAGGGCCATGACGCCACCGCCCAGCAGTTGACCGATCAACAGACCGATCAACGACCAGAACACATCACCGCCCAGCACCACGGCCAGGGCCCCGGTGACGATCGCAGTGATTTGCAGGTTGGCACCCAACCACAGGGTGAACTGACTCAATAGACGGCCGTGTCTTTCCGCTTCCGGGATGTAGTCGATCGAACGCCTTTCGATCAACGGGGTGGTGCTTGCACGAGCGTCTTTTACTGCCATTTATGTTCAACCTCTGATGGATTGTTTTTGGGTGAAACGCAGATCACATGTGGGAGCGGGCTTGCTCGCGAAAGCGATGGGTCAGCTAACGACTTCAGTGACTGATACACCGCATTCGCGAGCAAGCCCGCTCCCACATTAGTTATTTGATCATCGGGAGATTGAGGCCCTGCTCTTTGGCGCAGTCGATGGCGATCTGGTAGCCCGCATCCGCATGACGCATCACGCCGGTCGCCGGGTCGTTGTGCAGCACGCGCGCGATACGCTCGGCGGCTTCGTCGGTACCGTCACAGACAATCACCATGCCCGAGTGCTGGGAGAAGCCCATGCCGACGCCGCCGCCGTGGTGCAACGAAACCCAGGTCGCGCCGCTGGCGGTGTTGAGCAAGGCGTTGAGCAGTGGCCAGTCGGACACGGCGTCGGAACCGTCCTGCATCGATTCGGTTTCACGGTTGGGGCTGGCCACCGAGCCGGAGTCCAGGTGGTCGCGGCCGATCACGATGGGTGCCGACAGCTCGCCGCTGCGCACCATTTCGTTGAATGCCAGGCCGAGCTTCGCGCGCTGGCCGAGGCCAACCCAGCAGATACGTGCCGGCAGGCCCTGGAAGCTGATGCGCTCGCGGGCCATGTCCAGCCAGTTGTGCAGGTGCGCGTCGTCCGGGATCAGCTCTTTGACTTTGGCGTCGGTCTTGTAGATGTCTTGCGGGTCGCCCGACAGCGCAGCCCAACGGAACGGGCCGATGCCACGGCAGAACAGCGGACGGATGTAGGCCGGGACGAAACCCGGGAAGTCGAAGGCGTTTTCCACGCCCACTTCTTGCGCCATCTGACGGATGTTGTTGCCGTAGTCGAACGTCGGGATGCCTTGTTTCTGGAACTCGAGCATGGCCTTGACGTGCACGGCCATCGACTGCTTGGCGGCCTTGATCACTTCGGCCGGTTCGGTCTTGGCGCGGGCGCGGTATTCGTCCCAGGTCCAGCCGGCGGGCAGGTAGCCGTTGAGCGGGTCGTGGGCGCTGGTCTGGTCGGTGACCATGTCCGGGCGCACGCCACGCTTGACCAGTTCCGGAAGGATTTCAGCGGCGTTGCCCAGCAACGCGATGGAGATCGCCTGGCCGGCCTTGGTGTATTTGTCGATGCGCGCCAGGGCGTCGTCGAGGTCGGTGGCTTGTTCGTCGACGTAGCGGCTGCTCAGGCGGAAGTCGATGCTGACCTGCTGGCATTCGATGTTCAGCGAGCAGGCACCGGCCAGGGTCGCAGCCAGTGGCTGGGCGCCGCCCATGCCGCCGAGGCCGGCAGTCAGGACCCAACGGCCCTTGAGGTCATCGTTGTAGTGCTGGCGACCGGCTTCGACGAAGGTTTCGTAGGTGCCCTGCACGATGCCCTGGCTGCCGATGTAGATCCAGCTGCCGGCGGTCATCTGGCCGTACATGGCCAGGCCCTTGGCATCCAGTTCGTTGAAATGCTCCCAGCTCGCCCAGTGCGGTACCAGGTTGGAGTTGGCGATCAGCACGCGCGGGGCGTTGCTGTGAGTCTTGAACACGCCGACGGGTTTGCCGGATTGCACCAGCAGGGTTTCGTCGTCGTTGAGGTTGGTCAGGCTTTCGACGATCTTGTCGTAGCATTCCCAGTTACGTGCCGCACGGCCGATACCGCCGTACACCACCAGTTCTTTCGGATTTTCGGCAACCTGCGGGTCGAGGTTGTTCATCAACATGCGCAGCGGCGCTTCAGTCAGCCAGCTTTTGGCGGTCAGCGTGTTGCCGCGTGCGGCACGGATTTCAACGTCACGGTATTGGGTAGGCTTGGTCACAAAAAAATCCTCAACGATCAATGCGCGAACATTGATGGGTGCGAAGAGGATGTTCATGGACTCTTACGCACACATCTTTACTTGTACATACAAGCATATGCAATCAAGCGGCCAACTTTGCGCGCAAGGTTTGAAGATTTTTTCGGGACGAGGGTGGAAGCCTTGGAAAACAAGGCTTCGCAGCATGATGAATTTTCTTACGGGGGATTTTTACAGTGCGGGAGACTTGTCATCGAGGCAGGGCTTTGCGCCATGCTGGGGCGTTCGGTAACAAGTTGGTGCGGGAAGAGGGAAACAAAATGTGGGGGAAGAAACCCCCACCTGTTCAAGCGGCGGCAGTCAATTCGATAACGCAGCAACGGCCAGTCACACTGACATCCAGCAGGCCGGTGTTACCGTCCAGTTGCAGGCAGTCGTGACGGTTCAGCCGCTCACCGAGCACCTTCACTTCATCGGCCACGCTGAACACCAGCACGGTGTGCGCGGCACTGAAGAAACGCTGCGTGCCGTCCATCCATTGCAACCGCGCTTGATAGCGCTGCGGCGAATAGATGAGGTTGAAATCGCGGATCGGCCCGCCGATCAAGCGGCAGGACACCTGGCTGTCACCCTTGAACGGGAATGGCTGCAGCGGTAACAACCCGAGTTGTTCCTCGCCATCCACCGTCAGCACCATGCCCGAGCCTTGCAGCACGGTGATAATGCGCTGGTACCCGGCAAAGGTGGAGAACCCGCCCGACTCGGCGATATCGGCAATCGACAGGCGCCAGCCGAAACCGTCCAGGCCCTCCCCCGCGTCACGGGTGATTTCTTCAGTGCTGCCGCCACCGTTTTTCCACGGCATGCGAATGTAATCGCTAGCGCGCCAGACTTTCATCGAACTCATTTACTGAAACGTCCTTCCAGGCTATGACGGGAACCGGGGTGGATCAAACGTGCGGCCGTGACCGGCTGGCGGCCAGACCAGGTGCGGCGGCGAATCAGCAGGCACGGCTCGCTGGTTTCGATTTGCAGCAGCTTGCATTCGTCGGCGTCGGCCAGGATCGCCTCGACCACGTGCTCGCCTTCGGTCAGCGGCGCCACCTGGTTGAGGTAGGCATAGGGCGTTTGCTGGGTGAAATCCTGCTGCAGGTATTCCGGTGCTACCAGGGCGTTGACGAAACGGTCTTCGATTTGCACCGGAATGTCGTTTTCGTAGTGCACGATCAAGGAGTGGAACACCCGCCCGCCTTCGCGCATTTCCAGCGCGACGGCGCGCTCGGAGCCGGCGGCTTCTTCCCCGAGGGTAATGACCTTGCACGTATGGCGATGACCGCGGGAGGCGATCTCATCGGCAATGTTGTGCACTTCAAACAGCGCCGACTGGCTCTTGGGCTCGGCGACAAAGGTGCCCACACCTTGCATGCGTACCAGCAGGCCTTCGGCAGTCAACTCGCGCAGGGCGCGGTTGATGGTCATGCGGCTGAAGCCCAACTGGTTGACCAGTTCGCTTTCCGAAGGCACGCGATAATGCGGCGGCCAGTTGCCGTTGAGAATCTGCTGGCTGATCATCTGTTTGACGCGGGCATACAAGGGCGCCGGACTTTCGTCCATGTGGGCAGCCAGTGGAGACTTGGCGGGCGGAGTCGACACAGGAAATCCTTGTAGGTGAAAAAGAAGCATAGCTTGCCGGAGTTTACCGAGCAGGCAAACGTCTGTATATGTATATACAAATAAACACACGACTGGGGTGCCTGAATCATGTCCGCTTTCTTTGCCGAACGCGCGCTGCTGCCTAATGGATGGGCCAACGATGTACGTCTTGAAGTCAGCGCCGATGGCCTGCTGACCAAGGTTGAGCCCAACGCCAGTGCAGACGGTGCCGAACGGCTCAGGGGCCCCGTGCTGGCGGGCATGCCGAACCTGCATTCCCACGCTTTCCAGCGCGCGATGGCCGGGCTGGCGGAAGTGGCCGGCAACCCGAATGACAGTTTCTGGACCTGGCGCGACCTGATGTATCGGATGGTCGGCAAGATCCGCCCCGACCAGTTGCAGGTCATCGCGCGCCAGTTGTATATCGAAATGCTCAAGGCCGGCTACACCTCGGTGGCCGAATTTCACTACGTGCACCACGACGTCAGCGGCCAGCCCTATGCCGACCCTGCGGAGCTGTCGCGGCAAATCAGCCAGGCGGCCGCCAGCAGCGGTATCGGCCTGACGTTGTTGCCGGTGCTCTACAGCCACTCCGGTTTCGGCGGCCAGGCACCCAATGAAGGCCAGCGCCGCTTTATCAACAGCACCGAAAATTACCTGAGCCTGCAATCACGCCTGCAACCGATTCTGGCCGCGCAACCGGCACAACGGCTGGGCCTGTGTTTCCACTCGCTGCGCGCCGTCACACCGCAACAGATCAGCGAAGTGCTGGCCGCCAGCGACAAGGCGTGCCCGGTGCATATCCACATCGCCGAGCAGCAGAAGGAAGTCGACGACTGCCTGGCCTGGAGCGGCCAGCGCCCGCTGCAATGGTTGTATGACCATGTTGAAGTGGATCAGCGCTGGTGCCTGGTGCACGCCACCCACGCCAATCCGGAAGAAGTGACGTTGATGGCCAGGAGCCGGGCGATTGCCGGGTTGTGCCTGACCACTGAAGCCAACCTGGGCGACGGGATTTTCCCGGCGGTGGACTTCCTGGCCCAGGGCGGGCGCATGGGGATTGGTTCCGACAGCCATGTATCACTGAGCGTGGTGGAAGAATTGCGCTGGCTGGAATATGGGCAGCGGCTGCGGGACCAGCGGCGCAACCGGCTGTATCGCAGCGATCAGCCGATGGTTGGGCGTACGCTGTTCGATGCCGCGCTGGACGGCGGTGCCGAAGCGTTGGGGCAGCCGATTGGGCGTCTGGAAGTTGGCAAGCGTGCGGACTGGCTGGTGCTGGACGGCAACGATCCGTACCTGGCGACAGCGAACGAAGACGGGATCCTCAATCGCTGGTTGTTTGCCGGTGGTGATCGCCAGGTGCGCGACGTGCTGGTCAACGGGAAGTGGGTGGTGCGCGACGGGCATCACGCCGCCGAAGAAGACAGCAGCCGGGCGTTTACCCAGGTCTTGCGGGATTTGCTGGGCTGACAGACGACACATAACAAATGTGGGAGCGGGCTTGCTCGCGAAAGCAGTGAATCAGTCAATACATCTGGTGACTGTCACACCGCCTTCGCGAGCAAGCCCGCTCCCACATTGGATTGGCGCTGTTTCGTATTACTGCGAGGTCTTCGCCATCTGCTTGTCCGACGTACGCCAGATCAAACGCGTGGTGTCATACCCCTGCTGCCGCGCCCTGCTCAGCAGGTCTTCGCGGGTGTCGGCGCTGACCGTCGGCGTGCGCGACAGCAACCACATGTAGCGCCGGCTCGGGCTGCCGACAATGGCGGTCTTGTAGTCATCGCTGACGTACAGCACCCAGTAATCGCCCTTGGCCACGCCCGGCAACAGCGAGGTGAACCAGTTGTTGAATTCGACCCACAGTTTGTCGGTATTGCCGGCGACCTGCGGCGTTGCGGTGCCCTTGGCTTCCTGCCACTTCCACTCAGGGGTCAGGCAGCGGTTGAACACCGACATGTTGCCATCGGGCAACAGCGTGTAGCGGGCTTCGGACTGCGCACAATTGCGCTGGAAGTACATCGGCAAACGGGCCAACTCATACCAGGTGCCCTGGTAACGCTTGAGGTTGACGCTGCCAACAGTCTTGGGTTGCAGATCATCGCCAGAATGGCTGGCGCAGCCCGCCAAAAACAGGCTGGCGCAGAGGTATAGAACGAAACGCATCATGTTGTTTTTCTCCCGCAGGCTTTCGCCCCGGTTTACTTCAGGCCTTGCCCGGAAAAAATCAGTACTTTGTCACCGGCATATTGCACGCTGATAAAGCTGTTTTTATCGCCCCAGGTGCAACTGGACATACCCAGCGCGCCAGAACAATCAGTCGGCTTGCCCAACAACGACTCCACCTCGGCCTTTGGCATGCCGGCCGACAGTTTTGCGTAATTTTCTTGAGTGACCTTGCTGCAAGCGGCCAGAAGCACGCAAAACGACAACAGGGCGAGACGGCGTAACGACATGGAAAAACTCCTGGAGAGACGAAGCAGCTTGGGGGTCTGCCAGAAGCTTAGAAGGGAAAAGAGGTGTCTGGTTCCCGACGAGCGAAAACAAAAAAGCCCCGAAAACGCTGAAACGTTTCGGGGCTTTTGCTTACCGCAAGGACTTACGCCTTGTGGTAGCCGGTCACACGCTCAACTTCTTCCTTCGAACCCAGGAACACCGCCACGCGCTGGTGCAGGCCTTCAGGCTGGATGTCGAGGATGCGCTGGTGGCCGTCGGTGGACGCACCGCCCGCCTGCTCAACCAGGAACGACATCGGGTTGGCTTCGTACATCAGGCGCAGCTTGCCTGGCTTGGACGGCTCGCGGCTGTCGCGTGGGTACATGAACAGGCCACCACGGGTCAGGATGCGGTGCACGTCGGCAACCATCGCAGCCACCCAGCGCATGTTGAAGTTCTTCTTCAGCGGGCCTTCTTCGCCGGCCATCAACTCGCCCACGTAGCGGGTAACCGGCTCTTCCCAGTGACGCTGGTTGGACATGTTGATTGCAAATTCCTGGGTGGACGCAGGAATGGTGATGTCTTCATGGGTGAGCACGAAGCTGCCCATTTCGCGGTCCAGGGTGAAGCCCTTGACGCCGTCGCCCAGGGTCAGCACCAGCATGGTCTGTGGGCCGTAGATCGCGTAACCGGCAGCTACCTGCTCGGTGCCCGGCTGCAGGAAGGCCTTTTCGTTCAGGGCTTCGTTCTGGCTCAGGTATTCGTTCGGGCAACGCAGTACCGAGAAGATGGTGCCGACTGGCGCGTTGATGTCGATGTTCGACGAACCGTCCAGCGGGTCGAATACCAGCAGGTACGCGCCTTTCGGGTATTTGCCCGGGATCTGGTAGGCATTGTCCATTTCTTCGGACGCCATGCCGGCCAGGTGACCGCCCCACTCGTTGGCTTCGAGCAGAATTTCGTTGGAGATCACGTCAAGCTTCTTCTGCACTTCGCCTTGTACGTTTTCAGTGCCCATGCTGCCCAGGACACCACCCAGCGCGCCTTTGGACACGGCGTGGCTGATTTCCTTGCAAGCACGCGCCACCACTTCGATAAGGAAGCGCAGATCGGCAGGCGTGTTGTTGCTGCGGGTCTGCTCGATCAAATAGCGACTCAGGGTAACGCGGGACATGGAAGGCTCCGGAAATGGGGGGCTAAAAACCCGCGCAGTTTAACGCGAGTCGGGGCGTATTTCCTCCTATCAGAGGATTTAAACCCAATAGAGTTCATGGACTTTATTTAACGTGCCACCGGTGGCTTGCGCAGCAAACTGTAGGCCATGGCGCCCAGGGCCGCCACACCGAGCAGCAGCACGGCCCAAAGACCGAGCTTTTTCCAGTTCGGCCCGGCAACAACCGGGGCCGCGACCGCAGCCGATGTGACCACCGCCTCGCCCGCCACCTTGGCCTGCCCAAGCCCCGCGAGACGTTCGGCGCTGTAGTCCGGAATCAGGGTCGACAGCGGCAAGTTCGCGCCTTTCACCGACGGATTGCCGAGTACAAGGGTGAACGGTGGCTCGCCCCGCGCCAGGAACACCAACTGCGTGGCCCGCACCGCAAAGCTCAAGGTCGGCGCCTCCACGCCCAGGCCACCCCCACGCTCGTCCACGTCGAGCTTGAGCTGCGCAACAGCCTGGCCCGGCAACTGCAGTTCGTTCTGTAAAACGTCCTGGCCATTTTGCGTCAACCGGTAGAGCAAACCGCTGCTCATGGGTTGCCAGGCCTGATTAGTTTCCCGGCGGCCCGACAAGGTGACCGGCGCCAGGCTGTTGGGTTGGCTCAAGTCGATTCGCAAGCGTTCGACGTTCAGTGCGTTGGGCAACTGCCAGCTGTATTCCCCGGCCTTGAGCCGGCTGCCCGACAACGGCTGCGACCACACCAGCGGCAACGGCAGGCTGTGGGCGCTGACACTCTCCAACTGCGCCGACGTCAGCGCCGGTGCCGCCTGGCCTTTCCACAGCAGACGCAGATACCGCGCCGACTGCCCCGGCAAACTCACTTCATGCTGCTCGACGCGCTCATCGGCAAACGACAACCGTGCCACCTGCCCTTCGCCCCAGGCGCGCCAGTGCTGCAAGTCGTCGCTGGCTTCGATGCTGAAACGCTGGAAGCCGTCGCGCTCGCTCGTCCAGTCGAGGATCAGTTGCTGCAACGGGGCCTTGATCGCACTCGCATCGAGCAGCCAGCCGCGCAGCACTTCTTCGCCGGCCTCCAGTTGGCTCGGCGGCTGCACTTGCACCAGCGTGCCGGTGGACGTGGATTGCACACGCACGCTGGGCACGGCTTCGGAGGAGTCAGCCGCAGCGTACAACGGGAACCACTTCACGTTGGACAGGCTGCGGCTTTCGGTGCTTTGCGCCGACTGCCGCGCCAGTGCGTAAGCCTGGGGCTCGCCAGCGGCGTTGAACACCCGCACATCACCCAGGTCGGCCTGGCGGGCGCTCAATTGCACCGCCAGCGGCAGTTCCAGACGGTACCACGGGCCTTCGCCACTGACCGTCAGCGGCACACGCGTGGTGAAATCGGCGGGCGTCTCCTGGGCCCAGACCGATAACGTCGTGCACAACCCCAACAGCGCCACACTCAGCTTGCCCATCAAGAGGCCACTCCTTCAGTTTCAACCACCGGCTCGGGGCGCTTGGGGGGCAGCGGGGCGAAATAGCCCACCACCAGCAACAGCCCGCCCACACCGATAAACGATACGATCCGCGCCAGCCCGCCGCGGTTGCTCAATTCGACGAAGAACAATTTGGCCACCACGACGGCAATCAATGCCGCACCGATCAGCCACACCTCACGCCGGTGACGCAGATGGCCGCCGATCATCAGGCTCAGGGCAATCAGGGTCCACACGATCGACAGCCCGGCCTGCACCAGCATCGACTCCAGCAACGCATCCAGATGGAACGGCACGCCACCCCAGTGATGAGCCGTGCGCATCACCAGCGCAGTGAAGAAGGCGAACAACGAGACACCGGCGACCGCCTGGGCGACCAGTTCGGCGCGCGGGCCGCGTTGCGGTGCGGCACTGCGGGACCACAGGTACACACCCAGCAGCGCGAATAGCAATCCAATATCCAGCGGGTTAAGCAGCGGCACATACGGCAGCGGCTCGGCGGTGCCGTCGCTGAAGATATTCGCCAGCCAGAACCAGCCGAGCATCAACACCGCCAGCGGCAACGCGGCATACAACCGGTACTCGCGCGGGTACGCCGACACCGGCCACGGCCAACTGCGCGGCGCGGCGGCCAGCACCAGGTACAGGCTCGGCAGGATCGCCCAGCCCAGCCAGCGCCAGGCGTTGTATTCCTCGGACAGCAACAACAGGCCGTAGCGCAACTCCAGCGCCAGCACACCGATCAACAGCCAGCAGCCGAGCACATGCGCGGCGCCCAGGGCTTTTTCCGGGATGACCAACGCCAGGCGTCGCAGCGACACGAAGTGCACCGCAAACACCGCCGCCCAGGCCAGCCAGGCGAAGTTCGCCGCCGGGTGATAACGCGAGCCCCACGCGCCCAGCAACACCACGCCCACCGCCGGCATCAACAGCGTGCACAGCAAGCCCAGCGACGCCCATTGCAGCCTCAGGGCCAATACCGCCCAGATCGCCACACTCACCGCCGCTACCGCCAACAGCCAGGTGCCTTGCAGCATCGACGGTGCAAAACGCAGCACTTCACTGACCAATGCCAACGTCCACCAACCCGCGCCCCATACCAACAGCACGTCGGACAGCCGTTGCAAGCTCAACGCTTCGAACACCGGCGCGTGAGGTCGACGCTGCAAGCGCCAGGCCCCGACCAGCGCTGCCAGCCCAAGCACCATTGGCGTCCAGAAACCGCTATGGCCCAAAGGACGCAAACCCTCGCTGGCCAGCGGCCCGAGCAGGTCCGGCACCGCGATCAGGAACGAAGCGCCGCCGATCACCTGCAGCAACAACCCGAAGACAAAACTGACGCGCTGTTGCAGGTACAGGCTCAGCCAGATGATCAACAAACCACTGGCCGCCCACACGCCGCTGGCGGTCTCCCACGGCAGCACAAACAGCACCGCCAGGTTGATCAGCACCAACCCGGCGAGCAACACCACCGACAGGCCACGCAACAACCGCACATCGCTGCGCACCATGGTGTCCCGCGCGGCCAGCAGCATGCCGCCGATCAATGCCAGGCCAATCAGCGATGCGGTGAGCAAGCCGCTCCAGCCCGCACTGAACACCGCGCCTGAATCAGCCCCCGCTTGCAGGCGCAGCAGGAACAGCGCGCCACCCAGCAGTTGCACGGCAAACGCGGTGAAGAGGAACGTACGCGAGCCGATGCGCAGGCCCACCAGCAAGGTCGCAAGACCGGCAAGCGCCCAACTGATGGCCGTGCCTTGGGTCCACAGCAGCAACGGTGCGAGCAGGTACAAGAAGCCCAGGCCGACGCAGGCCAATACCGGCAAACCTCGACGCTCCCACTGCGCCGCGTGCTCCAACGGCGCCTTGCGCAACTGGTCAAAACTGAACAGCAAGGCCGCCCCCAGCAACAAAGCACCCAAGGGTGCACCGTCCAGCAGGCTGGTCTCGCCAATCCGCAATTCGCTGAGGAACGCCAGCGCCGAACCGACTTGCAACAGCAAGCCAAACGCCCGTGCCAAGGGCCGCTGCTGACGCAGGCCGAGCCAGAAAATCCCGGCGCCTTCCACGGCCCAGGCCGCCGCGGTCCAGCGTGCGTCGAGGCCCAACGGAATCGCCAGGCTGGCGAAGATCACACCCAGCGCCAGGCAGGTTTCCGCCAGCAGCAAGGCGCGCCCGCCACTCAGCAAACGAGCCAGGCCCATATAGATAATGCCCAGGGCCAGCGCGCTGAACGCAGCGGCAAACTCCAAGTGCTGCACCAGCGCAAACTGCAAACCGAAGCCCACCAGCGGCGGACCGAACAGCATGCTGCCGTCCACATAATCGCCCTTGGCCGCCGACCAGCGCAGCAACGCGCCACGGCTGTCATCGTCCGGCGCGTCGCGCATCTCCAGCAACTTGCGCCGGGCGAACAACAGGCCGATGCCCAGGTACATCAGGAAAAATAGAATCAGGAACGGCTCGGTGCTCCACAGCAGCTCCGGTGTATAGGAGCGCATGCCCCAGGCGAAGCCGATGCCGAAGGTGCCGACAAAACCGATCAAATTGAGCAGGCGCCAGGCCTTGAACCAGGCGATGGCGAGAATGCCTGCGTTGAGCAGGGCGAAATAGCTGAACAGCGCCACATGGTTGCCGGCGCCGGTGGACGTGAGGATCGGTGCCGCAAAACCGCCGAGTGCAGCGGCGCAGGCCAGGCCGAGGGCGTCCTGGGTAATCGCCAGGATCGCCGAGAAAACGGTGACCGCCACCAGCAAGCCGAGTGCCGCGCCGGGGTCGAGCAGCGGGTGCAGGCGCATCGCGGCGAACACCGTGAGGTACAACACCGCAATGCCGGTGCCCTGCAGCATCAAGCCATAATTACTGTTGCGCAGCCGCAGCCACCAACCCAGACCCAGCAGTGCCAATGCGCAACCGGCGACACCTGCGTAACGCAACTCGATTGGCACCACCATGCCTTCAGTGGCATAGCGCAGCAGGAAGGCCAGGCCGAGGAACAACAACACCACGCCGACCCGCAGCACGGTGTTGCCACCGAACAGCCAGTTGCGGGCACCGCTGATTGCGCGCTCGATAAAGTTGGGGCCGCGAGGCACCGCAGGCGCGGCAGGCTGTTCAGGGATTTTCGCGCTCGGTTCGGCCCGCCACACATCAGCCGGCAATGGCTGGCTGGGTTCGGCCACCACACTTGCGTAGGCAGGTTCCAGTTCGGCGGGTAATTCCCAGACGAGTTCAGGCGGCGCCGCTACCGGCAGCGGCTCTTCGACAAACACAGGTCCGGGGGTTTCAACGGCGGCAGGCCTTTCCAGCAAGGCCAGGCGTTGCTCGACCACTTTCAGGGCGTTGCGGGCAGACTCCAGCTGACGGCCTTGTTCCTCCGTACGCGAGGCGAGCATCGACAGGCGAATCGCCTGGCCAATGCCCAAACCGAGCAGCGCACCAATGCCCGCATCACTGAACGACTCGTCGAGTGTCCAGCCGAGCACCAGGCCAATCAGCATGAAAATCCATTGCATGGTCGATATCCCTAAGCAGCCCGAAGCGGGCAAAGGCGATGCTCAGTATATCGACACGGACCCCATGTGGGAGCGGGCTTGCTCGCGAAGGCGGTGGATCAGTCACAAATTTGTCGACTGACGCTGCGCTTTCGCGAGCAAGCCCGCTCCCACATTTTGTATTGCGGTGTCTAATCCAACGCTTTCCAGATTTCCGTCGCGTATTCGCGGATGGTCCGGTCCGACGAGAACCAGCCCATGCGCGCGGTATTGAGCACCGCCGAACGCCACCATTCCTTGGAGTCGTGCCAATGGGCCTCGACCCGCGCCTGGGCATCCCAGTAGGAATCGAAGTCGGCACAGACCAGGAAGCGGTCGTAGTCGATCAGCGAATCCACCAACCCGGCATAACGGCCCGGATCATCCGGTGAGAACACCCCGCCACGAATCGCTTGCAGCACATCATTCAAGCGATGGGACGCGGCGATCTCTGGCCCGGCGTTGAACTCGCCCGCGTGTTTGCGCGCTTCCACCTGCTGGGCGCTGAGGCCGAAGATGAACATGTGGTCGGCACCCACGCGCTCGTGCATCTCGACGTTGGCGCCGTCCATGGTGCCGATGGTCAGCGCGCCGTTGAGGCCGAATTTCATGTTGCTGGTGCCCGAGGCTTCAAAGCCGGCGGTGGAAATCTGCTCCGACAAGTCGGCCGCCGGAATGATGCTTTCCGCCAGGCTGACGTTGTAGTTGGGCAGGAATACCACCTTGAGCAACCCGCGCACGGTGGGGTCGTTGTTGACGGTACGGGCGATGTCGTTGGTCAGCTTGATGATCAGCTTGGCCTGGTGATAGCTGGCCGCGGCCTTGCCGGCGAAGATCTTCACCCGCGGCACCCAGTCGGTGCCCGGCTCGGCCCGGATCGCCTGGTACAGCGCGACGGTGTGCATCAGGTTCAGCAGCTGGCGCTTGTACTCGTGGATCCGCTTGACCTGCACATCGAACATCGCCGCCGGGTTGACCGAAATCCCCAGGCGCTCGTGAATGATGTCGGCCAGTGCCCGCTTACTGTGCAGGCGCTGTTCGGCGAAGGCCTTGCGAAAGGCTTGCTTCTCGGCAAACGGTTCCAGGTCTGCCAGGCGCTGTTCGGGGTTATCCAGCACGTCCGGGCCCAGTGCCTCCACCAGCATCGCCGTGAGCTTGGGGTTGGCCTGGTACAGCCAGCGGCGGAAGGTAATGCCGTTGGTTTTGTTGTTGATGCGGTCCGGGTAGAGCTTGTGCAGTTCGGAGAACACCGTGCTGCGCATCAGTTGCGTGTGCAGGCCGGATACGCCGTTGACACTGTGGGAGCCGAGGAACGCCAGGTTGCCCATGCGTACGCGGCGACCGTTGTCTTCTTCGATCAGCGAGACGGCACGCAGCACGTCGAAGTCATGGATGCCCTTGGCCCGCAGCGAGTCGATATGCTGGGCGTTGATCAGGTAGATGATCTGCATGTGCCGCGGCAGCATGCGCTCCATCAGGCCGACCGGCCAGGTTTCCAACGCCTCGGGGAGCAAGGTGTGGTTGGTGTACGAAAGGGTTTCGACGGTGACGTCCCAGGCGGCATCCCACGGGATGTCGTGCAGGTCCACCAACTGACGCATCAACTCGGCCACCGCGATCGACGGGTGAGTGTCGTTGAGTTGAATGGCCGCGTGCTCGCCCAGGCTCAATACCGAGCCGTGCATGTTCTTGTGGCGACGCAGCAGATCCTGCAACGAGGCGGAGACGAAGAAGTACTCCTGGCGCAGGCGCAGCTCCTGCCCTGCTTCGGTGCTATCGGCCGGGTAAAGCACTCGGGAGATGCTTTCGGCGCGGGCCACTTCGGCGACGGCGCCCAAGTGGTCACCGGCGTTGAAACGTTCCAGGTGCAGGTCTTCCACCGCACGGGCACGCCACAGGCGCAAGGTGTTGACGCTTGCGCCGCGCCAGCCGACGACCGGGGTGTCATAAGCCACCGCGCGTACGGTTTCATTCGGCGACCAGACCTGGATCGACTTGCCGGACGCATCCAGCACGGTTTCCACACCACCGCCAAAGCCGATCGGGTAGATCACTTCGGCGCGCTCGAACTCCCAGGGGTTGCCGAAATCCAGCCAGCGTTCGGTTTGCTCCTGCTGCCAGCCATCGACAATCGCCTGGCGAAACAGCCCGTGCTCATACCGAATGCCATAGCCATGGCCGGCAATACCCAGGGTCGACATGCTTTCCATGAAGCAGGCCGCCAGGCGGCCAAGGCCACCGTTGCCCAGGGCCGCGTCGGGCTCCAGCAGGCGAATGCGCTCCATGTCCACACCCAACTCGCTCATGGCCTCACGGGCCACGTCCAGCAAGCCAAGGTTGCTCAGGCTGTCGTAGAGCAGACGGCCGATCAGGAATTCCAGCGAGAGGTAATAGACCCGCTTCTGTCCCTTGCGGTAGATGTGCCGCGTGTGGTCCATCCAGTGGTCGACCATGTGGTCGCGGGCGCGGCCAGTGCGATGGCTTCAAACCAATCGTGGTCGAAGGCGTGATCGGGGTCCTTGCCCACCGCATAGGTAAGTTTGGTCAAGACGGCATCGCGAAATGCGGCTACCTCTGCTTCTCGTACAAGCGGTTCCTGAGACATCGATGCGACCTCGGGCGAGATAGAAGGAGTTGCTAGAGCCTAGACGGTCTGACAGACGGTAGACGCTCTGGTTCGGCAGTTTTTTAACTCATTCACCTTTGCGGGAATTTGATGCAGGGGCCGTGCCCGTTTGTGGCCCGGCACAGCCTTCGAGCTGAAAGCTGGAAGATATTGTTCAAAAAACCACCAGTTCCGGTATGATCCCGCGCCGGATAACACCCCTCTTGGAAACCTGATGAAGCCTCAACTGATCGCCGCCGCGGAACTCGACCGTCTCGAGACCTGGCAGAAATACTCAAGCCATATGTGTGGCGGCTGTGTGTCGAGCTGCTGCACCCTGCCGGTTGAGGTGAAGATCAAGGACCTGATCCGCATCGGCATCGTCGATGAGTTCGAGCGTGGCGACCCGCCGAAGAACATCGCCAAGCGCTTGCAGAAGGAAGGCATCGTCGAGCGCTTCAACGCCAAATCCGAGATCTTCACCCTGCAGCGCATGAGCAACAACGATTGCCTGTACCTGGATCGTAAGAGCCGCTTCTGCACTATTTATGACAAGCGCCCGGATACTTGCCGCAATCACCCGAAAATCGGGCCGCGCCCGGGGTATTGCGCGTACAAGCCGAAGGAAGTGGTGCGCGAGACCAGGTTCAAGACCCTCGACAAGTTCTGATCCAGATTCTTATTACCTGAACTACCGCTTTCGCGAGCAAGCCCGCTCCCACACTTGACCTTACTCATCCTGAGAAAACGCGGTCGAATGTGGGAGCGGGCTTGCTCGCGAAGGGGCCCGCACAGTCACTACAGATATTGCAGGCATAAAAAAACGCCCCCGGCCTTTCGACCGGGGGCGTTTTTCATTCAGCCTGAGTTAACTCAGTTCTTGGCTTTCTTGGCAGCGCGGGTACGCTCGCCTTCGTCCAGGATCTTCTTACGCAGGCGGATCGACTTAGGCGTAACTTCGCACAGCTCGTCGTCCTGGATGAATTCCAGAGCCTGTTCCAGGGTGAAGCGAACAGGTGGAACCAGAGCGATGGTTTCGTCTTTACCCGAAGCACGCATGTTGTCGAGCTTCTTGCCTTTGGTTGGGTTGACGCCCATGTCGTTGTCACGGCTGTTCAGGCCAACGATCTGACCGTTGTAGATCTCTTGACCGTGTTCAACGAACAGCTTGCCACGCGCCTGGAGGGTTTCCAGGGAGTAGGTCAGCGCCTTGCCGGTTTCTACCGATACCAGAACACCGTTCTGACGACCGGACATGTCGCCGGACTTCATGGTGTCGTAGCGATCGAAGATCGAGGTCAGGATGCCAGCACCGTTGGTCAGGGTCAGGAACTGGTTACGGAAACCGATCAGACCACGAGCAGGGATGTTGTATTCCAGACGCACACGGCCTTTGCCATCCGGCACCATGTTGGTCAGGTCGCCCTTACGCAGGCCCATCTCTTCCATGACCTTGCCCTGGGATTCTTCAGGGGTGTCGATGGTGACGTTTTCAAACGGTTCCTGCTTCACGCCGTCAACCTGACGGATGATCACTTCAGGACGACCAACGCCCATTTCGAAGCCTTCGCGACGCATGGTTTCGATCAGTACCGAGAGGTGCAGCTCACCACGGCCGGAAACCTTGAACTTGTCAGCCGAGTCGCCTTCTTCAACGCGCAGAGCAACGTTGTACAGCAGCTCTTTGTCCAGACGTTCCTTGATGTTACGGGAAGTCACGAACTTGCCTTCTTTACCGCAGAAAGGCGAGTCGTTTACCTGGAAGGTCATGGAAACGGTTGGCTCGTCAACGGTCAGAGGCTTCATCGCCTCGACGTTGTCCGGCTGGCACAGGGTGTCGGAGATGAACAGCGAGTCCATACCGCTCACACACACGATGTCACCGGCAAACGCTTCTTCAACGTCGATGCGGTGCAGGCCGTGGTGACCCATCAGCTTCAGGATACGACCGTTGCGCTTCTTGCCGTCGGCGCCGATGGCGACCACCGGAGTGTTCGGCTTGACGCTACCACGAGCGATACGGCCAACACCGATAACACCCAGGAAGCTGTTGTAGTCCAGTGCCGAGATTTGCATCTGGAACGGGCCTTCACGGTCAACTTTCGGAGCCGGTACGTTGTCGACGATCGACTGGTACAGCGGGGTCATGTCTTCAGCCATGTCGGTGTGTTCCAGACCGGCAATGCCGTTCAGGGCCGAGGCGTAGACGACTTTGAAGTCCAGCTGTTCTTCGGTGGCACCCAGGTTGTCGAACAGGTCGAAGATCTGGTCCAGAACCCAGTCCGGACGCGCGCCTGGACGGTCAACCTTGTTGATGCACACGATCGGACGCAGGCCGGCTTCGAAAGCCTTCTTGGTCACGAAACGGGTTTGCGGCATAGGGCCGTCTTGAGCGTCAACCAGCAGCAGAACGGAGTCAACCATCGACATTACGCGTTCAACTTCGCCGCCGAAGTCGGCGTGGCCCGGGGTATCCACGATGTTGATGTGGTAGCCGTTCCAGTTGATGGCGGTGTTTTTCGCCAGAATGGTAATACCGCGCTCTTTCTCCTGGTCGTTGGAGTCCATCACGCGCTCGTCGTTGAGCTCGTTGCGCTCCAGGGTGCCGGATTGACGCAAGAGTTTGTCTACCAGGGTGGTCTTACCATGGTCAACGTGAGCAATGATGGCGATGTTGCGTAGATTTTCGATCACTTGTGTATCTCGATCAGAGGATTCGGTGTGCTGACAGGTCGTGGCAGCGATTAACAGTAGAGTCAGGCCTTGCCGTTACAGCTTGACGGCAGAGTCGGGGGGCCGGTGACGCAGGCCACAGGCAAACAGCCCCGGGCTCTTAGCTCGGTCGATAAACGCGCACATTGGCATGCCCCTCACTGAGCAAATGGTGGGCATGCAGGCGACTCATCACGCCTTTGTCGCAATACAACAGGTACTGACGGCTGTCATCCAGTTCCTTGAAACGCGCATTCAATGCATAGAACGGCAGCGTTTGTACGTCGATGCCAGCAATTTCCAGCGGCTCGTCTTCAGCGGCATCCGGGTGACGGATGTCGATGATGATCTGACCGGCCAGAGCCTCGCTGACTTCTTCGATCTGCAAATCCTGGCCCAATTCGTCGATAACCCGATCGATCGGCACCAGCTTGGCGTTCTCAAGCGCACGCTCGAGCACCGCCATATCGAACTGTTGTTCTTCGTACTCCACGCGGTTGCGCTTGGCGTGGGTCTTGGGGTTCACCGAGATGACCCCGCAATATTCCGGCATGTGCTTGGCGAAATCCGCCGTGCCGATCTGGGTCGCCAGGTCGATGATGTCTTGCTTGTGACTGGCGATCAGCGGGCGCAGTACCAGCTTCTCGGTCACAGAGTCGATCAACGACAGGTTCGGCAGGGTCTGGCTGGACACCTGGGAAATCGCTTCACCGGTGACCAGTGCATCGATTTCCAGCCGATCCGCGATTCGGGACGCAGCGCGTAACATCATACGCTTCAATACTACGCCCATATGACTGTTATCGACTTTCCCGAGAATTTCTCCCAGGACTTCCTCGAACGGTACGCTGACAAACAGCACCCGTTGCGAGCTGCCGTACTTCTTCCAGATGTAATGCGCGACTTCCATCACGCCCAATTCGTGTGCACGCCCGCCCAGGTTGAAGAAGCAGAAGTGGCTCATCAGCCCGCGGCGCATGATCTGGTAGGCCGCGACAGTGGAATCGAAACCGCCGGACATCAATACCAGGGTCTGTTCCAGGGCACCCAGCGGGTAGCCGCCGATGCTGTCGTGCTGGCTGTGGATCACAAACAACCGTTGGTCGCGAATTTCCATCCGCACTTCAATTTGCGGCTCTTTCAGGGAAATTCCGGCAGCGCCGCACTCGCGACGCAGCTTGCTGCCCACGTATTTCTCGACATCCATGGAGCTGAACGGGTGCTTGCCGGCGCGTTTGCAACGCACTGAAAACACCTTGCCTGCCAGCACATCGCCGTAGTGCTGCTTGCACTTTTCGGTGATGTCGTCGAAGTCGCCCAGCGGGTACTCGTCGACCTGAAGGAAATGCGCGATGCCCGGCACGCAGCTCAGGCGCTCGGTCATGTCCTTCAGGGCCTTGGGGTCTGTGAGGCGGGTTTCCAGCTCGAGATTGTCCCACACACCATTCACCACCACAGCCGGGTCCAGATCGCGGAGCACGGCACGGATGTTCTTGGCCAATTGACGGATGAAACGCATCCGTACCGGTCGGCTCTTGATGGTGATCTCGGGGAAGACTTTAACGATTAATTTCATGAAAACAGCGCGCGCAGGCCCAGCCGAAAAAGGGGGGCGCGGATTATAGCGGAAATCGCTCAAGGTTTAACCAGTTAATATGCAACTGACCTTTCGCGCACCAAAACGGGTCATAAACCAAAATAAGCGCTACATTGCGGTGCGCAATTTCTTCCGTTTCAGCGGATTGCACCTTTATAGGGGCGTTTTTGTGGCAAAAAACCCATGTCGGGGCACTGGCATGCAATTTGCTCTCTTGTGAGGCAGGTTGCCTTGGTCGAGTATTCGCGCCGGCATCACCCACATTCTAAGGGCTACTCCACTACCCCAGCCCGAAGCCACCCGGAGGACACTATGTCGAAGTCGGTTCAACTCATCAAAGATCATGACGTCAAATGGATTGATCTGCGCTTCACGGACACCAAAGGCACTCAGCACCACGTGACCATGCCGGCTCGCGACGCGCTGGATGACGCCTTCTTCGAAGAAGGCAAAATGTTCGACGGCTCCTCCATTGCCGGCTGGAAAGGCATCGAAGCGTCCGACATGATCCTGATGCCGGACGACAGCACTGCCGTACTCGACCCGTTCACCGAAGACCCAACCTTGATCATCGTCTGCGACGTGATCGAGCCTTCGACCATGCAGGGCTACGACCGTGACCCACGTGCGATCGCCAAGCGTGCCGAGGAATACCTGAAGTCGACCGGTATTGGCGACACCGTATTCGTAGGTCCGGAACCAGAATTCTTCATCTTTGATTCGGTCAAGTTCAACTCCGACATCTCTGGTTCCATGTTCAAAATCTTCTCCGAACAAGGTTCGTGGATGTCCGACCAGGACGTGGAAGGCGGCAACAAAGGCCACCGTCCAGGTATCAAAGGCGGCTACTTCCCGGTTCCTCCGTTCGACCACGACCACGAAATCCGTACCTCCATGTGCAACGCCATGGAAGAGATGGGCCTGGTCATCGAAGTTCACCACCACGAAGTGGCGACTGCCGGCCAGAACGAAATCGGCGTGAAGTTCAACACCCTGGTTGCCAAGGCTGACGAAGTTCAGACCCTGAAGTACTGCGTACACAACGTGGCTGATGCCTACGGCCGTACCGCTACCTTCATGCCTAAGCCTCTGTACGGCGATAACGGTTCGGGTATGCACGTTCACCTGTCCATCGCCAAAGAAGGCAAGAACACCTTCGCTGGCGAAGGTTATGCCGGCCTGTCCGACACTGCCCTGTACTTCATCGGCGGTATCATCAAGCACGGTAAGGCCCTGAACGGCTTCACCAACCCATCGACCAACTCCTACAAGCGTCTGGTCCCAGGTTTCGAAGCTCCGGTAATGCTCGCCTACTCGGCTCGCAACCGTTCCGCTTCGATCCGTATTCCTTACGTGTCCAGCCCTCGCGCTCGCCGTATCGAAGCCCGTTTCCCGGATCCGGCAGCCAACCCGTACCTGGCCTTCGCTGCCCTGGTAATGGCCGGCCTGGACGGTATCCAGAACAAGATCCACCCTGGCGACGCCGCCGACAAAAACTTGTACGACCTGCCGCCTGAAGAGGCCAAAGAGATCCCACAAGTATGCGGCAGCCTGAAAGAAGCCCTGGAAGAGCTGGACAAGGGCCGTGCGTTCCTGACCAAAGGCGGCGTGTTCAGCGACGACTTTATCGATGCCTACATCGCCCTGAAAAGCGAAGAAGAAATCAAGGTCCGCACCTTCGTACACCCACTGGAATACGAGCTGTACTACAGCTGCTGATCCGGTAGCGCTGCGTAACGTGGCGTGATGAAAAAGGCCTCCTTCGGGAGGTCTTTTTTTTGCCCGCAAAACCCTGTGGGAGCGGGCTTGCCCGCGAAAAATTCAAAGGCTCCGCATTTCTTCAATATTTACGCGTTATCGTTAACGACCTTCGCGAGCAAGCTCGCCCCTACAGAAGAGGGATCTGCCTTGAAACTCAAAATTGGGTTCATCTTGCTGGCCATCAGCGCCAATGTATTCGCAGCACCACCCACCCTCGCCCCGCTGCTCGACAGCATTGCCGAACGCCTGGCGATTGCCGACCAGGTGGCCCTGAGCAAATGGGACAGCCACAAGCCCGTCGAGGACCGCCCACGGGAGCAGGACGTGATCGCCAGCGTCGTCGCCCAGGCGCCGAGCTACAAACTGGCACCGGCACAGGCCGAGCAGTTTTTCTCGGCCCAGATCGAGGCGAACAAACTGGTGCAGTACGCCCACCTTTCCGACTGGCAGCTGCAAGGCAAGGCGCCGAATGACCCACGCCCGGATCTGGTCGGCCAGATCCGCCCTAAACTGGACCTGCTGCAAAAACGCCTGCTGCAACAGCTGGCGGACTTCACCCCGGAGCGCACCAACCCGCAATGCCCGCAATGGCTGGCCCAGGCCAATCACGCACCGGCCAAAGACTCGCTGCACCAGCTGGCAATGATCCGCGCCACTGCCGAGCTGTGCCTCTATAAAATCTAAAATTGCGAACGCCATCAAAAATGTGGGAGCGGGCTTGCTCGCGAAGGCGGTGTGTCAGTTGATATATGCATGACTGACACGCCGCCTTCGCGAGCAAGCCCGCTCCCACAATTTAGATCCGACCCATTCAGCCAATCAGTCGCTGCCACCAGCTTCCTGAACAGACTTTTCAAAACCGCACTATATTGGTGCGATACGCTGCACCCTTCCCACTTACGCAACCCATTTTGGTTCGAAACTTCCCGTCCAAGCTGGCAGAACGCCACAGTTTCGCGCCTTAAGCCCCCATTTCAGGGCTTTAACGCTTCTTTTCGGAGCTTTGGTTTGGTTTTTGCATTTTCCTTGTATCAGCGTGTGCCTCAAGCCCGCGCCTTGCTCCAAAAGAGGTCCTAATGACCATCAGCGACGCACTGCACCGCCTGTTACTCGACAACCTGACCACCGCGACCATTCTGCTCAATGACGAACTGCGCCTTGAGTACATGAACCCGGCGGCGGAGATGCTGCTGGCCATCAGCGGGCAGCGCAGCCATGGGCAATTCATCAGTGAGCTGTTCACTGAGTCGGCCGAGGCCTTGAGCTCGTTGCGCCAGGCCGTGGAGCAGGCGCACCCGTTCACCAAGCGCGAAGCGATGCTCACCGCCCTCACCGGCCAGACCCTCACCGTCGACTACGCGGTTACACCGATCCTCAGCCACGGCGCCACCTTGCTGCTGCTGGAGGTGCATCCCCGCGATCGCCTGCTGCGCATCACCAAGGAAGAGGCGCAGCTGTCCAAGCAGGAAACCAGCAAGATGCTGGTGCGCGGCCTGGCCCATGAGATCAAGAACCCTCTGGGCGGGATTCGCGGTGCCGCACAGCTGCTGGCCCGCGAGCTGCCGGACGAGAACCTCAAGGATTACACCAACGTCATCATCGAGGAAGCCGACCGCCTGCGTAACCTGGTAGACCGCATGCTCGGCTCCAACAAGCTGCCGTCGCTGGCAATGACCAACGTGCACGAAGTGCTGGAGCGGGTTTGCCAGTTGGTGGAGGCCGAAAGCCAGGGCTGCATCACCTTGGTGCGCGACTACGACCCAAGCATTCCCGATGTATTGATCGACCGCGAGCAGATGATCCAGGCGGTGCTCAATATCGTGCGTAACGCCATGCAGGCCATCAGCAGCCAGAACGAACTGCGCCTGGGCCGCATCAGCCTGCGCACCCGTGCCCTGCGCCAGTTCACCATTGGCCACGTGCGCCATCGCCTGGTAACCAAAGTCGAGATCATCGACAACGGCCCCGGCATCCCTGCAGAACTGCAGGAAACCATCTTTTTCCCAATGGTCAGCGGCCGCCCGGACGGTACCGGGCTCGGCTTGGCCATTACCCAGAACATCATCAGCCAGCACCAGGGTTTGATCGAATGTGAGAGCCATCCCGGTCACACCACCTTCTCGATCTTTCTGCCACTGGAACAAGGAGCCCCATCGACATGAGCCGTAGTGAAACTGTCTGGATCGTCGATGACGACCGTTCTATCCGCTGGGTCCTGGAGAAAGCCTTGCAACAGGAAGGCATGACCACCCAGAGCTTCGACAGCGCCGACGGGGTGATGAGCCGCCTGGCTCGCCAGCAGCCCGATGTGATCATCTCCGACATCCGCATGCCCGGCGCCAGCGGCCTGGACTTGCTGGCGCGGATTCGCGAGCAGCACCCGCGCCTGCCGGTGATCATCATGACCGCGCACTCGGACCTGGACAGCGCTGTCGCGTCCTATCAGGGCGGCGCCTTTGAATACCTGCCAAAACCGTTCGACGTGGACGAAGCGGTGGCGCTGGTAAAACGCGCCAACCAGCACGCCCAGGAACAGCAGAACCAGGAAGCCCCGCCGGCCCTGACCCGTACCCCGGAAATCATCGGCGAAGCGCCAGCGATGCAGGAAGTGTTTCGCGCCATCGGGCGTTTGAGCCACTCCAACATCACCGTGCTGATCAACGGCGAGTCGGGTACCGGTAAAGAGCTGGTGGCCCACGCCCTGCACCGTCACAGCCCACGGGCGGCGTCGCCGTTCATTGCGCTGAACATGGCGGCGATCCCGAAAGACTTGATGGAGTCAGAACTGTTCGGCCATGAAAAAGGCGCGTTCACCGGTGCGGCCAACCTGCGCCGTGGCCGTTTTGAACAGGCCGACGGCGGCACGCTGTTCCTCGATGAAATCGGCGACATGCCGGCCGACACCCAGACGCGCTTGCTGCGGGTCCTGGCCGACGGCGAGTTTTATCGGGTAGGCGGGCACACGCCGGTCAAGGTCGACGTACGTATCATCGCGGCGACGCACCAGAACCTGGAAACCCTGGTGCACGCCGGGAAATTCCGTGAAGACTTGTTCCACCGCCTGAACGTGATCCGCATCCACATCCCACGGATGTCGGACCGTCGCGAGGACATCCCGACCCTGGCCCGTCACTTCCTCAGCCGCGCCGCCCAGGAGCTGGCCGTCGAGCCGAAGCTGCTGAAAAGCGAGACCGAGGAATACCTGAAGAACCTGCCATGGCCGGGCAACGTGCGTCAGTTGGAGAACACCTGCCGCTGGATCACGGTGATGGCTTCGGGGCGCGAAGTGCACATCAGCGACCTGCCGCCTGAGCTGCTGAGCCTGCCGCAGGATTCGGCACCGGTGACCAACTGGGAGCAGGCACTGCGCCAATGGGCCGACCAGGCCCTGGCACGTGGCCAGTCGAACCTGCTGGACAGCGCTGTGCCGGCTTTCGAGCGGATCATGATCGAAACCGCCCTCAAGCATACCGCTGGACGTCGTCGCGACGCCGCCGTGCTGCTGGGCTGGGGCCGCAATACGCTGACACGCAAGATCAAGGAGCTGGGGATGAAGGTTGACGGTGGGGATGATGATGAGGGCGATGAAGGCTGATTGATCCCTCAAGTACACCGAAGATCCAGTGTGGGAGCGGGCTCGCTCGCGAAGGCGATGGTTCAGTCAACATACGTATCGACTGACGCGCCGCCTTCGCGAGCAAGCCCGCTCCCACATTTGGATCTCCACAAGGTTTCAGCACTGTGCACCGCTTCAATGCACCACGAACCGGCATCGCGCACTTATCCAACGCCTGAAACACATGCCTTGTTAAGAAAATATTAAAACCCAAAAAAGCCAAAGCCCCGTATTCCGGGGCTTTGCGCTTTCTGAAGAAATTTTTTGGCGCCACTTCGCAATTCTGGCACGCGCCCTGCAATAACCCTGTCACTACCCAGTTTCGGGGACCTTGGTACAGGCAGGCCGAGAATCCCCTCTTTAACACCCGGGGTGCTTGATGCGGATCGCGTCGCGCCCCACACCCGTTTCGGGAACCTCGGTACAGGCAGGCCGGGGATTCCCTCTTTAACACCGAAGCCTTTGGCTTCACCCCGTTTTGGGAGCCCTGGTACAGGCAGGCCGGGAACTCCCTTCTTTACACCCGGGGCTTATGAGGCAACGCGCCCATAGCCCCAGCCCGTTTTGGGAACCTTGGTACAGGCAGGCCGGGGATTCCCTCTTTTATTGCTCCTGGAGATGGATCTCCACCCGCCAGCGTCCATCGGCCTTCTCTCCCGACCACTCCCCGCGCAACGGCCGAGCCGCCACCAGGTTCAGCAGCAAGCCGCCATCGGTCTTGCGTACGCGCCAGTTCACATCCTTGTCATTGACCTTCAATTGGCCGCCCTGGGCCTTGCCAAGCGCATCGAACAGCAGCGCCACGGTGCCGTCGATATGCTCGCCGTGCAGCTTGGGTTCGCTGTTGAACCACACCACCAGGCCATCGGCGGCGGGCTCTACCTGCTGCAGCTCAACCGGGTCTGGCGTGGTCAGCCGGCCGATCATCAGGCCTACCATCAAGCCGACAATCGCCAACGAGCCTAAAACCCGTGGCAATAGCTTCGGCCTGGGGTCTTCTTCAGGGGTAGAATGCAGCGCATCTTTGCCTTCGGAGCCGTGCATGTTTCACGTCATCCTTTTTCAACCAGAAATTCCGCCGAATACCGGCAACGTTATCAGGCTGTGCGCCAACAGTGGCTGCCACCTGCATTTGATCGAGCCCTTGGGTTTCGACATGGACGACAAGCGCCTGCGCCGCGCCGGGCTGGACTACCACGAGTACGCCACCCTGCAACGCCACGCCGACCTTGCCAGCTGCCTGGAAAGCCTGAACCACCCACGGTTGTTCGCGTTTACCACCAAGGGTTCGCGGCCGTTTCATGATGCCAGCTTTGCCGAAGGCGACGCCTTCCTGTTCGGCCCGGAAAGCCGCGGCCTGCCGGCAGACGTGCTGGACGCCCTGCCAGACGGCCACCGCCTGCGCCTGCCGATGCGCGAAGGCTGCCGCAGCCTGAACCTGTCCAACACCGTGGCCGTCGCGGTTTACGAAGGTTGGCGGCAACTGGGGTTCAAGTAACACTGCATAACGAATGTGGGAGCGGGCTTGCTCGCGAAAGCGGAGTGCCAGTCAACGAAGATATCGACTGAAGTACCGCATTCGCGAGCAAGCCCGCTCCCACATTGGATCGGCGTCGTTGCTCAGAACAGCTTACTGAACCGTTGGCGAGCCTTCCTGTTGCATGCGCTGCAGCTCTTGCGCATACAGGGCATCGAAGTTCACTGGAGCCAGCATCAGCGCCGGGAACGAGCCACGGGTGACCAGGCTGTCCAGGGTCTCACGGGCATACGGGAACAGGATGTTCGGGCAGAACGCGCCCAGGGTGTGGCTCATGGACGCTTCGTCCAGGCCCTGGATCAGGAAGATACCGGCCTGTTGCACTTCAGCAATGAAGGCCACTTCTTCGCCGTTCTTGACGGTGACCGACAGGGTCAGCACGACCTCGTGGAAGTCACCTTCCAGGGCCTTCTGACGGGTGTTCAGGTCCAGCGCAACGCTCGGGGTCCATTCCTGACGGAAGATGGCCGGGCTTTTCGGCGCTTCGAACGACAAGTCACGTACGTAAATACGCTGCAGGGAAAATTGTGGGCCTTGAGCTTCTTCTGCTGCCGCTTCGGTGTTCTGTTGGTCAGTCATCGCAGATCCTTCGTGATCTTGGGGTCTTTTAGGGGTTAGGAGTCAGACGTGAAGCAGCGCATCCAGTTTACCGGCGCGCTCGAGTGCGAACAGGTCATCGCAACCACCGACATGCTTGTCACCGATCCAGATCTGCGGCACGGACGTGCGTCCCGCTTTCTTGGTCATCTCGGCGCGCACCTGGGGCTTGCCATCAACCTTGATCTCTTCGAAGACAACGCCCTTTTTCACAAGCAGGGCCTTGGCCCGCATGCAATAAGGGCAATAATCGCTGGAATAAACGACAACCTGGCTCATATCACTTCACCAGCGGCAGGTTATCGCCACGCCAGCTGGAAATACCACCCGACAGTTTGGCGGCGTTGAAGCCGGTTTTCAGCATCTCGCGGGCGTGGGTGCCGGAGTGCTGGCCCTGGGCGTCGACCAGGATAATGGTCTTGGCCTTGTGCTTTTCCAGCTCGGCCAGGCGCGAAATCAGTTTGTCCTGGGGAATGTTCAGCGCGCCGACAATGTGACCGGCGGCGAAATCCTTGGCGGGACGAATGTCCACCACTACGGCCTCATCCTTGTTGACCAGGGCGGTCAGCTCGGACGTGCTGAGGCTGCGGCCACCGCGGCTCAATTCGTGAGCGATCAGCAGCGCCAGCAGTACGACGAACGCACCAGCGAGCAAATAGTGGGTAGTGGCAAATGCAATCAGGTGATCAACCATCAAGGAGGTTCCAGGGCGTTAAAATGGCGGTAAGTATACACAGCCGTCATGGTCGGCCAACCCCCGTAAAGCGGTGACGTGGTCGGAACTTCGCTTTAAACTGCCACTCCCTTTTCTATTCCCTTCATTCATTACCGCCGCGAGAGGATCTATGACTACTACGCCTAAACCTTTGGTCCTGATAATTCTCGATGGCTTCGGACACAGTGAAAGCCACCACGACAACGCCGTGTACTCGGCCAGCAAGCCAGTACTGGACCGTCTGAGCGCTACCGTTCCGAACGGCCTGATCTCGGGCTCGGGCATGGATGTTGGCCTGCCGGAAGGCCAAATGGGCAACTCGGAAGTCGGCCATATGAATCTCGGTGCCGGACGAGTGGTCTATCAAGACTTCACCCGCGTGACCAAAGCGATCCGCGACGGTGAGTTTTTCGAGAACCCAAACATCTGCGCGGCAGTGGACAAAGCGGTCAAGGCCGGCAAGGCCGTGCACTTCATGGGCCTGCTGTCGGACGGCGGCGTCCACAGCCACCAGGACCACCTGATCGCCATGGCCGAACTGGCCTTCAAGCGCGGCGCCGAGAAGATCTACCTGCACGCGTTCCTCGACGGCCGCGACACCCCGCCGAAAAGTGCCCAGTCCTCCATCGAACTGCTGGATGAAACCTTCAAGACCCTCGGCAAAGGCCGCATCGCCAGCCTGGTTGGCCGCTACTTCGCCATGGACCGCGACAACCGCTGGGACCGCGTGGCACAGGCCTACAACCTGATCGTCGACGGCCAGGCCGAATTCAACGCCGCCACCGCCCAGGAAGGCCTGGAAGCCGCCTACGCCCGTGGCGAGAGTGACGAGTTCGTCAAGGCCACCACCATCGGCGAACCGGTCAAGGTCGAAGATGGCGACGCCGTGGTGTTCATGAACTTCCGCGCCGACCGTGCCCGCGAGCTGAGCCACGTATTCGTCGATGCCGGCTTCAAGGACTTCGAGCGCGCCCGCCAGCCGAAAGTCGAATTCGTGATGCTGACCCAATACGCCGCCAACATCCCGGCCCCGTCGGCATTCGCCCCGGGCAGCCTGGAAAACGTACTGGGGGATTACCTGGCGAAAAACGGCAAGACCCAACTGCGCATTGCCGAAACCGAGAAATACGCCCACGTCACCTTCTTCTTCTCCGGCGGTCGTGAAGAACCGTTCCCGGGTGAAGAACGCATCCTGATCCCGTCGCCGAAAGTCGCCACCTACGACCTGCAGCCGGAGATGAGTGCCCCGGAAGTCACGGACAAGATCGTCGACGCCATCGAGCACCAGCGCTACGACGTGATCGTGGTCAACTACGCCAACGGTGACATGGTGGGCCACAGCGGCAACCTGGAAGCGGCGGTAAAAGCCGTGGAATGCCTGGACCTGTGCGTCGGCCGCATCGTCGACGCGCTGGAAAAGGTGGGCGGCGAAGCGCTGATCACCGCTGACCACGGCAACTGCGAGCAAATGTCCGACGAATCCACCGGCCAGGCCCACACCGCCCACACCACCGAGCCGGTGCCATTCATCTACGTCGGCAAACGTGACTTTAAAGTACGTGATGGCGGCGTGCTGGCCGACGTGGCACCGACCATGTTGATGCTGATGGGGCTGGAGAAGCCGAAAGAGATGACTGGCACTTCGATTCTGGTCTGACACAGTTCAGGGGTTGCTCAAAACAGGCAGCCCGTCAATAATGGACTTGAGCGCGAAACCAGTTGCCTCCAGCGGCGATAACTGGCGTAGGAACCCCGCAGATGGCTGGATATCCGCGTAGGGTGAGACCTCCACACCCCTGCTTGAGGGTGTGTATATGAATATCAAGCAAGCACTACTTAGGGCAGTTCGAAAGAGCTGCCCTTTTCTTTGGGCGTCACAAAAGCTCGTAACGCTTGTAGAGCAACTCACCATGACGATGCTTGTTCAAGGCCTTGGCGTCTGTCTGCATGAAGTTCCACAGCACATTGCCAGCCTGAATATTGACCACCACCAGCATCTGCCTCCTGGATTCATAAGCCCCAATGAATGCTAAACGGGCGGAGCAATCGCTATAAGCAACACGCCATATTTCCAGAGGCCCCGTCAATGTGTCCAAGGCGAACCTGACATAACGCTCTCTGGCGTCCTGCCGCTTTTCAACAATATGCTGCAGACAACTGCGCCTGATCGCTATTTGCCCCAAAGGCGAGTCAACTTCCACTTCCGAACAGCTCGAATGGGCAATGCCAAAATGCATTGCGACTATATCGATGGCCGCTGCGACATCGTTGCCGGCGGCCACTTCCTCAAGTGGACGCGCTCGCAAAGCCCGATCCAGACTACGAAGGTCGGGAAGCCCATAATCAAGCCACGTTTGCTGGCCTTTTGACTCGTGAATACAAGGCATTACTGACTATGCCGACCGTCGGATTAACAGGGCCGAAGAGTCTATTCCGAGCGCAAATGCACCGTCAGGGCGGAGCATTTCAAGGCATTTCGCGAAGCACACAAAACAACTGCAGAAGCACGACACGACGCTCTCTACCGCTCGTCGCCTTCAAAGGGCTATGGGACTTGCCCACAATTGCTTGCAGAATGCGGCCACTGGGCACCTAACTTGCCTGCCAAGCCGAATTGGGCGTTTTTTTTGCAGCGCTTGGCGGGCATACTAGGCCGTCCCTTTCCCTGGTGTCGCCCGCCTCTATGCTTCGCGCCTTGATTACCCTTGCTCTTGTCTGCCTGCTCCAACCGGCGTTTGCCGATGAGCGCGCACAAACCCAACAACAGTTGGACGCTACGCGTCAGGACATTACCGAGCTGAAGAAGCTGCTCGGCAAGCTCCAGGAAGAGAAGTCCGGCGTGCAGAAAGACCTGCGCGGCACGGAAACCGAGATGGGCAAGCTGGAGAAGCAGGTCCAGGAGCTGCAAAAAGAACTAAAGAAGAGCGAGTCGGAACTGGAGCGACTCGACGCTGAGAAAAAAAAACTCCAGAGCGCCCGCGTTGAACAGCAACGCCTGATCGCGATCCAGGCCCGCGCCGCTTACCAGAACGGCCGCCAGGAATACCTCAAGCTGCTGCTCAACCAGCAGAACCCGGAAAAATTCGCCCGCACCCTTACCTATTACGACTACCTGAGCAAGGCCCGCCTGGAGCAACTGAAAAGCTTCAACGAGACCCTGCGCCAGTTGGCCAACGTCGAGCAGGAAATCGCCAACCAGCAGTCGCAGTTGCTCGACCAGAAAACCGCCCTCGACAGCCAGCGCGACGAGCTGGACAAGGTCCGCAAGGAGCGCCAGCAGGCGCTGGCCAAGCTGAATGACGACGTGAAAGCCCGTGACGCCAAGCTCCAGGCCCGCGAGCAAGACCAGGCCGACCTCGGCAAAGTCCTGAAAACCATCGAGGAAACCCTGGCGCGCCAGGCCCGTGAGGCAGAGCAGGCGCGGCAAAAAGCGCTGCTGGCCCAGCAGGAAGCCGAAAAAAAGCGCGAGCGTGAAGCCGCCGAGGCAGTCGCCAGCGCCACTACCGACGCCCCGGCCCCGCGTAAACCGGCGCGTGCAGCGCCTGGCCCGCTGGTTTCCAGCGCCGGCGAATCCTTCGGCGGACCTTTTGCTTCAGCTCGGGGCAAACTTCCATGGCCAGTTGATGGTCGATTACTGGCACGCTTTGGTGAAACCCGTGGCGATGACACCCGCGCCAAGTGGGACGGTGTGATGATCAGTGCCGGTGCCGGCACCCAGGTCCACGCTATCCACGGCGGCCGCGTGGTATTCGCCGATTGGCTGCGTGGCGCAGGCTTGCTGGTGATTCTTGACCACGGTAATGGCTATTTGAGCCTTTACGGCCACAATCAAACTTTGCTTAAAGCGGCAGGTGATGTTGTAAAAGCCGGTGAATCCATCTCCACTGTCGGTAACAGTGGTGGCCAGGACACCCCGGCGCTGTACTTCGCTATTCGTCAGCAGGGCCGCCCGAGCGACCCGGCACAATGGTGCCGTACCCAAGGATAAGGGTCGCATCTACATTAGGAGTTCGTTCGACATGCTGCATTTGTCCCGCCTCACATCGCTGGCCCTGACGATCGCTCTGGTGATCGGCGCGCCTTTGGCATTCGCCGACCAGACCGCCCAGTCGGCCACGGCCGCGACCACCAAGGCCCCGCTGCCGCTGGACGAGTTGCGCACCTTTGCCGAGGTCATGGACCGGATCAAGGCCGCTTATGTCGAACCTGTGGACGACAAGACCCTGCTGGAAAATGCCATCAAGGGCATGCTCAGCAACCTTGACCCGCACTCCGCCTACCTGGGCCCGGAAGATTTCGCCGAGCTGCAGGAGAGCACCAGCGGTGAATTCGGTGGCCTGGGCATTGAAGTCGGCGCCGACGACGGCAACATCAAGGTCGTTTCGCCGATCGATGACACCCCTGCGTCCAAGGCCGGCATCCAGGCCGGTGACTTTATCGTCAAGATCAACGGCCAGCCGACCCGCGGCCAGACCATGACCGAAGCCGTCGACAAGATGCGCGGCAAGATCGGCCAGAAAATCACCCTGACCCTGGTGCGCGACGGCGGCACGCCGTTCGACGTGACCCTGACCCGCGCTACCATCACGGTCAAGAGCGTGAAGAGCCAGCTGCTGGAGTCGGGCTACGGCTACATCCGTATCACCCAGTTCCAGGTCAAGACCGGCGACGAAGTGGCCAAGGCCCTCGCCAAGCTGCGCAAAGACAACGGCAAGAAACTCAGCGGCATCGTGCTCGACCTGCGTAACAACCCGGGCGGCGTGTTGCAGGCCGCTGTGGAGGTGGTCGACCACTTCATCACCAAGGGCCTGATCGTCTACACCAAGGGCCGTATCGCCAACTCCGAGCTGCGCTTCTCGGCCACCGGCAACGACCTCAGCGAAGGCGTGCCGATGGTTGTGCTGATCAACGGCGGCAGCGCCTCGGCTTCGGAAATCGTCGCCGGCGCCCTGCAAGACCAGAAACGCGGCGTGCTGATGGGCACCACCAGCTTCGGCAAAGGCTCGGTGCAAACCGTGCTGCCGCTGAACAACGAGCGTGCCTTGAAGATCACCACGGCGCTGTACTACACGCCGAACGGTCGCTCGATCCAGGCCCAGGGCATCGTGCCGGACATCGAAGTGCGCAAGGCCAAGATCACCAACGAAGCCGACAGCGAGTTCTACAAGGAAGCGGACCTGCAAGGCCACCTGGGCAATGGCAACGGCGGCGCCGACCAGCCGACCGGCAGCGGCTCGAAAGCCAAGCCGATGCCGCAGGACGACGATTATCAGTTGGCCCAGGCGCTGAGCCTGCTCAAGGGCCTGAGCATTACGCGCAGCCGTTGATATGCGCCGTGGACTGATCATCGCTTTGCTGTGCTGTCTGGCGGGAGTCGCCCAAGGCAACCCCGCCAGTGCAGCCCCCGCTGAACACAAAGCCTACCTGACCCTGATCATCGACGACCTTGGGCAAAACCTGCCCCGGGATCGTCGTGTGCTCGCCCTGCCCGGCCCGGTGACCACGGCGATCATGCCCGACACACCCCACGCCGCCGAATTCGCCCGCGAAGCCCACAAGGCCGGCAAGATCGTCATCCTGCACATGCCCATGGACCCGGCCACCGGCCCGTTCGCCTGGCACCCCGACCTGCCTATCGAAGAGCTGGGCAAACGCCTGGACGCGGCCTTCAAGGCAGTGCCCTACACCGCCGGCATCAACAACCACATGGGCAGCCGCATGACCGCCCAGCCGGAGGCCATGGCCTGGTTGATGGGTGAGCTGCAACGACGCCACAAGTTCTTCGTCGACAGCCGCACCAGCGCTAAAACCGTCGCCGCCGCCGAGGCGCAAAAGATTGGCCTGGCCAGCGTCTCGCGGGATGTGTTCCTCGACGACGAACGCACCGAAGCGGCCATCACCACCCAGCTGCAGACCGCGATCAAGCTGGCCCACAAACAGGGTTCGGCGGTGATGATCGGCCACCCTTATCCACAGACCCTGGCGGTACTCGAACGTGAGCTGCCCAAGCTCAAGGCCCAGGGCGTCGAGTGGATCGACATCAAGTTGATGATCAGCCTGCGCAGCAACCAGGCCATGGCCGGCCACGGAAAAAACGGCACTTACCGCTAGTGCTATATAGCTACCGCGCCTGACCGAGCGGACTCTCCGATAGTGGATCTTCGTATCCACTGGAGAGTCTGTAGATGAACTCACTGCAATACAAAGACCTGCTGATCAACTTCACCACCGAGTTCGTTCCTGTATGGAACGACAAAGGCACTCGCGCCGAGAAACCCGTGACCTTCTGGCGCCCGAGCACATCCTCCGACGCGCTGGGCAACTTCGTCCCGCTGGGTGATGTGGCGGTGGCGGGTTACCACAACATCAATCAACTGAACATCGTCGCTGTTGTCAGCGAAGTTGACCGGGAGAATGGCACCGCCTTGCGGCCCCCCGTCGACTTCGAGAGAGTCTGGGAACACTCGGGACCAAGGGCACGCGCCAATTTCTCAATCTGGCGGCCCACCGCTCCAGAAGGTTATGTGGCGATGGGGCTGGTCTGTGGCCTCGGTAACGACAAACCACCACGCAATACCATCCGCTGTGTCAGAGAAGACCTGGTGACTCAGGCCTATGTCGACCAATTGATCTGGAGCGACCAAGGCAGCGGCGCCCACCGGGACTTCAGCGCCTGGAGTGTCTCCCCGTCGCAAGCAGCTCCTGGCCAAGCCTACCTGGCACCGGGCACCTTTACCGGCGCCGAGGGCTATGCCAAGCCAACCAGGCAAAGCCCGGTGCACGCCCTGCGGCTGGACCTTGCGCTTCATTCCGAAGATTTGCCGCCACTTTCACCCGAAATGGCACCAGGACGCACGATGCCGGAGCAGGTAACAGAGGGCATTCATGTGTGCGAACTGCCCTGGTTTACCGTGAACGACCCGACCCTGACGCCCCTGGAAAAACTGCAAACGTGCCCGGTATATCGGTTGAAAAGAATCGACCAGTACAGCTTGGTAGCCAGCGGTCAAAACACCACGCCAGCAAGCCAAACCTTCAGTTGGGTATTCGCAAAAGGAGAGATCAGTGATTTCTCCATGGGCCTGCGCTCCTTGACCGGCGTCGATATAAAGGCTGCCTGGGCACCCCGGCATCCGTTGAGTATCAGTGCCAACCTCAATCGCGACTTCACGCATACGGGCTTGACCGCACAAGGCTGGGAACGGGAGGGCGTGGCGGATGTGATGGCTTACATCCCGGCGAATAAATCCATCGCTGCCTACCTGGTCAAAAGCCGATACGAGCTATTGCGGGCTGACGGCAGCCAGCTCGGGCCAACCCTGACCTATGCCAGCGGAGATAACGTCTACTTCAGCGAGCTGCTGCAACCTGAAGCGGCGGTTACTGCTGTTGAGGAGCCAGAGGAAGTACCAGCAGCGGTGCCCGAGCCCACAGAAAACGACCTAGAGATAACGCCCCATGATTTCATCGACGACACCCTCCTGCCGTAACTGATCGAGGGCCGCCTGGAGTTTCGCCACTACGTCATCCGGCACGTTTTTGTTCAGCGCCAGGTACAGCTCCGCGCTGTTGAAACGCAACACAGTCTTGAGCCCGGTCACCCCGACCTGGCGTGCCAGATAACGGCCCGCCGGGTCCCCGGTGGCCCACAGGTCGATCTGACCATCCACCAGCTTTTTCGCGTTGTCCTGATCCCGCAACACGATTACCGGCTTGAGCCCCTGCTTCTCCAGGCTCTCGGCGATGGCGTCGCCCTTGTAGGCGCCGATCTTGTAGCGCCGCGCCTGCTCAAGGTCGCTCAGCTGGATCTTGCTGTCAGCCTTGGCCAGCAGCACCCAATCGTCCGGGCCGATGGGGCCGACCCATTTGAACAGCGCCTCACGGTCCGGCAAGCGCGCCATCACGAACACGCCGTAACCGGGTTTTTCCAGGGCGAGTTTGTAGATCCGGTCCCAAGGGAACCGCAGGGTCAGGTTGTAGGAAATACCGGCACGCTGGAACGTCTCGCGGACGATGTCCACGGCAATGCCTTCGATGTTCTCTTCCTTGGCGAAGTTCTTGCCGTTTTTCGCCATGTTGTACGGCGGGAAGTTTTCCGTCAGCAACACCAGGGAAGCGCCGTCGGACGGTTCATCAGCGTAAGCCGAACCCGTCAGCAGAACGGTGGTACTGGCGAGGGCGAGCAGCAGGTCTTTGAACATGAAAGTTACCGGAATCCATGGCAAGCCCAGAGAGTGCCGCGAGCCTGCCATGGTGTCCAGTGACGTTTAGCGTACGACGATACCGCGCGCCGCCATGTAGGCCTTGGCCTCAGGCACGGTGTATTCGCCAAAGTGGAAAATACTCGCCGCCAGCACTGCGCTGGCGTGGCCTTCGATCACGCCGTCGGCCAGGTGCTGCAGGTTGCCGACGCCGCCGGAAGCAATCACCGGGATGCCCAGCGCGTCGCTGATGGCGCGGGTCACGCCCAGGTCGAAGCCGTTTTTCATGCCGTCCTGGTCCATGCTGGTCAGCAGGATTTCACCGGCGCCCAGGGCTTCCATCTTCATCGCCCACTGCACGGCATCCAGCCCGGTCGGCTTGCGCCCGCCGTGGGTGAAGATCTCCCAGCGCGGGGTTTCGCCCGGGCCGGAGACTTTCTTGGCGTCGATGGCAACCACGATGCATTGCGAACCGAAGTGCTGTGCGGCTTCGCCGACAAATTCCGGGTTGAACACCGCCGCGGTGTTGATCGAAACCTTGTCCGCGCCGGCATTCAGCAGGTTGCGAATGTCCTGCACGGTGCGCACGCCACCGCCCACGGTCAGCGGGATAAACACCTGGCTGGCCATGCGCTCCACGGTATGCAGCGTGGTGTCGCGACCATCGACGCTGGCGGTGATGTCGAGAAAGGTAATCTCGTCGGCGCCCTGTTCGTCGTAGCGACGGGCGATCTCCACCGGGTCGCCGGCGTCACGGATGTTCTCGAACTTGACGCCCTTGACCACGCGACCGTTGTCGACGTCCAGGCAAGGGATGATGCGTTTGGCCAGCGCCATGGTCAGTCCTCAGCCGTTGTAGGCGTCGCAGTAAGCCTGGGCTTCAGCGACGTCCAGGGTGCCTTCATAGATCGCCCGGCCGGTGATGGCGCCGATGATCCCCGGCGCATTCGCGTCCAGCAGCGACTTGATGTCGCCCAGGTTGTGGATACCGCCGGAAGCGATCACCGGGATCCTGGTGGCGGCGGCCAGCGCAGCGGTGAACGGTACGTTGCAGCCCTGCATCATGCCGTCTTTGGCGATGTCGGTATAAACGATGGCGGAGACGCCGTCGGCTTCAAACTGCTTGGCGAGGTCGATCACCTGGACGGTACTGATCTCGGCCCAGCCGTCGGTGGCGACGAAACCGTCCTTGGCGTCCAGGCCCACGATCACTTTGCCGGGGAACGCACGGCAGGCTTCGGCGACGAAGGCCGGGTCTTTCACGGCCTTGGTGCCGATGATCACGTAGCTCACGCCCGCTTTCACGTAGTGCTCGATGGTTTCCAGGGAGCGGATACCGCCGCCGATCTGGATCGGCAGGTTCGGGTAGCGCTTGGCGATCGCCGTCACCACTTCGCCGTTGACCGGCTGGCCTTCGAACGCACCGTTCAAGTCCACCAGATGCAGACGACGGCAACCGCCTTCCACCCACTTGGCAGCCATGCTCACCGGGTCATCGGAGAACACCGTGGAATCTTCCATGCGGCCCTGGCGCAGACGTACGCAGGCGCCGTCCTTGAGATCGATAGCGGGAATAATCAGCATCTGGCAAACCTTATTCGATATTCAGCGTTGCTCGGGAAATCAGGGTTTCTCGAGCGTCCACAAGTCGCTTTCGATGCTTTCGAACCTTTCTTTAAGGTGCGTCTGCACATCGAAAATCGCCCTGTTGTAATAGTGCGGAGCAATTTCAGTGGTGAACAGTTCGAGGATTTCTGCGACCTCGAACGAGCCGAGCTTGAGCTCGAAGCGGTCTTCCATGAAACGCTTGATCTTGTCGGTGGCCTCACTCTCCTGCTGGGGAGTGAGGTTCAAGATCGGCGGCTTGACCTTCTTGGCCATTACCAGCGCCCGTCCCACGCGGCGAAGTTCTGCAGCAATTGCAGGCCATGGGTATGGCTCTTCTCCGGGTGGAATTGCACGGCAAAGCGCGAACCGTCGGCCAGGGCCGCGGCGAAGTCGACGCCATAGTGCCCGCCACCCACCACCTGGCGCGGGTTACCGGCGGCGATGTAATAGCTGTGTACGAAATAGAAACGCGCCAGGTCCGGCACTTCGTGCCACAGCGGGTGATCCACGGTCTGGCGCACTTCGTTCCAGCCCATGTGTGGCACCTTCAGGTGCTCGCCGTCTTCGTGCAGGTCCTTGCCGAAAAACTTCACCTGGCCCGGAAACAGACCGATGCAGTCGACGCCGTCGTTCTCTTCACTGCTGTCGAGCAAGGCTTGCATGCCCACGCAGATGCCGAGGAACGGCCGGTCCTGGCTGACTTCACGCACCAGGCTGTCGAAGCCCAGGCGACGAATCTCGGCCATGCAGTCGCGAATCGCGCCAACCCCCGGGAACACTACCCGGTCGGCTTCGCGAATCACGTCGGCATCGCTGGTGATCAGCACCTTGCCGGCACCTACGTGCTCGAGGGCCTTGGCCACCGAGTGCAGGTTACCCATGCCGTAGTCGATAACCGCGACCGTCTGCATTACAGGACGCCCTTGGTCGACGGCATTTGCCCGGCCATGCGGTCATCCAGCTCCACGGCCATGCGCAGGGCACGGCCGAAAGCCTTGAACACGGTCTCGATCTGGTGGTGGGTGTTGGTGCCACGCAGGTTGTCGATGTGCAGGCTGACCAGGGCGTGGTTGACGAAACCCTGGAAGAATTCCTGGAACAGGTCGACGTCGAAGCCGCCCACGGTGGCGCGGGTGTACGGCACGTGCATCTGCAGGCCCGGGCGGCCGGAGAAGTCGATGACCACACGCGACAGCGCTTCATCCAGCGGGACATAGGCGTGGCCGTAGCGACGGATGCCTTTCTTGTCGCCGATGGCTTTGGCAAATGCCTGGCCCAACGTGATACCGACGTCTTCCACCGTGTGGTGGTCGTCGATATGCAGGTCGCCCTTGCTGACGATATCCAGGTCGATCAGCCCGTGACGGGCGATCTGGTCCAGCATGTGCTCAAGAAAAGGTACACCGATATCAAATCGGGCCTTTCCGGTGCCATCCAGGTTGATCGAGGCTTTGATCTGGGTTTCCAGAGTGTCGCGCTCGACGGACGCCTTACGTTCGGCCATCACCAGCTCCGCAAAATCATTGGGCGAAAAAGGCAGCCATTATAGGGGCGCGGGCGCTAAACAGAAACATCGGAGGGGATAAGACTGATGGAGTGTCGGGGATAGACATGTCAGTACAAGTGTGGGGGCAGCTTTGCGTGGGAGCGGGCTTGCTCGCGAAAGCGGTGTGTCAGCCAACATGGGCTGACTGGTCCATCGCATTCGCGAGCAAGCCCGCTCCCACACAAGCCCGCTCCCACAAGGGTTACGCGGTGTTAGTGGAACAGTACTGCGGTTTTCTGCAGGGTGACCCACACGCCCCACGCCAACGGAATGCCCACCGCCAGCCAGGCGGCAACCGCCAATGGCACGCTGCCGGAGGAGGCTTTCCACTCCAGCACGGTGCTGGAATCGGCGCCCTTGTCATGGCCCAGCGCCTGCTCGGCAGCCAGTTCGGCGTCGGTCATGAAGTACTTGTCTGCCACCGGCCGGACCAGCAGGTTGCAGATGAAGCCCAGCACCAGCAGGCCGGCGAGGATGTACAAGGTGATGTCGTAGGCGGCAGCGCGTTCAACGCCGATGCTCAACTGATACTCACGCAGGTAGTTCACCAGCACCGGGCCCAGTACGCCCGCCGCTGCCCAAGCGGTCAGCAGGCGACCGTGGATCGCACCCACCATTTGCGTACCGAACAGGTCCGCCAGGTAAGCCGGGACCGTCGCAAAACCACCGCCGTACATCGACAGGATGATGCAGAACGCCGCCACGAACAGCGCGACGTTACCCAGGTGACCCAGGTTCGGGATCAGCGCGTACAGGGCAAAGCCCAATGCGAAGAACACGAAGTAGGTGTTTTTACGGCCCAGGTAGTCGGAGAACGATGCCCAGAAGAACCGGCCACCGATGTTGAACAGGCTCAACAGACCGGTAAAGCCGGCTGCGATGGCCGCGATGGAAGCCAGTTGGCCGGCATCCAGTTGGCCAAATGCCAGGCCGTTACCCAGCAACTTGCCGCCGAACACTTCCTGCAGCAGCGGCGAAGCCATGCCGAGGATGCCGATGCCGGCAGACACGTTCAGGCACAACACCAGCCACACCAGGCGGAATTGCGGGGTTTTCCAGGCCACGTTCACGTGCACGTGACGGTGGGTGATCATCGCGTTGCTGGCTTTTTTCGCCGGGGCAGTCCAGCCCTCAGGCTTCCAGCCGGTAGGCGGAACGCGGTAGGACAAGGCGCCGCCGATCATGAACACGAAGTAGATCACGGCCATGACCACGAAGCTCTGCCACACGCCAACGCTGGTCGGCGAGGCAAAGTGGCCCATCAAGGCGGCTGCCAGCGGGGCACCCACCATCGCGCCGCCGCCGAAGCCCATGATCGCCATGCCGGTGGCCATGCCGCGCTTGTCCGGGAACCACTTGATCAGGGTCGAGACCGGCGAGATATAGCCCAGGCCCAGGCCGATACCGCCAATGACCCCGGAGCCGATCCACATCAGCCAGATCTGGTGGGTATAGATCCCCAGCGCGGAGATCAGCAGGCCGCCACACCAGCACAAGGCCGAAACGACACCAGCCTTGCGTGGCCCGGCGTGTTCCAGCCAGCCGCCCCAGATCGCCGCGGAGCAGCCGAGGAAGATGAAGAACAGGGTGTAGATCCAGCCCAGCATGGAGATGGGCCAGTCGCATTGCGACGAGAAGACCTGGCTGATGAAGCTCATGTCCGGCGCGCAGGCGACCGGTGCGGTGATCCCCAGCGCCTTGGACAACGGCAGCCAGAACACCGAAAAACCGTAGGCCATGCCGATACACAGGTGGATCGCCAGGGCGGCCGGTGGTACCAGCCAACGGTTGAACCCGGGCTTGGCGATAATGCGTTCCTTGGACAGGAACGCAGGCTGTGCAGCAGTATTACCCGCCGCAGTGCTAGTGCTCATTGGTGTTTCCCCCAGTTATTAGTATGTGTCCGTCGGGCGCTCTCTCCCTCGGCCTTACACGCAAGGCGTGGCCGTTTTGTTGAGTAAAGCTCCTTTTAAACGCGACGTTTAGTCGCAGACGGCAGACGAACATGCGCAGATTAGCATCTGTGGATGACAGAAAAACCAAACTGATATCACCTTTCTGGAGTTATCTGATTTGTTTGACGCCATGTAACGATCCCTAAACAGCCATAGGGCTACGAGCGTTATACTCTTCGGCTAAATTTTAAAATCGACATACAAGGACTCGCCCATGAAAGCGTTCGGCAAAATCCTGGGTCTGGTACTTCTCGGGCTGTTGCTGATCATTGTGGCTCTAGGCTTTGCCCTGACCCATCTCTTCGATCCCAACGACTACAAAGACGAGATTCGCCAGATTGCCCGCGACAAGGCCCACATCGAGCTGACGCTCAATGGCGACATCGGCTGGAGCCTGTTCCCCTGGCTCGGTCTTGAATTGCACGAGGCCAGCGTTGCGACCCTGACCAATCCGAGCCAACCGTTTGCCGATCTGCAGATGCTCGGCCTGTCGGTGCGCGTGCTGCCGCTGCTGCGCCGTGAAGTGCAGATGAGCGATGTACGTGTCGAAGGCCTGAACCTGCGCCTGAACAAAGACGTGCATGGCCACGGCAACTGGGAAGACATCGGCAAGAATGTGCCGGACCCGGCTACCGCCGCCACCACGCCTGCCGTGGCTGAAGCGGCCACACCGCCCAAGCCTGAAAAGCCGCCGCAGCCGATCCGCCTGGACATCGACAGCCTGACCATCAACAACGCCCGCGTCGAATACAACGACGAGCAGACCGGCAAGCAGTTCAGCGCCGAAAGCATCCAGCTGAGCGCCGGCGCCGTGCACGAAGGTGCAAGCATCCCGGTCAAACTCACCGCGTTCTTCGGCACCAACCAGCCGCTGATGCGCGTCAAGACCGAGGTCAACGGCAACCTGCGCATTCAGCGCGCCCTCAAGCGCTACCAGTTCGAAGACATGAAGGTCACTGGTGAAGCCACCGGCGAGCCGCTGCAAGGCAAGACCGTGACCTTTTCGACCCAGGGCCAATTGCTGGTGGACCAGTCTGCGAATATCGCCGAATGGACCGGCATGAAGTTGTCGCTGAACCAACTGCGCGCCCTGGGCGAGCTGAAGGTCAACGACCTGGACAAGACTCCACAGCTCAGCGGCGCCCTGTCGATTGCCCAGTTTGACCTGGCCAAGTTCCTCGACAGCGTCGGCAACCCGCTGCCACCGATGGCCGCCGGCAGCCTGAGCAAGGTCGAACTGGTCAGCCGCCTCAAGGGCACGCCGACCAGCCTGGCGCTTGAAGACCTCAACCTGAAACTCGACGACAGCACCTTCACCGGTCGCGTGGCCGTGGATGATTTCGCCAGGCAATCCCTGCGGGTGCAGCTCAAGGCCGATACGTTCAACGCCGACAACTACCTGCCGGCCAAGTCCGAAGCCGCCAAGGGCGCCGCGGCCGCACGCCAGGCTGAAGTGCAGAACAGCGAAGCCGGCGCCATGGCGGCCGGTGGCACCACACCGCTGCCGGACGCCCCGACCAAAGCCGCGTGGAGTACCGACAAGCTGCTGCCCCTGACCCGCCTGCGCACCCTGGACGTAAACGCCGACCTGTCCTTTGGCCAACTGACCCTGAGCAAGCTGCCGATCCAGAATGCCGCCCTGAAAGCCTCCGGCCTCGATGGCCAGCTCAAGCTCGAAACCTTGAGCGGCGGCCTCTACAACGGCACCTTCCAGGCCAACGGCAACCTTGACGTGCGCCAGGACATCCCGCTGCTGGCGCTGCAAACCCGCATCAAGCAGGTACCGGTCGAACGCATCCTGCAAGCCCAGGGGCAGAACCCGCCGGTGAAGGGCCAGCTCACCCTCGACAGCAACCTCAACGGCCGCGGCAATAGCCAGAAAGCCCTGATCGACAGCCTCAACGGTACCGCCAGCTTCGCGATCAACAACGGCGTGCTGCTCAACGCCAACATCGAGCAACAGCTGTGCACCGGCATCGCCCTGCTCAACCGCAAGACCCTCAGCGGCGACCAGCGCGGCAAGGACACCCCGTTCCAGGAACTCAAGGGCAACCTGACCTTGCGCAATGGTGTGGCCAGCAACCCCGACCTGAAAGTGCGCATCCCGGGCCTGACCGTCAACGGCGACGGTGACGTCGACCTGCGCGTGCTGGGCATGGACTACCGCGTCGGCATTATCGTCGAAGGCGACCAGCGCGACGTGCCGGACCCGGCTTGCCAGGTGGGCTCCAACTTCCAGAACATCGAAGTCCCGCTGCGCTGCCGTGGCCCGCTGGAACTGGGCGCCAAGGCCTGCCGCCTGGACAAGGACGGCTTGAGCCAGGTCGCCATCAAGGCGGCGGGCAACAAGCTCGGCGAGAAGCTTGAACAGAAGCTCGACAAGGTCAATCCACAGCTGAAAGACGCGCTTAAAGGCCTGTTCAAACGATGAGAAACGAGCAGTTTTCAACGGCGGTGCTCGACTGGTACGACCGCCACGGTCGCCATGACCTGCCCTGGCAACAGGGCATCACGCCTTACCGGGTGTGGGTCTCGGAGATCATGTTGCAGCAGACCCAGGTCAGCACCGTGCTGAACTACTTCGACCGGTTCATGGCGTCCTTGCCAACGGTCGAAGCCCTGGCTGCCGCGCCGGAAGACGAAGTGCTGCACCTGTGGACCGGGCTGGGTTACTACACCCGGGCGCGCAACCTGCAAAAGACCGCGAAGATCGTCGTTGCCGAATATGGCGGCGAGTTTCCCCGTGACGTCGAAAAACTCACCGAACTGCCCGGCATTGGCCTGTCCACCGCGGGTGCGATTGCCAGCCTGAGCATGGGCCTGCGAGCGCCGATCCTCGATGGCAACGTCAAGCGCGTGCTGGCGCGCTTTACCGCGCAAGAGGGTTACCCGGGCGAGCCGAAGGTCGCCAAACAGCTGTGGGCCACCGCAGAGCGCTTTACGCCCCATGACCGCGTCAACGCCTACACCCAGGCCATGATGGACATGGGCGCCACCCTCTGCACCCGCAGCAAGCCCAGCTGCCTGCTGTGCCCGCTGGAAAAGGGCTGCGAAGCGCACCTGCTCGGCCTGGAAACCCGCTACCCGATCCCCAAGCCACGCAAGACCGTGCCCCAGAAGCGCACGCTGATGCCGATGCTGGCCAATGGCGAGGGCGCGATCCTGCTTTACCGTCGCCCCTCCACGGGCCTGTGGGGCGGTTTGTGGAGCCTGCCGGAGCTGGATGACCTGGCCGACCTGGAACACCTGGCCAACCAGCACTCGCTGGCGCTGGGCAAACACCAGGTGCTGCCGAGCCTGATCCACACCTTCAGCCACTTCCAACTGGCTATCGAACCCTGGCTGGTCCAGGTCCAGGAGTCTGCCCATCACGTGGCCGAGGCTGACTGGCTCTGGTATAACCTCGCCACCCCGCCGCGCCTGGGCCTTGCCGCCCCGGTGAAAAAACTGCTGAAGCGCGCGGCTGAAGTATTGAACGCAGGAGTTCCGTCATGACCCGCACCATCATCTGCCGCAAGTACCACGAAGAACTGCCCGCCCTGGAGCGCGCCCCGTTCCCTGGCGCCAAGGGCCAGGACATTTTCGACAACGTCTCCGCCAAGGCCTGGGCTGACTGGCAAAAGCACCAGACCCTGCTGATCAACGAAAAACGCCTGAACATGATGAACGCCGAAGACCGCAAATACCTGCAGGGCGAGATGGACAAGTACTTTTCCGGCGAGGATTACGCCAAGGCCGACGGCTACGTGCCACCTGCTGAATAATTGATCAAATGTGGGGGTTGGCCCGTAAGCGACGGTAATAATTAAATATTTTTTGAAAACTTGCTTGACGACCCCCTGAAAAACCCGTTTAATGCGCCCCGTTGCCCAGATAGCTCAGTCGGTAGAGCAGGGGATTGAAAATCCCCGTGTCGGCGGTTCGATTCCGTCTCTGGGCACCACTAATTAGTTTCAGGTGGTGCAAATGTCATCTGAAACACACAAAAAACCCGCCTGGTGCGGGTTTTTTGTTGCCTGCCGTTTTTGACTCCTTCAGCCCCCGCCCCGCATCAACGTCAACACCGCAACCCGCTCCTGCTCGGAGATGTGAAAACCACTCTCCTCCACGCGCGCAATCCAATCCTGCGCCGAGAGCGACTCGCCAAAACGCACCAGGCGTCCATAGCGCCTGAATACAGCCTCCAGCACGCTGATCATCGAGGGGTAGCTGCAGCCTCCGTCAAAACAGATGCTGAGGCCGCCAAGCCAGGAACGGCCGATCACGTGGGCACTACCGACGCTCTCGGCACCGGCATACTCAAAATCCATTTTTACTGCTTCCATGTCGCACCCAAACTCATCACCACGAAAGTACCCAAGCCTAGCAGGCGCCTGTTTTGCGGCAGGCTGCAAAGCGCTCCAATTAGACCAACCGGTCATCCAGGCGGCGACCATACAGTAAGACGATCCAAAGTGCCGGTTATCAACACCTCATTCCGACCCCATTGATCCATCCTTAATTCCCCAGTGATCGCCACTCTCGTCGGCGTCACCACCGACAAGGATGTCAAGGCGACTGAGTCACTTCACCAGGAACACCAGCAGCGGGTTGTCATTCAACCGCCCATTGAACACCGGCGCCATGTGTTCCAGCGGCGTGCCGCTGAGCAGTGCGGTTTGCTTGCGCTCCACAATCACCCAGGCGGGGCGCGGCAGCGTATCCACCAGCAAGGGTTGGTTGCGCCCGATGAACAGCGGCTGCTCGTCGTGATCCAGGTTCATGATGTAGCGAATCGCCCAGGTGTCCTTGGCCAGATCGACGAACACCAGGGTCCCGGGATTATCGGCACGCAGCTTTTCCACCGCGCTTACGAAGTTCCTGGTGTCGAATTGCAGATCCTTGGCCGGCTCCACAACCTTCACCAGCACCAGCCATTGGGTGGCCAGCGCAATCAGGCTGAGCACCACCAGGCGCTGGGCGAGATTGCCCTGCAAACGGCGCCAGGCAATCACGGCTGCGAGTTGCAGCACGATCAGCACACCCACCAGCGCCGGCACTGAAACGTCCGGCCAGTAGCCGTGCTTGTGCCACAGATGCCGACAGACAAACACCACGACAATGCCCAGCACCGGCAGGACCGCCACCAGCCACTCATAGCCACGCCGCACGCCCAGCAACCAGCCCTGGGCCTGGAGCAAGCCATAGGCGGCCACCGCGGCAAACATCGGGACCATGGGCACGATGTAGTAGGCGCGCTTGAAGTGCGGCACCGACAAGCCCAGCAAAATCATCAGGCCGCAGGCGGCCAAGCGCAGCATCAACTGCACATCGGCATCGTCGTGGCGGGCCGACCATTTGTGGCGCAGGGCAATCATCGTCGCCAGGGCCAGCGGCACCACCGGGAAATAGCGGTACAGGCTCAGCTTGAAGTAGAAGTAGAACGCCTCACCGGTTTCATCAAGGCGCCCGGTGAATTGCATCCGCAGCACATCATCGACGAAAGCATCGCCACCGCTGATCCGTGCCAGTTTCAACAGCGCCCACCAACAGCCGGCCAGCAGGATCAAACCGACCACTCCGTGGGCAATCACCTTTTTCAGCAGCGCAATCTGCTCTTGCCGCGTACGAGCGGTGCCCAGCGCCCAGTAGACACAGGCCACCCCGCACACCTCGATCAACCCCAGCGGCCCGCGAATGGCAAACGCCACCACGAACAACGGAAAGATCGCATATTGGCGCAGCCGCGAGCCCAGGCGCTCACCGCTATGCAGCAGGTAGAAACACCCCAGGCACAACAACGAGATCATCTGGTCCAGGCACACCGAGCGCGACTTCTCCAGCAACTGGGCAGTCAATGCGGTGAGCAGCACCGTCAGCAATGCCCACGCCCGACCGGACGGCACCAGCAAGCGGTAGATCAGCGCCATGACCCCGGCAGACGCCAGGGCGGTGGGCATCACGTTAGCCAGGTCGTTGGGCGCGCCGAATAAACGGGCAAAGAGATAGCTGAGGTAGGTCGCGGTGCCCGGATAGTCCGGGTAAGGCTCACCGTAGGTGGTAGGAAACAGGCTCGCACCGTGGCGAAACATCTCTTGCATGAACACGGCCCAGCGGCCGTCGAAGCCCTGTGGCTGCTGGTCCCAGATGCCCAGGGTGAACAGCAGCAAGGCGATAAGGAAAATACCCAGCGATTCCATTCGAAAGCGATTGTGTTGATCCATTATTCAGCCTGTCAGGTGGGGTAAACCGGCTCATGTTGCCGAACGCCACCCTGAATAAGCCCTGAACGGAATCAAACATTCATCCGCCTAACGACGAGCGGGCCAGACCAGCAGCGGCAGCAGGCGGATATAGAGTAGCTCCCCTACCAATTCCACCAGGGTTTGCGTGATCACCGCTGCAGCAGCGAGCCCGCGGATCTCTTCGGGCAACGCCAGCGCCAGCGGCAGCACCACCAGGGAATTACGCGTGGAGGCGCTGAAGGTGACCGCCCGCGCCGTGGGCGCCGATAGCTTGAACAGGCGCGAAGCCAGCGCCCCCATCAGCGGGGCCAGCAACAGGAAGCCGATATACACCGGGATCACCGGCGCCAGCAGGCCGATATCGCGGACCACGGCGGTGATCTGCGAACCGATCACCACCATCAGCACCAGCGCCATGGCCGGCACGGGCAGCCAGGCCCAGGCATCGTTCCAGGCACTGACGACCGGTGAGCGCCGGGACAGGGATGTGGTCAGCACCGCCAGAATCATGGGCGCAACGATCAGCAGCAGGAAGGCCTCGACAAACGGCCCCACTGCAACCACCACCTGCGACTGCGCCCCCAGCATCAACCCCAGGTAGACCGGCAACAGCAGCAGTTGCAGCAACAACAGAATCGGGGTCGCTGCCAGCATCAACCGCGAGTCACCCTTGCCGATATGGGTAAACACCACCACGTAGTCGATGCACGGCGTCAACAGCACCAGCAACGCACCCACCAGGATCGCCGGGTGTTCCACCAGGCCCCGAGTCAGCGCCCACACCAGCAGCGGAATCAGGATGAAGTTGGCCAGCAGCAACGCGGCCATGAAGTGTTTGTTGCCCAGCCCCTGGCGCAGGTCCAGAAACGGGATTTGCAGGAACATCGCGTACATCAGCACGGCGATGGCGGGCGTAACCAGGGCAGCCACACCTTGAGCCATGGAGGGCGCCAGCAGGCCGACAACGGCAGCCAGCACCACGCTGGCGAAGTAGATCGGGATCTGGTTTTGTTCGAGGGTGTCGCGGGTCATGGGCCGGCTCTGGTGGGCGAAAGGGTCTAAGCCTAGGCATCTGTGCCGCTCAGGTCGAGCCTCAGAAAAATCCCCGGGGTCTTCGTAGCAGAAATTTGTTAGTTTCGACTTCTCATAAAACTGCGCACGGGCCTTTGACACCCCATCGAAAGCGCAATGATCGAGCCTGTTCATGAACCTGCCAGCCCGACCTCAAGCCGAAGCATTCCGCGAGCCCACAGCCGATGGGCATTCCATCGGCGGCTTCACATGGCGCCATCCGCGCACAGACGTTGAACGCCCGGTCGTCATCATCAACGCCGCCACCTCCGTACGCTGCCGTCACTACTCACGGTTTGCCGATTACCTGTTTGCCAATGGCTTCGACGTCATCACCTACGACTACCGCGGCATCGGCGAATCCCGTAGCGGCTCGCTGAAAGGGTTCAAGGCCTCGTGGTCGGATTGGGGCGTGCTGGACTTCGAAGCGATCCTGCAGCGGGCCCAGCGGGAGTTTGCCGGCCAACCGATTGATGTGGTCGGGCACAGTTTTGGCGGATGTGCGGCGGGACTCGGGGCTTCCGGCGCAGTGATTCGACGCCTGGTGACGGTAGGCGCGCAGTTTGCCTACTGGCGCGACTACGAGGCGAGCGGGCGCTGGCGGATGTTTGCCAAATGGCATGTGGTGATGCCGCTGGTGACAGCGGTTTTTGGCTACTTCCCGGGCAAGCGCATAGGCTGGCTGGAGGATACCCCGGCGGGCGTGGTACGCGACTGGAGTACGCCGACGCCGAGTTATGAAAAACGTCCGAGTGGGCGAGCCTTGCCCGAGTTGCCGTTTTCGCGGGTAAAGGCACAGATATTGGCCATCAGCATTACCGACGACCCGTTTGGCACGGTGGCGGCAATCGAGCGCCTGCTGGGTTACTTCGACGGCAGCGAGCGCACGCACCTGCGGATCGCCCCTGAAGATATCGGCGAAAAAGAGGTCGGACACTTCGCATTCTTTCGCAGCCAGTATCAGGATCGGTTGTGGCCGATTGCATTGGCTTGGCTGCAACGGGGAGAGTTGGCCAACGGCACGCCGGGGCGCCAAGTGACGGATCGCACCTAGAAAGCCTTGGGATTTCTCCAGACCTGCGCTTCAATACCCCATCCCCAGATCCTGACACCAAGGACGTGAGCCCATGGCTTCGCCGAACAAGCAGCAAAAACGCGCCCACCGGGCAAAAGCCAAGGCCAAGCAGAATCGCACCCAACGCGCCGTCGCCACCAAGCCGGATGCCTTTGCCGGCGATGACAGCCGCATTGATCTTGAATCGGTGGATTTGACCGAGCTGTTCCTGGAGATGCGCACCGCTGGCGAAACCAGCCAGCAGGCGCTGTGTGCCGTGTTCCTGGCGCACCCGCTGCTGGCAGTGGTACTGGAGCAGGAAGGCGAAGAAGAAGCGACGGACTTTATCCTCGCGGCGCTGATCGAGTATCGCCAGTGGGCCACGGATACCGAGGATGAAGCGGCAGCGCTGGCGTGGATTGAGTCGCCGGAATTCCAGGCCGATTACGTCGCGGCGTCACAGGCGCTTGTTAGCTCCGAAGACTGATACAAAACGAAATGTGGGAGCGGGCTTGCTCGCGAAGGCAGTGTGTCAGTCAGCTCAAATGTCGACTGATCCACCGCATTCGCGAGCAAGCCCGCTCCCACATTTGATCAACGGTATTGCGACGAAAGCACTCCGTCAGTTAAGCACCGCAGCCCCAACCTTCCGGCCCTTGCGCCGACGCGACACCATCAGCCCCGCCGCAACTACCAGCAAGCTCAGGATCCCGGTGGCAATGATCTCCACCTGATGCGCTTCCTGGAACAACATGATCGTCAGCACGCCCACGATGAACACGATCACCGCATACGTCAGGCCCGGGAACAGCCACATCTTGAAGGCAATCTTCTCGCCCGCTTCCGTGCGTTTCTGGCGCATGCGCAGTTGCGACACGGCGATCACCAGGTACACCAGCAGCGCGATGGCGCCGGAGCTGGCCAGCAGGAATTCAAACACCGCCGCCGGCGCCACGTAGTTGGCGAATACCGCCAGGAACGCCGCGCCGGTAGACAGCAACACCGCCCAGTAAGGCGTGCCGCTCTTGTTGGTGATCTTGGACACCGCCGGTGCATCACCGCGACGGCCCAGGGAGAACATCATGCGCGAAGCGGTGTACAGCGCCGAGTTCAGGCAACTGGTCACGGCCACCAGCACCACCAGGTCAACGATCAGCTTGGCATTCGGGATGCCCATGCGTTCCAGCACGGTCTGGTAGGAACCGACCGCTGCCAGCGCAGGATCATTCCACGGCACCAGGGCCACGACGATGAAGATCGACACCAGGTAGAACAAGCCGATCCGCCAGATCACTGAGTTGGTGGCCTTGGAAATCTGCTGGCCCGGGTTCTTCGATTCAGCGGCCGCGATGGTCACGATCTCGGTGCCCATGAACGAGAACATGGTGGTCAGGATCGCCGCCAATACCGCGCCCATGCCGTTGGGCAGGAAGCCCTGGGTGTCGAACAGGTGCGAAACGCCGCTGACCTGACTGCCCGGCAGGAAGCCGAAGATCGCCAGGATGCCGAGGATCACAAACCCGATGATCGCCACCACTTTGATCAGCGCAAACCAGAACTCGAACTCGCCGTAGTTCTTCACACTGAACAGGTTGGTCGCGGTCAGCAGCAAGGTAATGATCAGGGTGAAGGCCCAGATCGCCACGCCGGGGAACCACGCGTGCAGGATGGTCGCGGCAGCGTTGGCTTCCAGCGGAATCACCAGCACCCAGAACCACCAGTACAACCAGCCGATGGTGAAACCGGCCCAGTGCCCGATCGCACGGTCGGCATAAGTAGAGAACGAACCCGTGTCCGGCGATGCCACGGCCATCTCGGCCAGCATGCGCATCACCAACACCACCAGCGTACCGGCGGCGGCATAAGCCAGCAGCACGGCCGGGCCTGCCGCAGCAATCGCGTGGCCGGAGCCCACAAACAACCCGGCACCGATAACGCCGGCAATCGACAGCATGGTGACGTGACGCGGTTTGAGCCCCTGTTCGAGGTCATTGGAGCTTTGCGTACTACTCATTGACACACCTTTGCGAGGAATTGCGAATACGGTCCACCCGGTCTGGCGTCTTTCTCGTGAAAAGAAACCAACGGGGCGTTCTTTATTTTTTACGCAAGATTTGCGCCAAAATGTTACAGAGCCGCGATTGACGCGGGCTGTAGGGAAACTCAATAGCTCTCGTAAGTCACTGACACTAATGGCATTCCGCTATAGCGTTACTGTGCGACTCACTTGAAAGACGAATCAGCGCACCAAAAACACACACAATTTGTGCGTGACGCCCCATTAAAGGGCTGATATGGACCGTTCGCCGGTTTAACCCTTCCAACACCCGGCCAAAGCTGGCACCATCGCGCCCTTTTTTACGCGAAACCTGTAGGAATACTGGTTCAAACGGCTGTTCGGTTGTCGATGGCGCGACACACTGCTGTGCCGATGCGACACCCTGCCGCAGACCGTCTGTTTACCGCCTGCAGGGCTGTTGGCTGTCATCCGGACGCTATGCTAGCTTGGCGCCTCGCCAGGAAGGCGGGCCAACAGCAGGAGCGCAATGAACACAATGAGGACCGCACATGGCTGAGGCCACGCCCGCGCTTGAAATCCGCAACTTGCATAAACGCTATGGTGAGCTGGAGGTGCTTAAAGGTATCTCGCTGACCGCCCGCGACGGCGATGTGATCTCGATCCTGGGTTCCTCCGGTTCCGGCAAGTCCACGTTCCTGCGCTGCATCAACCTGCTGGAAAACCCGCACCAGGGGCAAATCCTGGTAGCTGGTGAAGAGCTCAAGCTCAAGGCTGCGAAAAACGGCGAACTGGTGGCCGCCGACGGCAAACAGATCAACCGCCTGCGCAGCGAAATCGGTTTTGTGTTTCAAAACTTTAACCTGTGGCCGCACATGAGCGTCCTCGACAACATCATCGAGGCCCCGCGCCGCGTGCTCGGCCAGAGCAAGGCCGAAGCCACTGAAATCGCCGAAGCCTTGCTGGCCAAGGTTGGCATCAGTGACAAGCGTCATGCCTACCCCGCGCAACTGTCCGGCGGCCAGCAACAACGCGCCGCGATCGCACGCACCCTGGCCATGCAGCCCAAAGTCATCCTGTTCGACGAGCCCACATCGGCCCTTGACCCGGAAATGGTTCAGGAAGTACTTAATGTGATCCGCGCCCTGGCCGAAGAAGGCCGCACCATGCTGCTGGTCACCCATGAAATGGGCTTTGCCCGCCAGGTGTCCAGTGAAGTGGTGTTCCTGCACCAGGGCCTGGTCGAAGAGCAAGGATCGCCACAGCAGGTATTTGAAAACCCGCTTTCGGCGCGCTGCAAACAATTCATGTCCAGCAACCGCTAACGGAGCAACATGCATGCAGAACTATAAAAAATTCCTCTTGGCCGCCGCTGTTTCGATGGCGTTCAGCGCCACGGCGATGGCTGAAACCTTGAAAATGGGGATCGAAGCGGCCTACCCGCCGTTCAACAATAAAGATGCCAGCGGCAACGTCGTCGGCTTCGACAAGGACATCGGCGACGCCCTGTGCGCCAAGATGAAAGTCGAGAAGTGCGAAGTGTATGTCTCCGACTGGGACGGCATCATCCCGGCCCTGAATGCCAAGAAGTTCGACTTCCTGGTCTCCTCGCTGTCCATCACCGATGAACGCAAGCAGGCCGTCGACTTCACCGACCCGTACTACTCCAACAAGCTGCAGTTCATCGCGCCCAAAGCCAACAAAGACTTCAAGACCGACGCGGACTACCTGAAGGGCAAGATCATCGGTGCACAGCGCGCAACGCTGGCCGGTACCTACCTGGAAGACAAGCTGCCGGACACCACCGCCAAGCTCTACGACACCCAGGAAAACGCCTACCTCGACCTGACTTCCGGCCGCCTGGACGGGATGCTCGCCGACAAGTACGTGCAGTACGAGTGGCTGAAAAGCAAAGACGGCTCCGCCTACGAATTCAAGGGCGACCCGGTGGTCGAGAGCGACAAGATCGGTATCGCCGTACGCAAAGGCGACCCGCTGCGCGAGCGCTTGAACAAAGCCCTGGCTGAAATCAAGGCCGACGGCACCTACAAGAAGATCAACGACAAGTACTTCCCTTTCAGTATCGAGTGATCCTGAATGGCCTGCCCGGCGTGCTCGCTTGAGTGCGCCGGTCCTGAGCTTTGCCTTGCGAAACGACTAAACCATGAATTTCGACCTCTACGGATTCGGCCCGGCGCTCGCCGCCGGCGCGCTGATGACCGTCAAGCTGGCGCTCACCGCCCTGTGCCTCGGGCTGGTGCTCGGGCTGGCCGGCGCCCTGGCCAAGACTTCCCCGTACAAGCCGCTGCAATGGCTTGGCGGCAGCTACTCCACCCTGGTTCGCGGTATCCCGGAACTGCTGTGGGTCCTGCTGATCTACTTCGGCACGGTCAACCTGATGCGCTCCCTCGGGGAGTTTTTCGGCAACCCCGACCTTTCCCTCAGCGCTTTCGCCGCCGGGGTGATCGCCCTGGGCCTGTGCTTTGGCGCCTACGCCACGGAAGTCTTCCGCGGCGCGATCCTGGCCATTCCCAAGGGCCACCGTGAAGCCGGTGTCGCACTGGGCTTGTCGAAGGTCCGGATCTTCACCCGCTTGATCATGCCGCAGATGTGGCGCATCGCGCTGCCGGGCCTGGGCAACCTGTTCATGATTCTGATGAAGGACACCGCGCTGGTCTCGGTGATCGGCCTGGAAGAAATCATGCGCCACGCGCAGATCGGCGTGACCGTCACCAAGCAGCCCTTCACCTTCTTTATGGTCGCGGCCTTCATGTACCTGGGCCTCACTGTCCTGGCGATGACCGGCATGCACTTCCTGGAAAAACGTGCCGCGCGCGGCTTTGCGAGGAGCACGCAATGAGTGGCGACTACAGCTGGCTGTCGCATTTCGACCTGGGCCTGAACTGGGCCGTGATCATCAAATGGCTGCCGAAACTGGCCCAGGGCGCAACCCTGACCCTGGAGCTGGTGGCCATCGCCGTGATCGCCGGCCTGCTGCTGGCAATCCCGCTGGGCATCGCCCGCTCGTCACGCCTGTGGTACGTGCGCACCCTGCCCTACTGCTACATTTTCTTCTTCCGCGGCACGCCGCTGCTGGTGCAGCTGTTCCTGGTGTACTACGGCCTGGCACAGTTCGACGCCGTGCGTGAAAGCTTCATGTGGCCGTACCTGCGGGACCCGTTCTGGTGCGCCACCGCCACCATGACGCTGCACACCGCCGCCTATATCGCCGAGATCCTGCGTGGCGCGATCCAGGCCATCCCGCCGGGTGAAATCGAAGCCGCGCGGGCGCTGGGCATGTCCAGGCCCAAGGCGCTGTTCTACATCATCCTGCCGCGTGCCGCGCGCATCGGCCTGCCGGCCTACAGCAACGAAGTGATCCTGATGCTCAAGGCCAGCGCCCTGGCCAGTACCGTGACCCTGCTGGAACTGACCGGCATGGCCCGCACGATCATTGCCCGCACCTACCTGCCGGTGGAGATCTTCTTCGCAGCGGGCTTGTTCTACCTGCTGATGTCCTACGTCCTGGTGCGCTTCTTCAAGCTGCTGGAGCGCTGGTTGCGGGTCGATGCCTGCCAGGGCCGCTGACGCCTTGTTGACGGGTGAGCACCTGCTCGCCCGCTTCCAGGCGCTGGATGCGTTCCTCACCGAACATCAAGGGCTGTGGCGACCACGGCCCTTTACCCATCTGCAATTGCCGTGGGAAACCCAGCATCCCGAACTGGCCCATTGGCTGCGCCAGCGCTCGCTGGCCGAAGCGGAAACCAGCCATAACCAGCCTCACCACTTGCCGGCGCCTGCGCCTTTCCCTGAGCTGGCCATGCAGTCGCTGAATCTCAGCGCTGTGGATAACTTACCGTCCCGCCCGCTACCCGCCGCCCGTCATCGCCTGAACGTCGATATACCCGGCCGCAAATGGCAGCAGATCGAAGCCTTCGGCGCCGCGCTGCAATTTCGCCAACCCCCCGAACACTGGCTCGACTGGTGTGCCGGCAAGGGCCACCTTGGCCGCCGCCTGTTGCAACCCGGGCAGCAACTGACCTGCCTGGAATACGACCCGGCCCTCATCGCCTCAGGGCAAGCCCTCAGCGAACACCATCAATTGCCCGTCACCCATCGCCTGCAAGATGTGATGGCCGACGTACAGATCAGCCGCGACCAAACCCCGGTGGCACTGCACGCCTGCGGCGACCTGCATGTGCGCCTGCTCCGGCTGGCCAGCGCCGCCGGCTGCCAGCAGTTGGCCGTGGCGCCCTGCTGCTACAACCGCATCCGCGCCGAGCAGTACCAGCCGCTGTCGATTGCCGCCCAGGCGTCGTCACTGCATTTATCGGTGGAAGACCTCGGCCTGCCGCTGAGCGAAACCGTTACCGCAGGCGCGCGGGTGCGTCAGCAGCGCGATACGTCGATGGCCAGGCGCCTGGGTTTTGATGTTCTGCAGCGGCAACTGCGCGGGAGCGATGCTTACCTGCCCACTCCGTCCCTGCCCGCGAGTTGGCTGGCCAAGCCGTTCGCCGACTACTGCCGCGAACTGGCGGCCCTCAAGGGATTATCCACAGGGGAACAGGATTGGTCGGCACTGGAGGCCCAAGGCTGGCAGCGCTTGGCACAGGTGCGAAACCTGGAATTAGTGCGTGGTCTGTTTCGGCGCCCGCTGGAAATGTGGCTGGTGCTGGACCGGGCATTGTTTCTCGAAGAAAACGGTTACAGGGTTCAAGTCGGCAGCTTCTGCGAAACACCGCTCACCCCGCGCAACCTGATGCTGCTCGCCGAGCGCAATTAAAGGGCATTTTGTCGCAGTGTGCCCTGTGGATAACTCTGTTGATGGAATTCTGGCAGAGGCCCTGCCGGCAAGCTTCGCGGGGCAAAATGCTGACTGGTCATTTTTTGTTCACAAAATAAAACGCACGCAAAACAGGCAGTTGCAGCGTGATGAGAACCGCTCCGCAAAATTGCGGTTTGATGACAGGTCGAACCAACCGATTGTGCATAAGCATCTGAGGTTAGCGGCATAACCCGGGCTTTTCAGTGGGCAACCAGCAGGCGGCAAAGCGCGTTTATATCGTCACAGGCCATGCTTGCGGCTTGGTTATCCAGCGGATCGCTGCCAAAAGCCAGGGCCTCGCTGATCGCCGGATCCCGATGCACCACCTCCAACAGGCTGTCACCCAGGCGCTTCCTGAACACCTCGACCATGTCCAGGCTAAAGCCCGAGGTCTCGTCGAGTTGGTTGATCACGAAGTGGCAACGCAGCGCCGGCCGATCATCAAGGTGTGGCGCCAGCAACTGCTCCATCTGCTCCAGGGTGCCAAGGGAAGCCGCATCCGCCTGGGCGATGACCAGCACCACATCGGCCACGTTCAGTGCCTGATGCAGGTAGACATTATTGCCCGCCGGGGTGTCGATGATCACCGTGTCCTGCTCACTCAAGCCCAGGGCCGACAAATGTTGCGCCAACCAATGCGGCTCCTGTTTCAGCCAGCGCTGGAGGTCTTCCTGCTGACGGATATCGGTTTCGCCAAACGTGATCACCTGGCAACCGGCAAAGCCTGAATGAAGGATCTGGCTCCAGCGCTCGTTGTGCAGGCTGGTGCGCCCGATGCCGGGCAAGGTATGGCTCAGGCCGAAGTGGTGATAGAGCGCGTTTTGCGGGTCCAGGTCCAGCGCCACCACTGGTTGTCCCAGGCGCTGCAAACCGCTGCTCAGCGCGGTGGCCAGGGTGCTGCGGCCGACGCCGCCATTGACCGAAACCAGCGCTACCACCTTCGCCCGGATGTTCGCGGCTTCGCGGGACTGCTCGTTGGCACAAGGGGAATGTCGGGAGAACGATGCGCCACTGCCCATATTGAGGCTGGCACTGTCGTCGACCGGCATGTCTTCGAAGAACTGCAGCATCGAATCCATCCCTTGAACATCACTGGCAGTCGTCTTATCGAACAACGAAAAAAGATCATCGGTACGGCTCATCGCCAACACTCCCTCACGACGCATCTTAAAGACGTGAAAGGTCAGCTGTACTGATGCTTACCGCAGGTCTTTTTGTGGGCGCCTTTGTGTACGCATTCTGTGACAAAGGAATGAAAGTGTCATTATTTTGGTGTTTCTGAAGAAATCTTTAAGACGAGCGGTAAATGGTCAATTTACTGACTAATCTTTATCGGGTCGTAAGGTGTTTGCAAATCCCGCTCCGGGATCTCCCAGATCAGCAGCTTGGGCGGCGTCTGCTTGAACGCCGGGCTGTCGAAATAAGCCTTGGCGGCGCCTGAAAATTCGCCGCCGTCCTTGCTGAAGTTACCCACCGGAGCGTTCAGGGCTTTTTGCAGGAAACCCACGAAATTCGAATTGCGCGAAAACGAGGTACCGATCAGCGCCACGTTCGGCAGGCCGGCGTCACCAAACAAATCGTCAGGGTTACTCGACGCCGCCGGGCCGTTCTCATGCGCGGTGCTGGCCGCAACCTGCTCGCCCACCGGCTGTAACTTCGGCGGCAACCAGTCGAGACCGGCCAGGCGTACCAGGTCACCCGGACGCGGTGCGAGCGGTGCCTGGGTAATGTCGAAGGCTTGCTCCGGCGTGGCCTGGATACCGCGCTGCTGGATGCGCAGGGCCACGGCGCGGGCGCCGGCATTCGAGCCGATTTCGCTCCAGTGCGTGTCGGTACGCAGGTAGGCATCCGGGCCGAGGGGTTTCAGGGTGTCGGTCAAATCCAGCACTTCAACGCCCGCCGCTTGCAACAGCGTGCTCCATTGCTGAATCCGGCCATCCAGCACGGCCGGACGATACAAGCCGCAACGCTGGGCAGCGGCGATGCGGGTTTTATCCGGCACCACCATCACTTGCAGATCAATACCGCGCTGGCCTAGCTGCTTTTTCAGGTCGATCACCGCGTCGGCCTTGGTGCGCGCATTGCCTTCGGCGTGGCGGTTGAGCTTCAGCTCATCGCTGATAAACAGCCAGCCCGGGCAGCCCTGGCGCACCCGCGGCCCGGTGTCGCCGAACGCCAGCCAACTGGCGCCGCGCTCCAGGTTTGCCGCTTCGATGGCCATCGGTGCCTTGGACAGCTCCTTGGCAAACCGATGGGTCACTTCACCGTGCAGCAGCATGTCGCTGTCGACCTTGGGCGGCAGGAAACTCACCGGGCCCTTGACCATCAGCCAGACGCAAGACAACAGCCCCGCCGCCAGGAAAGGCACCAACACCCAGCCCGCCAGGGGGCTGGTGCGGACGGCCAATTCACTCGGTGGGGTCGGCGCGGTAGGGGCGGGCATCGTCAGGCTTCCTTAGAACTGAAAGTACAGAAACGGCACGGCATCGCGGCTGGCAATCAGCGCGAACGACAACACAAACCCGGCCACCGGCCACAGGGATGCGGCCACCACAAACCAGGGCTGCGTACCAAAACGCTGCTCGCAGCGGGTCTGCCAGATCGGCGCGATGATGCACACCAAACCGAGCAACGCGGCCATGCCATGAGCCGGGCGCATGGCCACGGCCAACGCATCACCCAAGGCCATGCCATGCATGCCGAATTGGCCGGCGTACATGGTCAGTGCCGAATGGAAGTCCGGTGCGCGGAACAGCGTCCAGGCCAGGCACACAAACAGCAGCGTCAAGATGTGCGACAGCACCGGCGGAATGCTCGGCAGGCTCGAGCGCGACCACGCCCGGTCAATGCACAACGCGATACCGTGGGCCGAACCCCACAACAGGTAGTTCCAACTGTCGCCGCCATGCCACAACCCGGCAATCGCCATGGTCAGGAACAGGTTGCGGTAGGTGCGCCATACGCCATCGCGGTTACCGCCGAGGGCGATGTACAGGTAGTCCCGCAGCCAGCTGGACAGCGACAAATGCCAGCGCCGCCAGAAGTCCTGGATGCTGCTGGCGAGGTACGGCCGGTTGAAGTTTTCCGGGAAGTGGAAGCCCAGCATCAAGCCCAGGCCGATGGCCATGGCACTGTAGCCGGCGAAGTCGAAAAACAGTTGCAACGAGTACGCCAGGCAGCCGATCCAGGCATCCACCAGGCTCGGGTTTTCCAGGTGGAAGGCGATGTCCACCAACGGCGACAAGGTGTCGGCCACCAGCACTTTCATGCCCATGCCGATCATGAAACGCCGGGCGCCAAGGCTGAAATTCGGCCAGTTGAAATAACGCTGGTTCAGCTCGCGCCGCACCCAGTCATAACGAATGATCGGGCCCGCAATCGAGTGGCCGAACATCGAGATATAGGTCGCGTAATTGATGAAGCTGCGCTCCACCGGCACCGTGTGCCGGTGCACATCCACCAGGTACGAAATCGCCTGCAGCACGATGAACGACAACCCGGCCGGCAACGCCACGCGCTGCCAATCCAGCGGCATCGCGCCGTACCAGGTGATCACCTCACTCACGGTGCCCGCGACGATGTTGGCGTACTTGTACCAACACAGCACTGCGGTGTTGAACACGATCAACGCGATCAACAGCCGCACCCGGCCCTTGCCGTCTTCACGGGAACGGTCCACCAGCAAACCGCCGACCCACGCCACCACGGTCAACACCATGTGCAGGAACAGGAACAGCGGGCTCAACCAGCCGTAGAACAGCCAGCTGCCGATCAACAGGATGACGTTGCGCCAGCCCGGACGGGCCAGCGCATAAATCAACAGGAAGGCCGGCAGGAACAGCGTGAGGAATTCCAGTGAGGCAAAGACCATGGTGGTGTCGGGCCCGATCAGTTAGCGAGCGTGTCGGAGGTAAACAGCAACCTCGAACCGGCGGCCGATGGCAGTGCGAACACGCTGTAGCGTTCGCCGGCCTTGAGGGTGAAGGTCAGCGGCTGGCCCACCGGCGCGTTGGCGCACTTGAGCTGCACCGACAGTTCCACCGGGTTGATCATGCGGCGCGAAATCGAGCCTTCGGCGACCTTCTTGAACAGCTCGGCTTTTTGCGCCACGGCTTCCAGGCTCGCGTCGGCGCAGGCGGCGTCGGCGTTGATAAAGGCCAGCGAGGCCTTCAGTGCGTTGAAGTCATCCGGCTGTTCGTGGATCACCAACTGGCGCGTGCCGCCCTTGGCGTCCGGCACGGCCACTACGGTGGCGAACTCGCCCGGCGCGACGGTCACGGCCAGCTCGGAATCCTTGCCGCCCTGGCTCAACACACCCTTGATCGGGGTCTTGCCGCCCGACACCGGCAGGTAGTCAGACACCAGTTTATCGCCACCCAACACCAGGCTGGCCTTGGAGCCCTGGGGCAGCAATTTCAGTTCACCGTCGGTGCCGTTGGCCAGGCGCAGGAACGCCGAATCCTTCTCCGGGCCGGTGGGGTAAAGCGGGATGTCGGCGCTGTAGGCGCTGACGCTGGCGAGCAAGGTCGCCAGGCCCAGGGTGATCCGTTTCATTATTGCGCTCCTTTGCCCACGGCGGCCGGTGGCAACTTCGCCAGGGAGTCGCCGATCGCCTTGGCCCACTTCTGGTAGCCGTCGATGGTGAAGTGCTGGCCGTCGGTGGTGATCCACTGGCCCGGCTTGGAGAAGGTCAGCGAGTCAACGTAGGTGCACGGCGCCACGTTGGTGGCGAGGAACTGCGACATCACCTTGGTGCGCGCATCATCCTTCTTGTACTGCGAACCGACCTTGCCCCACGCCGGCCCGACCCACACGCACTTGGTGCCGGTTTCGGTGATGGCCTTGGTCAGGGAAGTCACGCTTTTCCAGGCCCAGACTTTCGGGAACTGCGGCTCCGGGTACGAGGCCATGGTGTCGGCGATGATGATCACCACCAGGTCCGGCTTGTCCTTGGCGATCAGGTCTTTGATCGGGGTGGTGCTCATGGCGTTCTTGCCGAAAATCTCGGCCTTGCCAACCGGCAGGCGCTCGGCACCGCACTCGACTTTCTTCGGCACGATCCAGTCGGCTGCACCGGCGCCGCACGCGCCGATGGAGTGAACCTTGGCGCCCTGGGCGGTGAGGTTGTCCTGCAGCGGGTTGAGCAGTGAATCAGGAAAGCTCATGTGACTTTCGCCCAATACCAGCAGGGTCAGGCCGGCAATAGCAGAAGCGGAAACAGGCATGGATGACTCCTATCAATCAATTCGAATAAGGGGAACGGTACGGACTGACCGGCAAGGGCATAGGCCCGCTCAGGTCTTCAAACAAGTAGCGCAGGTAGGCGTTACCGACGTACTGGCGATAGTCCTGGGCGTTGTCGAGACCGACTTCGCCACCCAGGTAAAAGCGCGAGCTGAGGCGGTATTCGGCGGCGGCGTTGAAGCTGTAGCCGATGCCGGTCTTGCTGTCCTTGGCGTATTTCGGATCGCCCCGGTCACTCTGGAGCTGGTCATGCCCCGGGAAATAATCGACCGCATCTTGCTCGATATGCTGGATACCCACCGAACTTTTTATCTGGTAGCTGAACCGATCAAAACTCTGCGCCCAGCGCACCGGCACACCCAGGGAGAAGAAGCGCTGCGGGCTGAAGTAACCGCCCTGGCCGTAGGTGTAGTAACCCTGGTTTTCCTTGAAGCCCATGACCGAACCGCTGATGCCGAGGGTCAGGGTGTCGGTCGGGGTATTGCGCAGGTACCAGTAGATGCCGCTGCCCAGTTCCAGCCGGGTGTTGTCTTCGACGTTGTTGCCCAACAGCTCGTGCAACGAGGCGTAGCCATACACACCGAGCTTCTGGTTGTCGTAGCTCAGGTCGCCACGCCCGCCGTTGGCGGTCACGCCGCCCCATTTCTCGCCGGTACGCTTGTCTTCGGAACCGGCAAAGGAGGTCACACTGTCGGTGACCGGACGCCGCGAAACGTTGACCCCGTAACGGAAGTTGGAGCCCTGGGAGAACGGCCGCGAGACGCTGGCGCCACCGACGATGGTGTCGTACAGAAAGCCCAGCGGGCTTACACCGATGTCGGCCCTGAGGCCTTCATCCGGGTTCTCCACGGCAACGGCCAAACCAACGCCCGTGTCGCTCTGGGAGCCCGCCGGGTTGGCCGTGCCACCGCCAAAGCGTGTGGCAGAGTCGCTCTTCACGCTGCCGGAACTCACATGCACCGGCGTCACGCGCAGCGCAACGTTCAGATCCCCCACCGGCATCCGCGCTTCAAACGGCGCCTCGACGTCAGTGATTTTGCTCAAGCCGCTTTCGCCATTGTTGCTGCGAACGCTCAAGCCCTGCACCAGGTAACCGGTGCGATCCCGCAGGATCGTATCCAGCGCACGACGTGCCGGGCTGAGGTTGGCGGTGTCGAGTGCAGCAATGCTCGACGGTGGCTCGAACGGCTCGTTCCAGTTGTTCGACGCCGGACGCGCGGAGGCTGCCAGGGCATTGTCCGGCACGACATTGGTCGGTGCATCAATCGGCGGCGGCACGGCGCCGGCAACGGTCAGGTCGGTGACCTGGCGACGCTGGCCCGGCAAGCCGACGAAGGGGTTGTAAGGCACGCCCTGGGAGCCGGCCTGAGCCAATTGCGTCTGGCTCTTCTGGCTGTTCTCAATCGCCAACGCCTTGCGCAGCAGCGCAGCGGCTTCGTTGTTTTTGCCAAGCCCCTGATAGATGCGCGCAGCCGAGGTGAGGATCTCGGGGTTGCCCGGTTCCAGGGACAGCGCCTTTTCACTGGCGCTTTCCGCCAGGCCACGATCACGGCCTTGCAGCGCGATATCCGCCAGGCCCAGTTGCAGGCGAGCGTTGTTCGGGTTCTGCTGAATCAGCGGCGCATAAAGCTCCATGGCCTTTTTGCTATTGCCGCTGGCCGCGTACATCCGCGCCAGGGCACCTACCGCCATAGCGTCGTTGGGACGCTGGGCAAGCGCCGGCGACAGCATGTCGTAGGCCGCGACCAGGTCGTTTTTCTCACGCAGGGCATCAGCCTGTTTGACCCGGTACAGGTAGATCAAATCGTCGTAACGCTGGCGACCGGTTTCACTCAGCGGCTTGCCCTGCACTTCACGCAGGATGTCGCCCGCCTCGGTGTAGTGGTTGGCCTTGAGCAGCACATTGGCGTACAGCAGTTTCTGGTCGACGGTCGGGTTCGGATTGTTATCCAGAACCTTCTGCATGATATCCAGGCCCTGCTGCGTCGCGCCGACTTCCACATAAGCGGCCGCCAGCACCGCCAGGCGCTCAGGCTTCTGCCGGGTCATGGCTTCACTGCGGCCCAGCAGCGCGAGGGCTTCCGGGCGCTGGCCACGGCGGGCGGTCTCGATGGCGATGTCGGTCTGCTTGTGCAGCGCGATATCGATACCCAGCTCGTTCATGTCAGCGGTACGTTGCCCCGCAGGGATACGCGCCAGGGTCTCTTCAGCCTTTTTCCACTCACCCAGCTCCGCCGACAGCAGCGTGCTGGTGTACAGCGCGTCCGGCTGGTTCGGCTGCTTGGCCAGTAAGCCGTCGATCAAGGCACGGGCGTTGCGAATCTGGCCGTCGCGCAGGTAAATGCGCGCCAGGGCGAAGCGTGTCCACGGGTTTTCCGGGTCGGCATCAAGGGCTTGTTTGTAGGCGGCTTGCGCGGCTTTCAAATCGCCCCGCTGCTCGGCCAGCTTGCCCACCTGGGTAGCGCGCAACGCGGTGATTTTCACACTCGGCGCGAACTTCGCGCGCTCGGCGGGCGACACCGAGTCGATCAGCTTCAAGGCTTCTTCCGGCTGCCCGGATTGGGACAGCACGTTGATCAAGCCGCTCAGCGCGTCCGGGTCGCCAGGATGACGGGCGAGCACTTTGCGGTAGCCGGCTTCGGCGGTGTCGAACTGATTGTCCTGGGCCTGGAAACCCGCCAGTGCCACGGCAGCGCCGGGCTGGCCAGGGTTCAAGCGTTCGGCCTGGGCCACCAGGTCGCGGGCCTGGCTGCCGCGCCCGCCACGCTGGGCGTCACGGGCCTGGTTGAGCAGGTTCCAGTAGCGCACATCATTGAGCGCCGACTGCCATGCCGCGCCCCCCGGCAAACGGGTGGCTTGTACGAGGTAGCTTTCAGCCTCGCTGAAGCGCTGCTGCTGTTGACGCAGCACGCCCATGCCGCCGAGGGCATCGACGTCATTGGATTTTTCATTGAGGCGCGCCGCCAATAGCGGCTCGGCGGTTTTCAGGTCGCCGTCATCCAGCGCCTTGAACGCCTTGGTCATCTGCGGATCACGCTGCCAACCGGCGCCGGTCTTGCCTTGGGCAATGCCCTTGTTCATCAGCGCACGGATTTCGCTGTCGTCCGGATGCGCCGCCAGAAACTGCTGGAACAACGGCACCTGGTCGCTCTTCGGCGGGCCGAGCCAGATCAGCGCAAAGCGCCAGGTTTCATCGGCGTTGCCGCCCACGTCGTTGTTCGGTGCCAGCTTGGCCAGGGCGCGGATGCCGTCGGCGCGGGTGGCCGGGTTACGCGCCAGATGCTTGGCCAGGAACAGCGCCACAATCGGGTCGTTCGGCCGCTCGCGGGACAAACGCTGCAAGCCGGCGATGGCCTCGTTCGTGCCCTTGGGCGTGAAGCCCAGGGTGTTGTAATACTCGCGGGCAAGCAGGCCCTGGGGCTGGCGCCCCTGGAAGATCTGGCGATACAGCGCCACCGCTTGTTCGCGCTCTTCTTCAGGCTCGCCGAGTTCACGGGCCTGTTCCAGCAACTTGGCGTTGGCCGGGATGTTGACGGTGATGTCCTGCTCCAGCAGCAAGGCCTGGCGCGGTACCGGGCTCAGCGCCTGCAGGCGGGCCAGGTACTTTTGCGCTTCGGCCGGACGCTGTTGTTGCACCTGGATCAAGCCAATGCCGTACAGCGCATCCGGCTGTTCGGGGCTCAGGCGCAGCAGTTTCTGCCAGGTCTCGAGGGCGCGTTCCGGGTTCTTTTTCGACTGCCAGTAATAGCCCTGCTCGATCAGCAGGCTTTGCGGGTCAGTGGTTTCGGCAAAGCTGGCGCTGGAAGCCAGGGCCGCCAGAATCGCAATGGCTAGCGTGTGACGGCGCATGCAGACTCCCAGGATAATTTCACCGTGCCGTCTTGTTCGAAACGGTACTTTTGATCAGCGAAGCCCTGGCCGAACAGGCTGAGCATGTAGTCGTAGTAAATCGGCTGGGCGCTGTCCGGGGCCGAAGGCGCGAGCGCCTTGGCGAGGGCGTCGTCGACTTTCTGCTTTTGCAATTGCGCCAGGGCGGTTTCGCCCCGGGCCTGGAAGAAGGCCATGGTGGAGGCCGAGAAACCCGTCGGCGTGTAGCCGTTGTTTTTCTCGACTTCACCGGTCAGCACGTGGACTTTCTCCGGCGGCAAACCGCTGACCGACGCAGCAGTGGCACGGGAAATCCCGCCCAAGGCCTTGAGCATCGGCGCGGCCAGCGGGTCGCTCTTGGCGGTCATGCCGGCCCAGAGGTAAGTGCGGATCGCGTCGTAGCTGCCCAGGTCATCGGAAAACGGGTCGACGATAAACAGCCCGGTGTTCGCGCTGGTGGCGCGATAACCGACCCAGTTGGCCGCCAGGCCATGGGGATTGCTCGGCAGGTCGGCGAGCATCTTCGCGTTGCTCTCGGCCACTTCGTTCCAGCCGGCGTTCGGGCGCTCTTTTGCAAAACGGCGCAGTTGCGGCAGTACTTGATAGCTGGGGTTGAAGCGCCACAGGCCACCCGCGTGTGCATAGCCTACCGGCCCCGGCAACAGCATCTTGCCCAGGCCCGGTACGCGCACGATCAGGTTGCGTTCAACGTTGGCCAACACCAGTTGCGCGTCGCTGCGGTACTGCGGTGCGTTCCACACACGCGCGGCTTCGAGCAACGCATAGGCCATCCACAAATCGGCGTCGCTGGCGGAGTTGCTGTCGATCGCGCCCCACTTGCCATCGTCACGCTTGCCCCACAGCCAGGCCGGCAGGTTCTGGCCGATGTCGGCGCCCGCCATGTTGGACTTGGTCCAGGTCCAGAGCTTGTCGAAGGTCGCCCGGTCGTTGCCCACCAGGGCAAAGAACATCGCGTACGACTGCCCTTCCGAGCTGCTTTCCGTCGGCTTCATGGACGAGTTCAACACCCGGCCATCGTCCTGGATAAAGCGCTTGGCATAGTTCTGCCACAGCGGCCAATCGCAGGTCTGTGCCTGGGCGGCACCGGCAAGCAATGTGCTGCCAATCACCGCCAGGATCGCGCTACGCAAAGGGTTCATGCCAACCGCCGTTTTGCACGGGCACGCAGTGCCAGGTAGATCAGGCAGGTCAGCACCAGCAGCCCCAGGAAGGTAATCGCCAGCATCCAGCCCAGGTTCTGGGACAGCTGCCATTGCATGAATTTGAAGTAGTTCAGGTCGCCGACGTAGTACTGCTGGTCCGCGACCAACGAGCTGATCTGCGTGCCCTGCACCACCGCCAGGCTGCCCTGGATCGAGTCTTTGTAGTCGTCACCGCCAATCAGCGCCGAGGTCGCTTCAAGCAGGCCCTGAGGCTGGTTGCTGGCGATCAGCACCACGCTGCGCCCGGCCTTGAGCGGCGATTGGAAGCCGGCGAACCAGGTGCTGTTGCTCAGGCCGCTGAAGGTGATGCCGGCATTGGCCGTATGCTGGTTGGCCGCGGCGTCCGGGCTGATCCAGCTGCGCACATAACGTGGCAGGTCAGACAACAGGAAGTGGTGCTGCAGGCCGTCACTGGTGGCCGGCAGGTATTGCTGCCATTGCTGCAGCAGCGGCTGGTTGCCGCCGGTGGCGAGCACCAGCAGGTCTTTGTCGGCAACGCTTTGCACGTCTTTGGCCTGCACCACTTTGACGGCGGTGGCCGGGTAGCCGGTGGACTCGCCGAAGCGGCCCATCACAGTCAGGTAGGCGCTCAACTCATCGGTGCCGACGTTGTCCGGCATCACCACCGCCGACTCCGAAAGGTCAGCCAGGCGGGTGAACGGAAAGCCGGAATCGTTGAACACGCCGAGGTTCGGCATGGCGATAAAGTGCTGGTAGCTGCTCAGGTCCAGGCTCGAGTCCGGGTCAATCGCACCGCGCATGTTGTCGACGATGATGTCCCGGCATTCGCCTTCCTTGATGTAGTCGTACATGAAGCGCAGTTGCAGTTTGGACTTGGGCGAAGCCGAGCTGATCGGCAACAGGGTCGTCACTTCACGGGGCAGGGTTTCGTCTTTCTTCAGCTGGTCCAGCAGGCTCTGCCCGCCGCCCAGGTTGCTCACCGACGGCAACGCGACAGACTTCATGAACTGGTCGTTCAGGCCGATCAGCAAGGAGGAGTTGGTGGACACCTGCTGCGGCGTGTAGCGGTATTTGACGTTGAGCGGCACGCCCTCCTCACGCCAGTTGAACAGGTCGGGCGGCAGGCGCAGGTCGACGCTGATCGGGCCCGGGTTGTAGCCGGAGACGTTGAGTTTTTTCAGTTCTACCAGCTCGCCAAGGCGTACCGGACGGTTGCTGGGCAGCCAGTTCGGCGCGTCGTAAGGGCTGCGCGGGGCCAGGGTGTCGAGCCTGGTGATGACCACGCTGTTGCCGGTCAACACCGGGTTGCCCAGCACCACAGCGGTGGCGGCACGCTTGAGTTCGGCGCCATCACGGCCGGAGACGATCAGCAGCTTGCCATTCGGATCGTTGGGGTTGGTGATCAGGGTCAGGGTCGGCCCTTTAGGCTCAGGGACCGCCACACCGTGTACATCCACAGCCTGGGTACTTTGCACCAGCACGATGGCGTTGCCCTTGGCCGGAATCTCGCCAAGGGTGGTCGGGAACGTCGCACCCCGGTAGCTGGCCAAGCCGCCTACCCACGACGACAGCGCGCCGGCAGCTTCCAGCGCGGCGTTGTCCGGCGCGCTGGCAAACACGAACGGCAGGCTGACCTGGCGCGCATCACGCTTGTCGAAGAACGGCAGCGGCAGCACCGACAGGTCGTCTTTCAAGACGATCGGCTGCACCTGCACTTTCAGCTCACTGCTGTTGCTGATCTTGGCCCACAGGCTGCTGTGCAGCGGGTCTTCACAGGACATGGTGTAGTGGCCGATGAACTGCAGGCTCAAGCGGTTGAATTCGGTGATCAGGTGCGCCGGAATCTGCACCAGTTTTTCCTGCTGGATACCTGCGCCTTCCTTGGGCAGCGGCAGGCTGGCAGCGACTTCGTCGTTGACCAGCACGTTGATCTGCGACAGGTCCGCCAGCAGCGCCGGCGAGTAGCTGTACTTGAGCAACAGTTGCGCGCCCTTCACCACTTCATCGGCACGGATGTCGAAGTTGACGCTGTCGGACGCTTCCACGCCTTGCAGGTTCATGGTGTCGCGACGGCCCAGTTGCTTGAGGGTCAGGCTGTAGCCGTCGTCAGTGCTCTGCACCGCAACAGCGGGTGCAGCGGCCTGTGCCTGCGGGCCCAGGCCCAGCAGCGAAGCGATCATCAGCGCGAGCACGCCGCGCGACTGCGGGCGGGCAAATAGTGTGGAAGTCATGGCTTGTCCATCAGCGTATCGAGCGGTTGTGAGGGAGTGCGGCGCAGGGCCAGACGCAATTCATGCAGCGTGGCGCGACCCAGGGTAAACAGGCCGCCGATGCCGATGGCACCGACTTCACGCAGGGCTGACAACGGTGTATCGGGCTGGCCGGCACCCCAACTCGCGGCCCAGGTGTCGGCGCGGGAAAACGTCAGGCGTACCAGTTCGCTTTGTTGGCGCAGGGACAGTGCATCGAATTGCGCGCCAATCTGCGCGCCCTTGCTGAACACCACCCGCGCCTGGAACAGGCTGTCTTGACCGTTGCGCGACAGCACCAACTGCAACTGTTCGCCCCGGGCAATCTGGTGCCCGTCGGCGAGGATCAGGCCGAAGCCGTTCTGCGAGAAATCCTGGGTCGTGCCTTTGAGCACACGCCCGTCGGCGCAGATCACACTGACCGGCAATTTCGCGCTGACCCGCGGCTCGGAGCGCACTTGCCGCGCTTCGGAAGCCACTGCCACTGCCGCGCTGGTGATGATCAGGTTGTAGAGGGTCCAGGTCAGGTTGATCGCCACGGTGACCGCGGTGGACTCGTCGCCCCAGATCAATTGATACAGACCGAAGCACAGCCCGACCAGGTTCACCGCCAGCAGTACCAGGTACGGCCGGGCGAGTTTCCAGTCGAAGAATTGCTTGTCGATGATCCCGCCCTTGTCGGTGACGTTGAAGCCGCCCGCCTTGGGGTTGACCAGCGCCACCAATACCGGCGGCAGGATGTACCAGGCCAGTACGGTCTCGTAGACCTCGTTCCAGAACGAGTGGCGGAAGCGCCCCTGGATCCGCGAGTTGGTCAGGCTCGAATGCACGAGGTGGGGCAACACATAGGCGACAATCATCAGCGCCGAGGCGTGGAAAATCTGCGCGCCGAAAATCAGGTAGGCCAGTGGCGCGGTGAGGAACACCAACCGCGGCAAGCCATAGAAGAAGTGCAGCATGGCGTTGGCGTAGCAGATGCGCTGGCCCCACTTCAGGCCTTTGCCCAGCAGCGGATTGTCGGTGCGGAAAATCTGCGCCATGCCCCGCGCCCAACGGATGCGCTGGTTGATGTGGCGTGACAGGCTTTCGGTGGCCAGGCCCGCGGCTTGCGGGATCGCCAGGTAAGCGGTGTTGTAGCCCAGGCGGTTGAGCTTGAGCGCGGTGTGGGCGTCTTCGGTGACGGTCTCGACGGCCACGCCGCCGATTTCCAGCAAGGGCTTGCGGCGGATCACCGCACACGAGCCGCAGAAGAACGTCGCGTTCCACAGGTCGTTGCCGTCCTGCACCAGGCCGTAGAACAACTCGCCCTCATTGGGCACGGCGCGGAAGGTGTCGAGGTTCTTTTCAAACGGGTCGGGTGAAAAGAAGAAGTGCGGCGTTTGCAGCATCGCCAGCTTGGGGTCCTTGAGGAACCAGCCGAGGCTGACTTGCAGGAAGGAACGGGTCGGCACGTGGTCGGCGTCGAACAGCGCGATGTACTCGCCGTCGGTGACCTTCAACGCTTCATTGAGGTTGCCGGCCTTGGCGTGGAAATTGTTGTCGCGGCGGATGTAGTTCACGCCGATCTTGCGGCAGAAATCGCGGAAGTCGTCGCGACGGCCATCGTCGAGCACGTGGACGCGCAACTTGTCCTTGGGCCAGTCCATCGCCTGGGCGGCGAAGATGGTCAGTTTGACGATGCTCAACGCCTCGTTGTAGGTCGGGATGAACACGTCGACCGTGGGCCACTCCGACGGTTCGGTCTTGAGCCACACCGGCTCGCGGCGCAGCGGCCAGGCGGTTTGCACGTAGCCGAAGATCAGCACCACCAGCGCGTACAGCTCGGCGAGCACCAGGCCGTAGCCGAACAGCATGTCGAGCCAGGTTTCAAAACCCAGGGTGGAAGTCAGCCGCCAGTACATGTAGCGCAGCGACGCCACCAGCGACAACACCACCAGCGCGAGGATCGCCATGCGCCCGGGAATCTTGCGCAGCAGCAGCACCGCAAGGAAGCAAACGGCGGCAAACAGGCATTGGCTGTAGAGGTCCAGCGGGGCGCTGACAATGCTCACCAACAGCAAGGTGCCGACCACACAACTGATCACCACCAGCACTTTGCGCAGCGTATCGGGCCAGCGATTGAAGCGCGAAATCGCGGCGTCCAGCCGCTGCTCGGCGCGCCCCGGAGTGTGGGGCGTAGAGGACGTAGTGTCGGTCATGGAAGGTCCGAATCGATGCGTTCGAGCAGCGTGCGGCACAGGGCGTGAATGTCCTGGCAGCCGAGACTGTTGACGGTAGGGTCGAGGGGATCGCGGCCGCAGGCCTGGGCTTCACTGAACACCGGGTCACGGTGGACCGTGCCCAGCAGTGCATCGCCGAGGCGGGCCTTGAACACTTCGGCCATGTCCAGGCTGAAGCGGTGGGCGCCGTCGAGTTGGTTGATCACGTAGTAACGCTGTGGTGGTTTTTCGCACTCAAGGTACGGCGCCAGCACGCTGTCCATCTGGGCCAGGGTGCTGAATGAGGAAACATCCGCCTGCACCGCCACCAACACCACGTCTGCCAGGGCCATGGCCTGGTGCAGGTACACCGTGTTGCCGGCGGGCACGTCGATCACCACCGTGTCCTGGCCATTCAACTGCAAGCCGGCCAGGTGCCGGGGCAGCCATTGGGCGTCTTCGCCGAGCCAGCGATTGAGGTTTTTTTGCTGGTCGTTGTTGGTCTCACCGAAGGCCACCAGACGGCAACCGGCAAAGCCGCGCTCAGCCAGGCCTTCCCAGGACTCATTGCTCAAGCTCGTCGCGCCGATGCCGGGCAAATTCAGGCCCAGGCACAAGTGATGACGCAGGGCGTTTTGCGGGTCCAGGTCCAGCGCCACGGCCGGGTGGCCTTGACGCTGCAAGCCGCTGGCAATGGCCGCGGTCAGCGTGCTGCGACCGACACCGCCCTTGAGCGAGACCACCACGATCACCTTGGGTGACGATTGATCCGAGTACACCTCACCGGTCGGCCCTTCGACCACTTCGGGAGGTTGCAGGTGATCGGCTTCGCCCTGGGTCAGCTCTTCGAGCAAACGCAGCAATGGCGCCGATGGCGGCTCATCCAGCGCGACGGTGCAAGCGGTTTGGGCCGGGATGGGCACGGCGTCGAAACGCTCGACCACCACGTCATCCTCAAGATAATCATGGACGGCGTACATCTCCCGGTAGCCATTTGGATTGGCGCCCAGCTTATTGAATAGTTTTGAAATATCGTCTGCGCGACTCACCCACGGCCCTCCCCGGTTATTACGCTTTAAAGGCGTTAAAAAGGTCAGCCCGTTGGGCTGACCTTGGTTTTTCTAGTTATGTGTTGGCTGGCGGCATTCTGTGATATCAGATTGATGGTGTCAGTATTTTGATGCTTTTTGATGAATTCTTTCCGACGAGCGGCTTAGTGCCGTATTTTTGACTTATTTGGCGAATTTTTATCAATTTCTTTCAGATCAGAAGCTTGCGGAGGCTTCTAACAGTTTTTCTGGCCGCCTGGTCAGGAAAAATTGCTTAGCTGACGAATCAAATTACAACTTAGTCATTAACCGCCAACGTTCCGTAAACCGGGTTAAACGATTCCGCTATTTATATGACGTTTAATATTTCGAAACAGAATACGGTAAGACTCACCTTATTCAAGGGAAAAACGATGACCGTTATGTCGAAAACATCTAAGAGAAAGACCCTGAGGCACTAATACCTCTAATGGATAAGTTTCTGTATCAAGTTGTATGCAATCCCCTTCTCAACACATGCCGAGGCAAAACGCCGGGGTGCATGACACAGGCCGGATACTTCCCGGGCGCTCAATAGGCTCCAACGCAACACACACCCTATTGAACCTCAGAGGACACCACCATGAACCGCAACACCCTCATCGCCAGCAGCCTGTTTGCCTTGCTCAACGTTGCCGCCTTTTCGGCCCAGGCCAGCCCCAAGCTGGATGTACAGCAAGTACTGTCGACCGTGGACGATGGAGGCGCGGCGTGTGGCGTGGTGAATGCGCGGATGACCTACCTGGATTCCCATGGGCAGAAGCGGGTGTTTGAGTACAAGAAATTTGCCGATTCGTGTAACGAAGGCAGCTAAAAGCTGAACGACAAAACCTGTGGCGAGGGAGCTTGCTCCCGCTGGAGTGCGCAGCGCTCCCACTGTTTTGGGCCTGCTGCGCAGCCCAGCGGGAGCAAGCTCCCTCGCCACAAAATTTCATCTGAAGTTAAAAGGCATTAACCGCGAATACGGTGCTCGGTGAACTCATAATCCTCCTGGCAATCGTCGGTCGGGTCCGCCGCCACACCAGGTGCCGTTCTCGGTTTGAATCGGCTGGGTTTGCTGCGCATCGCGGAAAAACGTGATGGTGAAGCGGCCGTCGGGCTTGAGGTTGTTGTTCCAGGACAGGAACTGGCACTTGCCGCTTTCTGCACGCAGGCCTTTCCAGTGATCCAGCGCATGGGATTGGCGGGACTGAGGTGGCTGAAACGAGGCCGCGCAGAGAAAACCCGGTCGGTTGCAAAAATAGTCAGAATTCAGGGGTTTACAGATGCTTGCCAATCGCTATAATCGTCGCCCTAACACGCCGGTATAGCTCAGTTGGTAGAGCAACTGACTTGTAATCAGTAGGTCCCGGGTTCGACTCCTGGTGCCGGCACCATACAAAACGAAGCCCTCGCAGAAATGTGAGGGCTTTGTTGTTTCTAGGGTGTCCCACACCGGCCCTCGCTACCTTCCTGCCTATCTCCTCGCCTTTCTTGTCGCTGACACGCCCATCATGTTTACTGTCAATTGCGCGACAAGTGCCTGCCTGCGCGCCAAAACGGGTTTCAAGTGTATTGCCTTCAAACAGGTTCAAACGCTTATGACGAATGCCACGCCCTCCATCAAACTCAGCACGCTTCGGCAAATAGCACCCTATCTGGGCATGCGAGGGGTGTCGCCGCTGGAGTTCTTTCGACGTTTTGGTATTTCCCCTCATGTTTTTCATCAGGCTGATGGGTGGGTGCCGCGCGCAACCTGCTTTCATATCGCCAATGAAATGGCAGCTATCGCACAGGACCCTTTCGCCGGTGCGTCGGTGGGACACTTGATCGAAGTACGCTCACTTGGCGCCTGGGGCGACTTGATATTGGGCTCGACCAACCTCGCCCAGGCGTGTGCCGTGGCGTCGATTCATACGGAGTTACTGCATCAAGCAAGCGAAGTCAAAATCGTCACCGACGGCCGTACAACGAAACTCATCCACCAATTCACCGGACAGCACGGGGCTGACCCGAAGCAAGTGATTTTCGGCACCCTGGCGCTGCTTAGAAAAGTACCGCTCATGTCCGGTGAGCCTGGCGGCATTCGCGTGCATCTGAAAAACCCCAGGGAAAGAGGAGATGAGGCGCTTGAAGAATACCTGGGGCCGAATCTCGAAATGAACGCGACTTACAACATGATCGAGTTCGACCGTGAGTTGCTCGACACGCCCTTGCTGGCGGTTCGTGATGACGCCTGGAAAGTCACCCAAGCCTTGAAGTCGACCGTTGAAACCGCTGATGTGCTCGCCAAACAGATAGCGGACCAGGAACTGTCCAAACTTGCCACTATTTCAAAAAAGATTGGGCTGTCTCCCCGCACGTTGCAGCGGCGCCTTGAACATTGCGGCATCGACTTCGATGCGCTGCGGGACGAAACACGTCGCAGTGAAGCCTTTCAATTACTGGCCAGCGGTAAATACAGCGCGACCGAGATTGCGTATATGGTCGGCTACAGCGATCCCGCGCACTTTACCCCGCGCCTTCAAGCGTTGGACCGGAAGCCCCCCGTCGCACTATCGCTCCCTCTTGAAACAGGGTCGCTAACCTCCTCCCTTCCTTCCCGTACAACTATTCGGCCCATTTCAGCGGCCATCTTCGCGTGCGCGCTCACTTTGCTTTTGGCACCAAATGGCAAGTTTGCGTCGAGGTGTTCTTATACAGTCAAAAAAATAACGCCAACTTATAAGTCCATGAGGTTTAAATGTCTCACTCATCCACCGCGTGCGCCCTGGCCGTCGCACTGGCAACGTTTGGAAGTGCGTACGCCCAGTCATCCCCGGAGGCGGCAATACCGGTGGGTGTGGATAACTTTACCCGTGCCGAGTCCGACCTCTACTTGGGGAAAATGGTAGCCAGTGGCAGTTTGGGCCGGTTTGTCCATACCCGCGAAGCGGTGCCCATCGACGCCCAAAGTGTGGTGCGGATGAATCGGGACACGCTCTATTCGTCAGCGGTGTTCGACCTGGATGCCGGCCCCGTCACCATTACCTTGCCTGAGGCCGATGGCCGGTTCATGTCGATGGCGGTGATCAATGAGGATCACTACGTCCCCATGGTCACGTACGGCGCCGGCCGCCGGACGCTGACCAAAGAGGCCGTCGGCACACGCTATGTATTTGTGGCTGTGCGCACGTTCTTCAATCCCGCAGATGGCGAAGACCTCGAAAAGGTCCATGCACTGCAGGATGCAATCACCGTCAGCCAGGCCAGGGTCGGGGAGTTCGTAGTGCCCAAGTGGGACCCGACCAGCCAGGCAAAGGTGCGCGAGGCGCTGGAGGTGCTGGGTTCGACGATTCCTGACTACAACCAGTCCTTTGGTCCCAAGGGCACGGTCAACCCAATCCACCACTTGATCGGCACTGCAACAGGCTGGGGCGGGAACCCGGCCAAGGATGCTATTTACCTCGGCGGCGTGGTGTCGCATAACGATGGGAAAACGATTTACCGACTGAAAGTGGGGGATGTCCCTGTCAATAGTTTCTGGTCTGTCAGTGTTTATAACGCCGACGGTTACTTCCAGCAGAATCCCTATGACGCCTATTCGTTGAACAACCTCACCGCCAAGAAGAGTGAGGACGGTTCAATCGTGATCCAGTTCGGCGGTTGCGACGCAAAGATCATTAATTGCCTGCCCACTCCAACCGGCTGGAACTACACCATCAGGCTTTATCAGCCCAGCGAACAAATACTGAATGGCAACTGGAGCTTTCCAAAGCCACAGCCCGTCGCACTCTGATTTGCTGACTCCCGACTTTTATAACTTCGCAAAACTTGCCAATACGTTTGGTTTACGCCAAAGGAAACAAGCGATGACAACCCTCTATGGTTCGACTTTTCTCCAGTACCCGGTGACGCTGATGACAGGTGCAACGCTCGCCTTTGCGATGGTGCTACCTGTACAAGCCAACGATACAAGTGAGCCCTCCGTGACCGTCGGTGGCGGCCTCGCCGTGGGCCCGCTGTACGAAGGCTCTTCTCACTACGCCGCCTTCCCGTCACTGAAACTCAAAGCGGTTTTGCCTACCGAAAACTGGGGCAAATTTACCGCATCCTTCCCGGACGGGCTGCGCTGGGACCTACCGGGTTTGTCGCCTTTCGGGATCGCCCTGTTGCTGGGTTATGACCAGGGGCGCAAGGAAAGAATCCACACCCTGGGCGGGCGTGATGACTACCTCAAGGGGATGGGTAACCTGGACAGCACTGCGCTTGTCGGGGCGGAAGCGTATTGGATGCTGCCGGCCGGTCGCCTGTTCGTGCGTGGCCTGCAAGCCAGCCAGAGCCGCGATTACGGCGGCGAGAGCCTGGGGCGTACCGCGTTCCTGGAAGCCGGTTTCGCCACCGCCTACGCACTGTCTTCAACATTGACCCTCGACTCGACCCTATACGGCACCTGGAGCAATGAGAAAGACATGATGGCGCGCTTCGGCGTCACCGCCCAACAAGCGGCGCGCACCGGCTTCGACGAATACCACCCCGGCGGCGGCATGCGCGACGTGACCTTGAAGCTGGGCCTTACCTGGCAATGGCAACCACAGTTGGCGCTGGAAGGCGGCATCAAGACCTACGCCCTGGTCTCCGACGCCCGCAACAGCCCGCTGACGGGTGAAAACGTGGGCGCAGGCGCCTATCTGAATGCCCTTTACCGGTTTTGATCAGGGAACACTCGATGAAAACACTACATAAGCAGCTGGGATTGGCCGGCCTGCTCTGGTCGGGACTGGTACTTGCCGAAGATGCCGCCACCAAGGTCACCGACCCTCACTTCAAGCTGGCCCCAGGCTATCTGAACTCGGCAGACTTGCCACTGCGCCTGGCGTTGCTGGGCGCTCCGCCAAAGCCCGACTCTGCGGCACTTGCACGGGATGAAGAAGCACGGCGAGCAGCGCTGTCGCTACGCGGTACAGCTCGGGAGAAACTCGCCGCAGCGGATGCGGAGCTGTCATTCCCGGGCCCGGCCAACGCATTCGCCTGTGCGATGGGCACGCCGATCAGCGAGAAAAATACACCGCATCTCTACACCTTGATGCAACGCACCCTGACCGATGCCGGCGGTTCCACCTATGCCGGGAAAAATGCCTACAACCGCACCCGCCCCTTCGTGGCCCATAACGAAGGGACCTGTCGCAAAGACATGGAACCGTTGCTGCGTACCGATGGTTCCTGGCCGTCCGGCCACTCGGCGGCGGGCTGGGCCTGGGGCCTGGTACTGGCGGAAATCAACCCCGCACGGGCTACCGAACTGATGACCCGCGGGTTGTCCTTCGGCCAAAGCCGGGTCATCTGCGATGCGCACTGGCAGAGCGACGTGGATGCAGGCCGCATCATGGGGGCCGCCACGGTGGCGAGCCTGCATGGCAACCCGGCATTCCTGACGGATCTCGCGGCGGCGAAGGAAGAGGTCAAGGCCGCGCAAAAAGCCGGCCTGAAACCTACAGAAGACTGCGCAGCCGAGAGCGTGGCGCTCTCGCTGACCCAGCACTGATCGGGGAAACACCATCATGCACAGTGAGAAACTCCGCTCGGCTTTGCGGCGCAAGCACGCACACCTGGCGCTACTGGCTGGCGCCTTTGTTACCGCCGCGCCCGCCATGGCGGCAGACAACGATAGCTGGACGTTCAACGGCGGACCTTACGTATGGGGCGCCGGCATTCGCGGACACGTGGGTCACAGCAGCACCGGAACACAGTTTATAAAATCCGACTTCTCCGACATCGCCAAGACGGTCGACATGTCGGTGATGCTGATGGGGGAAGCGCGTCGCGGCCCCTACAGCGTACTCGCCGACCTGATGTACATCGACACCGACACCCGCAACCGCCTGCCTGGGGGCGCCAAACTTGAGGTAGAAAGCAAGACCGCCTCCGGGTTCCTGGGTGGCGGCTACACCGTACTGGGTGATGAAAAACGTCGGCTGGATGTCGCCGGTGGCGTGCGCGTCTGGTACAGCGGCACCACCCTCACCTTCCATGGTGGACCTCTTGGGGGCTCATCGGGCTCAGACAATGCGACCTGGGCAGACGCCATGGCGGGACTGCGTGGGCACTATGCCGTGAACGACCGGTTCTGGTTGTCATCCTGGGGAATGGCGGGCGCCGGGCAGTCTCGGGAGGGTTGGGACCTGGCCGCGCTGGCAGGTTGGGAGTTCTGGCCGGGATTTTCAGCAGTGGCTGGGTACCGGGCCATGGGGGTGAATTATCGTCATGACGGGTTTGTGTATGACATTGTCCAGAAGGGGCCACTGCTGGGTATCAGTGGGCGATTCTGAGGTGTTGGGCTAAGTCGCAATATTGTTTTGATTTCACCCGAAAGGATGTCGCGGAGAGCCGGAACATGGTTCAAGAATTCAATCACCACCGTGAATGGATAGCAGCGCTTGATAAGTACGAGAAACTTCTGACTGAAAACCCCGACCTCCGCTGGGAAGGGCTACCGGCCGATCAGCACACCCGCATGGCACTTGGGTTATACAAGCTCAAGTGTTTCGCCGAACGGATGCTTGAAGGCAGCACGGCAATCTGGACCAGACTGGACGCCATGGACGAACTTCGGCTACATCTGATCAGCGAGCACCACTGGACCCTGCAGGACGTGCGGCAGATACAGGACGAAGAGGATTTTGTGTTCCTTCTTCATGATGAGTTGCAACAGATGAAGCTGACCGAGCAAGAGGCTGGACCTGTCCGGCAGTGGACGGATCATCTTGGGTCAAGGGGTGAGTACCAGCAGCACTACAGGGATTTTGCTTCATAGAGGGAGTAGCAGGGAGCAGGGACTGTGAACTGCAACCCAAAGAGTCAATCGGCATACTTCTTCTAGCACACTCAAAAAAGAAAACGCGAATTAGAGCAACTAGATTAATTATTTATCTGCTCAAACTTAATTAATGACAAGCACTGACTTTAAAAATCATCTAACCCTTGAGCGCGCCCTTATTTTTGAGCACACCCAAGGATAAAAAATAGTATAGATCGGAGTTCAGCTTTTTTCACGTTCTCGAGGTGGTGGCGATGCGCGAGAGCTACCGTGAGACGCCTTCAAGGACTCTTGCTTCCAATCAGGCCATTGCTCGACAACCCTACGAGACTCGCTAAGGTGATTGAGAAATTCTTGCTTATTGCTGTTCATATTAGTTTTCCTCTATGTACCTTGATAGCAAAGCGGCGGCTATGGTCTCGCGTTCCATGTACGAACAAGGCAACATCTGGGTACGCAATTTGGCATCATTTTCTTTCCAATCAATGGTTTCGCCGTGATCGGTTTTGCGAGCGACTGGGTACCCGCTACCGAGATTGGTGGAGAATAGGTTAAAAAAGCTCCTAGGTCCAACACCAATAAATGGTTCAAATACTACGTTACAGCTATTTTTATCCAAGGATATCGAATCCGAATGAAACTCCAACGCCTTACTCTTGGGGTACGGTTCGACATATACAACTCTTTTAATACCAGCAGCAACTATGTGCTTAGCACAATTATGGCACGGAAAGGTTGTACAATATAGATCGCTTCCTGCTGTACTAACACCAGATCTAGCACTAGAGAGTAAAGCCTCCATTTCCGCATGGACCACCCTACCGTATTCAGTGATATCTTTAATCTTGCTACTTCTGATAAACGGCGCCAACTTCTCCCTATATTCCTCAGGTACGGACTCTATAATCCCTTCTATAATCAGTTTTTTCTGAATTGCATTTGAGTCTTCTCCCTTCATATAGTCCCGACCGTCGGCAATATCAGTTATTTCCTGCGTTTTATCATCCTTATCTGGCCAATAGAGTCCGCCGTGAGCCCTAGGTACATCATTCGCACCAGTGGAAATAATGCACCGATTCTTCGTGAGAACCGCCCCAACCTGCCGGGAGAGATCTGCGGACCGTAATGAAGCTGAGAACGCCATAAACATCGCGTACTCATCAAATGTTGGAGTTATATAAGGCTTACCAAAAAGCAAATCTAATATTCTCCATATTTGCTTTTTTAACGAATCCGAGTTCCCATTATAATCTATGAAAAAGTCAGAAAGGTGATATGTATCTCTTGTATGTTGACCATACTCTTCTCTTTCATCCGCATCACGCTCGATTAGCCTAGAAGCTTGTTCCTCCGACATTGACTTATCTTTTGTCAAAAACTCGTGCCGCCTTGTATGATCGGCATGCACACCAATTAGAAAAAACCCATCAGAATATATCTTTCTTAATTTTTGAACCTCGGCAGGACTTTTTAATGAATTCACTATAAAGGCACTTCGCCTAAGAGGCTCTTGAGTTTTTCTTATTTTATTTATTTGAGCTGCCGCACCTAATGCCAATATAGAATTATCTTGACTCTCCTTACGCAGCCTATTCCCCTCCTCCATATAAGAACTAATCCTATCAAACTCATGTATTGTGCCTGATGGGTTACCTATATTTGCAATTATGTCAGTGGAAATCTTAATGTTCCGCGCATCATACTTGAAAACCTTTAAGCGATCGGATATCAGCTTCGATACTTCTGGCAAATCCGTACCGATAGTGCCAACCAAGCCAATAATTAATTCAGAATCAGCATATGTATCGTCTATAAAGTAGGTACTTTCCGAAGTATCCTCTATAGAAAGTTGTGCAACTATATGCTCAGCACTATCAATTACATTTCGAGAGTACTCTGTACCTTGAAGCTCTGTATTTAGTAGCGGCTCAACCGAAAGTCTGAGTTTTTCTGCTGAATGAGGTTTCCCCTGAAATAAAATACCTCCAGTAGAGGGATACCAGTTTAATATCCCCTTACTTCTAGTCTTGAACTGATACTGATTTTTATTTATTTCCACCCATTCTCCTGCTGAGGATATCGGTGCCAATTTTTTCTTAAGTTCCTCAAAGCTCCCATCGAACCGCATAGCCACGCCCCACACATTAAATTCTTATTAAATAATAAAACCTATCACCCCACGTCATGACGATAGAGACTAGTCTCTAATGCGTCAGCTTGCCAAGCTGTTGAAACAATTTAATCACCCGCCTCTTCAGCGCGGTAATAAGCTGTCTTTCATCAGTTAAATGCAACTTCACCATCACGCTGCAAACGCGTGCCCTCGCTGCTCTTATATTATTTTTTGGGGATTCCATATTTTATGTTCAGGAATAATTTTTTATAACCAAACGTGTCTTCTCAATTGCATCACTCCCACTACCACGCTACCCTCCCCCCGTCGCTGCAAATTCAGCGACCGGGCCTGATAACCCGGCAAGATGCAGGCGCAACAGCGCCCCACAACCACGATGTGCAGGCGTTTTTTTACGCCCGCCATTTCGTGCAATGGCGGCTGTGCGTGGGAGACCTTCGGGTCTGCCGGGTTCCTGTATCTCCGGTTTATCAGCCTGCGCACAGCTGCCACCCATTCGCCTGATAACGAACGTGGTAGCTCTCACTTGATATGGGAGTTTTACCGATGAGCGCTCCAAATCCGTCTGGCCTCACTACCCTCGGCGTTACCCCTTTTTCATTTCATTCCGACCAGCCTCTGTTCCGCGTTAACAGCGGGGTTTCCCTGAGCGAAGCGCTGTCTCACGTTTCCGATTTGCTGCATGTGGCCAAGCTGTTGGCGGAGGATGCGGCGATGATTCGGGATACGGACCGATACGCCTGGGCTTCGCACTATTTGCAGGAGATGAGCAAGGCAGTGATTGATGATGTGGTGAAGGTGTTGGAGTCGCCGGGCAATAATCTGTAGGTGTGTCAGGTTGTGAGTGTGTTGGCTGGGCCATCGCCATCGCGGGCAAGCCCGGCTCCCACATTTGTTCTTTGTTGTTTGTTTTAGAGTGTCTGGCTAGAAGCCGCCACACAAAAAACGCCCCGAACCATCACGGTCCAGGGCGTTTTTTATTCAGCCGTAGCGCTTAGTGCCCAGCACTCTGCCCACCGTCCACATGCAGAATTTCCCCGGTCACAAACCCAGCCGATTCCAGGTACACAATCGCCTGCGCAATATCCCGCGCTTCACCCATATGCCCCACCGGATGCAGGCTGCCCAACGCCGCATGCGTCTCTTCCCCATGCATCGGCGTCTTGATAATCCCTGGGCTCACCGCGTTCACGCGAATCCCGCGCTTGGCGTATTCAATCGCCAGCGATTTGGTCGCCGAGTTCAGCCCGCCTTTGGTCAGCGAGGCCAGCACCGACGGCACGCCATCAATCGCGTGGTCCACCAGGCTGGTGGTGATGTTGACGATGTGCCCGGCGCCCTGTTTCAGCATCTCGGTAATCGCCAGTTGGGTGATGTAGAAGAACCCGTTCAGGTTCACCGCCAACACGTTTACGTAGTCTTCGTGGGTGTAGCTGGTGAACGGTTTGGCAACGAAGATCCCGGCGTTGTTGATCAGGCTGTCGATGCGGCCAAAACGCGCTACGCCTTCGCGGATGACGCGCTCGGCGGTGGCCGGGTCGGCGATGTCGCCGGCCACGGTGAGGATGTCCGGATCCGTCGACGGTTTTTGATCGACCGGGAGGTGGCAACCACGCGGTAATCCAGCTCGCGGTAAGCCTTCACTGCAGCAGCGCCCAGGCCTTGGGATGCGCCGGTGATCACAACGACTTTTTTCGAATTGCTCATGATGAAACCTCTATATGGAAAATGGGATGGTTCAAGCAGCCGCGGCGGACATTTCCCGCAGCATCTGTTCGTAGTAACTGACTGATTGCGACCCGGAGACCAGCTGGCGGCCATTGAGGACCATGGCCGGTACGGAGTTGATGCCGTGCTCGCGGTAGAACGCTTCCAGCGCGCGCACTTCATTGGCGTAGGCGGTAGAGCCCAGCACCCGTCGTGCGCCTTCAATATCCAGCCCGGCTTCGGCGGCCAGACCCGCCAGGGTTTCGTGATCGCTGACGTTCTGGCCATCGCTGAAATACCCGCGCAACAGCGCCTTTTTCAGCTCGAGCTGGCGCCCTTGCTGCAACGCCCAGAACAGCAACCGATGGGCGTCGAAGGTGTTGTAGAAGTGGCTGCGTTTTTCCAGGTCGAAGGTGAAGCCGATGGCCGCACCCCGCTCCATCAACATCCTTTTGCCGCTGGCAACTTCTTCAGCGCTGCGCCCGTATTTGCGCATCATGTGGGCAACGGCGTTTTCGCCTTCGGCCGGCATGTCGGGGTTGAGTTCGAAGGGTTTGAAGGTCAGTTCAACCTTCACTTCGCCCGCCAGGTTGTCGATGGCTTGCTCCAGGGCGGTGACGCCGAGGGCGCACCACGGGCACACCACGTCGGAGATGAAGTCGATGGTGACGGGCGTGCTCATGACGGATTTTCCGCGAGCTGTTTGCGGTACTGGGTGGTGGTGATGCCGGCGTAGCCCCAGTTATCGGTGTCGACTTCTTCGATGACGATGTGGGTCAGGTCGGGGCGTTTGTTGAGGACGCGTTCGAGGGTTTCGGTGATTTCGGCAATGACCTGGGCTTTCTGCTCCGAGGTAACGCCGTCGCGGGTGATACGTACGCTGACAAATGGCATGACAAGGCTCCAGTGACTTGCCCATCGACATGGTGGGCAGGCAGTGAGGCCAATTTAAGAGGTTGCCTGAGGTGGATAAAGGTGGGGCGGAGTACTTCATTAGTGATGCTATGTAATCAATCGAGACGTCCGGCGCTGCGTTTTTTTTACTGCTCCCTGGAATAACCGCCCTCCCCGCGCGTCTTGCCTACAGGCTAAAGGCAGGCTGCAAACGCCTTGAGTGCTGGCCGATAACCCCTCACTTACGGACGTGCCCCACATGCTTAAATCCACAGTCAAAACCCTGTTGCTGCCTACACTGATGGCCGCCGCGATGCTCACAGGCCAGGCCTATGCCGCCACCCCGGCGCTATCGGACACCACCGTGGTGCTGGTGCACGGCGCCTTTGCCGATGGCTCCAGCTGGAACAAGGTGATTCCGTTGTTGCAGGCCAAAGGCTTGAAGGTGGTGGCGGTGCAAAACCCGCTGACGTCCCTGGCCGATGATGTGGCCGCCGCCCAGCGGGTGATTGATGCCCAGAGTGGGCGGGTGGTTCTGGTGGGCCATTCGTGGGCCGGCAGTGTGATCACACAGGGCGGCACCAGCGACAAGGTCAAGGCACTGGTTTATGTGGCCGCGTTCGCGCCGTCCGAGGGCCAGAGTTCTGCCGAGTCCGAGAAAGGCTACCCAACCCCGCCGGGTATCGAGACCATCAATGCCGACGCTTCCGGCTACCTGTATTTGCCCGCCGCGTCCGTGGCGAAAAACTTCGCCCAGGACTTGCCTGCCGACCAGGCCAACCTGATTGCCGTGACCCAGGGGCCGATTCTGGGCAAGGCGTTCGACGATAAAATCACGGTCGCCGCCTGGAAAACCAAACCCAACTATTACATCGTCGCCGCCAAGGACCGCATGATCGACCCGGGCCTGGAGCAGGCCTACGCGAAGAAAATCAATGCCACCACCACCGTGGTGCAAACCAGCCATGTGCCGATGCTGTCGCAGCCGCAAAAGGTCGCAGATGTGATCATCGCAGCCGCCAGCAAGCGCTGATCGCAGGCATAAAAAAACCCCGAACCAGTCGGGGTTTTTTATCGCCTTGAATCAGGCGCGACGCCGAATCAATTAGAAAACGTTGATTGGGTAGTCGGCGAACAGGCGGATCTCGTTACCACCCACGTTGTAGTTGCTGGCGTTGTTGGAAACGCGCAACCACGACGCACGGGCACGCAGGCTCAGGTCTTTGGCCGGGCCGCTCTGTACTACGTATTTGAACTGGTTGAAGATTTCACGCTCGGTGCCACTGCCGCGGTTGGAACCGTCGTCAATGTTGGTGCCGCGCACGTAGGCGATGTTGTAGGTCAGGCCAGGCACGCCGAAGGCGCTGAAGTCCAGGCCGTAGCCTGCTTGCCAGGAGCGCTCGTCCTTGCCGTTGAAGTCAGACCAGTAGGAGTTGGCCAGCAGGATGGTGTTGCCACCGTCGCCGATGCCGCCTGCGTTGCGGTAGCCGCCGTACAGGTAACCGGTGTCACCGGTGCTGCGCTGGTGAGCCACGGTGAAGCTGTGCGGGCCAACGGCCCACGTGGCGCCCAGGCTCCAGATTTTGTTGTCGCGAGCGTCGGCGTCACCTTGGTTTTCCAGGGCGAAGCTACGGTCGAGCTTGGTCTTGTAGCCGTTGAAGTCGAAGGTCAACGATTGCTTCTCTGGCAGGGCCAGCACGTAGTTGACGTTGACGTATTGCTTCTTCAGCACGTCCTGCATGTTGGAAGCGTAGAGCGCTGCCGACAGGCTTTCGGTGAATTTGTAGCTACCGCCGATGTAGTCGATGCTTTTCAGCGCGCCACTGTCGGAACCCTCGGCGCTCTTGCGAGCTTCCTTGGTGAAGTGACCAGCGTCCAGCTGCAGGCCGGCGATTTCCTTGGAGACGATCGAGGTACCGGTATAGGTTTCGGACAACAGGCGGGAGTTGTCGTATTCCAGGACCGGCACGGCTGGCATCTGATCACCGTACTTGATCACGGTGTTGGAGATGCGTGCCTTGACGGCAGCGCCGCCCTTGGCCAGGTCGTTGGCCGCTTCGCCGCTGTCGCCTTGCTTGAAGAAGTCGATACCGCCAGCGCCGCTGCGACCTTTACCACCATCCAGGCGAATGGCGTATTGGCCGATCACGTCCACACCCACACCAACGGTGCCTTGGGTGAAACCGGATTCGAACTTGCCGATGAAGCCCTGGCCCCATTCGGCTTTGTCTTGCTTGCCGTTTTTGTAGTCGCGGCTGATGTAAGCGTTGCGTGCCGCGATGTTCAGGTGGCTGTCTTCAACAAAACCCTTCGATTGGGATTGGTCGTCAGCCATTGCTTGCGTAGCGCTCAAAATCCCCAGAGCGATCAGCCCCATCCGTTGCTTCAACATTTTCTTATATTCCTTATTACTGGTTGAGTACGCGCTGTGACACCAGGCTCCGTGTTGCTTTTCTGGTGTCGACTTTCCCAGATAAAAAAAGGCCCGCGGACGACGTGAAATGCCGCGGGCCTTTTTTTATTGGGGAAGTCATGGCGGTTAGCCACAGGCGTTGGGGCGAATCCTATCCGCGCCCTTTACTGTGTGTCAATTTCGTGAATCTTCTGTATTTAGGCTAAAAAAGTCTAAGAAACATTAAATAGCCATCATTGCGCAAGGCTCTATCAAGCGCTTCCTGGATCTGCACACCCCTGCAGGCCACACATTGGTGCACTCGATTGGGTGGGTTGAATCGAAATTGCGACTCTTTGTCTCAGCCACTCAACGAAGGCTTCTGGCTTGCCCAACCAGGGGCTGATATCGAGCAATTGCAGTTGCCCATTCTGCTCCAGGGCCAGCGTGGGGAAGCCCTGGCCACCGACTTTTGCCAGCCATTGGCGGCTGTCATTGATGTGCGCTTGAGTTGCTGCGCCAAGGATTTCACTGAAAGCGGCGGTGAAGGCTTGGGGATCCAAACCGATGAATTCGGCCAGGGTCAGCAGCACGTCCCTTATCGGCAATTCGGCGACCTTCGACGTAGTGCGCCGTTTGCAGACGCGCCAATAATTCCAGCCCGCGACCGGCAATTTTTTCTGCCGCCAGCACGGCGCTGGTCGGCGGGGCTGAATCGAACACCGCAGTATGGTCCCGCAACAAACCTTCGAAATACGCCTCGCCAAACGGTTGCCCGGTGTACTCGGCGATGCGCCGGTCGTGGGGCATTACGTAGTCACGCAACTGCGGCGATACGGATTGGCGATTCGCGCCGGTCATCATGCCGCCGCCGTGCAACTGGATCGGTAACACGCTCCGGGCGGCGCTCAGGAGCGGCTCGGCGCCGTAACACCAGCCGCACAGCGGGTCGTAAATGTAGTGAAGTGTGGCTGCCGACATGACGGGCTCCGATGGATATTGATGCCCGGCAGATTAGTCTTACGCACAATTGGGAAAAACCCCGGATCGGCTTTCAGACTGTTTCGAGAATCGGTCGAATACCCTTGAAAAACATACGCCGTAACATTTTTCAGAAAGGTCCGCCTAGGAATAGATAACCTGCGCAAATAGTAAGCATTACCATTAACGCGCTTTTATTCTGCCAACCTTTTTGGATACACACCCCGATGCCTGCCCTTCGCCTGACGCCCATGACCCTTGGGCTCTCTGTCCTGCTGTCTGCCGGATTTACCTGCGCTGCCACTGTCCTGCCGGAAACCTCCGTGAGCGCCGAAGCTGACGAGGACGACCCGCGCGTCAAGGAAACCAGCACCGCCACCCGCACCGCCACACCCGTGCGTTATGTGCCCCAGGCCATCGACTCGGTAAAAACCGACAACCTGCGTTCCTACGGCACCAATGACCTGGGCCAGGCCTTGAGCGGTATACCCAACGTCAGCAGCGGCGCCGACACACGGTTCGACAGCCTGCGCATCCGCGGCTTCGACGCCAGCAACGACTTCTACCTGGACGGTGTTCGCGACGACAGCCAATACGTGCGCGACCTGCACAACATCGAACGCATCGAAGTACTCAAGGGCCCGGCAGCCGTGTTGTACGGCCGCGGCGGCCAGGGCGGCATCGTCAACCGTGTGAGCAAGCTGCCCCAGGCCGGTCGCGCCTCCAGCATCGAGGCCCAGGGCGGCAGCAATGATTTGCGCAGCCTGTACGCCGACCTCAGCACCGACCCCACCGACACCATCAGCCTGCGCCTGAACATGGGCAACCAGGACAACAACAGTTTCCGCGACGGCGTCAGCGGCAATCGCCAACTGTTTGCGCCGTCCATGAGCTGGCAACTGAGCCCCGACCTGAACTGGCTGGTGCAGTACGAATACAGCCGCTACAACCGCACGCCGGACCGGGGCATTCCCGGGGTCAATGGGCGGCCGGCGGATGTCAGCCGCGGCACCACTTATGGTGACAAGCGCGATTACATCGACGACACGTCCCAATCCCTGCGTTCGCGGCTTGCCTATGAGCTGAACGACAGTTGGCAACTGCGCCATACGTTGGGCGTGTTCACCCTAGACAGCGACTTCGATAACACCTACGCCGTCAGCTACGACCCAAAAACCGGCAAGGTCGGGCGCCAGCGCTGGCAGCAGGACTTGACCACCCGCAACATCCTCAACAACGTCGAACTGGAAGGCGGCTTCACCACCTTCGGCCTGGAGCATCGCTTGCTCACCGGAGTGGAATTGGGCAACCAGCGCCGTGACCCGAAACTCTATCGAGCGCCGCTCGCCGCCGTGCCGAGCGTGGATGTGTACAACCCCAACCCGGACCTGCGCCACTACGGTCGCCTGCCGGCATTCAGCAGCAGTCACACCGAAGCGCAAAGCCAGGGCGTGTATGTGCAGGACCAACTGCGCCTGAACGATCAATGGCAACTGCTCGCCGGTTTGCGCTATGACCGTTTTGATGTGGAGTCCACCAACAAACTGACCAACGCCTCGGAACAGGTCGTGAGCCACAGCACCAGCCCGCGCGTGGGCCTGGTCTGGACGCCGCTGGAACACCATTCGTTCTATGCCTCGTGGAGCAAGACGTTCTCGCCGACCGGCGGCGGCCTGATCGGCATCACGCCCAATGCCACGGGCAACGCCAACGACCTGAGCCCTGAGCTGACCAAACAGAAGGAAATCGGGGTCAAGAGCGACTGGCTCGACGACCGCCTGAGCACTACCCTGGCGGTGTATGAACTGGAGCTCTACAACCGCCGCACCCGCGACCCGCTGGACCCGACCATCACCCTGCTCAGCGGCGAGCAGCGTTCCCGTGGCGTGGAGTTGACCGCTACCGGCAAGATCATCGGCAACTGGTACGTGCGCGGTGGCGTCGGCCTGCAGGACGCCACGGTGGTGAAAGACAACAATGGCTTTGAAGGCAAGCGCATCAGCGACGTGGCCAAGCGCAACGCGAGCCTGTTCGTCACCTGGAAACCGGAGATGGGCTGGTACGCGGAAACCGGGCTGACGCTGGTGGGTGAGCGCTATGCGGATAACGCCAACACGGTGGCGTTGCCGGGTTATGGGCGTTGGGACGCACTGGCCGGGTTCCGGCAGAAGGAATGGGATGTGCGGGCGGCGCTGAACAATATCAGCGACAAGACATACTACGCGTCAGCGACGAGTGCGGCGCAGATTCAGTTCGGCGACCCGCGCAGTCTGGTGGTGACCGGAACCTACAGTTTCTAACAGGCTTGCGTGGCGAGGGAGCTTGCTCCCGCTGGGGTGCGAAGCGCCCCCAAAATAGGCGACTGTGTTTTTTCAGATAGAACTCGATGATCTGTTTTGGGGCTGCTGCGCAGCCCAGCGGGAGCAAGCTCCCTCACCACAAGGTCCAGTGCAACATTGAAAACAACCGTCAGCCTTGCATCAATTCACACAACGCCTGCACCTCGTCCTCGCTGAACAGCCCCGCCGGGTACCGTTCGCTCATCACCCGGCGCGGGTCGGGCGTCCTGATCTGCCTCGAACCGTTTGCCTTCAACCAGAGCGCCAGCGCGTGGATCGCGTCACCGTTCACCCGCAAAGGGTGGAACGTGCGCGTGTACATCAGGTTGATATCGGCATTCATTTCAGCGCTCTCTCCGACGGCATGAGCGGCTAACTTACTCAAGGTTTATGACAGAACCGCTTAGTCATACACCGTGCTGTGTGTCGCAACAGCGATACAAGAGCTATGCCAATGTGCCCGGTTTGTCGGCACTTGCACACAAAAAAGCCCGCGAACCTGACGGGCCGCGGGCTTGCCGTGAGCGCGCAAAACATGGCGCACTCGATTGCCGTTAAACCCGGCACCAGGCTGTTACAAGTGCACTCAGTTTTTGTGCGGGGCCGGCTGTTGCTGGGTCAGGCAGTGGATGTTGCCGCCCCCTAGTAACAGTTCGCGGCCAGGCACCATCACCACTTCATGCTGCGGGAACAGGCTCTGCAGAATCTCCTTGGCGCGGCTGTCCAGCGGGTCGTCGAAGCTCGGCGCGATGATGCCACCGTTGACGATCAGGAAGTTGACGTAGGAACCGGCCAACCGCACGGTGGGATTGCGCTCCTGGGTGCCGTCTACCGGGTCCACGCCTGCGCATTCTTCCTCGGTGGCGTACAGCGGCCCCGGGATCGGCATTTTATGCACTGTGAACGAGCGGCCCTGGGCGTCGGTGCTGCTTTGCAGTACGTCCATGGCGGCATGGCAGCGCGCATAGTTCGGGTCTTGCGGGTCGTCGGTCCAGGCCAGCAACACTTCGCCCGGGCGTACGTAGCAGCAGAAGTTATCCACATGCCCGTCGGTTTCGTCGTTGAACAGGCCATCCGGCAACCAGATGATCTTATCCACCGCCAGGTTGGCGCTGAGCACCGCTTCGATTTCCTCACGCTGCAGGTGCGGGTTGCGATTGCGGTTAAGCAGGCATTCTTCGGTGGTGATCAGGGTGCCTTCGCCGTCGACGTGGATCGAACCGCCTTCCAGCACAAACCCTTCGGTGCGATAACGCGGGCTGCGCTCGATCTCGAGGATCTTGCCGCCCACCTGGGAGTCGCGGTTCCACGGCGAGTACAAGCCACCATCAAAACCGCCCCAGGCGTTGAAGTCCCAGTTCACACCGCGCACTTCACCGCTGTTGTTGATCACGAAGGTCGGCCCGGTATCGCGGACCCAGGCGTCGTCGCTGGACATTTCCACCAGGCGAATATTCGGCACGTCCAGGCGCGCCCGGGCGTTTTCGTACTGGCCGGCCGAGACCGCCACGGTCACCGGTTCAAAACGTGCGATGGCCTTGGCCACCGCCACATGGGCGGCCTGCGCCGGCTTGCCGCCCAGGCGCCAGTTGTCCGGGCGCTCGGGCCAGATCATCCAGGTCTGGGTCTGTGGCGCCCATTCGGCAGGCATGTAGAAGCCGTCGGCGCGGGGGGTGCTGTGCAAAGTGGTCATGGCGATTCAGGACTCCAGGGAACCGTCGAGGGTTTTAAGCGCACCATACAGGTTCGGACGGCGGTCGCGGAACGAACCCCAGGCGCTGCGAATGTGTTCAAGTTCATCGAGATCGAAGCGGTGCACCAGGATGCCTTCTTCGGTTTCGTTGAGTTCTTCTACTTTCTCGCCGAACTGATTGGCAATGAAGGACGAGCCGTAGAAAGTGATGTCGTAGCCGTCTTGCTCCTCGTTACCGATGCGGTTGCTGGCGATCACCGGCATCAGGTTGGCGCCGGCATGGCCTTGCTGTACCCGCTGCCAGTGGTCACGGGACGAAATTGTCTTGTCGTGGGGCTCGCTGCCGATGGCGGTCGGGTAGAACAGGATTTGCGCGCCTTGCAGCGCCATGCTGCGGGCGGCTTCCGGGAACCACTGGTCCCAGCAGATGCCCACGCCGATCTTCGCATAGCGGGTGTTCCACACCTTGAAGCCGGTGTCGCCGGGGTTGAAGTAATACTTTTCATGGTAGCCCGGGCCGTCCGGGATGTGGCTTTTCCGATAAATCCCGAGGTTGGAGCCGTCAGCGTCGATGATCGCAATGCTGTTGAAACGCGCGCGGCCGGCCAGTTCATAGAAACTGATGGGCAACACCACCTGCAGTTCCCGGGCGACCTTCTGGAAGTGCTTGATCGCGACGTTATCTTCAACCGTGGTCGCCAGTTGCAAGTAGTCCGGGTTCGGCTTCTGGCAGAAGTACGGGGCCTCGAACAGTTCCTGGATCAGGATGATCTGCGCGCCCTTGGCGGCGGCCTCACGCACCAGCCTTTCAGCGGTTTCGAGATTGGCATCAAGGTCCCAGGAACAAGCCATCTGGGTCGCGGCAACGGTAACGATACGGCTCATGAATCATCTCCTCGGCGGCGGGCAAGTGGACGCCTTTATAGCGGATAAAAATCGGCTTTTGAAGCTAATAAATATCCGCTCATCGAAAAATGATCAAATTTTACCGATAACAATCGAGTTTATTGTTACAAGCCTTCCTCCAGAACCTTCGCCAGCATGTCGACGAAGAAATCCACACTGTGCCGTGAGGTGACCATCGGCGGCTTGATCTTGAGGATGTTCAGGTAGTCGCCGGTGGGCTGCATGAAGATCCCCAGCTCCCGCAGCCGGTCACACAGCAGCGCAGTCTCTTCGGTGGCCGGTTCCAGGGTCTGTCGATCGCGGACCAATTCCAGCCCCAGGTAAAACCCGGAACCATGCACTGCGCCCACCAATGGATACTGCTCGACCAGCGCCTCCAACCGCGCCTTGAAGTGTCCGCCCACCTCCTGGGCGTTTTCCCACAGCTTTTCTTCCTCCATCACATCCAGCACCGCCATGCCGATCCGGCAACTCACCGGGCTGCCTCCCGATGAGGAGAAGAAGTAACCCTCGGCCTCCAGCGCCTCGGCGATTTCCCGGCGGGTGATCACCGCGCCCAACGGCTGGCCATTGCCCATGCCCTTGGCCATGGTGATGATGTCCGGCACCACGCCCTGCTCTTCAAAGCCCCAGAAGAAATGCCCCATGCGGCCGTAGCCCACCTGCACTTCGTCGGCGATGCACACGCCGCCCTGCTCACGAACCAGCGCGTACACCTGCTGCAAATAACCGGGCGGCAAGGAAATCCCGCCGGCATTGCCGTACACCGGCTCGCAAATGAAACCCGCCAGTTGGCGATTCTGCGCGGCGATTTTCGCCAGGTTGTGTTCCACGCTGCGTACGTAGTCGGGGGCGCTGTCCTGCCCGCGAAACTCGCCGCGATAGGTATTCGGCGCGGTCACCGGGTGCACCCAGTCCGGGCGGCTGCTCAAGGCCTGGGGGTTGTCGGCAATCGAAGTCGACACCGCATCCGCCGCCACCGACCAGCCGTGGTACGCCTCCAGCACGCTGAGCATGTCGCGCCCACCGCTGTAGGCCCAGGCCAGGCGAATCGCCAGGTCGTTGGCCTCGGTGCCGCTGTTGACCAGAAACACCCGGTCCATGGAGTCCGGCGCCAGCGCCAGCAAACGCTCGGAGAATTCGGCAATCGCCGCATAGTGGAAGCGCGAGTTGGTGTTGAGCAGCGACCATTGCCGCGCCGCCACCTCGGCCATGCGCGGGTGACCGTGGCCGAGGACGGCGACGTTGTTGAGCATGTCGAGGTAGGAACGGCCCTGCATGTCGATCAAATGGTTGCGCCAGCCGCGCTCGATGCGCGGCGGGTCGACGTAATAGTGCTTCTGCGAGCGGGCGAAGCTGGCGTCCCGGCGCGCCAGCAGGGCTTCGGGGTCCAGCTCCGGCTCGGCGTCGCAGGCCAGCCCCAGCAAGGTAGCCGGGGATGGGCACAACGTTTGCCATGCCGGCGCCCGGGAAGGCGTGCAGAACAGCGGCGGCTCAAGCTCGGCGCGGCACAGTTGTACTGTCAGCGGCGCGACCACGTCGCCGATTACCTGGCCTTTTACCACTGCGGCGCCGTGCTTCAACAAGGCGTTCACGCCCCACAACCGAACACTCAACTGGGCGCTATGCAGGCTCAGCAGGCCGTCGGCGCCATGGCGCAAGGTGCCGGCGAACGGTGCTTCCACCGTGGCGCCCAAGGGCATGTGCAGTTCTACGTGAAGCGCGAAGGTGTCCGGCTCCACGGCACTGTCTGGTTGGGTGCGGGACAGACGGTATTGACCATAACGACTGGCTGCCAGGCCATGGACCACGGCCGCTTGTTCCAGCAATCGGCGATCAATGCCCTCCTGCTCCCAGTTACCGGCCTCGAAATGCGGGCTGAGCACGCCCAGATCGATCAACGCGAATTCACGCCCAACGAGCCCCGGCAACAAAGGCGCGAAGCCTTCACCGACAATCGGCGGCAATTCGGCGCCGACACAGTTCAGGATCGCCGCCTCCATCAATTCAAAGGGCACCGAGGTGGCTACGTGGAAAATTTCCCACTCATGCTCGGCATTCTTCAACAGGTACGCGTTATCCGGGTCCAGGCGTTGCTGCTGTTCACTGCTCAGCACCAACACCGCGGCCCGCGCGACGATCAGCGGCCATAGCACCTGCAACTCTTCGCGCTGCAACGGCGTGATCCGGTGGCACGCCTGGATCGCCGGCAGGATCGCGAACGGATCACCCTCGGCATGATGCAGCAGCGCCGCGCAGGTCACCGACAGGTCGGCAATGCGCCAGGTGCGCACCAGGTCGCCAAAATCGATCACGCCTTCAATCTGCCAATGCCGCTGGGCATCACGCTGCCAGACCACGTTGTCATCGGTGATGTCCATGTGCACGGCTTGCCAGGGCAGGCGGTCGGCCAACGGCAGCAGACGCTGCCCGACCTGCTCCACCACGCGCTCGAGCCCGGCCCGGTGCGGGAGGTTTTCGAGAGTCGCCAGCAAATGAGTGATCAGCTCAAGGGCATGGCGTGGGTCCCATTGCAGGGTACGTTCCAGGCCCGGATGCTCGAAGTCGGCCAGCGCCTGGCTCATCCGCCCGCAGAGTTCGCCGAAGCCTGCGATCACCTCGCGCCCCAGATGGGGCAGATGGGTCAGCGGCTGGCCGTCGATGTAGTCCAGCAACCGCAGGTGCACGGTTTGCCCGGCGACGGTCTCGGTCAGCAGTTTTTCGCCAGCAAGCGACGAGATCACCTTGGGCACCCGTACATCCGAATGTTCCTGCAGATGCTTGAGGGCTGCGTGCTGGGCCTGCAACTCGACGGCGGCGTAGTCGCCCCGGCAGATTTTCAGCACAAAGCGGCCACGCTCGCTGTCGAGACGGTAGTTGAGGTCTTGCTGGCTGCCGAGGGACTGCAACGCCCCACCCAGGCCGTAATGCTGCTCAAGTAGCTGCGTCGCAGGCACAGGCCCGACTTGCGGGCATGGCAGGCTGGCGCGATGAATCAACGTGGCGAGCAACATGTGAAGACCCCTGGCTTTTTTATCAGGCGCTTATATCGCCATTGTTGACGGGGGTTACGCAACCCCCAGTCCCGCGCAGTGCCGTCAATCTGACTGTGGCCCCTTGCACCACCTGGCTCCACAACTCAAGCTATGCTCCATTCGCTTAATGTCTGTCTAAGGAAAAGGGCCTCCGACATGCGCATTCTCATCACCGGCGGCGCCGGATTCATCGGCTCCGCTCTGATCCGGCACCTGATTCAACACACCGGGCACGAAGTGCTCAACCTGGACAAATTGACCTACGCCGGCAATCTTGAGTCGCTGGCCAGCATCGCGAGCAACAGCCGCTACGAGTTCGTCCAGGCCGATATCATCGACCAGGCCACCGTCAGCGCCGTACTGGCGCGCTTTGAGCCCCACGCGATCATGCACCTGGCGGCCGAGTCTCATGTGGACCGTTCCATCGACGGCCCGTCGGATTTTATCCAGACCAATATCGTCGGCACCTACAGCCTGCTGGAGGCCGCACGCGGTTATTGGCAGAAGCTGGAAGAACCGGCCAAGAGTGCCTTCCGCTTCCACCACATCTCCACCGATGAAGTGTATGGCGACCTGCACGGCGTCGATGACCTGTTCACCGAAACCACGCCCTACGCCCCAAGCTCGCCGTATTCGGCCAGCAAGGCCGCATCCGATCACCTGGTACGCGCCTGGCAGCGCACTTACGGCCTGCCGGTGCTGTTGACCAATTGCTCGAACAACTACGGGCCGTTCCACTTTCCCGAGAAGCTGATTCCGCTGGTGATCCTCAACGCCCTCGCAGGGAAACCATTGCCGGTGTACGGCGACGGCCTGCAAGTGCGCGACTGGCTGTTCGTCGAAGACCACGCCCGCGCGCTGTTCAAAGTGGTGACTGAAGGTGTGGTAGGCGAAACCTACAACATCGGCGGCCATAACGAGCAGAAGAATATCGACGTGGTGCGCAGCATCTGCGGCCTGCTGGAAGAACTGGCACCACAACGCCCGGCGGGCGTGGAGAAATTCACTGACCTGATCACTTTCGTCAAGGATCGCCCGGGCCACGACCAGCGCTATGCGATCGACGCCAGCAAGATCGAACGCGAGCTGGGCTGGGTTCCGCAGGAAACCTTTGAAACCGGCCTGCGCAAAACCGTGCAGTGGTACCTCGATAACCTGGAATGGTGCCGCAGGGTCCAGGACGGCAGTTATCAAGGCGAACGACTGGGCAACACCGACTTTAAGGATCTGATCGCATGATGAAGGGAATCGTACTGGCCGGTGGCTCCGGCACGCGTTTGCACCCCATTACCCTGGGCGTTTCCAAGCAACTGTTGCCGGTGTATGACAAGCCGATGATCTACTACCCGATCTCGGTGCTGATGCTGGCCGGGATCAAGGAAATCCTGGTGATCTCCACCCCGGTAGACCTGCCGCAATACCGCAACCTGTTGGGCGATGGCAGCCAGTTTGGCGTGCGGTTCACTTATGCGGAGCAGCCGTCCCCGGACGGCCTGGCCCAGGCGTTTTTGATTGGCGAAGAGTTTATCGGCGATGACCCGGTATGCCTGATCCTGGGCGACAACATCTTCCACGGCCAGCACTTCGGCGAACAACTGCGCACGGCTGCCGAACGCCCATCTGGCGCCACGGTATTCGGTTACTGGGTCAAGGACCCGGAGCGTTTCGGCGTGATCGACTTCGACAGCCAGGGCCGCGCGCTGTCCATCGAGGAAAAACCAGCCAAGCCAAAGTCGAGCTACGCGGTGACCGGCTTGTATTTCTACGACAACGACGTGATCAGGATCGCCAAGGCAGTCAAGCCATCGCCACGGGGCGAGCTGGAGATCACCGACGTCAACAACGCCTACCTCAAGCGTGGCGACCTGCACGTGGAGCGCTTCGGCCGTGGTTTCGCCTGGCTCGACACCGGCACCCACGACAGCCTGCTGGAGGCCTCGACGTATGTGCAGACCATCGAGCACCGCCAGGGTTTGAAAGTGGCGTGCCTGGAAGAAATCGCCTACGAGAACGGCTGGATCGACCGTGACCACTTGCTGGAGCGGGCCAAGTACTTCGGCAAGACCGGCTACGGCCAATACCTGTATTCACTGGCCGGGGAGCAAAAATGAAGGTCACCGACACGGCGTTGCCGGGCGTATTGATCATCGAACCGAAAGTGTTCGGTGACGAGCGCGGCTTTTTCTACGAAAGCTTCAACGCCCGCGCCTTCGAAGAGGCCACCGGGCTCAAGCGTGATTTCGTGCAGGACAACCACTCGCGCTCGCAAAAAGGCGTGCTGCGCGGCCTGCATTACCAGCTCGAACATACCCAGGGCAAACTGGTGCGCGTCATCGCCGGCGAAGTGCTGGATGTGGCCGTCGACATCCGCCGCAGCTCGCCCAACTTCGGGCAGTGGGTGGGCGTGCGGCTTAGCGCCGATAACCATCGCCAGTTGTGGGTACCGGAAGGTTTCGCCCACGGCTTTGTGGTGCTGAGCGACTACGCCGAGTTCCTCTACAAGACCACCGATTACTACCAGCCGAGCGCCGAGCGTTGCATCCTCTGGAACGACCCGACGCTGGCCATCGACTGGGAACTGACGGAGACGCCGCAACTGTCCGCCAAGGACCAGGCCGGGAAAAGCCTGCAAGAGGCCGAGCTGTTCCCATGAAAATCCTTATCAGCGGCCAACATGGCCAAGTCTCCCGGGAGTTGCAACAACGTCTCCAGGGCCTGGGCGAGTTGATCGTGCTGGGCCGCGATCAACTGGACCTGGCGCATCCCGAGCAGATCCGCGACCAGGTACGCGCCCATCGCCCGGGCCTGATCATCAACGCAGCCGCCCATACGGCCGTCGATCAAGCCGAGAGCGAGCCGGACGTGGCCTTCGCCATCAACGCCACCGCGCCCGGGATTTTTGCCGAGGAAGCCAAGGCACTGGGCATTCCGCTGATTCACTATTCCACCGACTACGTGTTCGACGGCAGCAAGGCCGCGCCCTACAACGAGGACGACGCAACCAACCCGCTGGGCGTCTATGGCGCAAGCAAGCTGGCGGGCGAACAGGCGATCGCGGCCGTCGGCGGTGAACACCTGATCCTGCGCACCAGCTGGGTCTACTCGACCCACGGCAAGAACTTCCTGCTGACCATGCAACGCCTGCTGCAGGAAAAACCGCAGATGCGCATCGTCGCCGACCAGATCGGCGCGCCAACCTGGGCCGGGACCATCGCCAACAGCACCCGTGCGCTGATCGAGCGCTGGCAGGCGGGCCAGGCCGGGGACTGGGGTGTCTACCACCTGACGGCCCAGGGCGAGACCTCGTGGTTCGGCTTTGCCCAGGCCATCGGCGAGCAACTACGGGCCAACGGTCGTGCCTGCGCCGAGCTGGAAGCGATTCCCTCCAGCGCCTATCCAACGCCGGCCAGGCGCCCGCTGAACTCGCGCCTCGATTGCAGCCGCCTGCAACAGCAATGGCATGTCTCGCAACCGCAGTGGCATGACGCATTGCGCGAGTGTCTTGCCGAGCAGCACTAGGCATAATGCGCCTGTACCCACAGGCGCATGACTCCCATGACTCCACCCCTTCCGCGAAGACCCCGCTGGCGCAGCCTGGCATTGCTGGCGCTATGCCTGGCACCGCTGTTGTGGCCGCTGGAGCACTTGGCCGAGCGTTATTACCGCAACGAACTGGCCGGTCAGAACCGCCAGACGCTGGACCTGTACGTCGCCAACCTGCTGGGCACCCTGCATCGCTACGAAGTGTTGCCGCAAATCCTCGGTGACCTGCCGGCCCTGCGCACCGCCATCGACGCGCCTCACGTCAGCACCAACCTGGTCAACGCCAACCACCTGCTCAAGGACGTCGCCACGCAGGCCGGGGTGGAAGTGATGTACCTGATGGACACCACCGGCAAGACCCTCGCCGCGTCCAACTGGGACAAGCAGGACAGCTTCGTCGGGCGTAATTTTTCCTTTCGCCCCTACTTCAGCGAAGCCATGGCCGGGCGCCTCGGGCGCTTCTTCGGCCTGGGCACCACCTCGGCCAAACGCGGTTACTTCTTCGCCGCCGCTGTGCGAGATGGTGACAAGATCATCGGCGTGCTGGTGGTGAAGGTCGACCTGGACCACACCGAAAGCCTGTGGGGCAACACCCCCGAACAACTGCTGGTCACCGACCACAACGGCGTGGTGATCCTGACCTCGCGCCCGCAATGGCGCTTTCGCGCCACCCGGCCGCTGACGGATGAAGAACGCCGCGCCATCATCGCCATCCAGCCCTACCCGACCCGCGACCCGCAGCCGCTGAGCCTCAGCCCGACGGCGTGGGTGCGCCAATCCACCGACATCGCCGAAACCGGCTGGAAGGTCGAGATTCTCGCGCCGCGCACCTTGATCAGCCGCCCGGTGCGCACCGTGGTCGCGGTGGGTGGCGCCGCCTTGCTGGTGCTGATGCTGTTGCTCGGCCTGATGATGCAGCGCCGTCGTCACTACCTGGAACGCATCGCCTTCGAAGCCAAGGCCCGTCGCGAGCTGGAGATGCGCGTGATCGAGCGGACCAGCGACCTGGAAGGCCTCAACCGACGGCTGAAGCAGGAAGTGCTGGAACGCGAACATGCCCAGCAGGAACTGGTGCGGGCTCAGGATGACCTGGTGCAGGCAGGCAAGTTGTCGGCGCTGGGCACCATGTCGGCGAGTATCAGCCATGAACTCAACCAGCCGTTGGCGGCGATTCGCAGCTACGCGGAAAACGCCGGGATTTTGCTCGACCATGAGCGCACCGACGACGCCCGTGGCAACCTCAAACTGATCAGCGAACTGACCGGGCGCATGGCCTCGATCATCGCTCACTTGCGCGCCTTCGCCCGGCGCGACCGGCATGCGCCGGAAAGCGTGGCCCTGCAACCGGCCCTGGACGATGCCCTGGCGCTGCTGGCCAAGCGGCGGCGGGCAATGGAAGTGGAACTGATCCGCGACCTGCCCGAGGCCACCTTGTGGGTGGCGGCCGGCGAAACCCGCCTGCGCCAGGTGCTGGGCAACCTGTTGGCCAACGCTCTGGACGCCCTGACCGAAAAAGGCCCGCCGCGCAAACTCTGGCTGAGTGCCCAAACCACCGAACAGGGCGTCAACCTGTACATTCGCGACAACGGCCCGGGTTTCTGCATGGAAGCCCTGGGCCGCGCCAGCGAGCCCTTCTACACCACCAAGACCCGCACCCAGGGCCTGGGGTTGGGCCTGGCGATCTGCGACACCCTGATGCGCGCCTTTGGCGGTGAACTGTTGTTCGCCAACCACAAGGAAGGCGGCGCACTGTTAACCTTGAAACTGCGCGCCGGAGCACCGGGTGTCAGTCTGCAACCGTCCGAGGACCGCAGTGTATGAGTATCGATAACCAGATTCAGGTGGTGTTGATCGACGATGATCCACACCTGCGTCAGGCCCTCTGCCAGACCCTGGACCTGGCCGGGCTGAAAGTCCTGACCCTCGGCGAAGCCCAGGGCCTGACCGCGCGCCTGTCCCGGGATTGGCCGGGGGTTGTGGTGAGCGACATCCGCATGCCCGGCATGGACGGCCTGGAACTGTTGAAGGAACTCCACGCCCAGGACCCGGAGCTGCCGGTACTGCTGATCACCGGCCACGGCGACGTGCCACTGGCGGTGCAGGCGATGCGCACCGGCGCCTATGACTTCCTGGAAAAACCCTTCGCCAGCGACGCCCTGCTCGACAGCGTGCGCCGCGCCCTGGCCCTGCGCCGCCTGGTGCTGGACAACCGCAGCCTGCGCCTGGCCCTGAGCGACCGTCAGCAATTGAGTACACGCCTGGTGGGCCACTCCCCGCAAATGCTGCGCCTGCGCGAGCAGATTGGCGCGCTGGCGGCGACCAAGGCTGATGTGCTGATCCTCGGTGAAACCGGTGCCGGCAAGGAAGTGGTAGCGCGTGCGCTGCACGATCTGTCGAACCGCCGCAGCGGCCCGTTTGTGGCGATCAACGCCGGCGCCCTGGCCGAGTCGGTGGTGGAAAGCGAGTTGTTCGGGCATGAGCCAGGGGCCTTTACCGGCGCCCAGAAGCGGCGCATCGGCAAATTCGAATTCGCCAACGGCGGCACGCTGTTTCTCGACGAAATCGAAAGCATGAGCCTGGATGTGCAGGTCAAGCTGCTGCGGCTGTTGCAGGAGCGTGTGGTGGAGCGTCTGGGGGGCAACCAGCTGATCCCGCTGGATATCCGCATCATCGCCGCCACCAAGGAAGACCTGCGCCAGTCCGCCGACCAGGGGCGCTTCCGGGCGGACTTGTATTACCGCCTCAACGTTGCGCCGCTGCGCATTCCACCGCTGCGCGAACGGGGTGAGGATGCGCTGATGCTGTTCCAGCACTTTGCCGACGAAGCCAGCACGCGCCACGGGCTACCGATGAAAGAGCTGCAACCGGGCCAGCGCGCGCTGTTGTTGCGTCACAGCTGGCCGGGCAATGTGCGCGAGCTGCAAAACGCCGCCGAGCGTTTCGCCCTGGGCCTTGAACTGGCGCTGGACAGCACCCCGGACAGCCCTTCGCCGGGCATCCTCACCAGTACGCCCGGCGGCTTGAGCGAACAGGTCGAACAGTTTGAAAAAAGCCTGATCGCCGCCGAACTGGCGCGCACCCACAATTCCATGCGCAGCCTCGCCGAGGCATTGGGCGTACCGCGTAAAACCCTGCACGACAAACTGCGCAAGCACGGGCTGAACTTCGCCGACAGCGGCAACAGTCACGCTGACGACGAATGACCCTTTTCCCCCTGCCACGAGGCCACCATGAGTCGCGATAGCCGTTACCTGGAATCGATCCTTCACCACGACATTCCCCTGACCCGGGAAATGGGCCTCAAGGTTATCGACTGGCAGGACCGGCAGCTGCAACTGCGCTTGCCGCTGGACGCCAACATCAACCACAAGAGCACCATGTTTGGCGGCAGCCTGTATTGCGGCGCCGTGCTGGCAGGTTGGGGCTGGCTGCATTTGCAGTTGCGTGAGGAAGGGATTGAAGACGGGCACATCGTGATTCAGGAAGGGCAGATCAGTTATCCGCTGCCGGTGACCACCGATGCGACGGCGATTTGCCAGGCACCTGATGACAAGGTGTGGAAGCGATTCGTCGCCACCTACAAGCGTTATGGCCGGGCGCGCTTGGCGCTGGAGACATGGATCGTCAACGAGGGCAGTGAAGAGCGGGCCGTGGCCTTTACCGGGCAGTACGTCCTGCACACATAACAAATGTGGGAGCGGGCTTGCTCGCGAAAGCGGTGGATCAGCCAATACATCTGGTGACTGACACACTGCCTTCGCGAGCAAGCCCGCTCCCACATTTTTGATCGGCGCTGTGTTTAAGAACGGGCCAGAGTCAGCAACCGCTCACGCCATTCAGCCTTGGCCGGCAGTGCCAAAAAGAACGGATTCAACAGCGATTCCCGCGCCGGGTAACTGAACGGCTGCCCATTCAATTCCAGCACTTCACCGCCCGCTCCTTCCAGCACACCCTGTGCCGCAGCGGTGTCCCACTGCGAGGTGGGCGCCAGGCGCGGATAGCAATCGGCGCTGCCCTCAGCCAACAGGCAAAACTTCAAAGAACTGCCGATATTAGCCAGCTTCAGCTCGCCCAATCCGGCACTCAAGCCAGCGAGCAAGCGATCCTGTTCAGGGCTCGTATGGCGACGACTGGCAACCACGGTAAATGCTTCACCGCTCGCCGGTGTCTGGCGCACCTGGATTTGCTTGGGCGCAGCACCTACATCGGAACGCCAGGCACCCAGCCCGGCACCCCCGAAGTAGCACCGACCGCTGGTAGGCATCGACACCACACCGAACACCACGCGGCCTTTTTCGATCAGCGCGATGTTGACGGTGAACTCCTCGCTGCCGGAGATGAATTCCTTGGTGCCATCCAGCGGGTCCACCAGCCACCAGCGCTGCCAACCGGCGCGCACGCTCTGGTCAATGTCGGCGTCTTCCTCCGAGAGCACCGGAATGCTCGGGTCCAACGCAGTCAGCCCGGCGAGGATCAAGTGATGGGCAGCCAAGTCGGCGGCAGTGACCGGTGAATCATCGGTCTTGGTGGTGACGGCAACATCGGCGCGCCAATACGGCAGGATGACCTCGCCAGCCTGGCGGGCCAGTTCGATCGCGGGGGCAATAAACGGGTGACCCAGGAACAGTTCGCTCATGGCTGGAACGCTCCACGTTGAGTCAACAGGTCGCGTACCAGGTACAGCGCGGCCAACGCGCGGCCCTCGCTGAACTGCTCGTTCTGCGCCAACTGCGAGAGCTCCCGCAGGTTGACCCGGTCGACGCGCATCGGCTCGGGCTCGTCGCCTTCCAGGCGCTCTTCATACAGTTCGGTGGCCAGCACCACCTGAATTTTCTGGCTCATGTAGCCGGGGGACAGCGACAGCTCGGTGATGTGCTCCAACTGGCGGGCGCCGAAACCGGCTTCTTCCTTGAGCTCACGGTCGGCTGCCGCCAACACGTCTTCGCCCGGTTCGATCAGGCCCTTGGGCAGTGACAGTTCATACTCGTCGGTGCCGCCGCAATATTCTTCGATCAGCAACGCATGGTCCGAGTCGATCATCGCCACGATCATCACCGCGCCATATCCGGCACCCCTGCCCACCAGGCGCTCGTAGGTCCGCTCCACGCCATTGGAAAAGCGCAATTGCACTTCCTCCACGCGGAACAAACGGCTACTGGCGACTATTTCGCGGGCGAGGACGGTGGGTTTCTGGCGCATGAGCGGCTCCTTGGCGTGATCGGGTTACTATACCGTGGCTTTTCCGATTGTCTGTGTCGGATATCTTTTCTTACATGAGTGTTCTTTATGCCTCCATTGCCCTGGCACGCCATCGACACCGTCCTGCTGGACATGGACGGCACCTTGCTCGACCTGCACTTCGACAACCATTTCTGGATGGAGCACCTGCCCCAGCGCTATGCCGAGTTGCATGGTGTGAGCCGGGCCATGGCCGAGATGGAGCTGCAGCCGCTGTTCGAGCGTAACGCCGGACAGTTGCAATGGTATTGCCTGGATTTCTGGAGCGCCGAACTCAAGATCCCGGTGCGCGAGCTCAAGCTGGAAACCGCGCACCTGATTGCCTTGCGCCCGGATGCCGACACCTTCCTGGCGGCGATCAAACAGGCGGGCAAGCGGGTGATCCTGATCACCAATGCCCATCGGGATTCGCTGTCGTTGAAGCTGGAACGCATCGAGTTGGCGCCTTATTTCGAGCGACTGATCAGCTCCCATGACTATGGTTTTGCCAAGGAAAACCCGCAGTTCTGGGACGCCCTGCACGCCGACATCGCCTTCGACCCGGCCCGCAGCCTGTTTATCGACGATACCTTGCCGATCCTGCGCAGCGCCCGGGATTTTGGCGTGGGGCACTTGCTGGCGGTGAAGGAACCGGACAGCCGGAAGGGGCCCAAGGACACGGCGGAGTTTGCAGCGGTTGGGGATTACCGGGACTTGATCGTAGGTTTGTAACAACGCTGAAGGTCCAATGTGGGAGCGGGCTTGCTCGCGAATACGGTGTGTCAGCCAATGAATATATTGACTGATCCACCGCTTTCGCGAGCAAGCCCGCTCCCACATTGGGTCCGCGGATTACTCAGGAATACGCAGCGTCTGCCCTGGGTAGATTTTGTCCGGATGGGACAGCAGCGGCTTGTTGGCTTCGAAGATTTTGTTGTACTGGTTGGCGTTGCCATACACCGCCAGCGAAATAGCGCTCAGGGTGTCGCCCTTTTTCACCACGACAAAGCGGGCCGCCGCGACAGCAGGACCGGAAACGGTGATCTGGTCATCAACACTCGCAACGCCGGCGATGTTGCCCAGCGCCAGCAATATCTTCTCTTTCTCTTCCTGGCTGGCGACTTCACCTGTCACGGTCACCTTGTCACCGTCGACGGTGGTTTGCACATTGGGGTTACCCAATCCAACCTTGGCCACGTGCTCTTTTAACTGCTCGCTCGCGTTGGCATTACCCGGTGTCAACAGGTCAATCAACTTCTCGCCTGCTTCCTTAACAAAGCTTAAAAGACTCATGGTGCGCTCTCCTTGGGATTTAATTTCCAGATGCCAAAGACTAGACCAGTCCTACAGAATTGGGTTCCAGCCTGACCAAAGACCCAAACACGCTAGAATCCCACCGCATTGGAATAAGCCCGGAGCGAAGATGGACATCAAACAGCTGAAATTCCTCATCGCCCTCGACGAAACCCGTCACTTCGGCCAGGCGGCGGCGCGCTGCCATATCACCCAGCCGACCCTGTCGATGCGCCTGCGCAGCCTGGAGGAAGAGCTGCAGTTGCCGCTGGTCAATCGCGGGCAGCGCTTCGAAGGCTTTACCGCCCCCGGCGAACGCGTGCTGGCCTGGGCACGCACGGTGCTGGCGGCCTATGACGGCTTGCAGGCCGAGGCCGCTGCGTGTCGCGGCAACCTGGTAGGCACGTTGCGCCTGGGGGTGGTGCCGTTGTCGAGCTTCGATCCGCTGGCGTTGATGCAGAAGCTGCACAAGGAACACCCCAGCCTGCGCTTTGAGTTGTCCGCGTTAAGCTCCGAGCAAATCCTTGAACAACTTGCCAGCAACCGCCTGGACCTCGGTGTGTCGTACCTCGAGCGCCTGGACGCCGAGCGTTTCGACTCCCTGGCCCTGGGCGAAACCCGCATGGGCCTGCTGTACGACCAGCGGTTCTTCAGCTTCGGCGACAAGCCCCTGAGTTGGGAGGCGCTGATCGAACTGCCCTTGGGCATGCTCACCAGCGGCATGCACTTTCGCCAGTCCATCGACCATAACTTCCACAGCCGCGGCCTCAACCCGCAGCCGCTGTTGCAGACCGATGCCGTCCATCAATTGTTACAAGCGGTGCACGGCGGCCTGTGTTGCGCGGTGATGCCACTGGACGGCGGCCTCGACGCCCTCACCGAGCACCTGCGCCTGCAACCCATTGAAGACGCTCACACTTTGGCTCGCCTGGGGTTGATCATGCGCCGCAGTGCACCCCGTTCGGCCTTGGCGGAAGCGTGTTTTGCGCTGTACCAGAAATCGCTGATCGAGACTTGATCGACGGCATCTATCGGTAGATCAGTACTGACGATTAGACGCGACCCTTTGTCGCGCCTAGTCTTACAGCTGAATACTCCCGGTGGTAATGCCCAATGAACGCCCAGCGCCCAGTCTGCGCGGCGCCCGCCCTCGAGACGCCCGCGCCCGCCGCCAGCCAGAGCTACCAGTTTTGTAATCTCGAACACACCGAATCGGCCAGCACCGCGCTTGCCGAGGAAGTCGCGTTGGCGATTGCCTATAACGACATCAGCCAGGCGGTGATGCTGGTGACGCCGACCGACCTTGAAGACTTTATTGTCGGATTCAGCATCGGTAGCGGCATTATCGAAGACGTTAGCGACATTTATGACCTGAAAATCAGCGGTTCGGGCTCGACCCAATACGCTCAGGTGCAGATTTCCAGCCGCGCGTTCTGGAATATGAAGCAGCAGCGCCGGCAACTCGCCGGCACCAGTGGCTGTGGGCTGTGCGGCGTAGAAGCCGTGGAGCAGGCGCTGCCCAACCTCAAGGTGTTGCCCGGCGCGCCGTTGCCGCCTGCCGAATGGCTGGATGGCCTGCGCCAGCGCATCAGCGCGTTCCAACCGCTGGGCCAGTACAGCGGCGCGGTGCATGCGGCGGTGTTCATGAACAACCAGGGCGAATTGCTGCTGGGCCGTGAAGACATCGGCCGGCATAACGCCCTCGACAAGCTGATCGGTGCGCTGATCCGCCAAAAGATTCCGACCGACGGCGGCCTGGCGATTGTTACCAGTCGCTGCAGCCTCGAACTGATCCAGAAAGTCCTGCGTGCAGGCATCCAGACCCTGGTCAGCCTGTCGTCGCCCACCGGCCTGGCCCTGCAATGGGCTCGCCGGCACAACCTCAATCTCATCCACCTGCCGCAGAAAAGTGCGCCGCGGGTCTATAGCCCTGCGATGGAGAATCAAGCGTGAGTAATCATCATCAAGCCGACGACAAACCCACCCCGCGCTACAAGCCTTATAAAGGCCCGGCGGGTGGTTGGGGCGCACTGATCAGCGTGGCGCAGGCCTGGCTGACCAGCGACAACGCGCTGAAAAACATCCGCATGATGCTCAAGACCAACCAGAACGGCGGCTTCGACTGCCCGGGCTGCGCCTGGGGCGACTCGCCGGAAAGCGGCATGGTCAAGTTCTGCGAGAACGGCGCCAAGGCGGTCAACTGGGAAGCCACCAAGCGCCGGGTCGACGCGGCATTCTTCGCCAAGCACAGCGTCAGCGCGCTGCTGGAGCAGAGCGACTACTGGCTTGAGTATCAGGGCCGCCTGACCGAGCCGATGAGCTACGACGCCGAAACCGACCGTTACAAACCTATCAGCTGGGAATCGGCTTTCGACTTGATCGGCAAGCACCTCAATGCGCTGCCAAACCCGGACATGGCCGAGTTCTATACCTCGGGCCGGGCCAGCAACGAAGCGGCTTACCTGTATCAACTGTTTGTGCGCGCCTACGGCACCAACAACTTCCCGGACTGCTCGAACATGTGCCACGAAGCCAGCGGCGTCGCCCTGGCGCAAAGCGTGGGCGTGGGCAAAGGCACCGTGACCTTCGATGACTTCGAGCATGCGGATGCGATTTTCGTCTGGGGCCAGAACCCCGGCACCAACCACCCACGCATGCTGGAGCCACTGCGCGAAGCGGTAAAACGCGGCGCCCAGGTGGTGTGCATCAACCCGCTGAAAGAGCGTGGCCTGGAACGCTTCCAGCACCCGCAACACCCGCTGGAAATGCTCACCAACGGCGACAAGCCAACCAACACCGCCTACTTCCGCCCGGCGCTGGGAGGCGACATGGCCATCCTGCGGGGCATGGCCAAGTTCCTGCTGCTGTGGGAACGCCAGGCCCAGGCCGAAGGCAAGGAGGCCGTGTTCGACCACGACTTCCTCAACGAACACACCGCCAACGTGCTGGATTACCTGGGCAAGATCGACGACACCTCATGGGATGAAATCGTCGAGCAGTCCGGCCTGACCCTGGTGGAGATCGAGCAAGCGGCGCGCATGTACGCCAAAGGCAAGAACGTGATCATGTGCTGGGCGATGGGCATCACCCAGCATCGCCACTCGGTGCCGACCATCCAGGAAATCGCCAACCTGATGCTGCTGCGCGGCAACATCGGCCGCCCGGGCGCAGGCCTGTGCCCGGTGCGTGGCCACAGTAACGTGCAGGGCGACCGCACCATGGGCATCAACGAACGGCCACCGGTGGCGTTCCTCGATTCCCTGGAGCGTCGTTTCCAGTTCCAGGTACCGCGCGATAACGGCCACAACGTGGTGGAAGCGATTCACGCCATGCTCGAAGGCCGCTCCAAGGTCTTTATCGGCCTGGGCGGCAACTTCGCCCAAGCCACGCCGGACAGCCCACGCACCTTTGAAGCACTGCGCAATTGCGACCTGACCGTACAGATCAGCACCAAGCTCAACCGCAGCCACCTGATGCATGGCAAGGACGCGCTGATCCTGCCATGCCTGGGCCGCACCGACATCGACATCCAGGCCGAAGGCCCGCAAGCCGTGACCGTTGAAGACTCGTTCAGCATGGTCCACGCCTCCAACGGCCAGCTGCAGCCGCTGTCGAAACAGATGAAATCCGAGCCTGCGATTCTGGCGGGCATTGCCGCCGCCACCCTGGGCAGCAAGCCGGTGGACTGGAACTGGCTGGTGGCCGATTACGACCGTATTCGCGACCTGATCGCCGACACCATTCCGGGCTTCAAGGACTTCAACGAGCGCCTGAAAAACCCGGGCGGTTTCTACCTGGGCAACTCGGCTGGCGCTCGTCGCTGGAACACCCCGTCGGGCCGCGCCAACTTCCGCCCGAACATCCTGCCCAAGGACCTGGTGCACGAACGCACCCGCAACACCGGGCAATTGCCGGACCTGATCATGCAGTCGATGCGCTCCCACGATCAGTACAACACCACCATCTATGGCCTGGACGACCGCTATCGCGGGGTCAAGGGCCAGCGGGATGTGTTGTTCGTCAACGAAGCCGACATCATCCGCCTGGGCTTCAAGCCGGGGCAGAAGGCTGACATCGTGTCGATCTGGGACGACGGCCGTGAGCGTCGGGTGAAGGGCTTTACCTTGCTGGCATTTGATATTCCGGCGGGGCAGGCTGCGGCTTATTATCCGGAAGTGAATCCGCTGGTGCCGCTGGAAAGCACGGGGGATGGCAGCCATACGCCAACGTCGAAGTTTGTAGCGATCCGCCTGGAAGCAGCGAGTGCGACCGGCTTGATCATGGCGAAGTCGGCCTAAGCGACACCTCGCCACAGACAGCACCCGAGTTTCTTACGGGCACAAAAAAGGCCGCTTTTGCATAAAAGCGGCCGTTCCGAAGTAACTAAAGACTCGCAAAACTCACTTAAGTTCCTCATACAAAACAGTAACTTAGAGAATTGTATACAACCCATACCACTGGTCGGGTTTCGATTGTCACCGTCTCGATACAACCTCAGGATCGCGCCGTCATCCTCTTGAGGTTCCTCTATGAAGTTCTCCTCGATTCTCTTGTTGTCCCTTGGCCTGGTCAGTGGCGCAGCCATGGCCGGTGGCACCACCGAAGCCGGTGTGGGCGGCGCATTGGGCGGGGTTCTAGGTTCTGTCGTAGGTCAGCAGTTGGGCGGTAACACTGGTTCAGCCATCGGTGCGGCTCTTGGCGGCGCAGGCGGCAGTGCGGTGGGCGCAGACAAGCGCAGCCGCGGTGAAGCAGCCATTGGCGGCGCATTGGGCGCGGCCGGCGGCAACGTGGTGGGTCGCAGTGTCGGCGGCAGCACCGGCAGCCTGATCGGCGCAGCAGCCGGCGGTGGCGCCGGTGGTGCACTGGGCAACTACATGGGCAACAAGAGCGATGACGATGATCGTCGTTACCGTGGGCGCGATAACCGCCGTTATGACCGCGATGACCATCGCGGGCGCGGCCATGCTTATGGGCATCGCAAAAACAAGCATCACTATCGCCACCACCGGTAACACGCGAATCGAAAGAACAACGCGGGTTTAATGTGGGAGCGGGCTTGCTCGCGAAGGCGTTGTATCAGCCAATACATCCGGCGACTGATCCACCGCCTTCGCGAGCAAGCCCGCTCCCACATTTGACTTTCATTGCTTCGCAGATCGTATTCAGATCACCAATCGCTGTAACGCCTCGCGCAACATCCCCGGGATCGTCACCGGCTGGTTCGACGCCCGATCCACAAACACATGCACAAACCTCCCCGCAGCACAGGCATCTTCTTCTCCCGCCTTGAACACCGCCAACTCATACTGCACCGAACTGTTGCCCAACTTGCCCACCCGCAGGCCGATCTCGATGCGGTCCGGAAAGGCAATCGAGGCGAAGTAGTCGCACGCCGAACTCACCACAAACCCAACCACTTCGCCGTCATGAATATCCAACCCGCCCTGCTCGATCAGGTAGGTATTCACCGCGGTGTCGAAGAAGCTGTAGTAGGTGACGTTATTCACATGGCCATATACATCGTTGTCGTGCCAGCGCGTGATGATCGGCTGGAAGTGGCGGTAATCGGCGCGTTGTGGCATGGCGTTGGTCATCGGTAAAACCCGGGCAGGAGGAGGCTCTCTTGATACTGGGTTCAAGCACTACCCGCAAGCCTAGGTTGGGCTTTGCTCAATCGTTTGCTGGACGCACGCCATACGCTTGAGCGCTTGATCCGTCTCGGCCGATTGCTGCAGGCACTGGCGATAGGCGGTGATATAGGCCTCGACTGCAGCGCTGGCCTGCTGCGGCGTGACCCGCGCCAGATACTCCACGAACGAACGCCGGCCGATCTGGAAGTGTTGGTAATCCAGCGGAAAATCCCAATAACCACCCCAGGTCAAAAAGCCGTGTTCGGCGAACAGGTCAATCACCTCTTCTGCCCGGCCAGGGCGCGCCGGCTTGCCGGGGCGGGCATCCAGGCGGTTAACGGCATTTGCGGTACTTGCCCTGGGCTCAACAGTGGCCTGGCCGGTGAATTCACCTCGCGGGTTACGCCCGAACAAAACGAATGGGTTTTGCAGAGGGTTAAGGTCAATTGCGGCGCCATAGGCGTGCAGCGACCACCCCGAAGCGCCACTGACCTGGCGCCCATTAAAACCACTGGTATTGTTGCGGGCCATCGAGACCTTGTCGTTGCCTCGATAGGTTTCCAGCCTGACCGCCTGACGCACCGGGAACCGACGTTGCAGCAACTGCCTGAAGATCTCCTCCACATGGGGTGCGATGGCATCCAGCACCACGAGCTGCCCGTTGTTATGCAGCACTCCGCCAAAGTCCACATAGCTGAACGTCACCCGCGCCAGGCGTGCGCAGGGCAATGGATTGGCGGCGGTGATGGTGTTGCGAAGCTGCATCTGCCGACAGTCATTCACGCTCAACGGGATGACCGAGGCCAGCGTGCCTTGTGCGACCAGCAACCCGGCGAACAGCAAGACGCCGGGGACAACACCACGAGAAAAACCAAAAGCCATGGGCAATTCCTTTGCAGAAGAAGTGAAGCGTCAAACCTTCTCACCTGCGGGCACGGTCCGGCTGTCGGCGGCGTCTGCCACTGGAAGGGAAAGCGCGACCCTCCAGACCGGAAATCAGAGTGCCTCCAACCCTGCCTCCGCCCATTCACGAACCTCTGCATAGGGATACTCCTCCAGTACCGCGAAACCTGGAATCCCTCGTGCCTTCAGCTTGGTAAACAACGGCACGCTGAGACCGCATAAAAACCGTGTCAGCCGCTCCGCGCTTGGCAAGTCGCCGCTGTATTCATGGTGGCTGTGGATAAATTCACCGCACAGCGCGAGAAAGTTTTTATCCACAAGCGGCGGCAAGCTCGGCGGCGCCGGCAAGTGGGCGACGTTACCGTGGCACACCGAGCAGTGCCCGCACTGCCGGGGCGCGTTTTCATCGCCGAAATAGTGCGCCAGGCGGTAACCCAGGCACTCCTGTGTCGCGAACAGATCCAGCATGGCGTGAATTCGCGCCACCTCCGTCACCTCATGCTGCTTGAAGCCTGTGTATAACTCCGTGCTCAGCGCCTGTGGATCGAAGTCGGTATTCAGCAGGGCGTAAACCTCGGTCATCTGCCGGCTTTCCATCTCGATCAGGCCTTGTTCCTGAAAGTAATCCAGGGCCTTCACCACCCGACTGCGCTCGGCCTGGTGCTGTTGATACAGCGCGTCGAAGTCCACCGTCGCCCAGGTTTTCGCCCGTTTGCAGACCTGGATAATCGCTGCGACAAACTGCTGCCGCTCGCCGGTAAAACGCGCCAGCAATGCCTCTGGTTCAATCAAATACTTGAAGCGGTATTCGGCATAAAACGCGTAGCGCGGCGCGATCACAGCCTTGATTTCAAGCTGCACGAGCAAGGTCTTCAGCGGTAGTTCACGGATGTTGCTGTGGTCCGACAGTGAGCGGAGCATAAACTCCCACTGTCCATCGGCACGGACCGCCTGTATTTCCTCCAGGACTCGGCGAATACCTTCCTGTTCCGGCGTATCGCCGTACACAAAGTTTTCCAGGATATTCAGGCTGTCGCGGTTGGCCAGAACCAGACACTCAGACGGCTGCCCGTCACGCCCGGCGCGGCCGATTTCCTGGCTGTAGTTCTCGATGGATTTGGGCAGGTCGAAGTGCACCACGTTGCGGATATCGCTTTTGTCGATGCCCATGCCGAAGGCAATGGTGGCGACGATGCAGTTGGACTGCCCGCCCATGAATCGCTTCTGAATGGCTTCCCGCTTATCGTGAGCCAGGCCCGCGTGATAAGCCTCGGCCTGGATTCCATTGCGATTCAAATGCTCGGCAATCTGCTCCGCGGTTTTTTGCAGCGTGACGTAGACGATGCTTGGCTGATTGGCTCGCTCCTGCATCCACGTCACCAACCGGCGTCGCTTGTCCTGGCCACTGACGGGCTCAACCAGCAGGTTGAGGTTGGAGCGGTAGAACCCGGTGGTGATCACATCGTCAGGTGCAATGGCGAACTTGGCCTGCATGTCAGCGATCACCTTGGGCGTCGCCGTGGCGGTCAGCAGCAGCGCCTGGGGGATGCGGAACTGGCGTTGGTAATCCGGCAGCTTCAGGTAGTCCGGGCGAAAGTTATGGCCCCATTCGGAAATACAGTGAGCCTCATCCACCACCAGCAGCGAGATCGGCACGCTTTGCAGGAAGTTGCGAAAGCGCTCGTTCTTCAAGCGCTCCACGGAAACCATCAGGATCTTCAGCTCGCCCGAACGCGCCCGGGCCATGACGTCATTGGCATCATCGCGGCTCTGGGCCGAGTCGATGCTGCCCGCCGAGATACCGTGGCGCTGCAGGAAACCCAACTGGTCCTGCATCAGCGCCAGCAACGGCGACACCACCAGCGTCAGGTGCGGCAGCAACACAGCGGAAAGTTGATAACACAGGGACTTGCCGGAACCGGTGGGGAAAATTGCCGCCGCCGAACGGCCGGCCAGCACGGCACTGACCACCGCCTCCTGGCCCAAACGAAACTGTGGATAACCGAAGACCTGTTGGAGGGTGTTGTGCATAAGCTGTCACTCCATTGACCGCTGAACGAGCCCAAAACATAGACCAGCGCATTCAGCGAATCGAGAAAGGTCGCAAGGAAAAAAGAGTCTGGATGATACACAGCCTGGGAAGTGGAGTAGGCACCCGTAAGAATCGTTCCAACCTTACGCGGGACGCATCTCGAAACTCATTGCGCTACAATCAACCTTCGCACCGAGAGGACGCTGTCATGGCCGAACTGACGTTTGAGCAAAAGCAGGATCACTACGACAAGATCCGTCGTTCCAACTACCTGGCCAGCCTGCGCCTGGAAGGGTTCGACACCCAGCCCGCCGACGTCGACAAACCCCTGCCGACCCGCGAAGCCGTCCTCGCCAAGTACCGCAACACCCCACGCTGATGCTCGACAAATATGGCGTGGGCCAGGACCCGTACTGCTACCCCGGTAGCAGCGTCCTGCGTAACCGCCTCGATTTGTTCGACGAAGAACGCCTGCACCAGGCCGAGCGGGAACTGTCTGAAATCGCTGTCGGCAGCCTTCCGCTGTATCCCCCGCCCTACGACCTGGAACGCCTGCAACACATCCACCGCACCCTGTTCGCGGACATTTACGAATGGGCCGGGGAACTGCGTACGGTCAACATCCAGAAGGGCGACACGCTGTTCTGCACACCGGAGCGTATCCCGCCTGAGGCGAGCAAGATCATCCAGCACATGGCGCAGGCGAACTGGTTTGTCGGGGTGACGCAGGCGGAGTTGGTGACGCAAATTGCCGAGGCCTATGGCGACCTCAACGTGATCCACCCGTTTCGCGAAGGGAACGGCCGGGCGCAGCGGATTCTGTTCGAGCAGATCATCGTGAATGCCGGGTTTTCGGTGAACTGGTGGCTGGTGAAGAACGCAGCGTGGATACCGGCGAACATCGATGCGGTGGCGTGTGATTATCGGGGGTTGGAGGCGATTTTCGAGCGGTGTATCAGCACCCCGCGCTAACCCCGATCGTTCCCTACGCTCCGCGTGGGAATGCCGCCAGGGACGCTCCGCGTCCCGTCATCCGCGCACGACCCAAGCCATGAACACTGGTGACGCGGAGCGTCACGGGATGCATTCCCACGCGGAGCGTGGGAACGATCAGTATCCGTTAAAGCTGGTAACGATCTGTTTATTGCTCTCGCCCCACACTCCCGCCAAGGTTCGCCCCGTCGTTGCAAATTCAGCGACCGGGTTTGGTCACTCGAAAACAGCACACATAAGTGCCATCACTTGTCTGGCGGACGTCTATCGTCCTCTCAGCGCAATGTTATGGCGGCTGTGTGTGGGACGTCCTCGGACGTGCCGGATTGCTGTTTCCGGTTGGCCAACCTGCGCACAGTCCGCCACCCATCGTTTGGCCACGGTGACGACGGTTACTTAACAGCAAACCGAGTACCTTCCAATGCAAACACCTGAAGCGAAAAACCGCTACCTTCCACTTGGCACCAACTTCACCGATACCCACCCCCTGCTCATCGACACCGAAGCCGCCGCCGAAGATATCCAGTCCGCAGCCCACCAACGCATCCGCGCCGCAGCCGATCTCCTGGAAACCTTCTCCTGCCTGACCTTCGAACAGGCCGACCTCAAAGATATTTCGCATATCACCAACGCCCTGTATCTGCTCGTCCAGGACGGTTGCGATCTACTGGAAGTCGCCCAAACCGGCATGATGCGACTCACCACCACCGACGCCGTAAAGCGAACACCACCTGAGCAGCCACACAGCTAAAAATGTGGGAGCTGGCTTGCCTGCGATAGCGGAGTGTCAGACAACACCTTTACCACTGAAACACCGCCATCGCGGGCAAGCCCGGCTCCCACATTTGACCAGTTTCGTTTGAAGGATCGCGGTGCCATCGATAAAGTCGGTCGCCTCCACCCACTCTCGCGTAACCACCATGAACCTGGCCCCCAACTTCCCCGAAGACATCGCGATGCAGCAGCTCCTGCAACTGCTGCATGAAGAAATTGGCCTGCCCGAACATAAGACGCTGCGCCTTGAAACCGCCATCAACCTCGAACTGGGCTGCGACGGCACCGAAGCCAATCAATTGATGGAAGCTCTGGAGCAAGACTTCGCTGTCGACTTGAACGACTACGACGCTTATCGTTATTTCCAACCTCCTGTCTTCGATGTCTTCCTGAAGCACAGAGCCAAAGGCCGCGGCGACAAAATCCCGCTGACCATCGGCATGCTTTACCTGGCTATCAAGGCCCAACGCTGGGACACGCAAACCCTGGAAAACCTGTAGGAGCGAGCTTGCTCGCGAAAAACCTGAGAGCGCCGCGTTCCCCCTGAAAGCCCGCATTATCGTTAACGACCTTCGCGAGCAAGCTCGCACCTACAACCAAGGACCTTACATGGACGTACTAATGGGCCTGCTGGCCGCCCTGCTCTGGGGCGGCACGGACTTCCTCGTGGGCCTCAACGCCCGAGCTGTCGGCGTCAAACGCGCGGTGTACTTCGGCCAGGCGCTGGGCTTCCTGATCATGACCCTGCTGCTGGTCATATTCCCGGCCTTCCTCGTCAAATCCCTCGCGGCGCCTTTGAGTGTGTGGCTCCTGGGAGCCGCAGCAGCCCTGCTGACCGTCTCCGGCGCCCTTGCGCTGTCCAAGGCCTTCTCGCTGGGCAAAGCGGCGATTGTCGCGCCGCTGGTGACGTCCTACGGTGTCGTGACTACTTTGCTGTCATGGGCCAGCGGCGAACACATCAGCCTGATCCAACTCGGCTGCATCGCTCTCTGCGTAATTGGCGTGATCCTGTCCAGCATTCATAAGGACAATGGCGTCCCTCACAACAGTTCCAGCCGCTCAATCGCCTACGCGATGCTCGCAGCGTTGCTCTACGGCACAAGCTTTTGGGTGCAGGGCCGCTACACCCTGCCGACGCTTGGCCCGGTCACGATGCTTTGGCTTGGGTATTTGGTTGGCCTGTGCGTCCTGGTGTTGATGGTGCTTAAGATCAAAGACGGCCTGAAAATCCCACCGCTGAAAAACTGCGCAACGCTGACCAGCGCGAGCCTGATGAACCTGGGTGGGTTCTCGGCGTTCTCGTGGGGTGCAATGGCGGGGTCGGTTTCCGTGGTGACGGTGATCAGCACCCTGTCCGGTGGGATCGCCGCGATTCTGGGGTTTGTGTTTTTCAAGGAGCGGCTGTCAGCGGTGCAAGTGACCGGTGTGGTGCTGGTGTTAGTGGGAGCCGTGGTTCTGCACCTCGTCGACTGATCCTTCGCCCACAAAAAAGCCGCCCACTAGGGGCGGCTTTTTCACAACGGCCGAATCTTACAACTTCGGACCCGCAGCCTTGATCGCATCGCTCACTTCAAACTTCTTGAAGTTCTCGATGAACAGACCCGCCAGCGCTTTCGCCGCTTCATCGTAGGCAGCCTTGTCAGCCCAAGTGTTACGTGGGTTCAACAGGCCAGTCTCGACGCCCGGTACAGCCAATGGCACGTCCAGGTTGATGGTGTCCAGGTGCTCGGTCTCGGCACCAATCAACGCACCGCTCTGGATCGCTGCAATCACGCCACGGGTGGTCGGGATGTTGAAGCGCTTGCCAACGCCGTAGCCGCCGCCGGTCCAGCCGGTGTTGACCAGGTAGACCTTGGAGCCGAAGCCACGCACGCGCTTGATCAGCAGTTCTGCGTATTCACCAGCCGGGCGTGGGAAGAATGGCGCGCCGAAGCAGGTGGAGAAGGTCGACTTGATGCCGCCGCCCGAACCCATTTCGGTCGAGCCCACCAGAGCGGTGTAGCCGGACAGGAAGTGGTACGCCGCTTGTTCTTCGCTGAGGATCGACACGGGCGGCAGTACGCCGGTCAGGTCGCAGGTCAGGAAGATCACAGCGTTTGGCTCGCCACCGAGGTTTTTCTCGGAGCGCTTGGCCACGTGCTCCAGCGGGTAGGCGGCGCGGCTGTTCTGGGTCAGGCTGACGTTGGTGTAGTCGGCGTGCTTGGCATCGTCGATCACCACGTTTTCGAGCACGGTGCCGTGCTTGATGGCTTTCCAGATCACCGGCTCGTTCTTCTCGGACAGGTCGATGCACTTGGCATAGCAACCGCCTTCGATGTTGAACACCACACCTTCGCCCCAGCCGTGTTCGTCGTCGCCGATCAGGTAGCGGCTTTCGTCGGCGGACAGGGTGGTTTTACCGGTGCCCGACAGACCGAAGAACAGGGTCACGTCGCCGGCTTCGCCGATGTTGGCTGCGCAGTGCATCGGCAGCACGTCGGAGGCCGGCAGCAGGAAGTTCTGCACCGAGAACATGGCTTTTTTCATTTCACCGGCGTAACGCATGCCGGCGATCAGGACTTTTTTCTGGGCGAAGTTGAGGATCACGCAACCGTCGGAGTTGGTGCCGTCACGCTCTGGCACGCACTCGAAGTTGGCCACGTTGAGCACTTGCCACTCGTCACGACCGGCCGGGTTGTACTGGGCCGGGTTGATGAACAGGCAACGACCGAACAGGTTCTGCCAGGCAGTCTGGGTGGTCATTTTCACGGCCAGGTAGTGGTCTTCTGCAGCCCCTACGTGAACGTGGGAAACGAAATGCTCTTGCGCGTTGTTGAATGCCTCGACGCGAGCCCACAGGGCATCGAACTTGTCGGCCGGGAACTTGCGGTTGATCGGGCCCCAGGCAATGGCAGCCTGGGTGGAAGGCTCTTCAACGATGAAGCGGTCGACTGGCGAACGGCCGGTACGGTGACCGGTTTCTACGACCAGCGCACCGGTATCGGCAAGCACGCCTTCACCGCGCTGCAGGGCTTCTTTGACCAGATCGTCAACACTCAGATCGGTGTATACGGCGTTATTGGCTTGCGTCATGAGGTTCCCCGTCGGCCAGTGGCCGAGTGCTCCAAACGTTTTGTAGTAGAAAGTTGCGCACTACTACCGCGAAAAAAGTGGGCCGGATTATGCCAGAAAAGCCCAAAAAGAGTAGGGCCCTCCGGTCAGAACGGCGGAAATCCGGCGTTTGTCAGGTGATTTACCTGTGCTTAAACGTTTTAGTGGCGGGTGCCTGAAGGGGTGTCTACGCCCGCGCCGGCGAATAATTGAGCAATATCGGCAGCGTCGAACAGGTAGCGCTGGTTGCAGAACTGGCAGTCGATCTCGATGTTGCCACCGTGTTCCACCACCAGGTCCTGCGCATCTTCCAGGCCCAGGCTGACCAGGGCAGTTGCCGAGCGCTCGCGGGAGCAGCTGCAGTGGAAGCGCAGGGACTGCACGTCGAACAGGCGCACGGCCTCTTCGTGGTAGAGGCGGTGCAGGATGGTTTCGTTATCCAGGCCCAGCAACTCTTCGGCTTTCAGGGTGCCGGCCAGGGCGGTGATGTGGGCCCAGCTGTCGGCGCGGTCTTCTTCGTCCTTGATGCGGTCAGCCGGCAGTTGTTGCAGCAGCAGGCCACGGGCGCGCTTGCCGTCGGCGTTGAGCCAGAAGCGGGTGCCCACTTGCTGGGACATCACGAAATAATTGGTGAAGCAGTCGGACAGGGTTTCGCCGTCGAGGTCGACGATGCCCTGGTAACGCTGGCCTACCGTCGGATCGACGGTCAGGGCCAGCACGCCGTCTGGCATCAGGTCAGCCAGGGTCGCATCGGCGGCGATGCGGTCCGCGTCGTAGCGGGCCAGCCCACGGATTTCGCGCTCGCTGGAGCATTCGATCATCAGCAGCGGGATCGGGCCTTCGGAGCGGGCCTGCAGAATCAGCAAGCCATCGAACTTCAGGGTGCCCACCAGCAGCGAGGCAGCCGCCATCAGCTCGCCGAGCAATTGCGCGACCGGCTCCGGATAGGGGTGCTTGGCGAGGACTTCGGCATAGCTGCGCTCCAGGGCGACCAGTTCGCCGCGGGCGTCGCTGTCGTCGAAGATGAAGCGTTGGGTGAAGTCGGTATCCGGTAGATCAGTCATAGGTCTGGGTATCTGAATTGATGACAAAAAGATGACAAGGTTTATAGAATTACACGCTTTAGCACCGTTTTGGTGCGGCCTTCTGCGGGAAAACGAAGCGCTTTAAAGCTAAGAGGAAACAGTTTATGAACAATCCGGGTTTGTTCCAAGCCAGGTGGGACCTCGGTCGATTGGCCCTGTGTAATTTACTCGCTGTGGGGCTGCTGTGTTTTTGGCTCTGGCCGGCGGGCCAGGCGCTCTGCACGGTTTTCGACGAGTGGCTGTTTCATCTGCTCAATGACCCGCTGGCAAGCAGCTCCGCGTGGCTGCATGTGTGGGCGGTGGCCAGTTTGCGGCCGTTTGACGCGGTGGTCGGGGTGATTCTGCTGACGCTGTTGATCCGTGGCGACTGGGTGTTCAAGGCGATTGAAGTGCGCCAGGCGTTTTTCGGCTTCCTGGGCATTCTGCTGCTGTTGCTGTTTATCCGCATGCTGTTTTCCAAGCTGGCGGCGCAGATGGGCTGGCAACACCATAGCCCGTCGATGGTGATCAGCGGCGCGATTCAGATGAGCGACTATTTCCCGGGCCTGGAGAAGACATGGGAGTTGAAGGACCGCTCCAGCCAGAGCTTCCCGGGGGATCATGCATCGGTATTGCTGATCTGGGGCATGTTCATGACCGTGTTTGCCAAGCGGATCGGGCAGGTGCTGGTGATCTGGGGCTTGGCGCTGCTGTTCATGATGCCGCGGCTGGTAGCCGGTGCGCATTGGGGGCAGGACGATTATATCGGTGGGGTGTTGCTGGCGCTGTTGGCGTTGGGCTGGGGTTACTACACGCCCTTTGCAGCGAAGGTTTCGCGGGGGCTGGTGCGAGTGACGGGCCCGGTGTTTGAGTTGTTTCGGCGAGTACCGCTGGTTAATCGCTTGAGCGTGATTCGCAGCGTTTGAATTGGAATAGCAGGAGCCGACCTGGCTCCTGCGGTCTGCCGATTAATCATCATTGCCACTGCCGCGAAACTTGAACAGGTCGCGCCGCTGTTTCTTGCTTGGCTTGCCGTCGGTGGTCATGCCCAGGGACCCCGCCTTGCGCATGGCCGCCGCGTTTTCGCGCTTGGCGATGCTGGCTTCGGTCTCGGTATACAACGCCTGCGCCTCGGGAGCGCCCCTTCGCACAATTGAAAGCGCCTGGACCACGACGGTTCGTTCATCAAACCCGGCACGGATCTGAAACTCATCGCCGATGCGTGGCTCCTTGCCGGGCTTGCAACGCTCGCCGCGCCAATGCACCTTGCCACTCTCGATCGCCGCCTTGGCCAAGGCACGGGTCTTGAAGAAACGCGCCGCCCACAACCACTTGTCCAAACGGACTTTTTCTTCCTCTTCCTGCTTCTGAGCCACTTGAATTCCTCGCTCTGAAAAATGTCGCAACTTTACCGTTGAAACCCTTCAACGCATAAACCCTTGAGCTCACCTAAGATACGCCAGGTAGCATCCTGTTTTCGCGAGGTTAACGTGTGACCGACTTTCCCATTTCACTGACCTCGCCCAAACAAGCCTGTGCGGGCTGCCAGCAAAGTGAGCCGCTGGGCTTTGAGTTTGCCTTTGCGTATCAGCCTATCGTGGACCTGCGTGACCAGTCGGTCTTTGCCCATGAAGCCTTGGTGCGCGGCGTCAACGGTGAGGGCGCGTTGACGGTGCTGGATCAGGTCAACGACAGCAATCGCTACCGTTTCGACCAGCAATGCCGCACCCGCGCGATCGCCACCGCTTCGACACTCAACATGCAGACGCACCTTTCAATCAACTTCATGCCCAATGCGGTCTATCGACCAGAACTGTGCATCCGCAGCACCCTGGAGGCGGCCCGGGCGCATAATTTTCCGTTGGATCGGCTGATTTTCGAGACCCTGGAAAGCGAGCATGTAGATAACTATCGCCATTTGACGAATATTCTGCGTGAATACCGCGAATTCGGCTTCAAGACCGCCATCGACGATTTCGGGGCGGGCTATTCGGGGCTGAATCTGCTGGCCGATTTCCAACCTGACCTGATCAAACTCGACATGGCGCTGATCCGCGATGTCGACCGTGATCGTGTCCGTCAGGTGATCGTCCGGGGGATTGTCACAATCTGTGAGCAGTTGGGCGTTACTGTCATCGCCGAGGGCATCGAAAGCGCCGGCGAGCGGGACTTTCTCGCCGACTGTGGAATATTTCTGATGCAGGGCTACTGGTTCGCCAAGCCTGCATTCAAAGCCCTGGCCGAGGTATCACCCGCCGCTTGGGCGAATTAATTGCCGGTTATTCATATTGAAGACATTTGACCATTTGACCGTTGTGGGTCTGCGTGAGTGGGTGGCACTTCCCGACTTGGGAGTGGCAGGCCTGCGCGCCAAGATCGACACCGGCGCCAGTACCTCAAGCCTGCATGCCACCGAGATCGAGCCATTTGAGCGCGACGGTGCAAAGTGGGTGCGCTTCACCGCGCACCTGGGCAGCGTGGTGCAACTGCGTCACCGGCGCTGCGAAGCACCGCTGGTGGCGATGAAAACCATTAAAAGCTCCAACGGCCAGGCCCAGGTGCGGTATGTGATCAGCACCACCCTGGCCCTGGGCGATCGGGTATGGCGGGTGGAATTCACCCTCGCCTGCCGCAAGGCCATGCGTTACCGCCTGTTGCTGGGCTCCAAGGCCCTGATTGACGGCCAACTGGTGGTCAGTCCCGGCGTCAAATACGTTCAAGACAAGCCGGTGTTCCCGGTCTCTACTACCTCTGCCACAGGTGCTGCATGAAGATCGCTGTGCTGTCGCGTAACCCGCGTCTGTATTCCACCCGTCGCCTGGTCGAGGCCGGCACCGAACGTGGCCATGAGATGGTGGTGATCGATACGTTGCGCGCCTATATGAACATTGCCAGTCATAAGCCGCAGATCCACTACCGGGGCAAACCGCTGGAAGGCTTCGATGCGGTGATCCCGCGTATCGGTGCTTCCGTGACGTTCTATGGCTGCGCGGTACTGCGCCAGTTTGAAATGATGGGGGTGTCTCCCCTCAATGAATCGGTGGCTATCGCCCGTTCGCGGGACAAGCTGCGCTCGCTGCAGTTGCTGTCGCGCCGTGGCATTGGCTTGCCGGTCACCGGCTTTGCGCACTCCCCGGATGACATTCCCGACCTGATCGAGATGGTCAACGGCGCGCCGCTGGTGATCAAGGTGCTGGAAGGGACCCAGGGCATCGGCGTGGTGCTGTGTGAAACCGCGACTGCGGCCGAGTCGGTGATCGAGGCGTTCATGGGCCTCAAACAGAACATCATGGTGCAGGAGTACATCAAGGAAGCCGGCGGTGCGGATATCCGCTGCTTCGTGGTGGGCGACAAGGTGATTGCCGCGATGAAGCGCCAGGCCAAGCCGGGTGAGTTTCGGTCCAACCTGCACCGTGGCGGCAGTGCCAGCCTGATCAAGATCACCCCGGAAGAACGCATGACCGCACTGCGGGCAGCCAAGGTCATGGGGTTGAGCGTGGCGGGTGTGGATATATTGCGCTCCAACCACGGGCCGCTGGTGATGGAGGTGAACTCGTCACCGGGCCTGGAAGGAATTGAGACCACCACCGGCAAGGATGTGGCGGGGATCATCATTCAGCATCTGGAGAAGAGTGGTGGGCCGAATATGACGCGCACCAAAGGCAAGGGCTGAATACACCCGACCTATAAAGCACCGCAAAACCAGTGTGGGAGCGGGCTTGCTCGCGAAGGCGGTGGATCAGTCGACATTTCTATGGACTGACCCACCGCCTTCGCGAGCAAGCCCGCTCCCACATTTAGACCGCATCCCTGGGCAACATCAGCCCCAACGGCAAGCGCACTCGCGCTTCCAGGCCGCCATCCGGCCGGTTGCGCAATTCGACATTGCCGCCATGCATCGAAGCAATCCGCCGCACGATCGCCAGCCCCAGGCCCGTGCCTTTGCCACCCCGGGCACGGTCGCCGCGGGTGAACGGGTTGAAGATACCTTCCAGTTCCGCCGGATCGATACCGGCCCCACGGTCCATGACACTCAGCACCACGTAAGGCGCGCTGGTATCCCCGGAAACGTAGGCTGCTACTTCCACATCGGAACCAGCGTGATGCAGCGCGTTACCAATCAGGTTATTCAGCAGGCGCTTCATCGAAACCCGACGCAACGCGAACGGCTGGATCGGCTCCAGGCGCATGCGCACCTGCTCGCCATTCTGGTTGTAAGGCGCAACCACCTCGCGAACCAGGTCCGTCAGGTCGACCTCTTCCACCACCTCGTCCCTGCCATCGCGGATAAACGCCAGGAACTGGTCGAGAATCGCGTCCATGTCCTCGATGTCTCGAACCATGTCGTCGGTAAGGTCGGTGTGGTTACCCATCAGTTCCAGGGAAAGCCGCAGACGCGTCAGCGGCGTGCGCAGGTCATGGGACACCCCCGCCAGCATCAGCTCGCGCTCGCGCCCCGCCTGTTCGACATCCTCGGCCATCTGGTTGAACGCGCTGTACACCTCGGTCATTTCACTCGGCGTATCGCTGATGGGCAGGCGCACACTGCGGCCCTGGCCCAGCTGGCGTGCGGCAAACACCAGGCGCTTGAGCGGCTGGTTGAGCTGGCGCACGAAAATCCAGGCAGACGCGGTGGAAAGCAAGCCAATCGCCAGGAACCAGCCCAGCACGTTCCAGATCTTCTGCCCCCGCAGTGGATGCGGATACAGCGGCACTTTCAGCCAGTCCTCCCCCAGGCTCGGCGCTCGCACCCACAGCGCCGGCGACACATGCATGCGCAGCCGCACCTCGGTGTCTTCACCCAGTTCGGCCTGCATCTGGCGCTGGTAGATTTCGCTGTAGGGCCAATGTTGCTCGCCCTCGGGCACGCCCGCGCCCGCGACCCGGACCAGGGTAGCGGCCTTGGCGATCTTCTCGCGGTTCTCGGGGTCTGCGGCCCAATAGGCACGCAAGGTCAGCGCGACACCGTGGCTGTACTGCCGGTCCACCAGCACGTCTTCGTTCATCAACAGATAAACCAGTGTCAGGGCCTTGGAAAACAGTACGACGATGAGCACCAGCCAAAGGGTGCGTGAGAAGAAACTCTGCGGGAACCACAACGGGGTTTTCATAAAAGACAGCTGGACACCTTGCAGGAGCGAGCCAAGCTCGCAGAATTGCAAACGCCGGGCAACCGGCTGACTCTTATCGAGTCATCACCGGCACGCCCGCCTCTGCAAATCATCGGTCACTTGGTTGCAGTGCCATCCGGCACAAACACGTAACCCACACCCCACACCGTCTGGATATAACGCGGCTTGGATGGATCGGGCTCGATCATCCGGCGCAGACGGGAGATCTGTACGTCGATGGAGCGCTCGAGGGCGTCCCACTCACGGCCACGGGCCAGGTTCATCAGCTTGTCGCGGGTCAGCGGCTGGCGAGCGTTCATCACCAGTGCCTTGAGCACGGCGAATTCGCCGGTGGTCAGCATGTGCACTTCATCGCCACGCTTGAGCTCACGGGTGGCCAGCGACAACTCGTAGTCGCCGAAGGTCACGCTTTCGTCTTCGCTGCCTGGAGCGCCCGGTACCGGGGCGGCCTGGCGACGCAGTACGGCCTTGACCCGTGCCATCAGCTCGTCCGGGTTGAACGGCTTGGCCAGGTAATCGTCGGCGCCCAGTTCCAGGCCCTTGATGCGGCTCAGCTCATCGCCCTTGGCGGTCAGCATGATGATCGGGATCTGATTGTTGGCACCGCGCAGGCGTTTGCAGGCGGTCAGGCCGTCTTCGCCGGGCAGCATCAGGTCCAGCACCACCAGGTTGAAGACTTCACGTCCCAACAGGCGGTCCATCTGTTCGGTGTTTGGCACCGCGCGGGCACGGTAGCCCTTGGAGTTGAAGAAACGCTCCAGCAGGCTGCTCAGCCCCGGATCGTCATCAACGATGAGAATTTTTTCGCCTTCAGCAGTTTGTGCAGTGCTGCTCATTAGATGCTCCTCTTATCTCGGCGCGCATTATGGCGTAGCTGCCGTTATACGCACCGTGTGCATTGTTAGCAGATTTTTCCTCTACCGCCAGCGAACCCGCGCCCTACAACCTTGGCGGCAATCCCCCCAAGGGCAGAACGCTGGTTATAATGCGGCGCCTTTGTGCAGGGCAACGTCAGTTCGTTACCGTTTACTGCCAGGGGATTTTTTTCACCCGCTTGTAGTGATTTTTTCGATTTCGAGGGTCAATAGGCTGCCTCTTGACCCAGGCAGCGGCGCCAGACGGGCCGCTCAACCAGCCTCGCGAGCCTTGTTTTCCGGGCCTGCGAGCCTGCTTTCAGAATTTCAGGTGGTTTTATGGACAGCATCAACAGCCGCATCGCCGAGGAACTCGGCGTACGCCCACAACAGGTCGAAGCGGCCGTCGCTCTACTGGATGAAGGCTCCACAGTGCCCTTCATCGCCCGTTACCGTAAAGAAGTCACCGGCAGCCTCGATGATATCCAGTTGCGGCATCTGGAAGAGCGCCTGCGCTACCTGCGAGAACTCGACGAACGGCGTATCAGCATCCTCGCCAGCATTGAGGAGCAAGGCAAGCTGACCCCGCAGCTGGAACGCGACATCAAGCTCGCCGACACCAAGACCCGCCTCGAAGACTTGTACCTGCCGTACAAGCAGAAGCGCCGCACCAAGGGCCAGATCGCCCTGGAAGCGGGCCTCGGCGAGCTGGCCGACGGTCTGTTCAATGACCCGTCCCTGGCCCCGGAAACCGAAGCGGCACGCTTTGTCGATGCCGAAAAAGGCGTGGCCGACGTCAAGGCCGCCCTCGAAGGCGCCAAGTACATCCTCATGGAGCGCTTCGCCGAAGACGCCAACCTGCTGGAAAAACTGCGCAACTACCTGAAACAGGAAGCCACCCTCAGTGCCCGCGTGATCGCCGGCAAGGAAGAGGAAGGCGCCAAGTTCCGCGATTACTTCGAACACGACGAGCCGCTGAAAAGCATGCCGTCCCACCGTGCACTGGCGATTTTCCGCGGCCGCAACGAAGGCATCCTGAGCTCCGCGCTGAAAGTCGGCGACGAGCTGCCAGGCACCATGCACCCGTGCGAAGGCATGATCGGTCAACAGTTCGGCATCCAGAATCAGAATCGTCCTGCGGACAAGTGGCTCAGTGAAGTCGTGCGCTGGACCTGGAAGGTCAAGCTCTACACCCACCTGGAAACCGACCTGCTGGGCGAGTTGCGCGACGGCGCCGAAACCGAAGCCATCAGCGTATTCGCCCACAACCTGCACGACCTGCTGCTGGCCGCACCCGCCGGCCCACGCGCAACCCTGGGCCTCGACCCGGGCCTGCGCACCGGCTGCAAGGTTGCCGTGGTCGACGCCACCGGCAAGCTGCTGGATCACGCCACGGTTTACCCCCACGTGCCGCACAACAAGTGGGACCAGACCATCGCCATCCTGGCCGCCCTGTGCGCCAAGCACTCGGTGGACCTGATCGCCATCGGCAACGGCACCGCCAGCCGTGAAACCGACAAGCTGGCCGCCGAGCTGATCAAAAAATACCCAGGCATGCAGATGACCAAGGTGATGGTCTCCGAGGCCGGCGCTTCGGTGTACTCCGCGTCTGAACTGGCTTCCAAGGAATTCCCGGACCTCGACGTGTCGATCCGTGGCGCCGTGTCCATTGCTCGCCGCCTGCAGGACCCACTGGCCGAGCTGGTGAAGATCGACCCGAAATCCATCGGCGTCGGCCAGTACCAGCACGACGTGTCGCAGCTGAAACTGGCTCGCGGCCTGGACGCCGTGGTTGAAGACTGCGTGAACGCCGTGGGCGTGGACGTAAACACCGCTTCGGTTGCGCTGCTGGCCCGCATCTCCGGCCTCAACGCCACCCTGGCGCAGAACATCGTGACCCACCGCGACGAAAACGGTGCGTTCAAGACCCGTGCAGCGCTGAAAAAAGTCGCACGCCTTGGCGAAAAAACATTCGAGCAAGCCGCCGGCTTCCTGCGCGTCATGAACGGTGACAACCCGCTGGATTCCTCGGCTGTCCACCCGGAAGCCTACCCGCTGGTACAACGCATCGCCGCTGAAACCGACCGCGACATCCGCTCGCTGATCGGCGACGCCGCGTTCCTCAAGCGCCTCGACCCGAAGAAGTACACCGACGAAACCTTCGGCGTGCCGACCATCACCGACATCCTGCAAGAGCTGGAAAAACCTGGCCGCGACCCGCGTCCCGAGTTCAAGACCGCCGAATTCCAGGAAGGCGTCGAAGACCTCAAGGACCTGCAACTGGGGATGATCCTCGAAGGCGTGGTGACCAACGTGACCAACTTCGGCGCGTTTGTGGATATCGGCGTGCATCAGGACGGTTTGGTGCACATCTCTGCGCTTTCGGAGAAGTTCATCAAGGACCCGCGTGAAGCGGTGAAAGCCGGTGATGTGGTCAAGGTCAAGGTCATGGAAGTCGACATCCCGCGCAAACGCGTCGGCCTGTCGATGCGCATGAGCGACACCCCGGGCGAGAAAATCGACGGTGCCCGCGGCGCACGCCCGGGCTCGGCGCCACGCCAGTCCCAAGGCGCCGCCCCCCGCAAGGAAACCGCTGCGCCAGCCCCGGCCAACAACGCCATGGCTTCGCTGTTCGCCAACGCCAAACAACTGAAGAAACGTTAATGGAACTGCCAGCCGGCTTGACCCACAGCGCGTTCAGCGAACTCATTGGCTGCCGCCTGCAGCGCCTGGAAACCGGTGTTGCCGAGGTGGCCTTGACCCTGGAACCGCAGTTGCGCAACCGCGCTGGCAAGCTCCATGGCGGGGCGATCTTCAGCCTGGTGGACATTGCCATGGGGCTGGCGTGTTCCAGCTCCCATGGTTTCGACCAGCAGAGCGCGACCATCGAATGCAAGATCAACTACATCCGCGCTGTTTCCGACGGCGATGTGCTGTGCACCGCCCGGGTGATTCACCCGGGTCGGCGCACGCTGGTGGTCGAGGCGGACGTGTACCAGGACGAAAAACTGGTCGCAAAAGCACAAGGCACCTTCGCTGTCCTATAGCTCCCTGTCATCGATTTGAGTTAATTTCGGCGCTTCGAAAGTTGCGCCGAACTTTTCCTCGTGCGCGATGGCCAGATTCAGGGACGAGGGCGGCTCTTTCAGAGTGGGTCAATCCGGCTCAAAAACCAGGCGATAACGCCAGTTTCCACTTCACCCTTGTAGACCGTCCTGACCACCCCCATATTGGGGCGACTGACGCGTGAAGGAATCCAACTTGAGCGAACTTCTCAACCGCCGCCTGGCCCTGCTCGGCAAGCACGAACACCTCTCTTTGCTCGAGCAATGCCTGCACGGCATCGAGCGCGAATGCCTGCGCGTCACCGGTGAAGGCCGACTGGCACAAACGCCGCATCCCGAGGCCCTGGGCGCTGCACTGACCCACGAACAGATCACCACCGACTATTCCGAGTCGCTGCTTGAGTTCATCACGCCGGCGTTACCCAACCCGGCCGATACCCTGAGCAGCCTCGACAAGATCCACCGTTTTGCCTACAGCAAGCTCGGCAGCGAGTACCTGTGGAGTCCATCGATGCCGTGCCCGTTGCCGGCCGAGGAAGATATTCCGATTGCCTACTACGGCACCTCCAATATCGGACAGCTCAAGTACGTGTATCGCAAGGGCCTGGCCCTGCGGTACGGCAAGACCATGCAGTGCATCGCCGGGATCCACTACAACTTTTCCCTGCCGGAAGACCTCTGGCCGTTGCTCAAGGAAGCCGAAGGCTTCGTGGGCACCGACCGGGATTACCAGTCCACGGCCTATATCGCGCTGATCCGCAACTTCCGCCGCTACAGCTGGCTGCTGATGTACCTGTTCGGCGCCTCGCCGGCCCTGGACGCGGGTTTCCTGCGCGGTCGTTCGCACCAGCTCGAAGTGCTGGACGCCGACACCCTGTACCTGCCGTACGCCACCAGCCTGCGCATGAGCGACCTGGGTTACCAGAGCAACGCCCAGGCCGGCCTGACGCCGTGCTACAACGACCTGGCGAGCTACACCGACAGCCTGCGCGAAGCTGTGGCAACACCCTACGCACCGTACGTCGAAGTCGGTACCCATAAGGACGGTGAGTGGGTTCAGCTCAACACCAACATCCTGCAGATCGAAAACGAGTACTACTCCAACATCCGGCCCAAGCGCGTGACCTACACCGGCGAACGGCCGATCCAGGCGCTGATGGCCCGTGGCATCCAGTACATCGAAGTGCGTTGCCTGGACATCAACCCGTTCCTGCCGATGGGCATCGACTTGCAAGAGTCGCGCTTCCTCGATGCGTTCCTGCTGTATTGCGCGCTGAATGACAGCCCGCTGTTCGCCGACAATGAGTGCGGCAACGCCACCTCCAACTTCCTCAGCGTGGTCAAGGAAGGCCGCCGTCCGGGCCTGCAATTGCAGCGCCGTGGCGAATCGGTGGACATGAAGGAATGGGCGGCAGAGCTGCTGGAGCAGATTGCTCCGCTGGCGGCGATGCTGGACCAGAGCCAGGGCATCAATGAACACAGCCAGGCGCTGGACGCGCAGCTGGCGAAGGTCAAGGATTCGTCCCTGACCCCGTCGGCCCAGGTACTGGCGGCGATGAGCGAGCGTAAAGAGAGCTTTGCGCAGTTCTCGCTGCATCAGAGCCAGGTGCATGCGGAGTACTTCCGCAGCGAGCCGTTGAAGGCTGAGGAACAGGCACGCTTTGAAGAGCTGGCGCGCAGTTCGCTGGCGCAGCAGGCGGAGCTTGAGCAGAACGAAGTGGGTGATTTTGACGTGTTTGTCGGGTCGTACCAGGCGAGCATCCTCGCCATCAGCAACTAAAAGCCTGACACAGACCCCTGTGGGAGCGGGCTTGCTCGCGAAAGCGTTGTATCAGTCGATGTATTCGGTGACTGATTCACCGCTTTCGCGAGCAAGCCCGCTCCCACATTTGACCTATGCGCCTTCTAGCCTGGCGCGCGAGTTTCTCCTCATAAGCTAATTCGAAAATGTTATTTATTTTCGGATTCTTAGATCATTTAGTCTTCTCACACGCCGACCTCCGGCCGCCTGATGAGGACTTCCCCCTTGAAACTGCACTTCCCCCTTCGCCTCTTGGCGGCGTTGTCCCTGGCCGGTGCCAGCCTGTTTGCCCAGGCCGCCGACGTGACCATCGCTTACCAGACCACCGTTGACCCGGCGAAAGTCGCCCAGGCCGACGGCGCTTACGAAAAAGCCACCAACGCCAAGATCGACTGGCGCAAATTCGACAACGGTGCCGACATCATCGCCGCCATCGCTTCCGGTGACGTGCAGATCGGCTACCTGGGCTCCAGCCCGCTGACCGCTGCCGTGACCCGCAAGGTCCCGGTAGAAACTTTCCTGATCGCCACCCAGATCGGCGGTGCCGAGGCCCTGGTGGCCCGCAACGGTTCCGGGATCAACAGCCCGCAGGACCTGATCGGCAAGAAAGTCGCCGTGCCATTCGTTTCCACCGGCCACTACAGCCTGCTGGCCGCGTTGAAGCACTGGAACATCGACCCGTCCAAAGTGACCATCCTCAACCTCGCCCCGCCGGCCATCATCGCCGCCTGGAAACGTGGTGATATCGACGCCACCTACGTGTGGGACCCAGCGCTTGGCGTAGCCAAGGAAAACGGCAAGGTGCTGATCACCTCCGGCGAACTGGCCAAGTTCGGCGCGCCGACCTTCGATGCCTGGATCGTGCGTAAGGATTTCGCCGAGAAGCACCCGGAAATCGTCACGGCTTTTGCCAAGGTCACCCTGGATGCCTACGCCGCTTACCGCAAAGACCCACAAGCCTGGCTGGCTGACAAAGGCAACGTCGACAAACTGGTGAAGCTCTCCGGGGCCAAGGCCAGCGACATTCCGCTGCTGCTGCAAGGCAACGTCTACCCGCTGGCGGCTGACCAGGTCACCCTGCTCGGCGCACCGACCACCAAGGCTGTCACCGATACCGCCGCGTTCCTCAAGGAACAAGGCAAGGTCGACGCCGTACTGCCGGACTACGCCCCGTACGTCAGCCCGAAGTTCATCACTAACTGATACCAGGAGTTAACCGCGATGGCCTTGCTACAACTGGAGCGCATCAGCGCACAGTACCCAGGCAGCCCGGAGCCAGTACTGGCAGATATTTCCCTGAGCCTTGGGCCCCAGCAATTGCTGGTGGCCCTCGGCCCTTCCGGCAGTGGCAAGACTTCGCTGTTGAACCTGATTGCCGGCTTTGTCGAACCCAGCGCCGGGCGCATCACCCTTGACGGTGTGCCGGTAAAAGGACCGAGCGCCGAACGCGGCGTGGTGTTCCAGGACGACGCCCTGCTGCCCTGGCAGGACGTGCTGGCCAACGTCGGCTTCGGCCTGGAGTTGGCAGGCGTGCCCAAGGACCAACGGGAAATCCGCGCCCGGGAAATGCTCGCCCTGGTGGACCTCGCCGGTTTCGACAGCCGTCGTATCTGGCAACTCTCCGGTGGCCAGAAGCAACGTGTCGGCCTGGCCCGTGCATTGGCTGCCGACCCCCGCGTACTGCTGATGGACGAACCCTTCGGCGCCCTGGATGCCTTCACCCGCGAACAGATGCAGGAGCTGTTGCTGCAAGTCTGGCGGCGCACGGCCAAACCGGTATTCCTGATTACCCATGACATCGAAGAAGCGGTGTTCCTCGCCACGGATTTGATTCTGCTGGCGCCCAACCCCGGCCAGATCGTCGAGCGCCTGAGCCTGGACTTCGGCCAGCGCTACGCCGCCGGTGAGTCGGCACGCGCGATCAAGTCCGACCCGCGCTTTATCGAAACCCGCGAACACGTGCTGGGCAAGGTGTTCTCCCAACGGCAGGTGTCCGCATGAGCAGTTACGAATTACCGGCCACGGCCACCAAGCCGGCGAGCAAACCCGTCGTGCCCGTACGCCGCAGCCTGAGCACCCGCTGGATCAGCGTGCTGACCCTGGTGACCCTGGTTGCCATCTGGTGGGCCGTGACCGCCAGCGGGCTGATCGAGCCGCTGTTCCTGCCACCGCCTTCGGCCGTGCTGCAAAAAGGCTGGCTGCTGGCGACCACCGGCTACATGGATTCCACCCTGTGGCAGCACCTGGGCGCGAGCCTCAAGCGCATCGGCCTGGGCCTCGGCTTTGCCGTGCTGACCGCCGTGCCGGTGGGGATTGCCATCGGTTCCAACCGCATCGCCCGGGGCATTCTCGACCCGCTGATCGAGTTCTACCGGCCGATTCCACCACTGGCCTACCTGCCGCTGATCGTGATCTGGTGCGGCATCGGCGAGCTGTCCAAAGTACTGCTGATCTACCTGGCGATTTTTGCGCCGATTGCCATCGCGACCGCCACCGGCGTACGTACCGTCGACCCGGCCAAACTGCGCGCTGCGCAGTCGTTGGGCGCTACCCGGGCACAACTGATTCGCCATGTGATCCTGCCGAGCGCCCTGCCCGACATCCTCACCGGCGTGCGGATTGGCCTGGGCGTGGGTTGGTCGACCCTGGTAGCCGCAGAATTGATCGCGGCCACCAGCGGCCTGGGCTTCATGGTGCAGTCCGCCGCGCAATTCCTGGTCACCGACGTGGTGGTGCTGGGGATTCTGGTGATCGCGCTGATCGCCTTCGCCATGGAAATGGGCTTGCGTGCCCTGCAGCGCAAATTGGTGCCGTGGCATGGCCAGGCACACTGAAAAATTTTCGACGAGAATCCCATGAGCAGCCTGACCGTAACACCTCTCAGCACCGCCCTTGGCGCCCAGATCAGTGGCGTCGACATCACCCAACCGTTGAACATTGAAGACCGCGACGCCATCGAACAGGCGCTGCTCAAGCATTCGGTGCTGTTCTTCCGCAACCAGCCGATCAACCCGCAGCAACAGGCGCGGTTCGCGGCGAATTTCGGCGACCTGCACATTCACCCGATCTACCCCAACGTGCCGGAGCAGCCTGAAGTGCTGATCCTCGACACCGCCGTGACCGACGTGCGCGACAACGCCATCTGGCACACCGACGTGACCTTCCTCCCGACCCCGGCCCTCGGCGCGGTGCTCAGCGCCAAGCTGCTGCCGGAGTTTGGTGGCGATACGTTGTGGGCCAGCGGGATTGCCGCGTATGAGGCGTTGTCCGAGCCGTTCAAGAAGCTGTTGGACGGTTTGACGGCAACCCATGACTTCACCCGCTCCTTCCCGCTGGAGCGTTATGGCAACACGCCGGAAGATTTGGCGCGCTGGGAAGAAGCCCGGCGCAAGAACCCGCCGCTGTCTCATCCGGTGATTCGTACCCATCCGGTGAGCGGGCGTAAGTCGCTGTTCGTCAGCGAGGGGTTCACCAGCAAGATCAACGAACTGGAGCCGGCGGAAAGCGAGGCGGTGTTGAAGCTGCTGTTTGCCCATGCAACACGGCCGGAATTCACCATTCGCTGGCGTTGGCAGGAAAATGACGTGGCGTTCTGGGATAACCGCATGACCCAGCATTACGCGGTGGATGATTACCGGCCGCAGCGGCGGGTGATGCATCGGGCGACGATTCTTGGAGATGTGCCGTTCTAGCAGGCACACCACAAATCAAATGTGGGAGCGGGCTTGCTCGCGAAAGCGGTGAATCAGTCGACATATCCAGTGACTGACACTCCGCTTTCGCGAGCAAGCCCGCTCCCACATTGGGTAGAGGTTGATGCCGGAATCGGGCTCTACCGCTTATTCAGCCGTAGACGGCTTCTCCCACAAGTTAATCCCGCCTTCCTGGGCAAATCGATCAATCTCCGCCAGTTCCTGCGCACTGAAGCTCAGGTTCTGCAACGCACCGACGTTTTCAATGATCTGCTCCGGCCGGCTCGCGCCGATCAGGGCGCTGGTGACCCGTGGATCACGCAACGTCCACGCCAACGCCATCTGCGCCAGGCTCTGGCCACGGCGCTTGGCAATTTCATTCAGCGCGCGGGCGTGGGCGATGTTGGCCTCGGACAAGTGCTTGGCCTGCAACGAACCACCCCCCGGACGATTGACCCGCGCATCCGCCGGTACGCCGTTGAGGTACTTGTCGGTCAGCAGGCCCTGGGCCAATGGCGTGAACGCGATCACCCCGGCACCGAGTTCTTCGGTGACGTCCAGCAGGTCTTTTTCCACCCAGCGGTTGAGCAGGTTGTAGGCCGGCTGGTGGATCAGCAGCGGGACTTTCCACTCCTGGAGCAGCGCCGCAATTTCCCGGGTTTTCACGCCGGAGTAGGACGAGATCCCGATGTACAACGCCTTGCCCTGTTGCACGGCGGTGGCCAGTGCGCTGGCGGTTTCTTCCAGCGGGGTGTCGGCATCAAAACGGTGGGAGTAGAAGATGTCCACGTAGTCGACGCCCAGGCGTTGCAGGCTCTGGTCGAGGCTCGCCAAGACGTACTTGCGCGAACCGCCGCCCTGGCCATAAGGGCCCGGCCACATGTCCCAGCCCGCCTTGCTGGAGATGATCAGTTCGTCGCGGTAATGCTTGAAGTCTTCCCGCAGCAAACGACCGAAGTTGATCTCGGCGCTGCCGTATGGAGGGCCGTAGTTGTTGGCCAGGTCGAAGTGGTTGATACCCAGGTCGAACGCCGTGCGCAGGAGGGCGCGCTGGGTATCGATCGGGGTGCTGTCGCCAAAGTTGTGCCACAGCCCCAGGGACAGTGCCGGCAGCACCAGTCCGCTGCGACCTACGCGGCGGTAAGGAATAGATTCATAGCGGTTTTCGGCAGCAATGTAAGTCATCGAATCCTCTCTTGGACTTGGGGCAAATAAGGCCCGGGAATAAGCATATTCCCGGGCCTTTTAAGCAGCTGAATCGCTTAAGTCTGCCTATCCCTTTTACAGCAAAGTCCTACCAGAGTGGAACGACGTAGCTTACATAGAAGCGGTTTTCATCTTGCACCGTGGCACCGGTGATATCCGGGCTGGCGTGGGCATTTCGCCAGGTCACGCCCAGGCCTTTGAGGGTGCCGGTGGGCACCTGGTAAGCCACGGTGACGTTACGTTCCCATTCACTGGTAGTGCCTTGGGTGGTGCGGATGTCATCACCGTGTGCGTAGGACGTGGCGAAGGTCAGGCCGTTAAGGCCGAGTTTGCCGAAGTCATATTTGTACTGCGCCAGCCAGGTGCGCTCGCCGGCATGCTGGAATTTGTTCAGTTGCATGTTGGTGAGTGCCGGGGTGTCGGCGCCCGAGCCCGGGCCCTGGTTGCTGGCACCGCTGTTCAGGCCGGAATCCAGGTACGGGAAGTCGCTGTCGCCGCTGTTTTTCTGGATGCCCAGGCCGACGGTATGGCCGTCCAGGCTGTAGCTTTCCAACAGGCTGACGGTGGACTGGTTGATGCGGCCCTTGGAGGTGCCATCGCCGTAGAGACCCGCAGCGGAATAGTCTTTGTCGCCCGCGGCGTTTTCACCCACACCCAGGCTGCGGTACAGGCGCACGTCGGTGTCGATCGCGCCGACAGGCAAGGCGTCATGACGCTTGGCACCGAGGAAGAACTGCTGGTAGTAATCCTCAAGGTTGGAGTACCACAGGCTGACGGTGGTGTCCGGCAAACCTTTGTAGTCCGCGCCGCCGTAGAGGAAGCGATCGCTCTCTTTGGTGCCGCCGGCGGTGATCATGCCCTGGTCGCCGGTTTCGTTGCGGATCTTGGTCTTGAGGATGTCACCGGCGGTAAAGGTGAAGTCGGTCAAGTCCTTGGAAACCAACTGCACGCCGGTGTTGGTCTGCTGGTACAGGCGGCCGTCGGTGTTGGCCAGCACCGGGTTGTTGCCGTACAGCGTACCGACGCGCAATTCATCCTGGGCGAAGCGCATCTTGAAGGTCGGGCTGAGCACGCCGAACTGGTCGGCCGACTTGCCGTTATCCAGCGGGAACATGCTGCCGGGGTAGCGGCCCTGGTGATCCTTGTCATTGAGGTCGCCGCCGGAGTCCAGTTTCAAACCGTAGAACGCCTGCAGGTCCAGGCCAAAGCCCACCGGCCCATCGGTGTAGCCGGACTTGAAGTTGAACTCAAAACCCTGGCCCCAATCGCGGATGCTGTGGGCCTTGTTATTGCTGTTCACCACATCCCGCCCCTGCTGGTTGAGGTAGCGGTTGAGCAGGGTCACGTCGGCGTGGCTGTCATCGATAAAATCGGCGTGGGCGGACAGCATAAAGCTCGCCATGGCGGCACCCACCATGGGGCTTAATAACGTCTTCATTGGTACCGGTCTCCGTCACTGTTCTGAAATGAAAGCGTCAAACGCTTCACACAATTAGGCGATGGCCATGTGACAGTTCGGAGTCAAAACACCCTTTACCCGGATGAAATTAAATTTAAGAAACCCAGTAAAGACGCGGGTTAGCGGGCAGTGGCGAAGATTTCGGCGAGCCAATCGACGAACACTCGCACCCTCGGCGACATGTGTCGGTTTTGCGGGTAGAGCACCGAAACCGGCATGGGCGGCGGTGGTGTATCAATGAGGATTTCCTGCATCACGCCCTGGTTGATCAGCTCGGCGATGCGGTAGTGCGGGCACTGGATAATGCCCAGTCCGGCGACTGCGCTGGCGGCATAAATCTCTGCGCCGAACACCGACAGAGCCCCCTCGATCGTCACTTCCTGCACCTGGCCGTCGACCATGAATTCGAAGGGGAACAGCTTCGCGGTGGTGCGTGAAACATAGTTCACCGCACGGTGCTCGCCCAGGTCGGCGAGGCGCTTCGGCTCGCCGTATTTGCGCAGGTAGGCCGGGCTCGCGCAGGTCACCTGGCGCAGCGTCGCAACCCGGCGACCGATCAACGCCGAATCCCCCAGGGTGCCCGCCCGCAGCACACAATCCACGCCTTCGGCGATCAGGTCGACGAAGCGGTCCGCCTCGCTGATGGACAGCTCGATTTTCGGGTAGCGCGCCATGAATTGCGGCAGCGCCGGGATCACGAAGTACTTGGCCAGGGTGCCGTGCAAATCCACCCGCAGGCGGCCCTTGGGGGCCACCGAGCGGAAGGCCAGTTCCGCCTCTTCCAGCTCCGCCAGCAGTTGGACACAGCGCAGGTAATAGGCCTCGCCATCGAGGGTCGGGCGGACGCGGCGGGTGCTGCGTTCCAGCAGGCGCGTGCCGAGCCAGGCCTCGAACTGGTTGAGGGTGTGGGTCAGGGTGGCGCGCGGCAGGTTCAGGTCATCGGCCGCCAGCGTGAAGCTGCTGCGTTCGTAAATCCTCACGAACACTTTCATCGCTTTGACCTGGTCCACGGCGCGTCTCCATTGTTGGCGATTCTTGAACAGTCAAGGCAACTCTGGCGCATTTATCGGCCTGGGTAAACATGTGAATCTGCTTCCACACCCAACCACTCCCCCAAGGAAACCCGATCATGACTACCCAAGTTGCTATCGTTACCGGCGCCTCTCGCGGCATCGGCGCCGTGGTTGCCAGACAACTGGCCGCCGACGGTTATGCCGTCGCCATCAACTACGCCAACAGCGCCACCGAAGCGTCAAGGCTGGTAGTGGAGTTGCGCCAGGCCGGCCACCAAGCCATAGCGATCCAGGGCGACGTGGCCAGCGCCGCCGACGTCAAGCGCCTGTTCGACGAGACCGAAGCCCAGCTGGGCAAGGTTGATGTGCTGGTCAACAACGCCGGGATCCTCAAGGTGCTGCCGCTGGCCCAACACAGCGATGAGCTCTACAACCAGAACTTCGACATCCATACCCGCGGCACCTTCAACGCCCTGCGTGAAGCCGCCACCCGCCTGAACGACGGCGGGCGCATCGTCAATTTCTCCAGCAGCACCGTCGGCCTCAACTTCCCCGGTTATGCGGTGTACATCGCCAGCAAGGCGGCGGTGGAATCCCTGACCCAGGTGTTCGCCAAGGAAATGCGCGGCCGGCGCATCACCGTCAACGCCGTTGCCCCGGGCCCGGTGGCGACCGAACTGTTCCTGCATGGCAAAAGCGAAGAGCAGATCCAGGGCCTGGCCAAGATGGCACCCCTGGAACGCCTGGGCCAACCGGAAGATATCGCCCGCGTGGTGGCGTTCCTGGTGAGCCCGGCTGGTGGTTGGGTGAACGGGCAAATCCTGCGGGCCAATGGTGGTTTGGTCTGAAGACCGGCAAACGCTCGTTCAACGGCAAACTACTATTGTGGCGAGGGAGCTTGCTCCCGCTGGAGTGCGCAGCGCTCCCATCTTTTTTGGGGCCGCTGCGCAGCCCAGCGGGAGCAAGCTCCCTCGCCACAGGTTTGGTGTTCATGGAAAATCAGCGGGTATCAGGAGACTTCAGATATGCACACCGCCCTCGTCATCACCGCCGGCCTGATCCTCCTCGCGCTGATGCTGTTCATCGGCCAAAAGCTGGGCGTCAGCCGGCACATTCTGGCCTACAGCTTTGTCGGGATCTGGCTGGTGGTGTCGGTGGTTAACGGCGCGGTAGGTGTGGTCACTGCCGGCCAGCCCCTGGTCTCGGAGCTGGTGATCGGCAGTGGGGTATTCGGTGCGCCGTTGGTGGCACTGGCCCTGTTTATCAGGACCTGAGCGTTAACGAACCAGGTGCAGGAACTGCATGTGCCGTTCGTACTGGTCGAGGATGTCGTTGATGATCTGCTCCTTGGTGTAGCCCACCAGATCGTAGTCCTGGCTGCCCTCGCTCAAGTGCACTTCCGCCCGGTAGTAGCGGCGGTTGTTGAGCTGCTTGGAACCCATGCCGCCCCGTGCGAATGACGGGGTGAAATAGCCGCGCATCTGCACCTGATACACAAACGGGTGCTGCTCGCCGTGGCCGATCTCCAGGCTGACGCTGTCGTTGGCCGGGTCAGGCTGGGTGACCACGTTGAGGCCTTTTTCGACAAACACCGCCGTCACTTCTTCGATGGCCGGGCGCACTGTGGTCTCGAGGAAACGGTACACCTCATCCCGTGACGGGAAATGCACCGCCTGGCTCAGGCGCTGGCGCCAACCGCCGGTGCCCTTGCGTGAGCCCGATACCGGCGCGAGGGAATGCATCTGCGCAATCTGCTTCTGCGACTCAAGGTAGAACGCCTTGTGCAGCCCCCACATCATCAGCAGCAGGATCATCGAGAACGGTAGCGAGGTCAGGACCACGGCCGACTTGAGCGAGTCGATGCTGCCGGCAAACAGCAGCGCGCTGGTCACCAACGCGGTCATCGCGCCCCAGAACACCCGCAGCCACTTCGGCCCGTCTTCATCGGCGTTGCCGCCTTTGGCCGACAAGGTCGAGAGCACCACCGTGCCGGAGTCGGCCGAGGTGACGAAGAACACGAAGCTGATAAACACCGTGACGGCGATCACCGTCTTGCTCCACGGGTAGGTTTCCAGCAGCAGGTAGAGGCTCATCGACGGGTCATCAATGGCCGACTGTCCCAGCGCCGTAAGGCCGTGGTTGAGCACCTGGTCGATGGCGCTGTTGCCGAAGATCGACATCCACGCCAGGGTGAAACCCAGCGGGATCAACAGCACGCCGAACACAAATTCACGGATGGTGCGGCCGCGGGAAATACGCGCGATAAACAGGCCCACGAACGGCGACCATGCGATCCACCAGGCCCAATAGAACACGGTCCAGCCGCCCAGCCAGTCGCTGGGTTTGTCGTAGGCGTAGAGGTCGAAACTCTTGGTCGGCAAGGCGCCGAGGTAGTCGCCGATGTTCTGGATCAGGGTGTTGAGCAAGTGCTGGGTAGGGCCGGCGAACAACACGAACAGCAGCAGCGCACAGGCCAGCAGCATGTTGATGTCGGACATCACCCGCACGCCCTTGTCGACGCCGGAGACCGCCACCAGGATCGCCGCGCCCATCATCAAGGTGATGAGGCCGACCTGGATCCACTGGGTGTGGGCCACGCCGAACAGGTAATCGAGCCCTGAGTTGAGGTGCAACACGCCAAAGCCCATGTCGGCGCCGAGGCCGAACACCGTGGCGATGATGCCGAAGCCGTCCACCGCATAACCGATGGGGCCGTTGATGCGCTTGCCGATCAGCGGATACAGCGCCGAGCGCAACGCCAGCGGCAGGTTATGCCGGTAGGCGAAGTACGCCAGGGCCATGCCGACGAAGGCGAACACGCCCCAGCCATGCAGGCCCCAGTGCAGAAACAGGATCTGCATGGCCTGGCGCGCCGCGTCACCGTTCAGGGCCTCGCCCTGGGGCGGTTGCACCAGGTGAGTCAGGGGTTCGGACACGCAGAAGAAAAACAGCGTGATGCTGATCCCGGCGGCGAACAGCATGCCGGCCCAGGACAGGTAACTGAATTCGGGCTCGTCGTGGTCGGCACCGAGTTTGATCTTGCCGTAGCCCGATAACGCGGTGACCACCACGAAGACCAGATACAGGGTCATCGCCAGCATGTAGTACCAGCCGACCGTGTTGGCCGCCCAGTTTTGTGCGGCCAGCAGCCAGGCGCCGGCTTGTTCGGGAATCGCGATGACGGTCAGGCCGAACAGCAGGATGAAGCTCGCGGCGAAGTAAAACACCGGCGGGTTCATGCGGACCAGACCGCTGGAAGGTGTGGACGATGCACTCATGTAGGGCGCACCTCAAGGGTATGGGATGTGGCTGTAAAAAACGGACTCAGCAAAGGTAAGCCTCCTGTTGTGAGCGGGCAGCGAACCACCGATTTAACTTGAACGAACAGTCAAGTTAAACATGGATAGGGGTTTGAGGACTAATCGCAGGGCCGAGTGGTAGGTGTTTCCTACACTAGCTCAAGGAAAGGTATGACGTATGAGGATGACGAAACGTTCAGCGATTGCTGAGGGAAATACGGCTCGAATTTGAGTAGTGCGGCTCAAATTTGGAATGCAGACAAAATGTGGGAGCGGGCTTGCTCGCGAATGCGGCGTGTCAGCCAACACTTCTGGCGACTGATACACCGCATTCGCGAGCAAGCCCGCTCCCACATTGGATCTGTGTGGTCGTTAGAGAGGGCGCTGCTCTATTTCTGCGTCCCATCATCATGCTGCAGATTCGCCTGGGTCAGGTTCGCCCCCGCCGGCACACTGCGCGTCAGCCACACATTGCCGCCAATGGTCGAGCCCTTGCCGATGGTAATCCGCCCCAGGATCGTCGCCCCGGCGTAGATCACCACGTCATCCTCGACAATCGGATGCCGCGGATGGCCTTTCTGCAATTGCCCATCCTCATCCGCCGGGAAACGCTTGGCGCCCAATGTCACGGCCTGGTAGATCCGTACCCGCTCGCCGATGATCGCCGTCTCGCCAATCACCACACCCGTCCCGTGGTCGATAAAGAAGCTCGGGCCGATCTGCGCGCCCGGGTGAATATCAATCCCGGTCGCCGAATGCGCGATTTCCGCGCTGATGCGCGCCAGCAACGGCAAGCCTGCCCGATACAAGTGGTGCGCCAGGCGATGGTGAATCACCGCCAAAATCCCCGGGTAGCACAACAGCACTTCATCCACGCTGCGCGCCGCCGGGTCGCCGTGGTAGGCGGCGAGCACGTCGGTGTCCAACAGGCTGCGCAAGCCTGGCAACGCCAGGGCGAAATCCTGGATCAGGTGGATGGCATGGGCGTCGACTTCACTGTCATCCTGGCCACCTTGCCGCGCGGCATACCGCAGCTCCAGGCGCGCCTGGGCGAGCAATGCATTCAGCGCCACATCCAGCGTGTGGCCGACGTAGAAGTCTTCACTTTCTTCACGCAGGTCCACCGGCCCCAGACGCATGGGGAACAGCGCACCACACAACGCCTCGAGAATCTGCGCCACGGCTTCCCGTGAAGGCAGCTCGCGCCCGCCCTGCTCGCCGCTGACCCGGCCGTTGCGGGTGCGCCACTGGTCCCGGGCGCTGCGCAGCTGGCTGACGATGGTCTGTAATTGCCAATGACTGGAACGCTCACTCACGGTCTTCACTCCTGACGAAATGCCCATCACTTTACGGCAAGGAACCTGAGCGTCCTTAAGAACCAATAGTGCAATGCTAATAACCCGTCGACATAAGCGATTGGCGGTTGCCGACGCAAAAGTGCCTGCCTATAGTCCCAGCATCTCTGACCACCCGTGCGTAGCCATGATCAAACAACAGCTCGACCGCTTTAACCGTCTGGAACTGCTGGGCGGCGCCACCGCCCTGGAAAAACTCGAGCGGCTGTCGGCCTGGCTGGGGCGTGACGTCTACGTCAAACGCGACGACACCACGCCGCTGGCGATGGGCGGCAACAAGCTGCGCAAACTCGAATACCTTGCCGCCGATGCGCTGGCCCAGGGTGCCGATACCCTGGTGACCGCCGGCGCGATCCAGTCCAACCATGTACGCCAGACCGCTGCGCTGGCCGCCAAGCTGGGCCTGGGCTGCGTTGCCCTGCTGGAAAACCCGACGGGCACCGAAGACCCCAACTACCTGGCCAACGGCAACCGCCTGTTGCTGGAGCTGTTCGACGCCAAGGTCGAGTTGGTGGAGAACCTGGACAACGTCGACGACCAGCTCAACGCCCTCGCCGACCGCCTGCGCAGCAACGGCAAGAAGCCGTACCTGGTGCCCATCGGCGGCTCCAACGCCCTCGGCGCCCTGGGTTACGTGCGCGCCGGGCTGGAGCTGGCCGGGCAGATTGAAGACAGCGGCATCCCGTTCTCCACCGTGGTCCTGGCCTCCGGCAGCGCCGGCACCCACAGCGGCCTGGCCCTGGCGCTGGCCGAAGTGCTGCCCGACCTGCAAGTGATTGGCATCACGGTGTCCCGTACCGACGAAGCCCAGCGCCCCAAGGTGCAGGGCCTGGCCGAACGTACCGCCGAACTGCTCGGCGTGCCGCTGCCGGACGCGTTCAAGGTGATCCTGTGGGACGAGTACTTCGCCCCCCGTTATGGCGAGCCGAGTGCCGGCACGCTGGCGGCGATCAAGCTGGTAGCCAGCCAGGAAGGCCTGCTGCTGGACCCGGTCTACACGGGCAAGGCCATGGCCGGGTTGCTGGATGGCATTGGACGCCAGCGCTTTGAAGAGGGGCCGATCATCTTCCTGCACACGGGTGGCGCACCGGCGTTGTTTGCTTATGATTCGAGCTTTTGATATTCCATAAAGAAATATCAATCTGATTTTATATTATTTTCAAGTCTTAAAAACCGGCTTTATAGTCGCGCCGTAGGCGAGCTTGATGGCGATACGCATGACTGGGCAGATCCAAAACACCGAGTTGATGCAATCGCGGGCAAGCCCGGCTCCCACACACCGCGCTTTTAAGGCAGGATACGACTACCGCGTCACCTGCATCGCTCAACATAAAAAACACAGGGGCTCTTCATGACTATTTCCGTATTCCGTCGCACGTTACTGGTTGGCACATTGGGGCTGGCGCTTGGCGCCGGGTGGCTCGGTCAGGCAGTTGCCGGCGAGCAGTTGGACAACATCAAGAAAGCCGGCGAAATCAAGATTGGCCTGGAAGGCACCTACCCGCCGTTCAGCTTCGTCGACGAAAGCGGCAAGCTCAGCGGTTTCGAGGTCGAGTTGTCTGAAGCGCTGGCCAAGAAGCTGGGCGTCAAGGTCAAGCTGCAAGCCACGCCGTGGGATGGCATCCTCGCCGCCCTGGAATCCAAGCGCCTGGACGCGGTCGTCAACCAGGTGACCATCTCCGATGCGCGCAAGGAAAAGTATGACTTCTCCAAGCCTTACACCGTCTCCGGGATCCAGGCGCTGACCCTGGCGAAGAACGTCGACACCATCAAGACCGCCGACGACCTGGCCGGCAAGAAAATCGGTGTGGGCCTGGGCACCAACTACGAACAATGGCTCAAGGAAAACCAACCGAAAGCCATCGTCAAAACCTACAACGATGACCCAACCAAGTTCCAGGACCTGCGCATCGGCCGTGTCGACGCCATCCTGATCGACCGCCTCGCCGCGCTGGAATACGCCAAGAAAGCCAAGGACACCGCCGCCGCAGGTGCTGCGTTCTCCCGTCAGGAAGCCGGTATTGCCCTGCGCAAAGGCGAGCCTGAACTGCTGGCCGCGGTGAACAAGGCTCTGGACGAACTGCGCGCCGACGGTACCTTGAAGAAGCTGTCCGAGAAGTACTTCAACGCTGACGTTACCCAATAATGGAAGCAGGTTTCCAACTCGCGCTGGACTCCGCGCCCTTTCTGCTCAAGGGCGCGTACTTCACGGTCATCCTTAGCCTCGGCGGGATGTTTTTCGGCTTGCTGCTGGGCTTCGGCCTGGCCTTGATGCGCCTGTCGCGCTTCAAGCTGTTGAGCTGGACCGCCCGCGTCTACGTGTCGTTCTTTCGCGGCACGCCCTTGCTGGTACAGCTGTTCCTGATCTACTACGGCTTGCCGCAAGTGGGCATCGAGCTGGATCCGATCCCGGCGGCCATGATCGGCTTCTCGCTGAACATGGCTGCTTATGCCTGTGAAATCCTGCGTGCCGCCATCGGTTCCATCGAGCGCGGCCAGTGGGAAGCTGCGGCCAGTATCGGCATGACCCGTGCGCAGACCCTGCGCCGGGCCATCCTGCCGCAGGCCATGCGCACGGCCTTGCCGCCGCTGGGCAACAGCTTTATTTCCCTGGTCAAGGACACCGCCCTGGCCGCCACCATCCAGGTGCCGGAGCTGTTCCGCCAGGCGCAATTGGTCTCGGCCCGTACCTTCGAAATTTTCACCATGTATCTGTCCGCCGCCTTGATCTACTGGATTCTTGCCAGCGTCCTGGCGCACGTGCAAAACCGCCTGGAAGCACGAGTCAACCGGCATGACCTGGAGTCTTGAAGCATGATCGTGGTTGAAAAACTGACCAAACAATTCAAGGGTCAGGTGGTGCTTAACGGGATCGACCTTGAGGTCAAGGAAGGCGAAGTCGTCGCCATCATCGGCCCCAGCGGTTCCGGCAAGACCACCTTGCTGCGCTGCCTGAATTTCCTCGAAGAACCCACCAGTGGCCGAATCAAGGTCGGTGACATCGAGATCGACAGCAGCCGCCCGCTCAACCAACAGCAAAGCCTGGTGCGGCGCCTGCGCCAGCACGTGGGTTTTGTGTTCCAGAACTTCAACCTGTTCCCGCACCGCACGGCCCTGGAGAACGTCATCGAAGGCCCGATCGTGGTCAAGAAGATGCCCCGGGCCGCCGCAGATGCCCTGGGCCGCAAGCTATTGGCCAGGGTTGGCCTGGCAGGCAAGGAAGACGCCTACCCACGCCGCCTCTCCGGTGGGCAGCAGCAACGGGTGGCCATTGCCCGGGCCCTGGCGATGGAGCCCGAGGTGATCCTGTTCGATGAGCCGACTTCGGCCCTGGACCCGGAGCTGGTAGGCGAAGTACTGGCGACCATTCGCAGCCTCGCGGAAGAAAACCGCACCATGGTCATCGTGACCCACGAAATGAGTTTCGCCCGGGATGTGGCCAACCGGGTGATCTTCTTCGACAAGGGCGTCATTATTGAACAAGGCGAAGCCAAGGCGCTGTTTGCCAACCCGAAAGAAGAACGTACCCGGCAGTTTCTCAGCAAGTTCATCAACAACTAACTTGCGCCGATTCATTGTAAGAAGCTTCGCTTTATAGAGTTGCCGAAAGGCAACTCGCCTCTTTAGTGTTTTTGGGGAAACACCCTTTATTCATTGGGTAAAAGTCACCCTGAAGCACGCACTTGCAGCGCCCTCCCAGTAAGACCCTTCTGAATATTCCATAACCCCCTGTTTGCCCCGCCCAGCCTCTTGACGCCAACTAACCAAGCCTCTTATCTAACACCCAGAGGATTGGATCCATTCTGGTTTTTTATTAAATCGTTTCTTTCGGACTACGTCGCCTGCCCGCGCCTGATGTCCGGAACGATTGCTGCTGGCTGCACCAAGGAGATTATTTATGAAGCGTATTTCCACCCAGGCGCTGCTCACTGCCCCGACCTTGCCCCAGGCCCATCGAGAAGGCATCAATGCCCTCGCTGCGACAAACCTGCAGGTCGACATCGCGCCTTACTGCGGCATGGACGAGGGCGACCTGATCGAGTTGTTCTGGAACAACTGCTTTGCCGCCTCCCGGCGCATCACCGCCGGCAAGATCGGCATGCCCACCAGCCTGCGAGTGCCGGAGAGCTTTGTGCAAAATGGCCCGGCACGGATTCATTACCGGGTCATGCAGGTTGGCCACGGCCCGGCGCGTTCGGCCATCACCCGGGTGCAGGTCAAGACCGACTACCCCGGCGGCATGCCCTCGGCACTGAGCCTTGATGAAAACCAGAACCTGGCCGCCGTCAGCCTGCCCGAGACCATCCGTCGCCATGGCGTCAACAGCAGCCAGATCCGCCGTGGCGTGCCCCTGACCATCGAGCCGTACCTGAACATGGCGACCGATGACGAGATCACCCTGCGCTGGGGTGACGTGCGCCTGGACCTGCCGAGCATCCAGGCCGACGATGTGGGCAAGGCGGTGCAGGTGTGGGTGCCGTCGGCCATCATTGTCGAGGCTGGTGATGACCATCGCCTCGAAGTGACCTACTGCATTCTCGACCGGGTCGGCAACAATTCAAGCTGGGCGCCAGCCCGCATCCTGCGCATCGCCGCGCTCGCTCCTCAGGCCCCGACCAGCCCCGCCAGGGCCCCGCTGGCCTACCAACCCCGTCGCCCCGGCTCGCCCTGTGAACCGGGGTGACAGACCTTCTATGCATATTCCTAAAAGTTAGTTTATTAAAAAATTTAACACGCTTAGGGTATATGCACCGGACCACCGGACATTCCTGATTTTTTTATCTTTTCAACGGATGTGAGGTAGGTATGGTCAAAATTACCCCGGTGCGTAACGCCAGGGCATTGCGTGCAGCCAAGGAGCGGCGCTGATGTCTAACTTGGCACAAACACCCCCCCAGAGTGATCTGGACGTTGCCCCGCTGTTGTTGCCCGCCAAAGTGCTGCGCAACGACGCCGAGGCCCTGAGCGCCGCCCACGAGCTGGCACAGGCCGCGCGCCTGCAAGCGGCCAGGCGCGATCAGCAACGCAAACTGCCCTGGGCTGAAATCGAACACTTCACCCGCAGCGGCCTGGGCAGTATTTCCATTCCCCGTGAGTACGGCGGCCCGCAGGTGTCCTTCGTGACCCTGGCCGAGGTGTTCGCGATCATCAGCGCGGCCGACCCGGCGCTGGGGCAAATCCCGCAGAACCATTTCGGCATCCTGCACGTGCTGCAAGGTGCGGCCAGCGAGCGCCAGAAAAAGCAGCTGTTCCAGAGCGTGCTGGACGGCTGGCGCATCGGCAACGGCGGCCCGGAACGCGGTACCAAAAACACCCTGGACCTCAAGTCACGCATCACCGCCGAAGGTGACGGCTACGTCGTCAGTGGCCAGAAGTTCTACTCCACTGGCGCGCTGTTCGCCCATTGGGTGGCGGTCAAGGCCTTGAACGATGACGGCAAAGTCGTCATGGCGTTCGTGCGCCGTGGCACCGAAGGCCTGCGCATCGTCGATGACTGGTCCGGCTTTGGCCAACGCACCACCGCCAGCGGCACAGTGCTGCTGGATCAAGTGGCGGTGGACGCCGAACTGGTGGTGGAAACCTGGCGACTCGGCGAAACACCGGGCATCCAGGGAGCAGTCTCGCAATTGATCCAGGCGGCCATCGATGCCGGCATCGCCCGTGGCGCGATCGACGACACCATCAGCTTTGTACGCGAACGCTCGCGGCCATGGATCGATGCCAAGGTCGAACGGGCCAGCGATGACCTGTATGTGATCGCCGATATCGGCAAGCTGAAGATCGAACTGCACGCCGCTGAAGCCCTGCTGCGCAAGGCCGGCCAGGTACTGGACCAAGTCAGCGCCGCGCCGATCACCGCGCAGTCCGCCGCACGCGCCTCGATTGCCGTAGCCGAAGCCAAGGTGCTGACCACCGAGATTTCCCTGCTCGCCAGCGAAAAGCTGTTCGAGCTGGCCGGCAGCCGCGCGACCCTCGCCGAATTCAACCTCGACCGCCACTGGCGCAACGCCCGGGTGCACACCCTGCACGACCCGGTGCGCTGGAAGTACCACGCGGTGGGCGCCTATCACCTGAACGGCACTTTGCCTGCCCGGCATTCCTGGATTTAACGACCAGACCTCTGGAGAAACCTATGACCCTTTCTCATCACGTCGCGGTTATTACCAGCGATGAACAAGCCCTCATTGTCGCCAGCGACCTGGCCGAAGACTTCCGCCGCGACAGCGCCTTGCGTGACCGTGAACGCCGCCTGCCCTTGCCTGAGCTGGACGTGTTTTCCCGCTCCGGCCTGTGGGGCATCAGCGTACCCAAGGAGTTCGGTGGTGCCGGCGTTTCCAACGTTACCCTGGCCAAGGTCACGGCACTGATTGCCCAGGCGGATGCGTCCCTGGGGCAGATCCCGCAGAACCATTTTTATGCCCTCGAAGTGCTGCGGGTGAACGGCAGCCCGGCGCAGCAAAAACGCCTGTACGCCGAAGTGCTCGCCGGCCAGCGCTTCGGCAATGCCCTGGCAGAACTGGGCACCAAGACCGCCCACGACCGCATCACCAAGATCACCCGCGACGGTGACGGTTTCCGTATCACCGGCCGCAAGTTCTACTCGACCGGCGCGATCTACGCCCAACGTATTCCCACGTCCGTGGTGGACGAAAACGGTGTGCAGCAACTGGCCTTTGTCACCCGTGACAGCGAGGGCCTGAGCGTGATCGACGACTGGAGCGGCTTCGGCCAGCGCACCACCGGCAGCGGTTCGGTGGTGTTCGATAACGTGTGGGTCGCGGCCCAGGACGTGATCCCGTTCCAGAGTGCCTTCGAACGCCCGACCACTGTCGGCCCGCTGGCGCAGATCCTTCACGCCGCCATCGACACCGGCATTGCCCGTGCTGCCTATGAGGATGCCCTGCACTTCGTGCGCACCAAGACCCGGCCGTGGATCGATGCCACCAGCGACAAGGCCAACGAAGATCCGCTGACCCTGAAAAGCTTCGGCCACTTGAGCATCCGCCTGCACGCCACCGAAGCCCTGCTGGAACGCTCAGGCGAATTCCTCGACCGCGCCCAGGCCGACAGCAATGCCGACACCGTCGCGGCCGCATCCATCGCGGTCGCCGAAGTGCGCGCCCTCAGCACCGAGATTTCCCTGGCGGCCGGCAGCACCCTGTTCGAACTCGCCGGCAGCCAGGCGACCCTCGCCGAACACGGCCTGGACCGCCACTGGCGCAACGCCCGGGTGCACACCCTGCACGACCCGGTGCGCTGGAAGTACTTTGCTGTGGGCAATTACTACCTCAACGATGAAAACCCGCCACTGCGGGGGACTATCTGATGGCGAAGAAAAAGATCCTGCTCAATGCCTTCAACATGAACTGCATCGGGCACATCAACCACGGCCTGTGGACCCATCCACGGGACAACTCGACCCAGTACAAAACCATCGAGTACTGGACCGAACTGGCGCAATTGCTGGAACGCGGACTGTTCGACGGGCTGTTCATCGCCGACATCGTCGGCGTGTATGACGTCTACCAGAACTCGGTGGACGTGCCGCTCAAGGAGGCGATCCAGCTGCCGGTCAACGACCCGTTGCTGCTGGTCTCGGCCATGGCGGCGGTGACCAAAAACCTTGGCTTCGGCCTGACCGCCAACCTCACCTACGAACCGCCGTATCTGTTCGCCCGGCGCATGTCGACCCTCGACCACCTGAGCCGTGGCCGGGTGGGCTGGAACATCGTCACCGGCTACCTCGACAGCGCCGCCAAGGCCATGGGCCTGACCGAGCAGGTCGAGCACGACCGGCGCTACGACCAGGCCGACGAATACCTGCAGGTGCTCTACAAACTCTGGGAAGGCAGCTGGGAAAACGACGCGGTGATCAACGATCCGCAGGCGCGGGTGTATGCCCAGCCGGAGAAGGTGCACAAGGTCGAGCACAAGGGCGAGTTCTATCAGGTGGAGGGTTATCACCTGTGCGAGCCGTCGCCGCAACGCACGCCGGTGCTGTTCCAGGCGGGCAGCTCCGACCGTGGGCTGCTGTTTGCCGGGCGCCACGCCGAGTGCGTGTTCATCAGCGGGCAGAACAAGGCCTCGACCAAGATCCAGGTGGACAAGGTGCGCGCCAGCGCCGTGGAAGCCGGGCGCAACCCGGACGATATCAAGGTGTTCATGGGCCTGAACGTGATTGTCGGCGCCACCGAAGAAGCTGCGTGGGCCAAGCACGCCGAGTACCTGAGCTACGCCAGTGCGGAAGCCGGCGTGGCGCATTTCTCGGCCTCTACGGCGATTGATTTTTCACAGTACGAAATCGACGAACCGATCCAGTACGTGAAGAGCAACGCCATCCAGTCCGCGACCAAGAACCTGCAGAACAATGACTGGACCCGGCGCAAGTTGCTTGAGCAGCACGCCCTGGGCGGGCGCTACATCACCCTGGTGGGTTCGCCGGCACAGGTGGCGGATGAACTTGAATCATGGATCAGCGAAACCGGCCTGGATGGCTTCAACCTGACGCGCATCGTCACCCCGGAAAGCTACGTCGACTTTATCGAACTGGTGGTGCCGGAGCTGCAGCGCCGGGGCTCGTACAAAACCGCGTATGACACCGGGACGTTGCGGGAGAAAGTCTTCCACCACTCGGCGCACTTACCTGAACAACACACCGGCTCCACCTACCGCCACTGAACCAAAATGTGGGAGCGGGCTTGCTCGCGAAAGCGCTGTATCAGTCGCCGGATGCATTCACTGACACACCGCTTTCGCGAGCAAGCCCGCTCCCACAGTTGACCGAGTTGTTTGCACTCACACCTTATGACTGGAAATCCACTATGAAAAAAACATTGCTCAGCCACCCAGTCAAAGCACTGGCGCTCGCCCTCGGATTGTTCAGCTCGGCGGTATTCGCCGCTGACGCTCCCTTGAAAGTCGGCACCACCGCCGCCTTCGCCATTTCCCTGGAAGCCGCCGTCGAAGAGGCCGGCAAACAGGGTTTGAAAGTCGAACTGGTGGAATTCACCGACTGGATCGCACCCAACGTCAGCCTGGCAGCCGGCGATATCGACGTGAACTACTTCCAGCACATCCCGTTTTTGGAAAACGCCAAGGCCGCCGCCGGCTTTGACCTGGTGCCGTACGCGCCGGGCATCATCAACAACGTCGGCCTGTATTCGAAGAAGTACAAGAGCATCAACGACCTGCCCCAGGGCGCCAGCGTGGCGATTGCCAACGACCCGATCAACAGTGGTCGCGGCCTGCAACTGCTGGCCAAGGCCGGCTTGATCACGCTCAAGCCGGGCGTGGGCTACAAGGCCACTGAAGAAGACATCGTCACCAACCCGAAGAAGATCAAGATCCTGCAAGTCGAAGCCGTGCAACTGGTGCGCGCTTATGACGACGCCGACCTGGTGCAGGGCTACCCGGCGTATATCCGCCTGTCCAAGACCTTCGATGCCGAGTCGGCGCTGCTGTTCGACGGCCTCGACCACCCGGAATACGTGATCCAGTTCGTGGTCCAGCCCAAGAGCAAAACCGACCCGCGGGTGATCAAGTTCGTCGACATCTACCAGCACTCGCCGGTGGTGCGCGCCGCGTTGGATAAATCCCTTGGCAAGCTCTACCAAGTCGGCTGGGAAGATAAAAAATGACCGCCGCCCACTCTCAACTGCGCGACCTGGGCTTGCCGCCCAGGGACGCCGAGCAGACAGAACTGCACCCGGACCTGAACCGCGCGCACGTGCGCTTTATCAACCTGGGCAAGACCTATGACGGCCAATCCGTGCCCGCCCTGCAAGGCATCGACCTGGCGATCCAGCGCGGCGAAGTCTTCGGCATCATCGGCCGCAGCGGCGCCGGCAAGTCGTCGCTGATCCGCACCATCAACCGCCTGGAACAACCGAGCAGCGGCCGGGTATTGATTGACCAGGTGGACATCGGCGACTTCGACGAAGACCGCCTGGTCGCCCTGCGCCGACGCATCGGCATGATCTTCCAGCACTTCAACCTGATGTCGGCCAAGACCGTGTGGCAGAACGTCGAACTGCCGTTGAAAGTCGCAGGCGTGCCCAAGGAGCAGCGCGAGAAGAAGGTGCGTGAACTGCTGGAATTGGTCGGTTTGCAGGATAAGCACAAGGCTTACCCGGCCCAGCTGTCCGGCGGGCAGAAACAGCGGGTGGGCATCGCCCGCTCACTGGTGCATGACCCACAGATTCTGTTGTGCGACGAAGCCACTTCGGCGCTCGACCCTGAGACCACGCAATCCATCCTCGGCCTGCTGCGGGAGATCAACAAACGCCTGGGCCTGACCATCGTGCTGATCACCCACGAAATGGCCGTGATTCGCGAAATCTGCGACCGCGTGGTGGTGCTGGAACACGGCCATGTGGTCGAGCAAGGTCCGGTGTGGGAAGTGTTCGGCAACCCGCAGCATGAGGTCAGTAAAACCCTGCTGGCGCCGCTGCAACATGGCCTGCCTGAAGAGTTGCAAAGCCGCCTGCAGGCCAATCCGACCTCAAAGGACGCCGCCGTGGTGCTGCGCTTGCAACTGACTGGCAGTGCCGAAGACGAACCCGATCTTGCTGCGTTATTCAGCGCCCTCGGCGGGCGCGTGCGCTTGCTGCAAGGCGGTGTGGAACGCATCCAGGGCCACGCCTTGGGGCAATTGCTGCTGGCGGTGAGCGGCTCGTCCCTGACCGCCGAAGAACTGCGCAGCCGCGCCGGGCGCTGGGCACAACAGGTGGAGGTGCTAGGCTATGTGGTTTGATCGTTTATTGCAGGGCGCCATCGACACACTGTTGATGGTCGGAGTGTCGTCGTTGATTGCATTGCTGGTGGGGATTCCGCTGGCGGTGTTCCTGGTGACCAGCGACAAGGGCGGCATCTATCAGGCGCCTGCCTTGAATCGGGTGCTGGGGGCGTTCGTTAACCTGTTCCGCTCGATCCCGTTTTTGATTTTGATGGTGGCGCTGATTCCGTTCACCCGGTTGATCGTCGGCACCACCTATGGCGTGTGGGCGGCGGTGGTGCCGTTGACCATCGCGGCCACGCCGTTCTTTGCGCGGATCGCCGAAGTCAGCTTGCGCGAAGTCGACCACGGCTTGATCGAGGCGGCGCAGGCCATGGGTTGCCGGCGCTGGCATATCGTCTGGCATGTGCTGCTGCCGGAGGCGCTGCCGGGGATTGTCGGCGGGTTCACGATTACCCTGGTGACGATGATCAACTCCTCGGCCATGGCCGGGGCAATTGGCGCCGGTGGGCTGGGGGATATTGCCTATCGCTATGGCTATCAGCGTTTTGACACGCAGATCATGCTCACCGTGATTGTGCTGCTGGTGATCCTGGTAGCCGTGATTCAGTTGGGCGGCGATCGGTTGGCCAGGGTTCTGAACAAGAGGTGAGGTATAGTCGGGCCATCTCAGCGCCCGGTATAACCTGCCATGAAACTTGCCCCCGACGACCTCGACCAGATCACCTCCACCACCCTTGGCCACTACAACAAAGTGGCCGAGGATTTTCGTGAAGGCACCCGCGATCACGATGTGAGCCAGAACATTGATGCGTTGCTGCGGCATATCCAGGGCGACGCACCGTTTACCGTGCTGGACTTCGGCTGCGGGCCGGGGCGGGATTTGCAGACGTTTACCCGCATGGGCCACATCGCGGTGGGGCTCGATGGTTCGGAGCGCTTTGCACAGATGGCCCGGGAAGACAGCGGCTGTGAAGTGCTGCAACAGGACTTCCTGAAGCTGGATTTGCCGGCCGGCCGTTTCGACGGGATCTTCGCCAATGCGGTGCTGTTTCATATTCCCAAGCAGGAACTGCCGCGCATTCTTGGGCAGTTGCATGGGGCGTTGAAGGTCGGTGGAGTGTTGTTCAGCTCAAACCCTCGGGGTGAAAACCAGGAGGGCTGGAATGGGCCGCGGTATGGCTCGTATCACGACTTGCAGGCGTGGCAGGAATTGCTGACGGCTGCGGGGTTTATGGAGCTGGAGCATTACTACCGGCCAGCGGGATTGCCTCGGGAACAACAGCCGTGGCTGGCGAGTGTGTGGCGCAAGCTGTAGGTCTTTGTTGTTTGGGCTTACGCCTTCGCGAGCAAGCCCGCTCCCACATTTTGGAATGCATTCCCCTGTGGGAGCGGGCTTGCTCGCGAAGGACTCACAGCCGCCACTCATCCACCTGATACACCACAGCCTGGGCGCCAGGCACAAAAGCCGTAATACGCCCCTCAGCAAAATTCGCCACCAACCGCGTCCCATCGGCAAACGTAGTCTGCTGCACCTGTTTATCTTCCGTCAGCCAGCGAAAATCGGTCATGGCCTGAGTCGCCAACCGTTCATGCAGCGGCCGGAAGAATGCGTCCTGGCGCTGAATCACCGACAAGCGCTGCTTCACCGTCGCCGCACTCAGGTGATACAGCGGCGGCACGTTGTAGAGCAGTTGCGTCAGCTCGTTTTCGGCCCGCACGTTGCTCAGTTTCAGGCTGTCGAACAGCCAATGGTGGGTGGTGATCACCGAGCCATGGAACACCGCCTGATACAGCGGCAGGCGCATCGTCGGGTCAAAGTAGACCGTGCGAAACGGCTCTTTCAACGGCACCGACTTGAAGAACACCGCCGGCTGTTCCGGCGGGTACCAAGCCCCGACGTAATACGGCGACTGCCTGTCCTTGGTCATCTCACGATCACCCCAGCCCAGCACCGGCGTTTGCATGCCGTGGGCAAACAGGATGCCTCGGGCGGTGATCGCGTTGCCGTCCTCGGAACCTGCCGGCAACTTCAGCGCCGTATTGATCCAACGGGCCGCATCGATATTGCCTTCGGCATTTTGTGCCTGGGTCATGCTCGCACCCGTGCGATAGCTGTCGAACAACATACTGGTGGCATAGGCGTCGAGGAACCAGGCGTTGAACCCGGACTTGGCCTGCACCGCCTTGATCCGCGCCTCCAGCAACGGCCGCACGCAGCGCGGGTCGGTGTAGTGGCCGGACTTCTGGAAGCCTGTCTTGAGCTGGCCGCCCTTCAACACGATCGCGCACTCGCCATAGGCCTTGCTGCCCAGGTGCGCGGTGGTCCAGTCGGGATTTTCGGTGGCAGACAGTGCCGTTTCATAAGAGTCGTAGGGCGCCATCAGGTAACCGGCGTCGACCCCGGTCTTCACCGCCTCAGGATGCCAGAGCCCGCCTTCCCAGCCTTCGCCCTGGGTCACCAGCAGGCGCTTGAGACCGGCGCCTTTCAGCGCGTTGGTGACGGACAAGGTGTTGCCCCAAGTCTCAGGCGTGGCGCTCAAGGCACCCGCAAAAGCCACGGCCAACTCACGACGCAGCGCACCATAACCGTCAGCGAGTTGGGTCATATTCGGCTCGGTGGAGGGCTGCCAGCCCTGCCGGGCCTTTGTGTTGATCGCCGCGTTCAGGCCGCGCAGCAGGACAGCCTGCTCATACGGTTGCTTGACCTGCCGAACCTGCGCAGCCTCTTTGTCCAGCAAGCCATTCAATTCAGCCGCCAAGCCTTTGCCGCTGCGTAGCAGCTTGAGCAGTTGCGGCCAGTCGCGCACATCCCCCGGAGCCAGCAGATCATTGCCCCACAGGTAGATATGGCTGGCGCCCAGCAGCTTTTCCGCTTCCGGGGTTTGCCGCAACTTGTCCGCCAACGGTTCAAACAGCCCCTGCTCCACCAGCCACTGGTGATAACGCTTGGCGCCGGCCAGCGGGTCGCTTTCGCCCAGGTGCAACAGAACGGTCATCGGTGCCGCGGGGTCCAGCGTGGTGAATTCATGGAAGGCGGACAACGCCAGTCCTTTGCCGTCGGCCTGCCAGTGCAGACGGTTGTTGTAAGGATTGGTCATCAGCCAGTTGAGGGTAAACGCGCCGTGATCCACGCCCCACAGCGGCAAGCTGAGGTCCTGGGTGGTGTTGACGTCGCCCTGTTCCAGCAGGAAGTCCTGCCACACACCATTGCCCGCCGGCACGTAATGCCCTTCGGCCAGGGGCCAGATCAGGCCCTTGCCCATGGCGCTGGCGGGTTGGCGCAGGATCGCCAACTCACCGGCATCACGGGCGGCAATCGTCAGGGCAAGATCCCGTTGCTCGAGGGTGGCGCTCAGGCGATAGGCGCCATCGTCCCATTGCCAACTGGCCTGACGGGTGCTTTGGGAGAGCTGGTTGACCCTGTGCGCAGGGCCTCCGCTTGAAGCCTGCACGGCGGTCTTGTCGCTGGGGGAAACGTGGATCGCAAGGGTCGCCGGGTCGATCTCAACCCGCCACAGGGCGTTCTCCAGCACCGTGCCGGCAAGGGCCACGGGCGACAGTAACAAGCTACAAACCAGCAGGAAACAACGCATGGGGCAGGCCTTGGCAAAAGGATCAGGCCCGGAGGGTAAAACAATTGATCGGGTGCGAAGGGCAAAAAAATGTTTCAGGGAACATTCCCACGTCCGTGTAGGAATGTCACCGCTGTGGCTGTCAGGCTTGTTCTTTCTTCGGCTCGCGAATCTTGTACCAGGCCACGTACAGCGCCGGCAGGAACAGCAGCGTCAGCAAGGTGGCGATGATGATCCCGCCGATCATCGCGTAGGCCATCGGGCCCCAGAACACTTCACGGGCGATAGGGATCATGCCCAGGCTGGCCGCTGCTGCGGTCAGCAGGATCGGCCGGCGCCGGTGTTCGGTGGCTTCCACCACCGCGTCCCACGGCGTGTAGCCGTCGCGCTCGTAGGCGTCGATCTGCGTCACCAGGATCACCGAGTTACGGATGATGATGCCGATCAGCGCAAGGATCCCGAGAATCGCCACAAAGCCCATGGGCGTGCCCGTGGGAATCAGCGCCAACACCACGCCAATCAGCCCCAGCGGCGCCACGCTGGCCACCAGGAACATCTTCTGCACGCTGTGCAGCTGGATCATCAGGAAGGTCGCCATCAGGAACAGCATCAACGGCACTACCCTGGCAATCGGGCCCTGGGCCTTGCCGCTTTCTTCCACGGTGCCGCCGGTGGCGACCTTGTAGCCCACCGGCAACCCAGCACTGAACTTGTCGATGTCCGGCTTGAGCTGTTTCACCAGGTCGGTCGGCTGCATGTCGTCGCGCACCGCCGCCTTGATGGTGATGGTCGGCTTGCGGTCGCGACGCCATACCAACGGCTGTTCCAGCTCATAACGCACGGTGGCGAACGCCAGCAGCGGAATAGAGGTGCCGTTGGGCGTGACGATCTGCAGGTTCTGCAAGGTTTCCGGCGTACCGCGTTCGGCATCTTCGGCGCGACCGACCACGTTGATCAGGTAGATATCGTCATGCACCTGGGTCACCGACGCACCGCTGACCACGCTGTTCATCAACTGCGCCACGTCTTCCGACGACAGCCCCAGTTGCCGCGCCTTGTCCTGGGCGATGTCCACCCGCAGGACTTTGCCCGGCTCGTTCCAGTCGTAGATGATTTCGCCCATATGGGTGTTTTTATCGAGCATGGTCGCCAGCTCGATCGCGTGTTTGCGCACTTGGTCGATGTCCTTGCCAGACACCCGGTACTGGATCGGACGCCCCACCGGCGGGCCCATTTCCAGTGGCTGCACGAAGCTGCCCACGCCGACAAAATCTTCCCGCAGGCGTTTTTGCAGGCGCGCAATCAAGGCGCCGCGCTCTTCCAGGCCCTTGCTGACGATCACCAGTTGCGCGTAGTACGGGTTCTCCAGTTGCTGGTCCAGCGGCAGGTAGAAACGGATCGCGCCCTGGCCGATATAGGTGCTCCAGCGGGCGATGTCCGGGTCGTCCTTGATGATCGCCTCAAGACGGTCGACGGCCTTGCGGGTCTCGTTGATCGAGGCGTTTTGCGGCAGGTTGAGGTCGACGAGGATTTCCGGACGGTCCGAGGACGGGAAAAACTGGTTCTGCACAAACTGCATGGAAAACACCGACGCCACAAACAACAGCACCGTGATGCCGATGGCCCACCAGCGATTGCGCATGGCCCACAGCATGCCGCCATTGAACGCCCGGCCCACTCGGCCGGGCTCGGCATTGTGGGGTTTTACCTTGCTGCTGAGGATGTGCACGCCCAGCACCGGCGCGAACAATACCGCGACCACCCACGACACCAGCATCGCCACGGCAATCACCGCGAACAGCGTGAAGGTGTACTCACCCGCCGAACTGGCGTTGAGGCCAATCGGCACAAACCCGGCGACGGTCACCAGCGTGCCGGTCAACATCGGGAATGCGGTGGAGGTGTAGGCGAACGTCGCCGCCTGCTCCTTGGTCTCGCCTTTTTCCAGGCGCGTGATCATCATCTCCACGGTGATCATCGCGTCGTCCACCAACAGGCCGAGGGCGATGATCAACGCGCCCAGCGACACCCGCTGCATGGTGATGCCGCTGTATTCCATGAACACGAACACCAGCGCCAGCACCAGCGGGATCGAGCACGCCACCACCAACCCGGCACGCACGCCGAGGCTGATAAAGCTCACCACCAGCACGATGATCACCGCCTCGAACAACGCGCTGGTAAAGCCGCCGACGGCCTCCTCCACCACTTCGGCCTGGTCGGAAACCTTGTGCACGCCCACACCCACTGGCAGGTCGGCGGTCAGGTCGTCCATGCGTTTGTGCAGGGCCTTGCCGAAGTCCTGGATGTTGCCGCCCTTCTGCATGGCGATGGCCAAGCCGATGGCGGGCTTGCCGTTGAAGCGGAACATCGGCGTCGACGGGTCGACATAGCCACGGGTGATTTCCGCCACGTCGGCCAGCCGATAGAAACGGTCATTGAGCCGCAGGTTGACGTTGGCCAGGTCCTTCTCCGAGGCGAACTGCCCGGAGGTGCGCACCGAAATCCGCTCCGGCCCGGCCTCGATCACCCCAGCGGGGGTCACGGCGTTCTGCGATTGCAGGCTCTGCACCACCTGGCGCTGATCGATCCCCAGCGCTGCGAGTTTGCGAGTGGAGAAATTCAGGTAAATCACTTCGTCCTGCTGGCCGATCATCTCGACCTTGCCCAGCCCCGGTACCGAACGAATTTCGGCGCGCACTTGCTCCACGTAATCGCGCAGCTGGCGCATCGACAGGCCGTCGGCGGTAAACGCGTACACCGAGCCGAACACATCCCCGAACTCGTCGTTGAACGCCGGCCCCTGCAAGCCTTGGGGGAAGCTGCCGCGAATATCGTCGATCTTCTTGCGGACCTGGTACCAGATCTGCGGGATGTCCTTGGCGCTGGTGGTGTCCCGCAGGAACACGAACACCGTGGACTCGCCGGGCCGGGTGTAGCTCTTCACGTAGTCGAGGGAGTCCAGCTCTTCGAGTTTTTTCTCGATGCGGTCGGTGACCTGCTTCAGGGTCTCTTCCTGAGTCGCACCCGGCCAGCGGGTCTGGATCACCATGGTCTTGATGGTGAACGACGGGTCTTCCTCGCGACCGAGGTTCATGTACGAGAACACGCCCATCAGCAGCGCGACGAACATCAGGTACCAGACGAAGGACTGATGCTTGAGGGCCCAGTCGGATAAGTTGAAGCTCCCTTTCATCGCGGGCTGTCCTCGTCGATTTTGACTTTTTGCCCGGGCTTCAGGCTGTTCACGCCGGCACTCACCACCCGCTCGCCGGGTTTGACGCCGGCGTTGAGCAAGGCGCTGTCGGCGTCACGGCTGACGATGCTGACGTCACGGGGCTGTACGGTCTGGCTTTGGGTGTCGATGACCCAGATGCGGGTCTTGCCGTCGGCTTCCTGCAAGGCGCTGAGGGGCAGTTCGATACGCGGCACGATGGCTGAACTCAGGGTCACGCTGATGGCGGTGCCAAGGCGGAACGCGGGCGGTGTTTCCGCCAGGGTCAGGCGGGCGCGACGGGTGCGCGTGGCGCTTTGGGCCTGGGGTTCGATCTCGCGCACGGTGGCGGTGGTGCTGACCGTGGGGTCCATCTGCCCGGCGACCAGGAACACCACATCCGGCGGCAGGCGTTCGGCGAGGCCGGCGGGCAAGTCGATGACAGCTTCCTTGATGTCCGGTCGTGCCAGGGTCACCACTTGCTGCCCGGCGCTGACCACCTGGCCGGCCTCGGCATTCCAGGCGGTGACGATGCCTGCATGGTCGGTGCGCAGTTCGGCGTAGTTGAGCTGGTCCTTGGCCTGGTTGACCGAGGCCCTGGCCTGATCCAGGGAAGCCTGGGTGGTTTTCAAGTCGGTCTGGGCGATGTCCAGTTGGGCCTGGGCGCCGACGCCACGGTTGAACAATTCCTGCTGGCGGCGGGCATTGGCCTGGGCGTTGATCCACTGTGCCTGGACCCGGGCCAGGTCGCCCTGGGCGGCGCGCAACTGGTTCTGTTGATCGGTGGGGTCGAGCACGGCGAGCAACGCGCCCTGCTGCACTTCAGCGCCCACGTCGACCGCGCGCCGGGCGATACGGCCAGGCACACGGAAACCGAGATTGCTTTCGTAGCGGGCCTGGATCGTTCCGGCGAAGCGGCCGAGGTTTTCCTGGTCTTCGGCTTTCACTTCAATCGACAGCACCGGGCGCACCGGTTCCGGCGCCGGTTCTTCCTTGGAACATGCCATCAACAGCAGGCTGGCGGCGAGAACACACGTCAACTGCTTCATGGCTGCACTCCCTGGGCCTGGGCCTGATCCGGCGGCTGGGCGATTTCCACGATCATGCCGGGATGCAGCAGTTGCCCGCCGGCCACCACGACTTTTTCGCCGCCCTTGAGGCCGTCGCTGATGATCACCTTGCCGGTCAGGTAACGCGCGACCGTGACCTTGTGCAGTTGCGCCTTGCCGTCGTCGTCCACCAGCCAGACAGCAGGCGCACTGATGTCTTTGGTCAAGGCAGCCCACGGCAATTCGATGCTGGCCTTAGCCGGCCCGTTGGCCGTGGCGCTGACCACCGAGCCCAGTTGCATGCCCTTGGGCAGTGCGTCGAGGGCGATTTTGACTTGCACCGTGCCGGTATTGGCGGCAACGGCCGGGGTGACTTCGCGCACCTTGCCCACGGCGGTGATCTGCGGATTTTCCAGCAGGCTGACGGTAATCGGTTTGTCCGGCGGCGGCTCCACCAGCAGCGATTCATAGACGTTGAACACCGCGTCGCGCTCGCCATCCCGGGCCAGGCTGAAAATCGGCACGGTGGCCTGCACCACCTGGCCCACCTCGGCCTGGCGGGCGGTGATGATGCCCGGCGCGTCGGCGACCAGCGAGGTGTAGCCCAACTGCTCGCGCGCATTGGCCAACTGCGCCTGGGCCGCGGTCAGCGCGCTCTGGCTGCTGCGCAACGCGGCCTGGGCGGAGTCGTATTCGCTGCGGCTGGTGTAGCCCTTGGGCAAGAGTTTTTCCTGGCGCACAAACGCGGCGGCGGTCTGCTTGACCCGCGCCTGCTCGGCGACCACCTGGGCCTGGGCGGAGTCGACGTTGGTCTGCAAATCTTTCGGATCGAGTTTGGCCAGCACCTGCTTGGCGCTGACGCGGTCGCCGACATCCACCATGCGCTGGATGATCTTGCCGCCGACGCGGAACGACAGATCGGTCTGCACCCGGGCCTGGATATCGCCGGTCAAGGTCACGGCGGCGGCAAAGTCGGTGGACTTCACCGTCTGCACAAACACCCGGGAATGTTCCTTGGGTTCGGCTTTTTCCTGGCCGCAACCGCTCAGCAGCGCCAGCAGGCCAAGGCCGAGGATAAATGTGAGTTTGGGACCGCCCATGCAGGCTCCTTGCTTGATTGACGCGTCGGTGATTATGCGACTGTTAGCGTAGTTCAGGGTTCCGCGTCGTAGGCATTGACTTACAGGAAATCAGGACGCCCGCGACACATCTCCGCCAGCCGACGCAGGTAACATGCGGATCCACATAATCGCGAACATCCTCTCATGCTCAAAACCCTCGCGGTGGCCAATTACCGCTCGATCAACAAATTGGTGGTGCCGCTGGATCGGTTGAACCTGATCACCGGCCCAAATGGCAGCGGTAAATCCAACCTGTATCGCGCCCTGCGGCTGCTGGCGGAGACGGCCCAGGGGGGCGTGATCAACGCACTGGCCCGCGAAGGCGGGCTGGATTCGACCTTCTGGGCCGGGCCGGAGAGCATCAGTCGGCGCATGCTCAGTGGTGAAGTGGCGGTGGAGCCCATCGTGCGCCAGGGCGCCAAGCGCCTGCGCCTGGGGTTTGCCGCAGAGGATTTCAGCTATGCGATTTCCCTGGGGTTGCCCGAGAAAACCTTGTCCTATTTTTCCCTGGACCCGGAGATCAAGAAAGAATGCATCTGGGCCGGGCATGTATTTCGCCCGGCGAGCCTGCTGGTGCAGCGCTCCGGCCCGATGGTACGTGCCCGCGATGGCCGCGCCTGGGATGTACTGGCCCAGCACACGCCGAACTACCACAGCCTGTTCGATCAGGTCGGCAGCCTGCGGGGTTCGCCGGAGGTGTTGCTGCTGCGCGAAAGCATTCGCGGCTGGCGCTTTTATGACCACTTTCGCAGCGACGTCGACGCCCCGGTGCGCCAGCCGCAACTGGGCACGCGTACGCCGGTGCTGCATCACGACGGTCGGGATTTGGCAGCGGCGTTGCAGACCATTCGCGAGATTGGCGACCCGGACGCCTTGCAGCGGGCGATCAGCGATGCGTTTCCGGGCGCGCGGTTGAATATCGAGCCGTTGCAGGGCGGCCGTTTTGCCATTGAGTTTTATCAGGAAGGGTTGCTGCGGCCCTTGTCGGCAGCGGAGCTGTCGGACGGGACCTTGCGCTACTTGCTGCTGGTGGCGGCGCTGCTGACGCCGAGGCCACCGACGATGATGGTATTGAACGAACCGGAAACCAGCTTGCACCCGGATCTTTTGCCGGCGTTGGCGCGGCTGATCATCCAGGTGTCGCAGCAGTGTCAGGTGTGGGTGGTGTCCCATGCCAGCCGCTTGATTGCGGCGTTGCAGCAGGATGAAGGGTGTAATTCGATCGTGCTGGAGAAAGTGATGGGGCAGACGCAGGTGGTGGGGCAGCGGGTGCTGGATGAGCCGGCGTGGCATTGGCCCAGCTGATGATCGTTCCCACGCTCTGCGTGGGAACGCATCACGGGACGCTCCGCGTCCCAGCAGCAGACGCGGAGCGTCCAAGGCGGCATTCCCACGCGGAGCGTGGGAACGATCATTGACGGGTCAACCCTGCCACTTCCCGCCTTCAACAATCACGCTTTCCGGCTTGGTGTCATCGCTCAGTTCCTTGCGAACATACTGGTCATACAGCTTGAGCAGATACTTCTCTTCGCCCAACTTCGCCAGCTCGGCATTCACCCAATCCCGCAATTCGATGTTGCCCTTCTTCACCGCCGGCGCAATCGGCGCTTCATCCCCCAGTTTCTGCTCCAGCACGCGATAGCCCGGGTTCTGCTTGGCCCAGCTGAACAACACCAGGTTGTCCTGGGCATAGGCATCACCACGGCCCGCCGACAACGCTTGCAGCGACTCGGAATTTTTCTCGAACTTCAGCAGTTTCCAGTCCGGGTGGTTCTTGGTCAGCCAGATATCCGCGGTAGTGCCGGTGGTGACGATGGTGGTGCGGGTCGCCAGGTCGTCCAGGCTCTTCACCGAGCTGTCCTGCGGCACCAGGGCCTGCACCGCGACTTTCAGGTTCGGGTTGGTGAAGTCCACCGCTTCCTTGCGCTCCGGCGTCACCGTCATGTTGGCGAGGATCAGGTCGACCTTGTCGCTTTGCAGGAACGGAATGCGGCTCGCCGGCTCTACGGCGACGAATTCAACCTTGTTCTCGTCGCCCAGCAGGTCCTTGGCGAAACGGCGGCCGATGTCGGTATCGAAGCCGACATAGCGGCCGGACTCATCCACGAAACCAAACGGCGGCTTGTCGGTGAATACGCCGACGATCAGCTTGTCCCGCGCCTTGATCTTGTCGATGTAGCTCACCGCAGCGGGTGCCGGGGTGGCAGCGGCAGCCGTCTTGGCGGGCTCTTCGGATTTATTGCAGCCGGCCAGCAAAGCGAGGCCGAACAGGGGGAATAACAACTTGGCAGTTTTCATGACAGCTCCAGTTCCTTGGTTCTTTTGGGCAGTGTTGAAACGAAGGAGAACTTCTCCAGGAACTGCTGCGCGCGTGCGGTTTGCGGGTTCGTAAAGAATGCCTCGGGGGTGTTTTGTTCGAGGATGCGGCCGGCCTCCATGAACACCACGCGGTCGGCGACGGCGCGGGCGAAGGCCATTTCATGGGTGACGATCAGCAGCGTCATGCCGTCCCGGGCCAGGCCCTGGATCACTTCCAGTACTTCCTTGACCATCTCCGGGTCGAGGGCGGCGGTGACTTCGTCAAACAGCATGACCTGCGGGTTCATGCACAACGAGCGGACGATGGCGATGCGTTGCTGCTGGCCGCCCGACAGCTGGCGCGGGTAGGCGTCGCGTTTGTCGGAGAGGCCCACCCGTTCCAGCAGTTTTTCTGCCTGGGCCCGGGCTTCGCGGGGCTCGCGTTTTTGCACTTTCAGCGGGCCGAGCAGGAGGTTGTCGAGCACGCTCATGTGCGGGAACAGGTGATAACTCTGGAACACCATGCCCACGTCCTGGCGCACCTGGCGCCAGTCGGTGGCCTTGTCCAGCAGCTCCTTGCCGGCAAAACGCAGGCTGCCGCTGTGGGCCACTTCCAGGCCATTGAGGCACCGCAGCAAGGTGCTTTTGCCGCAACCGCTGGGGCCGAGGATCACCACCACTTCGCCGCTTTGCACACTCAGGTCGATGCCGTCGAGCACCTGCTGGTCGCCGAAAAACTTGTTGAAACCCTGGAACTCGATCAATGCGCTCATGCTTGGGCCCAGCGCCGTTCCAGCACCTTGGAGGCGGCCGACAACGGGTAGCAGATAAAGAAGAAAAACAGGAACAGCGCGCCGTAGATCAATACCGACTCGTAGGTGCGCTCGATGATTTGCTGGCCGACCTTGATCACGTCCACCACACCGATCAGCACCGCCAGGGAGCTGGTCTTGATGATGCGGGTGTAGACGTTGATGGTCGGCGGCGTCATGCGTTTCAGGGCCTGGGGCAACAGCACGTAGCCGTACAGTTGCGGGTCCGACAGGCCAATCGACAGGCCGGCTTCACGCTGGCCTCGGGGCAACGAATGCAACGCACCGCGCACCACTTCGCCGACTTCACTGGCACCCCACAGCGACAACACCAGCACGGCGCACCAGAAGCTCGGAATGCTCAGGCCAAAGAAAATCGGCAGGCCGAAGAACAGCAAGTACAACCACACCAACACCGGAATGGCGCGGAACAGCTCCAGGTAAATCCGCAGCACCAGGTTGATCGCTTTCGAATTCAACGTGCGCAGCACGCCATACACCACGCCGCCGACGGTGCTGAAGGCGATGCTCAAGAACGAGATCGACAGGGTTTGCGCCGCGCCCTTGCCCAGTTGCGGCAAGGACACCCAGAGTAATTCAAGACCCGAACTGGCCATGCTGGAGCCTCCTTTCAAGGCGGCTGAGCAGCAGCGACAGCGGCAGGAATAACAGCACGCAGATCAACGTGAGCACCGCGAGCATTTCGTAGGTTTTGTAGTAGAGGGCGATATAGCTTTTGGTGGTGTAGAGAATTTCCGGCACCGCCACCGCCGACACGATCGTGGTTTCCTTGAGCAGGAAAATAAAGTTCGCAAACAGCGCCGGCAGGCTGAGGATCCCGGCCTGGGGCAGGATCACATGGCGCAGCAGTTGCCAGTGGGACAGCCCGATGGACTTGCCCGATTCGATCTGTGCCAGCGGCACCGCCTCGACACCGGCGCGCAACACTTCCGTGAGGTAGGCGCCGCCGAGAAAGGTCATGGTGATGATTGCCGCCCAGAACCCGGAGATATTCAGCCCCAGGGCCGGCAACGCGAAATAGACGAAAAACAGTTGGATCAGCAGCGGTGTGTTGCGCGCCAACTCCACGTACAGCGCCACCAGGCGCCACACGTAGGGCGTGCGAAACACCAGCAGCGCGGCGTTGATCAAGGCCACCAGCATGGAGGTGCCAATGGCGATCAGGCCGACTTGCAGGGTAACGCCCACGGCCTTGAGAAACGCCGGCAGCGTGCTGAGGATAAATGCGTAATCGAAGGTCATCTGAAATCCCTGACGCCGCAGGGGTAAAGCGGCGTTGGTGCGGTCCGGTCCAGCGTGGGTAACGCCGGGTAGCGCCGACTTTAAAGGTATAAAAAGCAAAATTTAAATACCGAAATAGCATATTGATATCACCCAAATAGATAACCTGCGGATTCGCGGTGCAGATGGATGACAGCTACTGTTCCCAGGGAAGTAGGACGGGTCTTTTTATCGGAGCTGCACTTCAGGGATAGGCAGCGCGTGGCCAGACTGACGGCCAATCAACAGCGAGGGAGTGAACGATGAACGAGGCAAAACCGATTGATCCGCAGGAACTGGTGAAGTGGCTGGTGGCACTGCGCAGGGCCATTAACAGTCGAAATATCTGAGCCGACACAGTCCAAAATGTGGGAGCGGGCTTGCTCGCGAATGCGGTGTATCAGTCAGCAGATGTGTTGGCTGACCCACCGCATTCGCGAGCAAGCCCGCTCCCACATTTTGATTGCATTCCAGCCATAAAAAACGCCGACGCTGTAGAAGCCGTCGGCGTTTAAACCTTGAAGGAGGTTTTTGGGTTCGATCAGAACGCCGGCACGACCGCGCCGTTGTATTTCTTCTCGATGAAAGCTTTCACTTCAGGGCTGGTCAGGGCTTTGGCCAGCTTCTGGATCGCGTCGCTGTCCTTGTTGTCCGGGCGGGCAACCAGGAAGTTCACGTACGGCGACTTGGCGTCTTCGATGATCAACGCGTCCTTGGCCGGGTTCAGGCCGGCTTCCAGGGCGTAATTGGTGTTGATCAGGTCCAGGTCAACCTGGTCCAGGACGCGTGGCAGCAGCGCCGATTCCAGCTCTTTGAATTTCAGGTGTTTCGGGTTGTTGGCGATGTCTTTCGGCGTGGCCAGGGCGTTGGTCGGGTCTTTCAGGGTGATCACGCCAGCCTTTTGCAGCAGCAGCAGGGCACGGCCGGAGTTGCTGCCTTCGTTCGGGATCGCCACGGTGGCGCCATCTTTGAGCTCAGAGATGTTTTTGATCTTTTTCGAGTAGCCGCCGAAGGGTTCAACGTGCACACCCACTACGGTGACCAGGTTGGTGCCTTTACCCTTGTTGAAGTTTTCCAGGTACGGCAGGGTCTGGAAGTAGTTGGCGTCCAGACGCTTCTCGGCCACCTGTACGTTCGGTTGTACGTAGTCGGTGAAGACTTTGATTTCCAGGTCCACGCCTTCTTTGGCCAGGGTCGGCTTGACCAGCTCAAGGATCTCGGCGTGCGGGATCGGGGTAGCGGCTACCACCAGTTTCTCGTTGGCCTGGGCGAAGCTTGCAGTCAGGGCAGCCGCCAGTGCGGTAAACAACAGAACCTTTTTCATGCAGTGTCCTTATCGAAAATCCGGGTCGTCTGGGACGGCCGCTTTTTTAGTGGATGCCAGCGAAGTGCTATCGCGGCGTGGAGCGGACAATACCGAGGTTTTTTATTCCAGAACAATACTTTTTATTCACTTTGATATTCCATTTTGTTCATGCAGGAGCCCGGCTTACCGGCGATGGCGGTCTTGAGCCTTGCGATGCTCCTGAGGACGCCATCGCCGGCAAGCAGGGCCACTACAAAACAGCGTGTTCTTTCAGATAGCTTTTCAGGGCTTCAACCTCGGCGGCGCTGGCGTGGCCAAGAATTCGCCGCACCTGCTCCACAGGCGAACCCGCCACGGGCAGGTTCAAATGCTCAGGCAGAATCTCGTCGCCACTGCTGACCAGCAAGGCAAAGTGAATCACGTTCTCCAACTCCCGGGTGTTGCCCGGCCAGCTGTGATGCTCCAGCACGCGCTGGGCTTCGTCGCTGATCAGCGGCACCGGCAGGTCGAGGCGCTGGCTGTAGATGCCGAGGAAATATTCGGCCAGTGACAGGATGTCGCCCACCCGCTCGCGCAGTGCGGGCAGCTCCAGTTGGCCTTCGCTGAGGTAATGGAACAGGCGCTCATGAAACTTGCCGGCCGCCACGGCCTGGGCGAGGTCGATGCTGGTGGCCGCCACCAGCCGCACATCCACCGGGCTTGGCTGATGGGCGCCGACGCGAGTGACTTCGTGGTTTTCCAGCGCCGCCAGCAGCTTGACCTGGATTGGCAGCGGCAAGTCGCCGATTTCATCCAGGTACAACGTGCCGCCGTTGGCTGAGCCAAACCAGCCGGCGCGGCTGCTGGCTGCGCCGCTGTGGCTGCCTGCGGCGTAGCCGAACAGTTCGGCGTCGGCGTATGTCGGGCTGATGGCGCCGCAATTCACCGAGACAAACAGGCCGGTGCGGTCGCTGCCACGGTGGATATGCCGGGCGAGCAACTCCTTGCCGCTGCCGGTTTCGCCGCGGATCAACACGGGCAAGGCGCGGGGGGCGAGGTTTTCGAGGTCTTCGCGCAGCTTCCGCGAACGCGGGTCGACAAACACCAGCGCCTTGGCACGAATGCTCAGGGGGCTTTTTTCGGCGTCGGGGAAGGTCAGCAGGGGCTGACCGAAGGTTTCATGCAGGCTCATGGCAGGCTCCCGCCCCATCCACGAAGGGGAAGGGGCGTTTAAAAAATTTTATGCACGGCGCCGGGAGTGATGTTCCAGGCGATTTTGCAGGCGATAGAGATAGGCGAAACCCTGTTCCCAGCGTTGATGGCCGGACTTCACGTTGATGTGCCCGGCGCCCGCGAGAATTCCTGCTTCGGCGCCCCAGTTACGTGCCAGTTCCAGGGCGCGGGTGGCGCTGACGGCGCTGTCGTTGTCGGAGCTGACGACCTGGCTTGGGAAGGGCAACAGGTGGCTGGGGATTGGCGCAAAGTTACGCAGGGCGGGTGCGCAGGCAGGGCGTTCGACATCGGCCGGGGCCACCAGCAGGGCGCCGCGTACCTGACGCAGGAATTGCACCGGTGCGGTGGCCGCCCAATGGGCGACGGTGATGCAGCCCAGGCTGTGGGCGATCAGAATCACCGGGGTGCTGTCGGCGGCGATGGCTTCGGCCAGGGCTGCCACCCAGTCTTCGCGGCGTGGGGTGAGCCAGTCGGCCTGCTCCACGCGCGCGCTGTTGGGCAGGCTGTTCTGCCAATGACTTTGCCAATGATCTTCTGGCGATCCTTGCCAGCCCGGCACGATCAGATAACGAATCGACTCGCTGTGCATGGGTGTGCCCTCCTGCAGCGTTTAACGTTGTGGGTCAGTATAGGCACGGGGTATATATTCGTTAAGGAATAAGAAGCTATTTATTAATAACCAAAAATCGAGTGTTAAAAGCCAAATCAAAAACCAGAGCGAAAGCAGAGCTGCTTTTCTGTGGGAGCTGGCTTGCCTGCGATGCAGACAACTCGGTACATCAGGCACACCGAGGAGATGCCATCGCAGGCAAGCCAGCTCCCACATTTGAACCGTGCCCGCTTCAGCTTTTGATTTTGCTCTTCAACACTCAAGCCGGCCGGTAGGCCGCTGTGCTCTTGATCTGCTTTTGATCTTGATCTTAGGCGCCCCGTTAAACCACGCTGGCCGAACGCAGGCTTTGGAGCGTGGGTAACCCGGCAGGACGCCGGGTTAGCCGTCCTGGGCCAAGGATGGCCCATGACGGCGGCCCACGGTCCAAAGCCGGAGTGAGGGCACACCGAGCCTAGGCGAGGTGCCGAGTGGTGGGGCAAGAGCGTTTTGCTTACTTTTGCGCTGTTCAAAAGTGAGCCGCTGTAAGAGCGGAACCATAAGTAGCCGTTACCTAAATAACGGATATGTACTCCCCCCAAAGCAAAAAAAAGGCCGCACCCTGCCAAGGAGACGGCCAAAAAAATTGTCGAGGCATTTGAAACTAACGTGCAGTAATCACCGAAAGCTTGGTAATCCCCGCCCGCTCGATCGACGCCATGGCTCGCGCCACTTCGCCGTAGTTCACTCCATCATCAGCCTGCAGTTGCACCCGCACATCCGGGTCCTTGGCCTTGGCCGACTGCAAGTTGAATTCCAGCAAATCCGGCTGGATTTCATCCTTGTTGATAAACAGTTTCCCGGCCGCATCAATGCTCACCACCAGCGGGTCCTTCTGCTCCACCGGGGCCACGGCCTCGGTCTTGGGCAAGTTGATCGGAATCGCATTGGTCAACAACGGCGCCGTGACGATAAACACCACCAGCAGCACCAGCATCACGTCCACCAGCGGCGTAACGTTGATCTCGCTCAGCACCTCATCACTGTCTTGCGTGGAGAAGGCCATCTCAGGACGCCTCCTTCACTTTTTGCGCGCCACCCTGGGCACCGGCCTTGCTCAGCGTCGGGTGCAGCAGCACGCGGAACGAGTTCTTCTGCGCCAGGCTGTAGAAGTCGTGGGCGAAGTCGTCCAGGTCAGCAGCCGTGAGCTTCAGGCGACGCAGGAAGTAGTTGTAGACCAGCACCGCCGGCACCGCGACGGCAATACCCACACCCGTGGCAACCAGTGCCGCACCGATCGGCCCGGCCACGGTTTCGAGGCTGGCGGAACCGGCGGCGCTGATGCCTTTCAGGGCTTCCATGATCCCCCACACAGTGCCGAACAGGCCGATAAACGGCGAGGTGCTGCCGATACTCGCAACCACGGCCAGGCCGGTTTCCAGGGAGCGACGCTCACGCACGATCTGTTGGCGCAAAGCGCGTTCAAGACGGTCCTGATGGTTGATCGCCTGGCTCAAGTCAGCAGCGTGGGGCGCCTCACCCACCTGGATCGCGGCGTAACCAGCCTGGGCCACACGAGCGGCGGCGCCGGGTTTGGTTTCAGCGAGTTCAGCGGCCGAGTCCAGGCTGGATGCCGCCCAAAACTGTTTGTGGAACTTGCGATCCTGGGACTTGAGGCGGCCGAACTGGACGCCCTTGAGCAGGGCCAGGCCCCAGGTAGCGACCGAAAAGACCACCAGCAGCCAGATCACCGCGCTTTCGATGGATTCAGTTGGAGATGCTAATGCCATGATGTTTTCCCTCTGTGCAGGTCGCGATGTGTCCAACACACCGCATCCAATAATTAATGAATCTTGAAATCGATCGGTACGCTGACCCAGCCGTCCTGGGCCACATCACCCTGCTTGGCCGGTACAAAACTCCAGCGCTTCACGGCAGCCAGTGCGGCTTCGTCGAGTTGCTGGCGACCACTGCTTTTCTGAATCTGGATCTCACCCGGCTTGCCGGTGGCCAATACATGCACCCGCAACAGCACCGTGCCTTCCCAACCCCGGCGCTGGGCCAGTGACGGGTATTCCGGCGCCGGGTTCTTCAGGTACGCGGCGTTGGCCGAGGCCGGTGTGACCGGCGCGGGCGCAGGCGGTGCCGGCGGTGCTGGAGCCGGTGGCGCGGGTACAGGCGGCGCGGGCGGCTGCTCGGCTACCGGTTTCGGTGCGGGCTTGGGCACAGGCTTTGGCACCGGCTTGGGTTTCGGAATCTTTTTCGGCGCCGGCTTGGCGGCCAATTCATCAACCACCGGCGGCGGTGGCTCGACAACCGGTGGCGGCGGCGGTGGCGGTACAGGCGGCGGCGGCTCCACAACCGGCGGAGCCGGCTGGGAAAATTCGATCGTCATCGGCGGGATTTCCGGCGGCACAATCGGCAGCACCGGGGTTGGCTTCTGGCTGACCCAATAGATCACCGCGCCATGCAAGGCCAGCGCGAGAATCCCCAACAGGATCGCTTCACGCCGACTCAACACACCCTTCGGGGTTTTCTGCGTACGCAACTGCCCCAACGGCGCGCGATGCGGCCGGCCAAGGTCGACCAACTCACCACCCGGTGCGTGGCGCCACTGCGCCTCTTGTGCACTGGCGGCGGTCTGGACATTGCCCATTGATTAACTCCCCTGCGGTCTTAAGCAAAAAAACCGACGGGCCTGCCTTGGCGGCCGTCGAGGGCTGAATCATCGGGGGCAGACGCTTATCTCTTAAAGTAATCTTTAAAGTTATAGATAGATCTAAATTGAATAACCGAAACATCCGGATACGCCGAAGCCACGTCCTGCGCGGCCTGGCGCCGAGGGGGAAAATCTCAATGCTTTTGAGGCATACAAAATATTCACTGAAGGCATGGCTCAGCGTGGATTACCGGCACACAAATCCTGCAATTGGCGTAGCAACGCCTGCCCGGCCGCACCAAGGCCGTTACGGCCATACAGCGCCAGCCGCACGCCCTGCACCGCAGGCAAACCGCTGTTCGCGCCCAACACCACGTGCCCGGGCTGCACCACCCGCACCGGCAACAGGCTGATCCCCAGCCCCGCCGCCACCGCCGAACACACGCTGGCCAAGCTGGCGCTGGAATAACCGATGCGCCAGCGCCAGCCGCCTACCTCCAGGTGATGCAGCATTTCATTGCGGTACAGGCCGCCGGCGGGAAACGCCACCAGCGGCAGCGGATCACGTCCCAGGGACGGCGAACTGCGGCTGTCGACCCAACACAACGGCTCCGGCCAGGACACCAGGCAGTCATCGCTGTCACCCATTTGCTTGACCAGCAGCACGTCGAATTCACCGCCGCGATAATCCCGCAACAACTCCGGCCCCAAGCCGCTGGTGACCTCCAGGCGCACCCGGGGATAAGCCTGCACAAACGCCGACAGCAGCGGCATCAGGCGCTCGGCCGCAAAATCCTCGGGCACCGCCAGGCGCAACACGCCATCGCTCTGCTGATTGATCAGCACGTCGGCCGCCTCTTCGTGCAGCGCCAGGATGCGCCGCGCATACGCCAGCAAGCGTTCACCTTCCACCGTGGCTACCACGCGGCGCTGGTCGCGGTCGAGCACCTGGCTGCCCAACGCATCTTCCAGGCGGCGGATCTGTTGGCTGACCGTGGACTGGGTCAAGTGCAGCCGCTCGGCCGCGCGGGTGAAATTGCCGCAATCGACGACGGCAACAAAGCTGCGCAACAACACAGGATCGAACATGGGCTCACCATTCCATTTGCCACTGATTGGCATGGTTATATTTAATTTCAGAATACCCCTGCGGCTGCCCATACTTCACGCCTCATTGCGCACGAGGGGTTTTCCATGACTGACGATCAACAGCATCTGCATCACGCCGTGCAACTGGCCAAGGCCAACGTAGCCGCCGGTGGCCGCCCGTTTGGTGCCGTGCTGGTGCGCGACGGCGAGGTGCTGGTGGAGGCGGTCAACGAAATCCACTTGAGCCAGGACCCCACCGCCCACGCCGAGATGCTCGCCATCCGCGCCGCCAGCCAACAACTCGGCCCGCGCCTCGACGGTTGTGTGATCTACGCCAGCGGCCAGCCCTGCCCGATGTGCCTGAGTGCGATGCACCTGTGCGGCATATCCCGCGTGGTGTTCGCTGCCAGCAACGACGTGGCGGCGCCCTTTGGTTTGTCCACAGCAGCGATCTACCAGCAACTGGCGCTGCCGCTGGCGGAGCAAAAATTGCCCGTGCAGCACCTGCCGCAGGCAGCGATGCAAGCCCTCTACCGCGAGTGGCAGGCCCTGCATGACGCTGAATAATTCGTTCGCCGGCAAGCTCGCCGGTTGGGGTTTGTTGGTAGTACTGGGCCTGAACCTGCGACCGATCCTCAGTTCCATCAGCCCGTTGCTGGGGGAAATCCGTCTGGCCACCGGCCTGAGTTTCCAGAGCAGCGCCCTGCTCACCAGCCTGCCGGTGATTTGCATGGGCCTGGTGGCGTTGGTAGGTGTGCGCCTGGAGGCAAGGCTGGGGGAGCGTCGCGGAATCGCCCTGGGCTTGATGATGATTCTGCTGGCGTGCCTCGCGCGCTGGCTGTTTGGCCAGGCGCCGGCGCTGCTGGCCACGGCATTGTTCGGCGGTGCGGGTGTGGCGCTGATCCAGGCGCTGGTGCCGGCGATGATCAAGCGCCAGTTTCACCAGCGCGTGCCGTTGGCGATGGGGGTTTACTCGGCTTCGCTGATGGGCGGCGGTGGCTTGGCCGCCCTGCTCAGCCCGTTGGTGGCGGGGCATTTCCAGCAGTGGCAGGCGGGGCTCGGGATCTGGCTGCTACCGGCCCTGGGCGCACTATTGTTGTGGGCGTGGCTGCCATTGGGTGCGGCGAAAAACCCGCAGGTGACGGCGCCGTTCCAGGGCCTGCGCAACCGTCGGGCGTGGTTGCTGGCGCTGTATTTCGGCCTGGTGAATTGCGGCTACATGAGCATGGTCGCGTGGCTGCCGGCCTACTATCAGCAGTTGGGTTGGGGCGTACTGCCCAGTGGTTCGCTGCTGGCGTTCATGACGATCTTCCAGGTAATCGCCGCGCTGCTGATGCCGGCCCTGGCGCAACGTGGCATTGATCGTCGACCGTTACTGAGCATCAGCCTGCTGGCCCAGACCGTGGGCTATATCGGCCTGCTGACGGCGCCGCTGGAATTCCCCCACGTGTGGGTGGCGTTGATCGGTTTCGGCCTGGGAGCATGTTTCGCCCTGAGCCTGTTGTTGACCCTGGATCACCGCCGCGACCCTCGGGAGGCCGGCCAACTGGCGGCGTTCGTCCAGGGCGTGGGCTTTTTGATCAACGCCGTATCACCGTGGCTGACCGGCTGGCTGCGGGAATTGACTGGCAGTTTCGTAAGCGCCTGGATGGTGTTGACGCTGACGGTGGTGGCGATGCTGATACTCACCCGGGTGTTCAGCCCGGGCACCTACCGCACAGGCTCTATGGATATGCAATTTGAATCTAGATAAAACAATGAACATTCTTTTGCGGAATAAGCGAGGCGATTAGAATCGCGGTTTCCTTCAGGACGCCGGAAAACTCCATGGACCTTCGCCAACTGCGCTACTTCATTGCTCTGAATGAGTACCGCAGTTTTGTGCGCGCCGCCGACGCCATGGGCATTACCCAGCCGGCGTTCAGCCGCAGCATCCAAAGCCTGGAACAGGAGTTTGGCTGTGTGCTGGTGGACCGCGCCCACAAAGACCTGCGCCCCACTCCCGAGGGCCAGGTGGTGTTGCAACATGCCTTGTCGCTCGTTCAGGGCGCGGCGCGGCTGAGCCACGAAGTCACCCGCATGACCAAGCTCGACGCCGGCGAATTGCGCTTTGGCTGCGATGCCGTGGCGGCGGTGAACCTGGTGCCTGGAGCGATCGCACGGTTTGTCGGCGCTCATCCACGAGTACGCAGCGGTTTGCATGTGGATAACTGGGAAAAACTCGGACGCAGTTTGAGTCGCGAAGAGATCGAATTCTTCATCGCCGATGTGCGCCACTTCGAGGCCGATCCGAATTTCCAGACCCAGGCCCTGACACCCCGGCGCAATGTATTTTTCTGCCGCGCCGGGCACCCGTTACTGGCCAAGGACAGCCTCTCGACCAACGACTTGTTTGACTACCCGCTGGCCACACCGCTGATCGCTCCCGGGGTACGCAAGCTACTGGCCAACCTGAGCGGGCGTGTCGACTTTTCTCCCGCTATCGAACTGGAGCAGTTTGCGGCGCTGGCAGCCATCGTGCACCAGTCCAACGCGATTGGCCTGGGTGCCGAGGATGCGTTTGCCGAAGACTTTGCCCGTGGCGCACTGACGGTGTTGCACTGGCGCAACGTGCCTCACAGCCTCGACAGTTTGAACAACCGCTGCGGGATCATCAGCCGTACCGGGTTTCGCTTGTCGCCGGCGGCGAAGGCGATGATCGAAACCCTGATCACCGTGGATACCCCCTCTGCTGAAGCAAGCTTGCTCGCCCGCAATTAAAAAACCAGGCTTGCGCGCGACAGCCCATTCTCTTGATTTCAATGAAACTGTTATCGGCAATCAGCGGGTTTTTTCGCCTGCCGGGAACCGACACCATTGGCTCCAGAACAGAAAAACCTGGAGCCCTGCCATGTACTTGAAATACCCAATCAGTTGGACTGCCCTTGCCTTGGCAGCGGCCCTCACCGGCACCGCCGCCCAGGCTTCCATGCCGGCGAACCTGCCCGCCGATCAGAGCGTTGGCGCCATCGAGCAGGTGCACGCCTTCCACGATGCCATGCCCACCGGCGTGAGCGTTACCGAGACCGGACGCATCTTTGTCAACTTTCCTCGCTGGGGCGACGAGGTGCCGTTTACCGTCGCAGAATTGCGCGACGGCAAAGTCGTACCCTACCCTGACCAGGCGATAAATCAGGCCAACCCCAAAGACCCGGCCAAAGGGTTTATCAGCGTACAAAGCGTGGTGGCCGACGGGCGCGGACGCCTCTGGATACTGGACACCGCGGCGCCTGGCTTCTCGCCTCCACAGCCAGGTGGTGCCAAGCTCGTCGCAGTTGAGCTCGCCACCAACAAGGTGGTCAAGACCCTCGTATTCCCGAAAAACGTCATGCTGCCCGGCACCTACGTCAACGACATGCGCTTTGATTTTCGCGTGGGTGACCAAGGCGTGATCTATATCACCGACTCTTCACTTACCGGCCCGGGCGCGATCATCGTCATGGACATCGCCAGTGGCACGGCCATACGCCGGCTCAGTGGTGCACCCTCGACCTCGGTCGACCCGAACTTCGTACCCACGGTCGAAGGCCAGGTCCTGAAAGTGCGGGATGCCAAAGGCGGCACCCAGCCTTTTGCCGTGGCTTCGGACGGCATCGCCCTGTCGGCTGATGGGCAGACCTTGTATTTCTGCCCGCTGTCGAGTCGGCACCTGTACGCCATCCCCACGGCACTGCTGCGTGACGAGACAGTCAGCGAAGCACGGCTCGAAATGGCGGTCAAAGACCTCGGGGAAAAAGGCGCCTCGGACGGGCTTGAAGCCGACGCCTCGGGGGCCGTGTATGCCGGCGACTACGAAAACAACAGCGTGCGCAAACGGCTGGCGAACGGGCAATGGCAGACCATCGTCCATGATCCGCGTGTGCTTTGGCCCGACACACTGTCAATCGGTCCTGATGGCTACCTGTACTTCATCGCCAATCAGCTGCACCGCCAAAGCATCTTTCACGCAGGCAAAGACTTGCGCCAGAAACCCTACAGCCTGCTGCGCGTGAAGATCGATGCCGCGCCGGCGCCCACACACTAGCGGCGCCGAAGCATGAATATTGATGCGTTGAACCTGTTCATGCGATCAACAGAGCTGGGCAATATCACCGCAGCCGGCAGGGAGCTGGGACTCGCGCCCTCGGTGGCCAGCCACAAACTGGCGAAGCTTGAAGAATACCTGGGCATGCGCCTGCTGCATCGCACCACTCGCCAGGTCAGCCTGACCGAAGACGGTGCGCTGTTTCTGCCCCATGCAATCCGGGTGCTGGCAGCCGTGGACGAGGCCTGTCTGGTCGCGGTGAAAGGCAAGGACGTGGCCAAACGGGTGTTAAGAGTATCCGCCCCCGGGTCCTTCGCGCGGATGTGCCTGATGCCGGCCATTACCCGGTTCCTGCACGCCAACCCGAAGCTGAAGATCGACCTGATACTGTCCGATCAAATGCAGGACCTGACCGAGATCGGGATTGACGTGGCAATCCGCATCGCCGCCCTGAAGGACTCATCCCTGGTGGCGCGCAAGCTCGGCTGCGACCGACGCATCCTGTGTGCGGCACCCGCCTACCTCCAGGCGCATGGCGAACCGACTTCACCTGCGGAGCTGGCCAATCATTCCTGCATCCTGCTGGGCGACGAGGACCATTGGCGTTTCGTGGGTGCCCAGTCACACAAAGTCACGGCAATCAGTGGTTCGCTCAGAGTCAATTGCGGCGAAAGCGCACGGCTTGCCGCGGAGGGTGGGCTCGGCATCGTCTCTGTTTCACAGTGGAACGCCAGGCCCTCACTGGAAAGCGGCGCATTGGTGGAAATCATGCCGTCCTGTGTCCTGGAGCAAACCCGGGATATCTGGGCGATCTACCCCAGCGCGCGGTTGATCTCATCCAAGGCTCGGGCTTTCGTCGAGTTCATGATCGCCGAGTTCCAGGGCGATTTTTAGCATAGGGAAAAAATCATGACGGTGACTCACCAAACTGAAGGCAAAACAAATCTCGCGAGCGGCCCACGCGTCGTTCGACTAGGGGTGACAGACTTGTCTTACCATCGGGTTACCGCTGCGGTGGTAGCGCTGGTGTTGCAACGCATGGGCCTGACCGGGCAAAGACGGCCGTTCGATTCCGAGGCCTTTTACGAATTCTGAATTCGCGGCGTGCTGGCTACAAGGGCCTGCCCACTGAGGCTAGTTTGGCGATGCAGATGTTCTGCAATCTCCCCAAACCGAGGACTCCAACATGCTCTACCTGGTTTTCAGCGGCACCATCAAAGAAGGCAAACAGGCCGAGTTCTATCGTGATGTAGCGGCCGTTTCACAAAAGCTCACCCACCAGCACGACAAGGCCGTGGTCTATCAATGGCATAAGGAGGAAGAGAACCCCAACCGGTTCTTTCTCAACGAACAGTGGGAAAGCGTCGCGGACCTGCACGCGCATTTCGAAACGCTCTACAAAGCCTTCGGCCCGGCGAAACCCACCGAGCGCCTGCCGGCGAAAATCCTCGCGTACCTGGATGAAGCACAGGTGAACTTCTACCAGGCCATTCAGTAAATCGCACCCGGTCACCCCAGGGTGACCGGGACGCTTGCTCAGCTCGCTGTCCTTTCCACCGGGTTGAGTTCGCTCAGCCGTCCCTCCTGGCGCGCAAACCGATTGGCCCGGGCAAATGTGCCGAAATCGTTGAAGCGCACGCCCATCTCAGCCATCACCTTGTGCGCCGCCTTTACCGTCATCTGGCGGATGTAGAACGGCTCCTTGACCACAAAATGATGAATCCCGTGGGTGCTGCCGAAGTTGAAGCAGAACGCTTGCAACGGCCACAGCCACCACGGGTTGAGCACCTGGGTTTGCTGGATCACGTTGCCCGGCTCGATGTCGCCGTAGTAGTGCATGTTGGAGCTGACAAAGTGCAGGCAGAAGGTACGCAGCACGTTGGGGCCGATGATCACTACGGCGGCTATGTCGATGATGTGCATCACCGCCAGCGTGTTGGCCGACCAGTCGATCGGCGCGCCCAGCAGGCTGGCGATGCCATTGGCGGCATGAAAGCCGAGGAACACATACCACGCGCCCCAATGCAGCAGCGCCAGCGGTGCGTAGACCAGCGCCGTGCGCTTGAGAATGCCCAGCTTGTGCTTCCAGGACGGTGCCCGCAGCACCCGGATCAGTGCCGACATGATGTTGTCGCCGACCATCAGCAAACGTGCCAGGCCCCACGGTTCACCGTTGGTGATCGCGCGCTCTTCGATGTCGGTTTCGCTGCCGGAAACCTTGTGGTGATTGAGGTGGATATGGCGTCGTACCCAAGGGTTGATGGTGCTGGGCCGCGCCAGCCACACCAGGCCCATCATCAGGTTGTGGGGCAGGCGCTGCTTGCGAAAGTACATGCTGTGGATCAGGTCGTGTTCCAGTTCGTGGGTCAATGACGCGAGGAATGCGTTGAGCAGCAGGCACACCCACCACGCCATGTGCCCGGTGATATACAGCGCCGCCGAACCCAGCATGCCCACCAGGGCAAAGGCCAGGATGCCCGCGCCCAACGCATCCTGATGCAGCAGCCAGGGGTGGCGCTGGCGCAATAACAGCCCCTCGGCCAGCACCACTTCACGAATATGCGCTGAACGCTGTTGTGCGTTCATCTGCCGGGGGCTTGCAGAAGTACCGTCCATGCTTCCATCCTCTGTCTTATTGATGCGTACATCCTGCCCTATGCGATCTGGCGGGACGCTAGCCCCACACGCCAACCTGTTGACCGCAAGCGCCAATCAACATGACCGAACCGACCTCTCTCGCCAGCTGGACCCGCGCCCTGCGCAAGCAGCTCGACGCCCTGGGCCTCGACAGCGCCGCGCTGTGCGCCCAGGCCGGGCTCGACCCGCAGTTGATGGAAGATCCGAACGCGCGCTACCCGCTATCGGCCACCACGCGCCTGTGGGAACTGGCGGTACAGGCCAGCGGCGACCCGGCGATTGGCTTGCGGGTGTCGCGGTTTGTCAGCCCCACCACCTTTCACGCGCTGGGTTATGCGCTGGTGGCCAGCGGCAGCCTGCGGGAAGTGTTCGAGCGGATCGTGCGCTATCACCAGGTGGTCAGCGACGCCCTGAGCCTGGAGCTTAGCCGGGAGGGCGAACGTTACCGCTTTCGCCTGCAACAGCCCGCCGGTACACCCGCTCCCGCGTTTGAGGCGATTGATGCGTTCGCCGCGATTTACGTGCGCACCTGCCGCAATCGCCTGGGCCGGGAGTACGCGCCGCTGGCGGTGTACCTGCGGCGGCCCGAGCCGGCTGATCCCAAGCCGTGGCACACGGTATTTCGCGCGCCGGTGTTTTTTGCCGCCGAGGAAGACCGTCTGGAATTTGCGGCCCGGGACTTTGACAGCCACCTGGACGATGCCAACCCCGAGTTGGCCGAGCACAATGAAACCGTGCTCAAGCGCACCCTGGCGCAACTGCGGCCGCTGACCTGGGAACGCAAGGTGCGTTCGGCCATTGAGGCGCAGTTGCCTGACGGTGAGCCGAGTGCCGAGCGCATCGCTCAGGCGTTGCATTTGAGCTTGCGCAGCTTGCAGCGGCATCTGGCGGATGAGGGCTGCCGGTTTGATGCGCTGCTGAACGAATGCCGGGAGAACCTCGCGCTGCTGCATCTGCGGGATCCCGAGTGTTCGCTGGCGGAGATCAGTCATTTGCTGGGGTTTGCCGATACCAGCAGCTTCAACCGGGCGTTCAAGCGCTGGACCGGGATGACGCCGGGGCAGTTTCGGGATGGGTTGAGGTAGCTGGAGTTGCGGTGGCTGTGAGGGCCTCTTCGCGAGCAAGCCCGCTCCCACATTTGACCGAGTACATCCTTTGGAATGCGGTCAAATGTGGGAGCGGGCTTGCTCGCGAAAGCGGTCAATCAAACACCCCAAAAGCCAGTGGCAGTCAGCGCCCCCGATCCCGCCGCAACACCTTCTTCACCCGCGCCACCAAGGCCCGGGCCTCAAACGGCTTGAGCAAATAATCATCCTCATGCAATTCCAGCCCACGCAGCCGATCTTCAATCCCGTCCGGCGTGGTCAAAAACAACATCGGCGTCTCACCCTTCAACCGGATCGCCTGCTGCAGCTTCCAGGCATTCAGCCCCGGCAGCATCACATCCAGGATCACCAGGTCGTATTCGGTGCTTTCCACAAAGCGCAGGGCCGCCATGCCATTGGCCGCCACCTCCACCGTGTAGCTGGCCTCTTCAAGACTGCGGCCCATCGCCTCGGCCGCCTCTGACTCGTGTTCCACTAGCAGGACGCGCATAACACACCTCGAATAATCGTGAACGCAGGCTACCACCCTCAGGCATGCGCCGCCTCGCGCAAACGTTGCGGGTCGAGGATTTCGATCTCGCCATAGCCCAGGCGCACGATGCCCTGGCCTTGGAGGTCCTTGAGCAACGCATTGGTGGTCTGGCGCGACAGGCTCAGCATCGCGGCCAAGTCTTCCTGGGGCAGTTGCAGCACCTGCCGGGCCTGCTCGATGTCGCCGTAGCCCTCGGCGATCATCAGCAGGCGGTGCGCCACCCGCACCGACGCCGGCATCAGGCTCAATTGCTCGATATTGATAAAGGTCAGGCGCAGTTTCTGGCTCATCAACAGGGCCATGTCGCGCCAGTAACGCGGAGTCTGTTCAAGAATGTGCAGCAACGCCGGCTGCGGTACCTGCAACAGCGTACAAGGCCCGACCGCGCAAGCGTCGTGGGTGCGGGGCAACCCGTCGAACAATGAGATTTCGCCGAACCAGTATGGCAACTCCGCCAGGCTCAACACTGCCTCCTTGCCCTGCTCGTTCACCGCGCTGATACGCAGGGAGCCCTCCAGCACCGCGTACAACCCACACGGCGGATCGCCGCGCTTGAACAGGTATTGCCCCGCCGTCAGCTGCCGCAACCGGGCGCTGGCCAGCAAGCTATTCTGTAGATCAGCAGGCAGATGGCTGTACCAGTGACCGGTGGCCAGCCGTGGGTGCCATTTTTCTACATCCATGCGAACTCCGAAGATTGTCGGCCAGTTGACAGTGTGTCGTGGGCCTACAGGGCATGATCAAACATCCTACAGGAGGAACAACAATGAAAAGCCTCGTCGACCATCTCAGTCAATACGCCGCCTACCACCGCGACCCGCGCAATATCGCCAGCCACTTTATCGGCATCCCGCTGATCGTGGTGGCCGTGGCCGTGCTGCTGTCACGCCCCGAATGGACGGTGGCCGGGCTGTGGCTGTCGCCCGCGGTGGTAGTGGCGCTGCTTTCGGCATGGTTCTACCTGCACCTGGAACTGGCGCTCGGCGTGCTGATGACGGTGCTGATGGGCCTGTCGGTGTGGGCCGGGCATGTGCTGGCGGCACAAAGCACGCTGGTGTGGCTGAGCAGCGGCATCGGCATGTTCGTGGTGGGCTGGGCGATCCAGTTTGTGGGGCATTACTACGAGGGGCGCAAGCCGGCGTTTGTCGATGACGTGTCCGGGTTGATCGTGGGGCCGTTGTTTGTGGTGGCGGAGTTGGCGTTCCTGGTGGGGCTGCGGCATGACCTGAAGCGGCAGATTGAAGAGCGCTCGGGGCCCGTGGCCGTGCGGCACAAGAACGCCACGGCCTGAGCAACACTGGAGATCCAAATGTGGGAGCGGGCTTGCGGCGCTTGATCGTTCCCACGCTCTGCGTGGGAATGCAGCCCGGGACGCTCCGCGTCCTGAAGCGTGACGCAGAGCGTCACAAGAGGCGTTCCCACGCGGAGCGTGGGAACGATCAACGTCTTAAGCTTTTTGCCAGACCTTGGGCTTGAAGAACAACGTCTCGCCCCGCGCCAAACCCGTCAGGCTGTCGTGGTCTTTCACCACTTCAGCCTCGATCAACTCGCTCTGGCCTTCGACCTTCAGGGTCACCCGGGTGGTCGCGCCAAGCGGGCGAATATCACGCACTTCAGCCGCGTGGTGGTCTTCCAGTTCATGGCGCGACAGCGACACTTCATGCGGGCGGAACAGCACGTGCTTGTCTTCACCCAAATGCAGGCGGTTGGAGTCGCCGAGGAAGTGATAAACAAAATCACTGGCCGGGTTTTCGTAGACTTCGCCCGGTGAGCCAATCTGCTCGATCACGCCCTTGTTCATCACCACGATGCGGTCCGCCACTTCCATGGCTTCTTCCTGGTCGTGGGTCACGAACACCGAGGTCAGGTTGATGTCTTCGTGCAGGCGCGCCAGCCAGCGGCGCAGTTCTTTACGGACCTTGGCATCCAGGGCGCCGAAGGGTTCATCCAGCAGCAGCACTTTCGGCTCTACCGCCAGCGCGCGGGCCAGGGCGATACGCTGGCGCTGGCCGCCGGAGAGTTGTTCCGGGTAGCGATCCGACAGCCAATCGAGCTGCACCATGTTCAGCAGCTCGTGGACTTTCACGGCGATCTGGCTTTCGGTGGGGCGCTGGTTTTTCGGTTTCATGCGCAGGCCGAACGCGACGTTGTCGAACACGGTCATGTGGCGGAACAGCGCGTAGTGCTGGAACACAAAGCCGACGTTGCGATCACGCACGTCGTGGCCGGAGACGTCTTCACCATGGAACACGATGTTGCCGGCATCCGGGGTTTCGAGACCGGCGATGATCCGCAGCAGGGTGGTCTTGCCGCAGCCGGACGGGCCCAGCAACGCCACCAGCTCGCCACTCTGGATGTCCAGATTGATGCTGTTCAGGGCCTTGAAGGCGTTGAAATTCTTGCTGACATTACGGACTTCGATCGACATGACTTATTCCTCACCAGCACTTTTGCGCAGGCGGTTGATACGGTTCTCGCTCCACTGCTTGAGCAGCAGGATGAAGAGCGCCAGGATCAGCAACAGGCTCGCGACGGCAAACGCGGCGACGTGGTTGTATTCGTTGTAGAGGATCTCGACGTGCAGCGGCAAGGTGTTGGTCACGCCGCGAATGTGGCCGGACACCACCGACACCGCACCGAACTCACCCATGGCCCGCGCGGTACACAGCACCACGCCGTAGATCAGGCCCCACTTGATGTTCGGCACGGTGACATGCCAGAACATCTGCCAGCCGTTGGCGCCCAGCAGGCGCGCGGCCTCTTCTTCCTGGGTGCCCTGCTCCTGCATCAGCGGGATCAGCTCACGGGCCACGAACGGCACGGTGACGAAGATGGTCGCCAGCACGATGCCCGGCAAGGCGAACACGATCTGGATGTCATGGTCTTGCAGCCACGGGCCAAAGAAGCCCTGGGCGCCGAACATCAACACGTAGACCAGGCCGGCGATCACCGGCGATACCGAGAACGGCAGGTCGATCAGGGTCACCAGGATACTTTTGCCACGGAACGAGTACTTGCTCACGCACCAGGCGGCGCTGACGCCGAACACCACGTTGAGCGGTACCGAAATCACCACGGCGATCACCGTGAGTTTCAATGCCGACAGCGCGTCCGGCTCAAGGATCGCGGTGAAGAACGCACCCAGGCCATTCTTCAGGCCCTGGGACACCACGATAAACAGCGGCAGCAACAAAAACAGGAAGAACACCAGCCAGCCAAGGCTGATCAGGATGCGTCGGGACACCGCACTGCCACGACGGGCAGCGTTGGCCGAGGACGCGGCGGAAATAGACGATTGGGACATGTTCCGCGCCTCCTTATGGGTGTTCGATGCGCCGCTGCAGCAAGTTGATCAGCAGCAGCAGGACAAAGGAAACCACCAGCATCAGCACACCGATGGACGTGGCGCCGTGGTAGTCGTATTGATCGAGCTTGACCATGATCAGCAGCGGCAGGATCTCGGTTTTCATCGGCATGTTGCCGGCGATGAAGATCACCGAACCGTACTCACCGACACCTCGTGCAAACGCCAAGGCGAAGCCGGTCAACCAGGCAGGCAGCAGCGCCGGTACCAGGATGTAGCGGAACACTTGCAGGGGCTTGGCGCCGAGACAGGCGGCGGCTTCTTCGATTTCCCGGGGGATATCGGCCAACACCGGCTGCACGGTACGCACCACGAATGGCAGCGTGACGAAGGTCAGCGCGAGGGTGATGCCCAGGGGGGTGTAGGCGATCTTGAAGCCCAGGTCGGCGGCGAACTGGCCTACCAGGCCAGTGGGCGTGTACAGCGCGGTGAGTGCAATACCGGCGACGGCGGTGGGCAGGGCGAACGGCAAGTCGATCATCGCATCGATGATCTTGCGCCCGGGGAAGGTGTAGCGCACCAGTACCCATGCCAGCAGGGTACCGATCACGCCGTTGATGATCGCGGCATACAACGCAGTGCCGAAGCTCAGTTTCAACGCCGCCAGCACACGCGGTGCGGAGATGATGTTCCAGAACTGATCCCAGGTGAGTTGAGCGGCATGTACAAACATCGCCGCAAGGGGGATGAGTACGATCAGGCTGAGGTACACCACGGTGTAGCCCAGCGTCAGCCCGAAGCCGGGTATGACGGGGGAGATACGACGCGACATAAGAGTCCTTGGTTAGCGGGTAGATACCACTGTAGGAGCGAGCTTCTGTGGGAGCTGGCTTGCCTGCGATGCCGGCACCTCGGTGTATCAGTTACACCGAGGTGATGCTATCGCGGGCAAGCCCGGCTCCCACAGAAAGCTGGCTCCTACAGTTTGATTTTGCTTACTGCGCCGAGTAGATCTGGTCGAACACGCCACCGTCATTGAAGAATTTCGGTTGGGCAGTTTTCCAGCCGCCGAAGTCTTTGTCGATAGTCACCAGGTCCAGTTTCGGGAACTGCTGGGCGTATTTGGCGGCGACTTTCTCATCGCGTGGGCGGTAGAAGTTCTTCGCCGCAATCTCCTGGCCAGCCGGGCTGTACAGGTGCTTGAGGTACTCGGTGGCGATCTCGGTATTGCCCTTTTTCTCGGCGTTCTTGTCGACCACGGCCACTGGCGGCTCGGCGAGGATCGACAGCGAAGGTACAACGATGTCGAACTTGTCGGCGCCGCCGTCTTCCTTCAGGGCCAGGAAGGCTTCGTTTTCCCAGGCCAGCAACACGTCACCCTGACCGTTGTTGACGAAGGTGATGGTCGAACCGCGCGCGCCGGTGTCGAGGATCGGCACGTGCTTGAACAGCTCTTTCACGTATTCCTGGGCCTTGGCTTCGCTGCCACCGGCTTTCAGGCCGTAGGCCCAGGCGGCTAGGAAGTTCCAGCGGGCGCCGCCGGAGGTTTTCGGGTTCGGGGTGATCACCGACACGTCTTTCTTGATCAGGTCGCCCCAATCTTTGATGCCTTTAGGGTTGCCCTTGCGCACCAGGAACACGATGGTCGAGGTGTACGGGGTGCTGGCGTCCGGCAGGCGGGTTTGCCAGTTTTCCGGCAGGGTCTTGCCCAGTTTTGCGATTTCGTCGATGTCGCCGGCCAGGGCCAGGGTCACGACGTCGGCGCGCAGGCCGTCGATTACCGCGCGGCCCTGCTTGCCCGAACCACCGTGGGATTGCTGGATCTTGACGTTGTCACCCGGGTGCGACTGCTTCCAGAAGCTGGTGAATTCAGCGTTGTAGTCCTGGTAGAGCTCGCGGGTGGGGTCGTAAGACACGTTGAGCAGTTCGTAATCCTTGGCAACAGCGGAACCGGCAAACACGGCACTGGCCAGTGCTGCCAGGGCATAACGGCGAATCGACGACATAGAAGGCTCCTGAAATTCTTGGGTGTTGGCTTTTTTCTTATAGTTGCGGGTCTTGCAATCGAATCGCCGGTGTTGCTCAGCTCGGTTTGTTGCCCGGGTTCTGCAAACGGAATTTCTCTTTGCGTTCGATTTGTACTACCTGGGCGTTGTGCACAGTGATTTCCACCGCGCCAAACCGCAGATCGCGCAGGGCGCTCTGGATCTCGCGCAAAATGGCTGCTTCGTCCTGGCCGTCAACGCTACGTAGAGATGCGCTCATGGTCGTGCTCCTGAAATGAGAAGTGCCTCGCAGTGGCGGCACTGCTTGCGGCGTGAGGGCGATAGTAGATAAGCGCGGATATTCTTAAAAATACTATTTAAGAATGTTTATATAACCAGAAAGAATTTTCTGGTGGGACGAGGGGTTGCGAGGGGTTTTGCGGGACGACCCGTGAAATAAAGCCGTGTGGAGATCCAAATGTGGGAGCGGGCTTGCTCGCGAAGGCGGTGGGTCAGTGACAGATTTGCTGACTGACCCACCGCCTTCGCGAGCAAGCCCGCTCCCACATTTTGGCCCTGTTTCAAATCAGGACAGGCAGTGGTTAACGAATTGTCGGCGCCCTCGCCCAATCCAGCTCACTGGCCGGCATCGGCCGACCAAACCAGTACCCCTGGCCAAGGTCACAGCGCTGTTCCAATAGAAACCGAGCCTGCTCAACCTGCTCGATGCCCTCGGCATGCACCTGCATGCCCATGCTCTGCGCCAACGCGATCACTACCCGCACGATCGCCGCATCGTCCTCATCCCATGGCAACCCGGCGACAAAACCCTGGTCGATCTTGAGCTTCTGCACCGGCAAGCGCTTGAGCCGCAGCAGCGATGAATAACCGGTGCCAAAGTCGTCGATGGCCAGGCGCAAGCCGAGCTCACGCAGGCGATGCATTTGCTCAAGGGCGACTTCCGGGTCTTCCATCACCGCGCTTTCGGTGACTTCCAGCTCTAAAAGCGCCGGATCCAGCCCCGTGTCGTGCAGCACCTTGGCCACTTGCTCATACAGCTCACGCCGGGCAAACAGGCGGCTGGACACATTCACCGCGAGAAACGTCAGCGGTGCGCCGTCTGCCAGCCATTGGCACATCTGGCGGCAGGCCTGGTCCATGACCCAGGCGTCGATGTCGACAATCAGCCCGGTGCGCTCGGCAATCGGGATGAATTCCCCCGGCGGCACCAGCCCGCGCTCCGGGTGCTGCCAGCGCACCAGGGCTTCGACGCCGATCATTCGGCTGTCTTGCAGGTCGTGCACTGGCTGGTAGTAAACCCGCAGCTCCTGCTGATCCAGGGCGCGGCGCAGTTCACCGGCCATTTCCACGCGGTGCTGGGCGTGGGCGGTAAGCTCTTCGGTGTACAAGGCGTAGCCTTCGCGGCCGGCGCTCTTGGCCTTGAACAACGCGGAGTCGGCGTTGCGCAGCAGTTGCTCGGCGCTCAGCGCGTCGCTGGGGAACAGGCTGATGCCGATGCTCACGCTGATAAACAGTTGATGGCCGTCGAAGATGACCGGTTCTTTCATCGCGTCGAGAATACGTTGCGCCAGGGCGGCGGCCTGGCCCACCTGTGGACAACTTTCCGCCAGCACCGCGAACTCGTCACCGCCCAGGCGCGCCAGGGTCACGCCGGGGCCGAACAGGCCTTGCAGGCGCTCGCCGACGGCCTTGAGCAACTGGTCGCCGACGTTATGGCCGAGGCTGTCGTTGATGATCTTGAAATGGTCGAGGTCGAGCAGCAGCAAGGCGCAGCCACGTTTATGGATCTGCGCGGAGGCCAGGGCCTGTTCGGCACGATCGGTGAACAGCAGGCGGTTGGGCAGGTCGGTCAGCGGGTCGTGATGGGCCAGGTGCGCCAACTCGCTCTCGGAGTGCTTGATGGCGCTGATATCGGAGAACACCGCGACGTAGTGGCTGATATGGCCCTGCTCATCACGGATCACCCGGATGGTCTGCCACTGTGGATAGATTTCGCCGCTTTTACGGCGGTTCCAGATTTCACCGCTCCATTCACCGTCACGTTCCAGCGTCTCGAACATCGCCTGGTAGAAACTGGCCGAGTGGCGCCCGGACTTGAACAGGCTCGGCTGGTGCCCCAGCACGTCTTCGCACTGGTAGCCGGTGATTTCGATAAAGGCCCGGTTGACGTGAACAATCAGCCCCAGGGCATCGGTGACCAGCACCCCTTCGCGGGTGCAATCGAACACGGCGGCGGCCTGGCGCAGGCGCTCGCGGTTTTCCTTCAGTGGCTGCTGGATCAGGTTCGCCCGGGCAAAGTGCGCGCAAAGCAGGTAGATCGCCAGGGCACTGAGGCTGACCCACAGGTAACCGCGTATCTGAAGCCAGTGGCCCAGCTCCACGGGTTCATCGATAAAGTTGATCAATACCTGATGGCTGAGCTGAATCCACACAATCGAAACCAGCAGGTACATCAGCCCGGCACGCAGGGCACCTCGGTATGAAAACAGCATATGTTCAGTAATCCTTACTAAAAAACCAGATTCGCCCTACAAAGGTTACGGATTATAGAATAAGAAACATCCAGTCACTCCTATCTGAAAGGGCGGCTGGTTTTATCTGTAGGCTTAGTGATAATGCGCAAGCTGGTTTTTTCTTTATCTGAGGGCCATACAGCCTATGTGGTACAACGGTTTTCTTGACTTGTCGGCCTGGCAACTGGTGGCAGTCACTCTGTTGATGACCCACGTGACCATTGTCGGGGTCACGGTCTATCTGCACCGCTATTCAGCCCACCGCTCCCTGGAGCTCAATGCTGGCCTGAAACACTTCTTCCGCTTCTGGCTGTGGCTCACCACGGCGCAGAACACCCGCGAGTGGACCGCTATCCACCGCAAACACCACGCCAAGTGCGAAACCGTCGACGATCCCCACAGCCCGGTGATCAAGGGCCTGTCCACCGTGCTGCGCAAAGGCGCCGAGCTGTATCGCGCCGAAGCCGAGAACCCCGAGACCCTGCGCATCTACGGCAAGAACTGCCCGGAAGACTGGATCGAGCGCAAGCTCTACACCCCGTACCCGCTGCTGGGCGTGGCGATCATGGGCGTGATCGACCTGCTGCTGTTCGGCACCATCGGCATCACCATCTGGGCCATCCAGATGATGTGGATCCCGTTCTGGGCTGCCGGCGTAATCAACGGCTTGGGTCATGCCATCGGCTACCGCAACTTCGAATGCCGCGATGCGGCGACCAACCTGATTCCCTGGGGCATCATCGTGGGTGGCGAAGAACTGCATAACAACCACCACACCTACCCCAACTCCGCCAAGCTGTCGGTGAAGAAGTGGGAGTTCGACCTGGGCTGGGCCTGGATCAAAGTGTTCAGCTTCCTGCGCCTGGCCAAGGTGCAACGGGTCGCGCCGATCGCCCACCGGGTCGAAGGCAAGGGCAGCCTGGACATGGACACCGCGATGGCGATCCTCAACAACCGCTTCCAGATCATGGCCCAGTACCGCAAGTTGGTGATTGGCCCGCTGGTCAAGCAGGAACTGGAAAAGGTCGATCACTCGGTGCGCCACCAATTCCATCGCGCCAAGCGCCTGTTGTCGCGGGAGACCAGCCTGCTGGATGACCGCCACCACGTGCGCATCCAGAGCATGCTGGAACACAGCCAGGCCCTGAAAGTGATCTACGAGAAGCGCCTGGCGCTGCAACAGATCTGGCTGAAAACCAGCACCAACGGCCACGACATGCTGGCGGCGATCAAGGAATGGGTGCACGAGGCCGAGGCGAGCGGGATTCAATCCCTGCGGGACTTTGCCCATCAGCTGAAGACCTATTCGCTGCGGCCTGCCGCGGCCTGATACGGCTGTAGCGAGCCGATTTTTTGTGGCAAGGGAGCTTCTGTGGCGAGGGAGCTTGCTCCCGCTGGAGTGCGCAGCGCTCCCAAGATTTTGGGGCCGCTACGCAGCCCAGCGGGAGCAAGCTCCCTCGCCACAACAAGCTCCTTCCCCATAGCAGCCCCTCCCCACCGCAACTCCTTCCCCACAGCAAGCCCCTCCCCCCAACAAACTCGCTCCTACATGTTTCTGGCGCCATTTCTTGGTCGCCTCTAATCGGCGCTGATAACGGAACTTCGCAGCAAATTCCCCCTCTCAATCAACACTTCGCCATCCCGGCGGCCCTTGTTGTGACCGCTGCCCAACCCCGCGGCCTGCCCAGAGAGAGTTGTGCCGATGGTCCCCGAACAGACCTTCACCGACACCCCCGTCCTCGAACAGCCACGACCGGCAGCCGCCGCTACGTTACTGGCCCTGATGCATGCTCAGGGCGAAGTGGAACGGCTGAGTGAACGCGAGCAACTGCTGAGTTCGCTGTTGGTCAGTGTGAATGCCGTGCTCTGGGCAATCGAGTGGGACACTCGCCGCGTGCTGTACGTCAGCCCGGCCTATGAGCGGGTTTTCGGACGTACGGCGGGCATGTTGTTGACCGACTATCGGGAATGGCGCAACAGCATCCACCCCGAAGACCTCGACTACGCCGAGCACAGCCTGGCCCAGGTGCTGCACAGCGGCGCCGTGGAAGACCGCGAGTACCGCATCATCACCGCCGACGGGCAGATCCGCTGGCTCAGCGACAAGTGTTACATCAACCAGCAGGCCGAGCCCGGCCAGCCGGTGATCGTGGTAGGCATAGCCGAAGACATCACCGAAAAGAAGCAGCTGGAACTCGAGCTGCACCGCCTGGCCACCACCGATGTGCTGACCCGCAGCAGCAACCGCCGGCATTTCTTCGAGTGCGCCCACCACGAGTTTGAACGCGCCTGCCTGCAAGGCACGCCCCTGGCGTTCCTGTTGCTGGACATCGATGACTTCAAGGTGGTGAACGACACCTACGGCCACCTGGAAGGCGATCAGGTGTTGCAGCGTATCGCCGAGAGCGGTCGGGGAGTTCTGCGCCGTGGCGACCTGTTCGGGCGCATTGGCGGCGAAGAATTCGCCGCCATACTGCCCGGTTGTGCCCCGGAGATGGCAATGCAGGTGGCCGAACGCCTGGGGCACGAGATTGCGCAGCTGAGTTTCAGCCACGACGGTGAGAGCTTCGCGGTCACCGTCAGCCAGGGCCTGGCCAGCCTGACCGCCGAGGACGCCAATGTGGACAGCCTGTTTGCCCGCGCTGACGCGGCCATGTACGAGGCCAAGCGCCAGGGCAAAAACCGCGTGCTCCCCGGCTGACGCTACACGATGACCTGTGGGAGCCGGGCTTGCCCGCGATGCAGGCACCTCGGTGTGTCAGTTGTGCCGGGATGATGCTATCGCAGGCAAGCCAGCTCTCACACTGGCCCGCATCGCCTGCTAGGTTTTGCGCATACGCGTCAACTCCGGCAAACCCACCTTGAGCAAGCGTGCCGTCTTGCCTTTCGCCAATGCCTCGACGCCTTCATGCTCGGTCAGCCGCGCCAGTTGCGCCGCCAGGTTCATCACCAGCGCTTCGCGGGAATACACCCCGCCCTCCAGCGAATAAATCGCCGCGATCAACTGGCGCAACTCCAGCGGCAGGCGCCAGCGTGTGCGCAGTGCCGAACCATAGGCCGCGCCGAAGGTGTAGAGGGACTCGCCAATCGCTTCGTCATCCAGTTCGCCACCGCCCAGCAGCCAGTCTTGCAGGCACCGCAGCAAGGCCAGGTCGCCAAGGCGATGGAGGATCCCGGCGCTGTAGCAGCGCTCGTGATCCAGGTCGAGCATGCGCGCCAGGCTGCGGGCGTAGTCAGCGGTGCGCTGGGACAGCTGCCAATGACGCTCGGCGTAATCCACAAGGCTCGGGTCGCTCAGTACCACGTTGTGCTTGAGGGCCAGTCCCAGGATCAGGTTCATGCTCTGCCCGGCCGCCAGCTTGTGCAGGGCCATGCCCAGGGTCTGCACCGGCGAACCGTGATGGCCGGCGCTGTTGGCGGCGGCGATCAACACGGCAGTAATCTGCGGGTCCATGCGCACCTGCTCTTCCAGGCGCTTGAGATCCAGGCCCTCCGGCTCCAGGCTATGTTGCACCGCAGCCTGCACGTCGACCCGCAGCGGCGCGCCGTCTGAGGCTTCCCGGCGGCGCTCCAGAAACACCGGCAAGGTCATGCCCGGCGCCAGGGCCGGGACTTCGCAATACACCGTCTCACCTTCGTTCAGCAGCAAGTCCTGCAGGCGCTGGGTCAGGCTTTCCATGTTCAGGGGTTTGGTCAGGTACGCGGTCGGTGCCAGGGGCAAGGCTTCGCGCACACTGGCGCTGTCGTTGCGGGTACTCAGCAGGATAAACGGCAACAGCGGCGTACGCCGTTGCAGGCGCACGCTGCGCAGCAGGCTCAGGCCATCGACGCCGGGCAGCTCCCAATCGGCAATGATCAGGTCATAGGGTTTGTCACGCAGCAACTCGGTGGCCCTCTGGCCATCGGCACACACATCCAGCCGTGCGTCACAGCGCACATTCAGCAACACTTGCTTGAGCAGATCTCGGGACCAAGGGTCGGTCTCGGCAATCAACACACGGGGTACAGCCGGTAAATCAACAGCAGTCATCCAGCACGCTCCATCGGCAATACCAGCACCTTAGACAAAGGAGCCGCCTGCGTACAATGAACAACGGCTGAATACCGTTCATCGGGCACAAAAAAACCCGCCTAAGCGGGTTTTTTGTCGATCAGGTCAACTTTTGATCACAGCTCGGAGAAGCACTCTTCGATGATCGCCAGGCCTTTGTCCAACTGCTCGTCCGGCGAAGTCAGCGGAACCAGCACGCGCAATACGTTGCCGTAGGTGCCGCAGGACAGCAGGATCAAGCCCTTGTCACGCGCCTTGGAAACCACGGAAGCGACAGCAGCGGCGTTCGGCTTGTGGCTGTCGCCATTTTCGAACAGCTCGACCGCAATCATCGCGCCCAGGGCACGCACTTCGCCGATCACCGGGTACTTGGCCTGGATAGCTTTCAGACCGGTCACCAGGCGCTCGCCGACAGCCTTGCAGCGGTCCAGCAGGTGCTCTTCTTCGAACACTTCCATCACGGCCAGGGCCGCGGCGCAAGCGATCGGGCTGCCAGCGTAAGTGCCGCCCAGGCCACCTGGTGCAATGGCGTCCATGTATTCAGCCTTGCCGCATACACCGGCCAGCGGGAAGCCGCCTGCGATGGATTTGGCGAAGGTGGTCAGGTCGGCGGCAACGCCCATCTGTTCCATGGCGAAGAAAGTACCGGTACGGCCGGCACCGGTTTGCACTTCGTCGGCGATCAGCAGGATGCCGTGCTTGTCGCACAGTTCGCGCAGGCGCTTCATGAAGGATTTAGGCGCGACGTAGAAACCGCCTTCGCCCTGCACCGGCTCGATGATGATGGCAGCGATATCACGCGGCTCGGCATCGTTCTTGAAGATGCGTTCGATGCTGGCGATAGAGTCGTCATCGCTCACACCGTGCAGCTCGTTCGGGAACAGCGCGCGGAACACGCCGCCTGGCATCAGGCCCATGCCGGCCGAGTACGGCACGACTTTGCCGGTGAGGCCCAGGGTCATCATGGTGCGACCGTGGTAGGCGCCGGTGAACGCGATCACGCCGGCACGGCCAGTGGCGGCACGGGCGATCTTCACGGCGTTCTCTACCGCTTCGGAACCGGTGGTGACCAGCAGGGTTTTCTTGGCGAAATCACCCGGCACCTTGGCGTTAACTTTTTCGCACAGCTCAACGTACGGCTCGTAGGCCAGTACCTGGAAGCAGGTGTGAGTCAACTTGTTCAACTGTTCGGTCACGGCGGCGATGATTTTCGGGTGCACGTGGCCGGTGTTCAGCACGGCGATACCGCCGGCGAAGTCGATGAATTCGCGACCTTCAACGTCGGTCACGGTGGCGTTCTTCGCCGACTCGGCGAAGATCGGGTGAATCTGGCCAACACCGCGTGGTACAGCGGCTTCGCGGCGTTTCATCAGGGATGCGTTGGTCTTGCTCATAAAGTCCTCATTCGCCACTCATCGGGTGGCGTGGTCCAAGGAATACGTGGCGGGGAGGCAACTACGGCAGCATGCGATGATCGACTGCCACAGCTTTCCCGGCCACTACGAATAACGGGTGAAACACGCAAAGGGACAGCGCTCTCGTGCCCTTTGCGTTTGCAACAATGCCTTGCCGGGCTTAGATGCCCAGGCAGAGGTATTTGATTTCCAGGTAGTCCTCGATCCCGTACTTGGAGCCTTCACGGCCCAGGCCCGAAGCCTTGATGCCGCCGAACGGCGCCACTTCGTTGGAGATCAACCCGGTGTTGACGCCGACCATGCCGTATTCCAGGGCTTCAGCCACACGGAACACACGGCCCAGGTCGCGGGCATAGAAGTAGGAAGCCAGGCCGAACTCGGTGTCGTTGGACATCGCGATCACTTCGGCTTCGTCTTTGAAGCGGAACAGCGGCGCCAGTGGGCCGAAGGTTTCTTCCTTGGCCACGGCAGCATCTTTCGGCACGTTGACCAGGATGGTCGGCTCGAAGAAGTTGCCTTCCATCACCTTGCCGCCAGCCAACAGGGTCGCGCCTTTGCTCAGGGCGTCAGCGATGTGCTCCTGAACCTTGGCCACGGCCTTCTCGTCGATCAGCGGGCCGGTGGTGGTGCCCTCTTCCAGACCATTGCCGATCTTCAGCTTGGCCACCGCCACTTTCAGTTTCTCGGCGAACGCGTCGTACACCGAATCCTGGATGTACAGGCGGTTGGCGCAGACGCAGGTCTGGCCGTTGTTGCGGTACTTGGAAATGATCGCGCCTTCGACGGCCTTATCCAGGTCTGCGTCGTCGAACACGATAAACGGCGCGTTACCGCCCAGTTCCAGGGAAACCTTCTTGATGTCCTTGGCGCATTCGGCCATCAGCTGGCGACCGATTTCGGTGGAGCCGGTGAAGGACAACTTACGCACGATCGGGTTGCTGGTCAGCTCGCTGCCGATATCGCCGGCGCTGCCGGAGACCACGCTGAACACGCCTTTCGGAATCCCGGCACGCTGGGCCAGTTCAGCCAGGGCGAACGCGGAGAACGGGGTTTGCGACGCAGGCTTGAGCACCATGGTGCAACCGGCAGCCAGGGCCGGGCCGGCTTTACGGGTGATCATCGCGGCCGGGAAGTTCCACGGCGTGATGGCAGCGGTAACGCCGATTGGTTGCTTGATCACGATCAGGCGCTTGTCCGGCTGGTGGCCGGGAATCACATCACCGTAGACGCGCTTGGCTTCTTCGGCGAACCACTCGATGAACGAAGCGGCGTAAACGATTTCGCCCTTGGCTTCGGCCAGCGGCTTGCCTTGTTCCAGGGTCATCAGGCGAGCCAGGTCATCCTGGTTCTCGATGATCAGCTCGAACCAGCGGCGCAGCTTGTTGGCGCGGTCCTTGGCGGTAAGTGCACGCCAGGCCGGCAGGGCCTTGTCAGCTGCTTCAATGGCGCGACGGGTTTCGGCGGCGCCCATTTTTGGCACGGTACCGAGGATTTCGCCGGTAGCGGGGTTGTTGACCTTGATCGTTTGACCGTTGTCCGCATCGACCCAAGCGCCATCAATGAAGGCTTGCTGGCGGAACAACTGGGTGTCTTTGAGCTGCATGTCGGCTTTCCTTAACAGCACCGCGCACGCGCGGAGCGAATTAGAGTTGTTGAAAGGCGCCTTGAGGGCTGCCGTCAGGGAAATCATTCACTGGGCGCAAGCACGTAAATGGCGCACGAAAGGACAAATGTGCGGTTCAGCACCCAGGCAGGAGCGTTTGAAATCTCAAACGAATCCTAGGATCAATGGGGGTGCAGGGCAATAGTCTGTTCGAAAAAAAGAACGAAAACGGCGCATTTGCTCGATTTTTCTGATCAGCGTGTTTCGGGCGAGTTCCACCGTATTGCGCCGAGATGCCCGGCACAGGGCGTCAGCGGCGCGTATTCCTACCGGTGGCCGGGCGAAAAGCGGCATGGACGCCCAAGGTCGACATGGGTATGATGTCGCCCGCACAAGCATCCGTAGCTCAGCTGGATAGAGTACTGCCCTCCGAAGGCAGGGGTCGTGGGTTCGAATCCCGCCGGGTGCACCAGATACAGATGAAAAAGCCCCAGGTCGAAAGGTCTGGGGCTTTTTTGTGGATAGAAATATTGCAATTGTGACTCGCCGGCTGATCGCCTATACCATGCGCGGGCTAGTATTTTCTGACGATCAATACGCAGGCGATGAAAAGCGCGCCGCTCGACGACCGCCGGTGAAGGTCGAAGGAATTGCCATGAACATCGAATCGATTACGATCAATGGATTTAAAAGTGTCACGAACCTGACACTGGAACGCTTATCGCCATTCACTGCACTGGCCGGCTCGAACGGCGCAGGGAAAAGCAATATTACCGATGCTCTCGCTTTCTTTGGCGCCATCGTAAAACGAGGCGCCTCTACTGCGATTCGCGACTTTGGTGGCTTTCAACAAATCCACTGTTTCAAACATCCCAAACAAAAAAGAACAACCATCTCTTTCGAGATAAAAATTCAGATTGAACATGAAAACTTTGAGTACGCCCTCAAAATAGTTGAAATTGATAAAGCGCCTCAGGTGGTCGAAAACCTGAAAATCAACGGCACTCAATACATTGATCGCAAGCAGAATGGCGAAACAAAAGTAACGTTGACGGATTACTCGCCACTCCAGTCCTTCTTGGAATACCCCCAAGACATGACCGCGCTTATGTTATTAAGCAATTCTGCGCTGTATAAGTTTCTCACCAATATTCGCGTTTACCGCATTGATCCAATTGCCGCCAAAGAGCCGGACAACTCGACTGCAGATGCAACAATGCTGGATAGCCATGGCAGAAACGTTGCAACCATGCTGTCTATCTTGGAGAAGGATAAGCACTTCCGCACTCAGGTTCTGGAGTGGATAGAGCTGATTGTTCCCGGCATGGAAAATGTCTCAACTGAAAAACAACGATTGGATAGCACCACTGTCATCACCTTCAAGGAAGAAGGGACAAGAACGCATTTCCCCGCGCGCTTAATTTCGGATGGCACTATTTACGCTTTATGCATAATGACTGCCGTGTTAAGTCGGACCTCGCAAGCCGGTTTAACTATTATCGAAGAGCCTGAACGGGGCATCCACCCAAAAGCGATTGGCGAGTTGGTTGCGCTCATGCGTGACAACGCCACCGTAGACCATCCGGTCTTTATTACTACGCACAGTGAATCAGTCGTGCGCAACCTTAACCCTGAAGAGCTCTGGCTAGTCAATAAGCTAGAAGGCCGGACGAACGTCAAGTGTGCTGCCGAATCAAGAGTCGATAAAAAGCAAATCCCTCTTGATACCGCCTGGCTGACCAATCTGTTTGACGGAGGTCTACCATGGTGAGGGTAGGTTTTATTGTAGAAGGCGACTGCGAACGGATCGTAGTTGAATCTTCGAAGTTTAAAAAATTATTGAGTGATGCGGGGTACGAACTCGTCACACCGGTAATCGACGCAAAAGGCGGAGGTAACCTTCTACCCCAAAATATCGAGGCGTTCACTCAGGTCCTTGAAACACGGGGCGCAGAAAAAATCTATGTGCTTACCGACTTGGAGGACGATGACTCAGTTGATGTCGTCCGTAACCGTATACAGAACCGAAAACTGGAAACTGTCTTTGTAGCCGTGAAGGCTCTTGAAGCATGGTTCCTTGCAGACACTCAAGCAATGAGTCAATGGCTGAAGCAAGGGTACAACGAACCCCAACCAGAAATGACGACCGACAAGCCTTATGATCGTCTCAAAGAAATCGCCAGAGAACTGGGCACCTCGGGGCCTGGCAACAAGCCAGCCTTTGCTAAAAAAATGATCAAGCATTTTGGATTCAGTGTGGCGCGTGCAGCCGAACACCCAGCATGCCCAAGCGCTCGCGAGCTGGTTGAATACTTCCAGGCACCCTGATACCAGTGCACACGTAACGTTGGCAAACCGAACTGAGTTCAGTTGTTCGGTTCGAACTCTCCGGGAATTCCGGAGAGTTGCTTCAACGCTGCCATCAAACACCGATACCCCACATGTTCCTGCTCCAACCTCACCCCGCCCCCCAGCCGATTGTCCCGCAGCTCATTAAACACCGAGCGCTCCTCAGACGTGAGATAAGGCAAGTCATGGACGACCTGACGATCCTCCTGCCCCCAGAATTGTGCGTGGGCATCAAGGGTGCTGCGATCCATCAACAATGACTCGACATGCCCAAACCGGCGGCGCAACTGGTCAAGAATCGCAAACCCATGAGTATCAATATCGCCCCAGTAGTAAATCATACAACTCGATAGCCAACTCGCTTGCCCTAGAGCTTCCCAGCCATAACCCTTACCGAACACCACAATGGAGCCCGGCACGCGTGGGAAGGCTAGAAAGTTGGTTTCGTTCTCGGTCACAAAGATCCGCCTGACGGCAATATTCAACTGAGCAAAACTGGCCGAATCGAGAGTGACATCAGGCAAGGTGGGGCCAGGCATCACGGCCAAGCGCTCATCCAGCACGCGAAAGCGGATCCCGGTGGGCTTATCAAGAAAACCATAACGGACAGAGAACTGTGTGACGCCTTTGTACTGCCGGGCGATAGCCTGCTCGGGCAGCACTTGGTCGAACAACTCACTTAGTACTGCCTTGTGCCCTTCGATGAATTTGCTGCGAATGCCAGGTATGTCCACCTGTCGAAGGTAGATACCTGGCCGCGGATGTTCCGCCATCCAAGTCACCACATCCAGAAGCCCTGCCCAATGCCGCTCCAGTGCGATGGCTTGCAATGGCTGGCCCCTCAGCCAGTCGACAAGCAAGGGTTGACGCTGTCGAGTCAGTTCAAGCAGGACCTTGAAGTGCTGCGTCTCTCCCTCTTTGCCAATCAACGCAATAGCCTCTTCCAGCGAATCCACCCAGATGGACGTGGGCAAGCGTTGCGGCCCGACAACCCTATGATTGACCTCCCGCCATTGGATCCGAATGCCGTCGACAGCACTGAGCTGCGCCACCCAGGTCCTGACCCTATCGAAGTTTTCACTCAGTTGCACAGTATCCGGCCCTTTCAATATCAAGCGCCGTGGCTCCCAAGTCTCCTCGGTCACCAGAGGGCGCAGCAGATCGCCTCGTTGCCAGAGCCGCAATAATTGTTGTGTGAGATCCGCCTGCGAGGTCCATTTCATGACGATAAATCAGGTCGGTTCAACTGATATTCCTCAATGGAAAGATTGCGCAACCGGGACGCCTTGCCACCGTCGTTCTGCACAAAGCCCACACTGGAAACAAAAGGTTCGATGATGTGGATTTTCTGCAAAGGGGTGACGATCAGCAGCTGCAGGTTGAGCTGCTCGAACAGCCGCAAACCATACTCCGCTGAATCATCGGAGCCGCGTCCAAACGCTTCATCGATCAACACGAACCGAAACGATCGCGAACGCACCGCGCCCCACTCCAAACCAAACTGATAGGCCAAGCTCGCCGCCAAAATGGTGTAGGCCAGTTTTTCTTTTTGCCCGCCGGACTTGCCACCGGAATCCGAGTAATGCTCGTGCTCGCGATCGTCCTCGCGCCAGCGCTCGCTGGCGGCAAACAGGAACCAGTTGCGCACATCGGTGACTTTGCTGGTCCATCGCCGGTCTTGCTCGGACAATCCTTCCCGCCCACGAAAGCGGTCAACGATGGTTTTGACCTGCAGAAACTTGTTTTCCGAATACTGGGCATCCTCGGATCCCGTCAATGCGCCCTCGGTACAGGCACGCAATTGCATCTGGAAATCTCGAATATCCGCATCCGGGCTCAGCTGGGACTCCAGCACGATGTAGCGACCAGGGTTGTAGTCGATCTGCCCCAGGGATTCATTGATACGGCCAATCCGCTCCTTGATGGTTTCGCGCTCCCGAGCCAATTGCCCGTTGAAGTTCGCGATCTCATTGATCGTGTTGACGTTGAGCAACTCCTTGAAGCGTTGTTCAAAACGCGGCAGATCGTCACGATTTAGTTGGTCCAACAGGTTGCGGTACTCATCGACGGCATTGAGATCGGCATCGAATTCGCTGGTCTCCAGCTTGTAGGCGTCCTTGAAAGCCACCATCGCCCGAATGATCTTGTCCCGCAGCCGTTCCAACACCTTGGCCTCTGCGTCCATTTTTCCTTGCAGGCCTTCGCGCACTTCTCGCTCGGCGTTATCGCAGGACTCAACAGTGAGCAGCCGCTCGCCCAGAATTTGGGTGCGCAGTGTCTCCAATTGACCCCGGACCAACTCGTCAATATCTATTAACAAGCTGCTGGCTTCGGTGTGCAGCATAGTTGCGGCTTCATGTTTCGCCGCAACATTACCCAACTCCGTGTCCAGCCTAGACAGCTCACCCTCTGTCACTTTGAGGGCGTCTTGCACGGTTTGAAGTTGCTTCGCCAGTTGCAGCAAGGTGTCACTGGCGGCCTCCAGTTGTGCTTTTTCATCCTGTAATCGTGCCACGAGGGTCGCGCATTCGGCCCAATCGATCTCTCGGTATTCGGTAAACTCATTGAGCGCGGCCAGCGACTCCAGTTGCTGACGCAAATAAGTGCGCTGCTTTTCGGCACTCGCAATGCTTGATCCAATATCAGCCAGTTGCACTTCAAGACAGTCTTTTACCGCCTCAAGCGCAGCGATTTTTTCAGCGTTGCTCCAGCCCAGAACATAACGGCCGCGGTCGTCCAGGCGATGCCGGTCATCCTTCTCATGGCGCTCGCCAGCGCCTTTGACCTGGCCCGACAGGGACAAGGCACGTACCTCTCGACGAAACTGTTCCGGCGTCTCGCAGCAGGCGTAGTTAAAACGATAAGCCAGCTCGCGAACCAACCAAGGATAAAACGTTGAATCGGGTTTGACGCTGAGTTTTGCCACCAGCGATTGCGGGTGCAAATCCGGGGTCTCAACTTGACGGGCCGAACGCACCCGAAAATACACCAGGCGCCCCGCCAGGTGAGTTCGATCAACCCAGGCAGCAACCTGAGCGTAGTTTTCGTCCGGCACAAGCAGCGCCAGGCCGAAGTTGTGCAGCACCCGTTCAATAGCGCCTTCCCAAGGACGATGTTCCTCACGTATTTGAAGCAGCTCACCGACAAACGGCATGAGTTCTTCACCCAGCCCTGTCGCCAGGCACAGCGCAGCCCGCAACTTGATCTGCGCATCTGGAATATTGCTGCGGCGTGCCCTAAGGCTGGAGATTTCCCCAGAAAGTGCATCATGCTCACGCCGTCCCACACGCAACGAAACGCCCCATTCAGTAACCTGGTTTTGCAAGTCTGCTTCCTGGGTACCGGACTGGTCGCGGCGGACATGCAATAGTTGTCCTAGCCGGATAAATCCTGCTTCATCATCAACGGGCGACTCGCCAATAGCCGCAAGAAGCTGTACATGACGTTGCGCCCGGTGCTGACGACGCTCCCGCTCAATGTTCTGTTTGCGAATTTCGTTCGCCAATTGCTCCAGACGATCACCGCCCTGCTCGGCCACCGCCCGCCTGAGGGAGTCTACGTCCAGCCTCTGGCGATCACGTTGCTCGACCTGATGCTCCTTTTGAGAAGACAAGCGCTGTTGATCATTGGCCAGTAGCTGCAAACGTCGGTCCAGCAACCCGATTTTAAGCTCCGAGAACCATGGTTTAAGTGCTTCACGGCAATCGCGCAACCCGTCCTGTTCACCACGCAGGCCTTGGTGCTTGTCGCAGTCAGCCACTAGCGGCTCCAGCAGCAGGCGCTGTTGCTTGGCCTTGAGCACCGCCTCATGGGCTCGGTTCAAATCATCGAAATGTGCAATCAACGCCGCGATACGAGTAGCGGCATCGAACGGTTCAAGCATATGGCTACGAACAAATTCGGTCAGGTTACCCACAGACTTCATCGAAACCGTTTGATGAAACAGCTCCAGCGCCTGTTCGTTATCAATCCCCAGGCGCCGCCGAAACCAGGCACCGTACTTGGAAAAACTATCCTGGATATCCGCACCGTCGTTACGCAGTCGCTTTCGCAGTTGCGCAATGTCGGTGCCGAAGTCAGCAAAGTCCGTGGTAATACAAAGCTCACGCTCGGCGCCCACATAAAAACGCTCTGGCTGCCCCTGCCCGTCCTTCATCCAGAATACCTGGGCCAAGGTCACTGTCTGGTCATAGCCTGCGTTGTGAAAGACCCCCAGAATTACCGAATAGCTATTGTGATCGCGCAGCGCGACCGGCTTGGCAGCTCCGGTGACCTCGCTGCGTTCGGACTTGAAATGCCCCAACACATAGGAGCGCAGGCTTCGCTCCTTATTTTCAGCTCCGGCGGCTTTGTTATAGGCAATCCGCTGGGTGGGCACCAGCAACGTGGTAATTGCATCCACCAAGGTCGATTTGCCGGACCCAATATCCCCCGTCAGCAGGCTATTTTTCCCATCGGGCAACAGCGTCCAGACCCGCTGATCGAAGGTCCCCCAGTTGAATACCTCAAGGCGCTTGAGGCGAAAACCTGACAGGCTGTCATCACCGATGAAATCCAATTCCGCAAGCAACGACTCACTCATTGTTCAATCTCCTTCCCGCCATCAGGACCTGACTCGCTTTCTCCCGAAAGACGCATCTGGTATTCCCCAAGCCGTTTATCGAAGTCAGACAACCATTGCGCATCCACAAACGCCTTGAGGATGCGCCGCACTTCATAACTCATAGGGCCGGCGGCGCTCTTGAGACGGCGTAAAAAGCCCAGTTCAACGATCTTGGTGAGGTGTGTATCAATATGATCGACCAGTCGGGCTTCGTTACTGCTGTCGGGCAAAAACACGCGAATCAATTCGACGATTTCATCACGGGTCAGCACCAGCCGCGTTTCGCCTCCCGTGGCATCGAACTCCGCAAGTTTTTTGCGCAGCAACGCCAAGAGCAGGCTGACCGGAAATGACAGTGGCCGACGAGCAATAAGCCGTGGCATACGAACCTGCGGTTCATCCTCGCCTGACTCATCACGACTGCGCAGGAAAGCGTAGCCCTCGGCCTCGTCCAGCATCAACTCCAGACCCAGCACTGTCACGTAACCGCGGACCTGAGTCTGCCAGTTGAGTAACGTCCCCCATAGGCGCTCATCACCTTCGCGATAAATCACCCCCTTAAGCAGCAAAATCAGCAGCGTCGACAAGTCTGCTGCGGTAACGTCCATAACCATGTCCGGCGCATGTTGTTCTTCGTTCATCCTTGCCTCACAAAAATAACGCGCGCCAGCCGTGCCTGCTTCTGCACGGGATGGCCGTCGCTGGACGTAGCCGTCCACACAATCGGCTCGTTTTGGCTGTCATCGACGACGGTGGTAAATGTTTCACTGCCCAAGTGAAGATAAGCCACCAACTCAGCCAACCCCTGCTGCAACGGTTGCAACCGGGTCAACTCGCACAATGTGATTTGCGAGCGGGCCTGCAGTGCCTGGTGGATATGAGCTGCGAGCCGGGCAAGGTCAACCATCCGCTCGTTGTACAAGGCACTCACGTCGAGATCATCGTCACCGACTTGCACGCTCACGCCGGCGAAGTCGGACTTCAGGGTCAACGTGTGCAGGGGCCGCTCCATGGGCAACTCGATACGGGCTGCAACATCAGCCATGTCCATGAAATTGCCCGCAGGTGGGTGCTCACGGGCTCCCAGCGCCTTGGCCTCCACCCCTCGCAGAATGTCCATGATCCGTCGGTTTTCGAGCCATACCTGATCATCCAGAAAACGCCGCAATTGCTGGGAAAGTTGCGCGACCATGCGCTGGGTATGTTCACCCGCCTCAAGCCAGTCGTAATGCACACGACGAGTGCGAATATCCGGTTTCAACTCCATCACCGGGGCCAGGGCCAGCACATGATCAAGCATCCGTGTCAGCTCTTCCTGACGGCTGGTCGACATCAAGAATCCCCAGAATGCCCTGAAACTGCGTCCCTGATCGGAGTCGGAAATGGCATCGCGCTCACCCATGATTTGTTCCAGCAGCGCGCCCTTGGCGCCCTCCCATAAGGCGATTCGCTCACGCACACGCCGATCCAGCAGGCGAAAGTTATGTTCAACCTCTCGAAAGTCGGCGAGTAACTCCCGCGACAACTGAGCAAATTGCTGGAAGCGATCTTTCAGGGCCGTATCGTCCAGCAGAGGTACATCGCCACCCAGAATCTGTGCGATTTCCGCGTCCAGCTCATCCCGGCGCTTGCGCAACTCGGCCACACGCTTGGCAGGATCTGTCTCACTGCCCTCGCTCATCTGCTTAAGCAACTCGAATAACGTCAGCAACCTGGACTCGGTACCGACGAACCCCCGCTCGACGAGGGTAGCTAACCAGGCAATAGCTTTCTCGGTAGACGGCGTCAGGTCGAACTGCGGCTCATCGTCGTCCTGACGGTAGAACTTGCGCAGCCAGCCCTTTTCCGGGCTGGCCCACTCATTGAGGTAGTGCAACGCCGGCCTTGGAAAAGCATCGTCGTCCAGCCGCCTGCGCAAGGCGAACAACTCGTCTTCCAGCGCCTCTGCAAGGTCAGCAGCAGCAATGATTCGCACGTTGGGTGCAACGAACACGCGGTGCAAGAAACTTGCAACCAGCGGCCCGTGGTCCGAGCGTAATAGACGCCATGCAGGATGATGCGTTCGCAGGCTTTCAAGGGTGGCGTAATCCATCACGTACCGATTGCAGAGTTAACGAACTCAAAACAATGGCGCCAAGTCCGGGGATTTTCCACTCCTAAATTGACGTACTAGCCGAACGGCTAGGTTGTTGCAAAAAGCATCCGTCAAAAGCCCCAAATCAAGACTCGGTGCTTTTGAACAGGACGTTTCAGTGATGCGACTGCAACACCTCCAACCGCGCCGGCAGATCTTCCTTGGGAAAGCGCCTATGCAACTCCAACAGCTTCTCATCCGCCGCCTTCGTCTCTCCCGCCTGCCGCAACCGCAGGATTTCCTGCAGCCCTTGCTCCAATGGCGGCAGCACAACAGTCGAGCGCTTGCTCATCTTCGCCACCGGCTCATCCGCCAGCGAACCCGCGACTTCTGCCTGCACCTGCGGTGCGCTATCGGCCTGCGGAGCCACGGAGAATCGAGCCATCGGCGCGGCTGCCGGGGCCGGACGGGCCAGGTCTTGCGGAGCGGCCGCGTAAGTCCCTGTGGATAACTCCGGCTGCGGCACCGGCGAGCGCGTGACCAAACCAATCATCAGGGCCACACCCGCGACGGTGGCAAATGCCATCTGCCAGCGCGGCCGTTGGCACGCCTGTAACCAGCGCTGCCACAGGCTGGGTTGCCGCACCGGTGCTTCACGGTGGGCGGTGGCCAGGATGAAGGCGTCCAGGGAAGCCGGCGGCTCGCCGCTGGTGTGTTGACGGAAATGCTCGATCAGCAGCTCGTCGTTCGAGTCCTGGGTATGTCGGGGGTCAGTCATGCGGGTACCTCCTCGGCCAGCAGTCGGCGCAGTTTCTGCTGGGCGTAACGCAAGCGGCTTTTTACCGTTTCCAGTGGGGCGCCGGTGAGCGCGGCGATTTGTGGCACTTCCAGCTCGCCATGCAGGCGCAGCAGGAACACTTCGCGCTGGTCTTCGGGCAAGTCTTGCAGTGCGCTGTCCAGGCGCGCCTGATCACGGCTCAGGCTCAGCAGTTGCTCAGGCCCGGCGCTGTCGTCGGGCTGGCCGTGAAGCTGCTCATCGTAGCTGTCGTGCAGTGGGTTGTGGATGCCGTGCTTGCGCCAGTGGTCGATCAGGCGGTTGCGGGCAATCTGGAACAGCCAGGTGCGAAAACTCGCCCGCCCCTGTGGCTCGCTGGTGCTGCGGATCAGGCTGAGCCAGGTGTCCTGGAATACTTCCTCGGCCAGTTCGGCCTTGTTGCTCAAGGACACCAGAAAACGGTACAGGCCCTGTCGATGCCGCGCGTACAGGGCCTCGAACGCTGCACCGTCGCCGCTGCGGTAGCGGGACAGCAGGGCTTCGTCGCTGGGTGAATCCATCAGGTGGCGCACTCCTTTGAGGTGGATCAGTGTTTGGCCGGGGCCTGGAGGCTCTGGGCCAATTCGACCAGTTGCACAAATTCGCCGCGCAAACCAAAAGGGTCGTCGCCCCGTGCGGAACGGGCCAGTGCGGCCGTGTCCTTGAAACTCATGCTGCCAGTGTAGCGGCCATCACCCTTGAGTTGCTGGGCGAAGGCGGCCACGGCAGCAGAGAAGCGCAGGTCGTCGCTGGGTTTGCCGCTGTGCTGGTTGCTGATCGGGTGTTCGATCAGTCGGCTGTTGCCGCCTTCCGCTGGTTTGTAGCGTACCCGCAACATCGCCAACTCATCAGTTTTACCGTCAGCCTTGGCCGCTGACGCGTAGCGCAGGGGCTCCAGCCAACCCTGTTCACCCTTCGGGACAATTTCATACAACGCGGTCACTGTATGCCCTGCACCGATTTCGCCGGCGTCGACCTTGTCGTTGTTGAAATCCTCACGTTTCAAGGCGCGGTTTTCATAGCCGAGCAATCGGTATTCGCTGACCTGCGCCGGATTGAATTCCACTTGCAGCTTCACATCCCGGGCCACCACGGCGAGGGTCGAGCTGAGCTGATCTACCAACACTTTGCGGGCTTCGCGCAGGTTGTCGATATAGGCGTAGTTGCCATCACCAGCATCGGCCAGTTGTTCCATCAGGTGTTCGTTGTAGTTATCCACACCAAAGCCGAAGGTGGTCAGGGACACGCCGCTTTTGCGCTGGTCGACGGCCATTTGCTTGAGGCTGTCGAAGTCGCTCACGCCTACGTTGAAGTCACCGTCGGTGGCCAGCAGGATGCGGTTGATGCCTTTGTCGATAAACCCTTCGCGTGCCATTTGGTAGGCCATTTCGATCCCCGACGCGCCTGCGGTGGAGCCGCCGGCGGTAAGTTGGTCGATGGCATTGCGGATCGTGGTTTTGTCGCGGCCCGAGGTGGGCTTGAGCACCACCCGCGATTCGCCGGCGTAGACCACCAGCGAGACGCGGTCCTGGTCGCGCAGTTGGTCCACCAGCAATTTCAGGGTGCTCTTGACCAGAGGCAGGCCTTCGCGGCGATTCATCGAGCCTGACACATCCACAAGGAACACCAGGTTAGCCGGAGCCAGGTCCGCCACGGCGCGGTCCGAGGCCTTGATGCCGATGCGCAATAGTCGGGTGTGAGGGTTCCACGGCGACGGTGCAACTTCCGTAGTCACGCCAAAGGGCGAGCCGTCAGTAGGCAGGGCGTAGTCGTAGGGAAAATAATTGACCATTTCCTCCAGTCGCACAGCACCTTCGGGCGGCAGGCTGCCTTGATTAAGGAAACGTCGTACGTTGGCATAGCTGCCGGTGTCGACATCGACGCTGAAGGTGGAGACCGGTGTTTCGGCAACGCTGCGGATCGGGTTGTCCGGGAGGTTCTGATATTGCTCCCGAGGCTCGGTCTGGTATTGCATGGCGATCGAGTCGTTCATGACCAGTCGCGACGCCATCGGTGCAGGCGCAACCATCCGCTTGACCATGGCCCCCTGGACGCTGGCGGGCTCACTTTGCACCTCCACGACAGGCGCCGACTCAGCGGGCTTGGCCACGTCACGGGATGAAGAAAGCCCACACCCGGCAAGCGCCACCAGCAGGGTCACGGTGAAGCCTTGGGCGGCAGGACGCAACAGCAGAAGAGGACGGGACATCGGCTGAACCTCGTGAATGAATGATCCGTTCACAAGGTCAGACGCAAGGGGCTGGCGATTCGGGTTAAAGCAAGTTAGAGCGACGGAATATTTCCTGTCGCCGCCACAGTCGCCACCGGGACACGCTCGTTAGGCGCAGTTACGTCATACACATGCTGCTCACAGCCCTTCCCGACAATCACGAATTCCACCAGGTAAACCTTTTGCTTCTCAGGCTTGAAGGTCGAACTCATGGGGCCGCACTCATACACATAGGTTTTGACGAGGCCGACATAGTTGGCGTTGTAGACCCGTGACTCGCCGATCACTTCAAAGGGCTGCCCCGGGTCAGCCTGCACTTCCAACTGCGGGAAGCGTTTGGCGACGGCGCTGTTGCCCACTTCGTTCATCTTGGCGATCCAGCCGAATACCTTGCCACGGCCGGAATCCACCACCGTCCCGAGGATTTCCGGTCGCTGGTCTGCATCGGAACTACGGCGTACGGAGAACTGCACCGGATAGGTAAAACCGGTTGCCTTCATGATGACCTTGGCGTGTTCGGCGTCCACCTCGACCTTTTTCTGCTGCAACTGGACGCCGTCCGTCAGCAGGCTTGGCGAGGAGTTCCTGGCAGTGGAGTGGCAGCCGGCCAAGACCAGGGCGAGGATTAAGAGTGAGGTCTTTTTCATGGGTTACTTCCTTGAGCACATTTAAAAATCTGGCTCGGGCTACGTGGGAGAACCGCAGCCCGATGCCGTTTTCTATCGGCCGTAATACTTAAAACGCGTACCGCGCCTTGAGCATGACCCCATCGGCATCAAAACCACTGCGGGCCTGGCGGGTGTAGCTGGCACCCACGGTAAAGTCCGACACCTGGTAGTTCACGCCGACACTGGCTTCATAGCTGTCACGCGCCACCGAAGCGCCGGTGACGGTGAACGCAGAACCGCCGAGCACATAGCTGGAGGTTTGTGCGACGCGATCACCCATCAGGTCGTGATACGCCATCAAGGTTGCTTCCGGCTGCAAGCTACCGGCACCCATGGGCAAGTTGCCCGCCAAGCGCACACCAGCGCCCAGCTCGCCCACTTCATAGCGTTGCGACTGGGTGCTCAGCGCGGCCGAGGAGCCCTTCTCGTTGAAACCGTCCATGCGCACGTTGGCGTAACGCGCTGCCACGCGCGGCTCGATCACCACGGCCTGCGACGGCTTGAAGCTGTAGCCGCCGATCACACTGGCAGACAGCACATTGCTGTCGTAACTGCCCTTGGCTGTGGTGCCGGCGATATGGCGTTTGCTGTCGTTGTCGTTATGGCCATAGCTGAGGCTGCCGTCGACAAACCAGTTTTGCAGCGACCAGTTGCCGTACAGCGACAGCGCATGGCCCTCCACGTCGGTCTTGTTGCCGAGGTCAGAATGGATGTTGGAGTTAAGGTAGCTGTAAGCCACGCCCAACGTGGTGGTGTCGTTCAAGCGCCCGTCCACACCCACGGCCATGCCGCTGCTGTTGGCCGAGTAGCCGTTGTTGCCGCCGCGCCCGTCCTGGTCCATGTTGCTGCTCAGGCCCTGCACCCACACGCCGCCGGTTTGATGGCTTTCGCGCTGGTCGGTGAGGCGGTTGAAGATCGCGCCGTTGACCACGGTCTGGCCCGACAACGCCACGTCCAGGGCGCCGCGATTGACGTCCGGCTTGAGTTGTTCGCTGACCTGAGCAAGCTGCTGTGCTGTGCCGGCGTCAGCCAGGGTTTGGAACACTGGGTCGTTCTGATTGAGTCCGCTCAGTACGTCGTTTTTAAAGGTGTTCACCGCCGTCGCTGACGCAGCGCCGGCGCCCACCGCGGCGAGCTCCTGCTGCACTTGCTGGTTGTCTTTAACCGCCACCACGGCCTTGACCGTTTGCGCGTCGGCCGAGTAGCTCAGCACGTTCAGCAGAGAGGACGAGCTGGCCACAGACAGGCCATTGTCTTGCACGCTGGTGGCTTGCAACAGGGTGTACTGAGTGCCGTTGTTGGTGCTGGCGAAGTCGCCCGGCTTGGCGCTCACGGTCAGCTTCGAAGCCTGGGAGAAATTCGCTGCACCGTTGACGGTCAGGTACGGCGTGGTCGGCACTACGCTGTCGGCCAGGTGCATATCAATACCTGCGCCGCTAGCAACGTTGAGGTTGCCAGTGATCGCAGTACCGGGCGCCGACAGGTTCAGCGAGCCCGAGTTGACCGATACCGGCGCGATGATGCGGCTGCCGGTGAAATCGGCCTGGCCTGCGACATTCACCGCGCTCAAGTTGAGCAGGTCGCCGGTGATTTTGCCGCCGGTCCAATTCAGCGTGGCAAGGTTGGCGGCGTCGATGGCGATGCCGGCGTTACTGCGGATTTCGCCGGCTTGCTGGTTGATCTCGAACGCCGAGGTCTGGTCCGTGGCATCTACATGAATGGCTGTACCATCGGCGCTGATCGTGCCGCGGTTAACGATGCCGCGCGCGCCGGTCGCGCTGTTCTGGGCAAAGGTTGCCCCGGCAAACTCGAAGGCATTGGCGTTGGTGCCCGTGGCCTCGACGGTGCCGGTGTTGAGGATGTAGTCGACCGTACCGTTTAGAAACATCACCGTCTTGGCGTCATTGCCGTTGGCAGAAAGCAGGCCGCTGTTTTCGATGCGCAGAGGGTTGGTGTCGGTTTCCACCTCGATGCCCCAGGCGCCCTCGCCCGTCGCTTTGAGCGTGCCGGCGTTGAGGATTTTGCCGCCGACGGTGGTACCCAGATTGTTCTGGCGGTCGAGGATCAGGCCGATGGCGTAATCACCGTTCATGTCGATCACACCGGTGTTCGAGACGTCGCCGGCGATGGTGGTGCCATGCAGGTAAATGCCTTCGCCGCCATCCACGTAGGAGGGTGAAGCCGGCGGGCTCAGGGGCAGCGTGGAACGGATGGTGCCGGAGTTGATGACACTTCCACCGATGGTCGTCGCGCCGATCTCAAGCCCCTCGTAACCCCCATTTTTCATAAGAATGTTGCCCGCCTGGACCACGTCCCCGGTGACAGTTCCCGGGCTCAGGTTCTGCGGGCCCGACCAGAACAGCGGGTCCAGGGCAATCGCACGGATGGCGGCGCCCTGGGAGTCCAGGGTGATGTCGGCACGGTTGATCAACGAACCCTGGATAGTGGTGTTGGCCACACCCAGTCCGGCAGGGTTGGTGGTGGTCGGCACCACTACTTCGGAGAACGTCCCGTTGATAATCAATGACTCATTAAAGGTCTCGCCGACCCAAATGTTCTTGCCCTGCCCCAGGTCGAATTCCACCGCCAGCGCTTGCGTACTGATTGCGCCGACCATGAGTGCCAACAGGCTTTTCTGGAACTGCTTACGCTTCATTTCAAACTCCATGAACTACATTAAAAGCCGCCAATAGGCCCGGCGGCAGTAGGTGTGCTAAGCGAGGGATCAATTGATCCGAATGCATTCCCCCAGGGTGCCTTCCTGAAACGCAGGCGCGCGCCTGTGCACCACAGCGGGCGGTGACAGAAAAGAGGCTTGGGGGGTGAGGTTCACATTAATCCTTAATGTCATTTGAAAACGCTGCAGTCCATGCAGCCCGACCGGTTGCGGGTGGGCGGGGTAAAGACACTGGGATATACAAAATGTTCAAGGTGCTCGGCGAGTTCTATCAAACTGCTCGCGTCAGGATCAGCCACCGCAAGCCACGCGGAGACCTCTCGCTGGTCTACTTGAGCTCCTTCACCAGATAACTCCCGGAGATCTGCGTGATACCCGTCAACGCGCGGCGCAACGCCTCAGGATCAGTGCGATAAGTGAGCGGCGTGTAGCCGTAGACATTCTGGCCATTGAACGGCGTGATCGACTCCACCGTGCGCCAGAGCATCTCGTCGCCACGGTCCATGCGCGCCACCACGGTGAGCGTCGGGTAGACCACGCTGCTGAAACCCTGGGTCAGGCGAAAGCCCCACTCGCCTACCGTCAGTTGAATCTGCGCATCGGCCGGCTCGTCGTCACCCACCACTTTGAGCGATGACGTCTTACCCAAGGCATCAATGAAGGCCTGCTTGAGCAACACACCCAAGTCGATATTTTCGGCGTCCATCACCGTGAGGATCGCCGCCGGCGTCGACATCTCGGCCAGTTGCCCCGCCTTCATGCCGGCGGCAAACCCCGCGCCGCTCAAGGCTGCCGTGCCCAGCTTGGACGCGCCGCTGGCCATGCCGACGCCCGCGCCAAGCCCGGCACCCAAGGCCGCACCCCAGGCTTGTTCACGGCCCATGTAGACCATGTTCTTTTCCCACTTTACGGGCAGCACTTTGACCGTCTTGACCTGCGCACGATGCTCGGGCGTGAGGGGCTGGCTGACGCAGCCGCCGAGGATGAGGGTGGAGAGGAGAACCAGGAGAAGGTTTTTCACATCAGTCCTTTAATGTTGGTGGTGGGTGGATGCGTTTAATCAACGCCAGTGTGTCGGCAATGGGGGTGAAGACATGAGGCCTTGTGATTGGGCCAGTACTTTGCTGCCTTGCGTGGGTTTGGGTGCGGGCTTATAGTCCGGGCCGTCGCCCATATGGCGATTCAGGTTTGGCGACCTGACAACAGAGCGCAAAAGCATCCCGCTTCTATGCAGGTGTTTTTGCACCCGCAAAGCTGTGCATGATATGGCGGCTGTGCGCGGGAGACCTCCGGGTCTGCCGGTTTACTCTGTTGCCGGTTCGCCAACCTGCGTACAGCTGCCACCCATTCGTTTGGCGACGAGTGAGTGGTGGCTTAATCCACCAACAGAGTACTGACAATGAATCGATACATGCCCCTCACGGGCCACGACTGCACCGTCCCCGCCCTGCTTATCGACACCCATGCGCCCCTCGATGTCCTCCACGACGCCGCCGTGTACCGGATTCGCGCCGTCACCCAACTGCTGGAAAACCTGGCCTTCCGCGAACAGCTCAGCAGCGATGCTGTGGTGCTTCAAGACTTCGCCCAATTGCTGGCTATTCCGCTGCGCGATGGGTGTGATTTGCTGGATGTCATCAGTCGCAGACTCAATACCGATCCATCCTGAGTAAAAGCCGGGCGGCCTGGGTGCCGCCCCTTTTACTCGGTTAAACAACCTCACTTGCCATGAAGCAAAACTTTTAAAGCATCTTTAGGGTCAAAGAGGGTCAAAGGGGACGGATTTATTTAATCAACTCATCTGGATTTTTAAATATTTAAATAAATCCGTCCCCTTTACGCATTACGCTCACAGGATGAGTGCAGGAAGGCGGCAAAAAGGGTGCAAATAGAGTGCAAAACACCGGCGCAAGGCCGGTGTCGATAGTGCCTGATCAAGTTGGGTATATTGAAAACTACATTTTTCGAATATCAGATAAAAAATCATAAAATTCTTTTTCTGTCATCTCAAACTCTGGCCCTTCGACCATTGCCATTAGTGACAACAACGCAATGTCTAAATCTTTTGTGAGAGAAAGGTTTGGATCTTGGTAAATATCAAGTGCCTCTTTTGATATTTTAAAAATATCAAATCCATCAGCAACTGCTCTTCCAAGTCTGTCAGCCACTATGTCTTCCATGCTCATTGCTGCCCCCAACTCTTTAGCTCTGCTGCGGTCGGAGGGTAGTGCTGAGCATCAACCGGCTGCCCATTAATACTTTTCGGGTGGACACGGATTACTTCTCCTGCATGGTCATAGCTTTCCATCCATTGCCTCGTACTGCCCGTTTTAGGATCAAACTCCGTGGCGAAAGAAGCACCCCGAGTAGGTCCTTCTGTCCTTGCAGGAACCTCTTGGGTTAATGGGTCAAAGGGGACTGGGTCAAAGGGGACGGATTTATTTAATCGACCCATCTGGAGTTTTTTAAATTTAATATTTAAATAAATCTGCCCCTTTTACGTCAATACATACGAGAGAAATGCTCATCAATAGAACTTCCAGACCAAAAACTCACATCTGAAAATTCCAGACTATCAGAAACAACAACTATCCCCCTAAGCTCAAAAGGAATATCTTCTATACCAGCCTTAACGCTAGGGATTAAGTAGCGAAAATAGTCCCCCATTTTAGACTCTCCATCATAACCGGAAGGGAAGTCCTCCCCAGACACACTACCTTCTATAGCATGGTATATATAGACACCTTTAATTGCTGGAAGGTTATATTCTGTCAGCCTGGCTTGGAGTGAAGATCGATCCGCTATCCATCGTTCCACTTCAGCCCTAGAGTCTAGGTGACGATATGCACAGGCAGAGTATAAATCAAGAATTGTTTTACCGTTTTTAGCTTTCGGATATTCTTCGTAATCACCAGACTCTTCCCACAAGTACTCACTTAAGCTATCAAGCTTCTGCTCCACAGCTGTAACTTCCAACAAAACCTTTGGTAACGATCCAAAACAGTTATTCACCATGACGGCAATAGCACCGGCTTTGTCCATCGCAAACCAAGTAACAATTTCTCCAAATCCTGGAACCCATTGTTCATCAATAACCATCATTTACTCCCCGGCCAAGTCACCTTACTGGGCAAAGGGGACGGATTTATTTAATCGACCTAGCTGGAGTTTTTAAATCTAATATTTAAACAAATCCGTCACTTTTACGTCCTAAATAAATCCTTCCCCTTTACGTTAAAGAGCAACTCTGCCAGCATTAAAACGTGGATTGCCCCCTATTTTCCAAAACGTGTGCAGATAGATAAACACTCAACTTATCAGACAAGCCTATCCGTTCAATATAATCAACAATATATACAGCAGAGCTCTCGTCCGCCTCACATACCGGCTCAGACATTTGCTCTTGTAGCCCTACAATCTTATAGGCCTTATTGGCAAAAAAACCGATCACCAACAATATTAAAATTAAACTATTTTGTTCTACGCTTTCAGATGCAAAATTTCCTTCTGCCAGCGGTCCGCTCTGCATATCATCGGAGTCTAGATAATATGCTAATTCATCAGCACTGAGCCCTCGATCAGACAACCATCGCCAACACTTATCAACTGCCTCCTGACATTTTTTTTGCGTATCACTCGCCGAGTCAAGGTTACGTAGAGCATAATCAAGCAACAGAAGGAAAATTGAGGCTTTCTTTACCCACATCATACTGTCAATGACTTTAAGCGCTTCTTCATTGTCCATTAACTATTCTCCCATCTTTAACTAGGACTGTTAGACGATTTGGCATTGCTGCCCCTCCCTCAGCGGTAACTCTTAGCAGAAGAGTAGGATAGCGCTGACTGAATTGTTTAACCACCCCATTCAGGTCACTATTACCCGTCAAACCTGCACTACACTTATTACAGATACCACTTGCATTAGAAATCTTCACATCCACAACTCGACCATCTAACTGGGCAGCTGTCAAGCCTTGCTTGTCAATTTTGTTAGCCACATTGTTAAACAGATCCTCTTCCGCATGCCGAGTAAATAGCGGGTTGTTATAAGGCGACTTGATCACTCTTGCCTCTCCGTATAGTTCATCTAGGCTTGGCAGCCCAGAATTACGACGCAGTACTGGTGAAAGGCCTTCGATGACGTCTGACTCAAACCCAGGAATGTCTGTTCTAGCGACACCTATCGTGTTCCCATCTGGCAAATTATACTTTGCTCTAGTTACCGCCAAGTCATCTGCGGTAGCGAGTTCAAAAAACTTTTCTTTATCTTTTGCGGCCTGTTGATCAAGTATCGTGTTTGGAGCTTTATCGGTTAAGTCAGCTCCTTTAGGATTGCTTCCAATGCGTTCCAAAGCAGCCTTTTCTGCTTTAACTAATGCCTCCGCTTCTTTTGCATCACGATAGCCAGCAGAAAGCGCTCCAGACTCTGGCAAACTGGCTTCAGCTGCTTCACGGCTAGCTTTGAACTCAAGTAGACGTTCCTTCAATGTTATCTTTTCGGCGCTCTCCAGTATCTCTCGCACTCCCAGCTCTTTCACTGCAACTGGGAAGCTGGCTTCTACCGGTCGACCTTTGAACAATAACGCTGACAGAATTTCTAAATCTATATTTCCGTTAGCCTTATCTCCAGAATGGAGGTGGTCTCGCAACGTCGCCCACTGCTCCGACGAAAGATCCGCATCACTGCTGGCGGCGCTAATTTCTCGCAATTTCTTGGTAGCAACTACTTCACCATATTGCTCGACCCATTTATCAGGAACGATACTCGCCCCGCCTTCAGCATTTTTATAGGTCGTTTCGCTGGAAGAGTTAAACAGAAGCGGATCTGCGTATTGCTTTGGCGTCGCGCCAAATGCATAGACTTTCTCTCCATTGGCCACAATGGATGAACCATCTGTCCACGTGAGTAAAACCTTTTCGTTCTGTATTTGAGAAATCACTTTTTGAGCGGTACTCAGGTCCTCTAGCAGTCGCTGACCGGTCGGACTGTTTGGATTATATTTGTCCAACGCATCACTCAGCTGCCCAGACGATTGCTTATCAACTTCGCCTGCCGCCACATAGGTGAGTAAATCCCCCCAGGCGAGTCCGGACTGACTTCCCCCTACAGACCCGCTAAGTTTTTTAGCCTCTTCATCAAGACGTTTTCGCTCAAGAGCGTGAAGCTTCCGGTTGTAAGACTGTGCATTCCCAGCGATTTCAGAGCCCATGGCGACATCGCCATTAACACTGGCCGCAGCGAGTAAACCCACCAGCTTAGACGCCGCATTGACCAGTCGATCATGCTCTGCTGGATCACTGCTGCTCAGCAAAGGCGACTTATCCAGCGCCACAATAAGCGCCTCATTAGCACCCGCAGCAATCGCCCCCGTTTTGAAGTCGCCGCCCATTGCTTCCGAAAGCAACCCGCCCACAACGGCGTGCAGTGCTGTTTTACTCAGGCCACTGTCTTGAAGTTTGAAGGCATTGCCAAAATCACCAACGCCTGTGAACGCGGTCGCCTGCAGTACATCGAAAAGGCTGCCTTTCATGGCGTCCTTGAAGCTGCCTTGCCCAAGCGCTTCAGAAAGCGTTCCGCGCACTGCTCCGCCCGCCAATTGGATCGTTCCGAAACGCCCAATAGCGGCCGGGTCGTTCCAGTGAGGCACTACGCTGGGACCGCTCACTTTGTTGGTAACAGGGTCGCTTTGTGCGCCGAACCAATTGCCACTGGCGTAATTTACGAAGCCTGCCGAGGCGCCAGCGATCAGCGCCTGGTTCATGCTATCGCTGCTAAAGGTTTCCTTGAACGCCGCCCCGAGGTTGCCCTTGTTATTGATCGTGCTGACCGCGCCAGTGCTCGCCAAGGAGGTCAAAGAGGCAGTCGCAATGATGTTGCCGAGGCCGGCTGACGTTGCGCCTACTACGGCTCCCGATGCCGAAACAGTTCCGGCTGTCGCCGCAGCCATGGTCGACCCGGCACCCACTGCACTGCCAGCTGACGCAGCAAGCGCACTGGCCGCTCCTGCCGTCAATACAGTGACGACAATGATGATCGCCAGCATTGCCCCCTGGCCTAGGCTGGAATGGCTGTACTTGAAGGAATCATGCAGCTCCTTCACATGCCGCCAATCCACATCCCCACGCTTCTCGGCTTCTTTCAACCAAGCCAACTGGGGATCAGCCTTCACCATCACATCAATCGTCTGGCTAACCGTGTTCTGATCGATCTGCTTGATATCAATCTTCAAACCATCAACGGCCTTAATCGCCAACTGTCCCTGCGCCATCAACTCACTCTGGCGCAGCGTCTCATCGGTATTGCCTTTACCCTTGGCGCTGGTCCACGCCAGGTCGCTCTTACTCTTCTCATGACTCTCTTGATGCAGGTCCTTGACCGCCTCAAAAGTAATCGCGCCGCCACTGGCAATCGTCAGATCGTTGCCACTGCTGAGCTTGGCCCGCTGATACAGCTGGTCGCCGCCACTGGCTAATGTGAGGTTGCCGCCGGTCTTGATCTCGGTGCCGACGTTGGTAACGCGGGTGACTTCATCACGTTTGGTCTTCTTCGCGCCCCAGCCACCGTTCTCCTTCATGTCATACAACGTATGCGTACTGTTCTCAGCCGCCAGCAAATTCAACTTATCCCCGCTATACAGATAAGCCTCATTCCCCGCACTGATCTTGCTCGCCACCAGCGTAGTGTCGCGCCCGGCCTGGCTCGTAAAGTCCCTGCCCGCCGTCAGCACACTGGCCAACTGCGTGGTCTGCTCATCCGCGGTCTTGATGCGTTTCTTGCCGTCTTTTTCCTTGCCTTCGACGTTGTGCACATCGCTGACAGACGCCACGTTGAAATCGCGCCCGGCCTGAATGTTCAGGTCCTTACCCGCGGTGGCGTTGCTGCCGATGATGTTGACGTCTTGCCCCGCCACCATGCTCAAGTTGCCGCCGGCCGTGACCGTGGCCGCTTGGTTTTTCACGTCGGTGGTGATGGTGGATTTGTGCCCGCCGTCGCTGAAGGCGTGGATCTCGCTGGTGTCGCTGACGGCGATCAGGTTGAGGTCGCGCCCGGCTTTCAGGTCGGCATCGCCGCCGGCGGTGAGTGCACCGTGGTTGGTGAGGTCGCGGCCAGCGTCGATGGCCAGGTTTTCGCGGGCGGTGATGGTGCCGGCGCTGCTGTCGGTGAGGGTGCGCATGCCGGCACCCTGGCGCACCTGGATGGCGGTGTTGTCGTTGGAGATGTCGCCCTTCAGGGTGGTGAGGCTGACCTGGGTGCCGCGTATCTCGCCAGCCATGGAATTGCGGATGCTGTCCTGGGCCAGCAGGCTGAGGTTGTTGCCGGCCTCGATCAGGCCGCCGGTGTAGAGGCTGCCGCTGCTGGCCACTGAGAGGTTGTTGCTGGCGCGCAGGGTGCCGACGTTGATCAGGTCGCCGCCGGTCATCAGGTTGAGGTCGCGGCCCTGGATCAGGCTGTTGCCGCGCACGTTGCGGGAGTCGGCCTGGGCCAGGTAGAGCACCGGCACGAGCACGGTCTGGCCGTCGACCACGCGGTTTTCCATCCACACGATGTCGTGGGTCAGGGCGCCGACTTGCTGGTCAGTGAGGGATACGCCGACGCTCAGGCGCAAGGCGTCCTTGCTGGCCAGGGCGTTGTCCATCAGGTAGCGGAACTGGTCGTAGTCGCTGGTCAGGCCACCGGCGAGGAAGCGTTGCCCGGTTTGCGCCAGCACCGCATCGCGGATCAGCCGTGACTCGTATTGCCCGTCACCCAGGCGACGCCAGGCGTTGTCGGGGCTGTAGCCGAGCTTGCCGAGCATGTAGTCGGAGCTGAAGAAGCCCGCCACAGTGGTGAGGTTCGGGTTGGTCTCGATCAGGTAGTGGCTGGTGGGGTCGGCGTTTTTGATGAACAGGCCGTAGTCGCCCTTGGGCAACTGGAAGCCGGGCGCGGTGGTGGGGTCGACCGGGGTGAAGGACTCGCCGGTGTAGTCCACGGGTACGTAGCGGCCGTCGGGCGCGATGCTGGTCACCGGCAATACGCTGCTTGGCGCCTGGGCGGTGGCGTCGTTGACGTGCTTGCTCAGGTTGATGTTGATGCCGCCGACGGGGATGCCGGTCTGGTCGTCACCGAGGGTGCCGGTCAGTTGCTCCAGGGTGTTGGTGTGCAACGTGCCATTTTGCAGGGTGCGCGCAACGTTGAGGTTGACCGCGCCACCGGCCTGTATCGTCGCGGTGTAGCCCGGGCCGCCGTTGTCGGTCCAGGTGGTGACGTTGCTTTGTTCGGAGAAACGCCAGTCGCTCGACCGGGCCTTGAGCACCTCAAAGCGTGCTTCATCGAAATTACCCGCTGCCACCGCTGCGTTGAAGGCGGGTACGTCGATGTATTCCATCCGGTCCCACTCATCGGTGTCGATGCGCTGCGGGGTGCCGATGACGATGGTGTTCTGCCCGGTGCGAGTCGCGGCGCCCTGGTTGAGCAGGTCGTTGGCGGTGATGCTCAGGTTGCCATTGGCCGCCAGCAGGCTATAGCGGTTCTGGACGTTGTCGCCCTGGATCAGCAGGTCTTTGCCCGCCACCAGGCGTGCAGAGGCCGAGTCCTTGATCGCGGATTCAAGGTAGGTCTGGTTGATGGTGATTTGACCGCGCTTGAACGAGTCGTGCCCGCCGCAGTGCTGGCCGCACTGCCAATTGAGGCTGCCGGTGGTGACGGTCTGGCCCAACTCGAATTCAGCCTTGGCGTTTTCCACATTCCGCGCACTGATGCCGATATTGCCTTCGCTTTCAACCGTACCGGAAAGGTTGCTGAAGCCCGCCGCCATGCCGCCATCGAGCGCCGCGAAACTCAGGTTGCCCTTGCTGTAGACGTCGCCGTACAGGTTGCTGAAGCTGTTCCCGCGCAGGGTCAGATCGCCGCCGCTGAACAGCAGCGTGTCTGCGCTATTGCTGATGCCATTGCTGGCGCTGAGGTTGACGTTGCCTTGTGAACCGAGGGTGCCGCGGTTGTTGATGTGTGCGGCGGCAATGTCAAGTTGCTGGCGTGCGGTGAGGTAGCCGAGGTTATCCAGCGTACCGCCCAGGGTGATGCGGGTGGTGGTGCCGCCGGCCAAACGCCCGCCGTTCTGGCTGAGGTTGTTGGCGACCACGCTCAGTTTTTGCTGGGCCGAAAGGTGGCCACTGTTGGTCATGTCGCCGGTCAGGTTGACAGTCAGGTCACCGTCGCTGAGCAACTCGCCCGCGTTATCCAGGCTGGCGACATCCAGGGTCAGCCCCTTGGCGCTGGCCAGGCGGTCGCCGGCCTTGAGGCTCAGGCCCTGGGTGCTGGTGTAGTGCAAGGCTTCATTGAGTTGCACACGGCCGAGGCCATCGACCCGGCCGAACGACCAGTCGGCGGTGCCCAGGCCATTGATGCTGCCCTGGCTGCCGCTGAGGCTGCTGGTATTGAGGCTGAACACGCCGGTGCCAGCGTGCTGCAGTTGCCCGGCCTGGTTATTCAGATGCCCGGCGCTGAGGCTGAAGGCCTGGCTGCCGAATTCAAGAATGCCGTTCTGGTTATTCAGTTGGTCGGTGACCGTCAGCGTGCTGCTGGCGCCTTCCATCGCCCGCAGTTGGCCACCCGCGCTGTTGTCGAGGTTGCCGCCATTGAAGGTCAGGCCCTGGTTGGACTCAATCAGGCCGCCTTGGTTGGTCAGTTGGGTACGCGAGGTCAGGCTGAGCTGATTGCCGCTGATCTGGCCGTTGGCGCTGTTGTCCAGAGTGGCGCCGGAGACGGTGACGTGCTCCTTGCCGAACAGTTTGCCGCCCCGGTTGGTCAAGGCCTCGACCGTCAGTTGCAGGTCGCTCTTCAAGGCGGTCAACGCGCCGGCCTTGGTACCGTCTTGGCTGTTGTCGACGCTGTCGGCTGTCACCGTCAAGCTGTCGCCTTGCACGGTGCCGCCCTGGTTGTTCAAGGTGCCCAGCGTCAGGTCGACCGCCGCACCACCGCTGAGGATCATGCCCTGGCGATTGCTCAGGTCCTGGCCGCGGTAGCTCACGCCCTGATTGCCGGCCAGGAGTTGGCCCTGGTCGTTGTCGAGGGTTTGCGCCGCGATATCCAGGCGCTTGCCCCGCAAGGTGCCGCCCTGGTTGTCGAGGGTGGTCAAGGCCTTGACCAGCACACTGCGTTCGGCGGCGTCGATCACACCGTTGGTGTTGGTCAGCAGGTTGCTGATGTTGAGGGTGATGTCGCCGTCATTGCTGACCAGCGCGCCCTTGCTGCTGTTGTCGAGGTCTTGCGCGGTGACAGTGAGGGCCTTGCCCAGCAGGATCCCGGCGCTGTTGCCCAGGCGCTTGCCGGTCAGCAGCAGGTCACCCTCACTTTGAATACGGCCCTGGGTGTTGAGCAATTGGTCGCCCAGCACCACGCTCACACCCGGCACACCACCGGCCAGCAACCCGGCACTGCGGTTGTCGAGGCTGCCGGCGCGCACGTCCAGTTGGTCACCGACGATACGCCCGGCGCGGTTGTCGATCTGCCCGCTTCGCGCATCCAGCAGCAACTGCTTGCCGATGATGGCGCCGCCCTGGTTATCCAGGCTCGCGGCGTGCAGTTCGATGTCGCCCTGGGCGGCCTGCAAGTGACCTTTGGCGTTGTTCAACTGTTGGGCGACGGTCAAGGTCAACTTGCCGGCATCCGCGCTGAGTACACCTGCGTCGTTGTTGCTGAGGCTGCCGAGGGTAGCGGTGAGTTGCCCACCCACCAGCTTGCCGTCCTGGTTGGCGACGTCACCGGCGCGCAGGTTCAAGTCAGTGCCAGCCTGGGCATGACCCTGGCTGTTGTTGAAGGTGTTGGTGACGGTGAGGTTGAGCGCGCCTTTCTCGGCACTGATCAAGCCCTTGGCACTGTTGTCGAGGCGGGCGGCGTTGACCGTCACGGCGTCGGCAACCAGGAAACCGTTCTGGTTGTTGATTGTGTCCGCTGTTACACCGAGGTTGCCCGCGACAATCTGCCCGCCGGTGTTATTCAGCGTGCCGCTGTTGAGCGTCAAGCTGCCGCCCGCGACCTGGATATGGCCCTGGCGGTTATCCAGCGAATCGGTTTGCAGCGTTGCCGCCTGATCGGCACCGAAGCGAATCAGCCCGCCGAGGTTGACGATGGCCGGCGCGTTGATCGCCAGCGCTTGCTCGCCATACACCCGCGCGGTGGCGCCCTGGTTGGTCAGTCTGGCACTGTTCAGCGTGACGGTTTTACCCTGGATCACTGCGCCCTGGTTGTTCAGTTCCCGGGTGGCCGTGGCGCTCAGCGAGCGGCTGGCCAGGACGTTGCCGCTGGTGTTCAGGGTTTGCGTATTCACCACCACATCGCCGGTGGCATTGCGGCTGTTATCGGCCTGCACGCCTGCTTCGATGATGCCCGGGTTGGTGACGGTGGTGGCTTTGAGTTCGATGCGTTGGCCAGCGGCCAGGCTCTTTTGGTTGACCAGTTCTTCAGCACTGCTCACCTGCACATTGCCGGCGGCGTAGACCTTGTCGGTCAGGTTCACGTTCTGCGCGGTGACCTTGAGGTTACCGGTGGTCGCCGTCTGCGCCATGCTCAGGCGCCCGTTGGCATCCAGCTGGATGTCGCCGCCACTGGCGGCCAGCGTACCGTCGAGTTTCACCCCTACGCCGGCCTCGGTGCCCACCAGTTTGATCGCACCGGCGTACATGCCGCCCAATGCCGAGGAATCGATGGCCAGCTCGGGCTTTGCGCTGCCGTCATCGGCGCGCGCGGTGGCTTTCAGGCTTTTGGCATCGACGTCGTTACGCCCGGCAATGACGGTCAATTCTCGTGCGTTGATCTGCGCATTGATCTTGGCCGAGCGGGTGATGATTTCGAAGCGGTCGACGTTGCTGGCATTCAAGCCTTCGCCGTCGATGGTCACGGCGCCGCCGTCAACCTGGTAGCGCTGCAACTTGCCGCTGGCGTCGAGCACCGGTTTGCCGGTGGTGAGGGTCACGTTGGGGGTGTTGATGAAGCCGCAGCCGCTGCATGTAACGCCGTACGGGTTGGCGACGATGACCTTGGCCGACTGGCCCGCCACTTCGGTGTAGCCGCGCAGTTGGCTGGGGCTGCCGCCGTTGACTTCGTTGAGGATGACGCTGGCCGCGCCGCCCTTGAGGTTGGGGTTGCCGACGATGTAGCCACCCAGCTGGGTGTTCGTCATGGGGCCGTTGGCGTTGTTGAGGATCACGCCGTTGGGGCCGACGTTGTAGTCCTTGAATTGGTTATGGGACAAGCCACTGCCATTGGGGGTGGCGATGTTCACCACCGGTACGCCATTGCCGGCCTGGCCGACGGTGGTGCCCGGCGCACTGACCACAATGCCTCCGGCCTGGGCCAGCAGCGGCTGCCAGAACAGCGCGTTGGCCAGGATCAGCACCAAACCGCGCTTGGGCAGGCCGAAGAACGAGTCTCGCGGTTTCAGCGCAGCAGAAGGTTGGCGGGCCAGGAAGGCAAAGTGGCGAACATCCATTGTCATATTCTCGATGTAACGGGGCGTTGAATTACAGGAAGAAATCCATGCGGAAGTAGATCGGCGCTTCGCGCTCGCTCATCACTGCCGGGCGTTCCAGGGAATGGGCAAAGGTCACGCTGGTGCTGACGTATTTGCCACGGGCGAACAACTCCAACGAGTTGCTCGAGACCCGGCCATGCACTTCACCGTTATAGCGGTCGTTGCTGATCACACCCTGGTCGTAGCCGACGCTGGCGCCGTATTCGGCAAAGGCCGGGCGCATCCAGTCCCAGATCACCGGGCGCGCCCAGCGCACGTCGTTGCGCCAGTAGCCGCCGCTGTCGCCGGTGAGCTGCTGGTCTTTGAAACCGCGCACCGAGGCCGAGCCGCCGAGGCTCATGCGCTGGGGGCTGAACAGAATGTCTTCACTGCGTTGGCCGGTGGCCAGGCTGGAGAAACTGAACGACTCACCCCATAGCGTGAACGGCTGCAAGTAGCTGACGGTGGCGGTGTATTTGCGGTAGCGCGCGTTGGGTAGGCGATTGCCGTACTGATCGCGCTCGTTTTCAGCTTGGGCATCGAAGGCGCCGATACCGTTCTGCATGCCCAGGTCGAGGTTGACGAAGGCATTGCCGATGCGGCGGCCGTGGTTGATGCCCAGTTGCAGTTCACTGAGGCGGTTGCTGCTGGGCTCGGTGCGCACGTCGAGGATGTAGTTGTTGGTGCGCAGGTGCGACAGGCCGACGTTCACCGAGGTCTTGCTCACGTCGTCACGATGGATCACCCGCTCGGCGCGCAGTTGGTGGTTTTCGTTGTCGCCGTTCTGCTTGAATTTAAAGTCGTTGGTTACGCCAAAGGTGCGGTAATCACTCTCGCTGTAGGTGTAGCTGAAGTTCCACCAGCCCCACGGCACGTTGTAATACAGCATGCTGTTTTTCGAGGTTTTCTGATGGTCGCTGACGCCATCGTGGCCACCGCGCAACACCAACTGGTCGGCCAGGCCCAGGGGGCTGTCCCACTCAAGGCCGGCGCCCCACTGCTGTTCGCCGGTACTTTTCTGCCCGTCGTTATTGCGCGACAGGCTGGCGCGCCAGGGCTTTTGCGGGACGTTCCTGACCTGCACTTCACTGCCGCCCACCTGGCTGCCGGGGGTCAGTTCCATTTGCGCCTGCTTGGACGGCAAGCGATTCAACTGGTCCACCAACTGCTCGATTTCCCGCAGGTTGAGCTGCTCGCCGACCTTGCCGGGGAAGGCCATGGCCAGCTCGCGCGGGGACAGGTTGCTGCCGTCGGCGCCCTTCAAGCCTTCGAGCTTGCCTTCCACCACCAACACCTGGAGGTGGCCGGTGGAAAGGTCCTGCTGCGGCAAGTAAGCACGGCTGGTAACCATGCCTTTGTCGATGTAGTAGTCGGTGATCGACTTGAGCACTTGATTGAGCTGGGAGACACCCAGGCACTGGCCGATATACGGCTTGAGCAGGCGCTCGCGGTCCGGTGCAGGCAGGCTGTCGGCACCCTTGAGTTCGATGTCTTTGATCGGGAAGCAGCGGGTGTCGGCCGGGGTGGCAGGCGCTTGGGGCTTGGCTTCTTTGCCGGGCAGTTCCTTGAGGTCTTCAAGGCGCCGGCGCTGTTCTTCCAGCAGACGGTTTTGCCGGTCGCGGATCAGGTCCTGATCGCCAGGCGTGGGCGCAGCCGTCGCACTATTGAGTGCGAAGCAAGTCAGCAGGCAAACGCCCAGCAGCAGCCGAGTCCGTGGCAATAATAAAGACATGTTCGATCCGTCGAAAAAGCGGGGGCCGGCAAACTAACATCGAACTTCCGGTGGGCCAAGATTCTGGCTTAGTGGGAAGTTATGTTTAACAGGCATATAAGCTGCTGATTATTAACAATAAATAAATCATGCAACGTTTAATTGCTTGCAATTGGAATTTTTATTCCGACAAGCGGTAACAGTTTTGATACACCTCCAATGGTGGCGCTTACAATTGCCATTACTTGGCCATCAATGCGGTATCAAGACTGGTTAGTAGCCAAAAGATGAGAAAAGTTCGCGGTTATTTTGTGAATTGGATCCCATTTTTCGATATCCCGGTTAACCAACCTCCTTGGTCCGCTCCTGCCCCGCCACCAACTTCAACCCTGGCCGCTCCACATGCCGGGACACATGGGCTGTCACTTCCTGCACACCCCCCTTCGTGGTCGTTATGAATCACCAGCACACCCGGGCGGCGCAGTTGCTCCAGGTCACCTTCCCCCAGGCTGAAGCTGTCGCTCAAATGCTGGTCGCTCAAGGCCTTGGCCGCCGAGCGCCGCTGGGCAAAGTGCTTGCCACGTCGCTGCTGGTAGCGTGCCCAACTGATCAGCACCATCGCGTTGAACACGGCAATCCACAGGTAGATCTGCAAGGTATCCAGCGCCGCGAAAATCGGCGCATCGATCCGCGGGCCGCCGTGGCTGTCGAGCATCGGCACCAGCCCGCGCACCAGCAGGATAATCAGCCCGGCCCAGGCCAGCAGGGTCAGGAATACGTCGATGGCCCACATCACCGGGCGCTGTTGGGTTCGGATCAGATTCATGGTTGCACATCCGTAGTGGGGGCTTTGATTCCGCGATCCGGGCTGACCCAGCGCGCGCGTTTCTGGTGTTGGCGGAACAGCACTTTGGGGAAGCTGACCAGGGTGGTGAACAGGCTCACCAGCCAGAACACCAACGGGTACCAGACGGTCCAGAACAGGGTTTTCCACAGGCCCTTTTCATAGCGCCGGTCGATCATGATGCTCACCGCGAACTGCACCAGGCACACCACCGCCAGCAGCAGGCCGGTGAAGGCCGGCGGCATCAGCGAGTCGACGGCGATGGCGGCGGGCAGCGTCACCACTTTGCCCACGGCCCAGAAAATCACCGAGAGCAAAAAGGTGAAGGCCCAACCGGTGGACAGGCAGTACTCGAACAGCAACGGCCACAGGTAGCGATGGCGCCATTGCCAGATGCCACGAATATTTTTGAACAGCACTTCAGCGCCGCCCTGGGCCCAGCGCAGGCGTTGCTTCCACAGGCCGCCGAGGGTTTCCGGCATCAGGATCCAGCACAGCGCGCGGGGCTCGTAGAAGATGCTCCAGTGGTCCAGTTGCAGCTTCCAGCTCACGTCGATGTCTTCGGTGATCATGTCGGTGCTCCAGTAGTCGACCCGGTCCAGGGCCGCCCGCCGAAACGCCACCACCACGCCGGAGACGGTGAAGATCCGCCCGAAGACCCGCTGGGTGCGCTTGATCAAGCCGATGATCGAAGAGAACTCGCCCACCTGCACCCGGCCGATCAAGGTGGAGCGCGTGCGAATCCGCGGGTTGCCGGTGACCGCCCCCAGGCGCGGGTTGTCGAGCATCGGCGCCACCAGGTACGCCGCGGTGTTCGGCGAGAGCAACGCATCGCCGTCGATGCACACCAGGTATTCGCTGCGCGCCGCCACTGCGCCCATGCGCAGGGCCACGGCCTTGCCCTGGTTTTGCGCCAGGTGCAGCACCCGCAGGCGCGGCTCTTTCAGGGCCAACGCATCGAGCACGGCGGCAGTGTTGTCGCTGGAGCCATCGTTGATCGCGATCACTTCGATGTTGCGGTATTGCTGGGCCAACGCGGCGCCGATGGTCTCGGCGGCGTTGTCGCCTTCGTTGTAGCAAGGGATCAGGATCGAGATCAGCGGCTCGCCGGCGAGTACCGGCGCCGGCGTGTCATCCGCCCACGGCCAGTGGCGCTCCCAGTGCAGCCAGAAGTACAGGCCGCCGGCGATCCACAAGCCGGACATGAACAGTGGATAGAAGAAGACGAAGTCCATCAGGAACTGCCCGGTGACCAGAAAGATCAGGCCCAGGGGCACACCCAATACCAGCGACAACACGATAAGCGCGAGGATTCTGTCGAACATGAGTCAAGGATTCCACTGGTTGGAAAGGGCCGGACGCACGGTTTTCAGATCCGGCGAATTCTCCAGGAAGTTGTCGGGGTAGTAGCCAAAACTGGTCACGCCCTGACGCTTGAGCACGCCCATCCACTCGGCCATTTGTGCACCGTCCAGATCGGGGGCGGCCGAGGTGCGCCAGTCCTTGGCTTGCAACTCGAAGACTGTGCGTTGCAGCGCGCCGGGGCGGGCCTTGACGGTGGCCACGAGCTTTTCCAGCCAGGCGTTGGAGCCCTTGAGGTCCTGGCCTTCCATCAGCGGCATGGCCATCGGCGCAGTCCAGTCGTAGCTGGTGAGGAAGTCGTCGAGGTTCTGCGCGAACCAGGCTTCGCTGCCCGGGTTGAGCATCGGTTCGGCGAAGATATTGCGTGCGGTCTGCACCTGCGGGCCGCGCAGCGTGCGGACCTTGGCGGTCAGCTCATGGGTGAAGTCGATCAGGTAGCGGCTCTTGAAACGCGTCCAGCGCTGCATCACCGCAGGGTCGGCGCGCAGGGCTTCGATGGTGTCCGGCAGGCCATTGGCGGCGTAGGCCTTGAGCGCCAGCGGGCTGGCGTCTTCGAAGTCCGACAGCACCGCGTCGTCGTGGAACAGCACGCCGTCGATGGCACTGGTGCGCGCCAGGTCTTCGTAGATCTCACCGATGACCTGCCGCACTTTCGGATCGAACGGCGACAGGCGCTGGTACTGGTCCGGGTCGATGGCGACCTTGCCGGTTTGCGGGTCCCAACGGGTAACGCGGGGCAGCTTCGAATCGAGGGCGAAACTGAGCACCGGCATCCAGGCAAATACGTTCACGTGGGCCCGGGTGCGCAGTTGCCAGGTGACGCGGTTGAACAGGTCGGCGCGCACCGGCAAATGGCGGTTGGGGAAGTACAGCGAACGCACCAGGCCATCGCCCTTGGGGTCGGCGAAAGCCTGCAGGAACACGGTGCTGGCACCCATGTCGACCACGCGCTGGATCAGTTTGTCGAGGTTGCGCACCTGCTGTTCCGGGTCCGGGTCGTAGACGTTGTCCAGGTCCACATGCAGCACCCGCAGCGGGGCTTCAGTCTGGGTCGCGACGATGGCGTTGGCGTAGTGTTCGCCGTCCGGGTCGGAGGCCACCAGGAAGCGCGGGCTGCTCATCAGGTTGCCGAGGCTGTCGAGACCGTCTTCCAGGGTCAGGGCCATCTGGTAACCCTGCTCGCCCACCACCGCCAGCGAGGTGCCATCGGCAGCGCCGTAAGGCCACACCCACACGCGCGGCGCCTTGCCGGTGACGGCGCGGATCTTGTTGGAGATCGCCGTCACGTCGGTGCGCATCCGCGCCTGGAACTGGGCTTCGGTTTCGTAGCGATGGGTCGCCGGGTCAAAGCGTCGGGTGGTGGCGGCCGGTTGCAGGTTGCCTTGTGGGTTGGCCAGCACGCCCTTGTGATTGGCGTCGGTGTGCGCGGCGATTTCCACCAGGCCGGACTGGGCGATTTCGCGCACCTGCTGCCAGGTCAGGAAGTCCGAACGCGGCCGAGGTGTACCGGCGAAGTCCACCGGCTGGTTCAGCGGCGTATCCACCCACGAACCCACCGGCGCCAGCAGCGCGTGCCAGTTGTAGCTGCGCAGGATCGGCATCACACGGGTGTAGAAGCTCGCGTAGCCGTCATCGAAGCTGAGCATGATCGCCTTCGCCGGCAACTCCGGGCCGCCGTTGCGGGCCGCCAAAATCTGGTCGACGGTGACGGGCTGGTAGCCGTTTTCCCGCAGCCACGCCAACTGCTCGATCAAACGTTCGGTGCGCACGGCCACGACAGCCTGATCGGGGTCGCGGTCCTCGATGTCGTGGTAGGCGATACCGAGGAAATGGTTCTTCGGCCACGCCGCTTCGCTGGCAGGCTTGAGCCGCTCGGCGGGTGGGGTGAAAGGTGCGGGTTGCTGGGCGCAAGCGCTGCTCAGCATTAACCCCAGGGCCAACAGGCAACGGGACAAGACGGGCATGATCGGACTCTTCTAGAAGCGGTAGGTGAGGTCGACGATCAGGCGCAGGTCGCTTTCGCGCTCACCGTCATAAGGTCGGCTGATCCAGCTGAGGTTGGCGCCGGTTTCGAGCACGTCGTTCCAGCGAAACCGCTGGCCGTAGCCCACCAGTGCAACGCCGCCGGTACCGTAGTCGCGCTGGCTGTAGGTGCCCGCCCCCACCTGGAACTGCTGGCTCCACTGGGTTTCGTAGCGGTGGTAGAGCACGTGGTTGACGGTGGCCGTGGGCAGCACGCTGAAGTCCGAGCGCGGGTTGAAGTACGGCGTGTCTTCCTTGGTGTTGCGGCTGGTGCCGACTTCCAGGCCCAGGTCGACTTGCACCCCCGGCGAGCTGTACACGCCCTGGCGACCGGTGAGCAGCGCTTCGAGGCGGTTGTTGCCGTCGCTGAAGTGGGACGGGCTCAGGGCCAGTTTCCATTCGCGGCTTTCGTTGGCGCGCCAGCGGATAAACCCGCTGCCGCCGTTGGCAGTAATGTCGGCATTCAGTGCCCGCAGCGGGGTGCTCGCGGAGAGGTAATCGAGACTGCCGCCGTACTGCCATTGGTCATTGATGTCGCGGGCAATCGCGATGCGTGCGCCCTGCTTGGCGCCAAAGCCGTAGGAGTGGTTGGAGACCTCGGCTTCGAGGGTCATGTCGCGGGTGCGCCGCTCTACACCGAGGCGCTGCCAACGGTGTTGGCCGGTGCCTTCTTCGAAATCGGCGGTGGCGTAGCCGGCCCCGCCGAACACGCGCCAGTCTTCATCGATGGGCGGGCTGTAGAGCAAGGTTTCGATGCCGAAATCGCGGCTGCCGGACACCGCGCCCGCGCCGTTATCGCCGCCGCCGTTGCTTTTGCCGGTGTAGGCCTCGACGCGCAATTCGGCCATGTCGTGCACATCCCGCAGGCGGCTGAGGCGCTGTACCTGGCGGTTGTCCGGGGCGCGGTCGACCACGTCGTCGGTGAGTGCATCGAGTTGGCGCCACTCCTGCAGATCGAGGGCAGTGTGGCCTTGGGAAACCTCCAGGCCGATGTCGCGCGGGGCCTGGGCTTCGGTTTCCTTGAGGGTGTTTTCGGCGCGCCGTGGCCAGTCGCGGGCACGGTACATATCGGCCTGGGCCAGGCGCAGGCCAATATTGCCGGGGGCCTGTTGCACCAGGGCTTCCAGGCCTTTTTCGCTGGCGGGCAGGTCGGCGCCATAGGTGCCGGCCTGGGCGGCCAATTGTTGGGCGTCCATCCAGGCGTCGTTGGGGTTGCCGATGGGCAAGCCCTTGAGCTCGACCCGGGGTTTCTGGGTGCTCGCCAGGTTGTCGGCGACTTCGCGGGCTTCCACCACTTGATCGTTTTCGAGCAGGGCGTAGAACAGCGCGGTGCTGTCTTCGACGTGATCGCCGGCGTCCGCATCGCTTGCCGCCAGTGCCTGGCGATACAGCGGCGCGGCCTTTTCCGGCTGGCGCTGGTCGAGGTAGGCGGCAGCGACCCAGCGCAGGGCGTAGGTCGGCAGTTGCACGCCTTCGCCCTTCAGCACTTCGTAGTCGCGGATCACCTCGGCGGTGCGCGCCCGGGCTTTCAGCGCGCCCAGACGGTCGATGCGCCAGCGCACCACGTCATCATGGGCGTTGGCATCCGGTGTCCAGGTGGTGAGCAGTTGGTCGTAATCCTTGAGGGCACGGTCGGCGATGACGTACCGCTCTTTTTCACTGCGGGTCGCGAACTCGGCCATGCGCACGCGCTCGGCGGCCAGGTCGCCTTCGAGGCGGCGTTGGGTGACCGGGTCCAACAGGCCAGGGCGCCGGGCAGCGAGGCGCAGGGCCGGTTCCGGCAGGCGCGCACGTTGCAGGGCGACGATGTATTCGCGGGCGACTTCAGGTTTGTTGCCGGCACGCATGAACGCCTGGTCGAATTCGAACAGCGCGTCATAGGTAGAACCGGCACGGGTCAGTGCGTAACCCAGGGCCATGCGGCGGTCGGCGTCGTCGGGCTTGGCGGCCACCAGGGCGCGGGTGCGCTGCACCGCTTCAGCGGTCTGGCCGGCGTCCGCCTGGGTCAGGGCCAGGCCGAGTTGCAGGTCCGGGTTATTCGGCTCGCGCAGCAACGCCTGGCGATACACGGCAATCGCCGGTTCCCAACGCTGCTGGTTGCGATAGGTGCGGGCGACGGTGGCCAGCGCCTGGGTGGTGAGGGTGCGTGAGCGGCCCTGGGCCTCGTAGACCGTCAGCACCTCGGCGTCCTGGCGCGCCCAGCTGGCAATCAACAGGTGATCGCTGACCTGCCCCGAGGTCTGGCGCTCGGCGGGCATTTGGCGCAACAGGTTGAGGGCCGGACCATAGTTGCCACTGCGGGCCTGGTTGATCAGCGAATCATAGGCCGCATCGGCCGATGCCACGACGGGCCAGAGCAGTTGGCTGCACAGGGCCAGGCGGATAAACGGATGAATATTACGCGACATGTCGTCAGCTTCCTCACCAGGGAAAGCTGTAGCGATAAGTTCACCTGCACGACACTCCAGGCGGCCGGCATCTGATGACGCGGCCAAGCTTTCCCGGGGCGCAATATCCTTGAGGGGGGTACAAAAAAGGCCAATTCAGAACAATTGTTCAGAATTGGCCTACATCATTTTGAGCCGAGTCTTATTGAGCGCCGCTGACCGCGCCGAACTTGCCCAGCACAAAACCAATGAATTGCTCGACGGTCATTTTCTGGCCGTTGAAGGTCACTTCATTGTTGGCGTAGTGCAGCTTGGACACGATATCGGTACCCACCAGGGTCGCCAGTTGAGTACCCACGGCCATGCCGCTGATCATCTCGCTGGCCATCTGGGATTGCTGCTCGATGGCTTTCGGGTCGGTCACACCACCGATCTGCGCCTGCAGGCCGGCAACGTCCTGGATCATCGGCTTGGACAGGGTCAGGTTGGCGTCCAGCAGCGCAACGATTTGCTTGCCCAGTTCAACCGGCGGCAGGTCCATGCTCGACGGCTTGGCGAAGTCCGCCACCAGGTTGAAGCGGCTCTCGCCATTGGTGGTTTTCAGCGACAGGTTTTCTACCGCCACTTGCGGCTTGGCAGCCAGCAGTTGGTCGACGTTGGCCTGGGCCAGGGTCTGCTCGGCTTCGGTCAGTTGCAACTCAGGCACGGGCTGGCCAGCAGCGGCAGCGGCCTGGGCCGGCTGTACTTTTTCCTGGTAGAGCTTGGTCAGTACCAGCATCGACGGGATGTCGACGTTCTTCATGCTGACGGCCATGGCCGCCGAGCCCACGGGCTTGCCCTGGTAACCGATCTCGTCGATCTTGTAGTCGACGCGGCCGGCCAGGTTGTTGTCCTTGGTTTCGCTGCTGTCTTTCTGCTCAAAGTTCTTGAGAGTCAGCACTGCTTGCTGCGGGCCGAAGGTGACCTTGGTGTTGGTCAGCTCGACGGTGTTTTGCCCGGTGTAGAAACCGAAGGTGGTTTTTTCCAGGTTGCTGGCGATGGTCAGGCCGCTCAGCTCCGCATCCAGCTTGGCGTTGTTGGCATCGATGACCGAGACCTTGAGGCTGTCCATGTAGCCGCTGGCCTTGACCTTCTTGCCTTCGGCGGTGGAGTCGAAATCGAGGTTGGCGCCGGAGAAGCTCACGGCCGACTTGTCGTCCTTGAGTTCCAGGGGCAGCAGTTCAACGTTGCCGGTCACCGAGCGGTCATAGCCGATGTTGGCCACGCCTTTGAGGGGCGACACGTCCTTGCTGGCAGCGAACCATTTTTCGGTGGTGGGGTTTTTCTCGAGTTCGTAGTGACTGGTGGCCATGACCGGCAGCCACTTCAGCGACACCAGGCGCGAGAACGGCAGCGGGCCGTGTTCGATATGGTCGACGAACAGCAGTTCGGTGTCCTGATGATTTTCGCCGAACACCGCGCCCTGGGCCTTGAGGCGATAGTGGGCGGTGCTGCTGAACAGCTGACGGTCGAGGGAGACCAGTTCGAGGGTCACAGTGCCGTCGACACCGGCCATGGAGGTCTGCAGTTCCTTGTTGGCGTCCTGGATGGCGGTTTGCAGCACCGGCTCCAGTTGCTTGCCGGTGTACCAGGCACCGCCTGCGCTGATTGCACCAATGGCGACGACGATACCCAAGAGAACGACTGCTGGCTTATTCATGTAGTGACCTGATCAAATCCTGTGAAGTGGGCTGTCTTCCCTGAACCCCGAAGGGTGTCGGCTCAAGCCCGCCGAAATCCGGGGAAGATTAGCATTGGCTGGCGTATGCAGCCCAATTTTTCAATAGGCGCAGACTTCAGCGCTGAACGGTAAAGTGCCTTCGCGAGCAAGCCCGCTCCCACATTCGACTGCATTCCAAAGATGGAACTCGATCGAATGTGGGAGCGGGCTTGCTCGCGAAGGCGTCAGTACAGACACCACAGATTTCAGGAATACTCGGTTTCGATCTCATCAAGTTGATGGTCGAAGCTCTTCAGCCGTGCCGTCCACGTATACACCAGCACCTCAAACTCACGGTGAATCACCGCATTGCCCGGCGTATCCGACTTGGGATCATAAAAATCCAGCTGGTAACGCTCCCGCGCCATCGCAGTGGCCACGTCGGATAATTCCCGGGCGTTATTCAGCCAATGCCGTCCGTCGGCGACTTGCCGATCAAGCATCACGCATTGTTTTTTCAGGGCTTCGAGGCTTTTTTCCAGCGGTGTGCCGGTCAGTTCGCCCATGACTTCCTGGAAGGTGCGCCCCGGCTGCCAGTAGCTGCCCCAGAAGTAGCGGTCGAACACCGTCTCGACCCGGCGCAGGGCAACCTTGGTATCCCAGATCGCCACGCGGGTCTTGCCTTGTTCGAGCAGTCTTCGCTTGATTCGCTGGCCCTGGTAGGAGGCCCAGGCCACCACGCCGATGGACAGCACCGCGATCAGCGCGCTGGCGCTGTCGAGGAACACCATGGCCTTGTCGATTTGATGGGCCAGCATGATGCCGTAGAAGTAAGTCGCCGATAGCAACACCAGTGCGAAGAACACGCACCAGAAAGCGGGAGCATAAGGGTTTTTCATTATTGGAATCCCCATGAGCAAACGCGAGCAGTGACCAGCGGACCATCACGTAAGTCCGCCTGTCAAAGCATAGCAATCAGCTCAGGGTTTGCTGGCTTGTGTGGCTTGCGTTCGTCCACTTTCCCAGCCACCGCCCAGGGCCAGGAACAAATCGATCTGGCTCATGGCAACCTGGGTGTTCGCCGCCGCCAATTGCGCCCGCACGTCGGTGTAGGTGCGAGTGGCTTGCAGGTCAGCCAGGAACGACGCGCGGCCGGCCTGGAAGAACCGGTGCGTCTGCTCCGCCGCCTCTTTGGCCGACGCGCCGGCATCCGCCAGGGCATCGCGGCGTTGCAGTTGCGCGGTGTATTGCGCCAGGCCGGTCTGGGTTTCACGGATAGCGTTGAGCACCACCCCGTCGAAGTGCGCCAGGGCGCCCTGGGTCGCGGCTTCGGCTTCGTGGATGCGGGCGCGGGCGCCGTTGGTCGGCAGCGTCCAGCTGATCAGCGGGCCAAAGCCCCAACGGTTGGTGGCCGGGGTGCCGAGGTCATCCAGGATGCCGACGGTACCCACGGTGGCGCCGATGCTGATGTCCGGGTACAGCGCGCCGGTGGCCACACCGATGCGCGCGGTGGCCGCCGCCAGTTGGCGTTCGGCCTGGCGCACGTCAGGGCGGCGCTTGAGCAGCGTGGCGCCATCGCCCACCGGCAACAACTGCGCGATGTGCGGCAGCTCGGCGCATTGGGCAGTGCCGGCCGGCAGTTGATCCAGCGGCCTGGCCAGCAACATCGACAGGCGGAACAGCCCGGCCTGGCGCAGTGCTTCATAGCGCGGCATTTCGGCGCGCAAGGATTTGTATTGGGTTTGCGAACGGGTGACCTGGGTTTCATCACCGCGCCCGGCATCCCGCAGGCGCTGGGTCAGGTGCGTGCTTTGGGCTTGCAGGTCGAGGGACTCGTTGGCGATCGCCAGCTCTTCGTTGGCCGCACACACCTGGGTGTAGGAGCGCACCACGTCCGCCACCAGCGTGATACGGGCGATATCGGACGCCGCCTGGGCCGCATCGGCAGTGGCCTGGGAGCTTTCAATGCCGCGCTGCAAGGTGCCGAACAAATCGAATTGATAGGAGGTGCTGATACTGGCGCTGCCGATATTCGCCACCGGGACTTTTTCCGTCAGCAAATAGGCCTCACCCGATTCTTGCAGGCGCTGGGCTTCGGCCTTGGCGCCGGCACTCCAGCCGCCGGCCGATTCGGCTTGCTGCACCTGATAGCGCGAGCGCTGCAAGTTGGCCGCAGCCACCCGCAGGTCGGTGTTGGAGGCCATGGCCTGCTCCACCAGCTTATCCAGGCGCGGGTCCTGGTAGAGCTTCCACCAGTCCGCCGGTACCGGCGCCGACACCACATTGCTGCCCTCCCCGGCCAACTGGCCCTGAAGGTCACCACGGTTCACGGCCGCCTTGTCCGGCAGTTTGTAATCGGGCCCCACCACCTGGCAGGCCGACAGCAACAACCCCAGCCCGGCGGTTGCTAAAAGCCGTTTCATGGCTTGTTCTCCGACTTGGGTTGGTCGTCGATGATCGACACGGTGGCGGTGCGCCCGGCAATCATGCGGAAGTCTGCCGGCACATCGTCAAACGCAATGCGCACCGGAATCCGCTGGGCCAGGCGCACCCAGCTGAACGCCGGGTTGACGTTGGGCAGCAGGTTGGAGCCGCTGGTGCGGTCACGGTCTTCGATACCGGCGACGATGCTCTGCACATGCCCGCGCAGGCGAGCGTTGTCGCCGATCACGCGGATATCGACACTCTGGCCGACGTGAATGCCGTCGAGCTTGGTCTCTTCAAAATAGCCGTCGATGTGGAACGAGTTGCTGTCCACCACCGACAACACCGGGCGCCCGGCGGTCACGAACTCCTGGTTACGCGGCGCACGGTCGTTGATGTAGCCGTCCACGGGGCTGCGGATCACCGAGCGGTCCAGGTTGAGCTGCGCGGCATCCACCGCCACTTGCGACTCGGCCAGGGCCGATTGGGCACGGGCGACGCGGGACTGGCTTTCTTCCAGTTGCTCGCTGGCCACCAGGTTGCCGAGGCCACGGTTACGCTTGTTCTCGCGCACGGCCTGGGCCAGGGTTTCCTGACGGTCGGCCACGGCGGCCTGGGCCTGGCGCAGGGCCAGCTTGAAGCGGTCCTGGTCGACGGAGAACAGCACCTGGCCGCGCACCACCAACTGGTTATCGCGCACGTCCACTTGCTGGATCAGCCCGGACACGTCCGGGGCGATCTGCACGATGTCGGCACGGATGTGGCCGTCACGGGTCCACGGCGCGAACATGTAGTACATCACCATGCGCCACACCACGACGCAGGCGAAGGTCACCACCAGTAACGTCAGGACTACACGGCCAATGGTCAAAAAAGGTTTTTTCATGTCATGAGGTATCGACTGAGTGAATCCACTGCGCCCAGCAACAGAGCGTAGAGACCCACATTGAACAATGCCCGGTGCCAGACCAGGCGATAGAAGTGGACGCGGGTCAACAGCCCGTGCACCACCAGGTACAACACATACGTAATGCCCATCAGCACCAGCAACGTGGGCAGGAACACCCCGCTGATATCCAGATCACCGATCATAAAGGCGCTCCATCGGGTAACGGCGCTTCCATCTCTGTGCCGCCAAGAAATTCCACGCCGGGCAACAGCGCCAGGCGCAAGCCGCTGAGGGCGTGCAACAAATGCAGGCGGGTTTCGTCCTCGCCTTGCAGGCCCTGGCCGTTGAGGGCGCGGCGGGTACGGTCGAGGGTCATCAGCAGACCGCTGGGGGCCGGCAGACGTTCACCGGCCTTGAGGCAGGCCTTGAAGTAACCGCCGACGCCTTCCACCACCTGGTTCAACAACACCCGCGGCACCCCGAGGATGCGCGGCGAGTACGCCAGCAGGTCCAGCAGGTTCAGCGCCACCCGCACTTCCCGCAGGGCGATGCCGGTGTCCTGGCCGGTCATGGCCAGGCGCGGCAGGTGTTGCATCAGGCGGTCGAGCATTTGCACGCCCATCTTGCGGTGTTCGGCCAGGGTCGCAGGCTCGGTCAGGGTGACGATGTCGCGCCAGCTGAAACGGGTCAGGCGCTTGGCCGCAAGCTCAGCGCCGAACGGCCGGGCAATCAGGGTCCAGACAAAGGCGAACAACAGGCCCACCGGGCCCGCCAGGTTGGAGTTGGCAAAGGCCAGGAAGTCCGCGTCGTAGGCACCCTGGATGCTGATGAACGACGAGGTATTGACCAGCGTCAGCAGCATGCCGAGGTAGAAACGCGGCTGTACCGTCAGTGTACCGATGCAGATAAAGGGCACCGAAAACGCCAGCACCAGCATCGGGAAATCGTGCAGGTTGGGCAGCACCAGAAACAGGTAGAGGCTGGCGAACAGCACCGACATCGCGGTCCAGAAAAAGAACCGGTAGATCTGCGGCGCCGGGTCGTCCATCGAGGCGAAGAAGCTGCAGGCCACCGCCGCGAGGATCACCGCGCTGCCCCCGTCGGTCCAGCCCAGCAGGATCCACAACACCGAGGCGACGATGATCGCGGTGACGGTGGAAAACGCCGAGTAGAACATCAGGCCACGGTCGAGGAATGGCGTCAGCCGGCCCAGGCGCCAGTGGCGGTAAACTGCGCGCCAGCTGTCCTGGCTTTCGCACTGGATGGCGGCTTGCAGGCTGCGGCAGTCTTGCCACAGATCCACCCACTCGCCCAGGCGATACAGGGCGTTGGAGAACAGCAACTGATGGCGGTCATCCAGGGCGTCGGCATCGGGTTGCAGGGCTTCGATCTGGTCACGCAGGACACGCCAGCGTTCGAGGGACGCATCCTTTTGCGTGCTGGCCAGCCACTCGTTGGCGGCGGTCAGCAGCGGCGTGAAGCGCTCGAGCAATTCCGGCGCGCGGTGTTCCAGCGCGTACACAGCGTCGTCCAGTGCGTCGATCACCGGCAGCAGGTGGATCATCCGCCCGCGCAGCTCCTTTGTATTGCGCACCGTTTGCGGCCGGGAGCCCTCGTGGGGCAGTTGGCCGATCATCAATTCCAGGGTGTTGAAGGTAGCGACCATGCCGCCGCGCAGGGTGCTGATTTCCTCGGGTTGCACGTTGCGGCTGAGGAAGCGCTGGCTGTAGACCTGGGCGTCGGCAAACCACTTGCTCACCGAGTCATCGAACACCGGCGCCAGGCGTCGCGGCCAGAACATCGCACCGACCACGGCCGCCACGGCAATGCCAAGGAAGATTTCTTCAGTCCGCGCTTCGGCCACATCCCACACCGCCAGCGGGTTATCCACCACCGGCAGGGCGATCAGCGGCAAGGTGTAGCCGGCCAGCATCAGCGCATAGCTGTTGGCGGTGCGCAGGTGCAGGGACAGGAACAGCAGAATCCCGGTCCACAGCGCGATCACCACCACTAACACGTAAGGCGTCTGCACAAACATCGGCACAAAAAACACCGCAGCGGCGGCGCCCATGAAGGTACCGACCGCCCGGTACAGCGCCTTGGAACTGGTAGGGCCGACAAACGGGCTGGAAACGATATACACCGTGGCCATCGCCCAATACGGACGCGGCATTTGCATCAGCATGGCGATGTACAACGCGATCATTGAAGCGGCGAATGTCCTTACGCCGTAGAACCAATCCCTGGCCGGCGGCATGCCGGTAAAAAATCCGTTCAAGAACTCACAACCATGGGATGTTGATTGGCACCTTCGAAGGCCCGCAGTACACGCAAAGCAGCTTCCAGGTCATCGGGGTCGATTGTCGCCAGCACCTCGCGACGCAGGCGCACCAGTTGCTGTTCCACTGCCTGCACCAGCTCGCGGCCACGCTCGGTGAGGCTCAAGGCCTTGGCGCGGCGGTCGTGGATGTCTTCGGTGCGGCACACATAGCCGGAACTGCACAGCTGATCCAACAGGCGCACCAGGGACGGGCTTTCCATCCCGGCGGCCTGGGCTACCTTCACCTGGTGCACACCGTCGCCGAGGCGGCCGATCATCAGCAGCGGCACGGCGCAGGCTTCGGAGATGCCATAGCTGACGAGCGTGGTCTGGCAGATTTTGCGCCAGGTCCTGGCACCTACCACCATGCTGCTGCTGATGTTCATCTGGAGTTGTTCGAGGGTCTGGGACACTGGATTATTCGCATACAGTTAGTTTGCTAACTATCAATATGGTCGATGGATCCAATGCAGTCAAGTTTTGATACAAATTTGCGGATGGGAGGATGGCCCGTGGGCTAAGTAAAGCTGGTTTGGGGAAAGGTGTTTCGCCGTCAGCAACCGTCAGTCGCCTCACTCAGCTCACATGCGTCGTCAGGTATGCACGTTGTATACACTTCGTACATACCAATCTAGAGCATTCACTTATGTCAAAACTAGCCGTTTTCACCTTGAAGCTTGAGTCGGAACTACGCGACCAATTCATGGCCGAGTGCGAGGCTACCCACCGTCCTGCATCGCAAATCGTGCGAGATATGATGCGTCAGTTTGTCCAGGCCCAGCAGGAATCACGGGAGTACGACGCGTTCTTGCAGCGTAAAATAGACGCCTCTCGCGCCTCGATACAGGCAGGCAGAGAGATTTCCAATGAGGATTTGGAAGCTGAGTTTTCTGCGAAACGTGCTCACGTAGATAATCAGGAATGAGGGTTGCCTGGACGCCGGAAGCGGCGCAGGACCGTAGGGATATCTGGGACTTTTTATTTGAGAAAAACCCACAAGCCGCAGCCGATATGGATCGACGCTTCAGCAGTGCAGTGCTGGGGCTGGCAAAACACCCAGAAATCGGCCCACTCGGCAGGATCACAGGCACACGCGAAGTCATTCCTCATCCAAGCTACCGCCTTGCTTACCAACTTGAGCCCGACGTAGTAGGGATCGTGGCGCTTGCGCACACCGCTCGCCAATGGCCACCAGAGAAAGCAACCGCCTCTTGACGGCCTAGACTCCTCGCCCCTCTCTCAACCGCAAATTCAACTCATCCACCACCTCCGCCCAATCCGCGTCCTCCAGAATCTCTTCACGCAAAAACGCCCGCTGGGCCGGCGTCCAGAAAAACGCTTCCGCCAGATGCAATTCGGGCTTGAGTGGGGAGTGGACCGCGATGAACCGCTCGATACTGACCGGGTCATCGGGCAAACCGAGCTGTTTGAACAACGATGGCAAGTTGTGGACTGGGGATTCCATGAGGCGTTCCTGGAGAGTAGGTTCACCTGAGTCTAGCCCCCCAGGCGAACATAAACCTCTCAGGTGTTGCGCGGATTAATCGCAGCCCTCACGGTGCACGCCCGCTGGCGCGTTACACAGCACGAACAGCCGGGCCCGCGCGCCGCCGCCGTCCTGCTGGCTGAGCTGACGCCATCCGGCCGGCAACGGGGCAAACTCATCCGGCGGCTCCGCGGCGCTGATCAGCCATACACGCTGGATCTCGGCGGGTAACGCCGACAAGCGATCAAGGTAGATGCGCCCGCCATCCTGGTCCACCAGGGTGCCAAAACCATAGGCATTAGGCCGGGTGGACTTGCCGGCGGCGGTGGGCGGAGTGAAAAGCTGCAACTGGGCGTCGGTCTCGTCGTAATAGACGTAGGGCAGGTACCACAGCATGTCGCTGATGACGATGCGGTCATCTTCCTGGTAGTTGCGATTGACGAACTCCACCACCACGTTGAACTGATCATGCTCATCGACGGTAGAGTTGGTCTTCACGCCCACCAGCTCGACCCCGACAAACAACACGAAGACTGCCGCCGCTGCGAGCGGCACGCGCGGCGACAGACGGTCGACGGCCAACGCCACGATGATCGGCAAACTCATCGCGTAGGCGGTGAGATAACGCTCGATAAACACCGGGGAAATAAACGAAACCCCATAGACCAGCAGCACCGGCAGCATGAAAAAAAGCCCCAGCAGCCAACCGAAGCGGTAGCGGCTTTGATCGCGCCAGGCAGTCACACCGACCAGCGCCATCAGCAATAACGGAAACACCACAAAGAGCGGTCGCCACAAGTGGTCGCCCGGGTCCTGAATGAGGAACTGCCACACCATCGACGGCACGGAATACAGGTTGACCGGGTCTTCCCAGCCAATATCACCGCCCACCTTGAGTTCTTCGGTGTGCTGCACCAGGCCCAGCAGATTCGGGAGCCAGGGCAAGTACAGCAACACAATGGCAATGTTGGCCAACCACCAGCCCGCGCGCGTGACCAGGCGCAGGCCGCCGGCCCGTGGCTGGCGCAGCAACAGCAGCCATGACCAATGCACCAGTACGCACAACGCGGTGAAATAGTGGCTGTAGAAGGCTGCCGTCATCAACAGCGCATAGGCCACCAGATAGCGCTTGCGCTCAGGCTGGCGGACCCAATACACCAGGGCCAGGGTGGCGGCCAGCAGCCACACGCCCAGCAGCGAATACATCCGCACTTCCTGGCTGTAGCGCACTGCCGTGGGCAGCAACGCCAACAGAATCCCGGCCAGCACCGCCGCGCGACGGGTCGCGACCAGCCTTGTCAGCCAGATTCCCAGGCCGACTGCGACCACACCGGGGATCGCACTCATGCTGCGCAGGGAGAAAATGCTGTCGCCGAACACCTCGATCCAGCCGCGCAGCATGCAGAAATACAGCGGCGGATGAACGTCATGTGCGGCGTGAAACCACAGGTCTTCCAGGGAATACTCGGCGAGCAGCAGGCTTGAACCTTCATCGCCCCAGATGGCGGAGGCGGTCAGGCCATAGAAACGCACGGCCATGGCCAACGCCACCAGCGGTACCCACCACAACCGAGCCAGCCAGCCGGCATGTTCCCAAAGGCCAGGATTGAGCAAGGGCAATGCCCCGGCCTTGTTGTCTTGTTCCGCCACAGAGCGTCGCACCTCTACTTCCTCACCCACTACTGAACCTGCGCTTGCGCGAACACCCGCCACTCTAGGTCAAAAGGCCTTGATTCGCCCGCTGTTTTGCATGGATTCGACCAACCATCCGCCAATCGGACAAATCTGAATTTTGCGCAGGACGTCTCCGACGCTTTCATCGGATCACGCTATGATTGCTGCCTTCCATGGATTCAGGATCAAGGACATTTCATGCGCATCGGTCTTCTGTCACCCCTGGCACTGGCATTGCTCGCCACCCTTCCCCTCCAGGCCCACGCCAGCGGCGATGACTCTTGCTACCCGGATTGGCGGGTGTCGCGCAACAGCCTGGACGTGTGCAGCAACCTGCCCTTCCTGAGCCCCGGCAATGACAGCCGGGTCAACCTGCGGCTGTTGCTGGCGGACAAAAACGTCATGCCGCTGGCGCCGAATGCCTTGGGCGAGCAGGACGTGTCCGAAGGATTTGGCCCGGTGCCCTTTCCGGTGTATCGGCTTATGCCGGCTGCGGATGAGCCCGTCAACAAACCCGACGACTCGCGCACCGCCGAACTGGATGCACTGCTCAGCCCGCTGGGCATCACGCGCGACGACGCCAAGACCGCCGGTGAAGCCTTCCTTTCCGGCGAAGGCAGCCGCTGCCGCAGCAACGCCGATGACAGTGCCGCCGCGTTTATCAGCCAGGTGGTGAAGGCCGATGTACCGCAGGCCGAGCGCCAGTTACTGGCCAAGCTGCGGCTGCAGATGCTCGGCAGTTGTTCCTCGGACGGCGTAGCGGCAGGCGAGGCCGACCAAATCAAATCGGCAGACGGCCAGGCATTGCTCACCTACCTGAAAGCCGCCGGGGACTTTTACAGCGGACGCTTCAGCGATGCGCAAAAAGGTTTTGCCGGGCTGACGAGCAGCTCGCTGCCCTGGCTGAAGGAAACAGCGCTGTACATGACCGCCCGCACCGCGCTGAACGACGCCCAGCAAAATGCCTTCGATGAATACGGCACACCGTCGCTTGAGCATGTGGATAAGTCTGCCCTGCAACGGGCCGAAAGCGCTTTCGACGACTACCTGAAAACTTATCCACAGGGCGAATACGCCGCCTCCGCCCGTGGCCTGTTGCGCCGGGTGCACTGGCTGGCGCCCAACCCCGACAAACTGGCGGACGACTTTGCCTGGCAACTGACCCAGGCCACCGATGCCCAGCGCAACGTGTCGCTGGATGAACTGGTGCAGGAAGCCGACACCAAGCTGCTGACCAGCACCACGGCACCTGTGGGCAACCCGCTGATCCTGGCCCTCAACGACCTGATGTGGATGCGTGCCGGTGAGCCGCCGAAGCTCACGCGTGAAGCGCTCGATGCACAAAAAGCAGTGTTCGCGCAGGAGCCCGCGCTGTATGCCTACGTGCAGGCGGCGTTTGCCCTGAACGTCGAGCATCAGCCCGACCGTGCCTTGAAGCTGCTGCCGCAAGACGTGCCGTCGAATCTCGACTACTTCGCTTTCAGCCAACAGACCCTGCGTGGCCTCGCGCTGGAAGCCAAGGAAGACTGGAAAGCCGCCGAAGCGCTGTGGCTGCAACTGCTGCCGCTGGCCAGGCAACCGTTGCAACGTGACCAGCTGGAGCTGGCCTTGGCGATGAACTACGAACGCAGCGGCCAGTTGGCCAAGGTATTCGCTGCCGACTCACCGATCAGCGCCAAACAGGTGCGCTATATCCTGCTGCGCAACGTCGCCGGTCCCGACCTGCTGCGCCAGCAGCTTGCCCATGCCGAAGACCCGGTAGAGCGCCAGACCGCACAATTCACGCTGCTCTATAAAGACCTGCTGCGCGGCCAGTTCGAGACCTTTGCCGAGGACCTCAAGCAACTGCCCGCCTCGGTTGCCGATGACAAGCTCGGCACCAGCCTGGGCTACGTCTACAGCGGCGGCCAGTCGTTGAGACTGTTCCAGTGGAACGGTGACAAGGCCGAGTCCGGCTACACCTGCCCGAGCATCGCGCAAATCGCCAGTACCTTGCAGGCCGATCCGAAAAACCCGCAGGGCCTGAACTGCCTGGGGGAATTCGTCCTGCGTAACGGCCTGGACGGCATGCCCCTGGAACAAGCGCGCTCCGCCGGCAGCCTGGGCAGCACTGCCTCGCCCTTCAAGGGTGAAACCTTCTCGCGACTGGAGGGCTACAAGCGGGTGATCGGCAATCCCAAGGCACCGCGAAACGACAAGGCCTACGCGCTGTTTCGTGCCATCAACTGCTACGGACCTTCGGGCTACAACAGTTGCGGTGGCGAAGACGTCGACAAGAACGTGCGCAAAGGCTGGTTCCGCCAGTTGAAAACCGGGTTCGCCGACACCCAGTGGGGCAAGTCGCTGCAGTACTACTGGTAAGCCGTGAAGCGCTTCTGGCTGGCCCTGCTCCTGCTGGCAAGCCCGGCCTTCGGCGCGGTGGACGCCCGCGACCATGACGCGTTCTGGCTGTGGAGCGGCGTCGCGCCGCAGCCGGTGCTCAAGCAGGCGAAAACCCTGTACATCCTCCAGGGCCAGATCAACTCGACCCGCCGCGCGCCCCGGCGTGGCGTGCAATTCATCGCCCAGGGCATGAGTGTGCCGCGCATCACCCAGGGTGAAATCTGGGTGGTGTACCGCGCCCACACCCTGCACTGGCCCGAGTCGGTGTACAGCCAGATGCTCGGCCAGGTGCAACGCTGGCGGGATGCGGGCAACCCGGTGGTGGGCATCCAGATCGACTTCGATGCGCGCACGCAATACCTCGACGAATACGCGGACTTCCTGCGTGACTTGCGCCAACGCTTGCCCAAGGACCTACGCCTGAGCATCACCGGGCTGATGGACTGGAGCAGCAATGCCGACCCGGCCGCCATCGCCCAACTCAAGGGCGTGATTGATGAAGTGGTGGTGCAGACCTACCAGGGCCGCCACAGCATCCCGGACTACGCGGCGTATCTGCCACGCATGAACCGGTTGGGGGTGCCGTTCAAGATTGGGTTGATTCAGGGTGGGGCATGGGAGGAGCCGGGGTATTTGAAGGGGAGTGAGTGGTTTCGCGGGTATGTGGTGTTTTTGCAGAATCCCTGAGTGCCCACGGTCCTTGGACTGTGGGCACTCAGGGCTACAAAACGCCCGCGAATGACCGGTATCTACCAGTCATAAGTCAAGCTCGACACCACCGTGCGCCCTTCCCCGTAGTAACAATCCAGGTCACTGGTGCATTGCGACACGTAGGTCTTGTTGGTGAGGTTCTGCACGTTCATTGCCAGCTTCACGCCTTTGAGCTTGAACGCCGAGCGGCCCAGGTCGTAGCTCAGGCTGGCGTCGTAGACGGTATAGGACGGAATGCTGAACGCCCCTGCGTAGTAATCACCAAAGCTGCTGCGAACGTAACGCGCGCCCAAGCCTGCGCCGACACCGGCCAGGGGTGTGTCGCCAAGGACGGTGTAATTGACCCACACCGAAGCGGTAAGCGGTGAGATGCCTGCCGGGTGTCGGCCTTGGCGGCCGTCGTTGTCCTTGGTGTACTTGATGTCATTGCGCGCCGCTGACGCGACCACGTCCCAGGCATCGCTGAGGGACGCCTTGGCTTCCAGCTCCACGCCACGTGAGCGCATGGCACCGCTCTGGGTGCTGAAGGTGGTGTCTACCGGGTTGGTGGTCAGCACGTTTTTCTGATCCAGTTGATAGACCGAAACCTGCACAAAACTCTTCTGGCCCGGCGGCTGGTATTTCAGGCCGACTTCGTACTGGTTGCCGGTAGAGGGGTCAAATGGTTTGCCGCTGATATCGGTGCCCGACAGCGGCAGGAAGGATTCGGAGTAGCTGACAAACGGCGCCAGGCCATTATCGAACAGGTACACCAGACCGGCCCGGCCGGTGAACGCCTGGTCTTTGCTGCTGGTGCGGGTGTCGGCCAGTGGTTCCTTGTTGACCACGTTGGCCCAGTCGTAGCGCCCGCCAAGGACCAGCGCCCACTTGTCCAATTTGATCTGGTCCTGCACGTACAAGCCGGTCTGGGTCACGGTGCGGTCCCAGCGATAAGGCTGGCCGAAATTCAGCCGCTGGCCATAGACCGGCTTGAACAGGTCGATCACCGGCGGATTACGATCGTACAGGCCGTGGAATTGCGAGTTGAAGTGGTAGTAATCCAGGCCAACGATCAACGTGTGGGACAGGGCGCCGGTGTCGAACTCCGCCTGGGCGATGCTATCCACACCGAATACTTTGTTGTGCTGCGACCAGTCCACACCGAAGCGTTGCAGATAGCGTTGGTCTTGCACGCCGGTTACCGGGTTGGGCACAAATCTGTAGCCGTGCAACGGTGCGGTGTAGCGGTCGTCCACTTCGGCGTAGCGAGCGTTTTGCTTGAGGGTCCAGGTGTCGTTCAGGCGATGGGACACCTCATAGCCCAACACGTACTGCTCGCGGTTGTACTGGTTGACGCCTGGCTCACCGATGAACACATCACGCTTGATCTTGCCGTTGGGGTTGTCCCAGATCGTCCCGGACGCGGGCAACCCCTGGGCCTCGGGCACGCCTTTGTCTTTCTGGTACTGGGCGAACACGGTCAGGCGCGTGTCGTCGTTGGGCTGCCAGGTCAGGCTGGGAGCGATGAACTGGCGTTTGTTCTCGACGTAGTTGATCTCGCCCTGTTCGTCCTTGGCCAGGCCGGTGAGGCGATAAAGAAACTCGCCCTGCTCATCCAGCGGTCCTCCGAGGTCGATGGCGGCGCTTTTGTGCTCGTAGGTGCCGGCCTCCAGCACCACTTGATGCACCGGGGTTTCGCTGGGGCGCTTACTGACCATGTTGACGATGCCACCCGGTTGGTTCTGCCCGTACAAGACCGAGGCCGGCCCCTTGAGCACTTCGATGCGCTCCAGGGAATAGGGCTCGATCTGCAAAGCACCGCCGGTGCTGCCGCCGCCGTAGGGCAAGTGCAAACCGTCGAGGTACAGCGGCGTCGGCGTAAAGCCACGGGAAGTAGGCTCATCAAACAGTTTGACCCGATCGGAAAAACCGCCGGCCGTCATGCCCGGTGTATAGAGCAACGCCTGGGTGACGCTTTGCGCGCCCCGCGCCTTGATCTCGGCGGCGGTGATGACGTTGATGGTCTGGGGGATTTCCACCAGCGCCGAATCGGTCTTGCTGCCGGTGGCGCTGCGCTTGGCAACGATGCCGTCGACCGGGCCCCAGGCCGTTTCCTGATCCTGTTGACCACTGATCTGCGTCGCACCGAGTTGCAGCGCGCCGCTCGCGGGCAGGGCCTGCAATGACCAGCCGCCCTGGGATTGCACCGCGACCAATCCGCTGCCGGCCAACAAACGCTCCAACCCTGGCCCGGTGGCGTAGCGGCCCTGCAAGCCGGCGCTGCGCTTGCCTTGGGTCAGCGAGGCGTCCACCGACAACAGGATTCCCGAGGCGCTGGCGAACTGGTTCAAGGCCTGGTCGAGGTTGCCTGCGGGAATGTTGTATTGGCGCAGGGCTTCAGCGCTCTCCTGAGCCTGGACCACGCTCGGCACCACAGGCGCCGTCGCCAGCAGACTGACAAACAGGCCACGGCGCAGGGCGCGGGCCAGGGGTTGGATTGGGTGGTGCGACATTGCAGGGCTCCCCGTGAGAACGCTTCTTGATTGGCTTTCAAGAGGTATCCCGGACGGGGTTGGAAAACCGACAAGCCGCAGGCAAAAAATTTTTTTAGCCCCGCGCCTTGATCGTGACCCAATAGCGCGTCACCGCCTGTACCTGTACCGGCAACGAACGCTCAAGCGCGTGGAGAATTGCGTCGGTGTCATTCAGCGGAAACACGCCGGTCAACAGTAAGCCGGCCACTGCCGCATCGCAGCGCAACAGCCCCGGGCGATAACGGCTCAACTCGGCAACGAACTGCCCCAGCGGCTGGCGCTCGGCGATCAAGCGGTTCTCGGTCCAACTGCTGGCATTGGCATCCACCGGCACCCGCGTCGAAGTCCGGCTGGCGCTGAACCACAGGCTGTCCCCGGCATTCATCTGCACCGCCGCACCGCGCACCGGACGTACCTGCACACGTCCTTCATACAGGTCGACGCGGCTGCCATCGTCCACTTCACGCACGGCAAACCGGGTGCCCAAGGCCTGCACATCTCCGGCCGGGGTTTCGACGATCAATGGCCGGGACGGATCGTGGCCGCTGGTCAGCAGGATCTCGCCGCGTATCAGGCGGATACGCCGCTCACTGGCGCTGAAGCGCAAGTCGACCGCGCTGTTGCTGTTGAGGTCCAGGCGCGTGCCATCGCTCAAGGTCAGGTGGCGAATCTCGCCGGTGGCGGTGCGGTATTCGGCAAACGCCGCCTGCCAGGGCTGGCTGCTTTGCACCAGATAGCCGCTGCCACCGGCCACCAGCAACAGCCCGAGCAGTTTCAATGCGGCGCGGCGTTGGGTGTCCGGTGTATCGCGTAACACCGCACGGGCACTGTCGACAGGCACACCGCCGAGGGTTTGCTGTAACTGCTGCAAGCGCTTCCAGGCGCGCCGGTGTTCCGGATCGGCCTCCTGCCAGCGCGCGAAGGCCTGGCGCTGATCGCCGTCCATCTCGCCGCCCCATTGCAGCATCAACCACTCGCTGGCCTGCTCGACAATGGCCGGGGCAATCGGCGCTTCGTGCCGGGTTCTCATTCTTCGTAGACGACCTGGTAGCAGGCGAGAATCGCCCGGGTCATGTACTTCTGCACCGAGCTGACGGTCACCTCCAGGCGCTCGGCAATCTGTGCGTAGCTCAGCCCTTCGAACTGCGACAACAGAAATGCGCGGCGCACGTTGTCGGGCATGCGGTCGAGCATGGCGTCGATCTGCATCAGGGTTTCGAGGATCAGTGCGCGGGTTTCCAGGGACGGGGATTCGGGCTCCGGCAGGTGGGCAATGCTTTCCAGGTAGGCACGCTCGATGCGCAGGCGTCGCCATTGATCAATCACCAGGTTGCGGGCGATCTGCGTCAGGTAGCTGCGGCTTTCCTTGTCACCGGGAAAGCGCCCCGATACCAGTAAGCGCAGGAAGGTGTCCTGCGCCACATCGGCGGCGTGTTCGCGATCCCCCAGGCGTTTGCGCAGCCAGCCTTGCAGCCAGCCATGATGGTCGCGATACAGGAGATGAAGCTGTTGCCGGCCGTCAGTCGCGGTGTCCATGAAAAGCTCGGATACGTTATTGAGAGCAATTATCATTACACCTTGTTGCACGGCTGGCAAAGTTCTTTGTCATTCAGCGTCCGGCGGTCTGCAACGGGTACACCGATTCCCAGCCCCCACCCAATGCCTTGTACAACCCGACCATGGCCAGGGACACGCCGGTGGAGCTTTCCACCCACTGCTCCTGGGTCGCCAGCAACGCACTTTGCACGGTCAGTACGTTGACGAAATCCACCACGCCTTCGACGTATTGATGCTGCGCCGTGGCAAGGGCGATCTGGTTCTGCCGCACGGCTTCGGCAAGGCTGTCGCGCCGCAGTTGGCTGGCGTTGTAGCGGGTCAGTTGATCATCGATTTCATGCCAGGCCCGCAGCACGGTCTGCTGGTAGGCCAGGGCCGCTTCCTGTTGCTGGGCTTCGCGCAGATCGAGCATGCCTTGCAACCGGCCACCGTTGAAAATCGGCAAGCTCAGTTGCGGGCCGAAGGCGAATGCACGCGAACTCCACGAGCCGAAATCCGCCAGCTGCAACGCCTGGGAGCCCACGCTGCCAGACAGGGTGATGCGCGGGTAGAAGTCGCCCTTGGCCACACCAATGGAGGCGGTGGCCGCATGCAAGCGAGCTTCGGCCTGGCGGATATCCGGGCGGCGCTCGGCCAGTTGCGACGGCAGGCCGATGGCGACCTGGCGTTGGGTTTGCGGCACCGCAGCGTCCTTGGACAGTTCGGCGTACAAGGCTTGTGGCGGCTCGCCCATCAGCAGGCTCAGGGCGTTGATCAACTGGTCCTGGCGTTGCTGCAAATCCGGCAGGCGCGCCTCGATGGCGGCCACTTGAGCAGCGGCTTCGGCTACGTCCAGGTCAGTGGCGACACCGTCGGCCAGGCGCAGTTGCGAGAGCTTCAGGCTGTGGCGCGCCACCTCGAGGTTTTGCTCGGTGACGGCGCGGGTGTTTTGCACGCCGCGCAGCTGGATGTAGTCCTGGGCGGTTTCCGCCAGCACCGACAACAGCACCGCACGGCGGTCGTTTTCGGCGACTTGCAGAGTGGCGTCGGCGGCTTCGGTTTCGCGTTTTACCCGGCCCCAGAAGTCCAGTTCCCAGGCGGCGGAGAAACCCATGTCCCACTGGTTGAACGCCGAGCGGCCGTTCTTGCCCGAGGCATCGCTCAAGCCATCGGCGCTGTTGCGCTGACGCAGGTAATCGCCGGTGGCGTTGACGGTCGGGTAGCGCTCGGCGGTGATCACCTGGCGCGCCGCGCGGCTTTGTTGCAGGCGGCTGCTGGCGAGTTTCAGGTCAAGGTTATCGGTCAGCGCGCGACGGGTGAGCGCGGTGAGCTGCGCGTCGTGGAACACTTCCCACCAGCGCTCTTCCAGCGGGTCGTTGACCGCGTGGCTGGCGGCTTGTCGGCCATGGGGCTCGGTCCATTGGCCGACGGGATTCTGCGGGCGCTGGAAGTCCGGGCCGACGGTGCAGGCACTCAGGGTGAGCAGGCTCAAGGTTAACCAGGCAAGGCGTCTCATTGCTGCGCCACCTCACGTTGCTGGGCGGCGGCGTGGGTGTCGACGCTGGCTTCCACCGACATGCCGACCCGCAGGCGCTCGGTCAACGCCTGGCCGGGCTCCAGGATGATTTTTACCGGAATACGCTGCACCACCTTGGTGAAGTTGCCGGTGGCGTTGTCGGGTTTGACCGAGGCAAATGTCACGCCGGTAGCTGGCGCCAGGCTTTCGAGGTGGCCCTTGAGCACTTCGCCGTCGAGGCTGTCGACCTTCACGTCCACCGTTTGGCCAGCGTGCATGTGGGATAACTGGGTCTCCTGGAAATTGGCCACCACGTAGGCCTCGGCCAGCGGTACCACGGCGAGGATCTTGCTGCCCGGCGTCACATAGGCGCCGACCCGCACCGCGCGCTCGCCGACCATGCCGTCCACCGGCGCGACGATGCGGGTGTACGACAGCTGATAGCTGGCCATTTCCAGTGCGGCCTGGGCACGTTTCAGGCCGCCCTCTGCCGCATCACGCTGGGCGCTGAGGATTTCCACCTGCTTGCGTTCAGCGGCCAGCACCGCCGTGGCATTCGCCAGGCGCGCGGTGGCCTGGTCAATACGCGTCTTGGCTTGCTGGGCGTTCTGTACGGTGCCGGCGCCTACACCCGCGAGGTGGTTGTAGCGGTTCAGTTCGTGTTCGGCAAACGCCACTTCGGCGCGATCCGCCGCCACAGTCGCCTGGGCCTGGGCGATCACCGAGCTTTGGCGCTCCAGGGTTGCCGTGGCATTTTTCAGCTGCGCCTGGGCCACCAGCGTATCGGCATCGGCCGCCTGGGCAGCGGCGCGGAAGTCACGGTCATCAATCAGCGCCAGCAACTGCCCGGCCTTGACCCGCTGGTTGTCTTCCACCAGCACTTCCTTGATGAAGCCGGCCACACGCGGCGCCACCAGGGTGTAGTCAGCGGCAACGAAGGCGTCGTTGGTGCTCTGGCGTTTGCTGCCGAACACACCCGGCGCCAGCAGGTAAACCAGCACACCGACGGCAAACACGGTGATGACGGTTACAGCGATTTTGTCTTTGCTTTTCATAACAATCCCTTTGGCTCAGTGAGCAATCAAGTCGGCGCGCGGGGCGGATAAATCCGCGTCGGCATCCAGAAAATCAGCAGGATCAACGCCGCCGCGACACCGGCCATGACGTAGTAGAGATCCGAAGAGGTGAGCACCACGGCCTGCTCGTGCAGCCGATGGGCAAGGCCGGCGGCATCGCTGTCGGCCAGGGGCGAGTTGCCCAGGCTGTCCACCAGCATGGTCGAGTGGAAATGCAGGCGGTGTGTGGTCAGGGCATCGAGCACGCCGGTGGCGACCACGGCAGCCAGGCCTTTGACGGTGTTGAACCACGCCGAGGCGAAAGGCCCGTCCTGGGGCGTGATGCTGCCGGTGGAAAGCATCAGCAGCGGCAACACCGCCATCGGTTGCCCGAAGATTTGCAGCAGTTGCAGCACGTAGAAATCATCGCGAATCCATGCCGACGTGAGTTGCGCCCCGCCCACGCAGGACAGGATCAACATGCTCAAGCCAATGCCCAATACCCAGCGGCAATCGACCCAGCGCAAGTTGCACAACGCCGCCACCAACGGCAGCGCGATCAACTGCGGCAGCGCCATGATCAGCATCACCGGTGCAGTTTGCAGCGGGCGGTAGCCTTGGACCTGGGCCAGGTAGCTGGACGGAATGATGGTCACCGCCAGCAGCACGATCAGCACCCCGGCGAGCACAATCAGCGCGAACGACAGGTTGCGTAGCCCAAGCATCTGCAACTTGAAAAACGGCATCGGGTGCGACCACTCGTTGATCATGAACAGCACCAGCAACACCAGGCCGCCGATCAACAATGAGGTAATCAGCGGCGACTCGAACCAGTCCAGCCGATTGCCCTGCAACAGGCCGATCACCAGCATGCAGATCGCCGGGAACCCCAACAGCAAGCCGCGCCAGTTGAACTGCTTGAAGCGCTCCAGGCGCAGCGGGTCCTGGGGCAAGCCGTAGGCCACGGCCGCCATGGCCAGCAGGCACGGCCCGACAATCTGCCAGAACGCCCATTGCCAGCTGACGTATTCGGTCCACATGGCCGCCAGCGGTGTGCCGAGGCTAGGGCCGAAAGTGGCCGTGAGGGCATAGCCGGCCAGGCCGTACAGCTTGACGTTGGCCGGCAGGAACCGCAGGGCCACGGTCATCAGCATCGGCGGCAAGGCGCCACCGGCCAGGCCTTGCACGGTGCGCAGGATCAGCAGGCTTTCGTAGTTCGGTGCGAACGGGCACAGCACGCCAAGCACGGTGAACAGGCCGATGGCGCAGAGAGTGAAACGGCGCAGAGAGAACGTCACCGAACACCAGGGTGCAAAGGCCATCGCCGAGACAGAGGTGGCGGTGTAGGCAGCCACCAGCCAGGTACCTTCGTCGAAGCCGATGTACATCGCACCACGAATATCGGCGAGAGCGACTTTGGTCACCATCTCGTTGAGGCCGGACACCAGTACCGCAAGCAATACGCCCACCAGGCCGATGATGATGCGCGGGCCGAAAACGGGCGGGGTAATGGCGGTCGGTTTGGCTGCGGCCAGGGGTGCGGGAGCAGCGAGGGACGTCATGAACTACAACTCGGAATAGGAAATACCCGAGCAGTTTAATAAGGCTTAGACATGACAAAAAGTGACTTATAGGAAGCTTATAAGTGCACCAGACGCAATGATCAAGATGCAGGCGATCTCTGTGGGAGCCGGGCTTGCCCGCGATGGCATCACCTCGCTATGCCTGAAAAACCGGGTCGCCCGCATCGCAGGCAAGCCAGCTCCCACATTGACCGGGCTCACTTGCGACTCACGTGGGCTGCGCTTCCTGCCACGTCGCCTCGCAGCATTCACGCATGGTCTCGCGCAGCCATCTATGGGCCGGGTCCTTGTCGAAACGCGGGTGCCAGGCTTGGGTCAGCACCAGGGTCGGCAGGGAAATTGGCAGGGTGAAGGCGCGCAACGGCAGCTTCAGGCGATTGGCGCTGTAGAGCGCTTCCTTGGGCACCGGCAGGATCAGGTCGGAGTCCGGCAGCATGAACATCGCGCCGTGAAACCCCGGGGCGATCATCGCGACTCGGCGTTCCAGGCCCTGGGCATTCAGGGCGGTGTCGATCGGCCCCCGGGCAATGCCGCGGCGGGAGATGCTGATATGCGAATAGCTGGCAAACCGTTCGGCGGTGATTTCTCCATCGAACAACGGGTGCCCTTCCCGTGCCAGGCCGACGAAGGTGGTGGTGAACAGGTTCTGCACCTTCACTTCCGGGGTGATCGGCATGGTGTTGCCCACCCGCAGGTCGAGGCGGCCTTCACGCAGGGCCTCGTCATCGGTGTCGCCTTCCGGCACGAAGCGCAGTTCGCACAGCGGCGCCATGCGTTCCATGGTGTCGAACAGCCGACCGCCATACACACCGACAAAAAAGTCATTGGCCCGCACGCTGAAGCGTCGGCGCAGGGTGCGCAGGTCCACTTCGTCCGCCGAGCGGAACAGCAGCGCCGCCTGCTCCACCACGCTGCGTACCTGGCCTTGTAGCTCCAGGGCCTTCGGCGTCGGTACCAGGCCGCGACCGGCACGCACCAGGATCGGATCGCCCACTGCCTCGCGGATGCGCGTGAGGGTGCGACTCATGGCGGCCGGGCTCAGGTTCATCCGCCGCGCGGCGCCTACCACACTGCCCTCGTCGAGCAAGGCGTCGAGGGCGACCAGCAGGTTCATGTCCGGTAATTGCATGCCAAGCACTCGTGATGGGTTGGGAGTGAACTTGGCGCAATCGTAGCAGACTGTGGCGAGGGAGCTTGCTCCCGCTGGGCTGCGAAGCAGCCCCAAAATTTGCAATCGAGACTTTTCTGAAAGAACGCGGTGATGTTATTGGGGCCGCTTCGCGGCCCAGCGGGAGCAAGCTCCCTCGCCACAGGGTTGGTGTTTCAATCAGCGTTGCATGCCCCAGCGCTTCACGGTGACCCGCTCCAGGGTGTCGAACACCAGGTTCTCCACCAGCAGCCCGATCAGGATCACCACCGCCAGGCCGGCAAACACTTTGTCGGTGTACAGCTCGTTGCGGTTCTGGAAGATGTACCAACCCAAACCGCCTTTGCCGCTGGTAGCACCGAACACCAATTCGGCAGCGATCAGCGTGCGCCAGGCGAACGCCCAACCGATTTTCAGCCCGGCGAGAATCGACGGCAGCGCAGCCGGGATCAGGATGAACAACACGAAGCGCATACCCTTGAGGCCATAATTTCGACCGGCCATGCGCAGGGTTTCGGAGACGCCGAGGAACCCTGAATAGGTGTTGAGCGCCAGCGCCCACAACACTGAATGCACCAGCACGAAGATCAGGCTGTTCTGCCCCAGGCCAAACCACAACAGCGCCAGCGGCAGCAGGGCAATCGCCGGCAACGGGTTGAACATCGAGGTCAGGGTGCTCAGCAGGTCACGCCCCAGTTGGGTCGACACCGCAAGCGTGGTCAGGGCAAACGCCAGCACAATGCCGATCAGGTAACCCTTGATCAGCACCACCAGCGAGATACTGACCTTGCTCAACAACTCGCCACTGGCCATGCCGTCGTAGAACGCGCTCAGTGTCTGCAGGAAGCTCGGCAGCAGCAGGTCATTGTTCTGATAACGGGCAGCCGCTTCCCAGAGGATCGCAAGCACGATCAGGATCAGGCTTTTACGCAGCCAGCCTTGTTGCCACAGGCGCTGGCGCCACGGCAACTCGCGCTCTACGCGAACACCGGGCAACGGTTCGAGAGTGATTTCATATTCCTGGCGCATGGTGCAAACCCTTCAATAAGCGATGCGGATATCGGCGAAACCCAGTTCGGTTTCCACCTCGGGCGCTTCATCAAACAACAGCCGATGAATGCGCCGCGCCGAAGCCTGGAACTCCACACCGCCGAGGCTGTGCAGGTCGTATTGATGGCTGTGGATTTCCGCCCGCACCCGCCCCGGGTGCGGCGACAGCAACAGGATGCGGTTGCCCACCACCAGCGCTTCCTCGATGGAGTGGGTGACGAACAGCAGGGTGAAACGCACCTCTTCCCAGAGCAGCAATAGTTCTTCCTGCATCTTGCGCCGGGTCAGGGCGTCGAGGGCGGCGAAGGGTTCATCCATCAGCAGGATTTTCGGCTGCATGGCCAACGCCCGGGCGATTGCCACGCGGGCCTTCATGCCGCCGGACAGGGTGTGCGGATAGGCATCGGCAAAGGCCGTAAGGCCGACCTTTTCCAGGTAGTACAGCGCCCGCTCTTCGGCCTCGCGACGCTTGAGGGTTTTGGACGCCAGCAGCGGGAACATGACGTTCTGCTTGACGGTTTTCCACGGCGGCAGTTGGTCGAACTCCTGGAACACCACGATACGGTCCGGCCCTGGCTGCTCGACTTTTTGCCCGAGCAGACGGATCTCGCCCTCACACGGCTTGATAAAGCCGGCGATGGATTTCAACAGTGTGGATTTGCCGCAGCCCGAAGGCCCCAACAGGACAAAGCGGTCCGCCGGGTCGATCTCGAAACTGACCTGGTGGGTGGCCCGCACCACCCGTTCGGGCGTGCGGTATTCAAGGCTGACTTTATCCACCGAAAGCAGTGCTTCGGTGGTGGTCGGGTTGCTGGCCGTGTGGCCTTGCAAGGGCGCGTTCATGTCAGCTCCCTTGCAGCGGCTTGGCATCCTGGAAGAAGTAATCCTTCCACGATTCGGGTTTGTTTTTGATCGCGCCGACGCGGTAGAGGAATTCCGCCAGCGGGTAGGTGTTTTTCGGTGTGACGCTGAATTCGAACTGCGGGTTTTCGATGATTTTCAGCAGCTCGGCGCGGTCGATCTTGGCCTTGGTCACGCGGATGTAGGTATCGGCGGCGGCGCCTTTGTCGTTCTGGGCGAACTGCGCCGCTTCGGTCAGTGCCTCGACGAACGCCTTGTAGGTTTTCGGGTTGTCGTTGCGGAATTTCTCGGTGGCGAACAGCACGGTCGGCGAGTTAGGCCCGAGGATGTCATAGGAGTTGAGCACCACATGCACGTTCGGGTTGGTCAGGGCCTGCTCCTGGAACGGCGGGTTGGAGAAGTGCCCGGTCAGCTCGGTGCCACCGGCAATCAGCGCAGCCGTGGCATCCGGGTGCGGGACGGCGACGGTGTACTTGTCGAGTCGATTGAACTCCTTGTCACCCCACTGCTTGGCAGCGGCGTATTGCAGGAAACGCGACTGCACGGAAACGCCCACTGCCGGTACGGCAATGCGGTCTTTTTCGGTGAAGTCGGCAATGGTCTTGACCTTGGGATTGTTGCTCACCAGGTAGTAGGGGAAGTTGCCCAGGGAGGCAACGGCTTTCACGTTCTGCTTGCCGTGGGTGCGGTCCCAGATAGTCAGCAGCGGGCCAACGCCGGCCCCGGCGATGTCGATGGAACCGGAGAGCAGCGCATCATTGACGGCTGCGCCGCCGGACAATTGTGTCCAGTCGACCTTGATGTCGATGCCTTCCTGCTTGCCGTATTTTTCGATCAGGTTCTGGTCGCGCACCACGTTGAGCAACAGGTAGACGATGCCAAACTGCTCGGCGATGCGAATTTCGCCTTCGGCCTGGGCGGCGGCAGGCGCCACAAGACTGCCGGCCAGCAGGCTGACGCCCAGGCCAACCGTCGCGGCCAGGCGCGCAAATGGGGTTTTCTTGGACATGGTCGTGCTCCGGGTCAGAAAGGCGCGTCGCCCTGGATGGTGGTGCGGTACAGCTTGCGCCGCAGGTGGCTGGGGCAGCCGGCCGCCAGGTGGATCAGCGAGCGGTTGTCCCAGAACACCATGTCGTGGGGCTGCCACTGATGGCGGTAGATGTTTTCCGGCAGCACGCTGTGGGCGTACAGCTGGGCCAGCAGGTCGCGGCTTTCATCCTCAGGCAGGCCGACGATACGGGTGGTGAAGCCCTCGCTGACGAACAGCGCCTTGCGGCCGTTTTCCGGGTGGGTGCGCACAATCGGGTGTACCACTTCCGCCACTTGAGCGAGTTGCTCGGGCGTGAGGGTCGGGCGCCAATTGCCTTCGAATTTGGTTTCGCTGTAGCGTGCGGTGTAGGAGTGCGCGGCGCTGCGGCCTTCGACCGCCTTGCGCAAGGGCTCGGGCAGGTTGTCCCAGGCTTTATGCATGTCGGCGAACAATGTGTCGCCACCCTCGGACGGCAGCTCCTGGGCATGGAGCATCGAGCCCAGGCTCGGCAGCTCCTTATAGGAGAGGTCCGAGTGCCAGAACTTGCCGGCGTCTCCCAGGCCGATGGATTGGCCGTTTTCGATGATGTTGGAGACGATCAGGATTTCCGGGTGGTTGGCCAGCAGGAATTGTTTGAGCACATGGATTTGCAGCACGCCGAAACGGCGGCTGAAGGCGATCTGTTGCTCGGGGGTGATACGTTGGTCGCGGAAGACCACGACGTGATGGTCCAGATGCGCGCGGTGAATGCGTGCGAAGTCCTGGTCGCTGACCGGGCGGGCCAGGTCCAGGCCTATGATTTCGGCGCCGACGCTGCCGGGAAATGGACGGATCTCGAAGGTTTGTGTGGTGTCGGTCGCTGTTGGAACAGTAGAGGTGGCAGACATGAGTTCACTCCCGTGCAGTCAGGAGAGTGACTTTATAGTCATAAGAACCGCATTTTAAATACCGTTAGTGAATATCGATATGCAGCAATACCGCTGTTGGCCCGACTCCCGGGAATAAAATGTGCACGACGGACCTTTAGCCTGTAAGACCTGACAAATGGGAGCTGTGGGCCCGAAGAACACGCTGTTGAGTCGCTTACAAGCCGAAACCTTGCCCGTTTGACAAGCTTGTGGACAATCTCTAGTGTGCATTGGATCCAATTAGCCACCTCACCTTGAAAAGGAGGATAGCGTAGTCGTGACGCAGAAGCCGAACCCTTTGAGCAGCATCCAGATCAGCGGGCCTATCCCCGCCCATCTCGCCCGCTCCGTGATTGAAGAAACATTGCGCAACGCCATCCTGGATGGCCGCTTGCCCTGTGGCACCGCCATGCGTCAACAGGAGCTGGCCAGCTTGTTCGGGGTCAGCCGGATGCCGGTGCGCGAGGCATTGCGTCAACTGGAAGCCCAATCGCTGCTGCATGTGGTCACCCACAAAGGCGCGGTGGTGGCGCCACTGATCGAGGACCACTCGGCGGAAACCTACGCCCTGCGCATACTCCTGGAATCCGAAGCGCTGCGCTTGTCGATTCCCCTGCTCACGCCCGATGACATCGCCCAGGCTGGCGCCTTTATCGACGCGCTGGAACGGGAAAGCGACTACACCGAAATCGGCCGCCTCAACCGCCTGTTCCACATGGCGCTATATGGCAAGGCGGGCAATCAGCGGTTGCTCAAGCTGGTTGAACACGGCTTGAACGAAGAGGAACGTTTCCTGCGCTTCAACCTCGAGGCCATGGGCCTGGGCAAGACGTCCCAGGAAGATCACCGCGAACTGCTCGACCTCGTGGCGCAAAAGAAGGTCGACGAAAGCATCCTGACCCTGCGTAACCACCTTACCCGCGGCATGGAGGTGATTACGGGTTACCTCAAAAGTCTTGAAGAGACTGAACAGAACGCTGCGCTGTAAATTCCGCGTGGAACTGAAACGCCTCCCTCGACCACAAAGCGCTGCAAAGTGACGCTGGCCGACGGAGGCCAGTGCACCACCATTACTCCGTTAAACCATTAAGCCCAAAGAAAACTTCACACACTCCGCAGAGCGATCCAACTACCGCACTATTCCAACTCGAAAAACTTATAAAACTAAAAACACCTGAATACTTAATCAGATTATTACCAACACTCCAATTCTCCCAATCGACAGCGTGAATCCATGCTCGGTGCGTCACTGCGCGTGGCGTTCCTTTAAATAAAGCCTTGGTATTTTGTCACAGCATGCTGCTTGCCAGTAACAGTGTCAGCCTCGTACGGGGCTGCCTGTTATCAAGGCAACCGCGCATCCGTGAAAACCAATGTTTATTTGTCGCTAAAGCACAACGCTTTTATCAGGGAAGAGACAACGACTTATAGGCATCAACATGTTCCAGCACTCACACCTGCTTAAACAAAAAAAGCAGAAGTTACATATCCATCCAATATTCAAACATATAAATACCCTTCCAAAGTTGCAGTACTTTATGGAAAACCACGTATTCGCCGTGTGGGACTTCATGACACTCACCAAACGCCTGCAACATGACCTCACCGGTATGCGCCTGCCCTGGTTACCGCCAACGGACCCGCAAGCGGCTCGCCTGATCAATGAGATCGTATTGGGCGAAGAGTCGGACGCGTATCCCGGCCATGGGCACGGCAGCCACTTCGAGTTGTACCTGGAAGCCATGCGTGAAGTCGGCGCGAGCACGGCGAACATCGAGCGGTTCGTCAGCCTGCAGCGTGACGGCAACGATGCAGAAACGGCCCTGCAAAAAATCGATATCCACCCGTCCGTGGCCCGGTTCGTCAAAAGTACCCTGCAGGTTGCCCTGGACGCACCGACGCACTGCGTGGCGGCTGCCTTTCTCCACGGGCGCGAGAGCGTCATCCCGGCGATGTTCAAGCGCATCCTGGAGGAGTGCGAGGTGCTCCATCGCCAGGCGCCCACCTTCTGCTACTACCTCAGGCGCCACATGGAGATCGACGCCCAGGAGCATGGCCCGGCGGCAACGCAATTGCTGCAACGCCTTACCCTCGGCGACCCAAGCCACGAGCAGCAAGCCGACAGTTGCGCCCTCGGCGCCGTGGAAAGCCGCCTGGCCTTATGGGATGGGTTGCATAGGTGCCTGCCGGAGATGAGCGCATGAACCCTGCCGACTACCGCTCATTTGCCGACGACTGGGAGCGCCGCGCGACCATCCGCACACGCCCGCGGCGGCGGCTGGAAAACGATCAGAAACTGATCTACCCCCTGAGCCGACAGCCCCTGGTGCTGAGCGCAACCTTTATCGACCGATGCCCGCAGTGCCGTGATTTTGTCTTGCTGCAGACGTTCTACAAGTTCATCAACGACGTGGTGATCTTTGAAACCGAGATCGTCGACAAGACCGCACGCAGCATCGCCAAGAATCGCTTTTCGGTGCCCTTCCCGCTTGCCTGTCGCTACGACGCCATGACCGTGGTGGTGGACGAGGATTACCACGCCCCTCGTCGCCCTCGATTTCATGCAACAGACCATCGAGATGACCGGGATCCCACCCCTTGAACTACCCGCGCAAATCGAGCTGAGCCGCGCCTTGCCTGCCGCACTGGCGCTGGCGCCCGAACACCTGCGCGATGCCGTGGAACTGATTGCCGTGGCCATCGCCGAGAACACCGTGACCCATGACGTGGCAGCGTTTTCCAAGGACGACAGTGTCAAGCAGTCCATCCGTGGGTTGATGGCCGACCACTTGTTTGACGAGGGCCGCCACGCGCTTTTCTGGACGCGCCTGGTGCGTATTTATTGGCGGTCTGCAGACGCCGCGGACCGCGACTGTATCGCCCGGATCCTGCCGGTTTTTCTCCAGCATTACCTGACCCACGACCTGCAGAAAAACTTCGACCTGCACTTGATCGAGCACCTGGATGTCAGTGACGGCACGCGCTCTGCGCTGCGCACTGAAGTGCAGGCGATGGGCTTTCCCATTACCCGCCAGCACCCGTTGATCGGCAATATCATGGGCTTCCTGAACCACAGCGGCCTGCTGCAAACGCCGAGTGTGGTTCGGGCGCTGGATGCCTTTCTTGCGGCGCCAGGAGGGCACCCATGAGGCACCTGAAGATTGGGCTGGCGGGCTTCAGCGCGGCGCTGAATGAACTGGGTGAGACATTGGCGCAATACGGTCATGGGGTGGTGCGAGCACAGGATGTCACCCACCTAGACCTGCTGATTGATGACGGTAGCGAGGAGGTTCCGCCCGGCGTGACGTGCACAGCCTTGATGAGCCTGCGCGTGGGTATGGGAGCGTTGACCGGCTGTGGATTGCCGGCCCTGCAGCTCAGGTGTTACGCCCACTCACGGCGACTCCTGACAACCCTGGAGGTTGCCGGAGAAGCCTGTGGCAATGGTCAACGGCTGCGTCAACACGCAGTAAGCAGCCTGGTGGAGTGGGTAGCCCAACAGGTGAGTGGGTTCTCCCGGGACCCGGGCTATTTCTCGCAGGCGGCCGTCGCCTCTGATGATCCGGAACACAGCCTGCAAGCGCTCGCATCCCTGGCGTACCTGCATCGTTTTAACCTGACGGCCGATTTGGTTCTGCAGCAGCAAGCCCAGGTACCCCTGATCGAACGATTGGAAAACAGTCTGCAAACCTTCGCCGACCGGCCAGCGTTGAACATTGCCGGCAGCGGGCTGACTTACCGACAGTTGCATCGCCAGAGCCTGGCTATCCAGCACCGTCTGCGACCTCTGCTTGGGCGCCACGACACACCGCCGGTAATCGGCGTCTGCCTGGACAAATCCCTGGAGCTGTACGCCAGCATTCTCGCGGTACTCGCCTGCGGTGCGGTGTACCTGCCCCTGGAGCCGGGCCACCCGCTGCAACGCCAGCAAGCGATGCTGGAAAACGCCGGCGTCTCGGTGCTGCTGGATGATGGCAAGCATCCACTGCGGGACGGGTTTTGTGCATTGGATGTGAGTGCCGTCGACACTCCCGACACCTCGCTGCCAATGCGCCAGCGCCCCGCCATGGACGACCCTTGCATGGTGCTCCACACCTCGGGCACTACCGGCCAACCCAAGGGCGTGCTGCTCAGCCAGCACAACGTGGCCCATTTCAGCGCCTGGTTCGGGGGTCATGTGCAGCTGAGCGAACACAGCCGGGTCTTGCAGTTTTCGCCCTTGAGTTTTGACTCGTCCCTGATCGATATCTTCCCGAGCCTGATCGCGGGCGCCGAGCTGATCGTGCCCAGTGAGGACCAGCGACGCGACCCGCAGCAACTGGTGGAGTTGATCCGACAACAGCGCGTCACCCACGCCTTCCTGCCGCCGGCGCTGCTGAGCATCCTGCCGCTGGATCAACCCCTGGGCCTGGCGCACCTGATGAGCGGAGGCGACGTGTGCGAGCCCTATGTCATCGAGCAGTTGGCAGGCCAGTGTCGCCTGCACAATTTCTACGGGCCCACCGAAGCCACCGTGCTGGTGACCAGCCACACGTTGCAGCCGGGCGACAGCAATCGCAACCTCGGCACGCCCATCGCCAACAGCCAGGTACTGATCCTCGACGAGCACCTGCAACCGGTGGATGAGCAGGTGTTGGGCGAACTGTACATCGTCGGTCCCGGCGTCAGCCTGGGTTACCTCAACCAGCCGCGTCAGACCGCCGAGCATTTCGTCCCCCTGGAGTTGCCCGACGGCCAGACCTTGCGGGCCTACCGCACAGGCGACCTGGCGAAGTGGACCGCTGCCGGCATCGAGTTGGCCGGGCGCCGGGATCAGCAGGTGAAGATCCGTGGGTTCCGGGTCGAACCGCAAGAGATCGAACATTGCCTGCGCAGCAGTCAGCTGTTTCGCCAAGTGGCGGTGGTGATTGACCGTGAGCGGCGAATCCTGGCTTTTGTTGCTCAGCCCGAAACACAAGACGCCCTGCCTGCACTGACGCAGCATGCCCGGCAAACACTGCCGGACTATTTGCGGCCAACCCTGTGCACGGAACTTGCGAGCATGCCGTGCACCCCCAACGGAAAGGTCGACCGCCAGGCATTGCTGGCGTTACCGACTCCAACGCTGCCGGCCATCATTCACGGCGAACCGCACACGCCCATGCAAGTGCAGTTGCTCAACCTGTGGAGCGAGTTGCTGGGCATGCCGGTCACGCAGCTGTCGGCCGACGAGAGCTTCTTCAATCTTGGCGGCCATTCCATCCTGCTGTCGACGATGCTGCTGCGTATCCGCGAGCAGTTCGGGCGCAGCCTCTCCCTAAGCCGGTTTTTTGAAACCCCCACGGTTCGTACCCTCGCTACGCTGATGGGTGACGGCGCACCACCCGAAGCACCGACCGGCCAGGCTACCCGGGATGCGCTGCGTGAGCTGCATGTGCAGGCATTGCCGGCTGAACAGGCGGGCGAACGCCGCCGGGTGATCGTGACCGGGGCCAACAGTTTTCTCGGGGTGCATATCGTCGAGGCACTGTTGGCCGAGGGTGCACTTGAAGTGGCGTGCCTGGTGCGCGAACGGCCCGGACATTCGGCGACCGCGAGGTTTGCCGAGGCCCTGCGAGAGTACCGTCTGGAACACCTGGACCTGAGCCGGGTGCAGGTGTATGCCGCCGACATCAGCCAGCCGCGTCTTGGCCTGTCGAGTGAGGTGTATGACTACCTCGCCGGGGAGTTCGGCGTGTTGGTGCACAACGCCGCCCACGTCAATCATGTGATGGATTACGCCACCCTGGCCAAGGACAACGTCGAACCGGTGCTGGAATGCCTGCGCCTGTGTGAAACCCGATGCAAGAAGGTCTTCAATTTTATCTCGACGCTGTCGGCCGCCAGCACTATCGACGCACATGGCCAGGTACTCGAAAACCCCGCCGCGGCCACCCCGCCGCTCTACATCCAGAATGGCTACAACCTGTCCAAATGGGTTGCCGAACGCTTGCTGGGACGCGCCGCAGCGCAAGGTGCCTGGGTCAATATTCATCGCCCGGGGAACATCAGCTTCAACAGCCGCAGCGGAGTCTGCGAGCCACAGAAGAATCGCCTGATGTTGATGCTCAAAGGTTCACTCCAACTGGGCCTGGTGCCGCACCTTGAGTTGAATTTCGACCTGATGCCGGTGGACTTTCTCGCCCGGTTTATTGCGTTCCACAGCAGCCGCTGCCGTGCTGGAGGGACGGTGTTCAACCTGCATAACCCGCAGCCCCTGAGCTGGGAAACCTACGTCGACGCCTTTCGCCAGGCAGGCCACGCATTCGAGCTGGTGAGCGTGGCTCACTGGCAACGTCACCTGCACACAGTGGACAGCCGCAATGCGCTGTTCGGCGTACTGGGCTTCTACCTCAACGGGGTGGGCGAGGACATCGGCGATACCTCGATGATCCGCCATGACAACGCACGACGCGGCGTCGAGCAGATGGGCGGGCGCTACCCCGAAAAAAATCCGGCGCTGTTACGCAAGGGCTGCGAGTACCTGCGCAGCACCGGTTTCCTGTGACCAGGCTCTCAATTGAAGGAAGACCTTATGAAACCCGATACGTTGATTCGCAACCCTTGCGCCAAACCTGTGGTGTCCTCAGTTGTGGTTGCCTGTGATGCCGCCAGTGCGTGGGCGGTGGTCGGTGACTTTGGCGGATTTGATCGATTCATCCCCGCCTTGTCCCACATCGAAATCACTGGTGCGGGCGCGGGATCGCTGCGCAAGAAGTTCTTCCACGATGGACACCTGGTGGTGGAGCAACTCAACAGCCGCGACGAGCAGGCCATGCGCATGACCTGGACCACGATCTACAACACCTTGGGCGTAGCACGGTTGTGGGCCGCCATGGATGTCGAACCGTTGGGAGCAGGATCCTCACGGGTGACCTGGACGATCATCGCCGAGCCGGTTGAACCTGGCGCGGAGGGATTTGAGCCGTTTGTGCAGGCATTCGCCGACGGTGCGCTGGCGAATGTGCGAGCGATGTTTGGCTAAAGGAGACAGGAGCGAGCAGGCTCGCTCCTGTGTGTTCATCGATCAGATTTTGAAACTGTCGACCAACTGCTTCAGGCGGTTGGCCTGTTGAGACAAGGCGTCGCAATCCTTCAAGGTTTCGTTGAGGTTGGCCACGCCCTGCTGGTTCAGCAGGTTGATCTGGTTGATGTCGACGTTGAGGGTTTCCACCACGGCGGTCTGTTCCTCGGTGGCGGCCGCTACCGACTGGTTCATCCCGTCGATCTCGACGATCCGCTGCGTCACGCTGACCAGGCGCTCACCGGCCTGGTTGGCGACCTCGACGCTTTCTTCGCTGGAGGTCTGGCTGGCGTTCATCGTGGTCACGGCCTCACGCGAGCCAATCTGCAGCGAGGTGATCATTTTGTGGATCTCTTCTGCCGACTCCTGGGTGCGGTGCGCCAGGTTGCGTACTTCATCCGCCACCACGGCAAACCCACGCCCGGCCTCACCGGCACGTGCAGCTTCAATCGCGGCGTTGAGGGCCAACAGGTTGGTTTGCTGGGAGATGCCTTTGATCACGTCCAGGATGTGGCCGATGTTGTCGGTGCTGGCGTTCAGGGTTTCAATCTGCGTGCAGGACAGGCTAATTTTTTGCGAAAGCTCCGACATCGCCAGGATGGTTTTCTCAACCACCTTGCGCCCATCATCGGCCTGCTCACTGGCACCGCTGGCGTGTTGCGAAGCATCAGCAGCGTTGCGCGCGATTTCCTGCGTGGCGGCCCCCAGTTCGTTGATCGCTGCGGCCACGCTGTTGGTGCGCGCGCTTTGTTCGTCGGAACCGATGATCGACGCGTTGGACGAGGCCATTACTCGCTGGGACAGGTCGTGCACCTGGCGCGTCGCCGAGGAAACTTCGGAAATTGACGCGTGAATACGCTCGACGAATTGGTTGAAGGCACTGCCCAAGTCACCGAACTCGTCCTTGCTTTCCACTGTCAGGCGGCGGGTGAGGTCACCCTCGCCCTGGGCGATGTCCTGCATGGCGCGGCCCATGGTGGTCAGCGGGCGCATCAAGACCTGGATCAGGACGCTAAGGAACACGGCAATGGCGGCAACCGCAATGAACATGGCGATCAATGCCGAGGTACGGAACTTACCCAGCGGTGCGTAGGCTTTGTCTTTGTCGATCGACAGGCCGATGTACCAGTCGGCATTCGGCAACCCGCTGATAGGGGTGAAGGACAAAATCCGTTCCTGGCCATTCAAGACCACTTCCTGGCTGAGCTTCTCGATGCGCACGTTGGTGCCGGGATAGATGTCCTTGAGGTTCTTCATCACCTGGTCCTGGTCCGGGCTGACAATCACCTGACCATCACCGCTGACCAGGAATGCATGGCCGATGCCGCCGAAATCCACCGAGTTGATGATCTTCACCAGGGTTTGCAGGCTCAGGTCACCGCCGACCACGCCAAGCAGTTCGCCATTCTTTTTCACCGGCATCGCGATGGTCACGATCAGCCCGCCTACCGCAGCCATGTAGGGCGGTGTAAGCATGGTCTTGTCGGCTGCGACAGCTTGCTTGTACCAGGGACGCTGACGCGGATCGTAGCCATCGGGCATTTTGGCGTCGGGACGCTGGGTGAACACGCCGTTGGTGGAACCGACGTAGGTGAACTGGAAGTTGGAGGTAAATGCCGACTGGTCGACCAACCCCGGAAGATCGGCAGAGCTGCCTTGATGGGCCACGTTTTGCGCGAGGCTTTCCAGTACCAGCACCCGCCCGCTGAGCCAGTTCTGCACGCTGCTGGCGGTGAGTTCACCGGATTGCTGAATGGACGACTCCAGGTTTTGCCGGATGGTATTGCGCTGCAAGTAGTCGTTGTAGAACGTGAATAACGCGAAGGCCAGAACCACTACGCCTGACGCGGCCAACAGAATTTTATGACTGAACTTGAGATTCATTTCATTGACTTCTTTTTGCCAAAAGGGGGTGAGCGTGCCGGATGCAACATTCCATGTAACGGTATAGGCAGACTCTGCGACTGCTCTATTTCGGTGCACGCATGGCTCGTCAGGCTTTCGGCCAAGGCAGGATAAATCTTAGGAATTTGTGAGAAGCATCTGCTTTTAATGTCAGAAACCGACCAGTGGTAGCGCTCTAACGTCAGGAGTTGCAAAATTTTTCAGGCTTGTCGACAATGCGACTAATTATCATTTGTGACGCTTTGCCAGGCCGTGTGAATGCCCTCATCCGAGTACGCAGTACAGACGCTTTACAGCAACCATCATGGCTGGCTGAACACTTGGCTGCGCAGCCGTCTGGGTAACGCAGCGGATGCGGCGGACCTGGCCCAGGACACGTTCGTGCGGCTGCTGCAAAAAACCGAACGTTTCGAACTCAAGGCCCCTCGCGCTTTCCTGCGCACTATCGCGCGGGGCCTGGTGATCGATCATTGGCGTCGCGAAGAAATCGAGCGCGCCTACCTGGAGTCCATCGCGCATTTGCCCGAAGCCTTGGCGCCGAGTGCTGAAGAACGTGCGTTGATTCTGGAATTGCTGGAGTCCATCGCCCGGCTTCTGGACGGACTCAAGCCCAAGGTACGCAAGGCGTTTCTACTGGCTCAATGCGACGGCCTGACGTACAAGCAGATTGCGCAGCAGATGGGTGTATCACTGCGTTCGGTGGAACGCTATGTCGCCGAGGCGCTTTATCACTGTTATGTGCTGCGGTATGAGGCATGACCTCGATGGATAACACCGCGCGCGCAGGAATCGACCCGCAGGTGGTCAAGCAGGCCATCAGCTGGATGCTGCGCCTGCGTAACAATCGCGCCAATGTCCGCCTGAAGGCGCAGTGCGAGCACTGGCGCGAGGCTCATCATGAACACGAGTTGGCCTGGCAACGCGTGCAGGCACTGCAGCATGAATTAAGCAGCCAGTTGGCGGCGATTCCCGGGGCCCATGTGGCGCTGGAGAACAGTGCCCAGCGCCTTGGGCGCCGGCAGGCATTGAAGGTATTGTCCGGCGTGCTGTTGATGGGTTCGGCGGCCTGGGTCAGCCGAGACCTCACCGGCTGGCAGCGTTGGACCTCTGACCTGGCTACCACCACTGGCGAACGCCGTAGCGTGCAACTACCGGATGGCACGCGCCTGCAGCTCAATACCGATAGCGCAGTGGACCTCGACTTCAACCCGCAACAACGCTTGATCACATTGGTGCGTGGGGAAATCCTGGTGACCTGCGGCGCCGCGGCGACCGCCCCCCTGCTGGTTCGCACCCGTCATGGTTTGTTCGAAGGAATAGACGGGCGATTTGTGGTGCGCCAGGACAGCGATTGCACACGTCTGAGCGTCGCGTCAGGCAACGTGGCGATTCATTCACCGCATACCGCCGACGGGCTTTTCACTCAAGTGCATGCAGGAGAAAGCTACCTGGTGCGTCAGAATGCGGCCGCTCTGGCGCCGCCTTCGGATATGGATACAGCGGCCTGGGCCGACGGATTGATCGTCACCCGCAACATGCGTCTTGCCGATTTCCTGGCGGAGGTGGGGCGCTATCGCCATGGTTATCTGGGCTGCTCGAGCGATATCGCAGATTTGCGCTTGTCTGGTGTTTTTCGCCTGGAGGACACCGAGAAACTATTGGCGATCCTTCCGCAGACGCTGCCTGTGCGCCTGCGCTATCGCACCCGCTGGTGGGTGAGCCTGGAGCGTCAGGCCTGATTATTTTTGGCGTGCCTGATTTATTTTTGGCGGCTTTTTTCCGTGAGTCCGGCTTAGACAGTAAGCAATTCAATCTGCCTTCAGCGACCTCTACGGATCTCGATAATGACTGTGCGTTTTTTCAGCAACTCTCCCTCTTCCTACCCTTTGCTCGGCAAAGCCGTACGCGCAGCATTGCTGTCGACCACGATGGGCATCGGCTTGCTGCCAGTGGCCGGTGTCGCGGCTGATAGCGGGGTCGAACGTATCAGCCAGCGCTATGACATCCCGGCAGGCGCGCTGAGCGATGTGCTCAATCAGTTTGCCCGTCAGGCAGGCATCACCCTTTCCAGCACGCCTGCGCAGACTCAGGGCCGACAGTCTCCCGGGCTGCACGGGGAGTACTCGGCCGAACAGGGCCTGAGCCAATTGCTCAACGGCTCAGGCTTGCAGGCGCAGGCGCAGGACGACGTGAGTTTCGTGTTGCAGGTCCAGCCCGAGAGCGAGGCGCTGACCTTGCCGACCACCGACATCAAAGGCTTCGCCCTGGGTAATGCCCTGGGCAGCATGGAAGGCTACAACGCGACCCACAGCCAGATCGCCACCAAGACCAGTACCGCGCTGCTGGAAACGTCTCAGACGGTTTCAGTGGTGACCCGCGAGCAGATGGACGACCAAGGCTCGCAAACCGTTGCCCAGGCCATGCGTTACACCCCTGGCGTGCTGACCAACCCTTATGGCGCCACTCACCGCTATGACTATGTGGCGATGCGTGGTTTCAACGACGGTTCGGTGGATAACATCTACCTGGACGGTTTGAAATCCATGGGTGACAGCGGAACCTACAGCACCATGCAGGTGGACCCGTATTTCCTCGAGCGCGTAGATATCCTCAAAGGACCGTCATCAGTGCTCTACGGGCGCAGCTCGCCGGGTGGGCTGGTGGCGTTGACCAGCAAGAAGCCATTGTTTGAGCCATACCATCAGGTCCAGGCCACGATAGGTTCCCAAGGGCAGCGAGGCATGGGTTTCGACCTCAGCGGCCCGATGGATGACGACAAGCGCATTGCTTACCGACTGACCGGGCTTGCAGACAAGTCCGACACGCAATTCGACCATGCCAAGGAAAAACGCTACGCGCTGGCACCCACCTTGAGCATCGACTTTACCGATGACACGTCCCTCACACTCCAGGCTTACCTGCAGCATGACCCCGACGGTGGCTACCACGGAGGCATGCCGGCAGATGGCGCGTTGCATCAGCGCAACGGCCAGCGGATCTCCAATCACTTCTTCGAAGGCGAGCCGGGCATTGATGGGTACAAGCGTGATCAACAGTCGTTCGGCTATCAGTTCGAGCATCGCTTCAATGATGTTTTCACGGCGCGGCAGAACTTTCGGTATCTGGACTCCAAGGTCCAGCTGGACCAGGTGTATGCCTATGGCTGGACCACGCCCACCAGTAATGAGCTGAATCGCTACTACTCAGGCGGTGACGAAAAGCTGCATGCGTTCATCATCGACAACATGCTGCAGGCTGAATTTTTTACCGGCGCGACCAAGCATACGGTGTTGATGGGGGCGGACTATCAGCGGCGCAAAACCGTCGTGGACTGGAGCAGCGGCTCTCTTGCGCCAATCAATGCGTTCAACCCGGTGTATGGCAATTCCTAGATCAGCTATTACAGCCCAACCAGTTATCTGCGCCGGCTCGAGCAGACCGGCGTTTACCTGCAAGACCTGATTGAGATGGACAAGTGGCGGTTCTCCCTCGGGCTGCGTCAGGACTGGGTTGAGACCTCCGATGAAAATCGCATTGCCGAAGCGGGACGGCCGCTGGGCACAGAGATCAGTGATAAACGTACCAAACTGACCGGCCGGGCGGGAGCGCTCTACCTGTTTGATAATGGTCTCGCGCCCTACGTCAGCTATTCCGAATCCTTCAACCCGAACTCCTATTCGGACAGTGCCGGCAATCCCCTTGCACCTACCGACGGCACCCAGTGGGAAGTCGGCTTGAAGTATCAGCCGCCGGGTACCGACAATTTGTTCACGGCCTCGCTGTTCCGCATCGACCAGGAAAACCTGGCGACCAAACTGCCGCAGGAAAACTTCTATCGCGCGGTCGGCGCTGTGCGCTCCCAGGGCCTGGAGCTGGAGGCGCATATGCAGTTGACCGACCATCTCAAATTGTTGGGCAGCTATACCTTCACCGATATCGAGTATTCGAAGTCGATGGTCAGCACGCTGAGTACCGCAGACAACGTGATCGAGAACAAGGGAAACTCGCCGACGCAGGCGCCGCGTCATATGGCGTCGGTATGGGCAGACTACAAGTTCGATAGCGGCGCACTGGATGGCCTGCGACTCGGTGGTGGTGTTCGTTATGTCGGCTACAGCTGGGCAGATGCGGAGAACACCATGAAGGTGCCCGCCTACACGCTGTTTGATGCCTCGATGGGTTATGACCTTGGCAAGGTTGGACTGAAGGGTGTGGATGTACGCCTGAATGCCAACAACCTGACGAACGAGTCGTACGTGGCGTCGTGTGCCAGTTTGAACTTCTGCTACCTGGGTGAAGAGCGCAACGTCAGTGCGACGGTGAGCTACCAGTTCTAATCCCTCTCGATTCATACAAAGCCAGTTCCTGATTCCAGGCGCTGGCTTTGTCGTCTTTGCAGGAAATTTTTATGCGCGCATTGCTGGTTTTACTTCATCGCTACATCGGGTTGGCAACGGCGTTGTTTCTGATGATGGCGGGACTCACGGGCAGCCTTCTGGCGTTTAACCATGAGTTGGATGAATGGCTCAATCACGGCTTTTATGAAGCAACGGCCAAAGGTTCGGCATTGCCGCCAGGTGAACTGGTGGACACGTTGCAGGGGCAGCATCCCAAACTGCAAGTCTGGTACATGGAGTATCCACAAGAGGCCGGTCATACCGCGATGCTGGCGGCAGTTGCGAGAAACGATCCGGCGACGGGCAAACCCTTTGAGGAGCCCAACCAGGTCTTTTACCTGGATCCGGTCAGCGGCGAAGAAATGGGCCGGCGTGTTTGGGGGGCTTGCTGCTTTCAGCGCGAGAACTTCATCCCGTTCATTCTGGAATTTCACTACAACCTGACACTGCCGGGTAATTGGGGTTTGTGGCTGATGGGACTGGTGGCGATCGCATGGGTGTTCGATTGTTTTATCGCGCTGTGGCTGACCCTGCCGAGAGGTAAACCGTTCTGGAAGAAGTGGTCCACGGCGTGGAAGATCAAGGGCGGCCACGCTTACCGGCTGAACTTCGACCTGCATCGTGCAGGCGGGTTATGGCTTTGGCTGTTGTTGCTGCCGATTGCAGTCAGCAGCGTCGCGATGAATTTGCCGAGCCAGGTGTTCAAGCCTGCTGTCTCGCTGTTCTCACCGGTTGAGCCTAGCGTCTATGAGGCCCGTGGCGGGTTACCCGCCGAGCAATTGGGCGTGACACAACTGAGTTATCAACAGGCCTATGAGCGGGCGCTGGAGGAAGGCAAGCGGCTGGGACTGACGGCGGCGATTGGAGAGCTTTACTACAGCTTTGAGTACAACTTTTATGGGGCGGGTTTTGGACAACATGATACCGAGGCCCATGGGAAATCCTGGTTGTTTTTCCACGGGACGGATGGGCGTTTACTGGGGCAGGAAATAGCAGGGCAAGGTACGTTGGGAGAGCGCTTTTATCGGCTGCAACTGCCGATCCATGGGGGCAGGATCATCGGGGTGGCGGGTCAGGTGCTGATTGCGCTGCTGGGAGCTGTGATCGCGATGTTGTCTGCTACCGGGATCTATATATGGTGGCGCAAGTTAATGGCCAGGCGAAGCAGTAAGGCACGCAAAGGGTGAGTCGATTCTAGTTGTTTGCCCAGCCCTTAAACGACAAAACCCCTGTCTGCGCTAGCAGACAGGGGTTTCGGAATTCAATCTTGACGATGACCTACTCTCACATGGGGAAACCCCACACTACCATCGGCGATGCATCGTTTCACTGCTGAGTTCGGGATGGGATCAGGTGGTTCCAATGCTCTATGGTCGTCAAGAAATTCTGTGTACCAGACCGTTGCGTTCGCAACGTGCCGGTGAAAATCATGGACTTCTACATAAACAAAACCCCTGATTGCGTTAGCAATCAGGGGTTTCGGAATTTAATCTTGACGATGACCTACTCTCACATGGGGAAACCCCACACTACCATCGGCGATGCATCGTTTCACTGCTGAGTTCGGGATGGGATCAGGTGGTTCCAATGCTCTATGGTCGTCAAGAAATTCGGGTACTGAGTCGTGGCCAGTTGGCCTCGCTTCAGCAAATTGGGTATGTGATAGCTTTCGGTGTTTTGCAAGATCTCGAACTTTCGGTTCGTTTCGTCTTCACACACCGCAATCTGGTCTCTTCGACGCAAATTGCTTGGGTGTTATATGGTCAAGCCTCACGGGCAATTAGTATTGGTTAGCTCAACGCCTCACAGCGCTTACACACCCAACCTATCAACGTCGTAGTCTTCGACGGCCCTTCAGGGAACTCAAGGTTCCAGTGAGATCTCATCTTGAGGCTAGTTTCCCGCTTAGATGCTTTCAGCGGTTATCTATTCCGAACATAGCTACCCGGCAATGCCACTGGCGTGACAACCGGAACACCAGAGGTTCGTCCACTCCGGTCCTCTCGTACTAGGAGCAGCCCCTCTCAAATCTCAAACGTCCACGGCAGATAGGGACCGAACTGTCTCACGACGTTCTAAACCCAGCTCGCGTACCACTTTAAATGGCGAACAGCCATACCCTTGGGACCGGCTTCAGCCCCAGGATGTGATGAGCCGACATCGAGGTGCCAAACACCGCCGTCGATATGAACTCTTGGGCGGTATCAGCCTGTTATCCCCGGAGTACCTTTTATCCGTTGAGCGATGGCCCTTCCATACAGAACCACCGGATCACTAAGACCTACTTTCGTACCTGCTCGACGTGTCTGTCTCGCAGTCAAGCGCGCTTTTGCCTTTATACTCTACGACCGATTTCCGACCGGTCTGAGCGCACCTTCGTACTCCTCCGTTACTCTTTAGGAGGAGACCGCCCCAGTCAAACTACCCACCATACACTGTCCTCGATCCGGATAACGGACCTGAGTTAGAACCTCAAAGTTGCCAGGGTGGTATTTCAAGGTTGGCTCCACGCGAACTGGCGTCCACGCTTCAAAGCCTCCCACCTATCCTACACAAGCAAATTCAAAGTCCAGTGCAAAGCTATAGTAAAGGTTCACGGGGTCTTTCCGTCTAGCCGCGGATACACTGCATCTTCACAGCGATTTCAATTTCACTGAGTCTCGGGTGGAGACAGCGCCGCCATCGTTACGCCATTCGTGCAGGTCGGAACTTACCCGACAAGGAATTTCGCTACCTTAGGACCGTTATAGTTACGGCCGCCGTTTACCGGGGCTTCGATCAAGAGCTTCGCGTTAGCTAACCCCATCAATTAACCTTCCGGCACCGGGCAGGCGTCACACCCTATACGTCCACTTTCGTGTTTGCAGAGTGCTGTGTTTTTAATAAACAGTCGCAGCGGCCTGGTATCTTCGACCGGCATGAGCTTACGGAGCAAGTCCTTCACCCTCACCGGCGCACCTTCTCCCGAAGTTACGGTGCCATTTTGCCTAGTTCCTTCACCCGAGTTCTCTCAAGCGCCTTGGTATTCTCTACCCAACCACCTGTGTCGGTTTGGGGTACGGTTCCTGGTTACCTGAAGCTTAGAAGCTTTTCTTGGAAGCATGGCATCAACCACTTCGTCATCTAAAAGATAACTCGTCATCAGCTCTCGGCCTTAGAATCCCGGATTTACCTAAGATTCCAGCCTACCACCTTAAACTTGGACAACCAACGCCAAGCTGGCCTAGCCTTCTCCGTCCCTCCATCGCAATAACCAGAAGTACAGGAATATTAACCTGTTTTCCATCGACTACGCTTTTCAGCCTCGCCTTAGGGACCGACTAACCCTGCGTCGATTAACGTTGCGCAGGAAACCTTGGTCTTTCGGCGTGGGTGTTTTTCACACCCATTATCGTTACTCATGTCAGCATTCGCACTTCTGATACCTCCAGCAAGCTTCTCAACTCACCTTCACAGGCTTACAGAACGCTCCTCTACCGCATCATCCGAAGATGATACCCGTAGCTTCGGTGTATGGTTTGAGCCCCGTTACATCTTCCGCGCAGGCCGACTCGACTAGTGAGCTATTACGCTTTCTTTAAAGGGTGGCTGCTTCTAAGCCAACCTCCTAGCTGTCTAAGCCTTCCCACATCGTTTCCCACTTAACCATAACTTTGGGACCTTAGCTGACGGTCTGGGTTGTTTCCCTTTTCACGACGGACGTTAGCACCCGCCGTGTGTCTCCCATGCTCGGCACTTGTAGGTATTCGGAGTTTGCATCGGTTTGGTAAGTCGGGATGACCCCCTAGCCGAAACAGTGCTCTACCCCCTACAGTGATACATGAGGCGCTACCTAAATAGCTTTCGAGGAGAACCAGCTATCTCCGAGCTTGATTAGCCTTTCACTCCGATCCACAGGTCATCCGCTAACTTTTCAACGGTAGTCGGTTCGGTCCTCCAGTTAGTGTTACCCAACCTTCAACCTGCCCATGGATAGATCGCCCGGTTTCGGGTCTATTCCCAGCGACTAGACGCCCTATTAAGACTCGCTTTCGCTACGCCTCCCCTATTCGGTTAAGCTCGCCACTGAAAATAAGTCGCTGACCCATTATACAAAAGGTACGCAGTCACAGAACAAAGTCTGCTCCCACTGCTTGTACGCATACGGTTTCAGGATCTATTTCACTCCCCTCTCCGGGGTTCTTTTCGCCTTTCCCTCACGGTACTAGTTCACTATCGGTCAGTCAGTAGTATTTAGCCTTGGAGGATGGTCCCCCCATATTCAGACAAAGTTTCTCGTGCTCCGTCCTACTCGATTTCATGACTAAGAGATTTTCGCGTACAGGGCTATCACCCACTATGGCCGCACTTTCCAGAGCGTTCCGCTAATCTCAAAGCCACTTAAGGGCTAGTCCCCGTTCGCTCGCCACTACTAAGGGAATCTCGGTTGATTTCTTTTCCTCAGGGTACTTAGATGTTTCAGTTCCCCTGGTTCGCTCCATACACCTATGTATTCAGTGTAAGGTAACCATCTTATGATGGCTGGGTTCCCCCATTCAGACATCTCCGGATCAAAGTCTGTTTGCCGACTCCCCGAAGCTTTTCGCAGGCTACCACGTCTTTCATCGCCTCTGACTGCCAAGGCATCCACCGTATGCGCTTCTTCACTTGACCATATAACCCCAAGCAATCTGGTTATACTGTGAAGACGACATTCGCCGAAAATTCGCAATTACTTACAAATTTTACCTTAGCCTGATCCGTTACCAGTGAAAGTAACGTTCAGTCTATCTTTCTATCACATACCCAAATTTTTAAAGAACGATCTAATCAAAGACTAGAAATCAACATTCACCATCACAGTGATGGAATGCTCATTTCTAAGCTTTCAAGACAGAAGCAGTAGTGGTGGAGCCAAACGGGATCGAACCGTTGACCTCCTGCGTGCAAGGCAGGCGCTCTCCCAGCTGAGCTATGGCCCCGTATTTCTACAGGCGTTTCCCACACAAAATTGGTGGGTCTGGGCAGATTCGAACTGCCGACCTCACCCTTATCAGGGGTGCGCTCTAACCAACTGAGCTACAGACCCAATTTCGGGCTGCTTCTTTATCGTCTTCTTCAATGAATCAAGCAATTCGTGTGGGAACTTATGGAGCAGCTGATGTCGTCGATTAAGGAGGTGATCCAGCCGCAGGTTCCCCTACGGCTACCTTGTTACGACTTCACCCCAGTCATGAATCACACCGTGGTAACCGTCCCCCCGAAGGTTAGACTAGCTACTTCTGGTGCAACCCACTCCCATGGTGTGACGGGCGGTGTGTACAAGGCCCGGGAACGTATTCACCGCGACATTCTGATTCGCGATTACTAGCGATTCCGACTTCACGCAGTCGAGTTGCAGACTGCGATCCGGACTACGATCGGTTTTCTGGGATTAGCTCCACCTCGCGGCTTGGCAACCCTCTGTACCGACCATTGTAGCACGTGTGTAGCCCAGGCCGTAAGGGCCATGATGACTTGACGTCATCCCCACCTTCCTCCGGTTTGTCACCGGCAGTCTCCTTAGAGTGCCCACCATTACGTGCTGGTAACTAAGGACAAGGGTTGCGCTCGTTACGGGACTTAACCCAACATCTCACGACACGAGCTGACGACAGCCATGCAGCACCTGTCTCAATGTTCCCGAAGGCACCAATCTATCTCTAGAAAGTTCATTGGATGTCAAGGCCTGGTAAGGTTCTTCGCGTTGCTTCGAATTAAACCACATGCTCCACCGCTTGTGCGGGCCCCCGTCAATTCATTTGAGTTTTAACCTTGCGGCCGTACTCCCCAGGCGGTCAACTTAATGCGTTAGCTGCGCCACTAAGAGCTCAAGGCTCCCAACGGCTAGTTGACATCGTTTACGGCGTGGACTACCAGGGTATCTAATCCTGTTTGCTCCCCACGCTTTCGCACCTCAGTGTCAGTATCAGTCCAGGTGGTCGCCTTCGCCACTGGTGTTCCTTCCTATATCTACGCATTTCACCGCTACACAGGAAATTCCACCACCCTCTACCATACTCTAGCTCGTCAGTTTTGAATGCAGTTCCCAGGTTGAGCCCGGGGATTTCACATCCAACTTAACGAACCACCTACGCGCGCTTTACGCCCAGTAATTCCGATTAACGCTTGCACCCTCTGTATTACCGCGGCTGCTGGCACAGAGTTAGCCGGTGCTTATTCTGTCGGTAACGTCAAAACAGCAAAGTATTAATTTACTGCCCTTCCTCCCAACTTAAAGTGCTTTACAATCCGAAGACCTTCTTCACACACGCGGCATGGCTGGATCAGGCTTTCGCCCATTGTCCAATATTCCCCACTGCTGCCTCCCGTAGGAGTCTGGACCGTGTCTCAGTTCCAGTGTGACTGATCATCCTCTCAGACCAGTTACGGATCGTCGCCTTGGTGAGCCATTACCCCACCAACTAGCTAATCCGACCTAGGCTCATCTGATAGCGCAAGGCCCGAAGGTCCCCTGCTTTCTCCCGTAGGACGTATGCGGTATTAGCGTCCGTTTCCGGACGTTATCCCCCACTACCAGGCAGATTCCTAGGCATTACTCACCCGTCCGCCGCTCTCAAGAGAAGCAAGCTTCTCTCTACCGCTCGACTTGCATGTGTTAGGCCTGCCGCCAGCGTTCAATCTGAGCCATGATCAAACTCTTCAGTTCAAACATCTTTGGGTTTTTAAGAAACCCTAAACTTGGCTCAGCAATCGTTGGTTACATCTTTGATTTCTCGCGGAGTAACTTGTGATGCTGATAATCTTGTTGACTATCAGTCTGACTCCACAAGCACCCACACGAATTGCTTGATTCAGTTGTTAAAGAGCGGTTGGTTAAGATCTTTCGTCTCAACCGAGGCGCGCATTCTACAGCAGCCTCATTTGCTGTCAAGTGATTATTTTCAGAAGTTTTCAAAGTTTCCTTTGTAACTTCAACCACTTGCGCTTCCGATCTCTCGTTAGCGGGAGGCGAATTCTACAGCGTTACACGCTGCTGTCAACACTTCTTTTTCTCCGCTTTCGACCGAGAAGATCGAAACGTTAATAGGGCCAAACAACACTGCCTTACTAACTCCTTCTGGGCTTCGATCATCTGAAGCAACTCGCTGTCGAAACCTACATAACTCTTTGTTTACCAAGGAGTTTTCCGTTTCGACTGCGCCGGAAGTGGGGCGAATTATAGACTTCCAGAATCTGCCGTCAACCCTTAATTCAGCTTTTCTATCAAATAGGCATTTCTGGCTAAAAACCGACCAACTTCCCTCTATATAGAGAGCCTCAACAACCCTCTATATAGAAGAGAAGCTTCAGATGACCCCGGCCTCCCTCAAAGCCGACACATTCGCTGGCGTCAAACCCAGCACTTGCTGCAGCACCTGATGGGTATGCTCACCCAACAGCGGAGGTGCGCTGCGGTATTCAACAGGCGTCTTGGACAGGCGCATAGGACTTGCCACCTGGGGCACAGTACCAGCCAACGCATGAGGCAACTGCATCGCCAACCCGCGCGCTTTTACCTGAGGATCGGCAAACACCTGCGCCAGGTCATTGATCGGGCCGCAAGGCACACCTACTCGCTCCAGCTGAGCTACCCATTCAGCCGTGCTCTTGAACACGGTAGCCTGACGGATCAACGGAATCAGCACCGCCCTGTTGGCCACTCGCAGCTTATTAGTTGCAAACCTAGGATCATCCGCCCACTGGGGCTGCCCAGCCACTTCGGCAAATTTGCGGAACTGCCCATCATTACCCACAGTAAGAATGAAATCGCCATCCGCCGTAGGAAAATCCTGATAGGGAACGATATTCGGATGAGCGTTACCCAGACGCTTTGGAGAGACGCCCGTCGTCAGGTAGTTCATCGCCTGATTAGCCAGACAAGCCACCTGCACATCCAGCAACGCCATATCGATATGCTGGCCGCCACCATCATGATCCCGGTGAGCCATGGCCGCCAGGATCGCAACTGTCGAGTAAAGCCCCGTAAGAATATCCGTCAGCGCCACGCCAACCTTAACCGGCCCGGCGCCGTCTTCACCCTCCGGGCGGCCAGTCAGGCTCATCAGCCCGCCAAGCCCCTGGATCATGAAGTCGTAGCCCGCCCGCGTCGCATAGGGCCCGGTCTGACCAAACCCGGTAATCGAGCAGTAGATCAACTCCGGATTGATCTCCTTGAGCGACTCATAGTCCAACCCATAGGCCGCCAAGCCGCCTACCTTGAAGTTCTCGATCAGAATGTCGGACTTCGCCGCCAGGTCACGCACCAGCTTCTGGCCCTCCGGCCGCGTGAAGTCGATCGTCACCGATTCCTTGTTGCGATTGGCAGACAGGTAATACGCCGCCTCAGTGGTGTTTTCCCCATACGCATCCTTGAGGAAGGGTGGCCCCCAGGCACGAGTGTCGTCGCCATTCCCGGGCCGCTCGACCTTGATCACTTCAGCGCCAAGGTCTGCAAGTATCTGCCCGGCCCAAGGGCCCGCCAGCACTCGCGACAAATCCAGTACCCGCAGGTGCGAAAGCGCGCCCATGGTCGTTCTCCTATTAATAGAACGCCTGAATACCGGTTTGCGCTCGCCCCAGGATCAATGCATGCACGTCGTGAGTACCCTCATAGGTATTCACCACTTCAAGGTTGACCAGGTGGCGGGCAATGCCGAACTCATCCGAGATGCCGTTACCACCGAGCATGTCACGCGCCATCCGGGCAATGTCGAGCGACTTGCCACACGAGTTACGCTTCATGATCGAGGTGATTTCCACAGCCGCAGTGCCCTCATCCTTCATACGACCCAACCGCAGGCACCCTTGCAACGCCAGGGTGATTTCAGTCTGCATGTCTGCAAGCTTCTTCTGGATCAGTTGAGTAGCCGCCAAAGGCCGCCCGAACTGCTGGCGATCAAGGGTGTACTGACGCGCGGTATGCCAGCAGAATTCCGCGGCCCCCAGGGCACCCCACGAGATCCCGTAGCGTGCCGAGTTAAGGCAAGTGAACGGTCCTTTCAGGCCACGCACATCCGGGAAGATGTTCTCTTCAGGAACAAACACGTTATCCATGACGATTTCACCGGTGATCGAGGCGCGCAATCCGACCTTGCCATGGATCGCCGGAGCACTCAGGCCTTTCCAACCCTTTTCCAGCACGAAGCCGCGAATGTCGCCCGCATCGTCCTTGCCCCACACCACGAACACATCCGCAATCGGGCTGTTGGTAATCCACATCTTGCTGCCAGTGAGGCTGTAGCCGCCATCCACTTTGCGCGCGCGGGTAATCATCGCGCCCGGGTCGGAACCATGGTTAGGCTCGGTCAGGCCAAAGCAGCCAATCCATTCGCCAGAGGCCAGCTTCGGCAGGTATTTCTGCTTTTGCGCTTCGGTACCGAATTCATTGATAGGCACCATCACCAGTGAGGACTGCACACTCATCATCGAACGGTAGCCAGAGTCCACACGCTCTACTTCACGAGCGATCAGGCCATAGCTGACGTAGTTCAATCCACTGCCACCGTACTGCTCTGGAATCATCGCCCCCAGCAGGCCGGTCTCACCCATTTCGCGGAAGATCGCAGGGTCAGTCTTTTCATGGCGGAAGGCTTCGAGAACACGGGGCGCCAGCTTGTCCTGGGCGAACTGTTCGGCACTGTCGCGCACCATGCGTTCTTCTTCGGTGAGCTGTGAATCCAGCAGCAGTGGATCGATCCAGTTGAAGCTTGCCTTACCGCCCATGAGTGAGTCCTCGCGAAGTAAATCAAAAGTCGTGCATGGAGCCTAGGCCGGGCAGGCGAGGAGGGCAAACGAGGATTTTGCATAGCCTTGTGCTAATTTCTCACTCCGTAACATTCAAAAGCGGCATAGATGCTCTTTACTTGTGAGGTCACAGTACATGCGCAGAAAAATTCCCAGCACCACGGCGCTGGTCAGTTTCGAGGCTGCAGCCCGCCACGAGAGCTTTACCAAGGCGGCACAGGAGCTTTCGATCACCCAGGGCGCAATCTGCCGACAAATCGCCAGTCTTGAGGAGTTTTTAAGTGTCGAGCTGTTTCGACGCTCGCGCCGGGGCGTGAAACTGACAGAAGCAGGGCTTTCCTACAGTCGCCGGGTGGCTACGCAACTTGACGCCGTGGAACGCGACACCCTTTCGATCATGGGACAGCAGGGCACCAACGTTATTGAACTGGCGGTGGTCCCGACCTTCGGCACCCAATGGCTGATCCCACGCCTCAAGGACTTTCAGCACCAGCATCCCGAAGTCACCGTCAACCTGACCAACCGCACACGGCCTTTCCTGTTCGCCGATACCGAATTCGACGCGGCAATCTACTTTGGCGATGCCGACTGGTCCGGTACCGAATCCCACAAACTGATGGGAGAAAACCCGCTCCCGGTATGCAGCCCGCGCTTGCTGGGCGATCGCACGCACTTCACTGCACACGAAATCGCCGAACTGCCCCTGCTGCAACAAACCACTCGACCCTATGCCTGGCGCCAGTGGTTCAACGCGCAACAGCTGGACATACCCCGCGACATGACAGGCCCGCGTTACGAGCTATTCTCCATGTTGTCCCAGGCAGCCATGCACGATATGGGCATTGCACTGATACCGCCGTTCCTTATTCAAAGGGAACTGAGCGATGGGCACTTGGTGATTGCCAGCCCTCAGGTACTGGCGAGCTCAAAGGCTTACTACCTGATGATTCCCGAGAGAAAGGTCGAATCAGCTTCTCTGCATGCGTTCAGAGACTGGCTGATTGATCAGTCGCATCGTTACAACCCCAATATCTAAAGGGTTTTCGTCAATTTATTAACTTTGTAGTCAACAAAATAAAATACCTACATATGTATATATATGTCGCAATTTAGAAGACCGCATCTTTTGACCCTGAAATGGCCTTTAAGCCATGTAGGTATTGGCCTGTAGCCATAAAATTGCAGCGATGCCCAAGCATTCACGTCGGCGATGGAGAAGCGCTGATATTTCGGTAAAAACTCTTTAATCTCCTGTATTTAAATGACTTTAATCTATCCATTGCGACAATCGGTCACGGGGTGACTTGTAGTTAATTTTTCGTCACCCGTCATAATCTCTTGAAGGCCGTAAAGTTCGCCTGCAAAATGCCGCGCCCCGCTGTATTTCAGCGGGATCGTGCTGATCGGCCGCCCAGATTCGCCTGTCGTGGCGCACTGGCCTTTTACAAAAATCAAAGCAAAAAGATCATGCAGGAGATTTGACGTGCACATTGGTGTTCCTCTCGAAACCCAGACCGGTGAAACGCGGGTGGCTGCCACCCCGGAAACCATCAAGAAGCTGATCGGCCAGGGCCACAAGGTCACTGTGCAAAGCGGGGCAGGCATCAATGCCAGTGTCGTCGACAGTGCCTATGAAGCGGCAGGCGCAACCATTGGCAACGCCAGTGATGCATTCGGGGCCGAGTTGATCCTCAAGGTGGTCGCCCCCAATGACAGCGAACTGACGCTGATCAAAAGCGGCGCAGTGCTGGTGGGCATGCTCAATCCGTTCAGCAACGAAACCATCACTCGACTGGCCGAGCATGGCATCACGGCCTTTGCCCTTGAGGCCGCGCCGCGCACCTCCCGCGCGCAGAGCCTGGATGTGCTTTCTTCCCAGGCAAACATTGCCGGCTACAAGGCTGTACTGCTCGCCGCCCATCACTACCCACGCTTCATGCCAATGCTGATGACCGCCGCCGGTACGGTGAAAGCCGCTCGCGTGCTGATTCTTGGAGCTGGTGTAGCAGGGCTGCAGGCGATCGCTACCGCGAAACGCCTGGGTGCGGTCATCGAAGCGTCCGACGTGCGTCCGGCGGTAAAGGAACAGATCGAATCCCTGGGCGCCAAGTTCGTCGACGTGCCCTACGAAACTGATGAAGAACGTGAATGCGCGGTTGGCGTGGGCGGTTACGCGCGCCCAATGCCAACAAGCTGGATGCAGCGCCAGGCCCTGGCCGTGCATGAACGTGCCAAGCAAGCCGACATCGTCATCACCACCGCATTGATTCCGGGTCGCAAGGCACCGACCCTGCTCAGCGCCGAGACCGTCGCTCAGATGAAGCCAGGCTCGGTGGTCATCGACCTCGCCGCAGCCCAGGGCGGCAACTGCCCGCTGACCGTGGCAGACCAGGTGGTCGTGGAAAACGGTGTGACCATCTGCGGCCCGACCAACCTGGCCGGCGCCGTCGCCGCCGATGCCTCGGCGCTGTACGCACGCAACCTGCTGGACTTCCTGAAGCTGGTCTTCACCAAGGAAGGGCAGTTTGAAATCAACCTCGAAGACGACATCGTCGCCGCGTGCCTGATGTGCCGCGACGGCCAAGTCATCCGCAAAAACGCCTAAGCAGGGATTCAGACGATGGAAGAGCTTATTTCCCCCGGTATCTACAACCTGATCATCTTCGTGCTGGCGATTTATGTCGGTTATCACGTGGTCTGGAACGTCACCCCGGCCCTGCACACCCCGCTGATGGCCGTGACCAACGCAATTTCGGCGATCGTGATCGTCGGCGCCATGCTGGCAGCCGCACTCACCGTGACACCGCTGGGCAAGACCATGGGCACCCTGGCCGTAGCCCTCGCAGCGGTCAACGTGTTCGGTGGATTCCTGGTTACCCGCAGGATGCTTGAGATGTTCAAGAAGAAAGCCCCGAAAGCAAAAGAAGAGGCGCCATCGTCATGAGCATGAATCTGGTCACGACGCTCTACCTGATCGCGTCGATCTGCTTTATCCAGGCCCTTAAAGGCCTGTCACACCCGACGACGTCCCGGCGCGGCAACCTGTTCGGCATGCTCGGCATGGCGCTGGCGGTGCTCACCACCGTGGGTCTCATCTATAAGCTCGGCGCCGAGCTGGCCACTGCCGGCATTGGCTACGTCATCGTTGGCCTGCTGGTCGGCGGCACCGCCGGCTCGATCATGGCCAAGCGCGTGGAAATGACCAAGATGCCGGAGCTGGTGGCGTTCATGCACAGCATGATCGGCCTGGCTGCAGTGTTTATCGCCATCGCCGCAGTCGTGGAACCACAGTCGCTGGGTATCGTGAAACACCTGGGGGATTCGATCCCCGCCGGTAACCGCCTGGAGTTGTTCCTCGGTGCAGCCATCGGTGCAATTACGTTCTCCGGCTCGGTCATCGCCTTCGGCAAGCTGTCGGGTAAGTACAAGTTCCGCCTGTTTCAGGGCGCACCAGTACAGTTCGGCGGTCAGCACAAGCTGAACCTGGTGCTGGGGCTGTTGACGCAGGGCCTGGGCCTGGCCTTCATGTTCACCGGCAACCTCAGCGCCTTCGCATTGATGCTGGCCCTGGCGTTCGTGCTGGGCGTGCTGATCATTATCCCGATTGGCGGCGCCGACATGCCGGTGGTCGTCTCGATGCTCAACAGCTACTCCGGCTGGGCTGCGGCGGGGATCGGCTTCTCGCTGAACAACTCGATGCTGATCATCGCCGGTTCGCTGGTGGGTTCAAGCGGTGCGATCCTGTCGTACATCATGTGCAAGGCGATGAACCGCTCCTTCTTTAATGTACTGCTCGGCGGTTTCGGCAACACGGCAGACGCCGCCGGCCCGGCCGGCTCGAAAGAAGCGCGCCCGGTGAAATCCGGCTCGGCTGACGATGCAACCTTCCTGCTGACCAACGCCGATACCGTAATCATCGTACCGGGCTACGGCCTGGCGGTGGCACGGGCACAACATGCGCTGAAAGAGCTGACCGAGAAGCTGACCCACCGCGGCGTGACCGTGAAGTACGCGATCCACCCGGTTGCAGGCCGTATGCCTGGTCACATGAACGTATTGCTGGCCGAGGCAGAAGTGCCTTACGACCAGGTGTTCGAGATGGAAGACATCAACTCCGAGTTCGGCCAGGCCGACGTGGTGCTGGTGCTAGGCGCCAACGACGTGGTCAACCCGGCCGCCAAGAACGATCCCAAGTCTCCCATCGCGGGCATGCCGATCCTCGAAGCGTTCAAGGCCAAGACCATCATCGTCAACAAGCGCTCGATGGCCAGCGGCTATGCCGGCCTGGACAACGAACTGTTCTACCTGGACAAGACCATGATGGTCTTCGGCGACGCCAAGAAGGTCATCGAAGACATGGTCAAGGCCGTCGAATAAACACTGCGCCAGCGCAATACCCAAAACCCTGGCCTTTAGTAGGCTGGGGTTTTTTATTGCCGGTAAAAACCGACAAAAGGCTCTAAATCGCTGCCTGGCATTCGACCATGGTAGCGGGACGAAATTTTTTGAAATCACTAGACTGCGCATCTTGCTTCCGTAGCCCGAGATAACAATCCATGTACCGTGATCGTATCCGCTTGCCTTCGTTGTTGAACAAGGTCATGAGCGCGGCTGACGCTGCCGCACTGATCCAGGACGGCATGACCGTCGGCATGAGCGGCTTCACCCGCGCCGGTGAGGCCAAGGCCGTGCCCCACGCCTTGGCCGAACGCGCCAAGACATCACCGCTGAAAATTACCCTGATGACCGGCGCCAGCCTGGGCAACGACCTGGACAAGCAACTGACCGAAGCCGGTGTACTGTCGCGACGCATGCCATTCCAGGTAGATAGCACCCTGCGCAAGGCGATCAACGCCGGCGAGGTGATGTTTATCGACCAGCATTTGTCGGAAACCGTCGAGCAGCTGCGCAACAATCAGCTCAAGCTACCGGACATCGCGGTGATCGAAGCCGTAGCGATCACCGAGCAAGGCCACATTGTGCCAACCACTTCCGTGGGCAACTCCGCCAGTTTCGCGATTTTCGCCAAGCAGGTGATCGTCGAGATCAACATGGCGCATAACCCGAACCTGGAAGGCCTGCACGACATCTATATCCCGAGCTATCGCCCGACCCGCACGCCAATTCCGCTGGTGGCCGTGGACGACCGTATCGGCAGCACCGCGATTCCGATTCCGCCAGAGAAGATCGTCGCGATCGTCATCACCAATCAGGCGGATTCGGCCTCCACCGTGACGCCGCCCGACAGCGACACCCAGTCGATCGCCAATCACCTGATCAACTTCCTTAAAGAAGAAGTCGACGCCGGACGCATGACCAACAAGCTCGGCCCACTGCAGGCAGGCATCGGCAACATTGCCAATGCGGTGATGTGCGGTTTGATCGAGTCGCCCTTCGAAGACCTGACGATGTATTCGGAAGTCCTCCAGGATTCCACATTCGACCTGATCGACGCAGGCAAGCTGAGCTTTGCCTCAGGCAGTTCGATCACATTGTCGGAACGGCGCAACGCCGACGTGTTCGGCAACCTGGAGCGCTACAAAGACAAATTGGTGCTGCGGCCCCAGGAAATCTCCAATCACCCGGAAGTGGTGCGGCGCCTGGGCATCATCGGCATTAACACTGCGCTGGAGTTCGACATCTATGGCAACGTCAACTCCACCCACGTCTGCGGCACCCGGATGATGAACGGAATTGGCGGCTCGGGCGACTTTGCGCGCAACGCGCACCTGGCGATCTTTGTCACCAAGTCGATTGCCAAGGCCGGCGCGATTTCCAGCGTGGTGCCAATGGTCAGCCATGTGGACCATACCGAGCATGACGTCGACATCCTCGTGACCGAGGTCGGCCTGGCGGACCTGCGGGGCCTGGCGCCGCGGGAGCGGGCTCGGGTCATCATCGACAACTGTGTGCACCCGGCGTACCGCGATGCCCTGAACACCTACTTCACCCAAGCCTGTGTGCTGGGCGGGCACACCCCGCATATCCTGCGAGAAGCACTGAGTTGGCACATCAACCTGGAAGAAACCGGGCATATGCTGAAGGCGTGATTGATACAGATTCGGGCTGATGCAAACACAGTTTCATCAGCCCGAGCTTCCGAGCCCAACTTTTATAAAAAACTGTACTGCTGTACCGGTGATTTCCTACCGAAACATCCTACCTCGAACTCCATAAACGCCTAAAACGCACCATAAAAGTGCCGACAGGTACAGTTGCCCCAATTTCGTACAGTACAGCCCCTATAAACAGTTAACTGGCCCCTCACAATACAGGTGAACTGTATCTAGAGAGTCTTGCGCGGGAGGAGGATCATTGGCACCAGTTAAACCACTACCTAATCCCGCCACAAGCGGAAGGATGTCATCATGGAACGTACACTCAGTTCCGATCTGTTCTTCGAAGAAAAAGCTGTAAACACCCAGGCTTCCCTGCCTCTGCGCGTTCTCGCCAACCTGATGTTGTGGCAGCGCCGCATCTCCAGCCGCCATCAACTGGCTCGTCTGGATTCGCGTCTGCTGGCTGACGCCGGTATCAGCGAAGCACAACGCTACGAAGAGCTGAGCAAGCCGTTCTGGCGCTAATTAGCGTCCGCTGGCCCTGACCCACCGGGTCCACCGCCAGCACTCCGAATTGTTAAAGCAGAACCCGCCCCGGGTAACCGGCGGCGGGTTCTGCTGTTTCTGGGGTTTGGATTTTCAATGGCGAAAACAGTCGGCTTTCTACAGACCGATACAGTTTAAAAAACATAACAATTAAGCAGTACAATTTAACCCGCGTGTATCTGTACCGGTAGCACCCTCCAGCCCAAGATGGTGTTCCAGGACCTCATGAAAGGCGCGCGTCATGAATACCAAAAACCAGCAACACCCTCGGTTGATACAGCTACTCAAGCGCACCGCTGCAGCACTCGTCTGCTGGGGGCAACGGGCCCGCACACGCAGGCTGCTGGCTCAAATGGATCCGCGGGAATTGTCCGATGCGGGTATCAGTCACGGCGACCGGGCATCTGAGCTGGCCAAATCGTTCTGGCGCGAGTAATCACCGCAGGAAGCTATCCGAACAGATAAGCGGCGGCTAATATCCGGCTACCACGTGGCGAACCCTGTAGAACGGGCGTCTGATGCCCATGGTCTCGCTGCTCAAGCAGTAGCTTTGTGCCACCCTTTCGTTCATTTACAGGAGTCACCCCATGTCCCGTCTTCATCTGCTGAGCGCTGCAGCCCTGCTGGCCCTGGCTGCCAATGCCAACGCCTCCAGCCTGATCGTGACCACGGATTCGATCGTCGGCGCACTGAAAGCCACCTCAGACGCCACCTCCGATGCCACTTCCTCCCTGCGTGACAACAAGGTCGTACGTGCCGCCCGTGACGACGCCGCCAGCTTCGTTGCCAGCGAAGGCGCCATCCGTGGCGTAAAACTGGAAAGCGCCCTGGCCCAGATCCGCCAACAGGCTCCACAACTGAATACCGCGACTGACGCGCAGCTGGCCCAGGCGATCCTGGCCATCTGACCGCAGGTGGGATAAAGGGGGCGCCAGGCGCTCCCCGAACCCTCCGCGCTGGCTCTCGCCCGGGCATTGCGCTAGCCTTGGCGCTCGTTTTCAGTTGTCGAGTCCCATGGCTTTTTCATACCGCCTGTTGATCGCTCCCGTAGTGTTTTGCACCTGCTGGTCCACGCAAGCTCCGGCCTTTGACCTGTCCACCCAGAGCCTCGTTGTCAGTGCGTATGCCACCAGCAAAGTGACCTCCGCACCGTTCGACCATAAACTGATACTGGCCGCCCAGGATGACGCTGCCGCTTTCATTGCCACTGACGGCCAATGGCGGGGAGCCCGACTGGAATCAGCGCTGGATTATCTGCGCCATACCCAGCCAAAACTTAACGCCAGTGACCTTGAACTGGCGCAAGCAATTCTCGTCCAATAATCATCTTTGTATTTCGGAGTCATTCCATGCGTAGCCCGCTGATCGCCGCCGCTCTCGGCCTGCTGTTGTTGGCCGGTGTTGCCCAGGCACAAACCCTGAAGGCCACCAGTAACATCATCGTCCGAGCCTCGGCCCGTACCATCGATTTCACCTCGGACACCACCACGTCCATCCGCGACTCCAAAGTCGTACGCGAAGCCCACGACGATGCCGCCAGTTTCGTCGCCAGCAATGGCGAGATTCGTGGCGCTCAACTGGAAGCCGCCTTCGACACCCTGCGAACCCGCGTGCCGGAAGCCCGCGACGCCAGCGACCAGGTTCTCGCCGAAGCTATCCTCTCTCTGTGAGGCGCGTTGCCGCCTGGCTACTGGCCGGCACCTTGCTGCTGGGCGCCAGCGCGGCTCAGGCCGCCCTGCAACTGCGGCTCAAGACCGATGGCTTGAGCCCGGCCCAGCAGCAGGCGAGCCAGGCATTGCTGGATGAAGCGATGCAGGCGTTGCCGCCGCGCTTCATCCAGCAACTGGACCGGACCATCGACGTCGGCTGGACCGACAAGATGCCCGAGAACGCCTACGGCCAGGCTTCGCTGGTGTCCGAACTGGACCTCAACAGCAACTTGCTGGAAAGCCTTACCGACGGCAGTGCCGCGACGCAAAAAACCAATCGCCCCCACGGCACCGTGCGCCGGGAAATGCTCGCCACCGTGCTGCATGAACTGACCCACATCTATGACCGTGCCCGCCTGTGGTCCAGCGCCGACCGCAAGCTGATCCAGCGTTGCAGCCGCCAGAACAACATCACCGGCCTGATCGGCCTGCCCGATCAATGCCGGGGCCAGAACGACCGCCGCTTTACCCTCAGCGATGACCCACGCCTGCTGGACCTCGCCGGGTGGCCGCAATACGTCGGCCGTCGCGGCGAACGTGAACAGAACAACCATCAGGTCGCCCGCAGCCCGGACATCTACGAAACCACCAGCCCGCTGGAATTCGTCGCCGTCAACATGGAGTACTTCCTCCTCGACCCGAGCTATGCCTGCCGCCGGCCTTCGCTGTACCGCTATTACAAGGAACACTTTGGCTGGGCGCCGCCCGCCAAGGACACCTGTGCCAAAACCTACGCCTTCCTCAACGCCGGCAACGACTTCGCCAAGACTCCACTGGGCCAGGTCGACCCCGAGCGGGTCTACGAAATCGACTACCTGCTGGCCGAAGCCAACCAGAACCTCGTGAGTCGCTGGGGCCACAGCATGCTGCGCCTGGTGATCTGCGCCCCCGGCCGGCCACGGGGCCCGGACTGCCGCCTGGACCTGGACCAGCACCTGGTGTTGTCCTACCGCGCGTTTGTCGGTGACGTACAACTGTCGAGCTGGGACGGCCTGATCGGCAAATACCCGTCGCGGCTGTTCGTGCTGCCGCTGTCTCAGGTCATTGACGAGTACACCAAGACCGAGCTGCGCGGCCTGGCGTCGGTGCCGTTGAAGCTCACGCGCCAGGAGATCAACGACACCGTCGAACACGCCGCCGAAATGCACTGGAGCTACGACGGCAACTACTTCTTCATCTCCAACAACTGCGCAGTCGAGAGCCTGAAACTGTTACGCAGCGGCAGCGCCAACCCGCAGCTGACCGGCCTGGACAACATCACGCCCAATGGCCTGCTGGAAGTCCTCAAGGGCCGAGGCCTGGCCGATACCAGTGTGCTGGACGACAAAAAACGCGCGCTGCGCCTCGGCTATCACTTCGACTCCTTCCGCGAGCGCTACCAGGCGATGTTCGAGGTGTTGAAAAAGCGCCTGCCGATCAAACAGGCTGAAGTGGAGGATTGGTTGTCACTGAGTGCCGAAGAGCGCCGCCCATGGTTCGCCGAAGCCGACCTGCGCGCCAGCGCCGCCTTGTTGCTGCTGGAACAGGCGAGCTTCCGCAAGCAGCTCATGCTGGCCCAGGATGAAGTCAAGCAACGCTACCTTGGCGCCCGCGAGCTGAAGAACGGCGGCATGGAAAAGGCCAACGCGACGTTGCAGCAGATCCTCGCCAACAGTGGCTTCCTCAGTCGCCCGGCAGAGCTGCTGGGCACCAGCGGTTACGGCTTGCCACAACCAACAGAATCCAAACGCCTGGAATCAGAAAGCGCCGCGCGCCAGAAGCAGTTGCAGTCGCTGACCGGCGATCTGGACAAAGAGGTGAGGGCGCTGCTGGAACCGGCCCGCGCGGCGGAGATTGCCGCATGTGAAGCCAACCTCAAGCAGCTAGGCGAGCACTTGCGCGCACTGCACAAGGCCTCCGGCGGGTTCGAACTGCCCTAGAGCGCTTCTCCGGCTTCTTCCGGTAGTTGCTCATCCAGGTGTAACCACGGCAATCGGCTCTCTACCCAGATGTGCCGATCTGCCGGGGCCAGCTCCGGGTGATCCAGGGTTGCGATGGTCACATCGATACTCTCGGCACTCAGTTGCGTTACCAGCGCCAAATGCGCCCCACAGTTAGAACAGAAATACCGCACGCATGTCGGCGAAGATTCGTACTGCGCCGGCGTTCCCGCCACCCAGGCGAACGCGGAACGGGGCAGGGTGATCCAGGTCGTCACCAAGCCGCCGCTGACCCGTCGGCAAATCGAGCAGTGGCAGTGGGCAATATCCACCAACGCCCCGCTGAACTGATAACGCACCCGCCCGCAATGGCAGCCGCCTTGGTGTTGCTCATGCATGCTCTGTCTCCCACATCCTTATTTCACACAGGACCAGTCGTCCATTCAACGTAGCCCGTTTCTCAAGCGAAAGCTGGCTGAAAGCTTCCGGGACTAGGATCGCCCACCACTACCGGCAACAGACCGGTTGTTAACAACAACAATGGTGATTCCCGATGTCCGCCCGTACCCGCCTGTTTGCCCCGACTCCACCCGTACGCCTCGTGCCTTTCGTTCTGCGCTGACCCAACCGGTTCGCCATTCCCTAGCCGCGCTACGCCTGGAGTATTCCTATGCTGACTTTCCTTGGCTTTGCCATGGTCATCACGTTCATGTTCCTGATCATGACCAAGCGCCTGTCTGCGCTGATCGCCCTGATCATCGTACCGATCCTGTTCGCGCTGTTCGGCGGCTTTGCCCCGCAGATCGGCCCGATGATGCTCGCGGGCATCACCAAGCTTGCGCCGACCGGCGTAATGCTGATGTTTGCCATCCTCTATTTCGCCTTGATGATCGACTCCGGCCTGTTCGACCCGGCCGTGCGCAAGATCCTCAAGCTGGTCAAGGGCGACCCGCTGAAGGTCTCGGTCGGCACCGCCGTGCTGGCCCTGGTGGTATCACTGGACGGAGACGGCGCCACCACCTACATGATCTGCGTGGCCGCCATGCTGCCGCTGTACCAGCGCATCGGCATGAGCCCGCGGATCATGGCCGGCCTGATCATCCTCGCCGGTGGGGTGATGAACATGACCCCATGGGGTGGCCCGACCGCCCGCGCCGCCAGTGCATTGCACGTGGACCCATCGGATATTTTCGTACCGATGATTCCAGCCATGGCCGCCGGCGTCGTCGCCATCCTGGTGATTGCCTATATGTACGGCAAGCGCGAACGGGCACGCCTGGGCGAGTTGCACCTGCAAGGCGATGAAATCGACCACAGCGAAATCAGCGTCTCGCAATACCCGGACGCCCGCCGTCCGAAACTGATCTGGTTCAACGGCGCACTGACCTTCGCCCTGATGTGCACCTTGATCGCCGGCCTGTTGCCACTGCCAGTACTGTTCATGGTGGCCTTCAGTATCGCGATGATCGTCAACTACCCATGCCTGCAGATGCAGAAAGACCGGATCGCCGCCCATGCCGGCAGCGTCCTGGCAGTCACCGGCCTGATCTTCGCCGCCGGTATCTTCACCGGCATCCTGTCCGGTACCGGCATGGTCGATGCCATGTCCAAGAGCCTGCTGGCCGTCATCCCTGACGCGCTGGGGCCTTATCTGGCCGTGATCACCGCGCTGGTGAGCATGCCGTTTACCTTCTTCATGTCCAACGATGCCTTCTACTACGGCGTTCTGCCGGTACTGGCCGAAGCCGCCAGCCACTACGGCATCACTGCCGTGGAAATGGCCCGCGCCTCAATCGTTGGCCAGCCTGTGCACTTGTTGAGCCCACTGGTTCCATCGACCTACTTGCTGGTAGCCCTGGCGGGTATCGAATTTGGCGATCACCAGCGCTTCACCCTCAAGTGGGCGGTGCTGGTGTGCCTGTGCATAATGGTCGCCGCTTTGCTGATGGGGATTTTTCCGCTGTTCAGCACTCTATAATCGTACAACTCACTGCGCCGGCTCTTAAGGCTGGCGCGGTCTAACACTCGCTCAAAGGAATACACATGGAATGGCTGACCAATCCGGAAATCTGGATTGCCTTCTTCACCCTGACGGCCCTCGAGATCGTCCTGGGCATCGATAACATCATCATGATTTCGATCCTGGTCAGCCGCATGCCCAAGCACATGCAGGCGCGTACCCGGATCTTCGGCCTGGCGCTGGCGATGGTCACGCGGATCCTGTTGCTGCTGTCGATCACTTGGGTCATGCGCCTCACCGACGATCTGTTCGTGGTGTTCGGCCAAGGCATTTCCGGCCGCGACCTGATCCTGTTCTTCGGTGGCCTGTTCCTGCTGTGGAAAAGCTCCCAGGAGATGTACCACGCCCTGGAAGGTGAAGACGAAACCCACGACGAGCCGAAGGGCGCCGGTGGCAAGTTCATCTACACCATCATCCAGATCGCGATCATCGACATCGTGTTCTCCCTGGACTCGGTGATTACCGCCGTCGGTATGGTTTCCCACGTACCGGTGATGGTGGCCGCGATCATCGTCGCCGTACTCGTGATGATGCTGGCCGCTGGCACCATCAGCGATTTCATCGACAAACACCCGTCGCTGAAGATGCTGGCGCTGTCGTTCCTGCTGGTGGTAGGTACTGTGCTGATCGCCGAAGCCTTCGACGTTCACGTGCCAAAAGGCTACGTTTACTTCGCCATGGCGTTCTCCCTGGCGGTTGAAGCGGTGAACATCAAGATGCGTACCGCCATCGCGAAAAAGAAGAAACAGCAGGACCCTGTGAAACTGCGCAAGGACATTCCGGGTCAATAACCTGGACCCGCTGCTGAAAAAGGGGCCTTAGAGCCCCTTTTTTTCATCTGCAAAAAGCTGATTTCATGACAGTTTTGTTTCAATCCCGACTTTAGCTATGCGATGCTGGCGCCGAGCCCATTCGCCAACTACAGCTTAAGTACAAGACGTAGAACGGCACGCGGCACTATTCACTTGCTCCGATTGGAGCACGACTCAACACAGGGGGCCCAGCATGCTGACCCTGCTCAATCTGCTTTCCGCGGTAACCCTGCTGATCTGGGGCACGCACATCGTCCGTACCGGCATCCTGCGGGTCTACGGCTCCAACTTGCGCCAGGTCATCGGGCAGAACATGTCCAAGCGCTGGCTGGCGTTTATCGCCGGCATCCTGGTGACGGCCATGGTGCAAAGCAGCAACGCCACGGCGATGCTGGTGACTTCGTTTGTCGGCCAGGGCCTGATGGGCCTGATGCCCGCCCTGGCGACCATGCTCGGTGCCGATGTCGGTACCGCGCTGATGGCCCGGGTGCTGACCTTTGACCTGTCGTGGCTGTCGCCGCTGTTGATTTTCCTCGGGGTGATTTTCTTCCTGTCGCGCAAACAGACACGCGCCGGGCAGATGGGCCGTGTCGGGATCGGCCTCGGGCTGATCATCCTTGCGCTGCAACTGATCGTCGAAGCCGCGGGCCCGATCACCCACGCGCAGGGCGTCAAGGTCCTGTTCGCCTCGCTGACCGGCGACATCTTGCTCGATGCCCTGGTCGGCGCACTGTTCGCGATGATTTCCTACTCCAGCCTGGCCGCCGTCCTGCTGACCGCGACCCTCGCCGGTGCCGGCGTGATCGGCCTGCACGTGGCCATCGGCCTGGTGATCGGCGCCAACATCGGCAGCGGCGTGCTGGCCTTCCTCAGCACCAGCATGCAGAACGCCGCCGGGCGCCAGGTGGCCCTGGGCAGCCTGCTGTACAAGCTGATCGGCTTGCTGCTGATCATCCCGGTACTCGACCCGCTGGTCGGCTGGATGGATAACCTGGACTACAGCGCCCAAGGCATGGTGATCACCTTCCACCTGCTCTATAACGTTATTCGCTGCCTGATCCTGCTGCCCACCATCGGCCCGATGTCCCGCTTGTGCGCCTGGTTGCTCCCGGAACGCGAAGAGGTCAACGGCCTGGCCAAGCCGCGCCACCTGGACCTGGCAGCACTCGCCACCCCAAGCCTGGCACTGGCCAACGCCGCCCGCGAAACCCTGCGTCTGGGCGACCTGATCGACAACATGCTGACCTCGATGCTGGAGGTGCTGCGCGGCAAGCAAACCGCCATCACCCAGGAAATGCGCAGCCTGAGCGACGATGTCGAGGCGCTCTACAGCGCGATCAAGCTCTACCTCGCGCAAATGCCCCGGGAAGACCTCAGCGAACAGGACAGCCGACGCTGGGCCGAGATCATCGAACTGTCGATCAATCTGAAACTGGCCGGCGACCTGATCGAACGCATGCTGCGCAAGGTCCAGCAGCAAAAGACCTCCCAGCGCCGCTCATTCTCCGAAGTCGGCCTGGAAGAACTCGCGGGCCTGCAAACCCAATTGATCGCCAACCTGCGCCTGGGGCTCTCGGTGTTCCTCAGTGCCGACCCGGAAAGCGCCCGGCAACTGCTGCGGGAAAAGCGCCGCTTCCGCGCCCAGGAGCGTCGCCTGGCCCACGCCCACGTCAGCCGCTTGCAACGTAAAATCGTACAGAGCCTGGAGACCAGTTCCTTGCACCTGGAGCTGATTGCCGACATGAAGCGTCTCAACTCGCTGTTCTGCAGCAGCGCTTATGTGGTGCTGGAAACCACCGACACCGGCGCCCTCTCGGCGGACGATATTGCCGACATCACCCATTCGCCCTGAACGTACGACGGCGAGTGAAGTCAGTTAACAACGGACCTCACTCGCCAGGAAGCCTGTTATGCGTCGCCTGCTATTCGCCTGCCTGCTCATGGGTTCGGCACACACCTTTGCCTTTGACCGCCTGCAAGTCGAGGGCTACACCCTGCCCAACGGCCTGCAATTGCTGCTCAAGCCGGGCACCGAACGCGGCCACGTGGCAATCCGCCTGGTGGTGGGTGTGGGCCTGGATGACTTCAGTTGCGAAGACAAGGAACTGCCGCACCTGCTGGAGCATTTGCTGTTCAGCGGGATCGACGGTGGCGGCGAAGGTGAACTGGAAGAACGCATGCAAGCCCTCGGCGGCGACTGGAACGCCTACACCAGCAATGCCGACACCACTTTCGTCATCGAGGCTCCGGCGCAGAACCAGCGCAAGGTGCTCGACCTGCTGCTGGCCATCATCACCCGCACCCAACTGACCGACGCCAACATCAATGCCGCCAAACAGGTGGTGGAGCGCGAAGACGGCGGCCATTACTCACACCTGCAACGGCTGCTGGACCGCCAGGACCTCGGCCACAAGGCCAGCAGTCAGCTTGCCGTCGAACTGGGGCTCAAATGCGCCGAGCGGGCCGAAGTCGAGCACCTGACCCGCGACCAGTTGGAAAAGCTGCGCAAGGCCTGGTACGCCCCCAACAACATGACCCTGATCATCGTCGGCGACCTCGACAAGCTGCTGCCGGCCTATCTCGAACGCACCTACGGCGCACTGGATCCGGTTGACCCCAGCGAACATCGCCCGTTGCCGGAGATTCAACACGCCGCCGCCGTCCGCCGCGACCTGATCCACGGCTGGGTCGGTGACAACGCCAAGCTGCACTGGTTATTCCCCGAGCCGGTGCTGGACGACCAGTACGATGAAACCTTCGACCTGCTCAAGGACTACCTGGATTGGGCGCTGTATCGTCAATTGCGCTTGCAGCACGGCTTGTCCTATGGCCCATGGAGCGAGCGCGAAGTGCTGGGCGGTGTCGGCTTCATGAGCCTCAACGCCGACCTTGAACGCGACAACCTGCCGGAAGCCGAGCACGTGCTGGAAACCCTCAGGGCCCAGTTGCTCAAGGACGGCCTCGACCCGGCCACCTTCGCCCGCCTGCAACAAGCCGCCATTGCCCGCCAGGCGTGGGCCGTTCAAGGCAACAGCGCGTTGGCCGACTATTACTGGAGTGCCTCGGGCGACTACGCCAAAGGGCATTTCAGCGACCCGGCCAAGCGCATCAAGGCTGTAAGCCTGGAGCAAGCCAACCAGGCCATGCGCGAGTTGTTCAAGCAGAACGGCTACTGGCGCATCGAGAAACCGTTGTTCAGCTACGATAGCCTCAACTGGATCGCCGCAGGCGCACTGGGGCTGATTGCGATTGTGTTACTAGGCGTGTGGCGTTATCGCAAAGGGATTGCGTAATCGGGCCCCGAGAAAACGGCTAAAACGTTATTCTGTCTGGGATTTTTCCTACAAAGACTGTGAACTGCCGAATGCCTATCCTGACCCACACCATCCAGCGCATCCTCGAGCTGATGAAGCGCTACCCAGGGGTGATTGCACTCGGCGGTTTCATCTCGGGTGTGGGCAGCTTCATCCTGGTGGATCGCCAGCAAGGCATGGCCAGCTGGATCGCGATCATCATGCTGGTGAGCTGGTTATGGCTGATGCTCGAAAACAGCCTCACCCAGCTGTTCAGCAAAGTCTTCAAACGGGAAATCCCCGAACCGCTGCTGCGCTACGCCACGCAAATGATCCATCAGGAAAGCCTGTTTTTTGTGCTGCCGTTCTTTTTTGTCACCACCACCTGGAACAGCGGCCAGTCGATCTTTACCGGCCTGCTGGGCGCGGCGGCGTTGGTCTCCATCACCGACCCGCTGTACTACAAGTGGCTGGCGCCCAAGCGCTCGCTGTTTCTCGCACTGCACACCCTGACCCTGTTTGCGGCCCTGCTGACCGCGCTGCCGATCATCCTGCACCTGACCACCGCCGAGAGTTACAAACTGGCCCTCGGCGTGGCGATGGCGCTCTCTATCCCGAGCCTGGCCGTGAGCCTGCCGCTGCGTAGCATCAAGGGCTGGGCGATGCTGTTGGGGGTTACCGCAGCGATTGGTTGCGCCGGCTGGTTCCTGCGCACTTGGGTGCCGCCCGCGACGCTGTGGATGACCGAAGTGGCCATCAGCACCCAATTGCAGGACCGCACGCCCGGCGATGACCTGAAAGAAGTCAGCGCCGCCCAACTGCGCAGCAGCGGGCTGTATGCCTACACCGCGATCAACGCGCCGCGCGGCCTGGATGAGCGGATCTACCATGTGTGGAAATTCAACGGCAAGGAAGTCGACCGCATCGCCCTGGACATCCATGGTGGGCGCAAGGAAGGCTATCGGGCCTGGACCCACAAGCAGAACTTCCCCCCCGACTCGGTAGGACGCTGGCAGGTACGGGTGCTGACCGAAGATGGCCAAGTGATCGGCGTGTTGCGCTTCAAGGTGACTGACCCCGGTCAGGGCGCTACAACGCCAGACGCGCCAAAGTAGGCAGGATCGTGCTATTACGTAGGAATTCTGGAATAGCCAAACAAGCTCGGAGCTTATGACCAGTAGCACAACGGCCGGTGCAGCCCATCTGGACACGTCCACCCAGCCTCCATTGCTGAGGATTACAGGGGATTGGACGCTTGCCCACTATGCCAACCTGAAGAAGCTGTCGGAAAAGCTCGACGGCCAGTACGACGCTGGCGCATGTATCGACCTTAACGGCCTCGGCGCCCTGGACACGGCCGGCGCCTCGCTGCTGGTGGAATTGCTCGGCCCAGAGCGCATCGAACAGTCCGCCGAACAGACCGACTGCAGCCTCTCGACCGCCGACCGCGCGTTACTGAAAACCGTCTACCGCTCTCTGAACGACTTCTGTGTGCCGGTCAAGGAACCCGAAGAAGCCGCCGGCATCATGTTGCTGGCGCGCATCGGCGGCGCGGTCTACACCGTCTGGCAAGACGGCATGAAACTGCTGGGCTTTATCGGCCTGATCCTCGAAACCTTCGCCCGTGGCGTATTCCGGCCCAAGCGCTGGCGCGTGACGCCCATGGTTGCGCATATCGAACAAACCGGCCTCGACGCGGCCCCCATCGTGGCCTTGCTGACCTTCCTGGTGGGCGCAGTGGTGGCGTTTCTCGGTGCCACGGTGCTGGCCAGTTTTGGCGCGAGCATCTTCACCGTGGACCTGGTGGCGTTCTCCTTCCTGCGGGAGTTCGGCGTGTTGCTCACCGCGATCCTGATGGCCGGCCGCACTGCCAGTGCCTTCACCGCACAGATCGGCTCGATGAAGGCCAACGAAGAGATCGATGCGATCCGCACCCTGGGCCTCGACCCGATGGAGTTGCTGGTGCTGCCCCGCGTACTGGCGTTGCTGGTGGCGCTGCCGATGCTGACGTTCCTGGCAATGCTCTCGGGCATTATCGGCGGCGGTGTGGTGTGTGCCGTGGCCCTGGATATTTCGCCGGCAATGTTCCTGTCGCTGCTGCAATCGGACATTGGCGTGCAGCACTTCCTCGTCGGCATGGTCAAGGCGCCGATCTTCGCGTTCCTGATCGCGGCCATCGGCTGCCTCGAAGGTTTCAAGGTCAGCGGCAGCGCCGAGTCCGTCGGCGCCCACACCACCTCCAGTGTGGTGCAATCGATTTTCGTGGTGATCGTGCTGGATGCGGTCGCCGCACTGTTCTTCATGGAGATGGGCTGGTGAGTCGTTTACGCCGTGCGCCCACTGAGGCGGTGATCGAAGTCCGCGGGCTGTGCAACCGCTTTGGTTCGCAAAGCGTGCACGAGAACCTCGACCTGGACTTGTACAAGGGTGAAATCCTCGCCGTCGTCGGTGGCTCCGGCAGCGGCAAGTCGGTGCTGCTGCGCAGCATCATCGGTTTGCGCCAGCCCAGCGAAGGCCAGGTGCGGGTGTTCGGGCAGAACTTGCCGAGCCTGTCGGAACACGAGCGGTCGCTGGTGGAGCGGCGCTTCGGCGTGCTGTTCCAGAAGGGCGCGCTGTTTTCCTCGCTGACGGTCACCGAGAACGTTGCGTTGCCACTGATAGAGCATGCCGGCCTCAGCCGTCCCGATGCCGAGCACCTGGCGGCAGTGAAACTGGCGTTGGCCGGGCTGCCGCTGTCGGCCGCCGACAAATACCCCTCGTCACTCTCCGGCGGCATGATCAAGCGCGCGGCCCTGGCCCGTGCCCTGGCGCTGGACCCGGACATCCTGTTTCTCGACGAACCCACCGCCGGCCTCGACCCGATCGGCGCCGCCGCCTTCGATCAACTGATCCTGACCCTGCGCGATGCGCTGGGCCTGAGCGTGTTCCTGGTCACCCACGACCTCGACACGCTGTACACCATCACCGACCGTGTAGCGGTGCTGGCGCAGAAAAAGGTACTGGTGGCGGATGCCATCGATGTCGTCTCGGAAACCGACGACGCCTGGATTCACGAATACTTCCATGGCCCACGGGGGCCGCGCGGCATTGGATGCCGCTCAACTGCTCAACGAGGTATGACATGGAAACCCGAGCCCATCATGTGATGATCGGTCTGTTCAGCGTGATCGTCGTGGTCGGCGCCATGCTGTTTGGCCTGTGGCTGGCCAAGTCCAGCGTCGACAGCGCATTCCAGGATTACGAAGTGGTGTTCAACGAGGCGGTCAGTGGGCTGTCCCAAGGCAGTGCCGTGCAGTACAGCGGGATCAAGGTGGGCGACGTCACCAGCCTGCGCCTCGACCCTAAAGACCCGCGCCGGGTGCTGGCGCGCATCCGCCTGGCCGGGCAGACGCCGATCAAGGAAGACACCCAGGCCAAGCTGGCCCTGACCGGCATTACTGGCACCTCGATCATCCAGCTCAGCGGCGGTACGCCCCAAAGTCCTGAGCTCAAGGGCAAGGACGGCAACCTGCCGGAAATCATTGCGTCGCCATCGCCGATCGCGCGACTGCTGAACAACAGCAACGACCTGATGACCAGCATCAACTTGCTGCTGCACAACGCCAATCACATGTTCTCCCGGGAGAACGTCGACCGCCTCAGCAATACCCTGGACAACCTGCAACAGACCACCGGCGCGATTGCCGATCAGCGCGGCGACATCAAGGTGGTGATGCAGCAATTGATGCAGGTGAGCAAACAGGCCAGCGCCACCCTGGAGCAAACCACCGCGCTGATGCGCAACGCCAACGGTTTGCTCAACGACCAGGGCAAGCAGGTGTTTGGCAGCGCCGAGAAGGCCATGCAGTCACTTCAACAAAGCACGGCCACGATCGACACCTTGCTGACCAACAACAAGGATTCCCTGAACAGCGGCATGCAGGGTCTCAACGAACTGGCGCCAGCGGTGCGCGAGCTGCGCGAAACCCTGGGTTCGTTGCGCGCCATTTCCCGCCGCCTGGAAGCCAACCCCAGCGGTTACCTGCTGGGCAGCGACAAGAACAAGGAGTTCACGCCATGAAGCGTGCGTACCAAATGATCGCCCCCGTTGCGCTGGTATTGGTCAGTGCGTGTTCCATCCTGCCGAAGGCGGATCCCTCGGACGTGTACCGGTTGCCATCGGCGCAGGCCGCCACGCAGGCCAGCCCGGTGGCCTGGTCGCTGCGGGTGGCGAAGCCGCAGACCAGCGAATTCCTCGATAGCCCGCGGATTGCCGTGGTGCCTAATGGCGACCTGATCAGCAGCTATGCGAATTCCCGCTGGAGCGATCCAGCCCCCGTGCTGTTGCGTAACCGGTTGCTGGACGGGTTCCAGCGGGATGGGCGGGTGACGTTGCTCAGTACTGATGAGACCAATCTGCAGGCGGACTTTGAGTTGGGCGGGCAGTTGCAGGCGTTTCAGAGTGAGTATCGCGGCAGCGCAGTTGAAGTGGTGATACGGCTGGACGCACGGTTGGTGCGCGGCAGTGATCAACGGATTATTGCCAGCAAGCGGTTCGAGGTGAGGCAGCCGGTGGGGGATACCAAGGTGCCGGCGGTGGTGGCCGGGTTTGGTCAGGCTGGGGATGCGCTGAACAGGCAGGTGGTGGATTGGGCCGTCGGCCTGGGAAACCGCGCTTTTGTGGCGAGGGAGCTTGCTCCCGTTGGGCTGCGCAGCAGCCCCAAAACCAGTCAATGAGCTTCGACTGACACACCTGCGATAACTGACTGGGGCCGCTTCGCGGCCCAACGGGAGCAAGCTCCCTCGCCACAGGGATTCAGGTCTTAGCCGAAGAACCAGTAGCACACCGCAATCGCCGCCACCACGCCAGCAAACTCCGCCAACAACGCACACCCCACCGCATGCCGTGCCCGCTGGATTCCCACCGAGCCAAAGTACACCGCCAACACATAGAACGTGGTCTCGGTACTGCCCTGAATCGTCGCCGCCACCAGCGCCGGGAAGCTGTCCACGCCCTGGGTCTGCATCGTTTCAATCAGCATCGCCCGCGCCGCGCTGCCGGAGAACGGCTTGACCATCGCCGTCGGCAACGCATCAACAAAGCGTGTATCCATGCCGGTCCAGGCCACCAGATGGCGAATCCCTTCCAGGCCGAAATCCAGCGCGCCGGACGCCCGCAACACGCCCACTGCACACAGCATCGCCACCAGGTACGGCAGCAGGTTCTTGGCAACGTCGAAGCCCTCTTTGGCACCTTCGACAAACGCCTCGTAGACCTTCACCTTGCGCAGCGCGCCGATCACCAGGAACAACATGATCAGCCCGAACAGCGTGAGGTTGCCGAGGATCGACGACAGCCCCGCCAGCGCAGTGGCTGAGAGCGTCGCCAGCAAGGCCATGAAGCCACCCAGTACCAGCGCACCCGGAATCAGATACGCCAGCACCACCGGGTCCCACAGCCGCAGGCGTTGCATCACCGCCACCGACAACAGACCCACCAGGGTCGAGGCGCTGGTGGCCAGCAGGATCGGCAGGAACACCAGCGTCGGGTCCGCCGCACCTTGCTGGGCGCGGTACATGAAGATGGTGACCGGCAGCAGGGTCAGGGAAGACGCGTTGAGTACCAGGAACAGGATCTGCGCGTTGCTGGCGGTATTGGGGATAGGGTTGAGCTCTTGCAGCGCCTTCATGGCCTTGAGGCCGATGGGCGTAGCGGCGTTATCGAGGCCCAGGCCGTTGGCGGCGAAGTTGAGCGTGATCAAGCCGATGGCCGGGTGACCGGCAGGCACTTCCGGCATCAGGCGCCGGAACAGTGGCCCCAGGGCCTTGGCCAGCCAGTCGACGATCCCGGCTTTCTCGGCGATACGCAGGAAGCCCAGCCACAAGGTCAGGGTGCCGAACAGCAACACCATCACCTCGACCGACAGCTTGGCCATGGCGAAAATGCTTTCCACCATGGCCGCAAAGATCCCGGCATTCCCGCCGATCAGCCATTGCGCCAGCGCAGACACCATCGCCACGATAAAGAAGCCAAGCCACAGGCCATTGAGCATCAGTTGAATCCCCCGAAAGATGGGGCGAATGATAGCGGGGCTGGCAGAAACGACAAACCCCGGATTTTCCGGGGTTTGTGTAGGAGCCAGTCCTGGCGGTCAGCCGCGAGTGGTCTCGCCGGCCGGCAGCACTTGCTTGGTGCGCCAGTGCGGCAGGGAGTTCCAGTAGCGCTCGCCCTTGGCATCGTCGTACATGCCTTCCCAACGGGAGATGACCAGTACGGCCAGGGCGTTACCGATCACGTTCAGTGCGGTACGGGCCATGTCCATGATGCGGTCGACACCGGCGATGAACGCCAGGCCTTCCAGCGGAATGCCCACGCTGCCCAGGGTCGCCAGCAGTACCACGAACGACACACCCGGCACGCCGGCGATGCCTTTGGAGGTGACCATCAGGGTCAGCACCAGCATCAGTTGCTGGCCAATCGACAGGTCGATGCCATACAGCTGCGCGATAAAAATCGCCGCGATGCTCTGGTACAGGGTCGAACCGTCGAGGTTGAACGAGTAGCCGGTCGGCACCACAAAGCTGCAGATCGCCTTCGGCGCGCCGTAGGCTTCCATTTTCTCGATCACACGCGGCAGCACGGTTTCAGAGCTGGCAGTGGAGTAGGCCAGCACCAGCTCATCCTTGAAGATGCGCATCAGCTTGATCACCGAGAAACCGAACAGGCGGGCGATCAGGCCCAGCACCACAAAAGCAAAGAACAGGATGGCGACGTAAACCAGGATCACCAGCTTGGCCAGCGGCAGCAGCGAGGCGAAGCCGAAGTTGGCGACGGTCACCGCGATCAGGGCAAATACACCGATCGGGGCGTATTTCATGATCATGTGGGTGACTTTGAACATGCTCTCGGACACGCCCTGGAACATGGTCACCAGGGGCTCGCGCAATTCAGGCTTGAGGCTCGACAAGCCGAGGCCGAACAACACCGAGAAGAAGATGATCGGCAGCATGTCGCCACGGGCCACGGCGGCGAAGATATTCGACGGGATCAGGTTGAGGATCGTCTCGATGAACGCGTGCTCGTGCTGGACCTCGGCGGCGGTGGCCGTGTATTTGGAAATGTCGACGGTACCCAGGGTACTCATGTCGATGCCGGTACCCGGATGGAACAGGTTGGCCAGCAACAGGCCGACCACAATGGCAATGGTGGTGACCACTTCGAAGTAAAGGATGGTTTTAACGCCGATCCGGCCGAGCTTTTTTGCATCGCCAACACCGGCGATTCCGACAATCAGCGACGAAATCACGATCGGGATAACGATCATCTTGATCAGGCGGATAAAGATATCGCCAGCGGGCTGCAACACGTTGCTGATCCACCAGGCCTTTTCAGCACTGAAATGGTTAAGCACCGCACCGATTGCAATCCCCAGCACCAGACCGATGAGGATCTGCCAGGCGAGGCTTAGCTTTGCCTTCTTCATGTCATTACCCTTACTTCAAGTGGACTCAGGCAGATGCGCCAGCAGCTGGAACGCTCGAGAGCGAAAAAGTGTGTGCATCTGCCCCCGTAGAAGGTCACCGCAGTTGGCCGATATGGCTCACTGGCAGGCGAAAAAAGGCGCAACTATTCCGATGCAAGGAGGCGACGTCTAATGCCGTAAACGCCTACCCTATGCCGAATCGGCATGAGTTTTTTTGAGTTTTTCTGTCTGAACGGTCAGTTCGAATACGACATTTCGGCAGGCATAAATGCCGCGAACCGGCCATTTCAGGCTCGCGCAGGGTTTTTTGAAAATCTACCGTCGCGGTTGAAAACCCCTGAAAATTCCTACGCATACCATCGAAAAACTCGTCTGGCAGGAGACAAACTTTCTCGATAGATGGTCACGCGGAAACACCAAGAAATGGTTGGGCGGACGCAAAAAGGAGAATTGCCGCTATGGGCGGCATGACAGAAGCGGGCATAGGAGCCGCAAGCCCGTCGCAAGTTCCACAAACCATCGGCTTGGGAACTTGCGTCGCAGCTTTTCACCTGACCCGGCCCTTGCGCAGGCACTCCCTGTCCCCGTAGGTCACGCCGATCCAAACGATCAGAGCAACCCGGCCCCCTGGTCATGCACCACCCTTGTCGGGCGATGCAAACAGAAAGAAGCACGGCGCTTCTTTCTATGGACGTTAAGCCGGTAGACGACAGCGTCGTCAGACCGAACCTAGTACCAATTCGGATCTTTCTTGAGCTGTTCCATCAGCAGCTTTTGCATGCCTTCGTCCGGCTTGCCAAGAAAACGGTAGTCGGCGTGCCGCGTTGGCGATTTGTCCGCGGGCAAGCCCGCCGGGACTTCTACCAACATCGCGTAAGCATCTTCCTTGTCGAAGCTGAAAGCGACGATCAGGCGCTTGTTCAGGCATGTGTCTGCGGTTTCACAGAGCGGCCCGACCAAGTACTTGTCACCATCCTCTTCAACGGCATTCATCTGTTCAGCGCTACCCGAAAGGTTCATCACCCATTCAGGCAGGCGCTCTTCCTTCTTGACCACGCTCTGCCAGGTCTCGCGGTACTGCGGGTCCGCACTCAGCAGTTCGTTGGCTCGGGACTGGCCATCATTGGCAGCCAGCACCAAGCCGCTGCCGCCCAACAACAGGGCGGCAGCCAGGACTTTAAGGGAGGAGTTGAACATGCTTAGCCTCGACCACGACGGCCAAAGAAGAAGGAAGCGATGAACATCACCAGGAAGACCACAAACAGAATCTTGGCGATACCCGTAGCGGTGCCCGCGATACCACCGAAGCCCAGGACTGCAGCCACAATGGCGATGATCAGAAATGTGATTGCCCAACTCAACATGGTGATTCTCCTTACGCTTCTTTTAGGGGTAACAGCGGTAGTGCCTGCGGTCGCTCGATTCGAGGACCGTGTATTGCCTAGAACACCCAGCGTTCCTGCGATGGCAGGTCGCCGAGGGTGGAGTCCTGTTCAACCGCCGCCAATTGCGGGGTTGTCACATCGGCGGCAGTGCTGCCGACGGAGCGGAAATGGGTCTGGGTCATCATCGGACGTTCAAACTGCACGACTTGCTGCTGACTCTGCTGCCAATGCGCCAATTGCTGACCGCCAATCAAGGTCACCATCAGGGCCAGGCTGGCAAACAGCCCCTGTTGCAGGCGCAGTGGCGATACACGCAGTTGGGTCAGGCTTTGGCGAGTCATGCTGTATCTCTCCCGCATTCTGATTATTCGTAGATGAAACTCGTATGAGGTGTATTGCAGCCTGCGTGCCAGTTTTTTAACAAAATAAAAATCAATAAAATCAACAAGTTAAAAACAAAAGCGCTTTGACACCACGAGCATCCTGCACGATGCCCCTATCCTTGCCGTGCGAAATGCACGATGGTCACTGGTCGGATCAAGGGATAGGAAGGCAACGTTCGACTGCCGAAGTGGCAAGAGGGAGACAAAAACGCCTCTTGTGGGCGTCTTTGTAAGAAGAAGCGCAGATAGCTGCGCGGTGACGGCTTTAATCAATCAGAATAAACCATGCAACTTGCCCGATTATTCCGGGACTAAACAACATCATTCATTCTTAAGGGAGCGCGGGACAGATGGAATCAGCCAAGGAACTTCAAGGCCGCATTCTTTTAGTGGATGACGAATCCGCGATCCTTCGCACCTTCCGTTACTGCCTGGAAGATGAAGGCTACACCGTAGCCACCGCCAACAGCGCCGCCCAGGCCGATGCCTTATTGCAACGCCAGGTGTTTGACCTGTGCTTTCTGGACCTGCGCCTGGGCGAAGACAACGGTCTGGATGTACTGGCGCAAATGCGTATCCAGGCGCCGTGGATGCGCGTGGTGATCGTCACGGCCCACTCGGCCGTCGACACCGCCGTGGATGCGATCCAGGCCGGCGCGGCCGACTACCTGGTAAAGCCTTGCAGCCCCGACCAATTGCGCCTGGCCACGGCCAAGCAGCTGGAAGTGCGCCAGCTCTCGGCACGCCTGGAAGCCCTGGAAGGCGCAGTGCGCCAGCCCAAGGACGGCCTCGACTCCCATAGCCCGGCGATGATGGTGGTGCTGGAAACCGCACGCCAGGTGGCGGGCACTGATGCCAACATCCTGATTCTCGGCGAGTCCGGCACCGGTAAAGGTGAACTGGCCCGGGCGATCCACGGTTGGAGCAAACGCGCGAAAAAATCCTGCGTCACCATCAACTGCCCATCGCTGACGGCGGAACTGATGGAAAGCGAGTTGTTCGGTCATAGCCGTGGTGCGTTTACCGGCGCCAGCGAAAGCACCCTCGGCCGCGTCAACCAGGCCGATGGCGGCACCTTGTTTCTCGACGAGATCGGCGACTTTCCGCTTACTTTACAACCCAAGTTGCTGCGCTTTATCCAGGACAAGGAATACGAGCGCGTCGGCGACCCGGTGACGCGCCGTGCCGATGTGCGAATCCTCGCCGCTACCAACCTGAACCTGGAAGACATGGTTCGCGATGGTCGTTTCCGCGAAGACCTGCTGTATCGCCTGAATGTCATCACCTTGCACCTGCCGCCCCTGCGCGAACGCAGCGAAGACATCCTGACCCTGGCCGACCGCTTCCTGGCGCGTTTCGTGAAGGAATATGCGCGGCCGGCGCGCGGCTTCAGCGATGAAGCCCGTGAGGCACTGCTCAACTACCGCTGGCCGGGGAACATCCGCGAGCTGCGCAACGTGGTTGAGCGGGCCAGCATCATCTGCCCGCAGGAAAAAGTTGAGATCAGCCACCTCGGCATGGCCGAGCAGCCGACCAACAATGCCCCGCGTATCGGTGCGGCGTTGAGCCTGGATGAACTGGAAAAGGCGCATATCGGTGCCGTGCTGGCCACCAGCGACACACTGGACCAGGCGGCCCGAACCCTTGGCATTGATGCGTCGACGCTGTACCGCAAACGCAAACAATACAACCTGTGAGCTGTAACCTATGAAGCTTGCGATGACCCTGCGCACTCGGTTGTTCCTGAGTATTTCCGCGCTGATCACCGTCGCCCTGTTGGGGTTGCTGCTGGGGTTGGTGAGCGTCATGCAAATGGCCAAGACCCAGGAATCGTTGATTCGCAGCAACTTCATCACATTGGACCTGGGGCTCAAGCTTCGGCAGACCCTCGGCGACCAGTTGATGATCATGCTCAATGAACAGCCGAATACCGCTGCGCTGGAGGACTCCAAGCAACGCTATTTCGCCCTGTTGCAGCAAGGTATCGACCACGAACAAAAGGACGCGGTAACCAGCGGTTTTACCCAGGCCAAGACCAATTACCTGAGCTTTCTCGAGGCGTTCGATGAAAAGGAGAATGCTCCGCCGCAACTGCGCAACAACGACGAGCTGACCAAACGCTTCAACATCCTGCGCAACGGCCTGATCGCCGAGCACAAGAAAGCCCTGGATAACATCAACGATACCGAACACAAGTCCCGTGAACGTGCGCTGCTGATTGCCGGCCTGCTGGGCCTGGTCGGCCTGGCGGTGCTGATCATCGGTTTCGTTACCGCCCACGGTATCGCCCGACGCTTTGGCGGGCCGATCGAAGCGCTGGCCAAGGCCGCCGACAAGATCGGCCAGGGCAACTTCGAAGTCACGCTGCCCATTTCATCCGCAGCGGAAATGAACCTGCTGACCCGACGCTTCGGCATCATGGCCGAGGCGTTGCGCCAGCATCAGGCAACCAATGTCGACGAGCTACTCGCCGGGCAGCAACGCCTGCAAGCGGTGCTCGACAGCATCGACGACGGCCTGCTGATGATCGACCGCCAGGGTCGCCTGGAACACCTTAACCCGGTGGCACAACGTCAACTCGGCTGGGACGAGAATCGCCTGGGCCAAGGCCTTGGCGACGCCCTGGGCCGCCCGGAACTGGATGAACAGCTGCAGCTGGTACTGCGCGGCGGCAATCTGGAGCGCGCACCTGAAGACCTGGAAGTAGAGGTTGAGGGTGAGCTGCGCCTGCTGACGTACAGCCTGACGCCGGTCAGCCATACCCAGGGGCACATTCTGGGCGCGGTGATGGTGCTGCATGACGTTACCGAGCAGCGTGCCTTTGAACGAGTGCGCAGTGAGTTTGTGTTGCGCGCGTCCCATGAATTACGCACGCCGGTGACGGGCATGCACATGGCCTTCGGCTTGTTCCGGGAACGGGCGAAGTTTCCTGCGGAGTCGCGCGAAGCGGACCTGCTGGATACGGTCAACGAGGAAATGCAGCGCCTGATGCAGTTGATCAACGACTTGCTCAACTTCTCGCGCTACCAGAATGGCTTGCAGAAACTCACCCTGGGCCCGTGTGACATCAGCGACCTGCTCGAACATGCCCGCGCCCGCTTCGCGGAGCAGGCGAATGCGCAGAACATCGAGCTGCTGGTTGAGGAACAATCCCCGCTACCGAGGTTGCATGCCGATCGAGCGCAGCTGGAAAGGGTGCTCGACAATTTGCTGGGCAATGCCCTGCGGCACACAGCCGACGGTGGGCAGATCCGCTTGCAGGCGCGTCGCCATGGCGAACGGGTGATTGTCAGCGTTGAAGACAACGGTGAAGGCATTGCCTACGGCCAGCAGGGACGAATCTTCGAACCGTTTGTGCAGGTAGGCCGCAAGAAAGGCGGCGCCGGGCTGGGCCTGGCGCTGTGCAAGGAGATCGTGCAATTGCACGGTGGCCGCATGGGGGTGTATTCGCGGCCGGGGCAGGGGACGCAGTTCTACATGGCGTTGCCCCTGTAGGAACAACGCGCCAACCGTTATTGGTGATTCAACGCCCGCAGGATCGCAGCACTTTCGGCATCCGGCGTCCCGTCAAACAGCGACGCCCGGAAATGCATCTGGAACGCGGCCACCACATGCCGCGTCGCTACATCCAGTTCGCCCGTCTGCGGCGTCGGATAGCCCAGCTTCGCCAACTCTTCCTGGAACCAGGTAATGCTCGGCAGATCGGCTGCGTACTGCACCTGGTAACGGGCCACCGCCTTGGCGTCCGGCCACATGCCCAGCCCTTCATCCGCCAGGCGCTTCCAGGGGAACAACGGCCCCGGGTCCAGCTTGCGCAGCGGGGCAATGTCGCTATGGCCGATGATGTTTCGCGGGTCGATGCCGTTGCGTTTGCTGATGTCCTTGAGCAGCACCACCAGCGACTGCACCTGCGCTTCGGAATAGGGATACCAGACGCGGCCCGTCGGCAAATCCCGATAACCCGGGTTCACGATCTCGATCCCGATGGAGCTGGAGTTGAGCCAGGTGCGGCCCATCCATTCACTTTCTCCGGCATGCCAGGCGCGCTGGCTTTCATCCACGAGCTTATAGATGGTGGCCGAGGCGTCATCACCGATCAGGTAATGACTGCTGACCTGGCCATGGGTCAACAGCGCCAGGGAGCGCTCAAGGGACGCCGAGGTGTAGTGCACGACGACAAACTGCACACGATTGTCGTGGTTCACCGACGGATGACTGGTGTCCAGGCGAGGGCCGCTCGCGCAACCGGCGAGCAGAAGAAACAGAAAGGCAGAACACAGAAGTTTCATGGCAGCAAATAGTACGCTTAAGACGATAATGCAACAGTGTAACGTACCGTTTGCTGCCAGGCGGCCAAATGCGATGTTTTAAACAAAATGGAACATTTCCGGTCAGGCCGCCTGCACCTGATTACGCCCCGCCGCCTTGGCACGATATAACGCCTCGTCAGCGCGCTTGAGCGCCAGGTCGCTGCGTTCTCCCGGCTGAAACTGCGCCATGCCCATGGACACCGTAATCGTCACCGGCTCGCCCTTGAAGTGAAACGGGCAGGCTTGGATGGCTGCACGCAGGGTTTCGCCCACCGCCAACGCATCGGACAGCGACGAGTTGGGCATCAGCAGCACAAACTCTTCACCGCCAAAACGCGCGATGAAGTCGTTCGGCCGCAGGCGTTTGCGAAGCACCGTGGCGATGATTTTCAGCACCTTGTCGCCCGCCAGATGACCATAGCCGTCGTTGATGCGCTTGAAGTGATCGAGGTCCAGCATGGCCAGTGACAGGTTATTTCCACGCTGGTGCCAGGCGTTGACCTCCTGCTCCAGACGCTCGCTCCAGGCCGCGCGGTTGGGTAGTCCGGTGAGCGGATCGATCAGGGCTTTCTGGCGCTGAACCTCAAGGTGTTCACGGTAGCCCTGAGCCTCTTGCTCCATATTGGCGACCCGTTCGGCCAGGCCCTTGAGCCGTGCAGTCACTTCCTGTTCGCGCTGGTCACGCTGGTGGCGGTGTTCATCCATGGTGCCCAGCAGCCCTTCGAGATGGCTCTCCAGCACGTGCTTGAGGCTGTCGAGGTCCGCGGCGTCCTGCATGCTGGTTTGCAAACCATCCACTTGTTCGCGGATCTGGGTATCCAGCTCCCTGGCCGCCGACCGGCTGTCGGCGTGGCCGTCACTGGCGACCTGCAGGTGCCCCTGGAACGCCTCGAGACGATCGTTGAGCTGCTTGAGGTAGGCTTCAAACTCGTGCTGGCCGCTGTCGGTGATCGCCAGCATCAACACCGCCAGGTCATCGAGGATCGGCAGCAATTCGTACCAGTTCAATCCGTGGGCCAGGCGTTCACGCATGGCTTCGGCCTGGGGCCGATGGCGCTCGGGCAGCGAGAGGTCTTCCAGTAAGCCGAGCAGGGTATCTTCGATGTGCTTGGCCACCGAACTGTAAGACGGCTCGGGGGTGTCGGGCAGGGCGTAGGCTTGATCCGCTTGCAGCTCGTCTGGGTTCAGCTCTGCCTGCTCGGGCGATTCTTGCGGTTCATCGGCCAGGACCGGGGGCAGGGAAAGACTGCCGATCTCTGTCCGCTCCGGCTCACGGGCCTGCACCTCTGGCACCTCGACCATGGCGGCAAGAGCACTCTCGAGCTCAACCTCCGCTTCGATCGGTTGCTCGGGTTCTGGCGTTTCGATAATCGTAGCGGGTGCCTCGACGACAGGCGCTGTGACCGCGACGGCCGGAACAACAGGCACTGCTTCGCTGACAGCGTCGGTAGCCTCTACTGGCGATACCGGCTCAGGGGGCGACTCGATGGGGGCCGGGACCTTCGGCTGCGGTGCAAAAGCCCGCAGCGCCTGGGCCAGTTCTGCCGATTGCGCCGGCGCTTCAACTTCACCCACCGGGCTGGGCTTTGGCGCAGCAGGCGCCGGAGAAGCCGGGCGGGATGGCGTGGGCGCTTCAACCTCCGGCGTGTCGATTGCGTCCTTGGTGCCAAACAGACGCTGCAACAGCCCCGGGCTCGAACGGCTGGTTTCGCCCTCCGGCTCCAGGTTACTCAACGCCTGCCCCTGCAGGCCGCTCAGCTCACTCAGCAACAGCGGGATCTCCCGCGCCTGGCCAACCCGACCGTCCAGCTGCTTGGCGAAAGCCTTCAGCGGGCGACTCACGTCCCGTGGCAAGGGCAGTTTCTGCAACTGAGTGACCAGGGCCGTCAACGCGCTGCCGATCTGGTCAACCCGGGTTTCGCGGCGCTGCTCCGAATCCAGCACGGCCTTTTCCAGGCGCGGCAGCAATGCAGCGAGGGCGGCGTCCATGTCGTCGGTGCGCACCACATCGCGCATTTCCTTCATGCATTGGTCAACCGCTCGGTCGGTCCCTTCTGCCGCCAGGGTGCTGCGCACCAGCCCTCGGCGCAGCAGGTCGAGGCGGGCGGCCCAGCGACGCTCGAGCTTTTCTTGTTGCTCGACGCTTTTAAGGTATTTCTCTTTCCAACGCTGGGCGTCGTCGCTCATGCAAGGGGTCCGCGAGGGCCGGGGCTCAACGCGGGCAATGCATCAGCCGTGAGCGAACCCGGCAGACGAATCTCTACCGCGACGGGCAGGTGATCGGAGATGGGCTGCGCCAGTACCTGCACACTTTCGAGTGTCAGGGTCGGGCTGAGCAGGATGTGATCAAGACAACGCTGCGGACGCCAGCTGGGAAACGTGGCTTCGACTTGCGGCGCCAGCAACCCAAGGTCGCGCAACGGGGAATTCTGTAGCAGGTCTGTGGCATGGGTGTTCATGTCACCCATCAGCACCTGGTGTTTGTAGCCGCCAATCAACTCACGGATGTAGGCCAACTGCATGGTTCGGGTTCGAGCCCCCAGTGCGAGGTGCATCATCACCACGACCAATGCTTCCGGCCCTTCGCCGAATCGTACGAGAATTGCACCGCGGCCTTTCGGGCCAGGTAACGGGTGGTCCTCGATCGCCCACGGTTTCAGACGGCTGAGCACACCATTGCTGTGCTGGCCGAGTTTGCCGAGGTTGCGATTGAGTTGCTGATACCAGTAGGGAAAGGCACCGAGCTGGGCAAGGTGCTCGACCTGGTTGATGTAGCCGGAACGCAGGCTGCCACCATCGGCCTCCTGCAGGGCTACCAGGTCGAAGTCACCCAGCAGGTCGCCGATCTTTTGCAGATTGCCGGCACGCCCGTTGTGGGGCAGCAGGTGCTGCCAGCCACGGGTCAGGTAATGCCGGTATTTCTCGGTACTGATACCCACCTGGATATTGAAACTGAGCAGGCGCAACCGACTGTCAGCCGGCAGGCCCGTGGATTCCAGGTGATGTTCGTTGACCTTCGGGTCATGCAGGCCAACGACACGTTCAGTACCCCAGCGACGCATGACGGGCCCCTTACTTGGCTGCGCGCTCTTTGGCGATCAATTGGTCGGCCACGTTCAGCGCCTGCTCTTCGCCGCCGGCACTGCCGATGTCAAAGCGGTATTTGCCGTTGACGATCAGCGTCGGTACGCCTTGCACGCCGTATTTCTGGGCCAGTTCCTTGTATTGGGCCATCTTGCCCTTCACAGCGAACGAGTTGAATGTCTCCAGGAACTTGGTTTTGTCGACGCCTTGGGTGGCGACGAAATCGGCCATGTCTTCAGGCTTCACAAGGCGCTTGCCTTCTTTCTGGATGGCATTGAAGACAGCCGCGTGAACCTTGTGTTCTACACCCATGGTGTCCAGGGTAATGAACAGCTGGCCGTGGGCGTCCCATGGGCCGCCGAACAGGGCAGGAATACGTTTGAAGTTCACGTCCTGAGGCAGCTTATCGACCCACGGATTGATGACTGGCTCAAAAGCGTAGCAATGCGGGCAGCCATACCAGAACAGCTCCACCACTTCGATCTTGCCCGGTACGGAAACCGGCACAGGATTGGCCAGCTCAACGTAGGTTTTACCGGCTTCAAGCGGCACATTATCGGCAGCTTGTGCGGTCATGCCGAAAAGGCTGGCAGTGACGAGAGCGGCGCTGAGGATCAGATTACGCATGCTTTACTCCTGGACAAATAAAGTCGCCTCACGCGACCTTTGTTGTGACAGGTCTACGCGGGCATGAGTTCGTTAGTGTAACGGCACCGGCCACAAAAAAGGGCGGCCTGGGCCACCCTTTTTATGCTTGCATCGACGGATTAATCGAGCGTTAACGTAGCCGGGGCACTTAGTGCAGGCCCTGGATGTATTGGGACACGGCTTCGATGTCCTTGTTGCTGAGTTTCGCGGCGATGCTCTGCATGATCTTGGTATCGCCGTCGTTGGTGCGATTGCCTTCGCGGAAGTCTGTCAGCTGTTTGCCGATGTACTGGGCATGCTGCCCGCTCAAGTGCGGGAAGCCCGCAGCAGCAAGGCCTGCGCCGTTAGGCGAGTGGCAACCGATGCAGGAAGGCATGCCTTTTTCCAGGTTGCCGCCGCGGAACAATTCTTCACCGCGGGTCACCAGTTTCGCATCAGCAGCTCCCACACTGCCTTTCTGGCTGGCAAAATACGCCGCGATATCCGCCAGGTCCTGATCGCTGAGGTTGGTCAACAAGCCGGTCATTTCCAGGACCGTACGCTTGCCGTCCTTGATGTCGTGCATCTGCTTGGTCAGGTAACGCTCACCCTGGCCGGCCAGTTTTGGAAAGTTAGGCGCCGGGCTATTACCGTCCGGTCCATGGCAAGCACCACATACGGCGGCTTTCGCCTGGCCAGCAGTGGCGTCGCCTGCGGCATGGGCAACACCGGTGATGCCCAGGGTCAACAGCAGACTCACGATCAGTTTGTTCATCAGCTAATCCAACTACGGCTAAGGGTTAAAGAGTTATGGACCGGGTTCACTCACCATCAACTGAATGACGGCATGGTAATCCTCGGTACTGCAGTCCATGCACAAACCACGCGGCGGCATCGCCTTGAAACCCTGGGTCACGTGTTGCACCAGCGTGTCCATACCTTGAGCCAATCTTGGCTTCCAGGCTGCCTGGTCACCCCGTCCAGGGGCGTTGGGCAGCTGTCCGGCATGGCAGGCCCCGCAAAAGCGGTTGTACACAGCCTCCGGTTCCTGTGTAGCCTGCGCACTGTAAAGTGGCATCAAGAAACCGAAGGCCAGCAGCCACTTGGTCATACATCGACCTTTTCAGGGTTTGAGAGCGTTTTGCGTTCTAATGCGCAATAAAGGTCTATCGCTCCCGTGAACTTCATCCTTCGCTGGGACAAAGCACACACAAAATCTGCGGCATTATATACTGGCGCTACTGAAACGGAAACGACACCGCTTGCCGCACCTATTCCCGGCACCGCCCACATCGGAAAACTCATGCAACTCAAGAATCCCATCCTCGGCCTGTGCCAACAGTCCACCTTCATGCTCAGCGCCGCCAAAGTCGACCAATGCCCCGATGACGAAGGCTTCGAAGTCGCATTCGCCGGCCGTTCCAACGCCGGCAAGTCCAGCGCGCTGAACACCCTGACCCACGCCAGCCTGGCCCGCACCTCGAAAACCCCGGGGCGCACACAGCTCCTCAACTTCTTCAAGCTAGACGATGATCGGCGTCTGGTCGACCTGCCGGGCTACGGTTATGCAAAAGTACCTATCCCGCTGAAGCTGCACTGGCAGCGTCACCTCGAAGCGTATCTGGGTGGCCGGGAGAGTTTGAAGGGTTTGATTCTGATGATGGACATCCGTCATCCAATGACCGACTTCGACCTGTTGATGCTCGATTGGGCCGTCGCCAGCGGCATGCCGATGCACGTCCTGCTGACCAAGGCCGACAAATTGACCTACGGCGCAGCGAAAAACACCCTGCTCAAAGTGCAGGCAGAAATCCGTAAGGGTTGGGGTGATGCGGTGACTATCCAGTTGTTCTCGGCGCCAAAACGCATGGGGCTGGAAGATGCCTACACTGTATTGGCAGGCTGGATGGAACTGGCTGACAAGGGTTCGGAAGCCGCCGAGTAAAAACTCGGGGCAAAAAAAACCCCGGACTTCGTATGGGGAGGGGAAGTTCGGGGTCCAAGTTCCGGACCGCTAGGGCGGGGTCCAGATATCTGCCAACACTTAACACAACATAGGAGCATTGAAGGGCTTCACCACCCATTCAGTAACTCTGAGTAGCAATTCACGGGTTAAGTTCCGGCACGTTCAAAAAACTATTGGAAATAACCCGCCGCGCTTTCCGATCTAAAGCGCTGCCGCGGCATGATGCCGCGGCCCAGGCCCCAGGCTTAGTGCGCTTCGTCCCAGTTGTCGCCCACGCCGACGTCTACCACCAGCGGCACATCCAGCTTTGCCGCCTCGCTCATGTGTTCACGAATCCTCGCGCTGACTTCAGCCACCAGGTCCTCACGTACCTCCAGCACCAATTCATCGTGCACTTGAAGGATGACCTTGGCGTCCAGGCCCGAGTCCGTCAGCCAGTTGTCGACCTTGACCATGGCCTTCTTGATGATATCGGCCGCAGTGCCCTGCATCGGCGCGTTGATTGCCGTACGCTCGGCGCCAGCACGCTCCTGAGGCTTGTTGGAATTGATCTCCGGCAGGTACAGGCGGCGCCCGAACAGGGTTTCCACATAACCCTGATCAGCCGCCTGGGCACGGGTGCGCTCCATGTACTCGCGCACCCCCGGGTAACGGGCGAAGTACACATCGATGTAAGCCTTGGCGGTCTTGGTGTCGACGCCGATGTCCTTGCCCAGCTTCTGGGCGCCCATGCCGTAGATCAGGCCAAAGTTGATCGCCTTGGCACTGCGACGCTGATTGGACGTGACCTCGGTCAACTCAACCTTGAACACTTCGGCCGCCGTGGCGGTGTGCACGTCCAGGTCGTCGCGGAACGCATTCAGCAAGCCTTCGTCCTTGGACAAATGCGCCATGATGCGCAGCTCGATCTGCGAGTAGTCCGCCGCCAGCAGCTTGTAGCCCTTGGGCGCGACAAATGCCTGGCGGATACGCCGGCCTTCAGCGGTACGCACCGGAATGTTCTGCAGGTTTGGATCGCTGGATGACAGGCGCCCGGTTGCTGCTACGGCCTGGTGATAGGAGGTGTGCACGCGACCGGTGCGCGGGTTGATCTGCTCCGGCAAACGGTCGGTGTAGGTGCTTTTCAACTTGCTCATGCTGCGGTACTGCATCAGCACTTTCGGCAGTGGGTAGTCATCTTCAGCCAATTTGGCCAAGACTTCCTCGGCCGTCGAGGCCTGGCCCTTGCCGGTCTTCTTCAACACCGGCAGCCCGAGTTTCTCGTAGAGAATCGCACCCAACTGCTTGGGCGAGCCCAGGTTGAATTCCTCGCCGGCGATCTCATACGCCTGGCGCTCGAGGTCGACCATCTTGTTGCCCAGCTCGATGCTCTGGATGCCCAGCAAGGCGGCATCCACCAGGGCGCCCTGACGCTCAATGCGCGCCAGCACGGGCACCAGCGGCATCTCGATGTCGGACAATACGCTGGCCAGGGTAGGAATAGCGGCAAGCTGCTTGTGCAGTTCCTGGTGCAAACGCAGGGTCACATCCGCGTCTTCCGCCGCGTAAGGGCCGGCTTGCTCCAGGGCAATCTGGTCAAAGGTCAGCTGCTTGGCGCCTTTGCCGGCGATGTCCTGGAAGCTGACGGTGTCGTGGTCCAGGTACTTCTTCGCCAGGCTGTCCATGTCGTGGCGCGTCGCCACGGAGTTCAGCACATAGGATTCAAGCATGGTGTCGAAGGCAATGCCGCGCACGGTGATGCCGTGTGCCGGGTCACCACCGATGGCGCAGTTGGCCAGGATGTTCATGTCGAACTTGGCGTGCTGGCCGACCTTGAGTTTTTCCGGGTCTTCGAGCAACGGCTTCAGGGCCAGCAGCACGGTGTCCCGATCCAGCTGTTCCGGCGCGCCGATGTAGGAGTGGGTCAGCGGAATGTAGGCTGCTTCATGGGCCTGCACGGCAAACGACACACCCACCAGTTGCGCTTTCTGGGCGTCGATCCCGGTGGTCTCGGTATCAAAGGCGAACAGCTTGGCGTCGTTGAGCTTCTTCAGCCAGACATCGAACTGGGCCTGGGTGAGGATGGTTTCGTACACCGGCTCTACAGAAACCGGAGCGACTGTTTCAATCGCTTCCTCCGCAACTGCAGCCGATGGCGCGGCGCTCAACTCAACACGCTTGGCATCGCGCTGAATCTCGTCAATCCAGCTCTTGAACTCCAGCAGCGTGTACAGCTCCAGCAGCTTCTCGCGATCCGGCTCGATCAGGTGCAAATCATCCAGGCCCACATCCAGCGGCACGTCGATCTTGATCGTCGCCAGCTCGTAGGACAGGAACGCACTCGCCTTATGCTCTTCCAGTTTGGCGACCAGGGTCTTGGCACCACGAATCGGCAAGGTCGGCACGATATCGAGCTGCTCGTAGAGCTCCTTCAAGCCGCCGTTGACGCCTACCAACAGGCCGGAAGCCGTCTTCGGACCAATGCCCGGAACGCCCGGGATGTTGTCGGACGAATCGCCCATCAACGCCAAGTAATCGATGATCTGCTCGGGAGCGACACCGAATTTCTCCTTCACGCCCTCAACGTCCATGGCGCTACCGGTCATGGTGTTGACCAAGGTAATGTGCCCGTCGACCAGCTGCGCCATGTCCTTGTCGCCGGTGGAAATCACCACCGGACGGTCGGCGGCCGCGCTGCTGCGGGCCAGGGTGCCGATCACGTCGTCCGCTTCGACGCCTTCGACGCACAGCAGCGGGAAGCCCAGGGCGATCACGCTCTGGTGCAGCGGCTCGATCTGCACGCGCATGTCATCGGGCATGCTCGCGCGGTTGGCCTTGTATTCGGCGTACAGCTCATCGCGAAATGTCCCGCCCTTGGCGTCGAACACCACCGCGAACGGACTGTTCGGGTATTGCTTGCGCAGGCTTTTGAGCATGTTCAACACGCCCTTGACCGCGCCGGTAGGCAGGCCTTTGGAAGTGGTGAGCGGCGGCAGCGCGTGAAAGGCGCGGTACAGGTAAGAAGAACCGTCCACCAGGACGAGGGGGGCTTGGCTCATGAGCAGGATCAACCTTTTCGGCGGGTCAGGCGCTAGAATAGCCGGACCAATGACGACAAAGGGACAAGGTTATCATGCGTACAGTAAATCGCCTGTTGTTGACCGGCTTGATTGCACTCACTCCGATGGTGGCCATGGCGGCAGATACTGGCCCTTCGGGCGATCCGGAAGTCACCATTCGCACGGAAGGCGACAAGACCATTCAGGAATACCGCCAGAATGGCTTCCTGTACGCGATCAAGGTGACCCAGAAAGGCTTTCCGCCTTACTTCCTGGTGCGCGCGGACGGAACCGATGCGAACTTCATCCGCTCTGACCAGCCGGATATGCTGATCCCGTCATGGAAGATCTTCGAATGGAAATGATTTCTTAACTTTAATCGGCGCTGCTCCCCGCAGCGCCCGTAACGGCAGTTTTAACCATGTCTGTGTTCACCCCCCTGGCTCGGCCCGAGCTGGAAACCTTTCTTGCCCCTTACGGGCTCGGCCGCCTGCTTGATTTCCAGGGGATTGCCGCTGGTAGTGAAAACACCAATTTCTTCATCAGCCTGGAACAGGGCGAATTTGTCCTGACCCTGGTCGAGCGCGGCCCCGTGCAGGAAATGCCGTTCTTCATCGAACTGCTGGACGTGCTCCACGACGCTGATTTGCCAGTGCCTTACGCCCTGCGTACCACCGACGGCGTGGCCTTGCGCGAGTTGGCGGGCAAACCGGCGCTGCTGCAACCGCGCCTGGCGGGCAAGCACATCAAGGACGCCAACGCCCAGCATTGCGTGCAAGTGGGCGAATTGCTCGGCCACCTGCACCTCGCCACCCAAGGCGAGAAGGTGCTGGAACGCAAGACCGATCGCGGGCTGGACTGGATGCTCAGCGAAGGCGCGCAACTGATCTCGCACCTCGACGCGGAACAACGCGGCCTGTTGCAAGCGGCGCTGGATGAGATCGAGGCGCACAAGGCGCAGATCCTCGCGCTGCCCCGGGCAAACATCCACGCCGACCTGTTTCGCGACAACGCGATGTTCGAAGGCACGCACCTGACCGGGCTGATCGACTTCTACAACGCCTGCTCGGGGCCGATGCTGTACGACGTGGCGATCGCCCTGAACGACTGGTGCTCGGACGCCGACGGCGTGATCGACGGCCAACGGGCGCGGGCGTTGCTGGGGGCTTATGCGGGCTTGCGGCCGTTCACGGCCAAGGAAGCAGAGCTGTGGCCGACCATGCTGCGTGTGGCCTGTGTGCGGTTCTGGCTGTCACGCCTGATTGCGGCTGAATCGTTCGCCGGGCAGGACGTGCTGATTCACGACCCGCGCGAGTTTCAGGTGCGCCTGGCGCAACGCCAGCAGGTCAAGACCCCGCTGCCGTTCGCGCTGTAAAGATCGTACGCGATCAAAATGTGGGAGCGGGCTTGCTCGCGAATGTGGAGTTTCAGTCACCAGATGCGCTGACTGATCCACCGCATTCGCGAGCAAGCCCGCTCCCACAGTGGTTATGCGGCGTCTGTCAGAGCGACTCCAGGCACCCAGCCAGGTCATTCCCCAGCTTCTCCAGCACCTGCTCATACCCCTGGGCGGAGGCCGGCGTGTAGCCGCCCAACGCATCCAGCTCCGCCAGCTTCACCGGCAAACCCGCCACCAGCGTTTCCGCAAGGCGCGGGCGCAACGGCGGCTCGCTGAACACACAAGTCTTGCCCACTTCCTGCAAGCGCGTACGCATCGCTGCCACATGCTGGGCGCCCGGCTGCACTTCTGCGGCCACGCTGAACACTCCGGTGTGCTTGAGCCCGTAGGCATCTTCGAAGTAATCGAAGGCTTCATGGAACACGAAGTACGGCTTGCCGGCGACGTCCGCCATACGTGCCTTCAAGCGCGCGTCCAGTGCATCCATACGGCCATCAAAGGCCTTCACGTTGCTCTGGTAACGCTCGGCGTTCGCCGGGTCGGCAGCGCTGAGATCCGCCGCCATGCGGTTCGCAATCACCCGGGCGTTGACCGTCGACAGCCACAAATGCGCATCCAGGCTGCCCGGGCGATGGTCATGATCATGTTCGTCGGCATCTTCAGCATGGGAGTGACTATCTTCGGCGAACCGACGCAGTTTCATTCCCGGAAGGTCCTGCACCGCCACCGTCGGCAAGCTGCGGCCTTTCAAGACACGCGGCAGAAAGCTTTCCATGTCCGGGCCGATCCAATACAGCAGGTCCACCGACTGCACGCGCCGTACGTCGGAAGGGCGCAACGCATAGTTATGCGGCGAAGCGCCCGGCGGCAGCAATACCTCGGGAATCGCCACGCCATCCTGCACAGCAGCAGCAATCAGTTGTAACGGTTTGATACTGGTCAGCACCCGAACCTCCGCCTGAGCGGCACCGGCAAGCAGCAAACTGGTGACAAATACGACAAAAACGGGAAAAAGTCTGGACACGATGACCACTCAAGGAGGCAGGAACAGGTAACATAATAACGTCTCTCACAAATATCTGTCGCCGCTCATGCCTAAAACACCGCTTGCCAGCCGTCCCCATGACCACTCTCACTGCGTGCACAGCGCACTGTCAGAGGCCGACGCCTTGTGCGCGCGCCAAGGCCTGCGCCTGACCGCCCTGCGTCGCCGGGTGCTGGAGCTGGTGTGGCAAAGCCACAAGCCGCTGGGTGCCTACGACATCCTCGGCGTGCTCAGCGAGCAGGACGGCCGCCGCGCCGCGCCGCCCACGGTTTACCGCGCGCTGGACTTCCTGCTGGACAACGGCCTGGTGCACCGCATCTCGTCGCTCAACGCCTTTGTCGGCTGCAACCACCCGGAACACGCGCACCAGGGCCAGTTCCTGATTTGCCGCGAGTGCCACGCCGCCATCGAACTTGAGCAAAAAAGCATCAGCGACAGCATCATCAAGAGCGCCGGCGACGTCGGCTTCAAGGTCGAAGGGCAAACCGTCGAAGTCGTCGGTGTGTGCTCGGGCTGCCAGGGGGCTTGATGAGCACTGCGTTAATCCGCCTGGAACAGGTCGGGGTCACGTTCGCCGGGCAAAACGTGCTGGACAACATCGCCCTGAGCGTCGAGCCAGGGCAGATCGTCACGCTGATCGGCCCCAACGGTGCCGGCAAGACCACCCTGGTGCGCGCCGTACTCGGCCTGCTCAAGCCCGACAGCGGCAGCGTGTGGCGCAAGCCGAAGCTGCGGGTCGGCTACATGCCGCAGAAGCTGCATGTGGACCCGACCTTGCCCCTGTCAGTGCTGCGCTTCCTGCGCCTGGTGCCCGACGTAGACCGCGCCCGCGCGCAGTCCGCCCTTAAGGAAGTGGGCGCCGAACAGGTGATCGACAGCCCGGTGCAAAGCATCTCCGGTGGCGAAATGCAGCGTGTGCTGCTCGCCCGCGCCCTGCTGCGCGAACCGGAATTGCTGGTACTGGATGAACCCGTGCAGGGCGTCGACGTCGCCGGCCAGGCCGAGCTGTACAGCCTGATCACCCGCCTGCGGGACCGTCATGGCTGCGGCGTGCTGATGGTCTCCCACGACCTGCACCTGGTGATGAGCACCACCGACCAGGTGGTGTGCCTCAATCGCCACGTGTGCTGCTCCGGCCACCCGGAACAGGTCAGCGGCGATCCGGCTTTTGTCGAGCTGTTCGGCAAGAACGCCCAGAGCCTGGCGATCTACCACCACCACCACGACCACGCCCATGACCTGCATGGCGCCGTAGTCGATGACTCCACCGCATCCCACACCCACGTTCATGGAGATAGCTGCAAGCATGGCTGATTTTCTGCTCTACGCCCTGCTGGCAGGCTTGGCTCTGGCGCTGGTGGCGGGCCCACTGGGCTCGTTCGTGGTCTGGCGGCGCATGGCCTATTTTGGCGACACCCTGTCCCACGCTGCGCTGCTGGGCGTGGCCATGGGATTTCTGCTGGATGTGAGCCCGACCATTGCCGTCACCGTCGGCTGCCTGCTGTTGGCTGTGCTGCTGGTGACCCTGCAACAGCGTCAGCCGCTGGCCTCCGATACCCTGCTGGGCATCCTGGCCCCAAGCACCTTGTCCCTGGGCCTGGTGGTGCTGAGCTTCATGCATGAAGTGCGCATCGACCTGATGGCCTACCTGTTCGGCGACCTGCTGGCAATCAGCCCCACCGACCTGGCGTGGATTCTAGGCGGCAGCGCGGCAGTGCTGGTGCTGCTGGTGACGCTGTGGCGCCCGCTGCTGGCGATCACCGTTCACGAAGAACTGGCCACCGTCGAAGGCTTGCCCGTGGCGGCGCTGCGCATGACCCTGATGCTGCTGATCGCCGTGGTGATCGCTGTCGCGATGAAGATTGTCGGCGTATTGTTGATCACATCGCTGCTGATCATCCCGGCTGCTGCGGCCCAGCGTCACGCCCGCTCGCCGGAGCAAATGGCGCTCGGCGCCAGCCTTCTGGGGATGCTCGCGGTGTGTGGTGGCCTGGCGCTGTCCTGGTTCAAGGACACCCCGGCCGGGCCGTCGATTGTGGTCACGGCGGCCGCCCTGTTTCTGCTGAGTTTTGTCCTGCCCCGTCGTGGGGTGTAGACTTGCTCGCTTTTTGCGCAATTAGAGAGTCGCAGGAATGAAGCTGTTCAACGCCCGTTATCTGCTCCTTGCCGCATTTTCCTTGCTGCTGGGCGCCTGCCAAAGCACCCCGCCCGCCGCCCCCCAGGCGCCGGACGCGCGCGCTGCGGCCATCGCACAGCTGGAGCAAAACCTCGCCAGCAGTGAACTGGCCACCGCCGAAGACGAGCTGGCCGCCTTGCAGGCCCAGTCGCCCAACGACCCGGCGCTGGAGCCTTATCAGCGCCAACTGGCCGAAGCCTATTTGCAGCGCAGCCAGATCGTCCTGCAAAAGGGTGATGTCAACGCTGCCGCGACGGCCCTGAGCCGCGCACGGGCATTGATGCCCAAGGCTCCGGCGCTGACCGGTGGCGTCAACAGTGCGATCGCCCATGCCCGTAAAGTCGAGCTGGACAAAGCCGAGGCCGCCCTGAAAGCCGCCGAAGCCAAGCCGCCGGCCAAGGTCATCGACCCAGCAGCGCCAAGCACTACGGTTGCGCTGAACCTCACCGATGTCGAGGCACTGCGCCATCAACTGGATGAGATCGCCACCGATGTGGTGAATTACCAGTGCGATGTGAGCATCCAGGCGCCGCGCACCGAAGATTACCCATGGCTGGCCACGTTGCTGACCAAACGGGTGAAGCGCATCGATTCGGGGTATGACCTGAAGATTCACCGGCAGATCCTGAAGAAGGTTCCGGCGCAGGTCGTGCTGATTCCGCGTAAGACTGAATAAAGCATCGCAGGCAAGCCAGCTCCCACACTTGAATGTATTCACAATTCAAAATGTGGGAGCTGGCTTGCCTGCGATAGCGGTCTAACAAACAACCAATAGCTTAAGCCGGAACAGCTTTAGCCTTCGGCTCCCGATCCCAGACCCGATGCTGGGCAATCGCCGCAAAGAACGCCTTAAACGCCTTCGCGTCGCCGCCCACAATCAAGCCCGCATCCGCCTCAAGCTTCAGCACATCCAGCAACTGCTTCGCCTCACCGGCCAGGGCAATTGCTTTCAAGTGCTTGTAGGCCTCCAGCAGGTAATGCAACGCCACACCATCAGCGCTCAACGCCTGAACCGACTTGGCGCCACCCGGCACAAACACCGCATCGAACGCCACCGAAGGCAAGCCTTCCATGGAAGCATCCACCGGCAGGCTCTTGCCATCCGCCGTCGTTACCGGCGCCGAGGTAGGCCCCAGCAACTTCGCATGCGCACCTGCAGCCTCAAGCGCCTTCTTCAAGGCATCAATCGCCGCACCATCAACACCGTTCGCCGCCAGAATCGCCACCTTGCGGGTCTTGATATCACCCGACAGCAAATTGGCCTGGCTCAACGCTGGCGAGCGTTCCGGAGACGTCTTGCGCTCTGGCACCGTACCTTTAGTCGGTGCTGGCAAGCCCAGGTTCTGCGCCACACGCTTGGCCAGTTCCAAGTCGATGTTGGCGAGGATCTCGTTCACCTGGCGAGCGCGAATAAACTCACGCTCCACCTTGCCCAGTTCAAAGCTGTAGGCGGCGATGATGTGCTCCTGCTCGTGCTTGCTCATGCTGCGGAAAAACAAGCGCGCCTGGGAGAAGTGATCGCCGAACGACTCGCTGCGCTCACGGATCTTGTGGGCATCAATGCGCTCCGGATACGTCTCAAAACCACCGTCCTGCGCCGCGGGCGGAGTTTCTTTCGGCCAGCCGCCATCAATCGAGTTCGGCTCGTAGGACGCGCGACCCTTGTCGATGGTGGTGCGGTGCATGGCATCGCGCTGGCCGTTATGGAACGGCGCTACCGGACGGTTGATCGGCAACTCGTGAAAGTTCGGCCCGCCCAGTCGGCTGATCTGCGTATCGGTGTAGGAAAACAGACGGCCTTGCAGCAGCGGGTCATTGGAAAAGTCGATGCCCGGCACGATATGCCCCGGGCAGAACGCCACTTGCTCGGTCTCGGCAAAGTAGTTGTCCGGGTTGCGGTTGAGCACCATCTTGCCCAGCGGCGTGATAGGCACCAGCTCTTCGGGGATCAGCTTGGTCGGGTCGAGAATATCGAAGTCGAACTTATGCTCGTCTTCTTCGGCGATGATCTGCACGCCCAATTCCCATTCCGGGTAATCGCCACTTTCAATGGATTCCCACAGGTCACGACGGTGGAAGTCCGTGTCTTTGCCCGCCAGCTTCTGCGCCTCGTCCCACACCAGGGAGCAGGTGCCGACGGTAGGCCGCCAGTGGAATTTGACGAAGTTGGATTTGCCCTCGGCATTCACCAGGCGGAAGGTGTGCACGCCAAACCCCTGCATGGTCCGTAGGCTTTTTGGAATGGCCCGGTCAGACATGGCCCAGATCACCATGTGCGCCGACTCCGGCTGCAGCGAGACAAAATCCCAGAACGTATCGTGGGCTGAGCCGCCGGTAGGAATCTCGTTGTGGGGCTCAGGTTTTACCGCATGCACGAAGTCAGGAAACTTGATCGCGTCCTGAATGAAAAACACCGGCATGTTGTTGCCCACCAGGTCGAAGTTGCCTTCGTCGGTGAAGAACTTTACGGCAAACCCACGCACGTCACGCACGGTATCGCCGGAGCCGCGTGGGCCCTGAACCGTGGAAAAGCGCGCAAATACCGGGGTTTTATGTTCCGGGTTACGCAGGAACCCGGCCTTGGTCAGCGCCGAATGATTTTCATAGGTCTGGAAATAGCCGTGGGCACCGGTGCCCCGGGCATGGACGATGCGTTCCGGGATGCGCTCATGGTCAAAGTGCGTGATTTTTTCACGCATGATGAAGTCTTCCAGCAGCGATGGGCCACGGGAGCCGACCTTCAAGCTGTTCTGGTTATCGGAAACCTTCACGCCCTGGTTGGTGCGCAGCGCCTGGCCCGTCGCGTCGGAGCGGAATGTTTCCAGGCTTTGCAGCTTGGCGTTGGTGTTGCCACGGTCCAGAGTGTCGGTGCCCGCAAGTTCGCTCTTGGGCGGGGTAACTGGCTTTTTAGTACTCATCAGACAAAAACTCCTCGTTTGCGTAGGCCAGAGCGATCCCCGGCTCTTCTTGAGCAAAACCCCAGGCACGGCACCTGGGAGTTTCGAGTTGCTTATGTAGTGACTGACACGGTTTTGTACCGTTCCTTTTTTATGACCTTTGATCGCGTTATTGCCAAATCGCTGGTCGGATGAGAAATAAATGCTAAGAAACGCTATACGGACAGGCTAAAATGCGCGCCCGGCTAACCGCTGATCCCTTTTTAATGCGCCCCACAAGGTTCGCTACGTGATCGAGTTTCATAACGTCCATAAAACCTACCGGGTCGCCGGTAAGGATATCCCCGCACTGCATCCCACCAACCTGCGCGTCGAAAATGGCCAGGTGTTTGGTCTGATCGGCCATTCCGGTGCGGGAAAAAGTACTTTGCTGCGTCTGATCAACCGCCTGGAGCAACCCAGCGGCGGCCAGATCAAGGTCGATGACGAAGAAGTCACCGCCCTCGACGCCAACGGCCTGCGCCGTTTCCGGCAACAGGTCGGGATGATCTTCCAGCACTTCAACCTGCTGGCATCCAAGACCGTTGCCGACAACGTGGCGCTGCCGCTGACCCTCGCGGGCGAACTTTCCCGCAAGGAAATCGACCTGCGCGTGGCCGAATTGCTGGCGCGGGTCGGCCTGTCCGACCATGCCAAGAAGTACCCGGCGCAGTTGTCGGGCGGCCAGAAGCAGCGCGTCGGCATCGCCCGCGCCCTGGCCACCAAGCCGAAAATCCTGCTGTGCGACGAAGCCACCAGCGCCCTCGACCCGCAGACCACGGCCTCGGTCCTGCAACTGCTGGCCGAGATCAACCGCGAGCTGAAGCTGACCATCGTGCTGATCACCCATGAAATGGACGTGATCCGCCGCGTGTGCGACCACGTGGCCGTGATGGATGCCGGCGTGATCGTCGAGCAAGGCACCGTCGCCGATGTATTCCTGCACCCCAAGCACCCGACCACCAAGCGCTTCGTGCAGGAATCCGAGCAAGTCGACGAAGGCGAACAGCGTGATGACTTCGCCCATGTACCGGGGCGCATCGTGCGCCTGACATTCCAGGGCGAAGCGACCTACGCGCCGCTGCTGGGTACCGTCGCCCGCGACACGGGTGTGGACTACAGCATCCTCGCCGGTCGTATCGACCGCATCAAAGACATTCCCTACGGGCAACTGACCCTCGCCGTCACCGGCGGTGACATGGAGGCCGCCTTCGCCGCCTTCACCGCGGCAGACGTCCATATGGAGGTGCTGCGCTAATGGAAATCCTCTTGAGCTTTTTCTCGAACATCGACTGGTCGGAAATCCTGCTCGCCACCGGCGACACCATGACCATGCTGTTCGGCTCGCTGCTGTTCACCGTATTGCTGGGCTTGCCATTGGGCGTGCTGCTGTTCCTGTGCAGCCCGCGTCAGCTGTTCGAACAAAAGAATGTTTATGCGCTGTTGTCGCTGGTGGTGAACATCCTGCGTTCGCTGCCGTTCATTATCCTGTTGATCGTAATGATCCCGTTCACGGTGCTGATCACCGGCACCTCGCTGGGTGTTGCCGGTGCAATTCCACCGCTGGTGGTGGGTGCCACGCCGTTCTTTGCGCGCCTGGTGGAAACGGCGCTGCGTGAAGTGGACCGCGGGATTATCGAAGCGACCCAGGCCATGGGCGCGACCACTCGCCAGATCATTACCAACGCGTTGCTGCCCGAAGCCCGCCCCGGCATCTTCGCGGCGATTACGGTGACGGCGATTACACTGGTTTCCTACACGGCCATGGCCGGCGTAGTGGGTGCCGGTGGCCTGGGTGACTTGGCGATCCGCTTCGGTTATCAGCGCTTCCAGACCGACGTGATGGTGGTCACCGTGGTGCTGCTGCTGATCCTGGTACAAATTCTGCAAACCGTCGGCGACAAGCTGGTGGTGCACTTTTCTCGAAAATAACGGCTATTGCCGGCGTTAAGCCGGCCAATTCCCGAACAAGGAGCTTGTTGAATGAAAAAACTACTGGTTGCTTTCGCCGCCGTTGCCGCGTTCTCCGCCCACGCCGCCGAAACCCTCACCGTGGCCGCGTCCCCGGTGCCGCACGCTGAAATCCTCGAATTCGTGAAGCCGGCTCTGGCCAAGGAAGGCGTGGACCTGCAGGTCAAAGTCTTCACCGACTACGTTCAGCCAAACGTACAGGTAGCCGAAAAGCGCCTGGACGCCAACTTCTTCCAGCACCAGCCGTACCTGGATGAGTTCAACAAAGCCAAGGGCACTCACCTGGTGAGCGTTGGCGCTGTGCACCTGGAGCCTCTGGGCGCCTACTCCAGCAAGTACAAGAAGCTGGAAGACCTGCCAAGCGGCGCCAACGTCGTGATCCCGAACGACGCCACCAACGGCGGCCGTGCGCTGTTGCTGCTGGCCAAGCACAACCTGATCACCCTGAAGGACCCGACCAACATCCTGTCGACCATCAAGGACATCACTGAAAACCCGAAAGACCTGAAATTCCGCGAACTGGAAGCCGCCACCCTGCCGCGCGTGCTGACCCAGGTCGACCTGGCGCTGATCAACACCAACTACGCCCTGGAAGCCAAGCTGGACCCCTCCAAGGACGCACTGGTGATCGAAGGCAACGACTCGCCTTACGTGAACATCCTGGTGACCCGCGAAGACAACAAGGATTCGGACGCAGTGAAGAAGCTGGTAGCAGCCCTGCACACCCCGGAAGTGAAAGCGTTCATTCTTGAGAAGTACAAAGGCGCGATCCTGCCGGCGTTCTGATCCAAGGCCGAAACCCCGATCGAAAAAGCGGACGCAGAGCGTCCAGTGCGGCATTCCCACGCAGAGCGTGGGAACGATCCAAACCAATGTGGGAGCGGGCTTGCTCGCGAAGGCGGTGGTTCAGTCGATACATCTGTTGACTGACACACCGCCTTCGCGAGCAAGCCCGCTCCCACATTTGATTTGTGTCGCTCAGAAAATGGTCGGCAAGCTTATTTACGCTGCAACAACCCCGGGAACTGCGCTACCAGCTTCTGGTTGTTCAACGGCGCCCGGATAAACCCGCGTTGCGTTCCATCCGGCCCGATCAGCGCGAGGTTGCCGCTGTGGTCGACGGTGTAGTTGGGCTTGCTGGTGTCTGCCGGAATAAACGGAATGCTCACCGCATTCGAAACCTTCTGCACATCGTCCACATTCGCACCGGTCAGGCCCTCGAACTGTGGATCGAAGTAGCCCAGGTACTGCTTGAGCTGCGCTGGCGTATCGCGGTTCGGGTCAACGCTGACCAAAATCACCTGCAACTTATCCACAACGTCTTTGGGCAGCTCGCTCTTGATCTGCCGCAGTTGGGCGAGAGTGGTCGGACAGATGTCCGGGCAGAAGGTGTAGCCGAAGAACAGCACGCTCCACTTGCCTTTCAGCTCGTTGACCACCACCGGCTGGCCGTCCTGGTTGGTCATGGTCACCGGTGGCAACTGACGGCTTTGCGGCAGCAGGATGATGCCGGCATCGATCAAGGCCGTCGGGTCGCCCTGGCCTTTGCCACTCAGGACTTTGTTGACGGTCAGGCCCATGATCAACGCGACAATGGCCACCAGAATGAAGACAGTTTTTTGAGTTCGAGTCATAGGTTCAACAATAGGTAATGGTCTACGAGCAGGGCGATAAACAGCGCGAACAAGTACCAGATAGAGTACTTGAAGGTGTTGATCGCCGCGTGCGGCCGACTGCCACGGTACAGCACCCAGGCCCATTGCAGAAAGCGCCCGCCCAGAACCAGTGCGCACACCAGGTACAGCATGCCGCTCATGTGGATGACATAGGGCATCAGGCTGACCGCCAGCAAGGCGAAGGTGTAAAGCAGGATATGCACCTTGGTGTAGTGCTCGCCGTGGGTCACGGGCAGCATCGGGATGTCGGCCTTGGCGTATTCCTCCTTGCGGTGAATCGCCAGGGCCCAGAAGTGCGGCGGGGTCCAGGCGAAGATGATCAGCACCAGCAGCAACGGCTCGGCGCTGACGTGGCCAGTGACGGCAACCCAACCCAGCAACGGCGGCGCGGCGCCGGCCAGCCCACCGATGACGATGTTCTGCGGCGTCGCACGCTTGAGAAAACCGGTGTAGATCACCGCATAGCCCAACAGTGAAGCCAGGGTCAGCCAGGCGGCCAGCGGATTGGTAAACGCCAGCAACAGCGCCAGCCCGGCCACCGCCAGCACCATCGCAAAAACAAGCGCCGCCACAGGCGATACGCGCCCCTCCGCCAGCGGGCGTTTATGGGTGCGCGCCATCAGCGCATCGATGCGCCGGTCCACCACATGGTTGACTGCCGCCGCGCCGCCGGCACACAGCGCGATCCCCAGGTTGCCGAAAATCAGCACCGGCCACGGTACCCCGGCGCGGGTGGCGAGGAACATGCCCACCAGCGAGGTGATGAGCATCAGCACCACCACTTTTGGCTTGGTCAGCTCCAGATAGTCACGCCAGATCGCCTGGCTGTGACGCTCGCTGATCAAGGTCGCCATGGCATCTCTCCTTTAATGGTTATGAGGCCCGACACGTGTTTACGCGGGCTGAAGCGCCAGCCGAACGGCAACTGATGTCGCACCCGAACCAGGCTGGTGCGGGCGTGGTAATTGACCAGCACCAGCGTCAGCAGCAACGCCGCGCCGCCGGCGTTATGCGCGACCGCAACCGGCAGCGGCAGGTGGAAGTACACGTTGCTCAGGCCCAGGCAGAGTTGCGCCGCCAGGGCGATCAGCAACAGGCCCGCCAGGCGGGTCATGCCGACCACCTTGAGCTGCCAGGCCAGGCCCAGCAACACGACAGTGACCAGCAGCGCGCCAATCCGGTGGGTGAGGTGAATCGCCGTGCGCGCATCACTGTCCAGTTGCCCGCCGAGGTAATTGGGGCCGATATGCTGGGTCAGGTGAAAGCCATTGGCGAAATCCGCCGCCGGCCACCATTGCCCGTGACAGGTCGGCAGGTCGATACACGCCACGGCTGCGTAGTTGGAGCTGACCCATCCACCCAGCGCGATCTGGCCGATCACCAGCACCAGCCCGGCCGTGGCCCAATACTGCAAACGCCTGGGCACGATCAGCGCCGGCAATACGCCGGACAATCGCAGCGTCAGCAAGAACAGCAGGCTCAACGTCGCAAACCCGCCCAATAAATGCCCGGTGACCACTTGCGGCCAGAGCTTCAGCGTCACCGTCCACATGCCAAACGCTGCCTGGGCGAACACCACCGCCAACAGGAACAACGGCAGCTTCAACGGCTGGCCCGGATGATGCCGATGGGTCCAGGCGCGCGCCGCCAGCAGCACGATCAACAGCCCGAGGGTGCCGGCGAAGTAACGGTGGGTCATCTCGTTCCAGCCCTTGTCCGCCTCGACCGGCGTGTCCGGGTAATGCAGTTCGGCATGGGCCAGCTGGGCTTCGCTTTTTGGCACGCTGATAAAGCCATAACAACCCGGCCAATCCGGGCAACCGAGACCCGCGTGGGTGAGGCGGGTATAGGCGCCCAGCAGCACCACGATCAGGGCCAGCAGGGTGGCAAACAGCGCGAGGCGAAATCCAGGTTTGGCCATGACGGTGTCCTTATCCGATGTTCGACAGTTTCAGCAGCAGGCGCAGGTCGTTGAGCAGGTCCTTGCCCTTGACCCGGGCGTCGTAGCGCAGCACCAGGTTGCCGTGGGGGTCGACGATCCACAGCTGGGCATCGCCGCTGCCTTGGGCGGCGGCGTCTTTGTTGAAGGTCGACAGGTCCAGGGAATAGCGTTGCAGTTGCGGGTATTCGGCCTTGAGTTTGGCGTCATACGCGGTGCTGACCGGCTGCGCACTGGCCAGGGCGTGGCTGGCGCGGGAGGCATCACGGCCCAGGCCGATCTGGAGTTGGCGTGCGAGGTACACCAGTTGCTGGCAGTCGGCGGCGCAGGCGGTGGGCGCGGTGACCAGCAGTTGCCAGCGGTCTTCGTCAGCCTGCACGCCAATGTCGGCACGGGTCTGGCCATTGCCGATCATCTCGCCGTGGTAACTGCGGCTGTCCGGCACCCAGAACTGCAGCTTGTACATGAAGGTGGCGAGCACCATCGGGCCGACCACCATCAGCAGGATCAGGATCAGTTGCCAGCGGCCCTTGCGCCGATTGGGCGCTGCCGGCGTGTCAGACATGTTGAGTGGATTCATGGCCGCTCCCATGGCGCTTCTCCTTTTTTGTGTTGTGCCATCCGAGGTAGAGGTAAAGGCCGAACAGCGCCACCGCCATGGCGAACCACTGCACGGCATAGCCCAGGTGTTTTTCCGGGCCCATGGCGACCACGGGCCAGCTGGTTTCGTAGGTAGCCGGGCCCGCTTCAGCCCGCACTTCATGGGCGAATCCGCTGCGACCCAACTCGGCCCACAACGCCTCGGGATGCAGCGCGGTCAGCAATCGTGGCCACTGTGCGCCCGCCGGATCGGCATGCAACTGGAAGGTCTCGCCAGGCGCCACATAGACCCAGGCATCGAGATTCAGCAGTTGTTCGGGAGTGGTGAAAACCGGTGGTGCGCGCCGGTCCGGCCAAGGCAGCCAGCCACGATTGAGCAACAGCCACTCGCCGCTGGCCTGATCATGGAAAGGTTGCAGTAGCTCCACACCGACCTTGCCGTCGCGAAAGCGGTTATCCAGCAACACGCTGTGCTCGGCATCGAACTGCCCGCGCAAATGCACACGACGGAACGCCGGATCTTCGGTGGCCTGCAGTTGCGTGCTGCTCATGGGCTCGGCAGCGCGGCGCTCGGCGTAAGTGTCCAGCAGCGCCTGTTTTTCGTGACCGCGAGACAGCTGCCAAAAGCCGAGAAATACCAGTAACGGCAGCAGCACGAGTACCACCAGCGTCGGCGCAATACCGGGGCGAAAGGGTTTCATGGCATTGCCGCAGAGGTCGGTGCTGCGCTGGCTATACTGAATCTCATTGCTCGCCCCCTCCAAAAAAGAGCCCCGGAGCCCACCATGCTCAAAGCAGCCATTGCCCTGATGCTGATTGCTACCGTCGTGAGCCTGTTCAGTGGCTTGTTCTTCCTGGTCAAGGACGAGGGCAACTCCAACCGCCTCGTCACTGCCTTGACCGTGCGTGTGGCGCTGGCCGTGATCACCCTGGGGTTGATCACCTGGGGTTTCTTCAGCGGCCAGCTGGTATCTCATGCGCCCTGGTGAAACACCTCAAAGCACGTAAACGAAGAAAAACAGCCCGATCCACACCACGTCCACAAAGTGCCAATACCAACTGGCCGCCTCGAACCCGAACTGGTGTTCGTTGTTGAAATGCCCTTTCAGGATGCGCATCAGCATCACAAACAAAATGATCGTGCCGATGGTCACGTGGGCACCGTGGAAGCCGGTGAGCATGAAGAAGGTCGCGCCGTACACGCCGGAACCCAGGGTCAGGCCCAATTCCTTATAGGCATGGATGTATTCCTCGGCCTGGAACCCGAGAAACGCCCAACCCAGCAACACGGTGATCGCCAGCCAGATCTTCAGTGCGCCGCGATGGCCTTTGCGCAAGGCATGGTGGGCGATAGTGATGGTCACGCTGGAGCTGACCAGCAAGATCGTGTTGATCAGCGGCAAGCCCCACGGGCTGATGGTGCCCTTGGGCGCCGGAAACATTTTCGGGTCAGGATTGTTCAGCAGCGGCCAGGCAAATTCGAAGTTCGGCCACAGCATGTGCGCGATGCCCTTGTGGCCTTCGCCCGCCAGCCACGGCGCCGACATGTGCCGCACATAAAACAGCGCACCGAAAAACGCGATGAAGAACATCACTTCGGAAAAGATGAACCAGGTCATGCCCCAGCGAAAGGAGCGGTCCATCTGCGAACTGTACAAACCGGCGCGGCTTTCCTTGATCACCGCGCCGAACCAGCCAAACATCATGTAGGCCAGCAGCAGGCCACCGACGAAAAATATCAGCGGGCCGTGGGATTCCGGGCGCGCGGCCTTCAAATCGTTGAACCAGGTCGCCAATCCGAACACCGTGATCAGCATCCCCAACGTAGCAATTATGGGCCATTTGCTTTGCGCTGGTACGTAGTACGTATCATGAGTCGACATGTATTCGTTCTCCTAATCGAGCCCGCAAGCAACGCCTAGCCGCCGGTATGGACAGCCACGGGCGGTTGGCGCGCGGTGATATCGAACAGCGTGTACGCCAGGGTCAAATGCTTCACATCCTTGGGCATGTCGCGGTCGACAATGAAGCGCACCGGCATCTCTATGCGCTGACCTGGCTGTAGCACTTGCTGGGTGAAGCAAAAACACTCGGTCTTGTGGAAGTACATCGCCGCCTCGGCCGGCGAAATGCTCGGCACCGCCTGGGCGGTCATCGCCTTGTCGGTGGGGTTGTAGGCCACGAACAGCATCTCGGTGACTGCGCCGGGATTGACCACCACCTCGTCGGCCTTGGAGTGGAATTCCCAGACCATATCGATGGCATTGGTGGACAGGAACTGCACCCGCACCTGTCGCGTCGGGTCCACCACCTGCTCGCCTTCGTACTGCCCGGCGGTCTTGCCATTGATGCCGAACGCCTTGCACATCACGTCGTAGATCGGCACCAGGGCAAAGCCGAAGGCGAACATCGCCACCACCAGGATCAGCAGGCGCGTGACCAGGCGCTTGATAGGCACGGACTCAAGCATGGCGGCCACCTGCGAATGAATGTTCTGCGAATGGCCTTTCTGTGGGAGCTGGGTTGCCTGCGATGCTGGCAACTCGGTCTTTCAGGTACACCGAAGTGATGCCATCGCAGGCAAGCCAGCTCCCACAGGATAGGGAGGTGTTCATTTGACCTCCGGTGGCGTGGTGAAGGTGTGGTACGGCGCGGGCGAAGGAATGCTCCACTCCAGCCCTTCGGCGCCATCCCACGGCTTGGCCGGCGCAGGCGGGCCGCCACGGATGCACTTGATGACGATGAACAGGAAGAAGATCTGCGTCGCGCCAAAGGTGAAGGCACCGATGGAAGAGACCATGTTGAAGTCGGCGAACTGCAGGTTGTAGTCCGGCACCCGACGCGGCATGCCGGCAAGCCCTACGAAGTGCATCGGGAAGAACGCCATGTTCATCCCCACGAACGACAGCCAGAAGTGCAGCTTGCCCAGGGTTTCGTCGTACATGTGGCCGGTCCATTTCGGCAGCCAGTAGTAGGCCGAGGCGAAGATCCCGAAGATCGCCCCAGGCACCAGTACGTAATGGAAGTGCGCCACCACGAAGTAGGTGTCGTGGTACTGGAAATCCGCCGGGGCGATGGCCAGCATCAGCCCGGAGAAACCGCCGATGGTGAACAGAATCACGAAGGCCACCGCGAACAGCATCGGCGTCTCGAAGGTCAGCGAGCCTTGCCACATGGTGCTGACCCAGTTGAACACTTTCACGCCCGTGGGCACCGCGATCAGCAGCGTGGCGTACATGAAGAACAGCTCGCCCACCAGCGGGATGCCCACCACGAACATGTGGTGCGCCCACACGATGAACGACAGGAACGCGATGCTCGCCGTGGCGTACACCATCGAGGTGTAGCCGAACAGCGGCTTGCGCGAGAAGGTCGGGATGATCGAGCTGACGGCACCGAAGGCCGGCAGGATCATGATGTACACCTCGGGGTGGCCGAAGAACCAGAACACATGCTGGAACAGCACCGGGTCACCACCACCGGCGGCACTGAAGAAGCTGGTGCCGAAGTGGATGTCCATCAGCATCATGGTCACGCAGCCCGCCAGTACCGGCATCACCGCGATCAGCAGGAAGGCTGTGATCAGCCAGGTCCAGACGAACAGCGGCATTTTCATCAACGTCATGCCGGGGGCGCGCAGGTTGAGGATGGTGGCGACCACGTTGATCGCGCCCATGATCGAACTGATGCCCATCAAGTGGATGGCGAAGATGAAGAAGGTCACGCTTTCCGGCGCGTAGGTGGTGGAGAGCGGGGCGTAGAAGGTCCAGCCGAAGTTCGGCCCGCCGCCGGGCATGAACAGGGTGGAAACCAGCATCAGGAACGCCGCCGGCAACAGCCAGAAACTGAAGTTGTTCATGCGCGGCAGGGCCATGTCGGGCGCGCCGATCATCAACGGGATCATCCAGTTGGCCAGGCCGACAAACGCCGGCATCACTGCACCGAACACCATCACCAGCCCGTGCATGGTGGTCATCTGGTTGAAGAACGCCGGCTCGACGATCTGCAAACCCGGCTGGAACAGCTCGGCACGAATCACCATGGCGAACGAGCCACCAAGCAGGAACATGCAGAAGCTGAACCACAGGTACATCGTGCCGATGTCTTTGTGGTTGGTGGTCAGTACCCAACGCATCAGGCCCTTGGCGGGGCCGTGAGCGTGGTCATCGGCATGACCGTGGTCATCGATCACAGCGCTCATGGCCTTTCTCCTGCGAACGAGTGGGCGGGACGGTTCAGGGAATATGCAATGAAGGAAGTCATTTGCTTTCCGCCTGTTTCAGAGCCAGCACGTCTTTAGGTGTGACCATGTCGCCTTTGTTGTTGCCCCAGGCGTTACGTTCATAGGTCACGACCGCCGCGATATCGACTTCCGACAGTTGCTTGCCGAACGCCGCCATGGCGGTGCCGGGCTTGCCGAAGTACACGCGGTGCAGGTGGTCTTCCTTGGGCCCGGTGGCAATCGGCGAGCCCTTGAGCGCCGGGAACATCGGCGGCAGGCCCTGGCCTTCGGCCTGGTGACAGGCGACGCAGGTGGTGTGGTAGATCTTGTCGCCACGGGCCACCAGCTCATCCAGGGTCCATTCCTTGGAGGTCAGCTCCTTGAGCTTGGCCGCCTCTTCCTTACGCTCGCCGAGCCAGGTGTCGTAGTCGGCCTTGGATTTGACCTCCACCACGATGGGCATGAAGCCGTGGTCCTTGCCGCACAGTTCGGCGCACTGGCCGCGATAGATGCCGGGTTTTTCGATGCGGGTCCAGGCCTCGTTGACGAAGCCGGGAATCGCATCACGCTTCACCGCAAACGCCGGCACCCACCAGGAGTGAATCACGTCCGCAGCGGTCACCAGGAAACGCACCTTGGCACCCACCGGCAGCACCAGCGGCTGGTCGACTTCCAACAGGTAATGCTCGCCTTTGACGGCCTGGTTATGGATCTGCTCGGCGGGCGTGGCCAGGTTGCTGAAGAACTCGACATCCTGGCCAAGGTATTTGTAATGCCACTTCCACTGGTAGCCGGTGACCTGGATATCGATATCCGACTCAGTGCTGTCGTAGATGTTGATCAGCGTCTTGGTGGCCGGAATGGCCATCGCCACCAGGATCAGCAAGGGCACCACAGTCCAGAGAATCTCCACCGTCGTACTCTCGTGGAACTTGGCTGCCACCTGTCCCGTGGAGCGCCGGTGAACGATCATCGACCAGAACATCGCGCCAAACACGACGATGCCAATCGCCACACAAATCCAGAAAATGGTCATGTGCAGGTCAAACACGGCGTGACTGACTTCAGTGGCCCCTGGCGCCATATTCGTTGTCCAGGCGGCTTGCGCCTGGCCGAATACTGACCACAACAGGAGGCCCATCCAAACATGTGGATGTCGCGTCATTGCGGGTTCCCCTTATCATTCTTGTTATCCCGCCGGTTTGCACCTGCGGCCAAGGGAGCGGCTTCCATACTGCTTACAACCGCCAGGCCTTGCCTGCTCATGCAGTCGGGCGTCATCAGCTAATTGCGTACAAAATCGAGTATAGACAGCGACCGCCACCCCGCAATGTGATCGGGCAAATGAACGAAAATGAGGAAACGGACCACACAACAGGACCGGTGGCGCGCGTTATCCGACGAACGATGGCAATTTGATATAACGCCAGCGCATAACCATGAAATAATTATGACAAATGCGTCTTAGGCTCTCGTATAAACGAGCTACCTTATGCTCTCCCTATTTCCTACGCCTGCATCACTGGAGCTTTCATGAACACCGCCGCATTGCGCGAGCAGATTTCCCGTGCCCATCAACACGAATGCAGCACTGGCCAGCTTGCTCAGCAGCTGGAAGTCCAGTTACCGCACCTGCACCCGGCGATTTCCGTGCCTGACGTCGACGCCAAGGGCGTGATGACGCGTTTTGTAAGCGCCTACATCGACCAGGTCCCCGATCTGCTGGACGCGGCCAACGATGTCGCCCGCGAAGCCGGTATTGAAAGCCAGATCAAACCGGTGCTGAAAATTGCCGAGCATTTCTTCCTGCAGCCGCCGGCGATCCTGGCCGGGCATGAAGGCCTGGACGGTTTGCTGGATGAGGCTTACCTGGCGCATCGCCTGGTGGAAGAGGTCAACGATCTGTATATCAAGCACTTCGGCCAGCCGTTGATTCCGCTGGATACCACTGTGGCGAACGTGATTGCCCACCAATTGATCGGCGAGGCGTTTGCCAATCAGCTGGATAAGGCGGTGCACCACGCAGTGGATGAGATGCTTAACGAAGAGAGTTTTGCGCTGGAGTCGGTCGAAGCCTACCGCGACAAGCTCAAGAGCCCGGACACGGAAGCGGCGTGGAAGCGCTGGCCGTGCCTGTCGCGGCAGTTGGGCGTGGGTCTTGAGCTGGACCAGCCAGCTTAGATTTGCCGGCTTGCAAAGATCCAATGTGGGAGCGGGCTTGCTCGCGAAAGCGGTGTATCAGAAACACATTCAGTGACTGACACTGCGCCTTCGCGAGCAAGCCCGCTCCCACATTTTGATCCGGTTTCGTCAGCCAACAGACGGCGCTGAGCCTATTCCGGTCGTCGTTCTTACCCGCCCCTCCAACCTGCGCTTCAACCCCCGCGCCTCGATCATCAGCTTCGAGCCCTTGGCCGCATTGGCCCGACCCCATTCCTCCAATAGTTCAAGGCAGGAGTGGTCGATATAACTCAGGTTACTGAGCGGCACATGCAAGGTGGTCCCGGCGGGCACCGTCGACAGCACCTGGGTCAATGCAGGCACCTTGAGAAAGGTCCCGGCCCCCGTCAATCGCAGCTCCATCTCGCCCTCCTGCGGCAGGTCGATCAGGCTTATCTTCAAGCGTGAGGCCTTGAACGCCAGCTTCACCAGCGTCAACCCGAAGCCCACCAACACACCCGTCAGCAGGTCGGTAAAGATGATCGCCAGCGCCGTCGCCGCGTAGGTAAACATCGGCATTCGCCCGTAGCGCGCCAGGCCACGAAACGCCTTCATGTCCACGAGCTTGATCCCGGTGTACACCAGCACACCCGCCAGGCTTGCCACCGGAATGCTTTGCAGCACACTGGACAGCAACAGCACGAACGCCAGCAGCCACAAGCCGTGGAACATCGCCGACAAACGCGTGGTAGCGCCGGCCTGGACGTTGGCCGAACTGCGCACGATCACACCGGTCATCGGCAGGGCGCCGACCAGGCCACACAGCATGTTGCCCACGCCTTGTGCCGACAATTCCTTGTCGAAGTCGGAACGCTGGCCACTGTGCATACGGTCGACTGCCGCCGCCGAAAGCAGCGTTTCAGCGCTGGCGATAAAGGCGACGGCGAACGCGGCGATCAACAGATTGGGATCCGCCAGGTTCAACAGGTCGCTGGGGCGCAGCCAATCGATGGCATCCGCGAGGTTTTCCGGCACCTCCACCCGCTTGACCTGCAACGCCAGCACCAGGCTGGTGACTGTCGCCAAACCCACGCCGAGCAGGGCGCCGGGGACGAAGCGCAGCTTTTGCGGGCGAAATTTGTCCCACAACCACATCACCATGATCGTCGACAGCCCGAGCAAACCGGCCTGCCAGCCGAGCCCGCCGCCCAATGTGGGGATCGCCTGGATCAGTGCCGCAGGGAAGCCGGCGAGGTTATCCAGCCCCGAGGGCTTTGGCACACCGTCGAGCATCACGTGTACTTGCGACAGGACAATCAGTACCCCGATCCCTGCCAGCATCCCGTACACCACTGCAGGCGCAGTCACGCGGAACCAGCAGCCCAGGCGCAAACGCCCGGCCACCAATTGCAGGAAGCCCGCCAGCAACAGGATCGGCCCGAGCATGGCCATGCCATGCTGGCGAACCAGTTCGAACACCAACACCGCCAAACCTGCCGCCGGACCGCTGACTTGCAACGGCGACCCCGCCAGCCAACCGACCACCAGGCCACCGATGATGCCGGTGATCAAGCCTTTGGCCGGAGGCATTCCGGACGCGATGGCGATCCCCATGCACAGCGGCAGGGCGACCAGAAACACAACCACGGAAGCCAGCAGCTCCCGTGGCAGCACAGCTTTCAATTGAGCAGCACGCATAATGACTCTCCCGAGGCATTCGCCGGGCGTGGCAAGGCCTGGCTGCTCGAACGGCAGCCATCGCGTTACCCGACAGGGGATTGTTTTAGAAGCGCGCTTTAGGCGTCGCGGATGGAATCGGCTGGGTACCGTTCAAGGGCAGGAACGCTGCCTGATCCGCATCGTAGGCCCTGATTTCGCTGGTCTCGATGTCGTAGACCCAGCCATGGATAAACAAATGCCCGTTGGCCATGCGCGAGGCCACGGAGGGATGAGTGCGCAGGTGCTGCAGTTGGGCGATCACGTTTTCTTCGGTCAGCACGTGCATGCTTTCGTGTTCGTTGGCGCAATCGCAGTTGTCCTGGACCATGGTCTTGGCGACCTCGGCGTGGCGCAGCCAGGCCTTTACCGTGGGCATTTTTTCCAGGCTTTGGGGGTTGAGCACCGCGCGCATGGCGCCGCAGTCGGAGTGGCCGCAAATGATGATGTGCTGCACACCAAGGGCCAGTACCGCGTACTCGATAGCCGTTGAAACACCGCCGTTCATCTGCCCATAAGGCGGCACGACGTTACCGACGTTACGGGTCACGAACAAATCCCCAGGGGAGCTATGGGTGATCAGCTCGGGAACGATGCGCGAGTCGGCGCAGGTAATGAACATCGCCCGCGGGCTCTGGGCCGTGGCGAGTTTTTTGAAGAGCTCTTCCTGCTGGGGGAAGATCTCGTTATGGAAATGCAAAAAGCCTTCAACGATGTGCTGCAGCGCTGCATCGGCGGATTCCGCCTCGTGAGGGGCTGAAGCCGACGCAGCCAACGGCTGTTTATCCTTGTCACTCATAATTCATCCTCTTGGTTGGAGCAGGGGAGCTTTCCAGTGCGGCCGGCGCCCAAACTGAAGCGCCGACTCATTAGTCACTCGATGAACAAGGTACCCGCCGAAACTTAACTCAAACTGAATGAGCCGCTCTAGATCGGGGCTTTCAGTGATATCAAAACGCGACTATTCCTACAGAAAAGTACGCTTATCCAGCAGTTTACAATAATGCCATCTGTCTGCCCGGCGGACAAAACGCCGTGCAATCCAGATTAAACCCTTCCCGCCGGTTGAGCCCCAATCGTTTGATCGCCTTGGCGAAACGTTGCGCCAGCAAATCGGCAAACGGCCCTTCGCCACGCATGCGTACACCGAAGCGGCTGTCGTAGACCTCACCGCCACGCACCTGCCGCACCAGGCTCATCACATGGGCCGCGCGCTGCGGGTAATGGGCCGCCAGCCATTCCTCAAACAGCGGCGCCACCTCCAGAGGCAAACGCAGCATCATGTACGCCGCGCTCTGTGCCCCCGCGGCATGAGCTTCGGCCAGCAGGCTTTCCAGCTCGCTGTCGTTGATCATCGGGATCATCGGCGAACACAGCACGCCCACCGGGATCCCCGCCTCACGCATCACCCGGATCGCCCGCAGCCGGGCCTTGGGTGCAGCCGTGCGCGGTTCGAGGATGCGCTTGAGTTCATCGTCCAGGCTGGTGAGGCTGATCATCACCGCCACCAGCCGCTGCTGCGCCAACTCGGTCAGCAGGTCGAGGTCCCGCAGGATCAGCGAGCCCTTGGTAATGATCGTCACCGGATGACGGTAGCGCAGCAGCACTTCGAGGGTTTGCCGGGTGATCTTGTACTCGCGCTCGATGGGCTGGTACGGGTCGGTGTTGGAGCCCAGGTTGATCGGCGCGCAGGTGTAGCCCGGTTTCGACAGTTGCTGCTCAAGCACGTCGGCGGCGTTGGTCTTGGCGATCAGCTTGGTTTCGAAGTCCAGCCCCGGCGACAGGTCCCAATACGCGTGGCTGGGCCGCGCATAGCAGTAGATACAACCATGCTCGCAGCCGCGATACGGGTTGATCGCCCGGTCAAACGGGATATCCGGCGAGCTGTTGCGGGTAATGATGGTTTTCGCGGTTTCGATACGGACTTCGGTGCCCTGGGTCTGTGGCACTTCCTGATACCAACCGTCGTCTTCCGCCACGCTGACGGTGGGCGCAAAACGGTTGTGCAGGTTGGTGGCCGTGCCGCGCCCGCGAGGCGGCAAAGGGACATTCATAGTCAGACCTCATAAACTGTATCCATATACAGTATTCGAGAAGATCGCTTTTCACCAGCACCACTGGGCGGCGCGGTCTAGCATCGACCTTCGCACGAACGGAATGACACCTTCCTACATGTAACCAAACAAGAAATAAATCGCGACATATGTGACATGGATAAAGTTATTAACACATCGCTATGATCACAACTTAACTCATTACCACCTACAGGATATTTATGTCTCAGGATGAACTACGCTTTACATGCGAAGACTTTGAAAAAGATAACAGCCCGGAAGTATTAATGGAGCGCTTTACCGACGGTAAACTGTCCTACGCCATGTATGCCTCTTCCTCCAACAGGGACGGGCACTACGACACCACTTCCTCCACCACCGACCTGGATAACGACGGCGACTTCGATGAACAGGACAAGACCATCTTCCTGAACATGGCGAATAGCTTTGTAAAAACCTGCGCCCCTCGATAATTAATCGGCTAGTTGCCAGGCTTATATATAAAACTATAAACCTGGCAACTGACACTACTTCTCTGAAGTTTGATCAGCCTCGGTAGTTACTGCATCTTTTCGCAAGTCTTTCACTTGCGAAGCCTTTACAGTCTCTCCCTTATTACCCCAACTGTCCCGAACGAAACTGACGACATCCGCCACCTCCTGATCCGACAGCCGCCAGGCAAACGCCGGCATGGTGAAGGTCGAAGGTGCCGTATGCGTCGCCGGCAACGTGCCGCCGTTCAACACGATGTTGATCAGCGACGTCGCATCCGCCGTCTGTAGCACCGGGTTGCCCGCCAGCGCCGGGAACACGCGGGTGTAGCCGTGGCCGTCGGTACGGTGGCACGCCGCGCAGTTGTCGATGTACACCGAGGCCCCCGGCTTGCTGTCATCGCCCTTCCACAGCGCGTCGGCGACTTGTTTGTCGTACTGGTGCGGCTGGTCCTTGGGATCCACCGCCGGCAGGGTCTTGAGGTAACGGGCGATAGCCGTCAGATCCTCTTCCGACATGTACTGCATGCTGTGGACCACAACGTCGCTCATGCCGCCAAACACCGCGCTGCGATCACTGCGCCCGGTCTTGAGGAATTGCACCAGTTGGTCCTCGCTCCAGCTACCCAGGCCGTCCTTGTGGTCGCCCCGCAGGCTTTTGGCAATCCAGCCTTCCAGCGGCGCACTGCCGGACAGGAAAGCGCTGCCATCCGACGCACTCAGGGATTTTTCCTGCATGGTCAGGGCCCGTGGTGTGTGGCAAGCGCCGCAGTGGCCGAGGCCTTCCACCAGATACGCGCCACGGCTGATCACCGGATCGGCGCCCGCCTGGGCCTTGTAGTCCTCGACCTTGGGCGCAAACATCCAGCGCCATCCGGCCAACGGCCAGCGCATGCTCAACGGCCAGGGAATGTCGCTGTCCTTGTTCACCTGCGCCACCGGCTCCACGCCCTTCATGAAGTACGCGTACAACGCCTGCATGTCGCTTTCGCTTACCCGCGCGTAAGACGGGTAGGGCATCGCCGGGTAAAGCGTACTACCGTTCTTGGCGACGCCATGGCGCACGGCCTTGTCGAAGTCTTCGAAGCTGTAGTCGCCCAGGCCGGTTTTGTCCGGGGTGATGTTGGTGGAGTAGACGGTGCCGATCGGGGTTTCCATCGGCAGGCCACCGGCGAACGGTTTGCCGCCCTTGGCGGTGTGGCAGGCCACGCAGTCACCGGCGCGAGCCAGGTATTCACCCTGTTTGACCAGATCGGTTTCAGCCGCACTCACCGAGCAGCTGCTGAACAAAGCCAGGGACGCGATAACAAATGCTTTCATGGTCATCGCTCCTTATGCCTGAACCAGTGGGCCGGGGTTTTTCAGGTACTGCTCGCGAATTGCCCGCGCCGACCAGTAGGTCAATGCCGCCACCAGGCCCGTAGGGTTGTAGCCCAAGCCTTGTGGGAACGCGGAAGCGCCCGGGACAAACACGTTGTGTACGTCCCAGCACTGCAGGTAGCGGTTCAAGGCACTGGTTTTCGGGTCGGTGCCCATGATCGCGCCACCGTTGAGGTGGGTGGTCTGGTAGGCCGCGGTGTTGAAGTGCTCCCCCACCTTTTTGCCCAGCAAGGCAATCGCCTTGGGGTTCATCGCTTCGGCGATCTTGCTCATTTTTTCGACCATGAAGCGGTTCATCTTGATGTCGTTTTCCTGCCAGTCGAAGGTCATGCGCAGCAGCGGCAGGCCGTAGGCATCGCGGTAAACCGGGTCCAGGTCGAGGTAGTTGCCACGGTAGGATTGGTGGGCGCCATGGGCATCCATCGACACCTGGTGGGTGTAGTAATCAGCCGTGGCGCGCTTCCACGCGCTGCCCCAGGCCGGCGTGCCCGGCGGGTTGGAGGTGCCCGCAATCGGCCGGCTGCCCGCCTGGTTGACCCACATCGGCGAGCCGCCCACAAAGCCGTGAGGCCCATGGTCGAAGTTGTCGGCGTTGAAGTCATCGACCGCCACGCCATTGCCGCCGGCACCGATGAAGTTGTTGGTGTGCACGTCCTTGTCGAAGAACGCCTTGATGGTGGCCATGTTCTGGTAGGCGAAGTTGCGGCCCACCACGCCCTCACCGGAGATCGGGTCGTAGGGTTTGCCGATGCCCGACAGCAGCATCAGGCGCACGTTGTTGAACTGGAAGGAGCCGAGGATCACCAGGTCCGCCGGCTGCTCGCATTCCCGCCCCTGGGCGTCGACATACGTCACGCCGGTCGCCTTGCTCCTGGTGCTGTCGAGATTGACCTTCAGCACGTGGGAATTGGGCCGCAGTTCGAACTTGGGTTCCTGGCGCAAGGCCGGCAGGATGTTCACGTTCGGCGAAGCCTTGGAATACATGTAGCAGACATAACCGCTGCAGAAGCCGCAGAAGTTGCACGGGCCCATCTGGGCACCGTAAGGGTTGGTGTACGGCCCCGATGTATTCGCGGAAGGCAGGTTGTAGGGCTTGTACCCCACGGCCGTGGCGGCCTTCTGGAACAGCTGTGCAGAGACGGTGTTCTTCTGCGATTCCAGCGGGAAGTGATTGGAGCGATCCGGCGCATAAGGATTGCCGCCCTTGCCTTCGCCCACCAACTGGCCCTTCACCGTCCAGGCTTGCCCGGAGGTGCCGAAGACTTTCTCGGCATAGTCGAAGAATGGTTCCAGCTCTTCATAGCTGACGCCGAAATCCTGGATGGTCATGTCCTTGGGAATGAAGTTTTTCCCGTAGCGCTCTTCGTAATGGCTGCGCATGCGCAACTCGATCGGGTCCACCCGAAAGTGCACGCCGGACCAGTGCAGGCCTGCACCGCCGACACCGTTGCCAGGCAGGAAAGCGCCCAGTTGGCGGTTGGGCATCGCCACGTCATTCACGCTATGGCGAATGGTCACGGTTTCCTTGGAGATGTCCTGGAAGAGCTTTTTACGCACGCTGTAGGTCAGTTCGTCGATGACCTGGGGATAGTTGCCGTCCGGGTAGGTGTCCTGCATCGGGCCGCGCTCCAGCGCTACCACGTTGAGGCCAGCTTCCGTCAGCTCCTTGGCCATGATCGCGCCGGTCCAGCCGAAGCCGACAATCACTGCATCCACTTTCTTCATGATGGTCGCCACGTTTACGCCCTCTCGCCACGGATCGAAACAGCCGGGAAGGGGTATTGCTCGTTGCGTTCAACCCAATCCATGAAATCGGCGCGGGCGCCGGGGAAGCCGATCATGGTCCAGCCGACCATGCCTTTGTTGCCACCGTGGACCGGGTCGCAAAAGAACCCTTCCTTGGTGTTTTGCAGCAACAGATTGAAGAAAATCTTCGGCGGGACGCTGTCGAACTGCGCGTCGCCGGCCTCCAGGCGCTGCAACAACTTTTCCTGGGTAGCGCTGTCTTGCTCGGCAAATAGCTTACCGTTCATCGCTTTCGACCAGGCATCCGTGGCAGCAATGCCCAGGCGATAGATCTCCTTGGGCACCAATTTGCTCTGCCAGCCCATTTCAGGCGGCGCGTCGGCATTGAACGGGCCTTGCATGAACCACAGGGCGCCAGCCGCGTACGGCGTGTTCATCTGACGGTCGATATATTCCGGCGCACCGGCTTCCAGGGCGCCTGGGCCCTGGTCGTCCGCCGGGATCAGGCGCGCAACGGCCGCGTTGATAAAGGCCCATTCCTCGGCAGTGAAATAGCTCGGCTCATAGGCCTTGCTGCTGACGGGCGCCTTCTCCGGGCTGGCTTGAGCCGGTTCGGGAACCGCCATCAGCATCGAACCGCCCAGGCCCGTGCTGGCGACAGTGACCACGGGGATCAAGGTCAAGGATTTGCGTAAAAACTCACGCCGGGGGTTGTCTTGATCTTGATCAGACATGGTGGCACCTCATCATGTGGTCACGGATTTATCAGCCGCTTCGAGGAACGACTTATAGTTTTGGCAGTAAATGGGATCCAAAGGACCCAAGGGGATAGAACACAGCAGCAATCAATAGTTACAAAGGATAGCAGGCTAAGGATTGGGGAAAATCGTTTCAGCGCGAAAAAATCTGCCCGGAGCCGGCTTATTCACGATTCTTTGACGAGTACCTCACACGGCATTGACCCCCTGTAGGCGAATCTGGGCCCCATCAGCCCCTTCCCTATTCGGTTACATCGCGCATGTTCAAGAATCAATTGCTGCCTGCCGTCAGCCTCGTGTTCATGGCGCTGTTCACCACCGCACCGTCCCAGGCCGAAGAGCTCACGCCCATCCGTTCATCGGAATGGGCCCAGCCGGTGGGCAATCAATACAACCTGTATCAGATGACGCCCACGCTCTATCGCAGCGCGCTGCCGGATAGCGGTGCTGTTCCTGTATTGGAAAAGCTCAAGATCGGTACGGTGATCAACTTTCTGCCCGAGTCCGATGCCAAGTGGCTGAAATCACCCGGTATCAACCAGGTGCAATTGTCCTATCGCACCAACCATGTCGATGACGCCGATGTGCTCGCAGCGTTGCGTGCGATTCAGGATGCCGAAGCCAACGGCCCGGTGCTGATGCACTGCAAACACGGCTCCGACCGTACTGGCCTGGTGGCGGCGATGTATCGGGTGGTGATTCAGGGATGGAGCAAGGAAGACGCGCTGAACGAAATGACCTTGGGCGGCTTTGGCGCCAGTAGCGGCTTCAAGGACGGTGTTCGCTACATGATGAGGGCCGATGTCGACAAGTTACGCACCGCACTGGTCAACGGCGAATGCAGCACCAGCGCCTTTGCACTGTGCTCGATGAAAAGCTGGCTGAATACCGCGGACAACGCCAAAGACCCGGCCGAGGAAAAAACCGCCTGGGTGGTCGCTCCCTGAGCCATCAACCCAGGGAGCGCTTCACGATCAGTCTTTCTTCAGCTTCGGATTAGGGAAGAACTGCACCGCCTGCACCTTGGGGTCCGGTGCTTTCAACGCCGACGTATTGACCCGCGTACCCAATTCCTTGGGCACTGACAGACCTTGTTCATTCAGCGTGTCGGAATAGCCGCAAGCCACGCATTCGCGGTGCGGAACATCGTCCTCGCTCCACATCATCAACTTGTCCGGCTCGCTGCACGCCGGGCAGACTGCCCCGGCGATAAAGCGTTTTTTGGTTTTCACAGGTGCTTCACTCATGCTGCCGCGTCCTCACTCAGGCCGCTGTGGCGCAAGAGTGCGTCAATCGACGGCGCCCGTCCGCGGAAATCGACGAACAGCACCATCGGTGCCTGGGAACCGCCACGGGCCAGGATCGCCTCGCGGAACGCCCGGCCAGTCTCGGCATTGAGCACGCCATCTTCTTCGAACTTGGAGAAGGCATCGGCCGACAGCACTTCCGCCCACTTGTAGCTGTAGTAACCCGCGGCGTAACCGCCAGCGAAGATATGCGCGAAGCTGTTGGGGAAGCGGTTGTAGGCGGGCGGACGCATCACCGACACCTCATCACGCACGCCTTCCAGCACCTGCAGCACGCTGCGGCCATCGCCGTGGGTAGCGTGCAGCTCGAAGTCGAACAGCGAGAACTCCAACTGGCGAACCATCATCAGGCCGGACTGGAAGTTCTTCGCCGCGAGCATTTTTTCCAGCAGGTCCTGTGGCAGCGGCTCACCGGTTTCATAGTGACCGGAAATCAGCGCCAGGCCTTCCGGCTCCCAGCACCAGTTTTCCATGAACTGGCTCGGCAACTCCACCGCATCCCAGGCCACGCCGTTGATGCCGGACACGCCGGCGTGCTCGACACGGGTCAACAGGTGGTGCAGGCCGTGGCCAAATTCGTGGAACAGCGTGGTCACTTCATTGTGGGTCAGCAGGGCAGGCTTGCCGCTGTCGGCCGGGGTGAAGTTGCACACCAGGTTGGCCACCGGGCTTTGCAGCACGCCATCAACCGTGCGGCGACGGTCACGGGCGCCGTCCATCCAGGCACCCCCACGCTTGTTGGCGCGGGCATACAGGTCGAAGAAGAAGCGGCCGACGTGCTGGCCGTTTTCCTTGATTTCGAACAGGCGAACATCCGGGTGCCAGGTGTCGAAGCCTTTCTGCTCGGCGATCTCGATGCCATACAGGCGTTGCACGATGGCGAACAGGCCGCTGAGTACCTTGTCGATCGGGAAGTAGGCGCGCAGGGCTTCCTGGGAAACGCTGTAACGCTGTTCACGCAGTTTTTCGCCGTAGAAACCGCTGTCCCAGCTTTGCAGGTCCGCGCAGCCTTGTTCGGCGGCATAGGCCTTGAGCTGTTGCAGGTCCTGGGTGGCAAACGGCTTGCTGCGCTTGGCCAGGTCCCGCAGGAAGCTCAGCACCTGGTCGCTGGACTCGGCCATTTTGGTGGCCAGGCTCAGCTCGGAGAACGAGGCGAAGCCCAGCAGTTGCGCCAGCTCCTGACGCAGGTCAAGGATCTGTTCCATGACCGGGCCATTATCATTCTGACCGGCATTCGGGCCTTGGTCCGACGCGCGGGTGCAGTAGGCTGCGTAGATTTCTTCACGCAGGGCGCGGTCGTGGGCGTAGGTCATCACCGCGTAGTAGCTTGGGAATTCCAGGGTGATCAGCCAGCCGTCGAGGCCCTTGGCCTGGGCAGCCGCAGCCATTTGCGCCTTGGAGGAATCGGTCAGGCCGGCGAGGGTTGCTTCGTCAGTGACGTGCTTGGTCCAGGCCTGGGTGGCATCGAGCAATTGGTTGGAGAACTTGCTGCCCAGTTCGGAGAGCTTGCTCTGCACTTCGGCATAACGCTTTTGCTGTTCAGGCGGCAAATCGATACCCGACAGACGGAAGTCCCGCAGGGAGTGTTCCAGGATGGTTTTTTGCGCCACGTCGAAGCCGGCGGCTTCCGGGCTGTTGGCCAGGGCGTCGAAGGCCTGGAACAACTCGCGGTTCTGGCCCATCTCGGTGGAGTAGGCGCTCAGTGCCGGCAGGCACGCCTCGTAGGCTTCCCGCAGTTCGGCGCTGTTGCACACGGCATTCAGGTGGCTGACCGGGCTCCAGGCGGCGCCCAGGCGGTCATTGAGTTCGTCCATGGCCAGGACCAGCCCGGCCCAGGTCGGATTTTTACCCTGGCTTTGCAGGATCCCTTCGATGGCGACGCGGTTGTCGGCGAGGATCTGTTCAATGGCCGGCTGCACGTGCTCGGCACGGATCGCCGAGAACGGCGGCAGGTCGTAGGACTGCAGAAGAGGGTTGTTCGCGCTCACGGTTGGCACCTTGGCTGAAGAAACATGTAAGAACAAAGATAGGGCCATCTTAATTACAATCAACGCCCACCGCAGCTATCAGCAGAAGAGAGAGAGCCTATCGTGACCCTTCGCACCTACCAGAATCACACGCCGGCCCTGGCCGCCGGGGCTTTCGTCGATGCATCGGCGGTGGTGATCGGCGACGTCGAAATCGGCACTGACAGCTCGGTATGGCCGCTGACGGTGATCCGCGGCGACATGCACCGCATCCGCATCGGTGCGCGCACCAGCGTGCAGGACGGCTGCGTGCTGCACATTACCCACGCAGGCCCCTTCAATCCTGATGGTTTCCCGCTGCTGATCGGCGACGATGTGACCATTGCCCACAAGGTCATGCTGCATGGCTGCACGGTAGGCAGCCGGATCCTGATCGGCATGGGCAGCATTGTGATGGACGGCGCCGTGGTGGAAGACGAGGTGATCATCGGCGCCGGCAGCCTGGTGCCGCCGGGCAAGAAACTTGAGAGCGGTTTTTTATATGTTGGCAGCCCGGTTAAACAAATCCGCCCGCTGACTGACAAGGAACGGGCATTTTTCACCTACAGCGCCGCGAACTACGTAAAGCTCAAAGACCTGCACCTGGCCGAAGGCTTCGACCAATGACAAGGACACCCATGCATTACCAGACCGTTTTGTTCGACCTCGATGGCACCCTCACCGACCCGCGCGAAGGCATCACCCGCTCGATCCAGTACGCCCTCGCCAAACTGGGGATCGATGAGCCGGACCTGACCAAACTTGAGCACTTTATCGGCCCGCCGCTGCTGCAAGCGTTCATGCAGTTTTATGGCTTCGACGAAGCCAAGGCCTGGGAGGCGGTGAATTTCTACCGCGAGCGCTTCAAGGTCACCGGCCTGTACGAAAACCGCGTGTTCGACGGCGTGATGCCGCTGCTTGAGGAATTGAATGGCCAGGGCCGCCAGCTGTATGTAGCCACGTCCAAGCCTTGGGTATTTGCCCGGGAAATCGCCCGGCATTTTGATTTCGCCAAGCACTTCAAGGTGATCTACGGCAGCGAGCTGGACGGCACCCGCACCAACAAGGTCGAGCTGATTGCCCACCTGATGACGCAAGAAAGCCTGGACCCGGCCAGCACCTTGATGATTGGCGACCGCAAGCACGACCTGATCGGCGCCCGCAGCAATGGGCTGGATTCGGCGGCGGTGGGTTATGGGTTTGGCAGCAATGAAGAGCTGAGTGCCGAGGCGCCGACCTGGCATTTCGAAACGTTGGCCGAGCTGCATCAGGCGTTTTTGCAACGGCCTTGAATGCGCTATCGCAGGCAAGCCAGCTCCCACATTTGATCACGGTCGGCCAAGACAACTCAGTCAAATGTGGGAGCCGGGCTTGCCCGCGATGAGGCCCTACCGGCCAACCACTTGCCCGGATCCCTCCAACGCCCTCAGGGCCGCCTTGCGCTGATCCACCGGCAACCCGCCCAGCTTCTCCACCGCCGCAAAGAACCTCGGCCAATCCCCGCCTTCCTGCCGGAACAACGCGACGAACGCCGGCACCCACTGGTCATACAGCCCAAACGGCAGCAACCTTGCGTTGTTCATCGGCAGGTTGACCCAGGCGTCATAACGCTTGTCGCCACCCCACTGGCTATCGCGCATGTGCCGGTAGTCACGGCGCAGGCGCTCGAATTCAGCCGCCTTGGCCTGGCGCATGGCATCTGCCGCCAGCGGCTGCGCATACAACTGCTCCAGGCGTTTGCGGGTATCGAGCACCAGCCGGGTGAACTGGTCGCGCTGTTTCAGCGCCGACTCGCTGGCAGGCGGCAAGCCTTGGGCGGCGCGCCATTGCCGGGTACCTTCCTGCTCGACGAAGGTGGCGTACGACTCGTTGAACTCGGTGTCGTCCTTCACATAAAACCGCTGGTGCGCCAGCTCATGAAAAATCAGCGTGGCCAGGCGCTCGTCCCCCCAGCTCATCATCGAACTCATGATCGGATCGTTGAACCAGCCGAGAGTGGAATAGGCCTCCACGCCGCCAATCGACACATCCATCCCTTGCTGCTTCAACAAAGCCGCCTGGCCGCGTGCGGCGCCCTGGTTGTAGTAGCCGCGATAGGCCACGCAACCGGCAATCGGGAAGCAGTGGGTTTGCGGGGACAGGGAAAATTCAGGCGTGGCGAACACGTTCCAGACCACGTAAGGGCGGCCGATATCGGCATACAGCCGGTAACTCTGGTTATCCGGCAGGTGCAGGTGTTCGCTGGCGAAGGTGCGGGCTTTCTGCGACTGCGCCAAGTGCTCGCGCAGCACCTGTGGCCGGGACGGGTCGGCGACGACCGCGGAGACAGGCTCCCGGGCACGCAGCAATTGCCATTGGCCGTCTGCCAGTTGGCTGTAATAACTGACGCTGGAACAGCCGCTGAGCAACAGCAGCATCAAGCCGGGAAGCAAACGCCTGACCATTAAAACCTCTCGCCGGTAACCATCCCGCCAGACTATCTCGCCTGTGGGGAATTTTTCCATGGCGTGGCGTGTTTATACTCATAGGGAGCGTGCTGCCGAACGCAGCCGTTCAAAAAACCATTCCTACAGTTGAGTGCTTAACATGCGTCAGCTACTGCTTCCCGTCGCCGCGATTTTTCTCAGTGCCTGTGCGTCGACGCCGCTACCGCCGGTTGATCCACACCAGGCCTGGGTCGACTTCGCTACCCCGACACCCGGCGCCAAGCTGGTAATGGCGCAACGCCTGGACGGGAAAAACCTGAACGACGGACGCTTCTTCCAGGTGCCGCCTGGCAGCCATGAGCTGATGGTACGTTTTGATTTCGAGGTGCCTACCGGCGGCAGTTTCGGCGGGTTTGGCCAAACCACTGACCGTACCTGCTTCATGACCCTGCAATACGAGCGCTTCGAGGCAGGCCAGCGTTATCGCCTGGAAGGGCGCTCACTGGGCTACAACCCGAATATCCGGCTGTACAACAAAGCGGGTCAATTGCTGGCCGAAGAACGTAGCGTCAACTGCATCTGATCAGTCGTTGTTCTTCTGGTAGACGATGGCTTTGGTGCCATTCTCACAGCTGCCGACAACCATGGCGCTGTCGTGCTTGTCAGCTTCTTCCTTGGTGACGATTTCGAGGGTGTAGGACGGAACGGCATTCGCCTGGATTTTGACCTCGATCTCCTTCCTGAGCTCTTCACAATCTTTTGGCGCCGCCAGCGCCGACGTGGCCAGTGCACAGCAGATAACCGCCAAGGCAATACGTTTCATGTGTGAAGCTCCCTGAATGCACGCGCACGGGTGTGCGCTGAGTCTGCAATCGGCTATTCGACCACATTTGCACCTGCAGGGGCGAGCAAGCTCACCCCTGCAAGGGGGTTGCATCAACTAACCAGCGTGCCATCCAGGGTAATGGTTGCATTCAGTACCTTGGACACGGGGCATCCTTCCTTGGCCTTTTTGCTCAGCTCATCGAACTGCGCCTGGCTGGCGCCCGGGATCTTCGCCTTGAGGGTCAGGTGCACGGCAGTAATCGCAAAGCCACCGTCCACTTGGTCCAGGGTCACTTCGGCCTGGGTGTCGATGCTGTCGGCCTTGAGCCCGGCATCGCCGAGAATCATGGAAAACGCCATGGAGAAACAACCGGCATGGGCTGCGCCGATCAGTTCTTCAGGGTTGGTGCCCTTGCCACCTTCGAAACGGGCCTTGAAGCCGTAAGGCGCTTCACGCAGAACGCCGGTTTCGGTGGAAATGGAACCCAGGCCAGTCTTCAGGTCGCCTTCCCAATGCGCGGATGCTTTTTTAACAATACTCATAGCGGTCTCCTCGAACGGTGGTTTTGCGTCAGTAAGGGTTCTGAGGATAGACGCCCCGGCAAAGTTCATCTTGTCGGAGAAACCTAGCGATTAAGTAGGAAATTTCACCATCGCTATTGAATCTCGGGTATATGCCCTCATTGCATAGGACATGCACATGAAGCGGCAGGTTTTGGTTCGTCTAAGAAGCCTGCGCCCCCATTGGAGAAGCAGGCTTATGAAATCGCTGTCCGACGTAAAGTTCTCGACCCTCGACCTCGTGCCCGTGCGCGCCAACGGCAGTCCGGCGCAGTCGCTGCGCAATTCCCTGGACCTGGCCCAGCACGTGGAAAAATTCGGCTACAACCGTTTCTGGGTCGCCGAACACCACAATATGGACGGCATCGCCAGCTCGGCGACCTCGGTATTGCTGGGTTACCTGGCCGGCGGCACCTCGACGATCCGTGTCGGTTCCGGTGGCGTGATGCTGCCCAACCACGCACCGTTGGTGATCGCCGAGCAGTTCGGCACCCTGGAAAGCCTGTACCCGGGCCGCATCGACCTGGGCCTTGGCCGCGCACCAGGCTCCGACCAGATGACCGCCCGCGCCCTGCGCCGTGAACGCTCCGGCAGCGCCGATGATTTCCCGGAAGACGTGGCAGAACTGATGGCCTACCTCGGCCCGCGCACCCCGGACCAGCGCGTGATCGCTGTACCCGGCACGGGCACCAATGTGCCTGTGTGGCTGCTGGGCTCAAGCCTGTTCAGTGCACAACTGGCGGGCGAGCGCGGTTTGCCTTACGCCTTTGCCTCGCATTTCGCACCGCGCCTGATGCATGAAGCGATTCGCGTCTATCGCAACCACTTCAAGCCTTCGGCCGTGCTGGACAAGCCCTATGTGATGCTCGGCATCCCGCTGGTGGCCGCCGACACCGATGAGCAAGCCGACTACCTGGCCACCTCGGTGTACCAGCGAATTCTCGCGCTGATGCGTGGGCAAAGCCTGGTGCAGCGCCCGCCGGTCAAGACCATGGACGGCCTGTGGCTGCCCCATGAAAAAGACGCGGTCGGCAGTTTCCTCGGCCTGGCCATGGTGGGCAGCCCGCAGAAGATCCGCGCCAAGCTGGAGGTGCTGGTGGAGCAGACCGGCGCTGATGAGCTGATCTTTACCTGTGACCTGTACGAGCACGCCGACCGGATTCATTCCTACGAGCTGCTGGCGCAGGTCATGAAGGGCTGAATCCAGGAGTGAGGCGGGACGCAGAGCATCCCAGGCGGCATTCCCACGCGGAGCGAGGGAACGATCAAAAAAAACCGACGCACTTGCGTCGGTTTTTTACGTCTGCAACACGGGATCACCCGCGCTTGTAGGCGATTTCCTTGGTACCGGCTTCACAGCTGCCGACAACCGTGTGGTCACTAGGTGCAGCACCTTTGTCCACGATTTCCAGGGAGTAGCCCGAAGCGCCTTTAGCGTCGATTTTCGCCGCAATCTCGCTTTTCAGCTCTTCACAAGGCTTGCCCGCCGCCAGGGCCGTGCCCGCAATGCTCAACAAACCTACCGCCAACAAAAAGTTCTTCATCCGTCACTTCCTTGGGTTGATCGAAAGGAAGCACGCCGACGCTCGTCACGTCGACGTGCCTAAAGGTTGTAGCGGAGTTTATGGCAATCGGCCAGCGCGCAAGTTCAACCGGCTCAATCAACTACTGGCAATTCGGAACCCCACCTTGAGGGTGACCTGGAAATGCGCAGCCTTGCCGTCCTTGATGTGGCCACGGGTTTCGGTCACTTCAAACCACTCCAAGTGCTTGATGCTCTTGCTGGCTTCAGCCAGGGCATTGTTGATGGCCTCCTCGATGCTGGTCGCGGAAGAGCCCACCAGTTCGACTTTCTTGTAGGTGTGATGATCACTCATAAGTTTTTCTCCTGGGGTCGTTAATCAAGACTAGCAGTGAATTCTCGTACTGCTTCTGGCGGCTATTGCGATGTGAAAGTTCAGATTTACTGCACTTTCTGAAACCGCCGCAGTCGGAAACAACACACGCCACTCAATCACTCCAGGAGAGCCCACATGGCCAACACCTCTTTACGCAAAGCGTCATTGGAAAGCATGGAAGCCGAGATTTCGAGCCTGCTCAAATCTTTGGAAAGCCTCAAGGACGATGCGTCTGACGAGTCGCGCAAAACCCTGAAGGCCCTGAAAAGCAATGCCGAGAACGCCCTCAAGCATTCTCGCCACCTGATCAGCGATGCCTACGAAGAAAGCAAAGTCAAAATCCGCGAAACCGGTGTTGCAACACGGGACTACGCGCAAGAGCATCCATGGACTACCGCCGGTGTTGCCGTCGGCGCGCTGGGTCTGCTGGCGGCCTACTTGCTGTGCAAACGCGGCGACTAAACGTCTTGGCGCGCAAGCTCAGCCTTGAGCCACTGCGCCAGTTGCCCGGCGCGCCCATCTGCGGCGCGCTTGGGTAGCCACAACGCCAGTTGCGCCGGGGTTTCACTGAAACCCCACGGCGCAACCAGGCGACCCGCTCGCAGGTCCTCTGCCACCAGCGGCTCAGGCGCAATTGCTACCCCCAGCCCGGCCACCGCCGCCTCCAGCAAATAATACAAATGCTCAAACCCCTGACCGTACTTCAACGCGCCAGCGTCGATCCCATGGTGCTGCGCCCAGCTGGGCCAGGCTTGCGGGCGTGAGGTAGTGTGCAACAGGGCCTCATTCAGCAGCGCCTCGGGAGGCGCCTGGCGCAATCGCTCGTAATGGGCAAAACGCGGGCTCATGACCGGGCCGATGCGTTCGCTGGCCAATTCATACACCTGCATATCCGCCGGCCATGGGGGTTCGGCGAACACCAGCAGCGCGTCCAGGCCGGGGCGACGTGGGTCAAGATCGCCTTCACCCGCCGACAGATGCAGGCGCAAATCCGGCAACTCGGCGTTCAGGCGCCCCAGACGCGGAATAAACCAGCGCGCCAGCAGGCTGCCGGAGCAGCCGAGCACAAACGGCGCATCGGCACTGCTTTGCGTGAGCTCGGCGCAGGTGTCCCTCAGTCGCTCGAACGCCTCGAAACTCGCATCCCGCAGACGAACGCCGGCATCTGTGAGTTTGAGGCCGCGCCCGTCCTTGGCGAACAGGCTTACACCAAGGTGTTCTTCCAACACCTTGAGCTGCCGGCTGACCGCACCATGGGTCACGTGCAGTTGCTCAGCGGCCTGGCTAACGCTGTTCAGGCGCGCAGTCGCCTCAAAAGCGCGCAAGGCATTCAGCGGTGGGAGGTCTCGGCTCATCTGTGAGTTTTCCTGACAGGTTGTGGCGATCTTATCGGTTTTCACGTGGAAGCGTCAGGGGTAGAGTGACCGTCATTGCCTCTTACACATTTTCTACCTGGAGCGTCCCATGACTCAGACCCAGACCGATTTACGCAACGGCCCGGATGCCAATGGCCTGTTTGGTTCGTTCGGCGGCCGCTACGTGGCGGAAACCCTGATGCCGTTGATCCTTGATCTGGCCCGCGAATACGAAGCGGCCAAGATCGATCCGGCCTTCAACGAAGAACTGGCCTACTTCCAGCGCGACTACGTCGGACGCCCAAGCCCGCTGTACTTCGCCGAGCGCCTGACCGAGTTCTGCGGTGGCGCCAAGATCTACCTCAAACGCGAAGAGCTGAACCACACCGGCGCCCACAAGATCAACAACTGCATCGGCCAGATCCTGCTGGCGCGGCGCATGGGTAAAAAACGCATCATCGCCGAGACCGGCGCCGGCATGCACGGTGTGGCCACCGCCACAGTCGCCGCGCGTTTTGGCCTGCAATGCGTGATCTACATGGGCACCACCGACATCGAGCGCCAGCAGGCCAACGTATTTCGCATGAAGCTGCTGGGCGCTGAAGTGATCCCGGTAGTCGCCGGTACCGGCACCCTGAAAGACGCGATGAACGAAGCGCTGCGTGACTGGGTCACCAACGTCGACAGCACCTTCTACCTGATCGGCACCGTGGCCGGTCCGCACCCGTACCCAGCCATGGTTCGCGACTTCCAGGCCGTGATCGGCAAGGAAACCCGTACCCAGCTGCAAGCCCAGGAAGGCCGTCTGCCCGACAGCCTGGTGGCGTGCATCGGCGGCGGTTCCAATGCCATGGGCCTGTTCCACCCGTTCCTGGATGACACCAGCGTCGAGATCATCGGCGTTGAAGCGGCCGGCTACGGCATCGAGACCGGCAAACACGCCGCCAGCCTCAACGGCGGCGTACCGGGCGTACTGCACGGCAACCGTACCTTCCTGCTGCAGGACGACGATGGCCAGATCATCGACGCCCACTCGATCTCCGCGGGCCTCGACTACCCGGGCATCGGCCCTGAACACGCCTGGTTGCACGACATCGGCCGCGTCCAGTACACCTCGGTGACCGACGACGAAGCCCTCGACGCCTTTCACAAATGCTGCCGCCTGGAAGGGATTATTCCTGCACTGGAAAGCGCCCACGCCCTGGCCGAAGTGTTCAAACGCGCACCGACCCTGCCGAAAGATCACCTGATGGTGGTCAACCTGTCCGGCCGTGGCGACAAAGACATGCAAACCGTGATGCACCACATGGAACAGTCCAAGCAGGAGAAACACTAAATGAGCCGCCTGCAAACACGTTTTGCGCAACTGAAAGAACAAAACCGCGCCGCCCTGGTGACCTTCGTCACCGCTGGCGACCCGGGCTATGACACCTCGCTGGCGATCCTCAAGGGCTTGCCGGCGGCCGGCGCCGATGTGATCGAACTGGGCATGCCGTTCACTGACCCGATGGCTGACGGCCCGGCCATTCAACTGGCCAACATCCGCGCGCTGACCGCCAAGCAGAACCTCACGAAAACCCTGCAAATGGTTCGCGAGTTCCGCGAGGGCAACAGCGACACGCCGCTGGTGCTGATGGGCTACTTCAACCCGATCCACATGTACGGCGTGCCACGCTTTATCAGCGATGCGAAAGAAGCCGGCGTCGACGGCCTGATCGTGGTCGACATGCCGCCGGAACATAACGGCGAGCTGTGCGACCCGGCCCAGGCTGCCGGTATCGACTTTATCCGCCTGACCACGCCGACCACCGACGACGCGCGCCTGCCGACCGTGCTCAACGGCAGCTCAGGGTTTGTGTACTACGTGTCGGTGGCCGGTGTGACCGGTGCCGGTGCCGCGACCCTGGAACACGTCGAAGAGGCCGTGACCCGTCTGCGTCGGCATACCGACCTGCCGATCAGCATCGGTTTCGGCATCCGCACCCCGGAGCAGGCCGCTGCAATCGCGCGCCTGGCCGACGGTGTGGTGGTGGGGTCGGCACTGATCGACCACATCGCCAACGCCAGCAATGATCAACAGGCCATCGACGGTGTATTGACCCTGTGCTCTGCGCTGTCGGAAGGTGTACGCAACGCCCGTAAGTAAGCGGCTCGTAAGCGGTAGGTAAAGTTCCTGATACAGAGGAATCATGCTGGCAAATCAGTACCTAAGCTAACAAGACCAAGGGATTTCGAACGTGGTTCGAGATCCCTTTTTTGTTCGTGCAGTACTGAGGAAACAGCCCCATGAAAATTCCCAAACGTTTGATTGCAGGTGTAGGCGTGCTGGTGCTTGGCGCCAGCGCCCTGGTCCAAGCTGCGCCCTATGATCAGGGTGGCGGACCTGACCGTGGTGGCCCACAGGGCCAGCACGATCAACGTGGCGATGACCATCGCGGGCCGCAGGACAACCACCGTGGCGGGCCTCCTCAGGACTTTGGTCCTGTGAGACAGGTCATCCGCGACAACCATGGCGACTTCCGCCGTGGCGCGCCGCCGCCTCCCGGCATCCACCTGGTGCGCGGCCAGCGCCTGCCGCCAAACTACTATGGTGAGCGTCTGGACCCACGGGCGCTGGGCCATCTGCCGCAATACCCTGGTTATGAATGGCGCCGTTCGGGTGGGGACATCGTATTGATCGCCGTTGGCACCAGCATCGTCTATCAGATTCTGGATGGCGCGCTGTACTAGAGCCGGACTGCTTTTGTGGTGAGGGAGCTTGCTGTGGCCGGGGAGCTGGTGTGGCGAGGGAGCTTGCTCCCGCTGGGCTGCGCAGCGGCCCCAAAATCCTGGGAGCGCTGCGCACTCCAGCGGGAGCAAGCTCCCTCGCCACACCAGCTCCCTCGCCGCAGCAGTCGCCTAAATCTCGATACGCTCGACCTTGCCGACCAGCAAGATGTAGGACAACGCACCCAACAACGCCAGCACCGCGATGTACGTAATCGCCGGCGCAAACGAATCCCCTGTCGCCAGAAAGCCAATCACGATCGGCGTGGTAATCGCCGACAGATTGCCGATGAAGTTGAACACCCCTCCGGTCAGCCCCAGCAGCCTTGCCGGCGCCAGGGTCGACACCAGCGACCAGGTGATCGACGCCAGGCCATTGCCGAAAAACGCCACCGCCAGAAACGCAATCACCCACGCCGTGGAATCAACAAAGTTGGCGCCGATGATCGCCGTGGAAATCAATAGCCCGCCAATGATCGGCAACTTGCGCGCAAACCCCACGGACGCTCCCCGGCGAATCAGCCAATCGGAAAACAGCCCCGAACACAGCACCCCGACAAACGCCGCCAGAAACGGCAGCGACGCCAGCAGGCCGGACTTGATGAAGTCCATGCCGCGATATTTCACCAGGTAGGTCGGAAACCACGTCAGGAAAAACCACAACGTGGAATTCAGGCAGAACTGCCCCAGGTAGATCCCCCACAGCTTGCGCTTGCTCAACACGATGCCGAGGTCGACCCAGCTGAACGGTGCCTTGGCCGCCTGCGCCTGGATGTCCACCAACCCGCCGCCTTCGCGGATCAGCTCGATTTCCGCCGCATTCGCGCCTTTGAAATCCCGTGGCTCGCGGTACACCGCGTACCAGATCAACGCCCACACAATGCCCACGCCGCCGGTGGCGACAAACACCATGTGCCAGCCAAAGGTGTGTTGCAGCCAGGCCAACACCGGCGTGAGAAACGCCAGCCCGACAAATTGCCCGGAGGTATAAACGCCGATCGCCGTGGCCCGTTCACGCTCGGGGAACCAGGTGGTGACCACGCGGCTGTTGATCGGGTAGGCCGGGGCCTCCAGGGCGCCCACCGCCATGCGCAATACGAACAGCGCGATGAAGCTGGCGGCGAAACCGAGCATCACCGTGGCCACCGACCACAGCAGCAGGGCGACGCTGTAGAGAATGCGCGGCGGCACCCGGTCCACCAGCCAGCCGCCGGGAATCTGCATGGCCGCGTAGGTCCAGCCGAACGCGGAGAAGATCAACCCGACATGCACCGGGTCGATCCCCAGCTCGCTGGTCAGGGCCGGAGCGGCAATCGACAGGTTGCTGCGGTCCAGGTAGTTGATCACCACGGTGATGAACAGCAGCACCATGATGAAGAAACGCTTTCGGCTGGGCGTGACTAAAGAAGCCTGCCCGGTGAAGGACTCGGATTGCATGGGGGTTGCCTCTTCTTATGGTTATTGAGGACAGGTCTTACTGACGAAACGCGATACCTGTGGGAGCTGGCTTGCCTGCGATAGCGGAGTGTCAGCGCCGCAGATGCAAGCTGACTCACCGCTATCGCAGGCAAGCCAGCTCCCACACTGACGGTGTTTCTTCAGGAGGAAATCACCACTCCGCGAAGCTGCCATCGGCATGCCGCCAGATCGGATTGCGCCAGCGATGCCCGATGGCCGCGCGTTCGATCACGTATTCCTCGTTGATCTCGATGCCCAGGCCTGGCCCGTTGGGGATTTTCACAAAGCCCTGGTCGTAGTCGAAAACACCCGGATCGCGCACGTAATCCAGCAGGTCATTGCTCTCGTTGTAGTGAATGCCCAGGCTCTGTTCCTGGATGAACGCGTTGTAGCAAACCGCATCCAGCTGCAGGCACGCTGCCAGGGCAATCGGGCCGAGCGGGCAGTGCAGGGCAAGGGCCACGTCGTAAGCTTCGGCCATGTTGGCAATCTTGCGGGTTTCGGTGATACCGCCGGCGTGGGACGCATCCGGCTGGATGATGTCGACGTAGCCTTCGCTGAGCACGCGCTTGAAGTCCCAGCGCGAGAACAGGCGCTCGCCGAGGGCAATCGGGGTGCTGGTGAGCGGCGCCAGTTCTTTCAGCGCTTCGTAGTTTTCGCTGAGCACCGGTTCTTCGATAAACATCAGTTTGTAGGGGTCGAGTTCCTTCATCAGCACCTTGGCCATGGGTTTGTGCACCCGGCCATGGAAGTCGACGCCGATGCCGACGTTCGGACCGACCGCATCCCGCACGGCGGCGACGTTGGCCAGGGCCTGGTCGACTTTTTCGAAGCTGTCGAGAAATTGCAGCTCTTCGGTGCCGTTCATTTTCACCGCAGTGAAACCACGGGCCACGGCTTCCTTGGCGGCGCGGGCAGTGTCGGCCGGGCGGTCGCCACCAATCCATGAATACACGCGGATTTTGTCGCGCACCTGGCCACCCAGCAGGTCGCTGACCGACACGCCGAGGGCCTTGCCCTTGATGTCCCACAGCGCCTGGTCGATACCGGCGAGAGCGCTCATATGGATCGCGCCGCCACGGTAGAAACCGCCGCGATAGAGCACGGTCCAGATGTCCTCGATATTGCGTGGGTCCTTGCCGATCAAGTAGTCGGACAATTCTTCGACGGCGGCAGCCACGGTATGGGCGCGGCCCTCGACAACGGGCTCGCCCCAACCAGTCACGCCCTGGTCGGTTTCAACCTTGAGGAAGCACCAGCGCGGCGGGACGATGAAGGTGGTCAGTTTGGTGATTTTCATCTTCTTATCTCTCTTGTAGATGGAGAACGCTGATCAGCCCAAGGCATGCCAGGCGGCGACGTAGGCCTGGGCGTTGCTCGCCACTTGGGCGACGCTCATGCCCGGCTTGAATAACCCGGAGCCCAGGCCGAAGCCCTTGACGCCCGCGTCGAAAAATACCTGCATGTTGTCCGGGGTGATGCCGCCCACCGGCAGCAGCACGGTGCCGGCGGGCAGTACCGCGAGCCAGGCCTTGACCACCGCCGGGCCCATTTGCTCGGCCGGGAACAGCTTCAGCACGTCGGCGCCTTCGGCCAGCGCGGCAAACGCTTCGGTGGGCGTGGCCACACCCGGCGACAGATACAGGCCCGCGGCCTTGGCGGCCCGCAGCACCTTGGCATCGCTATGGGGCATGACGATCACCTGGCCGCCGGCGGCTTTGACTTGATCGACCTGTTCCGGGGTCAGCACGGTGCCGGCGCCGATCAGGCAATCGGCGGGCAGGCTGTCCCGCAGGATGCGGATGCTGGAATAAGGATCCGGCGAGTTCAGCGGCACTTCGATCACCCTGAAGCCCGCCGTGTACAACACCTCGCCGATCGCCAGCGCCTCCTCCGGTCGCAGGCCGCGCAGGATCGCGATCAAACCGTTGTGTGTCAGTGCTTGCTTGAGCATGTCGGGCCTCTCGTCAGGTTGCAGGCAGCAGCCCCGCCGCCATGGCCAGTTGCCAAAGGCCACGCTCGGTAGCCTCCTGCGCCAGGGTCACGTGGGGGAAGCCACAGAGTTGGAGTGCACGCTGGTAGCGGGTGCAGAGTTGGGGTGTGCCGACCAGGACGATGTCGCGCTGCTGGCTGGGCTTGCGAGTGCGCAGGCCGGTCAGTTCGTGGCCGATCAACAGCCCGGACAGATAGTCCGGTTGCTCGTCAGGCGCCAGCTCGCCGGTCAATCCCAGGGAGCGTGCGCTGAACAAGTTCGACAACAGGCCCGTTTGGCCGTCTGCCGACAGCGCAACCTGAACACCGCGATCAAAAGCGGCCACCTGGAACTGTTCGGAAGGGCGCTGGGTGCGCCCCAGAATGCTGTGTTGACTGAGCACGGCGAACAACTCGCCGGTCATGAAAGTATCGAAGTGAGTGATGCAGCCTTCCACCACCTCCACCCACTTGGAATGGCTGCCCGGCAGGCCGATCAATACGTCGCGCCCGGTATGGGCAGACAGGCTTTGCAGCACGCCGAGCACCTGGGTTTCTTCACCGCGCATCACATTGGGCAACGCGCCGCGTTGAATCACACCGGGCACGATGTGCACCGCTGCGCCCCGCAGGCTGCGCACCACATGCAGCGCCTGGCCGAGGGTAGAAACGTCGGCAGGGGTGTCGCGGTAAGCCGCTTCGCTCCAGCCCTGGGCGCTGCCGACCATGCCGCAAGCGATAACGGGAAGGTCGGGCTGGGTGTCGAGCCAGTCACCGCAGGCTGCGTCGAATGCCAGCTCGAACCCGTTGCTGCAGCGAACACCGGCTATTTCCCGGGCTTCAGTCGGCAGGTGCATGATCCCCGACGCCAAGGTGCGCCGTTCGATCACGACGCCTGCCGGGCCGAGCTTGTAAGCACGAAGGGAACTGGTTCCCCAATCGAGCGCGATCAATTGCGCCTGCATCGCTTCACCTGAGTGTTCTGAGCGGATGAGGCGAATATAAACCCAAGACCGGCAAAGTCTCAATATATAAATATCAGTCCCATATATAGGGAAATTGAAGGCTTAAAATATTGACAGATCCAGCGTGCGCATCGCCCCCATCCAGATCGCGTGTTCGGTGTGGTCCTTGAGGTCATCACCGGTGGTCGGGTGCAGGAACACCACCAGGCCGTTGCGGTTGAGGGCCAGCCAAGGCAGCACGACGCCGATGTATTCAGGTTCGAATGCCAGCTGGCAGCTCCAGTCCGGGTGCGGGCCCACCGGGCGTTCATGCACGCGGCCCATGCGCAGCGGAAACAATTGCGCGGCGTCTTCGCAGAGTTTGCGCGCCTGGTCGATGGTGTTGGCGTCGAAATAGATATGGGCGTGGTAGCCCTTGATACGTTGCATGACAGGCTCCGGGCTCATTGATCGGCAAATCCTAGACCGCAATGGACGGCAGGGCCAGACCGGTCAGCGATTGTGCGCTGCTGGCCTGTTCGGTCATCAGCCAGTCGACGAAACGCTCGATCAACTGGCTGCGGCGTTTGCGCTGGGGCAGCACCACGTAATAGCCGAAGCGCGAGATCACCGTGTCGCCAATCGGCCGGCACAGCCATTTTTGCTCCAGCAGGTTATCCACAAGGTGGCGCCAGCCGATGGCCACGCCCTGGCCCGCGATCGCGGCCTGGATCAACAGGGTGTAATTGTCGAAACGCAGTTGGCCCGGGGTGGGCGCGGTGGTGAGGCCCAGTTCGCGAAACACCCCGCTCCAGTCGAACCACTGGTTGTTGTTTTGCTGGCGCAGGTGCAGCAAGGGGAACTCCAGCAGGCTCTGCACCGACAGTGGCGCGACTCGGTCCTGGAGTAGCTGCGGGCTGCACACCGGGAACACTTCCTCGTTGAACAGCCACAGGCTGTCGCCCTGTTTGAAGCGGCCGTCACCGAACAGCACCGCTACGTCGATATCGCTGCGCAACGTGGCGTGGTTACGCTCGCTGGTGACCAGGCTCACGTCCACCTGCGGGTTGGCTTCATGGAAACGATGCAGGCGTGGCATCAGCCAATACGCGGCGAAGGCAAAGTCGGTCGCCACCTGCAGGACTTCATGCTGGTCCTGCTCGGCAATCGCGCTCAGGCCCTGGTTGATGCTCTGCAAACCGGCCTGTACCTGCTCGAATAACAAGGCGCCCGCGTCGGTCAGCTCGATGCCACGGTAGATGCGATCAAACAGGCGCACCTTCAGCTGTTCTTCCAGGCGCTTGATCTGCTGGCTGATGGCCGGCTGAGTGGTGCCCAACTCCATCGCCGCTGCCGTAAAGCTGCGTTGGCGCGCTGCGGATTCAAAGGCACGCAGCAAGTCGAGTGACAGGTGACCGAGGGATTCATACATAAGCTGGACTTATCCTAGACATTGCTTCTCATGGGCTTTACCACGATTTCCATGGCCTGCATGCTCATTCGCATAAACATCGACTATGGAATGCCGCGAAACCATGAAGCGCAAGAACATTCTTTTTATCATGGCCGATCAAATGGCCGCGCCGATGCTTCCGTTCTACGGTCCTTCGCCTATCAAACTGCCGAACTTGAGCCGCCTCGCCGCTGAGGGCGTGGTGTTCGACGCCGCTTACTGCAACAGTCCGCTGTGTGCGCCATCGCGCTTTACCCTGGTGAGTGGGCAGTTGCCGAGCAAGATCGGCGCCTACGACAACGCGGCCGATTTCCCCGCCGACGTGCCGACCTATGCCCACTACCTGCGCCGCCTCGGCTACCGCACCGCGCTGTCGGGCAAGATGCATTTTTGCGGCCCCGACCAGCTCCACGGCTATGAAGAACGCCTGACCAGTGACATCTACCCGGCCGACTATGGCTGGGCCGTGAACTGGGATGAGCCGGACGTGCGCCCCTCCTGGTACCACAACATGGCGTCGGTGCTGCAGGCCGGGCCGTGCGTGCGCACCAACCAGCTGGATTTCGACGAAGAGGTGGTGTTCAAGGCCCAGCAGTACCTGTTCGACCATATCCGCGAGGATGGCGACCAGCCGTTCTGCCTGACCGTGTCGATGACTCACCCACACGACCCTTACACCATTCCCAAACCGTTCTGGGACCTGTACGACGACAACGACATCCCGCTGCCTGCAACACCGCCACAGGCTGACCTCGACCCTCACTCCCAGCGCCTGCTCAAGGTCTATGACCTGTGGGACAAGCCGCTGCCGCTGAACAAGATCCGCGATGCACGCCGCGCTTACTTCGGCGCGTGCAGCTACATCGACAGCAACGTCGGCAAGCTGCTGCAAACCCTGGAAGACACGGGCCTGGCCGACGACACCATCATCATCTTCTCCGGCGACCACGGCGACATGCTCGGCGAACGCGGGCTCTGGTACAAAATGCACTGGTTTGAAATGGCCGCCAGGGTGCCGCTGCTGATCAGCGCGCCGGGGCAGTTTGCGGCCGACCGGGTGACCGCCGCCGTGTCCACCGCCGACCTGCTGCCTACCCTGGTGGAACTGGCCGGCGGCGAGCTGGACCCGAGGCTGGCGCTGGACGGCCGCTCGCTGGTGTCTCACCTGCAAGGGCAGGGCGGGCACGACGAAGTGTTCGGTGAGTACATGGCCGAGGGCACCATCAGCCCGCTGATGATGATTCGCCGTGGCGCCTACAAGTTCATCTACAGCGAGGACGATCCTTGCCTATTGTTCGATGTGCACAACGACCCGCACGAGCGGGAGGACCTCAGCCAGTCACCGGAACACCGGCCACTGTTCGAGGCGTTTTTGCATGAAGCGCGGGCCAAATGGGACATCCCGGCGATCCACCAGCAGGTGCTCGCCAGCCAACGCCGTCGCCGCCTGGTGTTCGAGGCGCTGACCCAGGGCAAGCTGAAGAGCTGGGACCACCAGCCACTGGTAGACGCCAGTCAGCAATACATGCGCAACCATATCGACCTCGACGATCTGGAGCGCAAGGCACGTTTTCCACAACCCTGCCAAAACCAATAAAACTGAGGGGAAGGCCATGCAAAAGTTATCCACCGTGTTGAGCGTTGCGCTGCTGGCATTGAGCAGTGCCGGCGCCTACGCGGACACCAGCTGCGACACCGTGAAGATGGCCGATCCGGGCTGGAGCGATATCGCCGCCACCAATGCCATTACCGGTTTCCTGTTGAACGGCATGGGCTACAAGGCCAAGGTCGATACCCTTGCGGTGCCGATCACCTTTGGCGGGCTCAAGGACGGCCAGGTGGATGTGTTCCTGGGTAACTGGATGCCGGCGCAGCAAGGCTTCTACGACAAGTTCGTGGCCAATGGCGATGTGGTGCAACTGGCGAAGAACCTTGACGGCACCGAGTTCACCCTGGCCGTGCCGGACTATGTCTGGGACGCCGGGGTGCATGACTTTGCCGACCTGAACAAGTTTGCCGACAAGTTCGACAAGAAGATCTACGGCATCGGTTCGGGTGCGCCGGCGAATCTCTCGTTGCAGGAAATCATCAAGAAGAACGACTTTGACCTGGGCCAGTGGAAGCTGATCGAGTCCAGTGAACAGGCGATGCTGGCCGAAGTGTCCCGGGCGGTGAAGAAGCAGAAGTTCGTGACCTTCCTCGGCTGGACGCCGCACCCGATGAACGTGCAGTTGAAGATGCATTACCTCAAGGGTGGGGAGAAGTACTTTGGTGACACCGGCAGCGTGTATACGTTGACCCGCAAGGGCTATGCACAGGCGTGCCCGAATGTGGGGAAATTGCTGACCAACCTGAGTTTCACCCAGGAGATGGAGAACGCCATCATGGCTGAGGTGGTGAACAAGAAGCTCAGTAATGCGGACGCGGCGAAGGCGTGGATCAAGGCGAACCCGGCGGTGCTGGACAAGTGGCTGGACGGGGTTAAAACCGTCGATGGCCAGGATGCACTGGCCGCTGTAAAAGCCAAACTCTGATGCACTGATCGTTCCCACGCTCTGCGTGGGAACGCATCCGGTGACGCTGCGCGTCACGACTCAAGAGCGGACGCAGAGCGTCCAGGACGGCATTCCCACGCAGAGCGTGGGAACGATCATCATGAGCCTGATACTCTGATTCAAACCTCTTCAACCGAGTTTCCAATGCCCTGGCCCAACCGCCATACACTCTTTCCCTTCCTCAGCTGGCTCCCGCGCCAAACCCGCGCCAGCGTCGGAAGGGACGCGGTCGTCGGCCTGAGCGGTGCAGTCCTGGCATTACCCCAGTCCATTGCCTACGCGCTGATCGCCGGGCTTCCACCGGAGTATGGCCTGTACGCCGCGATCATCCCGGTATTGATCGCCTGCTTGTGGGGCTCTTCCTGGCACCTGATCTGCGGCCCCACGGCAGCCATCTCTATCGTGCTCTACGCCAGCGTCAGCCCGCTGGCCGTGCCCGGCTCCCAGGACTACATCACACTCATCCTGCTGCTGACGTTCCTGGCCGGCGTCTTCCAATGGCTGTTGGGCATGCTGCGCTTCGGCGCCCTGGTGAATTTCGTCTCGCATTCAGTGGTGCTCGGCTTCACCCTCGGCGCTGCGGTGGTGATCGCCCTGGGCCAACTGCCCAACCTGCTGGGGCTGGACCTGCCCAGCCAGGCCACGGCGATCAACAGTCTGCTGGCGCTGATCAACCATGCCGGGGAGTGGAATCGTCCTTCACTGGTGCTCGGGCTCGGCACCTTGCTGGTGGGGGTGCTGCTGAAACTCTGGGTACCGCGCTGGCCAACCCTGTTGATCGCGCTGGCCCTGGGCAGCCTCATCCCGTGGCTGTGGCCGACGATGTTCGGGGAGGTGGCGCGGGTCAGTTCATTTGTCGGCAAGCTGCCACCGTTCAGCCCGCTGCCGATGGACCTGGACATGGTCCTGCGCCTGCTGCCGAGTGCCGTGGCGGTGGGCATGCTGGGGCTGGTGACCAGCCTGTCGATTGCGCGCTCACTGTCGGCCCGCTCCCAACAATTGCTCGATGCAAATCAGGAAGTGCGCGCCCAGGGTTTATCCAACATCGTCGGTGGATTTTTCTCCGGGTACTTGTCGGCGGGTTCCTTCACACGGTCGGGCCTGAGTTATGAGGCAGGCGCCTGTTCGCCGCTGGCGGGGGTGTTTTCCGCATTGTGGGTGGCGTTGTTCGCGCTGTTCGGTGCGGCATTGATCGCGCATATCCCGATCCCGAGCATGGCCGCCAGCATCCTGCTGATTTGCTGGGGGTTGGTCGACCATCGCGGTATTCGGGCGCTGTTCCGGGTCAGCCGCGCAGAGTTCGTGGTGATGACCCTGACCTGCATCGCCACGCTGTTGCTGGAGTTGCAAACGGCCATTTACGCCGGGGTGCTGGCGTCGCTGTTTTTCTACCTCAAGCGCACCTCACAGCCGCGGGTCCAGCAATGGCGTGACGGAGAGGACGATGTGCTGCGGGTCGGCGGGTCGATCTTTTTCGGCGCCAGCCATTACCTGCAGGTGCGGCTGCAAAGCCTGCACGGCCAGCGGGTGGTGATCGAGGCGCAGCAGATCAACTTCATCGACTATTCCGGGGTGGAGATGCTGCACCAGGAAGCGCGCCGATTGAATGGAGTGGGGCGCAGCCTGGCGTTGCGCAAGGCCCGGCCACAGGTGGTGGAAGAGTTGAGGAAACTGGAAGGGGCCGACCAATGCCCCATCCATTTCGAAGACTGAATGCGGTTGAAACTGTGGGAGCGGGCTTGCTCGCGAATGCGGTGTGACAGTCGCCGTATGTATCGACTGATCCACCGCATTCGCGAGCAAGCCCGCTCCCACATTCGGATTGCGTCAGGCCAGTTGGCTACGCAATTCAGCCAGCACCGGCGCCGAATCCGGGCGCACACCGCGCCACAGGAAGAACGCTTCCGCGGCCTGTTCCACCAGCATCCCCAGGCCATCCATTGCCACCGCCGCGCCCTGCTCACTGGCCCAGCGGCAGAAAGCCGTAGGCTCTTTGCCGTACATCATGTCGTAGCAAAAAGTCTTTCCGGGTTCGATCAGGCTGCCGGCAATCGGCGGTACATCGCCTGACAGGCTGGCGGACGTGGCATTAATGATCAGGTCCACCGGTTCACGCAGCCAGTCGAAACCGCTGGCGGACACCGGGCCGAGATCGTCGAACAGCTCGGCGAGCAATTCGGCTTTTTCCACGGTGCGGTTGGCAATGATCAGCGAAGCCGGCTGCTCAGCCAGCAACGGCTCCAACGCGCCGCGCACCGCACCACCGGCGCCCAGCAACAGGATGCGTTTGCCTTGCAGGCTGAACCCGGCATTCACCGTCAAATCCCGCACCAGGCCGGCGCCGTCGGTGTTGTCTCCCAACAGGCTGCCATCGCCGAGCTTGCTCAGGGTATTCACCGCGCCGGCCCGTTGGGCGCGTTCGGTCAGGGTATTGGCCAGGCGATAGGCCTCTTCCTTGAACGGTACGGTGACGTTGGCGCCACGGCCTTGTGCGAAAAATGCTTTTGCACAGCCGGTGAAATCCTCCAACGGCGCGAGCAAGGTGCTGTAGTCCAGTTGCTCGCCGGTCTGTTCGGCGAACAGACGGTGAATCAGCGGCGACTTGCTGTGGCCGATGGGGTTGCCGAAGACGACATAACGATCCATCAGACCGCCGCCTTGGGCAGCACACCCAGCCAGTCGCGGTCTTGCAGGAAGTAGTCGGTTAGGCGCGCTTCTTCGCTGTCGGGGGCGGCTTTCCAGTCATAGCTCCAGCGCACTTGTGGTGGCAGCGACATCAGGATCGACTCGGTACGCCCGCCCGATTGCAGGCCAAACAAAGTGCCACGGTCGTAGACCAGGTTGAACTCGACGTAGCGGCCACGGCGGAATTCCTGGAATTCGCGCTGCTGCTCGGTATAGGCCATGGCCTTGCGGCGCTGGACGATCGGCAGGTAGGCGTCGATGTAGGCGTCGCCGATGGCGCGCATGAAGGCGAAGCTGGTGTCGAAGTCCCACTCGTTCAAATCATCGAAGAACAAACCGCCGATGCCACGCGGTTCGTTGCGGTGCTTGATGTGGAAGTAGGTGTCGCACCAGGCCTTGTAGCGTGAATAAACGTCCGGGCCAAACGGCGCGCAGGCCTGTTCGGCGACGCGGTGCCAGTGGATGCAGTCTTCTTCGTTGCCGTAGTAGGGCGTCAGGTCGAAGCCGCCGCCAAACCACCACACCGGCTCTTCGCCTTCTTTTTCAGCGATGAAAAAACGCACATTGGCGTGGGAAGTCGGCACATGCGGGTTGTGCGGGTGGATCACCAGCGACACGCCGAGGGCCTCAAAACCGCGACCGGCCAATTCCGGGCGATGGGCACTGGCGGACGGTGGGAGGCCGCTGCCAAACACGTGGGAAAAGTTAACGCCGCCTTTCTCGATTACCGAACCGTTTTCGATCACACGGGTGCGACCGCCGCCGCCGGCAGGCCGGGTCCAGGCGTCTTCGATGAAGCGAGTGTCCGTCTCGAAGGTTTCCAGGGCGCTGCAAATGCGGTCTTGCAGGTCAAGCAGGTAGGCTTTGACAGCCTCGGTGCGGGTAGTCATGACATCACCTTGAATCGGGCAACGCTACACGAGGCCATTGGGCATCGGCGGCAAATGGGCGCACAGGATACCACTGCACCCACTGCTGCCACAGTTGACGAAGATCAAGCTTAGGAGTCCGATAGGGGGCTACGCGAAATGACTTAAGGAGAGTGCAGATGGCCAAACGTATCCAGTTCCGTGCCCATGGCGGCCCCGAAGTGCTTGAGTATGTGGACTACACCCCGGCAGAACCCGGCCCGCAGCAGGTTCGCGTGCAGAACAAGGCCATTGGCCTGAACTTCATCGACACCTATTTCCGCAGCGGCCTGTATGCACCACCGGCCTTGCCGTCGGGCCTGGGCGCGGAAGGTGCCGGCGTGGTTGATGCGGTGGGCAGCGAAGTCACTCAATTCAAGGTCGGCGATCGCGTGGCCTACGGCAGCGGCCCGCTGGGTGCCTACAGCGAATTGCATGTATTGCCGGCTGCCAACCTGGTGCACCTGCCGGACGACATCAGCTTCGAACAGGCCGCCGGCGCGATGCTCAAGGGCCTGACGGTGCAGTACCTGTTGCGCCAGACCTATGAGTTGAAGGGCGGCGAAACCATTCTGTTCCACGCCGCTGCCGGTGGCGTCGGCTCCCTGGCTTGCCAATGGGCCAAGGCCTTGGGCGTGAAGCTGATCGGTACCGTGAGTTCGCCGGAAAAAGCGGCGCTGGCCAAATCCCTCGGCGCCTGGGAAACCATCGACTACAGCAAGGAAAATGTCGCACAACGCGTGCTGGAACTGACTGACGGCAAGAAGTGCCCAGTGGTGTACGACGGCGTAGGCAAGGACACCTGGCTCACCTCGCTGGACAGCGTCGCGCCACGCGGATTGGTGGTGAGTTTCGGTAATGCTTCGGGGGCGGTGGATGGGGTCAACCTGGGGATTCTGGCGGCCAAGGGCTCGCTGTATGTGACCCGGCCGACATTGGCGACCTATGCCAACAACCCGGAAAACCTGCAGGCGATGGCGGATGATCTGTTTTCGATGATCATCAGCGGGAAGCTGCAGATTGATATTAACCAACGGTTTTCGTTGGGGGATGCGGCGAAGGCTCAGGCAGAGTTGTCGGCGCGGCGCACGACTGGGTCGACCATTCTGTTGCCTTAGGGCTTTAGTTCTCTGGGGCCTGTAAGGGCCTCATCGCGGGCAAGCCCGGCTCCCACTGGTTCTGCGGTGAACATAAATTTTGTGTTCGCTGCAGATCAGTGTGGGAGCCGGGCTTGCCCGCGATGGCCGCGACTCGGTCTTAAGACGGCCGCACAACCTCACCCGTCGCCAGATCCCGAATCAGACTCGGGTTCTTGCGCCCCCCCAGATTCCCCCCCAATACCAGATCCACCTGCCCGCGGAAGTACTGCTCCACACGAATCCGCGTGCGCGCCGCCGGGCGGCCCTGCGGGTTGGCCGAGGTGGAAATCAGTGGCCCGACGAGCGAGCACAGATCCCGCACTTGCGGATGATCAGTCACCCGCAACGCCACCGTGTCATGCACCCCGGTAATCCACTCGGGCAGCAAGTCCTGATGGGGCACCAGCCACGTATTCGGGCCAGGCCAGGTACTGGCCATGCGGTCCATCCACTCATCGGGAAAGTCTTCGAAGAGAAAATCGAACTGACGGATATTGTCGGCAATCAGGATCAGCCCCTTATCCACAGACCGGCCCTTGATCGCCAGCAACCGATCCACCGCTTCTTCGTTCCAAGGGTCACAGCCCAGGCCCCAGACCGCCTCGGTTGGATAGGCAATCACCGCGCCTGCGCGAATTTCTCGTGCGGCTTCTCGCACACGCCACCTGTTGACCATTACTCACTCTCCGGACTAAAGCTCTGCGCAGTTTACCGATCTTCGTTACAAAACCTAGCCGCGCGCAAGCCAGCGCCCGCTTTCGCAGATCACTCGGCCTTCCAGTTCCAGCTCCGTCAGGCTGGCCAGCACCTCGGACAAGGCCCTGCCACTGGCAATCGCCAGGGCTTCACTGGTGTGGGGCGCCGCGTGCAACAGCGCCACCAGCGGATGATTGACCGCAATCGGCGCCGGGCGGGAGAGGGCCTGCCAGCCACGCAGGTTTTCGAGAATGTGCTCGATGGTTTCCACCAGCACCGCGCCATCGCGGATCAGTTGATGGCAGCCTTTGGCCCCGGGGTGATGGATGGAGCCGGGGATGGCGTATACCTCGCGCCCTTGCTCCGCCGCCAGCCGCGCGGTGATCAGCGAACCGCTGGCCATGCTGGCCTCCACCACCAGTACCCCAAGCGACAGGCCACTGATAATACGGTTGCGGCGCGGGAAGTTGCCGGCCTGGGGCGCGGCGTCCAACGGAAACTCGGAAACCACGGCACTGCCTTGGGCAATCATCGCCTCGGCCAAGCGTCGATGGCGCTGTGGATAAAAATTTTCGAGCCCGGTGCCCAGCACGCCGATTGTATGTCCACCAACATCCAAAGCCGCCTGGTGAGCAGCACCGTCGATACCCAGGGCAAGGCCACTGGTGATGACAAAACCGGCACTCGCCAGGCTGCGGGAAAACGCGGCGGCGGTATCCATTCCTGGCCTGGAGGCGCGACGGCTGCCGACCATCGCCAGCTGCGGTTTCTCCAGAATCGCCGGGTTGCCGGCGACGAATAATAGCGGGGGTGCGTCATCCAATTCTGCAAGCAATGCCGGGTAGTCGGGTTGGTCCCACATCAGCAAATGCTGGGCCGGACGCTCCAACCAGGCCAATGCCGCACTGGCACCATCACGTACTTCCTCGCAACGCCGGGCATCGGCGCTGGCCACCTTGAGCCCCAGGGAGCGCCAGGCACTGGCCGGTGCGCTGATGGCTTTTGACGCAGAACCAAAGGCCTCGATAAGTTTTTTAAAGCCCTTGGGACCCAGTTCCGGCAGCCTGTGCAAGCGTAGTCGGGCTTCCAGTTCTGCCGGGGAAATTTCACGGTCATTCGTCGGTAACATTTGATCGTCCTTGATCGGAACAAGCTGTGGATAACTCTGTTGGTAACTTATTTAGCAACCTAATTATTGTCTTCGTTCAGGCGCCTCAAAACGGTCCATTACCGCCAGCGAACGCGACGCGCTGAGCACCAGGCCGTAGCTGAGCTTTTCGTAGGTGCGGAACACCAATAGCGTCCCGGCCGGCTCGTCGGGCATCTTCACCGGAGCACCGGTCACTCGGTCCCGAACGGTTTCCCCGGTTTTCACCACGGCCAGCAAATGGCCTTCCGTCAGGCCGTCACGACGGCCCTTGTTCAGCGTCACCGCGTCCAGCACGCCGATCTGCGTCACGCCCCGTGGCACGTCGATGATGTGCCCGGCAGTGGCGCGAGCAGGCATCTGAACCACCAGGCTGGCGAGGTCGGTGGGCGCTTGCTGGCTGAGCAATCGGTCGCCGGGCCGCACTTCCTGGGTGACGCGCTGCACACCCAACGTGCTGACATCGCCCACCGTCAAAAAACGTGCGGTGCCAATGTCGTCGACGTTGATACCCAGCAATTCCTGGCTTTGCGGGTCGGTATAGGCCTTGCCGCGACGGAAGATCCCGTAGCTTTCGGCGGTAGGGTCCAGGGCACCTCGCGCATAAATACGCTCGCCATCGGCGCCCAATACTCGTCCGGCATCTGCTGCAACAATATAGGGAGCGTGCTCCAGTTCCTGGGGGGTATCGAGAATGCGGTTGTGCAGTAAAAAGCGCTGGATGGCCTGCTGCGTATGAAGTGGCAACGTCTGGCCGGCCTGTGGATAGCTCTCGGGAACCTGGGCAATAACGGCCTGGGCCCACAGCAGCAAGACGAGTAGCGATTTCCTCATGGGGTGAATCTCCTTTATTATGTGCATTCGCGTGAAACGCCTTGGCCTTCGCGGCTTTCGGACGTTTTCCCACGGCACTTATCCCGGCACATCAAGGGTCCATCCCCGGCGCCGACTTGCCTTTACCTCACATGTGCAGCAATTACGCTTATGGCTATTTTGAACATCCTCGAATTTCCGGACTCACGCCTGCGCACCATCGCCAAGCCAGTGGCCGTAGTGGACGCCAAGGTTCGTCAGTTGGTCGATGACATGTTTGAAACAATGTATGAAGCCCCGGGTATCGGCCTCGCCGCGACCCAGGTCGACGTGCATCAGCGCGTCGTGGTCATGGACCTGTCCGAAGACCGCAGCGAGCCCCTGGTGTTTATCAACCCTGAGTTCGAAACCCTGACCGACGAGATGGGCCAGTACCAGGAAGGCTGCCTGTCGGTGCCCGACTTCTACGAGAACGTCGACCGTCCCCAGCGCGTCAAGATCAAGGCCCTGGACCGTGACGGCAAGCCGTTCGAGATGATTGCCGAAGGCCTGCTGGCGGTGTGCATCCAACACGAGTGCGACCACCTCAACGGCAAGCTGTTTGTCGATTACCTGTCCACGCTTAAACGCGACCGGATCAAGAAGAAGCTGGAAAAGAAGCATCGCCAGCAAGCTTGATTCCCTTCTTTCAAAGGCTTGCTCCGGCAAGCCTTTTTCTTTTGTGAGACGTTTCCCATGACCGAGCCACTGCGCATCGTTTTTGCCGGCACCCCCGAATTCGCCGCCGAACACCTCAAGGCCCTGCTCGCCAGCCCTTATGAAATCGTGGCGGTCTACACCCAGCCCGATCGCCCGGCCGGTCGTGGGCAAAAACTGATGCCCAGCCCGGTCAAGCAGCTGGCACTGGAAAACAACATTGTGGTGCTGCAGCCGCCGACCCTGCGCAACGCCGATGCCCAGGCCGAACTGGCTGCGCTGAAACCAGACCTGCTGGTGGTGGTGGCCTACGGCTTGATCCTGCCCCAGGCTGTGCTGGATATCCCGCGCCTGGGCTGCATCAACAGCCACGCCTCGCTGCTGCCTCGCTGGCGTGGCGCGGCACCGATCCAGCGTGCCGTCGAAGCCGGTGATGCGCAAAGCGGGGTGACCGTGATGCGCATGGAAGCAGGCCTGGACACCGGGCCGATGCTGCTGAAAGTCACCACCCCGATCACCGGGCAAGACACCGGCGGCAGCCTGCATGATCGCCTCGCCGAAATGGGCCCGCCGGCTGTCGTCCAGGCCATCGCAGGCCTGGCTGCCGGCACTCTGCAAGGTGAAGTGCAGGACGACAGCCTCGCCACCTACGCCCACAAATTGAACAAGGATGAAGCCCGCATCGACTGGAGCCGCCCGGCCGTTGAGCTGGAGCGTCTGGTGCGTGCCTTCAACCCGTGGCCGATCTGCCACAGCACGCTCAATGGCGAGGCCTTGAAAGTACTGGCCGCCACCCTGGCCGAAGGCAAGGGCGCCCCCGGCGAGATCATCGGCGCCAGCAAGGACGGCCTGTTGGTAGCGTGCGGTGAACAGGCGCTGTGTCTGACCCGTCTGCAATTGCCCGGCGGCAAGGCGCTGAACTTCAGCGATTTGTTCAACAGCCGCCGTGAGAAATTTGCCGTTGGCATCGTCCTCGGCCAAGCGGTGGACGCGCAATGAACCCACGTCTGGCCGCCGCCAAGGCCCTGGCCGCCGTGCTCAACGGCAAGGCTTCCCTCAACAGTTCGTTGCCGACCCAACTGGATAAAGTCGAAGACCGCGATCGCGGCTTTACCCAGGACCTGGCCTTCGGTACCGCCCGCTGGCAGCCACGTTTATCGGCGCTGGCGGCCAAGCTGCTGCAAAAGCCGTTCAAGGCGGCGGACGCCGATGTCGAGGCGCTGCTGCTGGTGGGCCTGTATCAACTGCTCTACACCCGCGTGCCGGCCCACGCGGCCATCGGCGAAACCGTCGGTTGCGCCGACAAGCTGAAAAAGCCTTGGGCCAAGGCCCTGCTCAACGCCGTGCTGCGCCGCGCCCAGCGCGAAAGCGAAGCGCTGCTGGCCGAGCTGGAACATGACCCGGTGGTGCGCACCGCCCACCCGCGCTGGCTGCAAAAATCCTTGAAGGCGTTCTGGCCCGAGCAGTGGGAAGCCATCTGCGCGGCCAACAACGCGCACCCGCCGATGATCCTGCGGGTCAATCGCCGTCATCACACCCGCGACGCTTATCTCACGTTGCTTGGCGAAGCCGGTGTAGCGGCCACGGCCTGCGTCTACAGCCAGGACGGCATCGTTCTTACAGAACCGGGCGATGTACGTAACCTGCCCGGGTTCGCCGAAGGCTGGATCAGCGTGCAGGACGAAGCCGCTCAACTGGCCGCCGACCTGCTGGACCTGGCCCCGGGCCAACGCGTACTGGACGCCTGTTGCGCCCCCGGCGGCAAGACCTGCCACATCATGGAAGTGCAAGCGGACCTGGCCGGTGTCGTCGCCGTCGACCTGGAAGCCAAGCGCCTGGTGCGTGTGCGGGAAAACCTCGCCCGCCTGGGCCTCAGCGCCGAGCTGATCGCCGCCGACGGCCGCGACACCGCCACCTGGTGGGACGGCAAGCCGTTCCAGCGCATCCTGCTGGACGCACCGTGCTCCGCCACCGGCGTGATCCGCCGCCACCCGGACATAAAGCTGACCCGCCAACCCGACGACATCGCCGCCCTGGCCGTGCTGCAAGGCGAGTTGCTGGACGCGTTGTGGCCGACCCTCGAAGTAGGCGGCATCCTGCTGTACGCCACCTGCTCGACGCTGCCTACCGAAAACACTGAAGTCATCGAAGCCTTCCTTGCTCGCACCAGCGGCGCACGGGAACTGGACCTCGACATCCAGGCCGGGATCAAGCAGCCTCATGGCCGCCAGTTGCTGGCCCAGGAAGGCGGCCACGACGGGTTCTATTACGCCAAGCTGATCAAGATTGCCGCCGCTCGCGGCTGAATGGTTTTAAGGGAGTGACCGGATGAAAATCATCATCCTCGGCGCAGGGCAGGTTGGCGGTACGCTGGCCGAGCATTTGGCCAGCGAAGCCAACGATATCACCGTGGTCGACACCGACGCGGAGCGCCTGCGGGATTTGGGCGACCGTTTGGATATCCGTACCGTACAGGGCCGCGCCTCGTTTCCTACAGTGCTGCGCCAGGCCGGTGCCGACGATGCCGACATGCTGGTGGCGGTCACTAACAGTGACGAGACCAACATGGTCGCCTGCCAGGTCGCCCACACCCTGTTTCACACTCCGACCAAGATCGCCCGAGTGCGTGAGGCGGCCTACCTGACCCGCGCCGGACTGTTCGACAACGACGCGATCCCGGTCGATGTGCTGATCAGCCCGGAACAGGTGGTGACCCATTACATCAAGCGCCTGATCGAACACCCGGGCGCCTTGCAGGTGATCGACTTCGCCGAAGGCAAGGCACAGCTGGTGGCGGTCAAGGCCTACTACGGCGGGCCGTTGGTGGGCCAGCAACTGCGCCAGCTGCGCGAGCACATGCCCAACGTCGAGACGCGGGTGGCGGCGATCTTCCGTCGCGACCGGCCGATTCTGCCCCAGGGCGATACGGTGATCGAGGCTGACGACGAGGTGTTTTTCATCGCCGCCAAAGCGAACATTCGCGCGGTGATGAGCGAAATGCGCCGTCTGGATGAGACCTATAAACGCATCGTCATCGCCGGCGGCGGGCAGATCGGTGAGCGCTTGGCCGAGGCCATCGAAAGCCGCTACCAGGTGAAGATCATCGAGATGAATCCGGCACGCTGCCGGTATTTGTCCGACACCCTCGACAGCACCGTGGTCCTGCAGGGCAGCGCCTCGGATCGTGATCTGCTGCTGGAAGAAAACATCGCCGACGCCGACATCTTCCTGGCCCTGACCAACGATGACGAAGCCAACATCATGTCGTCGTTGCTGGCCAAGCGGCTGGGGGCGAAGAAGGTGATGACCATCATCAACAACCCGGCCTACGTCGACCTGATCCAGGGCGGCGATATCGACATCGCCATCAGCCCGCAACTGGCGACCATCGGCACCTTGCTGGCCCACGTGCGGCGCGGCGATATCGTCAGTGTGCACTCGTTGCGCCGGGGTGCGGCGGAAGCCATCGAGGCGATTGCCCACGGTGATTCAAAATCGAGCAAGGTGATTGGCAAGGCGATCCGCGATATCGGCCTGCCGCCGGGCACCACCATCGGCGCAATCATTCGCGATGAAGAAGTGATCATCGCCCACGACGACACGGTGATCGCCACGGGCGACCACGTGATTCTGTTCCTTGTGGATAAAAAACATATCCGCGATGTGGAGAAGCTGTTCCACGTGGGCCTGAGCTTTTTCTGATCAAACGGAGTGACCGACATGCTCGAATCCCTGGAAAAAATGCTCGCCAAGGGTGTGGATAACTCACTGCTGCGGTTTGGTTTGGGCAAGGGTTATCTTGATCTGAAGGACAACGCCAAGGCGGCCGAGCATTTGCAGAAATGCGTCGAGTTCGACCCGAAGTATTCGGCGGCGTGGAAGCTGTTGGGCAAGGCGCAGCTGGGGCAGGGTTATAACGCTGCAGCGCGGTTAGCTTGGGAGAAGGGTATTGAAGCGGCCCTGGCACATGGCGATAAGCAGGCCGAAAAGGAAATGACCGTATTCCTGAAGAAACTCGACCGCCAGGCCTGAAAGAGACTCCTGTGGGAGCTGGCTTGCCTGCGATGCAAGCGACTCGGTTTTTCAGTTACACCGAGGCGATGCCATCGCAGGCAAGCCAGCTCCCACACTGGATCTGCATGGGTCTACAGATCGACGTACATCAATACCACCGCGCCTCACCCGGCGGGCGTTTCTTGAAGCGCTTCATGCTCCACATGTACTGGCTCGGGTAAGCCCCCACATAGCGCTCCACCACCTTGCTCATCGCCGCACACGAAGTGGCGGTGTCGGTGCTGTACATGTCTTCCGGCGCCGCTTCCAGGATCACTTTGTAGCCCGAGCCATCCGGCAGCCGCAGGGCATGCAGGAACACCCCGACCGCCTTGTGCCCCGCCAGCATGTTCGGCACGAACTTGCTGGTCAGCGCCTGGGTGGCGAAGAACGGCACGAAGATCCCGGCCGATTCCGCCGGCTCCGGATCCGCAGGAATCCCCACCTGGCCGCCTTTGCGCACTTCCTTGATGACACTGAGGATGCCTTCCTTGGTGGACGCCGCCACGCGGTTACCCAGTTGCACCCGCTGTTTGCGCAGCAAGTCATCCACCGCCTTGAGCTTCGGCGGGCGGTAGAAAATGATCGGTTTGCACTGGCTGCAATAGAAGTGGTTCAACACTTCCCAGTTGCCCAGGTGGCTGGTGATGCCGACCACGCCTTTGCCCGAAGCCAGGGCTTCGTGCAGCACTTCCAGGCCTTCGACCTCGCGCACCAGGTCGATGGAACGCTGGGCCGGCCAGATCCAGGCGCAGGCGCTTTCGGTCAGGGACTTGCCGATGTCCATCAGGCTGCGTCCAACGAGACGCTCGCGCTCGGCCGGATCCATGTCCGGGAAGCATTTGGACAGGTTGATCCGCACCGTCTCGCGGGAACGGTTGGGGGTTTTCCACATGATCCAGCCAATTGCCGAACCGACCGCTTGCACCGCGCGCCAGGGCAGCAGGGCAAACAACCGAAGAGCGCCTACCAGCAAGGCGCCTTTAAACTTTTCCACAGGTCACTCCTGATCGTGTGTGGTGCGCAAAGCCGCCATTCTAACCGGCGTTGGCGAGGTCCGCGTAACGGTCGCAGTCCTGAGTGTGGTCCATGACCATGCCCGAGGCCTGCATGAACGCGTAACAGATGGTCGGCCCGACGAAGGTGAAGCCGGCTTTTTTCAAGGCTTTGCTCATGGCCTCAGCCTCCGGCGTAATGGCCGGAACCTGGCTGCGGTCCTTGAAATGATTGACCTTGGGCACGCCGCCCACAAACGACCACAGAAACTCCACGGGGTCCTGCAGCGCCAGCCAGGCGGCGGCATTGCGCCGGGTGGCATTGAGTTTCAGGCGGTTACGCACGATGCCCGGATCGAGCATCAGCGCTTCGATCTCGGCATCGCTCAGCTGGGCCAGACGCTGCGCATCAAAGCCGAACAAGACCTTTCGATAATGCTCGCGTTTGCGTAAAACGGTGATCCAGGACAGGCCCGCCTGGAACCCTTCGAGCAAAAGCAACTCGAACAGTCCCTGCGCATCGCGCAGCGGCGTTCCCCACTCCTGATCGTGATAAGCCATGTACAGCGGATCTTCAGAACACCAAAAGCAGCGTGGCATAAGGCTCCAGGGGATGGTGGCGCGGCCGAATCGGGTATACTCCCGCTCTTTAAATCGCAGCCCAAGTAACAGGTGAATTTCGTGAGCCAGCCTACGCCAGCCGTGCGTACCTTCCAAGACTTGATCCTCGCCCTCCAGCAATACTGGGCCGAGCAAGGTTGTGTGGTACTTCAGCCCTACGATATGGAAGTAGGCGCCGGCACTTTCCACACCGCTACCTTCCTGCGGGCCATCGGCCCGGAAACCTGGAACGCCGCTTATGTGCAGCCCAGTCGTCGCCCGACTGACGGCCGCTACGGCGAAAACCCGAACCGCCTGCAGCACTACTACCAGTTCCAGGTGGTTCTGAAGCCAAACCCGGACAACTTCCAGGAGCTGTACCTGGGCTCGTTGAAACATGTCGGCCTGGACCCGCTGGTCCACGACATCCGTTTCGTCGAAGACAACTGGGAATCGCCAACCCTGGGCGCCTGGGGCCTGGGCTGGGAAGTCTGGCTCAACGGCATGGAAGTGACGCAGTTCACTTACTTCCAGCAAGCCGGCGGCATCGAGTGCTACCCGGTGACCGGCGAGATCACCTACGGTCTTGAGCGCCTGGCCATGTACCTGCAAGGCGTGGACTCGGTCTACGACCTGGTGTGGGCTGACGGCCCGTTCGGCAAGGTGACCTACGGCGACGTGTTCCACCAGAACGAAGTGGAGCAGTCGACCTACAACTTCGAACACGCGAACGTCGAGAAGCTGTTCGAACTGTTCGACTTCTATGAAAGCGAAGCCAAGCGCCTGATCGAACTGGATCAGCCGCTGCCGTTGCCAAGCTATGAAATGGTTCTGAAGGCATCCCACACCTTCAACCTGCTGGACGCCCGTCGTGCCATCTCGGTAACTGCGCGCCAGCAATACATCCTGCGTGTACGCACCCTGGCGCGTTCCGTCGCCCAAGCCTACCTGTTGGCTCGCGCCAAGCTGGGCTTCCCGATGGCCACCCCGGACCTGCGTGATGAAGTGTTGGCTAAGCTGGAGGCTGCACAATGAGTGCTCAAGATTTCCTGGTTGAACTGGGCACCGAAGAGCTGCCACCCAAGGCACTGAATACCCTGGCCGACGCATTCCTGGCCGGTATCGAAAAAGGCCTGCAAACCGCTGGCCTGAAGTTCGCCGCAAAAAAAGTCTACGCCGCGCCGCGCCGACTGGCTGTGTTGCTCACCGCACTGGAAACCCAGCAGCCGGACCGCAGCATCAACCTCGACGGCCCGCCACGCCAGGCCGCCTTCGATGCTGAAGGCAACCCGACTCAAGCCGCCCTTGGTTTTGCCAAGAAGTGTGGCGTCGAGCTGAGCGAAATCGACCAGAGTGGCCCGAAGCTGCGTTTCAGCCAGGTCATCACCGGCAAGCCGACCGCCAGCCTGTTGCCGACCATCGTTGAAGACTCGCTGAACGACCTGCCGATTCCCAAGCGCATGCGCTGGGGTGCCCGCAAGGAAGAGTTCGTGCGCCCGACCCAATGGCTGGTGATGCTGCTCGGTGACCAGGTCATCGACTGCACCATCCTCGCCCAGAAGGCCGGCCGTGATTCACGTGGCCACCGCTTCCACCATCCTGAAGCCGTGCGAATCACCGCGCCCGCCAACTACCTCAATGACCTGCGTGCAGCCTATGTGCTGGCGGATGCCAATGAGCGCCGCGAGCTGATCAGCAAGCGTACCGAAGAGCTGGCCCGCCTGCAGGAAGGCACCGCCATCGTGCCGCCAAGCCTGCTGGACGAAGTGACCGCTTTGGTTGAATGGCCAGTGCCGCTGGTGTGCTCGTTCGAGGAGCGTTTCCTCGACGTGCCGCAGGAAGCGCTGATCATCACCATGCAGGACAACCAGAAGTATTTCTGCCTGCTGGACGTCGACGGCAAGCTGCTGCCGCGCTTCATCACCGTGGCCAACATCGAAAGCAAGGACCCGCAGCAGATCATCGCCGGTAACGAAAAAGTCGTTCGCCCGCGCCTGACTGACGCCGAGTTCTTCTTCAAGCAAGACAAGAAGCAGAAGCTCGAAGACTTCAACCTGCGCCTGCAGAACGTGGTGTTCCAGGAAAAACTCGGCAGCGTATACGACAAGGCCGTACGGGTTTCCAAGCTGGCGGCCTACATCGCGCCACGCATTGGTGGCGATGCTGCCTGGGCTGCGCGTGCCGGGCTGCTGTCCAAGTGCGACCTGGCCACCGAGATGGTCGGCGAGTTCCCGGAGATGCAAGGTGTTGCCGGTTACTACTACGCCCTGAATGATGGCGAGCCGCAAGACGTCGCCCTGGCGCTGAACGAGCAGTACATGCCGCGCGGTGCTGGCGCCGAGCTGCCGACCACCCTCACCGGTGCGGCCGTGGCCATCGCTGACAAGCTGGATACCCTCGTCGGTATCTTCGGTATCAGCATGTTGCCTACCGGCAGCAAAGACCCGTATGCGCTGCGCCGTGCGGCCCTGGGCGTGCTGCGCATCCTGATCGACAAGAAGCTCGACCTCGACCTGACCCAGGCCGTGGTGTTTGCGGTTGGCCAGTTCGGTGCCAAGGTCAAGCAAGCCGGCCTGGCCGAGCAAGTGCTGGAGTTCGTGTTCGACCGTCTGCGTGCGCGTTACGAAGACGAAGGCGTGGACGTTTCGGTGTACCTGTCGGTACGTGCCCTGCAACCAGGTTCGGCGCTGGACTTCGACCAGCGTGTGCAGGCCGTACAGGCCTTCCGCAAGCTGCCGGAAGCCGGTGCCCTGGCCGCCGTGAACAAGCGTGTATCGAACCTGCTGAGCAAGGCCGACAACCTCGGCAATGCCGAAGTCGACCCGGGCCTGTTTGCCGATGCCAAGGAGTTCTCGCTGAACTCGGCCATCGCCAAGGCGGAAAACGCAGTGAAGCCGCTGATCGCCGAACGCAACTACGCCGAAGCCTTGGCGCGCCTGGCCACCTTGCGTGAGCCGGTGGATGCGTTCTTCGAAGCGGTGATGATCAATGCCGAAGACGCGGGCGTGCGGAAAAACCGCTACGCCATGCTGGCGCGCCTGCGCGGCCTGTTCATCAATATCGCTGACATTTCCGTACTGAGCTGACCATGTTGAAACTGCTGATTCTCGATCGGGACGGAGTGATCAATTACGACTCCGACGCTTACATCAAATCGGTGGCGGAATGGATTCCACTGCCCGGCTCGATCGAGGCCATCGCGCAGTTGAGCAAAGCGGGCTGGACAGTGGCCATCGCCACCAACCAGTCCGGCATCGCCCGCGGCTACTACGACATCGCCACCCTCGACGCCATGCACGCGCGCCTGCGCACGCTGGTGGCAGAGCAGGGCGGTGAAGTAGGGCTGGTGGTGTATTGCCCGCACGGCCCGGATGAAGGCTGCGATTGCCGCAAGCCCAAACCGGGTATGCTTAAAACTATTGCTGAACATTACAACGTGCCGTTGGCTGGGATATGGTTTGTCGGGGACAGCCTCGGTGACCTGGAAGCCGCCAAAGCCGTCGACTCTCAGCCAGTTTTGGTAAAAACCGGGAAAGGCGAAAAGACCCAGGCTAAAACCCTGCCGGTAGGTACTTTGATTTTTGACGATCTGGCGGCGGTTGCCGCAGAACTTATCAACAACTAGCAGCCCTTCTGACTTCCTGACCAAGGACTGTTCGGGAGCGCGCTTTTAACAGGCGGGCGTTGTCCCGCAACGGTAAATGCCGCCATGTCGATTTTGCAGGCCATCAGAACCTTCTTCTTTTACCTGCTGTTGGGCACCAGCTCTTTTCTCTGGTGCACCCTGAGCTTTTTTATCGCGCCTTTCCTGCCGTTCAAGGCGCGCTATCGTTTCATCAACGTCTTTTGGTGCAACTGCGCGCTGTGGTTGACCAAGGTGTTCCTGAACATTCGTTTCGAGATCAGGGGCGCCGAAAACGTCCCGGACCAGCCTTGTGTGATTCTGTCGAACCACCAGAGCACCTGGGAAACCTTTTTCCTGTCTGCGTATTTCTCGCCCCTGAGCCAGGTGCTCAAGCGTGAGCTGCTGTACGTACCATTCTTCGGCTGGGCCATGGCCATGCTGCGACCGATCGCCATCGACCGCGACAACCCCAAGGCCGCACTCAAGCATGTGGCCAAGAAGGGCGATGAGCTGTTGAAGGATGGGGTTTGGGTGCTGATCTTCCCTGAAGGCACACGCGTGCCCTACGGCACTGTGGGCAAGTTCTCACGTGGCGGTACGGCCCTGGCGGTGAACGCCGGGCTGCCGGTGCTGCCAATTGCCCACAATGCCGGCAAGTTCTGGCCAAAGACCGGCTGGGCCAAGCGTGAAGGCACCATCACTGTAATCATTGGCGAGCCCATGTATGCCGAGGGCGAAGGCCCACGTGCCATTGCAGCGCTGAACGACCGTGCCCAGGCATGGAATGAAGCGCAACAAAGGGCCATGGGTTCGTTGCCGCCGGAGCCGGTTGTGGTGGATACGCCGGTGATTTGAGTTTCTGTGGATAACCTGTGTACGGTTTGTTGGCGAATTGCGCTTTTTAGCTTATAGGCTGCTGATTTACTTACATATTTCCCAAGCTCATAAAACGGCGGAAAAGGTGCATAAGTTTTTTCCGCATTAAAAAACCGGTCCTTGAGACCGGTTTTTTATGCACAGGTGAAAAGCCGCGATTCAGTCTCGCCACAATGGCAGCTGAAGGATGAAGGTCGTACCTTTATCCACCTCGCTTTCGCAGCGAATTCTCCCACTGTGACGATCCACGACGGCCTTGACCATGGTCAGCCCCAACCCCAATCCTTCACTGCCCTGAGCCGAGGCGAAGCGCCGGTATTGAGCGAAGAGTTCGGGCAAATCCTGCGGGGAGATTCCTCGCCCCTGGTCGCTGATACGGCACTGCAAAGCGTCTTCATGGCTGGTCAGGCTTAACGTAACGGTGGTGCCCGATGGGCTGTATTTCACCGCATTTTCCAACAGATTGAATAAGGCGCGGGTCAGCAGCGATTGATCCGCCCACACCATTTCTTCGCCGTCTTCATCCAGGTGATGGACCAGGCGAATACCTTTCAACTGGGCGTGCACTGCGACTTGATCAAATGCGTCGAGCACCAACATGGCGAACAGGCTGGGCTGGAATTGGTAGCCATCGGATTCGGCTTTCGCCAGCTGCACGAATGATTCGGTCAGGTTCAGGGCACGGCGGACTTGTTGTTCGATCTGCGCAAATATCGGCGCGGCGGTGTCCTGAACATCCAACAGGGCCAGGATCGCCGAATGCGGCGCACGCAAGTCATGGGACAGAAAGCGCAGCAGGGTCTCCCGTTGCTGCTGGGCATCACGCTCAATGCTCAGGTCTGTGAGGCTCAGCAGCCAGCCCAGGGCCACGTCACCGTCTGCAGGCAGCAGCGGCGCCAGGTCGAGGCGCAGGCTGCGGTCAAGGGTATCGCGGAACTCGACAATCTCCAGCGTCGACAGGGCAGGGCGAACACCGTCCTGCAGCGGTGGATAACCTAATGCGGCGAGCTGATCCAAGAGGTTTTCGGCCACCAGTTCATTGTCGAACACATCGCGGGCAATTCGATTGGCCAGCAGGACGTTGCCCTTGGGATCGGTAATCAAGGTTGCTACAGGCAAACATTCCAGCCCATCGGCCATGAAGCGACGAGTGTCCCGGGTACGGCTGACCGCTTGTTCGAGGGCGAAGATTCGTCCCTGCAATACATCACCCTGGCTGGCGGGCGCTCGACGGCGCTCCGGGAGCACTTTGGGCTCGTTGTCCAGGCGTGCCAGTTCCCAGCCGAAGTAGGCCAGGATCACGCTCAGGCGCCGCCAGTTCCAGATCAGATAGCTGAGCAACATGCCAACCAGACTTGCTGCCGGCGACCACCAATGGCCCAGGCGCAACAGGCCCCAAGAACCCAGAAGCGCAGCCCCCATGCAACCGAGGGTCAGCCACAGTGCATAACGCGGTCGAAACAGCAGAAGGCCCAACAGCACCGCGACCATCGCGGTGGCCAGTAGCGTCGCCATCCACACGGGCAGATCGACAATACTGCGCCCTTGCAGCAAGCCATTGAGAATATTTGCCTGGATCTCCACGCCCGGGGTGGTGCCGACACTGGCCGAAAGCGGCGTGACATAACGGTCGCCCATGCCCGGTGCCGTAGCGCCAATCAGGATCAAGCGGTCGCGCAGCAACTCGGATGGCACCTCCCCGCGCAAGACACTGATATACGGCACGCTGGGAAAGCCAGCATGACTGGCAATAAAAGGAATTCGAATGGCATTTTCCCGCTGCCAGCTGGAGCTTTCCGACGGACCAGGTGCGCCCGGCATTAGGGATGGCTGGCCGCTCAGTTCAAACGCCAGCCAGGCTAACTGCGGTGTCAAATTACCTGGTGGACCTTCACGCAAATACAGGCTTCGAACGATGCCGTCGCTGTCCGCTTCCACGTTGATATGGCCGACGCTACGGGCGCAATCACGCAAGGGCAACACGGGCAGGATTTGCGCCACAGGCTGGCCGTAGCGCGGCGAGCCTTCACGAATCAAAGGCAACAGGACGTTGCCAGCGTTGCACATAGCCTCGGCCAGGCGCAGGTCATTGGCTGGCTCCCGGGCGGGCTCGCTGAAGATCACATCAAACAGGATGCCGGCAGGCTTGGCGGCGCTCAGCCGATCAAGCAGGTCGGCATGCACACGTCGGGACCATGGCCATTGGCCAAGTTCCTTCAGGCTTCGGTCGTCGATCGTTACCAGCAGGATGCGTGGATCCACCGATAAAGGTGCCAGCCGGCGGAGGCTGTCATACAGCAGGTTATTGAGGGCCAGGCCAGGGCTCAGGGACAGGAAGGCCGTGATGGGTAATAGCAACAGGCTGACCCACAGCCATTCGCGCACCAGGCCATTGAACAGCCGCTGAGCCTGAGTCGGTTGGCGCTTTTCAGCCCTGTGCCACAGCCTCACCGGCTCGCGTCCAGGGCACTACTGCACGCGGTTCGCGGGTGGGTAATAGAAAATGTCATAAACCCCGGTTTCTCCCTCAAGCCCGTGTTCATCATATGCCGACAAGCGAACGTGATAGAACGATGCTTTCAGCCCAGTGAAGCGCATTTGCGGCTTGTCGGAGAAGTTTTCCTGCTTGATGTTCAGAAACTCCTTATCGGTCGCGACCTGGGCCCGGTAGCGCTGGGCCCCGGCCAATGGCCGCAGGAACAGGGTCCAGACAGGCGCATCGCCCTTTTGACCGTCCTGGCCGACCAACCGTGGCGCATCAAGCAGTTCCACGGGTTTGAGTTCACCTTGTTTCTTGAAGGCCAGGCCCTGCCGCGCACCAACCTTTACTTCACCAGAGACTGGACCGGTAATGGGCTTCTTCTTGATAGGGTGCGGGGTCGGTGGAGCGTCATCACGATTGACCGCCACTTGCCCGTTGAGTACTTCCACCAGCGATTGTTCGCCATCGTTACGCACACGGAAATGCGTGCCGCGTACCCCCAGAACGCCCACCGGGGTCATGATCTGGAAACGGTCATAGTCGCTGGCACGCTTGATCACGTAAGCCTCGACCTGACCTTCTTCAAGAATCACCTGGGGAATGGATTGCTCCTCGACCAGATGCAATCGGACCTGGGAGCTGGAGGGCAAGACAATCCGCGAGCCGTCCCCCAGCATCAGGCTGACAAATGCGCCCGATGAGGTTTTCACGCTTTCTTGTTCATCGATGAACATGCCTTCTTCCAGAGCCGTGGACACACCCTTGGCATCCAGTTTCCAGGCTTCGCCCGTGAGGTGCTGCACCACCGCCGGAAGCGGTTGCGCGCGGCACATCCGGTTGTCGTCGATATAGGGTGCACGGGGAGGGGCAGGGCGTGCCAAGGCCGGAAGACTCACTACGCCAAGCGTAACGATCAGGCCCGAACTCAACAGCGTAGAAGCGGCAGAGCGGAATCGGCAGGGGAAAAAGGTCATGGCGCTCATCAAGATTCTAGTTCTAATGGGTCATCAGAAAGCACTTTCAGGCAGCGTCTTGCAGCGGGAAGACCTTGAGTACCGTCTACGATACTCGATGAGGTATCCAGTCGATAGCCGAAATATCTGGGGGCGTGAGATCCATTGCAGAAGATGACACGTCCCTGTGTCGGAGCACTTCCGTCGCTCCAATCCGTGTGTCATCCAGCGAGAGCGAATTTACCTACAACATAGGTGCATCGGACCGATTCGCAACATTTGTTCAGATTTGCGGGTGCTTAAAATACCCAACGTTGGGTCTGCTGCTGTTCGCTGAGTTGCTGAAACGGTGAACGGGCGAAGCCCATGCCATTGCCGGGCTCACTCAAAGTCTGCCTTTCCTCGAACGGCATAGGTGTCGCCGGCTTATTGGCCCCGACCGTTTCCGTGCCCAGCGTAGCAACCATCACCACCAATACCAGTCTTCCCCATACATCAACCTTCCCCAGAACGGCCATACGTCTCGAAACAGCATAAAACCAGATTGCCATTGATCCTTTTCCTGAAGGTCTCGAGCCGGTATCTTCCCAGCTTGGGTGTTGACGATTTCCAATGGCTTGCGGCCATTTGATATCAGCGTACCGAGAGATTCAGAGGGCCTGAGAATCTGGCCATAATTGTTCAGATTCGATGCCCGCATTCTTCAATAAGAAAGGACCCTGCCATGCGTGTCGCAATACTGGATGACGAACCTGCTGAACTGCGGCGGGTGGAACAGACACTGCGACAAATCCCCAGCGCTGCGGATCAGCCATGGACCCTGCACTGCTTCGAGCGTGGAGAAGACCTGCTGCGACAACTGCGCCGCGAGACCTTCGACTTGCTGATCCTTGACTGGCAACTGCCCGACCTCAGTGGCCTGGCATTGCTGCGCTGGACCCGCGAGCACATGGAAGCGCCGCCAGCCGCCATCATGCTTACCAGCCGCGATGCCGAGAGCGATATCGTCCAGGCGCTGAACAGTGGTGCCGATGATTACGTCAGCAAGCCGTTTCGTCCCAATGAGCTTAAGGCTCGGGTGAATGCCGTTCTGCGTCGCCACGGGTTGCAGAAGTCTGCAGCCAGTGAGGTGCATACCTTCAATGAGCTGACCTTTGATGATGCTGAACTCACGGTGAGCAGGGCGGGAAAACCCATCAGCCTGACGGAGCGCGAATACCGCCTGGCGCGGTGCCTGTTTGAGAACCTGGCGCGGCCGCTGTCTCGAGAGTACCTGTATGAACGGTTCTGGACCCATGAGGAGATGGTGTCGTCGCGGCCGCTGGATACGCATATTTATCGGCTGCGGAATAAGCTCGGGGCTGACGGCGGATCGGGGTTGGCAGTTGCTGACGATCTATGGGTACGGATATCGGTTGGAGAGTGTGACGGCGGGTTCCGAGGACTGAGATGTTCCACGTGGAGCATTTATAAAATGCTCATATCCAGCCCATAAAAAAGGCCAACGCTAAGCGTTGACCTTTTTTGTTTTTGCGCTGCAACCTGATCAGAAGTCCAGGTTGGAAACCGCCAGGGCATTGCTCTCGATGAAGTCACGACGAGGCTCGACCGCATCACCCATCAGGGTGTTGAAGATCTGGTCCGCGCCAATGGCGTCTTCGATGGTCACGCGCAGCATGCGACGCTGCGCTGGGTCCATGGTGGTTTCCCACAGCTGATCCGGGTTCATTTCGCCCAGACCTTTGTATCGCTGAATGGTATGGCGCTTGGTGCTTTCCGCCATCAACCAGTCCAGGGCTTCCTTGAACTCTTTGACCGCTTTCTTGCGCTCGCCACGCTGAATGTAAGCACCGTCGTCCAGCAGGGTGCTCAGTTGCGCGCCGAGGGTTACAACCGTCTTGTAGTCGTTGCTGCCGAAGAAGTCGCGGTTGAAGGTGACGTAGTTCGACAGGCCGTGGGAGATCAGTTCGACCTCTGGCAGCCAGACGTTACGTTCACGGTCTTCACGCAGGCTGGCTTTGTAGACCAGGCCGGATTTTTCAACGGTACGCAGGCGGACTTCGTACTGGGCCAACCAAGCCTGCATGTGGGCATGATCACCCAACTGCTCCAGGCTGACGGATGGCAGGTAGATGAAGTGCTCGGTCAGCTCCTGGGGGTACAGGCGCGACAAACGCTTGAGGGTCTTCATCACCATGCGGAAGTCGTTTACCAGGCGCTCCAACGCTTCACCGGAGATGCCCGGGGCTTCGTCGTTCAAGTGCAGGCTCGCATCTTCCAGGGCCGACTGCGTCATGTACTCTTCCATGGCGTCGTCGTCTTTGATGTATTGCTCTTGCTTGCCTTTTTTCACTTTGTACAACGGTGGCTGGGCGATGTAGATGTAGCCACGCTCGATCAACTCCGGCAACTGACGGAAGAAGAACGTCAGCAGCAGGGTGCGGATGTGCGAACCGTCAACGTCAGCATCGGTCATGATGATGATGTTGTGATAGCGCAGCTTGTCGATGTTGTACTCATCGCGGCCGATGCCACAGCCCAGGGCGGTGATCAAGGTGCCGACTTCCTGCGAGGAAATCATCTTGTCGAAACGCGCCTTCTCGACGTTGAGGATCTTACCCTTCAACGGCAGGATGGCCTGGGTGCGACGGTTGCGACCCTGCTTGGCGGAACCGCCAGCAGAGTCACCTTCCACCAGGTACAGTTCGGAGAGGGCAGGGTCTTTCTCCTGGCAGTCAGCCAGTTTGCCCGGCAGGCCGGCGATATCCAGCGCACCTTTACGACGCGTCATCTCACGGGCTTTACGCGCCGCTTCACGAGCCCGTGCTGCGTCGATCATCTTGCCGACAACCAGCTTGGCTTCGTTCGGGTTTTCCAGCAGGAAGTCGGAGAAGTACTTGCCCATTTCCTGTTCGACCGCTGTCTTCACTTCGGAGGACACCAGCTTGTCTTTGGTCTGGGAGCTGAACTTCGGATCCGGAACCTTGACCGAGATAATGGCGGTCAGGCCTTCGCGGGCATCGTCACCGGTGGTGGCGACTTTGTGTTTCTTCGCCAGGCCTTCCGCCTCGATGTAGGTGTTCAGGTTACGCGTCAGTGCAGAACGGAAACCCACCAGGTGAGTACCGCCATCGCGCTGAGGAATGTTGTTGGTGAAGCACAACAGGTTCTCGTTGAAGCTGTCGTTCCACTGCAGGGCGATTTCTACGCCGATGCCGTCTTCACGCTGGATGTTGAAGTGGAACACCTGATTGACCGCGGTCTTGTTGGTGTTCAGGTATTCAACGAACGCACGCAGGCCGCCTTCGTACTTGAACAGCTCTTCCTTGCCGCTGCGTTCGTCCTTGAGGACGATACCCACACCGGAGTTCAGGAAGGACAGTTCACGAATCCGCTTGGCCAGAATGTCCCAGCTGAAGTGGATGTTCTTGAAGGTTTCAGCCGAAGGCTTGAAGTGAATCTGCGTACCAGTGCTTTCGCTGTCACCGACGATTTTCATCGGTTCCTGTGGAACACCATGAACGTAAGTCTGTTCCCAGATCTTGCCGCTACGACGTACAGTCAGGATCAGCTCTTCAGAAAGGGCGTTTACTACCGAAACACCTACACCGTGCAAACCGCCGGATACTTTATAGGAGTTATCGTCGAACTTACCGCCGGCGTGGAGCACGGTCATGATGACCTCTGCCGCCGAAACGCCTTCTTCTTTATGCACATCTACCGGAATGCCGCGACCGTTGTCGCGTACGGTGATGGATTCGTCCGGGTGGATGATGATGCTGATGTCGTCGCAGTGACCGGCCAAAGCTTCGTCGATCGAGTTATCGACCACCTCGAACACCATGTGGTGCAGACCGCTGCCATCATCGGTATCACCGATGTACATACCGGGACGTTTGCGTACGGCATCCAAACCTTTAAGCACTTTAATGCTGGTCGAGTCGTACGTATTCGTATTTTCTTCGCTCATGCCTTCACTCCCGATGGTCGTGGGTCTGGGTGATACGGCCTTGTTCCACGTGGAACAAAGCGACTGGCGTTTCCGTCTGCCAGCCTTCCCTCAATAATTCGTGGTCTACACAGGTGATAAACACCTGGCAGCGTAAGTCTTCCAACAAGCGGCATAACGCGCGGCGGTGCTGCTCGTCCAGTTCGGACGGCAAGTCATCCACCAGATAAATACATTGCCCGCGCCGGGCCTGGCTAACCAGATGCCCCTGGGCGATACGCAAAGCGCAGACCACCAACTTCTGCTGACCGCGGGACAAGATATCCGCAGCATTATGTGCGCCCAATCTAAGGCGCAAATCAGCCCGTTGTGGTCCGGCCTGGGTGTGACCAATTTGCTGATCCCGTTGCAAGGACGTCGCGAGCACTGCACTCAGTTCCCGGTCTTTGTCCCAACCACGGTAGTAGCTCAACGTCAGCCCCTCGAGTTCAAGTAACTCGCTCAAGGTCTGCTCAAAGACTGGTTTCAAGGCTTTGATATAGGCGCGGCGGTATTCATCTATTTCAGCGCTGGCCAGGCACAGTTCCCGGTCCCAAGCAGCTTGCGAAGCGGCGTCAAGTGTACCATGCCGCAGCCATGAGTTCCGCTGCCGCAGGGCCTTCTGCAGGCGCTGCCAAGTGGCCATGAAACGCGGTTCCACGTGGAACACTCCCCAATCGAGGAATTGCCTGCGGATTTTTGGCGCGCCTTCCAGCAAGCGGAAGCTGTCCGGGTTGATCAGTTGCAGCGGCAGGATTTCTGCCAGCTGCGCAGCACTGCGAGCATTCTGCCCATCGATGCGGATTTGAAACTCCCCCTGACGATCACGAGAAATCCCCAGGCTGCTATGACCGCCTTCGGCCAATTCGACTTGGCCAAATACTGTGCACGCCAGTTGTTCGTACTGAATCACCGGTAACAAGCGGGCACTGCGAAAGGAACGAGCGAGCCCCAGCAGGTGAATGGCTTCCAGCACGCTGGTTTTGCCACTGCCGTTGGCGCCGTGGAGGATATTGATGCGGGGGGAGGGGGATAAGGTCACCGGGTGCAAATTGCGCACCGCGGTGACCGAGACGCGACTGAGGGACATCTAGCTTCTGCTGAACATGATTACAGGCGCATCGGCATGACAACGTAAGCCGAGTCATCGTTGTCGGATTCTTGTACCAGGGCGCTGCTGTTGGAGTCAGACAGAATCAGGCGAACCTGTTCAGTGGTCATCACGCCCAGCACGTCCAGCAGGTAGCTGACGTTGAAGCCGATTTCCAGGTTGCCGCCGTTGTAGTCGACGCCCACTTCTTCTTCCGCTTCTTCCTGCTCAGGGTTATTCGCCTGGATTTTCAGTTGGCCGTTGGCCAATTGCAGGCGGATACCACGGTATTTCTCGTTGGAAAGAATAGCGGTACGGCTGAACGCTTCACGCAGGGCCTGACGATCACCAATCACCAGCTTGTCGCCGCCTTTAGGCAGAACGCGCTCGTAATCCGGGAACTTGCCGTCAACCAGCTTGGAAGTGAAGGTGAACTCGCCAGTGGTCGCGCGGATGTGGTGCTGGCCCAGCACGATACTGACATTGCCATCCGGCTCAGTCAGCAGGCGCGCGAGCTCCAGAATACCTTTACGCGGCACGATCACCTGGTGGCGATCCGGTTGACCGATATCGGCCTTCATCGAGCACATGGCCAGACGGTGACCATCGGTGGCTACGGCGCGGATGATGCCTTCGGAGACTTCCAGCAGCATGCCGTTAAGGTAATAACGCACGTCCTGCTGGGCCATGGCGAAGCTGGTGCGCTCGATCAAGCGGCGCAGTCGGCTTTGTTCCAGGCTGCAGGTCAGCGAGCCTGGGCCTTCTTCCACGGTCGGGAAGTCGTTGGCCGGCAAGGTCGACAGGGTGAAACGGCTGCGACCGGCCTTGACCACCAGCTTTTGCTCATCAACCTTGATGTCGATCAGCGCGTCGTTGGGCAGGCTCTTACAGATGTCCATCAGCTTGCGCGCCGGCACGGTGATCTCGCCGGGTTCGGCGGGCTCTTCGAGCTGGACGCGACCGACCAACTCGACTTCGAGGTCGGTACCGGTCAAGGACAATTGCTGGCCTTCGACAACCAGCAATACGTTGGAAAGCACCGGCAAGGTCTGTCGGCGCTCGACGACGCCTGCGACCAGTTGCAGGGGTTTCAACAGGGCTTCGCGTTGAATGGTGAAATGCATGGTCTAGTCCCTTGCCTTAATAAGCTGCGCTGGTGTTCATCAAGTAGTCAGTGTACGCAGCAGGTTCTTGTAGTCCTCGCGAATATCCGCGTCGGATTCCTTAAGTTCGTTGATCTTGCGGCACGCGTGCAAGACCGTGGTGTGGTCGCGACCGCCAAACACATCACCAATTTCCGGCAGGCTGTGGTTGGTCAGCTCTTTGGAGAGCGCCATCGCTACCTGGCGGGGACGTGCTACCGAGCGCGAACGGCGCTTGGACAGCAGGTCGGAAATCTTGATCTTGTAATACTCGGCCACGGTGCGCTGGATGTTATCCACACTCACCAGCTTGTCTTGCAACGCCAGCAGGTCTTTCAGGGATTCGCGAATCAGCTCGATGGTGATGTCACGACCCATGAAGTGCGAGTGAGCGATGACCCGCTTGAGTGCGCCTTCCAGTTCACGCACGTTGGAGCGAATGCGCTGGGCGATAAAGAACGCGGCGTCGTGCGGCAGGTCGACTTTGGCCTGATCGGCCTTTTTCATCAGGATCGCGACGCGGGTTTCAAGCTCCGGAGGTTCTACCGCTACGGTCAGGCCCCAGCCGAAGCGCGACTTCAGGCGCTCTTCCAGGCCTTCGATTTCCTTCGGATAACGGTCACTGGTCAGGATGACCTGCTGGCCACCTTCGAGCAACGCGTTGAACGTGTGGAAAAACTCTTCCTGGGAACGTTCCTTGCGGGCGAAGAATTGAATGTCATCGATCAGCAAGGCATCAACGGAACGGTAGAACCGCTTGAACTCGTTGATGGCGTTTAGCTGCAACGCCTTGACCATATCGGCCACGAAGCGCTCCGAGTGCAGGTACACGACCTTGGCATTCGGGTTCTTCTTTAACAGGTGGTTACCCACGGCGTGCATCAAGTGAGTTTTACCCAAGCCAACGCCACCATAAAGGAAGAGCGGGTTGTAACCATGCTTGGGGTTGTCGGCGACCTGCCAGGCAGCCGCGCGGGCCAGCTGGTTGGATTTACCTTCGACAAAGTTCTCAAAGGTGAACGTGCGGTTCAGATAGCTGGTGTGCTTGAGCGCACCCTCTACCTGGACGGTGCGCTGTTCGGCACGAACCGGGGCCTGTTGTGAGCTGGCGCCGGCCATTGGGTCAAAGCTGTCGCGGGACGGCTCTTCATTTATAGGCGCGTTTTTCTGCGACGAGGATTTCGAAGGCGTCTGGGCCACCGGGGCTGGCGAGTTATTAACAGGTGCCGCAGCGGCCTGAGCCTGGGAGGCACTGGCTGCCAACGGTGCATTCGGCGCAGCACGAGGTGCCGAGCTACGTTTGCTGCCTATTAATAAGGAGAGCACCGGAGCAAGCCCGTTGCCATGTTCATCGAGCAATTCGAGAACGCGGCTCAGGTATTTCTCGTTGACCCAGTCGAGAACAAAACGATTGGGTGCGTAGACACGCAACTCGTCGCCTTCGGCTTCGACCTGTAGCGGACGGATCCAGGTGTTGAATTGCTGGGCAGGCAGCTCATCGCGCAAAAGCTCCACGCACTGCTGCCAAAGTTCCACTGACACGGATATCCCCTAAGTTGAAAGCCGGTGAGGCAAAAACAGCCGCCATTGTAGCGGCCAGCCGCCCACTTATCCACATGTAGGTTGCTCACAGGGCGCCAAGAATCAATGCCTTAACCGTAAAAAAGGCGACAAATGGTCTGTGCATAAGCTCTGTGGATAAGCGCCCCTAAGCTCGTTGTACAAGTGGGGGCGAAAGTCTGTGGGTAACTGGCCTGTGGATAACTAGCCATTCCACACACAGCTTATCCGATAGCGCAGCACAGGCAGAGCACCGTTTCTCCCCCGTGTTGTCATTCTCTGTACAGCCCGTAGAATATGGCCTCAAGGCAGTTATCCACAGAAGATGGGGTGCCTAGCTTTTATAAGCTTTACAGAAAAGCTTTAAATAACTTCCTTCTTTATTTTTATATCTATGGCATTGCTCGTCAAAGGCGAATCGCCCGGATTCGGTCCGCAGGCCTCCAGATATCTAATTAAAGGAAAAGCTGGTTGGAAATTGACCTAGAGGCTTGCTTTCTCTAGAATCGCCGGTCTCTTAAAACGGGGGCCATTCCGGCCCGTTGTGGACGAACCAGGTAACACGCCATGAAACGTACTTTCCAACCAAGCACCATCAAACGCGCCCGTACTCACGGCTTCCGTGCTCGCATGGCCACCAAGAACGGCCGTGCTGTCCTGTCGCGTCGCCGCGCCAAAGGTCGTGCGCGTCTGGCAGTTTGATAATCCGGTACTGGTGGTGAGTCAGGACTTCAGTCGGGAAAAGCGTCTGCTAACCCCCCGGCATTTCAAGGCAGTCTTTGACTCCCCCACCGGCAAGGTTCCGGGGAAAAATCTCCTGCTCCTTGCGCGTAACAACGATCTGGATCACCCCCGTCTCGGGTTGGTGATCGGCAAGAAGAGCGTAAAGCTCTCCGTTGAGCGCAATCGCCTCAAGCGTCTGATGCGCGAATCGTTTCGCCTCCACCAGGAGACTCTGGTTGGTTGGGATATTGTTATCGTCGCGCGCAAAGGCTTGGGGGACGTAGAAAACCCCGAATTGATTCAGCATTTCGGCAAGCTCTGGAAACGTTTGGCTCGTACCAACAAGCCAGCACCAGCTGTCAGCACCGAAACTGTAGGGGTAGACAGTACTGATGCGTAAACTGGCCCTCGTTCCGATCCAGTTTTACCGCTATGCCATTAGTCCCCTGATGGCAAACCACTGTCGTTTCTACCCCAGTTGTTCCTGCTACGCGTTGGAAGCCATAGAAAATCATGGCCTTCTGCGCGGTGGCTGGCTGACCTTTCGTCGTTTAGGTCGCTGTCATCCGTGGAATCCCGGTGGTTATGACCCGGTTCCGCCTATCCCTACCTCCCGTTCTTCTTCGATGGCCGAGTAATCATGGATATTAAACGCACGATCCTGATCGTCGCCCTGGCAATCGTGTCCTACTCTATGGTTCTTAAGTGGAACCAGGATTATGGCCAAGCTGCCCTGCCGACTCAGAATGTTGCTACCAATCAGTCGGCGCCGGCTATTCCGGATACGCCACTGGGTAACAATGCTGCCGCCAGTGCCGATGTACCCAGCGCGAATGCCGATACCAGTACCCCGGTAGAAACCCCGGTCGTCACCAATAAAGACCTCATCCATGTAAAAACGGATGTACTGGACCTGGCAATCGACCCACAGGGTGGTGATATCGCCCAGCTGAAGCTGCCGCTGTATCCACGTCGCCAAGACCATCCGGATGTTCCGTTCCAGCTGTTCGATAACGGTGGCGAACGTGTATATCTGGCGCAAAGTGGCCTGACCGGTACTGACGGTCCGGATGCTCGTGCTACCGGTCGTCCGGTTTATTCGACCGAACAGAAGACTTATCAACTGGCCGATGGCCAGAACCAGTTGAACGTCGACCTGAAATTCAGTCACGACGGCGTCAACTACATCAAGCGTTTCAGCTTCACCCGCGGTTTGTACGATCTGAAAGTCACTTACCTGATCGACAACGAAAGCGCGAAGCCGTGGACGGGCAACCTGTTTGCCCAGCTCAAGCGTGACAACAGCGCCGATCCTTCTTCCAGCACCGCCACCGGCACCGCGACTTACCTGGGCGCAGCCCTGTGGACAAGTAGCGAGCCGTACAAAAAAGTGTCGATGAAAGATATCGACAAAGGCGCACTGAAAGAAACCGTTCAAGGTGGCTGGGTTGCCTGGTTGCAACACTACTTCGTGACCGCATGGATCCCAAACAAAGGTGATGCCAACCTGGTTCAAACCCGCAAAGACAGCCAAGGCAACTACATCATTGGCTTTACTGGCCCGACGTTGACCGTCGCTCCGGGTGCCAAGGCTGAAGCCAGCGCGACGTTGTACGCCGGTCCGAAGAGCCAGGCAGTCCTCAAAGAGTTATCCCCAGGTCTGGAACTGACTGTGGATTACGGCATTCTGTGGTTCATTGCCCAGCCTATTTTCTGGCTGCTGCAACATATCCACAGCATTGTGGGTAACTGGGGCTTCTCGATTATCCTGCTGACCATGCTGATCAAGGGGATCTTCTTCCCACTGTCGGCTGCCAGCTACAAGTCGATGGCGCGTATGCGTGCCGTGGCCCCGAAACTGGCCGCGCTGAAAGAACAACATGGCGATGACCGGCAGAAAATGTCCCAGGCCATGATGGAGCTGTACAAGAAAGAGAAGATCAACCCGCTGGGTGGATGCTTGCCGATTCTGGTGCAGATGCCGGTGTTCCTGTCGCTGTACTGGGTGCTCCTGGAAAGCGTGGAAATGCGCCAGGCTCCGTTCATGCTGTGGATAACTGACCTGTCGATCAAAGACCCGTTCTTTATCCTGCCGATCATCATGGGCGCGACCATGTTCATCCAGCAGCGCCTGAACCCGACTCCGCCGGACCCGATGCAGGCCAAGGTAATGAAAATGATGCCAATCATCTTCACCTTCTTCTTCCTGTGGTTCCCGGCTGGTCTGGTGCTGTACTGGGTGGTCAACAACTGCCTGTCGATCTCCCAACAGTGGTACATCACACGTAAAATCGAAGCGGCTACCAAAAAAGCCGAGGCGTAATTTACTCTGTGGATAACACCACTCAAGACGCCCCCTAGTGGGGCGTTTTGCTTTCCGTCACTTTTATCCGGGTACCCGCCATGAGCGCTCCTCGTGAAACCATCGCCGCTGTCGCCACCGCTCAAGGTCGTGGTGGTGTCGGTATCGTTCGTATTTCCGGGCCGCTCGCCGGCGTGGCGGCCCAGGCCATCAGCGGGCGGGAACTGAAGCCGAGGTATGCGCATTACGGGCCGTTTTTAGGCGCTGATGAAGAAGTGCTGGATGAAGGTATCGCCCTTTATTTCCCGGGGCCGAACTCCTTTACCGGCGAAGACGTCCTGGAGCTGCAAGGCCACGGCGGCCCGATCGTTCTGGACATGCTGCTGCAGCGTTGCCTGCAGTTGGGTTGCCGCCTGGCACGTCCGGGTGAATTCAGCGAACGCGCGTTCCTCAACGACAAACTCGACCTGGCCCAGGCCGAGGCGATTGCCGACCTGATCGAAGCCAGCTCTGCACAAGCTGCGCGCAATGCGTTGCGCTCGTTGCAGGGCGCGTTTTCCCTGCGTGTGCATAACCTCACCGAGCAGTTGATCAGCTTGCGCATCTACGTGGAGGCCGCGATTGATTTCCCGGAGGAAGAAATCGACTTCCTTGCCGATGGCCATGTTCTGGCGATGCTGGATAAGGTTCGCGACGAGTTATCCACAGTGCTGCGCGAAGCCGGGCAAGGTGCCTTGCTGCGCGACGGTATGACCGTGGTGATTGCCGGCCGTCCTAACGCCGGCAAGTCGAGCCTGCTCAATTCCCTGGCCGGGCGAGAGGCCGCGATCGTCACCGAGATCGCCGGCACCACGCGGGATATCCTGCGCGAACATATCCACATCGATGGCATGCCCCTGCATGTGGTGGACACCGCTGGACTGCGTGACACCGATGACCAGGTGGAAAAGATCGGGGTGGAACGCGCGTTGAAGGCCATCACGGAAGCTGACCGCGTGTTGCTGGTGGTGGATGCCACCGCGCCAGAGGCTGCAGACCCGTTTGCACTGTGGCCGGAATTCCTCGAACAACGGCCGGACCCGGCCAAGGTCACGCTGATTCGCAACAAGGCTGACCTGACGGGCGAGGCAATTGCCCTGGAAGTCAGTGAAGATGGCCACGTGACAATCAGCTTGAGTGCCAAGGCTGCAGGAGAAGGGCTGGAACTGCTGCGCGATCATCTGAAAGCGTGCATGGGCTACGAGCAGACTTCGGAAAGCAGCTTCAGCGCTCGTCGCAGGCACCTGGAGGCACTGCGGCATGCCAGCGCCGCCCTCGAGCATGGCCGTGCGCAACTGACGCTGGCAGGAGCCGGTGAGCTGCTGGCTGAGGATTTACGCCAGGCGCAGCAGCTGTTGGGTGAGATCACCGGCGCATTCAGCTCCGATGATTTGTTGGGGCGGATCTTTTCAAGCTTCTGTATCGGGAAATAGGCGGTTATCCACAGCTGGCTGGTTACCAGTTGTAGGAAACAGTTCCGAGTAGCGTCCGGCTTTCACCCCAGTAGCAGCGGCCCGCATCGTTGCAGCCGGACACATACTCCTTGTCGAACAGGTTCTTCGCATTCACGTCTACCGACCAGTGCTGGTCAATCTGGTAACCAATGGCGGCATCCACCAACGTCACGCTTCCAGCATCCAGCTTCCCGTATAGAGAAGGCGCGGTGTAAGCGAAAGTGCTGTCGAAGTAGCGCACGCCGCCGCCGACGGACAAGCCCTTGAGCTGGCCATCAAGAAAGCGGTATTTGCCCCAGACCGAAGCCTGATTACGCGGAACACCGGTCATCTGGTGACCTTCCACGAGCGACGTTGCCGAATCCTTGGTAATCCGAGCATCGGTGTAGGTGTAGGCCGCAGTCACGTTCAAATTAGGTGTGAGGTTGCTGTTGACCTCCACTTCCACACCCTTGGCCCGGCTTTCGCCGACCTGGCGGTAGGTATTGGTCGTGGCGTCGAGGTACGTGTCGTCCTGCTTGCGCAAGTCATAGACCGACAACGTCATCGCCGTGTCCCAGCCGATCGGCTCGTACTTGAGGCCTACTTCGTATTGACTGCTGGTGATCGGGTCCAGCGGTGTGCCGGCATTGGAGATCTGCTGTACCGGAACGAACGCGGTCGAGTAGCTGACATATGGCGTCAGGCCATTGTCGAACTGGTACATGATCCCGCCCTGATAGGTGAACTTGCGGTCTTCAGAGCTGATGTTGCCGGCCTTGGCCACCTTGTCGCGAAAATCACTGTCGACCCAGTCCTGCCGCCCGCCGAGCAAGAATAACCAGTGGTCATACTTGCTCTGAAGCTGTGCATAAACACCTTTCATCTGCTGTTCGAGCAACGTGTTTTGCACCGCGAGAGGCGTCAATGGATCCCTCAGGTACACCGGGTTATACACATTGATCGTGCCTGCAAATCCGGCATTCCAATCCTGGCTGAACGAGGTACGGTCATAGCTGGCACCGAACAGCACGATATTTTCCAGCCCGCCTACCTGGAATTTGCCTTCCAACTGGTTATCCAGCGAGTAGACCATCGATTTGTTGTAGCGGTCGTAGGCATTCATGTTCAGCTGTGTGCCGAACCCCGCATTATTCAGGTTGCCTGGCCAGGTTTCATGGCGGGTGATTCGCGACTGCATGTAGCGCGAGTTCTGCCGAAACTGCCAGTCATCGTTGAAGCTGTGGCTGAACTCGTAGCCGGTGCTCCAGGTTTCCCGTTCGAAGGTGTTCCAATCCGGGTCACCGAGCATGGTGTGCTTGGAGAGCTTTCCGTTGGGGTTGGTCAGTAACGTGCCTGCTGCAGGTAGGCCAAGTTCAAGATTAGTGTGGTCTTTCTGGTAGTTGGCCAGCAGCGTCAGGGTGTTGTAGTCGTCGAAATTGAGGGTCAGGGATGGTGCGATATACAGGCGGTCATCGGGAACGTGATCGGTCTGGGTGTCGGACTTCCTGCCGAGCATCACCACCCGTCCAAGGATATTGCCGCTGTCGTCCAAGGGACCGGAGATATCCACACCCACCTGGCGCCGGTTATTAGAACCGTAGGTCAGCTGAACTTCGCCTTGTGGTGTAGCTGTCGGGTGTTTACTCACCAGGTTGACCAGGCCACCGGGTGCGTTTTCGCCGTAGAGCAGGGAAGAAGGGCCACGGAATATCTCCACCCGTTCCAGGCCATAAGGTTCGCTGGTGGTGTCATACCGGTTGCCTTGGACTCGCAAGCCATCGCGCAGCAGGCCGTAGCCATAATCCGTGGCGTTGAAACCGCGAATGAAGAACAAGTCACCGGCCAGCCCGTCGCCCGCAGCGAAGGGAGGGGCAAAGATTCCCGGCACATAGCCCAGCACTTCGGTGAGCGTCTGGGATTTTTGATCCTTGATGCGCTGGCCGGTCACCACCGACACCGAGCGCGGGGTTTCCGACAATGGTGTGCTGGTCTTGGTACCGATTCGGCTGTTTTGCGCCTTGTAACCTACGTCCCCGGCAATTTCCTGATTGAACCCAGTCTGTTGATAAGTGCTGACAGTAGTGGGGGCCAGCATGAGCTGTTCCCCGCTCACGGCCGGCTGCAGCGCGTAGCTGCCGGGGCCTTGAACCGCCGCCTGCAATCCCGAGTTTTGCAGCAATAACGCAAACCCTTGCTCCACCGAGTAGTCACCCTCCAGCCCAGGACTTTGCAGGCGCGCCGTCTGCTGCGGCGAGAATGACAGAATCACATTGGCCTTCGACGCAAATTGGCTCAAGGCATTGTCGAGTGGCCCGGAGGCGATCACGTAATGTTGCACTGGGCTGGCAGCAATGGCCCGAGTGCATAGCAAGGTGCTGGCAGTCGCGGCCGTGGCCAGCAGCAAGCCATACGTGATGCCGTGATGGGAGAGACGCTGGCGAAGTTTTGTAGGAAGGCGCATGTGTGAGTAAGCCCTGAAGGTAGCATCGTGATTACCTGTAGGGCCGCGCCAGGTAAAAAAAAGATAACCCCTGTTGAGAGTATTTTTTCAGTATCAAGCTGTAAGCGTTACGGAGACCCAATAGCGCGTGAAATACTTCACGTGGATCGGCAGCGTGACCTGCAGGTTGGCCAATACGGCGTCGGTGGAATCCAGACGGAAAGTGCCGGACACCCGCAGCCGCGCTGATGCGGCATCGCACTGCATAACGCCCGGCCGATAGCGCGCCAGTTCGTCGATGACATCCCCCAGTCGCGCATCCAGAACGATCAGTTGGCCGTCGACCCATGCGGCTTGGTTCCCGCGATAGATATGGCTGGGGCCTACGTCTTGCGTGCCGAAGTCGACACTCTCACCAGGTCCGAGCACTCGGCTATTGGCCGGCTGGTCGACGGGTTGCACGCTGACCCGGTCTTCCAGCACACCAACCCGCGTCGACCCTTGCAGTTGACGAACAGTGAACCGCGTACCCAAGGCTTGAACGCGACCCTCATGGGTTTCAACATAAAACGGTGTTTGCCGGCCCGACTTTCCGGTGTGGATAAGTACTTCCCCCTCACGCAAACGGACCAGTCGCTGCTGCCCGTCGAAAAGTACGTCGATAGCCGTGTTCGTATTGAGGTCAATTTGAGTGCCGTCGGCCAACCCGATTCGCCGTCGTTCGCCAACCTTGGTCCGATAGTCAGCCCAGAGGTTGCCCAGGGACGTGTGTTGTTGAACGTTCCACCCCAAGTACCCGGCGGCACCGAGCATCAGCATCAGCTTGAGCACTTGCCGCCGTTGTTGACTGGCCGAGAGCGCACGACGGGTGAAGTCCTTGGGTAGCGCACCGAGGCCACGTTGCAACTGCTCCATCTGGTTCCAGGCCGCCTGATGGGAGGGATCGCCGTTGAGCCATTGCTGCCAGGCACTTTGTTGCGCGGGTGTCGGTGGCTGCGATTGAAATTGCACGTACCAACTGGCGGCGGCTTCGAACGTCTTGCGATCCGGGGCAGCCATTACATGCCCGCCATGATCAAGGCGCATTCAGTCAGGGCCCGAACCATATGTTTCTTGACGGTGGTCAGCGAGACACGCAACTGATCGGCGATCTGTTGATAAGTCAGGCCTTCGACCTGGGACAGCATGAAAATTCGCCTGGCCCGTTCCCCCAGCCCACACAAGGCTTTATCCACAGCAACGAGGGTTTCAATGATGATGGCCTTGTCTTCTTCACTGATTGCGATCGCTTCGGGCCGGTCTGCCAGGGTTTGCAGATAGGCCTGCTCAATGGCGCGGCGGCGATAGCGGTCAATCACCAGTCCCCGGGCAACTGTGGCCAGATAGTCCCTGGGCTCGAGGATCTGCGTCGCATTGCGGCCGCCCAGGATCCGCACGAACGTATCGTGTGCCACGTCAGCTGCATCGCAGGCGTTATGCAACTTTCCCTTGAGCCAGCTGTGCAACCACGAATGGTGCTGCTCATAGATGTGCTGGACTGCAACGGTATGCGAGGGAAGGGCCATGAGAGGTGACGAGGCAGGTTAATGATAATAACTATTATTAACTGCCGTGGCGCTTTCTCACAATAGGCGTTCCATCAACCCGTTTCACAAATGCAAATGAACTGTTTCCTGCCTGACCGAGGATTTTCGGAGGCATCTGCCTGCCTGAAACTTATCGGGATCCGTATTTTCTGTGGATTAAGCCCTGTGAATAACCGCCCCTGTGCCCAGTTGATAACCAGGCTTGAAACCTGAGTAAAACCCCCTCTGTGGATAACCACCCGTTTAATCCACAGGCTTAAAGCACTTATCCAAGGGCCTCATTGGCACCTAACCACAGACTTTTGAATCTCTGTACATAACGTAAATAAAGGCCTGTAGAGATCTATCCACAGAAACATGCCTCAGTAGAAATAAACATAAAAACAAAGATTTAATAAATTTCTCTCTTTTAATTTCTATTGTTCGTGATTCATCCACAGCTGGTTAAATTTTGTGCAAAGGGTTCTTTAGGAAGGGCGAAGTCCCTATACTTGCCGACTCGTTCGAAAACCTGATCTCGAACGCTCATTCCTAATTACCTACAGAAGCAGGCACGAGGTGCGTGGTGGATTTCCCTTCCCGTTTTGAAGTGATCGTCATCGGCGGCGGTCATGCCGGTACCGAGGCAGCACTGGCGTCAGCACGCATGGGGGCAAAAACCCTGTTGCTGACGCATAACGTGGAAACCCTCGGCGCCATGAGCTGCAACCCCGCGATCGGCGGGATTGGCAAAAGCCACCTGGTCAAGGAAATCGATGCCCTGGGCGGCGCGATGGCCATGGCCACCGATAAGGGTGGTATTCAATTTCGCGTATTGAACAGTCGCAAAGGCCCGGCCGTACGAGCCACACGTGCTCAAGCCGACCGCATCCTGTACAAGGCCGCTGTCCGCGAAACCCTGGAAAACCAGCCGAACCTGTGGATATTTCAACAGGCAGCCGATGACCTGATCGTCGAACAAGACCAGGTACGCGGTGTTGTCACGCAAATGGGCCTGCGTTTCTTCGCAGAATCCGTGGTGTTGACCACCGGTACCTTCCTCGGCGGACTTATCCACATCGGTATGCAGAACTATTCCGGTGGCCGCGCCGGTGATCCACCGTCAATCGCCCTGGCTCAGCGCCTTCGCGAACTGCCACTGCGTGTTGGTCGCCTGAAAACCGGTACGCCGCCGCGAATTGATGGCCGGTCTGTGGATTTCTCGGTGATGACCGAGCAAGCCGGCGATACACCGATTCCGGTGATGTCGTTCATGGGCTCCAAGGAACAGCATCCGAAGCAGGTCAGTTGCTGGATTACCCACACCAACGCCCGCACCCACGAAATCATCGCCGCGAACCTCGACCGTTCGCCGATGTATTCCGGGGTGATCGAAGGTATTGGCCCGCGCTACTGCCCGTCGATCGAAGACAAGATCCACCGCTTTGCCGACAAGGAAAGCCACCAGGTCTTTATCGAACCGGAAGGTCTGACCACCCACGAGCTGTACCCGAACGGAATTTCCACGTCTCTGCCGTTCGACGTGCAAATCCAGATCGTGCAGTCGATTCGCGGTATGGAAAATGCGCACATCGTGCGTCCTGGCTACGCCATCGAGTACGACTACTTCGACCCGCGTGACCTGAAATACAGCCTGGAAACCAAGGTCATCGGCGGTTTGTTCTTTGCAGGGCAAATCAACGGCACCACCGGTTACGAAGAAGCCGGCGCCCAGGGGTTGCTGGCCGGAACCAACGCGGCACTGCGTGCTCAGGGCAAAGACAGCTGGTGCCCGCGTCGCGATGAGGCGTACATCGGTGTGTTGGTCGACGACCTGATCACCCTCGGAACCCAGGAACCGTACCGGATGTTTACGTCCCGGGCCGAATACCGCCTGATCCTGCGGGAAGACAACGCCGACCTGCGCTTGACCGAAAAAGGTCGCGAGTTGGGCCTGGTCGACGACGTGCGTTGGGCGGCCTTCTGCAAAAAACGCGAAAGTATCGAGTTGGAAGAGCAACGTCTGAAAAGTACCTGGGTTCGCCCGGGCACCGAGCAAGGCGACGCGATTGCCGAAAAATTCGGCACGCCGCTGACTCACGAATACAACTTGCTGAACCTGCTGTCCCGTCCGGAAATCGACTACGCTGGTCTGATCTCGGTCACCGGCGGTGGCGCAGAAGATCCACAGGTTGCCGAGCAGGTCGAAATCAAGACCAAATACGCCGGTTACATTGACCGTCAGCAGGATGAGATCGCTCGTCTGCGGGCCAGCGAAGACACCAAGCTGCCTGTGGATATCGATTACACAAACATTTCCGGGCTGTCGAAAGAGATCCAAGGCAAGCTGGGGATAACTCGACCGGAGACCCTGGGCCAGGCGTCCCGTATTCCGGGCGTCACGCCGGCAGCCATCTCGCTGTTGATGATTCATTTGAAAAAACGCGGCGCGGGCCGTCAGTTGGAGCAAAGCGCTTGAGTTCGTTGGTCACCTCGCAACACGCCGAAGAGTTATCCACAGGTGCTCGCCAGCTTGGCGTCAACCTGACCGAAGCCCAGCACGAGTTGCTGCTGGGTTATCTGGCCCTGTTGATCAAATGGAACAAGGCTTACAACCTCACTGCGGTGCGTGACCCGGACGAAATGGTCTCCCGCCATCTGCTCGACAGTCTCAGTGTCATGCCGTTTATCGAAAACGGCCGCTGGCTCGACGTTGGCAGCGGCGGCGGCATGCCCGGCATCCCGCTGGCGATCCTGTTTCCGGAGTCGCAAGTGACCTGCCTGGACAGCAACGGCAAGAAAACCCGCTTCCTGACCCAGGTCAAACTCGAACTCAAGCTGGATAACCTGCAAGTTATCCACAGTCGCGTCGAAGCCTTTACGCCTGAACAGCCTTTCAACGGAATTGTTTCCCGGGCGTTCAGCAGCATGGAGAACTTCAGCAACTGGACCCGCCACCTCGGCGACCGCGATACCCGTTGGCTGGCAATGAAGGGCGTTCATCCAAGCGACGAGCTGTTAGCATTGCCGGCAGACTTCCACCTCGATAGCGAACACGCCTTGGCCGTACCCGGTTGCCAAGGCCAACGCCATCTGCTGATACTGCGCCGCACGGCATGATTGGGAACACAAGCAAGAATGGCTAAGGTATTCGCGATAGCGAACCAGAAAGGTGGCGTGGGCAAAACCACCACCTGCATCAACCTCGCAGCATCCCTGGTCGCTACCAAGCGTCGGGTGCTGTTGATCGATCTCGATCCACAGGGCAACGCCACCATGGGTAGCGGTGTGGATAAACACGGCCTGGAAAACTCGGTCTACGACTTGCTGATTGGCGAGTGCGACCTGGCCCAGGCCATGCACTTCTCCGAGCACGGCGGTTATCAACTGCTGCCGGCCAACCGCGATTTGACCGCGGCGGAAGTGGTGCTGCTGGAAATGCAGATGAAAGAAAGCCGTCTGCGCAGCGCCCTGGCGCCGATTCGCGAGAATTACGACTACATTTTGATCGACTGCCCGCCGTCGCTGTCGATGCTGACGTTGAACGCACTGGTTGCGGCCGACGGGGTGATTATCCCCATGCAGTGCGAGTACTTCGCGCTCGAAGGCTTGAGCGACCTTGTGGATAACATCAAGCGTATCGCCGAGTTGCTCAACCCGAACCTGCAAATCGAAGGCCTGCTGCGGACCATGTATGACCCGCGCCTGAGCCTGATGAACGATGTGTCGGCACAGCTCAAGGAACACTTCGGCGATCAGCTCTACGACACCGTGATTCCACGCAACATCCGCCTGGCCGAAGCGCCAAGCTATGGCATGCCCGCGCTGGCGTACGACAAGTCCTCCCGCGGCGCCATTGCCTATCTGGCGCTGGCCGGCGAGATGGTTCGCCGTCAACGCCGCAATTCACGCACCGCTGCAGCCCAGCCAACTTAAGGAATCCCCATGGCCGTCAAGAAACGAGGTCTCGGACGTGGACTGGATGCACTGCTGAGTGGTCCGACTGTCACGACCCTTGAAGAACAGGCAGTGCAGGCCGACGAGCGTGAGCTGCAGCACCTGCCGCTGGACCTGATCCAGCGCGGCAAATACCAGCCGCGCCGGGACATGGACCCGCAGGCGCTGGAGGAATTGGCGAATTCGATCAAGGCCCAGGGCGTGATGCAGCCGATCGTGGTGCGCCCGATTGGTGCAGGCCGCTTTGAAATCATCGCCGGCGAGCGCCGCTGGCGCGCCAGCCAGCAGGCCGGCAAGGAAACCATTCCGGCAATGGTGCGCGATGTGCCGGATGAAACCGCCATCGCCATGGCGTTGATCGAGAACATCCAGCGTGAAGACCTCAATCCGATCGAGGAAGCGATCGCCCTGCAGCGTTTGCAGCAGGAATTCAAACTGACTCAGCAGGAAGTCGCGGATGCGGTGGGCAAGTCCCGGGTTACCGTGTCCAACCTGTTGCGCCTGATCGCGCTGCCGGAAGTCATCAAAACCATGCTTTCCCATGGCGACCTGGAAATGGGTCATGCCCGTGCTTTGCTCGGTTTGCCGGAAAATCAACAGGTTGAGGGGGCGCGACACGTTGTCGCACGAGGCCTCACCGTTCGTCAGACCGAGGCCCTGGTTCGCCAGTGGCTCAGTGGCAAACCTGCACCGGTCGAAACCGCCAAACCTGATCCGGATATTGCACGCCTGGAGCAGCGCCTGGCCGAACGCCTAGGCTCTGCGGTGCAAATTCGTCATGGCAAGAAAGGCAAAGGGCAATTGGTCATCGGATATAACTCATTGGATGAGCTTCAGGGCGTCCTTGCCCACATCCGCTGAAACAATTGCTTCTGTAGCGCGCAGTCGGAAATCACTACCCGGCAGTTGAATAGGGGCAGAACCGCCCCTATACTCTGCGCGCATTTTGTCGGCACAAATTATGCCAAGTTATTGATTTCCGGCAGCCGACCATTGAGGAGCAAGAGTGATGGAAACCCGCACGCCAAACACGTTGCCGTTCCATCGCTTGGCCGTTTTCCCGGTTTTAGTGGCTCAATTTGTCATTTTACTGATCGCCTCTTTGGCGCTCTGGTATTGGTATGGAGTCGTAGCCGGATACTCGGGACTCTGCGGAGGCCTGATAGCCTTGCTGCCCAATATGTATTTTGCTCACAGGGCCTTTCGGTTTTCCGGCGCCCGAGCAGCCCAGGCTATCGTCCGGTCTTTTTATGCCGGCGAGGCGGGGAAATTGATTTTGACGGCAGTGCTGTTTGCACTGACCTTTGCAGGTGTGAAGCCATTGGCGCCGCTGGCTGTATTCGGCGTCTTCGTGTTGACCCAACTGGTCAGCTGGTTCGCTCCCCTGCTAATGAAAACAAGACTTTCGAAACCTTAGGGCGTTTGAGGCAACCATGGCAGAAACAACCGCTTCGGGCTATATCCAGCACCACTTGCAGAACCTGACCTTCGGTCAGCTTCCCAACGGCGGCTGGGGCTTTGCCCACTCCGCAGCAGAAGCCAAAGAAATGGGCTTCTGGGCATTCCACCTGGATACTCTGGGCTGGTCTGTCGCATTGGGTCTGATCTTTGTCCTGATTTTCCGCATGGCGGCAAAGAAGGCGACTTCCGGTCAGCCAGGTGCTTTGCAGAACTTCGTTGAAGTATTGGTCGAATTCGTCGATGGCAGCGTGCGGGACAGCTTCCATGGTCGTAGCGCGGTGATTGCACCGTTGGCACTGACCATCTTCGTCTGGGTGTTCCTGATGAACGCCGTCGACCTGATCCCGGTCGACTGGATTCCTCAGTTGGCCATCCTGATCTCCGGCGATCACCACATTCCATTCCGTGCGGTTTCGACCACGGACCCTAACGCCACCCTGGGCATGGCCCTGTCGGTGTTCGCGTTGATCATTTTCTACAGCATCAAGATCAAGGGCATCGGCGGCTTCATCGGCGAACTGACCCTGCACCCGTTCGGCAGCAAGAACATCTTCGTTCAAGCGCTGCTGATCCCGGTGAACTTCCTGCTGGAGTTCGTGACCCTGGTCGCCAAGCCGATTTCCCTGGCCCTGCGACTGTTCGGCAACATGTATGCCGGCGAGCTGGTGTTCATTCTGATCGCTGTGATGTTCGGCAGTGGTCTGCTCTGGCTTAGCGGCCTGGGCATTGTTCTGCAGTGGGCGTGGGCTGTGTTCCACATCCTGATCATCACCCTGCAGGCGTTTATCTTCATGATGCTGACCATCGTCTACCTGTCGATGGCGCACGAAGAGAACCATTAAGACCAGTCTCGACTAGTCTGATGTCCCTCCCGGTCAAACGGGAGGGTAGCCCTGAAGGGCTATGAAACGATTTGTTTTACCGCTTTAAAATCTAAAAAACCTAAACCATACGACGTAAAAGTCGGGAGGAAAGATGGAAACTGTAGTTGGTCTAACCGCTATCGCTGTTGCACTGTTGATCGGCCTGGGCGCCCTGGGTACTGCCATTGGTTTCGGCCTGCTGGGCGGCAAGTTCCTGGAAGGCGCAGCGCGTCAGCCAGAAATGGTTCCAATGCTGCAAGTTAAAATGTTCATCGTCGCCGGCCTGCTCGACGCCGTGACCATGATCGGTGTTGGTATCGCTCTGTTCTTCACCTTCGCGAACCCCTTCGTTGGTCAACTCGCCGGTTAATCACTCGTTTTTTCGAGTGATTGGTGTGTTGTGCAACGAACGAGCGAGGTATTGGCGTGAACATTAATGCAACCATTATTGGTCAGTCCTTAGCGTTCTTGATTTTTGTAGTTTTCTGCATGAAGTTCGTATGGCCTCCGGTCATCGCGGCTTTGCACGAACGTCAGAAGAAGATCGCAGACGGACTGGACGCTGCCGCACGAGCAGCTCGCGACCTGGAGTTGGCCCAAGATAAAGCGGGTCAACAACTGCGCGAAGCGAAAGCTCAGGCAGCTGAAATCATTGAGCAAGCCAAGAAACGCGGTAACCAGATCGTTGAAGAGGCTGTTGAAAAAGCCCGTATCGACGCTGACCGTGTGAAGGTTCAGGCTCAAGCCGAGATCGAGCAGGAACTGAACGGTGTCAAAGATGCGCTGCGTGCCCAACTGGGTGCTCTGGCCGTCGGCGGTGCTGAGAAGATCCTGGGTGCCACAATCGATCAAAACGCGCACGCGGAGCTGGTAAACAAACTGGCTGCTGAAATTTAAGCGAGGGCGATCATGGCAGAATTGACCACGTTGGCCCGACCTTACGCTAAGGCAGCCTTCGAGCACGCCCAGGCCCACCAGCAGCTGGCCTCTTGGTCAGCCATGCTCGGCCTGGCTGCAGCAGTGTCGCAAGACGACACCATGCAGCGCGTGCTCAAGGCCCCGCGACTGACGAGCGCAGACAAGGCCGCCACGTTTATTGACGTGTGCGGCGACAAGTTTGATGTAAAAGTGCAGAACTTCATCCACGTCGTTGCCGAAAACGACCGTCTCCCGCTTCTGCCGGAGATCGCCGCTCTGTTTGACCTGTACAAGGCCGAACAAGAGAAATCGGTAGATGTTGAAGTGACCAGTGCTTTTGCATTGAACCAAGAACAGCAAGACAAACTCGCCAAGGTTCTCAGTGCACGACTCGACCGGGAAGTGCGCCTGCAAGTTGCGGAGGATGCCACCCTGATTGGTGGTGTCATCATTCGCGCCGGCGACCTGGTTATCGATGGCTCGATTCGCGGCAAACTCGCGAATCTTGCCGAAGCATTGAAATCTTGAGTTTGAAGGGGCAGCAGAGCAATGCAGCAACTCAATCCTTCCGAAATAAGTGAAATTATCAAGGGCCGCATCGACAAGCTCGATGTGACCTCCCAAGCCCGTAACGAAGGCACTGTCGTCAGCGTATCTGACGGCATCGTGCGGATTCACGGTCTGGCCGACGTAATGTACGGCGAGATGATCGAGTTTCCGGGCGGCGTCTACGGTATGGCCCTCAACCTGGAGCAAGACTCTGTAGGTGCCGTTGTATTGGGCTCCTACCAGACTCTGGCCGAAGGCATGAGCGCCAAGTGCACAGGCCGCATCCTGGAAGTTCCGGTTGGTAAGGAACTGCTGGGTCGCGTTGTCGACGCACTGGGTAACCCAGTTGACGGCAAAGGTCCGCTGAACAACACCGAGACCGATGCGGTCGAGAAAGTTGCTCCAGGCGTGATCTGGCGTAAGTCGGTAGACCAGCCTGTACAGACTGGCTACAAGGCTGTCGATGCCATGATTCCTGTCGGCCGTGGCCAGCGTGAGCTGATCATCGGTGACCGTCAGATCGGTAAAACCGCTCTGGCGATCGACGCGATCATCAACCAGAAAGACAGCGGGATTTTCTGCGTCTACGTAGCCATCGGTCAGAAACAATCGACCATCGCCAACGTGGTTCGCAAGCTGGAAGAAAACGGCGCCCTGGCTAACACCATCGTCGTGGCCGCCAGTGCTTCCGAATCCGCTGCACTTCAGTTCCTGGCACCGTACTCCGGTTGCACCATGGGCGAATACTTCCGCGACCGCGGTGAAGACGCGCTGATCGTTTATGACGATCTGTCCAAGCAAGCAGTGGCTTACCGCCAGATTTCCCTGCTGCTGCGCCGTCCACCAGGCCGTGAAGCTTACCCAGGCGACGTGTTCTATCTCCACTCCCGTCTGCTGGAGCGCGCATCCCGCGTTTCGGAAGAATACGTAGAGAAGTTCACCAACGGCGCAGTGACCGGCAAAACCGGTTCCCTGACCGCACTGCCGATCATCGAAACCCAGGCTGGCGACGTTTCCGCGTTCGTTCCGACCAACGTGATTTCCATCACCGACGGTCAGATCTTCCTGGAATCGGCCATGTTCAACTCCGGGATCCGTCCTGCAGTGAACGCCGGTGTTTCGGTATCCCGTGTGGGTGGTGCCGCTCAGACCAAGATCATCAAGAAGCTCTCCGGTGGTATCCGTACCGCTCTGGCTCAGTACCGTGAACTGGCGGCATTCGCCCAGTTCGCTTCTGACCTGGACGAAGCGACCCGTAAGCAACTTGAGCATGGTCAGCGCGTTACCGAGCTGATGAAGCAGAAGCAATACGCACCAATGTCGATCGCTGACATGGCGCTGTCGCTGTATGCCGCTGAGCGTGGGTTCCTGACCGACGTTGAAATCACCAAGGTCGGCAGCTTCGAACAAGCGCTGATTGCTTACTTCAACCGCGATCACGCCGAATTGATGGCGAAGATCAACGTGAAGGGTGACTTCAATGACGACATCGACGCTGGCATCAAAGCCGGTATCGAGAAGTTCAAGGCCACCCAAACCTGGTAAGCCGCAGCGGGGGCCGCGAGGCTCCCGCTTGCTAACCTGATAGGTGTTACATGGCAGGCGCAAAAGAGATTCGCAGTAAGATTGCGAGCATCAAAAGCACGCAAAAGATCACCAGCGCCATGGAAAAAGTGGCGGTCAGCAAAATGCGCAAGGCACAAATGCGCATGGCTGCTAGCCGTCCCTACGCGGAGCGTATCCGCCAGGTTATTGGTCATCTGGCCAACGCCAACCCGGAATATCGCCACCCGTTCATGATCGATCGCGAAGTAAAGCGCGTCGGTTATGTCGTGGTGAGCAGTGACCGTGGTTTGTGCGGTGGTTTGAATACCAACCTGTTCAAGGCCCTGGTCAAGGACATGGCGGTAAACCGCGAAAAAGGCGTCGAGATCGATCTGTGTGTGGTCGGTAGCAAGGGTGCGGCCTTTTTCCGCAACTTCGGCGGTAACGTCGTTGCAGCTATCAGCCACCTGGGTGAAGAACCGTCGATCAATGATTTGATCGGCAGCGTCAAGGTGATGCTGGATGCATACCTGGAAGGCCGGATTGACCGCCTCTCCGTGGTATCCAACAAGTTCATCAACACCATGACGCAACAGCCTACCGTGGAGCAGTTGATTCCATTGGTGGCCGCCCCGGAACAAGAACTCAAGCACCACTGGGACTACCTCTACGAACCAGACGCCAAAGAGCTGCTTGACGGCTTGATGGTGCGCTACGTGGAGTCGCAGGTGTACCAGGCGGTGGTCGAGAACAACGCGGCTGAACAAGCTGCGCGGATGATCGCGATGAAGAACGCTACCGACAACGCCGGTGATTTGATCAGCGATTTGCAGCTGATCTACAACAAGGCGCGTCAGGCTGCGATCACCCAAGAGATCTCGGAAATCGTCGGCGGCGCTGCCGCGGTTTAACGGTTCAAATATTCAGAGGATCCAGCTATGAGTAGCGGACGTATCGTTCAAATCATCGGCGCCGTTATCGACGTGGAATTCCCACGCGACAGCGTACCGAGCATCTACAACGCTTTGAAAGTCAAAAGCGATGCAGGCACCACCCTGGAAGTTCAGCAGCAGCTGGGCGACGGCGTGGTTCGTACCATTGCAATGGGTTCCACCGAAGGCTTGAAGCGCGGTCTGGAAGTCACTGACTCTGGCGCAGCCATCTCCGTACCGGTCGGTAAAGCGACCCTGGGCCGGATCATGGACGTCCTCGGTAACCCGATCGACGAAGCCGGTCCAATCGACACCGAAGAGCGCTGGGGCATTCACCGTCCTGCGCCTTCCTTCGCGGAACAAGCGGGCGGCAACGACCTGCTGGAAACCGGCATCAAGGTTATCGACCTGGTTTGCCCGTTCGCCAAGGGCGGTAAAGTCGGTCTGTTCGGTGGTGCCGGTGTAGGCAAAACCGTAAACATGATGGAACTGATCCGTAACATCGCCATCGAGCACAGCGGTTATTCCGTGTTCGCCGGTGTGGGTGAGCGTACTCGTGAGGGTAACGACTTCTACCACGAGATGAAGGATTCCAACGTTCTGGACAAAGTGGCACTGGTTTACGGTCAGATGAACGAGCCGCCGGGTAACCGTCTGCGCGTAGCACTGACCGGCCTGACCATGGCCGAGAAGTTCCGTGACGAAGGTAACGACGTTCTGCTGTTCGTCGACAACATCTACCGTTACACCCTGGCCGGTACTGAAGTATCCGCACTGCTGGGCCGTATGCCTTCCGCAGTAGGTTACCAGCCGACCCTGGCCGAAGAGATGGGTACTCTGCAAGAGCGTATCACTTCGACCAAAAACGGTTCGATCACCTCGATCCAAGCGGTATACGTACCTGCGGATGACTTGACTGACCCGTCGCCAGCGACCACGTTCGCCCACTTGGACGCCACCGTCGTACTGTCCCGTGACATCGCCTCCCTGGGTATCTACCCAGCGGTCGATCCACTGGACTCGACTTCGCGCCAGCTGGACCCGAACGTCATCGGCCAGGAACACTACGACACCGCTCGCGGCGTCCAGTACGTTCTGCAGCGTTACAAAGAACTGAAGGACATCATTGCGATCCTGGGTATGGACGAGCTGTCGGAAACCGACAAGCAGTTGGTATCCCGCGCTCGTAAGATCCAGCGCTTCTTGTCGCAGCCGTTCTTCGTGGCTGAAGTCTTCACCGGTGCCTCGGGTAAATACGTTTCCCTGAAAGACACCATTGCTGGCTTCAAAGGCATCCTCAACGGTGACTACGACCACCTGCCAGAACAAGCGTTCTACATGGTCGGCGGCATCGAAGAAGCGATCGAGAAAGCCAAGAAACTGTAATTCCGGCGCCCGGTAACGGGCGCTAATCAGGTTGAGGCAAGCAGATGGCTATGACATTCCATTGCGATATCGTCAGCGCGGAAGGGGAAATCTTCTCCGGTCAGATCGAGAGTGTGATTGCACACGGCGAACTGGGCGACCTGGGTATTAACTTTGGCCACGCGCCATTGATTACATCCTTGAAGCCTGGTCCGATCACTCTGACCAAGCTGGGCGGGGAACGGGAGGTGTTTTACATCTCCGGTGGTTTCCTCGAGGTTCAGCCGAACATGGTCAAGGTACTTGCCGACACCGTGCAACGTGCTGCCGACCTGGATGAAGCCTCCGCTCAGGAAGCCGTCAAGGCTGCCGAGAAGGCCCTGAACGAAAAAGGCGCAGATTTCGACTACGGTTCTGCTGCTGCACGTCTGGCCGAGGCCGCAGCTCAGCTGCGCACCGTCCAGCAGATCCGCAAGAAGTTTGGCGGCTAAGCCGTCAAGCCTCATGCGTGATTGATTAAAAAGGGTAGCCTCGGCTACCCTTTTTCTTTTTTTGCAAAACACTTCTTTGGTCTGAAGTCTGACCGCCCAGGATTGGTAGCCATTCATGTCTCTCGAAATCGTAATTCTTGCCGCAGGCCAGGGCACCCGCATGCGTTCGGCCCTGCCCAAGGTGCTGCACCCGGTTGCCGGCAACTCCATGCTTGGCCATGTTATCCACAGCGCCCGGCAGCTGGATCCACAGCGCATTCATGTGGTGATCGGCCACGGTGCCGATGTGGTGCGTGAGCGGCTGGCGGCGGATGACCTGAATTTCGTATTGCAGGACAAGCAATTGGGTACCGGCCATGCCACCGCGCAGGCCGTGCCGTTCATCAAGTCCGACACCGTGCTGATCCTCTACGGTGACGTGCCGCTGATCGAAGTGGAAACCTTGCAGCGCCTGCTCAAGCACGTGGTGCCAGGCCAGATGGGCCTGCTCACTGTCGAGCTGGACGACCCGACCGGCTACGGTCGCATCGTGCGCAACGCTGACGGCAAGGTCGCCGCCATCGTCGAGCATAAAGACGCCAGCAAAGCCCAGCGCGCCATCACTGAAGGCAACACCGGCATCCTCGCTGTGCCGGCTGACCGCCTGGCTGACTGGATGAGCCGCTTGTCCAACAACAACGCCCAGGGCGAGTACTACCTGACCGACGTCATCGAGATGGCCGTCAGCGATGGCCTGGTGGTCGCCACCGAACAGCCCCACGACCCGATGGAAGTGCAGGGCGCCAACGACCGCAAGCAACTGGCGGAGCTGGAGCGTCACTACCAACTGCGTGAAGGCCGCCGCCTGATGGCGCTGGGCGTGACGCTGCGTGATCCGGCACGTTTCGATGTGCGGGGTGACGTCACCGTTGGCCGCGACGTGCTGATCGATATCAACGTGATCCTCGAAGGCCGCGTGGTCATCGAAGACGACGTGGTGATCGGGCCGAACTGCGTGATCAAGGACAGCACCCTGCGCAAGGGTGTGGTGATCAAGGCCAACAGCCATATCGACGGTGCGGTGATGGGCGAGGGCAGTGATGCGGGTCCGTTCGCGCGTTTGCGTCCGGGCAGCGTGCTGGGAGCCAGGGCCCATGTGGGTAACTTTGTCGAACTGAAAAACGCCCGGATGGGTGACGACGCCAAGGCCGGCCATCTGGCCTACCTCGGTGATGCGGTGATCGGAGCGCGCAGCAATATCGGCGCAGGCGCCATCACCTGCAATTACGACGGCGCCAACAAGTACCAGACGACCATTGGCGAAGACGTGTTTATCGGCTCCAACAACTCGCTGATCGCCCCCGTCACTATCGGTGATGGTTCAAACACCGCCGCAGGTTCCACCATCAACCAGGATGTGGATAAGTCCCAGTTGGCCGTGGCCCGCGCCCGCCAGCGCAACATCGACGGCTGGAAACGCCCGGTCAAAATCAAGAAGAGCTGAGTTATCCACAACCCAGAAACACTGCAGTACGCATGTGGGAGCGGGCTTGCTCGCGAAGGCGGTCTTTCGGTTGATACATGCGCCGACTGACACACCGCCTTCGCGAGCAAGCCCGCTCCCACATTTTTATCTGTGTTGATTCAAAAAACTCAGTCGCATGCTTGACCATTTTGAATGAATAGGTTTTGATTGCCTTCGTTATCTTTCGAAACGAAACTTATCATCACCATGTCGAAACGAAATACACCCCAACGTCGCCACAACATCCTTGCCATGCTCACCGAGCAAGGTGAAGTCAGCGTGGACGAATTGGCCAAGCGTTTCGAAACCTCGGAAGTCACCATCCGCAAGGACCTGGCTGCCCTCGAAAGTAACGGTCTGTTGCTGCGTCGCTACGGTGGCGCCATCACCATGCCTCAGGAACTGGTCGGTGATCCGGCACAGCCCATTTCGGCCTACAAGCGCGCCATCGCCCGTGCGGCCGTCCGGCGTTTGCGGGAACACGCGCGCATCATCATCGACAGCGGCAGCACCACCGCCGCCATGATCCCCGAACTGGGGCACCAGCCCGGCCTGGTGGTGATGACCAACTCCCTGCACGTGGCCAGCGCCTTGAGCGACCTGGAACACGAGCCGGTATTGTTGATGACCGGCGGCACCTGGGACCCGCATTCGGACTCGTTCCAGGGCCAGGTCGCCGAACAGGTACTGCGTTCCTACGATTTCGACCAGCTCTTTATTGGTGCCGATGGCATCGACCTGGAGCGCGGCACCACCACCTTCAACGAATTACTGGGGCTGAGCCGCGTCATGGCCGAAGTCGCCCGCGAAGTGGTGGTGATGGTCGAGTCCGACAAGATTGGCCGCAAGATCCCCAACCTGGAACTGCCCTGGAGCAGCGTCCATACCCTTATTACCGATGATCGCCTGCCACTTGAGGCCCGCGACCAGATTCAAGCCCGCGGCATCACGCTGATTTGCGCGGCAGTCATCTAGGAGAGAAACCATGTGTGGAATTGTTGGCGCAGTCGCTGAACGAAACGTCACTGCCATTTTGCTCGAAGGCCTCAAACGCCTGGAATACCGTGGCTACGACAGCGCCGGTGTGGCGCTCTTTACCAACGCCGGCAAGCTTGAGCGCATGCGTCGCCCGGGCAAGGTCAGCGAACTCGAACAAGCGTTGGCCGGTGAGCCGCTGGTAGGCCGCCTGGGTATCGCCCACACCCGTTGGGCCACCCACGGCGCGCCGTGCGAACGCAATGCTCACCCGCACTTCTCCGGTGACCTGGCGGTTGTGCACAACGGCATCATCGAAAACCACGAAGTGCTGCGTGAACAACTCAAAGGCCAGGGTTATGTCTTCACCTCGGACACCGACACCGAAGTCATCGCCCACCTGCTGAACCACAAGCTCAAGGACATCGGCGACCTGACCAATGCCCTCAAGGCCACCGTCAAGGAACTGCATGGCGCCTATGGCCTGGCCGTGATCAGCGCCAGCCAGCCTGACCGCCTGGTTGCCGCCCGCAGCGGCAGCCCATTGGTGATCGGCCTGGGCCTGGGCGAGAACTTCCTCGCCTCCGACCAACTGGCCCTGCGTCAGGTGACTGACCGCTTCATGTACCTGGAAGAAGGCGACATCGCCGAAATCCGCCGTGAAAGCGTGCAGATCTGGGACGTTGACGGCCAGTCCGTGGAACGTGAGGCCGTGCAGTATCGTGACGGCGCCGAAGCCGCCGACAAGGGCGAGTTCCGCCACTTCATGCTCAAGGAAATCCACGAGCAACCGGCCGTGGTGCAACGCACCCTGGAAGGTCGCCTGAGCCAGAACCAGGTATTGGTGCAAGCCTTCGGCCCGCAAGCTGCCGAGCTGTTCGCCAAAGTGCGCAACGTGCAAATCGTCGCCTGCGGCACCAGCTACCACGCCGGTATGGTCGCACGTTACTGGCTGGAAGAACTGGCCGGCATCCCGTGCCAGGTCGAAGTCGCCAGCGAATTCCGCTACCGCAAGGTGGTGGTGCAGCCCGACACTCTGTTCGTGACCATCTCCCAGTCCGGTGAAACCGCCGACACCCTGGCCGCCCTGCGCAACGCCAAGGAACTGGGCTTCCTCGGCAGCCTGGCGATCTGCAACGTCGGCATCAGCTCGCTGGTGCGCGAGTCCGACCTGACCCTGCTGACCCAGGCCGGTCGTGAAATCGGCGTGGCATCCACCAAGGCCTTCACCACCCAGTTGGTCGGCCTGTTGTTGCTGACCCTGTCCCTGGGCCAGGTTCGCGGCACGCTGGGCGAAGGCGTCGAGGCACACCTGGTCGAAGAACTGCGCCGCCTGCCGGCCCGCCTGGGTGAAGCCCTGGCCATGGACAGCACCGTGGAGAAAGTCGCTGAGCTGTTCGCCGACAAACACCACACCCTGTTCCTCGGCCGTGGTGCGCAATACCCGGTGGCAATGGAAGGTTCGCTCAAGCTCAAGGAAATCTCCTACATCCACGCCGAAGCCTACCCGGCCGGTGAGCTCAAGCACGGTCCGCTGGCCCTGGTGGATGACGACATGCCAGTCGTTACCGTCGCGCCGAACAACGAACTGCTGGAGAAGCTCAAGTCCAACCTGCAGGAAGTGCGCGCCCGTGGCGGCCAATTGATCGTGTTCGCGGACGAGAAGGCCGGCATGACCAATGGCGAAGGCACTCACGTCATCAACATGCCGCACATCCACGACACCCTGTCGCCGATCCTCTACACCATCCCGCTGCAGCTGCTGTCGTATTACGTGGCTGTGCTGAAGGGCACCGACGTTGACCAGCCGCGTAACCTGGCGAAGTCGGTGACGGTGGAATAAGCCGCACCCGAACCACCAAAACCCCCGTTCTTCGGGGGTTTTGCTTTTTCAGGCTACCGGATATCGGGTCTTGCCGTTTCTGTGGACTAATTCCGGGAGTATTCCCCTGCTTTACCCCTAGAATGCGCCCTGTGGATAACTAGCCAGGGAATGCCGCCGCCATGAACATCGAACTGCTGATCGCCGGTATCGTCGTGCTGATCATTGTCGTCGGCCTGGTCGGCTGGCTGGTGGGGGTCTACAACGGCCTGGTGATGCGCCGCAACGATGTGGATAAAGCCTTCGCCAACATCGACGTGCTGCTCAAGCAGCGGGCAGACCAGATTCCCGACCTGATGCGCGTGGTGCAAACCGCCATGAACCATGAGAACGCGCTGTTCACCCGCCTCAGCGACGCCCGCACCGCGTACCTCAACGCCAGCAGCCTCACCGATAAAGTCGATGCCTCCAACCAGCTCAATACGGCGCTCAAGTCGGTGATTGCAGTGGCCGAGAATTATCCGACGCTGATCTCCGGCCCCAACATGGTCGAGTTGCAGCAGGCGATCTCGGCAGTGGAGGAACGCATCGCCGACCGTCGCGAGTTCTTCAATGAGTCGGTCAACCTCTACAACATCGCCATCGCGATTTTTCCTGATCTGTTCTTCGCCAAGATGCTCGGCTATCAGCGCATTCCGCTGCTGGCCATCAGCGCCGAAGAAACCCGCTACGACGGCGTGAAGCTTGAGGTGCCGGGGGCATGAAAACCACCCAGGCAGGGGTTGTCACAAAAAAACCAGCGTGGAAAACCCTGGTGGCACTGGTCTTTCTCGCCGGCTTTATTGGCCTGATGGTCTACGCCCCGACGATCCTGGTGGCGCTGTTTTTTCCTGTGTGCATCCTGATCGGACTGCTGGCCAGCTTCGGCCCCAATTTCTATCGCACCGAACAGCGCCTGGCCACCAGCCAGATACGCTCATTGGCCATGGGGCTGGTGGAGGTGAACGGCAAGGTGATCGTCGACTCGCCGCTGATCTCCCCGGTCCACGGCAAGCCTTGCGCGGGTTACGTGTGGGTCATCGAAGAAGGCACCAAAGACAAGGATGGCGATTGGAGCTGGAGCCAGGTCTCGGCCGAGGCTCGCTGCAATGACTTCCGCCTGCAGGACGCCACCGGTGAAGTGACAGTGATTGCCGAGGGTATCGACCTGTTCGGCAAGAAGCGCCCTGACGACCATGAATGGATCAGCAGCTCCCGCCGCCAGGGCGAACTGCTCCTCACCCACGATATGCAGGTGATGCTGATTGGCGACGCCTGCGAGCGTGCGGGCAAGACGGTGATTGCCCAGGGCCGGCAACCTGACGCGGTCTTCGGCCTGGCCGAGACCAAGGAGGTGGAAAACCGCCGTGTGCTGGCGCCGCTGTGGCGCGCCGGTGGTTTCTACGCGGTGGTGGTGGGTTTGATCGGCGTCGGCATCATGGCCATGACGCCGGAACATTTTGCCCAACTGCATTTGCCGGGCCCCGCCACCTACCAGCAAATGGCAGAGCTGAATCCCGCCTATCGGTTTCTGGCCTGGTTGTACCGTGACAATGGCTTCGTGATTCCTTTCATGGCCGCGTTTGGCTTCTTGCTGACGATGTTTGTGGTGTTGCTCGCGCTGCGGCTCTTGCTGCCCACGGGCATGCGCCTGGCGGTAGGCCGCGTGCTGGGCGCCTGGATGGGCCTGGGCATGGTGATTGGCGGCGTAGTGACCTTGCTGCTGGTGGTGGCCCAGGTGGACACCATGAAGGTGTTCCTGGTGTGGATGATGATTCTGCTGGGCACCCTGGTGTTTTCGATCTTTGAGCAACGCAAGCTGGGGGTGGCGTACAAGCATTTCGCAAAAGATGCCGGCACTGCCGGTTTAGGCGACGAAGACGCCTGATCAGGGTACAAACTCAACCTTCAAGCCTCGGCTGGCGCTGCGGCCCTGATCGTCAGTCACCCGCAACCGGTACTCCCCCGACTTACCCGGCCGCCAGTTCAGCGTGGTTTGCGGCGGGCCCTGGCCGATCAGGGTCTGGTCGGCGAACCAATACAGCGTCAGTGCATCACTGGCCGCATTGGCGTTCAGCGGGATGCTTTCCTGGGGCTGGGACAGGCGCAGGTGGTAGCTGACCTGGGTCAGCGGCGAGCGAATCTGTGGCGCTTCGCTTTGATCGCCGACACGGTTGGGTTGGCAGCTTTTCTGCACATTGGGCGGCGTACGCCGGGGCAGCCCGGCGGCGCGGAACAGCCGCTGCACATCGCTGGGCCAGAACTCGAAGACTTCTTCACGGGTGTACTGCGGGTCGAACGGCGGGCACGCGGCCTTGCCGGTGCGGGTGTCGATCAGCACCGGGCGGTGCAGGTTGGACACCCGAATCGGTGACACGCCGGGGATGTACCAGGTCTTGCGGGTACGTGGGCACCAACGGTTGGGCAAGTCACCAGAGGCCGCGCAGACGTCGATGCGGATCAGCCCGGCGGGCGGCTTGTCGGGTTTGATCACCACATTGGGCAAGGCCAGCGGCAGGGCGTCGGCGATACGGAAGAACAGCGGTGCCGCAGTTTTCGCACCGATAAACTCAGGATTCGGACGGCCATCGAAGTTGCCCACCCACACCACCAGCACGTACGGGCCTACGAGGCCGGCGCTCCATGCATCATGAAAACCCCATGACGTGCCGGTCTTCCAGGCCGTACGCCAGTGGCGCCCCGGCAGCCCGTCCGGGCGCGGGTTGCGCCGCAGCATGTCGCGCACCATAAACGCGGCCTGCGGCGTGAGTAGCTGGGCGCCAGTGGTTTGCGGCTGTTCCTGCAAATAGCGCAGCGGCCGCAAATGCCCGTCACCAGCCAGCATCACATACAGCCGCGCCAGCTCCTCGGGCGTCATCTCGCCGCCGCCCAATGCCAGCGCCAAGCCGTAATGGCTTTCGCCGCGCAGGCCCTTGATCCCGGCCCTTTGCAGCAATCCGTAGAGTGACGGAGAGCGGGTTTGGCTGGCCAGCCACACCGCCGGAATATTGCGGCTGCGAATCAGCGCGTCGCGGGCTGTCACCGGACCGACAAAACTACCGTCGAAATTTTCCGGCTGGAAGTAGCCGAAGTTACTCGGCATGTCCTTGAGGATGCTCATGGGGTGGATCACCCCTTGGTCCAGCGCCAGCCCATACAGGAATGGCTTGAGGGTGGAGCCCGGCGAGCGCCGCGACAACACGCCGTTGACCTGGCCGTGGATGCTTGTGGATAAGTAGTCTGCCGAGCCCACCAGGGCTTTTACGCTCTGGTCGCGGCTGTCGATCAGGATCGCCGTGGCGTTTTCCACGCCGCTGCTGCGGCGCTCGGCGATGAAGCCGGTGATCAGCCGTTCCAGCAATTGTTGCAGCGCCAGGTTGAGGGTGCTGTTCAACTCATTGCCGGTTTGCGAGGCCAGCAACTGTTCGCTCAGGTGCGGCGCGAGAAACGGGATCTGCTGGCGGTTGCGGGCTTCCAGCGGCAGGTCCAGCAAACTGTCGTTACGCGGGTCCTGTGGATAAGTTTCCCGCCAGTCGGCCATCAGCCGTTGCCGGGCGGTTTGCAGGGAAGGCCCAAAGCGCGCCCGACGACCCGGTTGCTGGGGAATCACGGCCAGCGCGAGGGCTTCAGACAAGGACAACTGCGCCGCTGACTTGCCAAAATAGATCCGGCTGGCCGCTTCGGCACCTTCGATATTGCCGCCCATGGGCGCCAGGTTGAGGTAGGCCTCAAGGATGTCGTGCTTGCTGTAACGCGCCTCCAGCCACAGTGCCAGGGCCATCTGCTGCAGCTTGCCGGGCACTTGGCGAGTATTGAGATCCCACAAGCGCCTGGCCAGTTGCATGCTCAAGGTCGAGCCGCCTTGGCGCTGGCCGCCGCTATAGGTGGCCATGGCCGCTCGCAATAACGCCGGGGGATTGATCCCCGGGTGCCAGTAGAAATTGCGGTCTTCCTTGAGCAGCAACGCCTCCACCAGTGACGGAGAAATCCGTTCCAGGGGAAGCCACAGGCGATATTGCCCGTCAGCCGCCAGGGTCATGCGCAGCAGCGAACCGTCATCGGCCAAAACCACCCGTGATGAACTGGCCGCCTGTTCCAGCGGTGCATGGGGCCACAAGCGCAGCCCCGCCAGAATCACCGCCGCTGCCAGCAGCGGCGTGAGGCTTTTAAGGCTTGGTAATTTCAAGCTGGCCTACTTTGCCGCGTCCTTGCAGGGTGGTTTCGTACATGCCCTCGGCGTAGGCCGGTGGCGTATTGAAGGTACCGGCGTTGGTGGCGCGCACGCGGTACACGAAGGTGCCTACATCCCGCAGCGCGGTGCCGTACAACACCACTCGGTCATCACGCACGTCGACGTAGTCCGGCTGCCAGTTGCTCAAGTCGGTCTCGCCAATCGGCGCCTGCCAGGCGTCGGCTTCTTCGGTGTCTTCGCCGGTTTCAACGTACTCCGAATCGTCGCCTTCGCTTTCCTCGGTGCTGGCCGCTTCCGGCTCCGGCGGCAAGTTATACACAGGCTCGACGCCGCCCGGCAGCAGGTCGACCACCGCCACTTGTTGCACCTGATCACGGTCGGTGGCGCGCAAGCGCAGGCGCACCAGGAACTCATCGCCTACCGCGACCTTGCTGACTGGATTGCCTTTGAGGTCGAGGTATTCGTGGATGATTTCCAGGCCGCTGTTGATCGGCTTGAGGTTGGCGCCCTTGTCATAGCCCGCTTCGCTCAGCATGTAGAACGCCGCCGGGCCGTCGGATTTTTCCATCTGCAGTTTTTGCGTACCGGCAGGCACCGCCGCACGTGGCGGCTGGCCGGCCATCTGCAACAACTGTTGCTGCTTGTCGCTGAGCCATGCGGTGGCCTTGAGGGTCATGTCGCTTTGGGCGCGCTGGCCGTAATTGTCCAGGGCCCGCAGCAACAGTGCCGCCGACAGCGAGTTGTAGCGTTGCTCGTTGAGACGCTTGCCGAGTTTATCCAGCAGGCTTGTCGGCACATCGTCGAGCATTTCCGGGAAGTGCCGCGCGAGCAAATGCAGGTGCTCGGCGTCGTGCACCAGCGGGTCGTAATACAGGCCGTCGCTGTTCCATTTATCCGACAGGGAAAGCCACGGCACCTTGCGGAACAAGGTATCGGCCTGACGATCCTGCTTGAGCAGCTTGTAGCTGGCGGCCAGGTACGCCGCGCCAATGTCGTTCTGCCAGGTGTCCTTGAAGTAGCTTTCGTAGCGCTCGCGGATATCGCTCAAGGCGCCGCTCACCAGAATCCCCTGACGGCTCAGGAGGTAACTGGCGTAGGCGCGGTTGCGCAATTCCGACAGGCCTTCGCTCGGGCCGTTGGCCAGGTCGGTGAGGTACGCGTTGGAACGTTGCAGCAGGTCTTCCGGCACCGGCAGCCCGCGCTCCCTGGCTTCGATCAGGAAGTCGGTGGCGTACAGGCTGGCATACGGCGCCACATCCGGGTTGGCCGCCCACAAGCCGAAACCGCCGGCCTGGTTCTGCCGTTGACGCAGCATGCGCACCGCACCGCTGAAGGCTTGCTCGGCCTCCGGCGCGTTACCACCCCAGATCAACGCCGGCATGGCCTTGGACACCAATTGCTCGGTGCAGGCGTAGCCATAGTCATCCAGGTAATGCTTGAGGCCGTTGGCCCATACCAGCGGCGAAGCGGCGACGCCCAACTGCACATCGCGCAACTGGCTGAACAGCTCGCGGGTCGGTTTCAGCTCTTTGCTGGCGCTGTCGAAACGGCCCAGGCTCAGGGCCACCCGATGCTCGCTCAAGGGTCGGATCGACGTGGTTTCCGCCACCTGGATACGCTTGCCATCCGGCAGCACCGCGACGAAGCGCAAGTCGGCCGAGCCTAGGGTTTCCCCAACCTTGATCTTGAACTCGGCAACACCTTCCTTGCGCGGTTGCAGGGCCAGGGTGCTGGCCTTGTCGCCTTGCACCTGCAGGCCATCGCTGGTCTGCACTTCAAACTTCACGTCCGCCGCCGCGTCCAGGTTGCTGAACACCCCGGCGCTGACGCTGAACACATCCCCCGGTGCGACAAAGGCCGGCACGTTCGGCGTGATCACCAGCGGCCCGCGCACTTCGGTGTTGGCCTCGCTGACGCCCACGCTGTCGCTGTCCACGGCCACCGCAAACAGGTGCAGCTTGCCATTGAAGCTGTCCGGAACCTGGTAGTGCAGCACGGTTTCACCGGCCGGCAAGTCCACCAGGCCAGACCACCAGGCCACAGGCGGCTGATGTTTACGCTTGAACGGGTTGAGGTGGTTGGCCAGGGCGCCTTCCGTATCGCCACCCGGCGCCGCCCCACTGAGCAGGCGGCTGAATTCCGGCAGGATCAGGTCAAGGATCTGACTGGTGCCGACCTCCAGTGCACGCTTCTGGAAGAAGAAGCCCAACGGGTCCGGCGTCTGGTAGCGCGCCACTTGCAGGATGCCTTCGTCCACCGCGTAGACCACTGCGCGGCCAGGGCGGTCGGCGTTGACCTTGATGTCCAGGGTCTGCCCCGGTTCGATCTTCGCCGGGCCTTCGACTTTCAGCGCCATGCGCCGCGCGTCGAGGTTGATGCTGAACGGCACCACGCCGTAGGACAGCGGGCTCATGTAGACCTCGGACGAACCAATGTCCCGTACGAACTGCACGTTGACGTAGGCATTGCCCTCAAGCCCCGCAGGAACGCGGATGTGTTGCACACTGTTGGTGCTGTCGGCCTTGAACCACTGCTGGGTGTAGACCTTGTCCCGCTCGATGGTGATCAACCCGGCGCCGGTGTACGGCGCGCGAATGCTGATGGCGATCTCATCACCGGTGGCGTAGCTGCGTCTATCCAGGCGCAGTTGCAGTTCGGCGTTGCGCTCCAGGGAGCGCGAGGTGTTGCCCCGGCCGGCGACGCTGTAGTCGATCTGGTTCAGCAGGTTGCCGTTGGCGTCCTTGAGTTGCAGGGTGAAATCGCCCGGGGTGCCGGTGTTCAGGGTTTGCTTGGCGCCGTCCTTGGTCATCACCAGCGGCGAGGCAGGCTGGCTGATGTTCTTGATGCGCGACTCGTATTTGTAGGTGCCGTTGGATTGCTTCACCAGCACCGAGACGTAGCGGTGCTCGACCACTTCACTGGTCAGGCCGTCGACTGCGACTGGCGTAAGGTCTGGCGCCACGGCCAGCCATTGCACTTCACGCGGGGCGTCCTTGGCGACGAAAGACAGCGAATCCTTGCTCTTCACACCCACCAGGTACGGCGCCGCCGACACCAGCAATGCGCTTTGTGCGGCGACGTTGCGACCGCCTTCGGCTTCGTACACCTGGGTCATCACTTGCAGGCGGTAGGTGCTGTTGGCGAAGCGTTGCAGGTTCAGGTCCAGCACCGCCTGGCCATTGTCGTCGACGGTGGTTTCGGCCAGGTCTTCGGAGCTGGCTTCTTCCAGCGAGTCATTCAGGCGGAAGCGGTAATCCGGGTAGCGATCAAAGGCCGCGAGCGTCGGGCTCAGAGACATTTTCGCCGTGACGCGACGACCCGCCGCCGGAGCGCCGAACAAGTGCATCGCGGTGACCTTGGCCACCACCTGGTCCGGCGGGATCCAGCCCAGCACCGGTGTATCGTGCAGGCTCAGGCTGACTTTCATCCGGTCCGGTTCAAAGTCGCGGACCTTGAAGCTGACGCTGCCCAGGTCGGTACGACGCTGCTTCTCACCGATCAGTTGCAGGGTCGCGGTGTAATCGCCGGATGGGGCTACTTCGCTGCTTGGGAAATCGAAGGTTTCAAAACCGCTGGCCGACAGTTTCAACGGCTGGCGAATCACCTCAAGGCCACGGGGGTCGGTGATCTGCAACTCAACCGGCAGGCCTTGCAGGGCGCCTTTCCAGTCGCCGCTGCGCACGATCATGCCCAGGTGCGCGGTCTCGCCGGGCCGGTACAGGCCGCGATCGGTAAACAGGTAGGCGCTGAGGCGATTGATCGCACCGTCCTCTTCCAGGCCGCCTACATCAAAGCGTGACAAATCCAGCTGTTGCGACTGACGGGCAATCGGCAGGAAGGATTGGTCATTGCCGCGACTGACCACATACATCAACGGCGTTTTCTCACGGCGCAGTTCATCCAGCTTGGCGAAGTGCGCATGACCTTCGGCGTCGGTATGGCCGCTGGCGACCGGCAAACCGTTGCGGCCGATGATATCGACCTGGGCGTCGGACACCGGCGAGCCGTTGCCGATGGACTGCACGTACACATCGTGACTGCCATCGCTGGAGCGCTTGGCGATGATGCCCAAGTCGGTGACCACGATGAAACGCAGGTCGCTGGTGGTGTTGCGCGAGTAGTCGAAGGTGCGATCGGCCGGGTCGTCCTGCGGGCTCAGCTTGAGCACAAAAATCCCCCGGCGGCCGCCGTTGGCCGTGAGGTAGTTGCTCAGGTCGACGTTGTCGTAGACGGTTTTCGACGGGTCGCCAGCCGACAGCGGAATGTCCAGGCTCTGACGCTCCACCATCCGGTCGAAGTAGTCATTGGCAAAATTCGGTCGGGCAAAGCTGCCGCTGCTCTGGTCCACCAGGTGTTGCAACTGGTTGGGCAGCAGGCGCGCGATTTCCACATGGGCGCCGGGTACGCCACGGGCCATGAAGCCCAGGCGTTTTTCGCCGGTGAGGCTGAGCAGGGCGCCGTCGGACAGGAACTGCAGCGTGCGTGGATAAGCCGGCATGCTCACGAGAGAGGCTGTCGGATTTTTCGCCAGGTAGCCGCCGATGGCTTCCAGGTTGGCCGGCACCCGCACATACAGGGCGCGGCCCGGCGGGGCCTTGAACTTGAAGGCGTGCAGGGTGTTCAGCGGTTCGACGCTCGGCACGTGGGTCAGCTTGACCTTGGTGCTGCTGGCCAACAGCTTGTCGTCGATGTCTTGCAGGTTCCAGGGGCGGGTATCGTCCTCGGCTTTTTCCGGCAGCATCCAGGCCTGCACCTTGTTGGCGATGGTCTCGTCGGCCACGGCGCTGGAACTGCTGAACATCAACACCGGCTCGGGTTCGCCGCGCTCGTTGTCGACAAAGCTGACTTCGGCGCCGGTAAAGGTCAGGCGATAGCGGCCGGGCACGGTGACTTCGGCCACCAGCGGTGCCGAGCTGGGATTGCCGCCATCACGGGCCTTGAGGCCTTCATCGAGCTTGGCGCTGACCGGGGTGCTTTCCAGTGGGGTGGCCAGGGCGGCAGAGCGCACAAAGGCGTTGAGCTTGTGTTCGTCGAAGGTGATTTCCGGGCGATTGGGCAGTTGCGCATCGCGGTAGGCCAAGCCTTTGCCGAGGGCGACCGAGGCACGTTTGCGTACGCTGTCTTCGTCTACCGGGTGGGAAAAGTGGAAGGTCGCTACCAGCTGTTTCTGCGTCGCGTTGCTCGGGTCCTGGTACAGCTCGTTTTGCGTCAAGGTGGCGCGGAACGGCTGGGTGGAGAATTGGCTGGTGTATTGGCTGAGCAGTACGCCGTCGGCCAACAGGGTTTTCTTGGCCAGGTCGATGGTGTAGTGGGCGTCGACGGGCCAGTCTTTTTCCGGGGTGAACACCAGGCTGCGGTCATCCGCCCAGCGCCAGGCGCCGGCGATGGCAGGCTTGAGGGTGATGCCTTCGGTGACCGGCTTGCCGATGGCTGCCAGCGGGGCCACGGATTCGGCGAAGCGTACCTGCAAGTTATCCACAACCGGTTGCGGCTGGGTGTAATCCGTCAGGTTGGGCTTGTGCAGCGAATAACCCACGGTGTGGGGCTGAGGCAGGTGGGAATACCAGTGCCAGCCGTAAAAGCCCGCGGCCAGCACGAGTACCAGGGCCAGCGCGCCGCCCGCAGCCTGGCGCGGATAAGCCCGGGCCTTGTGGCCGACGTTGACCAGGCCGTTGCCTGTGGCTTGCAGCCAACGCGGCGGCTGCCACTGGCCGAACAGGCTGCGTGCCAGCCATCGAACGGCGCTGAACAGGACACTCACCACTGAGATCAAGGCCCCGAAAAAACGGCGGCTGGTCGCTTTTAACGAATCAAACATGGTGAGCATCCCTGGCAATGTGTCGCGTATCTTACACGTCTCTTTGATACAAAAGATGACGGCAAATGCGCCGCAAAGCTCAGGCTTGCTGTACGAAGGTGAGGCGTATCGCAAAACCGATCAAAAGACTGCCAAACAGCCATTGCTGAAGGCGCTGGGCGGACGGGCTGCGCTCCAGCCAGCGGCCGATTCTTGCGCCGGCCAATCCATAGCAACTGTCGAATCCCAGGCCGACCGCCACCAGAATCGCCCCCAGCAGCGCAAACTGCGCCGTCACCGATGCGCCATGTGGATCAATGAATTGCGGCAGCAGCACGGAGCAGAACAGCAGCGCCTTGGGGTTGAGCAGGTTGGTCAGCAACCCCCGCTGGAAGGCTTCGCGCCAGGCATGCGCCGGCGCCGTGCTGTGCCCGGCGTTCAGGTTGGGCAGCAGGTTTGAGCGCAGGCACTGCACGCCGATCCACAGCAGATATGCCGCACCGCCCAGGCGCACCACATCGAAGGTCCAGGGTGCGACCTTGAACAGGGTCGCCAGGCCCATCCCCGCCAGCGCCACGTGGCAGGCTCGCGCCAGGCCCAAGCCGCCTGCGGTTGCCAGTGCCATCGCCTTGCCCTGGCGGGCGCCGGTTTGCAGCAGCAGGATCATGTCCGGGCCGGGCAGCAGGTACACCACTGCCAACGCGACTAAAAACAACCAGAGTTCTGCCATGTGCCTGCCCATTGCGGTAGGTGATTCGTAGGGCAATTTTAGGGGCGAAGGCCGGGGCAGGTGCTTGCGTAGTCAGATGGAAAAGCGTCTAGTCTTGGCACAATCTGCCACTTTTTTCGGGCGAAACATTTCACTTATGCCAAATCTGAAGCTGGACGCATTTGACCGCAAGATTCTTGAAGCCCTGCAACGGGATGGCCGGCTGAGCAACGTGCAACTGGCGGACGAGATTGGCCTCTCGGCCTCGCCCTGCTTGCGGCGTGTGCGGCTGCTGGAAGAGGCCGGGGTGATTCGTGGTTATCAGGCAAGCCTGGACCGGGATGAAGTCGGGTTGGGGCTGACGGTGTTTGTCGGGGTGAAAGTGGAGCGGCATAACGACGAACAGGCGGAGGCGTTTCGGTTGGCGGTGACGGCGCTGCCCCAGGTGATTTCGGCGTTTCTGGTGTCGGGGGAGTCGGATTTCCTGCTGCAAGTGGTGGTGCCGGACTTGCGCGGGTATGAGCGGTTCCTGACCGGGAGCTTGTTAAAGTTGCCGGGGGTGAGCGATATCCGCAGCAACTTCGCGATTCAGACGGTGAAGACGCCCGGGGCATTGCCGCTGGGTCACCTTCCCGGCTAGATCGTTCCCACGCTCCGCGTGGGAATGCCGCCCTGGACGCTCCGCGTTCGCTTTAAAAGTCGTGACGCGGAGCGTCACCGGATGCATTCCCACGCAGAGCGTGGGAACGATCAGATTATGACGCCGGGGGCATCTTCCCGGCTGGTGATTTCTTATTGTGGTAAGGACGCTTGTTGTGGCGAGGGAGCTTGCTCCCGCTGGGCTGCGTAGCGGCCCCAAAATCCTGGGAGCGCTGCGCACTCCAGCGGGAGCAAGCTCCCTCGCCACTGGGGTTGTGTGGATTTGGGGAGGGAGGTGGTCGTCAGGTCCACCAGTAGCGCACGAGATGAAAGAAGATCGGCGCGGCAAAACACACTGAATCCAGCCGATCCAGCATCCCGCCGTGCCCTTCGATCATGTGCCCCCAATCCTTCACGCCGCGGTCGCGCTTGATCGCTGACATCACGATCCCGCCGGCAAACCCCAGCAGGTTGATCAACAGTGCAATCAGGAACGACTGCCAGGGATTGAACGGCGTGGTCCACCACAGCGCCGCGCCGATCAGGGATGACAGCAGAATCCCGCCGACAAACCCTTCCACGGTTTTAGACGGCGACAAGTTGGGCGCGATCTTGTGTTTGCCGAACAGCTTCCCGCACACGTACTGCAGCACGTCCGACAGTTGCACCACGATCACCAGGTAGGCAATCAGCAGCAGGTTGCGGCCTTCGTAGCCGACGATATCCAGGGTCAGCAGCGCCGGCACGAAGGACACACAGAACACCGCGATCATCAGCCCCCATTGCACCTTCGACGCCCGCTCCAGGAAGTGCGTGCTGTCGCCGCCCAGTGACGCGAGGATCGGCAGCAGCAGGAACACGTACACCGGGATAAAGATCGAGAACAGCCCGTACCAGTCGAAGTAGATCAGCAGGTATTGCAGCGGCAGCGCCAAGTAGAAGGCCGCCACCAGCGCCGGGTAATCGCTGCGCCGGGTGGGTGTCAGCGTGAGGAATTCCCGCAGCGCATAGAACGACACTGCGTAAAACAGCAGGATCACCGCGCCGGTGCCAAGCCAGAACGCCACGCCGATCACCACCACCATCACCCACCACGCATTGATGCGGGCGTTGAGGTTGTCGATCACCGCGTTGGGTGTGCCACGGGTGCGCAGCTTGAGGATCAGGCCGATCAGCGAGGCGAGCACCAGGATCGCGCCGATCCCGCCGAACAACATCAGGGTTTGGCTATCCATCTCAGGAATGCTCCGGGGCAAGGGCGAGCAAGGCGTCGCGGGTGCGGGCGAGGAACAGCGCCTTGTCTTCGCCGTCCTCCAGTTGCAGCGGTGCGCCGAAGCTGGTGGTGCACAGCAAGGGCAGCGGCAGCACACGGCCCTTGGGCATGACCCGGTTGAGGTTGGCGATCCACACCGGGATCAATTCGGCTTGTGGATAACTCTTGGCCAGGTGATACAGCCCGCTTTTGAACGGCAACAGGCCGTCTTCCAGGTTGCGCGTGCCCTCGGGAAAGATGATCAGCGAGTCGCCGTTTTCCAAGGCCTGAAGCATCGGCGCCAGAGGGTTATCCACAGGGTCCTTGCGCTCGCGGTCGATCAGCACGCCGTTGAACACCCGGTTGATGATGTAGCGGCGCAGGGCGCTGGTGTTCCAGTAGTCGCTGCCGGCCACCGGGCGGGTGAATTTACGCAGGTTCTGCGGCAACGAGGCCCACAGCAGCACGAAATCGCCGTGGCTGCTGTGGTTGGCGTAGTAGATGCGTTGCACCGGCACCGGCGCGCAGCCAAGCCACAGGCTGCGGGCGCCGGTGACGGTGCGGGCCATGGAGGTAATCAGGGTGGCGACCACGGGTTCGAACATGAGGATTCCTTATCCGGCGAAGGGCAGCCAGGGGCTGGCCAGGATGACGGCCACGGTCAGCAGCACTTGCGCCGCCAGCAGGTAGGCTTGCTTGCGCAACAGTTTCAGGGCGCCGCGACGGCGCTCGGTCCAGGGGCGGCCTGCGCGTTTGGCGGATTGCAGGCCAAGGGTTTGCATGGCCTGGTCGAAGTCGGGCGTGCGGTCGGTGTCGCGGGCGAGCAGGGCGAACAGGTCGGCGTCGAAGGCCACCCGCAGCGCCCAGTATTTTTCCAGCAGCCCGAGCACAATCATCCACAGGCTGAGGATCAGGCAGACCGGCGTGATGCTGGCCATCAGCAGTTGAGCGAGGCCGAACAGTACGCCGAGCAAGGTCAGGCCTGTGGATAACTGATCCAGGGAACGGCCCCGCCGCAGCAGGCTGGCGACGACCTGTAATTCCATATCAGCGGGCATGGGCTAAACCCTCCAGGGCTTCACGGTGAGCGGAATGCAGGACCACACGTGGGCGTGCTGTACGAATAATAGCCACCGCCTCGTCGACATTGCCTGCGCGCCCGGTATGCAGCAGCCATGCAGCCACGGCGGTGGCGCTGCGTGAGTAACCGAGGGCGCAGCACACCAGCAAAGGTCCGGCTGAGCGTAGCCGCTCTATCGCTTGGGCGGCTTCCACGCATTGCGCTGCAGTGGGCGCCGTCAGGTCGAGCACTGGCAGGCTGTAATAGGCGCGACCCTGTGGATTAATCGGCAATTCGGCGCACAGATCGACCACCGCCTTGAATGATCCCAGCTCGCCGCTGGTGGGAATTCGCCCCAGCCAAACGTTATCCACAACCTGATCGGGCTGTGGATGTCTACGTGTCCACAGGCGGGAATTGATCCAGGCGGCCACCAGATAAGGCGCCAACAACCAGCGCGCCGCCGGAGTGAGTCGTCCGTCGGCGCGTTTCTGAAATCCCGCAACGCCCAGTACCAGGTAATTCGCCTTCATCAAGCCAAGGGATACCGCCGGCCAAAGCAGCCACAACCAGCCGCCGCCAAGGGAAAACGCCAGGATCAAACACACCAGCGACCCGAAGCCATAGCGCAGCCCCAGGCGCCAACGCTGGCGGTCCCTGGTCAGCTGGGCATTCAGCAGCGGGCTCGGATGTTCCAGCGGCCACAGCCACACGCACATCCAGCCGGCGAGGGCGCCTGTGGGTAAGTCAATAAAGTGATGTTGATAAGTGGTCAGCACCGAAAGGCCGATCAACGCGAACCAGCCATGCACCAGCCAGCGCCACAGGCCCTGGCTATGCCGCTGATACATTATCCACAGCACCACCAGCAGCGCGATGTGCAATGACGGCGCCTGGTTGAACGGCTTGTCGAACCCGGCGAGTACCGCAAACAGCCAGCCAAACACGCCGTCCAGCGCCGGCCTTTCAAAGGTGAAGCGCAAGGGCCAGATCAGGAAGCAGGTGACGGCAATCACTTGGGCCGTCAGCAGGCGCAAGGCATGTTGTTTCAGTTCATGGCGGGTGCTTGGCAGTAGCAGGGAGAAACCGTAGAGCAGGTCGATCGACCAGTAGGGCACGATGGTCCAGGCCCAGAACGGGATATGGGTTTCCCAGCCGAACACCATCGTGCCCACGTCGCTGCGCTGGCTGGTGACCCACGTGGCAAAGCCGTAGGTGCTGAAAAACAGCGGCGCCAACAGCAGCAGCCACAGCACCGCCGGTTTCAACAGGCCCGGTTCACGCATGGGTCAGGCTCGCTGTGCCAGGGACACGCTGAAAATCCCCCACTCATCCACACGCTGGGTGATCTTGCGGAAACCGGCGGCTGCCACCAGTTGATCCATTTCCGCCTGGCTGCGCCGGCGCATTACCCAGGCCTGGCCCTGGCGGTGGCTGGTGAGGGCGCGGGCGATCAGTTCCAGTTGCGGGTGCCACGGTTGGCCGGTGTACACCAGATAACCACCTGGCTCCACGGCTTCGGCCAAGCCGGCGAGCGAGCCACCGACCATCGCGTTATCCGCGAACAGTTCATATAGCCCGGACACCACCGCCAGCGTCGGCTTGGGTTCCAGCGCCGCAAGGTCCGCCCGGTCAAACGCATCGCCTTTGACGAACTGGGCGATATCCCCCAGCCCTTTTTCACGAATCAGCGCGCCACCGTCGCGCACGTTGATATCGCTGTAGTCCCGCAGCAGGATCGATTCCGGCAACGGCGAAACGCCCTGCAAGGCTTCCAGAATGTACCGACCATGCCCGGCGGCGATGTCGACGATTCGCACTTCCCGCTGCTCGTCCCGCAGCTTGGCCATCGCCAGGCGCAGCAGCTCTTCCACGTTCAACTTGCGCTGACGAATACCGCGCCAGCCGATGGAGTTCAGGTAGTTGGTGTCGATCATCCGCCCCAGCCCGCCTTTGCCGGTGGGTTTGTTGCGGTACACGTAGTCCAGGGTGCTGCCGGAGTCGAAGCCGGTGTCGAAACCGAGCTTCACGCCATCCGACAGTTTGCTGCCCAGGCCCATGCTGGCGCGGGTCATGCGCCAGTACAGGTCGCGCAGGGAGTTGCGTGGCAACGGCGCGGCGAGGGACTCGGATTCGGCGCAGGTCAGGCCAATCCTGTCGGCATCCAGCAAGGAGGCGCGGTCCAGCGGGTGTTCGAAGTTCTGCAGGATAAAGCGCCGGGCGCTGCTCAAGGCCACGGCACGATCACGTTCACCGAGGGTGTCGTGGAAGAAGCCGGGGAGGATGTGCAGCTCTTTCTTCAAGCTGCCGAGGCGGTCGAAAAACTGCTGCTGGGGTTTGCGGTGCACCACAAAGTCCGAGCCGGAGATCAGCAGTTGGGTCGGTACCTGAATTGCCTGGGCATCGGCTACAACCCGGTCGGCCGCTTCGTACAGGCCCAACAGCACATTCACCGAGATGGCTTTGGTGATCAGCGGATCACTGTCGTAGGACGCCACGCGCTCCGGGTCATGGCTCAGGAACTTGGCCTTGACGTAGCTGTTGACGAAAAAGTTGCCGCGAAACTTGCGCATCAACGCCAGGCCCGGCCGGGCGAAGGGCACGTAGAGTTTGACCTTGAATGCGGGGGAGGCGAGTACCAGCGAGCGAATCTTCGGCGCGTAGTCGTGCACCCAGGTGGCCGCGATCACCGCGCCGACGCTTTGGGCGATCACTGCGAGGTGTTCTTCCTCGATGTTGTAGGCGCTGCGGATATGGTCAACGAAAGTCTGCACGTCCCGCGCACTGGTGGCGAAGCTCGGGCTGTCGCCGCGCGCGCCGGGGGATTGGCCGTGGCCACGGGCGTCCCAGGCGAAGAAGTCGAACTCCGGCAGGTTCAGCTCTTCCACCAGGTGGGCGATACGACCGGAATGCTCGTGGCCGCGATGGAACAGCAAGATCGCCTTGCGCGGCGCAAAGCCCGCGGGTGCGGTGGCGGGCCAATGACGGTAGAAAAGCTCCACCCCGTCATGGGTGCTGAAGGTGTGCTCTTGCTGTTCACGCATCGCAAAATCCTTATGCAGAAGGGGAGGTGTTCGTTTCTTCTTTCAAGCCTTGGCGCACACGGTTGACCAGGGTGTAGGCCAGCAACGCCGCGACCAGCCACATCACCGCTTCGACCCAACCGGCACCCAGCCAACCCAGCGCCACGCCGGTGGCCAGCACCCCGAGCACAAACGCCCGATCGCTCTTGCCCATCGGGCCGTCGTAGCGCCGGGAAGCCCCGACCATCGGCCCGAGCACGCCGGCGTATTCGCTGAACACCGCCAGCAGCGTCACCAGCAACACCGGCGCCAGACTGACCTCGGGGATCAGCGCAAACGGCAGGATCAGTGCGCTGTCGGCGATCACGTCACACAGTTCATTGAGGTAGGCGCCGAGTCGCGACTGCTGGCCGAATTCCCGGGCGAGCATGCCGTCGATGGCATTGAGGGCCATGCGCAGGATCATCCACAGCGGGATCAGCGCAAACAGCCACACATGTTGTGCGAAGCCGGCAATCAGCAATCCCACCAGCAGGGAAACCACCCCGGCCAGCACGGTGATCTGGTTGGCGGTGGTGCCGTTGTCGTAGAGGCGCTGCACCAGCGGGCGCAGCAGGTTCTGAAAACGCGGTTTAAGCTGATAGATCGAAATCATGGGGAGTGACGCTTCCTTGTCCGTAAGCCCGCGAAAAACTCTGGGGAGTGTGCCGATTTATCACCGCTGAAACCAGTGATGGCTCGTGTTTCTGGGGCTTTCGTCACTATCTGTGTGAAACCAAACAAAAATTTCACGCTTCGGGTTATAGAGTAACTAATTGTTTCTGGGTGGGCGTTTGGGGATGCGAGTGGATCTAGACGCTGATGACGTGGCCATCGAAGGGCTGCCGCGTTTTCAGCAGGGGTTGTTTCATGCCCGCCGGTTAAGGCAGGCCGGCATTGGCCTGACGGTGCTGGCGGTCGGCGGCTGGATGCTGGCGCTGTTTGTGGCGCTGTTCGCCCCGCTGTCGATCTGGCCGGTGGTGCTGATCAACTGCGCCTCGGCGTTGCTGGTGCTGGTGGCTGGCTTGCAATCGGCGTGGTGGGTCGCGGATTGGCGGGCCATGGCGCTGGAGGAGCCGGCTGCACGGCTGATCGAACCGCCGCTGCCACAAGAAGAACCTGGCTGGCTAAACCGGCAGTTCGGTCGCGTCGGTAACGGCTTGCTGGTGCAGATTGGCGCACCGGTGTTCTGGCTGTGCAGCTGGTCGTTGCTGGCATTCTTCAGCGTTCTGGAATTCTGGAGCTTGACCTTGCCCGCCGCGGCGCTGGGCCAGGCTGCCAGTGTGGGCGCCGCCATTGCCTTGGCACTGGCGTTCGGCTTGCTGGTGTTTGAACGGCGCATGGCCCAGGAAAGCACCGCCCAATGGCCGGAAGCGGTGCAACTGGCGCAACTGAGCCGGGTGGCGATTATCTGCCTGGTGATCAGTGCGATTTGTCTGCTGTTTGCCGGTGAAGAGTCCGAGTGGCCTCTGCGCCTGGCCGTGTTGATCGGCCTGTTGCCGGCCCTGGTGGCGCTGGAGTTTCTGCTAAGAGGCCTGCTGTCGCTGTTCAGCCCGCGCCAGGGGCGGCTTGAACCGCGCCTGATGGCGCAAAGTTTTATCGCCGGGATGCTGCGCTGGCCGCCGCAACCGTTGCTCGCCTTGCAGCACGAACTGCACAACCGTTTCGGCATCGACCTGCGGCAGATCTGGGCCTTCACCTATATGCGCCGGGCATTCCTGCCAGTGCTGGTGGTGGTGCTGGCCGTAGGCTGGTTGCTGACCGGCGTGCATGAAGTCGCCCTGCAAAGCCGTGGGATCTATGAACGCTTTGGCAAGCCGGTGGAGGTCTTCGGGCCTGGCCTGCATGCCGGTTTGCCGTGGCCGCTGGGTCGCGTACTGAACGTGGAAAACGGCGTGGTCCATGAGCTGGCCACCAGCGTTGGCGAAGCGGCAAACACCGACGTCGCTCCGGCCGAGGGCCCGGCGCCGCTGATCGCCAACCGCCTGTGGGACGCCAGCCATGTGAATGACAAATCCCAGGTGATCGCCAGCAGCAGCGGCGACAAGCAGAGCGTCCAGATCGTCAATATGGACGTGCGCTTTGTGTACCGCATCGGCTTGACCGACCAGGCCGCACTCGCCGCCACCTATAACAGCGCCGATGTGCCCACGCTGATCCGCAGTACCGCCAGCCGCATCCTGGTGCACGAGTTTGCCTCGCGAACCCTTGATGAATTGCTGGGTGAGGAACGCAACAGCCTCGCCGATCAAATTGGCCAGGCGGTGCAAGCGGACCTGAAGACACTCGACAGCGGCGTGGAAATTCTCGCCACCGTGGTGGAAGCCATTCACCCGCCCTCCGGTGCGGCGAATGCCTACCACGCGGTGCAAGCTGCGCAGATCGGCGCCCAGGCGCTGATTTCCCGGGAGCGCGGCGCTGCCAGTGAGCAGACCAACCAGGCGTTGCTGCAAGCCAGTACCGCCCGCGACCAGGCCCAGGCCACGGCCCATGAAGTCAGCGCCGGCGCCCAGGCAGCAGACCTGCGTTTCAGCGCCGAAAAAAAGGCCTATCAACAAGCCGGCCAGGCGTTCGTGCTGGAGCAGTACCTGAGCCAACTGAGCCAGGGCCTGGCTCACGCCAAGTTACTCATTCTTGATCATCGCCTGGGCGCCAGTGGCGCACCGACCATCGATCTGCGTTCCTTTACCTTACCGGCCGACCCTGCGGTGCCGCGTAAAGCCGTTCAATAAGGAGTTCATCTGTTGAGCGCTCATTCTCACGATCACGCAGGCCATGGTCACCACCACGGCCACCATCATCACCATCATGGCGATGAGCACGAAGCCGGCCCGTTCCCCTGGCGGCGTATGGGCTGGGCGGTATTGCTGGTGCTGTTCGCGGTCACCGCGGCGAGCCTGGTGCAGGTGCGTTCCGGTGAAGCCACGGTGATTACCCGCTTCGGCAATCCGTCGCGGGTATTGCTGGAACCGGGCCTGGGCTGGCGCTGGCCGGCGCCGTTCGAGGCGGCGATTCCGGTGGACCTGCGCCTGCGCACCACCTCCAGCGGTTTGCAGGATGTGGGCACCCGCGATGGCCTGCGGATCATCGTGCAGGCCTACGTAGCCTGGCAGGTGCAGGGCGACCCCGACAACGTGCAGCGCTTTATGCGTGCGGTGCAGAACCAGCCGGATGAAGCGGCGCGGCAGATTCGTACCTTTGTCGGCTCGGCGCTGGAAACCACCGCCGCCAGTTTCGACCTGGCCAACCTGGTGAACACCGATGCCAGCCAGGTGCGCATTGCCGATTTTGAAGCGCAGTTGCGCCAGCAGATTGATCAACAATTGCTCACCACCTATGGCGTGCGTGTGGTGCAGGTGGGCGTTGAACGGCTGACCTTGCCCTCGGTGACCCTCGCCGCCACCGTCGACCGCATGCGCGCCGAGCGCGAGACCATCGCCACGGAACGAACCGCCGTGGGCAAGCGTGAAGCGGCGCAGATTCGTTCGGCCGCCGAGCGTGATGCGCGAATCGTCCAGGCCGACGCCACGGTGAAAGCCGCCGACATCGAAGCGCAATCCCGGGTCGAAGCCGCGCAGATTTATGGCCGTGCCTACGCCGGCAATCCGCAGTTGTACAACCTGCTGCGTTCCCTCGACACCCTTGGCACAGTGGTCACGCCGGGCACCAAGATCATCCTGCGCACCGACGCCGCGCCTTTCCGCGCGCTGGTGGATGGGCCGAAGGATGTCCAGCCATGAGTGAGCGGGAAAGCCTCGACAGCCCGTGGATCCAGGCTGGACGGCTGACGTTCCTGGCGCTGTATGCGGTGACGGTATTGGCCGCGCTGGCGTGGGCATTTTCCAACGTGCGGCAGATCGACCCGCAGAACCGCGCCGTGGTGTTGCACTTCGGCGCGCTGGACCGGATCCAGAATGCCGGGCTGCTGCTGGCCTGGCCGCGTCCGTTCGAGCAAGTGGTGCTGTTGCCCGCCGCGGACCGGGTGATTGAGCGCCGGGTGGAAAACCTGCTGCGTTCCGATGCGGCCACCCAAGCCGATCGCGTGGCCAGTTTTGCCACGCCGCTGAGCGATGCCCTGGCCGGTTCCGGCTACCTGCTGACTGGCGATGCCGGGGTGGTGCAGTTGGATGTGCGGGTTTTCTACAAGGTCACTGAGCCCTATGCGTTTGTGTTGCAGGGCGATCACGTGCTGCCGGCGCTGGATCGACTGGTCACTCGCAGCGCCGTGGTGCTGACTGCGGCGCGGGATCTGGACACGATTCTGGTGGCGCGCCCCGAGTTGATCGGCGCCGACAACCAGGCCGCCGAACGCCGCGAACGGCTGCGTGGCGACCTGGTGCGCGGCATCAATCAACGCCTGGCTGACCTGGCGTCTACCGGCCTTGGCCTGGGCATCGAAGTCACCCGGGTCGACGTGCAATCGAGCTTGCCGGGCCCGGCGGTCAATGCCTTCAACGCAGTGCTGACCGCCAGCCAGCAAGCCGACAAGGCGGTGGCCAATGCGCGCACCGACGCCGAAAAACTTACCCAGACCGCCAACCAGGACGCCGACCGCGCCGTGCAAGTGGCTCACGCCCAGGCCAGCGAACGGCTGTCCAACGCCCAGGCGCAAACCGCTACCGTCGCCAGCCTGGCCCAGGTCCAAGACCCAGGCTTGTTGCTGCGCCTCTACCGCGAACGCCTGCCGAAGATTCTCGGGCAGGCCGGCTCCGTGACCACGGTTGACCCTAAAGACGATTCCCGCCTGATCATTCAGGGAGCCGAACAATGACCGCCCACGCAGCCCCGATGCTCTCATCGGCCGAACAACGCAGCGCCGCCCGGCAACTGACCCTGGCGATGCTCGCCCTGGGCCTCCTCAGCCTGGGCCTGGTATGGCGCTGGCTGGCGCCGGACCAGACCGGCGTGAGCCAACTGCTGTTGGGCGTCGCCTCATTGCTGGTGGCCGTGCCCGTGATGCGCTCGGCCTGGTACAGCCTGCGGTATCCAAGTTTGCATGGCATCACCGACCAACTGATCGCCCTGGCCATGCTTGGCGCCTGGGCTACCGGTGACCTGCTGACCGCCGCGCTGCTGCCGATCATCATGATCTTCGGCCATGTGCTGGAAGAGCGCAGCGTCATCGGCTCCCAGGAAGCGATTCATGCCCTGGGCAAGCTGACCCGCAGCCACGCACGATTGGTGCAGGCGGACGGGACGATCCTGGAAGTGGACAACGGCATCCTGAAGACCGGCGATATCGTCGAAGTGCGCGCCGGTGACCGCGTGCCCGCCGACGGCGTGGTGCTTTCGGGCCAGGCCAGCCTCGACACCGCGCCGATTACCGGTGAATCGGTGCCGCTGGAAGCGAGTATCGGCGTGCAGGTGTTTGGTGGCGCGATCAACCTCGACGGTTTGCTGCGCCTGGAAGTGACCCGCACCGGCAATGAGTCGACGCTGGGTAAAGTCATCGCCCTGATGCAGAGCGCCGAACGTTCCAAGCCGCCGATCACCCGATTGCTGGAGCGCTACGCCGGCAGCTACATGGTGCTGGTGCTGTTGCTGGCAGCGGTCACCTGGTTTGTCACCAATGACGCCCAGGCGATGCTCGCGGTGCTGGTGGCGGCGTGCCCGTGTGCTTTGGTGTTGTCGGCGCCGGCCACGGCAATTGCGGGCATTGCGGTGGCGGCGCGTCACGGCATTCTGATTCGCAGCTCGGCGTTTCTCGAAGAACTGGCGGACCTGACGTCCCTGGTGGTCGACAAGACCGGTACTTTGACGTTTGGCACCCTGCGTTTGCAGTCCATCGAAACCTGCGAGCCGGATCGGCAAGTGCTGCTCAATCTGGCGGCCAGCCTCGGCTCGGCCAGCAGCCACCCGGTCAGCCGGGCATTGGCGGGGCTGGCGACTCAGGAACACATGCTGGTGTTGTCGGATATTCGCGAGCGGCAGGGCCTCGGTGTGGTCGCGCAGACCGGGCAGGGCGAAGCCGCCCTCGGCCGGCCGGAATTGTTTGAGCAACTGGGCATCACGACCACGGCGGTCCCCAATCACGACGGCCCGATTGCCGGGCTTGCGTTGAACGGGCAGTTCCTTGCCTGGCTGTTGCTGGCGGACAGCGTGAAACCTGAAGCGCGCCAGGCGATGAAAGAGCTGCGTGAATTGGGCCTGGGGCGCCAACTGCTGCTGACCGGCGACCGCCAGAGCGTGGCCGACAGCCTGGCGTTGGAAGTGGGCATCAGCGACGTCGAAGCCCAGGCGTTGCCGGAGGACAAACTCAATCGCGTGCTGGGGGAAATCGGCAGCGGTTTCCGGCCGATGGTGGTGGGCGACGGGATCAACGATTCCCTGGCGCTCAAGGCCGGCGTGGTCGGTGTGGCGATGGGCGCGGGCGGGGCGGATATCGCGCTGGCGTCGGCGGACGTGGTGCTGATCGGCAGCGACCTGCGGCGCCTGGGCACGTGCGTACGCTTGAGCCGCCAGTGCCGGCACACGCTGCAGGTCAACGTGATCATCGGCCTGGGCTGGACGCTGGCGATCGTGGTGTTCGCCGCATTTGGCTGGCTGGGCGCGGCGGGCGCGATGATTGCGGCGGTGCTGCACAACCTCAGTACGCTGCTGGTGCTGGGGAATGCGGGGCGCTTGCTGCGGTTCCAGGAGCCGTTATTGAAACTCGAGGAATAAATTTTTCAGTCGTGCTGTAACGCCATGGGGGGACCTCACTCTAGTGCTATGTCGAGACTGAACAATCCGTTCAGACCGGCTCCACTACCGATCATGAGGAATACAAAATGAACTTCAAAAACGCCGTTTCCGGTGCCGCCCTTGCTATCGCCGCTGCTGGCATGTTCGCCGGTGTTGCCACCCAGGTACAAGCCGCTGACGCGCCGGTTCATTGCTATGGCGTCAACGCCTGCAAAGGCCAGAACGACTGCAAGACCGCAGAGAACGCCTGCAAAGGCCAGGGTGTTTGCAAAGGTCACGGCTTCCTGTCGATGAGCAAGGCGATGTGCGACCAGAAAGGCGGCAAAGTCGGCGAGTAACCGACAACCGAGTGCAACCGCAGCGGGCACCCCCTCCGCTGCGGACACTTTCCCCAGGAGTGTTTTTATGTCCGCTTCCCTTCCGAGTCTGGGTTACGGCCTGGGTTTACGCAGCGAGTACTACCAGCAGATCCTTGAACAATCGCCGGCCGTGGATTGGTTCGAAGTGATCTCCGAGAATTATCTGGTGCAGGGCGGCAAGGCCTTGTACTACCTGGATGCGATAGCCGAGCGTTATCCCCTGGTGATGCATGGCGTGTCCCTGTCTATCGGCGGGCCCCATGCCCTCGATACCGATTACCTGAAACAACTCAAGCAGCTCTCCGAGCGCATCCGGCCGGCGTGGATTTCCGATCACCTGTGCTGGAGCCGTGGCAACGCGCACCAGTTGCATGACTTGCTGCCGCTGCCCTACACCGAAGAAAGCCTGTACCACGTCGCCGCTCGCGTGCGGCAGGTGCAGGATGTGTTGCAGCGCCCGTTCGTGCTGGAAAACGTCTCCAGCTACGTGCGCTCCAAGGCGGATGAGTTTACCGAGTGGGAATTTCTCAACGCCCTGAGCCACCTCACCGGCTGCCAGTTGCTGCTGGACGTGAATAACGTCTACGTCAGCTCGCGCAATCACGGGTTCGACGCCTGGGAATTTATCCGCAACCTGCCGCCCGAAAGCATCCGCCAACTGCACCTGGCCGGGCATATGGATTACGGCGACTACGTGATCGACACCCATGACCATCCGGTATGCGATCCGGTGTGGGCGCTGTATCAGCGGACCCTGGAGCACCTCGGGCCAGTCTCGACCTTGCTCGAACGCGATGACCATTTCCCGCCTTTCCAGGAGCTGCTCGACGAGTTGAACAAGGCCCGCGAACTGGGCGCGAGCGCGCTGGACAGGAGAGCGTTATGCGCCTGATCGATTGGCAATTGGCCTTTGAGCGGCATTTGCTGGCCGAATCTTCCACTGCCAGCAACAGCTTCAGCGCCACCTTGATCGGCGGCCCGACCCTGGATGTCGAGACGGGCCTGGCGATTTACCACAACGCCTATCACGCCCGATTGCAGGAAGTGCTGCGCGATGACTTCAGCGCCGTCTGGTATTGGCTGGGGGACGAGGAGTTTGCAGCGTTGGGTTCGGCCTATACCCGCCGTTATCCCTCGGCCCATTACAGCCTGCGCTGGTTTGGCGAGCGGTTCCCCGGGTTTATCGTTGAGCATTATGGCGAGCAAGGTTTGGCGCCTGCCGAGCTGGCGCGGCTCGAATGGGCATTCACCCTGGCCTTTGATGCACCGCAGGGCGAGCCGTTGGCCCTGCAAGACATGGCAACGCTGCCGCCCGAAGACTGGCCAGGGCTGCAGGTGCAGTTCGTGCCCTCGGTGCAGCAGGTGCTGTGTGATTTCAACAGCCTGGGCATCTGGCGTGCGAGCAAGGGCGAGTGGGACTTTCCCGGCAGCGAAGCCCTGCCATTGGCGCAGGTGTGCCTGGTCTGGCGCCATCAGAATGTCTGCCAATACCGCAGCGTTGAACCGGCGCAAGCCTGCGCGCTGACAGGCATGGTCGCCAACGGTTGGAGTTTTTCCGAACTGTGTGCCGAGTTGGCAGTCACTTACCAGGAGGGCGCGCCATTGCAAGCGGTTACCTGGCTGAAACAGTGGGTCCAGGAGGGTTTGCTCCAGCGGCGGGCACCATAGAAAGGCGCTATTGTTTCGATAGCCTGCTAATTTTTCCGTGGATGGTCTACCCTCATTTCAGACGTCTGAAACAAGGGGGGACTACTCATGCTCGCGCAACTTCCACCGGCCTTACAGAATCTCAAGCTACCGCTGCGTCTTCGACTCTGGGACGGCCATGAATTCAACCTGGGCCCGGATCCCAGCGTCACCATTGTGGTCAAGGACCCCATGATGGTTTCAAAGCTCAGCCATCCGACGCTCGACTCACTGGGCGAAGCTTTCGTCGAGGGCAAACTGGAGCTGGAAGGCTCCATTTCCGAAGTGATCAGGGTCGTTGACGAGTTGAGTCATGCCCTGGTTGATGACGACGAGGGGAGTCGTCCGGTGCGCTCGATCCACGACAAGGCCACCGACGCAGCGGCTATTTCCTACCATTACGACCTGTCCAACGAGTTCTACCAGCTGTGGCTGGACCGCGACATGGCCTATTCCTGTGGGTATTTCGAAACCGGCAGCGAATCCCTTGATCAAGCCCAACAAGACAAATTCCGCCACCTGTGCCGCAAATTGCGGCTGCAGCCGGGGGAGTATTTGCTCGACGTGGGCTGCGGTTGGGGTGGGCTGGCGCGGTATGCCGCGCGGGAATTCGGGGTCAAGGTGTTCGGTATCACCCTGAGCAAGGAACAGCTGGCGCTGGCCCAGGAGCGGGTGAAGGCCGAAGGCCTGGAAGACCAGGTAGAGCTGACGCTGCTCGACTACCGCGACTTGCCTCAGGATGGCCGGTTCGACAAGGTGGTGAGCGTGGGGATGTTTGAACACGTTGGCCACGCCAACCTGGCGGAGTACTGCAAGATTCTCTACGGCGCGGTGCGTGAGGGCGGCCTGGTGATGAACCACGGGATTACCGCCAAGCACATTGATGGCCGGCCCGTGGGCCGTGGCGCCGGGGATTTTATCGAGCGTTATGTGTTCCCCAACGGCGAGTTGCCGCATCTGTCGATGATGACCGCAGAGATCAGCGACGTGGGCCTGGAAGTAGTCGACGTCGAAAGCCTGCGCCTGCATTACGCGCGCACGCTGGATCACTGGAGCGAGCGCCTCGAAGACAACCTGGAAGCGGCGGGCAAGATGGTGCCGGAGCAAGCCTTGCGCATTTGGCGCCTGTACCTGGCCGGCTGTGCGTATGCGTTTGCCCGGGGCTGGATCAACCTGCATCAGATTCTGGCGGTGAAACCCCATGCCGATGGTAGCCATGAGCTGCCTTGGACGCGGGATGACCTGTACCAGTAAGCAATGGTACCGGTGATCTGAATGTGGGAGCGGGCTTGTGTGGGAGCGGGCTTGCTCGCGAAGGCGTTGGATCAGAAACACATTCAGTGACTGACACTCCGCTTTCGCGAGCAAGCCCGCTCCCACATTGGGTTCGGTGCAAGCCTTACAAGATTGGAGAAATCAGCCGCGCGATCCGCATGCCCAGTTGTTGCAGGCGGTGGGTCTGGCGGTTTTCTTCCTGGCTGATTTCATGGGCCAGGGCGAAGTCTTCCAGCAGCATGTGCTCCACCTGGCTGGCGAAAGTGTCATCTACCGTCAGCAACATCACTTCGAAATTCAGCCGGAACGAGCGGTTATCCAGGTTCGCACTGCCGATGGCGCTGATTTCACGGTCGACCAACACCACTTTCTGATGCAGGAACCCTGGCGTATAGCGAAATACCCGCACCCCGGCGCGCACGGCTTCGATCGCATACAGGCTGGAAGCGGCGTAGACGATGCGGTGATCCGGCCGTGACGGCAGCAGCAGGCGCACGTCGACACCGCGCAATACCGCCAACCTCAAAGCCGCAAACACCGCCTCATCGGGAATGAAATACGGGCTGGTGATCCACACCCGCTCGGTCGCCGCATGAATGGCCTCGACGAAAAACAGCGAGCAGGTTTCGTAGGGATCCGCCGGGCCGCTGGCCAGCAACTGGCAGAGTACGCCGTCGTCCGGGTAGGTATCCGGCAGCAGCAACGGCGGCAGCTCACGCGAGGCCCAGAACCAGTCTTCGGCAAACGACTCCTGCAAGCACGCCACCACCGGGCCGCTGACTTGCACATGGGTGTCACGCCATGGCGCCAGCGGCGGTTTCTTGCCCAGGTACTCATCGCCGACGTTATGCCCGCCGACAAACCCGGTAATGCCGTCGACCACCACGATCTTGCGATGGTTGCGAAAGTTGACCTGGAAGCGGTTGAGCCAGCCACTGCGGGTGGCGAATGCCTTGACCTGCACTCCGGCGTCCCGCAGTGACTGCACATAACGATGGGGCAGGGCATGGCTGCCGATACGGTCGTACAGCACGAAAATGGCTACGCCTTCGGCGGCTTTTTCCTTGAGCAAGGTGTGCAGTTGGCGGCCGAGTTCGTCGTCATGAATGATGAAGAACTGGAACAGCACAGCGGTCTTTGCCGAGCGAATCGCCTCGAAAATCGCGCTGAACGTGGCCTCGCCATTGATCAGCAAACGCACCTGATTATTCGCCAGGCACGGCATGCGTCCCAGCTTGGGCATGGCCCGCAGCGAAGCGTAGGCCTGGGAGTTGCGCGCGGCCAGCGCCTCTTCAACCCATGGGCGCCAGTTCAGCTCGGTGATCGCCTTGTGCATTTCCTGGTTGGCCTGGCGCCGCGCCTGAATGTAGGCGTCGAAAGTGCTCCGGCCAAAGATCAGGTAGGGAATCAGCGTCAGGTAGGGGATGAACATCAGCGACAATGCCCAGGCAATCGAGCCTTGGGCGGTCCTGACGGTCAGCACCGCATGGATGGCGGCGAGGGTGCCCAGAAAATGCAGGGTGGCAATGAAATAGGCGAGCAGGTGCGGGCCAAAGAAATCCATGGACAACGGTACTCCTGACGAACAAGTGCCTAACAGACCATGTTCGGCCACGAATGTCGCTATTTTATTTGCTGTGCAACACTGGCGCTTTTGCGGCGTCTAACGCCGACAATTGCCCAGGAGTTACCCGATGAATGCTCGTCTGCTTGGTTTGGCCATGGTTGTTGGTTTGACGCTGCCTGTGGCGGCGCAAGCGCAGATGTTGGCGCCGGGCTTGTGGGAGTTGACCACCAGCAACATGAAGGTCGATAACCAGGACCTGCCGGACTTGTCGCTGATCCTCGGTCAGCTCAAGCAACAGATGACCCCGGAACAACGCGCGATGCTTGAGAAGCAAGGCATCACCATGGCCGGCAAAGGCGTACAGGTGTGCCTGACCCCGGCCCAGGTGGCGTCCGATTCCATCCCGCTGACCGACCCGCAATCGGGTTGCAAGCAGGAAGTGACGGACAAGACCGGCAACCAATGGAAATTCCGTTTCAGCTGCCCGAAAGCCCAGGGCACTGGCGTGGCGACGTTCCAGAGCCAGCAGGAATTCACCACTACGGTTAACGGTACCTTCAACGCCACCGGCGTACAGCAGAAGGGCAGCCTGGACACCCACGCGCAGTGGTTGGGCAGCAACTGCGGCACGGTCAAACCCCGCGCCTAACCTAAGACATACCCCGATCAAAATGTGGGAGCGGGCTTGCTCGCGAATGCGGTGAATCAGTCACAGGTGTATTGGCTGACCCACCGCATTCGCGAGCAAGCCCGCTCCCACATTTGATTGGATTGCCAGGTACAGAGTCTCTTCAGCGCTGAAAATGCAGCGGCAACCCCTGGCAACTGTCGTGCACGCGCCCGTCGTGCCATGCCAGGTGGCCGGACACAAGCGTGGTGCTGACGCTGTGCCGGAAGCTGCGCCCGGCAAACGGCGTCCAGCCGCAGCGAGCCAGGATCGGCTGGCTGCTGACGGGCTTGCCGTGAGGCTCGGGTTGGATCAGCACCAGGTCGGCCCAATAGCCTTCGCGCAGGTAGCCACGGTCGGGGATCGCAAACAGGTCCGCGACCCGATGGCTGGTTTTCGCCACCAGCGTGGTCAGCGGCAGCAGGCCGTCGGCGACCAATTCCAGCAGCGCCGGCAGGGCGTGTTGCACCAGCGGCAAGCCTGACGGCGCTTCGCGATAGGGCAGCTGTTTTTGCGCCCAGGTGTGCGGCGCATGGTCACTGCCAATTACATCCAGACGATCACTCAACAATGCCAGGCGCAAGGCGTTGCGGTCGGCACGTGTTTTGATCGCCGGGTTGCATTTGATCTGGTGGCCGAGGCGGGCGTAGTCGCGGTCATCGAACAAGAGGTGATGCAGGCAGACTTCCGCCGTGATGTGTTTTTGCGCCAGGGGTTTGTCTTCGAACAGCACCAACTCCCGTGCGCTGGTGATGTGCAGCACATGCAGGCGCGTGCCGTGCCGCTTGGCCAGTTCCACCGCCAGGGACGAGGAGCGATAGCAGGCCTCGGCATCGCGGATCAGCGGGTGTGCCACGGCAGGAATGTGCTCACCGAAACGCTCGCGCATCCTTTGCTCGCGGGCCAGGATGCTGGGGGTGTGCTCGCAGTGGGCCAGGAGAATGGTCGGCACCTCGGCGAACAGACGCTCAAGGATCTTCGGATCATCCACCAGCATATTGCCGGTAGACGCACCCATGAACACTTTGACCCCGGCGACTTCTCGCGGGTCCAGCGCGGCGACGGTGTCGAGGTTGTCGTTGCTCACTCCGAAGTGAAAGCCATAGTTGGCCACCGAATGCAGCGCCGCGCGGCGCTTCTTGTCGGCCAGGGCATCCAGGTTCAGGGTCGCCGGGTTGGTGTTGGGCATGTCCATGAAACTGGTGATTCCACCCGCCACCGCCGCGCGGGACTCGCTGTAGAAGCTGCCTTTGTCCGGCGCGCCGGGCTCTCGGAAGTGCACCTGGTCGTCGATCATTCCCGGCAGCAGCCACTGGCCTTGGGCGTCGATTTCCACGGTGGCGTTGGCGTTGTCGATGCTGCCGGCGATCTTCTCGATACGGCCATTGGCGACCAGCAGGTCAGCCTCGAATTCCTCGCCTTCGTTCACCAGGCGGGCGTTGCGGATCAGCAGGCGGCTCATGGTCAGAACTCGTTTTGCAGGGCTTTGTAACCCAGTACCAGGTCGACGTTGGTGCGCGCCACGTCTTCGGAAAACTCCGAAGCGCTGACACTCACCGGCGGGAACTGGGACAGGTCGGTGTTGGGGCCGATGCGGGTGGTGGAGGGCACGTAGAACGCGTCGGGCAAATCGCGGCCGTCGACTACAGAGTTGTGCCGCACCACGCAGCCATTGCCGACGACGCAATTGAACAGCACGCTGTTGAAGCCGATGAACACCCGGTCACCAACGGTGCAGGGCCCGTGGACGATGGAGCGGTGGGCGATGGAGGTGAACTCGCCGATGGTTACGGCGGCGCCGGATTTGGAGTGGATCACCACGCCGTCCTGGATATTCGAATTGGCCCCAATGGTGATCGGGTCCATGTCACCGTTGGCGTCGACTTCGTCGGCGCGGATCACCGCGTAAGGGCCGACAAATACGTTTTCGCCGATGATCACCTTGCCGCAGATGATTGCGGTTTTGTCGACGTAGGCCGATTCGGCAATCACGGGCAGATCGCCGGAAGGGTTCTTGCGGATCATGGGTCAGGTTCCTTGAGAGGCGCGGTGATGATGTTTACGTGATGGCCGTCGATGGCGTTGTAGAAGCAGGTGGGCCGGCCGGTGTGGCAGGCCGGGCCTTGCTGGTCGACGATCAGCAATACCGCGTCGCCGTCGCAATCCAGGCGAGCCTCCACCAGCAGTTGCCGGTGGCCGGAGGTTTCGCCCTTGCGCCACAGTTGCTGGCGCGAACGGGACCAGTAGCAGACGTGCCTGGTGGCCAGGGTTTCGTCGAGGGCCTGGCGGTTCATCCAGGCCAGCATCAACACTTCGCCGCTGCCGTGTTGCTGGGCGATGGCGGCGATCAGTCCATCGCTGTTCCACGGCAGGGCGTCGAGCACGCTATCGAGTGGAAAGCGGCTGCCGATGGCAGCCTCTTCCAGGTCAAGCATGCTCAGGCTCATGGCTTGCTCAGGGCCGCGCACAGGGTGTTGAGGTTGTATTCGAACAGGCCGGTAAAGGTGCTGGCCGGACCTTCTGCAGCCAGGGCGTCCGAATACAGCGTGCCGCCGATCTGCGCGCCGCTCTCATCAGCGATCTGCTGGAGCAGACGCGAGTCCTTGATGTTTTCCATGAACACGGCCTTGACCTTGTCCTTGCGGATCTGGGTGATCAGCGTGGCGACTTCGGCGGCCGACGGTTCTCGTTCGGTGGACAGGCCTTGAGGCGACAGGAACTCGATACCGTAGGCCTGGCCCAGGTAACCGAAGGCGTCATGAGAGGTGACGATGCGACGGTTACCCGGTGGCAGCGCGCCGAACTTGGCCTTGGCTTCAGCCAGCAGGCGGTAGATTTCTTTCAGGTACACCTGGCTGTTGTGCTCGTAGTCGGCCTTGTTGGCCGGGTCGGCAGCGATCAGCGCCTTGGTGATGTTGTTCACGTAGATAACGGTGTTGGCCAGGTTGTGCCAGGCGTGCGGGTCGGGGATGGTTTCGCCGTCCTCTTCCATGGTGTGGGAGAGCACGCCTTTACTCGCAGTGACCACGGTGGCCTTGGTCTCGGTGCTGGTGACCAGGCGATCCAGCCACGGCTCGAAGCCCAGGCCGTTCTTGATGATTACCTTGGCCTTGAGCAGGGCCTTGGCATCGTCTGGTGTTGGTTCGTAAGTGTGGGCGTCGGCGTCGGGGCCGACCATGTTGCTGATCTGGATATGATCGCCACCGACCTGGTGGGTCATGTCGTCAAGAATACTGAAGCTGGTAACCACCTGAAGCTTGTCGGCAGCCTGGGCCGTCGCGAACGACAGCGGCAGCAACACACTGAACAGCACGAGTAGAGCGCGCATCGGGAAACACCTCATTGGGATGTAAGCAAAGGCGGGCGGCGCAGCAAGCCGTGCACCGGACCGAAGACCACGGACAGCAGGTACCAGCCGCCAGCCACCAGCACAATTGCCGGGCCGCTGGGCAGCGAGTAGTAGAACGACAGCAACAAGCCAAGCCATACCGACAGGCATCCCAGCACCGCTGATATGGCGATCAACACCGGCAGGCGCCGGCTCCAGAAACGTGAAGCAATCGCCGGCAACATCATCAGGCCGACCACCATCAACGCGCCGATGGCCTGGAAACCGATCACCAGGTTCAGCACCACCAGCGTCAGGAACAGGCCGTGGGCCAGCGGGCCGAGGCGGCTGACGGTTTGCAGGAACAGCGGGTCGAGGGTGTCCAGCAGCAGCGGTTTGTAGATCACCACCATGGCGATCAGGCTGAAGCCCGAGACCCAGAGCATGCCGGTGAGGGTCGGGCCGTCTACCGCCAGGGCCGAGCCGAACAGCAGGTGCAGCAGGTCCAGGCGTTTGCCGGCGAGGCCGAGGATCAGCACGCCGCTGGCCAGGGAGATCGGGTAGATGGCGGCGAGGCTGGCGTCTTCCTTCAGCCCGGTGCGACGGGTAATCCAGGCGGCGAGGCCGGCCATGCTCAGGCCGGCGCCCAGGCCGCCGATGGTCAGCGCGGGCAAACTCAGTCCGGCAAACCAGAAGCCCAGTGCGGCGCCGGGCAGGATGCCGTGGGACACCGCGTCACCGATCAGGCTCATGCGGCGCAGGATCAGGAACACCCCAAGCGGCGCCGTGCTGCATGCCAATACCAGACCGCCGACGAGCGCGCGGCGCATGAAAACGAAATCGAGAAACGGCATCCACAGGTGGGCGGCGAAGTGCATCAGGCCACCTGCATTTGCGGCTGCGGGCGGATCAGTTCTTTGCTGGAGCCGAACACGCAGCCACTGCTTTTGATCTGCACCACTTGCTGGGTGTGTTGGCGTACGGAACCGAGGTCATGGCACACCACGACCACCGTGCGGCCTGCGTCGTGCCAGGCGTGGATGTGTTTCCAGCACAGCGCCTGGCCGTCTTCGTCGAGGGCGGCGTGGGGTTCGTCCAGGAGCAATATCGGCGACTCGGCCAGGCTCATGCGGGCGAGCAGGGCGCGTTGCAGTTCGCCGCCCGACAAGGCCATCAACGGCCGATGCTCCAGGCCGCTGAGGCACCAGTCTTCGAGCACGGCGCTCAGGCGTTCGGTACGTTGTTGCGGGGTTTGCCTGCTGCCCCAAAAACCGGCGGCCACCAATTCTTCAAGGCTGATAGGAAACTGGCGATCGAGGTTCTGTTGCTGGGGCAAAAACGACAGGCCACCTCGGCGTGGAACATCGATCGTCACTTTCCCCGCCAGTGGCTTCTGCAATCCGGCGATAACTTTCAACAGGCTGCTTTTGCCGGTGCCGTTGGCGCCGATGATGCCGGTAAGGCTGCCTTTTTCCAGGGTGAAATCCACGGCGGGGGTCAGTGGTTGGCCGGGGGCGCCCCAGCGCAAAGCGGTGCAGGTGATCATTCGGAAGGTCTCGTCCAGCGGCTTTCGGCCACGGCATCGTGCGCGTGAAGGCTTTCGGCGTGGATCACTTTCAAGTGGAAGGCATTGACCGCATCCGAGCGTTTCAAGGCGAGGTTCAGGCGGCGGGCGGCGTCTTCGCAGAACATCAGGTTCTGCCCGTTGGCCAGGGCGAAGGCTTGTTCGTCTGCACGCTTTACGGCGGTCTGCACGGCAGTGCCGAGGGCGGCTTCGGTTTCGTCGATCAACTGGGTCAGCGGCAGTGTTGGCTGATCGTCCTGAAGCCGGACCTGCAACAGCGCGCTGCTGCGCTGGCTGTGGGGCGTGGCGACGATGCCGTTTGCACTGCCGAGCCAGGTCAGTACGTCTTCGTGCTGCAGCGGTGTGCCGGCAAAGTCCTCGATAAATTGCTGCTGAATCAATTGCCTGGCGAGGGCAGCGGAGCAAGGGCAGGTTGAAGAGTAAGTAACGTCAATTTTTAGTTCCACGTGGAACATCTGGTTTTCCAGGCGCGCCTCGATGCTCACCGGGTAGCTTTTCCAGCCGGCCAACGGGCTGACCAGCGCCGGACGTTTCAGCAGCAGACCTGCATGAATTCGCAGGTAGGCATTTGTGGATAAACCTTCATGACTGTCGAGAAAACGTTGCAATACACTGCGCAGCAGTGCTGGCGTAAGCGGCTGCTGTTCAAGCATTTCCAGCGCCAGGTAAAGCCGTGACATATGAATGCCACGGGCCTCGCCGTCGTCCAGGCTGACGCCGGCATCAGCCGTGGCGCTAAGGCTTTGGCCGTCGATCAGAATGGGCAGGGCAATGCCGCACATGCCCACCCAATCGAGCGGCGAGGCTTGGCGTGAAGCCTGCGCGGCGATATCGGGCAGAGTCAGCGCGTTCATGAGCAGGTCCATCGTTGGAAATAAAAAGACATGTTATATTATTACAATTGAAACGACGAAAGTTTTTCTGTTCTGTCTTTTATTCAGTCATGTCGAGTACGGAAGCTCCTTTATTTGCGGTGTAAGTCATGCACAGACGTCAACTCCTCAACCTGCTGCTGGCCAGTGCGGTGTTCACCTTGCCCTTGGGCGTGTCTGCCGCGCAGATCCGCAATGCACGGCTGTGGCGGTCGGATAACAAGCTGCGGCTGGTGCTGGACCTCAGCGGCCCGGTGCAATACAAGACCTTCACCCTGACCGCGCCGGAGCGGTTGATCATCGATTTGAGCGGCGCGAAGCTGACCGGTGATTTCAGCCAACTGGCCCTGACCAACAGCGGCATTACCTCGATTCGCTCGGGGCATTTCGGGCAGGGCGATACGCGGATCGTGCTGGATTTGAAGGCGCCGATGCAGCTCAACAGCTTTCTCCTGCCGCCGCAGGATGGCCAGGGCCACCGCCTCGTGCTGGACCTGACAAGCGCCACTCATGCACCTATGCAAATCGCTGCGGCACCGGCCGCGTTGGCTGCACCCGTGCCGGCACCGGTGGACAGGGCTCATCCGAAACGCGACATCATCGTGGTGGTCGACCCTGGGCACGGCGGCAAGGATCCCGGCGCGATTGGCTCAAAGGGCCAGCGCGAAAAAGACGTGGTGCTGTCCATCGCCCAGTTGCTGGCCAAGCGTCTGAAGCGCGAGAAGGGCTTCGATGTGAAGCTGGTGCGCAACGACGACTTCTTCGTGCCGCTGCGTAAACGTGTGGACATCGCCCGTCAGCACAAAGCCGACATGTTTATCTCGGTACACGCCGATGCCGCGCCACGGCTTACGGCGTCCGGCGCCTCTGTCTATGCGCTGTCTGAAGGCGGCGCCACCTCCGCCACTGCACGGTTCATGGCGCAGCGGGAAAACGGCGCCGACCTGTTGGGCGCCACCACCTTGCTCAATCTCAAGGACAAGGACCCGATGCTCGCCGGGGTGATTCTCGACATGTCGATGAACGCCACCATCGCCTCCAGCCTGCAACTGGGCAGCTCGGTACTGGGCAGCCTGCAAAGCATCACCACGCTGCATCAAAAACGCGTGGAACAGGCCGGCTTTGCGGTGCTCAAGTCGCCGGACGTGCCGTCGATCCTGGTGGAAACCGGGTTTATCTCCAACACCCAGGACGCCCAGCGACTGGTCACCGCACGCCATCAACAGGCGGTGGCAGACGGTTTATTTGAAGGGTTGAAGAACTACTTCCAGAAGAACCCGCCGATGAACAGCTACATGGCCTGGGTTCAGGAACAGAAAACCGGCCAGGTCTAACAGCCGGTGATTCGACTACAGGTGAACTTGGCGCTGGCACCACCGGAACTGGAAAACCGGTTGAGGGTGGTCCAGCCCACTCGCCGCGTGTAGCCCACCCACGCCTCACCATCGGAAGCCAACCCGGTAAAGAACGTCAGTTGCCCGTAGCGGCTGCTGGTTTGTGCCCAATAGCGTTTTCCGATCACTTCAAAGCCCCGCAAATACGTAGTGCTGCCTGCCGTCGCGACGCTGTAGGCATTGCCCTGGGCGTCGACGCACGCCAGCAGGTTGGCGCTGCGGGTGCAGTTGGCCAGCAGGCTGGGCACCTGGGCGTTGGCCAGGCTCGCCAGCATCAGCAACACAGCACACAGCAGGTATTTCATAGAGGCTCTCGGGGCGTTATTCGGCTGCCAGCATTGCGCCCTTCGTCGTCACGAGCAAGGGGGATTGGCTTATTTGCATTGTTATACTATAACATTAAAAAACAGCCTGACCCGTGAACCACCTCCGATGACCGAACAAGACCTTCTCGCCCAACCCTGCGCCGACTACATGAATGAAGCCCAGCAAGGTTTCTTCCGCGAGCTGCTGCTGGCCCAGCGCAACGAGCTGCAAGCGCGTATCGACGCTGAATTCATGGTGCTGCGCGAACAGGAGCCCAACAGCGATCCCGCCGATGTCGGCAGCGCCGAAGAACAGCGCCAATGGCAACTGCGCCTGCTGGAGCGCGAAAAAAAGCTGTTGGACAAGATCGACGAAGCCCTGGAACGCCTGGCCCGCGGTGAATACGGCTGGTGCCGTGAAACCTGCGAACCCATCGGCCTCAAGCGCCTGCTGCTGCGCCCCACGGCCACCCTGTGTATCGAAGCCAAAGAACGTGAAGAGCTGCGCGAACGCCATCAACGGGCGATTTGACCGGCCAACCCTGATGAGGAATACCTGATGCCCAATCGTCTCCCCGTTACTGTGCTGTCCGGATTCCTCGGCGCCGGCAAAAGCACGCTGCTCAACTACGTCCTGCGCAACCGCGAAAACCTGCGGGTGGCGGTGATCGTCAACGACATGAGCGAAATCAACATCGATGGCAGTGAGGTCCAGCGCGACGTCACCCTCAATCGCGCCGAAGAAAAACTGGTGGAGATGAGCAACGGCTGCATCTGCTGCACCTTGCGCGAAGACTTGCTGGAAGAAGTCGGAAAGCTCGCCAAGGAAGGTCGGTTCGATTACCTGTTGATCGAGTCCACTGGCATCTCCGAGCCGCTGCCGGTGGCGGAAACCTTCACCTTTCGCGATGAAGAAGGCCAGAGCCTGGCGGACATTGCCCGGCTCGACACCATGGTCACCGTGGTCGACGGCATGAACTTCCTGCTCGACTACCAGGCTGCCGAAAGCCTGGCGTCCCGGGGCGAAACCCTCGGTGAAGAGGACGAACGCTCGATCACCGACCTGCTGATCGAGCAGATCGAATTTGCGGATGTGATCCTCATCAGCAAGATCGACCTGATCAGCAGCAGTGAGCGCGAGGAGTTGATGGCGATCCTGGAGCGCTTGAACTCCCAGGCTGAAATCATCCCGATGGTCATGGGCGAAGTGCCGTTGGCGAAGATCCTCAACACCGGCCGTTTCGACTTCGAGCGTGCTTCCCAGGCGCCGGGCTGGTTGCAGGAACTGCGTGGCGAACACCTGCCGGAAACCGAAGAGTACGGCATCGCCTCCACCGCCTATCGCGCCCGCCGCCCGTTCCACCCGCAGCGGTTTTTCGACTTTATCGACCGGCCTTGGGTGAATGGAAAACTGCTGCGCTCCAAGGGCTTTTTCTGGCTGGCCAGCAAACACCAGGACGCCGGTAGCTGGTCCCAGGCTGGCGGCCTGATGCGCCATGGGTTTGCCGGGCGCTGGTGGCGTTTCGTGCCGAAAACCCAGTGGCCCCAGGACGAGGAAGGCATCGCCGCAATCATGAAAAACTGGCAACTGAGCACCGGCGATTGCCGGCAGGAGCTGGTGTTTATCGGCCAGAACATCGACTTCGCCCAGATGACCGCCGAGCTGGACGCTTGTTTGCTGACCGACGATGAAATGGCCACGGGTGTCGAAGGCTGGCGCTTGTTGGCCGATCCCTTTGGCCCTTGGTTCGAAGAGGCTGCCTGATGCTGGCACCGACCCTGAAACTGCGCCCGGTGGTTCGCCAGACCCACGGCGAAACCCCGGCCGTGCTCACTGATATCCTTGAGGACGGCGTGAACCTAGCGGTGTGGCAGCGTCAGTTGCCCCTGCACATCGCCGAGTTCGGCGCGTTACTGGTGGCACTCAATGAGCCATTGGCCGAGTCGCTGGTGGTTGAACTGAACAGCGAAGACGCCGAGCCAAACCTGCAGGAATTTGCATCGGGTTGCCGTGACCTTGAAGGCTACGAAGGCTTTATCGCCGATGTGTCGTGGCTGGTCAGCGCCTTTGCCTGTTTGCTCGGAGCCAAGCGTATCGGCGTGCGTTTGCGGCTATTGGACAAGGCCATGTGCCCGCGTTTTCATGTGGATCATGTGCCGGTGCGGCTGATCACCACCTACGCCGGCATTGGCAGCCAGTGGTTGCGCGAAGGTGTGATGGAGCGGCGGCACCTGAGCCAGGCGAGTGCTGAGCCAGAAGAACGCATTGAGCAAATCCACTGCGGTGAAGTGGCGTTGCTCAAGGGCGAAAAATGGCACGGCAACGAAGGCTTTGGCCTGATCCACCGCTCGCCGCAACTGCAAGCGGATGAGCGACGGTTGATCCTGACGCTGGATTGGTTGGCGTAACCGGGTAGGATCGAACCTCTCTACACGGTCTGAATGATGTCCACCATGCTGCAGAACATTCCCACCCATGTGATTGCCGGGCCCCTGGGCGCCGGCAAGACCAGCCTGATCAAGCACCTGCTGGCCCAGCGCCCGGCCAACGAGCGTTGGGCGGTGTTGATCAATGAGTTCGGGCAGATTGGCCTGGATGCCGCGTTGCTCACCCGTGATGACGACGGGATTGCCCTCGGTGAAGTGGCGGGTGGCTGCCTGTGTTGCGTCAACGGGGCGCCGTTTCAGGTAGGACTGGGGCGTTTGTTGCGTAAGGCCAGGCCCGACCGGCTGTTTATCGAGCCGTCCGGGCTTGGGCACCCGGCTCAATTGCTCAAGCAGCTGCGGGAAGCACCCTGGCAGCAGGTACTGGCGGTGCAGCCGTGCGTGCTGGTACTGGATGCCCAGGCGTTGGCGGCGGGTAAACCTTTACCCAATGCCCAACGGGAGGCATTAGCCAGCGCCGGGCTGTTGGTATTGAACAAGAATGAAGCCTTAAGTGATGCGCAGCGCCTGTTGATTCAAGGGCAACTGCCCGATCGACCGATCTATTGGACGCAGCAGGCGCAACTGCCCTTGGCCCGGTTACCGGGTGTGAATGCTCAAGCGGCAGCGGCTGTGGATAACTTCGAGTTGCCCAAAGGCCTGGGGCAAATGCCGGCCATCTGGACGGATCCGGCATCGCCGATCTGCCTCAGCCAGGGCCAGGAGGATGGCTGGAGCATTGGCTGGCGCTGGCATCCGAGTCAGCGATTCGACGCGCGGCGCATTCAGCAATGGCTGCAATCGTTGGACTGGCGACGGGCAAAACTGGTTATCCACAGCCTGGATGGCTGGGTATCGGCCAACGCTGTGGATAACGCCGCGTTGGCCTGGCAGCCCAGCGAATGGCGGCGGGATTCGCGTATCGAATTGATCTTCAGCGAAGTGCAGGACGTTGCGCAGTTACAGGGTGGGTTAACCGCTTGCCGTCAGTGACGGGTCTTGCTGTTGCCATGCTCCTGGCGCCACTGGCTTAGCTCAATGATCTCGGCGCTGGGCAATGGCGTCTTGATCTCGAACGGGTAGGGCGCCAACTCGATTTGTGCACTGTGGGCGCCGAATTGGGTGATGGTACCCGGGTGCCGCGTTTCGCCGGTCACGGTGAATTCGAAGTTGTAGATCCGTGCCAGGCGCCGCCGCCCGCTGGCATCTTTCACAAAACCGATGCGCTTCAACGCCACGGCGCCATCGAGCAGCTCGATGTCGAGCTTGGCGCAGTGCTGCTTGACCCGTTCCAGCGCCCGCTCGCGCAGGCCGTGGTTGTGCCACAGCCAGGCGGCACCGGTCGCCAGCAGCATCAGCACGAAGATATTTCCGAGGGTCAGCATTCGATGAACTCCAACAAAGTAGGGCCAGCTTAACTGCGTCTCCGGTCTGTCGTACAGGCCGCGTTTAGTCGCATACTGCGCAGCCAGAATATCAACGGCTTTACGGAAATCCCCTGCATGAAACGTACGCCCCATCTGCTTGCGATCCAGTCTCATGTGGTCTTCGGCCACGCCGGAAACAGCGCCGCCGTGTTCCCCATGCAACGGGTCGGGGTGAACGTGTGGCCGCTCAATACGGTGCAGTTCTCCAACCACACTCAGTATGGTCAGTGGGCGGGAGAAGTGTTGGCGCCGCAGCAAATTCCTGCGCTGGTGGAAGGCATCGCGGCGATTGGCGAGCTGGGCAACTGTGATGCAGTGCTGTCGGGCTACCTGGGCAGTGCGGCCCAGGGCCGGGCGATCCTCACCGGCGTGGCGCGGATCAAGGCGATCAACCCCAAGGCTCTTTACCTGTGTGACCCGGTGATGGGGCATCCGGAAAAAGGCTGCATCGTGCCCCAGGAGGTCAGCGACTTCCTGCTGGAGGAAGCGGCGGCGATGGCCGACTTCCTGTGCCCCAACCAGCTGGAGCTGGACAGCTTTGCCGGGCGCAAGCCGCAGTCGCTGTTCGATTGCCTGGGGATGGCCCGTGCGTTACTGGCCCGCGGGCCGAAAGCGGTGTTGGTCAAGCACCTGGATTATCCCGGCAAGCTGCCGGACGGCTTCGAAATGCTGTTGGTGACGGCTGAAGGCAGCTGGCACCTGCGTCGGCCACTGCTGGCATTCCCGCGTCAGCCGGTGGGCGTGGGCGACCTGACGTCGGGCTTGTTCCTGGCGCGGGTGTTGTTGGGCGATAGCCTGGTGGCGGCCTTTGAGTTCACTGCTGCAGCGGTGCATGAAGTACTGCTGGAAACCCAGGCGTGCGCCAGCTATGAGCTGGAACTGGTGCGCGCCCAGGACCGGATTGCCCATCCGCGAGTTCGCTTCGAGGCAACCCCAATCGGGCTGTAGGAATATTCCTGATTGAGCGAGGCAAAGGGCGTCCGTTACTATCGGCCGTCTTTTTGCCCTCTGCGTTCATCAAGGAAGATCATGTCGTTATCCCTGCTCCATTCGCCACGGGCATTTATCGCATTGGCCCTGGTTACGCTGCTCAGTGGTTGCAGCGTCCACGGTACCTATCCTGACGCAACCGAGCCCGATGCGGCGAAGCTGCGGTTCATCTCCAACACCACCAACAGCACCCTTTTTGTCTATGACGCACAGCACTGCATGGGTGAGACCACAGGCATTCTCAACAACATGTTCCTGGTGGACACCAAGCGGCGGGTAGACATGCTTGTGCCGCCACCGCCCACGGCTCGTGGGCTGCTGGAGATCAAGCTGGCGCCCGGAAAGGACACTATGTTGATGATCAACACCAACGGCAGCTCCTATGTCTGTGGCAAAGCGTTCAATCTAACGCCCAAGGCGGGTGAAGAGTACGAAGTGACCTTCGAATTGCAGGGCCGCCAATGCAGCACGCTGCTCCAGCGTCTTACGCGATTGGACGGCAAGGACGTGCGGATCCCGCAGCCGCTGTTCGAGACCGGCATGCCGTCTTGCGAGGGCAAAGGTCCGATATTCGGCAAGTTGTTACCGGATACTCCGCAGCGAATGGTGTTGATTGATCGCATTCTTGACGAGCGTGCGCAGTCGATCACGGCCATCGTGTCAGAAAATAAAGTCGACCGAATGCAAACCTCGCCTCAAGAGCTTGATGAGTTGATCAGCAAGCGCAAGGCGTTGATGGGCTCGTATACCTTGCCGCCGGATTATTGGAACCAGTTTCGGCAGAACTACGAACTGTCGAATCAAGAGTCTGCCGGTCGTCTGGCCCGGGCTCTGGTGTTTTACACTGAGGTGTACCGCCAGCGCCTGCGGGGAACTGAGGATGCCGTCCTGGAGCAATGGATGCAGCCTACGGACAGTGCGATCAAATCGCGCGTAGCGGAGAACGACAAGCTTATGGTGCAGTACTACGTGAATACCCGAAAGAGCGTGACGATGGAGGTGGTCAATCACCATATGGAGCGCATGGCCCAGTTGGACCAGCGCTTTGATGTGTGTGCGCACTTTGACAAGTGCTCGCGTTACTAAGCGGTCATCCAGAAACCTGGCGGGCTCTTACGGGCCGTCTGCCTTGATTTCCTGATAGCGCTTTTCCAGCTCCTGGCGAATCTGCCGGCGCTGTTGAGCCTGCACAAACCGGCGCTTGTCTTCGCTGTTCTGCGGTTGCAGCGGCGGCACGGCGGCCGGTTTGCGCTGGTCATCCACCGCGACCATGGTGAAGAAGCAGCTATTGGTGTGGCGTACCGAACGCTCACGGATGTTCTCGGTGACCACCTTGATCCCCACTTCCATCGACGTGTTGCCGGTGTAGTTGACCGAGGCCAGGAAGGTCACCAGCTCGCCGACATGGATCGGCTCGCGAAAAATCACCTGGTCCACCGACAACGTCACCACATAGCGCCCGGCATAACGGCTGGCGCAGGCGTAGGCCACTTCGTCGAGGTACTTGAGCAGCGTGCCGCCGTGCACATTGCCAGAGAAGTTGGCCATGTCAGGGGTCATCAATACTGTCATCGACAGCTGGGCGTTTCCGGGTTCCATAGCACACTCACGGGTTGTAGGCATTGGGTGGGGAGGCACCTCTGCGGGTGCTGGAATCTTTGCAGAGCCATTCATAACGGGACGCTGGGCCCCGGCTTGCCGTCACGCCCGGGGCGATCTGTTTCCATATATTGCACCGGCTTTCTGCCGCAAGTCGCGGTGTTACCCTTCAAAAGCCCGTCTCAAAGGCAATTCTTACGATCAAGGCAGACTTTTCTTTCCGTTCATTGCGACCTTTCGGGGTGCATGCGTGGAAATGGGAAAAGCGCCAGTACCCCTCAAGGAGCCCCTCGCCATGCACGCCATCAGCTTTATCCAGGACCTGGCCGTGATCATGCTGGTGGCCGGGGTGGTGACGATCCTGTTCCATCGACTCAAGCAGCCGGTGGTGTTGGGGTATATCGTCGCCGGCTTCATCATCGGCCCGCACACCCCACCGTTTGGCCTGATCCACGACGAAGACACGATCAAGACCCTGGCCGAGCTTGGGGTGATCTTCCTGATGTTCTGCCTGGGCCTTGAGTTCAGCCTGCGCAAGCTGTTCAAGGTTGGCGCCACCGCATTTATCGCGGCGTTCCTCGAAATCATCCTGATGATCTGGATCGGCTACGAAATCGGCCGCTGGTTCGACTGGAACACCATGGACTCGCTGTTCCTGGGCGCGATCCTGGCGATTTCCTCGACCACCATCATCGTCAAGGCGCTCAATGACCTGAAGATGAAAAACCAGCGCTTTGCCCAGCTGATTTTCGGGGTGCTGATCGTCGAAGACATCCTCGGCATCGGCATCATCGCCTTGCTGTCGAGCATTGCCGTCAGCGGCACGGTCAGCTCCGGCGAGGTGTTCTCCACCGTCGGCAAGCTCTCGCTGTTCATGATTGTCGCGCTGGTGATCGGGATTTTGCTGGTGCCACGCCTGCTGGAGTACGTGGCCAAATTCGAAAGCAACGAGATGCTGCTGATCACCGTGCTGGGTCTGTGTTTCGGTTTCTGTCTGCTGGTGGTCAAGCTGGAATACAGCATGGTGCTGGGGGCATTCCTGATCGGCGCGATCATGGCCGAATCCCGGCAATTGCTGAAGATTGAGCGCCTGATCGAACCGGTTCGCGACATGTTCAGCGCGATCTTCTTTGTCGCCATTGGCTTGATGATCGACCCGCAGATCCTCCTGCAATACGCCTGGCCGATTGCGGTGATTACCGTGGCCGTGGTGCTGGGCAAGATGTTGTCCTGTGGGTTGGGGGCGTTCATTGCGGGTAACGATGGCCGCACTTCATTGCGAGTGGGGATGGGGCTGTCACAGATCGGCGAATTTTCATTCATCATCGCCGCGCTGGGGATGACGTTGCAGGTCACCAGCGACTTCCTGTATCCGGTGGCGGTGGCTGTTTCGGCGATTACCACACTGCTCACACCCTATCTGATCCGTGGCGCAGACCCGCTGTCGCTGAAGATTGCCGCAGTGATGCCCAAGCGCATGAGCCGGGTGTTCGGGATGTATGGCGAGTGGCTGCGCAGCATTCAGCCCCAGGGCGAGGGTGCGATGCTGGCGTCGATGATCCGCAAGATCATTCTGCAGGTGGGGGTGAACCTGGCGCTGGTGGTGGCGATCTTCTTTGCCGGCAGCTTTTTCGCGGCGCGTATTGGCAGCTACCTGGAAGGCTGGGTCAGCGATCCGAGCTGGCAGAAGGCATTGATCTGGGGTGGGGCGTTGCTGCTGTCGCTGCCGTTTTTGATTGCGGCGTACCGCAAGCTCAAGGCGCTGTCGATGCTGCTGGCGGAGATGAGCGTGAAGCCGGAAATGGCCGGGCGCCACACTCAGCGCGTGCGCCGGGTGATCGCCGAAGTGATCCCGATTCTTTCGCTGCTGGTGATTTTCCTGCTATTGGCAGCCTTGTCGGCCAGTATCCTGCCGACCAACAAGTTGCTGGTGCTGATCGCCGTGGTGACGGCCGCGGTGGCCGCCGTGCTGTGGCGCTGGTTCATCCGCGTGCATACGCGGATGCAGGTCGCCTTGCTGGAGACCCTGGATAACCATAAGGATACGCCGGAGCACTGAGTGGGTCGCAGAGGGCTGCTTCGCAGCCCAGCGCGAGCAAGCTCGCTCGCCACAACAAGCGCCCTCGGCACACAGGGGTCTCAGCTTTCCAGCCAGACGTCCCGTGCCCAGTGCCACACCGATTCCCAGGTTTCTTCGGTGACGAGCTCTTCTTCGCCGGACCACAGCACCACGGTGCCGTCTTCCTCGACGCAGTAGTAGTCGTCGCCGTCCTGGCAGATCGGGATCATGCTGCGGTCAACACCGGCATCCCAGGCGTTGGCGGCAACGTCCGGCAGGTAGGTGTGGGACTGTGGATCGGTGACGGTCACCGGCTCCAGGCTGCCGTAGACCACATCGCTGACGGTCAGCAGAAATTCACGGAAGACGAACGGAATATCGATGAACAGTTGTTCCTCGATTTCCACCAGTTGATCTTCGTCAGGCAGCTCCAGAGGAACCGGTACCGGTTCGTTGGCTTCACGCAATTGTTCGATAACTTCTTCCACGGCCGGGATCCTCTTGCTAGATGGCGCGGTTTATAGGGGCGTTTTATACAGTAGCTCGCTATAAGTGCAACCGTGAAATAGAAAACCCCGGACAAGTCCGGGGTTTTTGTTACTGCGTACTCAAAGCGGGCAGGGATCAGCCGTTCTGGCGGATACCGGCGACCAGCCAAGGCTGGTTTTCGCCTTGTGGGCGCTCCATGTTCCAGCTTTCGCTGAACACTTCGCCCTGGTCGAAACGCGAGGTCTTCGACACACCGCTGAAGGTCAGGGTGGCGATGGTCTTGTCGGCGCGGTCATCCACACCTTCAAGCTGCACTTTCAGGTCGTCGATGTAGGTCGACTGGAAGCCGTCGCCCAGATCGGCACGTTCGCGCTTGAGGAACTCCAGCAGTTGCGGGGTCACGAACTCGGCGATCTTGTCCATTTCGTTGGCGTCCCAGTGTTGCTGCAGGGACTGGAAGTGGCTGCGGGCCGCTTCGACGAAGCGCTCTTCGTTGAACCAGGCGGGTGCGTTGATCACCGGACGAGCGGCAGCAGGAGCAGCCGAACCGCCGAAGATCGAACCCATGGCAGCAGGCTTTTGCTCGAACACTTCACGCTGCATCGGCGCGCCGGCTGGAGCCATGTGCTCCTGTTGCTTGCGGCGACGGGCGGCGATAAAGCGGAAGATCAGGAAGGCGATGACCGCCATGATCAGGATGTCGAAGATCTGCATGCCCTGGAAGCCGCCGCCCATGAACATGGAGGCGAGCAGGCCGCCGGCCGCGATACCGGCCAGAGGGCCCAACCAGCGCGAAGCACCGCCAGCCTTGGCAGCAGCGCCTGCGGCACCGGCAGCGCCAGCGGTCGCAGCTGCGCCGCCCATGCCGCCGCCGGATGGGGCCATTTGGCTGGTCTGGTGGCTCGGCGCCGAGCCCATGGATTTGCCGCCACCGAAGCGCTTGGCGTTGGCGTCGAGGCTCATCGTCAGGCCGATGCACAACGCCATGGCGATGCTAAGAAAACGTTTCATAAAGGGAATTCCCATTTGTGGATTGCACGCGCGCCATGTTGCACAGGTGTGATGTCAGTGGCTAGCGGCATAGTGTTTCGGGCTTTTGCGTAGGGCCAATACCGAATCGTCTGTAGGACTTATTACAGATATTGACCCCACCGCTGCCAAATACAAGGGTGGGGCAACATCCTTCATGTTCTACAGTTGTTTCAGATTGCTTCGAGCTTGGCGTAGCCCATCATCAGCCACTTGCTGCCTTCGGCGAAGTTCACCTGCACCCTGGCCTGGGCACCGGCGCCTTCGAAGTTGAGGATCACGCCTTCGCCGAAGATCGCGTGCTTGACCTGCTGGCCAAGGCTGAACGGCGTCTCGGGGATTTCCGAACCAGCGAACATGCTGCTGGAGTTCTGCTGCTGGCCGCCGCCGAACGGTCGGCTGACGCTGTTGGACAGGCGCACTTCCTGAATCAGCCCTTTCGGCACTTCACGTACGAAGCGCGACACCTTGTTGTAGGTCTCACTGCCGTACAGGCGCCGGGTTTCGGCGTAGGTCATGACCAGGTTCTGCATCGCCCGGGTGATGCCCACGTAGGCCAGGCGGCGTTCCTCCTCAAGGCGGCCGGGTTCTTCCAGGCTCATCTTGTGGGGGAACAGGCCTTCTTCCATGCCCACCAGGAACACGTAGGGGAATTCCAGGCCCTTGGCACTGTGCAAGGTCATCAGCTGAATGCTGTCTTCATGCTCATCAGCCTGGGTGTCGCCGGCTTCCAGGGAAGCGTGGCCGAGGAATGCCGCCAGTGGCGTCAGGTCTTCGTCTTCTTCGGTGTTTTCGAACGCGCGGGCGGCGCTGACCAGTTCCTCAAGGTTTTCTACCCGGGCCTGGCCTTTCTCGCCTTTTTCCGCTTCGTGGTAGGCGATCAGGCCGGATTGCTCGATCACGGTCTGGGTCATCAGGTGCAGGGGCATTTCCATGCACTTGGCGGCCAGGTTCTCGATCAGCTCGACAAACACGCTCAAGGCACCGGCCGCACGGCCGGTCAGGCCCTTGTTGGCGATCAGCAGGCGCATCGCTTCCCACATCGACACATCGCTGTGGCGTGCGTGGTCGCGAATCGCCTCGACGGTCTTCTCGCCGATGCCACGGGCCGGAATGTTGATCACCCGTTCCAGCGCCGCATCGTTGCCGCGACCTTCCAGCAAGCGCAGGTAGGCCATGGCGTTCTTGATTTCGGCACGTTCGAAGAAGCGCTGGCCACCATAGATGCGATACGGAATGCGCTCGCGCAGCAGGGCCTCTTCCAATACCCGTGATTGGGCGTTGGAGCGGTAGAGAATCGCAATATCGCTGCGGGCCAGGCCGGTTTTCAGGGCGCTTTCGATGGTTTCCACCACGTAGCGCGCTTCATCGTGTTCGTTGAAGGCGGCGTACAGGTTGATCGCTTCGCCTTCGCCGCCGTCGGTCCACAGCTCTTTGCCCAGGCGCCCGGTGTTGTTGGCGATCAAGGCGTTGGCGGCCTTGAGGATCCCGGCGGTGGAGCGGTAGTTCTGTTCCAGGCGGATGGTTTCGGCGTCCGGGAAGTCGTCGCTGTACTGGTAGATGTTCTCGATTTTCGCGCCGCGCCAGCCGTAGATCGACTGGTCGTCGTCGCCCACCACCATCAGGCTGTCGCCGCCCTTGGCCAGCAGGCGCAACCAGGCGTACTGCACGGCGTTGGTATCCTGGAACTCGTCCACCAGGATGTGGCGGAAGCGTTTCTGGTAGTGCGCCAGCAAGCCCGGGTTGTCGCGCCACAAGTCGAGGGCGCGCAGCAGCAGTTCGGAGAAGTCGATGACGCCGGCGCGCTGGCAGGCCACTTCATAGGCTTCATAAATGCTGCGCATGGTGGCCAGGAACAGGTCGCCGCTGGCCTGGATATGTTGCGGGCGCAGGCCTTCATCTTTCTGGCCATTGATGAACCACTGGGCCTGACGGACCGGCCAGCGTTGTTCATCCAGGCCCAGCTCGCGGATCACCCGCTTGACCAGGCGTTGCTGGTCGTCGCTGTCGAGAATCTGGAAGGTCTGGCTCAGGCCGGCTTCCTGCCAATGCGCCCGCAACAGGCGGTGCGCCAGGCCGTGGAAGGTGCCCACCCACATGCCGGCCGGGCTGATGCCCATCAACTGCTCGATGCGATGACGCATCTCGGCAGCGGCCTTGTTGGTGAAGGTCACCGACAGGATGGAATGCGGTGAGGCGTTCTCGACCTGGATCAACCAGGCGATACGGTGCACCAGCACTCGGGTTTTACCGGAGCCAGCACCGGCCAGGACCAACTGACGGCCAACGGGGGCCGCTACGGCCTGGCGTTGGGCATCGTTGAGGGAGTTCAGCAAAAGAGAGAGATCATCGCGCATCGGCGCATTCTAGGGTGCCCGGGGGAGTCGGGCAAATCCCAATGCCGGGTGGTCACGGGAAAACTTCTGCGTCGACACAGGATAAGGCAACAATCTATTCACGGTGATGACCGGTCGGTCATCGCCCACAGCCCGCGCCCTGTCTCACTCAAGCTGTCTGGCTCCAAGGTTTGCGCCTGATTGTCGCGCTGTTTTTATGACTTGGGGCAGTTTGGCCCGAGCGTTTGCTTGTGTATGCTCCGTCGACGTTTCGGGCTCACCATTATAAGAACACTGCCTATGACCCTTAGCATTGACCTGGCGGGACCCTCCGTGGCGCCGGCGCAGGTTATCCGCAAGCACTACGCCATGGAGATGGCGGTGGAGCGCACGCGCCTGCTTTACCAAGGCTCCCTGCTGCCTACTTTATTAATGCTGGTGAATGGACTGGTCTGCGCCTGGTTGCTCTGGAGCCCGCAGCGCTATCTGCTGGACAGCATTTGGCTGGTATGGCTGCTGGCGCTGGTGGCCTTGCGGGTAATTCAGGTGGCGGCGTTCGATTCCGCCATGCCCAGCCGCCAGGCGCAGCCGATCTGGCGACGCATGTTCATGCTGGGCTCGGCCGTCAGCGGCTTGACGCTGGCCAGTGCTGCCATCGCCCTGGTCCCTGTGGACAGTTTTGCGCAACAGGCCTGGGTGTTCGGCCTGCTCGGCGCGGCGACCTTGTCCGCCAGTGTGGCCTATGCCGTCAGCCTGCCGGCTTTCCTGTCGTTTGCCGTGCCCTGCCTGGTGCCGGCCATCCTCTATTTATTCTGGAGCGGCGACCCGCAACAGCAAGGCTGGGGTTGCCTGGGCCTGATTCTGCTGGCATCCCTGAGCCTGGTGGCATGGCAGGTCAATCGCCTGATCCAGCGCGGGCTGCTCAGGCGCTTCCAGAACCAGGCGTTGATCGAGCATCTGCAGCAAGCGCAGCAACGCAGCGAGCAACTGAACCAGGAACTGGTGCGTGAGGTGGAGCAGCGGCGCCAGGTCGAACAAGAGTTGCGCGAAGCACAGATCGGCCTGCAGCAACGCGTCGATCAGCGCAGTCAGGAACTGGACGCGGCCAGCCTGGCCCTGAGCAAAAGCGAGGCGCGTCTGGCCATGGCGCTGCAGGCCAGCGAACTGGGGCTGTGGGACTGGAACCTGCAAACCGATGAGGTCCACCATACCCAGCTCAAGGAGTTGTTCGGCCTGGAGCCGGAATACGTCACGGCGATGCTCAGCCACCTCAAGCCACGCCTGCATCCGGACGACTTGCCGCTGCTCAAGCGCGCGCTGGTGGAGCACCTTAAAGGCCGCAGCGAGGACTACCTGGTGGAATACCGGGTGCGCCATGGCGATGGCCATTGGGTATGGATCCAGGACCGTGGCCGCGCCGTGGAGCGCTCGGCAGGCGGGCGCGTCACGCGGATGCTCGGTACCCGCCGCGACATCAGCGCCGGCAAGGTCCTGGAAGAACAGCAGCGCCTGGCATCGACGGTGTTTGAGGCGGCCAGCGAAGGCATTGTGATCCTCGATCCGGACTACGTGCTGATAGCCGTCAACCAGGCATTCAGCCGCGTTACCGGCTTCGACATTGACGACATGATCGGGCGCAATGTCGTGGAGCTGCCCAGCAGCCGCGACGCACGGCGCCACTTCCCGGTGATCCGCCAGGCGTTGCTCAGCCACGGCACCTGGCAGGGCGAGCTCGTGGAAACCCGCAAGAACGGCGAACTCTACCCGCAATGGCTACAACTGAATGTAGTCCGAGATATTCGGGGAAATGTCAGCCATATCGTGGGTTTCTTCGCTGATCTGTCCGCGCGGCGCGAATCCGAGGAGCGCATGCGGTACCTCACGCACTACGACGAATTGACCGGGCTGGCCAACCGCTCGCTGTTCCGCGAGCGGTTGCGCGAAGCCCATCAGCGGGTGCGCCAGGGTGGCCGCAGCCTGGCTTTACTGCATATCAACCTGGACCGTTTCAAGCTGCTCAACGACAGCCTCGGGCATGAAGTGGCCGACCAGTTGTTGCAGAAAATGGCCCGCCGCTTGATCAACGCCTTGCCCGAAGCCGACACCATAGCGCGGCTCTCTGGCGATGAATTCGCCGTGCTGTTCGACGCCTACGGCAACCTGTCGAGCCTGGCGCGGGTGGCCACGCGGTTGCTGGCCAAGTTGCGGGTGCCGGTGACGGTGGAAGGGCACGAACTGGTGGTCAGCGCCTCAATGGGCGTCAGCCTGTTGCCCGACAATGCGCGGGAAATATCCGCGCTGGTCAGCCAGTCGAACATGGCCATGCAGCACGCCAAGCACCTGGGCGGTAATAACTTCCAGTTCTACACCGACAGCCTGCAGGCCAGCACCCTGGAACGTTTGCAGCTGGAAAACCAGCTGCGCAAGGCGATTGATGAGCGCCAGCTCACGGTGTTCTACCAACCCAAACTGTGCCTGTCCAGTGGCAAGCTGAATGCGGCCGAAGCATTGATTCGCTGGGAACATCCGCAGTGGGGCATGGTGCCGCCCGGCGATTTTATCGGGCTGGCCGAAGAAACCGGCCTGATCGTGCCGCTGGGGGAGTTCGTGTTGCGCCAGGCGTGCTGGCAGGCTTGTGAATGGCAACGCCAGGGGCTGGCGCCGATTCGGGTGTCGGTCAACCTGTCGGTGCACCAACTGCGCCAGGGCAAGCTGATCAGCCTGGTGCGCCAGGTGCTGGAAGAAACTGGGCTTGATCCGCAATACCTGGAGCTGGAACTGACCGAAAGCCAACTGCTCGACAGCGTCGAGCACATCATCTCGACCTTCCAGCAACTGCGCGACCTGGGGGTGAAGCTGGCGATTGATGATTTCGGCACCGGTTACTCATCCCTCAGTTACCTCAAGCGCATCCCCGTGGACTACGTGAAGATCGACCAGACGTTCATTCGCGGCCTGGGCCAGGGACGCGAAGATGCCTCGATCACCCGCGCCATCATTGCCATGGCCCACGGGCTGTCGCTCAAGGTGGTGGCCGAGGGTGTGGAAGATCAGCAGCAGCTGGACTTTTTGCGGGATGAGCAGTGCGACGAGGTGCAGGGCTATTTGATCAGTCGGCCGGTGGAAGCGGATGGCTTGGCGGATTTGTTACGAAAAAATGCCGATTTTCCATAGTTGAGCCCAAGCCGCACGCGGGGCTACATCGAGCCTGCCCGCTGAATCAGCGGGCAGCAGCGTGATTAAGTGATGCATCGAACGGGCAAATCGGTAATTCTTGTAGTATAACTACAAGCTTGCTACATCCCTGGCGTCTGCCAATAACAAGAGTCCAGCCCTTTGAACCTGTTGCAACATATCGCCCAGTCGCGCCACCTGTTACGCAAATCGGAACTCAAGGTTGCCGATCACGTGCTGCTTGACCCTGCGGCCGTGATGCACAGTTCCATGGCCGACCTGGCCCACAGCGTGGGCATCAGCGAGCCGACCATCGTGCGCTTCTGCCGCGCCATCGGTTGCTCCGGTTTCCAGGACTTGAAGCTCAAGCTGGCCCAGAGCCTGGCAGCGGGTGCGAGCTTTGGCCAGTTTGCGATCCACGAAGACGATTCCGTCGCCGACTACAGCCTGAAAATCTTCGACACCACCCTGCACACCCTGATGGAAGTGCGCGAAAAGCTCGACCCGGTGGAGCTGCAAAAAGCCGTGACCGCCATGTCCCAGGCCCAGCGCGTGGAGTTCTATGGTTTCGGCGCGTCCGGCGCGGTGGCGGCGGATGCCCAGCACAAGTTCTTCCGTTTGCTGCTGACGGCGGCGGCCTACAGCGACCCGCACATGCAGGCGATGTCGGCGGTGACGTTGAAGCCCAGCGACGTGGCGATCTGCATTTCCCAGTCCGGCCGCTCCAAGGATTTGCTGATCACCGCCAACCTGGTGCGTGAAAGCGGCGCGACCCTGATTACCCTGTGCCCGAGCCAGACGCCATTGGCAGAGCTGTCGACCGTCAACCTGGCGATCGATGTGCACGAGGACACCGAGATCTATACGCCGCTGACCTCGCGTATCGCCCACCTGGTGGTGATCGACGTGCTGGCGATGGGCGTGGCCATGGCGCGCGGCCCGAGCCTGGTCAACCACCTCAAGAGCGTGAAGCGCAGCTTGCGCAGCCTTCGGTTGTCACCCAAGTCCGTAAAAGCCCTCGACGACTGATAGTTTGTACGCGGACCAATTGTGGGAGCGGGCTTGCTCGCGAATGCGGAGTGTCAGTCACTGAATATGCTGGCTGGCCCACCGCATTCGCGAGCAAGCCCGCTCCCACATTTTGATTGGGTCCTGCCTCGGAAGATTCATCGTCCTGTCATCCCCATGCCGCTAAACCGTCATTGCCCGAGCCCATCCTGAACTCCCCTTACTCGCATTGGGAGACTCGAAATGGCTCGGCAATACGAAGAAAGCAACAGCACCGTCAAGACTCGCCGCCAGCAGGAAGACCAGCGCCGCATGGCCTTCCGTCGCGCAATTGAAGACCGCTGCGATCAGCGTCAATTGCAACAGAGCATCAGTGACTATCCGGAACTCCACTGGCAGGCACCCGCAGCTGCCCAGCGAAGCGCTCAGCCAGCGCGCTGATCTGCAGCCGCTCGCTGCGGATAAAGCCCAGGAATGCATGGGCCACCGGTGACAGGCGCTTGGCCTTGGCCTGCACCAGGCACCAACTGCGGTACAGCGGCAGTTCTTCCACCGGCAGCTCCCTGAGCCCGCCGGTGGCCAGTTCCAGGTTGACCGCGTGGCGCGTCAGCAGCGCCACGCCCAACCCGGCGGTCACGCACTCGCGCTGCGCCTCGGCCGAAGACACTTCCACCGTCTGGGTGAAGTGCACGCGCTTCTCCTTGAAATACTCTTCGCACGCCATCCGCGTGCCGGACCCCGGCTCGCGCAACAGCAGCGTGTAAGGCTCAAGGTCCTGCAGGCGCAACGGCCCTTGATGGCTCAGCGGATGATCGTGGGGTGCCACCGCGACAATCGGGTTGTTCAGGAACGGCAGGAATTCCAGGCCCATGTCCTGGGGCACCATCGACATGATCACCAGGTCGTCGCGGTTGTCTGAAAGCCGGCGAATCACCTGGGCGCGGTTGACCACCGTCAGGTGCAGGTTGACCTCCGGATGCTGGCGCTTGAAGGCGGCAAACAGGTGCGGCACGAAGTACTTGGCGCTGGATTCCACCGCCAGTTTCAGCTGGCCCTGCAACGAGCCCTGCATGTCGGAGAGTTGCATATCGAGGTTTTCCAGGCGGCCGAAAATGTCCCGGCTGGCCCGTTGCAAGGCTTCAGCAGCTTCAGTCATATAGAGCTTTTTGCCGACGTAATCGAACAATGGCTGGCCCAGCAGCTCTTCCAGCTGCTTGATTTGTAGGCTAACGGCCGGTTGCGTGAGGGACATTTCCTCGGCTGCGCGGCTGTAGGAACGCAAATCACAGACTTCATTGAAAATCTGCAATTGACGCAATGTCATACGCATCAATGACTTACGCATAGTTCAAACACTCCCGCCGACCCTTGATGCGACGACTATAAGTCTTTGCTTATACACAACCCAATAATTATTGATTTTTGTTAATCCCTACAGGGGCATAGTGTGTGTCACGCGACTGCCATGAAACATTTGGTCACGCGCCGACCCGCTTCCAGGGTCGAAGTAGGTAGCAATCGGCTCAAGGGAATTTCCAAGTGATAAAAAAGATCCTGATCGCCAACCGTGGTGAGATTGCCGTACGTATCGTGCGTGCCTGCGCCGAGATGGGCATTCGTTCGGTCGCGGTCTATTCCGATGCCGATCGCCATGCCCTGCATGTAAAGCGTGCAGATGAAGCCCACAGCATCGGTGCCGAGCCATTGGCCGGTTACCTGAACCCGCGCAAGCTGGTGAACCTGGCGGTGGAAACCGGTTGCGACGCGCTGCACCCCGGCTACGGCTTCCTCTCGGAAAACGCCGAGCTGGCAGACATTTGCGCCGAACGTGGGATCAAGTTCATCGGCCCGTCCGCAGAAGTGATTCGCCGCATGGGCGACAAGACCGAAGCCCGCCGCAGCATGATCAAGGCCGGCGTACCGGTGACCCCGGGCACCGAAGGCAACGTTGCCGACATCGCTGAAGCCCTCACCGAAGGCGACCGCATTGGTTACCCGGTGATGCTCAAGGCCACCTCCGGTGGTGGCGGTCGCGGTATCCGTCGCTGCAACAGCCGTGAAGAACTCGAACAAGCCTTCCCCCGGGTAATTTCCGAAGCCACCAAGGCCTTCGGTTCGGCGGAAGTGTTCCTGGAAAAATGCATCGTCAATCCCAAGCACATCGAGGCGCAGATCCTCGGTGACAGCTTCGGCAATGTGGTGCACCTGTTCGAGCGCGATTGCTCGATCCAGCGCCGTAACCAGAAGCTGATCGAGATCGCCCCTAGCCCCCAGCTGACCCCTGAACAGCGTGCCTACATCGGCGACCTGTCGGTGCGCGCGGCCAAGGCCGTGGGCTACGAGAACGCCGGCACCGTGGAGTTCCTGCTCGCCGAGGGCGAGGTGTACTTCATGGAGATGAACACCCGGGTGCAGGTGGAACACACCATCACCGAAGAAATCACCGGCATCGACATCGTGCGTGAACAGATCCGCATTGCGTCGGGCCTGCCGCTGTCGGTCAAGCAGGAAGACATTCAGCACCGGGGTTTTGCGTTGCAGTTCCGCATCAACGCCGAAGACCCGAAGAACAACTTCCTGCCCAGCTTCGGCAAGATCACCCGTTACTACGCACCCGGCGGTCCTGGCGTGCGTACCGACACGGCGATCTACACCGGCTACACCATCCCACCGTTCTACGACTCGATGTGCCTGAAGCTGGTGGTGTGGGCGTTGACCTGGGAAGAAGCCATGGACCGCGGCCTGCGCGCCCTGGACGACATGCGCCTGCAAGGCGTGAAGACCACCGCCGCCTATTACCAGGAAATCCTGCGCAACCCGGAATTCCGCAGCGGCCAGTTCAACACCAGTTTTGTGGAAAGCCACCCTGAGCTGACCAACTACTCGATCAAGCGCAAACCCGAAGAGCTGGCCCTGGCCATCGCCGCCGCCATCGCCGCCCACGCAGGCCTGTGAGGAATATAAGAATGAGCAAGAAGATCTTCGTAACCGACACCATCCTGCGCGACGCCCACCAATCGTTGCTGGCGACCCGCATGCGCACCGACGACATGCTGCCGATCTGCGACAAGCTCGACAAAGTCGGCTACTGGTCCCTGGAAGTCTGGGGCGGCGCGACCTTCGACGCCTGCGTACGCTTCCTGAAAGAAGACCCGTGGGAGCGCCTGCGCAAACTGCGCGCGGCGCTTGCCCAACACGCGCCTGCAAATGCTGCTGCGTGGCCAGAACCTGTTGGGCTACCGCCACTACAGCGACGATGTGGTCAAAGCCTTCGTCGCCAAGGCCGCTGTCAACGGTATCGACGTGTTCCGCATCTTCGACGCGATGAACGACGTGCGTAACCTGCGAGTGGCCATCGAAGCGGTAAAAGCCGCCGGCAAACATGCCCAGGGCACCATCGCCTACACCACCAGCCCGGTGCACACCATCGAGGCGTTCGTGGCCCAGGCCAAGCAAATGGAAGCCATGGGTTGCGACTCGGTGGCGATCAAGGACATGGCCGGCCTGCTGACACCATACGCCACCGGCGAGCTGGTCAAGGCGCTGAAGGCCGAGCAGAGCCTGCCGATCTTCATCCACTCCCACGACACTGCGGGCCTGGCTTCGATGTGCCAGCTCAAGGCCATCGAAAACGGTGCCGACCATATCGACACCGCCATTTCCAGCTTCGCCTGGGGCACCAGCCACCCGGGTACCGAGTCGATGGTCGCGGCCCTCAAAGGCAGCGAATTCGACACCGGCCTCAGCCTGGAACTGCTGCAGGAAATCGGTTTGTACTTCTACGCCGTGCGCAAGAAGTACCATCAGTTCGAAAGCGAATTCACCGCCGTCGACACCCGCGTGCAAGTCAACCAGGTACCGGGCGGGATGATTTCCAACCTGGCCAACCAGCTGAAAGAGCAGGGCGCGCTGAACCGCATGAGCGAAGTGCTGGCCGAAATACCGCGGGTTCGTGAAGACCTTGGCTTCCCGCCGCTGGTCACCCCGACTTCGCAGATCGTTGGTACCCAGGCGTTCTTCAACGTGCTGGCCGGCGAGCGCTACAAGACCATCACCAACGAAGTGAAGCTGTACCTGCAAGGCGGCTACGGCAAGGCGCCGGGCACCGTGAATGAAAAACTGCGGCGCCAGGCCATCGGCAGCGAAGAGGTGATCGACCATCGCCCGGCAGATCTGCTGAAGCCGGAAATGACCAAGTTGCGCGGCGAAATCGGCGCGTTGGCCAAGTCCGAAGAAGACGTACTGACCTACGCGATGTTCCCGGACATCGGGCGCAAATTCCTTGAAGAGCGCGACGCTGGCACCTTGAGCCCTGAAGTGCTGTTGCCGATTCCTGAAGCCGGCGGCGTGGCCCGTGCCGGTGGTGAAGGTGTGCCGACCGAGTTCGTGATCGACGTGCACGGCGAAAGCTATCGCGTGGACATCACCGGGGTGGGCGTCAAGGCCGAAGGCAAGCGCCACTTCTACCTGTCCATCGACGGCATGCCGGAAGAAGTGGTGTTCGAGCCGCTCAACGAGTTTGTCAGCAGTGGCGGCAGCAAGCGCAAGCACGCCACCGCGCCAGGCCATGTCAGCACGGCGATGCCGGGCAACATCGTCGACGTGCTGGTCAAGGAAGGCGACGTGGTGAAGGCCGGCCAGGCTGTGTTGATCACTGAAGCGATGAAGATGGAGACCGAAGTACAGGCGTCGATCGCCGGCAAGGTCACCGCCGTACACGTGGCCAAGGGCGACCGGGTCAACCCGGGTGAAATCCTGATTGAAATCGAAGGCTGATCAACAGCCTTCGAAACTACCGCTTAATCCTCGGGGGGGCATGTGCCCCCTTTTTTTTCGCCCGCAATAATCAGAACGCCAGGGTCCACTGGCCCAGCAAACCCTGGTTACTGCTGTGGGTGCCGACCTCGGCGGTATAGGCCAGGCCCACGGTGTGCCGGGTCGACAGCGCCAGGTCCACTCCGGTGTGCAGCGCCAGGCTGTCGCGGTCCAGGGAGGTGCCTTCGATGGTGAAGTCACTGTTGAAGCCCGGCCGTTTTACCCACGCGGAGGACTGGCGCACGGTGCTGCTCACGTCACCGTAGAGGTGCTTCCAGCCTGTGCTCAGGTGCGGCTTGAGGGCCATCTGGTTGTCCAGCGTAAAGGCACTGGCCAGGCGCAAGCCGAAGGTGCTGCTGAGGTTTTCCTGGGTCTGGGCGCCGACATTCAGCGCTGTAAAGCCGCCTTTTTCCTTGTAGCGGTCGCGGTGATAGCGCTGGTAGCCGATCCCCGCATAGGGTTCGACGCTGAAACTGCCCTTGTCCAGTTGATAGCCCAGCTCGGCGAAAGCGTTCTGGCTTTGGGCGTTGTATTTGCCTTTGGACTGCTCGCGGCGCTCAACGAAATCAAAGTCTACGGTGCGTTGGGTTTGGCCGGCATGGCTGCTGTAGATCGCCCCCAGGCGCAGTGCAAGGGGGCCGTCCTGACGCACGGCGTAACCGCCGAGGTGCCAGCTGTCCAGTTCGCCTTTGAAGCGTTTGGCGTTCAGGTCGCTGGCGGACTTGGCGCCCATCACACCCACCCGCCAGGCATCGTCCACTGCCCAGTCGCCGCCCAGCATCAGGCCTTGGGTGTTTTGCTGCAGGCCCACGCTACCGTGCTGTCCTTCAAGCTTGCCAGCGTTGCCAAGGGCCTGGAGCCATACGTGGCCATTGCCTTCGGCATCCGTAAGGTTGCGTTCGTCGCCTGTCCGGCGCATGACTGAAAGCAGGCTGCTGTTGAGCTGTTTCATACTGTCTTGAGTGGCGGCGCCAAGGTTGGCGTTCTGGCTGCCTGCCAGCTGCTCCAGAACTGCACCCACACGGCCCGGTGCCAGCCTGCCAAGTTCCCGGGCGATATTGTCCAGTTCGTACTCCTCCCAGTCATTGAGTTCGCCCGACTTGATGAGGGTATCCACGGCAGAGTCCAGTACGCGGGCAACCTGCTGGCCGTTACGGGTGGTGGCGTGGTCGTTGAAGTAAAAGTCGGGAGTGGGCTTGGGTGGCTTGGGGCGCTGGTGGCCTTGCTGGCCGACCTCTGGCGCCGGGATGAACCACTCGCTGTCTGGATCGATGTCCCCTCGCGCCTGGACGAATTGAGCGTTGGTGGCACCCAGCGCGAAGGTGATGGCGAGTGCGAGTTGTTTCTGAAGGAGTGGCATGCAGGTCCGACCTCTTGATGTATGAGGTCGGGAAATCTAGCGGGGTAAAGGGCGGATAAATGTCAGGCCATCCACCCTTTGCCTGCCAGAGATGTCTCTAGTGGGCCGCGATTAAAAACTCATCTGCCATTGCCCGATCAGCCCGTGATTGCGGCTGTTACTGCCTATTTCGCCGCTGTAGCCCACGCCGAGGGTATGGCGTGCCGACAGGCCTACATCCAGCCCGGCTTCCAGCAACAGGCTGTCGCGGTCCAGGGCGCTGCCTTCGACGTTGAACGCGGTGCCGCCCATCAGGAAGGCCTGGCGGGTGCTGCTGTCCACGTCGCCGTAGGTGTGTTTCCAGCCGGCGCTGACCCGCGGCGTGAGACTGATGCCGTTGTCCAGCTGGCTCAAGTGCGCCAGGCGCAGGCCGAAGGTGCTGCTGAAATTGTCCTGGGTTTGCCCGTCGACATGCAGGGCGGCGGCGCCGCCTTTTTCGTTGTAGCTGTCGCGGTGGTAGCGCTGGTAGCCGAGGTTGGCGAACGGCTCGGCGCTCAGGCGCCCGCTGCCCATGGCATAACCCAGTTCGGCGAAGGCTTGTTGGCTGTTGGCGTCGTAGTCACCTTTGGGCCGATCGTTGAAACCGTCAAAGGCCACCGTACGTTTACTGTCTCCCTGGTGCCCGCTGTACGCAGCACCCAGGCGCAAGGCCAGCGGTCCGCTCTGGCGCATGGCGTAGACGCCGGCGTGCCAGCTGTCGACGCTGCCGTCGACGCCGGTGGTGTCCAGGTCGGTCTTCGAATAACCGCCCAGCACGCCCACGCGCCAGTCCGAATCGAGCGCCCAATCGGCCCCCAGCACGCTGCCTTTGGTGCGCTGGGTCAGGCCATTGCTGCCGTGGTCGCCGTCGAGCTTGCCGTAGCTGCCGATACCTTGCAGCCACAGGCGGCCCCGGGCATTGGGGTCGTTGAGGTTACGGGCTTCGGCGGGTACGCCGGTGGCGGCCAGTACGGGTGTGTCTTTTTGATCAAGGCCCACCAGCAGTCCGGCACCGCCGCCCAGTTGGTGCATGGCGTTCAACATGCTGTTGCCGACCTGGGCGCTGGCGCCGAGGGTGGCACTGGTCAGGTTGGCGGTGCTGCTGCCCGCCAATTGCTCGATGGCGGCACCGGCGCTGCTGTTGGTGGTGTTGAGCAAGGCGTTGTACAACGCGTTGTTCTTGCCCAGGCTCGCCAGGGCGTTGGCGGCGCGGGTGCCGTTGCCGGTGTTGGCGAACTGATTGAACGCCACGTCATTGCGGGAATAGGTCAGGCCGACCTGGGTAGGGCTGTAATCCAGTGTGGGGGTGAGGAAGGCATAGTCGCTGGTGACCTTGCCGAACGTGCCATTGATGCTGCCGGCCTGCAGTACCGTGTAGTGGCTCTGCCACGGGTAGGTGCCGGTGCCGGGATTGACCGCCAGGGTCGCGCCATTCAGGTACGCGGTGCCGCCGACCTGGACCGGTGCGCTGCTGCCGTCGGCATTCACGCCATAGGCCAGGGTCGAGCCGCTGGTCATCGTCAGGTCGCGGGTGATGCTGGCGGTGCCGAGGGTGGTGTTGGTCTGCAAGGTGCCTTTGACCAACAGGCTGCCGACACTGCCGCCACCGGCATAGATACCGCCTTCATCGACGGTCAGGTTGCCAGCGATCCCACCCTGGTTGATCAGCTTGGCGCCGCTGAAAATCTCGCCGCCGTCGCTGAAGTCGCCGCTGCCGGTGAGGGTCCAGGTGCCTTGCTTCACGTCCAGCCATTCGAAGTTGCGGCTGTCGCCAAAACTGCCGCCGGCGACGTCGTCCATGATCACGCGGTCATATCCGGTGCCGCCATCCACCACGCCGACAAAGCGGCTGCCGCCGAGCAGGGTCAGCGTGTCATCGCCGCCGCCCAAATCCAGGGCCAGGCCGTTGCTGCCGCTGATCAAGCCGGCGTTGACCACCGTGTCGGCAAACTCGCCGACGAACTTCACGCCGAAGCCGTTCAGGCCCTGAATGGTGCCATGGTTGATCAGGGTGGTTGCAGCGAGTCCCGGGCCGTCGCTGCCGTCGTCCACCAGCACCGCGTTGTTGGCACCGCTTACCAATGCACCCACGCCGTTGAACACGTAGCCACCGCCGAGGGCGATGCCTTCGCTGCCGTTGGCAAAGCCGTTCTTGTCGACACCGCCGGCGCCGACGCCCTGGATGATGCCGTAGTTTTCAATGTGGGCGATCTTGTCGATGTCCACGCCGTCACCATCGCCGTCCGGCTGCAGTCCGGAAAATGCGCCGGTAATAGTGCCGTGGTTGATCACCGTGCCATCGCCGTCGGAACCAAAGCCCGAGCCGTTGCGGCCGATTACCGTGCCGTAGTTGGTCAGCGTGGCGCCCAGGTCGGTGGTGATGCCGTGGCGGCCGCCGGAGATGAGGCCGTAGTTGGTGACGGTCACGCCAGTAGCGGAGTCGATGTCGACGCCGTCGAATTTGTCATCGCGCGAGTGGGTGTCGCCGGTGGAAATCTCGCCGTAGTTGGTGATCGTAGCGTTGCCGCCGGTCTTCATGCCGTCGCTGGCGTCACCGCGAATCAGCCCGCCCTGGCGGTTGATGATAGTGGTGGTGACGTTGGAGCTGCGGATCGCATCCAGGTCCAGCCCTTGGCCGGTGGCAGAGCGAATGGTGCCGCTGTTGTCGATCAGCAGGCTGCCGCTGGCGAAGTTGCTGTCGATGCGCAGCGCGTCGTTGGCGCCCTGGATCACACCGCCGGCGCGGTTGTAGATGCTGTAGTTGCGCGTACCGGTGAGGCTGCCGCTGCTGTCGATGGCCCGGCCACCCGTGGAGGTAATGCTGCCGGAGTTGTCGATCACCACGCCATTACCGGTGGTGCCGTCCTTCAAGGTCACCGCGACTTTGGAGGTGGTGATACTGCCCGGTGCCGAGATCGTCAGCGAGTCGCTACCGCCCAGGGTTTGCCCGGTGGTGGTGGGCGTGTCGATCTGCAGCGTCTTGGTTGGCGCGGGCGCCGCATCGGCAAAACCGCTGCTGACCAGCAGGCCGAGAGTGAGCGCAAGGCGCTGGGGCGAAGGGGGCATGGCGGGCGACCTTGTTTTTGGAAAAGAGTCGACCTGTATAGCGGAGGTTTTTTACAGAATGATGGCGAGGAGGTGACGGGGATTGAAATGAGCCTGACGGTTGAAGAACGAACCCGGTTGATCGAAAGCATTCAGGATGCATTGGCCGAGGGAACGCTGGAAATAGCCGAGGCGGTACGCCGGCTGCGAACGGAAGTCACTGGGCTGCATCAGAGCCAGTTTGCCAAGATGTGCAAAATCTCCGTACGCACGCTGGTGCATATCGAACATGGCGAGGGCAATCAGACGCTGAAGTCGTTGAACGCAGTGTTCAGGCCGTTTGGGTTGAAGATGGGAGTGGTGAAGGTTCGCAGAAGCTTGTAGGAAAAGGCGATGGCGTGGTGTTTGATCGTGAGCAAGTATTTCAAGGTATAGATGCTCGCCTATTCGCCTCGGCTGAGCACAAGGCCCGGATACGCTGAAGATACAATGTGGGAGCCGGGCTTGCCCGCGATGACGGTGGGTCAGTTGATACATTTGTGACTGATACGCCGCTTTCGCGAGCAAGCCCGCTCCCACATTTGTCAGGGGGTGGCAGGGTGGCTTAGGTACGGCATTCCACCAGCGTTTTCAACTGTCCCGAACCGGTCTGGTTGGCATCTGACAGCCACCGCTCAAACCCCGCCCCAATCGCCGGCCATTCCCCATCCAGGATCGAGTACCACGCCGTATCCCGGTTGCGGCCCTTGACCACGGTGTGCTGGCGAAACACCCCTTCAAAACTGAAACCCAACCGCTCGGCGGCGTTTTTGGAGCGGGCGTTGGCGTTGTTGCACTTCCACTCCAGGCGACGATTGCCCAGCTCAAACGAGTGCCTGGCCAGCAGGTACACCGCCTCGGTGCTTTTCGGTGAACGTTGCATCGGGGCGCCGAAGGTCACGTGGCCGATTTCGATGCGGCCTTGCTCGGGCACGATGGACATCAGGCTGAGGATGCCTTGCACCTTGCCGCTGGCCTTGTCGATCACGCTGAAGAAGTACGGGTCGCTGTGGGACGCGTGGTTGTTCAGCCAGGCGTCGAAGGCGGCGCGCTCGGGGAACGGGCCGTAAGGCAAATAATCCCACAGCTTCGGATCCGCGCCGGGGCCTTGCAGGGCATTGAACAGGTCATCGCCGTGGCGGGCCGGGTCGAGTTTTTCCAGGCGCACGAAGCGCCCTTCGATAAGGGTGACGGTGGGCGCCGGGACACCTTTCCAGTCGGCCAATGATGTCGTCATGCTGTGCTTCTCCTTAAAGACCTTTGCGAAACTGGATAAAACCGGGGCGTTCGGCGATGCGTTCGTACAGCTGGATGGCGGTGGCGTTGGTCTCGTGGGTCAGCCAGTGGACCTTGCAGCAACCGTCGGCCTTGGCGGTGGCGTAGACGAATTCGATCAGCTTGCGGCCGACGCCGGTGCCGCGCTGGGCCGGATCTACCAGCAAATCCTGCAGGTAGCAGGAGTTCTCGATGCTCCAGTTGGAACGGTGGTAGATGAAATTGACCATGCCTACGGCCTTGCCGTCCTGCCAGGCCAGGGCCGAGTGGGTCGGCTCATTGGCGTCGATCAAGCGTTGCCAGGTGTTCTGGCTGACGGCGTCGGGCAGCTCGGTGTTGTAGAAGCGCAGGTAGGCTTGCCACAGGGGCAACCAAGCGGCGTGGTCGGCGGCGCTGACCTGGCGGATTTCGATCTGGCTCATGATGGCTCCTTGGGAATAAAGCGGGCGAGGGTCTGGTCGCGTACGTCGGTGCTGGCAGCCAGGCCGTCGCGAACACCGGCGATGTCCGCCGGGCTGCGGTTCTGGCTGAGTTTGCGTTTGCCTTCCAGGCGTTGGATCGGCAGGGCAAAGCCGACGATGGCCTTGAGCATGCCGTCGATGTAGTCGGCCGGGGCGTCGCTGACTTTCCAGGGTTGGGCGCGATTGCCTTCATGGCGGTCGGTGAGGGCGCTGACCAGTTCGAGCAGGCGCTCGGCGTCGGTGAACACTTCGCCGGTGCCGTAGGCGTGTACCGCGATGTAATTCCAGGTCGGCACCACTTTGCCGTGTTCGGCCTTGGCCGGGTAGAACGACGGGCTGACGTAGGCCTCGGCCCCGGCAAAAATCACCAGGGCCTCGCCGCCATTTTGCAGGTCCTGCCATTGGCGATTGGCCTTGGCCATGTGCCCGTAAAGGGTGCCGTTGGGCCCTTCATCCGGGTTGAGCAGCAGCGGCAAATGGCTGGCTTGCAGGCCTTGTTCGCCCAAGGTCACCAGTTGCGCCAGGCGCGTGTGCTGGATCAGTTGCTGGATTTCAGGCAAGTCATCGAGGGCAAAGGCGCGTGGTGTGTACATGAAGATTTTCCTTGGCGAATGCCTGCATCCTAGGCAGGCTATTGGTTCGTTGTAAGAGCCATCTACAGTCAATTTTATAGGTCCAATTCCATGCCTGCGCTAGAACCACCGCTCTCGTTCAACCCGGCGGGTATCGAGTTGGACCGCCGCCAGGGACTCACCCGCCAGCTCTATCAGGCGCTGCGCCAGCGAGTACTGGATGGCCGGTTGGTCAGTGGCACCCGGCTCCCCGCCAGCCGTGACCTGGCGGCGGCGCTATCGATCTCGCGCAACAGTGTGGTTCGCGCCTACGACCAACTGTACGCCGAAGGATTTATTGAGGGCCGCGTGGGTGATGGCACCTATGTGGCGCAATTGCCGCAGACACCGACGGCCGCAAAAAAACTATCCACAAAAGTGTCCACAGGGTTATCAACAGGCTTATCCCCAGGTTTATCCACAAAACGGCCAGATTTACCTGTGTTTTCGTCCAGTCAAGTTATCCACAGCGGTGCGCTGGCGCGGGTGGAAAACAATCATTTGGCGCTTCCGCCCAGTGGTCCGCCGAGGGCTTTCAGGGTGGGCGTACCGGCTTTCGATCTGTTCCCGTTTGACGTGTGGGCCAAGCTGAATGCGGCTTTCTGGCGCAAGCCGGACTTGCAGCAGTTGTGTTACGGCGACCCGGCGGGCGACGCGCGCCTGCGTGGATTGATTGCGGCCTATTTACGCAGTTCTCGCGGCATGCAGTGCACGGCTGAGCAAATAGTGATCACCAGTGGCGCGCAGCAGGCAATCAGCCTTTGTGCACAGCTGCTGGTGGAGCCCGGCGATGAGGTTGCCATCGAGAATCCGGGGTATCGGGCAGCAGGCCATGCGTTCGCGGTGGCGGGTGGCCAATTGCATGGCGTTACGGTGGACAGCGAGGGCATCGACTGCGCTGCCTTGAACCGCCTCGGCGGTTGCCGCCTGGCCTACGTCACCCCGTCCCATCAATACCCCACCGGCGTGGTGATGAGCCTGGCCCGGCGCCTGGAACTGCTGGCCTGGGCCGAGCGTACGGGCGGCTGGATCGTCGAGGATGACTACGACGGTGAGTACCGCTACAGCGGCGCGCCCCTGGCGCCACTGGCGGCCCTCGATCGCACGGGGCGGGTGCTGTATGTCGGGACTTTCGGCAAGGTGGCCTTTCCGGCGCTGCGCCTGGGCTACCTGGTGTTGCCGGTCGGCCTGGTCCAGGCCTTTGCCCGGCGCCGCGCGGTGGACGTGCGCCACTCGGAAGTCAGCACCCAGGCGGTGATGGCGGAGTTCATGGCGACCGGGCATTTCCAGCGCCATGTACGCCGCATGCGCCGCGCCGCGCAGAGCCGGCTCAATGCGCTATTGGCCGAATGGCCCGCCGACATTGAAGGCGTTGGCCGCCTGCCGTCGGTGGCGGCCGGGCTGCACCTGACCGTGCGGGTCGACAGCCTGGCGCGGGAACAGGCGCTGATCCAACAGGCGGCGGCGGTGGGTGTGGAGGTCAATGGCTTGAGCAGCTATTGGCTGCCGGAGTCACTCACGCCGCAGGATCAGCGTGCCGGATTGGTGTTGGGGTTTGCTGCCGTGCCCGAGGCGCAGATCAGCCAGGCGTTGAAGCGCTTGGGCCAGGTTTGGCACGCGCCGGTTGCGCACTGAGGCGCAACCGGCGGCAACCGATCAGGTGCCGGACTTGATCTTGGTCCAGGCGCGGGTCCTGGCTCGTTCGGCGTCACGTCCCAGGGGCTTGAGGGTATACAGCGTGGCCATGGCCGCCTCGGTCGGGTACAGGTTGGGGTTGTTGCGAATCGCCGGATCCACCAACCCGGTGGCGTCCTTGTTGGGGTTGGGGTAACCGACAAAATCGCTGATCGGCGCGATCACGCCCGGTTGCAGCAGGTAGTTGATAAAGGCGTAGGCGTCTTCCGGGTCCTTGGCGCCTTTGGGGATCGCGAGCATGTCGAACCAGATCGGAGCGCCTTCTTTGGGTAGCCGCATGTCCACGGTCACACCGTTCTTGGCTTCCTTGGCGCGGTTGGCGGCCTGGGAGAAGCTGCCGGAATAGCCGACCGCCACGCAGATGTCGCCGTTGGCAATGTCGGCCATGTACTTGGACGAGTGGAAATAGGTGATGTACGGGCGGATCTTCATCAGCAATGCTTCGGCTTTGACATAGTCCGCCGGGTTGCTGCTGTTGGGGTCCAGGCCCAGGTGTTGCAGGGCCAGGGGCAGGATTTCCGACGGCGAATCCAGCAGCGCCACGCCGCATTGCTTGAGCTTGCTGATGTTCTCGACGTTAAAGATCAGGTCCCAGCTGTCCACGGGGGCGTTGGCCCCCAGCGCGGCCTTGACCTTGTCCGGGTTGAAGCCGATCAGGATGGTGCCGTACATGTAGGGCACGGCGAATTTATTGCCGGGATCGTTGGCCTCGATCAGCTTCATCAACTTGGGATCAAGGTGGTTCCAGTTGGGCAGTTTGCTGCGGTCCAGCGGCTGGAACACCGAGGCTTCGATCTGCTTGGCCAGGAACACGTTGGACGGCACCACCACGTCATAGCCGGAGTTGCCGGTCAGCAGCTTGGCCTCGAGGGCTTCGTTGGTGTCGAAGATGTCGTAGACCAGCTTGACGCTGGGGTTCTGCGCCTTGAAATCTTCCAGGGCCTTGGGCGTGATGTAGTCGAACCAGTTGTAGACCCGCAGGGTTCTTTCTTCGGCGTGCGCGGCCCCGCTCAGCACGGCGGCGCAGAGGACGAGATGCTTGAGCATATTCATTGGGCGAATCCCTCAAAACCTTCGAGAACGTTGACGGCATTGATGCCGATTTCTTCCACGGCGTAGCCGCCTTCCATCACAAACAGCGTCGGTTTGCCGAGGCGGGCGATTCGCGCGCCCATCGCCAGGTAGTCGGGGCTGTCGAGCTTGAACTGGGAGATCGGGTCGTCCTTGAAGGTGTCGACGCCCAGCGAGACCACGATGATGTCGGCGCCGTAGCGCTCGATATCCCCGCAGGCCTGCTCCAGCGCGGCGCTCCAGCGGTCCCAGCCAGAACCTGCGGGCAACGGATAGTTGAAGTTGAAACCCTCACCGGCGCCTTCGCCCAACTCGTCGGCGTAGCCCAGGAAGAACGGAAATTCCGCCTCCGGATGGCCGTGGATCGAGGTGAACAGCACATCGTCGCGCTCGTAGAAAATCGACTGGGTACCGTTGCCGTGGTGGTAGTCCACGTCGAGGATGGCCACCTTTGTGTGGCCTTGGTCGAGAAACGCCTGGGCTGCGATCGCCGCGTTGTTGAGGTAGCAATATCCGCCCATCAAGTCGCTGGCGGCATGGTGCCCGGGCGGACGGCACAGGGCGAAGGCACTGCGGGCGCCTTGCTGGATCGCCTGTTGCGCGGTGAGTGCTACTTGCGCCGCGCTGTAGGCCGCTTGCCAGGTGCCGGCGGTGATCGGCGCGCCGCCGTCGAAGCTGTAATAGCCGAGCTGGCCGTGCAGGCTGGTGGGGATGACCCGGCGCAAGGTGCGTGCGGGCCAGGTGTAGGGCAGCAAGTCTCCGTCCTGGCCAAATGCCGTCCAGCGTTGCCAGGCGCCTTTGAAGAAGTCCAGGTACGCGGGGCTGTGAATACGTTGCAGCGGCGCCAGGCCAAAATCCTCAGGCGCTTGCACCGGGCCCAGTTCGCGGTCCTTGACCCGTTGCAACACATGGTCGGCGCGCGAGGGCATTTCAAAACAGGGCATCAGTTGCCCGTCCATCAACTCGCACCGGCCATGGTGCAGGTGGTGATCGTCCGAGTAGATCGTCAGCATATTGTTGTTCTCCGCAGGCTGAATCGGTGAGTCCAGTCTTGCGGCGGGTGGGATTAATGAGAATGGCAGGAGCGGCCAAAAGGGGACCGATATGGCCAAATTATCTGTCCGCAATTCGCCCCTCAATGGCGCAGCCATGCCCTTGAATGGATCAAGGCCGGAACTGGCTGGGCGCGACGCCGCTCCAGCGTACAAATGCATGGCGGAAACTGGCGGTCTCGCTGAAACCCAACTGCTCGGCAATCCGATGGATCGGCAGCGCGCCTTCCCCCAGCAATTGCTTGGCCCGCTCGAAGCGTAGCTCGTCGAGCAGTTCCTGGTAGCTGGACCCCAGGTTCTGCAAGTGCCGGCGCAAGGTGCGGGCTGAACAGTTCATTTGCTGCGCCAGGCCATCCAGCCCGGGAGCGGCGTGCAGTTGCGTCGCGAGTAACTGACGGATACGCCCCAGCCAGGCTTCGCGCCCGGTAAATTCGGTGTTCTGTTTACGGCAGCGTTCGGCCATGGCCTGGTGCGTCACGGCGTCCGCCAAGGGTAATGGTTGTTCGAGCCAGCGTGGGTCAAACGCGAATGCATTGGTTGTGGCCTGGAACTGTAAGGGGCAGTCGAAACGCTCGGTGTAACGCCTCTGGTAAGCCGGCGCATCGTGTTCAAAGCGTGCGCCCAGCAGAGGAAGTGGGTGGCCGAGCAAGTCGTCACAGATGACTTTCAACGACACCAGACACAGCTCGACGTTAAACAGGGTCAGCGCGGCGCTCTCGCGGTAATCGCTGGCGGTGAACCAGATACGCTCACCGTCCTGCACCAGGCTCAGTTCAAAGAGTGTTCCCAGCAGCGCCGGATAACGCAGGGCCAGGCGCAAAGCGTCACCGAAGGTGGCACTGGTCAGTAACGCATAGCCCAACATGCCGTAGGACGAAACATGCATGCGCTGGCCCAATTCCAGGCCGATGTCGCACTGTAAGGCCACGGCATTTGCACACACGCGCATCTCTTGGTGAGTGGTGATGCGCGTGTCGGTGCGGCTCAAGTCCGCGGCGCAAATGCCGCTGCCGGCGAGCAGCGCGGTACTCGGCAGGCCTTTGGCGCGGAACGTGCTCAACACCAGCGACACGGCGTTGAGGGTGGTGAGGTGCGAATGCAGCATGGGCGGCTCCAACCGTGGTGGACAGGAGCCGAGCAAGTTGTGTGCCGCCGGTTTCAGCCGGCGTCGAAGAACACTCGCCGGGCTTGCTCCAGGCCAAATTCACTGCGGTAGAAGTCCGTCAATTGCTGCTCGTTCAAGCCTCCGGTGCTGTCGGCTGCCGAGCCGCGGCGCGCCTCCTCGGGAGTTTTCAGGCGGGCCGAGATAAATGCCTTGGGCGGCGTCCAACTGGTGGAGTAGTGGAGGTGCGCGTACCAGAGCACCTTGCCGCTGGATTGCTCGCTGATGGTGTATTCGTCGAGATAATCCGGTTGAGCCGCCTTCAGGCGACGGCGGGTGATGGTTTTGCGTACCGTGATTTCGTTGTGGGTTTTTAGCCATTCAACCCCGTCGATAGTCGGTGGGCGTTGCTTGGTCGTTTGTATCCGGTGATTCTTCGCCTGTAGGTAAAGGCTTTGGGCTGCGTTGTTGAGCTGGCTCGAGAGGCTGGCGGCCGAGTTTGAATCGCTGTCAGTGACGTTGGCGTTTGTCAGTGCCCTCTCCAGGTCTTGCTCGGCCTGCTCCAGCAGCATGGCGTGCTGATGAAACATCTGCTCGATGCCGACGACGGTCCGGTCGGGTTTTTTTACTTGCTCCGCAGCGCGCCGGTTGAACGCCGGCAGTTCCAGGAGCAGGGTCTCGCCGGCATGCAGGCTGGTTTCAAGGTCGGGCGCTGGCGCTGGCACACTGGCCTTGACGTGCTGGACCCAGATCCCCGGTTGCTTCTCATGGAAGGTGGCCAGGACGTTATGGGTCAGGGGAGAGCGAATATCCACCATGTTTGTTTCCAGCCCGGCTTCGGTCAGTCGCGGTTCACCGATGAGCACGCCGTTGAAGCGGGTGCTGATGAACTTCTTCAGCGGGCGTGGCGGAGTCGGCGGGGGGGTGGGACGGGTCCTGATGAGGTCGCGCTCGGCATGCAGCAGCGCCAGGCTGTTCAGCGTCCGTTGCAAATAGCTGCGGATTTGTGCGCGTAATTGGCCTAATGGTTCGCCAAGGGCGTGCTCGGAAAAGTCAGCGGAAAAGTCCTGCAACCGTTCATCGATCACCTTGAACTGGTCGATCAGGCTGCCGAGGCTGTCGATGCGCTCATCGAGCCGTGATTCGCTGCGTTCGTGCAGGGTGTCGCGCAGGGTTTGCACCGCCAGGTCGGCGGCGTCGACGATCCGGTCGAGAGTGCTCCAGGCCTGGGGATGGGTTTGCAGGCTGGTTTCAGACAGGCACAGGTTGCGAGCCATCGTTACCTGCAATGCCTTGAGATCATCGCTGCTGTAGGAGGGCAGCAGGTGCCGGGTGCTCTGGATCAGGCGCAACCCATCCCGGGCCAGGGCCTTCAGTTCAGTGAAGCGTGACTGGGCGTAGTCCAGGCGAGTCAGCATGTCCTGGCTCAACTCGGTCATTTGCCGCGCGTCTTCAATATGGCGCTCCTGAGGGGCCGTCGCTTGGCGTTCGATCTGGTCGAGTACGGTCCGAAGCTTGGGGGTGAAGCGTGTCTGGACTTCTGCAATGCCGGCCTGGGTGAGGTCCAGCTGTGCTTTAAGGTAGCTCAGGGCCTTGGGTTGATAATTGCTCATGGGCGCAAACAGATTCAGGGTCTTCAGCTGTTGCAGGGCGGTTTCATAGTCGTTGCGCTGGCTTACGAGTTTGTCCAGGTAGAGTTGGCGCGCGGCTTGCGCCGAGGTGCCCGGCGCGTCACTCAGGGCTTGGCGGGCCTGCTGCAGTTCGAGCTGGGCTCGCTGTTTGTCGTTTTCGAACTGCTCCAGGCGCGCGCGTACCTCGGCGGCCTTGCGGGTGGCCTCCTTCTGAGCTTTGTTTTTCACGACCTTGGGCCCGCCACCGCGCAGGCGCAGGCGGGTATCGACGAACCATTCACCCTTGAGGTTGTGTAGCAGCAGCGGGCCGGTGCGGGTGGGTAGGCTGGGGTCGACAATCACCACCGCGTCGTCTTCACCTACCTGTACTTCGAACCAACGCTCACCCACCGGTGCGTGCCATTTTTCACCCAGAGGGTAGAGGTATTGGTGGGGCCCCACTGGCGTGACAACGTTGCCCAGGCCGGAGGGCCTGGGGAGTTTGAAGCGTTCCAGCACGGTTGCCAGGGTCTCGGGTTTGCGGGCCACGGCGCCTAGGGAATATACCGATTGCGGCAACTCTGGCGGCAATTCGTGGGGAAGGATGGTCGGGCCTTGCTGGATGATTGGCGCCGTGGGCGTTGAGGTGGGCGGCGCAGGTTTTTTTTCCGCCTGGTAGCCGGGCAGTCGACGACTGGCCGGCTGATTGCGGCTGGCCAAGTGTAAGGTAATGGCCATTGCCAGGTTCAGCAGTACGTCAGTGAGGGCTGCCCACTCCTGCTGTGAATGGTTGCGTCGGCGTGCCTCGGCGGCTTGCTGCAACTGATCGAGAATTTGCCAGATCCAGGCGGCAACCCCCACACCGCGCCCGAGAAAGGGCAGTGCAGCATTGAAGATCAGCCACCCGGCTTGCTTGAACGTGGCCCAGCGGTTCTCACGATTGGACACCGACTGGCGGTCCGCCAACTCCACCACGGCGTTGGCGTTGGCCTTGAAAAGGTGGGCCGCCAGATCATCGTTGATGGCCTCGCCGCCAAGGCGCATAGGGCCGCACATGACCCAGAGTTTGCTGGGTTCGACGATAAACCGCATGATGGCCCAGGGCGAAGGCAGCGCGCCGGGAAACACATAGTTGCTGTAGTCGCTGCGCACCGCGTCGGGCAGCCAGGCCAGTACCGAGTCACGCAGGTCGGCGTCCTCTTGCAGGGCATACAGCACGTTGGCGGGCGACGGATATTGGGTCAGCGGTTGGTCGAACAATGGGCGATACAACAGGCAAGGCCCGGCGGAAGGGTCCTGGGGACCGATCAAGAACATATTGGCCACCTCATCGGCCGCACCGCCCGCACGTCGCAGGGGGACGAAGGCCAGGGGGCGCAACACGATGGTTTGCCCATCTACCTGACGGTTGCCGGCCTGTGACTCCAGCACTGCCACGATGTAGCGGTAGCCACGCTCATCGATGCCGGCCTGCTGACGAATCTTGTATTGCAGGGCCAGCAGCGGCAGCTGAATGCGCAGGTGCTGGCCGTACAGTTGCTGTCGGCGCAGCGATTCCTGTGGGTCGTCCAGTAGTTTGGCCTTAACCAGTGCCGGATATTGGCGACCGATGTCGGCTTGCTGGACCAGCGTCTCCACATAGCTCACGGTCAGCCAGGCGGGCAGCGCCCGGGCATTGCGCAGGCGCAGGCTCTTGTCTCCCAGGGGCAGCGCGATCAGGTTTTGCAGCGCCAGGTCGACCAGGTTAAAGGTGGTCATTTCGATTTTGCCGGGCACGGGGAATGTGCCCCATACCACCTGGCTGGTGACGCGTATTTCGATATCGTCCAGATGCAGTGTGGCGGCTTCGGCGTGGTCGGCGACCATCAAATCCTTGAGGGTTTTGAGGGTGTACTCGCGGATGGGCGCAATCCCGTCCTGGTAACCCTTGCCGGCGTTAAGGCTGTGCAAGGCCGCCAGGTCCTTGAGGTGACGGGAATAGAGGCTCAGGTCGCTGCTGGATGCCGTGTTCAGCCAGGCGGGCATAGCGTCCTGATACTGGCTCAGGTCGGGCCCCTGGTCCGCGACGAAGCTGGCGATCGCCGGCGGTGAGCCGAGGGCGGCCGGGTTGGCATCCTTGTGCTTGAGCGCGGAGAAATCAATGGCACCGATGGCGTTGATCTGGAGGGTGATCAGCGAGCAGGCTTGCTGGTCAAAAAAATCGCCTTCGGGTTCCAGCAAGCGCCAGTGCAGGCCCGTGTAAGACAGGCCGGGGTTCAGGTGCCCGGGCAGGGAGGCGCCGAGCTGCTGCAAGGACGTGAACTTTTCATAACCGTTGAGCAGCGAGTGCACCAGGATCACCGTGCGCGATTCATGGGTGCCCACCAGCACGGCGATGGGCATCAGGCTCAGTGGGGTGACGGTTTCACCCTCTATCAGGCTGATGTCGATCAGGTAGGCCTTGCCGTTAAGCAGAGGCTTGGCCTGCCGGCTCTTCAGGTCGGGTGCGTTATAGAGCTGGCGCGCCATGGCGCAATCCACCGCGCTCCACCCGGTTACCCCTTGGACATTCCACAGCGTTCGCAGGTGGTTGGACAGGGTATGCCATTGCGGGCCGTCCTTGTTGGCGCTGTTCCAGAAAGCGATTTGCTGTTCCTGATAGGCGCTGAGCATGACTGGCGCCAGCACATTAATAACCTGGGCGATTTCGGCGATACGCACCGGCAGGTGAATGGGCGTCGTGGTGAGCGGCTGCTGGGTCAGGAAGTGTTCGCCTTCAATGTACAGGCGAGGCACTTCAAGCACCGCCTGCCGGGCGAGAATGCCGGTGAGCGTCTGATACTGCGGCGTGGTGGCCTGGATCTGGTCGTCCATCAGCACCCAGCCTGGGGTGCAGACCATGGCGATGTCCGGGTCGATATCCAACGCGGGGTACAAACGACGTAGTTCCGGGCGCAGCAACGCGGCTGCGACCTCCAGGAACGAAGGGCCCAGGCACAGTTGTGCGAGCAGGGCTTGGGTGGCGGTGTTGGCGTTGGGCTGTGCGGCGGGTGAACTCATGGGGAGGCCTGGCGTGCATGGAAACAGGCCCCATGCTAGGGAGCGGCACGCCAGGGAGAGCGGTGGATATGTAGGTCAGCCCAGCTCGCCACACAGGTCGAGTTCTACCAGGCGACGCACTTCTGCCACGGGCAGGCCGGCACCCAACAGCGCATTGAGCTTGCCGAACGCGGCTTCACGGGTCATCCCGCCACCCGACAACACGCCCACGCTACGCAAGCGGCTACCGGCTTCGTACACATCCAGCTCCACACCGCCTTCATGGCATTGGGTGATTGCCACCACGACCACGCCGTTATCCTGCGCGCGCTGGAGACCGGCGAGGAACTGCGGGTTGTCGCTCGGCCCGGTGCCGCTGCCGAAGCATTCCAGCACCAGCGCCTGGATGCCGCTGTCGATCAACGCGTCCAATTGCGCGGCGGCGATGCCCGGCACCAGTGGCAGCACACCCACATTGGCCAGCGCCTTGGGCTGGCGGTAATGCAGCGCCGCCGGAATCATGTCCGCCTTGGCGACGCCGCCGTTACGCTGCAATGCGGCAAACGGATGGCGACCAAAACTGCGGATCTTCGCGCAGCGGGTCGGGGCCATCAGTGCACCGTGGAAGTACAGTTGCACGCCCGGCGCCAGGCCAGCGCCCAGGGCTGCCAGCGCGCCGCTGACGTTTTCCCAGGCATCGCTGTCGGGCACACCGGCCGGCAGCATCGAGCCGGTAAACAGCACCGGCGCGGGCAGGCCCAGCAGTTGGAAACTCATGGCCGCAGCGCTGTAGGCCAGGGTGTCGGTGCCGTGCAGCACCAGTACGGCGTCGCAACCCTCGTCCACCGCCTCGATCACGGCGACGCGCAGGCGCTGCCAATAGGCGGGGGTCATGTTCGCACTGTCGATCAGCGGGGCCATTTCCCGAAAGCGCCAGGCTGGCATATTCAGTTGGGCGAGGGCTGCGCTCATGCGCGCTTCAAACCCCGAAGCGGGGGCCAGGCCGTTGGCGCTGGCCTGCATGCCGATGGTGCCGCCGGTGTAGAGCACCATGACGTTGTTGGCTGGTTGCATTGAAGAATCTCCTGAACGAAAAACGCCGCCGGGCCCAGAGCATGCCCAAGGCCGGGCGGCGTGTCATCTATCTAGGTTTAGCGTTGCGCTTGAGCGTTCAGTTCTGCGGTCGCTTGAGCGGCTGGCTCAGGCTTCACCGGATTTGCCGGCCAGGCCTTGCGGTCCAGGTCCAGGTCCGGGAACTTGCTGGAATCAAACACCGGGGTCTTGATGCCCGCAGCACGCTGGCCGTCGTAGTCATTCAGGATGCGCATGGCGATCTTGAACAGGAACGCCAGGGCGAACAGGTTGACGAACGCCAGCATGGTCATGGTGATGTCGGCGAAGGCAAACACGGTGCTCAGGTTCTCGATGGAACCCCAGAAAATCAGCACCAGCACCAGCGCGCGGTAGCCCATCAGCACCTTGCGGTTGTCGCCCACGATGAAGCGCAGGTTGCTCTCGCCGAGGTAGTAGTTGTACATGATCGAGGTGAACACGAACAACGCCAGGGCCACCGAGATGAACATCCGGCCCCAGTCACCCACCACCGCCGCCAGGGAGTTCTGGGTCAGGGCAATGCCGTCGCCTTCAAAGCCCGGGGTGTAGAAGCCCGAGAGCAGGATCAGCAGCGCGGTGCAGGTGCAGATGACGAAGGTGTCGAGGAACACGCTGAACGCCTGAACCACGCCTTGGGCGATCGGGTGTTCAACCGAGGCGACTGCCGCCACGTTAGGCGCACTGCCCAGGCCGGCTTCGTTGGCGAACACGCCGCGTTTCACACCCATGATGATCGCGCTGCCCACCAGGCCACCGAAGGCCTGGTCGAGGCCGAAAGCGCTCTTGACGATGGTCGCGAGCATGGCCGGCACGTGGTCGAATTGCAGCACGATCACGTACAGGGTCACCGCGATGTAGACCAGGGTCTTGACCGGCACCAGCAGGTCGGCGATCGAGGCGATACGCTTGATCCCGCCGATGAACACCAGGCCCAGCAACACCGCCAGGGCCAGGCCGGTGTAGGTGGTGTCGAGGCCAAATGCGTTGTTCAGCGAGTGGGTGACGGCGTGGGCTTGCAGGCCATTGAAGGCGAAGCCGAAAGTCACCAGCAGCAGGAACGCCATCACCATGCCCAGCCAGCGTTTGTGCAGGCCGTGCTGGATGTAATACGCCGGGCCACCACGGTAGGTGCCTTCAGCGTCGGTGCGTTTGTACAGTTGGCCGAGGGAGCACTCGATAAAGCTCGAAGACATGCCCACCAGTGCGGTGACCCACATCCAGAATACGGCGCCCGGGCCACCCAGGGTCACGGCAATGCCGACGCCTGCGATGTTGCCGGCACCCACGCGCCCGGCGAGGCTGAGCATCAGCGCCTGGAACGAACTGAGCTGGCCGGCGCTGCTTTTCAGGCTGTCGCGAAACACCGAAAACATGTGGAAAAAGTGACGCAACTGAACGAAACGCGAGCGGATCGTGAAGTAACCACCGAGCCCGACAATGAGCACGATCAATACTTTCCCTGAGAGGAAGTCGTTGATGACTTCTAGCATGGAGTGTTCCTCGCTGATTTTTCTAATGGCAAACGCAGGACGGTCCGACGCATCGCTCGGCACCAGGCAGTGCACGACGCTTCGACCCCAATCCTTTTGCGGGTGTTGTTATTCATGCGGTTTCGCGCTTCCCAGGGTCTCGTTACCGACGACCGCTGACGCGAAGAGGGGCGGCACTATACCTAGGAGTGGGTGATCCGTCTGCACGAGGCGATTAAAGGTTTCAGCCAAGGCGTTACGGGCAAGGCGGGTTTGTTGGGCGATCTTGGAGTTTTTATTGGCGTCATTTCACAACCTTGAGGCAAAAAAAAGGGCCTGAAGAACGAGCCTTCAGGCCCTCAAAAGGTGAGAGGTGTCTAGTCCCTCAACCTGGTGAGCGGTGCAACAAACGCTTAGGCCTTCAAGGGGACCAAACGTGGGGCAATCATGTTTTCGGGGCGCAGGATGTCGTCGAGCATGGCGTCGTCGAGCAAGCCTTCTTCGCGCACCAGTTCCAGCACGCCGCGGCCGCTTTCAAGGGCGATACGGGCGATGCGGGTGGCGTTTTCATAGCCGATGTACGGGTTCAGCGCGGTGACCAGGCCGATGGAGTGTTCCACCAACTCGCGGCAGCGGGCTTCGTTGGCAGTGATGCCGACGATGCAGTGCTCGCGCAGCATGTCCATGGCGCGTTGCAGCAGGCGGATCGAGTCGAAGATCTTGTAGGCGATCAGCGGCTCCATCACGTTCAGTTGCAGCTGGCCGCCTTCGGCCGCGATGGTCAGCGCCAAATCGTTACCGATGATTTGGAACGCCACCTGGTTCACGGCTTCCGGGATCACCGGGTTGACCTTGCCGGGCATGATCGAGCTGCCTGGCTGACGCGCCGGCAGGTTGATTTCGTTGATGCCGGTGCGCGGGCCGCTGGACAGCAGGCGCAGGTCGTTGCAGATCTTCGACAGCTTCACCGCGGTACGCTTGAGCATGCCGGAGAACAGCACGAAAGCGCCCATGTCGGAGGTGGCTTCGATCAGGTCGGCAGCCGGTACCAGCGGCTGGCCGCTGATGGTCGCCAGGCGCTGGACGGCCAGGGCCTGGTAACGCGGGTCGGCGTTGATGCCGGTACCGATGGCGGTGCCGCCCAGGTTCACTTCGGTCAGCAGCTCAGGCGCCAGGGTCTTCAGGCGGGCCAGGTCTTCACCGAGGGTGGTGGCGAAGGCACGGAATTCCTGGCCGAGGGTCATCGGCACGGCGTCTTGCAGCTGGGTACGGCCCATTTTCAGGACGTGGCTGAATTCTTCACCCTTGGCAGCGAACGCCTGGATCAGGCTGTCGAGGCTGGCCAACAGCGCGTCGTGGCCCAGCAGCAGACCCAGGCGGATCGCGGTCGGGTACGCGTCGTTGGTCGACTGCGCCATGTTCACGTCGTTGTTGGGGTGCAGGTATTGGTATTCGCCCTTGCTGTGGCCCATGGCCTCCAGCGCGATGTTGGCGATGACTTCGTTGGCATTCATGTTGGTTGAAGTGCCAGCGCCGCCTTGAATCATGTCCACCACGAACTCTTCGTGGAAATCGCCGCGGATCAGACGGGCACAGGCTTCGCTGATGGCAGCGTGCTTGGCTTCGCTGAGTTGGCCCAGCTCGCGGTTGGCGTCAGCAGCTGCCTGCTTGACCATTGCCAGGCCGACCACCAATTTCGGGTAATGCGAAATCGGAACGCCCGAGAGACGGAAGTTGTTCACCGCTCGCAGGGTCTGGATGCCGTAATACGCTTGAGCGGGTACTTCGAGTACGCCAAGCAGGTCTTTTTCTGTGCGGAAAGATGCAGCGGAGGACATGACGGAAATCATCTCGATATGGACCCGGGCTAGGCCGGAACGCTGTGAATGCTAGGCTTGCAGGAGATTTTGGGCCAATGCTGTTAAACACTGGCCTATGCATAAACGGCATAATGTCGGTGTGACCCCGTTACCATGACGGACGTGTGTGCCAAAATGGTGCGTGCCCCGGGAGGATGTGATGAACCTTGAAAGCAAATGGCTGGAAGACTTTAGCGCCCTGGCTGCCACCCGCAGCTTCTCCCAGGCGGCTGAGCGGCGCTTCGTCACCCAGCCGGCGTTCAGTCGGCGCATCCGCAGCCTGGAGGCGGCGCTGGGGCTGACCCTGGTCAATCGCTCGCGCACGCCGGTCGAACTGACGGCGGCGGGGCAGTTGTTCCTGGTCACCGCGCGGACCGTGGTCGAGCAGCTCGGCGAGGTGCTGCGCCACCTGCATCACCTGGAAGGCGGGCAGGGTGAAGTCATGCAAGTGGCGGCGGCGCACTCCCTGGCCCTGGGTTTCTTCCCGCGCTGGATCGCGCAGTTGCGCAACGAAGGGCTGAACATCGCCACGCGGTTGGTCGCCACCAACGTGGGCGACGCCGTGCATGCACTGCGCGAAGGCGGCTGCGATTTGATGCTGGCGTTCTACGACCCGGATGCGGCGATGCAGATGGACCCGGAGATCTTCCCGTCGCTGCACCTGGGCAACACCGAGATGCTGCCGGTGTGCGCCGCCGATGCCGACGGCAAGCCGTTGTTCGACCTGGAAGGCGAGGGCAGCGTGCCGCTGCTGGCCTACAGCGCCGGAGCTTTCCTGGGGCGCTCGGTAAACCTGCTGCTGCGCCAGCGGGCGCTGCGCTTTACCACGATTTACGAAACGGCCATGGCCGACAGCCTGAAAAGCATGGCCCTTGAGGGCTTGGGCATTGCCTGGGTGCCGCAGTTGAGCGTGCGCGCCGAGCTGGCCCGGGGTGAGCTGGTGGTGTGCGGCGGCCCGCAATGGCATGTGCCGCTGGAGATCCGGTTGTATCGTTGTGCGTTGGTGCGCAAGGCGAACGTGCGGTTGTTGTGGCGCAAGCTGGAAGGCGGCGCGGCGCAGAACACCTGAGCCCACACAGATCAAATGTGGGAGCGGGCTTGCTCGCGAAAGCGTAGTGTCAGTCAACCCATCTGTGGCTGATCCACCGCATTCGCGAGCAAGCCCGCTCCCACATTAGTTTTCTGGTGTGTTCGCTGACCTGGAAGTCAATAAAACCGCCTGTTTGAGGTGTAAGACAGATGGTCATTCCAGGGGCTGTTTATCTGCGTTATTACGGTATACTGCGCGGCCTTCGGCCGGTCCAACCGGCCTTAATTCGTACAACAAGCCACGCTGGATTTCCCGCGTGGCTTGTTGTTTTTTGACGCGCCTGCGGGCGCCCAGAGAGAAGAGGCACGACGATGAGTGCATTGGTTGGCGTGATCATGGGCTCCAAGTCCGATTGGTCCACCCTTAGCCACACCGCCGATATGCTGGAAAAACTCGGCATTCCCTACGAAGTGAAGGTGGTTTCCGCCCACCGCACTCCGGATTTGCTGTTCCAGTATGCCGATGAAGCAGAATCCCGTGGCATCGAGGTAATCATCGCCGGTGCCGGCGGCGCAGCTCACCTGCCAGGCATGTGTGCAGCCAAGACTCACCTGCCAGTGCTGGGCGTACCGGTGCAGTCGTCGATGCTCTCGGGCGTGGATTCGCTGTTGTCCATCGTGCAGATGCCCGCCGGTATTCCGGTGGCCACCCTGGCGATCGGCAAGGCCGGCGCGATCAACGCTGCCTTGTTGTCCGCCAGCATCCTCGGCGCCAAGTACCCGCAGTTCCACGCGGCGCTGAAAAAATTCCGTGCTGAGCAGACAGACAGCGTCCTGGACAATCCAGACCCACGCATTGCCTGAGGTGGTTGATTGATGAAAATCGGTGTAATCGGTGGCGGCCAACTGGGCCGCATGCTGGCCCTGGCGGGTACGCCGCTGGGGATGAACTTCGCTTTCCTGGATCCGGCACCAGATGCCTGCGCAGCTGCGCTGGGTGAACACCTGCGTGCGGACTACAGCGACCCGGATCACCTGCGCCAACTGGCCGATGAAGTCGACCTGGTGACCTTCGAGTTCGAAAGCGTCCCGGCTGAAACCGTGGCCTTCCTGTCGCAGTTCGTGCCGGTATACCCGAGCGCCGAAGCCTTGCGCATCGCGCGTGACCGCTGGTTCGAGAAGAGCATGTTCAAGGACCTGGGCATCCCGACACCGGCTTTCGCCGACATCCAGTCCCAGGCTGACCTGGACGCCGCAGTCGCCTCCATCGGCCTGCCGGCCGTGTTGAAGACCCGCACCCTGGGTTACGACGGCAAGGGCCAGAAAGTCCTGCGCACCGCCGCCGACGTGGTCGGTACCTTCGCCGAACTGGGCAGCGTTGCCTGCCTGCTGGAAGGCTTCGTGCCGTTCACCGGTGAAGTCTCGCTGATTGCCGTGCGTGCCCGCGATGGCGAAACGCGTTTCTACCCGCTGGTGCACAACACCCACGACAGCGGCATCCTCAAGCTGTCCGTGGCCAGCACCGATCACCCGCTGCAAGCCCTGGCCGAAGATTATTCGAGCCGTGTGCTGAAGCAACTGGATTACGTCGGCGTGATGGCGTTCGAGTTCTTTGAAGTCGACGGTGGCCTCAAAGCCAACGAAATCGCTCCGCGCGTGCACAACTCCGGGCATTGGACCACCGAAGGCGCCGAGTGCAGCCAGTTCGAAAACCACCTGCGGGCGGTAGCGGGCTTGCCATTGGGCTCCACGGCAAAAGTCGGCGAGAGCGCCATGCTCAACTTCATCGGCGTGGTGCCGCCGGTTGATCGCGTGATCGCGATTGATGACTGCCATCTGCATCACTACGGCAAGGCGTTCAAGGCCGGGCGCAAGGTCGGCCACGCCAACCTGCGCTGCAAGGATCGCGCGACGCTGCAAGCGCAGATCCTCAAGGTCGAAGCGCTGATCGCCGAGCAATAACCCAAGGCCGGGCGGAACCATTGGTACCCGCCACCCTCTGATTGCAGGAAGCCAAAGTCTGACTAGGCTTTGACTGAATTCACTTCAATCAGAGGGAAATGCCATGGGTATCATTGGGACCATCTTTATCGGTTTGATCGTCGGCCTGCTGGCGCGTTTCCTGAAGCCAGGCGACGACAGCATGGGCTGGATCATGACCATCCTGCTGGGTATCGCCGGTTCGCTGGTTGCGACTTATGGTGGCCAGGCACTGGGCATCTATCAGGCTGGCCAGGGCGCAGGCTTCATTGGTGCGCTGGTGGGTGCCGTGGTGCTGCTGGTGATCTACGGTCTGCTGAAAAAGAAGTAATTTAGCGACCAAGCCCTCTGCGCTGCGCAGGCGCAGAGGGCTAGAATGCCGGCACTGTAATCCTTGCCGAGCCTCTCCATGCGCCGTCTTCTGTTATCCCTTCTTCTATGCACCGGGTTGGCCCACGCTGGCGAACTGCCGGAAACCGACTGGCTGGAACTGATGCCCAAGTCGGACCAGAAAGCCCTCGAAGAAATGCCGGAAATCGACCACAACTCCCCGGAAGCCCAAGGCACGTTCACCGCAAAGGGTGGCCTGAAGCAGAGCAAGGGTTTGCCGGCGGTTATGTATTCCACCAAGACGGTGGCTGCCATGAACGGCAAGAATATTCGCATTGGCGGCTACCCCGTGCCGCTGGAAACCGACGCCAAGGGCCGCAGCACGCTGTTCTTCCTGGTGCCTTATCCGGGCGCCTGCATCCACGTTCCGCCACCGCCGCCCAACCAGTTGGTGCTGGTGCGTTATCCCAAGGGCTTGAAGCTGGATGACATCTACACGCCGCTGTGGGTGACGGGCACGCTGAAGGTGGAGAAGGTCAACAATGATCTGGCCGATGCGGCGTATGCGTTGGATGCGGGGAAGGTGCGGGCGGTCAAGGAATCGGACTTGTAAGCCGCGACACAATTCAAAATGTGGGAGCTGGCTTGCCTGCGATGAGGGCCTGACAGTCGACATCTCTGTTGGCTGACACTGCGCAATCGCAGGCAAGCCAGCTCCCACATTGGAATCGGTTTACAGGGCGATACCGCTGATGCTCACGCCCAGGGTATGGCTTTCACCCGGCGCCAGCGTCACCACATCGTCCAGCACATTCGCGGTCTCGATGCACAACATGCCCTGCCAGCCGTCGTCGGCCATGTCACTGAAGGCCTTGGCACGTTCAGTCCACGGGTTCCAGATCACCGTCGAGCGCGAGCCTGTGCTGGTGAGTTGAACGCGGCGCTGCCAGTCTTTATCGACGATGTTCACTTGAGTCGGGGTGTCGAGGTAGATGCGGTCGGTCTCGGCGGTGAAGTGCAGCAGCCCGGATTGCTGCTTTGGGGTCCAGCCGTCGGCGGTATCGATATAGTCCCGCCCGTCCAGGCCGTCGACCTGCACGTTGCGTACATCGCTGACCGCAAAATAGCTGTGCAGCGCCTGGCTGAGGCTGACGGTCTCGGCGCCGTGGTTGTGGCTGGTCAGGCGGATGTGCAGTTGATCATCCAGCAGGATGCTCATCTTCAGGTCAACCTGATGCGGCCAACCCGGGAAGCCACCTTCAGGCACTGGCAGTTCCAGCTCAACCCTCAGCGCTGTGCCTTCTGCCTCAACGCCAGCCAACGTCCAGTCAGCGGTCCGCACGAAACCATGGGCACCGGCCGGCTCGGCACCCTGGTACATGGCCTTGACGCTCTGCGGGTTGCGATCGAACACACCAAACCACGGCCAGCACACCGGCACGCCGGTACGGATGCCTTTGCCTTTCTTGAACACCACCTGATCGTTGGGCCAGATGATTGGCTTCTCGCCAGCGCGCTGGTAGCTGACGATATGCGCACCTTGCTGGGCCACCACCAATTCGGCGCCGTTGTGGCGGATGCGCCAAGCGTTCAGCTCATCCAGTTTTACGGTTTCAACGTTGGGCGTAGACATAGGCGCGCGCTCTCAATGGCAGACAATGGGGCAATGGACCGTCAAAACGTCGCGATGTTTAACGCGCCCGCGACGGAACCGAGCGGGTGCGGCCGCTGCCATCGATGGCAACGAACACAAACACCGCCTCGGTGACTTTGCGCCATTCGCTGGACAGCGGGTCGTCGCTCCACACTTCGACCATCATCTGGATCGAGCTGCGGCCGATTTCCAGGGCCTGGGTGTAGAAGGACAACTGCGCGCCGACGGCCACGGGCACCAGGAATGCCATGCGATCAATCGCCACGGTGGCTACGCGGCCACCGGCAACCTTGCTCGCCATGGCGGTGCCGGCCAGGTCCATCTGCGCGACCAGCCAGCCGCCGAAGATGTCGCCGAAACCGTTGGTCTCACGCGGGAGTGCGGTGATTTGCAGGGCGAGATCGCCTTGCGGGATAGGATCTTCTTGTTCGAGTTCGATCATGCCGGTGCCTCTGACCCGTGACGCTTTATGGGTATTTCAAGTGGATAGCCGTCTTCCGGAAAAACGTTTCAGCACCAACATACACCGCTCGATGCGTTTCTCGTAAGGCGTACTAAAGGGAAACTCTGCCAAATCGGCTGGTGTATAACCAACGGCGTTTTGGCACAGCAGCCCCTCAAGGATGCGGGTCTGGCGCTTGCAAGGGCCGAGTATATCGAGCCGTCGGCGCCACGACGACCTCCCGACGCTCATTTGGTCGGTAAATAGACGCTGTATCGCGGCTTTTTCCGGCAACTGTGCTCCTGCTCATATTGATTGCACGTCTGCTACGGAAATATTTCGCGGATCTGAACTGTTAACGGCTCAACGCTGTGCTTTTTCAAGCGATTTGCTATCTTGCCAAGCCTGCCGCAAGTCCCGGGCTTGCCGTCCTGACTACTATAAGAGAAGCCTTGCCATGTCCTCCGTGCCCGCAAGCAGTGCGCAACCTTCGCGCCCGCTGACCCGCAACGACTACAAAACCCTGTCGCTGTCTGCCTTGGGCGGGGCGCTGGAGTTCTACGACTTCATCATCTTCGTATTTTTTGCGACGGTAGTCGGGAAGCTGTTCTTCCCGGCGGACATGCCCGAATGGCTGCGCATGATGCAGACCTTCGGCATCTTCGCCGCCGGCTACCTGGCGCGGCCGCTGGGCGGGATCATCATGGCGCACTTCGGCGACCTGCTGGGGCGCAAGAAGATGTTCACCCTGAGCATCTTCATGATGGCCGTGCCGACCCTGATCATGGGCCTGCTGCCGACCTACGCGCAGATCGGCCTGTGGGCGCCGATCCTGTTGCTGCTGATGCGCGTGATCCAGGGCGCGGCGATTGGCGGTGAAGTGCCGGGCGCGTGGGTGTTCGTGTCCGAGCACGTGCCGCCCCGTCACATCGGTTATGCCTGCGGCACCCTGACCAGCGGCCTGACGGCCGGCATTCTGTTGGGTTCGCTGGTGGCCACCGCCATCAACACGCTCTACAGCCCGGAACAGGTGTCGGATTACGCCTGGCGCATTCCGTTCCTGCTGGGTGGTGTGTTCGGCCTGTTGTCGGTGTACCTGCGTCGCTGGCTGCACGAAACCCCGATCTTCGCCGAGATGCAGCAGCGCAAGACCCTGGCGGCCGAGCTGCCGTTGCGCGCGGTGTTGCGTGACCATCGTGGCGCCATCGTACTGTCGATGCTGTTGACCTGGCTGCTGTCGGCCGGTGTGGTCGTGGTTATCCTGATGACGCCGACCGTGCTGCAAACGATCTACCACTTCAGCCCAACGGTGGCGCTGCAGGCCAATAGCCTGGCCATCGTCACCCTGAGCCTGGGGTGTATTGCTTCCGGCGCCCTGGCCGACCGTTTTGGTGCCGGGCGCGTGCTGATCATCGGTTGTGCCTTGTTGCTGGCAACGTCCTGGACGCTCTATCACAGCCTGATGGCTCACCCGGACTGGCTGTTCCCGCTGTACGCCTTGACCGGCCTGTTTGTAGGCACCATTGGCGTGGTGCCCTATGTCATGGTGAAAGCGTTCCCGCCGGTGGTGCGTTTCAGCGGTTTGTCGTTCTCCTACAACGTCGCCTACGCCGTATTCGGTGGCCTGACGCCGTTAGCGGTGTCGCTGCTGATGAAGGAAAGCCCAATGGGCCCTGCTTACTACGTGGCGGCCCTGTGTGTGATGGGGATGGCGGTGGGTGGGTACCTGTGGAAGCGCGGGCGCTGACACGTTTTTGAAAACTGCCGGACAACCTTGTGGCGAGGGAGCTTGCTCCCGTTGAACTGCGCAGCGGTTCCATTCTGGGGACCGCTACGCGACCCAACGGGAGCAAGCTCCCTCGCCACAGATTTTGCCTTACAACGATTACAGATTGTTTCCACGAAATCGCTCCAACCTCCTCGCAAGCCCCGGATTTATTGGCGTTTCTCCTTCCTGTCAGCTTTTTCATAAATGCTGGCCTTTCATCTAATTGTCATATTCCAGACATAGAGTGTTCACACGGCCTACCGATACTTGGCCCCGATCCAACTATCCCTATCTGCTAGGAGCAAGGCATGAAACTGAAACGTTTGATGGCGGCAATGACTTTTGTCGCTGCTGGCGTTGCGACCGCTAACGCGGTAGCCGCTGGTGTTGACCCGGCGATTCCGGCTTACGTGAAGACCACTGGTGTGTCGGGCAACCTGTCCAGCGTTGGTTCCGATACCCTGGCAAACCTGATGACCCTGTGGGCTGAGGGTTACAAAAAGGAATACCCGAACGTCAACATCCAGATTCAGGCCGCCGGCTCCGCCACTGCACCTCCTGCACTGACTGAAGGCACCTCCAACCTGGGCCCGATGAGCCGCAAGATGAAGGACACCGAACTGGCTGCCTTCGAGCAGAAGTACGGCTACAAGCCAACCGCGATCCCGGTTGCCGTGGATGCCCTGGCCGTGTTCGTGCACAAGGACAACCCGATCCAGCACCTGACCATGGAACAAGTCGACGCGATCTTCTCCTCGACTCGTCTGTGCGGCGCCAAGGCTGACGTCAAGACCTGGGGCGACCTGGGCGTGACCGGCGACCTGGCCAACAAGCCAGTGCAACTGTTCGGTCGCAACTCGGTATCCGGCACCTACGGCTACTTCAAGGAAGAAGCCCTGTGCAAAGGCGACTACAAGCCTAACGTGAACGAACAACCTGGTTCGGCGTCGGTTGTGCAGTCCATCAGCTCCTCGCTGAACGGCATCGGTTACTCGGGCATCGGTTACAAAACCGCCAGCGTGAAAACCGTGGCCCTGGCCAAGAAAGGCAGCACTGACTTCATCGAAGACAGCGAAGAAAACGCCCTGAACGGCAAATACCCGCTGTCGCGCTTCCTCTACGTCTACGTCAACAAAGCCCCGAACAAGCCTCTGGCCCCGCTGGAAGCCGAGTTCGTGAAGCTGGTTCTGTCCAAACAGGGCCAGGAAGTGGTAGTGAAAGACGGCTACATCCCGCTGCCAGCCAAAGTTGCCGCCAAGGCACTGGCTGACCTGGGCCTGAAAGAAGGTGGCAAATAAGCCGCCGGTAAACCTGCCTTGAACCGCGGTTTACCCACGGTTCAAGGCCCGGGCGGGGCCTGTAAGACCTGGACCTCGCCTCCCATTTTTTAATCCGCTGCCAGCCCTGCTACGCGGCGGATTTCTTGCGTCACTGCATTGTCATCTTTCTGTCATACAGGATCGCTAGGGTGTGCGCATGAATGATCTGGCCAATTCCACCATGACGACGACTTCTCCCCCCAAGCGCATTGATTTCAATACGCCTGAGCTGCAACGCAAGCGCCGCATCCGCGCGCTCAAGGATCGCCTGACCCGTTGGTACGTGCTGGTGGGCGGCCTTGCCGTCCTGGGCGCTATCACCTTGATCTTCTTCTTCCTCGCCTACGTGGTCGCGCCGCTGTTCCACGGCGCCAACCTGACCAAGGAAGAGGCCCTCGCGCCTGCCTGGCTGCAGGACGCCGGCAAGCCGCTGATGATCTCCATGGAAGAACAGAACCAGGTCGCCATGCGGGTTTCCGACAAGGGCCAGGCGCTGTTCTTCAACGTTGACACGGGTGCCGAACTCAAGCGCGTTGACCTGCCGTTGCCGGCGGGCGTGACAGTCGCCTCCATTGGTGAAGACCAGCCCGGCAGCCCACTGGTGATCCTCGGCCTGTCCAACGGCCAGTCCCTGGTGTTCCGTCACACCTATAAAGTGTCGTACCCGGACGGCAAGAAGACCATCTCGCCCGCCGTCGAATACCCTTACGGCGAAACACCAATCGTCCTCGACGAACAGGGCCGCTCCCTTGAGCATGTCGCCTTGAACGCGACCGACTCGACGCTGGTGGTGGCCGGTTCCAGTGGTGCCCATCTGAACGTGCTGTCCATCAGCCGTGAAGAAAACATGATGACCGAGGAAGTCACCACCGAGCAGAAGCGCATCGAACTGCCGCAAATGACCGAGCCGGTCAAAGCCATCTTCGTTGATCCGCGCCAGCAGTGGCTGTACGTGATCAACGGTCGCGCCCAGGCCGACGTTTTCAGCCTGCGGGACAACAGCCTCAACGGTCGCTACAAATTATTGGAAGACGGCGTGGCGCAAGTCACGGCCAGCACCCAGCTGGTGGGCGGCATCTCGCTGATCATCGGTAACTCCAGCGGTGGCCTGGCGCAGTGGTTCATGGCCCGCGACCCGGACGGCGAACAACGCCTGAAGCAGATCCGTACCTTCCAGATGGGCACCGCGCCTATCGTTGAAATCACTGCTGAAGAACGTCGCAAAGGCTTCACCGCCCTCGACGCTTCCGGCAAGTTCGGTGTGTTCCACAGCACTGCCCACCGTACGTTGCTGGTGGACCAGGTGGTCGACGGCAACGGTATCTTCGGCATGTCGCCACGAGCCAACCGGGTGATCGTCGAGGCCGGCGGCAAGCTGCAACCGCTGCTGCTGGACAACCCGCACCCGGAAGTTTCCTGGAGCGCGCTGTGGAGCAAGGTCTGGTACGAAAACTACGACGAGCCTAAATACGTCTGGCAATCGACCGCCGCCAATACCGACTTCGAACCCAAGATGAGCCTGGCGCCCCTGACCTTCGGTACCCTGAAGGCCGCGTTCTACGCCATGCTGCTGGCCGCACCACTGGCCGTTGCCGCTGCGATCTACACCGCTTACTTCATGGCCCCGAGCCTGCGCCGCAAGGTCAAGCCGGTGATCGAATTGATGGAAGCGATGCCGACGGTGATCCTCGGCTTCTTCGCCGGCCTGTTCCTGGCGCCGTATGTCGAAGGGCACCTGCCGGGAATTTTCAGCCTGCTGATGCTGCTGCCGATTGGCATCCTGGTGGCCGGCTTCATCTTCAGCCGCCTGCCTGAGTCGATCCGCCTGCGGGTCCCGGATGGCTGGGAAAGCGCGATCCTGATCCCGGTGATCCTGTTTGTGGGCTGGCTCTCGTTGTACATGAGCCCGTACCTGGAAACCTGGTTCTTCGGCGGCGACATGCGCATGTGGATCTCCCACGACCTGGGCATCACCTACGACCAGCGCAACGCCCTGGTAGTCGGCCTGGCCATGGGTTTCGCGGTGATCCCGAACATCTACTCCATCGCCGAAGACGCCGTGTTCAGCGTGCCGCGCGGCCTGACCCTGGGCTCCCTGGCCCTGGGCGCCACGCCATGGCAGACCATGACCCGCGTCGTGATCCTGACCGCCAGCCCGGGCATCTTCTCGGCGCTGATGATCGGCATGGGCCGCGCGGTCGGTGAAACCATGATCGTGCTGATGGCCACCGGCAACACGCCGGTGATGGAGATGAACCTGTTTGAAGGCCTGCGCACCCTGGCAGCCAACGTCGCGGTGGAAATGCCCGAATCGGAAGTCGGCGGCAGCCACTACCGCGTGCTGTTCCTCTCGGCGCTGGTGCTGCTGCTGTTCACCTTCATCATGAACACCCTCGCCGAGCTGATTCGTCAGCGTCTGCGCAAGAAATACTCGTCGCTTTAAGAAAGGTAGAAGTCTGTGAAACAGAACTCCCTGAATGGATGGTTCAAGAGCGGCGCCCCGGGCGTCTGGATCAGCGGTGGCGCGGTGTCCATCGCGGTCATCATGACCATTGGTTTGCTGGCCGTGATTGCCGTGCGTGGCCTGGGCCACTTCTGGCCGGCCGACCTGATCCAGGCCAACTACAACGTGCCGGGCCAGGAAAATCACATCGTCGTCGGCGAAGTGGTGCAGAAAGAAGAAGTGCCCCGCGAGCGCCTGAAAAGCGCTGGCTTGCCGGTGCCGGACCAAGGCCCGGAGTTCATGACCCGCGAGCTGATCAAGGTCGGCAACCGTGACTTGAACGGCAATGACTTCACCTGGATCGTCGGCGAGTGGCTGACCAACCAGACCAAGCCGGTTGAGTTGATGGCCATCGAGCGTCGTGAGTGGGGCAACTTCTACGGCACCCTGGTCAACGTCAAGCAGGACGGCAAGGTGATCGCCGAAGGCGAGGCGGCCTGGCCGGAACTGCAAGCCCGCGTGGACCGCGTCAACAAGCTCGCGGCCCAGCTCAAGACCCTCGAGAAGTCCGACATCGGCGCCATCAACGCCGGCCTCGAACGCATCCGCCTGCACGGTCGCAAACTGGAGCTGGAAGGCAAGCTGGACGCCACCGCCCAGGCCGACATGGACAGCGGCCGCGCCGAACTGAACAACCGCTACAAGGACATCGAAGCCCGCCTGGCCGACCTGCACACCCAGTTCAACCGCGACAGCCTGACCGCCCGCGATGCCAACGGCAAAGAAATCGAAATCGGCATTGGCAAGGTGGTGCACGCTTACCAGCCGAACGCCATGGGCTACATGACCAAGGTTGGCTTCTACTTCAGCAAGGTCTGGGAATTCCTCAGCGACGATCCACGGGAAGCCAACACCGAAGGCGGGATTTTCCCGGCGATCTTCGGCACCGTGATGATGACCCTGATCATGGCGATGATCGTGACCCCGTTCGGCGTGCTGGCGGCGGTGTACTTGCGTGAATACGCCAAGCAGAACACCCTGACGCGGATCATCCGCATCGCGGTGAACAACCTGGCCGGTGTACCCGCCATCGTTTACGGCGTGTTCGGCCTTGGTTTCTTTGTGTACGTACTGGGCGGCTCGGTTGACCGGCTGTTCTTCGCCGAGGCCTTGCCGGCACCGACCTTCGGTACGCCTGGCCTGCTCTGGGCATCCCTGACCCTGGCGCTGCTGGCAGTGCCGGTGGTGATCGTGGCCACTGAAGAAGGCCTGGCGCGGATTCCTCGCACCGTACGTGAAGGTTCTCTGGCACTGGGCGCGACCAAGGCGGAAACGCTGTGGAAGATCGTGCTGCCGATGGCCAGCCCGGCGATGATGACCGGCATGATCCTCGCCGTGGCCCGCGCCGCCGGTGAAGTGGCGCCGCTGATGCTGGTGGGTGTGGTGAAACTGGCGCCGTCGCTGCCGGTGGACGGCAACTACCCGTACCTGCACCTGGACCAGAAGATCATGCACCTGGGCTTCCATATCTATGACGTCGGCTTCCAGAGCCCCAACGTCGAAGCCGCGCGGCCGCTGGTGTACGCCACCGCCTTGCTGCTGGTGCTGGTGATCGCCACGCTCAACTTGTCGGCGGTGTGGATTCGTAACCACCTGCGCGAAAAATACAAAGCGCTGGACAGTTAAGCGGGCACCTGTGGGAGCTGGCTTGCCTGCGATGCCGGCGACTCGGTTGAACAGGTACACCGCGGTGATGCCATCGCAGGCAAGCCAGCTCCCACAGGGTTAGCGCTAGACACAGATTTTGGGTAAACCGCCCCGGCGGTTCAACGAACGAATTGGTAGCACAGGGAGCATCCCATGCAACATGAAACCCATTCCCACGGCATCAACATGTCAGCCCTGGGTCGCGACAAGCAGAGCCTGAGCCTGGCCCAGGAAACCGTGGCCATCGAAGTCCCGGGCCTGAGCCTGTACTACGGCGACAAGCAGGCGCTGTACGACGTCAGCATGAACATTCCGAAGCAGCGCGTGACCGCCTTCATCGGCCCGTCCGGTTGCGGCAAGTCGACCCTGCTGCGCACCTTCAACCGGATGAACGATCTGGTGGACGGCTGCCGCGTCGAGGGCGCGATCAACCTGTACGGCACCAACATCTACCGCAAGGGCGAAGACGTGGCCGAGCTGCGGCGCCGGGTGGGCATGGTGTTCCAGAAGCCCAACCCGTTTCCCAAGACCATCTACGAAAACGTGGTCTACGGCCTGCGCATCCAGGGCATCAACAAAAAGCGCGTCCTCGACGAAGCCGTTGAGTGGGCACTGAAAGGCGCGGCGCTGTGGGACGAGGTCAAGGACCGCCTGCACGAGTCGGCCCTCGGTTTGTCCGGCGGCCAGCAGCAACGCCTGGTGATCGCCCGCACCATCGCCGTGGAGCCGGAAGTGCTGCTGCTCGATGAACCGTGCTCGGCACTCGACCCCATCTCCACGTTGAAAGTCGAAGAGCTGATCTACGAACTCAAATCCAAGTTCACCATCGTCATCGTGACCCACAACATGCAACAGGCGGCGCGGGTTTCCGACTACACCGCGTTCATGTACATGGGCAAGCTGGTGGAATTTGGCGACACCGATACCCTGTTCACCAACCCGGCGAAGAAGCAGACCGAAGACTACATCACCGGTCGCTACGGCTAGCAGGTGACTGGTTGCTCACTGAACTGATGCTGCGGTCGACCGCACCTTACTGGACGTTCCAAGGACGCCAACATGATTAGCAAAGAAGGCCTTACCCATCACATCTCCGCGCAGTTCAACGCCGAGCTTGAGGAGGTGCGCAGCCACCTCCTGGCCATGGGCGGGCTGGTGGAGAAGCAAGTCAACGACGCCGTCACCGCGCTGATCGAGGCCGACTCGGGCCTGGCCCAGCAAGTGCGCGAGATCGATGACCAGATCAACCAGATGGAACGCAACATCGACGAAGAATGCCTGCGCATCCTGGCCCGTCGTCAGCCGGCGGCGTCCGACCTGCGTTTGATCATCAGCATCTCCAAGTCGGTGATCGACCTGGAGCGCATCGGTGACGAAGCCACCAAGATCGCCCGCCGCGCCATCCAGTTGTGTGAGGAAGGCGAAGCGCCGCGTGGTTATGTCGAAGTGCGCCACATCGGTGACCAGGTGCGCAACATGGTTCGCGACGCCCTCGACGCGTTTGCCCGTTTCGACGCCGAGCTGGCGTTGTCGGTGGCCCAATACGACAAGACCATCGACCGCGAATACAAGACGGCGCTGCGCGAACTGGCGACCTACATGATGGAAGACCCGCGCTCTATCTCACGGGTACTGAGCATCATCTGGGTACTGCGTTCGCTGGAACGCATCGGCGACCACGCACGCAACATCTCGGAACTGGTGATTTACCTGGTGCGGGGTACTGACGTGCGGCACATGGGCCTCAAGCGGATGAAAGCAGAAGTTGAAGGTACGACCGATCAAATCCCTAATGTTCCGGGCGTTGCTGACGATAAGTAAGATTGCCCGAGAAATAAACGCCCGGCCTTTGGTCGGGCGTTTTCGTTTGTGGTGTTGGAATTTTTGGCAAAACGCCATCAGCGAAGCGTTATGCTTGCCGGGGTTTTTATAGGATGAAGGGTCGATGAGCAAAGTCAGTGTATTGGTGGTGGATGACGCCTCGTTTATTCGCGACCTGGTGAAGAAGTGCCTGCGTAACTACTTCCCGGGGATCAAGATCGAAGATGCGGTGAACGGCAAAAAGGCCCAGGCCATCCTGATGCGCGAAACCTTCGACATGGTGCTGTGCGACTGGGAAATGCCGGAAATGTCCGGCCTGGAACTGTTGACCTGGTGCCGTGAACAGCCTCATCTCAAAGCCATGCCTTTCGTCATGGTGACCAGCCGTGGCGACAAGGAAAACGTGGTGCAGGCGATCCAGGCCGGGGTTTCCGGCTACGTCAGCAAGCCATTCACCAACGAGCAGTTGCTGAACAAGGTCAAGCAGGCACTGAACAAGATTGGCCGCCTCGACGCGCTGATCGCCAGCGCACCGACCAAGATGAACTCGGCGTTCGGTAACGATTCCCTCAGCGCCCTCACTGGTGGCAAGCCTGACGCAGTCAAGCCGGCCCCGGTGGCCGCGCCCAGCAAAGGCCTGCTCAACAGCCCGCCGGTGCAGGTGGCTGCGGCAGCGTCGCCTGCCAGCGGTCGTGGCCAGGGCCAGTTGCGCCTGTCCAGTGGCACCCAGCAGTGTGTGATCAAGGCCCTGAGTATCAAGGAGGCGCTGCTGGTGGTGCGTCGTGGTGAAATCCTGCCTCAGGTACTGGAAAGCGCCGTGCTCGACCTGGAGCAGGGTGAGAACGCTGAAGTGGCGCGTCTGAATGGCTACCTGCATGCCGTGGTGGCCTACGAGCCCAAGCCCGACAGTGACTGGCTGCAACTGACCTTCCGGTTTATCGACCAGGATGCGCAGAAGCTTGACTACATTTCGCGGCTGATCGCCCGCGGGACCGCACAGAAGCATTTTGTGCCGGGTGCGTGACAGCGTTAACGCTTTACCTGTGGCGAGGGAGCTTGCTCCCGTTGGCTGCAGAACTGCAGTGACTTTATCAGGGGCGCTTCGCGCCCCAACGGGAGCAAGCTCCCTCGCCACAGGGGCAGTGGAAGGTTCACATAGCACTGTCATGATCCCTTGTTAGCCTGCCATCCAATCGTCCCTGGCAGGCCAACCCGATGCTCGTGCGCTCACTGCTGTTGTGTGGACTGTTCGCCGTTGTCATGCCGGCGATGTCCATGACCCTCTACAAATCCATCGACGCCGACGGCGCTGTGGTCTTCAGCGACCGGTACACGCCCGGGGCGCAGGCGTTTGTGTATCAGGAACGGGTGATTCCCAAGCCTGTATATCCGTCGCAATCCGCTTCCTATCGTTATCCCTTGCCCTGGCGTGGCGGGCCGTTCCGTCTCACCCAAGGCCCCAACGGTACCTTCAGCCACTCCGAGCTCAAAAGCCGTTATGCGATGGACATTGCCATGCCTGAAGGCACGCCAATCATCGCGGCACGTGGCGGTGTCGTACTGAAAACCGAGAACGAGCAGAGCGGGCGCGGCAGCGATCCATCGGGCAATTTCGTGCGGGTGCAGCACGATGACGGCACGCAAGGCGTGTACCTGCACCTCAAGCAAGGGTCGGTCAGCGTCAGGGAAGGGCAGCGCGTGGCGGTGGGCAGCCCGCTGGCGCTGTCGGGCAATACCGGCAACAGCAGCGGGCCGCATCTGCATTTTGTGGTGCAGCGCACGACGGCGTCGGGGCTGGTGTCGATTCCCTATGAATTCAACCAACCGGTGCAGGCGTTGCCCAACTTTACGCTGGGCACGCGGTAAGGCTTTTGTAGGAGCGAGCTTGCTCGCGAAAAACCTGAGGGCGCTGCCGGGTGTCAGGGTCCCAGCGTTATTGTTAACGTCCTTCGCGAGCAAGCTCGCTCCTACAGGGGGTGTGCCCTAGTCGAGCAATAGCACCTTGGCCAACACGATCTTCGGCCCTTTCATCTTCTTGATGATGATGCGCAGGCCTTCGACTTCCAGCACTTCTTCCTCTTCCGGCACCCGTTTCAGGGTGTCGTAGATCAGCCCGGCCAGGGTTTCGGCCTCGATGTGGTCCAGGTCGACGCCCAGCAGGCGCTCCACCTTGAACAGCGGCGTGTCGCCACGCACCAGCAATTTGCCCGGCTGGTAAGCGAGGATGCCGCGCTCGGCCTTGCGGTGTTCGTCCTGGATGTCGCCTACCAGTACTTCCAGAACGTCTTCCATGGTCAGGTAGCCGATGACCTTGCCGTCGGCCTCTTCCACCAGGGCGAAGTGCGCGCCGCCTTTACGGAACTGCTCGAGCAGTTGCGACAGCGGCATATGGCGCGATACGCGTTCCAGCGGGCGGGTCAGTTCGGCCAGGTTGAACGACTCGGGAATGTGGTCCAGGGCCGCCAGTTCCAGCAGCAGGTCCTTGATGTGCAGCAGGCCGACGAACTCGTTGCGCACGGCGTCGTACACCGGGTAGCGGCTGAACTTGTGGCGACGGAACAGCGCCAGGATTTCCTTGAGCGGTGCGTTGAAGTCCAGGGTCACCAGGTCTTCCCGGGAGTTGGCCCAGTCCACCACTTCCAGCTCGCCCATTTCCACGGCGGAGGCCAACACGCGCATGCCTTGGTCGCTCGGGTCCTGGCCACGGCTGGAGTGCAGGATCAGTTTCAGTTCTTCACGGCTGTAATGGTGCTCGTGGTGCGGGCCAGGCTCGCCTTGGCCGGCGATGCGCAGGATGGCGTTGGCACTGGCGTTGAGCAGGTAGATCGCCGGGTACATGGCCCAGTAGAACAGGTACAGCGGCACGGCGGTCCACAGCGACAGCAACTCGGGTTTGCGAATCGCCCAGGACTTGGGCGCCAGTTCACCGACCACGATGTGCAGGTACGAGATCACGAAGAAGGCGGCAAAGAACGACACGCCCTTGATCACTTCCGGCGACTGCACACCGATCGCGCCCAGCAACGGCTCGAGGATGTGCGCGAAGGCCGGCTCACCGACCCAGCCCAGGCCCAGGGAGGCGAGGGTGATACCCAACTGGCAGGCCGACAGATAGGCGTCGAGCTGGCTGTGTACGGTGCGCAGGATCTGCCCGCGCCAGCCGTTCTTGTGGGCGATGGCCTCGACCCGGGTCGAGCGCAGTTTGACCATGGCAAATTCCGCCGCAACGAAAAAGCCGTTGAGCAGTACCAGGATCAGTGCAAAAAGAATCATGCCGAAGTCGGCGAAGAGTGTCGCGAGGGTGATGCCAGGGGAAGGGTCCATGATGGGGTTTTGCGGGTTCCGTCTAATCGAAAAGGGTGAGCAGGTGGGCCTGAAAGGCAGGCGCAAGTCCGCCAATGTAGCGGCTGACGGGGCGCTTGCCTAGTGGCGGCTGCCGGGCGGGGGGTCACTCGTCCTGATGAAGGACCCGGGAACGTGTCACCTGGGCCGGCGGGAAATGGCAGGTAAAGGTACTGCCGTGGCCGAGCACGCTACTGATTTCCAGCCGCGCGCGATGGCGCAGCAGCACATGTTTGACGATGGCCAGGCCGAGCCCGGTGCCGCCGGTGTTGGAGTTGCGGCTGGAGTCGACGCGGTAGAAACGCTCGGTGAGGCGCGGCAAATGCTTGGCGTCGATGCCCATCCCGGAGTCCTGCACGCTGAGGTGTGCGCCCTGGTCGTCGGCCCACCAGCGGATGCGGATGTTGCCCTTGTCCTGGGTGTATTTGACGGCGTTGAACACCAGGTTGGAAAACGCGCTGCGCAGCTCGCCCTCGCTGCCCTTGAGCAGGATCGACGGGTCGGCTTCGAGGGTAATCTGCTGCTCACGCTGCCCGGACAATGCCTGGGCGTCGCTCTTGATCGTCTGCAACAGGCTTTGTACCGGCACCGGATGGTTGTCCGAGGGGTAATCGGTGGCTTCCAGCTTGGCCAGCAACAGCAGGTCGTTAAGCAGGGTTTGCATGCGCGAGCCTTGCTGCTGCATCTGTTGCAGGGCACGGGTCCAGCGCGGGTTCACGTCTTCGACGTTATCGAGCAGCGTCTCCAGATAACCGCAGATCACCGTCAGCGGTGTGCGCAGTTCGTGGGAGACGTTGGCGACGAAGTCCTTGCGCATCTGTTCCAGCTGATGGATGCGTGTGACATCGCGCACCAGCATCAAATGTTCGTTATTGCCGTAGCGCGTCAGGTACAGCTGGATACGCACGCGGTCGTTGGTCGGTGACGGGATTTCCAGGGCTTCTTCGTAGTTGTCCTGTTCGAAATACTCCTTGAAACGCGGGTGGCGCACCAGGTTGGTCACCGGCTGGCCGCTGTCCTGGGGCGTCTTGAGACCCAGCAAGGTCTCTGCGGCGCGGTTCCACCATTCCAGATTGCCGTCGCTGTCGAGCATGATCACCGCGTCTTTCAGTGCGGCGGTGGACTCCTGCACCCGGTCGATCACCGCTTGCAGGCGCCCGCGTACACGCTGGTCGCGGCGTTGCAGGTGGTAGATGCTGTCGAACACCTCGCCCCACAGGCCGTAGCCGTCGGGTGGTGCTTCGTCGGGTTTGTGCTGGCGCAGCCATTCGTGCAGGCGCAGCAGTTGCTTGAGGGTCCAGCCCAGGTAAAGGCCCAGGCCGACGGCCAGGCTCCAGCCGTAGTAGCCGCTGACCAGGCCCACCAGCAGGCAGCCGGTGATCAACAGGAGCATGTGGCGGATCAGGGTGCCATGCCAGTTTTGGTTCACTTAAACACGCGTCCTTTCAGCTGTCTGGGCAGTTCGGGCTGGCTCAGCCTTTGGTGGAAAACCGGTAGCCGGTGCCGCGCACGGTTTGTACCAGATTCTCGTAAGCGTCGCCCAAGGCTTTGCGCAGGCGGCGGATATGCACGTCGACGGTGCGCTCTTCCACATACACATTGCCGCCCCAGACCTGGTCCAACAGTTGGCCGCGGGTGTAGGCGCGCTCCTGGTGGGTCATGAAAAACTGCAGCAGGCGGTATTCGGTGGGGCCCATCTCGGCGGGTTTGCCGTCGATGGTCACGCGGTGGCTGATCGGGTCCAGGATCAGGCCGTCGACTTCGATAGGCGCTTCACCATCGGTGGGGCCGGCACGGCGCAGAACGGCTTTCAGACGGGCGACCAGTTCCCGTGGGGAAAAGGGCTTGGTGATGTAGTCATCGGCGCCGACTTCCAGGCCCTGGATCTTGTTGTCCTCTTCACCTTTGGCGGTGAGCATGATGATCGGGATATCCCCGGTCAGCTCGTCACGCTTGAGGCGACGGGCCAGTTCGATGCCGGAGGTGCCGGGCAGCATCCAGTCCAGCAGGATCAGGTCCGGCTTGCGGTCGACGATAATGGCATGGGCCTGCTGGGAGTTCTCCGCCTCCAGGCAGTCATAGCCGGCCATTTCCAACGCAACGGCGATCATCTCGCGAATAGGCGCTTCGTCGTCAACGATCAGAATGCTCCTGCCAACCATGCTAAATCCTCTTGTCATTTAACTGTCTTGCGCCGCATTAGATAACGGAATTATTGCAGTCGTGTGACAGTAATTTAGTCGCCTGGGCAATCCTTGCCTCTCTGGACTACGCTTTGGGTCCGAATCCTGACAACCACAAAAGGAAGGTTCCCATGACTCACAGTACTTTTTCCTGGAAAGCCCTGCTGGTAACGGCCGCGTTAACGCTGCCGACACTGGCGTTTGCGGCAGACCCGGCGATGACCAAGGACGGGATGCTGGTGGACCACAACGGCATGACCCTCTACACCTTTGCCAAGGACGCTGATGGCAAATCCATGTGCAACGACAAGTGCGCCACCAACTGGCCGCCGTTGATGGCCGAATCCACCGACAAGCCCATGGGCAAGTGGACCGTGATCACCCGTGACGACCAGAAAAGCCAGTGGGCCTACAGCGGCAAGCCGCTCTACACCTTCATCATGGACAAGAAGGCCGGTGACATGACCGGCGAAGGCAAAATGGACGGGGCGTGGAAGGTCGCCAAGCCTTGATGTGAGCCGGATAAGGGTGAGGGGCCTGGCCTCTCACCGAAATCCGTAGTCCGCGACAATCCCGACAAAAATCGCCAACCCGGCCCAGTGGTTGTGCAAAAACGCCTTGAAGCATTTGAGCCGGTCCTTGTCCCGGGTGTACCAGAACTCCCAGGCAAAACACCCGGCCGCCGCCAGCAAGCCCAGGTGGAACCAGCCGCCCAGCTCAAAACGCATCCCCGCCAGCCACAGGCACACCAGTGCCAGGCCCTGCAGGGTCAGGATGATCACCCGGTCGGCATCGCCGAACAGAATCGCGGTGGATTTGACCCCGATTTTCAGGTCATCGTCGCGATCGGTCATGGCGTAGTACGTGTCGTATCCCACCGTCCACAACAGGTTGGCGATGTACAACAGCCATGCCGCGGCGGGCAGGCTGCCCGTCTCGGCGGTGAACGCCATCGGCATGCCCCACGAGAACGCCGCGCCCAATACCACCTGCGGGTAATAGGTGTAGCGCTTCATGAACGGGTAGCTGGCCGCCAGCGCGAGGCCGCCCAGGGACAGCCAGATCGTCATGGCGTTGGTCAGCAGCACCAGCAGAAAACTGATGACCATCAGCACCGCGAAGAACGCCAGGGCCTCTTTCGAGCTGATCTTGCCGCTGACCAGCGGGCGCTGTTCGGTGCGCTTCACATGGCCGTCGACCTTGCGGTCGGCCCAATCATTGATGACGCAACCACCGGCCCGGGTGAGTACCACGCCGAGCACGAAGATCAGGATATTGAGCAGCGATGGCGAACCCTTGCCGGCAATCCACAGCGCCCACAGCGTGGGCCATAGCAGCAGGTAAATGCCGATGGGCTTGTCCATGCGGGTCAACTGGATGAAGTCCCAGGCCCTTGGGTTCAGGTGATTCAGGGATTTGAGCAGGCGCTGGTACATCAGAAACGCTCCGGATGGTCGTGCACGGCTTGCCACAGGGTGGGCAGGAAGATCTCGGCCACCAGCACGCTCAGCGGCCCGCGGTCGAAGCGCGAGCGGCGTGCCCACAGGTGATCGGCCTGGTCCGCCGGGGGCAGCCATTCCCGTGGGTAGCGGCGTACCTCGATGGCCTGGCGCGTGAAGGCGTGGTCACAAAACAGCAATTCCCCGAGAGACCGGCTGCCCAACTCATCCATGTGCAAGCCGTCGCCCTGCAAGGCGCTGCGGGCCGCCACGCTGCGGGCAAACACCCACGGCTGGCCATGGCCACGCAAATACACCTCGCGCACCCAGCCGATGCTGGCGGCGGGCAAGTCCAGGGTGGCGCATTCGTCGTCTCGCAGTGGCTGCCAGCCTTCGAACAACGGCGTCACGCTGAAGCCATCGTCGGACAGGCGCGTCAGGCGCCGGGTCAGCGAACCTTCATCGAACAGCCAGTTGAGTGTCAGCGGCGCGGGCAGTGGGCTCAGAAGGCTCTGGGTCAGCCATCGGCAAGCATCGGGAAGGGCGTTTGAATGCGGCACGGAGGGTCATTATTGGCAGTTAATGAGGCGGCGAGCTTACCATGGTGCCCTGGACTTTTGCCGGAGTGCGCCAGGCCCATGCGTCGATCATGCTTGCATCTGCGCCTGCTGATCAGTACAAAACGCCCTGAGCCGCACGGCAAGGTTGCATCTATCGACCGTCGGCCAACGCGCCTGGACCTGAGGAAACAAGTAATGAAGAAGTGGCAATGTGTCGTCTGTGGCCTGATCTACGACGAGAAAGACGGATGGCCGGATGACGGCATCGCGCCGGGCACCCTGTGGCAGGACGTCCCCGAAGACTGGCTGTGCCCGGACTGCGGCGTGGGCAAAATGGATTTCGAAATGATCGAAATCGGCTGATTGCTGATTTAAATCGCAATTCAAGAACCGTACTAACTACAAGGAGAAAGGAATGAACGCACCTGTCGTGATCGTCGGCACGGGTTTGGCCGGTTACAACCTGGCTCGGGAGTTTCGCAAGCTCGATAGCGAAACCCCGCTGTTGCTGATCACCGCAGATGACGGGCGCTCCTACTCCAAGCCCATGCTCTCCACAGGCTTTGGCAAGAACAAGGAAGCCGATGGCCTGAGCATGGCTGAACCGGGCGCCATGGCCGAGCAACTGAAGGCCGAAGTGCGTACCCACACCCGCATCAGTGGCATCGACCCGGGCCACAAGCGCTTGTGGATCGGTGAGGAAGCGGTGGCCTATCGCGACCTGATCCTGGCCTGGGGCGCAGAAACCGTGCGGGTGCCGGTACAGGGCGACGCCGCCGAGCTGATTTTCCCGATCAACGACCTCGAAGACTACGCACGCTTTCGTGCCGCTGCGGCCGGAAAACGCCGGGTGCTGTTGCTGGGTGCCGGGCTGATCGGCTGTGAGTTCGCCAACGACCTGATCCTCGGCGGCTACGAGATCGACCTGGTGGCGCCGTGTGAGCAAGTCATGCCGACCCTGCTGCACCCGGCAGCCGCCGCAGCGGTGCAGGCCGGTCTGGAAGGCCTGGGGGCGCGTTTCCACCTGGGCCCGGTGCTCAATCGCCTGCAGCGCACCGCTGACGGCCTGGAAGCCCACTTGTCTGATGGCGAAGTGATCCAGTGTGACCTGGTGGTGTCTGCTATCGGCCTGCGCCCGCGTGTCGACCTGGCCGCCGCCGCCGGGTTGCAGATCAACCGCGGGATCATGGTCGACCGCCACCTCAAGACCTCCCACGCCAACATCTACGCCCTGGGCGACTGCGCCGAGGTCGATGGCCTGAACCTGCTGTACGTAATGCCCCTGATGAGCTGCGCCCGTGCCCTGGCCCAGACCCTGGCGGGTAACGCGACGGCCGTCAGCTACGGTCCGATGCCCGTCACGGTAAAAACCCCGATCTGCCCGCTGGTCGTCTCGCCACCGCCACGGGGCAGCGAAGGCGTGTGGAGCGTCGAAGGGCAGGGTGGCGACATCAAGGCTCTGTGCCGCGACGCCAGCGGCCGACTGCTGGGCTACGCCCTGACCGGCACGGCCGTGATGGAAAAACTGGCCCTCAACAAAGAACTTCCGCCGCTGCTGGCGTAAATGCTGGTCGTTCTGTCGGAATAAGCATCATTTTGACCGTAGAAAGGTCGCCGTGAGACTGGCGCAGGCCCCGATGGCATGCCATCCTCACTCCCGTCTGCCGCAGAGTAGAGCCTGCGGCGCCTTGGGCGCTGCTCCGATAGAGAGCAGCACGGACATAACAACAAAAAACCGTCAAAGAGGCTTCACTTATGCGTAAACCAGAACTCGCAGCCGCTATTGCAGAAAAAGCAGACCTGACCAAAGAACAGGCCAACCGCGTACTTAACGCCGTACTCGAAGAAATCACCGGCGCGCTGCATCGCAAGGACAGCGTCACCCTGGTAGGCTTCGGCACCTTCCTGCAGCGCCACCGCGGCGCCCGCACCGGCAAAAACCCGCAAACCGGCGAGCCGGTGAAAATCAAGGCGAGCAACACCGTTGCGTTCAAGCCAGGCAAGTCGCTTAAAGACAGCGTCAATCCGTAAGTAAAGAAGCCTGCGCTACGCACATGCGAGTGTGAGCGCGGGATAAAAAATGGGCACGACGACTGGGTCGGGTGCCCATTTTTTGTGGGTGGGCAATCCTTGCTCAATCGTTGAGCTTCAAGCTGTCCACTCGTTCTCAATACACCATTGCTGTACATCCGCAATTAGTTGCGCCGATACCGGTTGCAGATTGGGGAGTTTTTTCTCGTATTTCTTAATACTTTCAACAAAAAATGTAATGAATGCCGCACCTATTAATTTGCGCTGAGCAGCTATGTCTTTTTTCAGTGGAACAAAATCTTCCTCGTCCATGGCGATATCCAGACCGAACATTTTGTCTTTTGCGTAATAACGGCAAAATGTTTTTCGTTCCAGGTTCTTCGGCAGGCATCGCATGCAGACCGCCAGTTCCCAGTCGAGGGTGGGATACTTTTTTTCAAGAATCTCACTCAGGCCATTTAGCTCGTCGGTGATTTCAAAGACCTTTGTCCAACTCGGTGAGTCCGATGTCGTATCGACTCGCATAAAGTATTCCTTATGTCAGTGCCTGCATTTGTTGCCCGGGGGTAGTTTTCCTCGGCGTTTAAAATATTTTCCGATTTTTAATCTTTCCCATACCTGCATATTGCCCTTCGTCGGTGCTGCCATAACCCTTTTGTAGGCAAGATTTTTGGATTTCAGCCACTTTTGGGTATATCGCCGATTCGGATTGACGGTTTCACCGACTTTCCAAACTTCACCTTTTTTCAAATAGACTTGGCCTATTGGCTTTTTATGGCCCCATGCCATCTCGTCATAAAAGCCGTCCTTTTTCGCAATCAGGTAATAAAGCTCGGGGGCCAGTCCCCATGGATCAATCCAGGATATTGGATTGGGGGCGTACTGATAAAAATTGAGCCCGCCGTCAAACTCAATCGGATCCGGTGTCGTAAACCGTCCCACGTCCGGATCATAAAACCTGAAAGTATTGAAATGCAGCCCCGTCTCCCGGTCCAGATACTGCCCCTGAAAGCGCAGGTTCTGTTCTTCGATGTAGTACGGCTCGCGCACTTCCTCAACCGTATTGCCCCACACACGATATGTCGCGCGCCAGACATTATGCCCGTCAGCTTCAGTCAGTTGCTCCGGCAGTCCGTTGAGGTCGTTGTGGTAGTAGCGGATTTTCTGCAGCGGCCCGGTGCCGTCAACGCGAGCCAAGGGTTCGCTGCCTTCATCTTCATAGATGTAAAGACTGGTCTGGCTGTGTTTATGCTCCTGCAATAACCGCAGCCCATCCCAGGTAAACCGGGTTTCCCCCAGGGGATAGCCGTCGTTGCCATGTTCGGTTTTCTCAATGCGTCGGCCCAACGGGTCGTAGATCATCCTGACTACGCTGCCGTTTTCATTGCGCACTTCAATCAGCCGGCTTTCTGCATCGTAGGCGAAGCGTTGCAAGCCACGCGCTGCGCTGCGTTTTTCGATCATCCGACCGAACGCGTCATAGCGATAACGCTTGTCCTGATAGGTCAGCAGTTTGTTATGCACGACCAGCCCAGCGCCTGACTGCGGGCCATCCAGCAGGTTGGCGGCGGCATCGTAGGCAAACGTTTCGCGCTGGCCGTGCAGGCTGTCCTGGCTGGCGATGATGCGGCCAGTGGCATCGTAGTGCAGCAGTTGGCGATGTTGTATGGCAGATTGCTGGTCGAACTTGCCGACCAAGTTGTCGGCAGGGTCATACTCGAACTGCTTTTGCGCTGTCGCTGGCATCAACGATGGCAGGCCTGTAAGGCGGTGTTGGCGTGAGCGTAGACGGCCGCTGCGGTCATACTCACTGCGGGTGCTGAGTCGGCCTTGGGTGCGCAGTACTTCGCGGTGCAGGCGGTCGCGTTCAAAGTCGCTGATGACCTGGCCGTCGAGATTGACCTGATGCAAGTGACCGCTGCCGTAGTACAGGCGATTGAGCCAGCGTCCGTCGGGTATCTGGGTCTGGATAAGATTACCGAGTTCGTCGTAGTGGTGCTGCAGGGTGCCCATAGAACTCTGTTCGGCAAGCATTTGGCCGAGGGCGTCGTAAGCGAAACCAAGGGCTTGGGTATTGCCCAGCAGGTCGGTGAAGGTGACGGCGGTGAGCTGGTCCAGCGGGTCGTAGGCGTAGTCGGTGCGCCCATCGTCGGTGGTTTTGGCGATCAGCCGACCTACTGCGTCACGTTCCATTTGATGGACAATGGGCGCTGGCGGCGTCTCGGGAACCAGGCCTAGCCCGTTGCCGTAGGGGGCCGGAGTGGCGGTCACCGTGGTGATATGGTCCAGTGGATTGTAGGTGTAGCTTTTGGCACTGCCATCGAGGTCTTGCTGCTCAGTCAGCCGATCCCCGGCGTCCCAGGCAAAGAGATAACGTTCGCCGTTCTCGTTGGTCAGTGCTTGCAGGCGCCCATAGCTGTCATAGCCGAACTTCACCTGCCGGCCATGAGCGTCGGTGCGCAGGCTTATCTGGCCACGTCGATTGTGCTGGTAGAGCGTGGTATGTCCGGCAGGGTCGGTGTACCCTACGAGTTGGCCGCTGACATCGCGTTGAAACAGCTCGATGCGACCGTCCGGCAGTTGGTTGCTGAGTAAGCGCCCCTGGAGGTCGTAGCTGAATTGAGTGCGCTCGCCAAGCGCGTCGGTGATCACCTGCAGATAGCCGCGCTCGTCGTAGCTGAAACGCGTGGGATAACCCGAGCAATCAATGTGTTCGACCAATTGCCCGAACGGATTCCAACGCAGTTTTTTGCTTTTACCGGAGGCGTCGATGATTTCCACGACCTGGCCGTGGGCGTCATAGCGATAGCGGGTGATGTGGCCCAGCGGGTCGGTTTCGGCAACGCAATTGCCGCGAGGATCATAGCGATACTGCCAACTGTTGCCGGCGGCGTCGGTCTCCACCAGGGGTAACGCCCAGTGTTCAAGCCACAACGTTGAATCGCTGCGGCCCAACGGGTCCGTTTCGCCGATCAGGTTGCCGGCGTCATCATGCTTGTATTCATAGCGTCCACCTTGCGGGTCGGTGGCGCTGAGAAGTTGGCGTTCGTCATTCCACTCGAACAGCCAGGTTTGCCCCAGCTTATCGCTGTATTGAATGATCTGGTGCTGAGTATTCCAATGTCGGGTGCTGACGCGCTGTAAGCCGTCGATGATACGGGTGAGGCCCGCCTTCAAGTCATAGTCGAACTGGTAGGAGTCACCTTCATCGGTCCAGTGTCGGACGACTCGCCACTCTGAGTTTTCAATCAGTGCCCATTCATAGAAGCACCGCAACCCGGTGGGTAACTGATGCTCCACCATTCGGTGCCCGGCATCGTACGTGAAGCGCCGCTGCACCTGGCCAGAGGCATCGCGCACCTCTGCCAGATTGGCCCTGGCGTCATAGCCGTAGCTGACGAGCACTTCGCGACGTTGATCTGGGAATAGGCGTTCGACGCGAGTGACGTGCTCATGTTCGCGTATCAACTCGACCTGCACCAAGTCGAAGGTATCGCGCAGGCGTACCAGGCGTCCGGCCTGGTCGTAGTCGAGATGAATGCGGTTGTCGTTGCGGTCGCCAAGTTGAATCAGGCGCAGCAGCGACGGGTTGGCTGTGGGCTCAAACAAACGATATAGGCCGTCGTCACTTTCAATCAGCAACTGCCCGTTGAGGTGCCGACGCACAGAGAGCCCTTCGCCGGGGCTGAACACCGCCCCCCCCAACGGGATCGAGCCCATGTCGATAGGGCGCCCCTGCTCGTCGGTGTAGACCAGCGCTTCACCGCCTTCTGGATGAGGTTGGATTTCGACGCATACTTCATAAGCCACACTCCAGCCTGTACCGAACAGTGTGCCTGGGCGTTCGTCGCGGCTGTTGTAGAAGCGTTGCCAGTCAATCGGCAGGATGGCGGGCAGTACAAAATCCAGTTCATCGGTGCCGCCCAGCACCTTCGCTCCCGTTGCAGCATGCACCGGATTCGACGAGCCCATGGCAGCGTTGGTCATCGCGTCCATCGCGCTGCTGACGGCCATCGAAGTAGCCCCGCCAATCAGCATGCACGGCAACTTGCTGAAGAACTTGCCCTTGCCGCCCTTGAGCATCAGTAACGCGGTGACCGCCAACCCCACGCCCGGCGTCTTGCCACTGCGTATTTCCCGCACCACCACTGACCCGCCGCCAATGGTCACGTTCGATGAAATCAACCCGGACGACACCACTGTTGCATCGCAGGTACTACGATCACCACTGCGCACCGCAGGCTGGCCATTGATCGTGACCTTATCCGAACCCTCGGCCAGGAACTGCGGAGGCATCGGTGGATGCTTCATGCAGGTGACCAAGTCCAGAGGCTTGGGCACGGCTCCTGGTGTGGGAGTAGCCACCGTGGGGCGCCACATTTGGGAGAAGAAGCTCTCGGCCATATCCAGATAACTGGCTTCTGGTTCGGGTGCGGGTTCTTCCAGTTCGGTTCCGGCTGGCGCGACATGCGAGCTGATCGCCCCCGCGGCACGTGCGGCGGGAAGGTTGTTGGTCAGGGTATCGGTGGCACCGGTGAGAATATTCGCCTGTACCGTGGGCGGAAACAGGGCGTTGCTGAAGCTGTCGCATAAATTGGTGAGGCCTTTGTCCGCCCCGCTCTTGCTCATGAGAAGGCCGACAACTGTGCCCACCACTGCGCCGAGCAGGACGCATCCGAGTCCGCCGGTAGCGACGGTGATACCGGTAGCAGCCACCACGGCAGCAGTCGCTACTGCAGTGATCGCGATATTGGCCGCCACCTCCAACACACCGCCGAGGATGTCGGCCATCATTGAGGTGTGGGAGAGCGCGTCGCCCATGCGAGCGGCCCATAGAGCATCAGACATGCATGGTGCCCATCAGGAAATCGCGTCGAACGACAATGAGTTTTTGATCGTCGCCCAGTGCGCCGCCTCGGCATCGCCCAGCTTGTCTGCCTTCACATAACTCAAGGCGAGCATCTTGCGTGTGCCCGGGATTACCAGAGCCAGTTGGTACTGGAACACCTTGTCACTGCCCTTGCTGAACTGGCTGCGGAGCTCTATGCCTTCTACTTCCTTTGTTGCACCTAGACGGACACCGACGCCCGGTTGATAGCGCAAATCCTGCACCTGTTTTTCCAGGCGTTTGAGCTGTTCGTCGAAGTTGCTGTGCAGGGTTTCGCCATCGGTGAGGAAGCTGCGGCTGATGATCAAGGAAGTGCCCAGCTCGGGGAACTTGAGGATATTGATCGTAGCGTCCTGCAGCTCGCCGGCCGGCAGTTGGAACTGAAATTCGTTAATTCGGTACGTCATGGAAAACAGGTCTCGTCAGGAGCTTTTAGGCGCGGGGAACGCGGCTTTGATATTGGCGTCGATGCTGGCTTTCATGCCCTGACCATCGGGTGTTGCGCCGGGGCCGCCGCCGTTGTTCAGGTGCAGGACGCCGCCGGTATTGAATTCGGCATCGCCGCTGGCGTGGAAGCTGATATTTACGCCACTCAGGTTGATCTGCCCGCTGGCGTTCAACTCCAGGATGCTTTTACCGCAGATCAATCGCAGGTTTTCGCCCACTTCAATCACGTAGCTCTGGCTGATGCTGTCGGTCTTTCTCTGGCCCACCGAGAGGATGTCTTGATGCTTGACGATGCGCACTCGATTGTTCCCAATCGTCACCGTCTCGTTATGCCCAATACTCTTGTTCCGGTCATGCCCCACCGAATGGCTTTCATCCACCTCCACTACGATGTCCTGATTACGCTCGGCATGGATGTACAGCTGCTCCAACCCCTTCTTGTCCTCCATGCGGATTTCATTGAAGTTGGCCGGCGTGCCGCCTTTGCTGGAGCGGCTTTTCATCCCGCTTTGGGTGGCGTTTTCCGGCAGGTCGTAAGGCACGGTCTGCTCGGCGTTGTACACCCGGCCGGTGATGATCGGCCGGTCGGGATCGCCTTCCAGGAAGCTCACAATCACTTCCTGGCCGATCCGCGGGATCTGCATCGAGCCCCAGTTTTTTCCGGCCCAGGACTGCGATACGCGAATCCAGCATGAGCTGTTTTCGTTGGACTGGTCGTGGCGGTCCCAATAGAAATGCACCTTGACCCGGCCATATTGGTCGGTCCAGATTTCTTCGCCCTTGGGGCCCACTACCAGCGCGGTCTGCGGGCCTTTGACGATGGGCCGGTAGGTGTTGGCCAGCGGGCGGAAACTCTGTTGTGCGTCGATGCAGGTGAGGGTGCTTTCGAACTGGGCCGAAGGCGCGCCACCGCCGCTTTCGAGGCTTTCCTGGGAGATGTAGTAGCGGGCGCCGACGATCAGGTATTCGCGGTTCTGGTCGCGGCGACTGAAGCCGGTGAGGCTGAACAGGTGGCCGGAACCCAGGCCCCGGGCGTTGCCGCTGAACTCCACTTGTTCGTGCAGGGTTTGCAGGGCTTCGATGCGGGTGCGGGCGTAGTGTTCGCCGTCTTCGCTTTTGACGTAGGTGCCGGGGTAGTCGTACAGCGGGTAGTCGCCGGCGGTGTGCGGGCGCGGCATGGCCGAGCGTACGTCTATGCTCGCGCTGGGACGCTGGAAGTCGTAGTCGTTGAGCTCAAGGGAGCCGGGTTGTACTTCCTGTGCCAGGTGCCAGTTGTGCATATGGTCGCGTTCGCGCTGCTGCTCGTCCTTGGGGTAGTAAGGCACCGAGGCGTAGCCGGGCACGTTGGCGTGGGCACCGTAGGCATCGGCCAGCACCAGCACGTGGCGGTCCTGCTCGTGGCGGAAGAAGTAGTAGATGCCTTCCTGTTCCATCAGGCGGCTGACGAAATCGAAGCTGGTCTCGCGGTACTGCACGCAGTATTCCCACTCGCGGTACGGGCGGCTCAAGGCGTCTTCGAAGTCGGAAAAACCCAGGTCGCGAAACACCTGCTTGATGATCTGCGGGATGCTCAGGTTCTGGAAAATCCGGCAGTCGGAGGTGCGGCTCAGCAGCCACAACCACGGGCGCAAAGTCACCTGATAGCTGGCGAACTGGCCCTGGTCGATGTTCTGGCTGCAGCGGGCGACGATGCCGTGGAAGTGCCGCTCGCCACCGTCCGCCAGTTGCAGGTTCAGGCTCATGGGCTTGCCCAGCAACTGGTTGAGGTCGATGTTGGCGTCCAGCGAGGTCAGCTGCAGTTCGAAATTGAACAGCCGACCCAGCTCTTCGCCGCCACCCATTTCATTGAGCAGCAGCACATCCGGCCCCAGGGGGCTGGTGATCTTGGCCAGGCGTGAGGCTTGGTTAAAAAGCATCGGTAGTCCCGTAAATGTCTTCATCACTGACGGAACCGGATCAACTGTGGGAGCTGGCTTGCCTGCGATAGCGGTGGATCAGTCAACATCAATGTTGAATGTCAGACCGCTTCGCAGGCAAGCCAGCTCCCACACTGACCGTATTCCAACAATAGTTATTCAGTGTCGCTGAAGTCGTAGTGCAATTCGTTATCCCGTGTGCTGATTCGCACGCCCGCCAGCGCCTTGCCTTCGAGCATGCGGGTGAGGAATTCGCGACTCATGTCCGGCAGCAGGCTGTTGGTGAGGATGGTGTCGATCATCCGCCCGCCGCTTTCGGTTTCGGTGCAGCGGGACACGATCAGGTCGACGACTTCGTCGTCGTAATCGAAGGCGACTTTGTGGGTGTTCTCCACGCGCTTCTTGATGCGGTTGAGTTGCAGGCGGGTGATCGCCTTGAGCATCTCGTCGCTCAGCGGGTAGTACGGAATGGTCACCAGGCGGCCGAGCAGCGCCGGCGGGAAAATCTCCAGCAGCGGCTGGCGCAGGGCCTTGGCGATTTCCTCGGGCTCGGGGATGTTCGCCGGGTCTTTGCAGACCTGGGAAATCAGCTCGGTACCGGCGTTGGTGGTCAGCAGGATCAAGGTGTTCTTGAAGTCGATCACCCGGCCTTCGCCGTCTTCCATTACGCCCTTGTCGAACACCTGGAAGAAGATTTCATGCACGTCCGGGTGGGCTTTTTCCACCTCGTCCAGCAGCACCACGCTGTAGGGTTTGCGCCGCACGGCTTCGGTCAGCACGCCACCTTCGCCATAGCCGATGTAGCCCGGTGGCGCACCCTTGAGGGTGGACACGGTATGGGCTTCCTGGAACTCGCTCATGTTGATGGTGATCACGTTCTGCTCACCGCCGTACATGGCTTCGGCCAGGGCCAGGGCGGTTTCGGTCTTGCCCACGCCGGAGGTGCCGGCGAGCATGAACACGCCAATCGGCTTGCTCGGGTTGTCGAGGCCGGCGCGGGAGGTCTGGATGCGCTTGGCGATCATCTGCAAGGCGTGGTCCTGGCCGATGATGCGTTTCTTCAGGTGCTGGTCGAGGTTGAGCACTGTCTCCAGTTCGTTGCGGGCCATGCGGCCCACCGGGATGCCGGTCCAGTCGGCGACCACCGAGGCCACCGCTTGGTAGTCCACGGTCGGCAGGATCAGCGGGGTTTCGCCTTGCAGGGTGCTGAGGCGTTGTTGCAGGTCTACCAATTGGGCACGCAATTGATCATCGCCGCTGTCCACGACACCGGATTTTTCGCGCAACGTCGCACGGGTGGCGAGCAACTCATCCACCAGGGTTTTCTCTTCGGCCCAACGGCTTTCCAGGGTGGCCAGGCGCTCGCGTTCGGTGCTCAGCAGCGCTTCGCTGTTGGTCTGGCGCGCACCGATGGCGATGCCGATCGCGTGCTCGCGGGCGATGATTTGCAGCTCGGTTTCCAGTGCCTCGATACGGCGGCGGCTGTCGTCGACTTCTGCCGGCACCGCGTGCAGGCTGATGGCGACGCGGGCGCAGGCGGTGTCCAGCAGGCTCACGGATTTGTCCGGCAATTGACGCGCCGGAATGTAGCGGTGGGACAGCTTCACCGAAGCTTCCAAGGCTTCATCGAGAATCTGCACCTGATGGTGTTTTTCCATGGTCGAGGCCACGCCGCGCATCATCAGCAACGCCTTGTCTTCCGACGGCTCGGCCACTTGCACCACCTGGAAACGGCGGGTCAGGGCCGGGTCTTTTTCGATGTGCTTCTTGTACTCGGCCCAGGTGGTGGCGGCCACGGTACGCAAGGTGCCGCGGGCGAGGGCGGGTTTAAGCAGGTTGGCCGCGTCACCGGTCCCGGCGGCGCCACCGGCACCTACCAGGGTGTGGGCTTCGTCGATAAACAGGATGATTGGTTTCGGCGAGGCCTGGACGTCTTCGATGACCTGGCGCAGGCGCTGTTCGAACTCGCCTTTCATGCTGGCGCCGGCTTGCAGCAGGCCGACATCGAGGCTGCGCAGTTCCACATCTTTCAGCGCGGGTGGTACGTCGCCGGCGACGATGCGCAGGGCGAAGCCTTCGACCACGGCGGTCTTGCCGACGCCGGCTTCACCGGTAAGGATCGGGTTGTTCTGGCGGCGACGCATGAGGATGTCCACCAGTTGGCGGATCTCTTCGTCACGCCCGACGATCGGGTCGAGCTTGCCGCTGCGGGCCTGTTCGGTCAGGTCGACGGTGAAGCGCTTGAGGGCTTCCTGCTTGCCCATCGCGCTCGGGGCCATGGCGCCGCTGGCCTCGCCCGGTACAGCACCGGCATTGAAGCCGTCGCTGGCACTTAGTGCATTCTCCGGCGAGTCGCCGACGTATTCGTCAAAGCGTTCGCTCAGGGCTTCGGCCTTGATCTTGTCGAACTCACCGGACAAGCCCAACAGCGCATGGCGCAGGCTCGGCGTCTTGAGAATTCCCAGCACCAGGTAACCGGTGCGCACCTGGCTTTCGCCAAACATCAGGCTGCCGTAGACCCAGCCGCGCTCGACCGCTTCTTCCACATGGGACGACAAGTCAGTGATCGACGTCGAGCCACGGGGCAGGCGGTCCAGGGCTTCGGTCAGGTCGCGGGCCAGGCGTGCCGGTTCGACGTTGAACTGACGGATAATGCGATGCAGGTCAGAGTCCTGCAGTTGCAGCAACTGGTGAAACCAGTGGGCCAGTTCCACATACGGGTTGCCCCGCAGCTTGCAGAACACGGTGGCGGCTTCGATGGCCTTGTAGGCCACGCTGTTGAGTTTGCCGAACAGTGCGGCGCGACTGATTTCACCCATGCTCTGGATTCCTTGAGGTGTTGGCGTGTTCGGCGTAATGCCGGGCCAGGATTAGGTCGTTGGCGTCATGCTCGGGTTGGCCGAGCCAGGTGTTGAAGCCCAGGCGGAACTGGCCGTTGAGTTGCAGGGCCGGCACTTCCGGTTGTTGCAGAACCAGGTTCAGGTCCCAGTCCAGTTCGTGGCCCAGGTACTCGGCGACCCACGCCACCAGCTCGTTGAACGGCTGGCTGCCGGGCAGCATGCCCATGTAGTCATCGAGCTTCAGCGGGCCCAGGCGAATGCGAAATTTATGCTGGCGGTCCCACACGTGGCTGCCCAGGCAAAAGTCCACGCCCAGCTGGTTGGCGCTGACACTCACGCGGCTGCGTTCGGGCAGCTCCAGCCATTGGCCGACGTATTCTTCGATCTCCACCGGCAGGCCGAAGTACTCGCCGAGAATCGCTTTCAGGCCATCCGGGTAGCGGGTTTGCGCCGACAGGTGGCCGCTGTAATGCAGCTTCGCCGTGTCGGGGATCAGGCCCTGGTTGAGCAGGCTCGGGGTGCCGCGACCGCTCAATGCGGCGAGGCGCGCCGACCAGTAGTCATCGTCCGGGCGGTCATGGCTGACGGTCGGCCGTGCCTCGGCCCAGGCGCGATAAAACAGGGTCAGCAGGCGGTGGTGGAACACATCCAGGAAGCGCTTGCTGGTGCTGTCGGCGTTGTTGCGCTGGCGCTCACGCACGTACTCGGTGATGTGCAGCGGCAGCGGGCCGTTGGGGCCGCCGAGGCCGAAGAAGAACTGCTCCAGCCGTGCCGGCTGGCCTTCAGCCCCAGGTTCGACCGAGGCCAATGTGGCCGGCGCAAAGGTGCAATCGGCCTGCTGCCCGAGACGCAGCGGGTCATCCGCCAGGCGCAGGGAATGCCCCAGGCGTGGCAGGTCCGGCGATTCGCACTCGATGCGCCGCAGCGCCTGGAAGAAGTCATATTCCCAGGGCTCCTGATGCATCGCATCCAGGGTACTCACAGGGTCGGACGGCGTCCGGGCTTGGCTTTCCATCGCATGATCTCGCCGCGTTCGGTGGTACGGATCACCGTCTCGGTAAAACTGTTGATCGACACGTAGCGTGCCAGGAACCGTTCAAACACCGCACCGAGCAGGAACACGCCGGTGCCGCGGAACGCGTTTTCATCAAATTCCAGAGTGATCTCAAGGCCGCGGCCAAACACAATCGGGCCGGGCATCGGCAGGCGCCGGGTCACCGCCTTGCTGCTGACTTCCCGCAGGCCTTCGATCTGCAATTGCAGGGCGGCGTCGTTGCTGTCGCCATACAGGCGCAGCAGTTCACGCAGCGCGGCGGCGCCCTGGCCTTGCTCGCTCAGCGACAGGTAGTTCAACGACAACTGGCTGATCAGACGCCAGGCCTTGGCGTCATGGGCATGGCTGGCGCGCGGGCGGCTTGGCCCGGCGACGCAGCGCACGGCCAATACCGGCGCACTGTCGGCCAGGGTGAAGTCGGTCTTGCCGTTGCCCACGCTCATGAACAGGGGCAAGTCGCGGTTAGTGCACAGTGCGGTCACGCCCAGTTGGCGCAGGTCATGGCGGTACGGGGCTTGCTGGGTGTCCACCAGGCTGACGAAGGTTTCGCTGCCCACATAGGTGGAGCGCGGCCCGTTGCGGCGCTGGTCGCTGGACAACACGCGGGGTTCGCGACGCACTGTGTAGTAAGCCTGGTCACGGCCATAGCGCGATGGATCGCGTACTGCGTAGAACGGCAAAAACGGTTGCTCGGGCCCGGTGCCGTGGCCCGTGATGCCGCTCAAGGAGTGAATCTCGAAATCCATCGGCCGCGTGCGGTCGGCGATCACATGGTGTTCGTTGACCCGCTCGGACAAGTGAATCCGGTCCACGCGCTTGGGAAACAGGTTGATTGCCGGGGTGCAGAACGGCACGAACTGCGCCTTGCCGACGCTGCCTTCCAGGCTTGGATCGTGACGGTCGAACAGCACGATCAGTTCCAGTTCCTGGCCGTCACAGCGTTTGACTGCACGGCTCAGTTCAGCGAATTCGACGAACAGAAAACGGTGGGGCAGGGCGAAGTATTCCTGGAGCAAGCGATATCCCTGGAACGCTCTCGGCACCACCGGCATCGCCGCATCGGCGTCATCGAAACCCCGGGAGCGCAAGGCCTCCGGCGGCAGGCGCTCAACCCAGTCACCGCCGGGCTTGCGCGCGAACACCGCGCAGGCATTGCCCAGCAGTTGTTCGTAGAGGCGGAACGGTTGTTCGTCGGCACCGCTGAGGTACAGCGGCAAGTTATCCAGGGCGAGGCTGTTGAACGGCAGCTCGGCGCCGGTACGCAAGGTCAGGCGCAGGCCAGCCTTGGCCTTGGGTTCGCTGGCAGCCAAACGCCCGAGCACGGCGGACGGGTTGCCGAAGTACTCGGCCTGGGCGACCTGCAACGGCCACAGCGTCACCGGGTGCGCGGTGCGGTACTCGCAGCAGGTCTGGGTTTCGCGGCCCAAGGCGGCGCGCAGGACGGTGTCGCGGGGCAGTGGAAAACCACTGGCCAGGGAGCCTTCATCGGGATCGGCCTGCAACTGCACCACGGTCATCGACGGGGTCGGCGCCAGGTAGTGCGGGAAGGCGATCTCCAGCAGGTTGTTGGTGAAGGTCGGGTACTCGGCGTCGAGCTTGAGCTGGACCCGGGCCGTGAGATACGCAAAGCCTTCGAGCAAGCGTTCGACGTACGGGTCGGCGCAGTCCATGCCGGACAGGGTCAGCCGACTGGCGATCTTCGGGTATTCCTTGGCGAACTCGGCGGCGCTTTCGCGCACGTGGTGCAGTTCCTGGTTATACAGCTCCAGCAAGCGCGGGTTCATGGGCGTCTCCGCTGGTCGGCGTTCACCACACGCACATGGCCGGACTCCAGGTCCAAGTCGGTTTGCAGCAACAGGCGCAACGGCACCGGCTGCGCCCACAGGTCGCCTTCGATCTCGAAACTCAGGGCGTTGTGGTTCATCTCACCGTGGCCGACGCGTGCCTTGACCCGCAAGGTGTGGCGCAGGATGCGCGGCTCGAAGGTGGCGATGGCTTGTCGAATCAAGGCTTCCAGGGCGCTGATGTCGACACTGGAGACACTGTTGCCCGCCAGCGCCGGCAGCCCGTAATTGACCACCGACGTACCGGCAGGCGTGTGCAGCGTGGCATCGGCGTTGAGCAGTGAAGTGGTGTTGAGCAGCCACGTCAGGTCACGCAGCACCGAGGCTTTCAATTGGCTCAGGGACAGCACGCGTTTGTCGGCGCTTTCCTTGGGATTGGTCGGGTCATCGTCGGTCAACCGGTCCAGCAGGGACGGTTGCAGGCGATCGCGGGAAGCAATTTCAGTTACCACCAAAGCAGCTCCACGGACGGGTTGCGAGAGGAACAGGGGGCTTGCAGCCGCCACTTGGGGTGGCGGCTACAGGGGCAATCAGCGTTTGGTGTTGGAGCGAATGTTCCAGCCAAACTTGATCGCGCCGCCGTCTTTGGTGCCGTCGGCTTTCTGTGGCTGGTAGTCCACCATCACCTGGGCAAAGTTCAGGGTCACGTTTTCGGTCAGGCGGTCATCGCTGCCCGAACCGCCGGTGCTCAGGGAGGTGACCAGCACTTCTTCCAGATTGATGATCATGTACTCGACCTGGCTTTCACCGCCGGCCTTGCGCACGGTCAGCGTGACCTTGTCGATGTGCTTGCCGCTCGCGCAGTGCATCATCAGGTTGGGCGAGGCCTTGTCGACGTACTTGGTCAGCGACAGGTCCTGGATGTTCACCTTGCCCGCACCGCCGCCGCCGCCCACGTGCATGTTGCCGGACTGGGCCATGCCCCAGCTCCAGTTCAACACGTCGATTTCGTCCTTGTGGGCCTTGTCCATGGACTCGCCCTTGATGTCGCCGATCTTGATGAAAATATCAACAGCCATGTTTTCTCCCTGTGTGGTCTCAGCCACAGAATTTGTTAACGCTGATCGTTCCCACGCTCTGCGTGGTAACGCATCTTGTGACGCTCTGCGTCACTGGGACGCGGAGCGTCCCGGGCGGCATTCCCACGCGGAGCGTGGGAACGAGCGACGGTGTTACGCGCCTTTCGCCGAAGGCAGTTTCGATACCAGGCGCAGCGACACGGTCAGCCCTTCAAGCTGGTAGTGCGGGCGCAGGTAGAACCTGGAGTTGTAGTACCCCGGGTTGCCTTCGACGTCTTCCACGATCACTTCGGCGGCAGCCAACGGATGCTGGGCCTTGGTGGTTTCGGTGGAGTGCGCCGGGTCACCGTCGACGTAGTTGAGGATCCAGTCCTGCAACCAGCGCTGCATCTCGTCCTTCTCTTTGAAGGAACCGATCTTGTCGCGCACGATGCACTTCAAGTAGTGAGCGAAACGGCAGGTGGCGAACAGGTACGGCAGGCGCGCGGCCAGGTTGGCGTTGGCGGTGGCGTCCGGGTCATCGTATTCGGCCGGTTTCTGCAACGACTGGGCGCCGATGAAGGCGGCAAAGTCGGTGTTTTTCTTGTGCAGCAGCGGCATGAAACCGTTCTTCGCCAGTTCCGCTTCGCGGCGGTCGCTGATAGCGATTTCGGTCGGGCACTTCATGTCCACGCCACCGTCATCCGTCGGGAAGGTGTGGGCCGGCAGGTTCTCGACTTCACCGCCCGACTCCACGCCACGGATGCGCGAGCACCAGCCGAAGTGTTTGAACGAACGGTTGATGTTCACCGCCATCGCGTAAGCGGCGTTGGCCCAGGTGTACTTGGAGCTGTCGGCACCGTCGGTGTTTTCTTCGAAGGCGAAGGCTTCCACCGGATCGGTCTTGGCACCGTACGGCAGGCGCGCCAGGAAACGCGGCATGGTCAGGCCGATGTAGCGCGAGTCTTCCGATTCACGCAGCGAGCGCCAGCCGGCGTATTCCGGGGTGGTGAAGATCTTGGTCAGGTCGCGCGGGTTCGACAGTTCCTGCCACGAGCCCATGCCCATCACGGTTGGCGAAGCGGCGGCAATGAACGGTGCGTGCATGGCGGCGCAGACTTTCGACAGCTCGCCCAGCAGCTCCACGTCGGGAGGCGACTGGTCGAAGTAGTAGTCGCCCACCAGGCAACCGTAGGGTTCGCCGCCGAACTGGCCGTATTCTTCTTCGTACATCTTCTTGAAGATCGGGCTCTGGTCCCACGCGGTGCCCTTGAATTTCTTCAGGGTCTTGTGCAGGTCCGGCTTGGAGATGTTGAGCACGCGAATCTTCAGCTGCTCATCGCTCTCGGTGTTGTTCACCAGGTAGTGCAGGCCACGCCAGGCGCTTTCCAGCTGCTGGAAATCCTGGTGATGGATGATCTGGTTGACCTGGGCGGTGAGCTTGGCGTCGATGGCGGCGATGATCGATTCGATCGACTTGATCGCGTCGTTGGACACCAGGTCGGTCTGGGCCAGAGCCTGCTCGGCCAGGGTGCGCACAGCGGTTTCCACGGCTTCGCGGGCACGCTCGGTCTTGGGTTTGAATTCTTGCAGCAGCAGGTTCGCGAACTCGCTGGCTTCTTCGGTGGTACCCAGGATCTGGGTGCCTTCGCGGGCGGTATTGTCAGTCATGATTACTGCTCCCCTGCAGGCTTGGGCGCGCTGGCAAGTGCCTGAAGCAGTGCCGGGTCCTTGATCGCCTTCATGATGATTTCTTCAGCGCCGGTCTTGCCGTCCATGTAGGTCAGCAGGTTGGCCAGCTGGGTGCGGGCTTCGAGCAGTTGCTTGAGCGAATCGACCTTGCGCGCCACAGCGGCGGGGCTGAAGTCGTCCATGCTTTCGAAGGTGATGTCCAGGCTCAGGTTGCCTTCGCCGGTCAGCTCGTTGGGCACGTGGAACGCGACGCGTGGCTGCATGGCCTTGAGGCGCGAGTCGAAGTTGTCGACGTCCACTTCAAGGAACTTGCGGTCGGCCACAGGCGCCAGAGGCTCGGCGGGCTTGCCGGCGAGATCGGCCATCACGCCCATGACGAAGGGCAGCTGGACCTTTTTCTCGGCGCCGTAGAGCTCGACGTCGTACTCGATCTGCACCCGAGGCGCACGGTTGCGCGCGATGAATTTCTGAGAACTTTGCTTCGCCACGTTGCTGCTCCTGGTCGCTTGAGCGACGGTGTTGTAACTGCGCGATCCGTACGCTTATTCGCTGTCCGGCCCGCGCAGATTTTCAAATTGGGACATGCCGTCGGGAATCAGGTTGCGCACGATGGCCGCAAAGTCGGCGTGCACCAGATTCTTCGCTCGGTTCAACAGCACCGGCAGCGGGCTCGAAGGCTCGTGCCGGGTGTAGTACGCAAGGATCTTGTCGAGGCTGCGCAGCACTTCATCGCGGCTTGCGATGTCGCCGGTCGGGCGTGCTGCAACGGGCGCGGCGGCGTATTCAACCGAGGGGGCATTGTCGTCACTGACAACCTCGGGCTCGCTGGCAGCGCCGCTGTGTGGGGCGTATTGGTTAAGTATCTGCGCGGCCTGCTTGAGCAGTTGCTTCAAGGGGGCGAGGTCCACGCCCTGGGCGGAACCTACCTGGTCGCTGACGTATTGTTCGATGGCCTCACAGGCGTCGCGAGCGGCGTTCAGCGCGTCGCGGGTGGTTTGCAGTTGCTCGGCATCGCTGTCGAGGAATGCGCCGTTAAGCTGTTCGGCACCGAGGTTTTCGCCGGGGAAACTCTGCAGCCCGCTGGCATTCAGCGCGGCGCGCAGGCTGACGGGCCCGAAGGTGCGGGAACGGGTGAGGATAGCCTCACGCAGCAGGCGGATGTTCGCGTCGCTGGCCACGCCGCTGAGGGCGTTGATGCGCACGGTGGGGTCGTTGTCGTCATCGGCATCCAGGCGTGGATGCAGGTCGGCCCAGTATTCGCGCAGCAGCGCGTTGATCAGCGCGAGTGCGTCGGCAAGCCCTGCAATGCCCTGGAGGGCGAGGGCGGCTTGCAACAGGAAATGGGTGATGCGCAGGTCTTTGCTGCGTTGCAGGAGGTCGAGACTTTGCTGCTGGATGCTGCGCCATTCCGGAGGTTCGGCAGGCAGGATCGAGTCGCCCATGCTGCGCTCGGGTTGACCCTGTGCGGCACGCTCAAGATGCAAGTAATCGGCGTCATATTCCAAGTCTTCGCCACAGGGCGAAGTCGCGGAAACGGCGGCGAGCAGCAGAGGCACATCCACTAAATTCGATCTCCCTATCAGCCCGTTAGATGACGGGCAACTCATGCATTAGTTGCGCGAGGAACTTTGCATGTTTTCTTGGTCTTATTTAGCGCTTTGACATCATGTTGATTTCAAAGTGCCATCATTGGTGTTCAAGAAGTTGTGCATTTTTGGTGTAGTACTTATGCCTTGTCAAGGTAAGCTATTCGCCCTCTATGACAGATGTGCGGTGCTTAACATCTTGTGCGACTGATCAGTCGAAGCAGGTGCCGAGGCAGGATTTTTGTCATACAGGGCCGGTTAAGATCAGCAATTACGCGGGTTGAAGCAGGCTTTCAAGGTTTTGGAAGGATCTGTCGTGGATCTCTCGGAGCATTTCTCCCAGGGAACGGCCGCGCGCGAAGTATCAGCAAGGAGGCAAGATGTCGCTGTGCTTGACTATCACTAGTTATCACAAGATTACCCCTGGCCAGTGTTCTGAAAAGTCCCTGGACCAGGGAGTGATGGCTATTGGCCGCGGTTCCGAAAATGACTGGGTACTGCCTGATCCAGAACGTCTTGTTTCCACGCAACATTGCGTTATTCAGTACAAAGATGGTCGTTACTACTTAACTGATAACAGCACTAATGGAGTTGAGTTAGTGCATGCCGGTATTCGTTTGCGGCGGGGAAGCAGCGAGCCATTGCAGGACGGCGAACTGATCCGCATCGGCGATTACGAGATCCAGGCGCGTATCGATTTCAACCTGAAAGTGACAGATACCCCGTCTTTCACCGGTGACGCTTCCAACAGTTTCGAAGCCCTGATGGGCGCCGCCGTGAAGGCCCCGACGCCACCTCCGGTGATCGCGCCGCAGTTCCAGGGCGCCTCGTCGATGGACACCCTGCCGGACCTGTTCGACTTCCTCGCGCCCACCAGCGTACCGCCGGCCACCGTGCACGATCACGTGCCGGCCGAGCAGCACGACTTCCGCCCGCCGACACCGCTGCCCGTGGCTGAGCCGCCTGCGCCGGTGGTCTCGGGCTCAGTAATCCCCGAAGACTGGGATTTGTTCGGCGATGCCCCGGCACCCAGGCCTGTCGCACCGCTGCCGCCAACACCGCCACAGCCGCCGGTCATCGAGCCGCCCAAGGTCGAGCGCCCGCTTCCGGTGGCTGATGCCAGCCAGCCCGACCTGTTGCAAGCCTTCCTGCGCGGTGCGGGCCTCGATCAGTTGCGCCTGGACAAGGCCCAGGCCGAAGCCCAGATGGAAAGCATCGGCCGCAGTTACCGGCTGATGGTCGAAGGCCTGATCGACGTGTTGCGTGCCCGCAGCAGCCTCAAGGGCGAGTTCCGCATGCAGCAGACGGTGATTCAACCGGTGGAAAACAATCCGTTGAAATTCGCCCCGAATGCCGATGAAGCGCTACTGCTGCTCCTACGCCACAGCAATCAGGCGTTTATGGCGCCGGACTTGGCCGTGCGCGACAGTTTCGACGATCTGCGCGCCCACCAACTGGCCGTCATGGCCGGGGTCGAAGCCGCCATCAAGCACCTGCTGACGCGCTTTGAACCGGCGCAGCTCGAAGAACGCATGGGCAAGCCCGGCGGGCTGTCGAGCATTTTCAACGGCTCGCGCCAGGCCCAGTACTGGCAGCAGTTCACCGAGCTCTACAGCAATATTTCCCGCGAGGCCCAGGAAGATTTCCAGGACCTGTTCGGGCGTGAATTCAGCCGTGCCTACGAAGCGCACAGCAGCCGACAGCGTCACTAACAACGCAGTACATGGAACAACGGATAGCTAAGTACGTCATTGAGGACGCAGGATGATTCCCAGGTTTTTACTCGCAGTCGCCACCGCGCTTCTGCTGACGGCGTGTGCCAAGGATGCGGCCAAGCCCGAGGCCGCCGAAGCTGAGGCAGACACCGCCGCCGTCGAGCTGCATTTCCATGCCATCGCCGGGCTCAACCCCGGCGCCAATGGCCAGGCAGCCCCGGTACGGGTGCGGATTTTCGAACTGAAAAACGCCGCCACCTTCAGCCGTTCCGACTACTTCGCCCTGGCCGATCGCGCACAGTCGACCCTCGGCCTCGACCTGCTCGACCAGGACGAAGTGGTGATCCTGCCCGGCCAGCAATTGAGCATCCAGCGCGACCTCGACCCGTCCACCCGCCAGATCGGCCTGCTGGTGGGCTATCGCGAACTGGACCGTGCCGAGTGGCGCACGGTGCTCAACGTGCCGGCACGCCAATACACCGAATACCAGATCAGCCTCGATGTGCATGCCGTGCGTGCCGACGTCGTGGTCCCCCCATCCAGCCCTGCCCAATAAGAATCGGAGCCCCCATGTCCTGGAACAATCGCGTGGTCTGGTCGGAAGGCATGTTCATCGGAACGCAGCACTTCCAGCAGCATGACCGTTACCTGGAAAACCTGATCGATGCGCGCAGCCGCCCGTTGTCGGCGGGGGCCTGGGGCTTTTCCGAACTGTTGATCGACCAGGGCCTGCTGGCCCAGGGCAAGCTGGCGATCGTCTCGGCACGTGGCCTGTTACCGGATGGCACGCCGTTCAATATCCCCCAGGACGACCTGGCGCCGAGCCCGCTGAATATCGACGACAACTTGCGCGATGGCCTGGTGTACCTGGCGTTGCCCCTCAAGCGTGCCGGCGCCCGCGACACCGTCGACGAAGGCGAGGCCCTGGAAGCCGCGCGCTATGTCAGCCAGGTGCGTGAAGTGCGCGACGACAACGCGCCCTTCGAAAACCGTGCGCCGGTGGCGGTCGGCTCCCGCGCCTTGCGCCTGTTGACCGCCCAGGATGGGATCAGCGATTACGCGGCCATCGGCCTGGTGCGCATCAAGGAAAAACGCGCCGACCGCGCCCTGGTGCTGGACGAGAGCTACATCCCGCCGGTCCTCGACGTGACGGCCAGCAAACCGCTGACCGCGTTTCGCAGCGAACTGCTGGGCCTGCTGCACCAGCGCGGCGAAGCGTTGGCTGGGCGCGTGGTGGCTTCGGGCGCCGGTGGTGCTTCGGAGATTGCCGACTTCATGCTGCTGCAACTGGTCAACCGCGCCCAGCCGCTGATCCAGCACCTGAGTCAGTTGAGCCCGCTGCACCCGGAGCGTTTCTTCAGTGAGCTGGTGAGCCTGGCCGGCGAGTTCTCGACCTTCTCCACCACGGGCCGCCGCCCCCACGAATATCCGCAATACCAGCATGACGACCTGGCCTTGAGCTTCACCCCGGTGATGCAGGCCCTGCGCGAGGCGCTGTCGATGCTGATCGACAGCAAGGCCACGCCGATCCCGATTGTCGAGAAAGCGTACGGCGTGCACGTGGCGATGCTGGCCGACAAAACCCTGATCGACAGCGCCAATTTCATCCTGGTGGTGCGCGCCGATGTGCCGGGCGAAACCCTGCGCGCGCGCTTCGGCCAGCAAAGCAAAGTTGGCTCGGTGGAACACATCCGCGACCTGGTCAACCTGCAACTGCCGGGCATCGGCCTGCTGCCGCTGCCGGTGGCGCCACGGCAGATTCCGTACCACGCAGGCTCCACCTACTACGAGCTGGACCGGGGCAGCGAGCACTGGCAGCAACTGGGTAATTCCGGTGGCTTTGCGTTCCACATCGCCGGCCAGTTCCCGGGGTTGAACCTGGCTTTCTGGGCCATCCGAGGGTAATCCGCGATGCATCCGAATGACGATGACCGCACCCAGTTCATGCCGCGTCCCGGTGGCCGCGCGCCGGAACCTGTTCGCGCAGAGCCGGCGCCGCTGTCGATGCCCGCTGCGCCGATCCTGACCGGCAAGGCCCAGGGCCTGAACCCGCTGGAAAGCGCCGCCGGCCCGTTGTTGGCGCTGCTGACGCGCCTGCGCAACACGATCTCGCACCCTGCGCCAGCGAGCCTGCGTGCGCAGTTGCTGGCTTACCTGCGCCAGTTCGAAGAACGTGCCGAGGCGGCCGGCGTGGCCCGCAACGATGTGCTGCTGGCGCGTTACGCGCTGTGCACCGCCCTCGATGAAGCCGTGCTGAGTACGCCGTGGGGCAGTGCCAGTGACTGGGGCAAGCAGAGCCTGCTGATCACCGTGCACAACGAAGCCTGGGGCGGCGAAAAGGTCTTCCAATTGCTGGATCACTGCCTGCAAAGCCCGCGGGAACGCCTGTACCTGCTGGAACTGCTGTACCTGTGCCTGTGCCTGGGTTTCGAAGGTCGCTACCGCGTGATGAACGATGGCCGCAGCCAGCTGGAAGCCTTGCGCGAGCGTACCGCTGCGGCGATTCGCAGTGCCCGTGGCGAGCATGAGCGCGAGCTGTCACCCCATTGGCGCGGCGTGACCGTGGCCCGTGATCGCCTGGCGCAGTTCATGCCGCCGTGGATCGCGGTGGCCATCGGCCTGGCGCTGCTGTTGGCATTGCTGTTCGGGTTGCGGATGAAACTGGCGTCGGATGCCGAGCCGGTGTTCAAGAATATTCATGCCCTGGGCGAGATCCCGGTGCAGGCCATCGACCGTCCGGTCGCCCAACCGAAAATCATCGAGCGGCCACGCCTGGCAGGCTTCCTGGTGGAAGACATCAAGGCCGGTCGCGTAGCCGTGGAAGATGCCGTCGACCGCTCCGTGGTGACCATCCGTGGCGATGAACTGTTCGCCTCGGCCAGCTCCAGCATCGTCGATGACTTCCAGCCGCTGATGCTGCGTATTGCCGACGCCATCCGCAAGGTCAAGGGCCAGGTGCGGGTGACCGGCCACAGCGATAACCGTCCGATTGCGACCCTGCGCTTTCCGTCCAACTGGGCGCTGTCCGAAGCGCGGGCCAAGTCGGTGCTGGAGATTCTCGCGGCCAAGACCGGCCAGCCGGAACGCTTCAGCGCCGAAGGCCGCAGCGACACCGAGCCGGTGGCGACCAACGCCACAGCCGAAGGCCGTGCGCGCAATCGCCGGGTAGAAATCACCGTATTGGCGGAGGGCGTCGAGTGAAGGCGTTTTTCAGTTTTGTGATTCGCTGGGTGATCCCGCTGCTGGGCCTGATCGCCTTGAGCCTGATCATCTGGTTTGTGGGCCCGTTGCTCGATGTGCTGGTGCCGGAAGGGCGCCGCTGGGCGCTGATCATCCTGGTGTTCGCGGTGTGGATTGCCTACCGCGTATTCCGGATTATCCAGGCCCGCCGCCAGGCCGCCGAAGTGATGCGCAGCCTCGCGGCGGAAACCCCGCCAGACCCTGCCAGCGTCGCCACCGCCGAAGAGCTGGCGACCCTGCGCCAGCGCATGGACGAAGCCCTGGCCCTGTTGAAAAAGGCCAAGCTGGGCGGTGACGAGCGCCGCAACCTGTATGAGCTGCCGTGGTACGTGATCATCGGCCCGCCGGGCTCGGGCAAGACCACCGCGCTGGTCAATTCCGGGCTGCACTTTCCCTTGGCGGCGCAGTTGGGTGCCGGTGCGGTACGGGGCGTGGGCGGTACGCGCAATTGCGATTGGTGGTTTACCGACCAGGCCGTATTGCTCGACACCGCCGGCCGCTACACCACCCAGGACAGCAACTCCACGGTGGATAAAGCCGCCTGGCTGGGCTTTCTCGACCTGCTGAAAAAGCAGCGTTCCCGGCGCCCGATTGATGGTGCGTTTATCGCCATCAGCCTCTCGGACCTGCTGCTGGGCAGCGACGCCGAGCGTGCCGCCCATGCCGCCGCGATCCGCCTGCGCATCCAGGAGCTGTACACCCAACTGGGCGTGCGCTTCCCGATCTACCTGATGCTCACCAAGCTCGACCTGGTGCCGGGCTTCATGGAGTTCTTCGACAACCTGAGCAAGGAAGAGCGCGCCCAAGTGTGGGGCATGACCTTCGCCCTGGACGACGGCAAGAACAGCGACAGCCCGCTGGCCCATCTGCAAAGCGAGTTCGCCGGCCTGGAACAGCGCCTCAACGAGCGCCTGGTGGAGCGCCTGCAACAGGAACGCGATCCGGCGCGGCGCGACCTGATCTACGGTTTCCCGCAGCAGTTCGGCGCGTTGAAGGATTGCCTGCAAGGCTTCCTCGAAGGCGTGTTCAAACCCAACGCCTTTGAAGAGCGCGTCTTGCTGCGCGGTGTGTACTTCACCAGCGGCACCCAGGAAGGCAGCCCGATTGACCGCTTGATCGGCGCCATGGCCCAGAGCATGAACCTGGACCGCCAGCACCTGGCGCGCCAGACCGGCACCGGGCGCAGTTACTTCATCGAAAAACTGTTCACCGCCGTGGCGTTTGCCGAGCGTGGCCTGGTGGGCGTCAACCCGAAGGTCGAGCGCCGTCGCAAGTGGATTGCCCGGGGTGTGCTGGCCGCAACCGTGGCGCTGGTACTGGTCGTCAGCACGTTGTGGTGGGTGAGTTATCGCGCCAACCAGGCCTACATCGCCCAGGTTGACCAGAAGGTCGCGCCGTTGGGCCAGACCGTGCAGAACCTGAGCCCGGCGCAGCGCGAAGTACTCGCGGTATTGCCGTTGCTCAATGCGGTGAAGAACCTGGCGGGCGACTCGCCGAGCTGGTCCGAAGGCTTGGGCCTGTATCAGGGCGACATGCTCGAAGCCGAATCCTCCAGCGTCTACCGCAAGCTGTTGATCGCCGTGTTCGCGCCCCGTTTGGTGACGCGCATCGAAGAGCAACTGCACGGCGGCGGCAATTCCGACTTCCTCTACGAAGGCTTGAAGGCCTACCTGATGCTCGCCGACAGCGAGCATTACGACCCGGACTTCATCAAGGCCTGGATCGCCCTCGACTGGGACCGCAACCTGCCGCGCGACCTGCCGGCGGACCAACGCCAGGCCCTGATCGGGCACTTGCAGGCCCTGTTCGAGCGGCATCCGCCCAGCGCCCGTCTCGACCCGCGCTTGATCGACGACCTGCGTCGGCAACTGCAGCAACTGCCGGTGGCCCAGCGCGTCTACGACCGTATCAAGCGCCAGAAACTGCCGGAAGGCGTGCCGGACTTTCGCATCAACGAAGCGGCGGGCCGTGATGCGGCGCTGGTGTTCAGTCGCAAGAGCGGCAAGCCGTTGGGCGAACCGTTGAGCGGTTTCTTCACCGCCAAGGGTTATCGCCAGGGCTTCCTGCTGGCCAGCCTGAACCAGACCGGCACCCTTGCTGAAGAGCAGTGGGTACTGGGCCGCGAGCAGGCCGACCAACAAAACGTCGTCAGCCTCGCCGCCGATGTGCGCCGCCTGTACTTCCAGGATTATCAACGCCAGTGGGATGCGTTGCTGGCGGATATCGACTTTGTGCCGATCACCAGCGTGGCCCAGGCGGCCGACGTCTTGCGGGTGATTTCCGGGCCGACTTCGCCGCTGAAGAAGCTGCTGGTGGCGGTCTCCAAGGAGACCGACCTGCAGGCGGAAGAACGCCTGCTGGCTGCCAAGGGCGCGCCGGTGGAAGGTGGTGTGGACAAGCTCAAGGAACGCCTCGGCAGCCTGCTTGGCCAGGACCAGCCAACTGCGAATGCACCAGCGGCCAGTGAAGATCCGGTGACCGCGCACTTCGCCGAACTCAACAGCATCGTCAGCAAGAACGAAGGCGAACCGGCGGCCATCGATGGCCTGCTGGCGGACATGAACGCGCTGTATGTGCAGGTCAGCGCCATGGTCGGCGCCAGTGGCGATGCGTTGCTGGGCGAAGCGAAAAACCAGGCGGCGGCTGCGGCCACGCGGGTCAGCCTGAATGCCGAACGCCAGCCGCCGCTGGTGCAGGGCATGGTCAAGTCAGTGGTCAACTCCACCACCAACAGCATGATGGGCGGGGTGCGTAACCAGCTGAATGCGGCGTGGGTCAGCGAAGTGGTGAACGTGTATCGCCAGTCCCTGGCCGGGCGTTATCCGATGTCGCCCGGCAGTGCGCGGGACGCGACCCTGGATGACTTCGGCCAGTTCTTCGGGGTGGGCGGGGTGATGGACAATTACTTCCGCAAGTACCTGCAACCTTACGTCGACACCTCCACGCAAACCTGGCGCTGGCAGCCGGGCGCGGCGCAGAAGCTCGGCATCGCGCCGGGTGTGCTGCAAACCTTCCAGCGGGCGGCGACTATTCGTGACGCGTTTTTCCGCGCCGGTGGCACCCAGCCGATCGTGCGCTTTGAACTCAAGCCGGTGGCGATGGACGCGACCATCACCCAGTTCCTGCTGGACCTGGACGGCCAGCAACTGAGCTACGACCACGGCCCGAGCCGCCCGGTCGCGATGCAGTGGCCGAATCCCGGCAGCATTGGCGTGGTGCGCATTTCCATCATGCCGCCGTCAGCCAGCGGGCGCTCCGGTGTAACGCTGGATGGCCCGTGGGCCTGGTTTCGCCTGCTGGAGCAATCGGACCTGACCGCCGGCAATTCGCCGGACCGCTTCAACCTGCGTCTGCGGGTCGACGGCGCGAGCATCTCCTACGAGTTGCGGGCCAACAGTGCCTTCAACCCGTTCAAGAGCCGCGTGCTTAACGGCTTCAGCCTGCCGGAGCGGCTATGACCACGCTGGGTTTCTACGGCAAGTTGGCGTGCCGCGGCGACTTTGTCAGCCGCGCGCTGCCCCAGAGTTTTATCGGCCCTTGGGACAGTTGGCTGGCGTCCGGATTGCTCGCCAGCCAGACCCGCCTCGGGGCTGACTGGCTGAATGCTTACCTGGTCAGCCCATTGTGGCGCTTCGTGTTGGCGCCGGGTGTGTGCGGGCCGGACGCGGCGGTGGGCGTGGTGATGCCGAGCATCGACCGGGTGGGGCGCTATTTCCCGCTGACGGTGGCTGCGCTGTTGGATCACGACACCGACCCGGCCTCCGTCGCTGGCGGCCCGGACGCCTGGTTTGAACAGGTGGAAGAGTTGTTGCTGAGCACGCTGGACGCCGGCGCCAGCTTCGAAGGTTTCAGCGGCGGGATCGAATCCCTCGGCGCTCCAGCCTGCCAACCTCGCACCTTGGGTAGTCGCTTTGCGGGCTTGCAGCGTGTCAACGCCACAGACCCGCAGGCGCGGATGACTGCGCTTGCCGAACAGGCCTGCGAAGGCGCGAGCCTGTGGTGGGGCCGTGGTTCGCAACAGATTTCTCCCGGTTTAATGCGGTGTCAGGGCTTGCCTGCTGCCGACGATTTTGCGCAATTTTTGCTCGGCCAAGAAGGTGTTGTGTAGATGCGGTCCACGTTCAAATCCGCCAGCAAAAGCCACGTCGGCATGGTTCGCCAAGTCAATGAAGACGCTTGCCTCGACCTGCCGGAAAACGGCCTGTGGGTGGTGGCCGACGGCATGGGCGGGCACGCGGCGGGGGATTACGTCAGCAGCCTGATTGTCGACAGCCTGCGCAGCATTCCCGTGGGCCGTTCCCTTGAGGAATACACGGCGGCGTTGCGCAGCGACCTGCTGCGAGTCAACGGCGCGGTGCGCGAAGAAACCGCCCACCGTGGCGTGACCATGATGGGCAGTACCGTGGTGTTGCTCGCCACCCGAGGCTTGCGCGGCGTGTGCCTGTGGGCCGGCGACAGCCGCCTGTATCGCCTGCGCGACGGCCTGCTGGAAAGCATTTCCCGCGACCACAGCTACGTGCAGGACTTGCAGGACAGCGGCCTGCTCAGCGAAGCCGATGCGCGGGTGCATCCACGGGCGAATATCGTCACCCGCGCGATTGGCGTGGAAGCACAGTTGGCGTTGTCGTCGGTCGACCTGTTGATCGCCCCCGGCGACAGCTACCTGCTGTGCAGCGACGGCCTGAACAAGACCGTCGAAGACTACGAGATCCGTGAAGTACTGAGCCATGCCGAGCCGGACGAAATCGTCCGCAGCCTGGTGCACCTGGGGCTCAATCGCGGCGCGCCGGACAACATCACCGCCATCGTTGTGAAGGTGTCGACATGAACATCATCATTCCCGGCTACGACATCGAAGGCGAAATCGGCGTTGGCGCCATGGCCAGCGTGTACCTGGCGACCCAGCGTTCCCTGGAGCGCAAGGTGGCGCTGAAGATCATGGCGGCGGCGCTGGCGGCCGACCCGAGTTTCTGCGAGCGCTTCCTGCGCGAAGGCAAGACCCTGGCGCGCCTGTCCCACCCGCACACCGTGACCATCCATGACATCGGCAATGTCGGTGAGCTGTACTACATGGCCATGGAATACCTGCCCAATGGAACGCTCAAGGAGCGCATCGCCGCGGGCCTGACGCCGGAGCAGGGGCTGACGTATATCCGCCAGATTGCGTCGGCGCTGGGTTATGCCCACGCCCAGGGCCTGGTCCACCGAGACGTGAAGCCGGCGAACATTCTGTTCCGCGCGGATGGCACGGCGGTGTTATCGGACTTTGGTATCGCCAAGTCCCTGGATGACCGCACGCAGTTCACCCAGGCCGGATTTGCCGTCGGCACGCCGAGCTACATGAGCCCCGAACAGGCGCGAGGCCAGGAAATTGACGGGCGCGCCGACCTGTATGCGTTGGGCGTGGTGCTCTACGAAATCCTCGTGGGCAAGCTGCCTTATAACGGCACCGATGCGCTTTCCACTGCGCTGGCGCACCTGACTGAACCGCTGCCGGAATTGCCGGTGCACCACGGGCGCTATCAGGAGGTGCTGCGCAAGCTGCTGGCCAAGGACCCGGCGGAGCGTTTCCCGGATGCGGCGGCGTTGCTGCTGGCGCTGGATCAGTTGCCGAAGGAGGAGCAGGTAGAGGCGACGTTGATTCGGCCCCTGCCGATTCCGGTTGCGGTCTCCAATGACCTGGCCGGACTCACGCCGGTTTCCATCGAAATCCCGACCGAAAAGCCGCAGCCACAACCCGTGCGGCAACCGGTGGTGACGCCGACGCAACACACGGCCGTGTCCGGACAAAACCGTGGGCCGGTGCTGGCGTTGGCGGCAGTTGCCGTGGCGGTCGCGCTGGCAATTGCGGGCGCAAGTTACTGGTGGTTGAAAGATGACGCGCCAGCCGCCGCGGCGCCGGTTGCCGAGGCGGCCAAGGCCGTCACGCCGCCTGCCACGCAACCGGTAGCGGCGCAGGTTGACGGCGGTCAACGCCCGTTGCTGATGGCCGGCAAGAAAACCCTGTTCCAGCGGGTACTGAGCAAGCCCGGCGCCAAGCTTTCCCACGAAGCGGGCGGGGCGCCTGGCGAAGGTTTGCCGGCGTTTTCCGTGCTCTATGTCTACCAACGCAAGGACGTCGACGGCAGCCCCTGGCTACGGGTTGGCGCCGCCACCGACGGGCGCAGCGACGGCTGGCTGCCGGCGGCGCAAGCCAGCGACTGGAAGCAGAGCCTGGTGCTCAAGTTCACCGAGCGTTCGGGCCGGGCGCCGGTGATGTTCCTGCGTCAGTCCGCTGAAGTGGAGAAGCTTTTAGCCGATCCCGCAGCGGCGAAAAACCTGCTGCTCAAGGTGCAGAAAAACACCGAGGACAACCAGCAGGTGCTGGCCCTGGAGCCGACCGCCAGCGCCGTCCCGCAGAACCAGTTCTATTTGCTGCCGATCTTCGACTCCAAGGAGAGCTTCGACGAAAACGGCCAGCCGGTGCAGCTGCTCAACGTCGCCTCCATCGACCCTGGCAGCACACCTGATGTCATCGCCAAGGCTGTCGCTCGAACGCCGGTGACCGATGCCAGCGCCGATGCCTTCCGCACTGCGGTGGTGCTGGTGGTCGACACCACGGTGTCGATGCAGCCCTACATCGACCAGGTTCGCGACGTCGTCCACGAGCTGCAAACCCGCATCGCCGAGCGTGGCGAACTGGACAGCGTGAGCTTTGGCCTGGTGGGTTTTCGCAACAGCATCAAGAAAACCCCCGGCCTGGAGTATGTGGCCAAGACCCTGATCACCCTCGACCAAGGGCGCGACCCGCAGCGCTTCCTCGACATGGCGCGGCAGGTCAAAGCGTCGACGGTGTCCAGCCACTCGTTCAATGAAGACGCGTTCGCCGGTGTCATGCAGGCGGTGGAAGGCATGGACTGGTCCGGCTACGGTGGGCGCCTGATCCTGCTGGTGACCGACGCCGGTGCGTTGCGCAAGAACGACCCGTTCGCTACTACCCAGATGAACGAAGCCGAAGTACGCCAGGCTGCATTGGGCAAGCAGATCAAGATCTACGCTTTGCACCTGCGCACCGACGCCGGCAAGAAAACCCACAGCGGCGCCGAAACCCAGTACCGCACCCTGACCGCCGACGCCAACCCGCAGATCGGCGACCTGTACACGCCGGTGCCCGGTGGCGATGTGCGCAAGTTCGGCGAGCGGGTCGACGAGATCGGCACGGTGTTCGCCAACCTGGTGCATCAGGTGCGCAGCAACACGCCGCAGCCGGTGCCGCTGCTCAGTGCCGCGCCGACCCTGGCGGACAAATCCGCCGCCGTCGGTTACGCGATGCACATGGATTTCCTTGGCCGCAAAACCGCGAGCCAGGCGCCGCAACTGGTGAGTGCCTGGACCGCCGATCGCGACCTGACCAACACCGCGCTGCCGGCCTTTCAGGTGTGCGTGATGCTGACCAAATTGCAGCTCAACGATTTGCAGCAGTCCTTGAAACTGATCGTCGACGCCGCGCGCAAAACCCAGACCTCACCGAAGGATTTCTTCCAGGAAATCGCCAGCGCCTCGGCCTATATGAGCCGTGATCCACAGGCCTTGAAAAAGGGCGGCAACCTGGCGGACGGCGGCATCCTTGGCGAATACCTGGAAGGCCTGCCGTACCGCAGCAAGTCGCTGAACATGACCCAGGATTTGTGGCTGTCGTTGAGCGTGGCCGAGCAGGAAGACTTTATCGACGAGCTGGATTCGAAGATCCGCCTCTACGAAACCTTCCATAACGACGTGGCGAACTGGGTCCGTTTCGGCGATGCCGAGCCGGGTGATGCGTTGTACCGCGTGCCGCTGTCGACGCTGCCGTAATGCTGAACTTGAGCGCAGTGCACAAGAGCCGGGGCGTTGGTGCCCAGCGCTACAGCCTGGTGATACCGGGCTTGCAACTGCGTACGGGTGAACAGTTGGCGGTGGTCGGGCCGAGTGGCTGTGGCAAGAGCACCTTGCTGGATTTGCTCGCGCTGGTGTTGGCGCCGGACCAGGTCGGGCAGTTCGATTTCAACCGCGTCGACATTGCCGGGCTTTGGCGTGGTGACCAGCAAAGCGCGCTGGCGGAGCTACGCAGTCGGCACCTGGGTTACGTGCTGCAAACTGGCGGCCTGCTGGGCTTTCTCGATGTGCGCGGCAACATTGCGTTGTCGCGGCAACTCCTGGGTTTGAAAGACGACGGCAGCGTGGCGCGGTTGGCCGAGCAGTTGGAAATCACTGATCAGTTGGACAAGAAGCCGGCGGCGTTGTCCGTCGGCCAGCGTCAGCGGGTCAGTTGCGCAAGAGCCCTGGCCCACGGTCCGCAGCTGTTGCTGGCGGATGAGCCCACCGCTGCGCTCGACCCGTTGAACGCCGAGCGGGTGATGCAGGCGCTGTTGGCCCAGGCCCGGCATAACGGCGCGTGCTGCGTGATCGCCACCCATGATGAACCCCTGGCCCGGGCCAGCGGCTTGCAGGTGCGGCGCATCAGTTGCCGTCGCGACGCCGACGGCGGCGTCACCGCCACCCTTGGGGAGGCGTGCTGATGCGTATCGCCCTGGTGGCTTCCCTGGCCTGGCAGGATTACCGCAACGATGCGTGGCTGTCGGTGTGTTCGGTGCTGGCGCTGGTGGCGGTGATCGCGCCGTTGCTGGTGTTGTTCGGCCTGAAATTTGGACTGGTTAGCAGTTTGACCGAACGTTTGGAGAACGACCCGGCCACCCGGGAAATTATTCCGTTGGGCGGTGGTCGATTCAGCAGTGAATTTGTCGAGCAGCTCCGCCAGCGCAGCGACGTGGCGTTCGCTTTGCCGCGCACCCGGCAGATTGCGGCGACGGCGCAGTTGGGGGCGGTGACGGTGGAGATGCTGCCGACCGCCGCCAACGACCCATTGCTGGCCGGCCTGCCGATGCCCAAGGGCCTGGATCAGATCGTGCTGAGCCACACCGCTGCCGAAAAGCTCGGGGCAAAGGCCGGGGATTGGCTGGAGGCGAGTTTTGGGCGCCAGGTGGCGGGGCGCGTCGAGTCGCAACGCCTGCGGGTTCAAGTGCTGCAGGTAGCGCCGCTGGAAGCCTTCGCGCGGGATGGATTGTTTGCGCCCTTGGGCTTGCTGGAAGCGGCGGAAGATTATCGCGATGGCCGCGCGGTGCCGGCGTTTGGCTGGGACGGCGAAGCTGTGGGCGTCAGCGAGCAACGGGTATACCCGGCGTTCCGTTTGTATGCGCGGCGCCTGGTGGATGTGGAGCCGCTGCGGGTGTATTTCGCCGGGCAGAATCTGTTGGTGTCGACCCAGGCCCAGACCATCGCCCAGGTGCAGTCGTTGAGCCGCAACCTGTCGATCGTGTTCTGGATCATCGCCGGGCTGGCGTTGGCGGGCGCGTTTGCCGCGATCTTTGCCGGGGCGCTGGCGTCGGTTGCACGCAAGCGCCGGGAGCTGTCGGTATTGCGGTTGTTGGGGTTTTCCACCGCCGGGTTGTTGCTGTTTGTGGTGTTGCAGGCGCTCTACAGCGCGGGGTTTGCCGCTGCATTGAGTGGGCTTTTATATGGCTTGGCAGAGTCCGGCCTGAACCAATTATTCGTGCAGGTGCCGGGCGAATACGCCAGCCACCTGCTGGCGCGTCACTACGGCCTGGCCCTGGCAGCTGTCCTCGGCGTCAGCGCCGTGGCGGCGGCGTGTGGTGGTTGGCGTGTGGCGCGTATCCAGGCTTCTGAAGGAATCAGAGATGTATAAGTTACTGGGCGCCGCCATGGCGCTGACCCTGTCCTGTGTGGCCTGGGCCGATGAGGCGAGCGACAAGCTGGACAACCCCAAGCCGTTGCCGGACGACGTCAGCCTGCCGCTGCCCTGCGAAGGCAACATGGTGTTCCGCTATGCCTACGTGCTGGCCCAGGGCACCCTGGATGACCGCGAGATCAGCCTCGGCTACCCGTTCAGCGAAGGTGAAGCGGGCTATCAGCAGTCGTTCATTTCCGGTTATCGCCGCGACTTCATCAACGGCCAGTTCACCCTCAAGGACCTGCCCAAGGACTGGAACAAGGTCATTGCGCCGCTGATGCCGAAGACCGACGCCAAGACCCCGCTCAAGCCGATGCTGTACTTCATCGGCAAGTACGAAGTCACTGCGCGGCAATATGCGCAGGTCATGTCCCAGGCGCAATCCCTGGCCAGTGGCGAACCCGCCCCGGCGTGCGATGTACCTACCGGGATGGCGGCGCGCTTGCCGAAGGTCAAGCTGTCGCGCTTTGAAGCCGAACGTTTCTCGGCGGTGTACAGCGCCTGGTTGATGAAATATCACCGCGAGCTGCTGCCGGTGAGTGGTCGCGGTGCTTCGGCGGACGACGGCGGCCTGGGCTTTGTGCGCCTGCCTACCGAAGTGGAGTGGGAGTTTGCCGCGCGCGGTGGCCAGGCGGTCAGCCGTCAGGACCTGGAAGGCCGGCTGTTTCCACGGCGTACCGAGGGCAGCGAAAGCGATGGTCCCCTTGCCGATTACGCGGTGTTCAATCAGGTCGCCGGTGGCACCGGCCAGGCCGCACGGCTGATGCCCATTGGCACCAAGCTGCCCAACCCGATCGGCATGTTCGATGTGATCGGCAACGCAGCGGAAATGGTCCAGGAATCCTTCCAGCTGGTGCACGCCGGGCGTCGCCAGGGCACCTATGGTGGGTTCGTGGTCAAGGGCGGCAACTACCTGGAAGGCGAGGGCACGCTGTTCACCGGCATGCGCCGCGAGTACCCGTTGTTCGCCGCCGACGGTACCGAACAAAGCAACGAGACCACCGGCTTTCGCGTGGCGATTGGCGCCTTGTCGGCACCGCGTTCGCGCTACAAGGAACTGTTCGCCCAGTGGCAGAAGGAAGGTCGCCTGGCCTCGCTGACCGATGCCATCGACGACGCCCAGGACCCGACCAAGCGCCTGGACAGCATCATCGCCGCCAGCGTCGACCCGCGCCTGCAAGCCGAGCTCGGCCTCGTCAACGAAGAGCTCAAGCGCAACGTCTCGCTGATCGCCCAGCAGCGCGAAGAAGCGGCCGGCAACCTGATTCAGTCCGCGGCCCTGGTGGCCGAGACCATCAACAACTACAACATCCGCCTGATCAATTTGCAGAAGAGCCGCCAGCAGGCCATCGACGCCAAGGACGAGGCCAGCGCGCAGCTGTTCGCCACGGCGATCACCAATGGGCGCAGTGCGCTGGACGGCGCGGTGGCGATCTACATCGACAACCTGGCCACCGGCACGCGCTACACCGATGCGGTGATCCAGGCGCAGTTTCAACGGATCAAGGAAGAGTTGGATCGCAAGCCGGTACCTGGGCAAGAGCCTGGTGACGCGTGCGACGTTATTCGTTCGCCATGTGGGCAACTACCGCAAGCAACAGCGGGCCGACCCGGCGACGATTTTGAAGGAATTGCTCGCAGCGAGCGGTCAGCGGTCTTGACCGCTGGTTGTACAGCGAGCTTGGAAGGGACTCAGGCGGCGGTGGGCCGCGCTGGGCAAGTCAAACTTAAAAGAGAACACAACGATGATTTTTTCCCGTAAGGCGGTTTCCAAGCGTCATCTGCTGCTGATTGCCGCAGGCTTCAGCACGGTGCTGACCGGTTGCGCAACGTCGCCGACCAACAAGGTCGCCTCGACCACCAAGGTCGAGTACTACCCGAACTGCTACGAGCCGGTGCAGCACTTGCGTGCTACCGATTCGGACCTGACCAAGTCGGTGGTAACCGGCGCCGCCCTGGGTGCGGCCGGTGGTGCTTTGCTGGGCGCCCTGACCGGCGACTCCGACAAGCGTGGCCGCAACGCTGCCATCGGTGCAGCGGGCGGCGCCCTGGCCGGTGGTGCTGCGGGTTACTACACCGAGCGCCAGAAGCAGATCACCGATGACAACCAGCGCATCGCCTCCTACGCCACCGACGTCAACAAGCGTGCCTCCGACATCGACCGCAGCACCGCGTACGCCAAGGCGTCCCAGCAGTGCTACCAGAGCGCGTTCACCAAGCTGGTGGCCGACCGCAAGGCCAAGACCGTCAACGACGTTGAAGGCCGCAAGCGCCTGGCAGAAATCGTCTCGGGCCTGAAAGAGTCCAACGACCTGATCGTCGCGGTGAACGGCAAGGCCAGCGAAGACCTGAACAACTACACCCAGGCGTACGAACAGGATCTGCAACAAGTGGGCGTACAACGTGCCGACGTCGTAACCGTTGCGACTGCCGATACCACGCCGGTGGTAACGCCAGCCAAAGGCAAGAAGCCGGTAAAAGTCGCGAAAAAGCCGGTACTGCCAACCGTGCCGAAAGAAGCCGTAGCCACCGAGAAAACCATCCAGACCGCCCAGACCAAACAAGCTGAAAGCAAGCAGGTTGCCAGCGCCGGTAAAGCGCAGATCGAAGGCACTTGCCGTGATCCGAACCTGGCGGATTGGGCACCGGTTCCTTGCCCTAACGTCTGAGGAAAGTTGTTGCTATAAGCGTTAAACGCCAGCCGATCTCCTGCTAAAACGGGAGATCGGTAGCGTTATTTGCACAAATCGTTAAACTGCTGCGGCCACCCAATAATTACACTGAGGCCGTGTGCATGAAATTTCGTTTTCTTCTCTGGATGCTTGGCCTGTTGATGGGCAAAGCCAGCCGCACCAACCCTGCGTTCCAGCAGCAGTTGGGTGACAAGGACCTGGCGTTCCAGTTGCAGACCCTCGACGGCAAGGTTGCCCGTCACTTCATCGTCAAAGACCAGCGCATTACCAGCCGCTCGGGTGTTCATCCCGCGCCTGCGTTTGCCATCGCCTTCAAAGACGCCGCCTACGGCTTCGCCACGATGCAGGCGAAGAACAAGCAACTGGCGTTCATGACGGGGATTCAGGACAAGTCGATCCAGATCAAGGGCAACCCGGCGCTGGTGATCTGGTTCCAGGGGTTGACCAAGTATTTGAAGCCGAAGAAAAAGCCCAAAGGCTAGGGGGTTCTTCAGCAATACTGCGTCGCCTGCATTCGCGAGCAAGCCCGCTCCCACATTCAATCCCATTCCAAAGTTGGAACTCGGTCGAATGTGGGAGCGGGCTTGCTCGCGAATACGGTGTAACAGGCGCCCGATTTATCCCTGACTGAACTGCGAAGCCAACTCGCGCAACAACGTTTCCGCGTCCAGCACCTTGCTCACCACGTCCTCTGCCTTGTCCCGGGTCAGCCCCAGGCGCTCAAGCAGTTCGTCCGGGATGGATTCATCCGGCCCGGAGCCGATGCCGCGGCTGCGCAGCAAGCGCACCGCCAGGCACACCAGGTTCGGGTATTCCGCATATTGGCCGTCGTAGGTCGGGTCGTGCTGGAAGCGCAGGGCGGTGGACAGTTCGTCCGGCATGTCCCAATAGCGCATCAACCACGCACCAATCTGCTCGCGGCTGATGCCCAGCAGATGCTGCTCGATGTAGCTGTGGCACAGGTGCGGGTTGACCTCCAGGTGCCGGCAGATCAGTGAGAAATGCGGCGGGAAGACGTGGGCCAGCAACAGGTAGCCGAAATTGTGCAGCAGGCCGGCGAGGTACGTCAGCCCGGCTTCCGGGCGCTGGGCGCGGGGCATGGCGCGGGTCAGGCCTTCGATGACGGCAGCGGTGTAGATCGACTGGTGCCAGTACGGCGTGGCCTGTTGCGGGTGGTCCTTGGGCAGGCTCAAGGTCTTGCCCAGGGCCAGGCCGAGTGCGAGGTTGATCACCAGGTCAAAGCCCAGCACGCGCACGATGGCGTCTTCCACCGAGCGGATCTTGCCCGGCGAGGCGTAGTAGGGCGACGCGGCCCAACTCACCACCTGGGCGGCCAGGGCCCGGGTCGGTTTCGACCACGCCGGTGATGTCGTCGATAGTGGCGTTGGGGTCGACCCGCAGCTTGATGATCTTTTGCGCGGTATCGGCCAGCGGTGGAATCTCGATGGTGGCTTCCAGGCGCTGCTGGATACGGCGGGCGGTGAACGCCTGCATCGCCTGGGTGATTTCCTCGCGGTCGTCATTGGGGCGATCCAGGTTTGGCCGGATGTTGCTCAGCGGCTCGCCGAAATGCGCGGCGCTGGCCTTGGTCAGCATGCTCTTGAACGCGTCGCTGGAAATCTCCAGCAGCAGCCCGGCTTCGCCCGAGTGCACCAGCACGGTCGGCTCACGCAACAGGCTTTCTTCGTACAGGCAGGGAGAACTGGTCAGCGGCGGCAGGCCGGGCAGCAGGCTCAGGCTGTGCTTGCCGAGCATGCGCTCCAGGCGCTCCGGCGACACGGCCGTGAGGCGCCGACCGGTGAGCTCGGCGAGGCGATTAAGGTCCAGCAACTGGTTCTGTGGAAACAGCACCATGAGTGCACCCACGGCATCATCGAGCAGTACGGCTTGAACCTTCTGCGCCGGGTTCAGGCCGGGGCGTTCGGTAACTTCCGTGTAGCTGATGGCGAGCTTTGCAAGCAGCGTCCGAATCACCGAGGGTGCAGTCGGTGGGGCTGTGGCGAGGGCAACTTCTGACATGGCCTGAATCCAATTTCCTACAGTCATTGGAGTATAACCAGCTTGATACAAGTGAGGGTTGTCTAAGTGAGTCAGCCGTCACACTTGGCCGTATTGCTGCCCATGTCTCAGCCAGCGATCCAGCAGCGGGCTGACGTGTTCCGGCCAACGCTCCAGTAACGCCTGGGCCGCGTCGCGCACGGCGGGCAGCAAGTCGGCATCGCGCATCAGGTCGGCGACCTTGAATTGCAGCAGGCCGGTCTGGCGGGTGCCGAGCATCTCGCCGGGGCCGCGCAGTTCGAGGTCTTTTTCGGCGATCACGAAGCCGTCGTTGGTTTCGCGCATGATCCCCAGGCGCTGGCGACCGATCTGCGACAGCGGCGGGTGGTACAGCAGCACACAGTGGCTGGCGGCGCTGCCCCGGCCGACGCGGCCGCGCAATTGGTGCAGTTGCGCCAGGCCCAGGCGCTCGGGGTTCTCGATGATCATCAGGCTGGCGTTGGGGACGTCGACGCCGACTTCAATCACCGTGGTCGCCACCAGCAATTGCAGGTTGCCGGCCTTGAACTCGGCCATTACCGCGGCCTTTTCCACCGGCTTCATGCGACCGTGAATCAGCCCGACCTTGAGTTCACCCAAGGCACTGGTGAGGTCTTCATAGGTGGTTTCGGCGGCCTGGCAGGTCAGCTCTTCGGATTCTTCGATCAGCGTGCACACCCAATACGCCTGACGGCCTTCGGCGCAGGCGCCGCGCACCCGTTCGATGACTTCGACGCGGCGGGTGTCGGTGACCAGCACGGTGTTGACCGGCGTTCGGCCCGGCGGCAGTTCGTCGAGGATCGAAGTGTCGAGGTCGGCGTAGGCGCTCATGGCCAGGGTGCGCGGGATCGGTGTGGCGGTCATGATCAACTGGTGCGGGCTCATGCGGCCGCCCACGCCTTTCTGGCGCAGGGCCAGGCGCTGCTGCACACCGAAGCGGTGCTGTTCGTCGATGATCACCAGCGCCAGATTCTTGAACTTCACTTCGTCCTGGAACAACGCGTGGGTGCCCATTACCATCGGGGCGCCGGCGGCGATCTGCTCCAGGGCGGCTACGCGGTTCTTGCCCTTGAGCTTGCCGGCCAGCCATGCGACTTCCAGGCCCAGCGGTTCGAGCCAGCGCTTGAAAGTGATGAAGTGCTGCTCGGCGAGAATCTCGGTGGGCGCCATCAGCGCCACCTGATAGCCGGCTTCGAGGGCCTGCAACGCGGCGAGGGCGGCGACCACGGTTTTACCCGCGCCCACGTCACCCTGGATCAGCCGCAGCATCGGTTCTTTCTGGCTCAGGTCGTAGGCGATTTCATTGCCGACCCGTTGCTGGGCGCCCGTCGGTGCAAACCCCAGGTTGGCCAGGTATTGCGCAGGCAGGCGCTTGGCCTTGGGCATGGCCGGCGCGCGCAGCGAACGCATGCTCTCGCGCAGGCGCTGCTGGGACAGTTGATGGGTCAGCAGTTCTTCGAACGCCAGGCGATGCTGGGCCCAGTGATGACCGAGAGCCAACTCGTCGACGTCGGCATCGGCGGGTGGGTGATGCAGGTAGCGGATCGCATCATCCAGCGGCGCCAGTTGATAGTCGCGCGCCAGTTCCTGGGGCAGCCAGTCGGGCAGGCTTTTTGGCCCGAGCATCGTCAGAGTCTGCATGCACAGTTGGCGCAAGCGCTGCTGGGTCAGGCCTTCGGTGAGCGGGTAAATTGGCGTGAGGGTGGTGTCTACCGGCGGCGGTTCGTCGCCGGTAATCGCGCGGTATTCCGGGTGATAGATTTCCAGCCCCGAAGCGCCGGGCCTGGCTTCGCCGTAGCAGCGCACGCGGGTACCACGCTTGAGGCCTTCCTTCTGGGCGTTGCTGAAGTGGTAGAAGCGCAGGCTCAGGCCGCCGGTGCCGTCTTGCAGGCGCACGACCAAACTGCGGCGCTTGCCCATCACCACGTCGGCGCCGCTGACGGTGCCTTCAACCACGGCGTCCTGCCCAGGGCGCAAGTGGCCGATGGGCACCACGCGGGTGCGGTCCTGGTAACGCAGGGGCAGGTGGAACAGCACGTCCTGGAGATTTTCCAGCCCGACCTTGGCCAACTTCTCGGCCATGGCCTCCCCGACACCCTTGAGTGCCGTCACCGATACCTGCGACAGCTCAGTCATACCGTTACTTAGCTCGCAGCAGGCGGCTTGGCCACCGAACACAGGCGGATCGAGTCGGCGAGGATTTCAATCGCTTTCGGACGCGGGAAGCTCGCACGCCAGGCAATCGCCACGGTGCGGAACGGTACCGGCGGCGTCAGTGGGCGCACGGCGATCACGCCGGGGGCGTAGTGATGGCTGTCGACCGCCGACAGCGGCAGGATCGAGATACCCAGGCCGGAGGCGACCATATGGCGAATGGTTTCCAGGGAGCTGGACTCCACGGTGGTGTGCTTGGCGCCGTCGTTGCCCTTGGTCAGAGTCGGGCAGGCTTCCAGCACCTGGTCGCGGAAGCAATGGCCTTCGCCCAGCAACAGCAGGCTCTTGTCGTTGAGCAGGCCCGCGTCGATGGTGTCTTTCTGCGTCCATGGGTGGGACGCCGGCATCAGTACGTAGAACGGCTCATCGTAGAGCGGCAGCGTCAGCACATCCGCCTCGTTGAACGGCAGGGCGATGATGATCGCGTCCAGCTCGCCGTTGCGCAGTTTGTCGCGCAGCACGTGGGTGAAGTTTTCTTCGATATACAGCGGCATCTGCGGCGCGACGCGGTGCAGTTGCGGAATCAAGTGTGGGAACAGGTACGGGCCGACGGTGTAGATGGCGCCGACTTTCAGCGGGGCGGTCAGCTGGTTCTTGCCGGCCTGGGCCAGCTCGCGAATGCTTTGGGCCTGTTCCAGAACCTTCTGGGCCTGGGCGACGATGCCTTCGCCGACGGGCGTCAGGCGCACGGCGCTTTTGCTGCGCTCGAAAATCAGCACACCGAGTTCGTCTTCAAGCTTCTTCACACCCACCGACAGCGTCGGCTGGCTGACGTGGCAACGCTCGGCCGCGTGGCCGAAGTGCTGCTCTTGGGCGAGGGTAACGATGTAGCGTAATTCTGTAAGAGTCATAGCGGGCGTCCATGAGGTTGCGGGCCAAGCATACCGGCTGCAATCGATAGACGCACGTTATCAGACAGCGTAGGGGCCGCGACACCGGTTAATCGGGTATCGCCGCCCCGTATTTCACTTTTGCGGGTACTTGAAGGTGAAGGTTTCGGTGAAGGGAGCCCACCATTCAGGCACGCCGGTTTCCTTGTCTACATGGTGGAAGAAACCCTTGATCTGTGGGCTTTCATAGCGCAGCACCACGGTGTAGGTGCCGGGGCCGTCCATTTTCACGTTGTTGGCGTAGTGGGCGCCGTCTTTGGCCACCATCGGCAACAGCGTGCCGATTTCCTTGTAGTCGGGCGAGCCCTCCTTGACCAGTGAGTAGCTGATGGTCAGGTAGGGCACCCACTCACCGTTGGACAGGCCGTATTTGTTGTCGGCGGTGGCGTGCACATCGGTCTCAAGGTGTACCGAGTCCTTGCTCATCACCATGCCTGGCGGCATGGGCGCCATTTCGATGCCCACCAGGTACGAGGAGGCGATCTCCATGTCATTGATCTGCACCGGTCCGCCAATCGGGTATTCGCGGGCTTGGGCGAGGGAGGAAGCGGCCACGGCGCTGACGAGCAGCAGTGCGGCGGCGAAGGGGTTGCGCAGGTGTTTCATGGTGGGGCTCCTGGGGCGGTTAATGTGATTGTGTCGGGCGTGAATGCAGTAAACGGTTACCCAGCACCAGGAGCGAGAGGGTGACGAGCCACGCCACCAATTGAACGCCCAGAGGTCGGTCGGTGTAGCCCACCAGCGCGGTCAATGCGCGGCCGGTGAGGCTGCCATCGGAGACCAGCCAGGAGGTGTCCCAGAGCTGGTAGCCCCAGGCGGGAATCAGGTCGATACCGGCGAGGATCGCGGCGGCCCGGCCAGCCATGCCGGCGGCAAGCAAGGCGATCATCCAGCCGGTAATCGAGAACAGGCGCTTGAGGCTGATGGCGACCAGGCCGCGGTACATCAGCCAGGACAGCGCGGCGCCGGCGACGATGCCGAGCACGCCGCCGGCCAGCATCGACAGTGGGTCTGTCTGGCTGGAGGCGGCGATGCCATAGAGGAACAGCACGATTTCCGAGCCTTCGCGCAGCACGGCCACGGTGATGACCACGGCCAGGGCCCAGAGTGATTTTTCACCCTTGAGTACTGAATTGCCGGCGCTGCGCAGTTGGGTCGCCAGCTCGCGACCATGACTGGCCATCCACAGGTTGTGCCAGCCCAGCATGACTACGGCGACCACCAGGATGGCTGCGTTGAAAATCTCCTGGCCAAAGCCCTGCAGCGCCTGGGTAATTGCGCCGGTAAATAGTGCGAGGATGCCGGCACCGAGCACGCCGGCTGCGATTCCGCCGCCAATGAACAGCCCACGTCTTGCCAGGCCCTGGGTGGCGGCCATCACGATGCCCACCACAATCCCGGCTTCCAGCACTTCACGAAACACGATCAACAGACAGGCCAGCATGGCTTACTCCTTGGCTGCGACGGCGGTGACCGTGCCTTTGGCCTGGTCGGGGTGGTAGTCATCGAAGAAGGTGTAGGTGCCGGGATGCAGCGGGCCGGCAAACACCGTGATGGTGTTGCCGGGGACAATGATTTTTTCGAATTTCATGTCGTAGCTTTCGAACTCGTCGACGCTTTCATCGTGGCTGGTGAGTTGAATGCGAAAGCGCTCACCGGCCGGCACCTCGAACGTCGAGGGGCTGAAGGTGTGATTCTGAATGACCAGGGTGACCAGCTGATCCGCCTGTGCGGCGACGGGGAAAGCCAGTAGGAGGAGAGCCAGCCGGGCAAGGTTGGGCATGCCGAATGTCCGCTAATGAGAACTATTCGCGGATAATTAGCGTTGTCTTTAATTGTTACAAGTGAAGATCGAGTTAGGTGTCGATTCGTTCAAGCCTGGTTCAGGTTGCGGTGATGCGCGGGGGAGGGAACAGCAGCCGTGGGCACCCGAGAGTGCCCACGGTAGGGTTTAGCGGCGACGTTTTTCGATGTTGTAAACGAATGGTGCAACGATCTCGATGCTCCCGCCTTTCAACATGTCGGCCGGCGGCTTGGGCAGCGGCTGGGCACGACGGATCATGTCGAGGGTGGCGCGGTCCAGGTCGGCGTTGCCGGAGCGGCCCACCAGTTCGTAGGACAGCACGTTGCCATCGGCATCAACCACGAAACGCAGGCGGTTCAGGCCTTCCTTGCCACGCGCCTGGGCGCCCGGCGGGTACTTCTTGTACTTCTGCAGGTGGCCCAGCAGGGTACTTTCCCAGGTGGCCTTGGCCGCGATCTGCTGCGGTGAAGGGCCCGGTTGTGGCTGGGCGGATTTTTCCGTAGGCGCGTTGTTCTGCGGAGTTTCGCTCGGCGGCTCTTCGGAAGGTTTTTCCTTGGGCGGATCGGGCTTCTTCTCCACAGGCTTGGGCGGCTGTGGTTTTGGCTTGGGCTTGACCGGCTTTGGCACCTGGATCGTCGGCTTAGGTGCCTCGGCCAGTTTCGGCAATGGCAGCTCTTCGACCGGCGCAGGCGGCTGTGGCGGCGTGATCACCTTCGGCGGGGCCGGAGGTGGCGGCGCCGGCATCGGTGCCAGGTCGATGACCATGGCGGCCGGAGGCAGCTGGACCATATGTGGCGCCGACCACTGGAGCGCGATGATGATCGCGACGGCGTGGACGCCCAGCACGACGGCGAGGCTGGTGCCATAACGCGTCAGTTTGTGGCGCGTCGTGATCATTTCTTGGCTGCCGTCTCAAGTCCGACCAGGCCTACCTTGAGGTAGCCGGCCGCCCGCAGGGCATCCATCACGCTCATCAGGTCGCCGTAGTCCACGCCCTTGTCGGCCTGGAAGAAGATGGTCGTGTCTTTCTTGCCCTGGGTCTTGGTGTCGAGCACCGCGCCCAGGGTGTCGGATTTGACTTCTTCTTCGCCCAGGAACAGACGCTGGTCCGCCTTCACGCTGAGGAATATCGGTTTCTCCGGCCGCGGCGCAGGTTTCGCGCTGGAAGCGGGCAGGTCGACCTTGATATCCACGGTGGCCAACGGTGCTGCCACCATGAAGATGATCAGCAGCACCAGCATCACGTCGATAAACGGCGTGACGTTGATTTCGTGGTTCTCGACGAGCTCGTCGTCGCCTTGATTCAAATGCAGGCCCATGGCCGATTACCCCACTTTCACCATGTGCGGTTGCGAGCTGCGCTCGGAAGGCAGGTGATCGAGGTCACGGCTGACCAGCAACAGGACTTCTGCCGAAGCGTCCGACACCTGCGCCTTGTAGCCGGCGATCGAACGGGCGAAGACGTTGTAGATCACCACCGCAGGAATCGCGGCAACCAGGCCCAGTGCGGTTGCCAGCAGGGCTTCGGCGATGCCGGGCGCCACGACGGCGAGGTTGGTGGTCTGGGTTTTGGCGATGCCGATGAAGCTGTTCATGATGCCCCACACGGTACCGAACAGGCCGACGAAGGGCGCGGTGGAACCGATGGTCGCCAGCACGCCGGTGCCGTTGCTCATGTTGCGACCGCAGGCGGCAACCAGGCGCTCCAGACGGAAGCTGACGCGTTCCTTGATGCCTTCCTTTTCACGGGTGTTGGCAGACAGGCGCATCTCTTCGAGTGCGTCGTGAACCAGCAGGTGCGCCAGGGTGCCCTTCTTCGCCGCGCTTTCGCTGGCTTCTTTCAGGGTGGTGGCTTTTTTCAGGTGGACGATTTCAGTGCGCAGGCGACGCTTGGCGCCCAGCAGTTCGAAGCCCTTGGCGATCCAGATGGTCCAGGTGATGATCGAAGCGATGGCCAGGCCGATCATCACGATCTTCACGATGATGTCAGCGTTCTGGTACATGCCCCACGGCGACAGGTCGTGGGCCATGCCCAGGCTGTTGTCTTCTTCCAGCACGACGCCGGAATCGTCAGCCGGTGCGCCTTCGGCGGCCAGGGCCGGGTCGGTCGCGGCCGGTGCAGCGGCTGGCGCAGGAGCGTTTTGCTCTGTAGCTGGCGCGCTCGCTGCAGGCGGGGCGGCCGGCGCGGTGTTGTCGGCGAACGCGGCGGTCGGTGCCAGCAGGACGCTGAACAGCACTGCAGCAATCGCACGCCAGGCGCGGGATGGGCTGTGAGGCTTGGTTGGCGAAGCGGGGGATGTATTGCGTGTCATGCTGGCCGGACCTGAGAGAAAAAAATGAGTGAGCGTCCTTCCAGACCGTAACGGGTCGAGGACAAATGGGCGGTTATTATTGCAAGTAATTCTTGTTAACAGAAGTAATACAGTTACTTTATTTGTCGTTTTGCTGGCCGCTGGTCATCTGTGGGGGCTAACCTTGACCTTTAAGAACGGAGTTTTGTGATGTCTGCGCCTTCTGTGGTGATTGCCGGTTGCGGCGATGTCGGTAGCCGTCTGGCCACCCAATTGCTGGCCCAGGGCTGGGAGGTTCATGGCCTGCGGCGGGATATTTCGCGCCTTCCCAAGGGCGTTATCGGGATTGCCGGCGACCTGTTCAATGAAGACTGCCCCGATACCTGGCCGGTGGGCGGGGTGGATTACCTGGTGTATTGCGCGGCCGCCACCGATCACGACGAGGCGGGTTATCGTGCGGCATACGTGCAAGGGTTGCGGCATGTGCTGGAGTGGCTGAACGACTACGGCCAGGAGCCCAGGCACCTGCTGTTTGTGTCCAGCAGCAGTGTGTATGGGCAGCAGAACGGTGAGTGGGTCGACGAAAGCTCCGAGACCAAGGCAGGCGGTTATTCCGGACAAGTGATGCTGGAAGCCGAGCAAGTGGCGTTGGATAGCGGCATTCCCGCCAGTGTCGTGCGCCTTACGGGGATTTATGGTCCAGGTCGTGAGTGGTTGTTGAGCCAAGTGCGCCAGGGCTATCGCGTGGCGATTGATCCGCCTTTATATGGCAACCGGATTCACGCCGATGACGCGGCGGGCTTGCTCGCGTTTTTGCTGCAGCACGTGGAGCAGGGCGGTGTGCTGGATAAGTGCTACATCGGCGTCGATGACGCTCCGGCCCCGCTGGCCGAGGTGGTTGCCTGGTTGCGCGAGTACCTTGGCGTGACCGAATGGGCCGAGAACGCCAGCGTCCGCCGTGCTGGGAGCAAACAGTGCAGCAATGCCCGGGCCAAGGCGTTGGGCTGGGTGCCGCGTTATCCGAGTTACCGCGAAGGGTATGCGGCGATCCTGGAGGGTTGATCGCGGCGTGAAGAAAAAGGAGCCTGAGGGCTCCTTTTTTGCGTCACTGTTTTTCCAGCAACCACTGTCGTGGCCCGGGGGTAAACGAGGGTACCTCGTCGGCCTGGGCGGTGTTGATCGCCTGGAAGATCTCCAGTTGCTTGCCCTTGCGCGCAAAGATCCACGGGTTGCCCTGGCCGTTCAACTGTAGCCAGATACTGTCGTAGCCGCCGCTCATGGAGGCGCAATCGCCCGCCAGGCACAGCGAGTACTGATCGGCGCCGGGTAAGCCGGTCACCTGGCCATTGGCCTGGAACTGTACGGTGGCGCCTTCGCCAGTGCCGCTGCTGATTTTCCAGGTGCCGCCCATGTAGGCGGCGTACAGGGTGCGTTCGAAGTTGGCACCCAGTGGCGCGCCTTCGGGGGCTGGATCCTTGGCACGGGCGAACAGTTGCTCGGGCTCGTTATCATTGGCCCCTTGCAGCAGCAGCTTGCCTTTACGCTTGAGTTCAGTGGCGGAGCTGCCGTAGAAATCGACACTCCAGGCGCCGGATTTTTCACCCAGCAATTTGCCTTCAGCTACTTCAAAACCGTTGTAGTAGCGGGCCTGGGACGCTTTGGTGTTCACCTCCCATTCGAGGTTCGGACCATAGCTCTGCAGGGCTTCACGCAAAGGGCCGCCCTTGGCTGCCGCGTCGATGGCGGCCTGGTTGATCCAGGTGCCGCTCACATCCAGGTCGGCGGGATTGCTGGCGCAGCCGCCGAGCAACAGGGCGAGCAACGAAGAGGCAACGAGCGCTTTGCGCATTACGAAATCCTTCCAAGAACCAATTCGGCGCAGCCTTCCCGTGGAAGCGCTGCGCCGGATGTTTTACTCGATGACCAGAATGGCGTCCATCTCAACCTGCGCGCCCTTTGGCAGGGCGGCAACGCCGATGGCGGCGCGGGCTGGGTACGGCTGTTCGAAGTACTTGCCCATGATCTCGTTGACCTTGGCGAAGTGGCTCAGGTCGGTGAGGAAGATGTTCAGTTTGACGATGTCCTTGAACGAACCGCCCGCAGCTTCGGCAACCGACTTCAGGTTTTCGAAGACCTGGATGGTCTGGGCTTCAAAGCCTTCAACCAGCTCCATGGTTTTTGGGTCCAGTGGAATCTGGCCGGACATGTAGACGGTATTGCCCGCCTTGATCGCCTGGGAGTAAGTACCGATTGCTGCTGGTGCCTTGTCGCTGGTGATAACAGTCTTGGTCATGAATGACTCCTTGTAATGGATGGGCTAGGCGCGCATGCGGGTGATGCGGATGACCCCGGTCAGGGCGCGCAGTTTCTTGATCACGCGGGCCAGGTGCACGCGATCGTGCACGCTGACCACCAGTTGGACCACGCTGATGCGGCCATCGCGTTCGTCCATGCTGATTTTCTCGATATTGCCGTCGGCCGCGTTCACGCTGCTGGCCAGCAGGGCGATCAGGCCGCGCTGGTGTTCCAGCTCGACCCGCAGCTCGACGTTGAATTCGCCAGTGACATCCTTTGCCCACGAAAGCTGGATGCATTTCTCGGGGTTGTGGCGGATTTCACTGATATTGCGGCAGTTGTCCAGGTGCACCACCATGCCTTTGCCCGCAGACAAATGGCCGACAATCGGGTCGCCAGGGATCGGCGTGCAGCACTTGGCGTAGCTGAGCACCAGGCCTTCGGTGCCGCGAATCGCCAGCGGGCCTTCGGGGCTTGGCAACTGTTCGCCTTCGCCCAGCAGGCGGCGGGCGACCACATAGGCCATGCGGTTGCCCAGGCCGATGTCTTCCAGCAAGTCTTCGATCAGTTCCTGGCGGTACTCGTGGAGCATCGCCTGCACGCGTTCGGCCGGGATCTTGTCCAGAGAGCTGTCGAAGCCGTTGAGCACCTTGTTCAGCAGGCGTTCGCCCAGGCTGATGGACTCGGAACGGCGTTGCAGTTTCAGGGCATGACGGATGTGGGTGCGAGCCTTGCCGGTGACCACAAAGTTGAGCCAGGCCGGGTTCGGGCGCGCGCCCGGTGCGCTGACAATCTCCACCGTGGAACCGCTTTGCAGCGGTTCCGACAGCGGGGCCAGTCGACGATTGATCCGACAGGCTATGCAGCTGTTACCCACATCGGTGTGCACCGCGTAGGCAAAGTCGACCGCCGTGGAGCCTTTGGGCAGCTCCATGATCCGGCCTTTGGGCGTGAACACGTAGACCTCGTCCGGGAACAGGTCGATCTTCACGCTTTCGATAAATTCCAGGGAGTTGCCGGCACGTTGCTGCATTTCCAGCACGCCCTTGACCCACTGGCGGGCGCGGGCATGGGTGCCTTTTGGCTGCTCGTCGCCGGTGGATTTGTACAGCCAATGGGCGGCGATGCCGTTGTTGGCCATCTCTTCCATTTCGCGGGTGCGGATCTGGATCTCGATCGGCACCCCGTGCATACCGAACAGCGTGGTATGCAGCGACTGGTAGCCGTTGGCCTTGGGAATCGCGATGTAATCCTTGAAGCGTCCGGGCAGGGGCTTGTACAAATTATGTACAGCGCCCAGCACGCGGTAGCAGGTATCGACCTTGTCGACGATGATCCGGAACGCGTACACGTCCATGATCTCGTTGAAGGCCCGGCGCTTGCCGCGCATCTTCTTGTAGATGCCGTAGATGTGTTTCTGCCGGCCGCTGACCTCGCCCTCGATCTCATCGATCGCCAGGCAATGGCTCAGGGATTCTTCGATCTTGTTGACGATTTCCTTGCGATTGCCCCGGGCGCGTTTCACTGCCTGGTAGATGCGCGCGGAACGCATCGGGTGCATGGCCTTGAAACCGAGGTCTTCGAACTCGATACGAATGGCGTGCATGCCCAGCCGGTTGGCGATGGGCGCGTAGATTTCCAGGGTTTCCTTGGCGATGCGCCGGCGTTTTTCACCGGACAGCACTTCCAGCGTGCGCATGTTGTGCAGCCGGTCGGCCAGCTTGACCAGGATCACCCGGATGTCCCGGGCCATGGCCATGGCCATCTTCTGGAAGTTTTCCGCCTGGGCTTCGGCCTTGGTCTCGAAGTTCATCTGGGTCAGTTTGCTGACCCCGTCGACCAGTTCGGCCACGGTTTCGCCAAATTGCGCACTGAGCGCTTCCTTGGCAATGCCGGTGTCTTCGATCACGTCATGCAGCATCGCGGCCATCAGGCTCTGATGGTCCATGTGCATGTCGGCAAGAATATTGGCCACGGCAAGAGGATGCGTGACATACGCCTCGCCACTGCGGCGGCGTTGGCCGTCGTGGGCTTGTTCGGCGTAGAAATACGCTCGGCGGACCAGGTTGACCTGGTCTGGGCCGAGGTAGGTCGATAAGCGATCGGCGAGGGCGTCTATGCTCGGCAAAGTATTAACTCCTGCCGTTGGCTGTGACCCCGCGCCGTGCTACGTCGACCAGGCATAGGCTTAGACGGCCTCGTTGGACTCGTCCTCGAACGCTGCAAACAGCGGTTCGTCTTCAACGATTTCGGCGTTGGCGATGAACTCGTAGCTCATCAGGCCTTCAGCGATTTCACGCAGGGCTACAACGGTAGGCTTGTCGTTTTCCCACTGGACCAGGGGCTCTTTGCCGCCAGTGGCCAGTTGACGGGCACGCTTGGTAGAGAGCATGACCAGCTCAAAGCGGTTATCCACGTGTTCTAGGCAGTCTTCAACGGTTACGCGGGCCATGGTATTCCTCGGAGCGAATGCAATATGCGCGCTGCCCGGTTGGGCGAGCGGACTGAACAGTTTAAAAAATCACCAGCGTTTAGGGAAGCGCTGATTTTTCGCAGGCCATCGCAAACGCGCTACAAGTGCCAATGTAAAGCCCCTGCAGCGGTTTTGGGAAGAGCCAATCAGCCGAGCAGTTCGGCCAATAATTTGCCGAAACGCTGCTGCTGACGCTTTTGCTGGAGCTGATTGGCGCGGAAAATCGCTTTCAGATCGTCCAGCGCGTGAGCGAAATCGTCGTTGATGATCAGGTAGTCGTAGTCGACGTAGTGGCTCATTTCACTGACGGCTTCACGCATGCGACCTTCGATGATCTCGTCGCTGTCCTGACCGCGGTTGGTCAGGCGCTGGTGCAACGCTTCCAGCGAAGGCGGCAGGATGAAGATCGAGCGGGCTTTGGGCATCAGCTGGCGCACTTGCTCGGCGCCCTGCCAGTCGATTTCCAGGATCAGGTCGTGGCCTTCGTCCAGGGTCTGCTGCAGGTGGCTTTGCGAGGTGCCGTAGAGGTTGCCGAAGACCTCGGCGCGCTCCAGGAAATCACCGTGCTCGATCATCTTGACGAACTCGGTGCGCTCGACGAAGTGGTAGTGCACGCCGTTCACTTCACCCGGGCGCATGGCGCGGGTGGTGTGGGACACCGAGATGCGGATCTGCTCGTCAGCGTCGGTCAGGGCCTTGACCAGGCTGCTTTTGCCCGCGCCCGATGGGGCAGAAATGATGTAAAGGGTGCCGGTGCTGTGGGTCATGTCAGGGTGCCTTACTCGATATTCTGTACTTGTTCGCGCATTTGCTCGATCAACACTTTGAGGTTGACCGCAGCCTGGGTGCTGCGCGGATCAAAGGCTTTGGAGCCCAGTGTATTGGCTTCGCGGTTGAGTTCCTGCATCAGGAAGTCCAGGCGCCGACCGGCGGCACCGGCGGACTTGAGCACGCGGCGCACTTCCAGGATGTGGGTGCTCAGGCGGTCGAGTTCTTCGGCCACGTCGCTTTTTTGCGCCAGCAGGACCATCTCCTGCTCCAGGCGCACCGGATCCAGTTCGGCCTGCATGTCGGCGAAGCGGTCCAGGACCTTCTGGCGCTGGGTGGCAAGCATCTGCGGCACCAGTTCGCGCAGGGTCACCACGTCTTCTTCAATGGAGGTCAGGCGGTCGCTGATCAGGCGGGCCAGTTCGGCCCCTTCACGCTCGCGGCCGGCCTTGAGTTCTTTCAAGCCTTGGTTGAACAGGGTCAGCGCCTCGGCGTTCAACGCCTGTGGGTCAGTGGCATCGGCCACCAGCACGCCGGGCCAGGCCAGGACTTCCAGCGGGTTGATGGCGGCAGGCTGCTTGATCAGGCCGGCGATGGTTTCGGCGGCGGCGACCAATTGGGCGGCGCGCTCGCGATCCACCTGCAACGGCTTGCCGGTGGTTTCCTCGGTAAAGCGCAGGGTGCATTCCAGCTTGCCGCGGGAGATGCCCTGGCGCAGTGCCTCACGAACCGCGCCTTCGAGGTCGCGAAACGATTCCGGCAGGCGCAGGTGCGGCTCCAGGTAGCGGCTGTTGACCGAGCGCAATTCCCAGCTCAGGGTGCCTTGGACGCCGGCTTTTTCGACGCGGGCGAAGGCGGTCATGCTGTGCACCATGGAGGTACCTCGCGATGCAGTCCCGCAAACAGGCGGGCTGATGGGTAGATTGAAGCCGACAGGCTGCGAAGGCGCAGGATTGTAGCTCAAGGGGACGGGTGGCCCCAAACAGTGGCTTCGGTGCCCGGGTTTGTAACAGGATTTTTTAGCCGTGCCGATCAGGGCTGGCGGCTCTATAATGCTCGGCAGTTTTTCGTCCTCCGTACAGGTATCCCCTATGAAACGTCCAAGTGGTCGCGCTGCCGATCAGCTCCGCTCGATCCGCATCACCCGCAACTACACCAAACACGCCGAGGGATCTGTACTGGTCGAGTTTGGCGATACCAAGGTTATCTGCACCGTCAGCGTCGAAAATGGCGTGCCGCGTTTCCTCAAGGGCCAGGGCCAGGGTTGGTTGACCGCCGAATACGGCATGCTGCCGCGCGCCACCGGCGAGCGTAACCAGCGTGAAGCCAGCCGTGGCAAGCAAGGCGGGCGCACCCTGGAAATCCAGCGCCTGATCGGTCGCTCCCTGCGTGCAGCCCTGGACATGTCCAAGCTGGGCGACGTGACCCTGTACGTCGACTGCGACGTGATCCAGGCCGACGGTGGTACCCGTACCGCCTCCATCACCGGGGCCATGGTTGCCCTGGTCGACGCGCTCAAAGTCATCAAGAAACGTGGCGGCCTGAAAGGCGGCGATCCGCTCAAGCAGATGATCGCGGCTGTATCGGTCGGCATGTATCAGGGCGAGCCGGTGCTGGATCTGGACTATCTTGAAGATTCGGCTGCCGAGACCGACCTGAACGTGGTGATGACCAGCACCGGTGGTTTCATTGAAGTGCAGGGCACCGCCGAAGGCGCGCCATTCCAGCCGGCGGACCTGAATGCCATGCTGGCCCTGGCCCAGAAGGGCATGACCGAAATCTTCGAACTGCAGAACGCCGCATTGGCCGACTGATTCAATCCCAAGGAGCGACGCCATGAGTGACAGCCAACTTCCACTGCCGACACCGTCCAAGGAAGTTCGCCAGTGGGCGATGCTCTGTCATTTTGCGGCGTTCTTCGGGCTGATGTTCCCGTTCGGCAGCCTGCTGGGGCCCTTGATTCTCTGGCAGGTGAAGAAGGATGCAGACCCGTTCATTGATGACCAGGGCAAGGAAGCGCTGAATTTCCAGATCACCGTGGGCATTGCCTGGGCGGTCTGCTTCCTGCTGGGTTTTATCGTGATCGGCTTTGTGTTGATGACCGTGCTGGTGATCGGCGCGGTGGTGATGACGATCATTGCGGGCATCAAGGCCAACAAGGGCGTGGCTTATCGTTATCCGTGGACATTGCGGTTGATCAAATAACCACCGCCCACAAAAAAACCGACAGCGATGTCGGTTTTTTTGTGCCTGGAAAAAGACCTTAGATGGTCAAGGTCCAGTCGTAGTCCACGATCAGCGGCGCGTGCTGCGAGAAGCGCGGCTGGCGTGGCAGACGTGCGCTGCGCACGAAGCGACGCAAGCCTGGCGTCAGCAGCTGGTAGTCAAAACGCCAGCCGAGGTTGAGCATCTCGGCCTGTTCGTTATCCGGCCACCAGCTGTACTGGTCGCCTTCGCGGCTGACTTCCCGCAGGGCATCGACATAGCCCATGTTGCCGACAATCTCGTCCATCCAGGCCCGTTCCGGCGCCAGGAAGCCCGGGGATTGCTGGCTGTCGCGCCAGTTCTTGATATCCAGCTTCTGTTGCGCCACGTACAGCGAGCCACAGTAAATGTACTCGCGACGTTTGCGCCGCTGTTTATCCAGATAACGGGCGAAGTCGTCCATTAGCTTGAACTTCTGGTTCAAGTCTTCATCGCCATTCTGCCCTGATGGAAGCAGCAAGGTCGCGATGCTGACCTTGTCGAAATCGGCTTGCAGGTAGCGCCCGTAGCGGTCGGCTGTCTCGAAGCCGAGGCCGCTGATGACCGCCTTGGGTTGCAACCGCGAATACAAAGCCACGCCGCCTTGGGCGGGAACTTCGGCATCACAGGCATAAAGGAAGTAGCCATCCAGTTGGAAGGCTGGGTCGTCCAGTTCAAAGGCGGAGGCGCGGGTGTCCTGCAGGCAGATGACGTCGGCATTCTGGGCTTGCAGCCAACTGAGCAAACCACGCTCGACTGCAGCCTGAATACCATTGACGTTCACACTGATGATCCGCATAAATGGCCCCAAAAATCGCGTGCGTGTATGATACACGCCGTCTACCTAATTAGCTAAATCCGTGGTATCTGAGGCTTTTTTCATGCAGGCGTATCAACGCGATTTTATTCGTTTTGCCATCGATCGCGGCGTATTGCGCTTCGGTGAGTTCACTTTGAAGTCCGGGCGCACCAGCCCTTACTTCTTCAATGCCGGCCTTTTCAACTCGGGTTCTGCCCTGGCGCAGCTGGGTCGTTTCTATGCGGCCGCCATCGTTGAAAGCGGTATTTCCTTCGACGTGCTGTTCGGCCCTGCCTACAAAGGCATCCCCCTGGCGGCCGCGACCGCCGTGGCGTTGGCTGAACATCACGAGCTGGATCTGCCTTGGTGCTTTAACCGCAAGGAAGCCAAGGCCCACGGCGAAGGCGGTAGCCTCGTGGGTGCGCCGCTCAAGGGCGACGTGCTGATCATCGACGACGTGATCACTGCCGGTACGGCGATTCGCGAAGTGATGCAGATCATCGCTTCCCAGGACGGCGCCAAGGCGGCCGGCGTGTTGATCGCGCTGAACCGCCAGGAGCGCGGCAACGGTGAATTGTCGGCGATCCAGGAAGTGGAACGTGATTTCGCGATTCCAGTGGTGAGCATCGTGTCCCTGAACCAGGTGTTGCAGTTCCTGGAAGATGACCCGCAGCTCAAGCAGCATTTGCCGGCGGTCAAGGCCTATCGCGAGCAGTTCGGCGTTTAGAAGATCCATGTGGGAGCGGGCTTGCTCGCGAATACGGCTTGTCAGTTGATATATGTGTCGACTGACCCGCCGCTTTCGCGAGCAAGCCCGCTCCCACATTTTTAGACCGAGTACATAGAAAAGGCCCCGTTCAATCGAATTGAACGGGGCCTTTTTGTTTACCAGCGCTTAGGGGCGCTTGCGGTTACTGATCAGGGTACCCACACCGGTATCGGTGAAGATTTCCAGCAGGATCGCATTCGGAACCCGGCCATCCAGGATCAACGAGCTGCCAACGCCGCCTTGCACCGCTTCCAGCGCGCAGCGGATCTTCGGCAGCATGCCGCCGTATATGGTGCCGTCGGCGATCAGGTCGTCCACTTGCTGGGTTGTCAGGCCGGTCAAGACCTTGCCTTCCTTGTCCATCAAGCCGGCGATGTTGGTGAGCAGCATCAGCTTCTCGGCCTTCAGCGCCTCGGCCACCTTGCCGGCCACGAGGTCGGCGTTGATGTTGTAGGACTCACCGTTGGCACCGACACCGATCGGCGCGATCACCGGAATGAAATCGCCTTTCACCAGCAGGTTCAGCAGGTCGGTGTTGATGCCGATCACTTCGCCCACCTGGCCGATGTCGATGATTTCCGGCTGGGTCATCTCCGGGGTCTTGCGGGTCACGGTGAGCTTCTTCGCCCGGATCAGTTCGGCGTCCTTGCCGGTCAGGCCGATGGCGCTGCCGCCATGGCGGTTGATCAGGTTGACGATGTCTTTGTTCACCTGGCCGCCCAGGACCATCTCTACCACGTCCATGGTCTGGGCGTCGGTCACACGCATGCCGTCGATGAAGTGACTCTCGATGGACAGGCGCTTGAGCAGGTCACCGATTTGCGGGCCGCCACCGTGTACCACCACCGGGTTGATCCCGACGGCTTTCATCAACACGATGTCGCGGGCAAAGCCGGTTTTCAGCTCGTCGCTTTCCATGGCATTGCCGCCGTACTTGATCACCAGCGTCTTGCCGACGTAGCGTCGAATGTAAGGCAACGCTTCGGAAAGGACCTTGGCGGTATTGGCGGCGGCTTCGCGTTCGAGGGTCATTCAGGGCTCCGGTAAAAAATCAGAACGGTAATTGGAGATCAGGGGCAACACGTTTCAACTGGGCGTGGAACACGTCCTTGATGCGCTGCAACTCAGCCTCGGTATCCGCCTCGAAACGCAGCACCAGCACCGGTGTGGTGTTGGATGCGCGAACCAGGCCCCAGCCTTTGGCGTAATCGACTCGCACACCATCAATGCTGGTCAGGTCGGCGCCTTCGCCCCATTGCGCATCGTGCAGTGCGTCAATGATGCTGAATTTGCTCTCCTCGGTCACATGGATATTGATCTCTGGCGTAGAAATATCATTCGGGAAGGTCTGGAACAGCTCCTGCGCGGTCGATTTTTCCTTGCTGAGGATCTCCAGCAGACGAGCGGCGCTGTAAATGCCGTCGTCAAAGCCGAACCAGCGCTCCTTGAAGAACACATGGCCGCTCATTTCGCCGGCCAACAGCGCGCCGGTTTCTTTCATTTTCTTTTTGATCAACGAGTGGCCAGTCTTCCACATTAGCGGGCGACCGCCATATTCCTTGATCAGCGGTGTGAGGCGGCGGGTGCACTTCACGTCGAAGATAATTTCGGCACCTGGGTTGCGCGCAACCACGTCGCGGGCAAACAGCATCAGCAGGCGGTCCGCAAACACGTTTTCGCCGGTGTCCGTCACCACGCCAACGCGGTCGCCGTCACCGTCGAAGGCCAGGCCGACGTCAGCCCCGGTCTCCTTGACCTTGGCGATCAGGTCCACCAGGTTCTCGGGCTTGCCTGGATCCGGGTGATGGTTCGGGAAGTTGCCGTCGACGTCACAGAACAGCGGGATCACTTCGCAGTTCAGGGCTTCGAGCAGTTGCGGGGCGATCACGCCGGCCGCGCCATTGCCGCAGTCCACCACCACTTTGAGGCGGCGCGCGAGTTTGACGTCGCCGGTGATTTGGTCAGAGTAGCGCTGCAGGATGTCGACTTTGGTGACGCTGCCTTCGCCGCTGGTCAGGTCGTTGGTCTTCAGGCGGGTGTGCAGGGCCTGGATCTGTTCGTTGGCGAGGGTATCGCCAGCGATGACGATCTTGAAGCCGTTGTAGTCCGACGGGTTATGGCTGCCGGTGAGCATCACGCCCGACTTGCCGGCCAGTACGTTGGCTGCGTAGTACAGCGCAGGCGTCGGCACCAGGCCCACGTCGCTGACGTGGCAGCCGCTGTCGGCCAGGCCCTGGATCAGTTGCTCGACGAGTTCGGGGCCGGACAGGCGGCCATCACGGCCTACGGAAACGTTGGGCTCGCCCTGTGCCAGGCTCTGGGAGCCAATGGCGCGGCCGATCCAGTAGGCGGTCTCGGCGGTCAGGGTCTTGGGGACCACGCCACGAATGTCATAGGCGCGGAAAATGCTGTCGGGAAATGTCGGGGCGACTCGGGCTGGGTTGCTCATTGCGGGGGGGAACTCCATCGATAAGGGGCTGGGCTGGCCTCAAGGGTGCTGACCGGCAGGCTCAAACTGAAGGGTAAGACGGCGTTTTTGGCATAGAGTTCGTGGTGCAAAAGTGCCATCGGCGCCGAAGCTCCGCCCTTTTGCCCCCTTAATGCCCTGATTTCACTGGGGAAACCTTGCTGGTAAGTTCCGCGCATTCTTCATCCTGAAAGGCCATGCGTTGGCATCAGGCCGGGTGAGGCACCCGGCTTGTTCGGCTAAGTCAATTCAGCTTAGTCAGTGGCTGCCGGAATGCCCGAAGCCACCTGCGCCGCGTTGTGTTTCGTCGAACTCTTCGACCAGCTCGAAGTGCGCCTGCACCACCGGTACCAGCACGAGTTGGGCAATGCGCTCGCCGACGGCGATATTGAACGCGGTCTGGCCACGGTTCCAGCAGGACACCATCAACTCGCCCTGGTAGTCCGAGTCGATCAGCCCCACCAGGTTGCCGAGGACGATGCCGTGTTTGTGGCCCAGGCCGGAGCGCGGCAGGATCAGCGCCGCCAGGCCGGGGTCGCCCACGTAGATCGACAGGCCGGTCGGAATCAGAATGGTCTGGCCTGGCTCAAGCACGGTGTCCTGCTTGAGCATGGCGCGCAGGTCGAGGCCGGCGGAGCCTGGTGTGGCGTAGGCCGGCAGCGGGAATTCGTTGCCGATGCGGGGGTCGAGGATCTTGGCTTGCAAAGCGTGCATGGAAATTAAACCTGGTTCAGCCGTTGGGCGATAAAAGAGATCAGTTGGCGGGCAATCTTGCCCTTGCTGGTCTGGGCGAAAACGGTAGCGTGCAACTCGCGGTCGATCACGCTGATGGCATTTTCCTCACTGTTGAAGCCGATGCTCGGGTTGGCGACATCGTTGGCGACAATCAGGTCGAGGTTTTTGTCTTTCAATTTGCGTGCGGCATAGTCCAGCAAATGCTCGGTTTCGGCGGCAAAACCGACGCTGAACGGGCGGTCCTCACGGGTGGCGATGGTCGCCAGGATGTCCGGGTTACGGACCATTTGCAGGAGCAGGCCGTCGCCGCTTGTAGGGTCTTTCTTGAGTTTCTGCGGCGCAACCACCTCGGGGCGGTAGTCCGCTACCGCAGCCGAAGCGATGAACAGGTCGCAGGGAATCGCCGCTTCACAGGCCGCCAGCATGTCGCGGGCGCTGACTACGTCGATTCGGGTGACGCGATCCGGGGTCGGCAGATGCACCGGGCCGGTGATCAACGTCACACGGGCGCCTGCCTCGACCGCCGCTTCCGCCAGGGCAAAGCCCATTTTTCCTGAGCTATGGTTGGTGATGTAGCGCACCGGGTCGATGTTTTCCTGGGTCGGGCCGGCGGTGATCAGCACGTGCTTGCCGGTCAGGGCCAGGTGCTGGAAGCAGTCGGCGGCGCAGTGGGCCAGGTCGGTGGCTTCGAGCATGCGGCCCATGCCCACGTCGCCGCAGGCCTGGCTGCCGGAGGCCGGGCCGAAAACCTTGAGGCCGCGGCTTTGCAGGAGTTGGGTGTTGGCCTGGGTGGCCGGGTCGCGCCACATGGCCTGGTTCATGGCCGGGGCGATCGCGACGGTGGCGTCGGTGGCCAGTACCAGGGTGGTCAGCAGGTCGTCGGCAATGCCTTGGGCCAGGCGGGCGATCAGGTCGGCGGTGGCCGGGGCGATCAGCACCAGGTCGGCCCACTTGGCCAGCTCGATGTGGCCCATGGCGGCTTCGGCCGCAGGGTCCAGCAGGTCGAGGTGCACCGGGTGGCCGGACAAGGCCTGCATGGTCAACGGGGTGATGAATTCACTGCCGCCACGGGTCATGACCACGCGCACTTCGGCGCCTTGGTCGAGAAGCCTGCGAACCAGCTCTGCGCTCTTGTAGGCGGCAATGCCGCCGCCGACGCCGAGAACGATGCGTTTCCGATACAGACGCTGCATTGGCTTGCCTTTCCAGTTCAGTGATGGCGTTGCGATGCCCCCTCCCCAGGTGAAATCGCACGCAAAAAGATGGCCTAAGATACCACAGCGTCCGCCATGCAACAGCGGCGCACATGCACACGGAGGTGCCATGAGTATTCGCGATTGGCCTGCGGCAGAGCGTCCGCGGGAGAAGCTGTTGGAGCTGGGAGCGGAGAACCTTTCCGACGCGGAATTGCTGGCGATTTTCCTGCGCACCGGGGTGTCAGGCAGGAGTGCCGTGGACCTGGCGCGCCATCTGCTGGCGCAATTTGGCAGCCTTCGGGCGCTGATGGAGGCGAGGCAGCCGGTGTTCAGCCAGCATTTGGGGTTGGGGCCGGCGAAGTTCGCCCAGCTTCAAGCCGTACTGGAGATGGCGCGCCGCCATTTGGCTGAACGCCTGCGCAACGATTCGGTGCTGGAAAGCCCGGAGGCCGTGCGCGACTACCTCAAGGCACTGCTGCGCCACGAGCCTCACGAGATATTCGGCTGCCTGTTTCTCGACGCCAAGCATCGAGTGCTGGGCTTCGAAAAGCTGTTTCAAGGCACCATCGACAACGCCATCGTCTACCCGCGACAAGTGGTGAAGCGCGCGCTGGACTACAACGCTGCGGCACTGATCCTGTGCCACAACCATCCTTCCGGCAGCCCCGAGCCCAGCATCGCTGATCGAAAATTGACCAAGGTGCTGCAAAAGGCGCTGGAGATGGTGGACGTGCGTGTGCTGGACCACATCATTGTGGGGGAGGGTGACCCGCTGTCGATGGCGGAATTTGGGTGGATGTAGGGGCTGGCATGCCAGCCCCTGGCAGGGGTCAGGGCTTGACGCTGACCTTGGAGTAATCCTGGCGCCCGAACGGGCTCACCTGATACCCCTCGACATTCTTGCGGGTCAGCGCAAACGCGGTCGGGTGCGCCAGTGGCAGCCAGAGCGCCTGCTGCTGGATCTGCGCCTGGGCCTGCTGGTACAGCTTGCTGCGCACACCTTGTTCGCTGGTGGTCTTGCCGGCGCTGATCAGCTTGTCCAGCGCCGGGTCGCAGTAGCGGGCGAAGTTGGTCCCGGACTTCACGGCCGCGCAGGAGAACTGCGGCGTCAGGAAGTTATCCGGGTCGCCGTTGTCACCGGCCCAGCCCATGAACAGCAGGTCGTGCTCGCCGGCCTTGGCGCGGCGGATCAGTTCGCCCCACTCGATCACGCGGATTTCAGCCTGGATGCCGACCTTGGCCAGGTCCGCCTGCAGCAGTTGTGCGCCCAGGCTGGGGTTGGGGTTCAGCAGGCTGCCCGACGGCCGGGTCCAGATTGTGGTCTTGAAGCCATCCTTGAGCCCTGCGCGATCCAGCAGCTGCTTGGCCTTGGCAATGTCCTGCGGATAGCCCGGCAGGTCCTTGGCATAGCTCCAGGTATTGGGTGGGTAAGGGCCGTTGGCGGCTTCGGCGGTGCCTTCGAATACGGCCTTCAGATAGCTGGCCTTGTCGAAGGCCAGGTTGATCGCCTGGCGAACTTCCGGCTTGTCCAGTGGCGGATGCTGGCTGTTGATGGCGACAAACGCGGTCATGAAGGCTGCGTTTTTCTCGATCTTCAGCTCGGCGTCTTTCTGGGCGGCATCAATATCCAGGGGCTTGGGCGACAAGGCGATCTGGCACTCGTCGCGACGCAGTCTCTGCAGGCGCACGTTGGCGTCCGGGGTGATCGCAAAGATCAGGTTATCTACCGCAGGCTTGCCGGCGAAGTAATCCGGGTTGGCCTTGTAGCGAATCGTCGCGTCCTTCTGGAAGCGCCCGAAAATGAACGGCCCGGTGCCGATAGGCTGGCTGTTGAGCTTCTCCGGGGTGCCGGCCTTGAGCAGTTTGTCGGCATATTCCGCCGGGTAGATCGAGGCAAAGCCCATGCTCAAGGCGGCGAGGAAGGTCGAATCGGCGTGGTCCAGGGTGAAGCGCACGGTCAGCGGGTCGAGGGCGTCGATCTTCTTGATCAGCGTGGGCAACTGCAGCGACTGGGCGTGGGGGAAGCCGCTCTGGGCGATCTTGTGCCAGGGGTTGGCCGGGTCGAGCATGCGCTCGAAGCTGAAGCGCACGTCTTCGGCGGTCAGGCTGCGGCTTGGCGTGAAGTAGTCAGTGCGGTGGAATTTAACGTCCGGGTGCAGCTTGAAGGTGTAGGTGAGGCCGTCCGGCGACACTTCCCAGCTGTCCGCGAGGCTCGGGACCAGCTTGCCGCTGGTGGCGTCGAAGTCCACCAGGCGGTTCATCAATACGTCTGCCGAGGCGTTGGTGGTGGTCAGCGAGTTGTATTGCACCACGTCGAAGCCTTCGGGGCTGGCTTCGGTGCAGACGCTCAGGGTAGTGGCCGCCTGGGCGTGTGCAGCAATAAAAAGAGGGGCTAGCAATAGCGGTAGGGCAGCGAGGCGCATATTCGGTTTCCTTTGCAGATCGAAGGCCCATCTGCGAGTGCAGTCTGGAAAAGTCCTACCGTAGTGGGCTGATTGACAAATGACTAGCCCATTTTTGCCTGTGCTTTTGCCGCAAATACTGTTTTGATGGCGCCTCAGGTCGTTTTGCCGAGCACTTTGCAGTGCGCGCGGGCGATGTAAATCATTCTGTGCGACGAGCGGTTAGCTTCTATAGCGGCCCACCCTGGCAACGGTTCAGGCGTCCATGGCCTGGATTTACGCGTATAAAAGTACACGGCCTGTTGTTGCACTGGGGTCTTTCTGGTATAAAGCAGCGCTCTTTTCTAGGGGCCCGGTTCCTTCGCTAGTAGGTGTAGCCGGTAAGACCCTAAAGAAACGCGGCGCCTGGCGCCAAATGACTGAGAGATTAAGCGGCCAACCCATGCCGGGTTGGGCATGTGGTTTTAGAGGGCTGAGGCATGTCGAGAGTCTGTCAAGTTACCGGTAAGGGTCCGGTGACTGGGAATAACATTTCCCACGCAAACAACAAAACCCGTCGTCGTTTCCTGCCAAACCTGCAGCATCACCGCTTTTGGGTTGAAGAAGAGAAACGTTTTGTTCGTCTGCGCGTATCTGCCAAAGGCATGCGTGTTATCGACAAGCGCGGCATCACTGTCGTGCTGGCCGAACTGCGCCGCGACGGCAAAATCTAAGGAGCTAAATCATGCGTGAATTGATTCGAATGATCTCTAGCGCCGGTACTGGTCACTTCTACACTACCGACAAGAACAAGCGTACTACCCCGGACAAGCTCGAAAAGAAAATGTTCGACCCGCGCGTTCGCAAGCACGTGATCTACAAAGAAGGCAAAATCAAGTAATTGGTTTTCTTTCTTGTGAAAAAAGCCCGTATCTCACGATGCGGGCTTTTTTTTGTGCCTGATAAATGATCAGGCCTTTTCTTCGAACACCACGTAGATCTTGCGGCAGGGTTCCAGCACTTCCCAGGTGCCGCTGAAGCCGGCCGGAATGACGAAGCGATCACCGGCCCGCAAGGTCTTGGCGTTGCCGTCGGCATCGCGCAGAACCGAAACACCCTGCACGATCTCGCAATACTCATGCTCGGTGTAGTTGACCTTCCACTGTCCGACTTCACCTTCCCAGACCCCGGCGCTCATCTGGCCGCACGGACTGTTGTAGTGGTTGTAGACGGTTTGCTCCGGGTCGCCCTTGAGGATTTTCTCCGCAGCCGGACGGTAGCGATCAGGCTCGGTCCTGGCCTGGCTGAAGTCGACGATATTCTGGATGTTCATGGGCGTGTCCCGTCTGGCCTGCGGTTGGAGAGCTCAAAGTCTATGTTTATTAAAATGAACATCGCAAGGGCGTTTGCTGCCGTTATGTCAAATATATTGAAACATCCATCGCCGCTGGTTTAGGGTGGCAGCTGCCTTGAGCCGAACAGCTGGCTGGCCGGGCAAGAATTCTTCGAAGGTGCCTGGGTACATCGCCCGGCCCTTGTATTCAATAAGAGGAGGACACTCGCATGACCACCCTGACCCGTGCCGACTGGGAACAACGCGCCAAGGATCTGAAGATCGAAGGCCGCGCCTACATCAATGGCGAATACACCGCCGCCGTTTCCGGCGACACGTTCGAATGCCTGAGCCCAGTCGATGGCCGCCTGCTGGCAACCGTTGCCAGCTGTGACGTCGCCGACGCCCAGCGTGCCGTAGAAAACGCCCGTGCCACGTTCAATTCCGGTGCATGGTCGCGCCTGGCGCCAGCCAAGCGCAAAGCCACCATGATCCGTTTCGCCGGCCTGCTCAAGGCCAACGCCGAAGAGCTGGCACTGCTTGAAACCCTGGACATGGGCAAGCCGATCAGCGACTCCCTGAACATCGACGTCCCAGGCGCGGCGCAAGCGCTGAGCTGGAGCGGCGAGGCCATCGACAAGATCTACGATGAAGTCGCAGCCACCCCTCACGACCAGCTGGGCCTTGTGACCCGTGAGCCCGTCGGCGTTGTCGCGGCCATCGTGCCGTGGAACTTCCCGCTGATGATGGCCTGCTGGAAACTCGGGCCGGCGTTGTCCACCGGTAACTCGGTGATCCTCAAGCCATCTGAAAAATCACCGCTGACTGCCATCCGCATCGCTGCCCTCGCGGTTGAAGCCGGCATCCCGAAAGGCGTGTTCAACGTGCTGCCGGGTTATGGCCACACCGTGGGTAACGCCCTGGCGCTGCACATGGACGTCGACACCCTGGTGTTCACCGGTTCCACCAAGATCGCCAAGCAACTGCTGATTCGCTCCGGCGAGTCGAACATGAAGCGCGTCTGGCTGGAAGCTGGCGGCAAGAGCCCGAACATCGTGTTTGCCGATGCCCCGGACCTGCAAGCCGCCGCCGAGTCCGCGGCCGGCGCCATCGCCTTCAACCAGGGCGAAGTGTGCACCGCCGGTTCGCGCCTGCTGGTGGAGCGTTCGATCAAGGATAAATTCCTGCCGCTGGTGATCGAGGCCCTCAAGGCCTGGAAGCCGGGCAACCCGCTCGACCCGGCCACCACGGTCGGTGCGCTGGTGGATACCCAGCAGATGAACACCGTGCTGTCGTACATCGAAGCCGGGCATGCCGATGGCGCCAAGCTGGTGGCCGGCGGCAAGCGCACGCTGCAGGAAAGCGGTGGCACCTATGTCGAGCCGACGATTTTCGACGGCGTGACCAACGCCATGAAGATCGCCCAGGAAGAAATCTTCGGCCCGGTGCTGTCGGTGATTGCCTTCGACAGCGTGGAAGAAGCCATTGCGATCGCCAACGACACCCAATACGGCCTGGCCGCTGCGGTGTGGACGTCGAACATCTCCAAGGCACACCTGACCGCCAAGGCACTGCGTGCCGGCAGCGTGTGGGTCAATCAGTACGATGGCGGCGACATGACCGCACCGTTCGGTGGTTTCAAGCAGTCGGGTAACGGCCGCGACAAGTCGCTGCACGCGTTCGACAAGTACACCGAGCTGAAGGCGACCTGGATCAAGTTGTAAGCCTCCAGGAACACCGCTGTAAAAAATGTGGGAGCGGGCTTGCTCGCGAATGAGGTATCACAGTCGCTGATGTATTGACTGGTACACCGCATTCGCGAGCAAGCCCGCTCCCACACTGTTTTGTGTGATCTCCAAATCATCCACAGGAGCGTGGAAATGCGTTGGGCGACCTATTTCGCCGTGTTGGCGTCGGTCTTGAGCGTGGGCCTGGCCTTGGGCGTGAGCATGCCGCTGGTGTCCCTGCGCCTGGAAAGCTGGGGCTATGGCAGCTTCGCCATCGGAGTCATGGCGGCGATGCCGGCCTTCGGTGTGCTGCTGGGTGCCAAGGTCTCCAGCGGCCTGGCCTCGCGCCTGGGCACGGCGAACCTGATGCGCCTGTGCCTGTGGGCGGGGGCGATTTCCATCGGCTTGCTGGCGGTATTGCCCAGCTACCCGGTATGGCTGGTGTTGCGGCTGATGATTGGGGTGATCCTGACCATCGTGTTTATCCTCGGCGAAAGCTGGATCAACCAACTGGTGATCGAGCGCTGGCGCGGCCGTCTGGTGGCGCTGTATGGCTGCAGCTATGCCTTGAGCCAGCTGTCGGGCCCGTTGCTGCTAGGCGCGCTGGGTACGGACAACGACATTGGCTTCTGGGTGGGTGTCGGCCTGCTGACGTGCTCGCCGATCCTGCTGCTGGGCCGCACCGGTGCGCCCACTGCCGAGTCTTTCAGCGTGACCTTTGGCGACTTGCTGCGCTTCTGCCGGGGCTTGCCGGCGATTGCCTGGGCAGTGGCGTTGTTCGCCGCATTCGAGGCGATGATTCTTACGTTGTTACCGGTGTATTGCCTGCAACAGGGTTTCACCGCCGAGATTGCCCTGGCGATGGTCAGCACGGTGGTGGTCGGTGATGCGTTGCTGCAACTGCCGATTGGCGCGCTGGCGGACTACCTGCCTCGGCGCACGCTGTTTCTCGGCTGCGCGCTGATGCTGCTGGTGACGAGCCTGGCGATTCCGCTGTTGCTCGATACGCTGATGATCTGGCCGGTGTGGGTGCTGTTCGGGGCCAGCGCCGGCGGGTTATTCACCCTGTCGCTGATCCTGATTGGCGAGCGCTACCGCGACGACGCGCTGGTGCGCGCCAATGCGCATATCGCGCAGCTGTGGGGCATTGGCTGCCTGATCGGCCCGCTGGTGGCCGGTGCCGGCAGCCAGTGGATCAGCGGGCATGCGTTGCCGTTGTTGATGGCGGCGGGGGCGTTGGGGTTGGTGATCCTGTTGCTGCGCCAAGGTGCGTTCGGCGCCGCACAACCCGCCTGAACTTGAAATGCGATCACCTGTGGGAGCCGGGCTTGCCCGCGATGGCGGAGTGTCAGCACCGGATACGTAAACTGACACTCCGCCATCGCAGGCAAGCCAGCTCCCACAGGTCCCGTCGCTGTTCTTAAAGCATGCGTTCCAGCCCGACGGATGTGGCAAACCAGGCATTGAACCGGCGCCACCAACTGCCGGGCTCGCGGGTCAGGGTGTGCAGTTGGCCGTTGTCTTCGGTCACCCATACCACCTGGCCATCCTGCAGCTTCGCCTGATAGCTCAACGGGGGCGCCATGCCCTCCAGTGCCAGGTTGCGCACGTGTTCCGCCAGTTCGGGACTGTCCACCAGCACCCCGACTTCGGTGTTCCACAGCACCGAGCGCGGGTCGAAGTTGAATGAGCCGATGAAGGATTTCTCCCGATCAAAGATGATCGCCTTGCTGTGCAGGCTGGAATCCGAACCGTGGAATGTACCTTTGCGGAACAGATGAGGTCCGCTGCCGCCACCGTCTCCCGGCTGGCGACGCAACTCGTATAGCTTCACCCCGTGTTCCAGCAGCGCCTTGCGATAGGGCGCATAACCGCCGTGCACGGCCGGTACGTCGGTGGCTTCCAGGGAATTGGTCAGCAGGCTTACCGATACACCGGCGTCCGCGCGACCGGTCAGGTACACCAGCCCGGGCTGCCCGGGCACGAAGTAAGCCGAAATCATCATCAGCTCATGGCTGACACCTTCCAACTCCGGCGCCAGTTGGGTCGTCAGCAGCAGCCGTGGATCCGGATCGGCCTTGGCCAGCACCTTGCTCGGCGCATCCCACAGTGCCTGGTTCCAGGCCCAGATCAGCTCACGGCGCCAGATGTCCATGCGCGGCTGGGTCTTGTAGGTGCGCAGGCGGTTGTACAGGGCATGGTTTTGTTGGCGAGACTCGGCAAGGGAATCTTCCAGGCGTACGCGGGCGCTGGCCAGGTCGCCTTTGGAGGCGCTGCTGACGAAGTCACCAATGGGTTTGCTCAGGGCACTGTTCCAGTACTGATCGAAACTGTGGCCCAGTTGCTCGGCCACCGGGCCCACGCTGAGCATGTCGATATCGGTGAAGTTGAGGTTGGGCTCGGCGTCGAAATACTCATCCCCCAGGTTGCGCCCGCCGACGATGGCCACGCTGTTGTCTGCCAGCCACAGCTTGTTGTGCATGCGCCGGTGTTGCAGCGACAGGTCGAACAGCCGCGCCATGGCCCGCGTCACGCCGGTGCTGCGGCCCAGGTGCAGCGGGTTGAACAGGCGAATCTGGATCTGCGGGTGGGCGGCGAGGGTGGCGATGATCTGGTCCAGGCCGTCGCTGGTGGTGTCGTCCAGCAGGATGCGCACGCGCACGCCACGGTCGGCGGCCTTGAGCAGTTCATCCACGAGCATGCGGGTGCTGATGCCGTCGTGGACGATGTAGTACTGCAAGTCGAGGCTGGTCTGGGCGTTGCGGATCAGTTCGGCGCGGGCCATGAAGGCTTCGCTGCTGTTGGGCAGCAGGCGGAACCCGGAGCGGCCTTTGTAGGGAGCGGCCTGGGCCTGGATCGAGCGGCCGAAGGAAGATTCGCTGGCCGGCAGCGCCTCGCTGGGTGTGCGTGGCGCGTCGATGGTGGCGCAGCCGCCCAGGGCCAGGATGCCCAGCAGGAAAAACGGTAATAGCCGGTGGGTCATCAATGACATGGGTTCCGAATCAGGGCGATTGTCGGCATATGACGGCTATTTCCCGTAAAAGGTCAGTCCATCGCTTCGGCCAGCAACCGGATGGCGGTCGCGCCGACCTTGCGTACAGCCTCTTCAATCTGCGGCGTTGGTTTGGCAGCGTAGTTCATGCGCAGGCAGTTCCTGTACTTGCCGGAGGCGGAAAAGATACTTCCCACTGCAATCTGTACACCTTCATCCACCAGCAGCCGGTTGAGTTTCAGGGTATCGAAGCCTTCCGGCAGTTCCACCCACAGCATGAAACTGCCCTGGGGGCGGCTGGCGCGGGTGCCCGCCGGGAAATAGCGGCTGACCCAATCGAGCATCAGGTCGCGATTGCGCTGGTATTGCGTGCGCATCCGCCGCAAATGTGGCTCGAAATGCCCACCTTTCAGAAACTCGGCAATTGCGATCTGCGGCTGGGTCGCGGTGGAACCGGTGCTGATGTATTTCATGTGCAGCACACGCTCCAGATAGCGACCGGGTGCGACCCAGCCAATCCGCAGGCCGGGTGCGAGGGTCTTCGAGAAAGAGCTGCACAGTACGACGCGGCCATCTTCGTCGAAGGACTTGATGGTGCGTGGCCGCGGGTAGCTGTAGGCCAGTTCGCCATACACGTCGTCTTCGATGATCGCCACGTCAAAGCGCTGGGCCAGGGTCAGCAGTGCGCGTTTGCGCGACTCCGGCATGATGTAGCCCAGTGGGTTGTTGCAGTTGGGGGTCAACTGTATGACTTTGATCGGCCATTGTTCCAGTGCCAGTTCCAGCGCTTCCAGGCTGATACCGGTGAGTGGGTCGGTGGGGATTTCCAGGGCTTTCATGCCCAGGCCCTTCAGGGTTTGCATGGCGCCGTGGAAGCTTGGCGAGTCGACGGCAACGATGTCGCCGGGCTCGCAAATAGCGTGGATGCTGGCGGACAGGGCCTCGTGGCAGCCGGTCGTGATCACCAGGTCCTGGGGCGTCAGTTGGCAGCCTGAATCGAGCATCAGGCGGGCAATCTGTTCACGCAGGTCCAGGTTGCCGTGGATAGTGTCGTAATACAGCCCCGGCATGTCCTGGCGCCGACTGATCCGGGCGAGGCTGCGTAGCAGGGGTTTCATGGTCGGCGACAATACATCCGGCATGCCCCGGCCCAACTGTATGGCGTCTTTGCGTGGCACCGCACGGATCAGCTCCAGCACCTGGTCCCACTGGGAAATTTCCACCGGGCGCTGGGCCGGGCGGCCTACGGCGGGCAATGCCGGCAAGTCGCGGCCCACCGGTACGAAGTAGCCGGATTTGGGTTTGGGCATCGCCAGGCCGTTGTCTTCCAGTACGCGGTAGGCCTGCTGCACGGTGCTCAGGCTGACCCCATGCTCCACACTCAAGGCCCGAACTGACGGCAATCTGTCGCCCGGGCGATAGAAACCCTGCTCGATGCGCGTGCCCAACAGTTCGGCGAGGTTGACGTATAGGGTCATGGCGGTGCTTCCCGGTTACCAGTACAGATAGGCTGAAAATACAGGATTCAGCGGCCGATAGGCAGTATCTGTATGGATTTAATACAGGGTGGTTGAATCTGTCATGGTTTTGCGCGCCGGCTCATCCTACGTACTCATGGCAACACGTTAATGAGGGGCAGGAAAATGAGCGGTATGAGCGATGTGCGGTTGGCGTTACACAGTCAGGAACTGGAAGCCGGGCAGGAGCGGCGCATGGCGGCGCGTACCAAGGCCCCCACACTCAGTTCATGGGCGTTGTTCTGGCACCGCATGCATACGCGCAAAACCTTGCTGGAGCTGACCCCCGAGCAACTGCGAGACGTGGGCCTGAGTGCCGAGCAGGCGCGCCGGGAAGGCTTGAAGCCCTTCTGGCGCGGCTGATTCAGACCAGTTCTTTCAATCGGTGCCAGAGCATTCCCAGCGCCAGCAGCGGCGAGCGCAAATGCTTGCCGCCCGGGAAAGTGATGTGCGGCACCTTGGCAAACAGATCAAAGCGCCCGCTTTGCTGGCCGCTGATGGCTTCGCCCAACAGCTTGCCTGCCAGGTGGGTGGCATTGAGGCCATGGCCGGCATAGGCCTGGGCGAAATACACATTGGGCTGGTCGGCCAGCCGGCCAATCTGCGGCAGGCGGTTGGCGCCAATGCCGATCATCCCGCCCCACTGGTAGTCGATTTTCACGTTGGCCAGTTGTGGGAACACCTGCAGCATTTTCGGACGCATGTAGGCACCGATGTCCTTCGGATCCCGTCCGGAGTAATGGCAGGCACCGCCGAACAGCAAGCGTCGGTCGGCGGACAGCCGGAAGTAATCCACCGTCACCCGCTGGTCACACACCGCCATGTTTTGCGGCAGCAACTCGGCTGCCTGGGCTTCGCTCAAGGGCTCGGTGGCGATGATGTAGCTGCCGGCGGGCAGCACCTTGCCGCTCAGATGCGGGTTGAGGCCGTTCAAATAAGCATTACAGCCCAGCACCAGGGTCTTGGCGCGCACATTGCCCTGGGCGGTGTGAACGTTGACCTCCGGGCCGTAATCGATCCGCACCGCCTCGGAATGCTCGAACAACTGGACGCCCAACTGCTGTGCAGCGGCTGCCTCGCCGAGGGCCAGGTTCAGCGGGTGCAGGTGGCCGGAGCCCATGTCGATCATGCCGCCAACATAGCGGTTGGAGCCGATCACACTGCGCATCTCGCTGGCTTGCAGCAGGCGCACTTCATGGCGATAGCCAAGGCCTTGCAGCTCTTCGGCGTCGGCGGCCAGGTGTTCCAGGTCGCGGGGTTTGTTGGCCAGGTCGCAGTAGCCCCAGGTCAGGTCGCAGGCGATCTGCGAACGTTCGACCCGCTGGCGCACGATTTCCACGGCTTCCAGGCCCATCAATTTCATCTGGCGCACGCCCTCGGTGCCGATGACGTTGGTGAACTGATCCAGGCCATGACCGACGCCACGAATCAGTTGCCCGCCATTGCGCCCGCTGGCGCCCCAGGCAATCTTGCGGGCTTCCAGCAGGACCACGCTGAAACCCCGTTCAGCCAGTTCCAGAGCGGTGTTGAGCCCCGAAAAGCCGCCGCCGACCACGCACACATCGGCCACGATTTCACCTTTCAGCACCGGATAATCAGGCTGCGGGAAACTGCTGGCGGCGTAGTAGGAATTGGCGTGCCGGGCGCTGGCGGTCATGGGGAGCATCCCTGTTTGGAAAATTTGACGCAGGATACAGCGGTCGGGCGAAGCTGTCTCACCGGGGGCTTTTAGGGCAGAATCCACGCCTATTCGCCGTTCGGTCCCTGTGTCGATGAGTTGCAACAGTCAGAAAGTCAACGCGCTGCGCCGGCAGATTCCCTCGTTCGAGTGTGTCCCGGGTTGCCACGACTGCTGTGGGCCGGTGACCACGTCCCCCGAGGAAATGTCGCGCCTGCCGCGCAAGACCGCTGCCGAGCAGGAAGCGGCGATGGACGAACTCAACTGCGTGCACCTTGGGCCCAATGGCTGCACCGTGTACGACGAGCGCCCGCTGATTTGCCGCTTGTTCGGCACCACGCCGACCTTGCCATGCCCCAACGACCGCCGCCCGGTGGAGTTGATCCACCCACGGGTGGAAAAGCAGATTCATGCGTACATGGCGTCGACGCGTCAGGTATTGGTCTAGCGGATGTCCCCGCTCCCACATTGGCCTGTGGTGCTGTCTTAATCCGGGATCGGCAGGTTCAGGCTCTCTTTCACCTCTTCCATCACGATATAGCTCTTGGACTCCCGTACGTGGGGCAGCTTGAGCAGGATATCGCCGAGCAACTTGCGGTACGACGCCATCTCCGAAATGCGCGCCTTCACCAGGTAGTCGAAATCCCCCGACACCAGGTGGCACTCCAGCACGTGGGGCAGTTTCAGCACGGCGCGTCGGAATTCTTCAAAGGTGTCGCCGGACTTGTAGTCGAGGCTGATCTCGACAAACACCAGCAGGCTACCCTTCAAATGCTGCGGGTTGAGCCGGGCGTTGTAGCCCATGATGATCCCTTCGCGCTCCAGGCGCCGGACCCGCTCGGTGCACGGCGTGGTCGACAGCCCGACCTTTTCCCCCAGTTCAGTAAACGAAATTCGCCCGTCGGCCTGCAGGATGCGCAGGATGTTGCGGTCGATCTTGTCCAGCTCCCGCTTGGTCTGAGTGTTGGTCCGCATAGGGGATGCTCCTCCGTGAAAAGGGTTTTTGCCGAGAATTGTCGCCAAATATAGGCAGTTATATAGTGAAATGCACTGGTGATTGCTTTTTATACTGCCCACATCTTTGTGCTGAACAACAAACGTCAGCGGTCAAGCCGTGATGAGGGAATAAAAATGCGCGTTCTGGTCTTGGGTAGCGGTGTCATTGGCGTGGCCAGTGCCTACTATTTGGCACGAGCTGGTTTTGAAGTGGTCGTGGTCGACCGTCAGCCGGCTGTGGCCATGGAGACCAGTTTCGCCAACGCCGGGCAGATCTCGCCAGGCTACGCCTCGCCATGGGCTGCGCCGGGTGTGCCGCTCAAGGCTATCAAATGGCTGTTGGAGCGCCATGCGCCCCTGGCGATCAAGGCCACCGCCGATATCGACCAGTACTTGTGGATGGCGCAGATGCTGCGCAACTGCACCGCCAGCCGTTATGCGGTGAACAAGGAGCGCATGGTGCGCCTGTCCGAGTATAGCCGCGACTGCATCGACGAACTGCGCGCCGAGACCGGCATTGCCTATGAAGGCCGCACTCTGGGGACTACCCAGCTGTTCCGCACCCAGGCCCAACTGGACGGTGCCGCCAAGGACATCGCGGTATTGAAAGAGTCCGGTGTGCCTTACGAGCTGCTGGACCGCGCCGGCATTGCCCGGGTTGAACCAGCCCTGGCCAGCGTCACCGATATCCTCGCCGGTGCCCTGCGCCTGCCGAACGACCAGACCGGCGACTGTCAGATGTTTACCACCCGTCTTGCCGACATGTGCAAGCAACTGGGTGTCGAATTCCGCTTCGAGCAAGATATCCAGCGCCTGGACTACGCCGGTGACCGGATCAACGGCGTGTGGATCGACGGCAAGCTGGAAACTGCCGACCGCTACGTGCTGGCCCTCGGCAGCTACTCGCCGAAATTGCTCAAGCCGTTGGGAATCAAGGCGCCGGTGTACCCGCTCAAGGGTTACTCGATGACCGTGCCGATCACCAACCCGGCGATGGCCCCGACCTCGACCATTCTCGATGAGACCTACAAGGTCGCGATCACCCGTTTCGACAACCGTATCCGCGTCGGTGGCATGGCCGAGATAGCCGGTTTTGACCTGTCGCTGAACCCGCGTCGGCGGGAAACCCTGGAGATGATCGTCAACGACCTTTATCCTCAGGGCGGTGATTTGAGCCAGGCCAGCTTCTGGACAGGCCTGCGCCCGACCACCCCGGACGGCACGCCGATCGTGGGTGCAACCCCGTTCAAAAACCTGTTCCTGAACACCGGCCACGGCACCCTCGGTTGGACCATGGCCTGTGGCTCTGGTCGTTTGCTGGCCGACCTGATGGCGAAGAAAACCCCGCAAATCAGTGCCGAAGGCCTCGATATTTCCCGTTATGGCAACCACCAGGAGTCTGCAAAACATGTCAATCCAGCGCCAGCTCACCAATGAGCGCATGAGCCAGATCGTTGTTCACAGCGGTACCGTGTATCTGGCAGGGCAGGTCGGCGACGACATGAGTGCCGGGATTGAACAGCAGACCCGCGAAACCCTCGTCCACATCGAGCGTTTGCTGGACCTGGCCGGTACCGACAAGACCAAGCTGCTGTCGGTGACCATCTACCTGAAAGACATTGACGCCGATTTCGCCGGGATGAACGCGGTATGGGACAAGTGGCTGCCAAAAGGCGTCGCGCCGGCCCGTGCCACGGTTGAAGCGAAACTCTGCGAACCGGAAATCCTGGTGGAGCTGTCGGTTGTGGCCGCTCTGCCGTAAGCAAAAAATCCTCTCCCGGTGCCTGCGTTGTCAGCGGGTACCGGTTTTTTCTTCCCACCGCCGCCTAGAAGCCTGCCGCCATGCGTCCTGCCCGTGCCCTGATCGACCTCCAAGCCCTGCGCCATAACTACCAACTGGCCCGTGAAGTCACGGGTGGGGCCAAGGCCCTCGCCGTGATCAAGGCCGATGCCTACGGCCACGGTGCCGTGCGTGTTGCCCAGGCGCTGGAAGCCGAGGCGGACGGGTTTGCCGTGGCCTGCATCGAGGAAGCGCTGGAGCTGCGGGCCGCCGGGATTCGCGGGCCGGTGCTGTTGCTCGAAGGTTTTTTCGAAGCCGACGAGCTGCCGCTGATCATCGAGCATGATTTCTGGTGCGTGGTGCATTCGCTGTGGCAGCTGGACGCGATTGAACAGGCGCAACTCAGCAAGCCGCTGACCGTCTGGCTCAAGCTTGATTCGGGCATGCACCGCGTTGGCTTGCACCCCAAGGATTATCACGACGCTTACCAGCGCCTGCTGGCCAGCGGCAAAGTCGCGAAGATCGTGCTGATGAGCCACTTCGCCCGCGCCGATGAGCTGGACAGCACCAGCAGCGAAGAGCAAGTAGCGGTGTTTGAAGCGGCGCGCCAGGGCTTGTCGGCCCAGGTCAGCCTGCGCAATTCGCCATCGGTGCTGGGCTGGCCGAACGTTTCCAGTGACTGGGTACGCCCGGGCATCATGCTCTACGGCGCCACGCCGTTTGGCGAAGACCAGGCCATCGCCGCACGCTTGCAGCCGGTGATGACCCTCGAATCGAAAGTCATCTGCGTACGTGAACTGCCGGCCGGCGAGCCGGTGGGCTACGGCGCCAGGTTCATCACCCCGAAACCGATGCGCGTTGGCGTGGTTGCCATGGGTTATGCCGACGGCTACCCGCGCCACGCGCCCACCGGCACCCCGGTGCTGGTGGCCGGCCAGCGCAGTCAGTTGCTGGGCCGTGTGTCGATGGACATGCTGTGTATCGACCTGACCGACGTGCCTCAGGCCGGGCTCGGTTCTACCGTCGAGTTGTGGGGCAAAAACATCCTCGCCAGTGACGTTGCCACCGCCGCCGACACCATTCCCTACCAGATCTTCTGCAACCTGCGCCGGGTGCCACGGCTCTATTCCGGCGCTTGAGCGGCACCCACGAATGGCAGATCCCGGGATTTAGGCCAAAGTGTTGTAAATACTGAACGCTGTCGCCATGATAACGCTCAATTACAACAACGCCTGAATCCTAGGAGGCTCCTGCATTGGACGTCGGCGAACGACTGCAATCCATCCGTAAACTGAAAGGTCTTTCCCAGCGTGAGCTAGCCAAGCGCGCGGGCGTCACCAACAGCACCATTTCGATGATCGAAAAAAACAGTGTCAGCCCCTCCATCAGCTCCTTGCGCAAGGTGCTGGGCGGCATTCCCATGTCGATGGTGGAGTTCTTTTCCGAGGAGATCCTCCAGGAAAAACCGACCCAGATCGTCTATAAAGCCAATGAGCTGATCGATATCTCCGACGGCGCCGTCACCATGAAACTGGTGGGTCGCGCGCATCCGAGCCGGGCGATTGCGTTCCTCAACGAGATCTACCCGCCAGGTGCTGATACCGGCGAAGAGATGCTCACCCACGAGGGCGAGGAAACCGGGATCCTGGTGGAAGGTCGCCTGGAACTGGTGGTCGGCCTTGAAACTTTTGTGCTCGAAGCCGGCGATAGCTACTACTTTGAAAGCACCAAGCCGCACCGTTTTCGCAATCCGTTCGAAGTGCCGGCGCGACTAATCAGCGCAGCCACACCCGCGAACTTTTAAGAAAAGAGGCGTCCTGCCTATGTCGCAGAGACGCCCGCAGCAGCATTCTGTCTTGCTGAATCTCCCCTTGGTTAATAGGGTTGTTTCGGCGGGGCGGGCTAACCGTTATACTTTCGCCGCCTGCGAAACCGTGGCCGCAGGCGTGAATAGCCACCATTGAGGGTGAACGCGTGAACCTAATTATGAAAATGCTGGCTGCACCAGCAACCGTACTGGCCCTATGGGCTGTCAGCGCTCAAGCTGCGACCAATGATGAAATTGCCAAGCGCCTGGAGCCTGTAGGCCAGGTGTGCGTCCAGGGGCAAGAGTGCAAGGGGATGGAAGTGGCAGTGGCTGCGGGCGGCGGCGGTGGCGCGAAATCGCCGGATGACGTAATCGCCAAGCACTGCAACGCTTGCCACGGTACCGGCCTGTTGGGCGCACCGAAAATTGGCGACACTGCCGCCTGGAAAGAGCGCGCGGACCATCAGGGTGGCCTCGATGGCCTGCTGGCCAAGGCCATTACCGGTCTGAACGCCATGCCGCCAAAAGGCACCTGCGCCGATTGCTCGGATGCCGAGCTTAAAGGTGCAATCGAGAAGATGTCGGGGCTGAAATAAACCGATCTTCGCCAAAAGAGCCGCTGACCAGCGGCTTTTTTGTGCCCGCGATTTGCCTTTTGAGGCTGTTCTTTGCAGCAAAGACCCGGCAAGCTCGGTCCAACCCCAATTCATGGAATGTTCGGGAGAAGTCGGATGGTGCAGTTGTGTTCAATCGAGCAAGCAGTCGACGACGTACTGGCACGGCTGCCGGCGCATATTCACATGGGCATGCCCCTGGGCCTGGGCAAACCCAACCTGTTCGTCAACGCGCTGTACCGGCGTATCGCCAAGTTGCCGGACCGGGCGCTGACAATCTACACAGCCCTGGCCCTGGGTCGCCCTACCTTGGGCGATGGTTTGCAGAAGCGCTTTCTCGAGCCCTTTATCGAACGGGTCTTCGGTGACTATCCCGAGCTGGACTTCCTCGCCGCACTGCGCAAGGACAGCCTGCCGTCGAACATTCACGTGCAGCAGTTCTTCATGCAGCCCGGCAGTTTGCTTCACAGCCTTTCGGCGCAGCAGGATTACGTCAGCAGCAACTACAGCCACGCCGCCCGTGATATCAATGCCGCCGGCCTGAACCTCGTCGCGCAACTGGTGGCCAGCAGTGCCGAACATCCGGATCGCCTGAGCCTGAGCTGCAACCCCGACATCACCCTCGACCTGTTGCCGATGATCGCCAAGCGCCGCGAGGCCGGTGAAACCATCCTGGTGGTGGGCCAGGTTCACAGTGATTTGCCCTACATGCCCGGCGACGCCGAGCTGGGCATGGATGAGTTCGACTTCCTGATCGACGAGAAGGACAGCACCACGCTGTTCTCCACGCCGAACATGCCGGTGGGTTTCCAGGATCACTTTATCGGTTTGCACGCCAGCACCCTGGTGCGCGACGGCGGCACCTTGCAGATCGGCATCGGCTCCATGGGCGATGCACTGACTGCGGCCTTGCTGGCGCGCCAGGCCGATAACGAGGCGTATCGCCTGTTGCTCACCGACCTGGATGTGTACCAATGGGCACCGCTGATCAGCCACGAAGGCGGCGTCGCGCCGTTTGCCCGTGGCCTGTACGGTTGCAGCGAAATGTTCGTCAACGGCCTGCTGGTGCTGGCCGATGCCGGGATTGTGCGGCGCAAGGTATACCCGGACGTCGCGACCCAGGAGCGGGCCAACGCCGGCACCCTGGACGAAGCGGCACAGACCGACGGCATCTCGGTGCATGGCGGCTTCTTCCTCGGGCCTCGTAGCTTTTACGAGCGTTTGCGGGACTTGCCGCAGAGCAAGCGCCTGGAATTCAACATGACCCGCATCAGCTACATCAACGAGCTGTACGGCCAGGAAGAACTCAAGCGTTTGCAGCGCCTGGATGCGCGCTTCATCAACAGCGCGTTTACCGTGACCCTGTTGGGCGCGGGCGTGGCCGACCAGTTGGAAGACGGCCGCGTGCTCAGCGGTGTTGGCGGGCAATACAACTTTGTCGCCCAGGGCCATGCGCTGGAAGGCGCGCGCTCGATCCTGATCCTGCGCAGCTGGCGCGAATCGGGCGGCGAGGTCAGTTCCAATATCGTCTGGGAATACGGGCACTGCACGATTCCGCGGCACCTGCGAGACATCGTCATCACCGAATACGGCATCGCGGATTTACGCGGGCAGACTGATGCCAGGGTGATCGAGGCGCTGCTGAATATCACCGACTCACGGTTCCAGGAAGACTTGATCGAGCAGGCGCAAAAGGCCGGGAAGTTGCCGAAGGATTTCCAGCTGGATCCGCGGTTTGCCGACAACACGCCGGAGCGTTTGCAGGGGATTCAGGCGCGGCATCCACGGCTGTTCCCGGAGTATCCGCTGGGCAGTGACTTCACGGATGAAGAGCGGGATTTGTTGCGGGCGTTGAACTGGCTCAAGAGCAAATTCAAGCTGACGGAGATTCTGGAGCTGGGCAAGGCGGCGCTGGATGCACCGGAGCCGGAAGCGTTTCCCGAGCATTTGGTACGGATGCGACTGGATAAGCCGGAGGGGTTGAAGGAGGACTTGTATCAGCGCCTGTTGCTAGCGGGCCTACAAGCTACCGCGCACTAGAAAACACAGGAGATCAAATGTGGGAGCGGGCTTGCTCGCGAAAGCGGTGGATCAGTCGACCTATCCGGTGACTGACACACCGCTTTCGCGAGCAAGCCCGCTCCCACATGTTTAACCGTGCCCGCACCGATTACTCGATAAAGGTCACAACCCCACCCGCCAACGACTGCACCCGCGCCAGCGACTCAACCCGGTAACCCTGGGCATCCAGCTCCGCACGGCCGCCCTGGAACGACTTCTCGATCACAATCCCCAAACCTGCAACGGTCGCGCCGGCCTGTTTGATGATCGAGATCAGCGCCTGGGACGCCTTACCGTTGGCCAGGAAGTCATCGATGATCAGCACGCGGTCGCTGCTGGTCAGGTGGCGCGGGGAAATCGCCACGGTGCTTTCGGTTTTCTTGGTGAAGGAATACACCGTCGCCGACAGCAGGTTTTCGGTCAGGGTCAGGGACTGTTGCTTGCGGGCGAAAATCACCGGCACGCCGAGGTTCAGGCCGGTCATGATCGCCGGTGCAATGCCCGAGGCTTCGATGGTGACGATCTTGGTGATCCCCGAATCCTTGAACAACGCAGCGAACTCGTCACCGATCAGTTTCATCAGCGCCGGGTCGATCTGGTGGTTCAGAAAGGCGTCGACCTTGAGTACCTGATCGGAAAGCACGATGCCTTCTTCGCGAATTTTCTTGTGCAGTGCTTCCACGAAAGCTTCCTCTGTTGGCGCAACACGCGCCGAAAGTAGATTAAAAAGTAGTCGATTCTAGCGCTTTAACATCGCGCGTATATCCGCCAGTGCGGTGTTGCCGCGAACGGCTTTGACTTCGGTCGGTGTGTCGTCGTTGCCTTCCCAGGCCAGGTCGTCCGGCGGCAGTTCGTCGAGGAACCGGCTGGGGGCACAATCGATGATCTCGCCGTACTGCTTGCGCTTGGCGGCAAAGGTGAAGGCCAATGTCTGACGCGCGCGGGTAATGCCCACGTAGGCCAGGCGCCGTTCTTCCTCGATGGTGTCGGCTTCGATGCTGGAGCGGTGCGGGAGGATTTCCTCTTCCATGCCCATGATGAACACGTAGGGGAATTCCAGGCCCTTGGACGCATGCAAGGTCATCATCTGCACGCCTTCGGCGCCGTCTTCCTCTTCCTGCTGGCGTTCAAGCATGTCCCGCAGCACAAGCTTGCCGATGGCGTCCTCGACGGTCATCTCGCCTTCTTCGTCCTTTTCGAGGGTGTTTTTCAACGCCTCGATCAGGAACCACACGTTGCCCATGCGGTAATCGGCGGCCTTGTCGCTGGAGCTGTTGGTGCGCAGCCAGTTCTCGTAGTCGATGTCCATGACCATGCTGCGCAGGGCGCTGATCGGGTCTTCGCCGGCGCACTGCTCGCGCACCTTGTCCATGAAGCGCTTGAAGCGCGCCAGGCGGTCGGTGAAACGAGTGTCGAGGTGCTCGCCCAGGCCGATTTCGTCGGTGGCGGCGTACATCGAGATCTTGCGTTCGGTGGCGTAGTTGCCGAGCTTTTCCAGGGTAGTCGAACCGATTTCCCGGCGTGGGACGTTGATCACCCGCAGGAAGGCGTTGTCGTCGTCCGGGTTCACGATCAGCCGGAAGTAGGCCATCAGGTCTTTCACTTCCTGGCGTCCGAAAAAGCTGTTGCCGCCCGACAGGCGATAAGGAATCTGGTGGTGCTGCAGCTTCAGCTCGATCAGCTTGGCCTGGTAGTTGCCGCGGTACAGGATCGCGAAATCGCTGTAGGGCCGGTCGGTGCGCAGGTGCAGCGTGAGCAGTTCGACGGCCACGCGCTCGGCTTCGGCGTCTTCGTTGCGGCAGCGGATCACGCGGATCTCGTCGCCGTGGCCCATCTCGCTCCACAGTTGCTTTTCAAACTCGTGGGGGTTGTTGGAGATCAGCACGTTGGCGCAACGCAGGATGCGGCTGGTGGAGCGGTAGTTCTGCTCCAGCATCACCACTTTCAGGGACGGGTAGTCGTCCTTGAGCAGCATCAGGTTTTCCGGGCGGGCGCCGCGCCAGGCGTAGATCGACTGGTCGTCATCGCCTACCACGGTGAACTGGTTGCGCTTGCCGATCAGCAGCTTCACCAGCAGGTATTGGCTGGCGTTGGTGTCCTGGTATTCGTCCACCAGCAGGTAGCGGACTTTGTTCTGCCACTTTTCGAGGATGTCGGCGTGTTCCTGGAACAGCTTCACCGGCAGCAGGATCAGGTCGTCGAAGTCCACCGCGTTGAACGCCTTCAGCGTGCGCTGGTAGTGGGTGTAGACAATGGCGGCAGTCTGCTCCTTGGGGTTGCGCGCAGCTTCCAGGGCTTCGGCGGGCAGGATCAGGTCGTTTTTCCACGAGCCGATCATGTTCTTGATCTCGTCGACGCCGTCGTCGCCCGCGTATTCCTTCTGCATGATGTCGGTCATCAGCGCCTTGACGTCTGTCTCGTCAAAGATCGAGAAGCCCGGCTTGTAGCCCAACCGCACGTGTTCCTTGCGGATGATGTTCAGCCCCAGGTTGTGGAAGGTACACACGGTGAGGCCACGGCCTTCGCCACCCTTGAGCAGGGTGCCGACGCGCTCTTTCATTTCCCGCGCCGCCTTGTTGGTAAAGGTCATGGCGACGATGTACTGGGCACGGATGCCACAGCTCTGGATCAGGTGCGCGATCTTGCGGGTGATCACGCTGGTCTTGCCGGAACCGGCACCGGCGAGCACCAATAGAGGGCCGCCGACGTAGTTCACGGCTTCTTGCTGCCGGGGATTGAGTCGGGACATACGAAATTCAGGAGGTCATTGATCAAAAGGGCGGGCATTTTAACAGGCTGGCAAGATTCTGCTGCCTCTGAACGACAGTGTGACGTACCACTCGATCTAAATTTGCCGGTTTTGTTACTTTGCCGCAGGATGTGCAGGGTATTTAGGACTATTGTTCGGTCTAGAGCTGCACAGTGCGCATTTGATAACCCATATCATTGGTCATTATCGGGGCGCACGTCATAATGCCCGCCGCCAACGAAATTTTGCAGAGTCTAGGGAGCTAGCTTGTCTACGCCTGTCGAACCCTTGCGTTTGCTGCTACTGGCCGATGAGCCAGCGTGGGCAGCGTTATTGCGCGAGTGCCTGGCGCCGATGGGCGACGGAGCTGTGCTGATCAGCGCGCCAAACTGGGAGTCTGTGAGCAACCTGTTCGACGACGATCACAGCGCGGTGCTGTTGACCACGGCCAACCTTCAGCCCGGCCCCGGTCGCTGCAGCTTGCCAACGGTATTGCTGTTGGAAGAGGAACCCCTGGTTTCACCCCTCGGCGTCAGCGACTGGCTGATCCTGAATGCATTGGATGTCGATACATTGCGCCGTTGCCTGCGGCATGTGCGCGAGCGCGGTGTACTGGAAAACACCCTGCAACGCCTGGCCGAACAGGACCCGCTGACCGGTATCGCCAACCGCCAGGGCTTCCAGACCCTGCTGACCGCCCGCCTGGCGGAAAACGAAGGCCGTGGCGTTGCCCTCGGCCACCTCGACCTGGACAACTTCCGTCACGCCAACGACGCCCTCGGCCACCAGGCCGGCGACCGGCTGATCCTGCAAGTGGTCTCGCGGCTCAAGAGCCAGCTGGAGGCCGGCGATCAACTGGCGCGCCTGGGCAGCGACGAATTTGCCCTGCTGATCGATACCCGCCGTGCGCCCCAGCGCGCCGAATGGATGGCCGAGCGCATCGTCGAAGCCATGGCCGAACCCTATTGGGTCGATGGCGAAAGCCTGCTGATCGGTTGCAGCCTCGGCGTGGCCCATGCCCGCGCCAAGGCTGGCGCCGACCCGTTGATGTGGCACGCCCACATCGCCATGCAGCAAGCCAAAAGCACCCAGGGCTGCACCTTTCATATCTTCAACGAACGCATCAACCGCAATGCCCGCAGCCTCGCCGACCTTGAGAGCGAACTGCGCCGGGCGTTGCGCCGTGACGAACTGGAGCTGCATTACCAGCCCCGCCTGGACCTCGACGATGGGCATATTGTCGGCCTGGAAGCGCTGGTGCGCTGGCGCCACGGTGAGCGCGGCCTGTTGCCGCCGAGCGAGTTCGTGCCGCTGGCCGAGCAGAGCGGCTTGATCGTGCCGCTGGGCTACTGGGTGATTTCCCGGGCCCTGCGCGACATGCAGGACCTGCGCGAACGCGGGATTGCGCCGTTGCACATGGCGGTCAACCTGTCGTTCCGCCAGTTTCAGGACAGCCAACTGCTCAGCACCCTCAGCCGGCTGATTGCCGAGCGCGGCGTGGAAGCCCAGTGGCTGGAATTTGAGCTGACGGAAACCGCCGTGATGCGCCGCAGCGACCTGGTCAAGCAGACCATGGATGCGCTGGGCCGCCTGGGTGTGCGCTTTTCCCTGGATGACTTTGGCACCGGCTTTTCGTCGTTCGTGCACCTCAACAGCCTGCCGATTGCCTTGCTGAAGATCGACAAGAGCTTTGTCGGCGGCATGGAAGAGCGCGAAGAGAATCGCAAGCTGGTGCACGCCATGATCAACCTGGCTCATAACCTGAACCTGGAAGTGGTCGCCGAGGGCGTGGAAACCGCCGAGCAACTGGCGTTGCTGCGGTTGTTCGGCTGCGATCAGGCCCAGGGTTACCTGATCAGCAAGCCGTTGCCGTTGGCGGAACTGGTGGACTACCTGACGTTTGGTGACAGCCAGGAACTGGTGGGCGGCGTGATCTGACCGTGTAAACCCGATCAAAATGTGGGAGCGGGCTTGCTCGCGAATGCGGTATTTCAGCCAACCAATGCATGGCTGACCCACCGCATTCGCGAGCAAGCCCGCTCCCACATTTGACCGAGTACAGTCGTTACTCCGGCTGCGCGGCTTGAAATCCTTGGTGGGTTTCAGGCTCCTGGCGAATCATCCGCTTCATCTTCCGTTCAAACGCCCAGGTCAGGCTGACTGCCGCGCACGCCAGGCCCAGGGCCAGGCCCCACCAAACGCCCGTCGGCCCCCAGCCGAGATTGAACGCCATCAACCATGCGGCCGGTGCGCCGATCAGCCAGTAGCAACCCAGCCCGACCAGGAAGGTGGTCTTGGCATCCTTGAGTCCGCGAATACAGCCCATGGCGATGGTCTGCACGCCGTCGAACAGCTCAAACCATGCGGCCACCGCCAGCAGGCTGACGGCGAGGTTGATCACGTCGCGAAACGCCGGGTCATGCTGGTCGAGGAACAGGCTGATCAGTGGGTGCGAGAACAACCACAGCACCGCTGCAAAGCCCAGCATCACCACTGCGCCAAAGCCTATGCCAACTCGCCCGGCCAGCCGCGCTTCCAGCAACTGCCCGGCACCATAATGCTGGCCGATACGCATGGTGATCGCGTACGACATGCCCGCCGGCACCATGAACGCCACCGACACGATCTGCAGGGCGATCTGGTGCGCAGCCAGCTGCGTGCTGCCCATGGTGCCCATGCACAGCGCGGCGAACGCAAAGAGCCCGACTTCCACCGCATAGGTTCCACCAATCGGCAGGCCCAGGCGCCACAGTTCCCGCAGGTAATGCAGGTTGGGCCGCAGCAGACCCTTGCGCAGCGGATACGCGTCGTAGGCACGGTTGTATTTGATGTACCAGATCAGCGCCAGGGCCATGCAGTTGGCAACGATGGCGGTGACCAGGCCAATGCCCACCAGCCCGAGTTTCGGCAGGCCGAACATGCCTTCGATCAACGCGTGGTTGAGCAGGTAGTTGATCACCGTGCCGCCCAGGCTGATCACCATCACCGGCGTGGCCTTGCCGATAGCACTGGTGAAGCCGCGCAGGGCCATGAACGTCAGGTAGCCGGGCAGGGCGAACGGCAGGATGGTCAGGAACTGGCCGGCGGACGCGACGTTGGTTTCGGTCTGGCCGAACATCAGCAGCACCGGCTTGAGGTTCCACAGCAGCAAACCAGCCACCAGCGCCATCAACCAGGCCAGCCACAGCCCGGCCTGGGTCAGGCGGGTGGCGCCCTCGATGTCGCCGGCGCCCTGGCGGATCGCGACCAGCGTGCCCACGGCAGCGATCACGCCGATGCAGAAAATCGACACGAACGAATAGCTCGCCGCCCCCAGGCCGCCGCCGGCCAGGGCCTCGGGGCTCAGGCGGGCCATCATCAGGGTGTCGGTCAGCACCATCAGCATGTGGGCCAACTGTGAGGCAATCAGCGGCCCTGACAGCCGCAGAATGGCCCAGAGTTCGGTACGTGCCGGATGCTGCATGATCATCACGCTCAAAAAGTCAGGGAAGGGTGGAAGGGTTGATTCTCGGCGCTCACAGCGCATTGCACAAAGGGATAAATCCGATGGTTCGCATGATTAAAACTCATGCCTGAATGATTCTGGTAGGGTTTCGATATTGCGCCGTCGGAGTTTTCGCCATGTCTCGTCGTCTTCCTCCTCTTTACGCCTTGCGCGCGTTTGAAGCTGCGTCCCGCTACAACTCGTTCACCCGCGCGGCGGAAGAGTTGTCGATCACCCAAAGTGCGGTGAGCCGGCACATTCGTACCCTGGAAGAGCATTTCGCCTGCCGCCTGTTCCAGCGCAGCGGCCGCACCTTGCAACTCACCGAGGCAGCGCGCCTGTTGCTGCCGGGCGTGCGTGAAGGCTTTGCGGCCCTGGAGCGCGCCTGCCATACCTTGAATGCCGAGGACGACATCCTGCGCATGAAGGCGCCGTCCACCCTGACCATGCGCTGGCTGCTGGCGCGGCTCAGTCGCTTCCGGCACCTGCAGCCGGGCAATGAAGTGCAACTGACCAGCGCCTGGATGAGCGTCGATGAGGTGGATTTCAACCAGGAACCATTCGATTGCGCGGTGTTGCTGAGCAACGGGCATTTCCCGCCGGACTGGGAAGCCAGCTACCTGTTTCCGGAGTTGCTGATTCCGGTGGGCGCGCCGAACCTGTTGAGCGACGGACCCTGGGACGTTGCGCGCCTGGCCTCTGCCGAACTGCTGCACCCGACGCCGGACCGGCGTGACTGGCGCAACTGGCTGGAGCGCATGGGGCTGTCATCCCAGGTTTCGCTCAAGGGCGGGCAGGTGTTCGACACCTTGGAGTTGGGCATGATCGCCGCCGCCCGAGGGTACGGCGTGTCCATGGGCGACTTGCTGATGGTGGCCGAAGACGTGGCCCAGGGCCGCCTGAGCCTGCCATGGCCCACCGCTGTGGCCAGTGGGGAAAATTACTATCTGGTGTGGCCGAAGACCCGGCCGGGTGGCGAGCGTTTGCGACGGCTGGGTGACTTTCTCCAGGGCGAAGTGCAGGCCATGGAATTGCCCCAGGTCGAGCGCCTCGACTGAGTGGATTGCGCACCGGCCAGCAATCGTTTGCGCGATACCCCTGTGATTCGCTCAAGTATTGAGCCTGCCCGCCGAAGTAGGGTTGTTGGAACTACCGTTCTGCAACGTTTCCCCTATTAGAATTTTGCCGAGCAGCGCTATGAGATCAGGATGATCCTGGCCTCGGCCAGGAGCCTTCATGTCTCAACCTCGCGCCCGGATTGCCTCTCAACTGGGGCTTGCCCTCGCCGTGATACTGGCTGTCGTCATCAGCGGCAGCACGGTATTCGCGTTGCGTTCGCTGGATTCCGCCAACCTCGACACCCGCGAGGAGCACCTGGCCAGCGAGGCCCGCTTGCTGGCCGACCAACTCAATACCTTCCACAGCACCTTGCGCGAAAGTACCCAGCGTTTGAGCGGGCTGTTTGAAAAGCGCTTCAGCGCCGGCTTGAGTACGCGCCCTGAGCAACCGGTGACGGTGGCGGGCGTGCAGACGCCGGGCCTGTACCTGGGCGAGGAAGTGCTCAACAACAACTTCGCTGAAGTCGATGAGTTCAAGCAGATGTCCGGCGGCGTGGCGACCTTGTTCGTACGCAGCGGCGAGGACTTTATCCGCGTCAGCACCTCCCTGACCAAGCAGGATGGCAGCCGCGCCATCGGTACGGCGCTGGATCACCAGCATCCGGCCTATCAACGCTTGCTGGGCGGGCAAGGCTACGTTGGCCGTGCGGTGTTGTTCGATCGCTCCTACATGACCCAGTACAGCCCGGTGCGGGACGCCAGCGGCAAAGTGATTGCGGTGCTGTTTGTCGGCTTCGACTACACCGATGCGCAGAACGCCCAGTTCGACAACCTCAAGCGTTTCCGCATCGGCCAGACCGGTTCCCTGGCGCTGCTGGACGAACAGAAGCACTGGCTGGTACCGCCCGCTGGCGTGCAGGCGCTGGATCAGTCGATTCCGGTGATGCTCGACCTGGCCGCCAAACCTGGAAAAGGCCGTTTCTGGAGCGACAAGAACGAAGATTTCTACAGCGTTGCCGTGCCGTTTGAAGGCGGCCCGTGGTCGGTGGTGGCGAGCATGCCGAAAGCCGAAATTCGCGCGGTGACCTGGTCGGTGGGGATTCGCCTGGCGATCGGCAGCTTGCTCGCGATGCTGCTGGCGGTGGGCGCGGCGGTCTGGCTGCTGCGCAGCAAGTTGCAGCCGTTGGGCGACCTGGTGCGTCAGGCCGAAGCCCTGGGCGCCGGTGATTTGAGCGCACGGCTGAACGTTTCCAGCCATGATGAAATCGGCCAACTAGCCCGCAGTTTCAACCAGATGGGCGAAGCGCTGTCGACCATGGTGTCGCATATCCGCAAGGCGGCTGAAGACGTGAACAGCCGCGCCCAGGCACTGTCGGGGTTGTCCGGCGGTGCGTACGAAGGCATGGAGCAACAGTCCGGCGAGATCACCAGCATGGCCGGCGCGGTGGAAGAGTTCAGCGCCACCTCGCTGAATATTGCCGACAACATGGGCAACACCGAGCGCCTGGCCCAGGACAACGCCCAGCAAACCAGGATCGGCCGCACCTCGATGCAAGAAGCGTCGTCGTCCCTGGAACACATCGCCACCGCGCTGAACAGCACCGCCACGGTGATCAACACCCTGGGCCAGCGCTCCCAGGAGATCGGCGGGATTGTTGGCGTAATCACCGCGATTGCCGAACAGACCAACCTGCTGGCGCTCAACGCAGCCATCGAAGCGGCGCGGGCCGGTGAGCAGGGGCGCGGGTTTGCGGTGGTGGCCGATGAAGTGCGCAACCTCGCATCGCGCACTCGTCAGGCCACGGATGAGATTTCAGGGATGATCCAGAGTATCCAGCAGGAAACCGGCAACGCCATCAGCACCATGGAACAAGGCAACGTGCTGATGCAGGAAGGCCTGGCTCGCAACGCTGACGTCGCCTCTGCGCTGGCGCGGATCGACGAGCAAAGCCGCTCGGCGGGCCAGCAGTTTGCGGCCATTACCACGGCGACCCAGGAGCAGAGCAGCACGGCCACCCTGCTGAGCAGCAACTTGCAGAGAATCGCCCTGGCCAACAGCGAGCAGCGTGAAGTGGTGTCCAACCTTGCGATCACCGCCAAGGAACTGGAGACCCTGGCGGCGGGCTTGCGGCATGAGGTTGACCGGTTTCGTTGATTGACTGTTCGGGCCTCATCGCGGGCAAGCCCGCTCCCACAGTTGACCGTGTTGTTCTGGAGTACGCGGTCCACTGTGGGAGCCGGGCTTGCCCGCGATGACGGCCTACCCGACGCGTCAAACGTCGGATCGGTCGCCCAGCCCCGGGTCCACACGCTTGCCAATGTCCTTGAGTCGCGCCAGTTGATCAACCATCCCTGGCGCTTCATCCAGGCTGCTGACAAAGGTCCACAGGTAAGTCATCACCGCATACACATGGCCGGCCTTGACCGCCGGCGACAGCGCCAACTGGCTGATGGCGACCACAAACAACAGCGCCGCCAGCGTGCCGATAAACAGGAACGCTGCGGCCTCGCGGTCCGACAGCCAGATGCGCAGGCGTGACAGCACCTGGTAGTGGCGCTGCAAGGTCTGTGCGCCGACCTTTTCCACCAGGCCGATTTCCTTTTCCAGGCGGTCATTCAAGCGCTCATGCAGTTCCTGATTGCGCCGGGCGAAACGTGGCAACAAGGTTGTGCACAGCACCAGCGCGGTCAGGCACGCCAGGCCTATCCACGGCTCGATCACCAACAGCATCACTGCCGCACCGACGATGGAAACCAGCGCCGTCGCGATGATCGGCACGTGTTTTTCGAAGAAGTCGACAAAGTCCCGCGCCAGCACCACCCGCGCCGCCGCTCGTGAAGTGCTGTGGTTTTGCAGACGCTGGTTGAGAATCACCGGCACCGCAAGGTCCGCGTAGATACGGGTGAAGGTGCGCGTATCCAGCGCCCGTCGCGCCGCCCCGACCACCCAGAACGCCAGCACCACGGCGGCGTAGAACAGCGCGCTGCCGGCATCGCCGCGGATGATCGAGTCCACCGCGAACCCCGCAAACAGTGGGTAGGCCAGCAGCAATGCGTTCTCCAGGGCCACCAGCGACAAGGTGCAGAACAACTTGCCGGGATAGGCCTTGGCGATCGCCTTGAGGGTTTGGCTGGCGGATTGTTGCCCGATCTTTTTGCTTTCTTCGATCAGGATCTGGGGTGTTACGGATGACATGGGGTGCACCGAGAGTGAGATAAACGCTATTATTGAGCGACTGCTCAAGTATCCTTGAGCGACCGCTCAAAAAGCAAGCGCCGTCGATCTGCCGGTGCCTGAAGGAAAAGCCTCATGTCGCGTATCGACCGTAAAGACCAGATCATCGCCGCCGCCCTGGAGCTGTTTCGCAGCAAAGGGTTTGCCGATGTTTCCACCCGCGACCTGGCGGAGCATGCCGGGCTGTCCCGCAGCCACGTCTATCACTACTTCAGCGACTGGAAAGAACTGCGCCGCGAAGCGTTCGTGCGGTTCGCCAACGAGCAACTGGACGAGGTGAGGGCGCCGCTGGTGGATCTGCCGCCATTGGAAGCCCTCGAAGGTTTCCTGCGTGACTGCCTGCCCTCCACGGCAGACGCCGGTTGGGCGCTGTGGCTGGATGCCTGGGACGAAGCCATGCATGACGAGCCATTGGCCCAGGCCTACCTGGTGATCAACGCCCAATGGCAAGCCATGCTCGCCGAGATCATCGAGCAAGGTGTGGCGGCCAAAGTGTTCCGCTGTGAGTCGCCCAAGCGCGCTGCGCGACAACTCTTTGCCGTAGCGATGGGCTATGCCGATGACTTGTTGCTCAAACCCTCCGTTGAGTCAGCTGAAGCGGTGATGGATGAGGTGATGGAAGTGGCGGGGCTGCTCCTGGCGTTGCCTAGGACGCGCTAGCAGGGCGGTACTGCAAGGCCTCCGCCAGATGATGGCGGGCGATGGCTTCCACCTGTTCCAGGTCGGCCAGGGTGCGGGCGACCTTGAGCAGGCGATGGGCCGCCCGCAACGACAGCGTCAGCCGTTCGCAGGCGCTTTCCAGCCAGCCTTCATCAGCCTTTTTCAGTTTGCAGTGCTGGCGTAGCCCCGGCAGGTCGAGAAACGCATTGGCGCAGCCCTGGCGCCGTTGTTGGCGGTCCCGGGCATCGGCGACGAGGACGGAGGCGCTGGCGGTGTCATCACCGGACTGTATGCCCGGGTTCAGCGCGGTGCTTTCCCGGGCGACGGTCACGTGCAGGTCGATCCGGTCCAGCAGCGGCCCCGAGAGTTTGTTGCGATAGCGCTGAATCTGCTCCGGCGTGCAGCGACAGCGCCCACTGGGCTCGCCCACATAGCCGCAAGGGCAGGGGTTCATTGCCGCCACCAACTGAAAGCGCGCCGGGAAACGCACCCGGTCGCGAGCGCGGGAAATCACGATATGCCCGGACTCCAGCGGCTCACGCAGCACCTCCAGGACTTTGCGATCAAACTCCGGTAACTCGTCGAGAAACAACACACCGTGATGGGCCAGGGTGATTTCCCCCGGCTGCGGTTTCGAGCCACCGCCCACCAGCGCCGGGCCGGATGCCGAATGATGCGGCTGGCGAAATGGCCGGTGTGGCCAATGGCTCAGCGGCGCCAGGCTGACCACCGATTGAATCGCCGCCACCTCCAGCGCTTCCTGTTCACTCAAGGGCGGCAACAACCCCCGGCAGACGGCTGGCGAGCAAGGTCTTGCCGGTGCCCGGCGGCCCGCTGAGCAGCAGGTTGTGGGCGCCCGCCGCAGCGATCAACAGCGCACGCTTGGCCGCCAGTTGGCCCTGCACTTCACTCAGGTCCGGGTAGGGTTTGTTCAAGTACATCAGGCCGCTGGAGACGAAGGGCTCGATCGGCACGTGACCGTTCAGGTGCGCCACCACCTGCAGCAGATGATCCACGGCAATCACCTTCAACCCCGAAGCCAGGCAGGCTTCCTCGGCATTGGCCCGTGGCACGATCAAGGTGCGCCCGACCTTGCGCGCCGCCAGGGCTGCCGGCAATACACCTTTCACCGGCCGCACCTCGCCGGACAGCGCCAACTCGCCCAGGCATTCCACGTTATCGAGGGTCAGCGCCGGTACCTGCACGCTGGCGGCGAGAATCCCCAGGGCAATCGCCAAATCAAAACGCCCGCCGTCCTTGGGGAGGTCGGCGGGTGCGAGATTGAGGGTGATGCGACGGGACGGGTATTGCAGCGCAGAGTTGAGGATCGCACTGCGCACGCGGTCTTTGCTTTCCTTGACGGCGGTTTCCGGCAGGCCCACCAGCGTCAGCGACGGCAAGCCGTTGGCCATGTGCACCTCGACAGTGACGGCGGGCGCTTCGACGCCTATCTGGGCGCGGCTGTGGACGATGGCGAGGGACATGCTGGTTCCTTGAAATGAGTGGCCGCTTCCTGCGGTTTTTCAAGGGTAGTTGAGTGATGGCGACGCGCGGCGGCGAGGTTTTACAGAACGTATCGCGCTAGCGGTCCGACGGCGGCACACACAGAAACTCTTTCGCCAGCGTCAACCACGCCTGCGCCGCAAACGACAATTTGCACTGCCGACGCCACGCCAGCATCAGTCGCCAGTTCAGCGCCGGCGACTGTATTTCCGCGATGCTGAACTGGCTCGCATCAAGGGTTTCGCAGAATGCCCGGGGTAGCAGGGTGATGCCCACGCCCAGTCGTACCAGGGAGGCGATAAAGTCCCATTGGCTGCTGCGGCCACTGATCCGCGGCTCAAAACCGGCTTGCGCACAGGCATCAAGTACGAATTGGTTCAGGGTGAAGGTGTCATCGTAAAAGATGAATTCGCAGGCTTGCAGTTCGCTCAACTCCACCGAGCTGCGGCCTTGCCAGGGCGAGTCATGGGGCGCGAGCAGGCACAGTGGCGATTCGAACAGGGGCATGGATTCGAATTCGGACCAGATGTCCGCCACGCGCGGCGAGTCCAGGATGGTGCCGAACTCCAGCGTGCCCTGGCGCAGATCCTGGATGGTGATATTGCCGCCGCTTTCGAACAGTTTCAGTTCGATCTTCGGGTAACGGGCGTGATACTCCGCAAAAATCGGCGCCAGTGCGAGGTGGGTGGAGGGCGAAAGCCCCATGCGCAGGGCGCCGCGCCCGACATGCTGCAAGTCTTGCAGCTCTACCGTCATTTCATCGTGCAGCGCGATCATTTCCTTGGCGCGCTTGAGCACAATTTCCCCGGCGTCCGTCAGGGTGAAGCGTTTTCCCATGCGGTCGAGCAGCTTCAGGCCCAGGCTCGACTCCAATTGCTGCACCATCTTGCTGACTGTTGGCTGGGTCAGGTGCAGCTTCACAGCGGCTTTGGTAAAGCTCTGCTGGTCGACGACTTCTACGAAATAACGGAGCGCCCGGATGTCCATCTTGCATTCCAATTTTGCATGGTTTTCATAATATTAATTCATTATATCTTTAAAAAATGGCTGGATAAGATTTGTTACATCTGTTCCCAGCCAGCGCTTCCATGACGCCTTAAGGGCCTTGCCAGACGCTTCCATGGCCAGATTTCTCGCAGTGTATGAATCAAAGGCAACGCTATTTCTGGAGAGCAACTGTGCTTAACAAAACGCGTCATTCTTTTTCCGGTTCTGATGAGATGTCTCAGGGAGCGCGCTTCGTTAAGGAGTTGCTGGCGCAGGCGCAGATCGAGGTCAACGGGCCATCGGCTGCCGATATGCAACTGCACCACAGTGCCACATTTGATCTCGCCCTGGCCAAGGGCAATCTGGGCCTTGGCGAAGACTACATGGATGGCGGCTGGGACGCCGAGGCGCTGGATGAGTTTTTTTTCCGCCTCATGCGCTCCGGCGTGATCGACCAGGCCAACCCGGCCACCTTGTTGTTTCACGCGTTCAGCTCCCGCTGGCTGAACCTGCAAAACAAGAAACGCGCCTGGCAAGTCGGCGAAGCACATTACGACCTCGGCAATGACTTCTACGCACGCATGCTCGACTCGCGCATGACCTACACCTGTGGCTACTGGAAAGATGCCACCACCCTGGAGCAGGCGCAGTTCGCCAAGCTGGACCTGATCTGTAAAAAACTGGGGCTCAAGCCGGGCATGCGCGTGCTGGATATCGGCTGTGGCTGGGGCAGTTTCATGAGCCATGCGGCCGAGCACTACGGGGTCGAGTGTGTCGGCGTGACCATCTCCAAGGAGCAGGCGGAGTGGGGTCGGGCCAAGTATTCACATCTGCCGATCGAGTTTCGTCTGCAGGACTATCGGGATATCGACGAGCAATTTGACCATATCGCCAGCGTTGGCATGTTCGAGCATGTGGGGCGCAAGAACCATCGGGCGTATATGGAGGTCGCCAACCGCTGCCTGAAAGACGATGGGTTGTTCCTGCTACACACTATCGGCAAGAACCAACGCAACAGCACGCCGGATCCGTGGATCGACAAATACATCTTTCCCAACGGTGATTTGCCCTCGATCGGGCAGATCGGCGACGCCATGGACGGGTTATTTGTTGCCGAGGATTTGCACAACTTTGGCGCCGACTACGACAAGACGCTGATGGCCTGGTGCGAAAACTTCGAACTGGCGTGGCCGGATTTCGCAGACACCTTTGGCCAGCGCTTCTACCGGATGTGGCGCTATTACCTGCTGTCGTGTGCAGGGGCGTTTCGCGCGCGGGATATCCAGCTGTGGCAGTGGGTATTGTCGAAGAAGGGGGTTGTCGGCGGGTATCAGCGGGTGAGCTGAGGGTTGCAACGGTTTAACGGGGACAGGTGAAACCTGCCCCGGTTGGGCCGGCTTATTCGGCGGCAGGCGTCAATCGCGCTTCCAGCTCCGCCACCTTGGCCTCAAGGCTTTCCAACCGCGCCCGAGTGCGCGCCAGCACCACCATCTGGCTATCAAACTCTTCCCGGCTTACCAGGTCCAGCTTGCTGAAACCGCTTTGCAGCAGTGCCTTGAACTGGCTTTCAATTTCATTGCGTGGCAGCGGCGTGTCGCTGCTGAACAGGCGGGAGGCGTGCCCGCTCAGGGCGTCGAGGAGGTCTTTGGGCGCGAGCATGGGAAATAGTCCGGAAAATCTGTTGGCCGGCAGTGTATCACGCAGCGTCTATAGTCTTTTTCAGCCCCTGCGGCGCACGCTTTTCGCGCATGAGGACGGGCGGTCGCGCACCGTTTTCGTGCGTATCTTCGCTGTCGTGGCGCCCGGTAGGTGGGCACAGGCGAACAAAGGACTGATTTCAGTGATTTTTACGGAGCTGGCAAGCTTTCTGCTTAGACGATCATGACCCATGCACTGATGCAGTCGCTGTGACGATGCAGTGCGCCGACGGACCAGCGGTACATGTTTCGTCACCAGTGGTTAGCGAGCGTCGCAATGGCAAATGCCAGGGCGACGAAGCGTTACAAAGCCAGGCACTGCGCTTAGACTTGAGACGGGTTTGTTTTCCTGGGGCAAGTCCACCAATTCGGGAGAGAGTTTTCATGAAGCTAGTCACTGCCATCATCAAGCCGTTCAAGTTGGACGATGTACGCGAGTCACTGTCCGAGATCGGCGTGCAGGGCATTACCGTTACTGAGGTCAAAGGCTTCGGTCGGCAGAAGGGTCACACCGAGCTGTATCGCGGCGCGGAATACGTGGTCGATTTCCTGCCAAAGGTGAAGATTGATGTCGCCATTGACGACAAGGATCTTGACCGGGTTATCGAGGCGATAACCAAGGCCGCCAACACCGGCAAGATCGGTGACGGCAAGATCTTCGTGGTCAATCTGGAACAGGCTATTCGCATCCGTACCGGCGAAACCGATACCGACGCAATCTAAGCCGCCAAACCCCAACGCCCCAGGAGAAAACAATATGACTCTGCGTAAATTCGCAGGGCTAGGAGCCCTGTTGTCCCTCGTAATGCCGGCCCTGGCCATGGCGGCGGACCCAGTACCTGCTCCAGTCCTCAATTCCGGCGACACCGCGTGGATGCTCACGTCCACCGCGCTGGTGCTGTTCATGACCATTCCAGGCCTCGCGCTGTTCTACGGCGGCATGGTTCGCTCCAAAAACATTCTTTCCGTGATGATGCAGTGCTTCGCCATCACCGGCCTGATCACCATCCTGTGGTTCGTGTACGGCTACAGCATGGCGTTCGACACCACCGGTATGGAAGCAGGCGTCGTCAACCTCAACTCGTTTGTGGGTGGCTTGTCCAAACTGTTCCTCTCGGGTGTGACCCCGGCCAGCATCACCGGCCCGGCGGCGTTGTTCCCTGAGGCTGTGTTCGTGACCTTCCAGATGACCTTCGCGATCATCACCCCGGCGCTGATCGTTGGTGCATTCGCCGAGCGGATGAAGTTCTCCGCGATGCTGATCTTCATGGGCGTCTGGTTCACCCTGGTCTACGCACCGATCGCCCACATGGTATGGGGCGGTCCGGGTTCGTTGCTGGGCGACTGGGGCGTGCTGGACTTCGCAGGCGGCACTGTGGTGCACATCAACGCCGGTGTGGCCGGCCTGGTAGCGTGCCTGGTACTCGGCAAGCGTAAAGGCTTCCCAACCACCCCAATGGCCCCGCACAACCTCGGTTACACCCTGGTGGGCGCGGCCATGCTGTGGGTCGGCTGGTTCGGCTTCAACGCCGGCTCCGCTGCTGCGGCCAACGGCACTGCCGGCATGGCGATGCTGGTGACCCAGATCGCTACCGCTGCTGCGGCCCTGGGCTGGATGTTCGCCGAGTGGGTCACCCACGGCAAGCCGAGCGCACTGGGCATCGCCTCGGGTGTGGTTGCGGGCCTGGTGGCAATCACCCCAGCCGCTGGCACCGTGGGCCCGATGGGCGCCCTGGTAATCGGCCTGGCTGCCGGTGTGGTGTGCTTCTTCTGCGCCACTACCCTGAAACGCAAACTGGGCTACGACGACTCCCTGGACGCCTTCGGCGTGCACGGTATCGGCGGTATCCTCGGCGCGATCCTGACCGGCGTGTTCGCCGCACCGTCGATGGGTGGCTTCAACGCCGCTACTACCGACATTGCCGCACAGGTCTGGGTTCAGGCCAAAGGCGTCGGCTTCACCGTCATCTACACCGCTATCGTGACGTACATCATCCTCAAGGTGCTGGACGTGGTGATGGGCCTGCGGGTGACCGAAGAAGAAGAGGCGGTTGGCCTCGATCTGGCGCAACACAACGAGCGCGGCTACAACTTGTAAGTACGCGAAAAAAAGATGCCCGGCTTGCCGGGCATTTTTTTGCCTTGGGTTTGTCTGTGGCTAAAGGTGTATGGGTTTTTTTGCGACTTTGTGATGGGATCCGCACTGCACTTTTCAGTGTGCGAATGTCTTACAGGCATGTAGGCGTATTCGGCACTTTGTTTTTTCCCTGAGCGCGCTAGAATGCGCGCCGATAGGCGGAGAACTGTATGTGGCAACAGACCCTGATAACCCTGCGGGCCAAGCCCCGGGGCTTTCATCTGGTGACGGACGAGTTGCTCGCCGGCCTGCCTGAATTGAAGGCCTGTCGGGTGGGACTGTTGCATTTGTGGCTGCAGCACACCTCGGCCTCGTTGACGGTCAACGAGAATGCCGACCCGGCGGTTCGCCGTGACTTCGAGCGTTTTTTCAATGCGCTGGTGCCGCAAGGCACGGCGGGATATGAACACAACGACGAGGGTCCGGATGATCTGCCGGCGCACTTCAAGGCCAGTCTGCTGGGCTGTCAGCTGAGTTTGCCGGTAAGGGCCGGCCGCTTGGCGATGGGGACCTGGCAAGGTGTTTATCTGGGCGAGCACCGTGATCATGGCGGTGCTCGTAAAGTCCTCGCCACCTTGCACGGTGATGGGGCATAAGCCACTGGTTAACCGGTGGATGTTGATTTTTTTCCGGCGGCCGTCGACAGGCGGCGAAGCTGGGCTATAACTAATCTGCTTTTCGCAAGTCATGAGGTAGAACATGAGCGACGATGATCTGGAAAACGACGACCTCGAAGTAGGCGACGACGACGAAACCGAGGAAGGTCTTGAGGCGGCTGCCGAAGACGTGGCTGACGACGACGGTGGCGACGATGCACCGGTCCCGGCAGCCAAGGGCAAGGCCAAGGCTGCAGTGTCGGTTGACGAGTTGCCGAGCGTAGAAGCCAAGAACAAAGAGCGCGATGCGCTGGCCCGGGCGATGGAAGAATTCCTCGCCAAAGGCGGCAAAGTGCAGGAAGTCGAGGCTAACGTGGTGGCAGATCCACCGAAGAAGCCGGATAACAAGTACGGCAGCCGGCCTATCTAAGGCCTGCTGTTTGCTTGCTGAAAAAGCCCGCCGTCGCTGCGGGCTTTTTCATGGGCGCTGCAAAATGGTCAGGGCCAACACCCATCCAAGGATGAAGAGCGTGTGTGGCGAGGGAGCTTGCTCCCGTTGGGGCGCGAAGCGGCCCCTGGTTGGGTCGACGCGGTCTTTCAGAAAGGCCGTCGTGGCTGGTTCAGGGGCCGCTTCGCAGCCCAGCGGGAGCAAGCTCCCTCGCCACAAAAGCCCGTCATCATCAGGTTATGCGTTCCAGCGGGCTAGCACGTCGGGTAGCTCGGTCAGGCTGCGAATCTCGGCATCCGGCAACTTCTCGGCCTCCCAGGCCTTGCCTGCCGGGTTGAACCACACCGCCCGCAGCCCCGCCTGCTGCGCACCGGCAATGTCATCCCCTGGATGATCACCCACATGCACTGCCGCGCCCGGCGCTACGCCGCCGCGCTGCAAGGCCTCCTGAAATAACCGTGCATCCGGCTTGGCGATACCAATGTCTTCAGCCCGCAGTGCAAAGTGGAAGTAGTCCGCCAACCCCACACGTTGCACATCGGCATTACCGTTGGTAATCACCCCCAGCAGATAGTCGCGGCGCAGTGCTTGCAGCATCGGTTCCGCTTCGGGGAATACGGTGAGTTGATGCCGGGCATGGATGAACGCTTCAAAGCACACATCCGCCATCTGCGCCGCTTCCGGCAGCGGGTACCCGGCTTCCTCGAAGGCGTATTGCAGCACCTTGTGACGCAACACGCTGATGCGATATTTCAGCTCGGGATGACGCTCCAGCACCTGCTGGCGCAGGCTGGCAAACTTCTCCAGGGGCAAGTCGCCCACCTTGGTGGCGTGGGTCGCCAGCCACTCGCGCATCGATGCCTCGGCGCTGATGATGACCGGCACGTTATCCCAGAGCGTATCGTCCAGGTCGAAGGTGATCAGCTTGATGCTCATGAGTCACTGCCCTTAATGCGTTTGGCCCGTGGATGGGCGCTGTCGTACACCGTTGCCAGGTGCTGGAAGTCCAGGTGGGTGTAGATCTGGGTGGTCTTGATGTCGGAGTGGCCCAGCAGTTCCTGCACCGCACGCAGGTCCTGGGAGGACTCCAGCAAGTGGCTGGCAAAGGAGTGCCGGAGCATGTGCGGGTGCAGGTTCTGCCCCAGCTCGCGCTCGCCGGCGGCCTTGACCCGCACTTGTATGGCCCGGGGCCCGAGGCGCCGGCCTTGCTGGCTGATAAACACCGCGTCGTCCGCCGGGTTGGCCAGGGCGCGCAGCGGCAGCCACAGCAGCAAGGCTTCGCGGGCCTTCTTGCCTACCGGCAATACGCGGGTCTTGCTGCCTTTGCCGAGCACCTGCACCAGGCCATCCGCCAGGTCCAGTTGATCGAGGTTAAGCCCGGTCAGCTCCGACAGGCGCAGGCCCGAGGAGTAGAAGAGTTCTAGGATCGCCTGGTCGCGATGAGCCAGGAAGTCGTCCTCCACGGCGCCGTCGAGCAATTGCAGGGCACGGTCGGTGTCGAGGGTCTTGGGCAGGCGGCGTTCACCCTTGGGCGGCGCCAGGCCGTTGGCCGGGTCGTGGTCGCACAGGCCTTCGCGGTTCAGGTAGTGATAGAGGCCGCGTACCGCCGACAGCAGGCGCGCCAGGCTGCGGGAGGATTGGCCTTGCTGGTGCAGGCGGGCGATCAGGCTGCGCAGACCCTGGATGTCCAGGGCCTTCCAGCTGCCGATGTGTTGTTTCTCGCAGAACGCCAGGACCTTGTTCAAGTCCCGCCGGTAGGCTTCCAGGGTATGCGGCGACACCTGGCGCTCGCTGCGCAGGTGAGCGCAGTAGGCGTCCAGTTGTCGTTCCATGGCTAGCGCACCGCGCGCAATGCGCTGGTGAAGCGTGGCAGGACGCGGCCCAGCACTTCGGCGATGTAGCTCAGGAACAGCGTGCCCACCGAGCTTTTGTAATGCTGCGGATCACGGCTGGCGATGGCCAGCACGCCATGAAAACCTTGATGACTGAGGGCAACCACGGCGGTGGAGCCGATCTGCTGGCGCTGCTCGGCGCCAAACAGGAAGTCCAGTTCATGCTCGCGCAAGGTGCCGCTGATGGTCTTGCCTTCGGACAGCAGGCCGCCAATCGCGGTCTGGGCATCGCTGCCGCTGACCCAGCGACCCACCGGCATCGGGTTGTCGCTGAACAGGATCAGGCTGACAAAGGGCACCTGGAAGTCCTGGCGCAGGCTGTCTTCGACGGCGATCACCGCTTCTTCCAGGCTGGCGGCGTCCATCAGGGTCAGGACCAGGCGGCGAGTCTTGTCGAACAGGCGGTCGTTGTCGCGGGCCACATCCATCAGCTGCGAGAGCCGATGGCGCATTTCGATATTGCGCTCGCGCAGGATCTTCATCTGCCGCTCCACCAGCGACACGGTATCGCCGCGCTGGTGGGGAATACGCAGGGCCGGCAGCAGTTCTTCGTGTTCAACGAAGAAGTCCGGGTTAGCCTCCAGATACGCCGCAACGGCTGCGGCCTCCAGACTTTCGCTTGGGGATGCTTGCGCGGGTACTTGAGGCTTATCAGTCATTAGATTTGCTCACTCATAGACGGACCTGTCCTTCGTAGACGCGGGTGGCCGGGCCGGTCATTTTCACCGGTTGGCCGGGGCCTACCCATTCGATGGACAGGCGTCCACCGGGCAGGTCGATCAGCAGCGGCGAATCCATCCACCCCTGGCTGATCGCGGCTACGGCAGCGGCGCAGGCGCCGGTACCGCAAGCCTGGGTTTCGCCGGCCCCGCGTTCCCAGACGCGCAACTGCGCACGGGAACGGTCGATGACCTGCAGGAAGCCCACATTGACCCGCGCGGGAAAGCGCGGGTGGTTTTCGATCTTCGGCCCCAGTTCATGCACCGGCGCGTTGTTGATGTCATCCACCCGCAGCACGGCATGGGGGTTTGCCCATGGACACGGCGGCCAGGTTGACGGTCTTGCCGTCCACGTCCACCGGGTAGCTCAGGGCTTGCTCGGTGGCCTGGAACGGAATGTCCGCAGGCACCAGCCGTGGCGCGCCCATGTTGACGCCGATCTGGCCGTCGCTGCGAATATCCAGCTCGATGATGCCGCTTTTGGTCTCGACGCGAATCTGCCGCTTGGCGGTCAGGCGCTTGTCCAGGACAAAACGGGCGAAACAGCGGGCACCATTGCCGCACTGTTCCACTTCGGAGCCATCGGAGTTGAAGATCCGGTAACGGAAATCCACTTCCGGGTTACTCGGCGCTTCCACCAGCAACAATTGGTCGAAGCCGACACCGGTGTGCCGGTCGCCCCACAGCTTGGCGTGCTTGGGCAGGATGTGCGCGTGCTGGCTGACCAGGTCGAGGACCATGAAGTCATTGCCCAGCCCGTGCATCTTGGTAAAACGCAGCAACATGACCTTACTCCGGCAGCAGGCTTTCGCCAGCAAACAACTCGGCTACCGTCTCGCGGCGACGCACTTCAAACGCTTGATCACCGTCCACCAGCACCTCGGCGGTACGCCCGCGGGTGTTGTAGTTGGAGCTCATGACAAACCCATAGGCACCGGCCGAATGCACGGCCAGCAGGTCGCCTTCTTCCAGGGCCAGCTGACGTTCCTTGGCCAGGAAGTCGCCGGTCTCGCAGATCGGGCCGACGATATCGTAGCTGCGGCCTTCGCCTGCGCGTGGCTTGACGGCCGTCACATTCATCCAGGCCTGGTACAGCGCCGGACGGATCAGGTCGTTCATCGCCGCGTCGACGATGGCGAAATCCTTGTGCTCGGTGTGCTTGAGGTACTCGACCTGGGTCAGCAGCAGGCCGGCGTTGGCGACGATGTAGCGGCCCGGCTCGAACATCAGCGTCAGGTCGCGGCCTTCGAGGCGCTCGCGCACGGCCTTGATGTAGTCGGACACCAGCGGCGGCTCTTCATCGCGATAACGCACACCCACGCCGCCACCGAGGTCGATGTGGTGCAGGTAGATGCCGCACTCGCCGAGGCGGTCGACCAGCGCCAGCAGGCGGTCGAGGGCGTCGAGGAACGGTGGCAGGCTGGTCAGTTGCGAGCCGATATGGCAGTCGACACCCAAGACTTCCAGGTTCGGCAACTGCGCGGCGCGGATGTACACGTCCTCGGCGTCGGCAATGGCGATGCCGAACTTGTTCTCTTTGAGACCGGTGGAAATGTACGGGTGAGTGCCGGCGTCGACGTCCGGGTTGACCCGCAGGGAGATCGGCGCGCGAACGCCCATCTCGGCGGCCACCACTTGCAGGCGCTCCAGCTCGTCGGTGGATTCGACGTTGAAGCAGTGCACGCCAACTTCCAGGGCACGGCGCATGTCTTCGCGGCTCTTGCCGACACCGGAGAACACAATTTTGTCAGCCTTGCCGCCGGCGGCCAGTACACGCTCAAGCTCGCCCCGGGACACGATGTCGAAACCGGCGCCCAGGCGCGCCAGGACATTGAGTACACCCAGGTTGGAGTTGGCTTTTACGGCGAAGCACACCAGGCTTGGCGTGCCTTCCAGCGCATCGGCAAAGGAGCGGTATTGCGCTTCGATGTGGGCACGGGAGTACACGTAGGTCGGGGTACCAAAGCGCTCGGCGATGGCGGACAGCGCGACACCTTCCGCGAACAGCTCGCCGTCCCGGTAGTTAAAAGCGTCCATGATGTTCCCTTAGTAGGTGTCGTGCTTGTGCGCTTTGGTTTGCGACGATTGCGCCTGTTCATTCGGGTCTTTGCTGTCATCGGGCAGATACAGCGGGCCTTTTTGACCACAGGCACTAACGAGGCAAGCGACCGCGACGAGCGCAGCAAGGGAAGAGATCAGGCGCTTCATGGCGAAATCCTTGAATATGCATTAATTGCGCCCGAGTATACCGACCACCCGCCGGATTGCCTATGCGCCGAAATACCCGTCCGGCGGGGCTTTGCCGAGTTCGTCGCGATTGTGCTTACACCAATCGAGGATAATTCACACGGCTGTGGGTAATGAAATCGGTATCCTTTGCAATCATGATGGCGCGTCCGTATTGTGCGGCGCTTGAGCGAGACCAGACACTTTTCGAGGTTCCCACAATGAGTTTGACCGAAGCGCGTTTTCACGACCTGGTGGATGCGACCCAGCAAGCGCTGGAGGATATTTTCGACGACAGCGGTCTGGATGTGGACCTGGAGAACTCGGCCGGTGTGCTCACCGTCAAGTTTGAAAATGGCACCCAATTGATTTTCAGCCGCCAGGAGCCCCTGCGTCAGCTATGGCTGGCGGCGCGTTCCGGTGGCTTTCACTTCGATTACGATGAAGAAGAAAAACGCTGGACCCACGACACCACCGATGAGCTGCTGAGCGAAATGCTCGCGCGCCTCACCCAGGAACAAGCCGGCGTCGAGCTGGACTTCGACGAGATCTGATCGTGACGCAGCCCGTTCCCGTACGCCCGCCCAAGCCGCTGTTCAGCAATGTCAGCCCGGCGGTGCCGTCACCTTGTATCAGTTTATGTCGGCTGGATGAGCACAAAGTCTGCCTCGGTTGCTTCCGTCATGTGGAAGACATCCGCGAATGGCGCTCCGCCGACGATGCGCGACGCCGCGTGATCGTCGCCCAGGCCGAGCAGCGCAGGACCTGCGCCTGAGGCCGTCTTGTTTATTTATTGTGCTGTGGTAGTGTCCGGATACACCTCAACTCATCGAGGTCCGTGAGAACCCCGCCTTTTCCTGGCGGGGTTTTGCTTTTTTGTGCAGAAAAAAGGAGTCTGCCTGAATCATGACCGCACCTTCCATCATCCTCACCCGTCTTGACGTGCAGCGTCTTGAGCAACTGATCGACCGTGTCGGCGAGGCGTCGCCGGGCGTTGAAGCCCTGCAACACGAACTCGACCGCGCCGAAGAAGTGGTTGGCCACGATGAAGTGCCTGCATCTGTCGTGACCATGAACTCCAGCGTGCATTGCCGTGAACAAGGCAGTGGCAAGGACTATCACCTGACCCTGGTCTACCCCAAGGACGCGAACGCCGACGAAGGCAAAATCTCGATCCTGGCGCCGGTGGGCAGTGCATTGCTGGGCCTGCAAGTCGGCCAGCACATCGACTGGCCAGCACCGGGTGGCAAGACCCTCAAGCTTGAATTGCTCGGCGTCGAAGGCCAGCCGAAAGACGGTGGCGCCTTTCCTCTCTAAACCTGGTTCAGCGCTTCATTGAGCGCCAGTTCCAGATCAGCCTTGTAGCGCAGGTACAGATTGCTCGGGCTTTGAACATCACCGAGCAGGCCGGACAGGTCCAGATCGGTGATGTAGCAGCGGTAACGCTCGGCTTCCCGGCGTTGCCCGACGATTTGCTGGGCGACCACCGCAAACAGTTGGTCGCCAAATTCCAGCTCGGAAAACTCCCGTTGATTGCAGTACAAGGTGATCCCCACCTGGCCCGGTGCTGCCTTGCCGATAATCGCCTGCACGTCGTAGAACGGCTTGTTGGCCGGGGTTTGCGGCGCTGGGCGCGGTTCGGCCCGCCGTGCACGGCCGCTGCCTGACGGCAACAGCTGGTAATACAGGATTTGCACCGCGCCGAAGGGCTGTTGCGGATCCAGCGGCAGCAGCGCGTCGCGGCGATAAATGATCGACTGCAGGAAGCGCTGCAACGGCACCAACAGGCTTTGCTCGTCATGGAACGGCAGGCGCTGCTGCCAGAGCGCGTTGAACTCATCCAGCACGTACAGCTCGGCAACTCCGTCGTTGATCCGGTAGAACACCTGCACACAGTCGGGCAGGCCCATGGGCAGCAGCAGCGCCAGGTCGTGGTCTTCCAGGGCCATGGTGTCCAGGTGCAGCGGGCTGTAGCTGGCCAGTTCCTCACTGAGGTAGGCGATCAGCGCGTCCTGGGTCGCCAGTGACACATGGTTGGCCTGGCCGGGTGTCAGCTCCATCACGTGGTAGTGCTGTTGCACCTGCACCAGGTAGCGGTGGTTTTCCTGGCCCAGCAGCAGGTTTTGCGCGGTGTCGAAGATTTCCTCCACGCGCTGGGCAATGAACTGCGCGCGGTTGTGGCAGAAACAGCGCACCCGCAAGCGCGGCAAGTGATTGGGCGGTAGCTGATTGAGGTAGTCGCGCAGGCAATCGAGCAGCGCGTGGGGGCCGTCATAGCGGCTGACCATCACCTCGTTCCAACTGTTGAGCGTGACCTGGTCCAGGGTCAGCACCAGGTTTTCCCGTACGCCCGCGTAACTCAGGGAGTCGGTGCGCTCGGTGGTCATCAGGATGTTCAGGTCGCGATGATGCTTGAGCGGGTCGACGCCGACGTTGATCAGCAGCAGCACTTCCTCGGGCACTGCCGAGCGCAGCAGGCGGTCTTCATCGACGCTGGCCAGGGGCAGGACGACAGTTTGTTGCAGGCTGCCCAGCAGGTTGAACAGCTCGAATTCGGTCATGTCACTGCTGCCGGGATGCAGCGCCAGGCGGGTACTGCTGTCGATCACGCCGTTGCGGTGGCACCAGGTGAGCATTTCCAGCAAATCGCGGCTGCGCTTGATCGGCGCGAAGTGTTCCCATTCCAGGGCGGTCAGGCTGCCGTTGTACAAGCCCCAATGATGCTGGCCGGGCTCTTTGCGGTTGGGCGACTGCACCAGGGTCAGGGTGTCTTCGGCAAGGTCGGGCGCAATGCCGGGGTTGATGAACTCGACCTTGCCGGCCTTGCGCTCGAAGGCGGCGTACAGGCGCCGGCCCAGCACATTGAGATCGCGCTTGTTGATCAGGCTGACGGTCTGTTCGGTGCGGGCAAACTGGGTCAGGAAGCGATAGCTGTAGTTCAGCTCGTTGACCAGCGCCCGGCGCTCGGAGGCCACCTGGCGGACTTTCCATTGGCTGCGGCTGTCCAGCAGGGCCAGTTGGCGCTGGTCCCAACCCCATTCGCTGGCCAGGCGCTCCAGCAGCAAACGCTGCCACCCGGTGCGCTGGCCCGCGCTGAGCTTGCGGTTGACCTTCAGGTACAGGCTGCGCCGCACCAGTTCCAGGCGTTCCGGCTCATTACGGGCCTTGAGGTACTCCTCGATCCGGCGGTAGACGACGATGTACGGGTCCAGCTCGTCCAGGTCCAGCTGATTGGCAAACACAGCGCGCTTGAAGCGCAGGCTCAGGCACTGCACCTTCGGGTGCTCGCTGGCGTAGACCTCGGTCAGCAGGAGTTTCAGTACTGATTTGTAGGGCGATTCGATGCCCTTGAACAACTGCCACAAGCCGGCACCGATAAATTCACCCGGCGGGATGTGCGCCAGGTGGCCCAGGTCGAGGGTTTCATCGGCGCGAATAAAGCGTTTGGAAATCAGCGCGTGGGTGAAGTCGGCATAGCGGGTTTCTTCGTACACCGGCACCAGCCACCAGATCGGCGTGCGCCCGGCCAGCCAGATGGCGGTGCGGTAGAACTCGTCCAGCAGCAGGTAATGCTGGCTGGTGCCGCAGTCCTCTGAACTCAGTTGGGTGTCGCGCTCGCCCTGGATAAACCGCGTCGGCTCGATCAGGAAGAAGTGCGCCTCGGCGCCCATGCTCAGGGCCCAGGTTTCGAGCAGTTGGCATTTCTTGCGCAACTCGGCCAGCTCGTTCTCGCTGAGATCGGCCGCATGGCAGACCCACACGTCCATATCACTTTGATCGGCCTGGGCCAGGGTGCCCAGGCTGCCCATCAGGAACAGGCCATGAATCGGCCGCGGTGGGTTGCCGTGGCGGGGCTTGTAGGAAAACGTGCGGGTCAGGCGCTGGGCCTCGGCCAAGGCTTGCGCGTCGGGTTCAAAATTCGACAGGCCGGCCGGCGTGCTGCCCGACACATAGCCCGGCAACAGCGGGTGATTCACGTGGAAAAACAGCGGCAGCAGGGTCAATACGCTTTGCTGGCGTGGCGTCAGCCCCTCGACGGCCCGGGCCATGCGGCCTTCGTTCAGGGCCAGAAACCGCGCGCGCAACTGGGCCAGCACCTTGCGGTCGATGCCTTCGTCCAGGTCGGGGCGGATTTCGTGGGTGCGGGTCATGTCGAACTCGGTGGCTCGCAGGGCCCGACGTGGGCGGCCGTGTGGGAGTTTACAGCCAGTAGCGTAGGAGGTTTAGAGGGAATTTGTTTTTGACGCCGGAATTTTATCCCGGGCGCGGGAATGCCCGCGGAATCCGTGAAAAGAGGATCCCGTGGGCGATACGAGGTGTCAGGCGGCTTCTTTGGCGGTCGTCAGAATAGTCAGCAGGCTTTGTGCGTGTTCGGCAGCGTCCCGGCCGAGGCTGGTGAGGTAACCACCGTCTGGCTGGTCGATCAGGTCTTTATCAAACAGGCGCCGGGCGGCGGCAATGGCAGTGGGAGCGGCAGTCTGATGAACTTTCAGACCTTCCTGGGAGCTGCCCAGGTTGAAGAGTGCAAGGATTTCCAGTTCGGCAACCAACTCAGGGGTATACGACATAAGGACTCCAGACTTTCTAGGAATTTTTAGACGTTAGCAGCCATAAGGTGAACGCACTTGGGCGAGCTGTCCAGTCGGAACTCATGCGGTGTTGATGTGGGGCAGGATTGTGGCCAGCAAGAGTTTGCTGGCCAGCGCGGTGTGAGGCTTATTGCTTCTCGGGCGGCAGCTCCGGCAGCGCACGCAACGCAGTTTCATACCATTCGGTATTGAAGGCGCGATCTTCTTCGAGCAGCGCGTCAATTTCGATGGCGAGGACGTGGGCCATCATTTGCAGGATGTCTTCGCGCTCGTAGCCCACCAGGGTCAGCTTGTTGAACGTGGCCTTGGCGGCGGGCGGGTTGTCGCTTTCGATCTGGTTTTCGATCGCTTCAATCAAGGTGGTCTCGGCGAACTCTTCTTCGTCGTTGTCGATATCGGTTGGCTCGCTCATGGCAGGCTCCTGGAGGAAAGGGCGCCAGTCTACCCCCATTCACTCGGCTGATGCTGCTGGCCAGGCGCGGCCTCCCGATCTATAACCACTGCTGCCAACCCCATACACGGCCTGGAGGCTTTGTGATGCTCAAGCTTTATGGATTTTCGGTCAGCAACTACTACAACATGGTCAAACTGGCGCTGCTGGAGAAAGGGCTGCCCTTCGAAGAGGTGCCGTTCTACGCAGGCCAAACCCCTGAAGCCTTGGCCGTGAGCCCCCGGGGCAAGGTGCCGGTGCTGGGTGTCGAGCAAGGGTTTATCAACGAAACCAGCGTGATCCTCGAATACCTCGAACAGACCCAGGGCGGGCGATCGCTGCTGCCGAGCGAGCCGTTCCAGCGCGCCCAGGTGCTGGCGTTGTGCAGGGAAATCGAGCTGTACATCGAGTTGCCGGCCCGGGCGTGTTTTGCCGAGGCGTTTTTCGGAATGCCGGTGCCGGAGGCGATCAAGGAAAAGTCCAGGGCGGAGTTATTGCTGGGGATCGCATCGCTGGGGCGGCACGGGAAGTTTGCGCCGTATGTGGCGGGGGACAGTTTCACGATTGCGGATTTGTATTTTGTGTACAGCGTGGACCTGGCCTGTGCCGTGGCCGGGAAGCTGTTCGGGCTGGATCTGTTGGCTGAGTTGCCGAAGGCCAAGGCGTTGCTGGAGCGCTTGCAGGCGCTGCCGAATGCCCAGCGGGTGGCGGCGGACAAGGAAGCGGCGATGCCGGCGTTTATGGCGATGATTGCTGCCAAGAAATAGATCTTGGGTGTTTGTGATGAGGCTTTCGCGAGCAAGCCCGCTCCCACATTTGACCGAGTTCCACCTTTGGAATGCAGTCGAATGTGGGAGCGGGCTTGCTCGCGAAGCTTTTAGCGGCTGGCGAGCAATGCCTGGCCGCGAACCACGGCAGCCTTCACCTGCGCCGGCGCAGTCCCGCCGACATGGTTACGGGCATTCACCGAGCCTTCCAGGGTCAGCACCGCAAACACGTCCTGCTCGATCTGGTCGCTGAACTGGCGCAGTTCTTCCAGGCTCATTTCCGCCAGGTCCTTGCCGGTGTCCACGCCGTACTTCACGGCATGCCCGACGATCTCGTGGCAGTCGCGGAACGGCAGGCCACGGCGTACCAGGTAGTCCGCCAGGTCGGTGGCGGTGGAGAAACCGCGCAGGGCCGCTTCACGCATGATGGCGTGCTTGGGCTTGATCGCCGGGATCATGTCGGCAAAGGCACGCAACGAGTCGCGCAGGGTATCGGCGGCGTCGAATAGCGGTTCCTTGTCTTCCTGGTTGTCCTTGTTGTAGGCCAGCGGCTGGCCTTTCATCAGGGTCAACAGGCCCATCAGCGCACCGAATACACGGCCGCTCTTGCCGCGTACCAGCTCCGGCACGTCGGGGTTTTTCTTTTGCGGCATGATCGAGCTGCCGGTGCAGAAGCGGTCCGGCAGGTCGATGAACTGGAATTGCGCACTGGTCCACAGCACCAGCTCTTCGGAGAAACGCGACAAGTGCATCATCGCGATGCTGGCCGCGGCGCAGAATTCGATGGCGAAGTCACGGTCCGACACGCCGTCCAGGGAGTTGCCGCCCACGGCGTCGAAACCCAGCAACTGCGCGGTGTACTCGCGGTCGATCGGGTAGGTGGTGCCAGCCAGTGCAGCGCTGCCCAGAGGCATGCGGTTGGCGCGCTTGCGGCAGTCCACCAGGCGCTCGTAGTCGCGGCTGAGCATTTCGAACCAGGCCAGCAGGTGGTGGCCGAAGGTCACAGGCTGTGCGGTCTGCAGGTGGGTGAAGCCGGGCATGATGGTGCCGGATTCACGCTCTGCCTGCTCCAGCAGGCCTTTTTGCAGGCGGGTGATTTCTGCCAGGATCAGGTCGATCTCGTCCCGCAGCCACAGGCGGATATCGGTAGCCACCTGGTCGTTACGGCTGCGACCGGTGTGCAGTTTCTTGCCGGTCACACCGATGCGGTCGGTGAGGCGGGCCTCGATGTTCATGTGCACGTCTTCCAGGTCGACGCGCCAGTCGAAGGTGCCGGCTTCGATCTCGCCACGGATGGTGGTCAGGCCGTCGATGATGCTGTCGCGCTCGGCGTCGGTCAGCACGCCGACCTTGGCCAGCATCGTGGCGTGGGCGATCGAGCCCATGATGTCGTGGCGGTAGAGGCGCTGGTCGAAAGTGACGGAGGCGGTGAAGCGCGCGACGAAGGCGTCGACGGGTTCACTGAAGCGGCCGCCCCAGGACTGGTTGGTCTTGTCGGTGCTCATGGATTCGCTCGTGATCTGCTGGAAAGAGGGCATGAAAGTGTGGCGCCGATAATAACAGGGTTGCCCCCGGAGGCGACGATGCCGGGGCGGGGCATTTTTATTTGTTTCCAAGATGGCTAAGTGCCTTGCCCCCGGACTCGCGCAGGACGAGACTGGAGCCAGGACCGATCGGGGGGGGAACTTGCGGTCCTTGGTCAAACAAAGCGTGTTTATTGAAACGATATTTGACGATTGAGCAATATCGTCTTCGCCAGCGTCTACAGTTGCACTGATAGAGCTTCGCGCTGACGGAAGGTGTACTGCACCAATGCCGGGCGATGAGGTCGAACTCCAGGCTATCCATTAGAGAGGGGGTGTTCGTATTGTGTATCAGCAAACCCTACGACGATGCCCGAAGGCAGCAGGCTTTGGGCGCGATTGAACAGGTCCGGGTAAATATTGGTGCCACTCTCGGGGCACTTTTTGCCGCTCGCGCTAGTCTTAGCGTGGATCGCCGTGACGGAAGTCACCGCACCTGTCTACGCTATCCTTGTGCGAGACTCACGCAGGAATCCAGCGCAATATGAATGTCCTGATCGTTGATGACGAACCCCAAGCCCGCGAGCGACTGAGCCGTTTGGTCAGTGAACTCGAGGGTTACAATGTCCTTGAGCCGAGCGCCACCAGTGGCGAGGAAGCCTTGGCCCTTATTGACAGCCTCAAGCCGGACGTCGTGTTGCTCGACATCCGCATGCCGGGCCTTGATGGCTTGCAGGTGGCTGCCCGCCTGAGCGAGCGAGAGTCGCCGCCTTCGGTGGTGCTGTGCGCCTCCCAGGATGAGTTCTCTTCCGAGGCCCTGGATGCCAGCGGCGCCAGTTTCCTGGTCAAGCCGATCAATGCCGATGCGTTGCTTCGTGCCTTGAAAAAGGCCGAGCGTCCCAATCGTGTCCAACTGGCAGCCTTGACCCAGCCCGCAGCCCAGGGCGGCAACGGGCCTCGCAGCCATATCAGCGCCCGTACCCGCAAGGGCATCGAGTTGATTCCCCTGGACCAGGTGGTCTACTTCATCGCCGATCACAAGTACGTGACCTTGCGTCACGAGGCTGGTGAAGTGCTGCTCGATGAGCCACTCAAGGCGCTGGAAGACGAATTTGGCGACCGTTTTGTGCGCATCCACCGCAACGCGCTGGTGGCACGGGAGCGCATCGAGCGTCTGCAGCGCACGCCGCTTGGGCACTTTCAGCTGTTCCTGAAGGGCCTCAATGGCGACGCCTTGATCGTCAGCCGGCGCCATGTCGCTGGTGTGCGCAAGATGATGCAGCAGCTTTAGCCCGAGGGCCGAGGCGAGCTTCACCGCCCATATCCCGGTGCGACGCGGCCAGGGAGGCCCCGCACTTGCTGATTCAAATCAAAGCGCATTTGCCTGAGCTGTTATTATCTGCCGTATCTATTCAGTACGGATTGATCCATGTCCTCTCGCGAAATCCGCATCGCCACCCGTAAAAGCGCCCTGGCCTTATGGCAGGCCGAATACGTCAAAGCACGCCTTGAGCAGGCTCATCCTGGCCTGAAGGTGTCCCTGGTGCCCATGGTCAGTCGCGGCGACAAGCTGCTTGATTCGCCACTGTCGAAAATCGGCGGCAAGGGCCTGTTCGTCAAGGAGCTGGAAACCGCGCTGCTGGAAAACGAAGCCGACATCGCCGTGCACTCGATGAAAGACGTGCCCATGGACTTCCCTGAAGGCCTGGGCCTGTTTTGCATCTGCGAGCGCGAAGACCCCCGCGACGCCTTCGTTTCCAATACCTATGCCTCCCTGGATGAGCTGCCGCTGGGCAGCGTCGTCGGCACCTCCAGCCTGCGTCGCCAGGCGCAGTTGCTGACCCGCCGCCCGGACCTGCAAATCCGCTTCCTGCGGGGCAACGTCAATACTCGCCTGGCCAAGCTCGACGCCGGTGAATATGACGCGATCATTCTCGCGGCAGCCGGCTTGATCCGCTTGGGCTTTGAAGACCGCATCACCTCGGCCATCAGCGTCGAAGACAGCTTGCCGGCCGGCGGGCAGGGCGCTGTGGGCATTGAATGCCGCACCGCCGACAGCGAAATTCATGCGCTGCTCAAGCCGCTGGATCACCAGGACACCGAAATTCGCGTCACCGCCGAACGTGCCCTGAACAAGCACCTCAACGGTGGCTGCCAGGTACCGATCGCCTGTTACGCCGTGCTTGAGGGCGAGAACCTCTGGCTGCGTGGCCTGGTGGGCGACCCGAGTGGTGGGTTGTTGCTCACCGCAGAGATTCGCGGGCCGCAAAGCGAGGCCACCAGCCTGGGTATCAAGGTCGCCGAGGAACTGCTGGAAAAAGGCGCCGGTGCCATTCTGCAAGCGGTGTACGGCGAGGCCGGGCCGCAGTGATGCAATGGCGTGTGCTGCTGACGCGGCCTGCCGAGGAGTCGGCGGCCCTGGCGGCGACGTTATCCGAAGAAGGTATTTTCAGCAGCAGCCTGCCGTTGCTGGAGATTGAAGCGCTGCCTGTCACGCCTGAACAACAGGCGGTCTTTCGCGAGCTGGACCGCTATTGCGCGGTGATCGTGGTGAGCAAGCCGGCCGCGCGCCTGGGCTTGCAGTTGTTGGCTCAACACTGGCCGCAACTGCCGGCGTTACCGTGGTTCAGTGTCGGCGCTGCTACGGCGCAGGTGTTGGCCGAGCATGGCCTTGATGTCAGTCATCCCCACGACGGCGACGACAGTGAAGCCTTGCTTGAACTGGTCGCCTTGCGCGAGGCTATCTCGAAGCCCGGCGCCCGGGTGCTGATCCTGCGGGGCGAGGGCGGGCGAGAGCTGCTGGCTGAGCGTTTACGCGAGCAAGGTGCTAGTGTCGACTATCTGGAGTTGTATCGCCGTTTCCTGCCGGACTACGACCGTGCAACGCTGACCCAGCGCATAAACGTGGAACGCTTGAACGGCGTGGTGGTCAGCAGTGGGCAGGGTTTTTTACACCTGCAAGCGCTGGCCGGTACAGATTGGCCCCAGGTGGCACAGCTGCCGTTGTTCGTGCCCAGCCCGCGAGTCGCCGAGATGGCGCGTGCCGCTGGCGCGCAAGAAGTTGTGGATTGTCGTGGCGCCAGTGCCGCGGCTTTGTTAGTGGCGTTACGGAGTGTTTCCGTTCCCACTCTCTAATACGCAAAGGATGGATACGTGAGCGAAACAGCCTTGCCTAAAGATGAAGCTCAGCCCGCGCTTGATGCGCCTGTTGAGACACCGGTCACCACCGCCCCGCGCCGTGGCAACGGCCTGGCCATCGTGGCCTTGTTGCTCGGCGCCGCCGGCGTTGCCGCCGGTGGCTGGGGGATCTGGCAGGTCCGCGCACTGCAGGCGAGCAGCCAGCAACAGCTGGGCCAAGTGCAAACCCTGGACGACCAATCCCAGAGCCTCAAGCAGAGCCAGCAGCAGCTGTCGGCCCGTCTGGGGCAACTGCCCGGCGCCGATGAGCTGGAAGAGCGTCGCCGGCTGGTGGCGCAATTGCAGGGTGATCAACAACGCCTGAGCCAGCGCCTGGAAACCGTGCTGGGGGCCAGCCGCCAGGACTGGCGCCTGGCCGAGGCCGAGCACTTGATCCGCCTGGCCAGCCTGCGTCTTTCCGCCTTGCAGGACATCAATAGTGCCCAGGCACTGGTCCAGGGCGCTGACGAAATCCTCCGCGAACAAAGTGACCCTGGCTCCTACGCCGCCCGTGAGCAGTTGGCCAAGAGCCTCGCCGCGTTGCGCAATATCGAACAGCCCGACCGTACCGGGCTGTACCTGCAACTGGCGGCATTGCGCGATCAGGTCGTGCAGTTGGCGGCCATCGCGCCGGAATACCAACTCCCTGAAGCGGCCAATGATGGGCGTCCGACCACCGACACGGACAGCCGTTGGAGTCAGTGGTGGGCGCAGATCTCGCGGTATTTCCGCATCGACTTCAATCCTGATGACAACATTCGCCCGCTCCTGGCAGGGCAAGGCCTGAACCAGGTGCGCCTGGCCCTGAGCCTTGCACTGGAGCAGGCGCAATGGGCGGCGCTCAACGGCGAGCCGGCGGTGTACAGCCGATCCCTGGGCGAGGCCCGCAGCGTGTTGCAGGACAACTTCAATCAAGACAACCCGCAAAGCAAAGCCATGCTGGCCCGTATTGCCGAGCTTGAGCCCAAGGCCGTCTCGGTGGTCACGCCGGACCTGGCCGCGAGCCTGGCTGCCGTGCAGGCTTACCTTGACCGTCGCCACCTGTCTGCCGAGGAAGCCAAGGCTTCCGCTGGCAAGCCGGCGACCCAGGAGTAAAGCCGATGAAGCGCTTCTATGTGATCCTGGTGCTGGCGATTGCGATCGCCCTGGCACTGGCCGTGGGCATTTCGAAACATACCGGCTACGTGCTGATTACCTATCCCCATGTGCTGCATTACGAGTCCGGGCTGTGGTCGACGCTGGTGGCGTTGTTTGCCATCGGCCTGGTGATCTATTTGGCCAGGGTGCTGCTGGGCCTGGTGCTGACCTCGGGTGGCGTGGTCAATCCGTGGTCGCGGCGCAACCGCAGCCGTCGGGTCCAGGTTGCCATCGAGCAGGGCCAGATGGACCTCGCCGAAGGGCGCTGGGCCAGTGCCGAGCGCCACTTGCACCGTGCGGCCGAAGCCGAACGCCAGCCATTGCTCTACTACCTCGGCGCCGCCCGTGCGGCCAACGAACAGGGCCGTTATGAGGAAGCGGATGGCCTGCTGGAACGCGCGCTTGAGCGCCAGCCCCAGGCCGAACTGGCGGTAGCCTTGAGTCATGCGCAGTTGCAGATGGACCGCGGTGACACCGATGGCGCCCTGGTCACCCTGCAGGCCATGCATGAGCGTCATCCGCATAACGTCCAGGTATTGCGCCAACTGCAGCGGCTGTATCAACAGCGTGGCGATTGGTCTTCGGTAATCCGGCTGTTGCCGGAGTTGCGCAAGGACAAGGTGTTGCCGCCTGCCGAGTTGGCCGACCTGGAGCGACGCGCCTGGGGCGAGAACCTGACCCTGGCTGCCCAGCGCGAAGAGCAGGGCGAGGCCGGGCAGCAATCCCTGGAGCTGGCCTGGCAACAACTGACTTCGGCCCAGCGCCAGGAGCCGCAACTGGTGCTGGCGTACGCCGAACAACTGCGCCAGTTGGGCGCGGACGCCAAGGCCGAAGAAGTGCTGCGCGGTGCCCTCAAGCGCGAGTACGACAGTCATCTGATCCGGCTCTACGGGCTGCTGCGTGGCAGCGATCCGGCGAAGCAGTTGAAGTTCGCCGAAGGCTGGCTCAAGGACCATCCAGGCGATGCCAGCCTGCTGCTGACCCTGGGGCGCCTGTGCCTGCAAAACAGCTTGTGGGGCAAGGCGCGGGATTACCTTGAAAGCAGCCTGCAGGTGCAGCGCAACCCTGAGGCCTGCGCCGAGCTGGCACGCCTGCTGGCGCAGTTGGGCGACACCGAGCGCAGCAACCAGTTGTTCCAGGAAGGCCTGGGCTTGCTGGACAAGCGTTTGCTGGCGTCACCGCTGCCGGTACCGGCACGGGTTTGAAGTAGGAAACAGAGTAAGGGTTGCCTCAGAATTGTCTGGTGGCCAACCCTTCAATAACGCCAATAGCTGTAGTCAATACGGCTTGTAGTAAACTCCTACGTAGACGCGCGTTTAATCGCTCGCCTTCTGACGGGATATCCCTACGCTCTCGCGGAATCGTCTGCTCTGGCGCGTATTGAAAGGGGTAAGGTCTTTCCTCTACCGTAACTACCTATCTCTTGCGTTGCGGATAAACAATGTCTTTGGCCCCCTCACGCTCCCTGTTCCTCCTGGCGTTCCTGGCTGGTGCGCTGACGCTGGGCGCGTCCTTTTACCTGGAATACGCCGCGTTTTTGCGGCCTTGTTTCCTGTGCCAGGTGCAACGAATTCTTGTGGCTGCCTTCACGCTGATCAATCTCGTGGCGGCGATTCATGGGCCGAAGCGGTCCGGGATCTACCTGTATTGGGCGGCGAGCATGGGGTGTGCAGTGCTGGGCGCCATTACCGCCGTACGCCAGGTGCTGCTGCAAAATACGTCGCCGGAACAGTTGCCTGCCTGTTGGCCCGGCCTTCAATCCATGATCGAGAACCTGTCGCTGAGAGAGACGTTGGCCTTGATCTTCAAGGGCACCGTCGACTGCGTGGAAATCAACTGGACGCTGTTCGACTTGAGTATTCCCGAGTGGAGCCTGCTGTTCTTCGTGGCGATGCTGATCCTTGGCATCGCGCAGTTCTCGCGGTTGCTGCTGAGCCAGCGTTTTGGCCTTGCACGGCACTGACAGGTAACCGCAGGTTGTAGGAAGGGATTAAACACTTGTATGAACTTTCTCTCCTGCGTACCTTGATGACATAGTCGTGCGGGCATAATCTGGCCCGCACGCGTTATTGAAACAGACTGTTCGATGCACCTTTGCCCGGTTGCCGCTTTAACCTTGAAGTGTTGCGCGGGCAGCGTGCGGCGCCCCTATAGGGAAGAGAGATCATCATGCTGGAACGTTGTCAGAATGCTCAGGAACGCTGGGGTGGGGTGCACAAACTGATCGATGGTTGGTTGAAAGCGCGTCACGAACTGGTTCGGGCCTTTGATGCTCTCGGTGCCAAGCCCGAAGCGCTCAGCGAGAACCGCAAGCCGTTGCAGGAATTCTGCGGCGTATTGGTGGACTACGTATCGGCGGGGCACTTCGGTATCTACGAGCAGTTGACCAGAGAGGCCGAGGCTTTCGACGATCAACGTGGCCTCGATTTGGCGGAGACGATTTACCCGCGCATCGATGTCATCACCGAGAAGCTGCTGGCGTTCAACGACCTGTGTGATGCCGGCCAGTGCGTTGCAGAAAAATTCAAAGAGCTGGGTGGTTTGCTTCACGAGCGTTTCGAGCTGGAAGATTGCCTGATCGAAGTGCTGCACAACGCTCACAAGGAAGAGTTGACGGCTAAGGCCTGACTCCCCCCGACACAAGAAAACGGTGCGCATTGCGCACCGTTTTTCGTTTGGGCTCAGGCGCCCGCCTTGAGCAATTCGATCTCGAATACCAGCGGCGTATAAGGCGGGATCAGTTCGCCTGCGCCATCAGCGCCATAGGCTTGGTCGGATGGAATCACCAGGCGCCACTTCGCGCCCACCGGCATCTGTTGCAACGCACTGCGCCAGCCACTGATCACACTGTCCAGGCGAAACCACTGAGGTTGTGTGCTCTTGTCGAAGACGGTCCCGTCGGGTAACCGCCCAACATAATTCACTTGCACGCGATCATCGGCCGCCGGTTTCTTCCCGCTGCCAGGGGTCAGTTCGGTCAGCAGGATGCCGTCTGCCAATTCACGCACACCACTTTTGGATTTCTCACTGGCTAAAAATTGTTGCTCGGCAGCGAGTGCCTTTTCACTTTGTGGTGCTCGATTGTCCGGCGCGTTTTGTGCTTCGTGCTGGGCAAGGATCTGTTCGATGCGTGTGTCGTCCAGGGCCAGTGGCTTACCTTGATAGGCCTGTTTGAGTCCGTCGATCAGCGCCTCTACCTGCAACCCAGGCATCTCCTGGCGCAGGCGCTCACCCAGGCTCGCGCCCAGGCTGTAGGCCAGGTCGTGGTCATCTTTGGAGGGGGATTTCTCGCTTGCGTTGGCCACGCAAAGCACCACGCTCAACACTAAAAAAAGGTAACGCGACATGGGCGTTCTCCAGCCGAAAGTGCGATGGATTATGCCAGTGTGAATGATTAAAAAGTGGCGTGGATTTTCGTTATATCAATAAGAATTTTCGTGCGGTGCAACGCAAGCCAATCGATACTGTCAACATGCCCTAGCGGCGGTAAGAGCAGAGGGCTAGTATGAGCCGCACCCACGTCAGCCAGGAGGTAAACCATGTCGGCCAAACAGAAGCCTGTAAATACCCCGTTGCATTTGCTCCAACAACTTTCGGGCAGCCTGCTCGAACATTTGGAAAGCGCCTGTTCACAAGCCTTGGCTGATGCTGAGAAGTTGCTCGCCAAGCTTGAAAAACAACGCGGCAAAGCTCAGGAAAAACTGCACAAATCCCGCACCAAACTGCAAGGCGCAGCGACCGCTGGCAAAGCCAAGGCACAAGCCAAGGCCAAGGACGCCGTCAAAGAACTTGAGGACTTGCTCGACGCCCTCAAGGATCGTCAATCCGAAACCCGCACCTACATTTCCCAACTCAAGCGTGATGCTTCCGAGAGCCTGAAATTGGCCCAGGGTGTTGGTCGTGTGAAGGAAGCTGTAGGCAAAGTGCTGAGCACCCGTGCTCCGGCTAAGGCCGTTGCAGCCAGCGCAGCGAAGAAGCCAGCCAGCAAAGCAGTCGCCGCCAAGGCACCTGCGAAAGCTGCGGCCAAGCCTGCGGCAAAAGCACCGGCTAAATCGGCTGCCAAACCAGCGGCTAAAACTGCTGCTGCAAAACCAGCTGCCAAGCCAGCTGCTAAAACCGCTGCTGCAAAACCAGCTGCCAAACCAGCCGCTAAAACCGCTGCTGCAAAACCAGCTGCCAAACCAGCCGCTAAAACCGCTGCTGCAAAACCAGCCGCCAAGCCAGCTGCTAAAACCGCTGCTGCAAAACCAGCCGCCAAGCCAGCTGCTAAAACCGCTGCTGCAAAACCAGCTGCCAAGCCAGCTGCTAAAACCGCTGCTGCGAAACCAGCCGCGAAGCCAGCTGCTAAAACCGCTGCTGCGAAACCAGCTGCGAAGCCAGCCGCTAAACCCGCTGCTGCAAAACCTGCCGCGAAGCCAGCTGCTAAAACTGCTGCTGCAAAACCAGCTGCGAAGCCAGCCGCTAAACCTGCTGCTGCAAAACCAGCTGCCAAGCCAGCCGCTAAAACTGCTGCTGCAAAACCAGCTGCGAAGCCAGCCGCTAAACCTGCTGCTGCAAAACCAGCCGCGAAGCCGGCCGCTAAACCTGCTGCTGCGAAACCAGCTGCCAAGCCGGCCGCCAAACCTGCTGCTGCCAAACCAGCCGCTAAACCTGCCGCCGCCAAGCCAGCACCAGCCAAACCAGCTACTCCAGCTGCGAAGCCTGCGACCCCGGCTGCACCTGCTGCCAGCACCACAGCGCCAACCGCTCCGGCCAGCAGCACGCCTGCACCGGCAGCGCCAAGCGTCACCCCAACCAGCGCTTCCTAAGTGCCGGTAACCGCGGCGCGCAGCTGATGCAGCGCGTCGTGGTCAAGGTTGGCGGCTTCGGCCGCCAGTCCTTCAACCCATGCTTGATGATTCACCTCGGCCATCGGCCAACGCTGCGCCACACCTTCCAGGCGTGATAGCAGCAGCCTTTCTGCATCCAATTCCAAAGCCTTGACCCGCTCCCGTAACGCTCCCAGCTCAGCATCCTGCTGCGCCATGGCCCGCCATTGCGTGCGTACTTGCCGCAGCGGCTCGACCACCTCCGCCTGCCACGGCCCGGCGATCTGCCGCAGTGCCTGCAAGCGCGACGTTTCCGGCGCCACACCCCGCTGCTCCAGCCACAACCCGCACAACACCAGGCACACATCAGCCCCTTGCGCCTGCAAGCGCAGGCACGCGTCCTCGACGCCCGGGCGGGCGTAAGTCGAGAGGGCAAAGCTCCACAGGTCAGCGCACATATTCACACCCAAGCCAGCGGCCAACGAAGCTGGTAGACTCCGCCGCCATTATGATCCGACTTCAAAGCCTAACATTACAGCGTGGCCCGCAACGTCTTCTCGAAGACGCCGAGCTGACCCTGCACGCCGGTCACAAAGCCGGCCTGATCGGTGCCAACGGCGCCGGCAAATCCACGTTGTTCGCCTTGCTGCTGGGTGAGCTGACTCCCGACTCCGGGGATTGTCTGCTGCCGGCCGACTGGCGCATCGCCCATATGCGCCAGGAGATCGACACCCTCGACCGCATTGCGATCGACTACGTGCTCGATGGCGACCTGCGCCTGCGCCAGGTGCAACACGACCTCGCCGAGGCCGAGAAAGCCCAGGACGGCGCCGCACAGGCCCGCCTGCACTCGGAACTGGACAGCGCCGACGGCTACACCGCCGACGCGCGTGCGCGCAAGATGCTTGCCGGCCTTGGCTTTACCAACGAACAGATGGACCGCCCGGTCGCCGACTTCTCCGGTGGCTGGCGCATGCGCCTGAACCTGGCCCAGGCGCTGATGTGCCCCTCGGACCTGTTGCTGCTCGATGAACCGACCAACCACCTGGACCTCGATGCGATCCTGTGGCTGGAAGACTTCCTGAAAAGCTACCCGGGCACCTTGCTGCTGATTTCCCACGACCGGGATTTCCTCGACGCCGTGGTGGACAACATTGCCCACGTCGACCAGAAGAAAATCACCCTGTACCGCGGCGGCTACAGCGCCTTCGAACGCGCCCGTGCCGAACGCCTGGCCCAGCAACAGCAGGCCTACGAGAAGCAGCAGGCGCAGCGCGCGCACATGGAAAGCTACATCGCCCGGTTCAAGGCCCAGGCCACCAAGGCCCGTCAGGCCCAGAGCCGGATCAAGGCCCTGGAGCGCATGGAAGAACTGTCGGCGGCCCACGTCGATTCACCGTTCGACTTTGTGTTCCGCGAATCGGTGAAAATCTCCAGCCCGCTGCTGGACCTTTCCGATGCCCGCCTGGGCTATGGCGACAAGACCATCCTCGAGAAGGTCAAGTTGCAGCTCACCCCTGGCGCGCGGATCGGCCTGCTCGGCCCCAACGGCGCGGGCAAGTCGACCTTGATCAAAAACCTCTCGGGCGAATTGCAGCCCCTGGCCGGTCGCCTGGTGCGCGGTGAGAACCTGGTGGTGGGCTACTTCGCCCAGCACCAGCTGGACTCCCTCGACGCCAAGGCCAGCCCGCTGCTGCACCTGCAGCGCCTGGCGCCGACCGAACGCGAACAGACCCTGCGGGACTTCCTCGGTGGTTTCGACTTCCGTGGTGCGCGCATCGACGAGCCGGTGCTGAATTTCTCCGGTGGCGAAAAGGCCCGCCTGGCCCTGGCCCTGATCGCCTGGGACCGGCCAAACCTGTTGCTGCTCGACGAACCGACCAACCACCTCGACCTGGAAATGCGCCTGGCGTTGACCATGGCCCTGCAGGAATTCAGCGGCGCGGTACTGGTGGTGTCTCACGATCGCCACCTGCTCAAGAGCACCACGGATAACTTCCTGCTGGTGGCTGACGGCAAGGTCGAGGAATTCGACGGCGACCTGGAAGACTATGCCCGTTGGCTGTCGGACTACCGCCTGCGCAACGCGCCGGTCAGCAACACGCCGGTCAACCCGGACAAGACCGACAAGAAGGCCCAGCGCCAGGCCGCGGCTGCATTGCGTCAGCAACTGGCCCCGCACAAGCGTGAAGCGGACAAGCTGGAAGCCGAATTGGGCAAGATCCACGAGAAGCTGGCGAAGATCGAAACCAGCCTGGGTGACAGCGCCGTCTACGAGCCGGCCCGCAAGGATGAATTGCGCGACCTGCTGGCTGAACAGGCCAAGCTCAAGGTAAGTGAAGCGCAGTTGGAGGAGACCTGGATGGAAGCCCTCGAACTGCTGGAATCCTTGCAAGCGGAGCTGGAGGCGCTGTCCTGATGGAAGCGCTGCAACTGCCGCTGCCGGCCCAATGGATCGCGCCGGTCTGGGTGGCCGTACAGATTCTGCTGATCCTGCTGGCCGGCTATCTCGCCCAGCGTTTCGTCGCCAAATGCCTGAACCGCCTGGGGGAACGTTATCCGTTCCCGCCGCAGTTGCTGATGCCGCTGCGCGGCGGCCTGCGCTGGCTGATCATGGGCAGCGCGCTGATCTTCGTGCTGGAGCGCCTGGGCGTCTCTGCCACGGTGTTGTGGACAGCGTTGTCGGGTTTTGTGGCGGTGGCCGCGGTGGCGTTCTTCGCCATGTGGTCGGTGTTGTCCAACCTGCTGTGCGCCATCCTGATCTTCACCGTCGGGCCGTTCCGCCTGGGCGATGTGGTCGAGTTGGTGGACACCGTCGACAAGCCCGGCGTCAAAGGCCGGGTGGTGGCGATCAACCTGCTCTACACCACGCTGATCGAAGTGGAAGAGGCCGGTACCGGCAGTGTCATGGTGCAAGTGCCCAACAGCCTGTTCTTCCAGCGCTCGGTGCGCCGTTGGCGCGGCAGCGACGTGCTGCCTTAACCTGTGGCGAGGGAGCTTGCTGTGGCGAGGGAGCTTGCTCCCGCTGGGCTGCGTAGCAGCCCCAAAAAAAGCCGGGAGCGCTACGCACTCCAGCGGGAGCAAGCTCCCTCGCCACAGCAAGCCCCCTCGCCACAAAGGCGCACCCCAAAATTTTTCTAGCCATTTCTCGGCCGGCAGCGTTAGTTTAGAAACATTCAGCAAACTCAGCTCTGAGGTGTGTAATGGCGCTCGACACATGGCTGGCCTTTTTCCTGGCCAGTTGGATCATCAGTCTCTCTCCTGGCGCCGGCGCCATTGCGTCGATGTCCAGCGGCCTGCAATACGGTTTCCTGCGTGGTTACTGGAATGCCCTGGGCCTGCAATTGGGCCTGGCGATGCAGATTGCCGTGGTCGCCGGTGGCCTGGGGGCGATTCTTGCCGCATCCTCCACCGCGTTTTATGCGATCAAATGGTTTGGCGTAGCGTACCTGGTGTACCTGGCCATCAAGCAATGGCGCGCGCTGCCAACCGACCTGAGCGATGACGCGGCGATTCGCCCGATCGGCAAGCCGATGGCGATGATGTTCCGCGGGTTCCTGGTCAACGCCAGCAACCCCAAGGCCCTGGTGTTCATGCTGGCGGTGCTGCCGCAGTTCGTGAACCCGCAGGCGCCGCTGCTGAACCAATACCTGATCCTGGGTGCGACAATGATCTGCGTGGACATGATCGTGATGGCCGGCTACACCGGGCTGGCGTCGAAAGTGTTGCGCCTGTTGCGCACACCGAAGCAGCAGAAACGCATGAACCGTACGTTTGCTGGCTTGTTCGTTGGGGCGGCGGGGTTCCTGGCCAGCTTGCATCGCGCAACGGCTTAACTGACGAAACCGGATCAAAAATGTGGGAGCGGGCTTGCTCGCGAATGCGCAGTGTCAGTCACCAGATGTATTGACTGACCCACCGCATTCGCGAGCAAGCCCGCTCCCACATTGGTTTTATGTCGGTAGCGGGATTTTCGTTCAGCGCAGGATCTTCGGCGCTTCATCCCGTGGCAGGTTATTGCGCAATGCAGGCTGTCCAGGTGCTTCCTGATAACCACCGCCGAGTTGTTCGGCCAACTGCCGCGCCACATCCTCGCCCAACGCCTTCGACACTTCCCGCACCACGCGAGGCCGGTTCAGGCTCACGCGCACGTCACGGTTGTTCACCAGCTTGGTGTCCTGGCCTTCGCCCATGGCGGTAAACGCCGAGGTGATCTCAAAGGTGCGGGTGTTGATCAGGCTGAAATCCGCCACCAGCGTCAGGCCCAGCACCGCCGAGTAGCTGTTGGTGTGGTCCAGCGCGTTGATGTCCTGGGTGAAGTCGATGTCCGACAAGGTGCCGAACAGCACGTAGTCCGCACCCTTGAAGTTACCGGCCTTGATCCGCTTGATCACGTCATACACATCGCCCTTTGCGTCTGCGGTGTAAGGCGTGCCCTGCACCAGCTGGAACTGCCGCGACTTGAGGATTTCCCCCTTGATGTCGCCGCTGAACTTGCGCAGCTCGGTCTGCTCGATGTAGCTGGTACGGCTTTCATACTCGCTGTAGCTCGAGCCGCCGCTGGCGTTGTAGGCGCTGGCCTGGAAATTGTTGCTGGCCGCGACCTGGTGGATGTACTCCTCCACGCGAGCCTCGTAGGCCAGGTCGGTTACCGCGATCTTCGGTGCGGCCGAGGCGCCAAAGGCGCACAGCAGGCCGATCATGCCGATCCATGCACGCATTGCTCAGCGCTCCGTGGTCTTGCGGATTTCTTTTTCGTCCATCCATTCGGCCAGGCCGCTTTCGACGTCGACCAGTTGCAGGCTGAACTTGTAGAACACGTCCTTGTAGTCCGAGCTGCGCTTGACGATGGAGCTGATGGAGCCTTCCAGGCGGTACTTGGCGGCGACCATGTTGCCGGTCTTGCTGACGGTCGACTTCTTGTACAGGCCGCTCTGGTTCTGCAGCTTCAGCTGGTCGACCTGGCTTTGCATGTCAGTGTTGTCGCTGGCGAAGCGGGCGGTGCCGGTCTTCATCAGCTGGGTCTTGATCGACGTGGTGATCTCGCGGGTATCGATGTACTCGCTGGTCTTGTTCTTCACGTCATACACCTGCACCACCGGGCGGCCTTGCAGGATGCCGGACTGGGCCAGGGAGCGGGTCATGCTTTCGGCGATCATCTGCAGGTCGGTGGAGCCGAACTCGTTGGTCACCAGTTCCACGGCCTTGCTGTCGCCGTAGCTGATGTTTTTACCGCCCAGGACTGGCGAGGTGTTGGCGCAGCCGCTGGCCAGGACGGCCACCACGGCGAGGAACGAGAAGCGTGCAAACATGGGGATGTCTCTCTAAAACTGAATGAGTGGGTGGATCAAGGCGTCTTCACTTCAAGGCGGAAGTCGGCAGCCTGGGGCAGGTTGGCGATGGCCGGCAGGAAGGTCGCCTGGTTTGCGTAGAGGTTCAGCACCTTCCAGGTCTCTTCATCACCCACCGGGAAACCGTCGGCACCCAGCCACGCGAAGCGGTAATACATCATTTGGTTGCTGCTGGTGATGTTGCTCAACTGCACCTTGGCGGTCAGGAAGCCGTTTTCCCGGGCGACCCGGATGGCGCCGACGGCGATGCCCTTGAACTTGCCCATCACCACGATCTTGCTCGCGGCGCTTCCGGGTTCCGGCGGTGGCGGGGTGGCGCAACCGGCCAGCAGGACCAGCGCCAGGGCGCCGAGGATGAAATGACGCATAGCGTGCTCCTTAAGGTTGTTTGAGAGTGGCGACGGCCTGGGGCGGATTGTTCTGCACCACGTGGGCTGCAAGACCGCCGGCGAAGACCTGGTTGCCGACCACGCGCAGGGTGATCACCTGGTAGCGCTGATCGGCCTTGACCGTCACCAGCGTGCCGCCCAGGGCGTTGGGCAGGCTGACCTGGTGCTCGCCGTGCTTGAGGCGCAGGCGTGTCACCTGGGTCATGTCCGGCAGGGTGCGCCAGGTGCGGGTGTCGGCGCCTTCGGTGACGGCCGAGGCAATACCGAGTACCAGGCCCGCCATCGGGTTGGTCTTGTTCAGGTTGTTCTGGGTGATGCCGCGAGTGACGGCGCGCACGGTGGTGCGCAGGATGATCCCCGGCATGTCATCCCGCAGGGCGCGGCGGGACATGGCGGTGGTGCTGTTGAGGGCAGTGAGGTTCTGTTGCCGGCCGTCGACACCGATCTGGGCGAAGGGCGCGGTCGAGGTGTCGGGCTTGATCACCGGGAACGACAGTGGCGTGATCACCAGGTGGCCGTCGATGGGGATCGGCAACGGCAGGCGAATCGAGTCGCGGGCCGGCGCCAGGCCGCTTTGCACCACGATCAGCACGTCAGTCTCGTCCGCACCGACCTTGGATTTGTCCAGGTCGAGCAGGGCCTGTTCCAGCAGCGGTGTGTTGGGGCGCAGTTCGGCGGCCTTGCGATAACCCGGTGCGGCCAGGTCTTTTTCGCCCAGGGCTTCGTAGACGAAGCCGGCCAGGTAGTGGCTGAAAGCGCTCTGGTAGCTGTTCTTCAGGCCTACCACTTCAGGGGCGTTGAGGCTTTCCACCGGGTAGCCGCGCAGGTCCTTGAACTGGGTCGCGATGCCCTGGCGCTCGGCCTCGTTTTCGCTCTTGAGGTATTCCTTGTCCCGCAGGTCCGCAATCACCGCTTCGCGTTCGTGGGTCTTCTTGATCTCGGTGCGGGCACCGTCGAAGTCATTCAGCGCCAGCAGGTTGAGGGCCATCTGGGTGGTCAGCATGACCTTTTCGTAGTCGTAGCCTTCGTAACGGCGGACCTTGTCATTGACCAGGAAGGCGCCGAACTGCGCGAGGTACTTGTCGGTGTCGAACTTGACCGACTCTTCCCACTTGTAGACTTGCAGGTCGGCGCTGCGCCAGGCGACCTGGCTGCCGGTCAGGTCGCCCTTGGCGCGCAGCAACTCACCCTTTTCGAAGTAGTAGAGAAGGTCCTTGTCGTCGCCGGTGTTGTTCTTCTCAAGCAGCGTCAGCGCGGCGTCGACGTTGCCGGTGGCCAACTGCTGATTGGTGGCTTGCAGCTCGGTGTCGTAGCTGCGAAACATCGAACAACCGGACAGCAAGGTCACTGCCGCGAGCGCGAGCGAGGTAAAGGCGCGAGATGCCATCGAAGAGCTTCTTCCCTGAACGTAATCGGCCGAATGTGCTGGTCGGGCCGAATCACCAATGGCAGGAAGGCGTTGCATCCTGCCAATTCCTCATAAAAAGAGGAGCGAAAATGCCATTTCGCAATAACGAAGGCGCGGCATTATAAGCCCGATTACTGGCAAAACAATGGCCTTTTGGATCCATTTTCCGGTAACGAGGCCATCATCCGCCTCTTGGTAAACCCAGGCCCACATCACTTACAACTTGAGTCAAACCCCGTAAGGTTTGACAATGTGTTACTTCGTATTTCCATTTGAGATCCATTCATGATTGCCCCCTTCCGTTTTCTTGCCTGGCTGGTGCTGCCGGCGTTGATGTCGTGCAGCTTCAACCTGCTGGCTGCAACTGCCGAGGGCGCGCCCCAAGCCCTGCATTTACTGGATTACATCGGTGCGGACTACCCGCCGACGGTGGAGGCGGGCAAGGTTATCGATGATTCCGAATACCGTGAACAGGTAGAGTTTCTCGGGGTGTTGCAGGGGCTTGTGGCCGATCTACCGGAAAAGCCCGAGCGCGCCGAACTGATCAAAGGCGTGGATGAACTGCTGGCCGCCGTAACGGCCCATCAGGACGGCGCGGTGGTTGCGCACCAGGCCCGGCAATTGGGCGCCAAGTTGGCAGTGGCCTATGAAGTCAGCCAGGCCCCGGCCATTACCCCCGATCCGACGCGCGGTGCGCCGCTGTACGCGCAGAACTGCTCGGTGTGCCACGGCGCCACAGGCGCCGGCGATGGCCCCGCAAGCGTGGGCATGACGCCGCCGCCCGCCAACCTGCGGGACGCTGCACGCCTCGATCGCTTGAGCCTCTACGCGATCTACAACACCCTGGGTCTGGGCGTGGAAGGCACCGACATGCCGTCGTTTGCCGATCAACTGGACGACCGCCAGCGCTGGGACCTGGCGACCTATATCGCCGGCTTCACCGCCGACCCGGCTGCCGCGAACAGTGAAAAGTCCTTCAACCTCGCCGACCTCGCGCGCCAGACCCCCAACGAAGTGCTGGCTGCCGAAGGTTCCGGCGCAGTTGCCACCTTCCGCGCCCAGCGCGCCCAACCGCCGCAGGTCAAGCGTGGCCCGGCGCAGTTGCTTGATTACACCGCGGCCACCCTCGACAAAAGCCTCGCCGCGTTCCGCAATGGCGAGCACGAGCAGGCCTACGACCTGTCGGTAGCGGCTTACCTGGAAGGTTTCGAGCTGGTTGAAAGCTCCCTCGATAACGTTGATGCCAACGTGCGCAAGGACACCGAAAAGGCCCTGATGGCCTACCGGCAGTCATTGCAGGACGGCTTGCCGATCGAGCAAGTGCAGCAGCGCCTGGATGTGGCCAAGGGCAAGCTCACCGAGTCCGCCGGCCTGCTGGGCAGCGATGGCTTGAGCTGGTCCCTGAGCTACATCTCCGGTTTGCTGATCCTGCTGCGCGAAGGCCTGGAAGCGATCCTGGTGTTGGCGGCGATTCTCGCGTTCCTGCGTAACACCGGCCAGCAATCGGCGGTGCGCAGCGTCAACGTCGGCTGGGGCCTGGCGCTGTTGGCCGGCTTGGCGACGTGGGCGTTGGCGGCTTATGTGATCGACGTCAGCGGCGCCCAGCGCGAGTTGCTGGAAGGCTGCACGGCGCTGTTTGCCAGCGTGATGGTGCTGTGGCTCGGGGTGTGGATGCACGACCGCCGTCACGCGGCCGCCTGGCAGGACTACATCAAGAGCAGCCTGGTAGGCGGTGGCGGGCGCTTCGGTTTTGCGATGCTGGCGTTCTTCTCGGTGTACCGCGAGCTGTTCGAAGTGATCCTGTTCTACGAAACCCTGTGGTTGCAGGCCGGCCCTGCCGGGCACAACGCGGTATTGGCCGGTGGCGCCACGGCGCTGGTGCTGTTGGTGGGCCTGGCCTGGGTGATTCTGCGGGGCTCGGCGAAACTGCCGCTGGCGCTGTTCTTCGGCATAAACGCGGTGTTGCTGTGCGCGCTGTCGGTGGTATTCGCCGGGCATGGCGTCAAGGCGTTGCAGGAAGCCGGGATCTTCGGCACCCGGCCGGTGGCGTTCTTTGACTTCGACTGGCTGGGCATTCACGCCGATGCCTATTCCCTGAGCGCCCAGGCCGTGGCGATCCTGGCGATTGTGGTGCTGTACGGTCGCAGCCGGCTCGCTGAAAAGCGCCGGGTGGTGGCTTAACCATGCGCGTGTGGATCGATGCAGACGCCTGCCCCCGGGCGGCCAAGGATCAGGTGGTGAAGTTCGCCCTCAAGCGCCAGTTCGAAGTGGTGCTGGTGGCCGGGCAGAGCCAGATCAAGCCGAGCTTCTCGTGCGTGAAGTTGATCGTGGTGCCCAGCGGCCCGGACGCGGCCGATGACTACCTGGTGGAGCACGCCGTGCCCGGTGACCTGGTGATCTGCAGCGATGTGCCATTGGCCGACCGCTTGGTGAAGAATGGCGTGGCTGCGCTCGACCCACGAGGCAAGGAGTTCAGCCCGCAGAACATGAGCGAGCGGCTGGCGGTGCGTAACCTGTTCACCGATCTGCGGGAACAGGGCCAGATGGGCGGTGGCCCGCCGCCCCATGGGGACAAGGACAAGCAGGCGTTTGCCAATTCGCTGGATCGGATTCTGACCCGGCTGATGAAGGCCTAATCGTTCTCGTGGGTCAGTTCCAGCACCCGGTCCACCAGCTTGTTGATGCCTGACGCCACTTCGCTGATGCGTTTGCCCAGCATGTAGGCCGGGGTACTCACCAGCTTGCGCGCCTTGTCTTCGACGATGTCGTCGACCGCGCATTCCTGGTGGGTGGCGCCCATCTTGTCCATGGCGGCTGCGGTGTCGGCGTCATTGCCGATGGTGCAGGTCACGCCTGGGCCATAGATCTTCGCTGCCAGCGCCGGCGAGATGCAGATCAGCCCGACGGGCTTGCCCGCTTCGGCAAACGCCTCGGCCAGTTCCAGCACCTGCGGGTTGACGCTGCACCCGGCGCCTTCCACGGCAAAGTTCGACAGGTTCTTCGCCGCGCCAAACCCCCCGGGCACGATCAGTGCGTCGAAATCCTCGGCGTTGGCCTCACGAATGTCCTTCACCTCGCCGCGGGCAATACGCGCCGACTCCACCAGCACATTGCGCGACTCGGGCATCTCCTCGCCCGTCAGGTGGTTGATCACATGCAACTGGGCAATGTTCGGCGCAAAACACTGCACCTCGGCGCCGCGCTGGTCCAGGCGCAGCAGGGTGATCACGCTTTCATGAACCTCGGCACCGTCGTACACGCCACAGCCGGAAAGGATCACTGCAATCTTTTTGCTCATGGGCATTTCTCCTGATTCATGGCGTTAAATGTCTACTCATTTGTCACTCATTGCCAATGGGATATCCAGCCGCTACACCTACTCTAGATGTAACAATAATTGACCGGACTTGCCCATGGACTTCGTCCCTTACGCGGTACCGTTTTTCATTGCCTTGATCGTGGTCGAGCTGCTGGCCGACTACCGGCGCGGCCAACGCAACTACCGGGTGGCCGACGCCATCAACAGCCTCAGCACCGGCGTGCTGTCCACCACCACAGGGCTGCTGACCAAAGGGGTGGGCATCCTCACCTACGCCTTCGCCCTCAAGCACCTGGCGATCATCGAGCTGTCGGCCCAGAGCGTCTGGACCTGGGTGTTCGCCTTTGTGTTCTATGACTTCTGCTACTACTGGCTGCATCGCATGGGCCATGAGCGCAACATCCTCTGGGCCGCGCATTCCGTGCATCACCAGAGCGAGGACTACAATCTCAGCACCGCCTTGCGCCAGACCAGCACCGGCTTCCTGCTGAGCTGGATCTTCTACTTGCCGCTGGCCGTGTTGGGCGTGCCGCTGGTGGTGTTTATCAGCGTGGCGTCCCTCAACCTGCTGTATCAATTCTGGGTGCATACGCGGCATGTGCCGAAGCTCGGCTGGTACGAGTGGTTCTTCGTCACGCCATCCAATCATCGGGCCCACCATGCACAGAACGCTCTCTACATGGATCGCAACTACGGCGGGGTGTTCATTATTTGGGACCGCCTGTTTGGCTCCTTCCAGGAAGAAGACGATAACGAGCCGGTAATCTTTGGCGTGACCACGCCCTTGGCCAGTTGGAACCCGCTATGGGCCAACCTGCAGTTTTATGCGCAGCTGTGGAGTGATGCACGGCGCACCGAAAGTGGGTGGGACAAGCTGCGGATCTGGTTCATGCGCACCGGTTGGCGCCCGGCGGATGTGGCGGCAAAGTACCCGATGGCCAAGCCGGACTTGAGCCAGTTCCGCAAGTTCGAGGTGCCGCTGGATGGGCGCCAACAGATTTACATCGCGCTGCAGTTTGCCGCGTACGTGGGTTTTGGCAGCTACCTGATGAATTTCGGCGAGGGCTTGCCGACCGCTGCCCTGGTGTTGGGCTGGAGCGCGATGGCATTGGGGTTGTTTACCCTGGGGGTGGCGCTGGAGAATCGCCCGTGGGCGTTGAAGGCTGAGCTGGTGCGCCTGGCACTGAATGTGCCTTTGGTGTGGCTGGCGCCGCTGGTGGGGCTGTGGCCGGCCAGCGCGTTGGGCTGGCTGGGCCTGGTCAGTTACAGCTTGCTCAGCGGCATCGGCCTCTACTGTTGCAGAGACCGGCTTACTCGACTGGCGTCGTAGGCTTTTCGGCTTTTTCAGGTTCGCCGGCCGCCAGGCGAACCTTCTCGGCGGCACAGGCTTCGCGGGTCAGGCGGGCGTTCTTGACGCGCCGGCGAATCCACAAGCCCAGGCCCAGCACCAGCAGTGCGCCCAGCACCCACAGCTCGTATTTCTTGACGCTGCCCAGCATGCCTTCCAGTACCGCGCCGAAATGGTAAGCCGCAGCGCCCAGCGCAGCGGCCCACACGGCGGCGCCAATCCCGTTGAGCAACAGGTAGCGGCCCGGCGGGTAGCCCGACAAACCAATGGCCACCGGCATCACCGTGCGCAAACCGTAGACAAACCGGAAGCTCAGCACCCAGATGTCCGGGTGCTTGCGGATATGCTCCAGGGCCTTGTCGCCCAGCAGTTGCCAGCGCGGCTTGCGCGCCAACAGTTTGCGGCCGTGCTTGCGTCCCAGGAAGTACCACAACTGGTCGCCGGCGTAGCTGCCGAAAAAGGCAACGACCACCACCAGGTTGATATCCATGTATCCACGGAACGCCAGGAAGCCTGCGAGAACCAGGATGGTTTCGCCTTCGAAGAAGGTGCCTAGGAACAGCGCAAAGTAGCCGAAGTCATGCAGAAATTGTTGAAGCATGGTCTGGGTGCTGGCGAAATGAACGCGCAGCCTACGCCTTCGTGAACATTCATGAAAGTATCGAGATGTGTCACGAAGTGAACAATTCCTACATAAACGACGAATGCGACTACAGGTCGCACGCCGGTTGCCTTACGGCGCATGAGCTAACCACAACTGTAATTCCTTCGTCATAATGGCCGCTTATAACTGTCACGCTCGCCCGTCAAGCCGGGCTCAGGAGTCTGCCGTGAGCTTTACCCCCGCCAACCGCCTGTTTCCCGCCACTCGTCTGCGTCGCAACCGTCGTGATGATTTTTCCCGGCGCCTGGTGCGTGAAAACGTGCTGACGGTGAATGATCTGATCCTGCCGGTGTTTGTGCTGGACGGTGAAAATCGTCGGGAAGCGGTGGCGTCGATGCCGGGCGTGGAGCGCTTGACCATTGATTTGCTGCTCGAAGAGGCCGCGAACTGGGTTGAACTGGGGATTCCGGCGCTGGCGCTGTTCCCGGTCACGCCGTCCGGGCTCAAGTCCCTGGACGCCGCCGAAGCCTGGAATCCCGACGGCATCGCCCAGCGCGCCACCCGCGCCTTGCGTGAACGCTTTCCGGAGCTGGGGGTGATTACCGATGTGGCGCTGGACCCGTTCACCACCCACGGGCAGGATGGCATTCTCGACGAAGAAGGCTATGTTCAGAACGACATCACCGTTGATGCGCTGGTAAAACAGGCCTTGTCCCACGCCGCAGCGGGCGCCCAGGTGGTGGCCCCCTCGGACATGATGGACGGTCGCATCCAGGCGATTCGCGAAGCCCTGGAACTGGCCGGACACGTCAACGTGCGCATCATGGCCTACTCGGCCAAGTACGCCAGCGCCTATTACGGCCCGTTCCGCGATGCGGTGGGTTCGGCGCTGAACCTGGGCAAGGCCAACAAGGCCTCGTACCAGATGGACCCGGCCAACAGCCACGAAGCCCTGCACGAAGTGGCCGCGGACCTGGCCGAAGGCGCCGACATGGTGATGGTCAAGCCCGGGATGCCGTACCTCGACATCCTTTATCGGGTCAAAGAGGAATTCAAGGTGCCGACCTTTGTCTATCAGGTCAGCGGTGAATACGCCATGCACATGGCCGCGATCCAGAATGGTTGGTTGAGTGAAGGGGTGATCCTTGAATCCCTGACTGCCTTTAAACGCGCGGGTGCTGATGGCATCCTGACTTACTTCGCCGCCCGCGCCGCCCAATTGCTTAGAGAGCAACACTAGCCCTCACAGGAACACTCGATGAATACCGAAGGACTCACAGAAGTTGCCGTAAAAGACGCTCACCCGGTGGTCGAACAAGCTACCGAGACCCCGCCGGAGCTGGAGCCGGCCCCGCCTGCCGTGGTGGCCGAAGCGCCCGCTGCCGCGCCGGTACCGGTGGTTGCGGTTACCAACCTGGATGACAGCAGCCTGTACATCCATCGCGAGCTGTCACAACTGCAATTCAACATCCGCGTGCTGGAACAGGCGCTGGATGAGTCCTATCCGTTGCTGGAGCGGCTGAAATTCCTGCTGATTTTCTCCAGCAACCTGGATGAGTTCTTCGAGATCCGTGTCGCCGGCCTGAAGAAGCAGATCACGTTCGCCCGTGAACAAGCCGGTGCCGACGGCCTGCAACCGCATCAGGCCCTGGCCCGCATCAGCGAGCTGGTACACGGCCACGTGGACCGCCAATACGCGATCCTCAATGACATCCTGCTGCCGGAACTGGAAAAGCATCACGTGCGCTTCATCCGGCGCCGTCACTGGACCACCAAGATCAAGACCTGGGTGCGCCGCTACTTCCGCGACGAAATCTCGCCGATCATCACCCCCATCGGCCTCGACCCGACGCACCCGTTCCCGCTGCTGGTGAACAAGAGCCTGAACTTCATCGTCGAGCTGGAAGGTATCGATGCCTTCGGTCGCGACTCGGGCCTTGCGATCATTCCGGCACCGCGCCTGTTGCCACGGATCATCAAGGTACCGGAAGAGGTGGGGGGCGCTGGCGATAACTATGTATTCCTTTCGTCGATGATCCACGCCCACGCCGATGACCTGTTCCAGGGCATGAAGGTCAAGGGCTGCTACCAGTTCCGCCTGACCCGTAACGCCGACCTGGCGCTGGACTCCGAAGACGTCGAAGACTTGGCCCGCGCCCTGCGCGGCGAGCTGTTCTCCCGTCGCTACGGTGATGCGGTGCGCCTGGAAGTGGCGGACACATGTCCGAAACACCTGTCCGACTACCTGCTCAAGCAGTTCAACCTGAGCGAGACCGAGCTGTACCAGGTCAATGGCCCGGTGAACCTGACGCGCCTGTTCAGCATTACTGGTCTGGACAGCCACCCGGAGCTGCAATACACGCCGTTCACCCCGCAGATCCCGAAACTGCTGCAAAACAGCGAGAACATCTTCAGTGTGGTGAGCAAGCAGGACATTCTGCTGCTGCACCCGTTCGAGTCCTTCACCCCGGTGGTCGACCTGCTGCGCCAGGCCGCCAAGGACCCGCACGTGCTGGCTGTGCGCCAAACCCTGTACCGCTCCGGCGCCAACTCCGAAATCGTCGATGCGCTGGTAGACGCCGCGCGTAACGGCAAGGAAGTGACGGCGGTGATCGAACTGCGGGCGCGGTTCGACGAAGAGTCCAACCTGCAACTGGCCAGCCGCCTGCAAGCGGCCGGTGCGGTGGTGATCTACGGCGTGGTCGGCTTCAAGACCCACGCCAAGATGATGCTGATCCTGCGCCGCGAAGCCGGTGAGATCGTGCGCTACGCCCACTTGGGCACCGGCAACTACCACGCCGGCAACGCCAAGCTCTACACCGACTACAGCTTGCTGACCTCTGACGATGCCTTGTGTGAAGACGTCGGCAAGCTGTTCAGCCAGTTGATCGGCATGGGCAAGACCCTGCGCATGAAGAAACTGCTGCACGCGCCGTTCACCCTGAAGAAGGGCATGCTCGACATGATTGCCCGCGAGACCCAGTTCGCCCTCGAAGGCAAGCCGGCGCACATCATCGCCAAGTTCAACTCGCTGACCGATCCGAAGATCATCCGCGCGCTGTACAAGGCCAGCCAGTCGGGTGTGCGTATCGATTTGGTGGTGCGTGGCATGTGCTGCCTGCGGCCGGGCATCGCCGGGGTCTCCCATAACATCCACGTGCGTTCGATCATCGGGCGCTTCCTGGAGCACACGCGGGTGTTCTACTTCCTCAATGGCGGCGAGGAGCAGATGTTCCTCTCCAGTGCCGACTGGATGGAGCGCAACCTCGACAAACGCGTGGAGACCTGCTTCCCGGTGGAAGGCAAGAAACTGATCATGCGGGTCAAGAAGGAGCTGGAGAGTTATCTCACCGATAACACCCACAGCTGGAGCCTGCAGTCGGACGGGCGCTACGTGCGCAACACCCCGACCGGCAACCAGAACCCGCGCAGCGCCCAGGCGACATTGCTGGAGAAGCTGGGCAGCCCGATTCTGACGGTAAACTAAAAACCGACGCGGTCAAAAATGTGGGAGCGGGCTTGCTCGCGAAAGCGGTGGATCAGTCGATGAATCTGTTGACTGACACTCCGCCTTCGCGAGCAAGCCCGCTCCCACATTTGTTTTGTGGCGTTAGATTGTTCCCACGCTCTGCGTGGGAATACATCCTGTGACGCTCCGCGTCACTCACTCATATCAGCGCACGTTCAGCGTGAACCCAACCCGCGTCAGCCACTCGGCTTCCTGGGCGAAATCCGCCTGGGTCAGCTGGTTTTCATCCAGCCAGTTCTTCGGGAATACCACGTCCAGGCTGTCGGCATTGGCCCGCAGCACCACTTGCGGCATTTCCTGGGTACCACGGATGTGGTGGAACAGGATCGCAAACCGCAGCAGCGCGCACAGGCGAATCAGCTTGATGCCCTCGGCACCGAACTCGGCAAACTTGTCCCGGGGGATGTTGCGGCGGTGGCCGCGTACCAGCAGCGCGAGCATCTGCTGGTCTTCACGGGAGAAACCCGCCAGGTCCGAGTGCTCGATCAGGTAGGCGCCGTGCTTGTGGTAATGGTAGTGGGCGATGTCCAGCCCCACTTCATGGACCTTGGCCGCCCAGCCCAGCAGTTCACGCCACACGCCGTCTTCCAGGTCCCAATCCGCTGCGACCTGGTCGAAAGCATGCAGCGCCTTGCGTTCAACCCGCGCCGCCTGTTCCAGGTCGACGTGGTAACGCTCCATCAACGAGCTGAGGGTGCGCTCACGGACGTCTTCATGATGATGACGGCCCAGCAGGTCGTAGAGCACCCCTTCACGCAGGGCGCCATCGCAGTGGTCCATGCGTTGCAGTTCAAGGGCGTCGAAAATCGCTTCGAGAATCGCCAGGCCCGCCGGGAAAATGGTGCGGCGATCAGGCTTGATGCCTTCGAAGTCGATCTTCTCGGCATCCCCCAGCTTGAACAGCTTGCGCTTGAGCCAGGCCAGGCCTTCGGCGTTGACCTCGCCTGTGCCATGGCCGCCGGCCTTGAGGGCCAGGCCGATGGCGCGGATGGTGCCGGACGAACCGATGGCCTCATCCCAGGTCAGGCGGTGCAGGGCGTGCTCGATGCTCATGATCTCCAGCCGCGCCGCCGTATAAGCCTGGGCGTAGCGGGCCGGGGTGATCTTGCCGTCCTTGAAATAGCGCTGGGTGTAGCTGACGCAGCCCATTTGCAGGCTTTCGCGCAGCAGCGGCTCGAAGCGCTGGCCAATAATGAATTCGGTACTGCCACCGCCGATGTCGGCCACCAGGCGCTTGCCCGGAGTGTCGGCCAGGGTGTGGGACACGCCGAGGTAGATCAGGCGCGCTTCCTCGCGGCCGGAGATGACCTCTACCGGGTGCCCGAGGATCTCCTCGGCGCGGCGGATGAACTCGCCCCGGTTGCGGGCTTCGCGCAGGGCGTTGGTGCCGACGATCCGCACGGCGCCCGGGGGCATGCCGTTGATCAGTTGGGCAAAGCGCTTCAGGCAATCGAGCCCGCGCTGCATGGATTCTTCATTGAGCTGACGCTCGTCGTCGATCCCGGCAGCCAGTTGCACTTTCTCGCCGAGCCGCTCAAGGATGCGGATTTCGCCGTTCTGGGCCTTAGCCACGACCATGTGAAAGCTGTTGGAGCCCAGGTCGATGGCGGCGATCAGGGACAGATTCTTGGCTTGGGATTGCGGCATGGTTAAGGGGTCTCGGTCGATAACCTCGCCATCGTGCCACGATCAACCGCTGACGCCAACGCGTAGTGCTTCCGGAATTCGCTCATCGGTGTCTTGGAGGAAAATCTGCAGGATATGTAGGGCGATTCTTGATGCGCCTGGCGATTGTTCCGTAGGGCAAGTGGAGTAACGGAAATCTCCAGCTTTAATAGGCTTCCTGAATATGCCTACATGGCTGGGTTATTTGTTCCAGTCGATAATTAAGTCAGGACTACTGCAAGGATGATCTAAAGGGACATTGTTTTTTTACCGCTCTGACACTAGTTCAGGCGTCGTCTCATTCTTTCTTCGGGTGTTTACGAGAGAGACTGTCACTCGGCAATTAAGCCGTGGTGTTAACTATTTGTAGTTTGCCTATCAAGGTTGATAGCAGTTGGGCATGGAATAGCCCGGCGAACCACATGCACCTGAGAACTTCAGTGACAGGATGAACATGAACAGAACATTTGGTTTGGCAATAGTGGTCGTTGGCCTGGCGGTAAGCATGGGTGCTCAAGCAAATACAAGTGGTGCCGGAAACCTGAGAGTCACCGGAACCATTAAACCAGCTGCATGCACGGTAAACCTCGGCGCCACAGGCGGCACCGTTGATTACGGTACGATCAATGCGTCGAGCATTCCGCTGACCTCTTTCTATCCTCTGCCGGAAAAGTCGCTGCCGTTAAGCGTCAACTGTGGTGCGGCGGCTGCCCAGATGGCACTGTCCGTTACTGACTCACAAACAAACAGTGTCGTAAGGGGGATCCTGGGAACCGGCTTCACCGACAACCACAACTTTGGTCTTGGCGCGGTCGGAACCAGGAATACCGGTGGCTATTCGATCAGGCTCGCCACCTTGACCACTGTCGGCGCTACGCTGTACCCGCTTAGAAGGACAAGCTCCGGCGGTGCCTGGAGCACCAGTGACGGCAAGGTCGAAAAATCTCCTTACCAGCACTCCTGGAGCCGTAATAACAACACAACTCCAGCCGCGGTCTCTTCCGTTACCGGCACTCTCGTAGTCAAGGCTGTGATCAATCGCGGCGATGCACTGGATCTCAGCAGGGATATTCAATTGAATGGAGCTGCTACTTTGGTAGTGACTCGAATCTAACTCTCTAAACATGGCCAGCATTTAGCAGGCGGTCGCGCCGTGGCTTCGTGCTGGCTCTTTATATGCGTACAGGTATTTCGTGATTGTCAACGGTGCGTTATCTGGTTGCGGGTAGAGTTCAATGAGTCGTCTTTTAAATGCAGTTAATGCTCTGTTCTGGTGTGCGAATCTTTATTTTTTAGTTTCTGGCAGTGTAAGAGCGGATGGGATGGAGCCGGAAACATCCGTTGTTATTCTTTATGAAGAGAACGGTGAAGCGACGATCAACGTAAAAAATACGGACGCTGGCCCTGCTTTACTTCACACAGTCATTCAAAACGTCCCGGAAGATCCGGAGACACTCTTGATCGTTACGCCTCCTATCGCCCGTGTCGAACCGGGCGAAACACAACTTGTGCGGTTTATCAGTACCTTGAAGCAGCCGCTCAAGACTCAGCGATTGAAGCGCGTCACCTTTGAAGGTATTCCGCAGGCGCGCGCCGAAGGGCGCTCGACCATTGGAGTGACCATTCGACAGGACTTACCGCTGATCCTGCATCCCCAGGGCTTGCCGCGGCATCAGGAGCCATGGAAGTTGCTGAAGTGGAAGCTGCGGGGAAATCGGCTGACGGTTCATAACGACAGTGCTTACGTGGTCCGGATGGGGCTGGAGGTGCACCTGCTGCCGTCGAGGCACCCGGCGATATTGCCGCGCACCTATATCCTGCCTGGCGAAGTGTTATCGACCCGCATCGAAGAGGCGGTGGCCCAGGTCAGCGGTGTCGAGATTCAACCCGCGACGGTCTACGGGTATTCGGCAACCGCCTATGAAGCCTCCGTTGTTGTCGAGGCGGGTTGAGCGGTCTATGAGAAATGCTACCCATGCAAACGATTGGAGCCTCTCTGTACGACCCATTCGAACCTCGGTTTCCCGGACTTGTATCGGCCTGGCAACGCTGTGGAGCCTTCCCGCCTACGCGCTGGAGCTTGGATCGGGTTTTGATCTGGCGGTCTTGTCGGCGAACGGGATCGACCCGAAGGTTGCCCATTATTTTCGCAGTGCTGCGCGATTCCGCGAGGGCGTGCACGTGGTGGGGCTGCAGGTCAACGGCACCTCATTGGGCCTGGTGGAGGCACGCTTCGATTACCTGGGGCAGTTGTGTTTTACCCCGGTCCTGCTGGACAAGGCCGGGTTGCGGTTGCCAGCCGCGATTATTCGGCCAGGTATCGCGCCCGATCAGGCGTGTCATGACTTTCTCGGTGCTTACCCCGCGACCATCGTCAAGTTGCGCCCCGGCAGCGATGAGGTATCGCTGGTGGTGCCTACTCAGTCAATGCGCGAGGCCGAATGGGATGTGGGCAGTTTCTCCCAGGGCGGCACGGCAGCCTTGTTCAATTACGATGTTCAGGGGTTCGACGAGCGCTTCAACAGCGGCTCTTCCCGCTCGGTTTCGGCCTACACCGAGGCGGGATTCAATATCGGCAACTGGATCGTCCGAAGCCGCCAATTCTTTGTCTCCGATAACGGCAAGCGCAGCAGCGAGCATGTGAATGCCTACGCCCAACGCGATTTCGCGCCCCTGAAGTCGACCTTCCAGGTCGGGCAGATTTCCAGCAACAACCCGGTGTTCGGTGGGTTACAGCTGTCGGGTTTCCAGCTCTCGCCGGATGGCCAATCGCGCAGCCCGGGTGGCAGCAGCGTGGTGGTCGAAGGTTTGGCCCAGAGCCCATCCCGGGTCGAGGTGCGCCAGGCCGGGGTGTTGATCCATACCACACTGGTACCGGAAGGTCCGTTCACGTTGACCGGATTACCCATACTCAATGGCACCAGCGATCTTGAGGTCAGTGTCATTGGCACTCGCGGTGGCAGGCATGGGTTCACCGTCCCTGCCGCGTCCTTTGCGGGGGCGGTACCGATAGAGCCCGGTTATTACTTCTCCCTGGGCAAGGTGCGCGGGGCAAATCCGGGTGCCGGGGAGCCTCCGGTCGTGGCGATGGGCAGTGGGACCTGGGGATTGGGGCGCAACTCGTCACTGGGATTCGGCCTGTTGAGTACCGACGAATACCAGGCGGCGGGTGGCGTGTGGAGCAGTGTTTTTTTCCAGCACCTTTCGGTTGGCGTGCGCCAGAACCTGTCTCGCGATGGCCGGGACGAAGTTACCGGGGCTCGCAGCTCCGTCACCGTGGGAAGTCCGCTGTTCGCCGGCATTGAAATGACGTCGAGTGCCACTACCCAGACGCGGGATTATCGCGAAGTACTGGAAGTGGGGCAGTCGACGCGGCGTGACCAGCGGGATGCCCGCTTCAAGGACCAATACACGGTAGGTTTGAGTTGGGTCGACCCGTCCCTGGGAGGCTTTTCCGTCAGTTATTCCCGCAGCTCGCAATTTGATGATCGCTCCGCCGAACACGTCTTTGCCTCATGGAACCAGCAGTTCAATGGCACCCAGGTGGCTTTGATTGCGGATTCCCGGGTGGGCGGCTCTCGACCGCGCAAGGTCAAGAACACCGTTCGAGATGAGCGCAGCGATGTGTCGGATAAGGGGCTTTCGCTTCGGTTGCAGGTCACCGTGCCGTTCGGTGGGGATCGCCGCGTCACCTCGTATGCCAGTCGGCGGGGCGACAGGTTCGATCTTGGGACCGCCTTCAGCGATCGGGTCAACGACTATGTGAACTATGAAGTGGGGGTTGCGCGTGAGCAGGCGAGCCGTACACAGGCTGTTCACGCCCGCGTGAATGCCATGCCGCGTTACACCCAGATAGGGTTGGGTGTGCGACATGATTCATTGAGCACCGGGTATACCGGCCAATTGCAGGGCGGCGTGGTGGCCCACGACAGAGGCATGACGTTCTCGCCCTATGCCGTCCAGGACACCTTTGGAATTGTCTCGGTGGGTAATGTCGGGGCAGCCAAGGTTTCGACGCCGCAGGGGCCGGTCTGGACTGACTACCGCGGGCAGGCGGTGATCGCCAGCCTGCCTGCCTACCGCAGCAGCAATGTCGAGGTGCAAACCCAATCCCTGCCCAAGCGCATCGATCTGAAAAACGGCACCAAGGTCCTTGCGGCCGGACGCGGTTCTTTCAACACGATCGATTTCGAAGTAGTGAAAGTGCGCCGTGTATTGCTTGAGGTCCGTGACGCGCACGGCCAACCCTTGCCCCAGGGAGCCTCGGTTCTCGACAGCAACAATGCTTTCCTGACCAGCGTCGTGGGCGAGGGCATGGTCTTCCTAAACAGCCTGGATGAGTCGCGAGCGCTGAACATCTCCTTGCCAGATTCAAGCACCTGCTTGTTGCAACTGAACCTTGAGCCAGAATCCAATGACGACAAATTCTATGAAACAGGTTCGGCGCTCTGCCGTACCCTCTGAGCCGGTGGGGCCTTTTGACGGTGGACGCCTGCGTCATGGGCTTATCCTTTACCTGCTGCTGTTTGTCGTGGTGTTGGCCAATGAGGCGCGGGCAGATAACTGCCAGGTGTCCTTGAGCCAGCCCCGGGTTGATTACGGTCTGGTTCGCCAAGCCGAGCGGGGCCACCCACAGATCGCGCTGGGCAAGCGCACGCTTCGCCTGAACATGGCCTGTGAGGCGCCGGTATCCATGGCGCTGCGCTTTACGGGCGTACCCGCAGGCCTGGAGGGCTTTCGGTTTGGGCGCCAGGGGCATTTCACCCTGAGCCTGCAGTCCGCTCAAGTCGATGGAAAATCCGTTGAGCTGGTAATGCCGCACCTGTCTGAAGAGCCGGCGACCGGACGATTGCTGCCGGGCCATAGGCTTGTTGCACACGTAGCGGGTATGCCGGTGCATGGGCGCCGCTTCACCGCCCTGGTCAACGTCGAGACCTTCCTGCCTGCGGCTTTGCTGGCCGTCAGGGATGAAACGACATTTGAGGGGCAGGGCGGTTTTGAGTGGGCGCCCGGGGCCTGATGCCTCAGTCCGTGCGCTCCACCGAACCGATGAAGTTGGCCAGCTCGGCGGTCTGCGGATTGGCAAACAGGATTTTCGGGTCGCCCACTTCATGCACCTTGCCCTGGTGCATGAACACCAGCTTGTCACCCACTTCCCGGGCAAAACGCATCTCATGGGTGACCATGATCAGTGTCATGCCATCCTTGGCCAGTTGGCGCACTACGCTGAGCACTTCGTTGACCAGCTCCGGGTCCAGGGCCGAGGTGATTTCATCGCACAGCAGCACTTTGGGCGACATCGCCAGAGCCCGGGCGATTGCTACCCGCTGCTGCTGGCCGCCGGACAAACGATCGGGGAACGCGTCGAACTTCTCCCCCAGCCCAACGCGCTCGAGCATCTGTCGCGCCAATTGTGCGGCCTTGGCTTTCGGCACTTTCTGCACCACTTGCGGCGCAAGCATGACGTTTTCGCCCACCGTCAGGTGTGGGAACAGGTTGAACTGCTGGAACACCATGCCGACTTTCTGCCGCAGGATGCGCAGGTCGGCGCGGGCGGCGTCGAGGTATTCTCCGTCGACTTCAATCACGCCGTCGTTGATCGACTCCAGGCCATTGAGGGTGCGCAGCAGGGTGGATTTGCCCGAGCCGCTGCGACCGATGATCGCCACCACCTGGCCTTCTTCGACACTCAGGTCAATGCCCTTGAGTACGTGGTGATCGCCGTAATATTTATGCAGGGCGGAAATTCTAAGCAGAGGCATGCAGTCTCCTTTCCAGGTAGCGCGCACTGAGGGACAAGGGGTAGCAGAGCAGGAAGTAACCCAGCGCCACCAGGCCATAGACCATGAAGGGTTCGAAGGTAGCGTTGGCGAGCATGCCGCCGGTCTTGGTCAGCTCGGTGAAGCCGATGATCGAGGTCACGGCGGTGCCCTTGACCACTTGCACCGAGAAACCCACGGTTGGCGCCACGGCAATGCGCAGGGCCTGGGGCAGGATCACGTAGCGCAATTGCTCCAGCGGGTTCAGGGCCAGGCTCGCGGACGCCTCCCATTGGCCGTGGGCGATGGAGTCGACGCAGCCACGCCAGATTTCGGCCAGGTAGGCGCTGGTGAACAGGGTCAAGGCAATCGCCGCCGCCAGCCAGGGCGAAATGTCCACGCCGAGCAAGGCGATGCCGAAGAACACCAGGAACAGTTGCATCAACAGCGGCGTGCCCTGGAACAGTTCGATATAGGTGCGGGCCACATTGCGCGGGAACGCCTTGGTGCTGATGCGCATAGTCATCACCAGCAAACCGATCACGCCGCCGCCGATGAACGCCACCAGCGACAGCAGCAAGGTCCACTGCAAACCGGTGAGCAGGTTGCGCACGATGTCCCAGAACGAAAAATCACTCATCGGGCGTTCCTCATGACATAGCGCCGGCCGATCCAGTTCAGCAATTGGCGGATCATCAGCGCCATGCACAGGTAGACCAGGGTCGTCAGCGCATAGGTTTCAAAGGCGCGGAAGTTGCGCGACTGGATAAAGTTGGCGGCAAAGCTCAGTTCCTCGGTGGCGATCTGCGAGCAGACCGCCGAGCCGAGCATCACGATGATGATCTGGCTGCTCAGGGCTGGCCAGACCTTGCCCAGCGCGGGCAGCAACACCACATGGCGGAACGCCTCGAAACGTGTCATCGCCAGCGCGGCCGCCGCTTCCAGTTGCCCGCGGGGGATCGCCTGGATCCCGGCGCGGATGATCTCGGTGGAGTACGCCCCCAGGTTGATCACCATCGCCAGCACTGCCGCCTGCCATTCGGTGATTTTCAGGCCGAGGGACGGCAGGCCGAAGAAGATGAAAAACAACTGCACCAGGAACGGCGTGTTGCGGATCAACTCGACGTACACGCCGAAGATCCAACTGAACGGCTGGATCTTCCACGCCCGCACCACGGCGCCGACGATTCCCAGCGCCACGCCCAGTACTGCACCGATGGCGGTCAGTTCAAGTGTGAACAGCGCGCCGCGCAGCAACAGATCGGTATTGGCCAGGACCGGCACAAAGTCGAATTGATAGGCCATAGGCTAACCCTCGTTACCGCGCTCAGAGATCAGCCGGCAGCGGCTCTTTGAGCCACTGCAATGCATTCTTTTCCAGGCTGCCGTCGGCCTTGGCCGCGACCAGGATCTGGTTCACCTTGTCCAGCAGCGCCGGCTCGTTCTTGTTCACGCCCACGTACACCGGCGAGTCCTTGAGCTTCACTTTCAGTGCCGGCACGCGCTTGGGGTTGCGTTCGCTGATGGCCACCATCACCACGTTGCCGCTGGCGATCAGGTCCACCTGGCCGGCGAGGTAGGCGGCGATGGTCGAGTTGTTGTCTTCAAAGCGCTTGATCGTCGCCTCTTTAGGCGCCACGGCGGTCAGCTCGATGTCTTCGATGGCGCCACGGGTCACGCTGATGGTTTTGCCCTTGAGGTCGTCAACGGTGCTGATCGGCGCATCGGGAGGGCCGAATACGGCGAGGTAGAAGGGCGCGTAGGCCTTGGAGAAGTCGATGACCTTCTCGCGCTCGGCGTTCTTGCCCAGGCTGGAAATCACCAGGTCGACCTTGCCGGTGGTGAGGAACGGGATGCGGTTGGTGCTGTTGACCGGGGTCAGTTCAAGCTTGACCTTGAGCTGGTCGGCCAAAAGCTTTGCGGTGTCGATGTCCAGGCCGCGGGGCTTCATGTCCGGGCCGACCGAGCCGAACGGCGGGAAATCCTGGGGCACGGCCACCTTGAGGGTGCCACGGGCGACGATATCGTCCAGACCGTTGGCCTGGGCGGGCGCCTGGCTCAGCATCAGGCTGGCAAACAGGGCAGTGAGCAGGGCGCTGCAACGCTTGGTCATGGCGACTCTCCGAAAAGGACGAAAGGATTTTCCGGTTTTTGCCAGTGCACAGCCCATGCCAGCACCGCCGTATTTCGCGCCAGAGCCGGTGGCTGTTGAGTCTTGGCGGTCTTACTGGTCTGAACAGTTACTGGGTTTTCTGCACCCTTTTCGAGCGCCGTCAAAACCGCGCGAGCCCCTTTGGGGCGTGGCTTGCCGGGCGCTGCGAATAGCTTTACAACTAGCCGCTCAGTTGACTGGAAACCTGAGTTTCTTATGAATTCCATCGCCCAAGCCGTACCGGAAGTGGCGCTACAGGCCATCCGCAAATTGATCGCTGACGAGGGCTTCGGGCCGGGTGATGCGTTGCCCTCCCAGCGCGACCTGGCGCTGCAATTGGGCGTGAGCCGGGCCTCTTTGCGTGAAGCCTTGTCGTCCCTCAGTGCCTTGGGCGTGGTAAGTGTGCAGCCGGGCAAAGGCGTGTTCGTGCAAGCAGTCGAAGAGCTGCCGGGGTTGGCCTGGCCGTTTACGGCACAGGCGACGCCGCTGGATATCTTTCAACTGCGCTACGCCCTGGAAGGTTTTGCGGCGGGGCTGGCGGCGGTGACGCTGACCACCGGGGAGTTGGACATCCTGGAAGATAACGTCGAGGCGATGCGCAAGGAGCTGAAGGCCGGTGATTTCGAGGCAGCCGCCCGGCTGGACTTCGAATTCCACCGGCGCATCCTGCTGGCCAGCGGCAATCAGGCGATGGTGAGCATCCTCAGCGCCAGTGCCGAGGTGTTCCTGGAGAGCCAGAAACTACCGTTCATCCGGCCGGAGCGGGCCATGGAGACCTGGCAGGAGCACCGCAAGGTCCTCCGTGCCCTGGCCCGACGCGCCAGCGGGGCGGCGCAGAAAAGCATGCAGGAACATGTGCGTAACGCGGCGTTGCGTACAGGGATTGCCTTCATCACTCCCGTAACCCCATGAGTTGGGCTATACCCAAACTCATGCGCCATCATAGGAAGAGTCAATCAGCTGCGGCTTCCTGAACGCGGGAAGGGCGGCTATGATGGGCAACGTTTTTTTTGCTTACAACCCGGAGACATCCATGAGCAACGATCTTATCAAGCACGTCACCGACGCGACCTTCGAGGCCGAAGTACTGAAGGCCCAGGGCCCGGTGCTGGTTGACTACTGGGCTGAGTGGTGCGGTCCTTGCAAAATGATCGCTCCGGTCCTGGACGACATTGCCACCACTTACGAAGGCAAGTTGACCATTGCCAAGCTGAACATCGATGACAACCAGGAAACTCCGGCCAAGCACGGCGTGCGTGGTATCCCGACCCTGATGCTGTTCAAGAACGGCAACGTCGAGGCCACCAAGGTCGGCGCGCTGTCGAAGTCCCAGCTGCAAGCTTTCCTCGACGCCAATATCTAAGCGTCCTCAAAAAGCCCCGCAATTTGCGGGGCTTTTTCGTGAAACAGGGCTAGACGCTCTGAAACTCAGGTGGTACATTCGGCCCCGCACTGGTTTCTCCACTGCCCCCTGCAAGCCGTCGCCGACGCTCTCCTTTTCGATTAGTACGCGATCCTGTCGCCTTCTCTGCGGCGCGGCCTCATTAAGCCAAAAGCTTAATTTCCCCCCCTCCATAAATGATTACGTCATTCCTATATGAATCTGACTGAACTCAAGCAAAAGCCGATTACCGAACTGCTCGAATTGGCCGAACAGATGGGCATAGAAAATATGGCCCGTTCGCGCAAGCAGGACGTGATTTTCTCCCTGCTGAAAAAGCACGCGAAAAGCGGCGAGGAAATCTCCGGTGATGGCGTGCTGGAGATTCTCCAGGACGGCTTCGGCTTCCTCCGCTCTGCAGACGCTTCCTATCTCGCCGGCCCAGACGATATCTACGTCTCGCCGAGCCAGATCCGTCGCTTCAACTTGCGCACCGGTGACACCATCGTTGGCAAGATCCGCCCTCCAAAGGAAGGCGAGCGTTATTTCGCCCTGCTCAAGGTCGACACGATCAACTACGATCGTCCCGAGAACGCGAAAAACAAGATTCTCTTCGAGAACCTGACGCCGCTGTTCCCGACCGTGCGCATGAAGATGGAAGCCGGCAACGGTTCCACCGAAGACTTGACCGGTCGTGTCATCGACCTGTGTGCCCCGATCGGCAAAGGCCAGCGCGGCCTGATCGTGGCCCCGCCGAAAGCCGGCAAGACCATCATGCTGCAGAACATCGCAGCGAACATCGCCCGTAATAACCCTGAAGTTCACCTGATCGTGTTGCTGATCGATGAGCGTCCGGAAGAAGTAACCGAAATGCAGCGCACCGTGCGCGGCGAAGTGGTTGCCTCGACGTTCGATGAGCCGCCAACCCGCCACGTGCAGGTTGCCGAAATGGTGATCGAGAAGGCCAAGCGCCTGGTCGAACACAAGAAAGACGTGGTGATCCTGCTCGACTCCATCACCCGTCTGGCCCGTGCCTACAACACCGTGATCCCAAGCTCCGGCAAGGTGCTTACCGGTGGTGTCGATGCCCACGCCCTGGAGAAACCGAAACGTTTCTTCGGCGCTGCGCGGAACATCGAAGAAGGCGGCTCGCTGACCATCATCGCCACCGCACTGGTTGAAACCGGTTCGAAGATGGATGAAGTGATCTACGAAGAGTTCAAAGGTACCGGCAACATGGAACTGCCTTTGGACCGTCGTATCGCCGAGAAGCGGGTGTTCCCGGCCATCAACATCAACCGTTCCGGCACGCGCCGCGAAGAGTTGCTGACCGCCGATGACGAACTGCAGCGCATGTGGATCCTGCGCAAGCTGCTGCACCCGATGGACGAAGTTGCGGCCATCGAGTTCCTGATCGACAAGCTGAAAACCACCAAGACCAACGACGAGTTCTTCCTGTCGATGAAGCGCAAGTAACACGACGCTTCGGTCAAAAAGGATGGCGCCCCATGGGGCGCCATTTTTTTTGTTTCTGGAAAAGGAGTTTTGGCTTTAGTGTGTGTCTGTTTAGAAACAAATTCGCGTGTGTGACTACACTCGCTGTCCATCCGATCAGGCAAATTACAAGATTTTATGACCATTCTCGCTTATCGCAGGGACATTGACGGCCTGCGTGCCATAGCTGTGCTCGCTGTTGTGCTGTTTCATTTTGGTGTACCGGGCTTTACCGGCGGCTTTGTCGGCGTCGACGTGTTTTTCGTGATCTCCGGCTACTTGATCACCTCGATCATCTGGCGCGAGCGTGAGGCCGGCCGTTTCAGTTTTGTCAGCTTCTGGGCCAGGCGAGCGCGGCGTATCCTGCCGGCACTGTTCGTGATGATGCTCGGCGCGCTGGTGGTGGGCTGGTTCCTGCTGGCGCCCAAGGATTACAGCGAGTTGGGGCGCTCGATACATAACCAGGTGGTGTTTATCTCCAACCTGTTTTTCATGCGTCAGGACGGTTACTTTGATGTGGCCTCCGATATCAAACCGTTGCTGCATACCTGGTCATTGTCGGTTGAAGAACAGTTCTACATCCTCTTCCCACTCCTGCTGACACTGCTGTCGAGCCGGCTCAAATATTGGCGCACGGCGCTGTTCGTGTTGTTGCTGGTGTCATTCGGCATGAGTACATGGGCGGTGGCCCACGCTCCGGAAAGAGCCTTTTTCCTGCTGCAGATGCGTGCCTGGGAGCTGTTGGCGGGCGCAATGCTGGCGGTAATGCCGGTACGCGAGTACCGCGCCAGCCCGGCGTTGGCGCAGGCCGTCAGCCTTGCCGGCCTCGGCCTGATCCTGCTGGCGGTCTTCGCGTATGACCCGAGCACGCCGTTTCCCGGCGCCGCAGCGCTGTTGCCGGTGGTGGGCGTGGTCTGCCTGATTTGGGCCAACGGCCAGCAAACTACCCTGACGAGCAAGCTGCTGGGTAGCCGCTTGCTGGTGGGGATTGGCCTGATCTCCTACTCCTGGTACCTGTGGCACTGGCCGGTGTACGTGTTTGGCAAGTACGCCAGTGTCGACGGGCTGGGCCCGTGGGAGCTTGGTGCACTGTTTGTGTTGAGCCTGGTGCTGGGTTATGCGTCCTGGCGGTTTGTCGAGGCGCCGTTCCGTGAACGTCGGCTGTTGGCAGGGCGCAAGCAAATCCTGGTGGCGGCGGGTATCGCGCTGCTTGGGGTGGGACTGCTCGGCAAAGGCCTGGTCATGACGAAGGGCTTGCCTTGGCGCCTGTCGCCCGAGGCGCTGCAATTTGCCCAGGCGCGCGAGTGGAGCCCGGACCTTATGGCCTGCCTGGTGGATGGTGGGAAAAATCGCCACCATGGATTTTGTCATTTCGGACCTCAGTCCGCGCCGACACGCGCGCTGGTCTGGGGCGATAGCCATGCCACGGCGCTGGTTCCGGCGTTGCAAGACGGCGCCAGCAAGTACGGTGTCAGCGTCACGCAGGCAGGTTATGCCGGTTGCCTGCCGTTTAATCGCAAGGAAAGCGTTCCGGGCTGCCTGGCCTTTAACCAGCAGGTCACGCAGTTGCTCGGCAAGGAAACCTTTAGCGACGTGGTGCTGGTGGCGCGCTGGAGCCTGTATGTCTATGGGCAGCGCGATGGTGATACCGAGGCTTCGTTGCTGGACCCGGCGACCGGAACCTATGACCGCGCCTTCGCCGAGCGGCGCTTCGCTGAAAGTCTGGGCGCCCTTGTGCAGCAATTGCGCGCCAGCGGCCATCGGGTGTGGCTGGTCAAGGAAGTCCCCCTGCAGGAATTCAGTCCGCCTTACCGCCTGAGTCGCCTGGCGATGCTCGGCCGGCCCACCGACAAAGAAGGCATGCCCCTGGATGAGCACCTCCAGCGTCAGGCCTATATCAGCAGCGTATTCGAGCGCATGGCGGCGGCTGATCCCGGGGTAAAGGTAATGGATCCGGCGCCCAAGTTATGCAGTGCGAATGACTGGTGCCGGGTGGAACTGGACGGTCAGTCGCTGTACACCGACGACAATCACCTCTCGGCGGTTGGTTCGCGGTATGTCGAGGCGTTTCTTGAACCCTTGTTCAAAGCCTTGCGCGATGAAACCCAGGCATCGGCTCTTTGAGTCTGTGTCGTCGGCAATGCTGCTCAATAAGCTGCCAGCGACCGTAAGAGCAGGTAGGATGTACGCCTATTTTACGGGTGGCATGGTTAATGAAATTCAAGGATCTTCGGGATTTCGTGCAGCAACTTGAGCAGCGCGGAGAGTTGAAACGTATCCAGGTGCCGATTTCCCCGGTCCTGGAGATGACTGAGATTTGCGACCGCACCTTGCGCAACAAGGGCCCGGCGCTGCTGTTCGAAAACCCGGTGGGCTTTGATATCCCGGTGCTCGGCAACCTGTTCGGCACCCCCGACCGCGTGGCGTTTGGCATGGGCGCCGAGTCGGTCAGCGAACTGCGCGAGATCGGCAAGCTGCTGGCCTTCCTCAAGGAGCCCGAGCCACCCAAGGGGCTCAAGGACGCCTGGTCGAAGCTGCCCATCTTCCGCAAGATCATCGCCATGGCCCCCAAGGTCGTGAAAGACGCGGTTTGCCAGGAAGTGGTGATCGAAGGCGAGGATGTCGACCTCGGCATGCTCCCCGTGCAGACCTGCTGGCCTGGCGACGTCGGCCCGCTGATCACCTGGGGCCTGACCGTCACCAAAGGCCCGAACAAAGACCGCCAGAACCTCGGCATCTACCGTCAGCAAGTGATTGGCCGCAACAAGGTCATCATGCGCTGGCTGAGCCACCGTGGCGGCGCGCTGGATTTCCGTGAGTGGTGCGAAAAGCATCCCGGCCAGCCATTCCCTGTTTCCGTGGCCCTGGGCGCCGACCCGGCGACCATCCTCGGCGCCGTCACGCCGGTGCCCGACAGCCTGTCCGAGTACGCTTTCGCCGGCCTGTTGCGCGGCAATCGCACTGAGCTGGTGAAATGCCGCGGTAACGACCTGCAAGTGCCGGCCACCGCCGAAATCATCCTCGAAGGCGTGATTCACCCGGGCGAGATGGCCGATGAAGGCCCCTACGGCGACCACACCGGCTACTACAACGAAGTCGACAGCTTCCCGGTGTTCACCGTCGAGCGCATCACCCACCGGATCAAGCCGATCTACCACAGCACCTACACCGGCCGCCCGCCTGATGAGCCGGCGATCCTCGGCGTGGCGTTGAACGAAGTGTTTGTGCCGATCCTGCAAAAGCAGTTTCCGGAAATCACTGACTTCTACCTGCCGCCCGAAGGCTGCTCGTACCGCATGGCCATCGTGACGATGAAGAAGTCGTACCCCGGCCACGCCAAGCGGGTAATGCTGGGTGTGTGGTCGTTTTTGCGACAGTTCATGTACACCAAGTTCGTTATTGTCACCGACGACGACATCAACGCCCGGGACTGGAACGACGTGATCTGGGCCATCACCACGCGCATGGACCCCAAGCGCGACACGGTGATGATCGACAACACGCCGATCGACTACCTCGACTTTGCTTCCCCGGTATCGGGCCTCGGCTCGAAAATGGGCCTGGACGCCACCCATAAATGGCCGGGTGAAACCACCCGCGAATGGGGCCGCGTGATCGTCAAGGACGAAGCGGTCACTGCCCGTGTGGATGCGCTCTGGAAAGAATTAGGAATAGATTGATGCGTGTAACCCTGCAGCCTTCCGGTGCGGTACTGGAACTGACGCCCGGCGAGCGGATCCTCGAGGGCGCGCGCCGCCTGGGCTACGATTGCCCCCAGGCCTGCCGCAATGGCGTGTGCCACGTGTGCGCGGCGCTGCTGGTGGAAGGCCGGGTGCAGCAAGCCGGTGAGGTGCGTGACCATGGCGAGTTCTATACCTGCATTGCCGAACCGCTGGAAGATTGCATTGTGTTGTGGGATGGCGTGCTGGCGCCGGGAGAATTGCCGGTGCGCAAACTGTCTTGCCAACTGAGTGAATGCGTTGAAGTGGGCGGTGACGTATGGCGCGTGCGCCTGCGGGCTCCGGCTGGCAAGGCGGTGCGCTATCACGCCGGGCAATACCTGATGATCGAGCGGGAAAACGGCGAGAAGTCGGCGTTCTCCCTGGCCTCGGCGCCCCACGCCGGGCGCGAGCTGGAATTGCACGTGCTGGCCCGGGAAGACAGCGCCCGCAGCCTGCTGGAGCAGTTGCAGCGCAACCAGATGGCCCGCATCGAAATGCCGTTTGGCGACACCCACCTGGCGGAGTTGCCCGACGGGCCGCTGGTGCTGATCGCCGCCGGCACCGGCATGGCCCAGATGCACAGCCTGATCGAACACTGCCGCGCCAGTGGCTTCAAGCACCCGGTGCATCTGTATTGGGGTGTGCGTCGCCCCGAGGATTTCTACGACATCGAGCACTGGGACCAGTGGCTGCAATTGCCCAACCTGTTCCTGCACAAAGTGGTCAGCGACCTGTGTGGCTGGGAAGGGCGCTGCGGGCTGTTGCATGAAGCGGTGTGCGAAGACATCAGCGACCTCAAGGCCGTGCATGTCTACGCCAGCGGTTCACCGGCGATGATCTACGGCACCCTGGATGCGCTGGTCGAGGCCGGCATGGATGCACACCAGATGCGTGCTGACGTATTTGCCTACGCACCCCGCCCTTAACGTGTGGCGAGGAAGCTTGCTCCCGCTGGGCTGCGCAGCAGCCCCGAAACAGTCGCTGTGTTCTACCTGAAAGACCGCATGAACTTCAGGGGCCGCTTCGCGACCCAGCGGGAGCAAGCTCCCTCGCCACAGAAGCCTTTCAGCGGCTCGATCAGAAACGAACGCCCGTGGTCACCATCGCCGCATTGAACCCGAGCAACACCAGCTCGGCGGCGACCGGCCCGTAGTGGGTGCCCACCGAGGGGATGATCACCGGCGCTACCCCCAGTCCATTCAGCGGAATCTTGTCGCGGTACTTGCCGCGATAGCCCTGGATCAAACCCCCTGTCAGCTTCAAGTACACCGGGTAATCGGGCATGTCGTAGCGTTTGCCGGCATAGGCGTAGTACGAACGCTGGCTGAACGAGTTGCGAAACGTCGCCCCGCCATACACCAGGCCTGACGCTTCATTGCGCTCCAGGCCGATCAGGTCCTGGTTGTTGTTGTGGTCCTTGTCCGGCGCAAAATGCCGGGTGTAGACGCTCGTCTGGGCATACCAGAAGCCTTTTTCGTCCTGGGTCGGCACTTCCGCCGCCAGGGCGGTGGTGGCCTGTGCCAGGAACAACAGGCTGGGCAGTCGGTATTTCATGGAGTGACCTCGGTAGTCGATTCGGTTGGCGGCCAGGTGGGTCGTGACAGGCGCCTATTTTGAAGGCTCAGCGTGCCCCCAGGCTGAACCTGCGCTGAAACTACAGGGATTGAGGCAGCCAATCCTGATGAGCGGAGCGGCCTGGGCTTATGCATTCGCTTATTCTTTAAAGGTATTTAATTTGTTACATAAATATCATTAAGCTATATGCCAACGGACTACCGACTTTCTGCCAATAACCAATAAATGACCGCCACCGTCCGCCACACGGATCGATCGTACGAGCTCAGAGCATTGACGTTCTGGCTTTTGATTCCAAGGGGAGCGGTATGGGGAGCAACAAGCAGCACCTGCTGTACACGGCGATTTTGTCGGCTAATTTGCTGACCGCTGTGGGATTCAGTCCAGTGGCATCCGCCGAAACGGCCACTGCCGATGTACCCAAACTCGATACAGTCATTGTCACCGGCACCCGCGCCCAAGAGCGCACCGCCAGTGCCTCGTTGTCACCTATCGATGTGATTTCCGGCGACACCTTGCGCAGCACCGGCTCTGATGAGTTGGGCGCGGTGTTGGCCCGATTGATTCCTTCCATCAACTTTCCACGCCCGAGCCTGGTAGACGGTGCCGAACTGGTGCGCCCGGCGCAGCTGCGTGGCCTGTCACCGGACCAGGTGTTGGTGCTGGTCAACGGCAAGCGCCGCCACACCAGTGCCTTCGTCAATCTCGGCGGTGCGGTTGGGCGTGGCTCGGCGCCGGCGGATTTGAATGCGATCCCGTTGTCGGCGGTCGACCATATCGAGGTGCTGCGTGACGGCGCATCGGCCCGCTACGGCTCCGATGCGATTGCCGGGGTGATCAACGTGATCCTCAAGCATGACGACCACGGCGGCTCGATCACCAGCAAGTTTGGTGAGTACAAGAAGGGCGACGGTATCCAGCGCAACCTCAGCGGCAACACCGGTGTGGCGCTGGGCGATAGCGGGTTTATCAACATCTCTGCCGAAGGTGCCGACAACGATTACACCAACCGCGCCGGCAAGGACCTGCGTCCGGGCAGCGTTGGTTCGACGACCTACGGCCAGCGGGTGTTCCGCCAGGGCGAGCCGGCCACTGACCAGGGCAAGCTGTTTCTCAACTCGGAATATTCCTTCAGCGATGCGGCCGAGTTCTATGCGTTTGGCGGCTACAGCAAGACCCGCGGCGAGACGGCGGCGTTCTACCGGGCCAGCAACGCGAGCAACAACATTCCTGCGCTCAACCCCAATGGTTACCTGCCGTTGATTCGCGGTGACGTGGAAGACACGTCCCTGGCGGTCGGCCTGCGCGGCTTGTTGGCCTATGACTGGCACTACGATGTGTCGGTCAACTACGGCAAGAACCAGTACCAGATCGGTACCGAAACCATCAACACCTCGCTGGGCCTGGCCACGCCGCGCAAGTTCGACAACGGCACGTTGGTCAATGACCAGAAGCAACTCAGCCTGGACCTGTCGCGGGAATTCAGCCTGGGCTGGTTGCCGTATCCGGTGTCGGTGGCGTTTGGCGGCGAATACCTGGACCAGGGTTACCAGATCAAGGCGGGCGACCCGGCGTCCTACTACCAGACCGGCAGCTCGGGCCTGGGCGGCTTCCGTGATTCCGACGCCGGCACCAGCACGCGCCACAACTGGGCGCAGTACCTGGACCTGGAAACCAACTTCACCGAAAAACTCAGTGCCTCCGCCGCCGTGCGCCACGAGGACTACAGTGATTTTGGTTCCAACGTCAGCGGCTCGCTCTCGGCGCGCTACGACTTCACCCCGCAAGTGGCCTTGCGCGGCAGTGTTTCCAACGGTTTCCGTGCGCCGTCCCTGGCACAGCAGAACTTCGCCTACACCTCGTCGCAACTGATCGGCAACACCATCCAGGAAGCCGGCACCTTCCCGGCCAACAGCCAGGTGGCGCGCCTGCTCGGCGCTGAAGACCTGAAAGCCGAGAAGTCCCGCAACTACAGTCTCGGCCTGGTGCTGGAGCCGACCGACAACCTGACCGTGACCGCCGATGTCTACCGTATCGACATCAGCGACCGCATCAGCCTGTCCTCCAACCTGGACCTGAGCAAGAACCCGGCTGCGCTCGCGTATCTGCAGGCCAATGGCGTGGGCAACATCAACTACACCACGGTGCGCTACTTCACCAACGCCACCGACACCACCACCAATGGCGTCGACCTGGTGGCCAACTATCGCTACCAACTGGACAACGGTGTGCGCTGGAACAGCACCGTGGGCTACAACTACAACCACACCAAGGTCACCGACGTAAAAGCCAACCCGTCCGTACTGGATAGCCTGGGCGCGAGCCTGGTTCGGGTGGATCGTCGCGAGCGCATCGGCCTGCTGGGCGATACCACGCCACAGCACAAGCTGAGCCTGGGCAACGACCTGAGTTTCGGCAACTGGGCGCTGCACAGTAATTTGGTGCGCTATGGTTCATTCACCAGCTACCAGGCCGACCCGACCAACGACCAGAGCTTCAAGGCCGCCTGGCTGTTGGATCTGTCAGCCGACTACAAGCTGAAAAACTGGACCTTCACCGTTGGCGGCGACAACGTCACCGATAAATACCCGGAAAAACTCAATGCCTACGCCAGCAGTGGTGGCAATTTGGCCTATAGCACTTTTTCGCCGTACGGTTACAGCGGCGCGTTCTATTACGGTAAAGTTGCTTACAACTGGTAACAGCTTCTCGTAACAACAAAGGAGACCTAAGCGATCTGCCATGACCGCCATTGAATCTGATCTTTTGCAATTGGCTTACCCTCCGCGGCTCGATCTGGGGCCGCAACTCACTCACGAACAGTTGATGAGCTCGATGCAAGCCACCATGGCGCTGCACAAGGGTGGGCCGGTCTGGCTATTCGCTTACGGTTCGCTGATCTGGCGGCCTGAATGTTCGTCGACACAGCGGATGCGGGCGCGGGTCCACGGTTATCACCGGGGCTTGTACCTGTGGTCCCATGAGCACCGGGGCACGCCGGAAATACCGGGGCTGGTGTTTGGCCTGGATCGCGGCGGCTCGTGCAGCGGGTTTGCCTACCGCTTGCCGGAAGATCAACTGGAGGCCTCGCTGTATGCCCTGTGGCAGCGCGAGATGCCGTATCCCTCTTACCGGCCGCACTGGCTCAGCTGTCGTCTGGAAGATGGCAGCCAGGTGCAGGCATTGGGATTTGTCCTGGAGCGGCACCTGCCCAGTTATGCCGGCAATTTGCCCGACATCGTGCTGAATCACGTGTTGCAAAGCGCTTGCGGGCGTTACGGCACTACGCGCGATTATGTCGAGCAGACCGTCAACGCCCTGCGTAGCCACGCCATGCCAGACAAGAATCTGGAGGCGCGGCTCAAGCGGTGTTCCAAAGGCTGTTCCGACGATTAACGTGCGGCACTGACGCTATTGGTGTGCCACAAGGTGGGGATCAGGAACGCGATGGCCAGCAGGCACGCGCCGATCAGCAATACGAAACCACCGTCCCAGCCGAAATGGTCAACGGTGTAGCCCATGGCCGCACTCGCTGCCACTGAACCACCCAGGTAACCGAACAAGCCCGTAAAGCCCGCTGCGGTACCGGCGGCTTTTTTCGGTGCCAGTTCCAGCGCCTGCAGGCCGATCAGCATCACCGGGCCGTAGATCAGGAAGCCGATGGAGAACAGCGCGATCATGTCGATCATCGGGTTGCCCGGCGGGTTGAGCCAGTAAACCAGGGTCGCCACGGTGACCAGGCCCATGAACACAATGCCGGTCAGGCCACGGTTGCCACGGAAGATCTTGTCCGACATCCAGCCGCACAGCAGCGTGCCCGGAATGCCCGCCCACTCGTAGAAGAAGTACGCCCACGAGGTTTTATCCACGTCAAAGTGCTTGGCTTCCTTGAGGTACGTCGGTGCCCAGTCCAGCACGCCGTAGCGCAGCAGGTAGACGAAGACGTTGGCGAAGGCGATGTACCAGAGCATTTTGTTGCGCAGCACGTACTTGACGAAGATTTCCTTGGCGCTGAATTCGTCTTCGTGGCTGGCGTCGTAGCCTTCCGGGTAGTCGTTCTTGTATTGCTCGATAGGCGGCAGGCCCACCGATTGCGGGGTGTCGCGCATGGTGATGAAGGCAAACGCCGCCACCAGCAGGGCCACGGTAGCCGGGACGTAGAACGCCGCGTGCCAGTCGTTGAACCAGGCCATGCCCAGCAGGAACAGCGGGCCGATCAAGCCGCCGCCGACGTTATGCGCCACGTTCCATACGGAAACCACACCGCCGCGCTCCTTCTGCGACCACCAGTGCACCATGGTCCGCCCACTTGGCGGCCAGCCCATGCCCTGGGCCCAACCGTTGATGAACAGCAGAATGAACATCATGGTCACGCTGGACGTAGCCCAAGGTGCGAAACCGAAAATGAACATCACCCCGGCGGACACCAACAGGCCGAAGGGCAGGAAGTAGCGCGGGTTGGAGCGGTCGGACACCAGCCCCATGAGGAACTTGGACAGGCCGTAGGCAATTGCGATCGCCGACATTGCCAGGCCCAGCTGGCCACGGGTGTAACCCTCGTCGATCAGGTACGGCATGGCCAGGGAGAAGTTCTTGCGCAGCAGGTAGTACCCGGCGTAACCGAAGAAAATACCGGCGAAGATCTGCCAGCGCAGGCGTCGGTACGTGCTGTCTATTTTTTCTTCAGGCAGGGGCGCCTGATGTGCGGCAGGACGGAAGAAAGCAAACATTCAAGAGCTCCAGATTTCTTGTTTTGACTGCGGATGCGAATGTTACAGTTTCGTTACCGAAAATAGCACCGCCTCTTATCTGCGGGCATAGGAATTGAGTGCAATTGCATGTTCTTTTACGAACATGTCGCTTAGAGACAAGTGAGGGGCGTTTTCAGGAGGGAATGCCAAGAAGCTGTGGTGAGGGAGCAAGCTCCCTCACCACAGGCAGTGATTCGGTTCAGTTGCCGTTGGCGGCTGCGATATCACCTGGAAGCAGGTGTTCCTGGATCTTCTGGCTGCGGGATTCCACCAGTTGACCCTGGTCGTCGAAGCGCAACACGATCAGCCAGTCATACACATTTTCCGGCCATTTCTTCATGCCGGTCAGCGCCGCGCCGTCACCGCCGAAGGCCTCGATCAACTTGTCGATATGCCCGTGATGCCAGGCGATCAACACGGTCTGCGCCTGGTTGGACTTGCGCAGGGACTTCACCAGCTTGCCGACTTGATCGTCTGAGTAGGGTGTTTCAAGCGGGAGCTGCAGGCGCTGGGCCAGGGGTGTCAGGGTCAGGCGCGGGCGAGAGCTTTCCTTGCTGTCGCTGGTAGCGATCAGCCGCTGGGGCACCACGGAGATGCCGTTCAACAGCAGCGGGTCGAAATAGCTGGCGTAGGCCGCCGCCCGCTGTTCGCCCTTGGGGCTCAGCAACGGACCTTCATCGGGTTTTTCCGCATGGCGCACGATCAGCACCGTCACGTTGTTCAGCCCGCGTACATCCTTGCCCTCTTTATGGGCAAAGGCGTGAGCCGACACCATCATCAACAACCCCAGAAACAGCGCGCGCAGCGGTGTGACCATTATTCATTCCTGCCAGTGAGTGAGTGCCTCGGCCGATCATGGGCCCAGGCACTCCGCGGACAAAATGAAACAATAGTCAGCGTAGCTGCACCACGACCTTGCCCACAGCCTTGCGCTGGCCGAGGTCGTTGATCGCCTGCGCCGCCTGCTCCAGCGGGTACACCTGGGACACCAGCGGCTTCAACTTGCCCTCGGCGAACCAGCCGAACAGTTGCTGGAAGTTGGCGGCATTGTCCTGCGGCTGGCGCTGGGCGAACGACCCCCAGAACACCCCGACCACCGCCGCGCCCTTGAGCAGCGCCAGGTTCACCGGCAGCTCGGGAATGCGCCCGCTGGCAAAGCCCACCACCAGCAGCCGGCCATTCCAGGCGATGCCGCGAATGGCCTGGTCAAACAGGTCGCCGCCCACTGGGTCGTAGATCACATCCACGCCATTGCCGCCGGTAAGGCGTTTGATCTCGTCCTTGAGGCTGGCTTCGCTGTAGTTGATCAACTCATCGGCACCCGCCGCCTTGGCCACCGCCAGCTTGTCGGCGCTGCTGGCCGCGGCGATCACCCGGGCGCCCATGGCCTTGCCGATTTCCACCGCAGCCAGGCCGACGCCGCCGGAGGCACCGAGCACCAGCAGGGTTTCCCCGGGTTGCAGGTTGGCCCGTTGCTTCAGGGCGTGCATCGACGTGCCGTAGGTCATGCTGAAGGCGGCGGCGGTGTTGAAGTCCATGCTCGGCGGGATCGGCAGCACGTTGTAGCCCGGCACCGCGACCTGCTCGGCGAAGCTGCCCCAGCCGGTCAGGGCCATCACCCGGTCACCGACCTTCAGGTGGCTGACGTTCTCACCGACTTGGCTGATCACGCCTGCCGCTTCACCGCCCGGCGAAAACGGGAAGGGCGGCTTGAACTGGTACTTGCCCTCGATGATCAGGGTATCCGGGAAATTGACCCCGGCCGCATGCACGTCCAACAGGATTTCGTTCTTCTTGATCGCCGGGCTTTCGACGTCTTCCAGCACCAGGGTTTCGGCGGGGCCGAAGGCTTTGCACAGCACAGCTTTCATCGGACTATTCCTTTTGGCGTGTTGGCCGATAAGTGTAGGTGGGCAGGGCGACGGGTCAACGAGCATGCCCCGGCCTGATAAGTCGCCATAAGCTTGTGCTCAGGGCTGCTAGCGTTATGCTACTGGGCAACCGAATTGAGGAATGAACTGTGAAAGCGTGGATCCTGTTGATGCTGGCCCTGACACTGCCGACGGCAGCCCTGGCCGAAGAAGCCAAAGAAGGCGAAGCGCCGAAGGTCAGCTATATCAGCCTGAGCCCGCCGTTTGTCGGTAACTACGGCTTGGATGGCACCGCGAAGCTGCGGGTGTTCAAGGCGGATATCGCCCTGCGGGTCACCGGTCCCGAGGCAGCCGCTGCCGTGAAAGCCAACGATGCGCTGATTCGCAACCAGTTGGTGGCGTTGTTTACCCAGCAGACCAACGACACCATGAGCAGCGTTGATGGGAAGGAAAAACTGCGCCAGGAAGCCCTGAAGCAGACCCAGCAAGTGATGAACGACGAAACCGGCAAGCCGCAGGTTGAGGATCTGTTGTTCAACAACCTGATCATCCAGTAAGCCGGTCGCTTCGCGCCCTTCGCGCCCTTCGCGAGCAAGCCCGCTCCCACATTTAACCGCATTCTCATGTTAGAACTCGGTCAAGTGTGGGAGCGGGCTTGCTCGCGAAGAGGCCCTGACAGACACCTCAGGAAGCCAGGCTCTTCCTGAACCGCGCCAACGCCACCGCAAAGAACAGCAACCCGATCCCCGCCAGCGCCAGCAAGTCCGGCCACACCACATTCACACCCGCATCCCGGAACAGAATCGCCGCACTCAGGCTCACAAAGTGCGTCGACGGCGAGCCCTGCATCACCCATTGCAACCACTGCGGCATGCTGTCCAGCGGCGTGCTGCCGCCGGACAACAGCAGCATCGGGATAATCACCGGGATCGCCAGCAGGCCAAACTGCGGCGTCGAGCGGGCGAGGGTGGCGAGGAAGATGCCGAGGGCAGTACTGGCAAACAGGTACAGCGCCGTCACCAGCAAAAACAAAGTCAGCGACCCGGCCAGCGGCACGCCGAGCAAGCCTTTCACCACCACTTCCAGCGACAGCCAGGTGCACAGCACCACCACCAGCATGTTGCTCCAGATTTTCGCCAGCATGATTTCCAGCGCAGTCAGCGGCAGCACCAGCAAATGGTCGAGGGTGCCGTGTTCGCGCTCACGCAGCAGCGCGGTGCCGGTCAGCACGATGGCGAGGATGGTGATGTTGTTGACGATCTGGATCACCGCCAGAAACCAGCCGCCTTCCAGGTTGGTATTGAACAGCGCCCGGGTGGTCAGCAGCGCCGGCGCCTTTTGGGCGGCATCGGCCTGGTTGCCATAGGTCAGCAATTCCCGCTGGAAAATCCGTCCGATATACCCGGCACCCATGAATGCCTGGCTCATGGCCGTGGCATCGACGTTGACCTGCACCCCCGGCTGGCGCCCGGCCAACAGGTCGGCCTGGAAATTCGCCGGCACGTTGATCACGAAGGTGTACTGGCCGCTGTCCATCACCTTGTCCAGTTGGTCGTACGGCAACGGCACCGCCGCCTGGAATTCCGGCGGTTGCAGCGCTTCGGCCAGTTGCCGGGAAAGCGCGCTGTGGTCTTCATCCACAAAGGCCACGCTGGCGTTGTGCACGCCGATCACCGAGCCGGCGGCGGGCATATAGATGGCGACGGTAAAGGCGTAGAACAGGAACAGCAGCAACACGCTGTCGTGGCGCAGGCTGGTCAGTTCCTTGATGCCGAGGCGCAGGATATGGGCGAACTTGTGCATCTCAGGCCTCCTGCTTCTTGAGCATGATCAGGCTAAGCCCGGTGAACCCCAGGAAAAACCCGAACAGCGCCAGGCACTGTGGCCATAGCTGACGCAGGTCCAGGGCCTTGGTAAAGGTGCCCACCGCAATGTCGAGGAAGTAGCCCGCCGGAAACAACATGCCCATCAACGCGGCGGCGCCTTCCAGGGACGAGCGCGGCACGATCAGCCCGGAGAACTGGATGGTCGGCAGGCTGGTGATGATCATGGTGCCGAGGATCGCTGCGATCTGGGTGCGGGTGAACGCGGAAATCAGCAGGCCCATGCTAGTGGTGGCCAGCACATACAGCAGGCCGCCGAAAGCCAGGGTCACGCCGCTGCCCTTGAACGGCACGCCGAACAGCCAGCGGTTCATCGCCACCAGCAGGCCCAGGTTGATCAGGCTCACGGCCAGGTACGGCGCCTGCTTGCCCAACAGGAATTCCAGGCGGGTCAGGGGTGTGGCGTAGAAGTTGGTGATGGAGCCCAGTTCCTTCTCGCGCACGATCCCCAGGGCCGTGAGCATCGCCGGGATAAACGCGAGGATCAGCGCCATCACGCCGGGACCGATAGCGTTCACGCTGACCACGTCCTGGTTGTAGCGAAAGCGGGTTTCCAGTTTGGCGGCGGCTTGCTGATTCAGTGGTGTGCTGTTCAGTTCGGCCAGTTGTTGGAGGTTGGCCTGGTGCACGGCCTCGACATAATTGCGGCTGGTTTCCGCACGGAACGGCATGCCGCCATCGAGCCAGGCGGCCACGGCGGGTTGGCGGCCGGCGTAGAGATCGCGGCCGAACCCTGGCGGAATCTCCAGCGCCAGTTTGATCTCCGAGCGCTGCAGGCGTTTGTGCAGTTCGTTGGAGTCAGTGATCGGCGACTGTTCGGCGAAATAGCGCGAACTGCGAAAGGCTTCCAAGTAGGCCCGGCTTTGCGGCGTCTGATCCTGGTCGTATACGGCGAAGGCGAGTTTCTCCACGTCCAGGGAAATGCCGTAGCCGAAGATCACCATCATGAAAATCGCCCCCAACAGGGCGAAGGCCATGCGCACTTTGTCCCGCAGCAGTTCCTTGCCTTCGCGGCTGGCCACGGCCAACAGGCGGGCGACGCTGAACCCGTGTTTGCTGACGGGTGGGGCCATGGGTTCGCTGACGGTTTCGGAGGGCGCGGTGGCCGCTTCGGGCGCGCCTTGGGCCTGTTCGAGGCAGGTGACGAACGCTGCTTCCAGGGTTTCGCCGTGGAACTGCTGTTGCAGCGCGTCCGGCGTGTCGCAGGCCAGCACCCTGCCCGCGTGCATCAGCGAGATGCGGTCGCAGCGCTGGGCTTCGTTCATGAAGTGGGTGGACAGGAAGATCGTCACGCCCTGTTCCCGGGACAGTTCGATCAGCAGCCGCCAGAAGTCATCCCGCGCGGCCGGGTCGACGCCCGAGGTCGGCTCATCGAGGATCAGCACTTCCGGGCGGTGCAGCACCGCCACCGCCAGGGACAGGCGCTGGCGCAGGCCCAGCGGCAACTCGCCGGACGGCTGCTCGGCAACGTCGCCCAGGTCAAAACGCTTGATCAACTCGTCGATGCGCTGGCCGCTCCCGGCCTTGGGCAGGTCGAACAACTGCGCATGCAGCACCAGGTTCTGGCGCACGCTGAGTTCGCCGTACAGCGAGAAGCTTTGCGACATGAAACCCACGCGCTTGCGGGTGGCCAGGTCCTTGGCGTTGACCGGGTTGCCCAGCAGCGTGGCGGTGCCCTCGGTGGCGGGCATCAACCCGGTGAGGACTTTCATGGTGGTGGTCTTGCCGCAGCCGTTGGAGCCGAGGAAACCAAAGATCTCGCCCCGGCCAATCGCGAAGCTGACCTTGTTGACTGCCGTGAAGTCGCCGAAGCGCAGGGTCAGGTCGTGGGCTTCGATGGCGATGTCGGTGTTGTCGCTTTGCCGGGGCGGAATCACCAGCGGTTCGTTGTTATGGGCACTGTCGCCCTGGAAATGGGTGAAGGCTTCGTCCAGTTTGCCGCTGGGCGTCGCGGCGGCGAGTTCGCTGCTCAGGCCGTCGGCGATCAGCTTGCCGCGGTCGAGCATCAGGCAGTGTTCAAACTGCTCGGCTTCTTCCATGTAGGCGGTGGCCACTAGCAGTGTGAGCTGCGGGCGTTCGCTGCGTACGGTTTCCACCAGTTCCCAGAAGCGTCGACGGGACAGCGGGTCGACGCCGGTGGTGGGTTCGTCGAGGATCAACAGGTCCGGGTCGTGGATCAGTGCACAGCACAGGCCGAGTTTCTGCTTCATGCCGCCGGAGAGCTTGCCGGCAGGTCGCTCGGCGAAGCGTGCGAGGTCGGTGGCCAGCAGCAGGTTGTGCATGCGCTGGTCGCAATCGGCTTTTGACAGGCCGAACAGCGTGGCAAAGAACCGGATGTTTTCGCTGATGGACAGCTCGGGGTAAAGGTTGCCGCCCAGGCCTTGAGGCATGAAGGCGATACGCGGGTACAGGCTGTTGCGGTGGCGGCGGTCTTCGATGGAGCCGCCGAGTACTTGCAGTTCGCCTTGTTGAAGCTTTTTGACCCCGGCGATCAAGCCCAGCAGGCTCGACTTGCCGGCGCCGTCCGGGCCGATCAGGCCGCAGCGTGTGCCGGCAGGCAGGCTGAAGGCGATGTCGATCAGCGCCTGTTGCTTGCCGTAGCGATGGTTGATCCCCGTGGCGTGCAGCGCCAGGCCGTTCATTGCAGGTTGGCCGGCCAGTCCAGGTCAGCGGTGCGCACATAGCCGGCGCCGGGCATGCCCGGTTTGGCTTGGGGCACGGCGCTTGGTTGGGTCAGGCGCAGCTTGACCCGGAACACCAGCTTCTGGCGTTCGTCGCGGGTTTCCACTTCCTTGGGGGTGAACTGCGACTTGGCGGCGACGAAGCTGATTTTCGCCGGCAGCGGTTGCTTCGGCAGGGCGTCGAGGACGATCCGCGCCTCACTGCCGACGGTCAGGGCGCCGGTTACCGAAGCGGGCAGATACAGGTTCATGTATTGGTCGTTGGGGTCGATCAGCAGTAACACGCGGCCACCCGCGCCGAGCACTTCGCCGGGTTCGGCCAGGCGCAGCTGGATGATGCCGTCGATAGGCGCCCGCAGGCTGCTGTCTTCGATTTCGCTGGTGAGCTGGGCGACCTGGGCCTGGGCGGCGCCGATGGCGGCCTTTACCGAATTGACCTGGGCCTGGGCGGCGACCACGGCAGCGTTGCCGGTGTTTTGCCGGGCCTGCTGCTGGTCGATCAACTGGCCGCTGGCGAAGCCGCGCTTGTACAGCTCCTGGGTGCGCTTGAGTTCCTGGCTGGCCAGCAGCTGTTCGCTCCGGCGCAGTTGCACATTGGCTTCGGCAGCAGCGAAATTCTCCCTGGCCCGCAGCACTTCGGCTTCGGCCTGGGCGCGCTGGGCTTCCAGGGTGCGGGTGTCCATGCGCGCCAGCAGTTGGCCCTTGAGCACCTTGTCGCCTTCGTCCACCCGCACTTCGGCGAGGCGACCGGGGATCTTGGCGGCGATCTGCACTTCAGTCGATTCCAGCCGGCCATTGCCCATGCTCAAGCCTTCGGGCAGGCGGTCCTGGGTGGATTGCCAATAGCCGAAGCCGCCGGCGGCCAGCAGCAAGACAATCAATGGAATGGCGAAAAGATGGGAGGTACGGTGGTTCGTCGACATGGGTGCATCCTGCGGCGTTAGCGTCCTAGTTTGACCGATCCTGCCCGGAGGCCCTTGATGCGGGTCAAATGAAGCGCCAGCCTAACCCGGTTGGCGCGCAGATGCATGCGCCATGGGCGTGACCGCAGGGTTCTGCTGTTTCAGCGCAGGCCGAGTACGGCGGCCCATTGCTCGGCGGTGACCGGCATCACCGAAAGGCGGCTGCCTTTTTGCACCAGGGGCAACTCGGCGAGGGCGGTTTGCTGTTTCAGATAGCCCAGCCCCAGGACCTTCGCAAAGGTCTCGACGTGGGCAACATTGATCGCGCTCCACGGGTTTTTTTCAGGGCTGGCCTTGGCGTCGAAATAATGACTGTCGGGCTCCAGCGCGGTCGGGTCCGGGTAGGCTGCCTCGACGATTTTACCGATGCCGGCAATCCCCGGTTCCGGGCAGCTGGAGTGGTAGAAGAAGAACTGGTCACCCACCGCCATCGCCCGCAGGAAGTTCCGCGCCTGGTAGTTGCGCACCCCGTCCCACCGGGCCTCGCCGAGCTTTTCCAGGCCCTTGATGGACAGTTCATCGGGCTCGGATTTCATCAGCCAATAGGCCATGTTTTCGCTCCTCAAAAGTCGATTGGGAAAGTTGTCCTGCAATTTTATGACAAACCGACAGTCGGTTGGCGTCAAGGTTTGCGTGTTGGTTCACGTTAACGCAGAATGCCGGGGTTTTGAGCTTGACGCAGCTGGCACGGACTACTAATGGAACGTTGCTGTCATCGTGTGCAAGATGCCTGAAGGGGGGCAATCGATGAAACGCAAACCGGATTTACTATGGATTTTGGTTATTTTGTTCGGCCTGGGCGTTGTGACCACCGGCTATGCGCAGAGCTTGTGGTCGAACAAGACTGACGCACCGATTGAACTCGCACAGCAACAGCCGCAACCGTTCAAACGCTGACCCGTCTTCAAGGCGCTGCTGATTCCAGTAGCGTCTCTGCTATATACCAATCCTTATCGGTGACTGTGCCCTCAAGCGGTACATCCCAGCTTGCCTGTGCCAATCGTTCGACCTTCTGGCATTCATGGGCCAGGCCCAACAGCGTCGGCTTGCGCCAGGATTTCCGGCGGGCCATGTAGGCCAGGCTGCGGTCATAAAACCCGCCGCCCATGCCCAACCGTCCGCCCACATCATCAAAGCCAACCAGTGGCAGCAGCACCAGGTCCAGCGCCCAGACCTTGCGTTGCCGGCTGGCATTTACCTGGGGCTCGAGGATGCGAAAACGGTTGGGCCTCAGCTTTTCGCCGGGGCGCACTCGCTGGAACACCATCTTGGTTCGCGGCCATGCACTGAGCACCGGCAGGTACGTCGCCTTGCCCTGGCGCTGTGCAGCGCGCAGCAGCAGGCGCGGATCGATTTCACCGTCCGTCGGTAGATATAAGGATAGGTGTTTGGCCCGGCGAAACAGCGGGTGCTGTGCCAGTTGCCGATACAGGCCCAGGGCGGCCTGGCGTTGCTCGCTTGGCGTCAGGGCGCGGCGGGCTTTGCGCAGCATGCGTCGAAGTTGCGGGCGGGAAAGCGGCGCAGGTTCGGTCATGGTTTTCGGCTCATAAAACAATGCCAGTCCTGGGACTGGCATTGGATTTGGGAATCAGGCTCCCCGACAGAACCGCTGTCGACTTAGCCCTTGAACCCGAAAGTTCAAGGTGGAAGAAACAGTAGGCTTTAAGGCTTTCCGTCTAGCGGACATGCACACCAGCCCAACGTGTAACTTCCAGGGTAGTGCGAATCGGCTCAGGGACATCGCCGACTGGCAAGCACGCCAGGGAGTGGGGCGAGTATACCCGAAACCGACGCCGCAATCAGCCCTTGGGTGGCTCTGGATCGGTAGAAAGTACCAGATCGACCCGCTCCAGCAGGTCGCGCACCTGCTCGCGCGTCGAGCCGCTGGCCTGCACGTCAGGCCGTTCCTGCTTATGCAGCAGATCGTGGGTAATGTTCAGTGCGGCCATCACGGCGATGCGATCGGCGCCGATGACTTTGCCGCTGCTGCGGATTTCGCGCATCTTGCCGTCCAGGTAGCGGGCAGCGCTCACCAGGTTGCTGCGTTCTTCCTGGGGGCAGATGATCGAATATTCTTTGTCGAGAATCTGCACGGTGACGCTATTGCTTGAACTCATGAGTCTTGCTCCAGGGCCTTCAGGCGCGAAATCATCGATTCGACCTTACGCCGGGCGATTTCGTTTTTTTCAATGAGGTGAGCGCGTTCCTCGCGCCAGGTCTTTTCCTGAGCTAATAGGAGTCCGTTTTGGCTCTTAAGTTGCTCGACCCGGTTAATTAGCAGCTCGAGTCTGGCCATCAGCGCTTGCAGGTCGGTGTCTTCCATTGGGTTCCACTGGATTTTGTCTGATGAATGGCAACTGCTGGATAAACGATCTGACGCCCTCGATAGTCTTGGTACGTCTGCCGATGCTAGGATACAGCGCTTCATTCTAGACATTGCGCCGTCTGGCGCCTAGCTCACCATGCCCATTCAGAACTCCCCGTACGATGCTTTTTCCAAACTGCTGAGTTCCAGCGGTCATCCTTGCTCGCCTGCCGAACTGCACGGCGTGCTGCTGGGCCGCAGTTGCACCGGTGTCGGCTTTGATGCCGACAACTGGCTGGCCGATGTCGCCGAGCTGCTGGAAACCGAGCCTACCGAAAACGTGCGCAATGCGCTCATCGGCCTGCAAGAGATGGTTAAAGGCGAGCTGACCGGTGATGACGTCACCGTCGTCCTGCTGCTGCCTACCGATGACGCGCCGCTCACCGAGCGCGCCGCCGCGTTGGGCCAATGGTGCCAAGGCTTCCTCCACGGTTTCGGCGTGAACGCCGGCGGCCTCGACCTGAGCACCGATGCCCAGGAAGTGCTGCAGGACCTGGCCGCCATCTCTCAGGTGCAAGACGCCCTGGAAGAGTCCGAAGACGGCGAAAGCGACTACATGGAAGTCATGGAATACCTGCGCGTCGCGCCGCTGCTGCTGTTCACCGAGACCCGTAAATCGGCTGAGCCCGCTGCACCCAAGCCGTCGCTGCACTAAGAAAGGAAGCCCATCTGCCCATGATCCATATCCCCAAAGCGGAATACACCCGGCGCCGCAAGGCGCTCATGGCGCAGATGGAACCCAACAGCATCGCCATCCTGCCGGCGGCCGCGGTAGCCATCCGCAACCGTGACGTCGAGCACGTCTACCGCCAGGACAGCGACTTCCAGTACCTGAGCGGCTTCCCCGAACCGGAGGCGGTGATCGTGCTGATGCCCGGCCGCCAGCACGGCGAGTACGTGCTGTTCTGCCGCGAACGCAATGCCGAGCGCGAACTGTGGGACGGCCTGCGAGCGGGCACCGAAGGCGCGATTCGCGATTTTGGCGCCGATGACGCCTTCCCGATTACCGATATCGACGACATCCTGCCCGGCCTGATCGAAGGCCGCGACCGGGTGTATTCGGCCATGGGCAGCAATGCCGAATTCGACCGGCACCTGATGGAGTGGATCAACGTGATCCGCTCTAAAGCGCACCTCGGCGCCCAGCCACCGAACGAATTTGTTGCCCTGGATCATCTGCTTCATGACATGCGCCTGTATAAATCGGCGGCAGAAGTGAAGGTGATGCGCGAGGCGGCGCGGATTTCCTGCGCGGCCCATGTACGGGCGATGCAGGCCAGCCGCGCCGGGTTGCATGAGTTCAGCCTGGAAGCGGAGCTCGACTACGAGTTTCGCAAGGGCGGGGCGAAGATGCCGGCCTATGGTTCCATCGTCGCCTCGGGGCGCAACAGCTGCATCCTGCATTACCAGCAGAATGACGCGGTGCTCAAGGACGGCGACCTGGTGCTGATCGACGCCGGCTGCGAGATCGACTGCTACGCCAGCGACATCACCCGCACCTGGCCGGTGAGCGGCAAGTTTTCCGCCGAGCAGAAGGCGATTTATGAAATCGTGCTGGCTTCCCAGGAAGCCGCCTTTGCCGAAATCGCCCCGAACAAGCATTGGAACCAGGCCCACGAGGCGACGGTGCAAGTGATCACTGCCGGGCTGGTGACGCTGGGATTGTTGCAGGGTGATGTCGACGAACTGATCGCCAGTGAAGCTTATAAAGCCTTCTATATGCACCGCGCCGGCCACTGGCTGGGGATGGATGTGCACGATGTGGGCGAATACAAGGTCGGCGGCGAGTGGCGGGTGCTGGAAGTTGGCATGGCACTGACTGTGGAGCCGGGGATTTACATCTCGCCGGACAACCAGAACGTGGCGAAGAAATGGCGTGGCATTGGCGTACGCATCGAGGACGACGTGGTGGTGACCAAGCAAGGCTGTGAAATTCTGACCGGTGGCGTGCCCAAGTCCGTCGCCGAGATCGAAGCATTGATGGCGAGCGCCCGATGAGCCGGGTCAACCTGGCGATTATCGGCGGCGGCCTGGTGGGTGCCAGCCTCGCATTGGCCTTGCAGGCCGGGGCCAAGGCCCGGGGCTGGAAGATCGTGCTGATCGAGCCGTTTGCCCCCGGCGACAGCTACCAGCCGAGCTATGACGCGCGTTCTTCAGCGCTGTCCTTTGGCGCGCGGCAGATCTATCAACGGTTGGGCGTGTGGCAGGAAATCTCTCGCCGCGCCGAGCCGATCAAACAGATTCATGTGTCGGACCGTGGCCGCTTCTCTACCGCGCGCCTGTCGGCCATGGAAGAGGGTGTGCCGGCGCTTGGCTACGTGGTGGAAAACGCCTGGCTGGGCCAATGCCTGTGGCAAGGGCTGGACAAGGACGTGGTCAGTTGGCGTTGCCCGGCGGAAGTTACGCGCATGGAGCCGCTTGCCGATGGCTACCGCCTGACCCTCAATGACGAAACCGTGCTGGAGTGCGACCTCGCGGTGCTGGCCGATGGCGGTCGCTCAGGTTTGCGCGAGCAACTGGGCATCGGCGTTAAAAAGCGGCCGTACAACCAGAGCGCGCTAATCGCCAACATCACCCCAAGCGAGGCCCACAACGGCGAGGCGTTCGAGCGGTTCACCGACGAAGGCCCGATGGCCTTGCTGCCGTTGCCGGACAACCGCTGCGCGCTGGTCTGGACCCGCGTCGGCATGGACGCCAAGCGCCTGGCCGAGCTGGACGAACGCAGCTTCCTGAGTGAACTGCAGGGCGTGTTCGGCTACCGCCTGGGCACCCTCAAGCAAGTCGGCGCGCGCCACCTGTACCCGCTGACGCTCGTGGAAGCGGAAGAACAAGTGCGCTCTCATCTGGCCGTACTTGGCAATGCCGCCCACAGCCTGCACCCGATTGCCGGTCAGGGCTTCAACCTGTCCCTGCGGGATGCCTACGCGTTGGCCGAGGCGCTGCTGGCCGGGCCGGCGATTCCGGGCGACCTGGCGACACTGCAGGCGTACCGCGAGCGTCAGCGCATGGACCAGAAACTCACCGTCGGCTTCTCCGATCAGGTCACCCGCCTGTTTGGCAGTGCGCAACCGTTGGTCGCGCTGGGCCGCAACATGGGCTTGCTGGGCCTCGACTTGCTGCCGCCGGCCAAGCGCTGGTTCGCGCGCCAGGCCATGGGCCTGGGTACCCGTCCCGATGCGTGAGTGGCTGACCCGACGCCTGGGCAAGGCGCGGCTGTTGCGCTGGATCATGACCCTGTACCCGCCGTACCTTGGGGCCGGAATTCGGGTGTTGCACATCGGCAGCGATTTCCGCGAGGTCAAGGTGCGCATGGGCCTGGGCTGGTACAACCGCAACTACGTCGGCACGCAGTTTGGCGGCAGCCTGTATTCGATGGTCGACCCGTTTTACATGCTGATGCTGATGGAGAACCTGGGCCGCGACTACATTGTCTGGGACAAGGCTGCCGCTATCGACTTTATCTCGCCGGGCAAAGGCCCGGTGTTCGCCGAATTTTCCATCGACCAAGCGTTGCTGGACGAGATTCGCCAGCACACCGCCAGCGGCGACAAGTATTTACCGCAGCTCAAGGTACAGATTCATGACGGCTCCGGCACCCTGGTGGCGCGGGTCGACAAAACCCTTTACGTGCGGCGCAAGCTGCAATCGAGACAGGCTTAAAGCATGGACATGCGCGCAGATGTGCTGATTGTCGGGGCCGGAATGGTCGGAAGCGCCCTGGCGCTGGCGTTGCAGGGCAGTGGCCTGCAGGTGCTGCTGCTCGACGGCAGCCCCCTGAGCGTCAAGCCGTTCGACCCTCATGCTGCGTTCGAACCGCGGGTGAGCGCCTTGTCGGCCGCCAGCCAGCGCATCCTCGAACGCCTTGGCGTGTGGGACGGCATTGTCGAGCGACGTGCCAGCCCGTACGGCGAGATGCAGGTGTGGGACGGCAGCGGCACCGGGCAGATCCACTTCTCGGCGGCCAGCGTGCATGCCGAGGTGCTGGGGCATATCGTCGAAAACCGTGTGGTCCAGGATGCCTTGCTCGACCGCCTGCACGACTGCGACCTCGGCCTGCTGGCCAATGCGCGCCTGGAACAGATGCGCCGCTCCGGCGATGACTGGCTGCTGACCCTCGCCGATGGCCGCACCTTGCGCGCGCCACTGGTGGTCGCGGCGGACGGCGCCAACTCGGCAGTACGTCGCCTGACCGGCACCGCTACCCGTGAGTGGGATTATTTGCACAACGCCATCGTCACCAGTGTGCGCAGCAGCCAGGTGCATCAAAAGACGGCCTGGCAGCGTTTTACCGACAATGGCCCGCTGGCGTTCCTGCCGCTGGTGCGGGACGGGCAGGAAGACTGGTGTTCGATTGTCTGGTCGACCACCCCGAGTGAGTCCGAGCGCTTGATGGCGCTGGACGATGAAAGCTTCTGCCGTGAACTGGAAAATGCCTTCGAAGGCCGCCTGGGCAGCGTGATAAGCGCCGATCCACGGCTGTGCGTGCCGTTGCGTCAGCGCCACGCCAAACGTTACGTGGCCGAAGGCCTGGCATTGATTGGCGACGCGGCCCACGTCATTCATCCGCTGGCGGGGCAGGGCGTGAACCTGGGCTTCCTCGATGCGGCGGTGCTCGCCGAGGTGCTGCTGGCGGCCAACGAGCGCGGCGAGCGCCTGGCGGATGTGAAGGTGCTCAGCCGTTACGAGCGTCGGCGCATGCCGCACAACCTGGCGCTGATGGCGGCGATGGAAGGCTTTGAGCGGTTGTTCCAGGCCGATCAACTGCCGTTGCGCTGGCTGCGTAATGCAGGGCTGAAGGTGGTTGAGCAGATGCCGGAGGCCAAGGCGTTGTTTGTGCGTCAGGCATTGGGTTTGACCGGGGATTTGCCGGAGCTGGCCAAGGCCTGAGGGTGCTGTGCAACATCTGGTAACGGCTCCGTTGAGCGTTACCAAATGTGAGTCCTTATCATTTGCGCTCTTTTTGCAAATGAGAGACCGCACCCATGTTGGCACCCAAGCGCCTCCTGACTGCCCTGGCACTCACTCTTATCGGCAGCACCGCCGTGCAGGCGGCCGATGAGGTCGTGGTCTACTCCTCGCGCATCGACGAACTGATCAAGCCGGTGTTCGACGCCTACACCAAGAAGACCGGCGTGCAGGTGAAGTTCATCACCGACAAGGAAGCGCCGCTGATGCAGCGCATCAAGGCCGAAGGTGAAAACGCCACCGCCGACCTGCTGCTCACCGTCGACGCCGGCAACCTCTGGCAGGCCGAGCAGATGGGCATCCTGCAGCCGTTCACCTCTGCGGTGATCGACAAGAATATTCCCCTTCAATACCGTTCTTCGGCCCATGCCTGGACTGGCCTGAGCCTGCGAGCGCGGACCATCGCCTACTCCACCGATCGCGTGAAACCGGGCGACCTGACCACCTACGAAGCCCTGGCCGACAAACAGTGGGAAGGCCGCCTGTGCCTGCGCACCGCGAAGAAGGTCTACAACCAGTCGCTGACCGCCACCCTGATCGAAACCCACGGCGCGGCCAAGACCGAAGAAATCGTCAAGGGCTGGGTCAACAACCTGTCCACCGACGTGTTCTCCGATGACATTGCCGTGCTGGAGGCGATCAACGCCGGGCAGTGTGACGTGGGTATCGTGAACACCTACTACTACGGCCGCCTGCACAAGCAGAAGCCGGACCTGGCGGTGAAGTTGTTCTGGCCGAACCAGGGCGACCGCGGGGTGCACGTCAACCTGTCGGGCATCGGCCTGACCAAGCATGCACCGCACCCGGAAGCAGCCAAGGCGCTGGTGGAGTGGATGACCACGCCGGAAGCGCAGAAGATCTTTGCGGATGTGAACCAGGAGTTCCCGGCCAACCCGGCGGTGCCGCCGTCGGCGGAGGTGGCGACCTGGGGCAAGTTTGTAGCTGACACATTGCCGGTGGAAGTGGCGGGCAAGCGTCAGGCTGAGGCTATTCGCTTGATGGATCGCGCTGGCTGGAACTAAGTGCACGTTTAAAAACACCGCACACAGTGTGGGAGCTGGCTTGCCTGCGATAGCATCACCGCGGTGTGACTGACACACCGAGGTGCGTGCATCGCGGGCAAGCCCGGCTCCCACACTGTTTTGTGGCGAGTTAAAAATATTATCCCCAGAGATCTGTTCCTTGGCCCATCCCGCCCAACGCCGCTGGTACCTGCCGGTCTTCACCGTCGCCGCCCTGGTGCTGCTGCCGTTGAGCGTGCTGTTGCTGTCGTGGCAGACCATCGACCACCAGATCTGGTCCCACCTGTGGGAAACCCAGATGCCACGTCTGCTGGGCAACACCTTGACCCTGGTGCTGGGCGTCGGTGTGGGCGTTACGCTGCTGGGCGTCAGCCTGGCCTGGCTGACCAGCCTCTGCGAATTCCCCGGCCGGCGCTGGCTGGACTGGGCGTTGATGCTGCCCTTCGCGATTCCCGCCTATGTGCTCGCCTTCGTCTTCGTCGGCCTGCTGGACTTCTCCGGCCCGGTGCAAACCCTGCTGCGCGAATGGTTTGGTACAGGCTTGCGCCTGCCGCGTGTGCGCTCGACCAGCGGTGTGATCATCGTGCTGGTGCTGGTGTTCTACCCCTATGTTTATCTGCTGGCACGCACCGCGTTCCTCGCCCAGGGCAAAGGCCTGATGGAAGCGGCGCGTGTCTTGGGGCAGTCGCCGTGGCAAGCGTTCTGGCGGGTGGCCCTGCCCATGGCGCGTCCCGCCATCGGTGCGGGCGTGGCCCTCGCGTTGATGGAAACCCTGGCGGATTTCGGTGCCGTCTCGGTGTTCAACTTCGACACCTTTACCACCGCCATCTACAAGACCTGGTACGGCTTTTTCAGCCTCTCCAGTGCCGCGCAACTGGCCAGCCTGTTGCTGTTGGTGGTGATGCTGGTGCTGTACGGCGAACGCCGTGCCCGGGGCGCCAGCCGGCCGAGCAACGAGCGACCTCGCGGCAAGGCGCTTTACCATCTGCGCGGGTTCAAGGCGGCGTTGGCCAGCGGTTGGTGCGGATTGGTGTTCGCCTGCGCGTTCGTGATCCCGATGCTGCAACTGGTGGCCTGGTTCTGGCAGCGTGGCCGTTTCGACCTGGACGAGCGCTACGCCGGTTTGATCGTCCATACCCTGTACCTGGGCGGTATGGCTGCCCTGATCACCGTCAGCGTGGCCCTGGTGCTGGCGTTCGCCCATCGCCTGGCGCCCACCCGAGCCATCCGCTCCGGCATCAGCCTGGCCAACGTAGGCTACGCGCTGCCCGGCTCGGTACTGGCGGTGTCGATCATGCTGGCGTTCAGCTACCTGGATCGTGAACTGGTGATCCCGGTCTCCGGCTGGCTGGGGGGCGCCGGCAAACCGCTGTTACTGGGCAGTTTGTCGGCCTTGCTGCTGGCGTATCTGGTGCGCTTCATTGCGGTGGCCTACGGGCCGCTGGAAAACAGCCTGGCGCGAATCCGTCCGTCCTTGCCGGAAGCCGCCCGCAGTCTTGGGGTCAGCGGGCCGCGACTGTTTTGCAAAGTGTATCTGCCACTTTTGCTGCCGGGCACCCTGAGCGCGGCGCTGCTGGTGTTTGTCGATGTGCTCAAGGAAATGCCGGCGACCCTGCTGATGCGCCCGTTCGGCTGGGACACGCTGGCGGTGCGGATTTTCGAGATGACCAGCGAAGGGGAGTGGGCGCGGGCTTCGCTGCCGGCCCTGACCCTGGTATTGGTGGGGCTGTTACCGGTCATCGGGTTGATCCGACGTTCGGCGCGACGAATCGGTTAGGTGCCAGTCCTACGGCTTGAGGCTACAATGCGCGGCATTCGGTGCGGTCGATCTTTCAGATCGGGTTGCTGAACGCGGCTACAGGCCTTGTATTTCAAGGCGTGCGGCCCGAACGGCGACCGTCCGCACCTTCGCCACGCCCGGAAGGAGAAACCCATGGGACAGCGCACGCCTCTGTATGACCTGCATCTCGCCCTTGGCGCGAAAATGGTCGATTTTGGCGGTTGGGATATGCCTTTGCACTACGGCTCGCAGGTTGAGGAGCACCATCAGGTGCGACGCGACTGCGGGGTGTTCGATGTATCCCATATGACCGTGATCGATATCACAGGCCCCCAGGCCAAGGAATGGCTCCAGCATTTGCTGGCCAATGATGTTGACCGATTGCACGGCTGCGGCCGCGCGTTATACAGCGCCATGCTCAACGAGCAGGGCGGCGTGGTGGACGACATGATCGTCTACCGTACCGAGGGCGGTTACCGGCTGGTGGTCAACGCCGCCACCCGTGACCAGGACATGGCCTGGATGCAGGCTCGGCTCGGCAGCTATCAGGCCCAGCTCCGCGAGCGGCCCGAATTGGCCATGCTCGCCATTCAAGGCCCCCATGCCCGGCAAAAGATCGCTGAACTGGTGACCCAGTCCCGCGCCACCCTGATCCATCAGCTCAAGCCCTTTGAAGGCCTGGCTGACGGCGACTGGTTTATCGCGCGCACCGGTTACACCGGCGAAGACGGTCTTGAAATTGTCCTGCCGGCCGATCAGGCCCCGGCGTTCTTCAACGACCTGGTAGGCGCAGGCATTTCGCCCATCGGCCTCGGCGCCCGCGACACGCTGCGCCTTGAGGCCGGCATGAACCTTTACGGTCAGGATATTCACCAGGACGTCTCGCCCCTGGCAGCCAACATGGCCTGGAGCATCGCCTGGGAGCCGGCCGAGCGGGATTTCATCGGCCGCGCCGCCCTGGAAGCCGAAAAGGCTGCGGGTGTGAAGTCCAAGCTGGTCGGCCTGGTGCTGGAAGAGCGCGGGGTTTTACGCGCTCACCAGGTGGTTCGTATCGCCAATGTTGGCGAAGGAGAGATCACCAGTGGTAGTTTCTCTCCTACGCTAAGCAAATCCATTGCCCTGGCGCGTGTGCCGTCGGCGACTGCTGACCGGGCCGAGGTGGAAATCCGCGGCAAGTGGTACCCGGTTCGGGTGGTCAAACCGACGTTCGTGCGCCATGGCAAAACATTGATCTAACTTTTCCGGCGGGCCAATGGCCGCTGACATTTTTCCTTGAGGACACAGACTATGAGCGATATCCCTGCCGACCTGCGTTTTGCCGAAAGTCACGAATGGGCCCGTCTGGAAGCTGACGGCACCGTGACCGTCGGGATCTCGGACCATGCCCAGGAAGCATTGGGGGATGTGGTATTCGTCGAGTTGACCGAAGTCGGCAACGTATTTGAGGCGACTCAGCAGGCGGGTGTAGTTGAATCCGTTAAGGCCGCTTCGGATATCTACTCGCCAATTGCTGGCGAAGTGATCGCGGTGAACGACGCCTTGAGCGGCGAGCCAGAACTGTTGAACTCCGACCCTTACGGCGCCTGGATCTTCAAGCTCAAGCCAAGCAACCCGTCTGAGCTGGACAAGCTGCTGGACGCTGCCGGTTACAAGGCTGCCATCGGCGAGTGATCCCGCTGCGGGAGCCGGCAACCGGCTCCCGCAAAGGTTTTATCCGCGTTTCAATACTGCTTTTACCGCCGCTACCGAACGCTCTACGTCCGCTTTCGTCATCGCCGTGAACATCGGCAACGACACAATCAAACGCCCCACTTTTTCCGCAACCGGGAACATGCCTTCCTTGAATCCCTGTGCCTTGTACAAGCTCAGCAGGTGGATCGGTGGGTAGTGATAGCCAATGCCGACGCCATGGGCCTGCATCTGCTCCATGAACGTGGCGCGTGCGGGCAGGCCGTCCTGACGCTCCGGCAGTACCAGCTGGAACAGGTGCCAGTTGCTGTTTTCGAAGTCTGCCGGTGGCAATTGCGCGCCGTACTTTTCTTCGAAATCACTGCCGAAGCATTCGAAATAGTGCCGTGCCAGTTCCTGGCGGTGGGCAGTGATCTTCTCGATATGGGCAAACTGGCCCAGGCCGATGGCTGCTGCGATGTCGGTCATGTTGAACTTGCCGCCCAACACATCCACGTCGAGGCCATCGAAGCCGGTGCGGGTCACGCCCTGCAGGCGATATTTCTCGGCCAGGCGTGCTTCTTCAGCGTTGTTCAATACCAGGCAGCCGCCTTCGGACGAGGTGATGTTCTTGTTCGCCTGGAAGCTGAACGATACGAAATCGCCGGTAGCGCCAATGCGTTGGCCATCCCAGCTGGAACCCAGGGCCTGGGCTGCATCTTCGACGATGCGCAGGTTGTACTTGTTGGCCAGCGCGTAGAGCAATGGCATGTCCAACGGCAGGCCCGCCAGGTATACCGGGATGATTGCCTTGGTGCGCGGTGTGATCGCGGCTTCCACCTTGGCCAGGTCGATATTGCGGGTCACCGGGTCGATGTCGGCGAACACCGGCGTGGCACCGACTTCCAGAATCACGTTGGCCGTGGCTACCCACGAAATCGGGGTGGTGATGACTTCGTCACCAGGCCCGATACCGGCGATGCGCAAGGCAATCTCCATGGTGCAGGTGCCCGAGTTGAAGGTACGCACCGGGCGCCCCCCAAAATATTCCGACAACTGCGCCTCGAACGCCTGCACTTTCGGCCCGCTGGTGATCCAGCCGGAGCGCAGTACGTCGCCTACCGCCGAGATGGTGGCTTCATCAATGGTGGGCTTGGAGAACGGCAGAAAGGGCAGTTGGCTCATGACGTTGAAGGCATCCGTTTCAGAAGGCGATGAGAAAAAGCATATCAATGCCGGGCATGGTTGCACGGCTCGACTGAATATAGCCTGTCGTCTGTGAATGAATCGTCCCGCCTGAAACAAAAAATGCCGCCTCGGGAGCGGCATTTCAGCATCGGTGTCAGAAGGCAACGCGTGCCTCAAGAAACACGTTCTGCTCTTTGAGCTTGCCTTTGAGCTGTTCGTCCCGGGCGTTGATCCGATTGGCGAACGTGTTGTAGCCGGTCTCGATCCCGCCCATGTCCACGTAACGCCAGCCGGTACCCAGGGTCAGGGTTTCGCTGACCTTGGCATCCAGCCCCAGGCCAACGCTGTAGGCGAAGTTGTATTGGCGATTGCTGGCGAAACGGCGGGTGTCGTTGGTCTGGTAACCCTCGGCGTCAACCTGGGCCACGCCGACTCCCGCCATACCGTAGAACGACAGCCATTCATTGATCGGGATGTTTTTATAACCGTTGAGCATCAGGCGCTGGCTGTCGGTGCGCAGGCTGTTGACGTTGGCATTGAACGGTGCCCAATGGGATTTGAAGGTCGAGTGGCTGGGCATCGTGTATTCCCCCTCCAGGCGCCAGCCATCGGCAAAGGCATAGCCTACGGCGAATGAGCCGGTGAAAGTCTTGCTGCTGTCGGGGGCTTCTACCCGGTGGGTTACGCGTGGGCTGGTCAGCAGTGAGCTTGAGAGATTCTGCCGGGCGCTGTTGAGCTTTGCCGACCCGTACCAGCTTTCTGCCTGGGCATAAGGCGTGGCAACCGCGGCGAGCAGCAGGGCGTAGGAGAGTTTTTGCATGGTCATCGATTCACTCAGTCTGAAGGGAATCGATAGCTTGTTGCCGGGCGCGCCTGCAACTCGACAGGACTTTTCCTGTTCAGATGCGGAATCGCCAGCGTCTGGCGTAGGAAATCAGGGCAAAAAAATGCCGCTCTCGAGGAACGGCATTTTTTATGCGGCGGTGTTACTCGGAAGCAATGGCGTTTTTCGCCAGGATTGCGTTCGCCAGGTCCATATCCGTGGCCTTGAGGCCAGGGTTATCGGCGCGGACTTTCTGCATCGCAGCTTCCAGGTATGGGCCACGGATGTTGCCGTCACTGGCGACGAAGCTACCGGCGTCGTCCTGGGCGGCGACTACCATTTTGTGGTCCTTGAAGGTCAGGTACGTCGAGCCGGTCGTGGCACCCGATGAGATGACATTACGCCAGAAGCTGTCGGCCATGGCTGAACCGACAGGAAGGGAAAGCACAGCGAGGGTTGCGACAGCATATTTTAGACGCATGATGGGTGACTCCGACTGGGTTATCTGAACAGTTTGATTGTAGATAGCCCAGCCGAGTTCCATGGATGACTAAACAGTTTCAACCTGCAAAATCACACCTTCCTGACCAATGACACGTACGTGTGCCCCAGCCGGCGCGTCCGGCCCGGATGCCATCCACACACCGTCACCCACCTTGATCTTGCCACGGCCCTCGACGATGGCCTGATGCACCACAAAGGTGCGACCGATCAACTCGGAGCCGCGCATGTTCAGCCCCGGCTGGTCGCTGACCTTGGCGCTGCTGCGCTGGCGTCGCCACCAGTACACCGCCGTGAGGATCGACAACACGGCGAACAGCAGCAGTTGCCACTCCAACCCCAGGCTCGGCACCAGGAACTTGATCACGCCCACGGCTGCCGCGGCGATGCCCATCCACAGCAGATAACCACCGGCACCGAACACTTCAAGGATCAACAGCACCGTGCCCAGTGCCAGCCAGTCCCAAAACGACAGGTGCTGCAGGAATTCCCACATGGTGCGTGCCTCAGGCTTTCTTGTTGTCGAAGGTTGCCTTGACGATTTCGCCGATGCCGCCGACTGCGCCAATCACCTGGCTGGCTTCCAGCGGCATCAGGATCACCTTGCTGTTGTTGGCCGAGGCCAGCTTGCCCAGTGCGTCGATGTATTTCTGGGCGACGAAGTAGTTGATGGCCTGCACGTTACCGGTGGCGATGGCTTCCGATACCACTTGAGTGGCGCGGGCTTCGGCCTCGGCCTGACGTTCGCGGGCTTCGGATTCCAGGAAGGCGGCCTGACGACCACCTTCGGCCTCCAGGATCTGCGCCTGCTTCTTGCCTTCGGCGGTCAGGATCGCGGAGGCTCGCAGGCCTTCGGCCTCGAGGATCTGCGCACGCTTGATCCGCTCGGCCTTCATCTGGCCGGACATGGCGGCCATCAGGTCGGCAGGCGGGCTGATGTCCTTGATCTCGATCCGGGTGATCTTGATGCCCCACGGTGCGGTGGCTTCGTCGACGGTGCGCAGCAGTTTTTCGTTGATGCCGTCACGCTGGCTGAGCATCGCATCCAGCTCCATGGAGCCGAGCACGGTACGGATGTTGGTTTGCAACAGGTTGCGGATGGCGTGTTCGAGGTTGTTCACCTCGTAGGCCGCCTGGGCGGTATTGACCACCTGGAAGAAGCACACGGCGTCGATCTGCACCGTGGCGTTGTCAGCGGTGATGACTTCCTGGGGTGGGATATCCAGCACGCTTTCCATCACGTTGATCTTGCGACCGATGCGGTCCATGACCGGAATGATGATGTTCAGGCCGGGCTTGAGGGTGTTGGTGTAGCGGCCGAAGCGCTCGACTGTCCACTGGTAACCCTGCGGGACCACCTTGAAACCCATGAAGAGGATGGCGACGGCCAAGCCTACAAAAAGAAGCAGTACGGTTCCGATCTGCATAACGATTCCTTGTCTGGTGACGGTAAAGCGAGGTTTTTCCGATTGTAACGGTGTTGTCACGGATAAGGACGGATTACCGCGCCATCGATCAAAGGATTTGTTTCTGAATCCCCAGGCGTCACTCGCAGTACCTCTTCAAGTGTTGTCAGTCCTGCCATTACCTTGCGCATACCGGCGGACCGCAAGCTGCACATTCCCTGGTCAAGGGCCGCCAGACGCAGGGCCTGGAGGTCGGTGCCCGGGCTGACCAGGGCCTTGAGGCGATCGTTCATCAGCATGATCTCGTAGACCCCGGCTCGACCCCGATAGCCACTTTCCCGGCACTCGCCGCAACCCACTGCCTGATGGACCTGCCCGGCTTGCCGCTTGCAGTGCGGGCACAACAGCCTGACCAGGCGCTGGGCCATCACCCCCAGCAGCGTGGCATTGATCAGGTAATGGGGAATGCCCAGTTCCAGCAAGCGGCTGATGGCGCCGGGCGCATCGTTGGTGTGCAACGTCGACAGCACCAGATGCCCGGTCAGGGCGGCCTGGATCGCCATTTCTGCGGTTTCCAGGTCGCGAATCTCGCCGATCATGATGATGTCCGGGTCCTGGCGCATCAGGGCGCGGATGCCGCTGGCGAAGGTCAGGTCGATGTTGTGCTGCACCTGCATCTGGTTGAAGGCCGGCTCCACCATCTCGATCGGGTCTTCGACGGTGCACAGGTTGACCTCGCGAGTGGCCAATTGCTTGAGCGTGGTGTACAGCGTGCTGGTCTTGCCGGAACCGGTAGGGCCGGTGACCAGGATGATGCCGTTGGCCTGGCCGGTCATGGATTGCCAGCGTTGCAGGTCGTCGTTGGAAAGTCCCAGTTGCTGGAAATCCTTGTGCAGCACCTGCGGGTCAAAAATTCGCATCACCAGCTTTTCGCCGAAGGCTATGGGCAAGGTCGACAGGCGCAGTTCCACTTCCCCGCCCGTGGGGCTTTTGGTCTTCACCCGGCCGTCCTGGGGTTTGCGTTTTTCCGCCACGTTCATCCGGCCCAGGCTTTTCAGGCGGCTGACCACCGCCATCGTCACCTGGGATGGGAATTGATAGACATCATGCAGCAGCCCGTCGATGCGAAAACGCACGCGCCCCTGATCGCGTCCGGGTTCGAGATGGATATCACTGGCCCGCTGGCCAAAGGCGTACTGCAACAGCCAGTCGACGATGTTGACGATGTGCGCGTCGTTGGCGTCGGGCTCCTGGTCGTTGGCGCCGAGATTGAGCAGTTGTTCGATATTCGGCGCGCCGGAGGTTTTTTGATCAATGGCGCCGCTGACCGATTTCGCCAGTCGGTAAAACTCCACGGTGCAGCGCTGGATCTCCTGGGGATTGGCCAGCACCCGCTTGATAGAGCGCTTCAACACCTGAGCCAGGCCGGCTTCCCAACTGCTCACGAAAGGCTGGGCGCTGGCGACGGTAACGCTGTGGGCGTCGACCGCAACGGCCAGGATCTTGTGGCGCTGGGCAAAGGCATAGGACATCAGCGGCACCACCGCCGCGACGTCGATTTTCAACGGGTCGATACGCAGGTAGGGCTGGCCGCAGTGGCGGGCGAGCCATTCGGTCAGCATTTCCAGAGACGGCCCCTGGCGGGCAATGCATTCCAGGGGATGCAGCCCACTGTTCGCCGGTAGGGCCAGGTCGGCGGGCACCAGGCCCTGGTCGATCAGGGCAGGCAACAACTGATGGATTTCCAGCCAGCGATCCTGCGGATTTGGCGCAACGGACATGGTGACGTTCCTGGGCAACGATTAGGCGTAGTCCTCAGGCTAGTCACCCTTTGCGCTTCGGCCTCCGAGGTATATTGCAGGCTTTTACTGAGGGGCCGCCTGGACCGCCAGAGGCCGCGCAGCATCTGCCGGGCGCAGCTCCAGCGAGCACACACTGATCAGGTTACGAAGTTTTTCGCCGATCACCTGGGCCCGGTGCCAGCTCAGGCCATCCATCACGATATCGATCGCCAGCAGGTCGTCTTCACGCTGCACGCTCACCTGACGTGGCACCAGGAACTGCAGGGCAAAATAGTTGAGCACCCGGCACAACACGTCGGGTTCAGCCTCGGCGAGGATTTGATAGTGCGCCTGGCAGTGGGCATTGCTGACGGCCCAGGCGTCAACGCGTTGGGCGGGGTGGGAGGCTTCGACGATGTGCATGATGATTCTCCGGATTCGACTGGAGAAATTTTTGCATTCGTCGCGGGAGATTTCTTATCTAAAACAGCCTGTATTGGCTTATAAGAGAATCATGTAATTCTTTAAATCATGATTGATGGGTATTTTTATGCACGCTGAATTGGACGTGTACGACCGGCGCATTCTCGCGCTGTTGCAGGAAGACGCTTCGCTCTCCAGCGCGCAGATCGCCGAACAGGTCGGCCTGTCGCAGTCGCCGTGCTGGCGCCGGATTCAGCGGCTGAAAGAGGAGGGTGTGATTCGCGGCCAGGTCACCCTGCTGGATCGCAAGAAAATCGGCCTTAATACGCAGATTTTTGCCGAGGTAAAACTCAACGCCCACGGCCGTTCCAACTTCACCGAGTTCACCGAGGCGATTCGCGGTTTTCCGCAAGTGCTGGAATGTTATGTGCTAATGGGGGCGGTGGACTTTCTACTGCGGATCGTCACGTCGGACATTGAAGCGTATGAGCGGTTTTTCTTTGAGAAGCTGTCGATGGTGCCGGGGATTCAGGAGGTCAACTCGATAGTGGCCTTGTCGGAGATCAAGTCCACCACGAGTTTGCCGGTGTTGCGCTGATAGTTGCCATGGCCTGACTTGAGTGGCGAGAGAGCAAGCTCCCTCGCCACAAGGGTTTTACAGGCGCAGCAGGGTTTTCCAAGCGCGATTCTGATACACCGCAATCGCCTGATGCATCCGCGCATCCAGCGACTCATCGGTGATCGGCTGGTTGGCCAGGTGCGCCAGCTTGTTCAGCTCGCCATACAAACGGTCCAGCTCGGCGATATCCAGCACCTGGCGTGCATGGTGCAGCCAGGCCAGGATGCGTTCGATACGCGGCAGTTGCTCGGCCAGGTCTTCCGGCTGTTGCTGGTAGCGCGGCAGTTGCAGGGCAACGGCGTCATCGGCCAGCAGGCGCGGCAGCCAGTTGGCCAGCTGTGCAGCGCCCTGGCGATTGCCACGCACGTTGCGATCCGCGGCCCAGGTGCGGGCCAGCAGCCAGCGGGAAGTGGTCAGGGAGAACAAACCCCAGCGCACGTCTTCCAGTTCTTCGGCGAACTGCTCCGGCGCGGCCTTGCGGATGTCTTCATCGTCGTCACCGGCCTGGACCAGCGGACGCCAGTCTTCCAGCAAGGCGTCCAGTGCGGCGCGCAATTCGCTGGTGGACTGACGCGGTGCGGCCTGGCCGAGGCTGCCGAGCAGGGCCCGCAGTTCGCCGAGGTTTTCCACCCAGTCCTGCAGCAGGCGCCAGTGGCCGTTGAAACGGTATTGCTCGGCCAGGCGCTGGCTGCTGCCCAACAGATGCCACATGACGGCAGCAAATGCGTCGTCCAGCGGCATTTCGGCGTGCAGCAGCGGTGCCGGCAGGCTCAGGGAGTAGCTGTTGGCGTCGAACAGGCGATAGCCACGCTCGGCCTTGCTGATATCGCACGGCATCAGCGCCAGGGTCGCGGCCAGTTCAGCGGCCAGTTCCAGCAGGGCGGCCGGGTCGCCTTCGCGCAGTTCCAGTTCCAGCTCGCAGATTTCTTCTTTCTGCTTGCCGGCAACCACGTGGCCCAGGTCCAGGGCGGCTTCGATCACCACCTTGGCCTTGCCGCGGCCCCAGGCGATTTCAGCGCGTTCGCGGACGAAATCGGTGGTGAAGATCGGCTTGAGGGTCTTTTTGTCCAGCTCGGCCAGTTGCTCGGGCCAGCATTCGCCGTCGAGTTTCTTCACGTCGAGCTTGGCTTTGGCCAGGTCCCAGTTGTACTCATTGCGTTCCGACAAGCCGGCGACGCTCTGGCCACGGGTCTTGAGGGTCTGGATCACTTCGTCGCCGTCTTTGCGCAGGCGCAGGGCCACTTTGGCCTGGGCCAGGTCGCGTTCCGGGGTGTCGAAGTACTGGTTCATCAACTCACGGCGTTCCCAGCCACTTTTGTTGCGTTTTTTCAGTAACGGGTGCTCACGCAGCGCGGCGAGGGTTTCGCGGCTGACACGGAGCTTGATTTCGGTTTCTTTCTGCATGGCCGGAAAATCCAGGATCGGGAGCGCAGCCGGGGAAAAGAGTGGCTGCCAAGGTCGTGCAGTGTACAGGACTGAGCCCGGCAACGTGCCGCAACGGTTTATTGTGTCACTCAGATAGCTCTATGATGGGGTTCGTCCGGGAAGTTGAGAGACAGCGCATGCCTTTACCGTCCATGAAAGAACAATTCGCCGCGCTGATTGCCGCGCCTTCGGTCAGTTGTACCCAGGCCTCTCTCGACCAATCCAACCGCCCGGTCATCGATTTGCTCGCCACCTGGCTGGCAGACCTGGGCTTTGCCTGCGACATCCAGCAGGTCAGCCCAGGCAAATTCAACCTGTTGGCCAGTTTTGGCACCGGCCCTGGCGGCCTGGTGCTGGCGGGCCACAGTGACACCGTGCCGTACGACGGCGCCCTATGGCAGACCGATCCGCTCAAGCTGACGGAAGTCGACGGCCGCTGGGTAGGACTGGGCAGCTGTGACATGAAGGGCTTTTTCGCCCTGGTGATCGAAGCCGTCCAGCCGTTGCTCGACCAGCCTTTCAAGCAGCCGCTGCTGATTCTTGCTACCTGCGATGAAGAAAGCTCCATGGCCGGTGCCCGTGCACTGGCCGAGGCGGGTCGTCCCTTGGGCCGTGCGGCGGTGATCGGTGAACCCACCGGCCTCAAACCCATCCGCCTGCACAAGGGCGTAATGATGGAGCGCATCGATATCCTCGGGCGCAGCGGCCATTCGTCGGACCCAAGCCTGGGCCACAGCGCCCTCGAAGCCATGCACGACGCCATTGGCGAACTGCGTGGCCTGCGCCTGGCCTGGCAGCGCGAATACCGCAATCCGCAGTTCAGCGTGCCGCAGCCGACCATGAACTTCGGCTGCATCCACGGTGGCGACAACCCCAACCGCATCTGCGGCCAATGCTCCCTGGAATTCGACCTGCGGCCCCTGCCGGGCATGGATCCCCAGGTGCTGCGCGCTGCCATCCGACAGAAGCTCGAACCCTTGGCCGAGCGCCATCAGGTGAAGATCGACTATGCGCCGCTGTTCCCCGAAGTGCCGCCCTTCGAGCAGGCCGAGGATGCAGAGTTGGTGCGGGTAGCTGAACGACTTACCGGTCATCGCGCCGAAGCAGTGGCGTTCGGCACCGAAGCGCCTTATCTTCAGCGCCTTGGTTGCGAGACCCTGGTGCTTGGCCCTGGCGATATCGCCTGCGCCCACCAGCCAGGCGAGTACCTTGAAATGTCACGCTTGACGCCTACAGTGCGTCTATTGCGTGAACTGATTCAACATTACTGCCTGACACCTGCATAAATTAACCCCTGCCCATCCGTACATAGAAGGAGAGCGAGCGTGTCGCCAAGCCTGTTTCCGACGATAACCAACAGCCCGCTGTGCGTTTTTGCGATTCATCCTTTTTTGGCTGCTTTTTATTACAGGCCCAGGTTTTTATGCCCGAATACGTCAATTGGCTTCGTCACGCTTCGCCTTACATCAATGCCCACCGGGATTGCACCTTTGTCGTCATGCTGCCGGGCGATGGTGTAGAGCACCCGAACTTCGGCAATATCGTCCACGACCTGGTGCTGCTCCACAGCCTGGGCGTGCGACTGGTGCTGGTCCACGGTTCGCGCCCGCAAATTGAAACCCGCCTCGCCGCCCGCGGCCTGACCCCGGCTTACCACGAAGGCTTGCGCATCACCGATGCCGCAACCCTGGAGTGTGTGATCGACGCGGTCGGCCATCTGCGTATCGCCATCGAAGCGCGGTTGTCGATGGACATGGCGTCCTCGCCGATGCAGGGCTCGCGCCTGCGGGTGGCCAGCGGCAACCTGGTGACGGCGCGCCCGATCGGTGTACTTGAAGGCGTCGACTATCACCACACCGGCGAAGTGCGCCGGGTCGACCGCAAGGGCATCAACCGCCTGCTGGACGAGCGCTCCATCGTGCTGCTGTCGCCGCTGGGCTACTCGCCTACCGGCGAAATCTTCAACCTCGCCTGTGAAGACGTCGCCACCCGCGCGGCCATCGACCTGGGCGCGGACAAGTTGCTGCTGTTCGGTGCCGATCTCGGCCTGATCGACGAGCACGGCCGCCTGGTGCGTGAATTGCGGCCGCAACAGGTGCCCGCGCACCTGCAACGCCTGGGCAACAACTACCAGGCCGAATTGCTGGACGCGGCCGCCGAGGCTTGCCGGGGCGGCGTAGGCCGCAGCCACATTGTCAGTTATGCCGAAGACGGCGCCTTGCTGACCGAGCTGTTCACCCGGGATGGCGGCGGTACGCTGGTGGCCCAGGAGCAGTTTGAACTGGTGCGCGAAGCGGCGATTGAAGACGTCGGCGGGTTGCTGGACCTGATCAGCCCGCTGGAAAGAGCAGGGGATTCTGGTGCGTCGTTCCCGGGAAGTGCTGGAGCGGGAAATCGAGCAGTTCAGCGTGGTGGAACGTGAAGGCATGATCATCGCCTGTGCGGCGCTGTATCAGATCGCCGACTCCGACGCAGGGGAGCTGGCGTGCCTGGCCGTGAACCCGGAGTACCGCCATGGCGGTCGCGGTGACGAACTGCTGGAGCGCATCGAGACCCGTGCCCGGGCCCAGGGTTTGAAGACGCTCTTCGTGCTGACGACCCGTACCGCCCACTGGTTCCGCGAACGTGGTTTTGTGCCGAGCACGGTGGATCGCCTGCCGTCGGCGCGGGCGTCGTTATACAACTATCAGCGTAATTCGAAGATTTTCGAAAAGGCGTTGTAAGCCTGAAGGGGCGAGGGGGCAATCCTCTCGCCTGTCACTTTGGCAAGTCATGCTCCTCGGCGGATGCATCGGCCCTGAACACAGGGTTTGCCAATTTATACATATAACTGACATCAAAGTGACATTATCACCGGGTACGGTGAGGTGGATTGTTGGGACGGCAGAAAAGTTTCATCGATACAAAAACTGTAACAAATTGACGGAATGATGTGCGTTTGGCCATGATGGCGTCGCGTTTTTGATCGTGAGTGACGTATGACCCCGTTTGGTCAACACAAAACGATCTAAAAAAGCGCAAAGACATACTCTTTCGGAAAACGCTTATGGAGCGGCATCGCCTGTCGGCTTGACCGTCCCATGGAAAGCGTTATTCCTGAATGGTATGAAAAAGGACGAAACAATTCTTTTTGGGTGTATGAAAAACTCATTACCCTGCAAGGACCAAATTAACTGCGGTTAGACGAAAGTAGTAGACACACAAGGTTACGATTGACTTGTCAGTCACTATCCGGTGCTAATCGCGCATCTGTGGATCGAGGGCGTCAGACCCGAGACCTAAGAAATACAAAAATTAGAAATGAGAGGAGCGGTACATGAAGAAGTCAACATTGGCGTTGGCCGTAGCTTTGGGGGCAATCGCCCAACAAGCAGGCGCCGCTGGTTTTATCGATGACAGCAAGATCACGCTGGGCGTACGTAACTTTTACATCAACACCGACAACCGCGATCTGAAGCCATCGGCTACCTCGAACACCCGCAGCAAAAACGCTGAATGGGGTCAGGGTTTCGACCTGCGTTTCATCTCGGGTTTTACCCAAGGTACTGTGGGCTTCGGTCTTGACGCCATCGGCCTGTACGGCGTGCGTCTGGATTCCAGCCGCGCTGATCACGGCAACTACACTGGTACTGCTTCCGGCGGCACCGTGTTCCCAAGTGATGGCAACAAGGCCGTTCACGATTTCGCCAGCCTGGGCGTGACCGGTAAGGTCAAGATCTCCCAAACCGTGCTGAAGATCGGTACCTTGCAGCCGAACAACCCGGTGATCAAGACCAACGACGGTCGTCTGTTGCCACAAACCTTCCAGGGCGGCGAGATCTCTTCGAACGAGTTCAAGGACCTGACCCTGACTGCTGGTCAGATCGAGCACTCCAAAGGCCGTAACTCCAGCAACAATGAAGGTCTGTCCCTGGCCGGTGCCAACGGCAGCTCGAACTACGACGCTGGTAACTTCGTCAACAAGTTCTACTACGCCGGTGCTGACTACAAAATCAACAAAGACCTGACCGCTTCGTACTACTTCGGCGAGCTGAAGGATTTCTACTCTCAGAACTTCCTGGGCCTGGTCCACAACTGGGCGATCGGTCCTGGCGTCCTGAAAAGTGACCTGCGCTACTACCGCAGCCGTGACAACGGTGCCAACGGTGATACTGCCGGTTACTACACCTCCGGCTACTACTCGGATCATCCGACCAACGCCACCAAGGTCAAAGGTAAGGTCGACAACGACCTGTACAGCTACCTGGCGCTGTACTCGGTTGCCGGTCACACCTTCGGTGCTGGCTACCAGTACACCAAGGGCGACAGCGACTTCCCTTGGCTGAACCAAGGTGACGGCTCGTCTAACAGCACCATCACCGACATGCAAATCCAGAAGTTTGCCCGTGCTGGCGAACGTACCTGGCAAGCTCGCTACGCCTATGACTTCGCCAAGATCGGCGTACCTGGCCTGACTGCCGGTGTGGTTTACCTCAAAGGTAGCAACATCGACACTACCGTCGGCGAGCGTAACGAGTGGGAACGCGACCTGACCCTGGCTTACGTTGTTCCAGAAGGTCCGCTGAAAAACCTGGGCGTTGCCTGGAAAAACGCGATGTGGCGTACCGACCTGGCGAACACCCGTTCCCAGGACGAAAACCGCGTAATCCTCAGCTACACCTACGCGTTCAAGTAAGAGCGTAAAACCTTGCCCGGCGCAATGCCGGGCAGGGTGCTTTACTTTTCAAGCCGGGCTCAACCCCCGCAAGCCCGTCCTGAACCCCTCTTTGTACAGCGTCTCAAGGCCTTCTCGAACCTTGAAGCGGATGTTGATCCACGCCCGTTGCCAAGTCCAATGAACAGATTTTTAATATTCCTTTATCGTCTAGATAAATCGATATTTATTCTTTTTAAATAATCCGCGACACAGGCACAGTGGGCTCCATAAGCACTCATCAGGAGCCACACCATGAGCCTCAGACTGGGCGACATCGCCCCCGACTTTGAACAGGATTCCAGCGCCGGCAAGATTCGCTTCCACGAGTGGCTGGGCGATAGCTGGGGCGTGCTGTTTTCCCACCCGGCGGACTTCACCCCGGTGTGCACCACCGAGCTGGGTTTCACCGCCAAGCTCAAGGATGAATTCGCCAAGCGGGGCGTCAAGGCCATTGCGCTGTCGGTGGACCCGGTGGACTCCCACCACAAGTGGATCGAAGACATCAACGAAACCCAGCACACCATCGTCAACTTCCCGATCCTGGCCGACGCTGACCGCAAGGTCTCCGACCTGTACGACCTGATCCACCCGAATGCCAGTGACACCCTTACCGTGCGTTCGCTGTTCGTGATTGATCCGAACAAAAAGATTCGCCTGACCATCACCTACCCGGCCAGCACCGGGCGCAACTTCCACGAAATCCTGCGGGTGATCGACTCGCTGCAACTGACCGACAACCACAAAGTCGCGACCCCGGCCAACTGGCAGGACGGTGACGAAGTGGTGATCGTGCCGTCGCTCAAGGACGAGGAAGAGATCAAGAAACGCTTTCCGAAGGGTTACCGGGCGGTGAAGCCGTACCTGCGGCTCACCCCTCAACCGAATCGTTAAGGCTGATATCGCCATCGCGGGCAAGCCCGCTCCCACAGTTGACCGCATTCCCCTGTGGGAGCGGGCTTGCCCGCGATAGCGGCCTGACAGCAACAGAGAGTTCAAGTTGTAAACCGTCTCACATAGCAGGGGTTTTAAGGCCGTTTCGACGGCCTTTTTTTATGCCTGCGATTTAGTCGGCAGCATATGCATTTAAAGAATAAACAAATGAAAAAATAAGATTTATAGATATATAAATTGGCTGATATGGTCTGTCCCATCTTGGCGCCATCGCCACATAGCGAACCGCCGACACTTTCCAAAGGAATTTCCTACATGCTGGTCGTAACACTTGGTGGTAGCCCCAGCCAACGTTCCCGGTCCGGGGTCTTGCTGGATCACACCCGCAACTGGTTGCAGCAACAAGGCGTGGAAGTGGTGAGTTATCAGATACGGGACTTCCCGGCCGAAGACTTGCTGCACGCGCGGTTCGATAGCCCGAAAATCATCGACCTGTTGCAGCAAGTGGCGAACGCCGATGGCCTGGTGATCGCCACGCCGGTGTACAAGGCTTCGTTTTCCGGCGCGCTGAAAACCATCCTCGACTTGCTGCCTGAACGCGCCCTGGCCCACAAAATAGTGTTGCCGATGGCCACCGGCGGCAGCATCGCCCACATGCTCGCGGTGGACTACGCGCTGAAGCCGGTGCTGTCGGCATTGAAAGCCCAGGAATTGCTCCACGGGATTTTCGCCGAAGACAGCCAGATCGCCTACGGCGAAGGCAGCGCCCAGGCGCAACTGGTGCCGGTGCTGGAACAACGCTTGAGCGAGGCTTTGGAGACGTTCTACAGCGCCATGGCCCGCCGCCCGAAACCCCTTGACCCCAATGTGTTGAATGAACGTTTGTTGAGTGCTCGCTGGAGCATTTAAGCCTTACCCAGCTTTACCTGAATTCGACAAGTACTACTCACCTTACTCAGCCGCCAACGGCCAAGCAGGTGCAGCCAACCCCCTAATCGTATATTTGGAGAGAGCGCCATGCGCACTGTCATCTTGCGTCGTGGTCTGGTCGCACTGTTTGCTGCGGCTGTGTCCTTCGGTGCCATTGTTCAAGCCCAGGCCGCCGAAACCTTGCGGATCGGCTATCAGAAATACGGCACCCTGGTGCTGCTCAAGGCCAAGGGTTCGCTGGAAAAGCGCCTGGCCGAGCAGGGCGTGCAAGTGCAGTGGACCGAGTTTCCCGGCGGCCCGCAGCTGCTGGAAGGATTGAACGTAGGCTCCATCGACTTCGGCGTGACGGGTGAAACCCCGCCAGTGTTCGCCCAGGCTGCCGGTGCCGATCTGCTCTACGTCGCCTATGAACCGCCGGCGCCTACCAGCGAAGCGATCCTGGTACCGAAAGACTCGCCGATCAAATCGGTGCAAGACCTCAAGGGCAAGAAAGTCGTCCTCAATAAAGGCTCCAACGTGCATTACCTGCTGGTACGTGCCCTGGAAGATGCCGGCCTGAAATACACCGACGTGCAGACCGTGTTCCTGCCGCCCGCCGATGCCCGCGCCGCGTTCGAGCGTGGCAGCGTCGATGCCTGGGTGATCTGGGACCCGTACCAGGCAGCCGCCGAGAAGCAACTGCAAGCCCGCACCCTGCGTGACGGCACCGGCATTGCCGACAACCATCAGTTCTACCTGGCCACCAAGCCGTACGCCGAAAAACACCCTGAAGTGATCAAGACGCTGGTGGAAGAAGTCCGCGCCGTGGGCGAATGGTCCAAGGCCAACCCGGAACAAGTCACCGAACAAGTTGCTCCGCTGCTGGGCCTGCCGGCTGACATCACCCTGACCTCGGTAAAACGCCAGGGCTACGGTGCGCAGTTCCTGACGCCTGAAGTGATCGCGGCGCAGCAGAAAATCGCCGACAGCTTCTACCAACTCAAATTGATCCCCAAACCCTTGAGCATCAAGGACGTGATCTGGACACCACCTGCCGCCGTTGCCAAAGCGCCGTAATCCGACTTCTTCAGGAGACAACTCCATGAGCCTCAATATTTTCTGGTTTCTGCCTACCCACGGCGACGGCCATTACCTTGGCACCGCCGAAGGCGCTCGCGCCGTAGACCACGGTTACTTGCAGCAAGTGGCCCAGGCGGCCGACCGCCTTGGCTTCGGCGGGGTACTGATCCCCACCGGCCGCTCCTGCGAGGATTCGTGGCTGGTGGCGGCGTCGCTGATCCCGGTGACCCAACGCTTGAAATTCCTTGTCGCGCTGCGCCCCGGGATCATTTCCCCGACGGTGGCTGCGCGTCAGGCCGCGACCCTGGATCGTCTGTCCGGCGGCCGCGCGTTGTTCAACCTGGTGACCGGTGGAGACCCGGATGAATTGGCCGGCGACGGTTTGTTCCTGAGCCATGAAGAGCGTTACCAGGCGTCGGTGGAGTTCACCCGCATCTGGCGCCGCGTACTGGAAGGCGAGACCGTCGATTACGACGGCCAGCACATCAGCGTCAAAGGCGCCAAGTTGCTCTATCCGCCGATCCAGCAACCGCGCCCGCCGCTGTATTTCGGTGGCTCCTCCGAAGCGGCCCAGGGCCTGGCAGCCGAACAAGTGGAAATGGTCCTGACCTGGGGCGAGCCTCCGGCTGCGGTGGCGGAAAAGATTGCACAGGTTCGCGCCAAGGCCGCCAAGCTCGGACGTACTCTGCGCTTCGGCATTCGCCTGCATGTGATCGTGCGTGAAACCAACGCCGAAGCCTGGCAGGCCGCCGACAAACTGATCTCCCATGTGGACGATGAAACCATCGCCCGCGCCCAGGCGTCGTTGTCGCGCTTTGATTCCGTAGGCCAGCAACGCATGGCCGCCTTGCACGGCGGCAGCCGCGACAACCTGGAAGTCAGCCCCAACCTGTGGGCGGGCGTAGGCCTGGTACGCGGTGGCGCCGGCACGGCACTGGTGGGCGATGGCCCGACCGTGGCCGCGCGGGTGAAGGAATACGCGGACCTCGGTATCGACACCTTTATCTTCTCCGGGTACCCACACCTGGAAGAGTCGTATCGCGTAGCGGAGTTGCTGTTCCCGCATCTGGACATCGAGCGTCCCGAGTTGCCGAAAGGCGCCGGCTACGTCAGCCCGTTCGGCGAAATGGTCGCCAACGACATTCTTCCCAAAGCTGCGTCCCAGAGCTGAGGCGCCGCCATGAACCTTGAAAAGTTAAGTCATCGATTGGCGCCCTGGGCGCTGCCGATCCTGTTGCTGGCGGTATGGCAGCTGTCCGTCTCGGCCGGCTGGTTGTCGACGCGCATTCTGCCGGCACCCAGCGCGGTGATCGAAGCGGGTGTCAGCCTGGTGCGCAGCGGCGAAATCTGGACCCACCTGGCCATCAGCGGCTGGCGTGCGGGCCTGGGCTTTGTGATCGGCGGCAGCATCGGCCTGACCCTGGGTTTTATTACCGGCCTGTCGACCTGGGGTGAACGCCTGCTGGACAGCTCGGTGCAGATGATCCGCAACGTGCCGCACCTGGCGCTGATCCCGCTGGTGATCCTGTGGTTCGGCATCGACGAGACGGCGAAGATATTCCTGGTCGCCCTCGGCACACTGTTCCCGATCTATCTCAATACTTACCACGGCATCCGCAACGTCGACCCGGCGCTGGTGGAAATGGCCCGCAGTTATGGCCTGTCCGGTTTCAGCCTGTTTCGCCAAGTGATTTTGCCGGGCGCCTTGCCTTCGATTCTGGTGGGCGTGCGCTTCGCGCTGGGCTTTATGTGGCTGACGTTGATCGTCGCGGAAACCATCTCCGCCAGTTCCGGTATCGGCTACCTGGCGATGAACGCCCGGGAATTCCTGCAGACCGACGTGGTGGTTCTGGCGATCGTGCTTTACGCGGTCCTCGGCAAGCTGGCAGACCTGGCGGCGCGGGGCCTGGAGCGAGTCTGGCTGCGCTGGCACCCGGCTTATCAAGTGAATAAAGGAGGTGCGGCATGACCGCTCAACAACCTCCACGCCTGCTGCGGGGCATTCCCCTGGCAGTGCGCAAGTTGCGCAAGGCTTTCGGCGCGCGGGAAGTGCTGAAGGAAATCGACCTGCATATTCCCGCCGGTCAATTCGTGGCGGTCGTGGGCCGCAGTGGCTGCGGCAAAAGTACCTTGCTGCGCCTGCTGGCCGGGCTGGACAAAGCCAGCGGCGGCGAACTGCTCGCCGGCTCCGCGCCGCTGAGCGAAGCGATTGAAGACACGCGGTTGATGTTCCAGGAAGCGCGCCTGCTGCCGTGGAAAAAGATCATCGACAACGTGGGCCTTGGCCTCAAGGGCAACTGGCGCCCGCAGGCACTGGAAGCGCTGGAAGCGGTCGGCCTGGCCGAGCGCGCCAATGAGTGGCCGGCGGCGTTGTCCGGTGGCCAGAAGCAGCGCGTGGCCCTGGCCCGCGCCCTGATCCACCAACCGCGCCTGTTGCTGCTGGACGAACCGCTGGGGGCGCTGGATGCCCTGACCCGGATCGAGATGCAGCAACTGATCGAGAACCTCTGGCAGAAGCACGGCTTCACCGTGTTGCTGGTGACCCACGACGTCAGCGAAGCCGTGGCCATTGCCGACCGGGTGATTTTGATCGAAGACGGCGAAATCGGCCTCGACCTGCACGTGGAACTCCCACGTCCGCGGGTGCGTGGCTCCCACCGCCTGGCGGCGCTGGAAACCGAAGTGCTTAACCGTGTGTTGTCGCTGCCCGGCACCCCGCCGGAACCCGAACCTGTTTCACCGCTGCCTACGCAATTGCGTTGGGCTCAATAACTCACTTGTCTTACACAGGAAGAACGACCATGACTATCAAAGCCATCAACGTGCGTAACCAGTTCAAAGGCACCATCAAGGAAATCGTCGAAGGCGACGTGCTGTCGGAAATCGACGTACAGACCGCGTCCGGTATCGTCACTTCCGTGATCACCACCCGCTCGGTGAAAGAGCTGGAACTGGTGATCGGCAGTGAAGTGATTGCCTTCGTGAAATCCACCGAGGTGTCGATCGCCAAGTTGTGATTGGCGTTCTTGAAACCGCCATCGCAGGCAAGCCAGCTCCCACATTTTGATCTGTGAACGCAGTCAAATGTGGGAGCTGGCTTGCCTGCGATAAGGCCTTTGTGGGCAACACATCAATCAGGCAGTGACCACCCGCTTGGGCAAGAACGCCGGCAAGTAGAGCCCCACATACGCATCAAACACCCGCATGCCTTCCTCGGCCATGCGCGGGGTGATTTGCCCATGCTGATGCACCGAGCGCGCGTAGACGCGGTCGCTCAGTTCCAGGGCCAGGGCAAACACGTCGACATCGGCGGGCAGGCTCGGCACCTCAAAGTGCCGGTTGAACACCTCAAACATCAGGTTTCCCAGCTCCAGGTCGTGCTGGCGGTCGGCCTGTGTCACTTCGGTCAACCCGTGCTGGGCCAGGATCAATTGGCGGGCGGCGGCGTCGTTGCTGTAGATGCTGAGCATGCGCTGCTCCACCACGCAGGACAGGTCGCGCCAGTGCTTGAGTGAATCATGATCGATGGGCGCCTGAATGGCCGCGCGAAAGGCCGCATGAACGTCAGCGGTCAGCGCCTCCAGCAACGCCGGCACGCTGGCGAAGAAGTGATACACCGATGACGGTGGAATCTGCGCCCGCTCGGCCACGCTGTAGATCGACAGGCTGGCCACGCCTTCGGCGGCCAGCAAGGTGCGGGCGGCATCAAGGATCGCGTCGATCCGGGCCTGGCTGCGGGCGCGGGGTTTGCGAGGAGTGGCAGGGCGATTCATTGAAGTCTCCTACAGGGCAGCGGGCATTGTACGCAGAGCCACTGGATGATCCATACCCTGTGGCGAGGGAGCTTGCTCCCGCTGGACTGCGCAGCAGGCCCAAGACCTGCACCTCGGTTCCGCCTGAAAGAACCCGGTGTTCTTATTGGGGCCGCTTCGCAGCCCGGCGGGAGCAGGTTCCCTCGCCACAACAGCCATAAAAAAACGCCGTAGGCCAAAGGCCTGCGGCGTTCTTTTTAGCCCGGCAACCGCTTACACGGTATGCAGGTACCAGTTGTACTCAAGGTCGGAGATGGAGTGTTCGAACTCCTCCAGCTCACTTTCCTTACAGGCGACGAAGATATCGATGTATTTAGGATCGATGTACTTGGCCATCACCTCGCTGTCGTCCAACTCGCGCAGGGCATCACGCAGGTTGTTCGGCAGGCTCTGTTCGTTCTGCTCGTAGCTGTTGCCTTCCACCGGTGCGCCAGGCTCGATCTTGTTGGTCAGGCCGTGATGCACGCCCGCCAATACCGAAGCCATCAGCAGGTAAGGGTTGGCATCAGCCCCGGCCACACGGTGTTCGATACGTACGGCGTCGGACGAGCCGGTCGGTACGCGAATCGCCACGGTGCGGTTATCCAGGCCCCAGCACGGCGAGTTCGGCACGTAGAACTGTGCGCCGAAACGACGGTAGGAGTTGACGTTAGGGCACAGGAACGCCATTTGGGCGGGTAGGGTCTCCAGCACACCGCCGATCGCGTGACGCAATGCGGCGTTCTGCTCGGGATCCTCGCTGGCAAAGATGTTCTTGCCGTCCTTGTCCAGGATCGAAATGTGCACGTGTAGGCCGTTGCCTGCCTGGCCCGGGTAAGGCTTGGCCATGAAGGTGGTGTCCATCTCATGGTCGTAGGCGATGTTCTTGATCAAGCGCTTGAGCAGTACCGCGTAGTCGCAGGCCTTTATAGGGTCGGCAACGTGGTGCAGGTTCACTTCGAACTGCGCCGGGGCACTTTCCTTGACGATGGCGTCGGCAGGGATGCCTTGCTCTTTTGCACCTTCCAGAATGTCCTGGAGGCAGTCGACGTATTCGTCGAGGTCGTCGATCAGGTAGACCTGTGTCGAGTGCGGGCGTTTGCCGGAGATCGGCGAGCGGGGCGGTTGTGGCCGGCCATTCACGTTCTCCTGGTCAATCAGGTAGAACTCCAGCTCGAATGCGGCGCAGATGGTCAGACCGAGGTCGTCAAATTTGCTTACAACTTGGCGGAGTACTTCGCGAGGATCGGCGAAGAAAGGTTCACCTTCGAGTTCGTGCATGGTCATCAGCAGTTGCGCGGTTGGGCGCTTTTGCCAGGGTTCATTGCACAGGGTGTCGGGGATTGGATAACAGATTCGGTCAGCATCACCGATGTCCAGACCCAGGCCGGTGCTTTCCACCGTTGAGCCGTTGATATCCAGGGCAAATAGAGAGGCAGGCAGGTTAATGCCCTTCTCGTAAACCTTGTGGAGGCTGGTGCGTTCGATGCGCTTGCCGCGCACCACACCATTCATATCCGCAATTAGAAGGTCTACGTACAGAACCTCAGGATGATCCTTAAGGAACGCGTTCGCTTCGTTAAGCTGAACGGCACGCGGGGGTACCGACATGATGCAACACCTTTGTTGTTAAAAATATCAATCATTGATCTCTTCGGGTTTCAGTCAACCCGAACGGCATGCCGAAGTCAAGCGAGGCCTTTTTTGCCCTAAAAAAGCGCCGTGAGGGCTTTTTTGGGGCTTTTTGGGGCAATTTTTTGGGATTGGGGCTCTTGGAACCAGCACGTTTGAGCGGGCCGTGTTGTATTTTTTACGGGGGTGTTGTGTAAAAAAATGAACAAGGCTAAGCTCGATTCAAACCCATAACAGCAATAATACCGGGGTGCTTCATGTCTCGCCTGCCGTTAATCGGCGTCACCGCCTGCTCCAAACAGGTCGGTCTGCATGCTTATCACATCAGTGGCGACAAATACGTCCGTGCAGTGGCCACCGCTGCCAAGGGCTTGCCGTTGATTATTCCGTCCCTGGCGGATCTGCTCGACCCGGCCAATATTCTTGACGGCCTGGACGGCATTCTATTTACCGGATCACCTTCCAATATCGAACCCTTTCACTACGACGGTCCGGCCAGCGCGCCCGGGACTGCTCATGATTCTGCACGGGACCAAACCACCCTGCCGCTGCTGCGTGCAGCCATAGCGGCCGGCGTTCCGGTGCTGGGGATTTGCCGTGGCTTCCAGGAAATGAACGTGGCGTTTGGCGGCAGCCTGCACCAGAAGGTTCATGAAGTGCCGGGCATGATGGATCACCGCGAAGACGACACCCAGCCGCTGGACATCCAGTACGGCCCGGCACATCCGGTAACCATCTCCCCGAATGGGGTATTGGCAAGCCTGGGCTTGCCGTCGACGATCCAGGTCAACTCGATTCATTCACAGGGCATTGATCGCCTGGCGGCCGGTTTCCAGGTCGAGGCCACCGCGCCGGATGGCCTGATCGAAGGCTTTTCAGTGCCCGCGGGCAAGGCTTTTGCTTTAGGAGTGCAATGGCACCCCGAATGGCAGGTAAGCTCTAACCCGCACTACCTCGCAATCTTCCAGGCATTTGGCAATGCCTGTCGAAAGCGGGTGATGCAACGCGACGCGGATGCTGCGTCAACTTACGCCTGACCTTTAATGGATGTCAGGAAACACAGCCCAGAGGCATTTATGAGTAACAACCTCGACCAGCTCACCGATTGGTTGAAAGACCACAAGATCACAGAAGTCGAATGCATGATTGGCGACCTCACCGGCATCACCCGGGGCAAGATCTCGCCGACCAACAAGTTCATCGCCGAAAAAGGCATGCGCCTGCCCGAAAGCGTTCTGTTGCAGACCGTGACCGGCGACTATGTCGAAGACGACATCTATTACGAATTGCTCGACCCGGCCGACATCGACATGATCTGCCGCCCGGACGAGAACGCGGTGTACCTCGTGCCCTGGGCCATAGAGCCTACGGCCCAGGTGATCCACGACACCTACGACAAGCAAGGCAACCCGATCGAGCTGTCGCCGCGCAACGTGCTCAAGAAAGTCCTCAAGCTCTACGCCGACAAGGGCTGGCAGCCCATCGTGGCGCCGGAGATGGAGTTCTACCTGACCAAACGCTGCGAAGACCCGGACTTCCCGCTGCAACCGCCGATTGGCCGTTCCGGTCGCCCGGAGACTGGCCGCCAGTCCTTCTCTATAGAAGCGGCCAACGAATTCGACCCGTTGTTCGAAGACGTCTACGACTGGTGCGAATTGCAGGAACTGGACCTCGACACGCTGATCCACGAAGACGGCACGGCGCAGATGGAAATCAACTTCCGTCACGGCGACGCACTGTCCCTGGCCGACCAGATCCTGGTGTTCAAGCGCACCATGCGCGAAGCGGCGCTCAAGCACGACGTGGCAGCCACCTTCATGGCCAAGCCCATGACCGGCGAGCCCGGCAGCGCGATGCACCTGCACCAGAGCATCATCGATATCGCCACCGGCAAGAACGTGTTCTCCAATGAAGACGGGACCAAGAGCGAGCTGTTTTTGCACCACATCGGCGGCCTGCAGAAGTTCATCCCCGAGCTGTTGCCGCTGTTCGCCCCTAACGTCAACTCGTTCCGCCGCTTCCTGCCCGACACCTCGGCGCCGGTCAACGTGGAGTGGGGCGAAGAGAACCGCACCGTTGGCCTGCGGGTTCCGGACGCCGGCCCACAAAACCGTCGGGTGGAAAACCGCCTGCCCGGTGCCGACGCCAACCCGTACCTGGCGATTGCCGCCAGTCTGCTGTGTGGCTACATCGGCATGGTCGAAGGCATCAGCCCAAGCGCGCCGGTGGTGGGCCGTGGTTACGAGCGCCGCAACCTGCGCCTGCCGCTGACCATCGAAGACGCCCTGGAACGCATGGAAAACAGCAAGACCATCGAGAAATACCTGGGTCACAAATTCATCACAGGCTACGTCGCGGTCAAGCGGGCCGAGCATGAAAACTTCAAGCGCGTGATCAGTTCGTGGGAGCGGGAATTCCTGCTCTTCGCCGTCTGATGCGCCGGGCGCGCCCTTCAAACGGCGCGTCCTCACCTGAAACATCTAGGAGATTGGTATGTCCAGCAACAACCCGCAAACCCGTGAATGGCAAGCCTTGAGCAGCGATCACCACCTGGCGCCGTTCAGCGACTTCAAGCAATTGAAAGAGAAAGGCCCACGGATCATCACCAAAGCCCACGGCGTTTACCTGTGGGACAGCGAAGGCAACAAGATTCTCGACGGCATGGCCGGCCTGTGGTGCGTGGCGATCGGTTACGGTCGCGATGAACTGGCTGATGCGGCCGCCAAGCAGATGAAAGAGCTGCCTTACTACAACCTGTTCTTCCAGACCGCCCACCCGCCGGTGCTGGAACTGGCCAAAGCCATCTCCGATATCGCCCCACAAGGCATGAACCACGTGTTCTTCACCGGCTCCGGCTCCGAAGGCAACGACACCATGCTGCGTATGGTCCGCCACTACTGGGCGATCAAAGGCCAGCCGAACAAGAAAACCATCATCAGCCGCAAGAATGGCTACCACGGTTCAACCGTGGCCGGCGCCAGCCTGGGCGGCATGACTTATATGCATGAACAAGGCGACTTGCCGATCCCGGGCATCGTCCACATCGCCCAGCCTTACTGGTTCGGCGAAGGCGGCGACATGAGCCCGGAAGAATTCGGCGTGTGGGCGGCCAACCAGCTGGAAGAGAAGATCCTGGAACTGGGCGTGGACAACGTCGGTGCCTTTATAGCCGAGCCGATCCAGGGTGCCGGTGGCGTGATCGTGCCGCCAGACAGCTACTGGCCGCGCATCAAGGAAATCCTCGCCAAGTACGACATCCTGTTCGTGGCTGACGAAGTGATCTGTGGGTTTGGCCGCACCGGTGAGTGGTTCGGTAGCGATTTCTACGGCCTCAAGCCCGACATGATGACCATCGCCAAGGGCCTGACCTCCGGCTACATCCCGATGGGCGGCCTGATCGTGCGCGACGAAGTGGTCGCCGTGCTGAACGAAGGCGGTGATTTCAACCACGGCTTCACCTATTCCGGTCACCCGGTGGCGGCAGCGGTAGCCCTGGAAAACATCCGCATCATGCGCGATGAACAAATTGTTAAGCACGTGCACGACGAAACGGCACCCTATTTGCAAAAGCGTTTGAGGGAACTGGCTGATCACCCGCTGGTGGGTGAAGTTCGCGGTGTGGGCATGCTCGGTGCCATCGAACTGGTTCAGGACAAGGCAACGCGCAAGCGTTATGAAGGCCGTGGTGTTGGCATGATCTGCCGCACGTTCTGCTTCGAGAATGGCCTGATCATGCGCGCCGTGGGCGACACCATGATCATTTCGCCACCGCTGGTGATCAGCAAGGCCGAGATAGACGAGTTGGTGACCAAGGCGCGGCACTGCCTGGACCTGACTTTGGCGGCATTGCAGGGCTAAATGCTAGGCTCAGAACGCAGCGCCTGTCGGGCGCTGCCTCTGGGATGTTAGAAAAGCGGGGCATTGGTTGAAAGCCGGCCCCTGAACTTGCCAGACTGTCGCCCTGTTTTGTTGCCCCTTAGACGGGCTGCGAAACACGTTGTACTTAAAGAACGAACGTGGCCCAAAAAAGAAAAAATTGGAGCATGACCGAATGAAGGCATTAGGTTTGAAGAACGCTGGCAAGACCCTCCTGGCCTTGTCCCTGATGGGGGCCATGGCAGGCGCGGCACACGCCGACGATAAAGTGCTGCACGTTTATAACTGGTCCGACTACATCGCACCGGATACCATCGCGAACTTTGAAAAAGAGTCCGGGATCAAGGTGGTCTATGACGTGTTCGACTCCAACGAAACCCTGGAAGCCAAGTTGCTGGCAGGCAAGTCCGGCTACGACATTGTCGTGCCGTCGAACAACTTCCTCGCCAAGCAGATCAAGGCCGGTGTTTACCAGGAACTGGACAAGTCCAAGCTGTCGAACTACGACAACCTGAACAAGTCCCTGCTTAAAGCCGTGTCCATCAGCGACCCGGACAACAAGCACGCCTTCCCGTACATGTGGGGCTCGATCGGCATCGGCTACAACCCGGAGAAGGTCAAGGCCGCACTGGGCATCGACAAGATCGACTCGTGGGACACCATCCTCAAGCCGGAAAACCTCGCCAAGCTCAAAGGCTGCGGTGTGAGCTTCCTCGATTCGCCAACCGAAATGCTGCCAGTGGCACTGCATTACCTGGGCCTGCCGACCGACACCCAGAAGAAGGAAGACCTCAAGCAAGCCGAGGCCCTGTTCCTCAAGCTGCGTCCTTCGATCGGCTACTTTCACTCGTCCAAGTACATTTCCGACCTGGCCAACGGCAACATCTGCGTAGCCGTGGGTTATTCGGGTGACGTGCAACAGGCCAAGTCCCGCGCGGCTGAAGCCGGTGGCAAGGTCAAGGTTGCCTATGACATTCCGAAAGAAGGTGCCGGCAGCTTCTATGACATGGTCGCCATCCCTAAAGATGCCGAGAACGTCGACGCTGCCTACAAGTTCATGAACTACCTGCTGAAGCCGGAAGTCATGGCGGGCATTACCAACAGCGTACGTTTCCCGAACGGTAACGAGAAAGCTACCGCGTTGGTCGACAAAGACATCACCAGCGACCCAGGCATTTATCCGCCAGCGGACGTGCAAGCCAAGCTGTATGCCATTGCTGACTTGCCGGCTGCTACTCAGCGGGAAATGACCCGCAGCTGGACAAAAATCAAATCGGGCAAGTAAAGCCGCGTTGATACCTGTTTTGCTAACTGCCGCGATGCGCGCGGTGGTTAGCGAAACAATTAAATGACAGAAAGTTTTGCCGGATCGGTTTATCGAGGGTAAGTTGCGCGCCGGTTTTGTTGCCGGGCAACAACTTCGGGCCCAACTATTTAAGAGGACCTCCACTTGCCAATTTCTTTATTTCGCAAAGCCTTGCTGGTGGGTGCAGGTATCACGCTGGCTGTCAGCGTGCAGGCCGCCCCGACTGTGCATATTTATAACTGGTCGGACTACATCGGCCCGGACACCCTGGCCAACTTTGAAAAGGCCACCGGCATCAAGCCGGTCTACGACGTGTTTGATTCCAACGAAACCCTGGAAGGCAAGTTGCTCGCCGGGCGTACCGGGTATGACGTGGTCGTGCCGTCGAACCACTTCCTCGGCAAGCAGATCAAGGCCGGCGCGTTCCAGAAGCTCGACAAGTCGCAACTGACCCACTACGCCAACCTCGACCCGGCGCTGCTCAAGCGTCTGGAAAAGAACGACCCGGGCAACCAGTACGCTGTGCCGTACCTGTGGGGCACCAACGGTATTGGCTACAACGTCGACAAGGTCAAGGAAGTATTGGGCGTCGACCATATCGACTCCTGGGCCGTGCTGTTCGAGCCGGAAAACATGAAGAAGCTGGCCACGTGCGGTGTGTCGTTCATGGACTCGGCGGATGAAATGCTGCCGGCGGTCCTCAACTACATGGGCCTCAACCCCAACAGCACCAACCCTGAAGACTACAAGAAGGCTGAAGAGAAACTCCTGAAAGTGCGTCCCTACGTGACCTACTTCCATTCTTCCAAATACATCTCGGACCTGGCCAACGGCAACATCTGCGTGGCGGCCGGTTTCTCCGGTGATGTGTTCCAGGCCAAGGCTCGTGCAGCCGAGGCGGGCAAGGGCGTGAACATCGCCTATGTGATTCCGAAAGAAGGCGGCAACCTGTGGTTCGACGTGCTGGCCATCCCCAAGGATGCCACCAACGTCAAAGAGGCCCTCGCCTTCATCAACTATTTGCTGAAACCTGAAGTGATCGCTCAGGTCAGTGATTACGTCGGTTACGCCAACCCTAACCCAGGGGCGGACAAACTGATGGAGCAATCGATACGCACCGACGAAGCGGTTTACCCACCGCAGGCGGTTCTCGACCGGACTTTTGTCAACTTCGAGCTACCCCCGAAAGTGCAACGTTTGATGACCCGTAGCTGGACCAAGGTCAAGACGGGCAAGTAAGGCTTAACGCTCAAACTATCCAAGGCTGGCCCGTATTGGGCGAGCTGCACTCTTTTTATTCTGGGAGTTTCGTAAATGGCAGTTGCCTCCGGCGCCTATAAGAAAGCCCTCGAGGGCGACCAGACACCGAAAAAGGTGCTGGTCAAAATCGACCGGGTCACGAAGAAGTTCGACGAGACGATTGCGGTGGACGATGTGTCCCTGGAAATCAAGAAAGGCGAAATCTTCGCCTTGCTCGGCGGATCGGGTTCGGGCAAATCCACCTTGCTGCGCATGCTCGCAGGCTTCGAGCGCCCAACGGAAGGACGCATTTACCTCGACGGTGTGGACATCACCGACATGCCGCCGTACGAGCGGCCGATCAACATGATGTTCCAGTCCTACGCCTTGTTCCCCCACATGACCGTGGCCCAGAACATCGCGTTTGGCCTGCAGCAGGACAAGATCCCCAAGGCCGAGGTCGACGCCCGTGTGGCCGAGATGCTCAAGCTGGTGCAGATGAGCCAGTACGCCAAGCGCAAGCCGCACCAGCTGTCCGGCGGCCAGCGTCAGCGGGTGGCGCTGGCGCGTTCCCTGGCCAAGCGTCCGAAACTGCTGCTGCTCGATGAGCCGATGGGCGCACTCGACAAGAAGCTGCGTTCGCAGATGCAACTGGAACTGGTGGAGATCATCGAGCGCGTGGGCGTGACCTGCGTGATGGTGACCCACGACCAGGAAGAGGCCATGACCATGGCCGAGCGCATCGCGATCATGCACCTGGGCTGGATCGCCCAGATCGGCAGCCCGATCGACATCTATGAAACGCCGACCAGCCGCCTGGTGTGCGAGTTCATTGGCAACGTCAACATCTTCGACACCCAGGTGGTGGACGACGCCGAAGGCCACGCGGTACTCAAGTGCCCGGACCTGGACCGCGATATCTACGTCGGCTACGGCATCGCCACTTCGGTGGAAGACAAGTCGGTGACCTACGCCATCCGCCCTGAAAAGCTGCTGGTGACCACCGAAATGCCGACCTGCGAGCACAACTGGTCCAGCGGCAAGGTGCATGACATCGCCTACCTCGGCGGCCATTCGGTGTTCTACGTCGAATTGCCGAGCGGCAAGCTGGTGCAATCCTTCGTGGCCAACGCCGAACGCCGTGGCCAGCGCCCTACCTGGGGCGACCAGGTGTACGTGTGGTGGGAAGACGACAGCGGCGTGGTACTTCGCTCATGAACATGAAGAAGTTCAAACGCCAGCTGCAACGAATAACCCCCGGTGGCCGGCATGTGGTCATCGGGATCCCTTTCCTCTGGTTGTTCCTGTTCTTCATGCTGCCGTTCTTCATCGTCTTGAAGATCAGCTTTGCCGAAGCCGACGTGGCGATCCCGCCTTACACCGAGATCTACACCTTCGTTGAACAGAAACTGCAGTTGGTGCTGAACCTGGCCAACTACGGGATGCTGGGCGATGACGAGTTGTACATCGCGGCGTACCTGGGCTCGCTGAAGATGGCGTTTTTCAGCACCATCCTCTGCCTGCTGATCGGCTACCCGATGGCCTACGCCATTGCCAGCGCACGCAAGGAAATCCAGACCGTGCTGGTGCTGCTGATCATGATGCCGACCTGGACTGCGATCCTGATCCGGGTCTATGCGTGGATGGGCATCCTCAGCAATAACGGGTTGCTCAACGGCTTCCTGATGTCCATCGGGTTGATCAACGAACCGCTGCAGATCCTCAACACCAACATCGCGGTGTATATCGGCGTGGTCTATTCGTACCTGCCGTTCATGATCCTGCCGCTGTACGCCAACCTGGTGAAGCACGACCAGAGCCTGCTGGAGGCCGCATCGGACCTGGGTTCGAGTACCTTCAACAGCTTCTGGAAAATCACCGTGCCGCTGTCCAAGAACGGCATCATCGCCGGCTGCATGCTGGTGTTTATCCCGGTGGTGGGCGAGTTCGTGATCCCGGAACTGCTGGGCGGTCCGGAAACCCTGATGATCGGTAAAGTGTTGTGGCAAGAATTCTTCAACAACCGTGACTGGCCGGTGGCGTCTGCCCTGGCGGTGGTGATGCTGGCGATCCTGATCGTGCCGATCATCCTGTTCAACCGCAGCCAAGCCAAAGAGATGGAGGGCAAGATATGAAGCGCGTCAGTTTCTCAAGCTTCATGCTGGTGGCGGGGTTGCTGTTCATCTACCTGCCGATGCTGATCCTGGTGATCTACTCGTTCAACGAATCCAAACTGGTGACGGTGTGGGGCGGTTGGTCGATCAAGTGGTACGTCGGCCTGTTGGACAACACCCAGTTGATGGGCTCGGTCGGCCGCTCCCTGGAAATCGCCTGCTACACCGCGATTGCGGCGGTGGCACTCGGTACATTGGCGGCGTTCGTGCTGACGCGCATCAGCCAGTTCAAGGGCCGCACGCTGTTCGGCGGCCTGGTGACGGCGCCGCTGGTGATGCCGGAAGTGATCACCGGCCTGTCGCTGTTGCTGCTGTTCGTGGCCATGGCGCAGATGATCGGCTGGCCGCAGGAACGTGGCCTGGTGACCATCTGGATCGCCCACACCACGTTCTGTTCGGCGTATGTGGCGGTGGTGGTGTCGGCGCGCTTGCGTGAGCTGGACCTGTCGATTGAAGAGGCAGCCATGGACCTGGGTGCGCGGCCGTGGAAGGTGTTCTTCCTGATCACCATCCCGATGATCGCGCCGTCGCTGGCGGCGGGCGGCATGATGTCGTTCGCGCTGTCGCTGGATGACCTGGTGTTGGCCAGCTTCGTGTCGGGGCCGGGTTCGACCACGTTGCCGATGGAAGTATTCTCGGCGGTTCGCCTGGGGGTTAAACCCGAGATCAACGCCGTGGCCAGCCTGATTCTGTTGGCGGTGTCGATCGTGACGTTCCTGGTGTGGTTCTTCAGCCGTCGTGCGGAAGAGCACCGCAAGAAAGCGATCCAGCAGGCGATTGAAGAAGCGGCTGCGGATGGTTGGGAGAAGCCGGCGGATTCGCGTCGCGCACCTGCGCCGGTCTAACTGACGGAACCGGCTCAAAAAATGTGGGAGCTGGCTTGCCTGCGATAGCGGTGTGACAGTCGACTGATGTGTTGACTGATACACCGCTATCGCAGGCAAGCCAGCTCCCACAGTAGTTTTGTGGTGTTTATAAGGCTGGGTTTCAGGCCACCCAAGGCGACTTGCGAATCACCTCGACGAAGTTCATCGGCTTGAACCCCGGCTCCTGATCCACCAGCACATCGGTCTTCACGTTGCCAAACGTGGTCTGCGGGCGATGGCGCAGGCCGTCGGCAAACGCGCAGATGATGCACTCCTTGAACCCTTCACCCCGTGGATGCGCATGCACCACCGCTTCGCGCTGCACGCTGGTAAACGCCGCGTACTCCATTCCCAGCACATCCATTTCCACGCCCGCGGTCACCAGCGCCACGGTTGGACGCAAGTGCTTGGGCACCCCCGGTGTGGTGTGCAGGGCGATGGACAACCACACCTGTTCGATGTCGTCATCGCTCAACCCGTAAGGCTTGAGAAAGTCCGCCGCCGCGTTGGCGCCGTCCACTTCAAAGCGTTCGTCGTCACTGCGGTGACCTTCCACCAGGCCCAGGTCGTGGAACATCGCGCCGACGTACAGCAACTCCGGGTTATAGGCCAACTGCTGGCGCTCGCCGCTCAATGCGCCGAACAGGAACACCCGGCGGGAGTGGTGGTACAACAGGTCGGATTCGATGTCGCGGATGTATTCGGTGGTGGCCTTGGCCAGGGCGCTGTCCGGGATCTTGATGCCGGCGATGGTGGTGCTCATGGTCGTTCTCCTCAAGAAAGCGCCGGGGTTGGCGCCGATGAGTCCAGTCTGGTCGCGCGCCCGCGAAGGGGCCATCGCGGCGAGGATGCGATCCCGGCCAATGTGCCGCGATATCGCGCCAAGGCTATGCGCGATCAAATGTAGGAGCTGGCTTGCCTGCGATAGCATCACCTCGGTATACCTGATGGACCGCGTCGCCTGTATCGCAGGCAAGCCAGCTCCCACAGGGGTTTTGCATTTATTCAAAAAAGGTGTTTCTATCCATGGGCAAAACCGTCGCCATCCTGATCTTCCCCGGCGTCCAGTCACTGGACGTGACCGGGCCCCTGGATGTGTTCTGCGAGGCCAACCGTTTTCTGCCGCCCGAGGCGCATTACCAGCTGGAGGTGATTGGCCTGGGGCACGGCAACATGGCCTGTTCCAACGGCTTGTCGTTGCAGGCACACCGGCATTTCAGCGAGGCCCTCGAGCCTTACGACTTGCTGTTGATGGCCGGCGGGCCGCAGCTGCCCTTCGAGGATTTCGGCCCGGTGTTCAATCAATGGCTGCGGGACGCCAGCGCGCGGGCGAAGCGCTTCGGCTCCATCTGCAACGGTGCCTTCATGCTCGCCCGCGCCGGGTTGCTGGACGGGCGCACCGTCACCACCCACTGGGGCGACGCTGCCGATCTGGCCAGCTTGTGCCCATCGGCCCAGGTCGAAGCCGACCGCCTCTATGTGCAGGACGGCAACCTCTACACCTCGGCCGGGGTGACGGCGGGCATCGACCTGTCGCTGTACCTGCTGGCCCAGGACCACGGCCCGGAAGTCGCCCTCAGCGTGGCCAAGCGCCTGGTGGTGTTCACCCAGCGTTCCGGCGGGCAGTCGCAGTTCAGCCCGTTCCTGACACCCCACGCGCAAGCCACCTCGGCGGTGGCGCTGGTGCAGCTGTATGTATTGGCCAACCTGACGGGCGACCTGACCATCGCCGACCTGGCCAAAGCCGCCAACATGAGCGCGCGCAACTTCTCGCGGGTATTTGCCCGGGAAGCGCAGATCACTCCGGCGGAGTTCGTCGAGCGGGCGCGGGTGGATGCGGCGCGGGTGATGCTCGAAAGCACCCACGCACCGCTCAAGACCGTGGCGTATCAATGCGGCTTTCGCGATGCCCAGCACATGCGCAGTGTGTTCAATCGCCGGCTGGGCGTGACGCCGCAACAATTCCGGCTTAATTTTGCGGCGCCGGTTTGAGCGTGTCATAGGCTTCCAGGGCGCGCAGCGAGTAGATATACGCCGCGCCGGCATTCAGCGAGATCGCGGTAGCCAGGGTCGCGGCCACTTCTTCGCGGGTGGCGCCGGCCTTGATCGCCGCGTCGGCATGCACGCCGATGCAGCCGTCACAGCGGGTGGTGATGGCCACGGCGATGGAAATCAGCTCACGGGTCTTGGCATCCAGGACGTTGTTTTCCTCGGCAGCTTCCCCCAGCGCCATGTAGGCTTTGACCATCTTCGGGTTGCTCTTGCCCAGCGTGCCAAAGGCTTTCTTCACGGTAGGCAGCAAGTCTGACCAGTTATTGAACATCGTGTTAACTCCTGAACGGGTTGGGTGTGAAGCCAGTGTGCGCGGTTCAGGTTTGGCGCTTTTGTTCGATCCACTCACCTTTTTGACCGATGCTCGCAAATGAACTCCATCGACACCCTCATCGCGTTGGCCAACCTGCGGGGCAGCCTGGACCTGCGTTGCCAGTTCCAGGGCGCCTGGGCAATGGACCACGAGCCCGAGCCGCTGGGCGTGGCGCCGTACCACATTGTACTGGCGGGCACCTGCCGCGCCGAATTGTCCGGCGGGCAGCAGGTGACGTTGGAGGAGGGCGACATCCTGTTGATGCCCGGTGGCGCGACGCACCTGGTGCGCAGCCAGGGCGCGCGGGTAAAGCCGGTGGCGCAGACCGTGATCGAAGGCGGCTTGCTGCCGATCCATCGCCTGGGCGGTGAGCAGCCGGACGTGGACATGCTCTGCGGCAGCTTTCGCTACAACCGCCAGTCGTTGCTGTTCAGTGCGTTGCCGGACTACCTGGTGGTGTCCAGCCGGCAGTGGCAGGCCGATGGACAGTTGGCGGCATTGATCGCACTGCTGCGCAGCGAGGCGGACGGGCAGCGGCTGGGGGCGCGGTTTTTCATTGATGCGCTGTCGTCGGCGTTGTTCACCCTGATCCTGCGGGCATGGCTGACGCAGCAAGCGCCGGTGGCGGGCACCTTTGCCTTGTTGACCGACAAACGCCTGGGCAAGGCCTGGCAGGCGATGCTGGCGGATCCTGGGCATGAGTGGACCATCGACAGCCTGGCCAGCGCCGCGTCGATGTCCCGGGCGACGTTCATGCGTGGGTTTGTCAAAGTAGCGGGCGTGTCGCCGTGGGTGTTGCTGACGCAGTTGCGCATGGAGCTGGCGTTCAACCTGCTGCATCAGTCGCGGCTGAGCCTGACGGATATTGCCGCTCGGGCGGGGTATCAATCCCAGGCGGCGTTCAGCAAGAAATTCAAGGAAACCTACGGTGAGGCGCCGGGGCGGCTGCGAGCACGGTAGACGCAACAACGCAGATCAAAATGTGGGAGCGGGCTTGCTCGCGAATGCGGAGTGTCAGTCACCAGATGTATTGACTGATCCACCGCATTCGCGAGCAAGCCCGCTCCCACATTGGTTTTTTGTTTCTTCAGTTATTGCGGTGTCCGGGCCGGCAACAGCTTGAGCGTACTGCGGGTATTCGCCGTCACTTCCTCATCATTGAAATGCGCCTGCTCATACCCGCCTTCGATGTACGTTTCCGCCTGATCGGAATAGTGCTTGTCGAACGGCACACCACTCTGCCCGACCGGGTTGATGGTCAGCCCATGTGCGGCATCGGCGAAATCAATCAGGCGTCGGGTCGACGGCCCGTACGTCACCGGCCACGGCGCCGGGCCGATCTGTGCGGATTGGTTGTTGGGCACTTCATGGGTGCCGGGAGCGGCAAACGGGCCCACGTTGACGATCTTGTCCAACGGCTTCTGCGAGCCCAGTGGATGGCCGTGGGTCAGGGTGTGGGCCTTGCCCCATTGCCACTGCGATGGATCCTCACCAAAGGTCGCCTTGAGGTGTTGCAGGCTGTTGTCCCAGGCAAGCTTGACGGTCTCGGCGCGGTGGCCATCCCACCACGGCGTATCCGCTGAAGCAGCCAGGCGCGGCAAGGCTGCGTCCACTACGCGGGTGGTGAGCAAGGTCTTGAACATCCCATCGCCCAGCTTTGGGTGGAACGCGGCGTCAGTGAGGTTGAACAGGAACTGGTTGAACAGCGTGGCACTGGTGGAATCCAGCGGGTAATCGCCTTTCCACGTCGCCAATTGCTCCACCAGCTTCAACTGCGCCGGGTCCTTGACCACGTCACGCAGCACCGGCAGCAACGGCGCCAGCAGCCGTGGGCCGTAGGCGGTGGTGGTGCCGAGCTGCAAGGCCTGGCTGTTGTCCACGTCCCATTTCACGCTGTTGTCGCTCAGTTGCGCGTTCAACTGCTGGCCACGGTCTGCCAGGTTGTAATACCCGGGGATCGGCATGCCGGTGGGTGACGCGGGCTGGGCATTGGCGGACACCACATAACCGCGGGCCGGGTTTTCTTCCTGGGGGTTGGCGCTGAATGGGTAGAAACCGAGCTTGTCCGCCTGGGCGGTACTGCCGTCGAGGATAAAGCCCGGGTTGACCCCGGCCGGGCGGATCGGCAATTGCGCCGCCGCCCACCAGCCGATATCGCCCTTGGCATTGGCCCATACGATGTTCAAGCCAGGCGCCTGGACCTTGGCCGCCGCCGCACGCGCTTTGGCGAGGGTATCGGCACGGTTGAGCTGATAGAAACCGTCGAGGATCGGGTTTTCGGTATCCAGGAATGCCCACCACATGGCAATCGGCGTCTTGCCGACATTCTCGCCGAGCACGTCGTTGATGATCGGACCGTGGGGCGAGGTGCGCAGCGTCAAGGTTACCGGGTCCTGGCCCTTGACCGCGATCTGTTGCTCGCTGCTGGTCATGTCCACCCACTTGTCGTGGTACCAGACCTGGTTGGGGTTGTCCGGGTTGACCTTCTCGGCGATCAGGTCGAGGTCATCGTTCTGGAACATGGTCAGGCTCCAGCCGAAATCCTTGTTGTGGCCCAGGAACGCCACCGGCACCAGCGCGTTGTGATAACCGTACAGCTCGAAGCCCGGCGCCGACAGCTGCGCCTCGTACCACACCGACGGCACCGAGAAACGGATATGCGGGTCACCCGCCAGCAACGGCTTGCCGCTCTTGGTGCGGCTGCCGCTGATGGCCCAGGCGTTGCTGCCTTCGAACTGCGGCAGGCCGTTGTCGGCCATGGCCTGTTCGCTCAACTGGGCAATGGCGCCGAGGTCTTTCCAGTCACCGGCCGCCAGGTTCAGCGCGCCCTTGGGCTGCCAGTCGAGGTCGAAGACCTTCAGGTAGTCGTTGCCCAACTGATCGCGTACGTAGGTCAGCAAGGGTTCGGTGCGAAAGGCTGCGGCAAAGCTGTAGGCCAGGTAGCCGGCGACGCTGATGGTGTCTTCGGCGGTGAACGGGCGCTTGGGGATGCCCAGTACGTCGAACTCCATGGGTTTGGCGTGGCTGTCCTGATACTGGTTGACCCCGTCCAGGTAGGCTTGCAGGGCCTTCCAGGACGCAGACTCATGGTCCATGCGTTCGACGTAGCTCAAGGCGCGCTCGCGAATGCGCAGGCTGCGGAACAGTTTGTCGGTGTCCAGCAATTTAGGCCCCAGCACCTCGGCCAGCTCGCCACGGGACAGGCGCCGCATGATCTCCATCTGGAACAACCGGTCCTGGGCATGCACGTAGCCGAGAGCACGGTACAGGTCGGTCTCGTTCTCGGCGCGGATATGCGGCACGCCTCGGTCGTCGTAGCGCACCGTGACCGAACCTTGCAGATGGGCCAGCTCCACCGTGCCCTGGCGGGTCGGCTGCTTGCTGTACACGTACCAGCCGGCGCCAACCATAAGGGCTACGAGCAGGATGGCCAGCGCGGTCAGGATGCGTTTCATGGGTTGTCCCTTATTAGTCGGTCACCGTGAAGATTCGGGCAGTTTAGTGGGTTTGGCGAGCGCTGCGGAAAATGCTCTCGGGTTCGTGCTCCCTGAACCTGAGCTGCATGAAGTGGGGGTTCTGAAGTGGGCCGCGGGTGGGCGGAGTATTATGTTTACTCTGTTACATGAAACCAGCGGCGCGATGATTCACCCCGTCATCCGGGCGCGCCTTTGCTATCACTTTCGGAATGCAATTTATGACAGATCCCAGCCGTGCACAGGTGCCTTATGCCTGCTGCATGGAAACGCCATCGCTGATCAGCAATTTTTTGCGATACCCGCCGGCGGGCTTCACTGCCCAGCTGTCAGCACAGGGACTGCCGTACTTTTTCACCCGGTTCGACCTGCAGACCACCGCCGACGATGAGCTGCGTAGCCGCCTGCGCAGTTGGCCGGGGTACCGTTTGTGGCAGTCATGGCTGCATATCGACACCTGTTTTATCGGCACCACGGTCAGCGAATATTCCCCGTTCCCGCTGAACGTAGCGCCACAGGACATGGCGCAATGGCTGCAACAGGAGTGTGCACCGCAACGCAAGCTCACCATCGTCAAGGATGTGCCGCTGGATTCTCCGCTGCTCAGCGTTGAGGACAATCGCTACGCACACGCGTTGATCGAGGCCTGCACCCAGCGCGGATTCATCAATGTAGAGGGCCAGGCGCTGGCCTATGTACCGATCGACTTCAGCTCGACGGATGAGTATCTGTCGCGGTTGTCCCACAGCCGTCGCCGCAATATCCGCCGCAAGTTGCGCAGCCGTGATGAGCTGCGCATCGAGATTCTGGACACCGGCGATGCCCGCTTCAGCGATGAGCAATGGCAGCAGGAACTGTATCGGCTGTACAAGGCGGTGTACGCACAGAGCGAAATCCACTTCGACTTGCTCACGCCCGAATTCTTCATCCAGTTGCTCACCGATGCCGACAGCGGCGGGCATGTGTTCTGCTACTGGGACGAAGACGAACTGGTCGGGTATAACCTGTGCTACCAGCAAGACGGCAAGTTGCTCGACAAGTACATCGGCCTGAACTACCCGCTGGCGCTGGAGCACAACCTGTACTTCGTCAGCTGGTTTGTGAACCTGGAGTTCGCCCTGGAAAAGGGCCTGCAGTTTTATGTCGCGGGGTGGACCGACCCACAGGTCAAATCCAGCCTCGGCGCCAAGTTCACGTTTACCCGCCATCTGGTGTGGGTGAGGAACCCGCTGCTGCGCAAAGTGATGAACCGTTTCCGGCACCATTTTGAAAGCGATACGCAGTGGCAGCAGGAGCAAACCGCATGAGCCAGGCCCGTCCCGCATTGATCCTCGATTTTGACGGGGCCGTGAATAACATTCCCGGCGCCCTTACCCTGCCGTTGCAAGCCTGGCAGGAGAAAATCCGTTTCGGCTGCCGCTGGGCGCAGTTCAAGGAGCTGGAGAGCGCCCTGCACGCGCAGATGCCCAGCGATTACGGCTGTGTGTTTACCGGCAGCGGTGATTATCACCACCTCAGCCAGCTGTTGTTGAACCGTCTTCCCACCCAGCAAAAGATCCAGCTGATCATTTGCGATAACCACCCGGACAACATGCGTTATCCGTTTGGTATCCATTGTGGGTCCTGGGTCTACTGGGCCAGCCGCCTGCCGCAGGTCGAGCACGTTCACGTGCTGGGCATTGGCTCGCCGGACATTTCCCTTAAGCACGCCTGGGAGAATCACTGGTCGCCGCTGGTGAAACGCAAGCTGACCTACTGGAACACCAACGTCGATACCCGCTGGTTGAACTGGATCGGCGCAGGCCGCAGCAATCGTGCATTCACCAGCGCGGACGAGTTGATGAGCGCGTTCCTGGCGCAGCTCGACCCTTCGCTGCCGGTGTATCTCTCGATCGACAAAGACGTGCTGAGCCCGCAGGTGGTGAATACCAACTGGGACCAGGGCGAGTTTCTGGAGAAGCATTTGAATGCGCTGATCGATGCCTGCCACGGCAGCATTATTGGCGCTGACATTACCGGCGACGTGTCCGCCTACCACTACCAGAGCAAGTTCAAGCGCTGGCTGAGTGCGTCGGATGGCCAGGAAGAGCTGCCGGAGAACCAGGTGGTGATCTGGCAACAGCAGCAGAATGAGCTGAATGCGCGCTTGTTGACCCGTATCGATCAAAGCTGGGCCTAGCGTTTAAGAATCCGCCGCAGATGATCCAGCACTTGCTCGAACAGCTCGTCCGTCAGCCAGTGGCTATTGCTGATCGACAGTGTCTGGGCGGCGAAGCTTTGCGCGCGGGGGATATCGGCGCCCTGCCGTAACAGCGGGGTGAGTGCCGGGTAGCCCGGCAATACGTGGATGAACAGGCGGGTCACGCCCAGGCCTGCCGTCCACAGCTGCGCCATCGCGGTATCGCGGGTTTGTGCGCTGGGCATCACCACCATCAGGAACGGCCAGGTGCCTTGCTGGCCCGGGCTGTCGGTCAACACCGACACGCCGGGCAAGCTGCTCAACTGCGCCACGCGACGCAAGGCCCGCACGCGGCCTTGCTGCAAATGCTCGGGTAAGCGGGCCAGGGCTGCGGCGCCGACCTTCTGGCGATAGCCGCCGAGGCGGTGCAACGGAATATCGTTGACGGAAAAGTCGTCGCCTACCGCCGCCACTTCATCGCCCCGCGCCAACGCCGCCCGCAGCGGCTTGCCGTACACGTACCTCAGCCCGCGGGGCTGATACGCCGCAGCATAGCCCCACAGCTCGGCGCTGCGTTGCACTTCCCAGCGCAGGCTGAAGGGCAAGTCCTGCCGGCATTGCTGGTGCAACGCCTGATGCAGCGCCGGATCCCGGCTGAACAACACACCGCCTTCAGCCGTCGTCAGGCCTTTGCCCAGCGCCATGCTGAAAAAGCCGATGTCGCCTTTCAGTCCGACGCTTTTTCCATCATCCAGTGCGCCCATGGCTTGGGCGGCGTCTTCGATCACCGCAATGCCGAGTGGCTCGGCAATGCGCTTGGCAGCCTCCACATCCGCCACACGCCCGGCCAGGTGAGTGACGACGATCGCCAAGGTGTTTTGGTTGCACAGCTGCGCCAGCTGGTGTTCGTCCAGGTCGATGCTGCCGGGCTGCAGATCGCACGCCACCACGCGCAAAGGCGGGCAGTGATGGGCCGCCAGGGCCACCAGCGGGCAGGTATAGGCCGGCACGATAAGCTCGGTGCGCCCCGGCGTGCGCTGCTGCAACACCCGCAGCGCCATGATCAGCGCGGCGGTGCCGGAGCAGGGCAGGGCCGGCAGCGGGATGTCGAGCTGTCGGGCCAGGTCGCGGGCCAGGTCGCCCGAGCGGTTGAACAAGTCCTGCCAGCGCAGGGGAAGCCCCGCCGTTGGCGGAATCTCCCGCTGGCTGACAACGGGCGTCATGACGCCAGCGTCTGCGAGGGTTCGGCCTCGACGGTCTTGCTTTCTTTGTCTTCGCTGCGCGCCAGGCACAGGATGCCCGCAATTATCAGCGCGCCGCCGACGACCTTGGGCAGGGTCAAGGTGTCATTGAACAGCCACACGGAGATCAGCGTCACGCTGATCAGCTCCAGGTGGGAGGCCGCAAACGCCGGGCCCACCGGGGCGTATTTCAACAGCGTCATCCAGGTGAAAAAAGCGCCGATGTAGCCCACGAATGCGCCGTAGATCCATGGCGCACCGAACACGCGGATCAGCCAGGCGGCGTCCATCGTCAGCGGTTCGGCATGAATCGAGGCGAACTTGAAACTGACCTGCGCCAAGGTATCGAAAATGATCAGCGACAGAAAACCGAGGATATAAAACCGTTTCATTACTCGAACCCCACGACGGTCACGCCACAGGCGATCAGCATGATGCCGATCAACCGCCATTTGCTCAGGCTTTCCTTGAACAGGAAACGCCCCGCAATCATGATCACGACAATATTGATGGAGCCCAGCATCACCCCGACCGACAACGGCACCAGTGTCAGGAAGGCCAGCCACAGCACGAATTCGAACACATAGCAGATGATGCCCAGCCAGATCCACGGACGCTTGAGCATATGGCGCCAGTGGGCCATGCCGTCATGCTCGGCGCTGGCTGAGGCTGCGGCTTTGAACGCCAACTGGCCGGACGTATCAACGATGACGTTGAGTATCCAGAGGATGATGGTTAATTGGCTCATGTGTTCCCGTGTCGTCTGCTTGTACGGCTAGTTGCTTACGATACAGGAGCGTGCCGATACAGTTGTTCGAGTTTGTCGAACGAACAGCGTCTGTTCAGCTTGCCGAGTCAGGGTGGAGACGTTTCCCCGTTCCACTCGCAATAACAGCCCACCGCCAGGGTGTGGGTCGCATTGACCTCGCGTCCGCCTTCGAGGGCTTGCAGGATCGGCTCGATAAAGCTGTTGCTGGAGTTACACGTCAACCCTTCGCTGTAGGGCCCGAAATACGCCAGCTTGCCGCTGCGGTCCCAGATGCCCACGGCAGGGCTGGCCGGCAGATGCTGGGCACCGGGCACGGCCTTGAGGGCCTTCATCGAGCCCAGGGTGGCGGGCAACTGCCCGTGGCTGCCGGCTTTCTGCAGGGAATAGAACTCCACGCCCTGGGGGGCGTACTGCTCGATCAACTCGCCAAGGTGCTGCTGGTTGCCGACATTGCAGGGGCAGGCGGGGTCCCAGAAGTGCACCAGGCGGATCGGGCCCGGGCCGGCAAGCTCGGCCGGCAGGCTCAGGCTGTCACCGGAAAACACCGCCGTATGCTCACTGAATGCCCGCAGGTAGCGTCCCTGGAACCAGTCATACGCCGCCCACAACACCCCGGCGCAAATGATCACGATCAGGCTGGCGAAGAGGGTGGTGCGGTAGGGCTGTCGCATTTGGATCAATCCTCGGAGGATGCGTAGCTTGCCATGCTTGCCCTGACAGATGAATATCGCGGCTCGATATTCATCTGTTCAATGCGTTGAAGCCACATTCTGGAAGTTCTTATGCCCGTTACGTTTGACCCTGATCATCTACGCGAAAGCTTGCGCCCACTGGTGGACGCGCAGCCGCTTTCAGCCGAGGCCCGGGTCTACCAGCGCTTCTACGGCCTGGACCTCGCTGCCCGCAAGGTGCCCGCGACAAGCCGCCTGGGGCGGTTTGCGGTGGATGGGTTCGACGTGGTCTGCCAGGTGTGGTGGCCACCGGTGCCGGTGGCGACGATGTTCCTGTTCCATGGCTTCTACGACCATATGGGCCTGTACCGGCATGCCGTGGACTGGGCGCTGGATCAGGGTTTTGTGGTGATCGCCTGCGACTTGCCGGGCCACGGCCTGTCCAGCGGCGAGCGGGCCAGCATTGATGACTTTGCGGTGTACCAGGACGTGGTGCAGGCGTTGTTTGAACAGGCCAAGGCGCTGCAGTTGCCGCAGCCGTGGCACTTGTTCGGGCAAAGCACCGGCGGCGCGATTGTGGTGGATCACCTGCTTAGCCATGGCGTCGACAGCCCGGCCCAGGGCAAGACCTTTTTGCTCTCACCGCTGGTGCGTCCCCGGGCCTGGGGCTGGTCGCAGCTCAGTTATTACCTGCTCCGGCCGTTCGTCAAAGGCATCGCCCGGCGTTTCAGCGATAACACCAACGACCCGCAGTTCAAGCCGTTCCTGGAGGCCGACCCGTTGCAGCCCCGGCAACTGCCGACCGCCTGGGTGGGCGCCTTGGCGCGCTGGATCAAACGCATTGAAGCCGCGCCACGCAGTGCGCGGCGGCCGTTGATCGTGCAGGGTGAGGAAGACATGACGGTGGACTGGCAGCACAACCTGAAGGTGCTGCGCAGCAAGTTCGACCAACCTGAGGTGTTGATGCTGCCGCGCGGCAGGCATCACTTGGCGAATGAGATTCCGGAGATTCGGCAGCAATACTTCGGGTTTCTCACCGACCACCTGAAATAACGCAATGAGATCGTTCCCACGCTCTGCGTGGGAATGCCTCCGAGGACGCTCCGCGTCCCGTGACGCAGAGCGTCACCCGCTGCGCTCCCACGCGGAGCGTGGGAGCGATCAATCGGTGTCAGGGTGCCAGGCTTGAAGTGCTTTGACCGACCGCCAGCCCGGCCCGGATCGCCGCCAATGCCGCCTTGTAGTACGCCTTGCCATCCGGCGACTCCGCGAAGGTGGCGAACTCCTCCAACTCCGGGTCAGACAGATCCCGGTAGACGTACAGCAACGTGTTGTTCAAATCATTGCCGATCTGCTGCATCAGGCGCTCACGCTGGCCGTTCAACATGCCCTGCGCCTGGCCGCCGCCCAACAGCCCGGGGATCATCTGGCTCAAGCTGTCGGCCGCCACGCCGGCAATCGCCAGGCTGACTTCAGCCCCGGCTTCCCGCGCAGGCAAGGCCTGGGCCAGGTGGCCGATGATCAGGCTGCGGGTGGCATCGGCTTCCATGTGCGGCAAGCCCTGGGCGTTCTTCGCCAGTTGATCGCGGCGGGTGGCCAGCAACTCGGCGGCGACAATCTTGCGGCCCAGCGGCGACTGGAAGAAGGCCAGTGCCGGCTTAGGGTCCGCCAAATTCTTGCGCAGTTGCGCTTCGGCGCGCTGGTCTACCGACTGGGGCGCGAAGCGTTTATTGCTGTTGTCCACCAGCGCCTGATACACCGCCGGCGGCAGGCTGTTGCGGTAGCGTTGCTGGGCGGCACTGAGGGCGTCATTAAAATGCGCGCGCTGGTCTGCCCAGCCGGCGACCTTGTACAACTGGTCATGGCTGTCTGCCCAGGCGGGCAAAACGCAGAACATCAGCAAGGAAAAAAACAAACGACGCATATGGACTCCTGTCAGTCGGCCACTATTGTCCGTGTCGGGCGTAGGATTTGTCGAGAAATCCTATCGGTCACCTGACTAAAGTGTATTCAGACGCTCGGCGGCTCTGTCGGATTCACAGGCGTATGGATACTATGCGCGCCATGCCCATACCCTCCGATCACCCGCTGCTGTTACGCATTGTCGATGACCTGGCCGCACAAGGCTGGTCGCAGCAGAATATCTTCCTGCCCGAGGCTCTGACCCTCGAACTGGCGGCTGAGTGCCAAAAACGCGCCGCCGAAGGTGAATTGGCGCCCGCGGCGGTCGGACGGGGGCCGTCCCAGGAGATTCGCGAGGGCATCCGGGGTGACCATATCCAGTGGCTGGAGCCGGGCGAGGTGGTGGCCTGCGATAACTACCTGGAGCTGATGGACAGCCTGCGGGTGGCGATGAACCGTGGCCTGTTCCTGGGCCTGGAAGACTTCGAAAGCCACTTCGCGATGTACCCCCCGGGGGCGTTTTACCTCAAGCATGTGGACCGTTTTCGCGATGACGACCGGCGCATGGTGTCGGCAGTGATCTACTTGAACAACGCCTGGCTGCCGGAACATGGCGGCCAGTTGCGCATGTACCTCAAGGGCGACGTCGAATACGATGTGGTGCCCACCGGCGGTTGCCTGGTGGTATTCCTGTCGGGGGAAATCCCCCATGAAGTCATGCCCGCCACCCGCGAACGCCTGTCCCTCACCGGCTGGTTTCGCCGGCGGGGCAACGAGCCGTTTTGATGATGCAAAAAATTCTGGTCAGCCGCTGCCTGCTGGGGCACCGGGTACGCTACGACGGAGGGGCCAGCGGGCCTTTCGACCAACTGGCCGCGTGGCAGGCCGAAGGCCGGGTGGTTGCCGTGTGCCCGGAAGTGGCGGGTGGCTTGCCGACGCCACGGCCGTCTGCCGAAATCCCGGGCGGGCAGGGGATTGACGTGTGGGAAGGCCGCGCCCAGGTGCTGACGGCCCAGGGGGAAGACTTCAGCGAAGCCTTCCTCGATGGCGCCCGCCAGGCATTGGCGCTGGTACAGCGTCACAATATCCGCGTCGCCGTACTCAAGGCCAACAGCCCGTCGTGCGGCAATCTGCTGACCTATGACGGTACCTTCACCGGCGTGAAGGTCACGGGCGAAGGCGTGACGGCGGCCTTGCTCAAGCGCCATGGGGTGCTGGTGTTCAGTGAGCTGGAATTGCCCGAAGCGGCAGCGGCCCTGGCAAAATGCTCAAGCCCGACATAGATCAACATGTGGGAGCGGGCTTGCTCGCGAAAGCGCAGTGTCAGTCACCCGATGCTCAAGCCGAGCCACCGCATTCGCGAGCAAGCCCGCTCCCACATTGACCGAGTCGTTTATTCGGCCTTTTTCACCGGCTTGCTCGCATCCATCCCGAACCACTTCTCCGACAGCGCCGCCAGCCGGCCATCGGCCTTCACTCGTTGCAGGGCCTTGTCCAGGCTGGCCTTGAACGCCGGGTTACCCTTCTGGAACGGAATCGCCAGGCTCAGCGTCGGGCCGACGTCTGCGCCTTCCTTCACCGGCAGCTGGCTGTCGCGAATCGCGTAGGGAATCAGCAGCCGATCACTGATGGCGGCATCGATCTGTTGATCGGCAACGTCCTTGATCGGCTGCCTGGCATCGGCATAGCTGCGCAAATCAACGCCCTCGGCGGTGCGCGCCTGCTCCACAAACTGGCTGCCCTGGGCCACGCCCAACGCCTTGCCCTTGAGCGCCGCAAAGCTGCCCAGCGGGCGCTGTTCCTGCTTGCGCACGATCAGCTGTGCGCTGGAGTAGCTGTAGGGCTCGCTGAAGTCGAAACGATCCGCCAGTTCAGGAGTCATAGCGATATGGTTGATGGCCACGTCGTACTTGGCGCTTTCCACGCCGGGCAGCAACTCGGCGGCATCGACGGTGATAAAGGAGGGGCGTACGTCCATTTCCTTGGCCAGCAACTCACCCAGCTCCACTTCAAAACCGGTGAGTTTGTCGCCTTCCTTGAAGTTGAAGGGCGGGGTGTTGGCTTCCATTGCGATGCGCAGTTCCCCGCGGTCAAATACATCGTCGATCAGTTCGGCATGGGCCAAGGGACTTGCAAGGGGCAGTAAAAGTAACAGGCCAGGCAGGAAACGCATGGTCGCTCCTAAAGAATTCGAATGAGCGAAGCGTTGTTCAGGCTCGCTTTGCTATGGTGTTGAATGCCTTGGACAGCAATTTGTCGCGAAGTTGTCATAACCCTACAGATTTCCCGGAAAAACTGGAGAAGTGAATGAAAGCCTTTTTGACCCGTGCAACCCTGGCCAGCCTATTGCTGGGCGCTTCGATGCTGGCGACCGCTGCTGATGGCATCCCGCGCAGCGCTCCACCAGAAGGTGCCAAAGTGTTCATCGTGTCGCCCAAAGATGGCGCCACCGTCGATAAAACCTTCACCGTGAAATTCGGCATGGAAGGCCTGAAACTGGCCCCGGCCACCAGCCAGGACCCGGGCACCGGCCACCACCACCTGCTGATCGACCAGAAAGAGTTGCCGGATGCCAGCGTGCCGATCCCGGCCACCGACACCGTGATCCACTACGGCAAGGCCCAGACCGAAACCGAGCTGACCCTCACCCCAGGCAAGCACACGCTGCAACTGGTAGCCGGCGACAAACTGCACATGCAGTTCAACCCGACTGTAGCCTCGAAAGTCATCACGGTTAACGTCAAGTAAGATTTGTTCAGACAAAAAAAGGGAGACCCGAGGGTCTCCCTTTTTTATGCGCGTTTAACGATTAGAACAACACGCGGCTACGGATAGTGCCGTTGATGTGTTGCAGCTTCTCTTGCGCCAGGTCCGAATACTCGGCGTCTACGTCGATAACCACGTAGCCGACTTTCTCGTTGGTCTGCAGGAACTGACCGGAAATGTTGATGCCGTTTTCCGCGAAGACCTTGTTGATCTCCATCATCACGCCAGGGATGTTCTGGTGGATGTGCAGCAGACGGTGCTTGCCAGGGTGCGCCGGCAGAGCCACTTCCGGGAAGTTGACCGAGGACACCGACGTACCGTTGTCGCTGTACTTGACCAGTTTCTCCGACACTTCCAGGCCGATGTTGGCTTGGGCTTCAGCGGTGGAACCGCCGATGTGCGGGGTCAGGATCACGTTGTCCAGGCCACGCAGCGGGCTTTCGAAGATGTCGTCGTTAGAGCGCGGCTCTACCGGGAACACGTCGATGGCGGCGCCGATCAGGTGCTTGTCCTTGATCGCGTCGGCCAGGGCGTCCAGCTCGACCACGGTGCCGCGTGCAGCGTTGATCAGGATCCCGCCCTTCTTGATTGCGCGGATTTCCTTCTCGCCGATCATCCACTGGGTTTCAGCGGTTTCCGGTACGTGCAGGGTCACGATGTCGGACATGCCCAGCAGCTCGGTCAGGCTCGACACCTGAGTGGCGTTACCCAATGGCAGCTTGGTCAGGGTGTCGTAGAAGAACACCTGCATGCCCAGGCCTTCGGCCAGAACCGACAGTTGAGTACCGATCGAGCCGTAACCGACGATACCCAGCTTCTTGCCGCGGATTTCGAAGGAGTTGGCTGCGCTCTTGATCCAGCCGCCACGGTGGCAGGAAGCGTTCTTCTCGGGAATACCGCGCAGCAACAGGATCGCCTCGGCCAATACCAGCTCAGCAACGGAGCGGGTGTTGGAGTACGGTGCGTTGAACACCGCGATGCCGCGCTCGCGCGCTGCGTTGAGGTCGACCTGGTTGGTGCCGATGCAGAAACAGCCGACAGCTACCAACTTCTTGGCGTGATCGAAGATCTCTTCGGTCAGCTGAGTGCGGGAGCGAATGCCGATAAAGTGCGCGTCGGCGATCTTTTCCTTGAGCTGGGCTTCCGGCAGAGAACTGGTGATGTACTCAATGCTGGTGTACCCGGCGGCCTTCAGGACTTCGACGGCCGATGGGTGGACGCCTTCCAGAAGAAGGAACTTGATCTTGCTCTTATCGAGAGAAGTCTTGCTCATCTGCGTAAACCTGTATCCCGGAGAAAAATGGCAGGGAATCGGATCACGTAAGCTGACCCGGACGGCAGGAAAGCCGTCACCGCAGAACGCCCTTGGGCACTATCCTGCGGGGGCGGTATGCTAGCATACGTGCCCCGCTAAACACCCATTCCTGCGACGTGAAGCGTTCTCAGGATGACCATGAATTGTTCGAGAGTTCTGTCGATGACCCATCCTGCCCTGATTGATGAGCTGAAGACCCTGGTTGAGCCTGGCAAGGTCCTGACCGATGCTGACTCCCTTGAGGCTTATGGCAAGGACTGGACCAAGCATTTCGCGCCGGCCCCGGTGGCCATCGTCTTCCCGAAGACCACCGAGCAGGTGCAGGCCATCGTCCGTTGGGCCAATGAGCACAAGGTCGCGCTGGTGCCGTCCGGTGGCCGTACCGGCCTGTCGGCCGCTGCCGTCGCTGCGAATGGCGAAGTGGTTGTGTCGTTCGACTATATGAACCAGATTCTCGACGTGAACCTCACCGACCGCACCGCCGTGTGCCAGCCGGGTGTGGTCACCAAGCAATTGCAGAACGTCGCCGAAGAAAAAGGCCTGTACTACCCGGTGGATTTCGCCTCGTCGGGTTCCAGCCAGATTGGCGGCAATATCGGCACCAATGCCGGCGGGATCAAGGTCATTCGCTACGGCATGACCCGTAACTGGGTCGCCGGTATGAAAGTCGTCACCGGCAAGGGCGACCTGCTGGAGTTGAACAAAGACCTGATCAAGAACGCCACCGGCTACGACATGCGCCAGCTGTTCATCGGCGCTGAAGGCACCCTGGGGTTTGTGGTCGAAGCGACCATGCGCCTGGACCGTGCGCCGAAAAACCTTACCGCGATGGTGCTCGGCACCACCGACTTCGACTCGATCATGCCGGTGTTGCACGCCTTCCAGAGCAAGCTGGACCTGACCGCCTTCGAATTCTTTTCCGACAAGGCCCTGGCCAAAGTCCTCGGTCGCGGCGACGTGCCGGCGCCGTTCGAGTCCGACTGCCCGTTCTACGCACTGCTGGAATTTGAAGCGACCACCGAAGAAGTGGCCAACGATGCCCTGGCCACGTTCGAACACTGCGTCGAGCAGGGCTGGGTGCTGGACGGCGTGATGAGCCAGAGCGAAACCCAACTGCACAACCTGTGGAAGCTGCGCGAGTACATCTCCGAGACCATCTCCCACTGGACGCCGTACAAGAACGACATTTCGGTGACTGTGTCGAAAGTGCCAGCCTTCCTGCAGGAAATCGACGCGATCGTCGGCGAACACTACCCGGATTTCGAAATCGTCTGGTTCGGCCACATCGGCGACGGCAACCTGCACCTGAACATCCTCAAGCCGGAAAACCTGAGCAAGGACGAGTTCTTCGCCAAGTGCGCCACCGTCAACAAGTGGGTGTTCGAGACCGTGCAGAAGTACAACGGCTCGATCTCCGCCGAACACGGCGTGGGCATGACCAAGCGCGATTACCTGACGTACAGCCGCTCGCCGGTTGAAATTGAATACATGAAGGCAGTGAAAGCGGTGTTCGACCCGAACGGGATCATGAACCCGGGCAAGATTTTCGCTGTTTAACAGTCCCTGAAGGAGTCGGTCCATGAGCTACCAGCACAAGTATGTCGACGGCACCAATATTCACTTTCCCCTGGGGAAGGTGGTGTGCATCGGGCGTAACTACGCCGAACACGCCAAGGAACTGGATAACCCGGTACCGACCGAGCCGCTGCTGTTTATCAAGCCCGGCAGTTGCGTAGTGGCACTGGAAGGCGGTTTTGCCATCCCTACCGAGCGCGGTTCGGTGCATTACGAAGCGGAAATCGCGGTGTTGATCGGCAAGCCGTTGTCGGCCAAACCGAGCCGCGAGGAAGTGCTGGACGCCATCTCCGGCTTCGCCCCGGCCCTGGACCTGACCCTGCGGGACAAGCAGGCCGAGCTGAAAGCCAAGGGCTTGCCGTGGGAAATCGCCAAGTCGTTTGATGGCGCGGCAGTGATTGCACCGTTCGTGGTCGGCAGCACCTTCCCGGATGTGACGGATATCGGCATTCGCCTGACCATCAATGGCGAAGTGCGCCAGGACGGCAACAGCGCGATCATGCTCAACCCGATCATCCCGATGATCCAGTACATGGCCGGCTGCTTCTCGTTGCAGGCCGGGGATGTGATCCTCACCGGTACGCCGGCAGGCGTGGGCCCGCTGAATGTGGGCGATGAACTGGTGCTGGAATTGCCGGGTGTGAGCCGCTTCGAAAGCAGCGTTCGCTAAGAGCGGGGCAAAACGCGGTCAAAAATGTGGGAGCGGGCTTGCTCGCGAAAGCGGTGTATCAGTGACAGATTCAGTGACTGATACTCCGCATTCGCGAGCAAGCCCGCTCCCACATTTGATCTGTGTACTGTCACCCAATCGGGTTTTTGCATTTTTTTCACACCCCATCCGGATAATCCTCAGCCTCCTGCGCGCGGACCTTGTGATCCTGTGCTATCCCCTAAAGCTGACTTTCTGGAAAGCGTAATGGCCGTGCCTCTCCCCTCTGTAAAACCCACGTTGCGTTCACGCCTTGCCATGCGCTGGTATTCCTGGCTGTTCCTCGCCGGCGCGATCATTTACGGCGTGGCCTGGGCGATGCACTGGGACGACCGTGGCGTGTTGTGGCTGGCGGAGGGTTTCGAAACCCCGGCCGAGCGCCTGGAAAGCGTCTGGCTCCCGGACTACCACGCGGTGATCGACGCCAAGCTGCTGCCCGGCATGGAGAAGGACGAAGCCTCGGACCTCGCCTATAACCCGCTGACCAAGACCCTGTTCTCGGTGATGGGCAAGAACCCGTTCCTGGTTGAACTGACCCTGCAAGGCGACGTGCTGCGCAAGATGCCGCTCAACGGCTGGAACAATCCGGAAGGCGTGACCATGATGGAAAACGGCCTGATGGCCGTGGTCGATGAGCGCCAGCACAGCCTGACCATCGTCAAGGTCGACCCACAGACCCAGCAGTTGAACAAAGCCGACTTCCCGTCCTATGACCTGGGCCCGTCCAAGGACCAGAACAAAGCCTTTGAGGCGGTCACCTGGGACAAGCGCAACCAACAGCTGATCCTCGGCGAAGAACGCCCACCGGCCCTGTTCACCTGGAAAAGCGACGGCAGCCAGACCCTCACCGGCGCCAAGCAAAAGCTCGCCAGCACTGAACTGGACATGCGCAACCTGTCGGCGCTGACCGTCGACCCGCGTACCGGCCACCTGCTGGCGCTGTCGGCGGACTCCCATCTGTTGCTGGAACTGGACGAGAAGGGCGAGCAGGTCAGCTTCATGACCTTGCTCGGCGGCTTCAATGGCTTGAAGAACACCATCCCGCGTGCCGAAGGTGTGACCATGGACGAGAACGGCACGCTGTATATGGTCAGCGAGCCGAACCTGTTCTATCGCTTCGAGAAGCAGGCGCAGTAGTTCGATTACGTCAGATTTTTCTCTATCTGCGGCATAAGCCAGACACCCGGGGCGTTTAAGTTTAAATTCAGGCGACCGTGATATTCATTCGCCAGTTTTTACTCTGAGCCCCGCCCGATGCGTCGACTTGCCCGCCCCAAACCTGCTTTTTTTATCCTGATCCTGATCGCCCTGGTGGCGTGCGGTGTGGTTGCCCAGCAATTGCGTCTGTTTGAGCGTGCCTGGTTCAACTGGCAATCCTGGCGCAATCCCGCCGGGGAGCACTCCATTGGCCTTGGCGATTACCGGGTGGCCCTGGAGGCGCAGGTGATCGACGGCCTCAACGATGATGTCTCGGCACTGACCTTTGATCCGGTGCGCAACAGCCTGTTTACCGTGACCAACAAGAACGCTGAGCTGGTCGAACTGTCCCTGGACGGCAAAATCCTGCGGCGCATTGCGCTGGTGGGGTTTGGCGATGCCGAGGCCGTGGAGTACATCAGCGACAACACCTACGTGATCAGCGACGAACGCCAGCAGCGGCTGATCAAGGTCCACGTGGATGACGACACCCAATTCCTCGATGCCGCCGACGCCGAGCAAATGACCCTCGGCGTGCACCTGGGCGGCAACAAGGGCTTCGAAGGCCTGGCCTATGACTCGGTGGGCAAGCGCCTGTTTGTGGCCAAGGAACGCGACCCGATGCTGATCTACGAGGTCCACGGCTTTCCGCATTTCAAACCGGAAAAGACCTACTCGGTGCACGTGATCAACAACCCCAAGCGCGATGCCGGGTTGTTTGTGCGCGACCTGTCGAGCCTGCAATACGACGAGCGCAGCGGTCATCTGCTGGCGCTGTCAGATGAGTCATTTTTGGTGCTGGAACTGGATATCGACGGTCGCCCCCTGAGCAGCCTGTCGCTGCTCAAGGGGCGCCATGGCCTGAAGCAGCGCGTGCCTCAGGCCGAGGGGATCGCCATGGACAACGACGGCACGTTGTACATGGTCAGTGAGCCGAACTTGTTCTATGTGTTCAAGAAATGAACCCGATCCCAGCCATGGCGAGGATCGAATGTGGGAGCTGGCTTGCCTGCGATGCAGGCGACGCGGTCTTTCAGTAGTACCGGGGCGATGCCATCGCAGGCAAGCCAGCTCCCACACTGGGCCTGTGGTGCTTTTATGCCTTAAGGGTTTTTACGCCTTCCGGGGTGCCCAGCAGCAGTACGTCAGCCGGACGGGCCGCAAACAAACCGTTGGTGACGACGCCGACGATCGCGTTGATCTGGCGCTCCAGTTCCACCGGGTTGGTGATCTGCATGTTGAACACGTCGATGATGATGTTGCCGTTGTCGGTCAGCACGCCTTCGCGGTACACCGGGTCGCCGCCCAGTTTCACCAGTTCGCGGGCCACGTGGCTGCGGGCCATCGGGATCACTTCCACCGGCAGCGGGAACGCGCCGAGTACCGGCACCAGTTTGCTGGCGTCGGCGATGCAGATGAAGGTCTTGGCCACGGCCGCGACGATCTTCTCGCGGGTCAGGGCTGCGCCGCCGCCCTTGATCAGGTTCAGGTGTGCGTCGCTTTCATCGGCGCCGTCGACATAGAACTCCAGGTCGCTGACGGTGTTCAGCTCGTACACCGGAATACCGTGGCCCTTGAGCCGCGCAGCGGTGGCTTCGGAGCTGGCAACCGCGCCGTCGAACGCGCCCTTGTGCAGGGCCAGCGCATCGATAAAGCAGTTGGCGGTGGAACCGGTGCCGACACCGACGATGCTTTTATCGTCGAGTTTAGGAAGGATTAAATCGACGGCGGCCTGGGCCACTGCCTGTTTGAGTTGATCCTGGGTCATGCGGGCTCCGGAACGGGCGGGGAGTAAAGAGGGGCGCGAGTATAACCCAACAAAACCTCGGTTTTCGTGTGGTCGCCCGGCCAAACGCTGGGTTAGACTCCTTGGCCCTGCCCAACCCGCCCAGTGATGCTTTCCGATGCTTGAACAGTACGTCAAAAAGATCCTCACCTCGCGCGTTTACGACGTTGCCGTAGAAACCCCGCTGCAGACCGCCCGCCAGCTCTCCGAGCGGCTGGGCAACAAGGTCTGGCTCAAGCGCGAAGACTTGCAGCCGGTGTTCTCGTTCAAGATTCGCGGTGCCTACAACAAGCTGACCCAACTGAGCGCCGAAGAACGTGCGCGTGGCGTAGTCACCGCTTCGGCGGGCAACCATGCCCAGGGCCTGGCCCTGGCGGCCAAGGTGCTGGGGGTCAAGGCCACCATCGTGATGCCCAAGACCACGCCCGAGATCAAGGTCGAAGGCGTGCGCTCCCGTGGCGGAAAAGTGGTGCTGCACGGGGATTCTTTCCCGGAAGCCCTGGCGTATTCGCTGAAGCTGGTCGACGAAAAAGGCTACGTCTACATTCACCCCTACGATGATCCGCACACCATTGCCGGGCAGGGCACCGTGGCGATGGAGATCCTGCGCCAGCACCCGGGGCCGCTGGACGCGATTTTCGTCCCGGTGGGCGGCGGCGGCCTGATTGCCGGTATCGCGGCCTACGTGAAATACCTGCGGCCCGAAATCAAGATCATCGGCGTCGAGCCGGACGACTCCAACTGCCTGCAAGCCGCCATGGCGGCGGGCGAGCGCGTGGTATTGCCGACCGTGGGCATCTTCGCCGACGGCGTGGCGGTGGCGCAGATCGGCCAGCACACCTTCGACATCTGCAAGGATTACGTGGATGAAGTGATCACCGTCAGCACCGATGAAATCTGCGCGGCGATCAAGGACATCTACGACGACACCCGCTCCATCACTGAACCCGCCGGCGCCCTGGGCGTGGCGGGTATCAAGAAATACGTCGAGACCCGTGGCATCACCGGGCAAACCCTGGTGGCCATCGATTCCGGGGCCAACGTCAACTTCGACCGCCTGCGCCACGTGGCCGAGCGCGCCGAGCTGGGGGAAGGCCGCGAAGCCATCATCGCCGTGACCATCCCCGAGAAACCGGGCAGCTTCAAGGCCTTTTGCGAAGCCGTGGGCAAGCGCCAGATTACCGAATTCAACTACCGCTACCACTCAGGCCGCGAGGCGCACATCTTTGTCGGCGTGCAGACCCACCCGGAAAACGACCCGCGCAGCGCGCTGATCGCCAGCCTCACCAGCCAGGGTTTCCCGGTGCTGGACCTGACGGAAAACGAACTGGCCAAGCTGCACATCCGCCATATGGTCGGCGGCCATGCGGCGCACGTCAGCGACGAGGTGGTGTTCCGCTTCGAATTCCCGGAACGTCCGGGGGCACTGTTCAACTTCCTTAACAAATTGGGCGGGCGCTGGAACATCTCGATGTTCCACTATCGCAACCACGGCGCCGCCGATGGGCGCGTGGTGGCGGGCCTGCAAGTACCGGCGGACGAGCGTCACCTGGTGCCGGCGGCGCTGGAGGCCATTGGCTACCCGTACTGGGATGAAAGTGATAACCCGGCCTACCAGCTGTTCCTCGGTTGAGCGACTACGCTGACTGGGCGGCCTTCAAGGAATCGAGAACATGGAAACGCTGACCACCCTTAAAGTTATCCACATCGCGGCCACGGTGTTGCTGCTGCTCAGCGGCCTCGCCCTGGCAGTGCTGGCCTGGCGCAAACGCAGCGCGGGGCCGGCCTATACCGTGCAGCGGCCGTGGGTGTTTGTGTGGTTGTTGATGGGCATTTGCGTGGTGAGCATGCCGTTCACCGGCTGGTGGCTGGCGCACCTGATCGGCTGGCCGCTGGGGCAAACCTGGATCCTGGGTTCCAGCGTGATCTACACCGTGGCGGCGCTGAGCTGGTTCTGGCTGGTGGTGCGGCTTAATCGACTGCGGCTGGGCGGGGCGGGGAGTTTGAACTTTACCGTGGCGCTGGCGGTGGTGAGCCTGGTGGGGTTTGTGGCGATTGCCGGGTTAATGGGTGCCAAGCCCGTATGATCGTTCCCACGCTCCGCGTGGTAACGCCGCCCGGGACGCTCCGCGTCCCAAGAGCGGACGCAGAGCGTCCAGTGATGCATTCCCACGCGGAGCGCGGGAATGATCTTTAGCTGCGCAGGCTAATCACCGGCCAACCACGCTTCTCAGCCTCAGCCCGCAGATTCGGATCCGGATCCACCGCCACCGCATGCGTAACTTGCTCCAGCAGCGGCAGGTCATTCATCGAGTCGCTATAGAAGTAGCTGTCCTCCAGGTTATACCCGGTCTCTTCCAGCCAGCGATTCAAACGCGTCACCTTGCCCTCGCGAAAGCACGGGATATCCGTACTGCGCCCGGTGTAACGGCCATCCTGCATCTCGCATTCCGTCGCAATCAGGGTTTCAACCCCCAGCCGCTCGGCAATCGGCGCGGTCACAAAACGGTTGGTCGCGGTGATGATCACCAGCTTGTCGCCCGCCGCCCGGTGCTTGGCCAGCAACTCAACTGCCTTGGGCAGCACGATCGGCTCGATGCAGTCGCGCATGTAGTCGCGATGCCATTCATCCAGCTGGGCCATCTCGGTGCGGCCGAGGATTTCCAGGCAGAAGTTCAGGTACTCGGCGTTATCCAGCTTGCCGGCCAGGTAGTCCTGGTAGAACTCGTCGTTGCGGGCCTTGTAGGCCACCGCGTCGAGAATCCCGCGTTCACAGAGGTAATCGCCCCAGGCGTGATCGCTGTCACCCCCCAAAAGCGTGTTGTCCAAGTCGAATAAAGCCAGGCGCATTGCAGTTACTCGCTGAAAAGTCTGTAAAAAGGCGTCCAGAATACGGTCTTTTCACAAGAGTGCACATAAGGTAAGCAGCCTCGTTGCCGCTGTATCAATCTTTGTGGAACAATGCGGTGACATGCGTTTGCGAGGTTGTTGCCGTGATCGACCCCGATGGTTTCCGTCCTAATGTCGGGATTATTCTTACGAATGATGCCGGACAGGTGCTATGGGCTCGCCGTATCAACCAAGATGCCTGGCAGTTTCCTCAAGGCGGAATCAACCCCGACGAAACCCCTGAAGACGCCTTGTACCGTGAGTTGAACGAAGAAGTAGGCCTTGAACGTGAAGATGTGCAAATTCTGGCCTGCACCCGAGGCTGGTTGCGCTATCGTTTGCCGCAACGTCTGGTGCGTACCCACAGCCAACCGCTGTGCATCGGCCAGAAACAGAAATGGTTTCTCCTGCGCCTGATCTCCAACGAGCAGCGGGTGCGGATGGATTTGACCGGTAAACCGGAGTTCGATGGCTGGCGCTGGGTCAGTTATTGGTATCCGTTGGGCCAGGTGGTGACATTCAAGCGCGAGGTTTATCGTCGCGCTCTTAAAGAGCTTGCCCCGCGCCTTTTAGCGCGCGACTGACGACGGAGTTCGACCCCGAGCCATGCTCAATACGCTGCGCAAGATCGTCCAGGAAGTTAACTCCGCCAAGGATCTCAAGGCGGCGTTGGGGATTATTGTGTTGCGCGTCAAGGAAGCCATGGGCAGCCAGGTCTGCTCGGTTTACCTGCTGGACCCCGAGACCAACCGTTTTGTCCTGATGGCCACCGAGGGCTTGAACAAGCGCTCCATCGGCAAGGTCAGCATGGCGCCCAATGAAGGTCTGGTGGGCCTGGTGGGGACGCGTGAAGAACCCCTGAACCTCGAAAACGCGGCCGATCACCCGCGTTATCGCTACTTTGCCGAAACCGGTGAAGAGCGCTACGCCTCGTTCCTCGGTGCGCCGATCATTCACCACCGCCGCGTTGTCGGCGTGTTGGTCATCCAGCAGAAAGAACGCCGCCAGTTCGACGAAGGTGAAGAAGCCTTCCTCGTGACCATGAGCGCGCAGCTCGCCGGGGTTATCGCCCACGCCGAGGCCACCGGTTCGATTCGCGGCCTGGGGCGCCAGGGCAAGGGCATCCAGGAAGCCAAGTTCGTCGGCGTGCCGGGTTCGCCGGGTGCTGCTGTCGGTACCGCCGTGGTCATGCTGCCGCCCGCCGACCTGGACGTGGTGCCGGACAAGACCGTCACCGACATCGACGCTGAAATCATCCTGTTCAAGACCGCCCTCGAAGGCGTGCGCAATGACATGCGCACCCTCTCGACCAAGCTGGCCACCCAGCTGCGGCCTGAAGAGCGGGCGTTGTTCGACGTGTACCTGATGATGCTCGACGACGCGTCCCTGGGCAGCGAAGTCAAGGACGTGATCAAGACCGGCCAGTGGGCCCAGGGCGCGCTGCGCCAGGTGGTCACGGATCACGTCAACCGTTTCGAATTGATGGACGACGCCTACCTGCGCGAGCGCGCCTCGGACGTGAAGGACCTCGGTCGCCGTCTGCTGGCCTACCTGCAGGAAGAGCGCTCGACCACGTTGGTGTACCCCGACAACACCATCCTGATCAGTGAAGAACTGACCGCCACCATGCTCGGCGAAGTGCCGGAAGGCAAACTGGTGGGCCTGGTCTCGGTACTGGGTTCGGGCAACTCCCACGTCGCGATCCTGGCCCGGGCCATGGGCATTCCGACGGTGATGGGTCTGGTGGACCTGCCGTATTCCAAGGTCGACGGCATCGAAATGATCGTCGACGGCTACCACGGCGAGGTCTACACCAACCCCAGCGAAGTGCTGCGCAAGCAATACGCCGAAGTGGTGGAAGAAGAACGCCAGCTATCCCAGGGCCTCGACGCCCTGCGGGAACTGCCGTGCGTGACCCTCGACGGCCACCGCGTACCGCTGCTGGTCAACACCGGCCTGCTGGCGGACGTGGCACGTGCACAACAGCGCGGCGCCGAAGGGGTGGGCCTGTACCGCACCGAAGTGCCGTTCATGATCAACCAGCGTTTTCCGAGTGAGAAGGAGCAGCTGGCGATTTATCGCGAGCAATTGTCCGCCTTCCATCCGTTACCGGTGACCATGCGCAGCCTGGACATTGGCGGCGACAAGTCACTGTCGTATTTCCCCATCAAGGAAGACAACCCCTTCCTTGGCTGGCGCGGTATTCGCGTTACCCTCGACCATCCTGAAATCTTCCTCGTCCAGACCCGCGCGATGCTCAAGGCCAGCGAAGGCCTGAACAACCTGCGCATCCTGCTCCCGATGATCTCCGGCACCCACGAGCTGGAAGAAGCCCTGCACCTGATCCACCGGGCCTGGGGCGAAGTGCGCGACGAAGGCGCCGACGTGCCGATGCCGCCGATTGGCGTGATGATCGAGATTCCGGCGGCGGTGTACCAGGCTAAAGAGCTGGCGCGGCAGGTGGACTTCCTGTCGGTGGGCTCCAACGACCTGACCCAGTACCTGCTGGCCGTGGACCGCAACAACCCGCGGGTGGCCGACCTCTACGACTACCTGCACCCGGCGGTGCTGCAAGCCTTGCAGAACGTGGTGCGCGATGCCCATGCCGAAGGCAAGCAGGTGAGTATCTGCGGCGAGATGGCCGGTGACCCGGCGGCGGCCGTACTGTTGATGGCGATGGGCTTTGACAGCCTGTCGATGAACGCCACCAACTTGCCGAAGGTGAAATGGATGCTGCGCCAGATCAACCTGAGCCGGGCCAAGGAGCTGCTGGCGGAGTTGATGACTATCGACAACCCGCAAGTTATCCACAGCTCGCTGCAATTGGCGCTGAAGAACCTTGGGTTGGCGCGGATGATCAACCCGGCGTCTGCAAAGAGCCTCTAAACGGATTTCAGAGCCTGTCCCCAATCGAAATGTGGGAGCGGGCTTGCTCGCGAAAGCGGTGCATCAGTCAGCTTATGTATTGGCTGACACGCCGCCTTCGCGAGCAAGCCCGCTCCCACATTTGGTTTGCGTGAGGTTCAGATTTTGAGTTCAACTTCACCCAACTGTCCGCCATACGGCCCAAAACTGCGCTCCACGATATGCCGCGTCCCGTCGGCATTCACAATCAACGCCGTACTCGCCCGCGTCCCATAACTGGGGCTGGCAATAAACACACTCGACAGCAAACTCTCCGTCGCCAAGCCCACGCCGGTGTCCGGCAAGTCAGCAAACGGCGCCGTCTGCGGGTCGCTCAAAATCCCCAGCAAGGCTTCAGGCTGCGGATCTTCCAGTACTTCTGTCAGCGCCGCCTTGGCCTTCAACAACTTCGGCCACGGCGTATCCAGCCCTGCATTGGATAACCCATAAACCCCCGCCATCAATGGTGTCGGCGCAGATTCCTTGGCGTTGTAATGCCAAAGCTCGTCCCGCGTCCCGACCAGCAGGTTAAACCCGGCATATTCAATCGATCTGCCATTAACGTCGGCCAAATAGTCGTCAATCGACAGCGAACCGCTGAGAAAGCGCGCCACCAACTCACCCCGCGACTTGCGCGCCGGCGGCTGGTGCGGGTCACGGATATTGGTCAGCGCCGCAAAGCGCCCCTCTGCGCCAACTCCCAGCCAGGTCCCGCCCGCTTCCTGGTCCCTGCCCGCGTAAACATGGGGCGCATCCAGCCACTGGGCCAACGGCAAACTGGGCCGGGCATAAAATTCATCACGGTTGGCCGCGACGATCAGCGGCTGGGCGTGGCCCGGCCGCCAGGCGAAAACAATCAGGCACATAAGGCAATCCCTTTGTGTTTTGCCCACTCTACCCATAGAACCCTGTGCTTTGCATCCGTTAACATGCCGGTCTGTTTTCGGGGGCTCCCATGGAATTTCTGCTGTATTTGCTGCTGGGATCCTGCGCGGGCATGCTCGCCGGGCTGTTCGGCGTGGGCGGCGGCATCATTATTGTGCCGGTGCTGGTGTTCAGCTTCACCTTGCAGGGCTTCGATCCCGCGGTGCTGACCCACCTCGCTGTCGGCACGTCCCTGGCGTCTATTATCTTCACGTCGGTGAATGCGGTGCGTGAGCATCATCGGCGCGGCGCCGTGCGCTGGCCGATCTTCGTATGGATGGCCGTGGGTATCCTGCTGGGCGCGGGCGTTGGCGCGCTGACCGCCGAGGCGATCTCCGGGCCGCATCTACAGAAGATCATCGGTGTGTTCGCCCTGGTGATCGCCGTGCAGATGACCCTGGAGCTCAAGCCCAAGGCCAGCCGCCAGGTGCCGGGCAAGCTCGGCCTGACCCTGGCGGGCGGCGTGATCGGCTGGTCGTCGGCGATTTTCGGCACCGGCGGCGGTTCGTTGACCGTGCCGTTCCTGACCTGGCGCAGCGTGCCGATGCAGCAGGCAGTGGCCACTTCGTCGGCCTGCGGCTTGCCGATCGCCCTGGCCAGTGCGTTAAGTTTCATGATTCTGGGCTGGCATGATCCGCTGTTGCCCGATCATAGTCTCGGCTTTGTGTACTTGCCGGCGCTGCTGGGCATCGCCCTGACCAGCATGGTGGCGGCCCGTTTCGGCGCGCGCCTGGCGCACCGGCTGTCGCCGCGCTTGCTCAAGCGGCTGTTCGCCGGGCTGCTGTTTTGCGTAGGGCTGAATTTTTTGCTGTAACGCAGGCTTAATCGCGCACCGGCATGGTCCGATGCGCCATGACTATTGATTTAACGAGGAGTCGCAATGCTGCCTTACCCGCAGATCAACCCGGTGGCCGTGGCCATCGGTCCGCTGCAAATCCACTGGTACGGGTTGATGTACCTGATCGGCATCGGCGGTGCCTGGCTGCTGGCTTCCCGGCGTCTGAACCGTTTCGACCCGACCTGGACCAAGGAGAAGCTCTCCGACATGGTGTTCTGGATGTCGATGGGGGTCATCGTCGGCGGACGCCTGGGTTATGTGCTGTTCTACGACCTGCCAGCCTACATCGCCAACCCGACGCTGATCTTCGAGGTGTGGAAGGGCGGCATGGCGTTCCACGGCGGGTTTGTGGGGGTGATGATCGCCGCCTGGTGGTTTGGCCGGCGTAACGGCAAGTCGTTCTTCCAGTTGATGGACTTCGTCGCACCGTTCGTGCCGATTGGCCTGGGTGCCGGGCGCATCGGTAACTTCATCAACGCCGAACTGTGGGGCAAGCCGACTGACGTGCCGTGGGCCATGGTGTTCCCGCCGTTCAGCGACCCGGCGCAATTGCCGCGCCACCCCTCGCAGCTGTACCAGTTCGCCCTGGAAGGCGTGGCGCTGTTCCTGATCCTCTATATCTTCTCGCGCAAGCCACGCCCGACCATGGCCGTTTCGGGGATGTTCGCGTTGTTCTACGGGATCTTCCGCTTTATCGTCGAGTTCGTACGGGTGCCGGATGCGCAGCTGGGCTACCTGGCGTGGGGCTGGGTGACCATGGGTCAGATTCTCAGCCTGCCGATGATCATCGCCGGCCTGGGCCTGCTGTGGTGGGCTTACAATCGCCCGCAAGGCATCAAGAACACCGCGCTTTAAATTCGAACGCCGGGGCCCGAGGGTCCCGGCTTCAACGATACAGGTATACACATGAAGCAATATCTCGAACTACTGAACGATGTCGTGACCAATGGCCTGACCAAGGGCGACCGCACCGGCACCGGCACCAAGGCCGTGTTTGCCCGTCAGTTTCGGCATAGCTTGGCCGACGGCTTCCCGCTGCTGACCACCAAGAAGCTTCACTTCAAAAGCATCGCCAACGAATTGATCTGGATGTTGAGTGGCAACACCAACATCAAGTGGCTGAACGAAAATGGCGTGCGTATCTGGGACGAATGGGCCACCGAAGACGGCGACCTGGGCCCGGTGTACGGCGAGCAGTGGACCGCGTGGCCCACCAAGGACGGCGGCAAGATCAACCAGATCGATTACATGGTCGAGACGTTGAAGACCAACCCCAACAGCCGCCGCATCCTGTTTCACGGCTGGAACGTCGAGTACCTGCCGGACGAGACCAAGAGCCCGCAGCAGAACGCCCGGGACGGCAAGCAAGCGCTGCCACCTTGCCACCTGCTGTACCAGGCTTTTGTGCATGACGGTCATCTGTCGATGCAGTTGTACATCCGCAGCTCAGATGTATTCCTCGGCCTGCCGTACAACACCGCTGCCCTGGCGTTGCTCACCCATATGCTGGCCCAGCAGTGCGACCTGATCCCTCACGAGATCATCGTCACCACGGGCGACACCCATGCCTACAGCAACCATATGGAACAGATCCAGACCCAGCTGGCGCGCACGCCGAAGAAGCTGCCGGAACTGGTGATCAAGCGCAAACCCGCGTCGATCTACGATTACAAATTCGAAGATTTTGAAATCGTGGGCTATGACGCTGATCCGAGCATCAAGGCCGATGTAGCGATCTAAAAGCGATCTCGGTCCCAATGTGGGAGCGGGCTTGCTCGCGAATACGGTGTATCAGAAACACATTCAGTGGCTGACACACCGCTTTCGCGAGCGATCTCGCTCCCACATTTGTTTTGTGTACACATCAATGGCCGTGGCTTCTGCCCACATGTGAGGGCTCAGCCTCGCTGGCCGCGACACTCCCGCTGACTTCCAGTCGCTGCAAAATCCCGCACTGATCCAGATCCGGCCCGCCGCCACAGCGTTGGCGCAGGTCGAGCAACTGTTCCTGCAACGCCAGCAGCCCGTCGATCCGCGCCTTGACGTGGTGGATATGCTCGTCGATCAACGCATTCACGCTTTCGCACTGGTCCTGAGGACTGTCACGCAGGCCCAGCAGGCTGCGAATTTCCTCAAGGGTCATGTCCAGGCTGCGGCAGTTGCGGATAAACACCAGCCGTTCGGTGTGCGCCTGGGTGTACAGCCGGTAATTACCGTCACTGCGCGCAGGCGGCGGCAGCAGGCCTTCTTTCTCGTAATAACGGATGGTTTCCACCTGGCAATCCGTCAATTTTGCCAATTCGCCGATCTTCATCGCAGCAATCTCCAAAAGGATGCTTGACCCTATAGTGGCTACAGGGTCTTTACTTGGCAACAGGCACCTTTACGGACGCGACAGAATGAGCGATTCCATCCACACCCCGCACAAGCACGACCATGATCACGACCACGCGCACGATCACGGCCCCAAGCTCAAACCTGTGCAGAAGCACGACCATGGCAGCCATGGCGATTCCTGCTGTTCCAGCAAGGCCGCGCCGGCGCTGGTGAAGCTGACCGAAGCCCCGACAGCGGGCTCGCGGCTGAGCACCTTCCGCATCGAAGCCATGGACTGCCCCACCGAGCAGACGCTGATCCAGAACAAACTGGGCAAGCTTGCGGGTGTGCAGCAGCTGGAATTCAACCTGATCAACCGCATTCTCGGCGTCACCCACGACCTGCCGACGACCGCGCCGATCATCGACGCCATCAAGTCCCTGGGCATGCAGGCGGACCCCATCGAAGAAGGCGTCGCCCCGGCTGAGCCGCCGGCGAAGAAGCACTGGTGGCCGCTGGCTGTGTCCGGCGTGGGCGCGCTGGGGGCTGAAGTGCTGCACTTCACCAACGCAGCCCCGACGTGGGTGATTGCCCTGGTCGCGCTGATCTCGATCTTCAGCGGCGGCCTCACCACCTACAAAAAGGGCTGGATCGCCCTGAAAAACCTCAACCTGAACATCAACGCCCTGATGAGCATCGCCGTCACCGGCGCGATCCTGATCGGCCAGTGGCCGGAAGCGGCGATGGTGATGTTCCTGTTTACCGTCGCCGAGTTGATCGAGGCCAAGTCCCTGGACCGCGCACGTAACGCCATCAGCGGCTTGATGCAGATGACGCCGGAACAGGCCACGGTCCGTCAGGCCGATGGCAGTTGGGTTGAACAGGAGGTTAAAGTCATTGAACTGGGCGCCATCGTGCGGGTTCGTCCCGGCGAGCGCATTGGCCTGGACGGTGAAGTCACCTCCGGCCAGTCCACCATCGACCAGGCGCCGATTACCGGTGAAAGCCTGCCGATCGAAAAGACCGTGGGCGACAAAGTCTTCGCCGGCACCATCAACCAGGCCGGCTCCCTGGAATACAAAGTCACTGCAGCCGCCAACAACTCCACCCTGGCGCGGATCATCCACGCCGTGGAACAGGCCCAGGGCGCCCGCGCGCCAACCCAGCGTTTTGTCGACACCTTCGCCAAGGTCTACACCCCGGCGGTGTTCATCTTTGCCCTGGGTGTGGCGTTGATTCCGCCGCTGTTCATGGGCGGCGTATGGTTTGAATGGGTCTACCGCGCGCTGGTGCTGCTGGTGGTCGCGTGCCCATGTGCACTGGTGATTTCCACCCCGGTGACCATCGTCAGCGGCCTGGCGGCCGCGGCGCGCAAAGGCATCCTGATCAAGGGCGGTGTGTACCTGGAGGGTGGCTACAAACTCGACTACCTGGCCCTCGACAAGACGGGCACCATCACCCACGGCAAGCCGGTGCAAACCGATTACCTGGCGCTGTTCCCGAACATGGAAGACAGCGCACCGGCTTTGGCTGCAAGCCTGGCCGGGCGCTCCGATCACCCGGTGTCCCTGGCCATCGCGAACGCGGCTGTGGACAAAAACCTCACCGTGCACACTGTGGATAACTTCGAGGCCCTGACCGGGCGCGGTGTGAAGGGCGAGATCAATGGAGAGATCTATTACCTGGGCAACCACCGTCTGGTGGAAGAGCTGAACCTGTGCTCGCCGGCCCTGGAGAAGAAGCTCTTCGCCCTGGAAAAACAAGGCAAGTCCGTGGTCCTGTTGCTGGACAAGTCCGGCCCGCTGGCGCTGTTCGCCGTGGCCGACACCGTGAAGGACACCAGCCGCGAAGCCATCCAGCAGTTGCATGACCTGGGCATCAAGACCCTGATGCTAACCGGCGACAACACCCACACGGCCAAGGCGATCGCCGATCAGGTGGGCATCGACCAGGCCCAGGGCGACCTGTTGCCCACCGACAAACTGCAAGCCATCGAAGCGCTCTACGCCAAGGGCCACCGGGTCGGCATGGTCGGCGACGGCATCAACGACGCCCCGGCGCTGGCCCGTTCCGAGATCGGGTTTGCCATGGCTGCTGCGGGTACCGATACCGCCATCGAGACCGCCGACGTGGCCCTGATGGACGACGACCTGCGCAAGATTCCGGCATTCATTCGGCTGTCGCGGCAAACGTCGAGTATCCTCAAGCAGAACATCGCCCTGGCCCTGGTGATCAAGGCGATCTTCCTCGCGGTGACCTTCCTTGGGATGGCCACCATGTGGATGGCGGTGTTCGCCGACATGGGCGTGAGCCTGCTGGTGGTATTCAATGGTCTGCGCCTGCTGCGCAAATAGTCGATGAGAGGGTGGTGTGCTGAGTGCCGAGCTGAAGGCGTTTTACATGGTCGCCCGCCTGGGCAGCATTACCCAGGCGGCGAAAAAGCTCGGGCTCAGCCAGCCCACGGTGACCACCCAGATTCGTCACCTGGAAAGCCAGTACTCGGTGGAGTTGTTCTACCGTGGCGGGCGCCGACTGACCGTCAGTGATGAAGGCGCGCGGCTGTTGCCGATGGTCAAGGCGCTGTTGCAGCAGGAAGCGGACATCGAGTTTTTTCTGCGCAACAGTGGCCAGGTGCAAGGCACGTTGAGGATTGCCGCGACGGCGCCTTATTACATCCTCGACCTGGTCAAAACCTTCCGCGAGCGGCTGCCGCAGGTCGAGGTTTCGGTGGAGATCGGCAACTCCCAGCAGGTGCTGGAAGCGCTGGATGACTACCGCGTCGACGTCGCCGCCTCGTCCCAATTGCTTGAAGACCCGCGCCTGATCCGCCGGGTACTGGGCATGGACCCGCTGGTGCTGGCGGTGCATCGCAATCATCCGCTGGCGGTACTTGAACATGTACCGCTGACCGCGCTGGCCGGGCATACCTTGCTGATGCGCGAGCCGGGGTCGACCACCCGTCGATTGACCGAAGAGATGTTGCAGGGCGCCGGAGTGAATTACGGGCCGCTGCTGGAGATCGGCAGCCGGGAATCGATCCGTGAGGCAGTGCTGCGCAATATCGGCATCAGCATCATTGCCCGCCAGGAAGTGCCCCACGACCCGCAATTGCGCGTGCTGACCATCGAAAATGCGCCGCAGATTCCCGAGTATTTGTACTGCCTCAAAGAGCGAAAGGGCGCGCGGTTGCCGGCGGCTTTCCTGGGGTTGGCCCAGGAAATGTCTCCTCTCTGATCGTTCCCACGCTCTGCGTGGGAATGCCGGCCTGGACGCTCCGCGTCCGCTCTTAAGGTCGTGACGCGGAGCGTCACAGGATGTATTCCCACGCAGAGCGTAGGAACAATCTGTCGGCGCAACCCAAATCCACCAATACCACTATCGCCACGTTTTGCCTTTCTGCCACAAGAGGGACGCATTGCCTGCCTAGGATGACCTTCATCAGTTTGATGAGGTGCCTCCATGAACACAGCACAGACCCGCCCCGGCGCGCCAATGAAGGTGCGCGGTGTACAGAAACGCTTCGGCGCCTTCACCGCGCTGGATAACGTGTCCCTGGACGTCGCCGCTGGCGAACTGGTGTGCCTGCTGGGCCCGTCGGGCTGCGGCAAGACCACCTTGCTACGCTGCATCGCCGGCCTGGAGCGCCAGGACAGCGGCGAGTTGTACCTCGGCGACCGCGATGTTTCCCTACTGGCACCCCAGGCTCGGGACTACGGCATTCTGTTCCAGTCCTACGCGCTGTTTCCCAATCTCACCGTCGAAGCGAACATCGGCTACGGCCTCACCGGCAGTGGCCGTGATGAAGTGCGCAAGCGTGTCGGGCAGATGCTCGAACTGGTGGGTTTGGTGGGCAGCGAAAAGAAATACCCCGGCCAACTTTCCGGCGGCCAACAACAGCGTGTGGCACTGGCTCGCGCCCTGGCGCCGGCGCCGTCCTTGCTGCTGCTGGACGAACCCATGTCGGCCCTCGACGCCCGGGTGCGCGAGCATCTGTGCACCGAGCTGCGCCAATTGCAGCGCCGCTTGGGCATCACCACCCTGATGGTCACCCACAACCAGGACGAGGCCATGCTGATGGCCGACCGCATTGCCGTGATGAACAACGGCAAGGTCGAGCAGTACGCCACGCCCCAGGAAATCTACGACCGCCCGGCCACACCGTTCGTGGCCGAGTTTGTCGGCCAGGGCAACTGGCTGCCGTTCAGTCGCAACAGCGCCAGCCACGCTCAGGTTGGCGGCATGAACATGCGCCTGGCGGACAACGCTGGCGTCGCGAAATCGGGCCGTCTGTTCTGCCGCCCGGAAGCCATCAGCGTCAACCCGCCGGTGCATGAAGAAAACCTGTTCCCGGCCAAGGTCCGCGAGATCACTTTCCTTGGCAACCGCTGCCGCATGAGCTTCGAGCTGGACCAACTGCCCGGCCATCCGCTGCTGGCCGAATTGGCCCCGGAAGCCATGCCGCGCCTTGGCGCCCAGGACATCTGGGTCGCGCTGCCCCCGCGCAGCCTGCAGGTGTTTGCCTGAGATGGCCCGCGATATGACTCTGCCGATACCCGATAACGTGGCTCGTCAGGTTTCCCGTGCCGAACTCGGCGACCGTATTTTTGTAGTCGGCGGCAAGCTGCTCTGGCTGTGCCTGCTGGGCGTCGCGGTGCTGATGCCGCTGCTGGCGATCTTCTGGCGCGGCTTCAGCAGTGAAGCCGGGCAGGGCGGTGGCCTGGTGGCGGCGCGGGAGTTGGTCACCAGCGACAATTTCCACTGGTTGCTCGGTAACAGCCTGAAGGTTTCCGGCAGCGTTGCCGCCATCGTCGTACCACTGGCTTATCTGTTTGCCTACGCTTTGCAACGCACGCTTATTCCGGGCAAGGCGATCTGGCGCGGCATGTCGCTGCTGCCGTTGATGGCGCCGTCGATGTTGCCCGGGATTGCGCTGGTCTACCTTTTCGGCAACCAGGGCATGTTGCGCGGGCTGCTGTCGGACAACATCTATGGCTTCTGGGGCATCGTCCTCGGCGAAGTGATCTACACCTTTCCCCATGCCTTGATGATCCTGTTGTCGGCGCTTTCCCTGGCGGATGCACGTTTGTTCGATGCCGCATCGAGCATGGGCGCGAGTCCCGCCCGGGCGTTTCGCAGCATCACCTGGCCGGCGACGCGCCAGGCCGTGTTTGCCGCGTTTTGCCTGGTGTTCACCCTGACCATCACCGACTTCGGTGTGCCCGTGGTAGTCGGTGGCGACTATCAAGTACTGGCGCTGGAAGCCTACAAAGCTGTGGTCGGCCAGCAGCAATTCGGCCGCGGTGCCTTGATCGGCATGGTCCTGCTGCTGCCGGCACTGTTCAGCTTCGGTGTCGACGCCTGGTTGCGCCGCCGCCATGGCGACTCCATGAGCGGCCGCGCCCAGGTGTTCCAGCCGGCACCGTCGAAACTGCGGGATGGCTGCTACCTGGCCATCGTCCTGCTGATCTGCGCGATCCTGCTGCTGGTGTTCGGCATGGCGGTCTACTCATCCCTGGTGAAATTCTGGCCCTATAACCTTTCGCTGTCCCTGGCCCACTACCAGTTCGAAGACACGGCCGGCGGCGGCTGGCTGGCCTACCGCAACAGCATCACCATGGCCCTGTGCACCGCGTTGATCGGCAGCGTGCTGATCTTCACCGGCGCCTACCTGATGGAAAAGACCAGGGGCCAGAAGGGCCTGAACCTGGCGCTGCGCATGCTCAGCTTCGTGCCGATGGCGGTGCCGGGGTTGGTGCTCGGCTTGGGCTACGTGTTCTTTTTCAACCTCAACGGCAACCCGCTGCATGTGCTCTACGGCACCATGACGTTGCTGGTGGTGTGCACCATTGCTCACTATTTGACCACCGCCCAAATGACCGCCACCACGGCCCTGCGCCAACTGGACGCGGAATTCGAAGCCGCCGCGCTGTCGCTGAAGGCGCCGCTGTACCGCCATTACCTGCGGGTCACCGTGCCGATCTGCCTGCCGACGCTGCTGGACATCGTGCGCTACCTGTTCGTCTCGGCGATGACCACCGTCTCCGCCGCGATCTTCCTCTACAGCCCCGACACCATCCTCGCCGCCGTCGCCGTACTGAACATGGACGACGCCGGCAACGTCGGCGGTGCGGCGGCCATGTCGACCCTGATCCTGTTCACCTCGGCGGGCGTGTCCTTGCTGCTGGCGTGGGCCTCACGCGGCTTGTTGCGCCGCTCCCAGGCCTGGCGCCAAACCGCGCCCGGCCAATAATTCACCCATAAAGGAACTGCACCATGTTCAAGCCCCTGGCGTTAGCCGCTGCTGTGCTCACTGCGTTCAGCCTGAATGCCTTTGCCGCCAAGACCGAGTTGACCGTGTACACGGCCCTCGAAGCCGAGCAATTGAAGACCTACAAACAGGCCTTTGAAAAGGTTAACCCGGACATCGATATCAAATGGGTGCGCGATTCCACTGGCATCATCACCGCCAAGCTGCTGGCCGAAAAAGCCCGCCCGCAGGCTGACGTGGTCTGGGGCCTGGCGGCTTCCAGCCTGGCGATCCTCGACCAGCAGGGCATGCTGCAAAACTACGCACCGGCAGATTTGAGCAAGATCGGTGCGAACTACCGCGACGCCGCCAATCCTCCGGCCTGGGTCGGCATGGACGTATGGGCTGCGACCATCTGCTTCAACACTGTCGAAGCCGAAAAGCAGGGCCTGAGCAAGCCGGTGAGCTGGCAGGACCTGACCAAGCCTGAGTACAAGGGCAAGATCGTGATGCCCAACCCGGCCTCGTCCGGCACCGGTTTCCTGGATGTGAGCGCCTGGTTGCAGACCTTCGGCGAGAAGCAGGGCTGGCAGTACATGGACGACCTGCACCAGAACATCGGCCAGTACGTTCACTCCGGTTCAAAACCCTGCAAGCTGGCGGCCTCGGGTGAATTCCCGATCGGCATTTCCTTCGAATACCCGGCCGTTCAGCTGAAGCGCCAGGGCGCACCGCTGGACATCATCCTGCCGAAAGAAGGCCTGGGCTGGGATATCGAAGCCACTGCCGTGATCAAGGGCACTGCCCACGCAGACGCGGCACAGAAACTCGCCGACTTCTCCGCCAGCCCCGCGGCGATGGAGCTGTACAAGGAAAACTTCGCGGTACTGGCCCAGCCGGGCATCGCCAAGCCGCAGACCGAGTTGCCGGCGGACTACGAGCAGCGGTTGATCAAGAATGACTTTGCCTGGGCGTCGAAAAACCGCGACAGCATCCTGACCGAATGGCGCAAGCGCTATGACGGCAAGTCGGAAAAACAATAACCACCGATCGTTCCCACGCTCTGCGTGGGAACGCGGCTCTGGACGCTCTGCGTCCGCTTTTGTAGTCGTGACGCGGAGCGTCACAGGATGCATTCCCACGCGGAGCGTGGGAACGAGAGGTCTTCATGACACAACTGCTGATCATCGGCGCCGGCATCCTCGGCCTGTCCCACGCTTATGCGGCCGCCAAACGCGGCCTCAAGGTCAAGGTCTTCGAGCGCAGCGCCACACCGCTGGGTGCTTCCGTGCGCAACTTTGGCCAGGCACTGGTCACCGGCCAGCCGCCCGGGCCGATGCTCGACCTGGCGCGGGAAAGCCGCGAAATCTGGGGCCAGTGGGCGCAACTCGCCGGCATCCGGCTGAAGCGCAACGGCTCTTATTTGTTCGCCCGCACCGAAGCCGAAGAGCACTTGCTTGAAGCCTTCTGCGCCGGTCGCGCGCAAGAACACGGTTATCGCGTCAAGTTGCTGCAAGGCGCCGCCCTGCACGAGCTGTACGGTGGCCAGTTCGCCCATCACCGCGCTGCGCTTCACGGCCTGGATGATCAACAACTGTATTCGCGCGAGGCTATCCCGGCGCTGATCAAGTACCTGAGCCGCGAACTGAGCGTGGAGTTTCATTTCTCCACCCTGGTGCGCGACATCGAACCCGGCCAGGTACACACCACGGCCGGTTCCTTTCACGGCGAGCAGATCATTGTCTGCTCCGGCCACGACTACCAGACGCTGCTGGCCGAGCAGATCGGCGAACTCAACCCGCAAATCTGCCGCCTGCAAATGCTGCGCGCCCGGCCAGTGGTGGAGTTGAACCTGCAACACGCGCTGCTGACCGGCCTCAGCTGCGTGCACTACGGCGCCTTCGCCGACTTGCCGGAAGCCGCGCCGGTGCAGGCCGAAATCCTGCGGGACGTGCCGCACCTGCATGAAAACGGTATTCACCTGCTGATCAGCCCGACACCCTATGGCGAACTGATCATCGGAGATTCCCACCATTACGGCAGCGATCCTTCACCGTTCAACGCCGAACAGGTGGACAACTGGATGATCGAACTGGCCGAACATACACTGGGCTGCAAGATCCAGGTCGTGGAGCGCTGGCAGGGCGTCTATGGTTCCCGTGGCCCAGGGCCGTTTTCGTTCCTGCGGGCGGCGCCGGGGGTGAGTGCGGCGTTGATGCACACCGGCGTGGGCATGAGCGTTGGGCCGGCGATGGCGGAGCGCAATATCACAGAGTTGTGGGGGAGCGCGTGATGAACGCAGAGCAGGCAATCGCCGAGGTCTTCGGCCTTTACGAACAGCACGGCACGGCTGACTACATCGGCGAACCGGTCTCGCAGATCGAGCACATGTCCCAGGCTGCGCAGTTGGCCATGGCTGAGGGCTTCGATGATGAAGTGGTGCTGGCAGCGTTCTTCCACGATATCGGGCATATCTGCGGCCAAGGTGGCGAGAACATGGGCGGTTATGGTGTGGTCAGCCATGAACGGCTGGGCGCCGATTATCTGCGCCGCGCAGGCTTCAGCGAGCGGATGGCAAAACTGGTGGAATACCACGTGCAGGCCAAGCGTTATCTGACCTTCAGCCAGCCGGATTATTACGCACGCTTGAGCGAAGCCAGCCGCCGTACCTTGGGTTACCAGGGCGGCGTGATGACCGCCGAGGAAGCCCAAGCGTTCGAGCAGGACCCGCTGTGCGCCGTCAGCCTGCGCATGCGCCACTGGGATGAACAGGCCAAGGAAATGCATGTGCCGGTGCTGGACCTTGAAGTGTTGAAATCCAAGGCCCGGCAGTTGTTGGCGGCTTAGGTTTCGTCCAGGCGCTGGGCCAGGGCTTCGATCTGTTCCTGGCGTTCGGCCTGGCTCAACCTGGGGTGCGGGTTGAGGGACGACCATTGCGGATGGGCGCGGGCCTTGTTCAGGGCTTCCGGCAGCTTGCCTTCGCGCCAGGTCTTGTCCTGGGGCGTGTCGACCTTGATGCTGTGGATCGCCGCGTGGCCCCGCAGGTTCAGGGCCTTGAGCAGTTGCCGCTGGCGCAGGGCCAAGAGGCGCAGCACGCTGTCGTCGACGGTCAGCTCGCGCTGGCCCTTGATCTTGCCCAGCAGGCGGCTGCCATAACTGCGGGCAGTTTGCAGCGCGCCTCCCGCGATGGCGCCGGCGAGGGCGGCGGCGCCGAGGGTCAGGCCGCCTACGAGTAGATCCACACCTGCACCGGCCGCCGCGCCGGCCGCGATACCGCCACCGACCCGCACGCCCAGTTGCTTGAGGGTCTCGGGGTTGAACAGGTCATCGCCCCAACGCCCGTCCAGCAGCGGTAAATCGCTGGCGGCGGCGTCCTGCGGGCGGAAGCCGAACAACTTGAGCAAGGCCTCCACGCAACGCTGTTCGCGCTGGCGCACGGCTTTGCGCAGTTCGCTGATGGCTTGCTGTTCTACCTCGACTTCGCTGACCACGCTGCGGCGGCAGGCGGCGCAGTCGATCAGCAGTTCGGCAATCAATCGCGCAGCACTTTGCTGGCGGGCCTGGCGCTGGGCTTCCTGATCGAGGATCAGCCGCTCCAGTTGCCCACGGGAATTCTCCAGCAGCAGGGCGAGGCTTTCATAGAGGCGGCGCTCGCCGTCTTCCGGCGGCGCGACGCTGTCAAAACGCACCAGCGCGTGCAGACCGAGGCGGGCGAGGGCTTCGCGCCAGTCCGGCTCGCGGTGGTTGGCGCTGCTGACAAAATTGAGCACTGGCAGCAACGGTTTGCCACAGCTGGCCAGCACTTGCAGCTCATCGCGGTACTTGGCCAGCACCGGTTCCCGGGCGTCGATCACATACAGGCCCGCATCCGAGGCGAGCAGTTGGCGCAGCACCTTGGCTTCCTGTTCGAAGCGTTGCCGGGCCTCGCTGCCTTCCAGAAAACGCGCCAGCCGTGCCGGGCCGTCGAGGCGTTCGCCGGGACGGTCCAGGCGCTCGAGGTAATCGAGCAGGGCGATGGCATCTTCCAGGCCGGGCGTGTCGTACAGTTCCAGCAAGGCCTCGCCGTCTACCGACAGCCGAGCACCTTCGACATGCCGGGTGGTGCTGGGACGATGGGAGACTTCACCAAAGCCGACGTCTCGCGTGAGCGTGCGCAGCAACGAGGTCTTGCCGACGTTGGTGTGGCCGACCACCGCAAGTTTCAGGGGCTTAGTCATGACCGGTCTCCAGCCAAGTGAGCGGCGCGCAATCGGCGAACGGGATCTCCAGTTGTTGCAAGGCCGTGTGCCAATCACCCAGGCGCTCAGCATCCAGGGCCTGGCCGGCGGGCGCTTGCAGCAGCCAGACCCGAGTGGCGGTGGCGCTGCGGGCCAGTTCGGCAATCAGCGCAAGGCTGCCGCGATCCGGCGAGCGGCGTGGGTCGCAGGCGATGGCCAGGCGCGCGGGCGGGAAGCGGGTGAGTTGCTCCAGCAGCTTGTTGCGGGATTCACGGCTGTCGAGGATGCCGGCGTCCTTGACACTGGCCGGGAGCTTCGGCGGCCATGGGCGCTGGTCGTCCAGCTCGATGGCCACCAGCAGGGCGCCGTTGCTTTCCAGTTCACTGACGCCGCCGGTCACGTGGTGCAATTGTTCGGGCGCCGCATCATTGACCCCAAGCCGTTCGCTGCTGGGCATCAGCCGTTCACGCAGTTGGCTGTAGCCGGGCAGGTTAAGGTCGAGGCTCAAGGCGGCGCGCCCACGTTTCCAACGCCACAGGCACAGCAACGCAAGGATCAGCCGCGGCAGGATGCCGTATACCAGCAGCACGCCCACCAGCCAGGCGGCCCAGGCCTGGCGGGCGCTTTCGATATTCAAGGCGGCATCACCACTGGCGCGGATCATTTCGACAGTGGGCACATTGAAGCCGAGCAAGGCGGGCAGGGCCCCAAGGGTTTGGGTCACGGCGACAAAGGTGTCCGCTCGCAGGATGGTGGTTTCCCACACAAAGCCGTAGCGCCGGGTGGCCAACAGCGTCAGCAGGATCACCAGGGCGCTGAGCAGGGCCAGCAGCCACAGGCTGTTGACCAGCACACCGACGGCCCAGCGATTGAGCTTGCGCCGTTGCAGCAACAGCAGCAGGGCGGGCGCCAGTTGCGCGGCCTTGGCGTCGCGGGCGAGTTTTTCGCTGAGCCATAACCACAGGCGGCCGAGGCTGGCGCTGTGTTCACCGGCAAACAACAGGCCCAGGGCCCAGCTCAACAACAGGATCAGGTTCAAACCCAGCAGGCTGCCCAGGGCCCAGAACACATTGACCGGCGCCAACCCGTTGCCCAGCGCGGCAAACGCCAGGCCGGCGCCGCTGATAATGGCGACTGCCGCCAGCAGGATCAGCGCCAGGCGCGCACCTTGCAGCCAGCGGGTCAGGGCGGCGGTCAGGCCATCGCGTTCGGCCAGCCACAGCGCGCGGTTTTGAATGCGCGTGGGCAAATCGCCGCCGGCGCTGCGGGCCAGGCGATTGGCTTCCTGGTCTTCCAGGGCGCCCGCGTGTTCCTCGCGCAGGCGCACGGTCTCGGTCAGCCAGAGTGTTTGCAGGGGGGTCAGAGCTGTCACGCGCCGTCCTGTTGAGCCAGTGAGTCTGGAGCATAACCGCTGGAACGCCGGTTGGGGTATGCCGCGCGCGGCTCTGGTATTCTCGTCGCCATGAAAAAAACTCTCCCTTTAAGCCTGATCGCAGCCCTCGGTGAAAACCGTGTGATCGGCGTCGACAACAGCATGCCCTGGCATTTGCCGGGGGATTTCAAATATTTCAAGGCCGCCACCTTGGGCAAGCCGATCATCATGGGGCGCAAGACCTGGGATTCCCTGGGGCGACCGTTGCCGGGCCGGTTGAACATTGTGGTCAGCCGTCAGACCGATCTGGCGCTGGAAGGTGCGGAAGTTTTTCCGTCACTGGACGCGGCCGTGGAGCGGGCTGAGGAATGGGCCAAGGCGCAGGGCGTGGATGAGCTGATGCTGATCGGCGGCGCGCAGTTGTATGCCCAGGGGCTGGAGCAGGCGGATCGCCTGTATTTGACGCGGGTGGCGTTGAGCCCGGACGGGGATGCGTGGTTTCCCGAGTTTGATTTGAACCAGTGGAAGCTGGTGTCGAATGTCGAGAATGCGGCAGAGGGTGATAAGCCGGCTTACAACTTCGAAGTCTGGGAAAAAGCCTAAGAGCATCGCAGGCAAGCCAGCTCCCACAGTTGACCGAGTATTACTGAAAAAACCGGTTCAATGTGGGAGCTGGCTTGCCTGCGATAGCGGTCTGTCAGGCCTGCGCCAATTCCGCATGCTCATCGGCATTGAGCAGTTCTTTATCCGTCTGCTGCATGATCTGGCTGGTAATCGCCCCCGCCGTCATCGAACCGTTCACGTTCAACGCGGTACGGCCCATGTCGATCAGCGGCTCAACCGAAATCAGCAGCGCCACCAGTGACACCGGCAAGCCCATCGCCGGCAGCACGATCAGCGCGGCAAACGTCGCACCGCCGCCCACGCCCGCCACACCGGCCGAACTCAAGGTCACAATCGCCACCAGTGTTGCGATCCACAGCGGGTCCAGCGGGTTGATACCCACGGTCGGCGCAACCATCACCGCCAGCATCGCCGGATAAAGGCCGGCACAACCGTTCTGGCCAATCGTCGCGCCAAACGAGGCGGCAAAGCCGGCGATGGACTGCGGAATCCCCAAGCGACGGGTCTGCGCTTCAATGCTCAGCGGGATGCTCGCGGCGCTGGAGCGGCTGGTGAAGGCAAACGTCAGTACCGGCCAGACCTTGCGGAAGAACCTCAGCGGGTTGATCCCGGCCAGGGACAGCAGCAGGCCGTGCACCACAAACATCAGGCCCAGGGCCAGGTACGACACCACCACAAAACTGCCGAGCTTGATGATGTCTTGCAGGTTGGAACTGGCGACCACTTTGGTCATCAGCGCCAATACGCCGTACGGGGTCAGCTTCATCACCAGGCGCACCAGGCGCATCACCCAGGCTTGCAGGGTGTCGATGGCGTTGAGGACTTTCTGGCCTTTTTCCACGTCATCCTTGAGCAGTTGCAGCGCGGCAACCCCAAGGAATGCAGCGAAGATCACCACACTGATGATCGACGTCGGCTTGGCCCGGGCCAGGTCGGCGAACGGGTTCTGCGGGATGAACGACAGCAGCAGTTGCGGGATATTCAGGTCGGCGACCTTGCCCGCGTAATCACTCTGGATCACTTGCAGGCGCGCCATTTCCTGGGTGCCGGCCACCAGACCTTCGGCGGTGAGGCCGAACAGGTTGGTCAGGCCGATACCGATAAGCGCCGCGATTGCCGTGGTGAACAGCAGCGTGCCGATGGTCAGGAAGCTGATCTTGCCCAGGGACGAGGCGTTATGCAGGCGGGCCACGGCGCTGAGGATCGAGGCGAACACCAGCGGGATCACGATCATTTGCAGCAACTGCACGTAACCGTTGCCGACCAGGTCGAACCAGCCGATCGAGGCCTTGAGCACCGGGTTGCCGGCACCGTAGATCGCGTGCAGCACCACACCGAAGATCACGCCGAGTACCAACGCAAACAACACCTTCTTGGCGAGGCTCCAGTTGGTTCGGCGGGTTTGTGCCAGGCCCAGCAGCAAGGCCACGAACACCAGTAAGTTGAGAATCAGGGGCAGATTCATTGAAGCTCCGTTGAGAAGGCAGCCAATCGCAGGAGCCTGCGATTGCGAACCGGCAAGCCTAACAGCTTGAAATATATTGATTTAATAACGTTATCGCATGGTGACTGTCGTTTTTGGAATAAGCGGGTGACGCCCAGGCGTATGGCATTGGCGCGATCACGACGAAAGCGGTCGCGCTCGGGCGATAACTGTCATACAGATTTGTTAGCGTCGATGTCTTTCACTCAGGGAGAAAACGCACATGAAGCTAGCGCCGAAACTGTTTGCCGCCGCGCTGTGCCTGGGCCTCGCGAGCCAGGCCTTTGCCGCCACCGAGTTGAAACATTGGCCTGCGGCTGCCGCCAAGCAACTGGACACGATGATTGCCGCCAATGCCAACAAGGGCAACTTCGCGGTGTTCGACATGGACAACACCAGTTACCGCTACGACCTTGAAGAGTCATTGCTGCCGTACCTGGAAAACAAGGGCCTGATCACCCGCGACACCATGGACCCCTCCCTGAAGCTGATCCCGTTCAAAGACACCGCCGACCACAAGGAAAGCCTCTTCAGCTACTACTACCGCCTCTGCGAAGTCGACGACATGGTCTGCTACCCGTGGGTGGCGCAGATTTTCTCCGGCTTCACCCTCAAGGAGCTCAAGGGTTACGTCGACGAGATGATGGCGTCGGGCAAGCCGGTGCCGGTCACCTATTACGACGGTGACGTGGTCAAGAACATGGAAGTGCAGCCGCCGAAGGTCTTCACCGGCCAGGCTGAGCTGTTCAACAAGCTGATGGAAAACGGCATCGAGGTCTACGTGATGACCGCCGCGTCCGAGGAACTGGTGCGCATGGTCGCGGCCGATCCGAAGTACGGCTACAACGTCAAACCCGAGAACGTCATCGGCGTGACCACCTTGCTCAAGGACCGCAAGACCGGCGAGCTGACCACCGCCCGCAAGCAGATTGCCGCCGGCAAGTATGACGAGAAGGCCAACCTCGGCCTGGAGCTGACCCCGTACCTGTGGACCCCTGCCACCTGGATGGCCGGCAAGCACGCGGCGATCCTGACCTACATCGACGAGTGGAAAAAACCGGTGATCGTCGGTGGCGACACGCCGACCAGTGACGGCTACATGCTGTTCCATGACGTGGACGTGGCCAAGGGCGGCATCCACCTGTGGATCAACCGTAAAGACAAATACATGACCCAGCTCAACGGCATGATGGCCAAGCACGCTGCGGCCCAGGCCAAGGAAGGGTTGCCGGTGACGGCGGATAAAAACTGGGTGATCGTCAAGCCGGACGAGATTCAGTAAGACCGAGGCGCGGCCATCGCAGGCAAGCCAGCTCCCACATGGACCGAGTTCGCTCAGGCAACTCGGTCCATGTGGGAGCCGGGCTTGCCCGCGATGAGGCCGTCGGCAGCACTGCAAAACCCCAGCAAAAATAGATATCAATTGCGAGCCAATCTCATCCTCTGCTAGCGTGCGCACTTCCTGAACATCCCGTTCTTCTCAAGGTAGTGCTGTGCTCTCCTGGAATTCGCAGATCGCGCGCCTGTTCGCGGAGCAGAAGAAGGCCCTCGAAGCCTTCGTCACCCGCCGCACCGGCAGTGCCCAGGTGGCCGCCGACCTGACCCAGGAATCGTTCCTGCGCCTGGCCCGGCTGGACTCCGGCGAGAAGATCGACAACCTCCCGGCCTTCCTCTTCACCATCGCCAGTAACCTGGTGCGCGACCACCAGCGCCAGGCCATCCGCCGCGAGCGCCTGGATGCCGGCGAACCCAGCGAAGAACTGCCCTGCAGCAACCCAAGTGCCGACGAGCAATTGGCTGCCTATCAACAGGAGCAACTGATGCAGGACGCGATCCTGGCGCTGCCCGAAGCGACTCGGCAGATCTTCCTGCTTTATCATGTCGACGAACTTTCCTACCGCGAGATTGGCGAACGCCTGTCGATCACCCCGCGCAGTGTGGAATACCAATTGCGTCGGGCCTTGATCGAATGCCGTGCCTTTATCAAGGCGCGACTGGCCTGTGATGAACAAGGACGCCGGTCATGAGCGCCGCACCCACTGCCGACGAGTTGTTTGCCGAAGCGTCCGGCTGGTATTTCCGTCTTCAGGCTGAAGACGTCACGGCGGCTGAAATCGAAGCGTTTTCCGCATGGCTCGGGCAGGGTGCCGCCCAGGATGATGCGTGGCAGGAAGTCCAGGCGATGCTGGGTGGCCTGCGCGAGCCAGCGCGGGTGATTCGTCGGGCCGAGCAAGCGGCCTGGCGCAAGCCGGCGCGCCGTTGGGCCTGTGCTGCCGCTATGTTGCTGGCCGTCGGCCTGACGCTGCAGAACACGCCATGGCTGGATCGCCTGCGGGCTGACTACGCCACCGGCACCGGCGAGTCGCGCACCGTGGAACTGGCGGACGGCTCGCAGCTGCAACTCAACACCGACAGCGCTGTGCAGATCCGCATGAGCGCCGGTGAACGCCAGGTTCGCCTGTTGCGGGGCGAAGGATTTTTCAGCGTGACCAAGGATCCATCGCGGCCTTTCGTGGTGCAGTCCGGTGACGGTTGGGTGAAGGTAGTGGGTACGCAGTTCAGCGTTGCTCGCCGCGATGCGCAGACTCAGGTGCAAGTCGCCCAGGGCAAGGTTCAGGTCAGCTCCGGCGTGGGTGAGCCGGTGTACCTGGAGCCGGGGCGAGCGGTGGAGTATCAGGATCAACGCTTGGCCGCAGTCCACGCGTTCGACCCTGCCAGCGGGTTTGCCTGGCGCCAGCGGCAACTGGTGTTTCGCCAGCAGCCACTGTCTGAAGTGGTGGCCGAACTGAATCGCTACTGGCCGGGCAAGACCCTGGTGTTTGGCGATGCATTGCGCGATCGCGTGGTGTCCGGCGTATTCGAGATCGATAAACCTGACGCGGTCATCAAGGCCCTGGAATACACCCTCAACCTGCGTGCCGAGCATTACACCCCGTATTTGCTGGTGTTGCGCGAAGGCAAAGCGTCCTAGGCGAATCTTTTTCAAAAATCTTTCAGGGTTTCTCCCCAAGCCATCGTCCTTGATCACTGAGGCGTAAATAGTAAGCACTCTCAAGTAGTGCCGCGCCCGTTCACTGATTTTTGCACCGGGGAGCATCACCCATGGCACACCGATTCGCCGCACGGCCCTTGCTGGCGCTGGCCATTTCCTTGGCTTGCGGCACTGCGCCATTGTCTCTGCAGGCCGCCGAGACCACTCAGGCCCAGACCTACCGCTTCGATATTCCGGGACAAAGCCTGGATGGCGCATTGGCGGCGTTTTCGGCGGTGACGCGGGTTCAGGTGTTGGTGCCCAGTGAGTTGACCCAAGGTGTGGCATCGCCCGGCGTCAGTGGCAGCCTGGGGCAACGGGACGCTCTGGCGCGGTTGCTCGCGGGAACGGGTTTGAGTGCGGCCTTTATCAACGCCGATACCGTGACCCTGGAAAAGCGTGTGGCATCAGGCACAGCCCTTGAAGTGGGCGCAACCACCATCAGCGCCGAGCAGCTTGGGACGACAACCGAAGGCACCGGCTCCTACACCACCGGCGCGGTGACCATCGGCAAGGGTGAGCAGAAACTCAAGGATATCCCGCAATCGGTCAGCGTCATGACCCGCAAGCAGATGGATGACCAGAACACCACCAAGCTCTCCGAAGTGGTCAAGCGCACCCCGGGCCTGACGGCGACCAAATCACCCGGCCCCGGCATGTTCATCTTTTCCCGTGGCTTCGAAGTGGGCACCCTGCAATACGACGGTGTTGGCATCCCGCGTAACACCTACGCGCTGGGCAGCTACCTCACTGAAAACATGGCGATCTACGACCGTGTAGAGACGCTGCGCGGCCCAGCCGCCTTGCTACAGGGCGCCAACAGCCCCGGTGGCACCATGAACCTGGTGCGCAAGCGCGGCCAGGAGGCGCCGACAGTCACCATCACCGCCAAGGCAGGCTCCTGGGACCACTATGGCACCCAAGTCGATGCCGGCGGCCCGCTGAACGCCGAGGGCACGTTGCGCGGCCGCTTTGTGGCGGATTACGACACCACCCACTCGTTTGTCGACTACGCCGGCAGCTGGAACCAGACGGTGTATGCCGCCGTCGACTACGACTTCACCCCCGACACTACCGTCGGCGTGGGCATCAGCAACCAGAAAGGTCACTCTCGCCCGAACTTCATGTCTTTGCCGCGTTATGCCAATGGCAGCGACATCGGCCTTGCGCGCTCGACCTTTGTCGGTGCCAGCTGGAACCGTAGCGTCAACAACCAGACCCAAGTGTTCGCCGACCTGGAACATCGCTTCAACGACGACTGGAAACTGAAAGCCGCCGTGGTGGCCATGGATGAACACAACGACGCCACTTATCAGGCGACGTGGGACGAGATCCCCAATCCGGGCAGCACCGGCAACGTGCGTTATGTGGACTGGGTCACCGACTTCAACAACAAGAGCCGTGGGGTGGACGTCTACGTCAACGGCAAGTTCGAGACCCTTGGGTTCCGCCAGGAACTCGTGCTGGGCGCCAACTACTCGAAGCTTACGACCCACGACCTGTACGCCCGGGATGCCACCGACGGTGCGGATATCTTCAACATCGACCACAACCGTGTGCAGCGCGACAAATATCAATTATTCCAGGACGGCTCCGGGTCAAAGAACTGGTATGACATTCGCCAGAAAGGCATCTACGGCACTTGGCGCGTCCAGTTGCTGGACCCGCTGACCCTGATCGTTGGCGCCCGTACCAGTTGGTATGACTTTTCCTATATCGACCAAAGCGGTTTCCAGGGTGTGTACGACGCCCCTACTCAAAGCACCACCCAGACCACTGGCCGGGTCACGCCGTACGCAGGCCTGGTGTATGCCCTCAATGACCAATGGTCGGCCTACGCCAGCTATGCCGATGCATTCGAACCCCAGACCAACCTGACTACGTCCGGCAGCATGCTCAAGCCTATCGAGGGCAAGAATTACGAACTGGGCCTCAAAGGTGAATTGGCCGATGGTCGTCTCAATACCTCGTTTGCGATCTTCCGCTACGACCAGGAAAACCGTGGCGTGCAGGACCTGCAAGGGCCGATGAATTGTGGTGGCTGGTACTGCTCGGTCGCGTCGGGCAAGGTCCGCAGCCAGGGCTTTGAAGCCACCTTGAGCGGTGAGGTGCTGCCTGGTCTGCAACTGGCATCCAGTTACACCTACAACACCACCAAGTTCCTCAAGGACAATACTTACGAAGGCAAGATCTTCAGCACCTGGACCCCGAAGCACCTGCTCAAGGTGTGGGGTGATTACCAGTTGCCGGGTGACTGGGAGAAAGTCAGCGTCGGCGCCGGCGTTACCGCGCAAAGCAGCACTGAATCCTATGACCGCAACTTCAGTGTGCCGGGCAACGCCCTCTGGGATTCGCGGGTGGCCTACAAAATCAATCAGGAATTCACCGTGGCGGCGAACCTGAACAATATGTTCGACAAGAAGTACTACATCCCTGCGTACAACGCGACCTGGGGCAGCAACTACTATGGCGATCCGCGTAATGTGATGTTCACCATGACCTATACGCCGCAGTTCTGATTCAACCAGGCAAAAAAATGCCCCGCACATGGCGGGGCATTTTTATGGGCGAGGTTTACAGACCGTCAAGCATCGCCTTGTTACGCACAGCACCTTTGTCGGCACTGGTGGCCAGCAGGGCGTAAGCCTTCAACGCGGTAGTGACTTTGCGCGGACGCTTCTCCACCGGCTTCCAGCCTTTCTTGTCCTGCTCGACCCGGCGTGCCGCCAGTTCTTCATCGCTGATCAACAGGCTGATCGAACGGTTCGGAATGTCGATCAGCACCTTGTCGCCATCCTGCACCAGGCCGATGGCACCGCCCGCAGCGGCTTCCGGCGAAGCGTGGCCGATGGACAGGCCCGAGGTACCGCCGGAGAAGCGGCCGTCGGTGAGCAAGGCGCAGGCTTTGCCCAGGCCTTTGGATTTCAGGTACGACGTCGGGTAGAGCATCTCTTGCATGCCCGGGCCGCCTTTCGGGCCTTCGTAACGGATGATGACGATGTCGCCTTCCTTCACTTCGTCAGCGAGGATGCCGCGTACCGAACTGTCCTGGCTTTCGTAGATCTTGGCGCGGCCTTCGAACACGTGGATCGACTCGTCGACACCGGCAGTTTTCACCACGCAGCCATCCAGCGCGATGTTGCCGTACAGCACGGCCAGGCCGCCTTCTTTCGAGTAGGCGTGCTCAACACTGCGGATGCAGCCGTTTTCACGGTCGTCGTCGAGGGTTTCCCAACGGGTCGACTGGCTGAACGCGGTCTGCGTCGGGATGCCGGCCGGGCCTGCCTTGAAGAAGTGATGCACGGCTTCGTCGGTGGTCTGGGTGATGTCCCACTTGGCGATGCCTTCGGCCAATGATTTGCTGTGCACGGTCGGCAGGTCGGTGTGCAGCAAGCCGCCACGGGCCAGCGAACCGAGGATCGAGAAGATCCCGCCGGCACGGTGCACATCTTCCATGTGGTACTTCTGGATGTTTGGCGCGACTTTGCACAGTTGCGGCACGTGGCGCGACAGACGATCGATGTCCCGCAGGTCGAAGTCGATCTCGGCTTCCTGGGCGGCGGCCAGCAAGTGCAGGATGGTGTTGGTGGAACCGCCCATGGCGATGTCCAGGGTCATGGCGTTTTCGAACGCCTTGAAGTTGGCGATGTTGCGCGGCAACACCGACTCATCGTTCTCGGTGTAGTAGCGCTTGCACAGCTCGACGATGGTGCGGCCGGCCTGCAGGAACAGCTGCTCGCGGTCGCTGTGGGTGGCCAGTGTCGAGCCGTTGCCCGGCAAGGCGAGCCCTAAGGCTTCCACCAGGCAGTTCATCGAGTTGGCGGTGAACATGCCGGAGCACGAACCGCAGGTAGGGCAGGCGCTGCGCTCGTATTCCGCGACCTTCTCGTCAGAAGCGCTGGAATCGGCGGCGATGACCATGGCATCCACCAGGTCGAGGCCGTGGGAGGCGAGCTTGGTCTTGCCGGCTTCCATCGGGCCGCCGGAGACGAAGATCACCGGGATGTTCAGGCGCAGAGCGGCCATCAGCATGCCGGGGGTGATCTTGTCGCAGTTGGAGATGCACACGATGGCGTCGGCGCAGTGGGCGTTGACCATGTATTCCACGGAGTCGGCGATGATCTCGCGGCTCGGCAGGGAATACAGCATGCCGTCATGGCCCATGGCGATGCCGTCATCCACGGCGATGGTGTTGAATTCTTTTGCCACGCCGCCGGCGCGTTCGATCTCGCGGGCGACCAGTTGGCCCAGGTCCTTGAGGTGGACGTGGCCGGGTACGAACTGGGTGAACGAGTTGGCAATCGCGATGATCGGCTTCTTGAAGTCGTCATCTTTCATCCCCGTGGCGCGCCACAGTGCGCGCGCGCCGGCCATGTTGCGGCCGTGGGTGGATGTTTTCGAGCGGTAATCAGGCATTGGAGCACTCCGGGCGGCTAATCAAGTACTAAAGGGGAGTGAGCTTCTAATTGACGACTGGAACACCCGAAAAATGGCCGTGTGTCCGGAAGTTGCCACTCGCGTCGCGGGATCGCCGCTTGCTTGGGCCTCGAGCTCATAAACCCGCCGGGGGATGACTGGCGATGAATAGGTCCGATTCTACACCGCTGGCGGCCGGAGGGAATGGCCGCCAGCGTGTAGATAGCGCTTACGAGACGTGTGGGTGTGCAAGTTTCATGGTCAGCGACCGACCCGGGCGTTCGTCACCACGCCCCAAACGCTGAACACGATGAAGCTGATGGCGATGGTCATCAGCAGGTTTGCCCCGGCTTGGGCGAGGGCGGCGCTGCTGACGGCGGCGGTGATGAACATGATGCTGTTGCCGGCCGACGCGGCGGTGCCGGCGCTGCTGGAGAACAGCAACATGGCCGCAGAAATCGCGGCGGGGCGTACCAGGGTCACGGCCAGGGCGCTGATCAGCATCGGGATCAGCAGGGTGATGGTGGTGATAGCTCCAAGACCGACGATCAGCATCAGAAGCACGCCTGCGACAAGCAGCAATCCAAGGCCGATGTTGATTTGCCGGGACAGCGAGATGCGTTTTTGAAGATACGACGCCGCCAAGCCACCGAGCAGATAGGCCACGCCATACACCATGAGTACCAGTGCGTACTGGTATTCGGAGAGTTTCAGCGAGTCCATGAAAATCAACGGTGTCACGCTGATCAAGGCGAAGTAGCAGGCGAACACCAACGCGGCGATCCACCAGTAACGCAGGAAGTCGCGATTGGTTGCGACATCTTTCAGCGTACCGATGATCGACACCTGCGTGCGGTGCGGGCTGGCGGACTTGGAGGGCAGTATGCAGAACGCATGGATCAACATGCCCGACGCCATCAGTGCGAACCCATAGAAACTGCCTTGCCAGTCGAAGGTGGTTTGCAACCAGGAGCCGATCAGCGGTGACAAGGCGACGAACGAGCCGCTCAGGGTCATGTAGTAGAGGCGCACACGGGCTCGATCCTGTTCTTCGAACAGGTCCTCCACTAACGCGTGGCCCAGTACGAAGAAGCCGCAACCCATGGCCTGGATCGAGCGAAACAGCAGGAAGCTCAGGTAGTCCGTCGATAATGCGCAACCTATCGCACCCAGGATCGACAGCGTGATGCAACCGAGCAGGACTTCCTTGCGGCCCCATTTATCCGACAGCGGTCCGGCGACCAGTTGGGAAATCGAAAAAACCAGGGTGAACAGGCTGATGGACAGCGCCACATCGGCGGTGGGTGTATCGAACCTTTCAGCCAAGGCGGGGAAGGAGGGCAGCAGGATGTTGATCGGGAAGAAGCTGATAAGTGAGATGCAAGTGATGAGGATGAAGCGTGAGAGTTGGTGGCGTTTTATCTCGCTGCCGAGTAAGGGCGAGCAGGAAGACTCAGACATTGTTTTTATTTCCGGTGGGGTGCCAAAAACCGATATTAGCCTTGGGTGGCGAGAATTCAATCAATAAAGGTGGAGTCATTCTCTTCCAAGGGCATGCTGTAAAAGGCTGCATCGCCAAGGCCTCAATCAGTACTCAAAAGCTTTTCGAATTCATCGCTGAAAATCTGACCGTCGCTGTAACCGGCGCCTACGAAAAGAACCAACTGCTCTTTAAGGTCCTGTATGCCAAGGGCTTTCTCGATCTTGGTGTCGTTGAGAGCGGAGGAAATCCAAGTGTTAAGCCCCATGGCGGTTGAAATGAGCTGAGCTGTTTGTGAGATGTGGCCGGCTTCTATCAGGGCAACTCGGTAGGCTCTGGAGTGTGGGTACTTCCACCACAGTTTGTCGAATCGTGATGTAATGAAAATACCAAAGGGAAGATTGTCGATGAAGTGCTGGCCGTTAAGGTAGTTTCCAAGAGGCTCTTGTAGTCGACGAATCAGCCTGAGTGCGTGTAACTCCGGGTGGTAATAATAAAGTCCGGGATTTACGCCTCTTATGTTGTACGCATACACATAACCTTCGCTGGAGCTTAATCCACCACCTGACGGGCTGCTTCGTCTAGCGCGGAAAGAGGGGGGCGTTAAATGTGAGGTGTCTTGCAGGCGTTCTTTTAAGTGCCCTAGAGACAGGTAGAGCAGCGTACTCAGGTCTTCTAAAGAAATGCTTTTGTTTAAATAGGTGCGGCAGGTTTTTCGCTTAATTAACGTGTGTTGCAGTAACGGGTATGTTCTGAGAGATTCGTTTGGTGAGGGTTGCGGCAGACTGATAAAGTCTTCTGATTGGAGATGGGCGAACCGATTCGAGTCAGGAGGACTCTTGCGCATAACGCCCTGGCAGTGGGCCAAATAATGAGCTGCCCAACTGACGCTGTCTGTAGGTTGATCAGCGTCTGATAAGTCTTTTGTACCGATGTGGAATATCCTCGACAAGTCATCCCACCCCCACTGGTTATCTAACGTTGGCGCACCTTGTTGAATAATTGCATGGTGAGTGAACGTCGAGTCGATCTCAAACTCAGGGTTATAAAGCGAAAGGTCGTATATTAGTTCTAGCAGTCGCTGCGAGTGCGCGCGATCTAATTCAAATTGCTCATGAGTTTTGTAGTTCCAGATGATCAGATGTTGTGATTTGGTTAAGAAAAATAAGTTGGGATTTATGTGCATTGTTTTCTTCCCGTTCTTAGGGCTGGGTTGGCGTACAACCCAGCTTGTCATCAACGACTTATTTAGGCATTCCAATCAATGCGAATGCTGCCAGTGCTTTTGACTCAAGAACGATTGCCTTCATATCAGCTCTCCATTTCATTAAGTTAAATGGCTGTCACACAAAATGATTGTGACAGAAACTAGGCTAGGCGCTGGTTTTAGATTTATCTAGTCAGGAGGCGTAGGAGGATTCTGCTGGCGTTGTAGTATGTTTTTGCTGTAACGATGAAGCTATATGTGGTTTTTGACGTTGTACAAGAAATTAAAAAGTTTGCTTTTATTTGAAGGCGCGGCTTTGTGAATTGATGCTGCCCGGAGCCAGTCGGGCAGCATCGCGGGAATAACTTAGCTATTCGGCAACAACCGGCAAGTAATGCTCTTGATATACCGGGTCTCGGCAATCGCCGGGTGCACCGGGTGGTCCGGGCCCTGGCCGCCGCGTTCCAGCATCTGGATGTTGCGATCCAGGTGACGGGCGCTGGTCAGCAGGATGTTTTGCAGGTCGTCTTCCGGCAAGTGCATCGAGCACGAAGCGCTGACCAGGATGCCGTCCTTGCTGAGCAGGCGCATGGCTTGCTCGTTCAGGCGGCGGTAGGCGCCTTCGCCGTTCTTCATGTCTTTCTTGCGCTTGATGAAGGCAGGCGGGTCGGCCACGATTACGTCGAAACGCTCTTCGCTGGCTTTCAGCTCTTTGAGGGCTTCGAACACGTCGCCTTCGATGCAGGTCATTTTCTCGGCAACGCCGTTCAGTGCCGCGTTGCGCTCCACGCCGTCGAGGGCGAAGGCGGAGGCGTCGACGCAGAACACTTCACTGGCACCGAAGGCGGCCGCTTGCACGCCCCAGCCGCCGATGTAGCTGTACAGGTCGAGTACGCGTTTGCCTTTGGCATACGGGGCCAGGCGGGCGCGGTTCATGCGGTGGTCGTAGAACCAGCCGGTCTTCTGGCCCTGGATCACCGGCGCTTCGAACTTCACGCCGTTTTCTTCCAGTGCCACCCACTCCGGCACCAGGCCGAACACGGTTTCGACGTAGCGGTTGAGGCCTTCGGCATCACGCGCGGCGGAGTCGTTCTTGAACAGGATGCCGCTTGGCTTGAGCACTTGGGTCAGTGCGGCAATCACGTCTTCCTTGTGGGCTTCCATGGTCGCCGAAGCGATCTGCACCACCAGGATGTCGCCGAAACGGTCGACCACCAGGCCTGGCAACAAGTCGGAATCGCCGTACACCAGGCGGTAGAACGGCTTGTCGAACAGGCGGTCACGCAGGGACAGGGCGACGTTGATGCGGTGCACCAGCAGCGACTTGTCCAGCGGCAACTTGATGTCGCGGGACAGCAGGCGGGCGCAGATCAGGTTGTTCGGGCTCATGGCCACGATGCCGAGGGTCTTGCCGCCGGCTGCTTCCAGGATCGCCTGGTCGCCTGCCTGGAAGCCGTGAAGAGGTGTGGCGGTCACATCGATTTCGTTGCTGTAGACCCACAGGTGGCCGTTGCGCAAACGACGATCGGCGTTGGCTTTGAGACGCAGGCTTGGCAGGGACATGACGTCGCTCCGGAAAAAAGAGCGGGAGTATACCGTGTTGTGCAGTACTTGGCGGTGCCGCCGGACATGTGGGTTGTGATGTCCCTGTGGGAGCTGGCTTGCCTGCGATAGCATCACCTCGGTTATCTGAAAGACCGAGCCGTCTGCATCGCAGGCAAGCCCGCTCCCACATTCGGTCCGGTTTCAGTTCGGGTTTTTGAGGTGTCAGCCCGGTTGCCATAAAGGTTAGAATCGCCGCCTAGTCCAGAGTGTGCCCCCTATGTCCCAAGAGCTATCCGCCGAACAGATCCAACAGAGCCTCCAAGGCATCAGCGTGCCGCCTCAACCGCAAATCATGGTGGATTTGCAGATGGAGCAGTACATGCCCGATCCGGACCTGGAAGTGATCGCCCGGTTGATCGCCCAGGACCCGGGCCTCTCCGGCTCGCTGCTGAAGATCGTCAATTCGCCGTATTACGGTCTGAGCAACAAGATCGTCTCGATCCAGCGCGCGGTGAACCTGCTGGGCAGCCGCTCCATCGTCAACCTGATCAACGCGCAGTCGATCAAGGGCGAGATGAGCGACGACACCATCGTCACCCTCAACCGTTTCTGGGACACCGCCCAGGACGTGGCCATGACCTGCCTGGCCCTGGCCAAGCGCACCGGCAGCCAGGCGGTCGATGAAGCCTACGCATTGGGGCTGTTCCACGATTGTGGCGTGCCGTTGATGCTCAAGCGTTTCCCGAACTACATGAGTGTGCTGGAAGAGGCCTATGCCAACGCCGGCCCGGAGTGCCGTGTGGTCGACACCGAGAACCAGGCGTTCAACACCAACCATGCCGTGGTGGGTTACTACACCGCCAAATCCTGGCGCCTGCCGGAACATGTGACCGATGCCATCGCCAATCACCACAATGCCCTGGCGATTTTCAGCGACGAGTCCAACCACAAGCCGCAGCTGAAAAACCTGCTGGCGATCCTGAAAATGGCCGAGCACATTTGTGCGTCGTACCGCGTGCTGGGCAACCAGGTGGATGACCATGAGTGGAACGCCATCGGCCCGCTGGTGCTGGACCATATCGGCCTGTCGGACTACGACTTCGAGAGTTTGAAGTTGTCGATCCGCGAGCTGGGCGCGCACTAACCCTTTTTCCAAGAGGTACACATGCCCGAGTTACCGGAAGTCGAAACCACCCGGCGCGGAATTGCGCCGCACCTGGAAGGCCAGCGGGTCAGCCGTGTGGTGGTGCGTGAGCGGCGCCTGCGCTGGCCGATCCCGGAAGACCTGGATGTGCGGCTGTCCGGGCAACGCATCGTGCTGGTGGAGCGGCGGGCCAAGTATTTGTTGATCAATGCCGAGGTCGGCACGCTGATCAGCCACTTGGGGATGTCGGGCAACCTGCGCCTGGTGGAAGCCGGCAGCCCGGCGGCCAAGCATGAGCATGTGGATATAGAACTGGAGTCGGGCCTGGCCCTGCGCTACACCGACCCGCGACGCTTTGGCGCGATGCTCTGGAGCCTCGACCCACTGAACCACGAGCTGCTGATCCGCCTGGGGCCGGAGCCGTTGACCGACCTGTTCGACGGCGAGCGGCTATTCCAGCTGTCCCGTGGACGCTCGATGGCGGTGAAGCCGTTCATCATGGACAACGCGGTGGTGGTGGGCGTGGGCAATATCTATGCGACGGAAGCGCTGTTTGCCGCCGGGATTGATCCGCGTCGGGAAGCCAAGGGCATTTCCCGTGGGCGTTACCTGAAGCTGGCGATCGAGATCAAGCGCATCCTGGCGGCGGCCATCGAGCGCGGCGGCACCACGCTGCGGGACTTTATCGGCGGCGACGGGCAGCCGGGGTATTTCCAGCAGGAATTGTTCGTCTATGGCCGTGGTGGCGAGGCGTGCAAGGTCTGTGGGACCGAATTGCGCAACGTGATGCTGGGGCAGCGGGCGAGTGTGTTTTGCCCGAAGTGTCAGAGCTGACAATTTGTGGTGCTGCTGATGGCCTATTCGCGAGCAAGCCCGCTCCCACATTCGACCGAGTTCCACCTTTGGAATGCAGTCGAATGTGGGAGCGGGCTTGCTCGCGAAGGGGCTTAATGAAGCGCCAAGGGACTTAGGCCTTCCCGGTAATCAACCGGTACTTCTCCATCAGTTGCTCTTCCGTTTCCGGATGAGCCTCGTCCAGCGGAATGCAATCCACCGGGCAAACCTGCTGGCACTGGGGTTCGTCGTAGTGGCCGACACACTGGGTGCACAGGTTGGGGTCGATCACATAGATCTCTTCACCCTGGGAAATGGCAGCGTTCGGGCACTCGGGTTCGCAGACGTCGCAGTTGATGCAATCGTCGGTGATGATCAGGGACATGGAAACTCCTGCCAGGGCTGTCAGCCAAGGCATCTGAAAACTAATGCGCGCAATTGTGCCGCATTGGCGCCCGCAGTGCGAGTCACAGCGATGGACAGTAGGAGCCGGCTTGCCGGCGATGGCGATGGGGCAGTTGCACCGTGGCGCCTGGATCGCTGGCAAGCCAGCTCCTACTGTCCGGGATTATTTCTTGAATCGCAGGGTGAGAGCATCCGCCACAGCCGGGTGCACGAACTTGGTGATATCCCCGCCCAACGCCGCGATTTCCCGGACCAACGTCGAGGAAATGAACGAATAACGTTCCGAAGGCGTAAGAAACAGGCTTTCCACGTCCGGCGCCAGTTGGCGGTTCATGTTGGCCAGCTGGAATTCGTATTCGAAGTCCGACACCGCCCGCAGGCCGCGCAGGAACACATTGGCGTTCTGTTCCTTGGCGAAGTGCGCCAGCAGCGTCGAGAAGCCGACCACTTCAACGTTGGGCAGATGCTTGGTGACCTCACGGGCCAGCTCCACGCGCTGTTCCAGGGGAAACAGCGGGTTTTTCTTGGAGCTGGCAGCGACCGCGATAATCACATGGTCGAACAAGCGCGAGGCGCGTTCGACCAGATCGCCATGGCCCTTGGTGATTGGGTCGAAGGTACCTGGGTACAACACTCGGTTCATCGCGTCGTCCTGGCGGAGTCCGTTGGGGAACCGGATGGTATCGCAGCCATCCCGGTCGGCCAAGTCAACTTATTCAGAAGAAAGCACTATAGACACCGCGAATACCCGGTTTTTTCAGGCCGTTTTCAGACGTTCGGCCAATGCCGTCGCCAGTTGCGCCGTCAATCCATACACCGATAACTGCGGGTTAGCGCCAATGCTGGTGGGGAATAGCGAGCCATCGTGGATCGACAAGTTGCGCAGTTGATGATGGCGCCCCAGGCTGTCGGCCACGGCGTTTTTCGGTTCTTCCCCCATCGCGCAACCGCCCATTACATGAGCGCTGCCGAGCCGGGTTCGGTGCAATTCGAGGTTCAACCCGTCGATCATGCTGCGGGCTTCAGCCAAGGTGTTCACGTAGCGCGCATCGCCGTGCAGCGGCATCACCGACTTGGCGCCGCCGGCAAACTGAATCTCCGCCATGCTGTGGAATGCCCGGCGCAGGCCGTCCCAGGCGTAGGGCGAAACCTGATAATCGAGCACCGGTGTGCCATCGCCGCGTAATTCGACTGTGCCACCCGGGCTGTCGGGGTGGAAGCCGTCCCGCAGCAGCGCAAGCATGGCGTGGGTTTTCGGCAGTTGACCCATGTCCAGCGCGTTCTGCGTGCCGTAGCCGCCGAGCAAGGTGCTGGCCAGGCCCGGATGCAGTGGCGGTACTTCGAGCTTGTAGGACATTTTGCCGGTAGTGCCGTCCTGCCATTGGAAGTGATCGGAATAAATCGACTGCGGCGCGCCGTAGAACGGGTTGATCACCTCGTCGAACAACCCGGCGGAAAAATTCACCAGGTGTAAAAAGGTTCGCTTGCCCAGGCGCGAGTGGGGATCGGGTGCGTCCGAGCGCAGCAGCAGCGCCGGGCTGTTGATGCCGCCGCCGGCCAGTACGTAATGCTTGGCTTTGACTGTGATCTTGCGGCCTGTGGGTGCCACGCAATACTGATCCATGGCCACGCATTCGAGGCTGGTGATGGTGTCGCCGCTGAACTTCAGGCGTTCGGCACGGGCCAGGTACAGCAGCTCGCCGCCTTTCTCCAGGGTGGACGGAATGGTGGTCACCAGCATTGATTGCTTGGCGTTGACCGGGCAACCCATGCCGCAATACCCCAGGTTGAAACAGCCGCGCACATTGCGCGGGATCACGTGCCAGCTGTATCCAAGCTTTTCGCAGCCCTTGCGGATCACGTCATTGTTGGCATTCGGTGGCATGGCCCAAGGCGCGATGCCCAGGCGTTGTTCCATTTTTTCGAACCAGGGCGCCATTTCGGCGCTGCTGTGGCCCTTGACCGCGTACTCGCTGGCCCAGTGGGCGAGGGTCGGGTCCGGGGTGCGGAAGCTGGAGGTCCAGTTGATCAGCGTGGTGCCGCCGACCGCGCGGCCCTGCAGGATGGTGATAGCGCCGTCCTTGCTCATGCGGCCGATGCCTTCCTGATAGAGGCTGGCGTAGGCCTCGTCTTCCAGCAGCTTGAAGTCGTTGCTGGTCTTCAGCGGGCCTTCTTCGATCAGCAGCACCTTGTAGCCGGCGGCGCTGAGGATTTCGGCGGTGGTGCCGCCGCCGGCGCCGCTGCCGATGATCGCGACGTCGGCTTCCAGGGTCAGGTCCTGGTCGAGGGCGGTGCCATTGTGGGTCTTCCAGCCGCGGGCCATGCCATCGCGGAACAGATCAGGTACGGGCATCAGGGTCGTCTCTTGTTTTTATCGGGATGCAGATCAGATTTTCGGTGGGCCGGGGTAGCCGCAATGCGCCCAGGACTCGGGGCGGAAATACCAGGCCATGATCACCAGCTTGAGCAACGAGCCCTGGCCCATGCGCAGCAGGTTCAGGTAGCTGTTTTCCCAACGGTGCAGGAAGTTGCGGATCTGTTCGCCGCTGGCGTTTTCCCAGCTGCCCCACACCCCGGTCAGCGGCCCACGGGTGACGGCCATGCCCAAGACGTCGAACAATTGCTGGGTCAGCTTGAACATCTCGGGCGACAGGTGTTGCAGGCTGAAGTCGAGCTTTTTCAGGGTGTCGTCGATGCCGGCCACCACTACCTCGGCGCTGGCCACGCCCTCCAGCAGCACCGGAATCACTGCCCGCAAAAACGGCAGGTCACTGCTGCGCAACATCGCAAAGCCGCTGGCCGGGGTGCTGCTGGAGCAGCCGCTGAGGCTGGCGCCCAGCCCGGCGGTGGCCAGGAAGGCGCTGGCGCACAGGCCGAGTTTCAAGACGCCGCGCCGTGACAGCGCGGGTGATTCAGTCAGGCTAGGGTTCATTCTTATTGTTATCCCGGTGATGGGTTTGTTAGCGGACGAACAGCTTCTGGATCAACTTCTGGATGGATTTGCCATAGGGCGGGTAAATCAGCTTGGCCGCGTTCAGGCGTTGCTTGATCAGCACGCCCTTGGCCTTGCTGAAGGTCAGGAAACCTTCATGGCCGTGGTAATGGCCCATGCCCGACGGGCCGATGCCGCCGAAGGGCATGTCGTCCTGGGCTACGTGCAGCAACGTGTCGTTCAGGCACACGCCGCCGGAATGGGTTTCGTGCAGTACGCGGTTCTGTTCCGCCTTGTTGTAGCCGAAGTAATACAGCGCCAGTGGGCGAGGGCGCTGATTGATGTAGGCAAAGGCCTGGTCGAGGCCGCGATACGGCACGATCGGCAGCACCGGGCCGAAGATTTCGTCCTGCATCACGGTCATCTCGTCGCTGACATTCAGCAGCAGGCTGTGGGCCATGCGGCGGTCCTGGCCCTGGTCGTACAGCGGGACCAGGGTGGCACCCTTGTCGGTGGCGTCTTTCACGTAGCCGTTGAGCCGGGCCAACTGTCGTTCGTTGATGATGGCGGTGTAGTCCGGGTTGTCGGCCAGGGTCGGATAGAACCCGCGAACCGCCTTGCTGTAGGCCTCGACGAAGCCGTCTACACGGTCTTCCGGCACCAGCACGTAGTCTGGCGCCACGCAGGTTTGCCCGGCATTCAGCGCCTTGCCGAAGGCGATGCGTTCGGCGGCGTCCTTGAGCGGCACGTCGGCGGAAACAATCGCCGGTGATTTGCCGCCCAGTTCCAGGGTGACCGGCGTCAGGTGTTCGGCCGCCGCGCGCATCACGTGCTTGCCGATGCTGGTGGCGCCGGTGAACAGCAGGTGGTCGAAGCGCAGCTTGGAAAACGCCATGCCCACTTCAGCCTCGCCGAGCACCACGCACACCAGGTCCTCGGGGAAGATCTTCGCCAGCAGCGTCTTGAGCAACTGGCCGGTGGCGGGGGTGGATTCGCTGAGCTTGAGCATCACCCGGTTGCCGGCCGCCAATGCACCCACCAGCGGGCCGATGGCCAGGTACAACGGGTAGTTCCAGGGCACGATCACCCCGACCACACCCAGGGGTTGATAGATGACCTTGGCGGACGCGGGCTGGAAGGCAATGCCTACAGCGCGGCGGGAAGGTTTCATCCAACCCTTGAGGTGTTTGCTGGCGTAGTGAATGCCATGCAGGCTGGGCATCAGTTCGGCGAACAGGGTTTCGTCGGCGCTGCGGTGGCTGAAATCACGGCTGATGGCGTTGATCAGCGCCTGGCGCTCGTCACTCAACAGCTCGCGCAAGGCCTTGAGCCATTGCTGGCGCTGGGCGGCCGGCGGCATCGGGTTGGCGGCGTAGGCCCGACGTTGGGCGTCGAACAGTTCCTGGAGTTGGTCCAGCGCCTGGGAATCTTGCAGGTAGGCAACGTTGGCAGACATGGCGAAGTTCCCGATTGTTATTGGAATGCTTCAGTTTTTAGAGTCATTGCTCTAAATTGTCAAATAACATTGCACAACGTGCCGATTTATCCGGACAAGGATAGTCCGTAAGATGCCGCCATCACGGGTCTAGAAGTTGATTTCCCATGGCACCACGAGTAAAGACCAGCGAGCGCATTGTGCAAACCAGCCTGGAGCTGTTTAACCAGCAGGGCGAGCGCAGTGTCAGCACCAACCATATCGCTGCCCATATGGAAATTTCCCCGGGCAACCTGTACTACCACTTCCCCAACAAGCAGGCGATTATCGCAGTGCTGTTTCGTGAGTACGAAGCGTTGGTGGACAGCTTCCTGCGCCCGCCCCAGGGCCGTGCGGTGACCGTGGAAGACAAGCGCTTCTACCTGCAGGCGGTGCTGGCCGGCATGTGGCGCTACCGCTTCCTGCACCGTGACCTCGAACACCTGCTGGAAAGCGACCCGGAGCTGGCCACCGGCTACCGGCGGTTCTCCCAGCGCTGCCTGATCCAGGGCGCAGCCATCTACCAGGGGTTTGTCGATGCCGGCATCCTGAACATGGACCCGGTGCAAACCGAAGCCCTGACCCTCAACGCCTGGATCATCCTCACCTCATGGGTGCGCTTCCTGTGCACCACCAATGAAAAGTCCACGCACCTGAGCGCTGAGGCCATCAAGCGCGGTGTGTACCAGGTGCTGGTGCTGGAAGCCGGGTTTATCACCCCCAAGGCCAAGGACGCGGTGGATGCACTGTTCAAAGAGTTTTACGTGCCGTTGAATCAGGCGCTGGAAGAAGTGAAGTAGGATGTTTCCCGAACGCTAACCTAGCCACAGGAGTCAGTCATGCCGCTTGCCCAACTGATCAGCCCCCAGCAACTGGCCGAGCGCCAGAAGTCCGGCGGGCTGGTGATCCTCGATTGCCGCTTTGCCCTGGAAGACCCGGACTACGGCCTGTGCAGCTACGCCGAAGGGCATATCGAAGGGGCGCAGTATGCCGACCTGGAGCGCCACCTCAGCGGGCCGATAATCAAGGGCGTGACCGGTCGCCATCCGCTGCCGGCGCCGGATGCGTTTATCCGGCAACTGCGGGCATGGGGCGTTAACGCCGACAGCGATATCGTTTTGTATGACGACGGCCCCGGTGCCTATGCCGCCCGTGCCTGGTGGCTGCTGGCCTGGCTGGGCAAGCGCGACGGCGTGTTCATCCTCGATGGCGGCCTGAAAGCCTGGCACGCGGCGGGCTTCCCGTTGAGCCTGGATGCGCCGGTGATCGAGCCCGGCACCTTCAGCGGCACGCCGGACAACCACTTGCAACTGGACGCCGAACACCTGCAGAAACGCCTTGGCCAGCCCGGCCTGACCCTGATAGACGCCCGCGCCCAGCCGCGTTTTCGTGGTGAAGTGGAGCCTATCGACCCGGTTGCCGGGCATATCCCCGGCGCGCAATGTGCCGCATTCAATGAAAACCTGGGCAGCGACGGCCGTTTCCTGCCGGCGGACCAGCTCAAGCAACGCTTCGCCGCCAAGCTGCAAGACCGCTCGCCGGATGACCTGGTGGCCTACTGCGGCTCCGGCGTGACTGCCTGCCACAACCTGTTTGCGCTGTGCCTGGCGGGTTACCCGTTGGGCAAGTTGTACGCGGGGTCGTGGAGCGAGTGGATCACTGATCCAAAGCGGGAAGTTGCAACAGGCGACTGAGGTCTGCCTGACCCGGTCTGATCCAAAGTGTGGGAGCCCCCACATTTTTATCGGCGTTGTGTCAGTAGCCACTCCGGGATTCGCCGTTCCAGGTAGTAAGTTGGCTGTTTCAGTGAACCGTCCACAAACCCGACATGCCCGCCCTTGGCCAGCAGTTCGAACTCGGTGCAATCCGACAGTTCGCTGGCCTCGGGCAGGCTGTGGGCGAACACGAACGGGTCGTCCGCGGCCTGGATGATCAGGGTTGGTGTGCGAATGCCCCCGAGGTAATAGCGGCTGGAGGCGCGGCGGTAGTAGTCCTCGGCACTGAGGAACCCGTGCAGCGGCGCGGTAACGCGGCCGTCAAAGTCCCAGAACGTGCGCATCTTCTCCAGCGAGCCCAGGTCGGCGAGGGTTTTCAGGCCTGCCTCGCGGCCATCCTTGAGAAACCGGCTTTGTTTGACGCGGATATAGGCCAGCATTTCGCGCATGAAATGCTTCTGATAAACCCGAGAAAAGCCCAGGCCAATGCGATCGGCGCACTGATCCAGGCGAAACGGTACCGACACGGCTGCCGCACCTTGCAGCCCGCAGGCTTCGCCGGTTTCGCCCAAGTACTTGAGCAGCACATTCCCGCCCAGTGAATACCCCACCGCATACAGCGGCGCCAACGGGCGCTTGGCCCGCAGGTGAGCGATGGTTTCGGCCAGGTCTTCACTGGCGCCGGAATGGTAGCTGCGGGCAAGCAGGTTGGGTTCGCCGGAGCAGCCACGCCAGTTCAGCGCGACGCTGGCCCAGCCTTGGGTTGCGAGGGCTTTTTGCAGGCCGGCGACGTAAGGGGAGTTGGACGAGCCGGTCAGCCCGTGCAGTACCAGCACCAGCGGGGTGGTTGCGTCATGGGGCCCATGCCAGTCGAGGTCGAGAAAATCGCCGTCTGCCAGCCACAGCCGTTCGCGCTGGCGTTCGATGTGCGTGGTTTTGCGCCACAGCGGTCCCCACAACGTTTGCAGGTGCGGGTTGCCGAGGCCGAAGGCGGGGGAGAAGCGGTCGAGGGGCGGAGTCATGAAATTCTCGGTGCCGAATGGGCTTGCTCCAATCATTGTAGGAGCGAGCTTGCTCGCGAAAAACTCAAGATCACCGCGTTCCCCTGGTTTCCCGCGTCATCGTTAACGATCTTCGCGAGCAAGCTCGCTCCTACACGGTGCGTTGCCACAACGCGTAATACACCCGCCCGGATTTCTGCTCGCGGTGCAGGCGCCAGGTGCCCGGCAGGCCGAGTGTGGACGGTGCGGTTTCGCTTTCAGTGTAGATCCAGGCATCCGGCGCCAACCACTGACGCTCTTCCAGCAGCGCACATACAGTCGGCAGCAGGTTCTGGTTGAACGGCGGATCAAGAAACACCACGTCAAACTCACGGGCTTCCTGGGTTTCCAGGTAGCGCAACGCATCAGCCGTCTGCACTTGCCCGGTGGTGCAACGCAGGGTGCCCAGGTGTTCCTTGAGGCTGGCGACCGCCACATTGCTGGCATCCAGCGCCTGGCCCAGCGCCGCGCCACGGGACAGCGACTCCAGGAACAACGCGCCGCTACCCGCGAACGGGTCCAGCACCTTGGCCCCGGCGATATACGGCGCGAGCCAGTTGAACAGGGTTTCACGCACGCGGTCTGGCGTCGGGCGCAGGCCCACGACATCGGGGAAGCTCAGCTTACGGCTGCCCCACTCTCCGCCGATGATGCGCAGTTGGCCCACACCGTTGTGAACGTTGTGGACAGGTTTTTTGGGACGGGATGGACGGGCCATTAATGCTCCGGAACCCCGAGCGGTTGCTCGGCGGGTTTATCAGTGGGGGGCGGTAGTGGCTTTTGCGCAATCGTCGGGCCGGCGGTCACGATGACCATCTTGTCGGCACTCAAATGTTTGTTCAAAGCAGCTTTGACCTGGTCAACGGTCAGCGCCTGGGATTGTTTCATGAAATCTTCCAGGTAGCTCAGCGGCAGGTTGTAGAAACCCATGGCGCCCAGCTGCCCGACGATATCGGCGTTGCTCGCGGTGGACAGCGGGAAGCTGCCGGCCAGTTCGCGCTTGGCGTCATCGAGTTCTTTCTGTGTCGGGCCGGTCTTGAGGTAGTCGGCGAGTACGTCCTGCACCAATCGCAGCGTGCCGGCGCTCATTTCGGCGCGGGTTTGCAGGTTGATCATGAACGGGCCGCGTACCTGCATCGGCGAGAAGCCGGAGTATACGCCGTAGGTCAGGCCGCGTTTCTCGCGCACTTCGCTCATCAAACGGGTGCCGAAGCCACCGCCGCCGAGAATCTGGTTACCCAGGGACAGCGCGGCGTAATCCGGGTCGGCACGGTCGATACCCAGTTGCGCCAGCAGCAGGGTTGTCTGCTTGGACGGGAACTCGATGTGCGTGGTGCCAGCCTTGGGCTCGACCGGTTGGGCGATTTTCGCCAGCGCCGGGCCTTTTGGCAGGGACGCGGAAACCTTGGCGGTCATGGCTTCGGCTTCGGCGCGGGTCAGATCGCCGACTACGGAAATCACTGCGTTGCCGGCGGCGTAGGCCTTGGCGTGGAAGTCCTTCAATTGCGCAAGAGTCACCTTCGGCACGCTCTCGGCGTTGCCTTCGCTCGGGTGCGCGTAAGGGTGGTCGCCATAGAGCTGCTTGAACAGTTCGATACTCGCCAGTTTGCCGGGGTTCTGTTTCTGGTACTCGAAGCCCGCCAACAACTGGTTCTTGATCCGCGCCAGGGAGTCTGCCGGGAAGGTCGGCTTGCCGATCACGTCGTCAAACAGTGACAGGGCGGCGTCACGCTTGTCGCTGGCGCTCAGGCTGCGCAGGGAAACCAGCGCCATGTCGCGGTAGGCGCCATTGCTGAAATCGGCACCCAGGCCGTCGAAACCGGCGGCAATCTGGCTGACGTCCTTGCCCGGCACGCCTTCGTTGAGCATTGCGTTGGTCAACAGCGCCAGGCCTGGTGTTGCGCCGTCCTGGCTGCTGCCGGCGGCGAACAGGATGCGCATGTCGAACATCGGCAGTTCATGGGCTTCGACGAACAGCACCTTGGCGCCTTCGGCGGTGGTCCAGGTTTGCACGTCGAGCTTGCGGTTGGTCGGCGCCTTGTCGTCCAGCTCGGCCAGGGATTGCAGCTTGTTGGCGGACTTGGCCTGCTCCAGCGCCTGGCTGGCGACGGATTCGCTGGGGCGCAGCAAGTACACCGCGCAGGCCGCAGCCAAAGTCACCACGATCAGGCCGGGCAGCACCAGGCGGTTGTTTTTACGTTCACTCATGAGCGGTCTCCTCAGGCAAGACATGGGCGACGCTGAGACGTTCGCGGGTGAAATAGGTGCGTGCAGCTTTCTGGATATCTTCGGCGGTGACGCTTTGCAGCTCGGCCAGCTCGGTGTCCATGAGTTTCCAGGACAGGCCCACCGTCTCCAGGGAGCCGATGGCAGTGGCCTGGCTGGTGATCGAGTCGCGCTGGTAAACCACCCCGGCGATGACCTGGGCGCGGATACGCTCCAGTTCTTCAGCGCTCGGTGGCTTGGCCTTCAGCTCATCCAGCAGGCGCCAAAGGCCGGCTTCAGCCTGGGCCACGGTCTTTTTCTTTTGCAGGTTCGGTGTGGCAGTCAGGGTGAACAGGCTGTCACCGCGGGTGTAGGCGTCGTAGCTCGACGAGCCGCCGGACACCAGCTCTTCGCCGCGCTCCAGTTGTGTCGAGATGCGCGCGCTGTAGCCGCCGTCCAGCAGGGCCGAGATCAGGCGCAGGGCGTTGACCGAGCGTTTGTCTTCAGCGGTGGCCAGGCTCGGCACGTTGAAACCAAGGATCACGCTCGGCAGTTTGGTCTGTACATGCAGAGTCAGCAGGCGCTCACCGGGCTCGGCCAGCTCCAGCGGGATTTTCGCCGGGGGGACGTCGCGCTTGGGGATCGGGCCGAAATAGCGCTGGGCCAGGGTTTTGACTTCATCCGGGGTTACGTCGCCCACCACTACCAGGGTGGCGTTGTTCGGCACGTACCAGGATTGGTACCAGTGGCGCAGTTCTTCAACCTTCATGCGGTCCAGGTCGGCCATCCAGCCGATGGTCGGCGTGTGGTAGCCGCTGGCCGGGTAGGCCATGGCCTTGAAGCGCTCGTAGGCCTTGGACATCGGGTTGTCGTCGGTGCGCATCCGGCGCTCTTCCTTGATCACCTCGATCTCGCGGCTGAACTCGTCGGCCGGCAGGCGCAGGCTGGCCATGCGGTCGGCTTCCAGCTCGAAGGCGACGCCCAGGCGGTCACGGGCCAGCACCTGGTAGTAGGCGGTGTAGTCGTCGCTGGTGAAGGCGTTTTCTTCGGCGCCCAGGTCACGCAGGATCAACGAAGCCTCGCCGGGGCCGACTTTGGCGCTGCCCTTGAACATCATGTGTTCCAGGGCGTGGGACAAACCGGTCTGGCCCGGGGTTTCGTAGCTGGAGCCAACCTTGTACCAGACCTGGGAAACCACCACCGGGGCGCGATGGTCTTCGCGCACGACGACCTTGAGGCCGTTGTCCAGGGTGAATTCGTGGGTGGGTTGTGGGTCGGCAGCCAAAGCTGAAAGGGGCAGACAAACTGTGCTGAGCAGCAGGCCTGCGGCGCGGCGGGCTAGAGCATTCATTCGTTTTTAAACCTGTTGGGCTGCCCGCTTGGTCTTAGCGTCGGCGGGCGAGGAGGTGCTAGGATACTGGTCCGACCTAGGGACGGCCACTATGGCTGTCTTGTTAAGGCTCTATTTAGGCCTTACAAAATGTTGCGCATGAACGAGCTGGCTAAAAAACAGTCTGTTACGCATCGAATTTTATTTACCGGCACGCCCCCTGGCGCGTCGCTACCTTGAGATAGCCGTCTCCATGTTTGGTTCCAACGACGACAAGAAGACCCCAGCTGCGGCTGGCGAGAAAAAAGGCCTGTTCGGATGGCTGCGCAAAAAGCCGCAGGAAACCGTCGTCGAACAGCCGCAGGTTCAAGCTGAACCGATCCCCGAATCCATAGTAGAAGCCGAACCGGTTGCCGAAACACCGGCCCCGGTGGTGTTGCCGATGGCCGAGCCGGTGTTGCAGCCGGTGGTTGAGCCAGAACCTGCGCCAGAGCCAGAGCCAGAGCCAGAGCCAGAGCACAAGCCATGGCTGGTGTTGCCGGTGGCAGAAGAGCCTGTAGCACTGGTTGAAGACGAGCTGGCCGAGCATGTGGCGCCGCCGATTCCGGCCCTCGTGGAGCCTGCGCCCGTTGTGGTCCAAGCGCCGCCAGTGGTTGAGGTGCCTGCACCGGTGGTCGCCGAACCTGTTCCGGTCGCGGTCGCCGCGCCAGCAGTCATCGAAGAGCCTGCTGTTCCTGCCGAACCCGGCAAGACCGGTTTCTTCGCCCGCCTCAAGCAAGGCCTGAGCAAGACCAGCGCCAGCATCGGCGAAGGCATGGCCAGCCTGTTCCTCGGCAAAAAGACCATCGATGACGAGCTGCTGGAGGACATCGAAACCCGCCTGCTGACCGCCGACGTGGGCGTCGAAGCCACCGCCGTGATCATCCAGAGCCTGACCCAGAAGGTCGCGCGCAAGCAGCTGACCGACGCCGATGCGCTCTACAAGTCGCTGCAGGCCGAGCTGGCCAACATGCTCAAGCCGGTGGAAGCGCCGCTGATCATCGATACGCAGAAAAAGCCGTTTGTGATCCTGGTGGTTGGCGTCAACGGCGCCGGCAAGACCACCACCATCGGCAAGCTGGCGAAGAAGCTGCAACTGGAAGGCAAGAAAGTCATGCTCGCCGCCGGTGACACCTTCCGTGCCGCCGCCGTGGAGCAATTGCAGGTCTGGGGCGAGCGCAACAAGATCCCGGTCATCGCCCAGCACACCGGCGCCGATTCGGCTTCGGTGATCTTCGATGCGGTGCAGGCCGCCAAAGCGCGCAACATTGATGTGCTGATCGCCGATACCGCCGGTCGCTTGCACACCAAAGACAACCTGATGGAAGAGCTGAAGAAAGTTCGCCGCGTCATCGGCAAGCTCGATGCCGACGCGCCCCACGAGGTGTTGCTGGTGCTGGACGCCGGTACCGGCCAGAACGCCATCAGCCAGGCCAAACAATTCCACCAGACGGTCCAGCTGACCGGCCTGGCATTGACTAAGCTCGACGGCACGGCCAAGGGCGGTGTGATCTTCGCCCTGGCCAAGCAGTTCGGGTTGCCGATTCGTTACATCGGCGTCGGTGAAGGCATCGACGACCTGCGCACTTTTGAAGCCGAACCCTTTGTACAGGCACTGTTTGCCGAGCGGGAGCGTTCATGATTCGTTTCGAACAGGTCGGTAAACGCTACGCCAACGGGCATGTCGGCTTGCATGAGCTGAGTTTCCGGGTGCGTCGCGGCGAATTCTTGTTTGTGACCGGCCATTCGGGTGCCGGTAAAAGTACCTTGTTGCGCCTGCTGCTGGCCATGGAGCGCCCAACCACCGGCAAACTGCTGCTGGCGGGCCAGGACCTGGCAACCATCAGCAACGCACAGATTCCATTCCTGCGTCGCCAGATCGGCGTGGTGTTCCAGAATCACCAGTTGCTGTTCGACCGCACGGTGTTCAACAACATCGCCTTGCCGTTGCAGATTCTCGGTCTGTCCAAGGCCGAAATCGTCAAGCGCGTGGATTCGGCCCTGGAGCGCGTGGCGCTGTCGGACAAGACCGACCTGTACCCAGGCGACCTGTCCACCGGCCAGCAACAGCGCGTCGGCATCGCCCGCGCCATCGTCCATCGCCCGGCCTTGCTGCTGGCGGACGAACCCACCGGTAACCTCGACCCGCGCCTGGCCGCAGAAATCATGGGCGTGTTCGAAGACATCAACCGCCTGGGCACCAGCGTGCTGATCGCCAGTCACGACCTGGCGCTGATCGCCCGCATGCGCCACCGCATGCTGACCCTGCAACGCGGCCGCCTGATCGGTGACGGGGAGGCTGGGGTATGAGTGCAACACGCAGCCCGAAGGTTTCCGAGCGCGTCGCGCCAAAGGCGGCCGACCCGCAGCCACAGAAGAAAAAACGCGACGAAGACGATGGCCCGGATTTCGGCACCCTGGTGCATGCCTGGATCGAAAGCCACCGTGCCAGCCTGGTAGACAGCCTGCGCCGCCTCGGCAAGCAGCCGATCGGCAGCTTTTTTACCTGCCTGGTCATGGCCGTGGCCTTGAGCCTGCCCATGGGCTTGTCATTGCTGCTAAACAATGTCGAGCGCCTTGGCGGTTCGTGGCAGCGGGCGGCGCAGATTTCCCTGTACCTGAACCTGGATGCCAGCGCCCAGGACGGTGAGTCCCTGCGCGACCAGATCAAGGGCATTCCGGGTGTGGCCGAGGCTGAGTACATCAGCCGCGATCAAGCCCTGGAAGAGTTCCAGCAACAGTCCGGCCTGGGCGAGGCGCTCAAGGAGTTGCCGCAAAATCCGCTGCCGGGCGTGGTGCTGGTCACCCCGAACGAGGTCGACAAGACCACCCTGGAAGCCCTGCGACAAAAACTCGCAGAGCTGCCGAAGGTCCAACAGGCACAACTTGATCTAGTCTGGGTAGAGCGGTTGGCCGCGATTCTCAAGCTGGGCGACCGGTTTGTGTTCGGCCTGACGGTGTTGCTGGTGTCTGCATTACTTTTGGTGATAGGCAATACCATTCGTCTTCATATTGAAAACCGCCGCACCGAGATAGAAGTGATTAAACTCGTCGGCGGCACGGACAGCTATGTGCGTCGGCCTTTTCTGTACATGGGCGCGCTTTATGGCTTCGGTGCGGGAATTTTGTCCTGGGGCGTACTGGCTTTTGGCCTGAACTGGCTGAACGACGCGGTGGTGGGGCTTGCCGGTTTGTACGGCAGCGATTTTGCCCTGGCCGGCGTGCCGGCAGCCGATGGTCTGTCATTGTTGCTTGGGGCAGTGCTCTTGGGGTATATCGGTGCTTGGATTGCGGTCGCACGGCATTTACGTGAGCTGGCACCGAAGTAGTTAATGTCAGGGTAATGTGGTTTCGTTTGTATTGACCGTATCAGTGGTTTAGGGAACTTGTCCTACGGTTCCCGGTCAATTTTCGCAGTGCTGAACTGCACGAGTTATGTGAGTCGGAGGTTTTTTCGTATGACCACTTCTTTGCAACCTGCTTATGCTCTGGTCCCGGGTGCGAACCTGGAGGCCTATGTGCACACGGTCAACAGCATTCCATTGCTGACGCCCGAGCAGGAGCGTGAACTGGCCGAGAGTCTCTACTATGAGCAGGATTTGGGGGCGGCTCGGCAGATGGTGCTCGCCCACCTGCGTTTTGTCGTACATATCGCCCGTAGCTATAGCGGCTACGGCCTGGCCCAGGCTGACCTGATTCAGGAAGGCAACGTTGGCCTGATGAAAGCTGTGAAGCGCTTCAACCCGGAAATGGGTGTGCGCCTGGTGTCGTTTGCTGTGCACTGGATCAAGGCGGAAATTCACGAATTCATCCTGCGCAACTGGCGCATCGTGAAAGTCGCGACCACCAAGGCCCAGCGCAAACTGTTCTTCAACCTGCGCAGCCAGAAGAAACGCCTGGCGTGGCTGAACAACGAAGAAGTGCATCGCGTGGCCGAAAGCCTCGGCGTAGAGCCACGTGAAGTGCGCGAGATGGAAAGTCGCCTGACCGGCCATGACATGGCCTTCGACCCGGCCGCCGAAGCGGACGACGACAGTGCCTTCCAATCGCCGGCCAACTACCTGGAAGACCACCGGTACGACCCGGCGCGTCAGCTGGAAGATGCCGACTGGAGCGACAACTCCAATCACAACCTGCACGAAGCGCTGGAAGTGCTGGACGACCGCAGCCGTGACATTCTCTACCAGCGCTGGTTGGCAGAAGAAAAAGCCACGCTGCACGACCTGGCGCAGAAGTACAACGTGTCGGCCGAGCGGATTCGTCAGCTCGAGAAGAGTGCGATGAACAAGCTGAAACTGTCGATCGCCGCCTGACACAGGTAGCTAGGACAGCGCGATCGAAATGTGGGAGCGGGCTTGCTCGCGAAAGCGGTGGATCAGTCACCTAAGGTATTGACTGGCACACCGCTTTCGCGAGCAAGCCCGCTCCCACTTTTGTTTTGTGGTGGGTCAGTCAGCCCAAGGCGCCTTGCGCGAGTTGTTCAGCTCATTCAAATAGCTGTCGCCACCCAACTGACTCATCTGCTGCCGAATCCACGCCGCCCGTCGCGCGACATACGACGTTGGATGGCTGGCACTCCACACCCGCGGATTAGGCAACACCGCCGCCAGGTAGCTGGCCTGCTGGCGGGTCAGCGCCTTGGCGCTCACGCCAAAGTGATGCCGCGCCGCCGCTTCGGCGCCGAACACGCCTTCATCCCATTCCACGCTGTTGAGGTACACCTCAAGAATTCGCTGCTTGGGCCAGAGAATTTCGATCAGCCCGGTAAACCAGGCTTCCAGCCCCTTGCGGAAATAGCTGCGGCCGGTCCACAGGAACAGATTCTTCGACACCTGCTGGCTCAAGGTGCTGGCGCCACGAATCGAACCGCCGCGCTCGTTATGCTGCAATGCCGCCTGGATCGCGCCGAAATCAAAACCCCAATGTTGCGGGAAGCGCTGGTCTTCGCCGGCCATCACCGCCACTTTCAGTTCGTCGGAGATCTGATCCCACGGCACCCACGTGCGCTGTACGTCAATCGGCTCGCCGTCGACCCAGGACTCGACCTTGCGCTCAACCATCAGCGCAGTGCCCGGTGGTGGCACGAAACGGAACAGCAGCACCAGCAGCACGCTGCCGATGGCAAACCACTTGAGGGCTTTGAGAAAACGCTTGAAGAGGAGACGCAGCATAGAGATGGCTTGGCCGAACCCGTTGAGCGGGCCATTATACAGACCCTGCCCCCTGAGTCTGACTGGAGTTCCTCATGTTGCGTGGCTTTCTGATGCTGGCTGCCTTTTTCGGTTTCACCGGCGTCGCCCTGGGTGCGTTTGCCGCCCACGGCCTGAAAAACCGCCTGAGCGCCGAGTACCTGGCGATTTTCCACACCGGCGTGACCTACCAGTTGGTGCACACCCTGGCGCTGTTCGGCGTGGCACTGCTGGCGGCGCACATCCCGGGCAGGCTGGTGACGTGGGCGGGGGTGTCCTTTGCCGTGGGCATCCTGCTGTTCTCCGGCAGCCTGTATGTGCTGACCATGACCGGCATCAGCAAGCTCGGCATCATCACCCCGTTTGGTGGCCTGGCGTTCCTGCTGGGCTGGTTCTTCCTCGGTTTGGCGGCGTGGCGTCTACAGGCTGCCTGACCAAGGGGCTTGGGCCAGCAACGTCAATCACGCTAGAATGCTGGCCCCTAAAAACGATGGCGGCCCGTGGCATGCGCATTCAGTTGAACGGCGAACCCTTTGAACTGCCCGACGGTGAAACCGTTGCGGCCCTGCTGACCCGTCTGGACTTGACCGGACGCCGCGTCGCAGTGGAGCTCAACCAGGATATCGTCCCGCGTAGCCAGCACGTCGAGACCGCGCTCACCGAGGGTGACCAGGTCGAAGTGGTCCACGCCATCGGCGGCGGCTAGCCGTCCGGCGCTCCAGGGCGCCAACCCGCATTCTGCAGAACCTCACCCCAACTCGAGGATTTCCCATGAGCATCGTTCGTAGCGACAAGCCTTTCGTCCTGGCCGGTCGTACCTTCCAGTCGCGTCTGCTGGTCGGCACCGGCAAGTACCGCGACATGGAAGAAACCCGCCTGGCCATCGAAGCCTCGGGCGCCGAGATCGTTACCTTCGCCGTACGCCGCACCAACCTCGGCCAGATCGAGGGCGAGCCGAACCTGCTCGAAGTGCTGTCGCCGGATCGCTACACCTTCCTGCCGAACACCGCCGGTTGCTACGACGCCATCGAAGCCGTGCGCACCTGCCGCCTGGCCCGTGAGCTGCTCGACGGCCACAACCTGGTGAAGCTGGAAGTGCTGGCCGACCAGAAAACCCTGTTCCCCAACGTGATCGAAACCCTCAAGGCCGCCGAAACCCTGGTCAAGGAAGGCTTCGACGTGATGGTCTACACCAGTGATGACCCGATCATTGCCCGTCAATTGGCGGAAATCGGCTGCATCGCGGTGATGCCGCTGGCCGGCCTGATCGGTTCCGGCCTGGGCATCTGCAATCCGTACAACCTGCAGATCATCCTCGAGGAAGCCAGGATCCCGGTGCTGGTGGATGCGGGCGTGGGCACTGCCTCCGACGCCACCATCGCCATGGAACTGGGTTGCGATGCGGTGCTGATGAACTCGGCCATCGCCCATGCCCAGCAGCCGATCATGATGGCCGAAGCCATGCAACACGCAATCGTCGCCGGCCGCCTGGCGTACCTCGCCGGGCGCATGCCGAAAAAACTTTACGCCAGCGCCTCCTCGCCGCTGGATGGTCTGATCAAGTAAGAGCCATTGATGACTGAATCAAACGAAACGCCGAACACCCTGGAAGAAGGCGACGAGTCCAAGCACCGCCGCATCAAGAGTTTTGTGATGCGCGCCGGTCGCATGACCGAGGGCCAGCAAAAGGGCCTGGAGCAGGGCACGCCGCTGTTCGTCCTGCCGCTGGCAGACGCGCCGGTGGATTACGACCAGGTGTTTGGCCGCTCGGCACCACGCTCCCTGGAGATTGGCTTCGGCATGGGCCATTCCCTGCTGGAAATGGCCGCGGCTTCGCCGGAGCAGGATTTTATCGGGGTTGAAGTACACCGTCCGGGTGTTGGCGCGCTGCTGAACGGCGTGCTGACTCAGGGCCTGACCAACCTGCGGGTCTACGACTGCGACGCGATCGAAGTGCTCAACCGCTGCATCGCCGACAACAGCCTCGACCGGCTGATGCTGTTCTTCCCGGACCCTTGGCACAAGAGCCGCCACCACAAGCGCCGCATCGTCCAGGCTTCCTTCGCGGAACTGGTGCGCAGCAAGCTGAAAGTGGGCGGCATCCTGCACATGGCCACCGACTGGGAACCGTATGCCGAGTACATGCTGGAAGTAATGAACGTCGCCCCTGGCTACCGCAACCTGGCGGAAGACGGCAAATGCGTCCCGCGCCCGGCCGAGCGGCCGATCACCAAGTTCGAACGTCGCGGCGAGCGACTCGGGCATGGGGTTTGGGATTTGAAGTTCGAGAAAGTGGACTGATAAGTCCCAGGCTTGAAATGCAGTAAAAAATGTGGGAGCGGGCTTGCTCGCGAATGCGGTAGATCAGTCGACATTTACGCTGACTGACACACCGCATTCGCGAGCAAGCCCGCTCCCACATTTGTTTTGTGCCGCGCTTAAGGTCAGCGGCGATCCGCCACCACCCCGATCAGCACCAGCACCACCAACAACACCGGCGCCAGGCTGTAGTTGTTGAACTGGCTCAACCCGCGAACAATCCACGGCGTGGCATAGATCAGCGCAGCGCCGCTGCCGATCATGCACACCAGCGCCATCAGCGGCACGCGCAGCGCACCTGCGATGCTGCCCAGCCGTGCTTCGACCCAGCCCTTGATGTCGGCGCCAAACAGCACCAGCAGGCAGCCTACCAACGCCAGGGAGATTTCCGACAGGTTGCTACGGCTCCAGCGGGATACGGTGGCGAGCAGGTCGAGTACCAGATCCATTTGATTTCCTTAAGAGCAATCAGCTCAAAAACTTCTGCAGCAGGTCATTGAGAAAGAGTTGCCCGCGGTCGGTGGCCGCCAAGCGTGACGGTTCGACCTGCATCAGGCCACTTTGTTCTGCCTCGCGGCGAGCTTCATCGAGGCTGGCCAGTTCGAGGCCGGTACGCTCGGCGTAAAGCCTGGCTTCGACGCCGTCGGTGAGGCGCAGGGCGTTCATCAGGAACTCGAACGGTAACTCTTCGTTGGTCAGTTCTTTCGCGCCGGCCTGGTAGTTTTTCGCCGGGTTGAGGTAGTCCTTCGGTGCCCGGGTTTTCCAGGTGCGCACGATGCGCCCATCCGGATGGCTGAGCTTGCCGTGGGCGCCCGGCACCGATGCCGATAAAATCGCCAAAGCTCCAGTAGTTCAGGTTATGCCGCGCCGGCCGGCCCGGTTGGGCGTAGGCCGAGACTTCGTACTGGGCGTAACCGTGTTCGGCGAGCAACGCCTGGCCGGCTTCCTGAATGTCCCACAGGGTGTCGTCTTCCGGCAGCACGGGCGGCTGGTTCCAGAACACGGTGTTGGGTTCCAGGGTCAGTTGATACCAGGACAGATGCGTGGGCTTGAGGGCAATGGCCTGGCGCAGGTCGCCCAGGGCGTCCTCCAGGGACTGATCGGGCAAACCGTGCATCAAGTCCAGGTTGAAGTTGTCGAACCCGGCCTGGCGCGCCATGCCGGCGGCACGCACGGCTTCGTCACCGTTGTGGATGCGGCCCAGGGCTTCGAGTTTTTCCTGCTGGAAACTCTGGATGCCAATCGACAGCCGATTGATCCCCAGCTTGCGGTACGCCACGAACTTCTCTTGCTCGAAGGTACCGGGGTTGGCTTCCAGGGTGATCTCGATATCGCCGGCAAACGGGATGCGCGCTTCCACGCCCTTGAGCAACCGGCCCAGGGCAACGGCGCTGAACAGGCTTGGGGTGCCGCCGCCGAAAAAGATCGAACTCAGCTCACGGCCGTACACCGCGTGCAGGTCCTGATCGAGGTCGGCCAGCAACGCGTCGACGTACTCTTCCTCCGGCAGCACCTTGCTGGCGGTGTGGGAGTTGAAGTCGCAATAGGGGCATTTGCGCACGCACCACGGGATGTGGATATACAGCGCCAGGGGCGGCAGGTGAGGCAGGGCCGCCCGAGGTGTTTGCGCGCCACCGAGAATCAGTGGCTGCGCGGAGGTGTTCTGGGTCATTTCAGGCCCAGGCGCTGGCGCAGCAAATCCATTGCGCGGGCGCGGTGGCTGATCTGGTTCTTGTCGGCCGGGCTCAATTCGGCGCTGGAGACATTGCGCTCCGGCACCCAGAACAACGGGTCATAACCGAAACCGTGCTCGCCGCTGGCCGCGTGCAGGATGCGCCCGTGCCACAGGCCTTCACAGAGGATCGGTAATGGATCATCAGCGTGACGCACCAGGGCCAGCACGCAGACGAACTGTGCGCCGCGCATCGCGTCGGGCACGTCCTTGAGGGCGTCGAGCAGCTTGGCGTTGTTGGCCGCGTCGCCTTTACCGTCGGCGTAACGTGCCGAGTAGATGCCAGGCGCGCCGCCCAGGAAGTCCACGGCCAGGCCCGAATCGTCAGCCAGTGCCGGCAGGCCGGAAATACGCGCGGCGTTGCGGGCCTTGAGGATGGCGTTCTCGACAAACGACAGGCCGGTCTCTTCCGGCTCTACCTGGCTGAACTCGCCAATCGAGCGCAGTTGCACCGAGTCGCCGAGCATGGCCTGGAGTTCTTTGAGCTTGCCGGCGTTATGGCTGGCCAGTACGAGTTGTGTGAGGTTCATCATTGCGCCGGAAACAGTTCCTGGTTGAATTGGAAGCTATGGGCTTTGCCGCCGGTTTCAACATTGATGGTAAACGTCTTGTATTCCCGCTGTGTCACAGAGTATGGCGCGAGGTAATTAATCCCGCCTTTCTCGTCGATTTGCTTGAACGTCAGGATCTCGCTCTTGCCGCCCAGGTCCTTGATAGTGCCTGTCACTTGCGCGGCCACCGGGGTTACGCCCTTGATCACGGTCACGTTGATCAAGCCCTTCTCCTTGCTGCGCACCACGCCAACTTTCTGGGCGGTTTCCGGCTGCAGGAAGCTGGAGGTGAAGGTGTTGTAATGAACGGTGATATCGCCGAATTCTTTCTGGCGATTACCGTCGATAACATCCGCCGCCATAGCGCTGACGCTCAGGCACGCGGTGAGTAGAAAAACAGCCAGGCGACTCATGATCGTCCTCCTTGAAAATGGTTAGACGGCAATCTGGTGGTCCGTCAGGCCCGGGCTGCTGACCCGGTAGATCCCGATCTCACCCAGCAGGTTGGGCCATAGCTTACTCGCCCAGCCGTGACGATGCTGTTGATCGACGGCAAGGCGGTTGATGACTTTGGCTTCGCGCTCGCCACACAGCGCTTCGAAGTCTTCAAAGGTGCAGAAGTGGATGTTGGGCGTGTTGTACCAGGTGTACGGCAGGAAGTCCGACACCGGCATGCGGCCCTTGGTGGCCAGGTACCAGCGGCAACGCCAGTGGCCGAAATTGGGGAAGGTGATAATGCACTGGCGGCCGACGCGCAACATTTCGTCGAGGATCCGGTCCGGGTAGTGCACAGCTTGCAGCGCCTGGGTCATGACCACGATGTCGAAGCTGTTGCTGGCAAAGTTGCCGAGGCCCTTGTCCAGGTCCTGCTCGATCACGTTGATGCCCTTGGCCACGCACTGGGCGATGTTGTCCGGGTCGTTTTCCAGGCCATAGCCGGTGACTTGCTTGTTGTCGCGCAGCCAGCTCAGCAGTTCTCCATCGCCGCAACCCAAGTCGAGCACGCGGCTGCCGGCGGGGATCCAGTCTTGGATGATTTCCAGGTCGGCTCTCATGGCGTTCTCACAGTGCTATTCGGTTCATGTAATTGCTAAAGGCCTGCAAGTAACGCGGGATCGGGATCAGGAAGGCGTCGTGGCCTTGCGGTGCGTCAATCTCCAGGTAGCAGACGTCTTTCTTGGCGGCCATCAGCGCATCCACCAATTCCCGCGAGCGGGCCGGGGAGAAGCGCCAGTCGGTGGTGAACGACATCACGCAGAACTTGGCGGTGGCCGCCTCGAAGGTGCGCGCCAGGTCATCGTCGAAATTCGCCGCCGGGTCGAAGTAGTCCAGGGCCTTGGTCATCAGCAGGTAGGTGTTGGCGTCGAAACGCCCGGAAAACTCCTCGCCCTGATAACGCAGGTAGCTCTCGACCTGGAATTCGACGCTGTGGAAGTCGTAGTTGAGCTTTTCGCTCTTGAGGCCACGGCCGAATTTCTCGCCCATGGAGTCATCCGACAGGTAGGTGATGTGCCCGACCATGCGCGCGAGCATCAGCCCGCGCTTGGGGATCACGCCCGCTTCCTGGAACGAACCGCCGTGGAACTCAGGGTCGGTCAGGATCGCCTGGCGCGCCACTTCGTTGAAGGCGATGTTCTGCGCCGACAGCTTGGGGGCCGAGGCGATGGCCAGGCAATGGCGCACGCGGTCCGGGTAGGTGATGGTCCATTGCAGGGCCTGCATGCCGCCCAGGCTGCCGCCGATCACGGCGGCCCATTGGGCGATGCCCAGAACGTCGGCCAGGCGCGCCTGGCTGTGCACCCAGTCTTCCACGGTCAGCACCGGGAAATCGGCGCCAAACGGCTTGCCGGTTTCCGGGTTGAGGCTGCTGGGGCCGGTGGAGCCGTTGCAGCCGCCGAGGTTGTTCAGGCTGACCACGAAGAACTTGTTGGTGTCGATGGGCTTGCCGGGGCCGATGCAGCTGTCCCACCAGCCGGGCTTGCGCTCGTCCATGCTGTGGAAACCCGCAGCGTGGTGGTGGCCGGACAGGGCGTGGCAGATCAGCACGGCATTGCTGGCCGTGGCGTTCAGTTGGCCGTAGGTTTCATAGATCAGGTCGTAGGCGGGCAGCGAACGGCCGCAGGCCAGGGCCAGCGGTTCGCTGAAGTGCGCCACTTGGGGCACGACCAGTCCAACAGAATCGGGGGGGAAGGCAGTTGGCATCGACCCTGCTCTCGTTTAAATGAGGCGTAAGTCTAAAGACCGCTGCACCCAGCGGCAAGCAAAGGCCTGCGGCTGGTGTTTTTAAGGCTTTTTGTGGCGAGGGAGCTTGCTCCCGCTGGAGCGCGAAGCGGTCCCGGTCCGGCTGCCGCGATTTTGCAGATGCAACGCGGTCGGCCGTTTTGGGGCTGCTGCGCAGCCCAGCGGGAGCAAGCTCCCTCGCCACATTGTTGTCAGATCAGACCGAACAGTTCTTTGGGCATGAATGCGTAGAACGCCAAACGTGGAATCACCCAGCTTTGCAGCAGCTGAATCGCGATAAACGCGAAGATCGGCGAGATATCCAGCCCACCCAGGTTAGGTACCAGGCGACGGAACGGTGCCAGCACCGGCTCAGTGATCTGTGCCACCAGCTCGGCACCCGGGCTGCGGCTGCCCGGAGCGACCCAGGACAGGATCACGCTGATGATCATCGACCAGAAAATGATCTTCAGGAACAGCGAGAAGATCCCGATCAAGGCCCACGGCAGCAACAGCAGCGTGGTGGCCTGATAGCCATTGAGCAGCAGGATGACTGCGAACAGCAGGATCTGCAGCAGCAGCGCCAATACCAGCGACGACATGTCCAGGCCGAACAGGCTCGGGATCACCCGGCGCAGAGGCTTGAGCAGTGGCTGCGTGGCCTTTACCACGAACTGGCACAGCGGGTTGTAGAAGTTCGCCCGCACCAGTTGCAGGATAAAACGCATCAGCACGATCAGCAGGTACAGGCTGCCCAGGGTCTGGATGATGAAAATGGCAGCGTCATTGATTCCGAGCATGTTTGATTCCTATGTGGGGGACGACTATTTGCCCAGCTGCTCGGCCATTTCGGCCGAACGATGTGCTGCGGCACCCAGTGCTTTTTCCACCAGGGCTTCAAAGCCCCCGGCCTGGAACGATTCGATTGCCGCCTGGGTCGTGCCGCCGGGCGAGGTCACGCGACGGCGCAACTCGGCCGCGTCGACATCGCTGGTCACGGCCATCTGCGCGGCGCCCAGTGCGGTCTGCTCGGCCAGTTGCTCGGCGACTTCCTGCGGCAGGCCGAGTTTCACGCCAGCGGCGGTCATGGCCTCGATCAGCAGGAAGAAATACGCCGGGCCACTGCCGGAGACGGCGGTGACGGCGTCCAGTTGCTGTTCTTGTTCCAGCCACACGGCGAGACCTACGGCGGACAGCAGCTCTTGTGCCTGGTCGCGCTGTTGGGCAGTGACTTCGGATGTGGCGTACAAGCCGCTCACGCCCTTGCGCAGCAGCGCCGGGGTGTTGGGCATGCAACGCACAATCGGCTGGGCGCCGAGCCAGTGGGTCATGCTGGCGCAAGTGATGCCGGCGGCGATGGACACCACCAGTTGATGGGGCTTGAGGCTTGGGCGCAGGCTTTCGCACACGGCTTTCATGGCTTGTGGCTTGACCGCCAGCACTACCACGTCCACGCCTTCAATCGCTTCTGCGTTGTCGGCGAAGGTGTCGATGCCGTGCTCGGCGCTGACGCGGGAGCGGGTGTCGGCGCCCGGGTCGCTGGCGCGAATCTGTTGTGCTTCCAGGCCCTTGGCCCGCAGGCCGCCGATCAGGCTGGCCGCCATGTTGCCGGCGCCGATAAAGGCAATACGCGTGTTGCTCATGACAGGTCCTTACTCAGATGGAAGTCAGCCATTTCACGGCTGGCCATAGTCGCGGGCACCAAACAGGGCGGTACCGATCCGCACCCAGGTGGCCCCTTGGGCGATGGCCGACTCAAGGTCATGGCTCATGCCCATGGAAAGTGTGTCGAGCCCCAGGTCGAGGCTCGCTTGCAGGTCGCGCACGGTGGCGAAGACTGCGTCTTGCTCTGCACGGTCGTCGGTCGGCTCGGGAATCGCCATCAGGCCGCGCAGCTTCAGGCGCGGCAGGGCGCTGATGGCTTCGGCCAGGGCGGGCAGGTCGGCGGGTGTACAGCCGGACTTGCTGGCTTCGCCACTGACGTTGACCTGGATGCAGATATTCAGCGGCGGCAGGTCAGCCGGGCGTTGTTCGGACAGGCGTTGTGCGATTTTCAGGCGGTCCACGGAATGCACCCAGGCGAAGTTCTCGGCGATCGCACGAGTCTTGTTCGATTGAATGGGGCCGATGAAGTGCCAACTCAAGGGCAGGTCGGTTAATTCGGCCTGTTTGCCCAGGGCTTCCTGCAGATAGTTCTCGCCAAAGTCACGCATCCCGGCGGCATAGGCTTCGCGCACGGCCTGTGCGGGTTTGGTCTTGCTCACGGCCAGCAGGTGCACGCTGCCTGCGTCGCGCTGCGCGGCCTCGGCGGCTGCCCGGATCCGCTCGGAAACCAGGCCGATGTTGTCTGCTATGGTCGACATTCAAGTTGCGCCCGTGGATATGGAGTCCGCGGCATTCTACTGGAAATGGAAAGCCCTATGGATATCACTGAACTGCTGGCCGCCGGCGTACGCCTGCGGGCCTCCGACCTGCATCTGTCGGCGGGGTTGGCGCCGATGCTGCGAGTGGATGGCGAGGTCTGGCCACTCGATTGGCCTGTACTTGCGCCGGTGCAAGTGGCGGCGTTGCTCAGCCCTTTGCTGAACAATCACCAGCAAAAGGATTTCGAAACATCTCTTGAAACGGATTTTGCCTTCGAGTTGCCCGAGGTGGCGCGGTTTCGGGTGAATGTGTTCCAGCAGCACCGGGGCATGGGCGCGGTGTTTCGTACCATCCCCTCAACGGTGCAGAGCCTGGAACACCTGGGGTTGGGCGAGGTGTTCCGGCGCATCGCAGACCTGCCACGGGGGCTGGTACTGGTCACCGGGCCGACCGGTTCCGGCAAGTCCACCACCCTGGCAGCGATGATCGATTACCTCAACACCCATCGCCGTCAGCACATCCTCACCCTTGAAGACCCTATCGAATTTATCCATCAGCCGAAAAACGCCCTTATCAACCAGCGGCAGGTGCATCGCGACACCCACAGCTTCTCGGCCGCCCTGCGTTCGGCATTGCGGGAGGACCCGGATGTGATCCTGGTTGGCGAATTGCGGGACCTGGAAACCATTCGGCTCGCGCTGACGGCGGCGGAAACCGGGCATCTGGTGTTCGGCACGCTGCACACCACGTCGGCGGCTAAAACCGTGGACCGGGTGGTGGATGTGTTTCCGGCGGGGGAAAAGACCATGGTCCGCTCGATGCTCTCGGAGTCATTGCAGGCGGTGGTGTCCCAGGTGCTGGTGAAGAAGGTCGGCGGCGGGCGGGTGGCGGCTCACGAAATCATGCTCGGCACACCGGCGATTCGTAATTTGATCCGCGAGGACAAGGTGGCGCAGATGTATTCGGCGATTCAGACCGGCGGGGCGTTGGGGATGACGACGCTGGACATGAGTTTGAAGGCGTTGGTCAGCCAGGGGCTGATCAGCCGGGAACATGCCCGGGAGAAGGCGAGGGTGCCTGGGGATATTTAAGATCATGATCGTTCCCACGCTCCGCGTGGGAACGCAGCCCGTGACGCTCTGCGTCACAAGAGCGGACGCGGAGCGTCCAGTGAGGCATTCCCACGCAGAGCGTGGGAACGATCAAGCGTGGGAACGATCAATCAGCGCTGCACAATCCGCAGGTTGTTCTGCTCTTTAGGCAGAACACGCTTGGCAATCACGTAGTTCTTGTCCCAGAACGGCTTCTTCAGCGTATCGATGCTCACGGACTTGCCACGACGCGGTGCGTGGATGAAACGGTCGTTGCCCAGGTAGATGGCAACGTGGTTCACCTGGCGGCTCTTCAGTTTGAAGAACAGCAGGTCACCCGGTTTCAAATCCTTGCGCTCAACTTTCAGCCCGTGGCCGGCGGCCATGGCGTTGGAAGTGCGCGGCAAATCCACGGCTTTTACGTCGTTAAACGCATATTTCACCAAACCACTGCAGTCGAACCCTTTACTTGGGCTGCTGCCGCCCCAACGATAAGGAGTACCGAGCACGTTGACGGCACGGCTGAGGACGTTGCTGCTTTGCTTGGTGTTGACGGCCATCAGCCCTGGCGCCGCATTACCGTGGGCCTTGCTCAGTTGAGTCGGGCGCTTCACGGTCAGCTTTACCGATTTGGCGGAGCTGGTGGTGGCGTGAACTTTAGGGGTGAAACCGTTAACGTTGGGAAGTCGTTGCTCACGATTGGTGGCGTGGGCGGCCAGTGGCATTAATAGGCAAATGGTTAGCCATGTCTTGAAAAATGGTCGCATTAGGCGTGGCTCTTTTTGGTTTGCGCGCAACTTTATAACAGCTTTTTGTGTCGTGCTAAGGCCGTTTGTCGACTGAACCCTGGGGTCAAATTCAGGAAAACCGTGACGAATTGCCGCGATTGTCCTACACGAGTCAGGCGGTATAAGGCTTTGAGGGAAGCGAAGATACCATTTGCCGCATGTCGGGCGCCCGTAAAAAAGTCACAAAGAAACCAGAAATATTTATCTATCGAGGCTAAAGAGGTACTCCATGAACACCTATCGACAGGATGTTTCGCAACAAGACACCCACAGCAAGGTGATCGGCTACCTGCTTTGGATTTTCGGTTTTACCGGAGCTCACCGCTTTTATTACGGCAAGCCGGTGACCGGGACGATCTGGTTTTTCACCTTCGGTTTGTTCGGGATTGGCTGGTTGATCGACTTGTTCCTGATTCCGGCAATGGATCGCGAAGCGGACCTGCGATTTACCGCCGGGCCGATCGAGTACAACGTGGCCTGGATTCTGTTGGCGTTCCTGGGTGTGTTCGGTTTGCACCGCATGTATCAGGGCAAATGGATCAGCGGGATCATTTACCTGCTGACCGGGGGCTTGTTCCTGATCGGGGTGCTGTATGACTTCTGGACGCTGAATACGCAGATTTCGATCCGCAATGCCGAGCGCAACGGCGGCCGATAAGATTTGTGAAGATCCAAATGTGGGAGCGGGCTTGCTCGCGAATGCGATGTGTCAGTCGACATCTCTATTGACTGACCCACCGCTTTCGCGAGCAAGCCCGCTCCCACACTGACTGTGCCCACTCTGGATTGGATTTAAGCCTGGTAGCTGATCCGCCCATCCACCAAGGTGTACCGCACAGTCGCCGGCAGGCTATGGCCGATGAATGGGCAGTTTTCACCCTTGGACAGCCAGTGTTCCCCGGCAATCGTGGAGCTGGCCGGATCAAACAGCACCAGGTCCGCCGCCGAGCCCACCGCCAGCTTGCCCGCCGGCAGGCGCAGCGCCTCGGCAGGGCCCGCACTGAGACGCGCCAGCAGGGTCGGCAGGTCCAGCAAACCATCTTCCACCAACGTCATTGCCAGCGGCAGCAACAGCTCGACGCTGCTGATGCCTGGCTCCGTCGCACCGAACGGCGCCAGCTTGGCATCCCGCTCGTGGGGCTGGTGATGGCTGGAGATCGCCGAAACCACCCCGGACTTCACCGCCGCCCGCAAACCGTCACGGTCAGCGCGGGTACGCAGTGGCGGCTGCACGTGATACAGGCTGGAGAAGTCGATCAGCGCCTCATCCGTCAGAATCAGCTGATACAGCGCCACATCCGCCGTCACCGGCAATCCGCGGGCCTGGGCCTGAGCGATCAGGGCCACGCCGCGAGCGCTGGTCAGCTGGCTGAAGTGCGCGCGTACGCCGCTTTGTTCCACCAGCAGCAGGTCGCGGGCCAGGGCCACGGTCTCGGCGGTTTCCGGGATGCCCGGCAGGCCGAGGAAGCTCGCGGTGGCGCCTTCGTGGGCCAGGCCGCCTTCGGCCAGGTCACGGTCCTGGGAGTGGAAAATCACGGTCAGGTCGAAAGTCGCCGCATATTCCAGCGCACGGCACAGGGTGCGGGTGCTGCGAAAGCTCTCCAGGCCGTTGCCGAAGGCCACGCAGCCTGCGTCGCGCAGGGCGATCAGCTCGGCCAGTTGTTCGCCGTCCAGGCCTTTGCTCAGGGCGCCGATGGGGAACACTTTGCAGTTGCCGGCTTCGCGGGCGCGGTCGAGGATCAGTTCGGTCACCGCCGAGGTGTCCAGCACCGGTTTGGTGTGGGGCGGGCAGCACAGGCTGGTCACGCCACCGGCAGCGGCAGCGCGGGTTTCGCTGGTGATGTTGCCCTTGCGGCTGTAGCCCGGCTCACGCAGGGCGACGTTCAGGTCAACCAGGCCAGGCGCGGCGATCAGGCCTTTGGCGTCGATAGTTTCGCTGGCGCTGAAGCCTGCGGGTGCGGCGCCGATGGCAATGATCTTGCCGGCTTCCAGGTGCAGATCGGTGACTTGATCCAGGCCGCTGGCCGGATCGATGACTCGGGCGCCGAGAATGCTGAGCTTCACTGGGCGTTCTCCTGCTCGAATTGACGTTGCGCGGTTTGCCCGCTCATGGCCATGGACAACACCGCCATGCGGATGGCGATGCCGTACGTGACCTGGTTGAGAATCACCGACTGCGCGCCATCGGCCACCGCCGACTCAATCTCCACGCCACGGTTGATTGGCCCCGGGTGCATCACGATGGCGTCCGGCTTGGCGCCGGCCAGGCGTGCGGTGGTCAGGCCGAACAGGCGATAGAACTCGCCTTCGCTCGGCAGCAGGCCGCCCGCCATACGCTCGCGCTGCAGGCGCAGCATGATCACCACGTCCACATCCTTCAGGCCTTCGGCCATGTCGGTGTAGACCTTCACGCCGTACTGCTCGATACCGATCGGCAGCAGGGTCTTGGGGGCGATCACGCGGATGTCCGGGCAACCCAGGGTTTTCAGGGCCAGCATGTTCGAGCGCGCAACCCGCGAGTGCAGGATGTCGCCGACAATGGCCACCGAGAGGTTTTCAAAGCTGCCCTTGTGCCGCCGGATGGTCAGCATGTCGAGCATGCCCTGGGTCGGGTGGGCGTGACGGCCGTCGCCGCCGTTGATGATCGCCACATTCGGGCACACGTGCTCGGCGATGAAGTGCGCAGCACCGGAATCGCCGTGGCGCACCACGAACATGTCGGCGGCCATGGCTTCCAGGTTGCGCAGGGTGTCGAGCAGGGTTTCGCCCTTGCTCGCCGACGAGGTGGACACGTTCAGCGTGATCACGTCAGCCGACAGGCGTTGGGCCGCCAGTTCAAAGGTGGTGCGGGTGCGGGTCGAGTTCTCGAAGAACACGTTGCAGATGGTCTTGCCGCGCAGCAACGGGACTTTCTTCACCGCCCGGCCGCCGACTTCGAGAAACGAGTCGGCCGTGTCGAGGATTTCGGTGAGCAGTTCGCGGGGCAAGCCGTCGAGGGACAGGAAGTGTTGCAGCTGGCCCTGAGCATTGAGCTGCAGCGGGCGCTTGGCATCTAGAGGCGTCATCGCGGGGACTCTTTACAAGGCGGTTTAAAGGGCAAGGTCTTGCAGTTCGAGTTCGAGCGGCGTGGGACCGGACAATTTTACCCGCTGGTGGGCTTCCAGGGACAGGGTGGCGCCGACCACGTCCGGGCTGATCGGCAATTCGCCGGCGTCCAGGTCCAGCAAACAGACCAGGGTCACGCTGGCCGGGCGGCCGTAGTCGAACAGTTCGTTCATCGCGGCGCGGATGGTGCGACCACTCATCAGCACGTCATCGATCAGCACCAGGTGCTGGCCTTCGATCTCGAAGGGCAGGGCCGAGGGGCGCACTTGCGGGTGCAGGCCGTTCTGGCTGAAGTCGTCACGGTAGAAAGACACGTCCAGGGTGCCCAGGGGCGAGTCGCTGCCCAGTTCTTCCAGCAGCGCCTGGGCCACCCAGACGCCACCGGTGCGGATGCCGATAAAGCGCGGCTCGCTGATGGCACGGTGTTCCAGGTGCGCCTTGAGGCGGATCGCCATCTGGCTGATCAGATCGGCGGGATTGGGCAGGCTCATGGGTGCTCCTTCTAGGCCTCGCGCAGGCAAGGTCCGGGCTCAAACGTAAGAAGACGCGGCAAGCCGCGTCAGTCAGGATTCAAATAAAGCGGTGTTTTCATCCAGCCAGCCCTGCAACAGCAGGGCCGCGGCGATGGCATCCACCGGGTTGTCGCGGTAACTGCCTTTCTGCCCGCCACGGTCGCGACGCTCGCCCTTGGCTTCGAACGTGGTCAGGCGTTCGTCGTGGGTATAGAAGGGCAGGTTGTAGCGGCCGTTCAGGCGGCGGGCGAACTTTTCGGCCCGCAGGCACATCTCGCTCGGGGTGCCGTCCATGTTCAGCGGCAGGCCGACCACCACGGCGTCGGGCTTCCACTCCTTGATCAGGGCTTCGACCTGGTTCCAGTCCGGCACGCCGTTCTGGGCCTTCAGGGTGCACAGCTCGCGGGCCTGGCCGGTAATCACCTGGCCGACGGCGACGCCGATCTGTTTGGTGCCGTAGTCGAAACCGAGGATCAGACGCAAGGCCATCAGGCGTGCCCCGCCTGGCTGGTCAGCAGGCTGAGGTTGATCCGCAGCTTGGCGGCGGCCGCTTCCAGGCGCAGTTCGCTGGGGGTGTTGAACAGGATGTCGGCGTCGAACGGGCAGGTCAGCCAGGCATTGCTCGCCAGCTCCGCCTCCAGTTGCCCGGCTTCCCAGCCGGCGTAGCCGAGGGTGATCACACTTTGATCAGGCCCCACGCCGTCGGCAATCGCGAACAGGACGTCCTGGGACGTGGACAGGGACAACCCTTCAAGGTCCACGGTCGCCTGGAATTTCGGCCCGGTGGGGTGCAGCACAAAACCCCGGTCCGTCTGCACCGGCCCGCCGATGTAGATCGGTACGTGCTGGCAGCTGGCGGGTGGGTCGATGTCCGGGCGCAGTTGCTCGAGGATATCGGCCAGGTTCAGGTCTTGCGGGCGGTTGACCACCAACCCCATCGCACCATTGGCGGTGTGCTCGACGATGTAGGTCAAGGTCTGCGCAAAGTTCGGGTCGGCCATATGGGGCATGGCGATCAGGAATTGGTGCTTGAGGTAGGTCGGGCTGACATTTTTCATGTCCGCTAGTGTGGCGTTGGAGGGGCGAACTGACAAGCTGAGGATGCGCAGGAAATCACCGTCAGCATCAATTGCTCGACAGCCGATCACCCTTGGCAAAGCGCCAGGTGCGAATGATTTCCAGGCGGTCGATGTCGTTCAGGTCTCCGGTAAACGGCGCAAAAGGCGCCGCCAGCCGCACGATGCGTTGCGCTGCCTGGTCCAGCAGCGGTTGGCCGGAGGACTCCAGCACCTGCACCTCGTACAAGGTGCCGTCGCGGTTGATCGACACCAGCAGTCGCAAATTGCCGTAGATCTGCTGGCGACGGGCTTCGTCCGGGTAGTTCAGGTTGCCGATGCGCTCGACCTTCTTGCGCCACTCGTCCTTATACCAGGCGCCTTTGTCGCGCATGGTGGAGGCGGCGTTGAGGCGGTAGATCCGCGGGCGCTTGGCGTACAGCTGTTGTTCGTGGGCCAGTTCGGCTTCCAGGCTGGAGATCTCACTGGAGAGTTGCGAGCTGTCAAAAGTCGGGGCAGGCGGGGCAGGCGTGGGTTCGGTCTTGGCCTTTTCGCGCTGGGTCGGGGCTTTTTGCGGCTTGGGCGCCACGGTGGTGACCGCCGCCTTGGGTGCGGCCTGTTTCACCTCCGGCTTGGGCGCCGGCGGTGGCGTGACCTTATTGACCTTGTTGTCCTGGAATGGCGCGACTTCAGTGGTCTTGGGCACGGCCTTCTTGTCGAGGGTGCCGCTGCCTTGCTGGTTGTCCTGGGCGAGAAAGTCGGCCTTTTCGGGCTTCTTTTCGCTTTTGAACGTGGCGAGGGTGATTTCCAGGGTCTTGGTGATCTGCTTGGGTTCGGCAAAGGTGAAGCCCAGGCCGAGGATCAGCGCCAGGTGAATCAACGCCGCCAGAAACAGGGTAAATCCGAGCCGATCAGCCGGGCGCACGCCGCTGTGGGAGAGTTCGGGGGGCAGATCGGACGGGAGCGTCATGACAAGAAAACCAACATCGCGCGTTTCACAGGTGGCGCATGATAACGCAATGTTGGTTTGTGTCCGGCTGTTCTATGTCACTTGGCTTGTAGCTTGGCGGCAATCGCAGCCATCAGCATTTCGCCGATGTTCGTGCCAAATGCGTTGTCGATCTCGCGAATACAGGTCGGGCTGGTGACGTTGATTTCGGTGAGGTTCTCGCCGATTACGTCCAGGCCTACGAACAGCAAGCCTTTTTCGCGCAGGGTCGGGCCGACTTGGGCTGCAATCCAGCGATCCTTGTCCGTCAGCGGGCGGGCTTCACCCCGGCCACCGGCGGCCAGGTTGCCGCGGGTCTCGCCGGCGGCCGGAATGCGCGCCAGGCAGTAAGGCACCGGCTCGCCGTCGATCATCAGGATGCGCTTGTCGCCGTCCTTGATCGCCGGAATGTAGGCCTGGCCCATGATCTGCTGGGTGCCCAGCGCAGTCAGGGTCTCCAGGATCACCGACAGGTTCGGGTCGCCGGCGCGGTGGCGGAAGATCGAGGTACCGCCCATGCCGTCCAGCGGCTTGAGGATCACATCGCCGTGCTTGGCGGCGAATTCACGCAGCACATCGGCGCGGCGGCTGACCACGGTCGGCGGCGTGCACTGCGGGAACAGCGTGGCGAACAGCTTTTCATTGCAGTCGCGCAGGCTCTGGGGCTTGTTGACGATCAGCACGCCCGCGCGCTCGGCCTGCTCCAGCAGGTAGGTGGAGTAGACGAACTCCATGTCGAACGGCGGATCCTTGCGCATCAGGATCACGTCGAGGTCGCTCAGGGGGCTGTCGATTTCGTCTTGCAGCTCGAACCACTTCTCGGGGTTGGCAAACACCTGCAGGGGACGCATCCGCGCCCGCGCTTCACCGTCGCCCTGGTAAAGGTCCGGCTGCTCCATATAGAACAGGCTCCAGCCGCGGGCCTGGGCGGCCAGCAGCATGGCCAGCGAGCTGTCCTTTTTATAGGAAATGCTGGCGATAGGGTCCATGACAATGCCGACGCGAACGCTCATGGGGGATTTCCTCTAGCAAATAAGGGCGCATAAAAGTGGCGTCAGAGTGGCGCTGCGGCTGTTGTGGGTCAAGGAAAAACCACCACGCGGGTCGGCCGATAGATTGCGTTCTGAGACTGTGCTAAAAAGGCTGCCATGGCACATCAGCCCTTGAATTCCGAGGCTTTTGGCGCTCGTCCTGTGCAACATCAGGCAGTACACACCGAAAACCTATTCGCTGTGGCGATGGTAGAGCAGATATGGAACAGCATTCCAACGCCTTGAAAGTGATGGTGATCGACGATTCGAAAACGATTCGCCGCACGGCCGAAACACTGTTGAAGAACGTAGGGTGCGACGTCATCACGGCCATCGACGGTTTCGATGCCCTGGCCAAGATTGTTGACCATCATCCACACATTATCTTTGTCGACATCATGATGCCGCGCCTGGATGGCTATCAGACCTGCGCGCTGGTGAAGAACAACCCGGCGTTCAAGTCGATCCCGGTAATCATGCTGTCCTCCAAGGATGGTCTGTTCGACAAGGCCAAGGGGCGCATCGTCGGCTCTGATCAGTTTTTGACCAAGCCTTTCAGCAAGGAAGAACTGCTGAGCGCGATCAAGGCCTATGTACCGGGCTTCGCCGCAGTAGAACAAGCACACTGACGGGGGCCCCACGAGGGCTTGCGTCTACTAGATAAGTGGGGAAAACCATGGCACGTGTTCTGATCGTCGACGATTCGCCGACTGAAATGTACAAACTGACCGAAATGCTCGAAAAGCACGGTCACACCGTCCTCAAGGCCCAGAACGGCGGCGATGGCGTTGCGCTGGCCCGTCAGGAAAAGCCGGATGCGGTGCTGATGGATATCGTGATGCCGGGCCTCAATGGCTTCCAGGCCACCCGTCAGTTGACCAAAGATGCCGAGACCAGCCACATCCCGGTGATCATCATCACCACCAAGGATCAGGAAACCGACAAGATCTGGGGCGAGCGCCAGGGCGCCAAGGATTACCTGACCAAGCCGGTAGACGAAGAAACCCTGATCGCCACCCTGAACAAGGTGCTGGCCGGCTGACGGCACGTTCCCATGACCGAGTCGCAAACCGCCTTCGAGCTGCTGCTGGACATCGACCGCCGCTGCCGCTTGCTGGCTGCCGACCTGCCGTCCCAGGAAACCCGGCTGCTCAGCTGGAGCGGGATCGGGTTTCGCCTGGGCGAACACTGGTACGTGGCGCCCATGGGCGAGGTGGCGGAAGTGCTGCACGAACCGCGCTGTACCTTGATGCCCGGGGTCAAGCCGTGGATCAAGGGCGTGGCCAACCTGCGCGGGCGCTTGCTGCCGGTGATGGACCTGGGCGGTTTCCTTGGCCTTGAGCTGTCGGTGGCGCGCAAACAACGGCGGGTGCTGGTGGTGGAGTATCAGGACGTGTTTGTCGGCCTGTTGGTGGACGAGGTGGTGGGCATGCAGCATTTCGCACAAGACGCGTTGTCGACGAGCACCGCAGGCGGCGCGCCGTTTATCCAGGGCCAGTTCGACGGCGACCAGCTGTGGCAGGTCTTCAGCCCCTTCGCCCTGGCCCAGGCTCCAGGTTTCATGGATGTCGCCGCATGAGTACCGTCACCCCGGTCAAACCCCAGGAAGCCTCCCGCAGCCGCTCGCAGATCATCGTGCTGTTTATCGCGCTGATCGTGTTCATCATGCTGCTGTTCGCCAACTTCGCGTACCTCAACACCCAGTCTACCTACGACAAACAGTACATCGGCCACGCCGGTGAGCTGCGGGTGCTGTCCCAGCGCATCGCCAAGAACGCCACCGAGGCTGCCGCCGGCAAGGCGGCGGCGTTCAAGCTGCTGGGGGATGCACGCAACGATTTTGCCCAGCGCTGGGGTTACCTGAAAAAAGGCGACCCGGCCACCGGCCTGCCCGCTGCACCCACCGCCGTGCGTGCAGAAATGCGCGCCGTGCAGACCGACTGGGAAGCGCTGCTGAAAAACGCCGATGCGATTCTGGCCAGCGAGCAAACGGTGCTGTCGCTGCATCAAGTGGCCGCGACCCTGGCGGAAACCGTTCCGCAGTTGCAGATGGAGTCGGAAAAGGTTGTCGATATTCTGCTGCAACGCGGCGCACCGGCCAGCCAGGTAGCGTTGGCCCAGCGCCAGTCATTGCTGGCCGAACGCATCCTGGGGGCGGTAAACACCGTGCTGGCGGGGGACGAGACTGCCGTGCAGGCCGCCGATGCCTTCGGCCGCGATGCCAACCGTTTCGGCGTGGTGCTCAGCGGCATGCTCAACGGCAATCCCGGGCTGCGCATCACCCAGGTTGAAGACCACGACGCCCGCGCCCGGTTGGCGGAGATTTCCGAGCTGTTCGAATTCGTCTCCGGTTCCGTGGACGAAATCCTCGAGACCTCGCCGCAGCTGTTCCAGGTGCGCGCCTCGGCGAGCAATATCTTCAACCTGTCGCAAACCCTGCTGGACGAAGCCTCGCACCTGGCCACCGGCTTTGAAAACCTGGCGGACGGGCGCACTTTCGACACCATCGGCGGCTACGTGCTGGGCTTGCTGGCGCTGGCCTCGATCATCCTGATCGGCCTGGTGATGGTCCGCGAGACCAACCGCCAGTTGCGGGAAACCGCCGAGAAGAACGAGCGCAACCAGAACGCGATCATGCGCCTGCTGGATGAGATTGAAGACTTGGCCGACGGCGACCTGACCGTCACCGCCTCGGTCACCGAAGACTTCACCGGCACCATTGCCGACTCCATCAACTATTCCGTGGACCAACTGCGCGACCTGGTGGCCACCATCAACCTCACTGCCGGCCAGGTGGCTGGTGCGGTGCAGGACACCCAGGCCACCGCCATGCACCTGGCCCAAGCGTCGGAGCATCAGGCACAGCAGATTGCCGAAGCGTCCACGGCGATCAACCAGATGGCCCAGTCCATCGACCAGGTGTCGGCCAACGCCGCCGAATCTTCGGCAGTGGCCGAGCGTTCGGTAGAGATTGCCAACAAGGGCAACGAGGTGGTGCACAACACCATCCACGGCATGGACAACATTCGCGAACAGATCCAGGACACCGCCAAGCGCATCAAGCGCCTGGGGGAATCGTCCCAGGAAATTGGCGACATCGTCAGCCTGATCGATGACATCGCCGAGCAGACCAACATCCTCGCGCTCAACGCCGCGATCCAGGCGAGCATGGCCGGTGATGCCGGGCGTGGTTTTGCGGTAGTAGCCGATGAGGTACAGCGCCTGGCTGAGCGTTCTTCGGCGGCGACGCGGCAGATCGAAACCCTGGTGCGGGCGATCCAGACGGATACCAACGAAGCCGTGATTTCCATGGAGCAGACCACCACCGAAGTGGTGCGCGGTGCGCGGCTGGCCCAGGACGCCGGGGTGGCGCTGGAAGAGATCGAAGGCGTGTCTAAAACCCTGGCGGCATTGATCCAGAGTATCTCCAACGCGGCGCAGCAGCAGACGTCGTCGGCGGGGCAGATTTCCCTGACGATGAACGTGATCCAGCAGATCACCACTCAGACTTCGTCGGGCTCTACGGCCACTGCCGAGAGCATCGGCAACCTGGCAAAAATGGCCAGTCAGTTGCGGCGGTCGGTGTCGGGGTTCACCTTGCCGGCGGCGAAGCGGGTGGATGAGTGAAATGCGCCCTCGAAAACACCGAAAAGCAAATGTGGGAGCGGGCTTGCTCGCGAATGCGGTGTGTCAGTCGCCGACGCTTTGTCTGACCCACCGCATTCGCGAGCAAGCCCGCTCCCACAGTTGATCTCCTTTGTTTTGAGATCGGTGTACGCATGACCCAGCACTACCAGCAACTCATGAATTCAGACGGGAGCGGTTATGGTTGATCGGCACGACTACGTGGCCCTCGAATGGGTCAAGGGCGAAATTGCCGAAACCCTGAAACAGGCCCGTTCGGCGCTGGACGCCTATGTTGAAGAAAGCAGCAGCGAGGCCATCGGCCAGTGCCTGGAATGCATCCATCAGGTGCATGGAAGCCTGTTGATGGTCGAGTTCTACGGCGCGGCCCTGTTCGCTGAAGAAATGGAACAACTGGCCCTCGCCCTGCAAGGCGCGCGCGTCAGCCAGCGCGACGAAGGCATTCGCCTGCTGCAACAGGGCCTTGGCCAACTGCCGCTGTACCTCGACCGCGTACACAGCGCCCGGCGCGACCTGCCCCTGGTAGTGCTGCCGCTGCTCAACGACCTGCGCAGCGTGCGCGGCGAAAGCCTGCTCTCGGAAACCAGCCTGTTCAGCCCGCAACTGCTGGTGATCCCGCCGCTGCCCGAAGACGCCCTGGCCCAGCGCACGCCAGAGGATTTCCCCGAGCTGCTGCGCCAGTGGCGGCAGATGCTGCAACAGGCGCTGGTCGGTTTGCTGCGCGAAGACCACGGCCCCAGCAACCTGGAAGACATGGCGCGGGTCTTCGCCCGCCTCGAAGCCCTGTGCCATGGTGCGCCGCTGTTACCGTTGTGGCAGGTCACCTCGGCGCTGGTGGAAGGCATGCTCATTGGCGTGGTTGCCAACAGCCCGGCGTTGCGCAGTTTGCTCAAGGCCTGCGACAAGCCACTCAAGCGCCTGCTGATCCAGGGCATCAACGGCATCAACACCCCGGCCCCGGATGAGCTGCTCAAGAGCCTGTTGTTCTACGTCGCCAAAGTCACCCGACCGACTCCACGGATGCAAAGTTTGAAAGAACGATATGGCCTCGATGAAGCTTTGCCCGACAGCGCCGTGGTGGACGCCGAACGCGCCCGCCTGGCCGGCCCGGACCGCGACGCGATGGGCTCGGTGCTCGGCGCGTTGTGCGAGGAGCTGGTGCGGGTCAAGGAACGCCTGGACCTGTTCGTACGCAGCGACCGTCAGCACGCCTCGGACCTTGAGGCGTTGCTGGCGCCGCTGCGGCAGATCGCCGATACCCTGGCGGTATTGGGCTTCGGCCAGCCGCGCAAAGTGATCATCGACCAACTGGCGGTGGTACTCGGCCTGGCCCAGGGGCAGCGCGAACCCAACGATGCGGTATTGATGGACGTTGCCGGTGCGTTGCTCTACGTCGAGGCCACGCTGGCCGGGATGGTCGGCACTGTCGAGCCGGAGCGCCGCGAAGAAAGCCGCCTGCCTACCACCGACCTGACGCAGATCCACCACCTCGTCATCCGCGAATCCTGCCAGTGCCTGACCCAGGCCAAAGAGCTGGTGATCGACTGCATCGAGGCTCACTGGGACCGCCAGCGCCTGGAGTCGCTGCCCGAGTTGCTGACCCAGGTGCGCGGCGCGCTGGCGATGATTCCGCTGCCCCGTGCGGCGAGCCTGATGCGTGGCTGCAATGACTACGTCAACGAGCAACTGATGGTCGGCGACGCCGCACCTTCCGAGGCGCAGCTTGAGCATTTTGCCGATGTGCTCACCAGCCTCGAGTACTACCTGGAACGCATGCTCCAGGACCACGACGCCCCGGGCGAACGGGTGCTGGAAGTCGCCGCTTTAGGCCTGGCCGCGCTGGGCTATTTGCCGGCCGAAAAACCCTGGCGCCAGGCACTGCTTGAGCAGGGTGATACGCCCACGGAGCAAACCCCGTTCCTCGCCGATGCGTTGGCCAGCCCCACCTCGCGCCTCAACCCGCCGGCACTCCAGCGTCCCGGCAGCCTGCTGCCGCCGCCCGCCGGTGAAGAAGCCATTGATGATGAACTGCGGGAAGTCTTCCTCGAAGAAACCGCCGAAGTTCTCGACGTGCTGCATCGCTATGTGCCTGCCGGCACCGCCAGCCTGGAAGACAAGGCCACCCTGAGCGAAATGCGCCGCGCCTTCCACACCTTGAAAGGCAGTGGCCGCATGGTGCGCGCCCTGGTGTTGGCAGAGCTGGCCTGGGCCGTGGAAAACCTGCTCAACCGCGTGCTGGAGCGCAGCGTCGCGCCGGGCCCGGATGTGCAAGCGGTGCTGGATGACGTGTTGGAATTGCTGCCGGAGCTGATCACCGATTTTGCCGACGATGCCCAGCGCCAGCGCGATGACGTAGACGAACTGGCGGCACGCGCGCACGCCCTGGCCAGCCGTGTCGAACCGTCGTCCACAGACCCGGCCGCCCTGGACCCGCAGTTGCTGGAAATCTTCCGCAACGAAGCCCAGAGCCACCTCGACAGCCTCAACCACTTCCTGCAACAGGCCACCGAGCACCTGCCGCTGCAAGTCAGTGATGAACTGCAACGCGCACTGCACACCCTCAAAGGCAGCGCCTATATGGCCGGTGTGTTGCCCATCGCCGAACTGGCGCGCCCGCTGGATCACCTGACCCGCGAATACAAGGCCCACCGCCTGCCGCTGGACCTGGATGAAATCGAATTGCTGCTGGAGGCCGAGGCGTTGTTCCAGCGCGGCGTGCGCCAGCTGGACAGTGACCCTCACGCGGCCATCAATGGTGCAGCAGGGCTGATCGAGCGCACGCAAAACCTGCTGAACAGCCAGCTTGAAGCCTTGCTGAATGCGCCCAACACCGGCCTGCGGATCAAGCGCGACCCGCAGTTGATCGCCAACTTCCTGGCCCAGGGCATGGACATCCTGCTGGACGCCGAAAGCCTGCTGCGCCGCTGGCAACAGCACCCCGGCGAACGCCAGGAACTGAGCGCGCTGCTGGACGAACTGACCACCCTCGGCGAAGGCGCGCACCTCGCCGACCTGCACCCGATGGACGAATTGTGCGAAGCCTTGCTCGACCTCTACGGCGCAGTGGAAGAAAGCAGCCTGGCGGTCAGCGAGCGCTTCTTCCACGAGGCCGAACAGGCCCACGAAGCCCTGATCAACATGCTCGACCAACTGGCCGCCGGCCAGGAAATCAGCGCGGCGCCGGCCCGGGTACGCGCCCTGCGCGAGCTGCTGGATGAAGGCCTCGACCCGTCCGCCACCGGCTTGATCAAGACCGATGGCAGCCGCGCGCTGAGCATCTCCGAGCTGGGCGCCGCTACGGCGAAGCTCGATCAGGGTTTTGCGGTGGATGACGAGATCGTCGAGATCTTCCTTGAGGAAGCGGTGGACATCCTCGACAGCGCCGGCCAGTCCTTGAAGCGTTGGCTGCTGGACCCGGATAACGCAGCGCCGCTGTCATCGTTGCAGCGGGATTTGCACACCCTCAAGGGTGGCGCGCGCATGGCTGAAATCGGCGCGGTGGGCGACCTGGCCCTTGAGCTGGAAAACCTTTACGAAGGTTTGGTGGACCGTCGCTACAGCTATTCCAGCGAGCTGGCCAATGTGTTGATGGCCAGTCATGAGCGGCTGGCGCTGTTGCTTGAGCAACTGCAACACCAGCAACCGTTGAGCGACTCCTCCGACCTGATCAGCCACTTGCGTGAGTTGCGCCAAGGCACCGGACAAGCGGCGCCCGCAGCGGCCGCCGAAGTCGAGACGCCGGGCAGTGATCCCGAGCTGCTGGATATCTTTCTCGAAGAGGCCGCCGACATCCTCGACAGCTCCGGCGCCGCGCTGTTGCGCTGGCAGGCCGAGCCGAAAAATCGCCAGGAAGTCGAGACACTGCTGCGCGACCTGCACACCCTCAAGGGCGGCGCTCGCATGGTCGAGATCGGCCCGATTGGCGACCTGGCCCATGAGCTGGAGTTTCTCTATGAGGGCTTGTCGGCAGGTTTGCTGGCGCCCTCGGCGGAGCTGTTCGCCTTGCTGCAAGGCTGCCACGACCGCCTGGCGCAGATGATCGATGCGGTGGCGGCGGGAATGCCGGTGGGCTCGGTGGACCTGCTGATCGAGCGCATCAAGAGCCTGGTGCGTCCGGCTGAAGTGACGGACGCACCGCTGGCGTTGACGGCAACCAAAACCGAGGCGGTGCCGGCCAGCGACCCGGCCGCCGACATGGTGAAGATCTCTGCCGACTTGCTGGATGACCTGGTCAACCTGGCGGGTGAAACTTCGATCTTCCGTGGGCGTATCGAGCAGCAGGTCAACGATGCGAGCATCGCCCTCAACGAGGTGGAAACCACCATCGAGCGTATGCGCGATCAACTGCGCCGCCTCGACACCGAGACCCAGGGCCGCATCCTCAGCCGCCAGCAGGCCGAGGCCGAACGCCTGGGCTACGAAGAATTCGACCCGCTGGAAATGGACCGCCATTCCCAGTTGCAACAACTGTCCCGGGCCTTGTTCGAATCGGCTTCCGACCTGCTCGACCTCAAGGAAACCCTCGACCGCCGCAACCAGGACGCCCACAACCTGCTGCAGCAACAGGCGCGCATCAACACCGAGTTGCAGGAAGGCCTGATGCGCACGCGCATGGTGCCCTTCGAACGCATGCTGCCACGGCTTAAACGCATCGTGCGGCAGGTGGCGGGCGAGCTGGGCAAGGACGTGGAATTTATCGTCGGCAATGCCGAAGGCGAGATGGACCGCAACGTGCTGGAGCGCATGGTCGCGCCGCTGGAACACATGCTGCGCAACGCCGTCGACCACGGCCTGGAATCCCGCGATGCACGATTGCTGGCCGGTAAACCCGAGAAAGGCCGCATCACCCTGGACCTGACCCACGAAGGCGGCGACATCGTTTTCGACATGCGCGACGACGGCGCCGGCGTGCCGCTTGAAGCTGTGCGGCGCAAGGCGATCAAGCGTGGCTTGCTCGACCCCAACCTGGAAATCAGCGACCGCGACGTATTGCAGTTCATCCTGCAACCGGGGTTTTCCACTGCCGAAAAAATCACCCAGATTTCCGGGCGTGGCGTGGGCATGGACGTGGTGCATGAAGAAGTGCGCCAGCTGGGCGGCTCGATGGTCATCGACTCGACGCCGGGAGAGGGCGTGCACTTTCGCATTCGCCTGCCGTTCACCGTGTCGGTCAACCGGGCGATGATGGTGCAGTGTGCCGACGATCAATATGCGATCCCGCTGAACACCATCGAAGGGCTGGTGCGGGTCATGCCCCATGAGCTGGAAGGGCACTATCAGCAGGACCCGCCGCGCTACGAATACGCCGGCCAACGCTACGAACTGTTCTACCTCGGCGACCTGCTGCACACCGTCGGCCGGCCGAACCTGCTGGGCCAGTACCAGCCGCTGCCGGTGCTGCTGGTGCAATGCAACGAACGGCGCGTGGCGGTGCAAGTGGACGCCATGGCCGGCACCCGGGAGATCGTGGTCAAGGGCCTGGGGCCGCAGTTTGCCGGGGTGAAGGGCGTGTCTGGCGCAACCATCCTTGGCGATGGCCGCGTGGTGCTGATCATCGACCTGATGGCGCATATCCGCGCCCGGCCACCGGCGTTGCCGGCCCAGGCGGCGGACGCTCCGTTGATCCTCAACGACCCGCTGAAAAAGCGCCCGCTGCTGGTGCTGGTGGTGGACGACTCGGTCACCGTGCGCAAAGTCACCAGCCGCCTGCTGGAGCGCAACGGCATGAACGTGCTCACCGCCAAGGACGGCATCGACGCCATGGCCGTGCTGGAAGAGCACACCCCGGACCTGATGCTGCTCGACATCGAAATGCCGCGCATGGACGGCTTCGAAGTGGCCATCCAGGTGCGTGACGACCCGCGGCTGATGCGCATGCCCATCATCATGATCACCTCCCGCACCGGGCAAAAACACCGTGATCGTGCGATGGCGATTGGCGTCAACGACTACCTCGGCAAGCCTTATCAAGAGTCGGTGCTGCTGGAAAGCATCGCTTACTGGAGCAAGTCCCGTGCTTGATCACCGCGCAACTCAACTCACCGGCTTGCTGCTGCCATTGGCCGACCGTCACCTGTTGTTGCCCAACGTCGCCGTGGCCGAGCTGATCGACTTCCAGCGCGGCGAACCGGCCAGTGATGCGCCGCCGTGGTATTTGCGGCAGGTTACCTGGCGGGATCGGCAGTTGCCGTTGATCAGCTTTGAGGCCGCGTGTGGCGAGTCGGGCGTGGTGGGAGAGCGGGCGCGGATTGTGGTGTTGAACACCCTCGGAGGACGGCCGACGTTGAAGTTTATTGCGTTGGTGATCCAGGGGATTCCGCGCTCGTACAAGCTCGATAGCCAGTTGAGTTATGTGGACGTGCCGTTGTGCCCGCTGGAACTGGCGGCGGTGCAGGTGGGGGAGCATGTGGCCAGGGTGCCGGACTTGATGGGATTGGAGGCGTTGTTGGTCGAGGCCGGATTGGCCTGAGTGTAACCGTCAGTCAATCCGTGCAAACCGTTCGATTTTCGGTTGATCTCGATGCTCTGCCTGCCACAGGTCATAGGCACTTTGCATCGAAAGCCACAACCGAGCTTTGCTGATACCTGCCCGTTCAAGCCTTACCGCAAGATCCGGGCTGATTGGCGCGTGTCCGTGGAGGATTCTAGAGAATGTTTCTCTGGCGAAGCCAAGGCGCCGTGCCATTTCAGTAATGGTGATGCCCAAGGCCGGGATCACGTCCTCAAGCAGGATTTCGCCAGGGTGGGGAGGGTTATGCATGTCCATATCGATGCCTTTACTCAGTGATAGTCCAAATAATCGACCAGTTCTACTTGGTCGTTGAACATCCGAAAAATAATGCGCCAGTTACCGCTGATACTGACGGACCAGTAGTCGATCAGATCGCCTTTCAATCGGTGAAACCGCCAACCGGGCATGTCCAGTTCATCACGGTGTGTGGCTCTATTCAGAACCAGCAACACACGACGCAAGCGTTTTGCATGGTCTGCGTTGATACCTTTAGTAGAACCAGTCTCAAAAAAGACCCTGAGGCCTTTATGCTTCCAGCTAACGATCATGGCGAGATTGTGATGTGATACATCACGCTCTGCAATGGCCTTGTATCAGGTTTGGATATCAGATTCATAACGCCCAATCGGTGACATGCTTCGGACCGAAAAGGCTAGAGAGACGGGTTCCGAGCAACAACCCGAAAAGTTTGTAGGAGCAATCGGCGTGCGCTTTACGGTCGGATTTTTCCTGCAACCTCTCGCGCTGTGCATGAACTTGTTGTGCCCTGCGATCGCGCCTAGTCTTCGTGCGTCATCGCAAAAAACGGTGACACGGACGTGCAAGTCCGACGAAACTGTTTAGGCGTACAAACGCCCAGCCATTCAACGGGCGTTTTTTGTGCTCGCTGCTTTATGGCGGCTGCGCGCAGGAGGTCTTCGGACCTGCTGGGTGTCCTAAACAGGCCCGGTCTTGCACACCTGCGCACGGTCGCCACCCTTATTCGCGTGCAAGCGAACGGTGGCGCTCCTTACTCATCTGTTTAGGAGTTTCATCATGTTCAAACCTACCCCCAATCCGCCCCACAACACCGAAATCGAACACCGCAAACTCCAGGCCGCCGCCGAGCGTGCGATGGATCATTACTTTCCGACTTCGGCTTCATCTTCACTCTTTACCGTCACCCCCTCTCAATCCACCGAAGCCCTGCTGGCCAACGCTTCTGAAACCTTTGCCTCACTCAACGCGTTGACCTCCAACCTGGCCTTTGAATTGGAAGGTTCCCAGCGCGGTGTGGTGCTGGCCATTCAGCAGATGAGTGAGCTGGGGCAGTTACTGGTTGATCAGGCACTGGAGCAGGTTGCTCCTTCTTGCGCAGCCTAAAAACTTGATCGTTCCCAAAAAGGGACCTATCGTTCCCTTTTTGGGACTCTTCGGTCGCTGCCATGCAAACCTTGCCCCTTAGCACTGCGCTATTCACCGTGACTCAGCAGAAAGTCTTGGGTTTGCTCTTTGGCAAGCCCGACCAAAGCTTCTTCACCAATGAAATCGCCCGCTGGGCAAAGGTGGGCAAGGGCAGCCTGACCCGCGAGCTGGAGCGTTTGCAGTTGGCAGGCATCCTGACGGTGACGCGCCAGGGCAACCAAACCCACTACCAGGCCAACCCGCAGTGCCCCGTTTACTCGGAGCTGTTGGCCATCGTGCGCAAGACCCTGAGCCTGGATGAGCCATTGCGCAACGCACTGGCTCCATTTGCCACGCAACTGAAGTGGGCATTTATCTACGGTTCCATCGCCAAGGGCGAGGCGCACTCATCCAGTGACATAGATCTGATGCTGATCGGCGAAAGCCTCAACTACAGTGAAGTCATGGAGCAGCTCATGCCGCTGGAAGAGCAACTGGGCCGCACCATCAACCCGACGCTCTATACCCCCGAAGACTGGATCGGCAAATGGAATGCCGGTCATAGTTTTGTGCAGCGGGTGGCGGAGCAGGACAAGATCAACCTGATTGGGGAAAACCCCGTGGAGTCCAAGGATGGACAGCAAGGCAAACCTGGAGAACCTGCAACGTAGTGGTGGCTTGAAGGCTGAGCCGCCGGATCGCACGGAATGTGATGGGTTGATGCGCTCTGCCCGTGATCGATTGAAGGACGCCAAAACCCCGCAATTATCTTTCGCCAGCCGTTTTGATTTGGCTTACAACGCGGCCCACGCAATCGCCCTCACAGCCTTGCGCTTGCACGGCTATCGCTCGGACAAGCGCTATCTGGTGTTCCAATGCCTGCTTCATACCACCGCAGCCAACAAGGTTCAGGTAAGACTGTTTGCGCTATGCCACGAGCGCCGCAACCTGGCGGAATATGAAGGGTATATGGATGAGGATGAGGGGTTGTTGGAGCAACTGATTGCGCATACTCAAGCGCTATTGAAGGAGGTCGAACAGTGGGTGACTAACCAGAAATAGCGGCTTGGGTGATGAAGCGAGATCAGTCCCAAAAAGGGACTGATCGTTCCCATTTGGGGACTTCTGCGCACGTTCTCCCGAACAGCGCTGAGCAAATGTGGGAGCGGGCTTGCTCGCGAATACGGTGTGTCAGTACCCGATTTATCAACTGACCCACCGCATTCGCGAGCAAGCCCGCTCCCACATTTGAACTGTGTTGGGCCCGAGCCTCAGCGTTTGCTAATTAACCATTACTCCAATCGTAATGGTTCACCGCCCAGCTTGATTGATGCCCCCCCAATACCCTCCTAAGGTACAGCCCACGACAGCAAATCCCGTGGAGCGACCATGACAACAACAACTTCCCCCGACTCGCGCTGGACGCGGCGGCGCGATGAGAAGCAGCGCCGCCTCGCCTTGGTGCGATCCTTCGCCGATGGCGCCGTACTCCCCAGCGAGCGCATTGTCGAAGCCCTGGAAGCCCTGATCCTCCCCGGCGACCGCGTGGTGCTGGAAGGCAACAACCAGAAGCAGGCCGATTTCCTCTCGCGCTCCCTGGCCAAGGCCGACCCCGCCAAGCTCCACGACCTGCACATGATCATGCCCAGCGTCGGCCGCTCCGAGCACCTGGACCTGTTTGAAAAGGGCATCGCCCGCAAGCTGGATTTCTCCTTTGCCGGCACCCAGTCCCTGCGCATCAGCCAGTTGCTGGAAGACGGCCTGTTGGAAATCGGCGCGATCCACACCTACATCGAACTCTACGCACGGCTGGTGGTGGACCTGATCCCCAACGTGGTCCTGTCGGCCGGTTTCATGGCCGACCGCGCCGGCAATATCTACACCGGCCCGAGCACCGAAGACACACCCGCGCTGATCGAGCCGGCCGCCTTCAGCGATGGCATCGTCATCGTCCAGGTCAACCAACTGGTGGATGACGTCACCGACCTGCCGCGCGTCGACATCCCCGCGAGCTGGGTCGATTTCGTGGTGGTCGCTGACAAGCCCTTCTACATCGAACCGCTGTTCACCCGCGACCCACGCCATATCAAGCCCGTGCATGTGTTGATGGCGATGATGGCGATCCGCGGCATCTACGAAAAACACAACGTTCAATCGCTGAACCACGGCATCGGTTTCAACACCGCCGCCATCGAATTGATCCTGCCGACCTACGGTGAATCCCTGGGCCTGAAGGGCAAGATCTGTCGCAACTGGACCCTCAACCCGCACCCAACCCTGATCCCGGCCATCGAAAGCGGCTGGGTCGAAAGCGTTCATTGCTTCGGCACCGAACTGGGCATGGAGAACTACATCGCCGCCCGGCCGGATGTGTTCTTCACGGGTCGCGACGGCTCGCTGCGCTCCAACCGAATGTTCTGCCAGCTGGCCGGCCAGTACGCGGTGGACCTGTTTATCGGCGCCACCTTGCAGGTCGATGGCGACGGTCATTCCTCCACCGTTACCCGTGGCCGCCTCGCCGGTTTTGGTGGTGCGCCGAACATGGGCCATGACCCACGGGGTCGCCGCCACGGCACACCCGCCTGGCTCGACATGCGCCACGACGACGCCCCGGAAGCCTTGCTCGAACGCGGCAAAAAGCTCGTGGTGCAGATGGTCGAGACGTTCCAGGAAGGCGGTAAACCCACCTTCGTCGAAACCCTCGACGCGGTGGAAGTCGCCCGCAAAAGCGGCATGCCCCTGGCGCCGATCATGATCTACGGCGATGACGTCACGCACCTGCTCACCGAAGAAGGCATCGCCTACCTGTATAAGGCCCGCTCCCTGGAAGAGCGCCAGGCGATGATCGCCGCCGTGGCCGGGGTGACCGCCATCGGCATGCGCCACAACCCCAAGGACACCGCACGCATGCGTCGCGAGGGCTTGATTGCGCTGCCCGAAGACCTCGGCATCCGCCGCACCGATGCCACCCGCGAGCTGCTGGCCGCCAAGAGCGTGGCCGATCTGGTGGAGTGGTCCGGTGGCTTGTACAACCCGCCCGCCAAGTTCAGGAGCTGGTAAATGCACGCACTCAAACTGCACGACCTGACGCTGGCCGAACGCCTGGCCGACATGGCCGTCGACGCCATGATTGATGAGGCGGACCTGTCGCCGAAACCCGCCCTGGTAGACCGTCGCGGCAACGGCGCCCATACCGATTTGCACCTCGGCTTGATGCACGCCTCGGCGCTGTCGCTGTGGCCGGCGTTCAAGGAAATGGCCGAGGCCGCGGTCGAATTTGGCGAAGTCGGTTTGCCTCTGCGTGAAGCCCTCGGGCGCATCGGTCGCGAAGGTGAGCAGGTGATGCTCGTCACCACCAGCGGCGTAAATACCCATCGCGGCGCGATCTGGGCCCTCGGCCTGTTAGTCGCCGCCGCCGCACTGCAACCGGAATCCTGCACTGCCAGCGCGGTGACGTTGCGCGCCGCCCGCCTGGCCTTGCTCAACGACCGTTACGCACCGCAGCCGCTGAGCCACGGCGCCCAGGTCGCACAACGCTACGGCGCACGCGGTGCTCGCGAAGAGGCGCAACTGGGCTTCCCGTCGGTGCTGCAACGCGGCCTGCCCCAACTGAAGAAAAGCCGCCTGCAGCAACACGGCGAACAGAACGCGCGCCTCGACGCCTTGCTGGCGATCATGACCGACCTGGCCGACACCTGCGTGCTCTACCGCGCCGGCCCTGAAGGCTTGCAGGCCATGCAACAAGGCGCCCAAGCGGTGCTGGACGCCGGCGGCAGTGCAAGCCTCGCCGGCCGCCGCCAACTGCATGAGCTGGACCAGCAACTGCTGGCGCTGAATGCCTCCCCCGGTGGCGCCGCCGACCTGTTGGCCGCCTGCCTGTTTATCGACCGCCTCGACGGAGCGCTGTGATGGAAACCTTATCCTTTGAATTCCCCGCCGGGCAGCCCGCCAAGGGCCGCGCGCTGGTAGGCTGCGTCGGCTCCGGCGACCTCGAAGTGCTGCTGGAACCGGGCACCGCCGGCACCCTGACGATCCAGGTGCAGACCTCGGTGAACGGTGCGCAGCTGCGTTGGCAGCATCTGTTCGAACGGATCTTCCAGGAACAGACACCCCCCGCATTGAACATCGATATCCACGACTTCGGCGCCACACCCGGCGTGGTGCGCTTGCGCCTGGAGCAAGGCTTCGAGGAGATCGGTCATGACTGACTTGCTCAACAAACACAGCTTTGTCGAACTCGGCGCCCGGCAACGGGCCAAGGCCTTGCTCGACGCGGGCAGCTATCGCGAACTGATCGACCCGTTCCAGCGCGTCATGTCGCCGTGGCTGAGCCGCCAGGGCGTGGTGCCGCAGGCAGATGACGGCGTGGTGATCGCCAAGGGCAGCATCGCCGGCTTGCCGGTGGTCATCGCGGCCATCGAAGGCAATTTCCAGGGCGGCAGTCTCGGTGAAGTCGGCGGCGCGAAGATGGCCGGTGCACTGGAGTTGGCTGCTGAAGACAACCGCAACGGCATCCCGACGCGCGCCATCCTGCTGCTGGAAACCGGCGGCGTGCGCTTGCAGGAAGCCAACCTGGGCTTGGCCGCGATCGCCGATATCCACGCAGCGATTGTCGACCTGCGCCAGTACCAGCCGGTGATCGGCGTGGTGGCGGGCAGCGTCGGTTGCTTTGGCGGCATGTCCATCGCGGCAGGCTTGTGCAGTTATCTGCTGGTGACCCGTGAGGCGCGCCTTGGCCTGAACGGCCCGCAGGTGATCGAGCAGGAAGCCGGCCTTGAAGAATACGACTCCCGTGACCGGCCCTTCATCTGGAGCCTGACCGGCGGTGAGCAGCGTTTCAACAGTGGCTTGGCCGACCGGTATGTGGCCGACGACGTGGCGCAGATTCAGCAGCAGATCACTGAGCTGCTGCAACAAGGCTTGCCGGAAAACCAGCGCAGCCGTCAGGTTGATCACTATCTGGAACGCCTGGCCGCACTGAACGCCGAACCGCAAATCGACCCGGCGACGGTTCGCGATCTGTATCAGGGAGAACGCTCATGAGAGGTTTGCAGTGGTTCAACGCATTGAGCGGCGACGCAGCGCCAGTGAGCGGTTTGCCGAACTCGCTGAAAGTTGCCGACGGCGTGCTCGGTGATCAGCCAGTGCGCTTTATCGCGGTGGTCACCGACCCACAAAACCGCTTCCCTCGCGCTCGCAACGGTGAAGTCGGTTTGCTGGAAGGCTGGGGCTTGGCCAAGGCCGTTGATGAGGCGATCAACACCGGCGACAAGCGTCCGCTGATTGCCATCGTGGATGTGCCGAGCCAGGCCTACGGTCGTCGCGAAGAGGCGTTGGGCATTCACCAGGCATTGGCCGCCGCTGCCGACAGCTACGCCCGTGCCCGCCTGGCCGGTCACCCGGTGATCGCGCTGCTGGTGGGCAAGGCGATGTCCGGCGCCTTCCTCGCCCATGGTTACCAGGCCAACCGCCTGATTGCCCTGCGCGACCCCGGCGTGATGGTGCATGCCATGGGCAAGGCTTCGGCGGCGCGGGTAACCCTGCGCAGTGTTGAAGAGCTGGAAACCCTGGCTGCCAGCGTGCCGCCGATGGCCTATGACATCGACAGCTATGCCAGCCTCGGCTTGCTCTGGGAGACCTTGTCGGTCAGCCAGATCGAGCAGCCCACCACCGAAGATGTGGCGCGGGTCAGCGATTGCCTGGTGCAGGCGATCAAGGATGTGCAGGCCGGCGGTCGGGACCTGAGCGGTCGCCTGGGCGCCACTAACCGCGCGGCCTCCAGCCACGTGCGCCAACTGCTGCGGGAGCAATGGTGAACGCTCACGACTTGCTCTGGGGCATGACCCCGGCGCATGCGCCCGCTGATGCGCCGGCCTGGGTGCTGGAAGCATTGGCCGCTGGGCATCCGGTGGTGGTGCGGCGTGCCGTCGCGTCGCCGGGCCAGGTAGCGGTGGGGGTACGCGGGCGCTTGCGCGAGCAGCGCTTCGCCGCCGTGATGCCGATGGCGGCGGTGCAGCGGCGCGTGGTGCCGGAAGACCTGCGCGGTGTGATCTCGCCAAGGGATTTGCCGGCGTTGCAGGCCCTCGCTCAGTTGCGACCGGTGCTGGCGGGAGAGAGTTGGGGCGTCACCGGCAGTGCGGGTTTCGAGTTGGCCAGCGGCGTCGAAGCGCTGCATGCCAAGAGCGATCTGGATTTGATTCTGCGCACGCCCGAGCGCCTTGATCGCAGCGATGCAGAGGACCTGCTGGCGATACTGGATACGGCGGTGTGCGCCGTCGACCTGCAACTGCAAACGCCGTTTGGCGCGGTCGCGTTGCGTGAATGGGCCGGTGGTTCGCGTCGCGTGCTGCTGAAGAACGCCAGCGGCGCGCAGTTGGTGCTCGATCCTTGGCAGGCCGTGGCATGAGTAGCCTCCTGGCATTCCCGGGGCAGGGCGCCCAGCGTCCCGGCATGCTCCAGCAACTGCCGCGTGCGGTGCTGGACGAAGCCAGTGCTGCCCTCAATGAGGATGTGCTTACCCTGGATTCTGCCGAAGCGCTGGCCTCGACCCGTGCCGTGCAGCTCTGCCTGTTGATTGCCGGTGTGGCCAGTGCGCGTTTGCTGGAACACACCCCCGATTACGTCGCCGGCCTGTCCATTGGTGCCTATCCGGCGGCCGTGATCGCCGGCTCGCTGGACTTTGCCGACGCGTTGAAACTCGTCAGCCTGCGCGGCGAATTGATGCAACACGCGTATCCCCACGGCTACGGCATGACCGCCCTTATCGGCCCGGACCTGTCCACCGTCGAAGCCTTGCTTGCTCAGGCCCACAGCCCGCAAACCCCGGTTTACCTGGCCAATATCAATGCCGACAACCAGACGGTCATCGCCGGCAGCGATGAGGCCATGAAGGCGGTCGCCAATCTGGTGCGCGGCAACGGCGTCGCCAAACGCCTGGCCGTCAGCGTGCCGTCTCATTGCGTACTGCTGGAAAAACCCGCCGAGGCCCTGGCCGAAGCATTCGCCCAAGTGACACTGAAACCGCCGAGCATCAACTACCTCAGCAGCACCCGCGCCCGGCCGATCCACAACACCGAACACCTGCGCGACGACCTCGCCTTCAACATGTGCCGCATCGTCGACTGGCGCGGCACCGTGCAAAGCGCCTTCGAGCGCGGTGTGCGCCTGCATATCGAACTGCCTCCCGGTGCCGTGCTCACGGGCCTCGCGCGCCGGGTGTTCGAGCAAGGCACCGTCATCGCCTTCGAAGGCGCCCGCCTGGACACCTTGCAGGCCTTGCTGCGAGAGGAGGGAAATCATCACCGATAGAGCTCCACCAAGGCTGATGCTGGTCGGTCAAGAGATAGAGCGGGTCACCAATGACCTGTGGCGAGGGAGCTTGCTCCCATTGGAGTGCGCAGCGCTCCGAGGATTTCAGGGCCGCTACGCAGCCCAACGGGAGCAAGCTCCCTCGCCACAGGTACGGTATTCATCTTTATCGGATCGGCATTGCCGCCCAAGGCTTTCGAAGCACAAAAACAACAATTTCGATGAAGCACTTTGAGGACAACCATCATGATTATTTACGGTGTGGCGTTGCTGGCGATCTGCATGTTGGCCGGCGTGATTCTGGGCGACATGCTCGGCGTGTTGCTGGGAGTCAAATCCAACGTGGGCGGGGTGGGGATCGCGATGATCCTGCTGATCTGCGCACGGTTGTGGATGCACAAACACGGCGGCATGACCAAGGAATGCGAGATGGGTGTCGGCTTCTGGGGTGCCATGTACATCCCGGTGGTGGTGGCGATGGCGGCGCAACAGAACGTGGTGACCGCGCTGCACGGCGGCCCGGTGGCGGTGCTGGCGGCGATTGGTTCGGTGGTGGTGTGCGGTTGCACGATTGCTTTGATCAGCCGTACGCACAAAGGCGAACCGTTGCCCGATGAAGAGCCGCTGATCGCGGTTGCACCTGTCGCGGGAGGTCGCTGATATGTGGGAACTCATCGAGAAAGGCCTGGCAAATAACGGCTTGGTCACCGCCTTTGCATTTGTTGGCGTGGTGATGTGGATTTCGGTGGTGCTGTCCAAGCGCCTGACCTTCGGGCGCATCCACGGCTCAGCCATCGCGATTGTGATCGGGCTGGTGCTGGCCTGGGTGGGCGGCACCTTGACCGGCGGGCAGAAAGGCCTGGCGGACGTGGCGCTGTTTTCCGGGATCGGCTTGATGGGCGGCGCCATGCTGCGGGACTTTGCCATCGTGGCCACGGCGTTTGAAGTACAGGCCACCGAGGCGCGCAAGGCCGGCTTGATTGGTGCGATTGCCTTGCTGCTGGGCACGGTGCTGCCGTTTATTGTGGGCGCGAGCATCGCCTGGGCGTTTGGTTATCGCGATGCGATCAGCATGACCACCATCGGCGCGGGCGCGGTGACGTACATCGTCGGGCCGGTGACCGGGGCGGCGTTGGGTGCAAGCTCGGATGTGGTGGCGCTGTCCATCGCGACTGGGTTGATCAAGGCGATCCTGGTGATGGTGGGCACGCCCATGGCGGCACGCTGGATGGGCCTGGATAACCCGCGCTCGGCGATGGTGTTTGGCGGCCTGGCCGGTACGGTGAGCGGCGTGACGGCAGGCCTGGCAGCGACGGACCGGCGGTTGGTGCCGTATGGCGCACTGACCGCCACCTTTCACACCGGGCTTGGGTGTTTGCTGGGGCCGTCGGTGCTGTACTTCATCGTGCGCGGGATTGTCGGCTGACCCGAGAGGTGTCGACCGCTTTTGTGGCGAGGGAGCTTGCTCCCGCTGGAGCGCGAAGCGGTCCCAATGCATTCTTCCTGAAACAACGCGGGCGCTGATTTTACGACTGCTGCGCAGCCGAGCGGGAGCAAGCTCCCTCGCCACAGGGGATCATTGTCAGGTTTGACGATTCGCATACATCCGGCACTCTGCCAACAGCGCGAGCAAGTTCGGGTCGCGCTCCTTGGCTTTCAGAAACACCACGCCAATGTGCTGCTGCAAACGGTAGCGCGGTTGCAGGGGAATCAGCTTCACCCGGTTCTCGTACACCGCCGCAATCCGTCCCGGCAGCAGCGCATAACCCACGCCCGAGCTGACCATGCTCAGCAGGGTGAAGATGTCGTTGACCTGCATCGCCACCTTCGGCTCGAACCCTGCCTGCTTGAATACGCGGTTGCCATCCTGATGGGTGGCGAAGCCTTGGGTGAGGGTGATGAAGGTGGCGTCGCGCACGTCCGCCAGGTCGATTTCCTGTTCGCGGTCGAAGGGTGAATCGGCCGGGGTGGCGAGGAAGATGTCGTCGGAAAACAGCGCGATCTGCTCGCAGTCGGGATCGTTGGCGTGCTCGTCGAGGGAGATCAGGATCGCATCGACTTCCATGTTCTTCAGCTTGTACAGCAGGTCGAAATTGGAGCCGAGGATCAGGTCGATATTCAGCTCGCTGCGGCGAATCTTCAGCCCCATGATCAACTGCGGCACGGTCTTCACCGTCAGCGAATACAGCGAGCCCAGCTTGAAGCGCTCGGCGGAAAAGCCGGCGGCCTCGCGGGTCACCCGCACACTGTCCACCACATCCTGCACCAGCTTCTGCGCACGCTCCTCCAGCACATAGGCGCTTTCCAGCGGCGTGAGGTTGCGCCCTTCGTGCTTGAACAGCGGGCAGCGCAGGGCGTTTTCCAGGGAGTGGATCGCCCGGTGCACGCTGACGTTGCTGGTCTGCAGTTCAGCCGCCGCCCGCGCCAGGTTACCGGTGCGCATGAACGCCAGGAAGATTTCCAGCTTCTTGAGGGTGAACTCTTCGTCGATCAGCATGGGCGTGACTCTTGTTCGAATGCCGTCGATTGTGCCCCTAAAACCAGTTCACTCCCAGCCATGCGCTGCACAGGCCCAACACCACGCCGAGGATGATCAGCCAGATTGCGTTGAGCCTTGTGTAATACACCACGGCAGCGCTGGCCAGGGTCAGTACCAGGCTGGTGGCGTTGTTTTCCAGGCTGTTCATCAGGATGTAGCTGGCGGCCAGGATCAGCCCGATGGAGATCGGCAACAGACTGCCCTTGACCCGCTGCACCCACGGGGTCTTGGTGTGTTTTTCCAGCCAGCCGGCGCCGAGGTAGGTGAGTACCGAGCAGGGCACCAGCTTGGCGCTCAGGGCCACCAGGGCGCCGGGCAACCCGGCGGCTTGCTGGCCGATAAATACCAGGAACATGCCATTGGGCCCGGGCAAGGCCTGGGCAGGGCGAAGAAGGCGACGAACTGGGCGTCGGTGATCCAGTTCATGTCGGTGACGGTGTAGCGGTGGATATCGCTCAGGGCCACGGTGTTGCCGCCAATCGCCATCAGCGACCACAGCGCGCATTGGATCATCAGGTGAAACAGCACGCTCTGCATCAGCCAGCCACCTTCTGCTTGCCCATGAAACTCAAGGCCAGGGAGCTAGGAATGCAGATCAGCAGGACCATCCACAGCGGCAGCACCAGCACCGCCATCAATACGAAGGTCAGGACGAACGCGCTGTAGTTGGCCAGGGTTCGCGGCATGGCCTTGAGCAGGCGCAGAGTGGTGCCGAGCATCAGTCCGGTGGCGATCGGCATCACCGCGCCGAAGATCTGCTGCACCACGTCATGGCTCCACCATTTGGCATAGGCGTAGCCGGCCAGTACGGTGATCAGCGAGGGGAACAGATACAAGCCGACCACGGTCACAACCGCACCTGGCAAGCCGTGCAGGCGCCGGCCGTAGATGATGCCGACGTTGGCGATATTCGGCCCGGGAAAGAATTGGCCGGTGGTCAGCAACTCGTTGAAGCCTTGTTCGCTGACCCACTGCCGGCGGTCGACCATCATCTGCCGCGCCCAGGGCATCACGCCGCCAAAGCCGAACAGGCCGACCATGGCGAAGTTGTAAAACAATTGCCACAGACTCGGGTGGGGCTGGGCAGGTTCGAGGTCGGGCATGGGCGTTACCGATGAGGGGCTTTTATGTAGGAGCTGGCTTGCCTGCGATAGCGGTGGGTCAGACATGCATCTGCTGCTGATACACCGCTATCGCCGGCAAGCCAGCTCCCACAGGATGAAGCGAATCATCCATCGGCATGTGTATTTGGGCAAATGAAGAAAGGTTGTTACCTGATGTTGGATGGGTGACGTCAGAATGGTCGAGGTGATAACCGTTATTCGAGGTGAGTGACACATGTATCACGGGGAACGATTCAACGCCTGGAGCCACTTGCTCGGGGCGGTTGCGGCTTTTGTGGGTGCGGTATGGATGTTGGTGGTGGCCGGTATGGACGGCAGCCCCTGGAAGATTGTCAGCGTAGCGATCTACGGTTTCACATTGCTGGTGTTGTACAGCGCGTCCACCGTTTACCACAGCGTGCGCGGGCGCAAGAAAGCGATCATGCAGAAGGTCGATCACTTTTCGATCTACCTGCTGATCGCAGGCAGTTACACGCCGTTTTGCCTGGTGACGTTGCGCGGGCCGTGGGGCTGGACGCTGTTCGGGATTGTGTGGGGGCTGGCGGTGATCGGCATCCTGCAGGAGATCAAGCCACGCTCCGAGGCGCGGATCCTGTCGATCGTGATCTACGCCGTGATGGGCTGGATCGTGCTGGTGGCGGTCAAGCCGCTGATTGCTGCGCTGGGGCCTACCGGGTTTGCCTGGCTGGCGTCGGGCGGGGTGCTGTACACCGTGGGCATTATTTTCTTTGCCCTGGAGGACCGCCTGCGGCACTCCCACGGGATCTGGCATTTGTTCGTGATTGGCGGCAGCCTGCTGCATTTCGTGGCGATCATGGGGTACGTGTTATAGCCGGTCCAACTGCTCCTGGGCCCGGCTGCCGAAGATCTCCAGCAGGCTCGCCAGCATATGCGGCGGCGGTTCGTCGGCGCGGGTCAGGGCGTACAAGGTGATCGGCAGCGGCGGCGCAAGGGGGCGAATGCAAGTAGTGGCCGGCGACGCGCCGAGGGCGGTGAACGGATCAATCACCGCCAGCCCGGCGCCGGATTCGACCATGGCCCTGGCCAGGGAATAGGTCTGCACTGCGATGCTGACCCGTGGCGGTGGATCGACCGCTTCCAGGTAGCTGTCCAGCTTCGCCGACAACGGGTCGGCGCTGGACAGGCCAATCAACGGCGCGCCCGCCAGGGCCATCAGCGGCAAGGGTTTGCCCAACTCGTTTTCCTTCCAGTAAGCCTTCGGCGCCAACGCCACCAGCACGCCGTGGGCCAGGGCCTGGGCGGTCAGGCCCGGGTGATCGGGCGGTTGCAGGGTCAGTGCCACGTCGACCTCACGCATCAGCAGGTTTTGCACCAGCTCGCGGCTGTGGGCGCTGGACAGCTCGCAGGCGATGTCCGGGTAGCGTTGGGTCCATTCGCGGATGGCCGGCGGCAGCAACGACAAGGCCAGCGCGGGTGTGGCGCCGATACGCAGGCTCTGGCCCGGCTCGCGGCGCAGGTTCTGTGCCAGGCGCCGCACGCCTTGCAGGCTTTCGGTGACCTTGTCGACTTCGCGTTCCAGCGCCAGCGCTTCCGGGGTTGGCTGCAGCTTGCCGCGTATACGCAGGAACAGCGGGAACCCCAACTGCAACTCGGCGTGCTGCAGCACCTTGCTCACCGCCGGCTGCGAGACATGCAGCAACTGGGCGGCGGCGCTGATGGAACCGGTCTGGCGGATGGCCTGGAAGATTTCGATATGACGCAAGCGCATGGGCAGTCCATAACCTTTGTTTATGGGTGACCCATCTTTATTCATTGTCCCGCCGCTGTCACCTGCCTCTAACCTTCAAGCCTGACATCGCACGGTTAAGGGACGCACATGGCTCAGCAGGTTTGCATCATCGGTGGCGGGGTTATCGGCCTGGCGAGTGCCTACGCGCTGGTGCGTGCCGGCATGCAGGTGACGGTGGTCGAAGCCCGGGAAACCCTGGGCAGCGAGACCAGCTTCGCCAACGGCGGGCAACTGTCCTACCGCTATGTCGCACCGCTGGCCGACAAGGGCGTGCCGCTGCAAGCCATCGGCTGGATGCTGCGCGGTGACTCGCCGCTGAAGCTGCGCCCGCGCATGGACCCGGCGCAGTGGCGCTGGATGGCCTCGTTCCTGGGCGCCTGCCGTGGCTCGGTGAACCAGCGCAATGCGGCCCACTTGCTGCGCCTGGCGTCCTTGAGCCAGGGCACCCTGCAACGCTGGCGTGAAGAAGACCAACTGGGCGGTTTCCACTGGCGGCGCAACGGCAAGCTGGTGACCTTTCGCAGCCTCGACAGCTATGAACGCGCCTTGAACAAAGTGACCGACCCGCTGCAACAGCAAGTGCTCTCGGCGGCGGACTGCGCACGGCTGGAACCGACCCTGGACAGCGCCAGTTTTGCCGGCGGCATCTATACGCCCAATGAAGAGGTCGGCGACTGCCATGGGTTCTGCCAGCAACTGGCGGCGCGCCTTGAAGCGTCGGGGCGTTGCACGTTCCTGTTGGGGCGCAAGGTGACGGCGATTCGTCACAGCGCAGGCGCCGTGCAGGCTATCGAAATGGGCAGTGAAGTCTTGCCGGTGCAGCACCTGGTGCTGGCCGCCGGGCACCGCAGCCCCGAGCTGGCCTTGCCGGGTATGTCACTGCCGCTGTATCCCCTCAAGGGTTACAGCCTGAGCGTGCCGATTGGCGCGCAGCATCAGGCGCCGAACATCAGCATCACCGATTACGACCGCAAGATCGTCTACGCGCGCATCGGTGAGCAACTGCGGGTGGCGGCGATGGTGGATATTGTCGGCTTCGACACCCGCCTGGAACCCAAGCGCCTGGCGCTGATTAAACGCCAGGCATTTGAGACGTTCCCGCTGGCCGGTGACTACCAGCACGCGGTCGAATGGGCCGGTATGCGCCCGGCCACGCCTACCGGCGTGCCGCTGATTGGTGCCAGCGCCTACAGCAACCTGTGGCTTAACCTCGGCCACGGCGCCCTCGGGTTTACCCTGGCTTGCGGCAGCGGCCAGGTACTGGCCGAGTTGATTGGCCGGCACACCACTTCCATTGATATGCAGGGCTTCGCGCCCCGAGCCGCTTGAGGATATTTCGATGACCATCACCCGAATCAACAGCAACAGCCGCTTGTCTGGCGCCGTGGTGTTTCAGGACCTGGTGTTTTTGTCCGGCCAGGTGCCGGGCGAAGGCCGTGATGTAAAGACCCAGACCGAACAGGTGCTGGCCAGGATTGATGCGCTGCTGGCCGAGGCCGGCAGCGACAAGGATCATCTGCTGAATGCGACCATCTACCTGAACAATATCCAGGAGGGTTTTGCGCCGATGAATGAAGTCTGGTCCGCCTGGCTATCGCCGGGGCAGGCACCGACGCGTACCACGTTGCAGGCGCAGTTGGCACGACCGGACGTGCTGGTCGAGATCAGTGTCATTGCAGTGCGCCGTACCTGAACCTTTAACCACCAACGGAGAATAACAATGCAAAAAATCACGTTGATCGGCTGCACCCTGGGGCTGTTGTTGGGGGCTCAGGCCCATGCCACCGAGGCCCCCTTGGACGGCACGCTGAGCAAGATCGCCAACGCCAGGAGCATCACCCTCGGCTATCGCGATGCCTCGGTGCCGTTTTCCTATGTGGGGGATCACAGCGGCAAGCCCATGGGCTATTCGGTGGAGCTGGCGAACAAGATCGTCGAGCGTATCCAGCAGAAAACCGGTGTGCCGAAGCTCAACGTGAAGTACAACCTAGTGACTTCCCAGACCCGCATAGCCCTGGTGCAAAACGGCACCGTGGACCTGGAATGCGGTTCCACCGGCGTGACCGCCGAGCGGCAGAAACAGGTGGCGTTTTCCTACGGGTTTATCTACGTGAAGGGCCAGTTGCTGACCGCCAACGACAGCGGCATCAAAAGCTTCGCCGACCTGCAAGGCAAGAACGTGGTAACCACCGCCGGTACCACCAATGAGCGGTTCCTCAAGAGCTACAACGTCGATCACAAACTGAACATGTCGGTGATCAGCGCCAAGGACCACGGCGAAGCCTTCCAGATGCTGCAATCTGGCCGGGCGGCGGCGTTCTACATGGATGATGCGTTGCTCTACGGCGAGCGCGCCAAGGCCAGGGACCCGCACAAGTGGGTGGTGGTCGGGGAAGAACAGTCGCGGGAAATCTACAGCTGCATGGTGCGCAAGGACGACCCGCAGTTTCTCGCGGTGGTCAACGAGACCCTGGCCGGGCTGTACAGCTCGGGGGAGATCAACGGGATTTACCAGCGCTGGTTTGAGCAGCCGATTCCGCCCAAGGGCTTGAACCTGGAATTCCCGATGACCAGTGAGTTGAAGGCGATTATTGCGACGCCTGTGAGTGACCCGGTGGAGTAGCGGAGTGCAAACCCGATCCAAATGTGGGAGCTGGCTTGCCTGCGATAGCGGTGGGTCAGTTGCACATCTGTTGCTGATACACCGCTATCGCAGGCAAGCCAGCTCCCACATTAGATTGGGTTTGCAAGGCAGGGTTTAGAAGTCGCCCCAGAGTTGTTGAGCCACCGCCAGCGCAACGACTGGCGCAGTTTCGGTACGCAGCACCCGTGGGCCCAGCCGTGCGGCATGAAACCCCGCACCTTGTGCCGTCTCGACTTCCCCATCAGTCAATCCACCCTCCGGCCCGATCAGGAAGGCCAGGCTCCCAGGCTTGGCGTGGCTCACCAGGGGCTCGGCCACCGGGTGCAGCACCAGCTTCAAATCCGCTTCGGCCTGTTTCAACCAATCCGCCAGCAACAGCGGTGGGTGAATCACCGGCACCCGCGAGCGACCGCACTGCTCGCACGCGCTGATCGCCACCTGGCGCCAGTGCTGCAGGCGTTTGTCGGCGCGTTCGTCCTTGAGGCGTACTTCGCAGCGGTCGCTGAAGATCGGGGTGATTTCATTCACCCCAAGCTCGGTGGCTTTCTGGATCGCCCAGTCCATCCGCTCGCCACGGGACAGGCCCTGGCCGAGGTGAATCTGCAACGGCGATTCGACCTGCCCGGCGAAGGTTTCGGTGACTTGCACCACCACGCGTTTTTTGCCGACTTCCAGCAAGCTGGCGCGAAACTCCTGGCCGGAACCGTCGAACAACTGCACGGGGTCGCCTTCGCTCATGCGCAATACGCGGCTGATGTAGTGCGCCTGGGCTTCCGGCAACTCGTGGTCGCCAAGGCTCAGGGGGGCGTCGACAAAAAAGCGGGACAGTCTCATTTCTGTTCTCTGGAAATAGTGTGCAGGGCGGACGCGGAGCGTCCATGGCTGCATTCCCACGCGGAGCGTGGGAACGATCAACTCAATCAGCCCGGATCACGAAACCCCGGGTGGAAATCCTTGGGCACCGCCACGCTGACCTTGCTGTTGGTGGCAATGTCGATCCCTTCGCTGGCCACTTCAGCCAGGAAGTCGATCTGCTTCGGGGTGATCACATACGGCGGCAGGAAGTACACCACGCTGCCCAACGGCCGCAGCAGCGCGCCACGCTCCAGCGCATGCTCGAACACCTTCAGGCCACGGCGTTCCTGCCACGGGTAGGCGGTCTTGGTGGCCTTGTCCTGCACCATCTCGATGGCCAGCACCATGCCGGTCTGGCGCACTTCCGAGACGTGCGGGTGGTCCACCAGGTGCGCGGTGGCGGTGGCCATGCGCTGGGCCAGGGCCTTGTTGTTTTCGATGACGTTGTCTTCTTCGAAGATATCCAGGGTCGCCAGGGCCGCCGCACAGGCCAGCGGGTTGCCGGTGTAGCTGTGGGAGTGCAGGAAGGCGCGCAGGGTCGGGTAGTCGTCGTAGAAGGCGTCGTACACATCGTCGGTGGTGACCACCGCGGCGAGCGGCAGGTAGCCGCCGGTCAGGGCCTTGGACAGGCACAGGAAGTCCGGGCGGATGCCGGCCTGTTCGCAGGCGAACATCGTACCGGTGCGGCCAAAGCCCACGGCGATTTCGTCGTGGATCAGGTGCACGCCATAACGGTCGCAGGCTTCGCGCAGCAGCTTGAGGTACACCGGGTGGTACATGCGCATGCCGCCGGCGCCCTGAATCAGCGGCTCGACGATCACGGCGGCCACGGTGTCGTGGTTTTCGGCCAGGGTCTGCTCCATGGCCAGGAACATGTTCCGGGAATGTTCTTCCCAGCTCATGCCGTCGGGGCGCAGGTAGCAGTCGGGGCTCGGCACCTTGATGGTGTCCAGCAGCAGGGCTTTATAGGTCTCGGTGAACAGCGGCACATCGCCTACCGACATCGCGGCGATGGTTTCGCCGTGGTAGCTGTTGGTCAGGGTGACAAAGCGCTTTTTGTTCGGCAGGCCGCGGTTGAGCCAATAGTGAAAGCTCATCTTCAGCGCGACTTCGATGCACGACGAGCCGTTGTCGGCGTAGAAGCAGCGGGTCAGGCCTTCGGGGGTCATCTTCACCAGGCGCTCGGACAGCTCGATCACCGGCTGGTGGCTGAAACCGGCGAGGATCACGTGTTCCAGCTGGTCGACCTGGTCCTTGATGCGCTGGTTGATACGCGGGTTGGCGTGGCCAAACACGTTGACCCACCAGGAACTGACGGCGTCGAGGTAGCGTTTGCCTTCGAAGTCTTCCAGCCAGATGCCTTCACCGCGCTTGATCGGGATCAGCGGCAGTTGCTGGTGGTCTTTCATCTGGGTGCAGGGATGCCACAGCACCGCAAGGTCGCGTTGCATCCACTGGTTATTCAAACCCATGTTTATTCTCCTCGAAGCGGCTCGCGACGTGCGCGGGCGAAACAATCGCGCAAGCCTATGCAATGCAGGCCTGTGTCACAACCCAATTGCATGTTTGTAGGGCAAATCGCAGTAAACGCAGGACGGTCTGTCACGTTTCTTGGGAATAGTCCTTAATCTCTTGTTAACTTACTCTGCATACGCTCTTGATCGTATTTCTCGATATTTCAAAGCGAAATTTTCCGCTTTAATTCGATAGGTAAATCGATAGTCTTGCCACAGCTCTTACGGGATTTGGGACATGCAACTACGTAATTCACCGGCCCGCTATGGCTGGGTCAGCATCGTTTTGCACTGGGGCGTGGCCCTGGTGGTGTTCGGTCTGTTCGCATTGGGCCTGTGGATGGTCGGTCTCGACTACTACAGTGCCTGGCGCAAAGACGCCCCGGACCTGCACAAGAGCATCGGCATTACGCTGTTCGCCATCATGCTCGTGCGGATCGTCTGGCGCCTGGTCAGCCCGCCGCCGCCACCGCTTGCCAGCTATAGCCGCATGACGCGTCTGGGGGCTGCGTTTGGCCACGCGTTCCTGTATCTCGGGCTGTTTGCCGTGATGATTGCCGGTTACCTGATTTCCACCGCAGACGGTGTCGGGATCCCGGTGTTTGGCCTGTTTGAGATTCCTGCACTGGTTTCCGGGCTACCGGACCAGGCAGACACTGCAGGCGTGGTGCATTTGTACCTGGCCTGGGTATTGGTGGTGTTCGCCGGCCTGCATGGCGTGGCCGCGCTGAAACACCATTTCATTGATCGTGATGTGACCCTGGTTCGTATGCTGGGGCGCAAAGCCTGATGTTCAACCTCGACTCACAAGGAATAGAAAGCATGTTGAAAAAGACTCTCGCCGCTCTGGCCATCGGTTCTGCCCTGCTGACTGCCGGTCAGGCGATGGCAGCTGACTACGTTGTCGACAAGGAAGGCCAGCACGCCTTCGTTGACTTCAAGATCAGCCACTTGGGCTACAGCTTCATCACCGGTACCTTCAAGGACCTGGACGGCAAGTTCAGCTTCGATGCTGCCAAGCCTGAAGACAGCAAGATTGAGTTCAACGTCCGCACCGCCAGCGTGTTCACCAACCACGCCGAACGTGACAAGCACATCGCCAGCAAAGACTTCCTGGACGTTGGCAAGTTTGCCGATGCCAAGTTCGTCTCCACCAGCGTCAAGACCACTGGCAAGAATGCTGCTGGCCAAGTCACTGCTGACGTGACCGGCGACCTGACCTTTCACGGCGTGACCAAGCCGATCGTCGTCAAGGCGACCTTCCTGGGTGAAGGCAAGGATCCATGGGGCGGCTACCGTGCCGGCTTTGAAGGTACTACCTCCTTCAATCGCCAGGACTTCGGCAAGCAGATGGACCTGGGTCCAGCGTCCAACAACGTTGAGCTGTACGTGACGTTTGAAGGTGTGAAAGCGAAGTAATTTTCGCCGGCCACACAAAAATGCCCCGGATCTCGCGATCCGGGGCATTTTTTATGGCGCTTTGAAAACTCAGCGGTTGCGGGTCAGCAACGCCGGTTTTTCACCACGTGGACGGCCCGGCAGTTGATCCAACTGCTCAGGTGTCAGCGTGCGATCGCTTTTCGACTCTTTGTGGATGATCTTCGGTGCCGGGCCGCCGCGCGGGTTTTGCACCGCTGGCTCCGACAGGCGAGGTTGATCATCACGGGCCGGGCGACGGTTGCGCGACTCTTCGCGACGGGCCTGGCCGTCACGCGGTGCACCGTTGCGCGGGCCGCTGCGCTTGGCAGGCGGGGTGCCGGTGGTGGCGCCGTTGCTGCTGCGCGGACCGTTCTGGCGACCTTGCGGCTGCCCGCCGGTACGCGGAGTACCTGCGCCTGCGCCCTGGGCTGGAGCGCCCGGACGACGACCACGGCCCTGGGCCGGCTTGGCCTGGGGCACGTAGTCAACGCGGTTACCGAAGTTGTCCACGTCGTCGTCCAGGAACTCGTCCGGAGCACGGTCGGCAGCAGCACGTGGCGGTTGGCTCGGCTGGCGCTGTTCGCGGGCCGGGGTGCCTTCACGGGGCTTTTGCTCACGGGCCGGGCGTTCGCCACGGCCATTGGTCGCAGCCTTGTCCTTGCCGCCCTTGTCCTTGCCCTTGTCTTTACGACCGCCACCACCGCCGCCGCCGTTCGGGCCATCGCCCTTCGGACCGCGTGGGTTGTTGCGCGGGTTGCGCACGTCCGGACGCTCGCGTACTTCAGGCTTCTCGGCCTCAACGGCGCTGGAGTCGAAGCCCATCAGGTCGCCGTCGGCGATTTTCTGCTTGGTCATGCGCTCGATGCTTTTCAGCAGCTTTTCTTCGTCCGGTGCGACCAGGGAAATGGCCTCGCCCGAACGACCGGCCCGGCCAGTACGGCCGATACGGTGCACGTAGTCTTCGTCGACGTTTGGCAGCTCGAAGTTGACCACGTGGGGCAGTTGGTCGATGTCCAGGCCGCGAGCGGCGATGTCGGTGGCGACCAGGATGCGCACTTCACCGGCCTTGAAGTCGGCCAGGGCTTTGGTGCGGGCGTTCTGGCTCTTGTTGCCGTGGATCGCGACGGCGGTGAGGCCGTGCTTGTCCAGGTACTCGGCCAGGCGGTTGGCGCCGTGCTTGGTGCGGGTGAACACCAGCACCTGTTCCCACGCGCCGGCGGTGATCAGGTGGGCCAGCAGCGAACGCTTGTGGGCGGCCGGCAGGCGGAATACGCGCTGCTCGATACGCTCGACCGTGGTGTTCGGCGGCGTGACTTCAATGCGCTCGGGGTTGTGCAACAACTTGCCCGCCAAAGCGGTGATGTCGTTGGAAAACGTGGCCGAGAACAGCAGGTTCTGGCGTTTGGCCGGCAGGCGCGCGAGGACCTTTTTCACGTCATGGACAAAGCCCATGTCGAGCATGCGGTCGGCTTCGTCCAGCACGAGGATTTCCACGTGGGACAAATCGACGCTGCCTTGGCCGCACAGGTCGAGCAAGCGACCCGGGCATGCAACCAGTACGTCGACACCACGGGACATGGCCTGAACCTGTGGATTCATGCCGACGCCGCCGAAGATGCAGGCGCTGACGAACTTCAAGTCGCGGGCATACAGCTTGAAGCTGTCATGCACTTGGGCGGCGAGTTCGCGGGTAGGGGTCAGGACCAGTACGCGCGGTTGGCGCGGGCCATGACGCTGGGATTTGTCCGGGTGACCGTTGGGGAACAACCGCTCCAGGATCGGAAGGGCGAAGCCGCCGGTTTTACCAGTACCTGTCTGAGCCGCAACCATCAGGTCGCGGCCTTGCAACACGGCGGGAATGGCCCGCTGTTGCACCGGAGTAGGCTCGGTATAGCCCGCTGCCTCGATGGCGCGGACTAAAGCCTCGGAGAGACCGAGGGAAGCAAAGGACATGAGTAATCCTGTTTTAGTTAGGGCTTGGCCCAGAGGGATAGTCTTGCCTGGCGTGAATGGCGTTTAGATGAACGCAATCCCGTCCGGTCCTGCTGGGGCTGGCGGGCACTCAGACGGCTCGCGCGGGCTTGAAAGCTGCGCTGTAGCGGGGTCGGGTGCCTTTTGCAAGACCGAAGCGTCCGGGCGTAAGCCTGGCGGAAAGGCCGGAGTATAACAGAGCAATCACTCTGCGCTGCTTTCCTGCTGCTCAACGGTGCGTACGGGCAGGGCTGATGCGCTGGTTTGCGGGCTGCTGCCTGCATATTTGGCGCTCAAGGCCGCGTAGGCAGGCTCTTGCTTGAAGCGTTTGAGTTCGGCGGCGAAGCGTTGCACCAGCAAATCCATGCCGGCACCGCGGCGCACGGCCAGGAACTGTGGCTGGCTGCTGACTACCTGGGGTGCCTGGGTGACCTGGTCCTCAAGTCCAAGGGCCTTGAGTACATGCTGGCCAACCCGACGGTCCGTGATCACCAGGTCGATCCGGCCAAGGGCCAGTTTGCCGAAGTTGGCCTCATGGCTGGCGGCCGGCTCCTGCTTGAACAGGGTGGACTCGCTGAATTCGGCGCCATAGAGGTAGCCTGGCGAGGTGCCGATGGTCAGGCCGCGCAGGTCGTCGAAGGTCTGGAACGGGTGTGGGCGCTGATTGGCGTAGAACAGCACGAACTCCACCTCGGACAGCGGCTCGCTGGGGTACAGCAGCACCGCGTCGCGTTCATGGCTATGGAAAATATCCAGTGCGCCGTCGGCCTGGCCCTGGTCGAGCATCGCCAGGCAGCGCTTCCAGGGCAGGAATTGCCAATCCACATCGATGCCCAGGCGCTGGAACACGATCACCGTGGTCTCGTAGTCGAGCCCGCGCATGGTGCCGTTGTCGTCGTAGACGTAAGGCGCCCAGGGCTCGGTGACAATGCGCAGTTTCTCGCCATGGGCACCGAGGCTCAGGCAAGCGAAAAGAACAGCAGTCAATAACCGGAAAGTGACAGGCATACCCTGAGATTACGACTGTATCGGGCTAAAGAGAAGCTCTGGCACAGTGATCTGCGGGCGCCCGCCAGGTTTACTTGCCCGGAGATTTGATCAGGTGTTCGTAGATCGCCTCGCGCCGCTCGCCGAGAATCAGCCGCACCACGGGATTGCCAAACCAGTGCTCCAGCAGATGGGCATCCACCGGTCGGCCCTGGCGCTCTTCCTGGGTTTTGTCGGGCCTTGTCCCACCAAACCGGGCCACACGCCTGGTCGAACTCGTTTTCATGTTCGTAGCAGCCGTAGAGGATTTCCCGGATGAACTGCTGCTGGTGCTTGGGCAGTGCCAGGGTGATCAGCTTGTACATCAAGCGTTGCAGACGAGGCGGGCGGGGCAGGTGGGCGGAAACCTGGCGCGTGTCATTCAGGGCCGTGGCGCTGGTGGGGTTTGCCCCATGCTTGGCGATCCACGCCTTGACCTTGGCCCGGAACAGCTGCTTGCGGCTCCAGTAATGGTGGATCAGGTCCGGGCATTCGCGCACGTTGAGGGTGCGATAGGCGGCAATGGACAGGCAGAACTCTTCCAGGGTGTAGGCGCCCTGGGCGTGGGGAAACAGTTCGTCCATCAACTCGATCGAGCGGTCGAGGATGTGCGCGTCCTGCTGCGTCAGGCCCATGACCCCGGAATTGAGGGTCATCATGTCATCGTCGGCCACGCCCATGTCCAGCAGGCGCTGGTACAGGGCGCTGTACAGAATGCTTTCGTGGTTGTCGCCGTACTTGGTGTAGAAGGCGTTGCACAGCAGGGTGCCGGGCTGCACGCGTTCAAACAGCGCCAGGGGCGAATGGTGGAAAAACGTATCGGTGTCGATCAGCAGCGCCACTTCGGATTCTCGCAACACTTGCCGCAGCACTACGTGCTTGGTGCGAAAGTGGTAGCCGTGAGGCTCGCTCCAGCGTTTGCGCGTGGCTTCGTCCAGCGGGCGTACCCGTACCGGCAGCAGGCGGTAGGGCTCGGGGTTGTCGCTGAAGACCTGGATGTCGATGCCTGTGTCCGGCTCGTCCCGCAGGAACGACAGGGCGCTGGCGATGCTGAATACCGCTTCCTGATGGTAAGTCTCTGCGCCGAACACCAGGTAGACCAGTTGCGGGCGGGACGTCGGGGCGGATGTATTCATGGACTGCAGAATTCCGTGGGCGTTTAGAACGGCAAAGGCCCTCATTATGAGGGCCTTTGCATTTCGGAACAGACCTTAGCGTGGCAGCTTCAGGTTGTTCCAGACAGCGAGGCTTGGCTCAGCCTGGTTCAGGGTATAGAAGTGCAACCCTGGCGCGCCACCTTGCAACAATTGTTCACACATTTCGCTGATGACCTGTTCGCCGAACGCCTGGATGCTCTTGACGTCGTCGCCGTAGGCTTCCAGTTGTTTACGAATCCAGCGTGGGATTTCCGCGCCGCAGGCGTCAGAGAAGCGCGCCAGTTTGCTGTAGTTGGTGATCGGCATGATGCCCGGCACGATCGGGATGTTCACGCCCATCGCTTGTACACGCTCAACGAAGTAGAAGTAGCTCTCTGCGTTGAAGAAGTACTGGGTGATCGCGCTGTTGGCGCCGGCGTTGGCCTTGCGCACGAAATTCTGCAGATCGTCTTCGAAATTGCGCGCCTGGGGGTGCATCTCCGGATAAGCGGCCACTTCGATGTGGAAGTGATCGCCGGTTTCTTCGCGAATGAAGCTCACCAGGTCATTGGCGTAGCGCAGCTCGCCGCTGGCCATGCCCATGCCGGAGGGCAGGTCACCGCGCAGGGCGACGATGCGCTTGATGCCGGCTTGCTTGTACTGGGTCAGCAGGCTGCGCAGGTCGGCCTTGCTGTCGCCCACGCAGGACAAATGCGGAGCTGCAGGTACTTTGGCTTGGCTTTCCAGCTGCAGCACGGTGTTGATCGTGCGATCGCGGGTGGAGCCACCGGCACCGTAGGTGCAGGAGAAGAAATCGGGGTGGTAGCTGGCCAACTGCTTGGCAGTTGCCATCAGTTTTTCATGCCCAGCATCGGTCTTGGTCGGGAAGAACTCGAAGCTGTAGCGACGGTCTTGGGACATGGTCATACCTATGGAAACTCATAAAGCCAGAAGGTGCACACCGTCAATGTGGGAGCGGGCTTGTGTGGGAGCCGGGCTTGCCCGCGATGCAGGCACCTCGGTGCGTCAGTCACACCGAGGTGATGCTATCGCAGGCAAGCCAGCTCCCACTTAGAGCCGGTGCCTACAGTAGGACTTAGTAGCGGTAAGCGTGCGGCTTGAACGGGCCTTCGACCGTCACGCCGATGTAGTCGGCCTGGGTCTTGGTCAGTTGAGTCACTACGCCGCCGAAGCCGCGGACCATTTCCAGGGCCACTTCTTCGTCGAGTTTCTTCGGCAGTACTTCCACGGTCAGGCGCTCGGCTTTCTGGGCGGGCGACAGGTCGGCGTATTTCTGGCCGAACAGGAAGATCTGCGCCAGTACCTGGTTGGCGAACGAGCCATCCATGATGCGGCTTGGGTGGCCAGTGGCGTTGCCCAGGTTGACCAGACGGCCTTCGGCCAGCAGGATCAGGTAGTCATCGTTCTGCGGGTCGAAATCGCCAGCACCGGTACGGTGAACCTTGTGTACCTGTGGCTTCACTTCTTCCCATGCCCAGTTCTTGCGCATGAAAGCGGTGTCGATTTCGTTGTCGAAGTGACCGATGTTGCACACCACGGCGCGCTTTTTCAGGGCCTTGAGCATGTTCGAGTCGCACACGTTCACGTTGCCGGTGGTGGTCACGATCAGGTCGATCTTGCCCAGCAGGGCCTTGTCGATGCTGGCTTCGGTGCCGTCGTTCTGGCCGTTGATGAACGGCGAAACCACTTCGAAACCGTCCATGCAGGCTTGCATGGCGCAGATCGGGTCGACTTCGGAGACTTTAACGATCATGCCTTCCTGACGCAGGGACTGGGACGAACCCTTGCCCACGTCACCGTAGCCGATCACCAGCGCTTGCTTGCCGGACAACAGGTGGTCGGTGCCGCGCTTGATCGCATCGTTCAGGCTGTGACGGCAGCCGTACTTGTTGTCGTTCTTGCTCTTGGTCACCGAGTCGTTGACGTTGATGGCCGGGATTTTCAGCTCGCCCTTGGCCAGCATGTCCAGCAGGCGGTGAACGCCGGTGGTGGTTTCTTCGGTCACGCCGTGGACGCGGTCGAGGATCTGCGGGTATTTCTTGTGCAGCAGCTCGGTCAGGTCGCCGCCGTCGTCGAGGATCATGTTGGCGTCCCATGGCTTGCCATCCTTGAGGATGGTTTGCTCCAGGCACCACTCGTACTCTTCTTCGGTTTCGCCTTTCCAGGCGAACACGGCGATACCGGCAGCAGCGATAGCGGCAGCGGCCTGGTCTTGAGTCGAGAAAATGTTGCAGGACGACCAGCGTACTTCGGCACCCAGGGCAACCAGGGTTTCGATCAGCACGGCAGTCTGAATGGTCATGTGGATGCAGCCGAGAATCTTCGCGCCCTTGAGCGGCTGCTCAGCGGCGTACTTGCGACGCAGGCCCATCAGGGCTGGCATTTCGGATTCGGCGATAAAGGTTTCGCGACGGCCCCAGGCAGCGAGGGACATGTCGGCGACTTTGTAGTCGGTAAAACCTGCAGGCGTGATTACAGCGCTCATGAAGAGCCTCCATTCGTAGTGTGCGAATGGGCGCCGTTGTGCGTTTAGTATCCAGCTGGCTAACCAGGCCGGACAACGCCCCATCCGAGCCTGACAGGTCGAGCCTGCTGCAGCGCCCCTCGGACAGGTGGCGGGAGAACGGTATCAATCGAAGATGACCGTTTTGAAGCGGAGGCGATTATAGCCGCCTGCGCCTGACTTCTAAAGCCTTTCTGTCGGCGGCATGAAGATCGCTCATGGGGTTGATAGGCAATGGCTCATAGAGCTTGGGCCCGGCCTCTGCCATGATGTTGCCCATCATTTCGCAACACGCTTTGGAGTGAATATGAACTTCCACACTCGCAAATGGGTAAAACCCGAAGACCTCAACCCCAACGGCACCCTGTTCGGTGGCAGCCTGCTGCGCTGGATCGACGAAGAAGCGGCCATCTACGCGATTGTCCAGTTGGGCAACCAGCGGGTGGTGACCAAGTACATCTCCGAAATCAACTTCGTCAGCGCCTCGCGCCAGGGCGACATCATCGAACTGGGCATCACCGCCACCGAGTTCGGTCGCACCTCCATCACCCTGACCTGTGAAGTGCGCAACAAGATCACGCGCAAGAGCATTCTGACGGTGGAAAAAATGGTCTTCGTGAACCTGGGTGAAGACGGGTTGCCAGCGCCCCACGGCCGTACCGAGATCAAGTACGTGAAGGATCAGTTCCAGTCGGAAGGCCTCGGCGAGTAATCCTGCGCAGGGCCAGTGAACGCTCTTGATCAACCATAGGTCGTACCTGAACATCGCCCCCCCGTTCAGGTATCACCATGGCCACGCAAGAAGACGGCAAGACCCCCAATCTGTCGCAGGAAGAGCAGCACGACGTCGACAAGAATCAGCCGCCTCGCGCGGCGGTTCTGCATGAAATCATCCGCACTCAAGGCGATCAGGAACTGGAGCGCAACGTCGCCGCGTTGTGGTGGTCGGCGCTGGCCGCCGGCCTGACCATGGGCCTGTCACTGATGGGCATGGGCTTGCTCAACTCGCGCCTGCCGGATGGCGAAGAGTTCAAGGTGATCGCCAGTTTTGGTTACTGCGCCGGCTTTCTTGCCGTGATCCTCGCCCGTCAGCAGTTATTCACCGAAAACACCCTGACCGCGGTGTTGCCGGTGATGAGCAAACCCACGCTGAAGAATTTCGCACGCCTGCTGCGTTTATGGGCCGTGGTGCTGGTGGGCAACCTGTGCGGCACCTTGCTGGTGGCGTATGTGATGCTGCACTTGCCGATCTTTGACACCAAGACCGACCTGGCCTTCCTGGAAATCGGGCGCAAGGTCATGGAAAACGACGCCTACCAGATGTTCGCCAAGGGCATCGTGTCGGGCTGGATGATCGCCACCATGGTGTGGATGATCCCCTCCATGGAAAGCGCCAAAATCTGGATCATCATCCTGATCACCTACCTGATGGCACTGGGAGACTTCACCCACATCGTGGTGGGCTCGGCGGAAGTGTCGTACCTGGTATTCGCCGGCGAGCTGCCGTGGAAAGACTTCTGGCTGGTGTTCGCCGGGCCGACGCTGGCGGGCAATATCATCGGCGGCAGCTTTATCTTTGCGCTGATCAGCCATGCGCAGATTCGCAGCGAAAGTAGCTTGCCGGGCAAGGTTGCCGACCCGCGTCACCCTCATCAGATCAACAAGGAACCGTAAGCCGATTCGTCATAAATGAATGGCAAAGTCGCGGCGCGGCTTTTCATTCATCAAGAAGGATCTTTATGCGGGCTTCCCCTCTTTTCCCATGGCGCAGGCTATTGGGGCTGCTGCTGGTATCAGGTGTGTTGGGTTCTGCGCAGGCCACGGATGATGGTGCAGACCACTCCGTGACCGTCGAGAAAATGGCTCAGTCATTCGTGATCAACGCCGACGGCAGTTATGTGCAGGACTACGAGTCAGTGGTGCGCATCAACGAAGAGCGTGGCATTCGGTCCCAGGCGCAGCAGCCGGTGAGCTACAACCGTTCCCTGGATACGCTTGAGATTGTCGAGGCGTTCACCCACAAGCCTGACGGGCGCAAAGTGCCGGTGAGTGCCGAGCAGATCAAGGAGCAGCAGGAGCGGGCTTCCGCCGACGCACCGATGTTCCAGGACTCCCGGGTCAAGGTGGTGATATTCCCCGAGGTGGCGGTGGGTGATCGCTTGATCCTGCGTTTTCAACGAGTGCGCAAGACCCCGTTGTTCCCCGGCGAATTTATTGACTTCGCAACGCCAAGCCGTAATCCGATGGAGCAGTTCAGCCTGACCTACGATCTGCCGGTGGATAAGCCGCTGTACGTCGATGCCAAAGGCTTCAGTGCATCTACGCCGGCGGCGGCGCCCGGGCGCAAGGTGTATCGCTGGGATTACGTGCCGGCTGAAAAGTCCCGTCCCGAGCAAGGCGCGGTGGCGTACGTGGATTACGGCCAGCGTCTGGCGGTCTCGACGTTCCCCAGCTATCAGGCATTGGCCAAAGCCTACGATGCCCGGGCCACCGTCGAAGTGACCCCGGCGATCAGCACGCTGGCCAAGCAACTCACGGTCGACTTGCCAACACCTCGGGCCAAGGCTTTGGTATTGAGTAACTGGGTACGCCGGAACATCCGGTATGTGGCGGTGTACATCGATGCCGGCGGGGTGGTTCCCCACGCTGCGCAGTCGGTGCTGGACAACCGCTATGGTGACTGCAAGGACCATGTGGCCCTGCTTGAAGCGTTGCTCAAGGCCGTCGCCATTGAAAGCTCCCCGGCGCTGATCAGCTACGGCAGTGCCTACACCTTGCCCAAGGTTGCGGCGGTCAGCCCGATCAACCACGCAATCACCTATATCCCTGGCCTGGACCTGTACCTGGATTCAACCGCGACTGGCACGGCCGCCGGTTACCTGCCCAACCTCGACCTGGATAAACCGGTGTTGTTGACGCGTACCGGCGAGATCGGCCGCACGCCGGCGACTCAGCCGGGCAAAGAGTTCAGTGAGCTGGTATTCAAGGTGGACGCCAGTGGCGCTGCAGACTTCACCCAGGCTAAGCGCCTGGACGGTTGGCGCGCGGAGTTTGCCCGGACCTCGATTAAGTCGATGAAACCGGCGGACCGTGACTTGATGATCCAGAAAATCCTGCACGGTTATGGCCAGGCAGGCAGCGGCACGCTGCAAACCGACCCCTTGGACAGCGACGCCCCAAGCTTCAATGCCGTGATGGTGGGGCGCACGGACAACCTGGTGAATGTGCCGGGCCCGATAGGTGTGCCGGCGCTGAGTAGCCTGGGCGGAGGGATTGCCCAGAACGTATCTGCCCTTGCTGTGGAAAAAGAGCGGGCGCAGGCCTTCATCTGCATTTCTGGAGAGAGCACTGAGACGGCCCGGTTCGAGTTTCCCAAGGCCCTCAATATTCTGGCGGTGCCCAAGGCGGTTTCGTTCAAGGGCGTTGGCTTCGAGTACAGCGCCACCTATTCCCGGGAGGGCAACACCGTACTGATTTCACGCACGGCCAGGTTTGCCCACCCGGAAGCGGTTTGCAGCGCCGAGCTCTTCGCGCAGATGAAGCCGGTGATCCAGGCTATGGTCAATGACCTGAAAAGCCAGATCATCGTGCAAACGCTTTGACTGTGAGCTTCAGTGGTGAGCCTCGGGAACAGGCTCATCCTTGGTCACATGCTTGACCAGCTTGCCGATGCTCAAGCCCTGCAACAGGATCGAAGACAGCACCACGATGTAGGTGATGCTCAGCAGCAAGTCACGCTCCGGGCCCAGTGGCAGGGCCAGGGCCAGTGCCACGGAAACCCCGCCGCGCAAGCCGCCCCATGTGAGGATGCGGATGGTGCCGCGGGGCACCGTGCGCCAGCGGCGCAGCAGCAGGATCGCCGGGGCCACCGTCAGCAGGCGTGACAACAGGATTGCCACCGCCAGCAAACTGGCGGCCAACACGTGCAGCCAGTTGAACGGCAACAGCAGCAGTTCCATGCCGATCAGCGCAAACAGCAGGGCGTTGAGCATGTCATCGAGCAGTTCCCAGAAACCGTCCAGGTAGCGCCGGGTCATGTCGTTCATCGCCAGCTTGCGGCCGAGGTTGCCGATGATCAGGCCCGCCACCACCATCGCAATGGGTGCCGAGACGTGCAGTTCAGTGGCCATCGCCGAGCCGCCGATCACCAGGGCCAGGGTCAGCATCACTTCGATCTGATACTGCTCGATGCTCTTGATCATCAGGTACACGATGTAGCCGATCAGCCCGCCAAACACCACGCCGCCAATCGCCTCATGGGCAAACAGCATGGCCGTGGCGCCGACCGTAGGCGTCTCGCCCAGTTGCGCGATGCCCAGCAACACGGTGAACACCACCACCGCCGTGCCGTCGTTGAACAGCGATTCGCCGACGATGGTGGTTTTCAGCGGTTTCGATGCATTGGCGGTCCGCAGCACACCGAGCACGGCAATCGGGTCGGTGGGGGAAATCAGTGCGCCGAACAGCAGGCAGTACAGGAAACTCACGTGCCAGCCGAACAGGGCAAAGATGTAGAAGGCCAGGCTGCCGATCACCACCGTGGCAATCAATACGCCGAAGGTGGCAAGCAGGCCGATGGGCCAGCGGTAGCTGCGCAGGTCGCTCAGGTTGACGTGCAAGGCGCCGGCGAACAGCAGGAACGAGAGCATCCAGTTCATCAGCAGGTCGCCGAAGTCGATCTGGCCGATCAACTGCTGGATGCGCTCTTCAAGGCCGGGGTAGCCGATAAAGCTCAAGCCTTGCAGCAGCAGGGAAAACATCAGTGCCGTGACCATCACACCGATGGTGGGCGGCAGGCCGATGAAGCGGTAGTTCACATACGTGAGCAGGGTGGTGAGGCAAATAAACGCAGCGACAAGTTCAAGCATCCGGGGTCCTTGGATGGAGGAGTGAGTAGAGATCATATGTGGGAGCTGTCGAGCCCCAGCGAGGCTGCGATGGCATCACCTGGGTGAGGCTGCAAGACCGCAGCGCCTGTATCGCAGCCTCGCTAAAGCTCGACAGCTCCCACACAGAACACATTTATCAGTTGGCTACGTTGACCGCAGCACGGCGGCGACGTTGCAGGTCGATGAACAAAAGTGCCGCCACCACCATCCCGCCGATCCATGCACCGAGCGGCATGCAAGGATCTCCTTCGGTAATCGTGACGCTCTGATCAGGCATACGCAGGCCGACGCCCGGATCGGCGAAGATCGGGCAGCAGCAAAAATTTATTGGTCCAGGTCTTTGCGCAACTGAGTGCGGCGTGGTCGGCTTTAGTATAAACAGGTGCTGAAATATGGCGAATCAATTCCGCTTTTTATGACTGGGGAGTCACCGTGATTGCAACAGCTTTGGTACTGGTAGCGGCGTTGTTGCATGCGACGTGGAACACCTTGATCAAATTCAGCGGCGAGCGCCTGTTGGTCATCGCGTGCATGGACACGGTGGCGTTGCTGTTTGTGGTGCTGGCGGTGGGGTTTGTATCGTTTCCGCCACTGGAAATCTGGCCGTGGATCATCGCCTCGGCGTTGTTTGAATTGCTCTACCGCTACCTGCTGATCCAGGCCTATCGCGTGGGTGACCTGGGCCTGGTGTACCCATTGATGCGCGGCTTGTCGCCTTTGGTGGTGTTGGCGCTGACGCTGGTGTTTGCCGGTGAGGTGCTCAGTACCCAGCAGATTCTCGGCATTCTGCTGATTCCGTTCGGCATGCTGTGCCTGTTATGGCAGGGCGGCGGTGGCGACCGGTTGCCCTGGTCGATGCTGCCGGTGGTGGCGTTGATCGGCCTGTGTATCGGTTGCTACACCTTCCTCGATGGCCAGGCATTGCGCCGTTGGTCACACCCGCTGGACTACCTGGTGTGGCTGACGCTGATAAGCGCATGGCCGTTTCCTTTGCTGGCGATGGTGCGCAAACGGGCGGCGTTCGGGCTGTTCTGGCGCACGCAGTGGCGACTGGGGCTGAGTGTCGGGTTGTGCGTGTTGTTGAGCTACGCTCTGGTGCTTTGGGCCATGCAGTTGGGCTCGATTGCCGAAGCCGCTGCGCTGCGGGAAGTCAGCGTGATCCTGGTGGTGCTGTTCGGCATGCGTTACCTGAAAGAACCTTTCGGCCGCCCACGGCTCATAGCCTGTGGGTTGGTGCTGATCGGCATGTTCGTGATGAAGCTCTAACCGTCGGATAAAACTAAAAAAGGAATGGGTTATGACAGTCGCTTTCTGGTGTGTGTTGATCGCAATCTTTCTGCCGTACCTGTGCACGGGCGTGGCCAAGTTCAGCGGCGGCAAGTTCGGGCCCCGGCAGAACCATGACCCGCGGGCGTTCCTCGACACCCTCGAGGGGTTTGCCAAGCGCGCCCACAGTGCGCAACTCAACAGCTTCGAAGTGACCCCGGCCTTTGCGGCCGCGGTGATCATTGCCCATCTGGCTGGCGTTGCGTCGCTGGTGACGATCAACGTCCTGGCGGTGCTGTTCATCACCAGCCGGTTGCTCTACATCATCTGCTACCTGGCGGACTGGGCGATGCTGCGGTCGGTGGTGTGGGCGGTGGGGATGGCGTTGATTGCGAGCTTTTTCTTCGTCTCGATCTGAAGCCTGACACTGTTCTAGTGTGGGAGCGGGCTTGCTCGCGAATGCGGTGGATCAGTCGATACATCCGGTGACTGACACACCGCATTCGCGAGCAAGCCCGCTCCCACACAAGCCCGCTCCCACACAAGCCCGCTCCCACACAAGCCCGCTCCCACATAGACCTTGGTGTTCTTCAGGTGCCTGTCGGCACATCCGGCACTTTTGGCAACGCTGCGCCTTTGGGCCACAGCATCCAGATCTGGCCCTGCTGCTTCATGTTGCCCGCCAACTCGCCGGCGGCATCACCGGTGCCCCAGAACAGGTCGGCCCGCACTTCGCCGGTAATTGCACCGCCGGTGTCCTGCGCGGCCACCGGGCGGGCAATCGGCGCACCATCCGGTCGGGTAGTCGACAGCCACAACAGGCTGCCCAGCGGAATTACCTTGCGGTCCACCGCGACGCTATAACCCGCAGTCAGTGGCACGTTCAGCGAGCCACGGGGGCCTTCGTTGCTGTCGGGGCGTGCACTGAAGAATACGTAGCTGGGGTTGCTTGCCAGCAATTCAGGAATGCGCTGCGGATGCGCCTTGGCCCAGGCCGCGATGGCGCCCATGGTCACGTCTTCTTTTTTCAGCTCGCCTTGCTCCACCAGCCAGCGGCCGATGGGGCGGTACGGGTAGCCATTCTGGTCGCCGTAACCGACACGCAATTGGCGGCCATCGGCCAGTTGGATGCGGCCCGAACCCTGGATCTGCAGGAATTGCAGGTCCATCGGATTGGTCAGCCAGGCGATGGGCTTGGCGGTGGAGCCTTGGTGGTTGATGGTGCTGGCGTCGTCATAGGGTTTGAGTACCCGGCCTTCCAGGCGACCGCGCAGGCGCTTGCCCTTGAGCTCCGGGTAGATGCTTTCCAGGTTGACGATGATCAGGTCATCCGGCACGCCGAACACCGGTACATGGGCGGTTGCGGTTTCGGTGAGGCTGCCGGGGTAAACCGGTTCGTAGTAGCCTGTGATCAGGCCGTTGGGGCTGTTGTCTGCCGAGCGCAGGCCGTAGACGTCGAGGTTGGCCTTGAGGAAGTCACGAATCGCCACTGCGGTCGACGGCACGGTGGCCGATGCCGCGCACGTCGCGCCCCATACCGGGTCAGCCTTGAGGCGTTGACAGGCACTGCGCCAGGATTCGAAGCCGGCTTGCAGGTCGCTGTCCGACACGGCCGGCAGGTTTTCCCAGGTGGCGCCGACGTAGGTAGCAATGGCGTGGGGCTTGGCTTTTTCGTCCTTGCCGGTGTCGCAACCGGCCAGCAGCGCGATCATTGGCAGGGCCCACACGAGGCGGCGCCAAGGCTTAAAACGGGTATTCATACACAAAATTCCTGAAGCGATTGCTCGTATCGGCTGGCGTTCGAGCAACCCTTATTATTAATGGGGGTATTGGTCTTTGCGGGCGGGGCGAGGATACTGGCCGCCGTTTCCCGTGACCTTGAGCCATCATGACTTTTAAAAGACTGACCGTTGTATTGCTGGCCTGCCTGACACTGTCCGCCTGCGGCGGGGTTGATCCGAATTCGCCCCTTGGCCAGCGCAAGGCCATTTTCAAGCAGATGCTCAAGACTGGCGAAGACCTGGGCGGCATGTTGCGTGGGCGCATTCCGTTCGACGGCGGCAAATTTGCCGAAGGCGCGGTCAAGCTTGATGCGTTGTCCCACGAACCGTGGAAACATTTCCCGAGCGTGCGTGAAGAAGACCACACCAGCGCCAAGGACGACGTGTGGCAGCAGCAGGCACGCTTCCAGGAAATGGCTCGAAACCTTGAAACGGCCACCGGTGAATTGGTGATCGCCAGCCAGGTCCAGCCCTACAAGGCCAGCAACCTCGGGCCGGCGGTGCAGAAAGTCGAAGATGCCTGCACCGCGTGCCATAAACAGTTCCGCGATCACTGAGGCCGTCTTACTTGTCCAGTTCGTCCAGGGCTTCCTGCAAGTCCTTGCGTGACTGGGCCAGCTTGTCCTTGCGCTTGTTGATCTTCTCGGAATCACCCTTCTTCATGGCCTTGTCGAGGTCAGCCTGACGGCGGCTGACTTCGTGCTTGGCGTCGAGCACCTTGTTTTCCCGCTCCTTTTTCAAGGAGGCATCGGTGCAGTTGGCGGTGACTTCACTCAAGGCTTTTTCCAGGCCGGCTTGTTGCTCACTGTTGCCGTGGGCCTTGGCTTGTTCGATCTGGGTGCTGATGGACTCGCGCTTGGCGGCGCAGCCTGTGAGTGGCGCAGCTTCCTCGGCTGCCAGCAATGGCGCGGACATAAGGGTAGCGACGGTCAACAGGGCAAAAGGTGCAAGAAATTTCATAAAGGCTCCAAGGCAAACAAGGTCGCAATCAGGTGGGCAGGATGAATTCTGCCGGCACCGGTTAATGCCGTCGGGCAGAGGTCAAAAACCATCTATCCCGGCAGCCCGTAATGTTTCACTCAAGGCCAGTACCTGCGGGTCGCGAAAAAAAGCGCTCAGTTGCGCCGCGCGACCCGGGCCTATGCCGTCTTCGGCCAGCCAGGCTTGAGTGTCTCTGGCGGCCAGGGTTTGCCAGCCGCCTTGTAGATTGTTGCGGGCCGTGGGCGGTACTCCCAGGGCCATCAGCCATTGCGCGAACGGTCGCTGCCGGGCGCTGCGCAAGCTGTCGAGTAAACGCGCACTGCTGCGTTCGCCGAAGCCATCAATGTTAGCAAGCTCTGCCTCATCCAGGGTTAACCAATCGAGCAGGCCGTCGATCAGGCCGGCCTGGATCAAGGTGTTCCAGGTTTCGCGGCCGATGTGTGGCAGGGCCAGGCCCTGGGCGCCGCTCAGCCAGGTCAGGCGCGCGAGCAGCTGTTCTTCGCAACCCGGGGCCAGTTGCCAGCAACTCAAGGGGTGGAAGTCCCTGGCCTGCGGGACCTGCAGCTCGGCCCGTGGCTGGCTGCGCAGGATGACGCGGTCAAGGCGTGGGATGACGTGCCCGGCGAGGCTGATGGAGACCTGGTCGCCAGTACGGATATCCAGTTCCCGCCAGCGTTTCAGCGAACCGACACTGACCCGGCTGATCTTCCGGTCATCGAGCAGTACCGGTTCCAACTCCAGGATGGAGGTGATGCGCCCGGTGCGGCCAATCTTGAAGTGCACCTTGCGCACATGGGCCAGTGCCTTGGCCACCGGGTACTTCCAGGCAACCGCCCAGTAGGGCGCGCTGACCCGCCAGCGCTCGGCCGGGGCCCGCTGGCCTTGATGCAATACCACGCCGTCGCTGGCGAAGGGCAGCGGGTGGCTGTACCAATAGCTGCGCCAGTGCGCCGCTTCGGTAATGTCCTTGATCGGGTGGCTGTAGCGCCCGCTGTCGGTGAAGCCCCACTGCGCCAGCTGGCTCAGCCGCTCGGAAAAGTCATCGGGGCCCTGGGGCCAGGCCCAGACAAACAGACCGATATTGGCGGCCTCGGCGTCGCTCAACTGCCGGCGATTCATCAGCCCGGCCACTTTGCCGCGGGCGCCGAGGCCACCTTTGGCAGCTTGCACATGGTCATTCAGTCGCCAATAGAGTTCGCCCTGCAACAACAGGTCAACGGGCTCGGGCAGTTGCTGCACGATCCCCGGAATCCGGCGGGCGGAGGCTGACCAATCCTGGCCCAGCCGGCCATCGCCGCGACTGATGACCCGGCTCAACCGGCCCTTGCGGTAAACCAGCGTGACGGCGACGCCATCGACCTTGGGCTGGATCCACACGTCCTGGCGAGTCCCCAGCCAGGTTTGCACGGCGTTATCGTCCAGCAGTTTTTCCAGACCGGTGTGGGGCGTCGGGTGGGCGATCGTGCCCCGCGCGCTGCCCAGCGGGTCGTCCGTGACTGGGGCGGAGGGGGTGAAACACCTGCGCCATTGGGCAAGGCGCTGGCTGGCCTGGTCATACAGCTCATCGCTGATCAATGACTGGCCGAGCCGGTGGTAGCTGTCATCCCACAAGCGGATTTGTTGCGCCAGGGTGCTGATCTGGGCACGGGCGTGATCGGCCTCCCAGTCGGGGCACTCCTGCGACCACGCAGTGAGCGGCGAGAAGCTGAGTAAAAGGAAAAACAGCCAGCGCATAAGTGACGTCATCATGAGCATCCTTGCTCTGAAAAGGGCGCCCAGCCTAAGCCATCCCCGCGGGCATAAAAAAGCCCCGCAACCGCGAGGCTTTTTACCCGATGTTTCTGCTCGCTTGAACAGAACGCCGGGGCTTTGTGTACACCGTAGGACGATTACAGGCCGGCGGCAGTACGCAGGTCGTTGGCACGGTCGGTCTTTTCCCAGGTGAACGTAGTAAACGTGTCGTTGCCGACAGTCTTCTGCTCAGGGGTACGACCGAAGTGGCCGTAGGCCGCAGTTTCCTGGTACATCGGGTGCAGCAGGTCGAGCATGGTGGTGATTGCGTAAGGGCGCAGGTCGAAGATCTCACGCACCAGCTTGACGATCTTGTCGTCGCTGATCTTGCCGGTACCGAAGGTGTTCAGCGAGATCGACGTAGGCTGGGCCACACCGATTGCGTAGGACACCTGAATCTCGCAACGCTCGGCCAGGCCGGCGGCCACGATGTTCTTGGCCACGTAACGACCGGCGTAGGCCGCCGAACGGTCAACCTTGGATGGATCCTTGCCGGAGAACGCGCCACCGCCGTGACGGGCCATGCCGCCGTAGCTGTCGACGATGATCTTGCGACCGGTCAAGCCGCAGTCGCCCACCGGGCCACCGATGATGAACTGGCCGGTCGGGTTGATGTGGAACTGGGTGTCCTTGGTCAGCAGTTCGGCAGGCAGCACGTGCTTGACGATCAGCTCCATGACGCCTTCGCGCAGGTCGGCGTAGGAAACGTCCGGGTTGTGCTGGGTCGACAGTACCACCGCGTCGATGGCGACGACTTTGCCGCCTTCATAACGGCAGGTCACCTGGGACTTGGCGTCCGGGCGCAGCCATGGCAATGCACCGGATTTACGGGCTTCGGCCTGGCGCTTCACCAACTGGTGGGAGAAGGTGATCGGTGCCGGCATCAGCACGTCGGTTTCGTTGCTGGCATAGCCGAACATCAGGCCCTGGTCGCCGGCGCCCTGATCTTCAGGCTTGGCACGGTCTACACCCTGGTTGATGTCAGGGGACTGCTTGCCGATGATGTTCATCACGCCGCAGGTCGCACCGTCGAAGCCGACGTCGGAGCTGTTGTAGCCGATGTCGATGATCACATCACGCACGATCTGCTCCAGGTCTACCCAGGCAGAGGTGGTGACTTCGCCGGCGATGATCGCCACGCCCGTTTTCACCAGAGTCTCGCACGCCACTCGGGCGAACTTGTCTTCAGCGATGATGGCGTCCAGCACCGCGTCAGAGATCTGGTCGGCGATTTTGTCCGGATGCCCTTCAGACACGGACTCGGAGGTGAAAAGGGAGTATTCGCTCATCTCGATGTTTTCCTGATATTTACCGATGGTGAGTGTCGCCAGCCGGCCGCTGAAAATGGCGGACCTGAATCTGGAAACCATTACGTAAACCTACATAGAGGCTTTCCCCGGGAACGAGTCCCGCAGCGGTGGCCCAACGGGCCAGATCGTCCTGTTCAAAACCCAGCCAGAGATCACCGCAGGCTTCCCTGGCCCAACTCTGGTTGTGGCTGCATAAATCCGTGACCAACAGGCTGCCGCCTGGTTGCAGCAAATTCGCCATCTGCCTGAGGGCGTCTGCCGGGGCGGCGAAATGGTGCAGGACCATGTTCAGCACCACGCAATCGGCCCGCAGGCTGGTGTCATTCAGGGCGTCCGCCAACTGCAGGTGGACATTGCCCAGCGCTTCGCGCTCACACAATTGGCGGGCCAGCTCCAGCATCGCCGGGCTGTTGTCCAGCGCCGTGACCTGATGAAAGCGCCGCGCCAGCTCCGGCAGGAAGCCGCCATCACCCGGGCCCACTTCGACCGCCGTAGCCTCATCACTGAAGCTCAGCTTGTCCAAAAGTGCCAGCACGCTTTCGCGGTATTGCGCCAAGCCGGCGATCAGATCCTGCTGGGCGCGAAACTTCTCGGCTACCCGTGAGAAAAAGTCCTGGCTGGCGGCAGCACGTTGCCCGTGCACCTGGCTGATGCGCGACTGCACGTCAGCCGGCAGCGCCAGGCTGTCTATTTCTTCGAGCAGAGCGGCGTGCAGCTTGCCGCCCAGTTGCTCGGTGTGGGGCAGGGCGCGACGGTAAAAAATCGCATTGCCCTCGCGGCGGGTCGCCACCAGGTCGGCCTGGGCCAGTACCTTCAAGTGGTGGCTCATGCCGGATTGGCCGATGGCGAAGATCTGCGCCAGCTCCAGCACCCCGAACGAATCGTTGGTCAGCGCGCGCAACACATTCAGGCGCAACGGATCGCCACCGGCCTTGCACAGGGCCGCCAGCTCGTCGCTGTCGTCGGGTCGAATGGAAGGTGCGCTCAGGTTCATAAGGCCAGCAGTCTAGTGACGGTGGGAAAACCCCGCAAGGGCAATATCAAAAAGTTTTGATATTGGTCGATAATCGGTGGTTATAAGCAGCCGCTATAACCCATGGACGAAGCGGGGGGCGGTTTCTCCAGTCAATCCGCAGGAAAAACACCCCCAAGTGACTATCTGTGATTGCCCCGAGGGCCGTGGCTGAGGGAAAATGCCGATCCTTTTTTCCGTTTCTTTTATTCAACCTCCAGGAGATCAGCGATGCCCAGCCGTCGTGAGCGTGCCAACGCCATTCGTGCCCTCAGCATGGATGCCGTGCAAAAAGCCAACAGCGGCCATCCCGGTGCCCCGATGGGCATGGCGGATATCGCCGAGGTACTTTGGCGTGACTACCTGAAACACAACCCGAGCAACCCGTCGTTCGCCGACCGTGACCGGTTCATCCTGTCCAACGGCCACGGCTCGATGCTGATCTACTCGTTGCTGCACCTGACCGGCTACGACGTCACCATCGACGACCTGAAAAACTTCCGCCAGATCCACAGCCGCACCCCGGGCCACCCGGAATACGGCTACACCCCTGGCGTTGAGACCACCACCGGTCCACTGGGCCAGGGCCTGGCCAACGCCGTGGGTTTTGCCCTGGCTGAAAAAGTGCTGGCTGCGCAGTTCAACCGCCCGAACCACAACATTGTCGACCACCACACCTACGTGTTCCTCGGTGATGGCTGCATGATGGAAGGCATTTCCCACGAAGTCGCCTCCCTGGCCGGTACCCTGGGCCTGGGCAAGCTGATCGCCTTCTACGATGACAACGGCATCTCCATCGACGGCGAAGTCGAAGGCTGGTTCACCGACGACACGCCTAAGCGTTTCGAAGCCTACAACTGGCAGGTGATCCGCAACGTCGACGGCCACGATCCTGAAGAGATCAAGACCGCCATCGACACCGCCCGCAAGAGCGAGCAGCCGACCCTGATCTGCTGCAAGACCACCATCGGCTTCGGTTCGCCGAACAAGCAAGGCAAGGAAGACTGCCACGGCGCCCCACTGGGTGACGCGGAAATCGCCCTGACCCGCGCTGCGCTGAAGTGGAACCACGGCCCGTTCGAAATCCCGGCTGACATCTACGCCGAGTGGAACGCCAAGGAAGCCGGCCTGGCGGTCGAAGCCGAGTGGGACCAGCGTTTCGCGGCCTACTCCGCCGAATTCCCTGAGTTGGCCAACGAACTGGTTCGCCGCCTGGCCGGTGACCTGCCTGCCGACTTCGCTGAAAAGGCCTCGGCCTACATTGCCGAAGTGGCGGCCAAGGGCGAAACCATCGCCAGCCGTAAAGCCAGCCAGAACACCCTGAACGCGTTCGGCCCGCTGCTGCCTGAGTTCCTCGGCGGTTCGGCTGACCTGGCCGGTTCCAACCTGACCCTGTGGAAAGGTTGCAAAGGTGTCTCGGCGGAAGACGCCAGCGGCAACTACATGTACTACGGCGTGCGCGAGTTCGGCATGAGCGCCATCATGAACGGCGTCGCCCTGCACGGCGGCCTGGTGCCTTACGGCGCGACCTTCCTGATGTTCATGGAATACGCGCGCAACGCCGTACGCATGGCGTCGTTGATGAAGAAGCGTGTGATCTTCGTCTACACCCACGACTCCATCGGCCTGGGCGAAGACGGCCCGACGCACCAGCCGGTCGAGCAATTGACCAGCCTGCGCACCACGCCGAACCTGGACACCTGGCGCCCATCGGACGCAGTCGAGTCGGCTGTGGCCTGGAAGCACGCGATCGAGCGCAAGGACGGCCCTTCGGCGCTGATCTTCTCCCGTCAGAACCTGCAGCACCAAACCCGCGACGCGGCGCAGATCGAAGGCATCAGCCGTGGTGGCTACGTGCTGAAAGACTGCATCGGCGAGCCGGAGCTGATCCTGATCTCCACCGGTTCCGAAGTGGGCCTGGCGGTTCAGGCTTACGACAAGCTGACTGCCGCCGGTCGCAACGTGCGTGTGGTTTCCATGCCGTGCACCAGCGTCTTCGAAGCCCAGGACGCCGACTACAAGCAATCGGTGTTGCCGTTGCAGGTCAGCGCACGTATCGCCATCGAAGCGGCTCACGCCGACTACTGGTACAAGTACGTGGGCCTGGAAGGTCGCGTGATCGGCATGACCACCTACGGTGAGTCGGCGCCGGCGCCAGCGTTGTTCGAAGAGTTCGGTTTCACCCTGGAAAACATCCTGGGTCAGGCTGAAGAGCTGCTGGAAGACTAAAGCGCGTCCCCTTGTAGGAGCGAGCTTGTTGTGGCGAGGGAGCTTGCTCCCGCTGGGCTGCGAAGCGGCCCCAAGCCGTGCGATCGAGATGTGTCAGGTACACCTCGTCAGCCGGTCTGGGAGTGCTTCGCACTCCAGCGGGAGCAAGCTCCCTCGCCACACAAGCGAGTTCCTGCAAAGGTTTGTGTCGCCCACAATGCGAGAACCCCATGCCTCAACCGCGTCCCTACAAAGTTGCACTCAACGGCTACGGCCGGATTGGTCGTTGCGTCTTGCGTGCTCTGTTCGAGCGAGGGCCGGCGGCCGGGTTTGAAATTGTCGCGATCAACGATCTGGCGGACATGGCCAGCATCGAATACCTGACACGCTTTGACTCCACCCACGGCCGGTTCCCCGGCGAAGTGCGGGTCGAGGACGATTGTCTGCATATTAATGGCAACTGCGTGAAGGTCCTGCGCAGTGCCACCCCTGAGGGCATCGACTGGGCGGCGCTGGACGTCGACCTGGTGCTGGAATGCTCCGGTGCCTATCACACCCGTGCCGACGGCCAGCGGTTTCTCGACGCCGGCGCACCACGGGTCCTGTTTTCCCAGCCGATGGCCAGCGAGGCGGATGTCGACGCCACCATCGTCTACGGCGTGAACCAGGATTGCCTGACCGGTGCCGAATTGCTGGTGTCCAACGCCTCCTGCACCACCAACTGCGGCGTGCCGCTGTTGCGCCTGCTGGACCAGGCGATTGGCCTGGAATACGTGTCGATCACCACCATTCACTCGGCAATGAACGATCAGCCGGTGATTGACGCTTACCACCATGAAGACCTGCGCCGTACGCGTTCGGCGTTTCAGTCGGTGATTCCGGTGTCCACCGGCCTGGCGCGCGGTATCGAGCGACTGTTGCCGGAACTTGCCGGGCGAATCCAGGCCAAAGCCGTACGGGTACCGACGGTGAATGTGTCTTGCCTGGACATCACCATGCAAACCGTCAGCGACACCGATGCCGGCGAAGTCAACCGGATCCTGCGCGACGCCGCCACCAGCGGCCCGCTCAAAGGCCTGTTGGCCTACACCGAGTTGCCGCACGCCAGCTGTGATTTCAACCACGACCCGCATTCGGCCATCGTCGATGCCAGCCAGACCCGCGTTTCCGGCCCACGGCTGGTGAACATCCTGGCTTGGTTCGACAACGAATGGGGTTTTGCCAACCGAATGCTGGACGTTGCAGAACACTATCTGCAAACAGCCTCTCCACAACTTTAGCTCTCAGGAATTGCCCCCCATGACCGTGTTGAAGATGACCGACCTCGATCTGCAAGGTAAGCGCGTACTGATCCGCGAAGACCTCAACGTCCCAGTCAAGGACGGTGTTGTCACCAGCGATGCGCGAATCCTGGCCTCGCTGCCGACCATCAAGCTGGCCCTGGAAAAAGGCGCGGCCGTGATGGTCTGCTCCCACTTGGGTCGTCCGACCGAAGGTGAATTCTCGGCAGAAAACAGCCTCAAGCCTGTAGCTGAATATTTGAGCAAGGCCCTGGGCCGCGACGTGCCGTTGGTAGCCGACTACCTGAACGGTGTGGACGTGAAGGCTGGCGACATCGTGCTGTTCGAAAACGTGCGCTTCAACAAGGGCGAGAAAAAGAACAGCGACGAACTGGCCCAGCAATACGCTGCCCTGTGCGACGTGTTCGTGATGGACGCCTTCGGCACCGCGCACCGTGCCGAGGGTTCGACCCACGGCGTGGCCAAGTTTGCCAAAGTTGCCGCAGCTGGCCCGTTGCTGGCGGCTGAACTGGACGCACTGGGCAAGGCCCTCGGCGCTCCGGCCCAACCGATGGCGGCCATCGTTGCCGGCTCCAAGGTGTCCACCAAGCTCGACGTGCTGAACAGCCTGAGCCAGATCTGCAACCAGCTGATCGTCGGCGGCGGCATTGCCAACACCTTCCTGGCGGCTGCCGGTCACCCGGTGGGCAAATCGCTGTACGAGCCGGACCTGCTGGAAACCGCCCGCGCCATTGCCGCCAAGGTCAGCGTGCCGCTGCCGGTAGACGTGGTGGTGGCCAAGGAATTCGCTGAAAGCGCCGAAGCCACCGTCAAGCTGATCGCTGACGTTGCCGCTGACGACATGATCCTGGACATCGGCCCGCAAACGGCAGCCAACTTCGCTGAACTGCTGAAGTCGTCCAAGACCATCCTGTGGAACGGCCCGGTCGGCGTGTTCGAGTTCGACCAGTTCGGCAACGGCACCAAAGTGCTGGCCCATGCCATCGCTGAAAGCTCGGCATTTTCCATCGCTGGCGGTGGCGACACCCTGGCGGCCATCGATAAATATGGCGTTGCTGACCAGATCTCCTACATTTCTACGGGGGGTGGGGCGTTCCTCGAATTCGTTGAAGGCAAGGTACTGCCGGCTGTCGAAGTGCTGGAAAGCCGGGCCAAGGGATAAGGCACTTGCTGAGGAAAAGGAGCATTCCGATGATCAGGTCGTTGGCACTGGTGATTGCAGCGGGCCTGCTGGCCGGCTGCGGCAGCACGCCGAAAGCGGCGCCCGAGTCTGAAAAGGCCGGGGCGGCGCGGCAAAAGAGTTGCTACCAGGCTGACTGGCAAGCCGAAACCATGCCGGTGATCAACAAGCGCATCGGGCCGGACGGGTTGGAGAAATACGACTCTGCGCCCAACGGTCAGGAACAGGGTTGCCCTTGACGGGTCTGATTCACTAACCGACAGCAGCGGTGGCCGCAGGTCGCCGCTTGAGGATTGGCAATGAAAGGCGTTTTCGCCCTGGCGGCACTGGCGTTATTGGCCGGATGCACCAACCTGAACATGTTCGACAAGAAGGCAGAGCCGGCAGACAAGTGGACCACCTGGACGTGTGACAGCCAGGCGCAAGTCAACTGGCGGTTTGCCGACCAGGCCCGCACCCAGGTGGATGTGCGCCTCGGCGGCTCGGACCAGGTGTATCGCCTCAAGCAGGACGTGGCGGCCTCGGGCGTGCTGTACAGCGACGGCCAGTTGGCGTTTCACACAAAAGGTGAGGAAGGCCTGGTTTACTGGGTTGCCACCGATGATTTGATCGGGCGCGGCTGTAAAGCGCAATAACACGCCGCGATCACCTGTAGGAGCCGGCTTGCCGGCGATAGCGTCAGCCGCCATCGCCGGCAAGCCGGCTCCTACAGACAGGTTTAACGATTAAGCAGGGCAGGCTTTGAAAGCCTGACCTTCAATAACTTGAATAGCAGCCGCCGCTACGGCAGGCTTGCACGATTAACGACCCTCGACCGGGAGAGAGACTCACAATGGCACTTATCAGCATGCGCCAGATGTTGGACCACGCAGCCGAATTCGGCTATGGCGTTCCAGCCTTCAACGTCAACAACCTTGAGCAGATGCGCGCCATTATGGAAGCCGCTGACAAGACTGACTCTCCAGTGATCGTCCAGGCTTCGGCCGGCGCGCGCAAATACGCCGGTGCCCCGTTCCTGCGTCACCTGATCCTCGCCGCGATCGAAGAATTCCCGCACATCCCGGTGTGCATGCACCAGGACCACGGCACCAGCCCTGACGTGTGCCAGCGCTCCATCCAGCTGGGCTTCAGCTCGGTAATGATGGACGGTTCCCTGGGCGAAGACGGCAAGACCCCGACCGACTACGAATACAACGTACGCGTCACCCAACAAACCGTGGCCATGGCTCACGCCTGTGGCGTTTCGGTTGAAGGCGAGCTGGGCTGCCTGGGTTCCCTCGAAACCGGCATGGCCGGTGAAGAAGACGGTATCGGCGCCGAAGGCGTACTGGATCACAGCCAAATGCTGACCGATCCGGAAGAAGCCGCCGACTTCGTGAAAAAGACCCAAGTTGACGCCCTGGCCATCGCCATCGGCACCAGCCACGGCGCCTACAAATTCACCAAGCCACCTACCGGCGACGTGTTGGCCATCGACCGCATCAAGGAAATCCACAAGCGCATCCCGAACACCCACCTGGTGATGCACGGTTCTTCCTCGGTACCGCAAGAGTGGCTGGCGATCATCAACCAGTACGGCGGCGACATCAAAGAAACCTACGGCGTGCCGGTTGAAGAAATCGTCGAAGGCATCAAGTACGGCGTGCGCAAGGTCAACATCGACACCGACCTGCGCCTGGCCTCCACCGGTGCGATGCGTCGCCTGATGGCCACCAACCCCAGCGAGTTTGACCCGCGTAAGTTCTTCGGCGCGACTGTGACAGCGATGCGTGATGTGTGTATTGCTCGTTATGAGGCGTTTGGTACTGCGGGTAATGCTTCGAAGATCAAGCCGATCTCGTTGGAAGCGATGTACCAGCGGTATTTGAAAGGTGAGTTGAACGCTAAAGTTAATTGAGCTCGAAATTTCAAAGAAAAAACCCGCAGAAATGCGGGTTTTTTTAAGCCGAAGTTGCTTAACGTGCTAGCCGGCTATGGTTATAGGTGCGCTCCAGGCCGAATATGTGCTGGGATCGCTCTTAACCACGTAACTTTGGGCTTGGATTATATACCATTTGCCCGGTGCAATACTCAGATCGGAAGCCCATTGTCCAGTGGGTCCGGCAACGCCAGTTCCCACTACAGTGGCAGTGCCAGCGTCAGTAATAGCAACATTAACGCTGTGATTAGGCTCTGCAGATCCGAAAATCCTGGGGGTTGCCCCAAGTCCTGAAGCACCATTCGAAGGGGATGTGATGACCGGTGTCTGTGCCATATAAAATCTCCGTATATTTAGTTGAAATCACTAGGTTTTAATTAAAAAAAAGCGCCGCAATCAGCACTCCATGGCGCTTGTATTTAATAATAAGAACAATATAAGTTCGCGTAACCTGTGAGAAATTACAGTCTTTTATATTGTTTTCTTCTGGCTATGGTTTCAAAAAGATATATAACGAAATTTAGTTGGGCACCAAGTTAAACTAAGGCTCATGCGTCAATAAGAAAGCCCGCAGCAATGCCAGCTAATGTGGCTGAAATTTGATCAGGCGGCTGCGGGGGTGTCGAAGCCGCGGAACGATAAAGGGGACAGATTTATTTAAACGATAAAGGGGACAGATTTATTTAAATCACCATGGCGTACCACGTCCGCGATTGGTGATACGCAACCCTGTAATTTTCTCAATCTCATCTACAAAAACTGAATTGCCCGTCAACTGCCCTCGTTGTAATGCGTTCCTGATCAACTGAATTTCAGATGTTGGAATGCCTTGCTCAATAAGGGTGGCGTAGCTTGCTCGCTTTTCCTCAGGCGCTAGACCTGAAGTTTCAAAACAAGGGATCTCATCCAGCCAGTCAGCCGTAGCCGTCGTGTTGAAACGTGTATTGAAGCTGGACCACGGATAGTCGCTTGGATGGGATAAAGGGGACAGATTTATTTAAATCACCAAGGCCTACCCCGCCCGCGATTGGTGATACGCAACCCTGTAATTTTCTCAATCTCATCTACAAAAACTGAATTGCCCGTCAACTGCCCTCGTTGTAATGCGTTCCTGATCAACTGAATTTCAGATGTTGGAATGCCTTGCTCAATAAGGGCGACGTAGCGTGCTCGCTTTTCCTCAAGCGCTAGGCCTGACGTTTCAAAACAAGGGATCTCATCCAGCCAGTCAGCCGTGGTCGTCGTGTTGAAACGTGTATTGAAGCTGGACCACGGATAGTCGCTTGGATGAGCAACCATCTTGGCACGGATTGGATTGAGTTCGATGTATCGGGTGCACGCAAGTAGATAGGTATCGTTCTGAACAATGCTTGAACGGTATCGACTTTCCCAAAGCGTGCCCGTACGACCTTCCAGTCGGTTGCGGTAACGCGTCGTACGTGCTGCTAAGACCTTCATTAGCTTGGCTAATGCCATAGGGTCATCGCCCGGATCCAGCAAGAGGTGTACATGATTGGTCATAAGGCAAAAGGCGTACACCTTTACTGCCAGCGATCGTTTCAGTTCCCGCAAGTTCGTGAGGTAGTGTTCGAAATCTGATGCATCAGCAAAGACGACCTGCTTGTTATGACCACGTTGAACGACATGGTGTGGGTAATTAGGCAGTACCAGCCGTGCCATTCTGGGCATGTTGACCTCCTACTTCCATGTAGAGAGATAAAAGTGTAGCACTCGGAAAAACAGGGTTCGGCTTCACGTGTGTGGTGTGATGTGACGGGGGAATTCTCCTTCAAGGCTCCTTGGTGAACTGATAGGGCACGGGCCGAGTGGTAGGAGAGTGTCAGATAGTTCGACAAATAAATCTGTCCCCTTAAGAAAAAAGCGCCCGCAGGATGCGGGCTTTTTTGTGGCCGAAATTTGATCAGGCGGCTGCGGGGGTGTCGAAGCCGCGGTATTCGATGACGCGGAATACGTCGCTTACGTCCTGCACCAGGATGCGGGCGGTGTTGGCTACGTGGTTCAGGTCACGCTCCGCAAAATCGGGCAGGCTGGAGCAGGCCATTAAGTTGAGGTGTTCGAGGGCGGCGTTGAGGCGTTCACGCAGGCAGGCGTGCAGGTCCGTGAGTGGTGCATCGCTGTCGATCAGGAGTACCGGGTATTCGGTGGCTGTTTCGGTGCAGGGGGTGAAACGGCGGGGTGGGAGTTGTGGCTTCATGGCAAATCCTTAACTCAAAAGAAAATTGGCCACCGTTTGCTGCGAAACAAATAGGGTGGCAGCTGTACGCGGGTTCGCAGACCGAGGAGTTAAGACCCGGCAGACCCGAAGGTCTCCCACGTACAACCGCCATAAAAAGCCGAGCATTGGCAGGACTGCCTATGTCGTATTTTGACGGGTACGGTATTAACTCTGTAGGGCTGCGAAACCCTGTCGCCGTTCAATGCCGGCGACGGGGCGAACTATAAGCGGCGCTCCGATTCACCGCAACGGCCCTGTAGGACACAGAACCCCTGTGGGAGCCGGCGGTGCGACGATTCGACTTGCCCGCGATGGCGGTGTGCCAGTCGAAGAATAAGTTGGCTGATACACCGCCATCGCGGGCAAGTCGAATCGTCGCACCGCCAGCTCCCACAGGGATAAGTGTTGTTTAAGTGATTGTGTTAATCACCGAATGATCCTTGGGTCCATAGGACAGTGCCTACGAGATGTGAGGAGACTTAGTTCTCCACCAGCACCTTCGGATTCGAGTTACCCCACACCGTATACAGATCCGCCAGCAACGCACCGTTGATGTCTTCAACCTCCGCCTGGCTGGTCTCCACCGCGCCCTGCTTGCCGAACAACACCACTTCATCGCCGCTCTTCACGGTCGGCACGTCGGTGACATCGACCATCAGGGTGTTCATCGACACCTTGCCCACCACCGGCACCCGGTGCCCGTTGATCAGCACGATGCCTTTGTTGGTAAACGCCCGGCGATAGCCGTCGGAATAACCCACGGTGATGTTCGCCAGTTTCGAATCCCGCGCCAGGGTGTAGGTGCGGTCGTAGCCTACGGTGTTGCCTTTCGGGTAGCTGTTGACCGACGCCACGTGGGATTTGAACTGCATCACCCGCTTGTATTCGGTGAACGACGGCACGGTATCGCCAAACAGCAGGCCGCCCGGACGAACCATGTCCAGCCGCGACTCGGGTACTTCCAGGGTGGCGAAGGAGTTGGCGGCGTGCAGGGTGATTTTGCTGCGGTCGAGCTGGGCGACGCTGATCAGCCAGTTGGCTTGTTCGTTGAACGCCTTGAGCCCGGTGCGCACGTCGGCGGCATCTTCAACGGCGAAGTGGGTCATGATCGCCGTCACCTGCAGGTTTGGCACCTTGGTAATGGCTACGGCGTCGCGGCGGCCCTGGGCGGTGGTCATTTCCACACCGTTGCGGCTCATGCCGCTGGAGTTCAGGCCCAGGTGCACGACCAGTGGGCGGCCGTGGTTTTCGGCGATCAGGCTGGCGCGCACGGCGAAGTCCAGATTGCCCACCAGCTCTTCGACGTTATACGGCAACGCAGCTTCCAGCTCGCTCAGGGCGGCGGTGCGTACGCGGATCAGTTGGCCCTTGAAGCCGCTTTCACGGACCACGCGGGCTTCTTCGTTGCTGGCGATGCCGACGCAGGGCACGCCCAGTTTGATCACCGAGGGCATCAGTAAACCGATGCCGTGACCGTAGGCATCCGCCTTGAGCACGGCGCAGATTTTCGACTTGTCAGCGAGGCTGGCTTGCAGGGTGCGGATATTGTTTTCGAAGGCGACCTTGTTGATTTCGACCCAGGCGTTGCTGTCCTGGATATTGACCTGGGCCACCCCGTCGGCCATCGAGAGGGGCGGGGCGGCGAAGGCCGGGTTTTGCAGCAGTGCCATGCCCATAGAGAGGGCGAGCAGGGTGCGGGAAAAGGGCATTGGGCAGTCTCCATGACTTTCTTGTAGGGGGTAGTGCGCGTGCGCGGCGCCATACTCGGATTGTCCTACAAGAAAGTCGAGACCCTGGGTCGCGGTTCTGTCCTAAAGCGTCGTGGGACCGGTCGCTGAAGCGAATCAGCTTCAGTCGTGGTCAATGTCCAGCTTGGCAAACGTCACGCGGGCGCCTTCCTTGCTGTTGCCGCTGTTGTCCTGCACGTAGGCGCCGGCCTTGAAGTACAGCGGCTGTTTGCCCCACGCAGCGCCGATGCGTTCGTTCCATTGCCCGTTGGCGGCGTCGACGCTCAGCAGGCCGGCCTTGTTCAGGTGGATGACGTAGGTGAAGTCGCGGTCCAGCGGTACGTTCTCGGCGACGATGATCACCCGGCCTTCCGACTCGTCAGGGCGCATGCGCACCTTGGCGACGATGTTGCCGGTCTGGGTTTTTTCCTTGTATTGGTATTCGACCTTGATCAGTGGCTTCTGGCTTTCGTAGGCGTGGATTTGACCGATCACTACCTTGCCGGACGACGGCACCTTGTTGACCGCCAACGTGGCACGCAGGAAATTGTCGGCGTCGCTGTACAGCCAGTTGCGCAGGCGGCCGTCGGCGTAGGTTTCCCGCAGTTCGCTGCGAGGGTAAACGGCGTTCTCGGTACGCGTGCCGGTCACCGGGGTCCAGAATTGCACGCTGCTGCCTTCGGCCTGGAAGTATTGGTCCTTGAACCCGCTGAGCAGTTTCGGCGTGTCGATGGTCGAGGGCGGGGAGCCGACGGGGATGCTCAGGTTCCAGGTGGACAGATCAATCATTGAATACGCCTTTAACGGGGAGAGAAGGCCTTGGCTCGGGAGCCGGCACTTTCTTTATAGGTGGCTCGAAATGGATTGTTAATGGCTTTGTGGCGGATTGTTGGCGCCAATGAAATGTCAAAAAGCCATGTTTCCCATAAACCGCGGGCTGTAGACACTGACCGTTAGTCGGTTGTCTGGGCTTTGGCGCAATGATGGCACCGTCGTGGCTTCTGCTTTATGGGATCCAGGGCTAGAGTGAGCCCTTATTGTTTATCCGGTTTTGTCGCAAAAATGACCGGAATGACTCCGACGAAAGAGAAGCAGCAATGGAATGCGCTCCAATCAAGCCTCGCGATGGTTGTTCAGTGCTTTTGGTGGTCGATGACTATCCCGAAAACCTGATCAGCATGCGTGCGTTATTGCAGCGTGAAGATTGGCATGTGGTGACCGCGGCCTCCGGGGTGGAAGCCCTGGGATTGCTGCTCGAACACGACGTCGACCTGGTGTTGCTGGATGTGATGATGCCCGGCATGGACGGGTTCGAGGTGGCCCGGCTGATGCGCGGCAGCCAACGCACACAAATGACCCCGATCATCTTTCTCAGCGCTCACGCCCAATCGCCGGCGGCGATGCTGGAAGGCTATGCCAGCGGCGCGATCGACTACCTGCTGAAACCCTTCGACCCGAATATCCTCAAGCCCAAGGTCCAGGCCCTGCTGGAGCACCAGCGCAACCGCCGTGCCTTGCAGCGCCTGAGTCACGATCTGGAATCGGCCCGGGCCTTCAATGCCTCTGTGCTCGACAATGCCGCCGAAGGCATCCTGGTGGTGGGCGAAGACGGCGTGATCAGCTACGCCAACCCGGCGATTTCGCGGCTGATCAATGCGCCGGTCGCCGAGATCCAGGGTGCCGAGTTCCTGGGCTTCCTACAGAAGCCCCATGTGCCTGGGTGGTCCGATTCTGCCTTGTATGAAGGCTACAAACGTGGCGAAACCTGGCGCCTGCACGACGCCATCTTGCGCACCGCACCCGGCCAGCAGTTGCCCGTGGCGATGTCGTGCGCCCCGCTGCCGGCCGAGCAGAAAGCCATGGTGGTCACGGTGCTGGACATGTCCGAGGTGCGCCATCTGCATCAGCAACTGGAGTTCCAGGCCGTCACCGACCCGCTGACGGGCCTGCTCAATCGGCGCGGGTTTCACCAGTCGGTGGAGAATGTGCTGTTGCGCAGCGAGCGTAACGAGCAGTCGCTGGTGCTGCTGTACCTGGACCTGGACGGGTTCAAGCGGGTCAACGATTCCCTCGGCCACGACGCCGGAGACCGCGTGCTGCGCTGGGTCTCGGAACAGTTGAAGGCGTGCCTGCGCTCCTACGACATTCTTGGCCGCATGGGCGGGGATGAATTCACCGCGCTGCTGGAGCTGGAATTTCCGGAGCAGGCGGCCAAGATTGCGGAAAAACTGATCGAACGGGTGTCGATCTGTCAGCAGGTCGACGGTCTGGATGTGATGCTGGGCGTCAGTATCGGCATCGCCACTTTCCCGGACTGCGGCTCGGACCTCAACGGCCTGCTGCGCGCGGCGGACGTCGCGATGTACGAGGCCAAGCGCGCCGGGCGTCAGCAATATCGCTACTACGACCAGGAAATGAACGGCCGGGCCCGCTCGCGCCTGATGCTCGAAGACAGCGTACGCAGCGCCATCGACAGCAAGGATTTCACCCTGGTGTACCAGCCGCAGGTGTCGTTGCACGACGGCCATCTGCGGGGCGTCGAAGCGCTGCTGCGCTGGCAGCACCCGAGTGTCGGCGATGTGCCGCCGGGGCTGTTTCTGCCGTTGCTCGAAGAGGCGCGGCTGATCAGCCAGTTGAGCACCTGGATCTACCAGCAGGTGGCCGCCCAGCGGCAGGCATGGGCAGGGGTGTTCAACGATGAGTTGGTCCTGAGCGTGAGCTTGAGCAGCAGCCAGTTCAATATGCCGAACCTGGCCAGCCAGCTGCAGCAGGTGCTGGAGCGACATGGGTTGCAAGGCCGGCAGCTTGAGGTGGAGATCAGTGAAGAAAGCCTGATGCACAATCTGGATGAGTCCACCAAGCAGCTCAAGCTGTTGCGCCGGGCCGGCGTGCGGATTGCCCTGGATGACTTCGGCGCGGGCAACTGCTCCCTGGCCCACCTGCGGGACCTGGAATTCGACACCCTCAAGCTCGACCCGAAGCTGATCGCCCGCCTGCCGGGTTCATCCCGGGACGCGGCGATGGCGCGCAGCATTATCGAATTGTGCCGGCATTTTGATCTGCTGGTGATTGCCGAAGGCGTCGAGACCCAGGAGCAAGTTGAGTGGCTCAAGGCCAACGGCTGCCAGTTCATCCAGGGCCCGCAGGTGGCGCCGCCGTTGATCGCGGATGAAATTGCCGACTGGCGCCTGCGCGCAGCGGCCCGCTGAATTCGCTACACTGGCGGCCATTCAAATACCCGTTGTTGACCCCATGACCGCGCTGAAATACCTCCAGGCCTACCCCCCAGCATTGCAGGAGCAAGTGCGCCAGTTGATTGCCAAGGACCAACTGGGCGACTACCTGACCCAGCGCTACCCCGAGCGGCATGGCGTGCAGAGCGACAAAGCGCTGTACAGCTACGCCCAGGCCCTGAAGCAGGAACACCTGCGCAACGCCCCGGCCATCGACAAGGTGCTGTTCGATAACCGCCTGGACCTGACCCACCGCGCCCTCGGCCTGCACACCACCATCTCTCGGGTGCAGGGTGGCAACCTCAAGTCGAAGAAAGAAATCCGTATCGCCTCGCTGTTCAAGGAAGCCGCGCCGGAATTTCTGCGCATGATCGTCGTACACGAACTGGCGCACTTCAAGGAATCGGACCACAACAAGGCGTTCTACAAACTCTGTGAATACATGTTGCCGGGCTACCATCAGGTGGAATTCGACCTGCGGGTGTACCTGACCTGGCGGGACCTGCAGGGCAAGCCCTGACCTTCAAAGGCGATCGAGCATGGATGTGAGCAAGACCAAAAGCAGCTTCTACCGGCGCCTGTATGTGGCGTACCTGATTGATAGCCAGCTGGCCAGCAGCGTGCCGGCACTGACCGAGGTGACGGGCATGCCCCGGCGTACTGCACAGGACACGATTGCGGCGTTGGCGGACCTGGATATCGTGTGTGAGTTTGAACAGGAAGACGGCGCCCGCAATCATGCCGGGCGCTATCGGATTCGTGATTGGGGCGCGATTGATCGGCGCTGGATCGAGGCGAACCTGGCGAGCATTAAACAGGTGTTGGATTACCCCTGAAGGCTTGTGGTGACCGGGCTGACGCCTTCGCGAGCAAGCCCGCTCCCACATTCGACCGCATTCCAAAGGTGGAACTCGGTCAAATGTGGGAGCGGGCTTGCTCGCGAAGAGGCCCTCATGCCCGGCGCATGCCTATATGTGGAATGTCATCCTCAAGGTATTCCTCACCCGCCACCACAAACCCGTACCGCCCGTAATACCCCTGCAAATGCGCCTGGGCCGACAGATAGATCGGCACGTCGGGCCACTGTTTCTCTGCCTGCCTGAGGGCCTCATCCATCATCTGGTGGCCCAGCCCGGTACCCCGCGCGCTCGGCGCAACGATCACCCGGCCGATCACCACATCACCACCCTGTGATTCAGGATCCAGCAGGCGCAGGTAGGCCTGCAGTTGACCATCATCCCAGGCCATCAGGTGATGGGTATCACCGTCCAGGTCCTGGCCGTCGATGTCCTGGTACACGCATTTCTGCTCGACCACGAAGACCTCCGAGCGCAGGCGCAAAATGGCGTACAGCTGCTCCTTGCCCAGGTCACTGTGGTGTTTGCAGACCCATTCGACTGTCATGGTGTTCTCTCGGCTGATTGTCTGGTCAGGATAGTAAGCGCGCGGGAGGCGAGTGTCTAAATTGCGGTTTTTTTGTGAGTGAGATCAATTTGCCATCATTCTCTGCGTGCGACGCTGCCGTCTTTGTGTAATCTGCAGTACAGGCTCATTGATGAGCTACTGTTAAATCCTCGGGTTGCCCCAGAGGTCAGGCCATAGAATGCCCGCCAAGGACTTGAGCATGCCGCGATTTTCTCGTGCCGTTGCTTTGATCGGTTTGTTGTTGCTGGCCCAGGCGGTGGCGGCAGAACGCTTGCGACTGGTGGCGGATGCCTGGCCGCCGTTCACTGACGCCACCCTGGTCAATGGGGGTTTGGCCACCGACATCGTGACCACCGCCCTGGCCCGTGCCGGCTACGCCAGTGAGTTTGAGCAGGTGCCCTGGGCGCGGGCGCTGATGGGCGTGGGCGATGGGCGTTACGACGTATTGGTGAACGCCTGGTACGACGATGCGCGTACTCAGTTGGGGCAGTTTTCCGGCGAATACCTGCTCAACCGGGTGCTGTTTCTCAAGCGCCGCGACGATCCCATCGACTACCAGAACCTGGAGCAGTTGCACGACTACCCTGTCGCGGTGGTGCGTGGCTATGCCTATTCAGCGGCGTTCGATGCCGATCCGCAATTGCAGAAAGTCCCGGTGCATAACTTCGCCATGGCCGTGCGCATGCTGGCGGCGCAGCGGGTGCGGCTGACGTTGGAGGACGAATTCGTCGCCCGCTACTATCTGGCTCGGGAGTCCGCCACCGTGCGCAACGCGGTGGAGTTTTTGCCGGTGCCGCTGAGTGAAAACAGCCTGCACATACTGGTCAGTCTGAAAAACCCTCAGCATCAGCAGATTGTTGCCGGGTTTGATCGGGAGATTGCCAGGATGAAGGCAGATGGCAGTTATGCGCGGTTGATGAAGCAGCACGGGATGTAGTGAGGCTAATGGCCCCTTCGCGAGCAAGCCCGCTCCCACATTCGACCGCATTCCAAAGGTGGAACTCGGCCGAATGTGGGAGCGGGCTTGCTCGCGAAGAGGGTTCAGGCTTCGCTGGTATCTTTGATCAGGTGAGCCGCCAACGTGCGCAACGGCCCCAGTTGCCGGCAGATCAGCGCCAATTGCGTCTGCACCAGCCGCTGCCCTTCATCAATCTCATCCGGCATCTGCTCCAGGTCCACTGCCAAGGCTTCCTCGGCATCACTCTGAATCGCGATCGGCTGCTTGTTCGCCAGCCCCGTGGCGATCTCGTCGATGCTCGCCGCCAGCGTCTTCCCGGCGCCTTCGATCAAGTGCTCGCGCACTTCCGCCGGCAGTTGGGTTTCCCGGTGGGCGCCCAGCCCCGACAGGTAGCTGAGCAGCGTGTGGGACAGCACCAGGAACCTGAACCCCACGTCCGCTTCCTTACGGAAATGCCCCGGCTCCATCAGCATGTTCGCCAGGGTGGTGGACAGCGCGGCGTCGGCGTTGTGGGCATTGCGCCGGGCGAGGCGGTAAGCCAGGTCGTCGCTTTTGCCCGCGGCGTACTGCTGCATGATCTGGCGCAGGTAGATGCTGTTGCAGGTCAGGGTATTGGCCAGCACCTTGTTCAGGCGCCGGCCCTGCCAGTCCGGCAGGAACAGGAACACCGCCAGTCCGGCGATCAGGCTGCCGAGCAAGGTATCGAACAGCCGTGGCAGGAACAGCCCGTAGCCGTCGCCCACCTGGTTGAAGCAGAACAGCACCATCAGCGTGATCGCGGCGGTCGCCAGGGTGTAGCGCGTGGTGCGGTTGATAAAGAACACCAGGCCGGCGGCAATGGCGAACATCGACTGGATCAGCGGGTTGGGGAACAGGTCGAACAGCGCCCAGGCGATGGTCAGGCCGATGGCCGTGCCGATGATCCGCTGGCCCAGCTTGCGCCGGGTGGCGCCGTAGTTTGGCTGGCACACGAACAGCGTGGTGAGGATGATCCAATAGCCTTGGGACGGGTGAATCAAGTGCACCATCCAGTAGCCGATACTCAGCGCCAGGGGCAGGCGCAGGGCATGGCGGAACAGCAACGAAGTCGGCGTCAACTGCGTGCGCAGGCGTGTCCACATTTCCTTGAGGTTGCGCGGTGCACGGTCCAGCAGGCTGCTGTCGGTGGCATCGGCCAGGCTGTCGGGGTTGGCGGCGTCGCCCAGCAGGCGGTCCAGGGTCGACAGGTTGGCCGCCAGGGCGCGCAGGGAGCGCAGCAGGCCGCGCCAGGCCGGGTTGCTCTGGATGCGCAGGTGTTCCAGGGAGGCGTTGAGGTCGCCCAGGGCTTCGGCGAAGCTGTCGTCATAAACGAACGGCTGGCGCATCTGGATCGATTCGGCCAGGGTCTGGCAGGCCTTGCCTTGCTGGCGCAACAGGCGCTGGCAGCGGAACAGCACGTCGCTGTGGAAGAAGGCTTCGGCGAGGGCGTTGTAAGGGTAGTGCGAGGAGCTGGCGCGCTCGTGGATGTCCTGGGCCAGGAAGTACAGCTTGAGGTAGCGGCTGACCTTGGAGCCCGGGCGACCATTGCCGACCCGGTGCAGGATGATCTCTTTGGCGGCGTTCAGTGCTGCCACCACCCGGCCGTTCTGCTGCGCCAGTTCCAGGCGCCGCGCTTCCACATCCAGTTGGCGGATCGGTTCGAACAGCGACGACTTGAGCTTGAGGTAACGCCCCAGCTCGCGAAACAGTCGCGCCAGGCTCTGCTGCACCGGCTGGTTGGAAAACAACACCTGCCACAACACCGACAGCGCGCCATACCACGCGGCGCCGGCCACCAGCAGCAAGGGTTCATGCCAGAAGTCGGTGACGGCGCCACCGCGCTGGTCCACGCCGATCATGGTGTAGACCGAGAGAATCAGGGTGGCCGAAGCGATCGCCCCATAACGCTCGCCGAGGGCACCGAGCATGGTCAGGCCGAAGCTGGACAGAGCCAGGAAGATCGCGAAGATCCAGGGATAAGGGAAAAGCAGTTCGACGGACAGTGCCGCAGTGCTGAAGCACACCAGTGTCACGGCCAGGGCGTTGAGCCGGCCCTGCCAGTTGTCATCGGTCTCGGCCAGGGCGCTGGCGATAATGCCCAGGAACAGCGGGATCAGCAGCGCCATTTCATTCTGGTACCAGCACAGCGCCATGCTGCCGGTCAGGGCGATGAATACCCGTACGCTGTAACTGAACTTATCCAGTGCCCAAAGGCGCCGCATGGACTGCTTGAAGGAGGTCGATGACATGAAGTCTGGGGTCTTCCGGGACGATGCCGCTAAATTGAGCCAGTAATGACGCCACGGCAAGCGTGGCGATCACATCTGAGAGCAAAATTTATTCCAGTCATTACTTCCAAGCACACCACGAACCAAATGTGGGAGCGGGCTTGCTCGCGAAGGCGGTGTATCAGTCACTGATGTATTAGCTGACACTCCGCCTTCGCGAGCAAGCCCGCTCCCACATTTTTTACCGGGTTCCGTCAGGCAAATTGGGCAGCGGCATATCCGGAAGCCCACGCCCACTGGAAATTGAACCCGCCCAGGTGACCGGTCACATCCAACACTTCGCCGATGAAGTACAAACCGGGGCTTTTCAGGGATTCCATGGTCTTGGACGAAACCTCCCGGGTGTCCACGCCACCCAGGGTGACCTCGGCGGTGCGATAGCCTTCAGTACCCGCCGGCACCAGTTGCCAGCTCCCCAGTTTGCCGGCGATGTCGGCAATCTCGGCGTGGGTGTACTGCTTCATCGGCTTGGAAACGAACCAGGTTTCGGCCAGCAGGTTGGCCATCTTCTTGGTGAAGATCTCACCCAGCAGGGTTTTCAGCTCGCTGTTCGGGCGCTCCACCTGTTGCGCTTGCAGCCAGGTGTGGGCGTCGTGGTCGGGCAGCAGGTTGATTTCCACCGTGTCGCCGGGTTCCCAGTAGGAAGAAATCTGCAGGATCGCCGGCCCGCTCAGGCCGCGGTGGGTAAACAGGATGTTCTCGCGAAAGCTTTGGTCGTTGCAGCTCACCAGGCAATCCACGGACGTACCGGACAGCTCGCCGCACAATTCCTTGAGCTGGTCGGTGATGGTGAACGGCACCAGCCCGGCGCGGGTTGGCAGCAGTTCATGGCCGAACTGCTTGGCCACTTGATAACCAAAGCCGGTGGCCCCCAGGGTCGGGATCGACAGCCCGCCGGTGGCGATCACCAGTGATTCGCAGCGCAACTCACCCAGGGTGGTTTGCAACTGATAGCCGCCATCGACCTTGGCAATCTCCTGCACCGAGGTGTCCAGGTGCATGCTCACGCCGACCTGGATGCACTCATCCAACAGCATCCCGAGGATGTCGCTGGACTTGTTGTCGCAGAACAGCTGGCCGAGTTTTTTCTCGTGGTACGGCACGCCGTGCTTGGCCACCAGCGCGATGAAATCCCACTGGGTGTAGCGGGCCAGGGCGGACTTGCAGAAGTGCGCGTTGTGGGAGAGGAAGTTGGCAGGCTCCGTGTACATATTGGTGAAGTTGCAGCGGCCACCGCCGGACATCAGGATCTTTTTGCCGGCCTTGTTCGCGTGGTCGATCAACATCACCTTGCGCCCACGCCCGGCGGCGGTCAGCGCACACATCAAGCCTGCGGCGCCGGCGCCAATGATCACAACTTCGGTCGAGCGCACAGCCATGTCCTCATACAAATTCTGAATCGGAATACAGTCAAATGTGGGAGCGGGCTTGCTCGCGAATGCGGTGTATCAGTCGACAGATTCGGTGACTGACACTCCGCATTCGCGAGCAAGCCCGCTCCCACATTTTTGATCTCGGTATAGCTTGAGATCTTTACAGGATACGCACGCGCAACGAACGGCCTTTGATCTTGCCTTCATTCAAACGCTGCAGCGCCTGCTTGGCGATCCCGCGTTCAACGGCCACGAACGCCTGGAAATCAAAGATCGCGATCTTGCCGACCTGGGCCCCCGGAATCCCGGCTTCACCGGTCAGTGCGCCGAGGATGTCGCCCGGGCGAACCTTGTCCTTACGGCCGGCGGCAATGCACAGGGTGCTCATCACCGGCAGCAACGGGCCGCCGCTTTGCGGCTTGAGGTTGTCCAACTGGTCCCAGTTCAGCGGCGACTTTTGCAACTGCTCGATGGCCTGGGCGCGGTGGGCTTCAGACGGGGCAACCAGGCTGATAGCGATGCCAGTCTCACCCGCGCGACCGGTACGGCCCACGCGGTGAATGTGGATTTCCGAGTCGCGGGCCAGTTCGACGTTGATCACCATGTCCAGTGCATCAATGTCCAGGCCACGGGCTGCCACGTCGGTGGCGACCAGTACCGACGTACTGCGGTTGGCGAACATCGCCAGTACCTGGTCACGGTCGCGCTGTTCCAGGTCGCCATGCAGGCCAACGGCGGAGATGCCCTTGGCGGTCAGGTGATCCACGGTTTCCTGCACTTGCTGCTTGGTGAAGCAGAAGGCTACGCAAGACGCCGGGCGGAAATGCGCCAGGACCTTGGTCACCGCGTCCATGCGCTCTTCCGGAGAAATCTCGTAGAAGCGCTGCTCGATCTGATCGTCCGAGTGGAACGCTTCGGCCTTGACCTGTTGCGGCGCGCGCATGAATTTCGAGGCCAGCTGCTTGATGCTCACCGGGTAGGTGGCCGAGAACAGCAGGGTCTGGCGGCGGGCCGGGGTCTTGCTGATGATGTCTTCGATGGCGTCGTAGAAGCCCATGTCGAGCATGCGGTCGGCTTCATCGAGGATCAGCGTGTTCAAGCCGTCCAAAACCAGCGAACCCTTGCGCAGGTGCTGCTGGATGCGGCCCGGGGTGCCGACGATGACGTGGGCGCCGTGCTCCAGGGAGGCGATCTGCGGGCCGAGGGACACGCCGCCGCACAGGGTCAGCACCTTGATGTTGTCTTCGGCGCGGGCCAGGCGACGGATTTCCTTGGCCACCTGGTCAGCCAGCTCGCGGGTCGGGCACATGACCAGTGCCTGGCAACCGAAGTAGCGCGGGTTGATCGGGTTCAGCAGGCCGATGCCGAAGGCTGCGGTCTTGCCGCTGCCGGTCTTGGCCTGGGCAATCAGGTCCAGCCCTTTGAGGATCACCGGCAAGCTTTGCGCCTGGATCTGCGTCATCTCGACATAACCCAGCGAGTCGAGGTTAGCCAGCATGGCGGCGGACAGGGGCAAAGTATTAAAAGCGGTGGCGATGGTAGTCACGGGACTGGCTCTGCAAAACAAAATGTCGCGCAGTGTACCAGCCTCGTGGGATTTTCCCTGCAAGTTCTAGACGAGAAGCCTGTTAATGCTCAATGTCGTGCTCACGGCTGACCACGCGTTTGCCGTCTTTTGGCGACAATTGCAGGAAGATCGCCGCCGCCAGCATCGCCATGATGCCCACGGTGACGAAGGTCAACTGGAACGCCCCAAGCACCGTGTCGACCCCGTCGTTGCCCACTTCGGCGGTAAAACCACCCAGCAGCGCACCGGCGCAGGCCACCCCAAGGCTCAGGGACAACTGCGCCACCACCGACAGCAAACTGTTGCCGCTGCTGGCCTGGGCGTCGTCGAGGTCGATCAGGGTCACGGTGTTCATCGCGGTGAATTGCAGCGAGTTGATCGCCCCGAGGATCGCCAGCATGCTCAGCAGCAGCGGGTAGGGCGTGTGTTCGCTGACCAGGCCCATGCTCGCCAGCATGATGCCCAGCGCCAGGGTGTTGCCGGTCAGCACCACGCGGTAGCCCAGGCGCTCGATCAGCGGCCGGGCGATGGACTTGGCAAACATCGCCGCCGCCGCCAGGGGCAGCATGCTCATCCCGGCTTCGGACGGTGAGTAACCGAGCGCCACCTGCAGCAACAGCGGCACCAGGAAAGGCAACGCGCCGCTGCCCAGGCGAGCGAACAGGTTGCCGAGGATGCCCACCGCAAAGGTCCGGGTCTTGAACAGCACCGGCGAGAACAGCGGGTTGTCGATATGCCCGGCGCGCAGCCAATACGCCGCCAGGCACGCGAGGCCGCCGAACAGCAGCAACATCACCCGCAGGTGCGGCAGGTGCAATTCGCCGAGGCCTTCCATGGCGATAGTGATCAGCACCATCGCCGCGCCGAACAGCAGGAAACCCACGCCGTCGAACCGCGTACGTTCGCTGCCGCGCAGGTCGGGGATGAATTTCCAGACGGCGTAGCAGCCGATGATGCCCACCGGCAGGTTGATCAGGAAGATCCAGTGCCAGGTCAGGTATTGCACCATCCAGCCGCCCATGGTCGGGCCGAGCAGTGGGCCGAGCAGCCCGGGAATGGTGATGAAACCCATGATCCGCACCAGCTCCGAGCGCGGGTAGGCGCGCAGCACCACCAGCCTGCCCACCGGCAACATCAACGCACCGCCCAGGCCCTGGATCACCCGGGCGCCCACCAGCATGGTCAGCGTGCTGGAGAGCGCGCAGAGCAACGAGCCAATGCTGAACAGCATGATCGCGCCGAAGAAGATCTTCTTGGTGCCGAAGCGGTCGGCCACCCAGCCCGAGGCGGGAATCAGCAGGGCCACGGTGAGCATGTAGGCAATCACTACGCCTTGCATGCGCAAGGGGTTCTCCGCCAGGTCTCGGGCCATGGCCGGCAACGCGGTGTTGAGAATCGTCCCATCCAGCGATTGCATGAAGAAGGCAATCGCTACCACCCAGGGTAGCCAGCGGGCGGTCTTGGCATCGAGAGGGGCGCGATTCGGCATGAGTTACCTTTTTGTTAGCAGCCTATGTGTCGGCGATTATGCGCCATCGGCAGCTCCTTTTCCCACTGGCGCTTCGTCTATATCTGACAACGCCACGTGTTTGCCCACCAGGAAATCAATCAGCGCGCGGTGCACGGCCAGGGCCGCTTCGCGGGATTCCAGGTCAAGCAAATGGCCAGTGTGCTCGGCGGTGGCGAAGCTGCTGCGGCCTACGTATTTCTTGAACAGTTGGGCTTCGTCTGCCGGGGTGTACTCGTCCAGCACGCCGTTGAGGAAGTGCACCGGGGTTTCGATCCGGGTCAGTTGCGGCAGGTAGTTGCCGTCACCCAGCGCCAGCACCTGATGGATATGGAAGCGTGCCTGGCGATACTCGGTGGTGGCCATGGTCGACAGGTGCCGGTGATTGTTGCGCTTGAGCCGGGGCGACAGGTATTTGCCCACGGTTTCATTCAGCAGATGGCCGACGGCGGATTTGTCATCGGCCTCGATCAGCACGCGCACCCGCTCTACGTATTCGAGCATGGCCTGGTTGAGGTTGGGCGCCAGTGCCATCACCACCGAGCTTTCAATCGACGGCGGGTTGTGGGCGAGGGTCAGCAGCGTGGAAATCCCGCCCCATGAGGCAGACACCAGGTGGTTGACCTCAAAGCGTTCCACCAGAGCGCGCAGGATCTGCACTTCATCGTCCTTGGTCACAAGGTCGAGGTCGGTGTTGTGCGGGCGTGAATAGCCGGAGAACGGCAGGTCGAACATCAGCACATTGAAGTGCTCGGACAGGCACTTGCTGGTGCGTGCAAACGAGCGGGTGGTGGACAGCGCGCCGTTGACCAACAGCACGGTTTTCTTCTCTGGGGTGTTACCAAGCTGCTCTACGTGAACGTTGTAGTGCTTGAACAGCTTTTCAATGACAAAACTTCCATGGTTCATGTCAACGCTCCAGCTTGCCCTATCCCGGGCAAGGTCGTGCATCACTTGCGTGCAAGTGGGTTGAGGACGGCGGGGTGTTGTTTGAGTTTTTTTACCGCGCGGACGTGGCTAGGTGCCACCAACCTTTATAACGAGGTTTTTCGCGAGCGACAACTGGCCGGACGGCCAGGTGTCTGGAGTGGGGTTTTGAGGATGAACCGAATCAAAATGTGGAATGCAATTAAATGTGGGAGCGGGCTTGCTCGCGAATGCGGTGCCTCAGTCACAGATGTAGTGGCTGACACGCCGCATTCGCGAGCAAGCCCGCTCCCACATGGGTTTTGCGTTGCTTATAAGGTCAGGGTCAGGCGTTTTACCAGCGCCCCCGGCAGCAGATTGGATGACGTATTGCGCTGGCTATACGTACTCGCCGACAGCAGCAATTCCCGATCAGCGGTCAGCGCTTCCAGTTGCGAGCCCAGCAGGCTGTACACGCTGTCATCAAAACGCATGGTGCTGACCGGCGCCTTGATCTCGCCGTCTTCGACCCAGAACGTGGCGAAGCGGGTCATGCCGGTCAGGCGTGCGGCGGGCTGGTCGGAGTAGTTCAGGTACCACAGGTTGCTGATGTACAAGCCGGTACCCAGTTGCTTGAGGATATCGGCCTGGGCCAGGTTGCCGGCCGCCATCTGCAGGGCGCTGGGAGATTCATCGCCGCTGGCGCCATTGGTGCTCAAGCCGTATTCGGCAGCACTGCGGGAGTTCACCAATTGGCCTTCAGCCTTGCCGGCATTGATCAGTTTCACATCACTGCGCGGATAGCCGTCACGGGAAAACGCCGAGCTCAGGGAGCCGCTGACCTGTTCGTCCAGGGTCACCAGCGGGCTCAAGGACTGATCACCGCCATACAACCGTTGCAACGGGCTGCCTTTGCTGGCGATGGCCTGGGCGGAAAACCCGCCCCAGGTGAGCATGCTGATGATTTCTTCCATGGCCGCCGGGGCAAGGTAGGCGCGATATTGCCCCGGTGCCAGCGGGTGCAGCGGGCGACCAAGGTATTCCAGTTGCTCACGGGCCTGCTTGAAACGCTGGGCGAAGGCCACGCTGTCCCAATCGTTGCCGGCGTAGCTGGCTTTCACCGCTTCACCGTTGGCGTGGAACAGGCTGAAGTCGAAGTTGAAACTGTTGGCCTGGTGCCAGCCGAAGGCGCCTGATGAGCTGGCGAAACCACGGCTGATAGGGCCGGCGGCGTAGAAGCCGACCATGTCCACACCTTCAGCGGCCAGGCTGATTGCTTCCAGCACCTGGGCCAGGTTCGGCAGCGGTCGGTCCTGCTGGTCCTTGTTTTGCCAGGCGTTGTGGTTGAGCAGTAGGTACGGATCCTGCGGCAACAACGGCAAGGTCTCACGCAGTTGTTGCAGGCCGTCGGCCAGGCGCTGGCGATCCAGTTCAGGCTCGCCCGCCAGGGTGATACCGAGGTCGGCGTGGCGCCCGTCGTTGATCAGCTTCAGGTTCAGGCTGGCCTGTTGCACCTGGCCGGCCTGGCGCACTTTGCCGTGGTTGAAACGCACAAACTCGGAGGACTCGTCGGCGTAGCCGAGGTGGAATTGTTCGTGGTCGGTGATGGCCTGCTTGAGCCAATCCACCAGGGCTTTGAAATTATTCATCAGGCGTCTCCCCCGAACACGTCCACGTTGCTGAACACACAGGCCGGCGACGCATGGCCGACGCGGATCACCTGGTTGGGTTCGCCCTTGCCGCAGTTCGGCGTGCCCAGCACCTTGAAGGTGCTGGCGTCGCCGACGGCGCTGAGGTTGCGCCAGAACTGCGCGGAAATCGCCCGGTAGTTGGGGTTCTTTACCACGCCTTTGAGTTCGCCGTTTTCAATCAACTGGCCCCACTCGCAGCCAAACTGGAATTTGTTGCGTGCATCGTCAATCGACCACGAACGGTTGGTGGACATCAGGATGCCGTTCTCGATGCCGCCAATCAGCTGCGCCATGTTCTGGTCGCCGGCCTCGATATTCAGGTTGGCCATGCGGTCGATCGGCGCGCGGTTCCAGCTGCAGGCGCGGCTGTTGGCCACACCTTGCATGCCGGAGCGGTATTGCGACAACGCACCGCCCAACGGCTTGAGCAGCAAGCCTTCGCGGATCAGGAATTGTTTGCTGGCCTTCGTGCCGTCGTCGTCATGCCCGTAGCTGGCGAGCTGCTCGGGAATGTCCGGGTCGAAGGTCACGTTCAGCAGGTTGGAGCCGTATTGCAGGTGACCGAAATCGCTGGCCTTGACGAAGCTGGTGCCGGCGTAATTGCGCTCGTCGCCCAGGATGCGGTCGAGTTCCAGCGGGTGGCCGATGGATTCGTGGATCTGCAGGATCATCTGGTCGGGCATCAGCAGCAGGTCGCGTGGGCCCTGGGGCGTGTTCGGGGCCAGCAGCAGTTGCAGCGCCTGGTCGGCAATCTGCGGCGCGGCGCCCACCAGGCCGAAGCGGCTGATCACGTCAAAGCCGCCTTGCTGGCCGAAGTTGGTGCCGCCCAGGGTGCGGGTCTGGCTGTCATTGCCGTCGTAGGCCGTGACGTTGACACCCGGGAACACAAACCGCTGGGCCTGGCGCAGTTCGGCGCCGGCGCTGTTGAGGTAGATCTGTTCGACGTGGGTGGTGCCCAGGCTGACTTCCCAGTTCACCAGGCGCTCGTCCTTGGGCACGGCGGCCGATTCGGCGCCGAGCAGTTGGTAGCAGTCGCTCAGGGACGGGAAGGGCTGGTCGAGGCTCGGCGACAGGTAGTCGGCAATGTCGCTGGACACTGGCTGGTCGCGCAGGTCGAGCAGGGCGTGGGGCTTGATGAGCCGGGCTTGCTGTTCGGCGCGCTCAAGGGCGGCTTGCAGGCCGGGCAGGGAGATGTCGTGGGTGGCGGCGTAGGCTTCGACGCCATTGAGGCGCACGGTGAGCATCGCGCCTTCGTCCTGGCTGAGGTGTGGCGGCTCGGCGACGTTCTTGCGTACCGACAGGTACTGGCCGGACTCGCGGACGTAGCGCAGGGAAAAGAATTCGGCGGTAGTGCGCAGGGCACTGAACTGCTTTTTGAGTGTGGCGTGGTGTTCGAACATGGGGCCTTCCTTGTGGGCGGCTCGGCGCGGGCAGGCAAACAGAGTAGGCCTGGGCTGGGAGCTGATCAAGGAAAGTGTAGGCGGGCGGGAGGTCTTGCGGTGTCAGATCGGGCCTCTTCGGGAGCAAGCCCCCTCCCACATTTGATCGGGTTCACACGGTCAAAAATGTGGGAGCGGGCTTGCTCGCGAAGGGAGCACCTCGGTCCATCAGTTACTGCGCTGTAGGACCCACTTCACGCATCGGCTTGCCACGCACCGGCGCATCGCCTGCCACGTAGTAATCCGCAGTGCTGCGCGGCAGTGGCTTGCGGCCACGGATCTTGTCGGCGATTTTCTCGGCGATCATGATCGTCGGCGCGTTCAGGTTGCCGGTGGTGATGATCGGCATGATCGACGCGTCAACTACCCGCAGACCCTGCATGCCATGCACACGGCCTTCGGCGTCAACCACGGCCATCTCGTCGGTGCCCATCTTGCACGAGCAGGACGGGTGGAACGCGGTCTCGGCGTGCTCACGGATAAACTTGTCCAGTTGCTCGTCGGTCTGCACGTCGATGCCCGGGCTGATTTCGCGGCCACGGTATTGATCCAGTGCCGGCTGCTGCATGATTTCACGGGTCAGGCGGATGCCGTCACGGAATTCCTGCCAGTCCTGTTCGGTGGCCATGTAGTTGAAGAGGATGCTCGGGTATTCCCGTGGGTTCTTCGACTTCAACTGCACGCGGCCACGGCTCGGCGAACGCATGGAGCCCATGTGCGCCTGGAAACCGTGCTCTTTCACACCGTTGCTGCCGTTGTAGTTAATCGCCACCGGCAGGAAGTGGTACTGGATGTTCGGCCAATCGAATTCTTCACGGGTACGGATGAAACCGCCCGCTTCGAACTGGTTGCTGGCGCCGATGCCGGTGCCGTTGAACAGCCACTCGGCACCGATGGCCGGCTGGTTGTACCAGAGCAGCGACGGGTACAGCGAGACCGGTTGGGTGCAGGCGTATTGCAGGTACAGCTCAAGGTGATCCTGCAGGTTTTCGCCGACGCCTGGCAGGTCGTGGACCACCGGGATGTCGAGGCCTTCCAGCAGTTTCGCCGGGCCAACACCGGAGCGTTGCAGCAGTTGCGGCGAAGCGATTGCGCCGCTGCACACCAGGACTTCCTTGCGGGCACGGGCTTCAACGCGCTCTTCGGCAGCACCGATCAGGTAACGCACGCCGACGGCACGCTTGCCTTCGAACAGGACTTTGTCGGTCAGGGCGTGGGTGACGATGGTCAGCGTCGAGCGCTTCTTGGCCGTGTCCAGGTAACCGCGAGCGGTACTGGCGCGACGACCGTTTGGCGTCACGGTACGGTCCATCGGGCCGAAGCCTTCCTGCTGGTAGCCGTTCAAGTCTTCGGTGCGTGGGTAACCGGCCTGTACGCCTGCTTCAACCATCGCGTGGAACAGCGGGTTGTTGCCGGCTTTTGGCGTGGTCACGCTGACCGGGCCGTCGCCACCGTGGTAGTCGTTCGGGCCGATGTCGCGGGTTTCGGCTTTACGGAAATACGGCAGGCAGTCCAGGTAGGTCCAGTCTTCCAGGCCCGGCAGTTTCGACCAGTTGTCGTAGTCCATCGCGTTGCCGCGGATGTAGCACATGCCGTTGATCAACGAGGAGCCGCCGAGGCCCTTGCCGCGACCGCATTCCATCCGGCGGCCGTCCATGTGTGGTTCTGGATCAGTTTCGTAGGCCCAGTTGTAGCGGCGGCCTTGCAGCGGGAACGCCAGGGCGGCTGGCATCTGGGTACGGAAATCGAAACGGTAGTCCGGGCCGCCGGCTTCCAGCAGCAGGACGGTGACGCCTTCGTCTTCGGTCAGACGGGTCGCCAGGGTGTTACCGGCAGAGCCGGCACCCACAATGATGTAGTCGTATTCTTGGGACATTGAATGCACCCTCGTGAAAGTTGGTTCAGGCTGCTTTTGTGGCGAGGGAGCTTGCTCCCGTTCGACTGCGCAGCAGTCGCAAAGTCAGCGCTCGAGTTCTGTCTGAAAGAACTGCGGTACCTGGCATGGGGCTGCTTCGCAGCCCGACGGGAGCAAGCCCCCTCGCCACATGGGCCATGCCAGGCTCAATCAGGTTTTAGAACACCGAGGAGTAGTCGCCCAGCTCAACCTGTACCGATTTGATGCGAGTGAAGTTGTTCAGCGAGCTGATCCCGTTTTCACGGCCCACGCCCGACTGCTTGTAGCCGCCCACCGGCATCTTCGCGTCGGACTCGCCCCAGGCGTTGATCCAGCAGATACCGGCTTCCAGCTGATGAATCACGCGGTGGGCGCGGTTCAGGTCCTTGGTCACCAGGCCCGCGGCCAGGCCGAAGTCGGTGTCGTTGGCACGGCGGATCACTTCTTCTTCGGTGTCGTAGGTGAGGATGCTCATCACCGGGCCGAAGATTTCTTCACGCACGATGGTCATTTCGTCGGTGCAGTCAGTGAACACGGTCGGGGCCACGTAGGCACCCTTGGCGAATTCACCGTCGGTCAGACGGTCGCCGCCGCACAGCACGCGGGCGCCTTCTTCTTTACCTTTGGCGATGTAGCCGAGCACGCTTTCCATGTGGGCGAAGCTGACCAGCGGGCCGAAGTTGGTGTTTTCATCTTCCGGGTTGCCGATGCGGATGCGGGCAACGCGCTCGGCTATCTTGGCTTCGAACGCGCCTTTGAGGGCGGTCGGAACGAACACGCGGGTGCCGTTGGTGCAGACCTGGCCCGAGCTGTAGAAGTTGGCCATCATCGCGATGTCGGCGGCGCGGTCGAGGTCGGCGTCGTCGAAAATGATCAGCGGGGATTTGCCGCCCAGTTCCATGGTGACTTCCTTGAGCGAAGAGCTCGAAGCGCTGGCCATGACTTTCTTGCCGGTGTCGGTGCCGCCGGTGAAGGAGACTTTCTCGATGCGCGGGTGTTCGGTCAGCCAGGTGCCGACTTCACGGCCGCTGCCGGTCAGGACGTTGAACACGCCATCCGGAACGCCGGCGGCGGTGTAGATTTCAGCCAGTTTCAGGGTGGTCAGCGAGGTGACTTCGCTTGGCTTGAAGATCATCGCGTTACCGGCCGCCAGGGCAGGTGCGGATTTCCACAGGGCGATCTGGATCGGGTAGTTCCACGCGCCGATACCGGCCACGACGCCCAGCGGCTCGCGACGGGTGTAGACGAAAGAAGTGTCACGCAGCGGGATCTGCTCGCCTTCGATGGCGGGCACCAGGCCTGCGTAGTATTCCAGCACGTCAGCGCCGGTGACGATGTCGACGTATTGGGTTTCGGAATACGGCTTGCCGGTGTCCAGGGTTTCCAGGGCGGCCAGTTCGTCGTTGCGCTCACGCAGGATGTCGACGGCACGACGCAGGATGCGCGAACGCTCCATGGCAGTCATGGCGGCCCAGATTTTCTGGCCCTTTTCGGCGCTGACCACAGCGCGCTCGACGTCTTCTTTGGTAGCGCGTTGCACGTTGGCGAGAACTTCACCGTTAGCCGGGTTGATGGCTTCGAAAGTGGCATCGCTGCCAGCGTCGGAGTAGCCGCCGTCAATGTAGAGTTTTTGCAGTTCGAAACGGGCCATAAAGTCCTCGCAAGTGCATTAGTGGTTGGCGCGGTTCGGGAGTTGAGCGTTTATGTGTGCTCTAACTCACCTGCTTGGCCAATTGGAAATCCATGTATTCGTAAGCGATCCGTTGCGCCTGCTCCGTGTCGAAAGCGTCTCCCGACAGGGCGCCGCGCAACCACAAACCGTCGATCAGGGCCGCCAGGCCTCGGGCTGCGCTGCGTGCCTCGGGCAACGGCAACGCTCGGCGGAACTGGCAACACAGGTTGGAATACAGACGGTGATCGTTGATCCGCTGCAGCCTGTGCAATGACGGGTGGTGCATGCTGGTGGCCCAGAAGGCCAGCCAGGTTTTCATAGCCGGGCCGTTGACTTGGCTGGCGTCGAAGTTGCCTTCGATGATCACCTGAAGATGGGCCCGCGGGCTGTCATCTTTCAGCGCCAACCGGCGCTCGGTGACGTTCTCGATCAGCACGTTCATCAGGTACCGCATCGTGGCGGCGATCAGGCCATTCTTGTCCTGAAAATAGTGACTGATGATGCCATTCGAGACACCGGCCAGACGGGCGATCAGCGCAATGCTGGCATCCCCCATTCCGACCTGATCGACGGCCGTCAATGTGGCTTCGATCAACTGCTGGCGGCGTATGGGTTGCATACCGACCTTGGGCATCGTGCACCTCTCCTTAGGCCTGCCAACGGGCGATAAACGTCCGTCGGCTTGAGGGCCAGTCTATTTTGTTTTGATTGAACGTTCAATCAACAAAGAATAAGATCTGCGACAAATGGTCGCTGCCTACAGGTATTTCCTACGTGCATGTGGCGCCACCTGACATCGGGAAAACCCATGAAACAGCCCGGCACAGCGGTTCGCCGGGGGTTTATGGTTTTTCGGGGTGTCTTTATACACCCGTCCGTCGACTGCCGAAAAATCGATGGCTCGGGTCAAGCGTTGCCTTGTGTTTCTCTGCACTGCCCGGAGCATCTGTGCCATGAGTTCTGCCTCTCTTATAAAGACCCCGCCAGAAAAGGTGCGGGTCAACGGTTGGGTGTTCTACACCTCCACCGCGCTGATTCTGTTGTTGACCGCGATTCTGATCATCGCCCCGCAGGAAGCCGGCAGGATGCTCGGTGTGGCCCAAGCCTGGTTGTCGAAAAGCTTTGGCTGGTACTACATGGTCGTGATCGCCGCCTACCTGGTGTTTGTGGTGGGCCTGGCGTTTTCGTCCTATGGCAAATTGAAACTGGGCAGCAAGGACGACACCCCGGACTTCAGCTACGGCGCCTGGGCCGGCATGCTCTTCTCGTCGGGCATCGGCATCTCGCTGCTGTACTTCGGCGCCTCCGAGCCGCTGGACCACTACTTCAACCCGCCTGAAGGCGCATCGGCCACCGGCGAAGCTGCACGCCAGGCGTTGCAGTTGACGTTCCTGCACTGGGGCCTGCACGGCTGGGCGATCTACGCACTGGTCGGCCTGGCCGTGGCGTACTTTGCCTACCGTCATAACCAGCCGCTGGCCCTGCGCTCGGCGCTGTACCCGCTGGTGGGCGAGCGTTGGGTCAAAGGCGCGGCCGGTCACGCGGTGGACGGCTTCGGCATGTTCGTGACCCTGCTGGGCCTGGTGACGAACCTGGGGATTGGCTCGATGCAAGTGTCGTCCGGGCTGGAAAACCTGTTCGGCATGCAGCACAGCAACACCAACCTGCTGATCGTGATCATCGTGATGAGCACCGTGGCGACCATTGCCGCCGTGTCGGGTGTGGAGAACGGCATTCGCCGCCTGTCCAACCTGAACATCGTGCTGTTCAGCGGCCTGCTGATTTTCGTGCTGCTGTTCGGCCCGACCCTGCACCTGCTCAACGGCTTCGTGCAGAACATCGGCGACTACATGAACGGCATCGTGCTGAAGACCTTCGACCTGTACGTGTACGAAGGCGACGCCGACAAGACCGAACGCTGGATGGGCCTGTGGACCCTGTTCTACTGGGCCTGGTGGATTTCCTGGGCGCCATTTGTGGGCATGTTCATCGCGCGTATTTCCCGTGGTCGCACGGTGCGTGAACTGGTGGCCGGCGTGCTGCTGATCCCGCTGGGCTTCACCCTGGCGTGGCTGTCGATCTTCGGCAACTCGGCCCTGGACCTGGTGGTGAACCATGGCGCGGTGGAGTTGGGCAAGACGGCGCTGGAACAGCCGTCCATGGCGATCTACCAACTGCTTGAGCATTACCCGGCGTCGAAAATCGTCATCGGTGTGTCGATCTTCGTGGGCTTCGTACTGTTCCTGACCCCGGCGGATTCCGGCGCGGTGATGATGGCGAACCTGTCCTGCAAGGGCGGCAACGTTGACGAAGATGCGCCGCATTGGCTGCGGATTTTCTGGTCGGCGGTGATCACCCTGGTGACCATCGGCCTGTTGTTCGCCGGTAACTTCGAAGCCATGCAAACCATGGTGGTGCTGGCGGGCTTGCCGTTCTCGGTGGTGCTGGTGTTCTTCATGTTCGGCCTGCACAAGGCGATGCGCCAGGACGTGGCGATCGAGTTGGAGCAGGCGCAGTTGGCCGAGCGTGGTCGGCGTGGTTTCAGCGAGCGTTTGACTGCCCTGGACCTGCAACCTAGCCAGGGTACCGTGCAACGCTTTATGGACAAGCACGTCACGCCGGCGCTGGAAGAAGCGGCGACTGCGTTGCGTGACCAGGGGCTGGAAGTGCAGACCCTGCTGGGCAAATCCAAGCGCTGCATTGGTGTGCGCATCGAGATGCAAGAGGGCAATCCGTTTGTCTACGAGGTCAGCCTGGATGCTTATTCGTCGGCACCGAACGACTTGCCCGAGGAAGAGCGCACGCGCTACTACCGCGCCGAGGTTTACCTGCACAACGGGCCTCAGGAATACGACCTGATGGGCTTCACCCAGGAGCAGATCACCCGGGACGTGCTCGATCAGTTTGAAAGCCATCGGCAGCTCCTTGGCCGTGTCTATAGCTAAAGGTTGGTGATGATGATCGTTCCTACGCTGCGCGTGGGAACGCATCCTGTGACGCTCCGCGTCACGATTTCAAGAGCGGACGCAGAGCGTCCATTGCGGCATTCCCACGCAGAGCGTGGGAACGATCAAATACTGACACCACCTGAGCAAAATGTGGGAGCGGGCTTGCTCGCGAATGCGCAGTGTCAGTCAGTACATCTGACACTGATACACCGCATTCGCGAGCAAGCCCGCTCTCACATTTATTTTGCGGTGTCTGTTAGCCCAGGTTCTTGCCCAAAAGGGCGTGATAGAGCTCGCTGTCACCCAGAATCCCCACCACCTTGTTGTCGTCCTGCAGCACCAGCTTGTTGCCTGTCTGATATCGAATCTGCAACGCCTCACGCATCCCGATATTCGAATCCACCAGCGTCGGCATCCGGCCCAGGCCCTCCACCGATTGCCCCGGTGCCCAGTTCTGCAGGTTCAGCACCGAACCGTTCTGCCGCGCGCCCTTGATGGTGTTGCCTTCGGCCAGGTCCAGCCACGAGTCACCGCCCGGGTCCAGGCTGATGGAGCCGTTGACGTGGGTGCAGTTATCCACCGTGCGCATCAGGCTGCGGCCACACAGCACATTCAGCGGGTTGGTGTGGGCCACGAAGGTCCGCACATAGTCATCCGCCGGGTTCAGCACGATCTCTTCCGGCACGCTGTACTGGATGATCCGCCCGTCTTTCATGATCGCGATGCGGCTGCCGAGTTTCAGCGCCTCATCCAGGTCATGGCTCACGAATACGATGGTCTTGCTCAGCTTGCGTTGCAGCTCCAGCAACTCATCCTGCAAGCCCTGGCGGATCAGCGGGTCGAGTGCCGAGAAGGGTTCGTCCATCAACAGGATATCGGCGTCCATCGCCAATGCGCGGGCCAGGCCGACACGCTGCTGCATGCCACCGGAAAGCTCGTCGGGCTTCTTGTTGCGCCACTGCGACAGGCCCACCAGTTCCAGCTTGTCGTCCACCAACTTGCGCCGCTCTTTCTCCGGGCGGCCCTGCATCTCCAGGCCGAAGCTGATGTTCTCGCGCACCGTCAGCCAGGGCATCAGGGCGAACTTCTGGAACACCATGGCGATGCGCTGGGTGCGCATCATTTTCAGCTCGGCGGGGGTGCAGGATGCGATGTCGATCTGGCGACCTTCATGCTCCACAAACAGCTTGCCGCGGCTGACGGTGTTCAAGCCGTTGATGCAGCGCAACAAGCTCGACTTGCCCGAACCGGACAGGCCCATCAGCACGCAGATCTCGCCTTTCTCGACATCCAGGCTGGCGTTTTCAACGCCGACAATCTGCCCGGTCTTTTTCAGGATCTCGTTGCGCGTCATGCCCTGGTCCAGCAGCTTGAGCGCCTCGCGTGGGTCTTTGGAGAAGATCACGTCGACATTTTCGAATCGGATAATGCTCATGCATCACCCCCTACTTTGGCGTCGGGTTGTTTGCAGATGCGGTCGAGCATGATGGCCAGCAATACGATCGCCAGGCCGGCTTCAAAGCCCAGGGCGATGTCGGCGGTGTTCAGCGCGTTGACCACCGGTTTGCCGAGGCCGTCGGCGCCCACCAGGGCCGCGATCACCACCATCGACAACGACAGCATGATGCATTGGGTAATGCCGGCGGCGATGCTCGGCATGGCGTGGGGCAGTTCGATCCGCGAGAGCAACTGACGGCGCGAGCAGCCAAAGGCCTTGCCGGCGTCCATCAACTCTTGCGGCACATCACGGATACCCAGGTAAGTCAGACGGATAGGCGCGGCAATCGCAAACACCACCGTGGAAATCAGCCCGGGCACCACACCCAGCCCGAAGAGGGTCAGGGTAGGGATGAGGTAGACGAAGGTCGGTACGGTCTGCATCAGATCGAGCACCGGCCGCATCAGGGTGTAGAACATCGGTTTGTGCGCGGCAACAATGCCCAGCGGCACCCCGATCACCACGCAGACCAGGGTGGCGAACAGCACTTGCGCCAGGGTCTCCATGGTTTCCTGCCAGTACCCCAGGTTGAGGATCAGCAGGAAGGAGGCGATGACAAAAACGGTCAGGCCCCATTTGCGTTGAATGAAGTGAGCGAGCAGCGCAATCAGACCGATCAATGCCAGTGGATTGAACCAGGTCAGCGCGAACGTCACGCCGTGGATCATCGTTTCCAGGGTCGATGCGATTGCGTCGAAGTAGGCGGCCCCGTGTTGGGTCAACCACTCAACGAAGGCAGCGATGTACTGGCCTAGCGGAATTTTATGTTCAGTCAGCATGGTAGTGAATGTCCACATGCGAAGAGGAAAAACATCCCGGGCCAGCGTACCGGCCCGGGGTCAGCGGTTTACTTGGCGAGGTAAGCTTTGACGGCCTCCAGTCCTGGTTTGCCATCGACCGTGGTGACACCGGCGAGCCAGGTGTCGAGCACTTGCGGGTTCTTCTTCAGCCACGCCTTGGCGGCGGCGTCAGGCTTCATTTTGTCGTCCAGGACGTTACCCATCAGGGTGCTTTCCATGTTCAGGGTGAACGACAGGTTTTTCAGCAACTGGCCCACGTTGCTGCATTCCTGGGTGTAGCCCTTGCGGACGTTGGTGTAGATGGTGGCCTGGCCGTAGTTGGGGCCGAATGAATCATCACCCCCGGTCAGGTACTTCATCTTGAAGCGGGTGTTCATCGGGTGCGGTTCCCAGCCGAGGAACACGATGGCCTGGTCGCGCTTGGTGGCGCGTTCCACCTGCGAAAGCATCCCGGCTTCGCTGGATTCGACCACTTTGAAACCGGCGGTTTTCAGGCCGAAAGCGTCCTTGTCGATGAGGGTCTGGATGGTCCGGTTGCCGTCGTTGCCCGGCTCGATCCCGTAGATCTTGCCGCCCAGCTCATCCTTGAATTTGACGATGTCGGCGAAGTCTTTCAGGCCCTTGTTGTACAGCGCTTCCGGTACGGCCAGGGTGTACTTGGCGTTTTCCAGGTTGGCGCGCACGGTTTCCACGGTGCCGGCATCACGGTACTGCTTGATGTCGTTTTCCATGGTCGGCATCCAGTTGCCGAGGAAGATGTCCATGTTCTTGCCGTCGGCCAGGGACTTGTAGGTCACTGGTACTGAAATCATCGTGGTGCGGGGTTTGTAGCCGAGGCCCTTGAGGACTTCGCTGGTGGTGGCCGTGGTGACGGTGATGTCGGTCCAGCCGACATCGGAGAAGTTGACGGTCTGGCATTGCGCCGGTTCTGCAGCGTGAGCCACGACTGGCAGACTCAGCATGGCGGCCAACAACAACGACGGGGAACCTTTCATGGGGGTGGACTCCTGGTGTTTTTCTGGCGGCAATAACACCGCGCTTATAGGTGTTGCGGTTGGGCGTGCGGCACAGCTCTGCCACGCAACTGTGCAAACGAGTCGAGACTGATCATGTACCAGTGAAAATCTGACGCCTACAGGGGGCGTCGTATCCAGTACAGGGATGGTCGTATCCAGTGTCGGTGACGTCGCTTACAGATTTTTTCCACGGCAAAACTGCACTTTTTACCGATCTGCACCGCAAAAAACGGCCAAAACGTCGCCTTCCACAACAGCGGCGCTGATGAGCATGGGTACGTCGGTGTGAGACGCCGTGAGCGCCAACAAAAGCTTGATGATGGCCGCATCTGGGCGGATTGCGACATGAGCGTAGCAGCTCCGTCACCAGGCGTTATGTGCGCCTGGCCTGTGCTCATCGAGGAGTTTCACGGCAATGGCTATCAGCGTTTTCGACCTGTTCAAGATCGGCATTGGGCCTTCGAGTTCTCACACCGTCGGCCCCATGCGCGCCGCGGCGTTGTTCGTTCAAGGATTACGTGAACGTGATGTGTTGGAACAAGTCAGGCGCGTCGAAGTTCAGCTGTATGGCTCCTTATCGGCCACGGGCATCGGTCACGGCAGCGACAACGCGGTGATCATGGGCCTGATGGGCGAGTGGCCGGACGCGATCGATCCGTCACAGATCGGCATCCGCATCGAAACCCTGCGCGAGACCAACACCCTGCTGCTGGACGCACGTTTGCCGGTGCCGTTCATCTGGGCGCGGGACATGCGCCTGATCGACGAAAACCTGCCGTTCCACCCCAATGCCATGACCCTGGTGGTGTTCGATGATAACGGCGAGCTGCACCGCGACACCTACTACTCGGTGGGCGGCGGATTCGTGGTGGATGAAGCCCAGGCCAACAGCGGCGTGGCGGACATGGACCGCACCGAGCTGCCCTATGATTTTTCCAGTGCGGTGGAACTGCTGCAGCTGTGCAAGACCCACAACCTGCGCGTCGCTGAGCTGATGTTGGCGAACGAAAAAACCTGGCGCTCGGAAGAAGAAATCCGCAGCGGCCTGATGAAGCTCTGGCGCGCCATGCAGGATTGCGTGGAGCAAGGCCTAAAGCACGAAGGCATCCTTCCCGGCGGCCTCAATGTAAGGCGCCGTGCAGCCAAGTTGCACCGCAGCTTGCAGGAGCTGGGCAAGCCGAATGTGATCGGCTCGACCTTGAGCGCGATGGAATGGGTCAACCTGTTCGCCCTGGCGGTGAATGAAGAAAACGCCGCCGGCGGGCGCATGGTCACGGCACCGACCAACGGCGCGGCGGGGATCATCCCGGCGGTGCTGCACTACTTCATGAAGTTCAGCGAAGAAGTGACCGAAGCCAACGTGGTCGACTATTTCCTCGGCGCAGCGGCGGTGGGCATCCTGTGTAAGAAGAACGCGTCGATCTCGGGTGCCGAAGTCGGCTGCCAGGGTGAAGTCGGCTCGGCGTGCGCCATGGCGGCGGCGGGTTTGGCGGAGATCCTCGGGGCTACGCCGGAGCAGTTATGCAACGCGGCGGAGATTGGCCTGGAACACAACCTCGGCCTGACCTGCGACCCGGTAGGCGGGCTGGTGCAGGTGCCGTGCATCGAGCGTAATGCGATTGCCGCGGTGAAGGCGATCAACGCGGCGCAGATGGCGCTGCGGGGGGATGGCCAGCACTTCATCTCGCTGGACCGGGTGATCCGCACCATGCGCGATACCGGGGCGGATATGCATGACAAGTACAAGGAAACATCGCGGGGTGGATTGGCGGTGAGTGCGGTGGAGTGTTGATACCGCTTTATGTGGCGAGGGAGCTTGCTGTGGCGAGGGAGCTTGCTCCCGCTGGAGTGCGAAGCGCTCCCAAGATTTAGGGGCTGCTGCGCAGCCCAGCGGGAGCAAGCTCCCTCGCCACAGAAGAGCAACACTGCTCATAAAGTGAACACCGACACCCGCAAGCGCCACCTTTTAGCGCGTCGCAATTAGATAAGTAGCTCCCGAACGATTTCCCCTCATGACCATCGGTCACCCGTGCTTGTGGTGACAGACTTTTCCCACGTCGTTTCTCTCCCTTCCCACAAGTGCTACCGATCTGCTCACACACCTTGCGCCTGCGTTCTCTCACGTCTTTTCTGGGTCATATCCCCCACTCCATGCGCGGGCTTATATAGACACGTCATGAGGTCGTTTTCAGGAGTTATTGAATACGCATTCAACTTTAGGCATGGCATTTGCTCTATCAATACAAAGCCTCTCGCCATAGGAGTTTCCTTAAGGCGATGAGCGCAATAACAAGAGCCTCGCCTGAGGCCATCACCCGCTTTGTGTGAGGAGATACCGCGATGACGTCGTTCAACTCCGGGGCTCAACCCCAGAACCGTGCGCCTCAATCCATCGGCTTTTTGCTGCTGGACAATTTCACGCTGATTTCCCTGGCCTCCGCAGTCGAACCCCTGCGCATGGCCAACCAACTCTCCGGCCGCGAGCTGTATCGCTGGACGACGTTGAGTGTGGACGGAAACCAGGTGTGGGCCAGCGACGGTCTGCAAATCACCCCCGATGCTTCCATGCACAAAGCCCCGGCCCTGGACACCGTGATCGTCTGTGGCGGCGTGGGTATTCAGCGCACCGTGACTCGTGAACATGTGTCGTGGCTGCAAAGCCAGGCGCGCCAGTCCCGTCGCCTTGGCGCGGTGTGCACCGGCAGCTGGGCCCTGGCCTGCGCCGGCCTGCTGGACGGTTTTGATTGCAGCGTGCACTGGGAATGCCTGGCGTCGATGCAGGAAGCCTTTCCCCGCGTGGCCATGAGCACACGCCTGTTCACCCTCGACCGCAACCGCTTCACCAGCTCCGGCGGCACCGCGCCGCTGGACATGATGCTGCACCTGATCAGCCGCGACCACGGCCGTGAGTTGTCGGCGGCGATCTCCGAGATGTTTGTGTACGAGCGCATCCGCAACGAACAGGATCACCAGCGCGTGCCGCTCAAGCACATGCTTGGCACCAACCAGCCGAAGTTGCAGGAAATCGTCGCGCTGATGGAGGCCAATCTGGAAGAGCCGATCGACCTCGATGAACTGGCGGTGTACGTCGCGGTTTCCCGGCGTCAGCTGGAGCGGTTGTTCCAGAAATACCTGCACTGTTCGCCGTCGCGCTACTACCTCAAGTTGCGCCTGATCCGTGCGCGGCAGTTGCTCAAGCAAACGCCGATGTCGATCATCGAAGTGGCGTCGGTGTGCGGGTTTGTCTCCACGCCGCACTTCTCCAAGTGCTACCGCGAATACTTCGGCATTCCGCCGCGGGATGAGCGTGTGGGTTCCAACACCACGCAGCAGGTAGCGATGATGCCGATTCCGCAGGCGCTGGTGTTGTCACCGTTGTCCGGGCCGTTGTCGGCGTTGAGCCAGGCCAGGAATGAGTCGACTTTCGCGAGTGTAAGGCTTTAGACCGAGTCGCCTGCATTCGCGAGCAAGCCCGCTCCCACACTTGACCGCGTTTTTTCAGTAGGAACGCGGTCGAATGTGGGAGCGGGCTTGCTCGCGAATGCGGTATATCAGGCGCCAGAGTTCTGCCGAAACTGCACCAAAGCCGGCAACAACTGCTTGTCGATCGCCTGCCTCACCGCCGGCAAGATCGTCGCGCTGCCGGTGTACATCTGCTCAACCATACCCTTGAGCGCCTTGGCCCGCGCCGCGCTCAAGCCGCGCACCGCACACTCGCAAGCCTGCTCGGCGGTAGCGCCGCTGGACACCTCGAAACCCAACGACCGCAGCTGGCCCAGCAGGTCATCCTGGTCAATCAAATCCGCGTGCATCATGACGTTAATCCTTGTTAGGGGAGCGGGGGATTGAAGTCGATTCTGGTAGGCCATCACCGAGTCGGCAAGGCCTGAATGCATGAATGTCCGGCACACCTATGAACAGGTCGTTTTCGGCTAACTCGCAAGGCAGGGGAGTGTGCACACTGGCATCAAGCAAGCAGCTTGAAGGTTTGGTCACCCTCGGGATGCGCAGCTCACACAAAGCACTCTGCCCCGATCCTGTCACGGCTGGATCGGGGCTTTTTTTGAGCTGAAATTTGAGGTGAAGCTGCTGGCCCCTTCGCGAGCAAGCCCGCTCCCACATTTGACCGCGTTTTTTCAGGAGGAACTCGGTCAAATGTGGGAGCGGGCTTGCTCGCGAAGGGGGCGCCTCGGTCTACCGCTGCAACACCAATATCCGCGACAACAACTCATCCCGATCGATATAGCAGCCCTGGAAATGCCGTGCGCCGGACGCCGGATCAAACGCATTGCGCGCATGCAGGGTCCGGCGATTATCAAAGCACCACAGCTCGCCCGGATTCAGACGTTTGACCAGTCGAAAACGCTCCTCCCGGGTCATCGCAATAAACCGGCGATAGGCGCGATACAGCAACGGCATCTGCTCTGCAGGCGCCTCAAACGGCCCGCGCAGAAAGTTGGCCATGCGAATCTCGGCGACTTCACCCAAGGCATCCAGAGCAATGATCGGCGCCAGCCGGCGATAGTCGCTGTGACGGTCCTTGTTGCGAAACTCCACCGGGATCTCGCACAACGCGCGAAAGGCTTCCGGATCTTCGTCCCGCAGCGCCCGGGCAATCGCAAAACCGTCGACAAAAATACTCTCGCCCCCGTCGGCGTCGTTCACCAGGCAATGCAAGAACTGCAGCCCGGGTTGCAGCTCCCGCGTCGGCAAATCACTGTGCAGCGGCAGGTTGAATGCCGTGTAGGCGTTGCTGTCGGCATCGGCCTTGGACTGCACGTTGAACAGCACGCCGAAGTTGCTCTCGCGGATGAACGAAATGCGCTTGGCGATCAGCGCCAGCGAGCCGGGTTCGGTGGGCACACCGCGCACTTGGGTGAGGCCGCTGTCACGCAAAGCCAGCAGCCATTGCAGCAGGGCTTTCGGGTCTTCCATCAGCGCTGCGTAGTCGAATACGGGCAGCTCGAACGTACGGTCCCACAGCAGGGATTTCGGTTTGGCAGCCCGGCGTTCGGCGCGGGACTCATCGTCGTAGGCGTGCGCCCGCAACCATCCGGGATCGTATTGGCTGCGATGCCCGCCGCTCCATTCCACTGTCAGCAGACCCTGGTCGATACGTGCACTGAGGGCCGTGAGGTGTTCGTCCACATCGACGATTTCCAGCACCTGTTCACGGGTCACGCTGTAGACGCAAACAGGGCACGGGCAGTTGTCCCGCAGCCACTGGTGATGAAACGGGCTGACCCGCCCATCGGCCCATCGCACACTGAGGTGATCGCCGTGCACCTGCACATCGGCCAGGTCACTGATCAGTGGGTAAGTACGGAAGTCGGCAACAGCGGCGGCGGTTTGCATGGCGATTCCTTATTTTTGGGGTGGCAGTCCAATCACGCGGCCGAGCAGGGCGGGCTTCGGCAGGTCGGTTTGTTCGGCGCTGATGCTGGCAAGCTTGCCCAGCACCGCTTCACTGAATGGCGCCGAGTGCGGCCCGGCGAGGTCGACGTGGAGCAGCATCTGTTCGTTGCCCGCCAGCTCCTTTTCGTCGCCCACCAGGTGCAGGCTGTGATAGAGGTGCAGGCGCTTGCGGTCGTGGGCGATGAGTTGGGTGTGTACCTCGACGGCGGCGCCCAGTTTCACTTCGTGCAGGTAGTTGAGGTGCAACTCCAGGGTGAACAGCGAGTGGCCGCTGGCTTCGCGGTTTTCGCTGTCCAGGCCCAGGGTGTCCATCAGCGCATCGGTGGCGTAGCTGAAAATCAGCAGGTAGAACGCATCGCGCAGGTGGCCGTTGTAGTCGACCCACTCGGGGAGGAGTTTGGTGGTGTAGGTGGTGAGTGCGGGCATGGTTCGGTTCCCGGTAGGTACGTGATCGTTCCCACGCTCTGCGTGGGAACGCCTCCTGTGACGCTCTGCGTCACGCGTTGGGACGCAGAGCGTCCTGGGCTGCATTCCCACGCAGAGCGTGGGAACGATCTTTACAGGGCTTATTCGGCGAAGGTCATACCGTGTTTTTCCTTGGTGGTCTTCACCGCCTCCAGCACCGCCAGCAGGCAATCATCACGATAGCGCTCCAGCGCCGAAATGCTGTGTTTGCCCAACTGATCGCTGGTGCCGTCCACCACGTCATCAATCAATTTGTCGGTCAATTCCGGCGCCGGCAGATAGGTCCACGGCAGCTGCAAGGCCGGGCCGAACTGCGCCATGAAGTGCCGCATCCCGGCATCACCGCCCGCCAGCGTATAGGTCAGGAACGTCCCCATGAACGACCAGCGCAAACCGGCGCCAAAGCGAATCGCATCATCGATCTCGCCGGTGGTTGCCACACCATCGTTCACCAGGTGCAACGCCTCACGCCACAGGGCTTCCAGCAGACGGTCAGCGATAAAACCGGGCACTTCCTTACGCACATGCAAAGGGCGCATGCCGAGGGATTCGTACACCTTGATTGCTGCCTGAATCGCTTCCGGCGCAGTGTTTTTGCCGCCTACCACTTCCACCAGCGGCAACAGGTAAACCGGGTTGAACGGATGCCCCACCACGCAACGTTCCGGGTGCGTGGAGCCTTCATAAAACTCGCTCGGCAACAACCCCGAAGTACTCGAACCAATCAACGCGTTCGGCTTGGCCGCCGCGCTGATTTTGCTGTGTAACTCCAGCTTTAATTCCAGGCGTTCCGGGGCGCTTTCCTGGATGAAGTCGGCGTCTTTCACGCACTCTTCAATCGTGGCCACAAAGCGCAGGCGATCTTGCGAGGCACCCGGTGCAAGGCCTTGTTTTTCCAGGGCGCCCCAAGCATTCGCGACACGTTTGCGCAGGGCCGCTTCGGCGCCGGGCGCAGGGTCCCAGGCCACCACGTCCAGGCCGTGAGCCAGTGCGCGGGATACCCAGCCACTGCCGATAACGCCGCTGCCCAGCGCTGCGAAGGTTTTGATTTCAGTGATAAAGCTCATGGCAAATTCCTAAAGAGTTCGGTGATCTCCTGTGGGAGCGGGCTTGCTCGCGAAAGCGGTCTGTCAGTTGATGCATTCGGTGGCTGATCCACCGCATTCGCGAGCAAGCCCGCTCCCACATTTGATTCGGTTCCTGCAGGGCGTCGTGCGGTGTGTCTTAGCCGCGCTTGGTCAGGCCCATCTTCACGCGGCCTTCGGCCGGGGTCATGACCCGCGCACCCAGGCGGCTGAGGATCTCGCTGGCGCGTTCCACCAACTGGCCGTTGGTCGCCAGCACGCCCTTGTCCAGCCACAGGTTGTCTTCCAGGCCGACCCGTACGTTGCCGCCCAGCAGCACTGCTTGCGCCGCCATCGGCATCTGCATGCGACCAATCCCGAAGCCGGCCCACACCGCGTCAGCCGGCAGGTTGTCGACCATGGCTTTCATGGTAGTGGTGTCGGCCGGCGCGCCCCACGGGATGCCCAGGCACAGCTGGAACAACGGGTTGTCGAGCAAGCCTTCCTTGATCATCTGCTTGGCGAACCACAGGTGACCGGTGTCGAAAATCTCCAGCTCGGCTTTAACGCCCAGCTCTTGAATACGTTTGGCGCCAGCCCGCAGCTGGGCCGGGGTGGAGACGTAAATGGTGTCGCCATCGCCGAAGTTCAGGGTGCCGCAATCGAGGGTGCAGATTTCCGGCAGCAGCTCTTCCACGTGGGCCAGGCGGGTCAGTGGGCCCACCAGGTCGGTGTTGGACCCGAATTCCATGGGGTTCTCGCCGCCACCGATTTCCAGGTCGCCACCCATGCCGGCGGTGAGGTTGACGATGATGTCGACGTCCGCCTCGCGGATGCGCTCCATCACTTCGCGGTACAGCGCCACGTCGCGGCTGAACTTGCCGGTCTCGGGGTCACGTACGTGGCAATGCACCACGGTGGCACCGGCCTTGGCTGCTTCCACCGCCGCGGCAGCGATTTGTTTCGGAGTGACCGGCACGTGAGGGCTTCTGGCGGTCGTGTCGCCAGCACCGGTGAGTGCGCAGGTGATGATGACGTCGTGGTTCATGAGGCAGGTTCCTTACAGGCGTGATTTTCAGGCGTAGTCATACCGTTCGCAGCCGGGAGCGGCTGCGAAACGGTGATTCAAGACAGGTTATTTGCTGGTCAATTGCAGGTTGGCTGCGGCGGGTTTGCCGTCGAAGGTGGTCACGCCTTCCAGCCAGCGCTGCTGGTCTTGCGGGTGATCCTTGAGCCATTGCCTGGCCGACTCGAAAGCGTCCTTGTGATCCAGCAGCGGCTGCATCATTCGGCTCTCGTCGGCGGCGGTGAAGGTCAGGTTGCTGAGCAACTTGTGCACGTTGGGGCATTGCTCGGCATAGGTCGGCGAGGTGACGGACCACACGGTGGCCATGCCTTCGTTAGGGCCCAGCGCGTCATCACTGCCGGTGAGGTAAGTCATCGCCACGTTGACGTTCATCGGGTGCGGCGCCCAGCCGAAGAACACCACGGCCTCCTTGCGGCGCACGGCGCGGTCGACGGCGGCGAGCATGCCGGCCTCGCTGGATTCCACCAGTTGGAACTTGCCCAGGCCAAACTGATTCTTGGCGATCATCGCCTTGATCTGGGTGTTGGCGCCCGAGCCCGGTTCAATGCCGTAGATCTTGCCGCCCAGTTCTTTTTCAAACCTGGCGATGTCGGCGAAGGTCTTCAGGCCCTTGTCGGCCAGGTAAGTCGGCACCGCCAGGGTCGCGCGGGCGTCTTCCAGGGACGGCTTGTCGAGCACCTTGACCTGCTTGGCGTCGACAAACGGGGTGATGGTCTGGGTCATCAGCGGGTTCCAGTAGCCCAGGAACATGTCCAGGCGCTGGTCGCGAATACCGGCAAAGATGATTTGCTGGGACGCGCTGGTCTGTTTGGTCTTGTAGCCGAGGCCGTCGAGCAACACTTGAGTCATGGCACTGGTGGCGATTACGTCGGTCCAGTTCACCACGCCCATGCGCACGTTCTGGCAAGAAGCCGCATCGGCTGCCATGACGTTGGTGCTCAAAATGGCGCTGGCGCTGAGTGCGAGCACGCAGCGGCTGATCAGTCGGTTCATGGTGGTTCCCTCGGCAGGTTGTTATTGTGGGTTCCGGCGTCTTTGTGCACCGTGCAGCCAAGTTACGCAGCTTGGTCCCCGACAAAACGCACGGCGGCGACCAGCTCTTGCACTGCAGCGACCTGCCCCCTTGAATGACCGATTGAACTGGCGTATCACAGTGACCACGCTGTCCGTCCTACGAGAGCGCTCCATGTCCCAGGATTTCTACTTTTTGCTGATGCCGGGCTTCTCCGCCATCGGCTTTATTTCCGCGATCGAACCTTTACGTGTCGCCAATCGTTTTCGCGGCGAGCTGTACCGCTGGCACGTCTTGAGCGCCGACGGCGGCGCGGTGCTGGCGAGCAATGGCATGTCGGTCAACGCCGACGCCGCGCTGGAGCCGCTGAAGAAAGGCTCGACCTTACTGGTGGTGGCCGGCTTCGAACCGCTGAAGTTCGCCACGCCCGCACTGGAACACTGGCTGCGTCGCCTTGATCACGACGGCGTGACCCTCGGCGCCATCGACACTGGCGCCTGCGTACTCGCCGAAGCCGGCCTGCTCGACGGCCACCGCTTGACCCTGCACTGGGAAGCCATCGACGCCTTCAAGGAATCTTATCCACAGCTGACGGTGACCCAGGAGCTGTTCGAGATCGACCGCCGGCGCATCACCTCGGCGGGCGGCACCGCGTCCATCGACCTGATGCTCGACCTGATCAGCCAGGCCCACGGGCCCGAGTTGGCGATCCAGGTGTCCGAGCAATTCGTGCTCGGCCGCATCCGCCCGCGCAAAGACCACCAACGCATGCAGATCGCCACGCGCTACGGCATCAACAACAAGAAGTTGGTGCAGGTGATTGGGGAGATGGAACAGCACACGGAACCGCCGTTGAGCACACTGGCGCTGGCGGAGGCGATCAAGGTCACGCGGCGGCAGTTGGAGCGCTTGTTTCGGCTGCACCTGAACGACACGCCGAGCAACTTCTACCTGGGTTTGCGCCTGGAAAAGGCTCGGCAGTTGTTGCGCCAGAGCGACCTGAGCGTGCTGGAGGTGAGCATCGCCTGCGGGTTTGAATCGCCGTCGTATTTCACCCGCAGCTACCGGGCAAGGTTTGCCAAGTGCCCAAGGGAAGATCGGCGCCGGGAAGCGGTATGAACACCGCTCTTGAAAACAACACAGATCAAATGTGGGAGCGGGCTTGCTCGCGAAAGCGGTGGATCAGTCGGTACATGTATTGACTGACACACCGCATTCGCGAGCAAGCCCGCTCCCACAGGAGATTTGTGGTGTGGCTTATTTCTTCAGCAGGGCTGAACACGCGGCCTTGTAAGCCTCATGCTGATACTTGTTCAGCGTCGCCGGCAGGGCAAAGTCATGTTTCTTGTTCTGCGCATTGATGGTCTGCGGCGACAGCAGCGTCACTTCAACGCCCTCCAGCAACTGAAACACACCTTCAATCTTGAACGTAGTCGGGCCACCGGCGAATTCGCCTTTCTTGCTGCGCTTCTTGATGGCGATGCGGCTGATGCCGTTTTCCCGCACAAACGCGCTGACCTGAGTGGCGAAGGCCTTGACGTTGGCCGCCTCATCATCGTCTTCAAGGGCGATTTTCTTGGTGGCCAGGGCGACGTGGCTCAATGCCTGACCGTCGAGCGAGGCGACAGCAATAATGGCTTCGCTGCCTTTGATTTCGATGCCGCAGATTGTCATGAATAGCCTTGGTTCTGAGTAGAGAGTGGAGGGGATTGTCGCTTATTCCTGCCCAATCGACTCCAAAAACTCCGACCGTTCATCACTCATCCGCGCCAGACAATCATTCTGCTGGATCGCATATGCCTTGCTTCCCGCCACTGCCGGGAAGGTATCTACAGCGCAATCCGCATCACGTAACTTTTCCCACTTCTGTTGGGCATCCTTCAGACGAGCGGTAATGTCCGCCAACTGCGTCTTGTTGCTGCCATAGGTCGAACCCATGCGTTCCAGCAAGCTCTGGTAGTTATCCTTGAGCAGTTGTTCGGCGGTGGTTTTGTTGTAGGTGGCGCATTCCAGGGTTTGCTTGTCGTTCTCGATGCCATCGCAGGGCGTGCTGTCGGTGTCTTCAGCAGCGTGTACGCCGGTTGCGATGAGTGCCAAAGCCAGGAAAATCGATTTCATTGCGCCGTCTCATATCAGTTGATGAGCAAATTCTGGCTCAAGCGTAAGACAAAGAACAGACACCCGTCAGAGATGTCATGTTGGCCTTTGTCGCGGATTGACGCTTTCGGCAATTCCCTTGTCGTTTTTGCACCCGGCTCCTTCTGCCCCGGGGCATATGCTGGCCCCAAAGCGCCGGCAGACGATTCGGCGCATGAATCGCCAATAAGGGGACGCCTGATGAGCCCAGCCGAATTGCACGCCGACAGCATCGTTATCGACGGGCTGATCATTGCCAAGTGGAACCGCGACCTGTTCGAAGACATGCGCAAGGGTGGCCTCACCGCTGCCAACTGCACCGTGTCGGTATGGGAAGGGTTCCAGGCCACCATTAACAACATCGTGGCCAGCCAGACCCTGATTCGCGAAAACAGCGACCTGGTGATCCCGGTGAAAACCACCGCCGATATCCGTCGCGCCAAGGAACAGGGCAAGACCGGCATCATCTTCGGCTTCCAGAACGCCCACGCGTTTGAAGACCAGCTCGGCTACGTCGAGATCTTCAAGCAGCTCGGGGTTGGCGTGGTGCAGATGTGCTACAACACCCAGAACCTGGTGGGCACCGGCTGCTATGAGCGCGATGGCGGCCTGTCGGGCTTCGGTCGCGAGGTCGTCGCCGAGATGAACCGCGTCGGCATCATGTGCGACCTGTCACACGTGGGCTCCAAGACCTCCGAAGAAGTCATCCTCGAATCGAAAAAGCCGGTGTGCTACTCCCACTGCCTGCCTTCAGGCCTCAAAGAGCACCCGCGCAACAAGTCCGATGAAGAGCTGAAGTTCATCGCCGACCACGGTGGCTTTGTCGGCGTGACCATGTTCGCGCCGTTCCTGGCCAAGGGCATCGACTCGACCATCGACGACTACGCCGAAGCCATCGAATACACCATGAACATCGTGGGCGAAGACGCCATCGGCATCGGCACCGACTTCACCCAGGGCCATGGCCAGGATTTCTTCGAAATGCTGACCCACGACAAGGGCTACGCCCGCCGCCTGACCAGCTTCGGCAAGATCATCAACCCGCTGGGCATCCGCACCGTGGGCGAGTTCCCGAACCTCACCGAGACCCTGCTCAAGCGCGGCCATCCCGAGCGCGTGGTGCGCAAGATCATGGGCGAAAACTGGGTCAACGTCCTGAAGGACGTCTGGGGCGAATAAGCCACCACTCACGCCTCTTTTCCCCCAACCTTATGCGTCGGGGGCTTACCAAAGCATTTTCCGGAGTTAAGTTTCCATGGCCAAGATCGCCCCTCAATTGCCTATCGAAGTCGACAGCGAAACCGGTGTCTGGACCTCCGACGCCCTGCCGATGCTGTACGTGCCGCGCCATTTCTTCGTCAACAATCACATGGGGATCGAAGAAGTCCTGGGCAGCGAGGCCTACGCCGAGATCCTCTACAAGGCCGGCTACAAATCCGCCTGGCACTGGTGTGAAAAAGAAGCTGAATGCCACGGCCTGGAAGGCGTCGCAGTGTTCGAGCACTACATGAAGCGCCTGTCGCAGCGCGGCTGGGGCCTGTTCAAGATCCAGGACATCGACCTCGACAAAGGCACCGCCAGCGTCAAGCTCGAGCACTCGGCGTTCGTCTACGTGTACGGCAAGGTCGGGCGCAAGGTCGACTACATGTTCACCGGCTGGTTTGCCGGCGCGATGGACCAGATTCTCGAAGCCCGCGGCAGCAAGGTTCGCACCGTTGCGGAACAAGTCTACGGCGGCTCCGAAGAGGGCCACGACGACGGCCTGTTCACCGTCAAGCCGTTGTAAGTCGAGGACCCTGCCATGGCTTTCGAAGCAATGTTTGCGCCGATCCAGATCGGCAAACTGACCATCCGCAACCGCGTGCTCAGTACCGCTCACGCCGAGGTGTATGCCACCGACGGCGGCATGACCACCGACCGCTATGTGAAGTACTACGAAGAGAAAGCCAAGGGCGGGATCGGCCTGGCGATCTGCGGCGGTTCTTCCAGTGTCGCCATCGACAGCCCGCAAGGCTGGTGGAAGTCGGTGAACCTGGCGGATGACCGGATCATCCCGCACTTCCAGAACCTGGCCGACGCCATGCACAAGCATGGCGCCAAGATCATGATCCAGATTACCCACATGGGCCGTCGCTCGCGCTGGGACGGCGAGCATTGGCCCACGCTGCTGTCGCCTTCGGGCATCCGCGAGCCGGTGCACCGCGCCACCTGCAAGACCATCGAGCCTGAAGAAATCTGGCGTGTGATCGGCAACTACGCCACCGCTGCGGCACGGGCCAAGGCCGGTGGCCTGGACGGTGTGGAACTGTCAGCGGTGCACCAGCACATGATCGACCAGTTCTGGAGTCCTCGGGTCAACAAACGTACTGACGAATGGGGCGGCAGCTTCGAAAACCGCATGCGTTTCGGCCTTGAGGTGTTGAAGGCGGTACGCAAGGAAGTCGGCCCGGATTTCTGCGTCGGCATCCGTTTGTGCGGCGACGAATTCCACCCGGACGGCTTGTCCCACGAGGACATGAAACAGATCGCCAAGTACTACGACGACACCGGCATGCTCGACTTCATCGGCGTGGTCGGCTCGGGGTGCGACACCCACAACACCCTGGCCAACGTTATCCCGAACATGAGTTATCCACCGGAGCCGTTCCTGCACCTGGCGGCCGGCATCAAGGAAGTGGTCAAGGCCCCGGTGCTGCACGCGCAGAACATCAAGGACCCGAACCAGGCCACGCGCATCCTGGAAGGCGGCTACGTGGACATGGTCGGCATGACCCGCGCCCACATCGCCGACCCGCACCTGATCGCCAAGATCAAGATGGGCCAGATCGACCAGATCAAACAGTGCGTCGGCGCCAACTACTGCATCGACCGCCAGTACCAGGGCCTGGACGTGCTGTGCATCCAGAACGCCGCCACTTCCCGTGAATACATGGGCGTGCCGCACATCATCGAGAAATCCACCGGGCCAAAACGCAAAGTCGTGGTGGTGGGTGCCGGCCCGGCCGGGATGGAAGCGGCGCGGGTGGCTGCCGAACGTGGCCACGATGTGACGCTGTTCGAGAAGAAAGAATTTATCGGCGGGCAAATCACCACTGCATCGAAAGCCCCGCAGCGTGACCAGATTGCCGGGATCACCCGCTGGTTCCAGTTGGAACTGGCGCGCCTGAACGTCGACCTGCGCCTGGGCGTGGCGGCGGACGCGGCGACCATCCTCGACCTGCGCCCGGACGTGGTGGTGCTGGCGGTGGGCGGTCATCCGTTCCTGGAGCAGAACGAACACTGGGGCGCGGCTGAAGGCCTGGTGGTCAGCAGCTGGGACGTGCTCGACGGCAAGGTTCTACCTGGCAAGAACGTGCTGGTGTACGACACCATCTGCGAGTTCACCGGCATGTCGGTGGCCGACTTCCTCGCGGACAAGGGCAGCCAGGTCGAGATCGTCACCGACGACATCAAGCCGGGCGTGGCCGTGGGCGGTACGTCGTTCCCGACGTACTACCGCAGCATGTACCCCAAGGAAGTGATCATGACCGGCGACATGATGCTGGAAAAGGTCTACCGCGAAGGCGACAAGCTGGTGGCGGTGCTGGAGAACGAATACACCGGGGCCAGGGAAGAGCGGGTGGTGGACCAGGTGGTGGTCGAGAACGGCGTGCGTCCGGACGAAGAGCTCTACTACGGGCTCAAGGCAGGCTCGCGCAACAAGGGCCAGATGGACATCGAGGCCCTGTTCGCGATCAAGCCGCAGCCGTGCCTGAGCGAGCCGGGCGAGGGGTACTTGCTGTTCCGCATTGGTGACTGCGTGGCCCAGCGTAATACCCACGCTGCCATCTATGACGCCCTGCGCCTGTGCAAGGATTTCTGATCCGCCTGATCGTTCCCACGCTCTGCGTGGGAATGCCGCCCTGGACGCTCCGCGTCCGCTCTTAGGTCGTGACGCAGAGCGTCACAGGATGCATCCCCACGCAGAGCGTGGGGACGATCATTGACCCCGAGGTCTTTGGGAGCTTCACCATGTTGAACACCCTTCTTCCCATCCTGCTCTTCGCCGCCCTGGGCCTTGCCGTCCTCGGCGCGCTGCGCCGGGTGAACATGTGGCGCCGCGGCCGGTCCTCCAAGGTCGACTTGCTCGGCGGCCTGTTGGCCATGCCCAAGCGCTACATGGTCGACCTGCACCATGTGGTCGCCCGCGACAAATACATCGCCAACACCCACGTCGCCACCGCCCTGGGCTTTGTGCTCTCGGCGCTGCTGGCGATCCTGGTGCACGGTTTCGGCCTGCATAACCGCATCCTCGGCTACGCCTTGCTGTTGGCTTCGGTGCTGATGTTTGTCGGCGCCACCTTCGTCTACCTGCGCCGTCGCAACCCGCCTGCACGCCTGTCGAAAGGCCCGTGGATGCGCCTGCCGAAAAGCCTGATGGCGTTCTCGGTGAGCTTCTTCCTGGTGACCTTGCCGGTGGCCGGGATTCTGCCGTCGGACTTCGGCGGCTGGCTGCTCGCCGCGCTGCTGAGCCTGGGCGTGTTGTGGGGCGTGTCGGAAATGTTCTTCGGCATGACCTGGGGCGGCCCGATGAAACACGCCTTCGCCGGTGCCCTGCACCTGGCCTGGCACCGCCGCGCCGAACGCTTCGGCGGCGGCCGTTCCACCGGTTTGAAACCCCTGGACCTCGCCGATAAAAGCGCGCCCCTGGGCGTGGAAAAACCGGCGGATTTCACCTGGAACCAACTGCTCGGCTTCGACGCCTGCGTGCAGTGCGGCAAGTGCGAAGCCGCGTGCCCGGCGTTCGCCGCCGGCCAGCCACTGAACCCGAAAAAACTTATCCAGGACATGGTCGTCGGCCTGGCCGGTGGCACCGACGCCAAGTTCGCCGGCAGCCCGTATCCGGGCAAAGCCATCGGCGAACACGCCGGCAACCCGCACCAGCCAATCGTCAATGGTCTGGTGGACGCCGAGACCCTGTGGTCCTGCACCACTTGCCGCGCCTGCGTGGAAGAGTGCCCGATGATGATCGAGCACGTGGACGCCATCGTCGACATGCGCCGCCACCTCACCCTGGAAAAAGGCGCGACCCCGAACAAGGGCGCCGAAGTCCTGGAAAACCTGATCGCCACCGACAACCCGGGCGGTTTCGCACCGGGCGGGCGGATGAACTGGGCGGCGGATTTGAACCTGCCCTTGCTCAGCGACAGGAAAACCGTCGACGTGCTGTTCTGGGTCGGCGACGGTGCCTTCGACATGCGCAACCAGCGCACCCTGCGCTCGTTCGTCAAAGTGCTGAAAGCCGCCAAGGTCGACTTCGCCGTACTGGGCCTTGAAGAGCGCGACAGCGGCGACGTGGCCCGGCGCCTGGGCGATGAAGCCACTTTCCAGCTGCTGGCCGCACGCAATATCCAGACCCTGGCCAAGTACAGCTTCAAGCGCATCGTCACCTGCGACCCCCACAGTTTCCACGTGCTGAAAAACGAATACGGCGCCTTCGATGGCAACTACCTGGTGCAGCACCACAGCACCTACATGGCCGAACTGATCGACGCCGGCGCCCTGAACCTGGGCCAGCACAAAGGCAACAGCGTGACCTATCACGACCCGTGCTACCTGGGCCGCTACAACGGTGAGTACGAGGCACCGCGCCAAGTGCTGCGGGCGCTGGGGATCGAGGTCAAGGAAATGCAGCGCTCCGGTTTCCGCTCGCGCTGCTGCGGTGGCGGTGGGGGGGCGCCGATCACCGATATTCCCGGCAAGCAGCGGATTCCCGACATGCGCATGGAAGACATCCGCGAGACCGGTGCCGAACTGGTGGCCGTGGGTTGTCCACAGTGCACGGCGATGCTGGAAGGCGTGGTCGAACCGCGTCCCTTGATCAAGGACATTGCCGAACTGGTAGCTGACGCGTTGCTTGAAGACGCGGCACCGGCCAAGGCGCCGAAACGCGAACCTGCGGAGGTGCATTGATGAGCGACATTATCCGCCGCGACCCACGGGCCGAATGGATCGCCCGTAACCGCCTGCACCCGCTGCACGCGGCGATGCAGCCGGTGCAACACAGCTGGATGGGGCCCAATGGGGTCATCCGCAAGAACGTGCACGGTGTCGGCTTTATCGGCCCCAACGGCATCAAGCGTATTGACCGCAGCGGCGCCCAGCAGGGCGGCGCGGCCAAGCGTACGGCAGCGGTGGAAGTGCAGTTGCCGCTGCATCAGGTACCGGCGCCCGCTTTCTACATCAACGTGGTGCCGGACATGGTCGGCGGCCGCCTGAGCAGCCACGACCGCGACTTGCTGGGCCTGGCCCGGCAGCTGGCCGGCGACGACGGTGCGGTATTGGCCGTGGTGTTCGGCGAACACAAGGAAAACGCCTTCGCCACCGCCGGTGTGGATCGGCTGCTGGTGTTGGACGGGCATGAATTCGACGGTTATTCACCGGAGCAACGGGTTCACGGGCTGCGGGCTGTGGATAACCAGTTCAACCCGCGCCACTGGTTGCTGCCGGACAGCCGCAGCGGCGGTGGTGAATTGGGGCGACGCTTTGCCGCCAGCCTCAAGGAGCGCCCGGCCACGCGGGTCTGGCAGATCAAGGGCCAGGAATGTATTGGCCGTGCGGGTGCCGGTCAGCAAGACCTGGCCCGGCCACTGCCACGCATGATCCTGGCGGCGGCGGAATGCGCCGAGCCTGTCAGCGATACCCGTCACGAAGTGTTGCCGGTGGAGTTATCCACAAGCCTGGCCCGCAGCTTGCCGCGCATTGAGGATTTGGGCGCGGTGGCCGTGGATCCGGGGGCAATTCCCATGGCCGAAGCCGAGTTCATCTTCTCGGGCGGCAACGGGGTCAAGGACTGGGCACTGTTCCACCAGACCGCCGCTGCGTTGGGCGCCACCGAAGGTGCTTCGCGGGTGGCGGTGGATGACGGCTTCATGGCCCGGGATCGCCAGGTCGGTGCCAGCGGTACCTGGGTCACCGCGCGGGTTTACGTGGCGGTGGGGATTTCCGGGGCGATCCAGCACCTTCAAGGCATTGGTGCCTGCGACAAGGTGGTGGCGATCAACCTCGACCCGGGCTGCGACATGATCAAGCGTGCCGACCTGTCGGTGATCGGCGAAAGCGCCGCGTTACTGCAAGCCTTGATCGTTGCGGTCGAGGCCTACCGCCACGGTGCCAAGCGCGATGCAGCTTAAGGAAATGGCCATGACGACGAATGTAATCAGCCTGGTGTCCATCGGCGCCCACCCGACTTCCGGCCGTCCACGCCGGGCCGAGCAAGACGCGCGCGCAGTGGAACTGGGCCTGCAACTGGCTGGGGATAACCTGCAAGTGCTGCACGCCGGCGACATCGGCGAACCCACCCTGCGCGCTTACCTGGGCATGGGCTTGCCGCAGTTGCACGTGCTTGAACAACCGGCCGGGGCAGACGCCTTGCCGGTGCTCGGCGACTATCTGCGGGACGCGGGCGCCCAGGTGGTGCTCACCGGCAGCCAGGCGGAAACCGGCGAAGGCTCGGGGATGTTGCCGTTCCTGCTGGCCGAGCAACTGGGTTGGCCGCTGATTGTCGGCCTGGCCCAGGTGGAATCCATCGAAGGCGGCGTGGCCCATGTGCTGCAGGCCTTGCCTCGCGGCCAACGGCGGCGGCTGAAGGTGCGCCTGCCGTTTATGGCCACGGTGGATAACGCGGCGCCCAAGCCACGGCAAAGCGCCTACGGCCCGGCGCAACGCGGTGAGCTGACGGCCCATGACGTCGAGGTGTTGGAGGATGAGTTATTCACAGGCGCTGTATTGCAGCCGGCCAAGCCTCGGCCCAAGCGCCTCAAGGTGATCAAGGCCAAAAGCGGTGCCGATCGGATGAAGGCTGCAACGGCCAAGGCCAGCGGCGGCGGTGGGCAGGTGCTCAAGGGCGTGAGTCCGGAGGCGGGCGCTGAAGCCATTCTTAAATTGCTCATAGAAGAAGGTGTAGTGCGCTGATCCACTGTGGGAGCGGGCTTGCTCGCGAAGGCGGTGTATCAGGTAACTCATGTACCGACTGATCCGCCGCTTTCGCGAGCAAGCCCGCTCCCACACTGTTTTGCGGCGATTGTGGCTTTACCCACAATCCCTGTTAACCCACCTGTGGATAACCTGTTCGCGGCTGTCCACACCCCATGCAAATCAAGCCCTCCAGCTCACTGTACGAAAAATAACCAACCTAACTGACGGTTTTTCCTTGGGTTTTTCTGTGGATAAGGAAAATACCCGGCGCAGACTTGCCCCCAAAGTCTGTTGGTGCTTCTGTGGATAAGATGTTCGCTATCCGCTGTAGGCCATATAAAACGTGGCTTACAGTGTGCTGGTTAAAATATGGCCAATATCGCCGTTCCAGCTGAGTTTTGCTCTCAAAGCCGCGATTTTCCTCGGTTTAAGGCGGTTTTCCACAGATGGCCCAAAGTTGCCCCCAAAGTCTGTTGGCGCTTCTGTGGATAAGGTGTTTGCGTTCCTCTGTAGCCCATGCAGGACGTGGCTTTCAGGATTTAGGTCAAAAAATGATCAATGTGGGATAAAACCGGTACCTTTGAATAAGTCACGGATTTTCTTGGTTTTATTTCGACGGGAAAGCGCAGTTGCCCACAATTGCTGTGGGTGGCTTTGTGGATAAGTTGTTGGGCAATGGCTGGAAGTAAGGCGGGCAGCGGTCTGTCACGGTGTTGTATGAATTTTGCACAGTTACAAATCAGTGTGGGAGCCGGGCTTGCCCGCGATGACGGAGTAACAGCCAACAGAGGGGTTGAATGTTAAATCGCTATCGCGGGCAAGCCCGGCTCCCACATTTTGATCGGCGGCGTGTCAGCCGGTTACTCGTGTACGGCGACGCCTTTCAGATACGGCGCTGGCGCCGCCCCCAGGTTGCTCAGCATCCGCTCGCTGTACCAGTCCACAAAGTTGACCACACCAAACTCATAGGTCTTGGAGTACGGACCTGGCTGATACGCGGTGGAGTTGATGCCGCGCTGGTTCTCTTCGGCCAGGCGACGGTCCTGGTCGTTAGTGGCGTCCCACACTTTGCGCATGCGCTCGACGTCGTAGTCCACACCCTCCACGGCGTCCTTGTGCACGATCCACTTGGTGGTGACCATGGTTTCCTGGGCACTGATCGGCCACACGGTGAACACGATGATGTGGTCGCCCATGCAGTGGTTCCACGAGTGTGGCAGGTGCAGGATGCGCATCGAGCCCAGGTCCGGGTTCTTGATGCGGCCCATCAGCTTGTTGCAGCCTTGCTTGCCGTCGAGGGTCATCGACACGGTGCCCTTGAGCAGCGGCATGCGCACGATGCGGTTACGCAGGCCGAAGCTGGCGTGGGCGTAAGGGATCTTTTCGGCATCCCAGGCGGCGGCGGAGGCGGCCACGTGGTCCTTGAAGGCCTGGTCGGCCCGCGGGTCGGTGACGTCGTCCCATTCAAGCAGGGTTTTCAACAGTTCCGGGTGCGACGCGTTGCAGTGGTAGCACTCGCGGTTGTTTTCCAGCACCAGCTTCCAGTTGGCTTTTTCAAACAAGGTGGTCTGGATCGCCACCTTGGTGTTCTCCATGTCGTAGGGTTCCATGTAGTGGCTCAAGGTCGACAGGAAGTCGTCGATGGCCGGCGGGTTCTCCGACAGGCTGATAAAGATGTAGCCACCGGCGGTCTTCACATTCACCGGCTTGAGGCCGTATTGCTTCATGTCGAAGTCGGCGCCCATTTCGGTACCGGCGAACAGCAGGCGGCCGTCCAGTTCATACGTCCACTGGTGGTAATGGCACACCAGCTTGGCGACCTTGCCCTTGTCGCTGGTGCACAAGCGCGAACCGCGGTGGCGACACACGTTATGGAATGCGTGCACCACACCGTCGGCGCCACGGATCACGATGATCGGGTTCTTGCCCACTTGCAGGGTGATGTAGTTGCCCTTGGCGGGGATCTCGCAGGTCATGCCGGCGATCAACCACTCTTTCTGGAAAATTTCCTGCATGTCGATATCGAACAGCCGTTCATCAGAGTAAAACGGCTGCGGCAGCGAAAAGGTCCGCTCGCGTTCTTGCAGCATTTGCGCAGTGGCCTTGCGTGCGGGTTCCAGCGGATCGCCCAAGCTTAAGGTTGCGGTGACGTCCATCGTGTGTGTCCTCATGGCCATTCTGTGTGGCCGGCGAATAGTGGCTAGGTTTTGCAGCAAGGCGTAAAGAAAGCGTCTTTGTTGGGAGCGAGTGTGGGCCCCACAACGGCCAGAACCTTATCCATGAACGACATGGCCCACTCTGTTCCCGACGCGCAACCCCCGTGGTATGGGGGCTGGTCGCGATAAGTATGTGAATGTCGCAGATAGGTAAATGGGTGATTCGCGCGTTACGCAGAATCGCCACCATAAGGCCGATCACACGGCTATGGAGAACAGCATGTCCAACAGCTTCCTGAACCCGGTAACAACCCAGACCTGGGCCAATGGTCGGCACATCGTCCGTTGCGTCAAAGTCATCCAGGAAACCTGGGACGTGCGCACCTTCTGCTTTATGGCCGACCAGCCGATCCTGTTCTTTTTCAAGCCCGGGCAGTTCGTCACCCTGGAGCTGGAAATCGACGGCCAGCCGATCATGCGTTCGTACACTATTTCCAGTTCGCCGTCGGTGCCTTACAGCTTTTCGGTGACCATCAAGCGCGTGCCGGGCGGCAAGGTATCCAACTGGTTGCATGACACGCTGCACGAAGGCCAGGAGCTGGCGGTGCACGGGCCGGTGGGGCTGTTCAATGCCATCGACTTCCCGAGCCCGAAAGTGCTGTACCTCAGTGGTGGTGTCGGTATTACCCCGGTGATGTCCATGGCGCGCTGGTTCTACGACACCAACGCCAACGTCGACATGACGTTTATCCACAGCGCCCGCTCGCCAAAGGACATCATTTACCACCGCGAGCTGGAGCATATGGCGTCGCGGATTGATAACTTCAGCCTGCACCTGATTTGCGAGAAACACGGCCTGGGTGAGCCCTGGGCCGGTTATCGCGGTTACCTGAACCACAAGATGCTCGAACTGATGGTGCCGGATTTCCTGGAGCGGGAAGTCTTCTGCTGCGGCCCGACGCCTTACATGAACGCGGTAAAGCGCCTGCTGGAAGCCGCCGGCTTCGACATGGCGCGTTATCACGAAGAATCCTTCGGCGCGACGCCACCGGAAGCCCGGGCCGACGCGGTGGAGCAAGCCGAACAAGCGGCGGATGCGCCGGAAATCGACCTGGCGGACCTGCATCAGGTGGAATTCATTGCCTCTGGCAAGAGCATCCGCGTGGCACCGGGCGAGACCGTGCACGCAGCGGCGGCCAAGCTTGGCCTGCTGATTCCGAAAGCTTGCGGCATGGGGATCTGTGGGACGTGCAAGGTGCTGAAGCTGGGCGGGGAGGTCGAGATGGACCACAACGGCGGGATCACCGAGGAAGACGAAGCCGAGGGTTACATCCTGTCGTGCTGCAGCGTGCCGAAGGGTGATGTGCGCATCGAGTTCTAATGATCGTTCCCACGCTCCGCGTGGGAATGCCTCCTTGGACGCTCCGCGTCCCGTCCCGCTGTGTGACGCGGAGCGTCACGGGCTGCATTCCCACGCAGAGCTTGGGAACGATCAGGCCCAGCGCTGAATCTCGATCAGGCCGTCCGGTCCTGCATAGTTACGGACGTTGGAATACCGCCAGCTCGGCCAAGTCCACACAACCCCGCTTCACAGGAATCGATCGTTCCCACGCTCCGCGTGGGAATGCCTCCTTGGACGCTCCGCGTCCCGCTGTGTGACGCGGAGCGTCACGGGCTGCATTCCCACGCAGAGCGTGGGAACGATCAGGCCCAGCGCTGAATTTCAATCAGGCCATCCTGTCCTGCATAGTTGCGGGCGCTGGAATACCGCCAGTGCTCGGCCAAGTCCACATAACCACGCTTCACAGGGTTGTGGTGAATGTAATCAAGCTTTTGGCGCATCACCGCTTCGCTGTACACCAACTCGGCGTGTGACCCCTCTTGCCATAGCTGATAAATCCGGTCCGTTTTATGCGCCCGTTTGCTGAAACGCAAACGCTGCAACACTCGCTCCGCTCCTCGTTTCTGCAGGTCGTCAATGATGGTTCGAGCGGTGAAGGATTTGAACTGGCTGACACATTTACCCAGGTCAGGTGCTTGAGCGACGAAGTGCAGATGGTTTTCGAGAACGACGTAGCCGTAGAGATTGAAATGTTCGTGGGTTTGTTGATATCGCCAGCAACTCAATAGGTGGCCGACAAGGTAGTCGCGGGTAAATAGCGGTGTCCATTCCATGACAGTGCATGTCAGGAAGTGTGGTTTTTCAGGTTCGGTAATGGTGTAGCGGCTTCTGCCCATCAATTCGTCCTTGAACCGTGGTGTGGCCTGGACGCAGAGCGTCCGGGGAGGCGTTCCCACGCAGAGCGTGGGAACGATCAGTTAGAGGTTATTGGGCATAGATATGCACGACGAAGTGCTGGCCGGATGCTGTCAGTTCATAGACCTTGTCAGTGATCCGCAATGTCCTCGTCGGTTCGCTGATGGTGTCACCGATTTTCGCGGATTTTCTGAATTCGTCCCAGTCGATGACGGTGGTGCTGATAGTGCCTTCGCCTAGCAAGTTGTTTCCGTAGCGTTGCGCTTCCATGGTATTGCCCTCTGCTGGATTTCCGTTTCCGGCCGATTATTCGGCTGGCGGTTAGTCCCGAAAGGCGGCCTTTTCCTTCCGGGTTCCAAGAGGCTAGTCAATGAAAGCGGGGTTTGTTGCTGTCAGAAATATCAAAAAACAGTCTCGGCCTTTCGCCATTATCTGAGGCGCTGATGCCTACTTCAGGCGCTCATCACTTCCCGAATATCGGCGGCTAATTCTCTTACGCGCTCTTCCTCGGTATCCCACGCACACATGAACCGCGCGCCGCCTTTACCGATGAAGGTGTAGAAGCGCCAGCCCTTGGCCGTCAGCGCGGCAATTGCCGGTTCCGACAGTTGCAGGAACACGCCGTTGGCCTGTACCGGGAACATCAACTCCACACCCGGGATATCCGCCACCAGGCTGCTGAGCAATTGTGCACAGTGGTTGGCGTGGCGGGCGTGTTTGAGCCAGGCGTCGTTTTCCAGCAGGCCCACCCACGGGGCGGAGAGGAAGCGCATCTTTGAGGCAAGCTGCCCGGCCTGCTTGCAGCGGTAGTCGAAGTCTTCGGCCAGCTTGTGGTTGAAGAACAGGATCGCTTCACCCACGGCCATGCCGTTCTTGGTGCCACCAAAGCACAGCACGTCGACCCCGGCTTTCCAGGTCAGGTCGGCCGGCGAGCAGCCGAGGAATGCGCAGGCGTTGGAGAACCTTGCGCCGTCCATGTGCAGGTTCAGCCCCAGTTCCTTGCAGGTGACGCTGATGGCGCGGATTTCTTCCGGGGTGTAGACGCTGCCGACTTCGGTGGCCTGGGTCAGGGTCACGACGCGGGGTTTCGGGTAGTGAATGTCCTGGCGCTTGAGGGCGATCTCGCGGATCGACTCCGGGGTCAGCTTGCCGTTTTCGGTGCGGGCGGTGAGCAGCTTGGAACCGTTGGAGAAAAACTCCGGCGCGCCGCATTCGTCGGTTTCGACGTGGGCGGTTTCCGAGCAGATCACGCTATGGTAGCTCTGGCACAAGGAGGACAGCGCCAGGGAGTTGGCTGCGGTACCGTTGAAGGCGAAGAACACTTCGCAGTCGGTTTCGAACAGTTTGCGGAAACCGTCGGCGGCGCGGTGGGTCCATTCATCATCGCCATAGGCGCGTTGATGGCCCTGGTTGGCGAGTTCCATGGCGGCCCAGGCTTCCGGGCAGATGCCGGAATAGTTGTCGCTGGCGAATTGTTGGCTCTTGTCGGTCATGGCCCAGTCCTGTGGTCGATGTTGGTGCGCACTTTACCCAAGATTGTCGGGCGGGCGCACGCACTGTTAATGCAAAGTCATTGGGGAATTATGCACGGTTCTGAACGCGTTCCTGTAAGCCGCGTCCGCGATGGCGCCCTGGACCTGCTCAAGTGGCTGGCGCTGCTGAGTATGGTGCTGGACCACCTGCGGTATGTCGGTTTGAGCCTGGACGGGCTGTATGTGCCGGGGCGCCTGGCGTTCCCGTGGTTTTGCCTGGCGATCGCGGCGAATCTGCATCGGGTCAAGGACGCGCCGGTGACGGGGCAGTGGCGCTATCTGGGCTGGTTGCTGCTGTTCAGTGTGATCAGTGAGGTGCCGTACCGGATGTTCATCGACGACGCCGACACGCTGAACGTACTGCCGACCCTGGCGCTGGGTTTGCTGGTTGCCCGGGGATGGCAGCAGAAGACGGTTATTGATCGAGGATTGGCGTTGATCGCGCTGGTTTTGGCGGGGTTGTTTTCGGCTCAGTTGATGTTCGGGTTTTTTGGTGTGCTGCTGCCGTTGGCGATGCTGCTGGTGTTTCGCCGGCCGTGGTACTTCAGCGTGCTGCCGGGTGTGGTGTGCCTGGCTGCCAATCAATGGCAGATCCTGCTCAATAGCGGCACGCTGGTGGCGATGCTGGGATTGGCGACATGCCTGATTGCGCCGCTGGCCGGATTGGTCTTGTTGCGACATGCCGGGCAGGTATCGCCACCGGCCATGCGGCGCTGGGCGTATGCGCTTTATCCGGCGCATTTCCTGCTGCTGCTACTCATTCGAAAGATCATCGCCTAACCCCTTGTAGGAGCGAGCTTGCTCGCGAAAAACGTCAACGATTACGAGGGCTGTCTGGATGCGCGCGGCGCCCTCAGGTTTTTCGCGAGCAAGCTCGCTCCTACAAATGCCGGGGGCCATGTCGTAAACGCACCTTTGCGTGGCGTCCATAGGCATTTGACCTCTCTGCGCCAGCCCTACCATCGCATCAAAGGGCCCCTCCGTCGTGCGGCGGCCCCAACAATACGATTGGCGCACCGCCGCCGCTGGGAGAGACGCGATGTTCAGCAAGCAAGACCAGATCCAGGGTTATGACGATGCACTGCTGGCGGCCATGAATGCCGAGGAGCAGCGCCAGGAAGATCATATCGAGCTGATCGCGTCAGAGAACTACACCAGCAAGCGTGTCATGGAAGCCCAGGGCAGCGGCCTCACCAACAAGTACGCCGAAGGTTACCCGGGCAAGCGCTACTACGGCGGCTGCGAGCACGTGGACAAGGTCGAAGTGCTCGCCATCGAGCGTGCCAAGCAGCTGTTCGGTGCCGATTACGCCAACGTGCAGCCGCACTCCGGTTCGTCCGCCAACAGTGCGGTGTACCTGGCGCTGTTGAACGCCGGCGACACCATCCTCGGCATGAGCCTGGCCCACGGCGGCCACCTGACCCACGGCGCCAAAGTGTCGTCCTCGGGCAAGCTGTACAACGCGGTGCAATACGGCATCGACACCAACACCGGGTTGATCGACTACGACGAGGTCGAGCGCCTGGCCGTGGAGCACAAGCCGAAGATGATCGTGGCGGGTTTTTCCGCCTACTCCAAGACCCTGGATTTCCCGCGCTTTCGCCAGATCGCCGACAAGGTCGGTGCGCTGCTGTTCGTCGACATGGCCCACGTCGCCGGCCTGGTGGCCGCCGGTCTGTACCCGAACCCGCTGCCCTACGCCGATGTGGTCACCACCACCACCCACAAGACCCTGCGCGGTCCACGTGGCGGGTTGATCCTGGCCAAGTCCAACGAAGAAATTGAAAAGAAACTCAACTCTGCGGTATTCCCGGGCGCCCAGGGCGGCCCGCTGATGCACGTGATCGCCGGCAAGGCGGTGTGCTTCAAGGAAGCCCAGGAACCAGGTTTCAAGGCCTATCAACAGCAAGTGATCGACAACGCCCAGGCCATGGCCGGCGTGTTTATCAAACGCGGCTACGATGTAGTGTCCGGCGGCACCGATAACCACCTGTTCCTGGTCAGCCTGATCCGTCAGGGCCTCACCGGCAAAGATGCGGACGCCGCCCTCGGTCGCGCTCACATCACCGTCAACAAGAACGCCGTGCCCAACGACCCGCAGTCGCCGTTCGTGACCTCGGGCCTGCGTATCGGCACGCCGGCGGTGACCACACGCGGCTTCAAAGTGACCCAATGCCTGGAGTTGGCCGGCTGGATCTGCGACATCCTCGACAACCTCGGCGACGCCGATGTGGAGGCCAACGTCGCCAAGCATGTGGCCGCCCTGTGCGCTGATTTCCCGGTTTATCGCTGAGCGCGGTTTTGGAGTAATGACTATGCAACGCTACTCGGGCTTCGGCCTCTTCAAGCACTCACTCAGCCACCACGAAAACTGGCAGAAGATGTGGCGCACGCCCACCCCGAAAAAGGTCTACGACGTGGTCATCGTCGGCGGAGGCGGGCATGGTCTGGCGACGGCTTACTACCTGGCCAAGGAGCACGGCATCACCAACGTGGCGGTGGTCGAAAAAGGCTGGCTGGGCGGCGGTAACACCGCGCGCAACACCACCATCGTGCGGTCCAACTACCTGTGGGACGAGTCGGCGCACCTGTACGAACACGCGATGAAACTCTGGGAAGGTTTGTCCCAGGATTTGAACTACAACGTGATGTTCTCCCAGCGTGGCGTCTACAACCTGTGCCACACCCTGCAGGATATCCGTGACTCCGAGCGTCGCGTCAGCGCCAACCGCCTCAACGGTGTGGACGGCGAACTGCTCAACGCCAAACAAGTGGCCGATGAGATTCCGTACCTCGACTGCTCCAAGAACACTCGCTACCCGGTCATGGGCGCCACCGTGCAACGTCGCGGCGGCGTGGCCCGTCACGATGCCGTGGCCTGGGGCTTTGCCCGCGCCGCCGACGCACTGGGCGTGGACTTGATCCAGCAGACCGAAGTCATCGGTTTTCGCAAGGAAAACGGCGTGTGCATCGGCGTGGAAACCAACAAGGGGTTCATCGGCGCCAAGCGCGTCGGTGTGGTGACCGCCGGTAACTCCGGCCACATGGCTTCGCTGGCCGGCTTCCGCCTGCCAATCGAATCCCACCCGCTGCAAGCACTAGTGTCGGAGCCGATCAAACCGATCATCGACAGCGTGATCATGTCCAACGCCGTGCACGGTTACATCAGCCAGTCCGACAAGGGCGACCTGGTGATCGGCGCCGGTATCGACGGCTACAACGGCTATGGCCAGCGCGGCTCGTACCCGGTGATCGAGCACACCATCCAGGCCATCGTCGAGATGTTCCCGGTGCTGTCCCGCGTGCGCATGAACCGCCAGTGGGGCGGCATCGTCGACACCACGCCGGATGCCTGCCCGATCATCTCCAAGACCCCGGTCCCGAACATGTTCTTCAACTGCGGTTGGGGCACCGGTGGTTTTAAAGCGACTCCAGGCTCAGGCAACGTATTTGCCGCAAGCCTCGCCAAGGGTGAAATGCACCCGTTGGCTGCTCCATTCTCCATCGACCGTTTCCACAACGGTGCGCTGATCGACGAACACGGCGCTGCGGCCGTCGCCCACTAACAGGAGAAATTCCCTATGTTGCATATCTTCTGTCCTCACTGTGGCGAACTGCGCTCCGAAGAGGAATTCCACGCCTCCGGCCAAGCGCACATCCCGCGCCCACTGGACCCGAACACCTGCACCGACGAGGAGTGGGGCGACTACATGTTCTTCCGCGACAACCCGCGCGGCCTGCACCACGAACTGTGGATTCACGCCGCCGGTTGCCGCCAGTATTTCAACGCGACCCGCGACACCGTGACCTACGAAATTCTTGAAACCTACAAGATAGGCACCAAGCCGCAATTCACCGCCAAGGCTTCTGGAGAGAAGGTATGAGCCAGATCAATCGCCTGTCCAACGGTGGCCGGATCGACCGCAACAAAGCCCTGAGCTTCACCTTCAACGGCCAGAGCTACAAAGGCTTTGAGGGCGACACATTGGCCGCTGCATTGCTGGCCAACGGCGTCGACATTATCGGTCGCAGCTTCAAGTATTCCCGCCCGCGCGGCATCTTCGCCGCCGGTGCCGAAGAGCCGAACGCGGTGCTGCAGATCGGCGCCACCGAAGCCACGCAAATCCCCAACGTGCGCGCCACGCAACAGGCGCTGTACCAGGGTTTGGTCGCCACCAGCACCAACGGCTGGCCGAGCGTGAACAACGACATGATGGGCATTCTCGGCAAGGTCGGCGGCAAGCTGATGCCGCCGGGTTTCTACTACAAAACCTTCATGTACCCGCAATCGTTCTGGATGACTTACGAGAAGTACATTCGTAAGGCAGCCGGTCTTGGCCGCTCGCCGACCGAGAACGATCCGGACACCTACGACTACATGAACCGTCATTGCGACGTGCTGATTGTGGGCGCGGGCCCTGCCGGCCTGGCGGCTGCGTTGGCCGCCGCCCGCAGTGGCGCCCGGGTGATCATCGCGGACGAGCAGGAAGAGTTCGGCGGCTCCTTGCTGGACTCCCGCGAAAGCCTCGATGGCAAGCCTGCGGCCGAGTGGGTTGCCAGTGTGATTGCTGAACTCAAGGCCCTGCCGGACGTGGTGCTGCTGCCTCGCGCCACCGTCAACGGTTACCACGACCATAACTTCCTGACCATTCACGAACGCCTCACCGACCACCTCGGTGACCGTGCGCCGATCGGCCAGGTGCGTCAGCGCATTCACCGGGTTCGCGCCAAGCGCGTGGTGTTGGCCACCGGTGCGTGCGAGCGTCCGCTGGTGTACGGCAACAACGACGTACCGGGCAACATGCTGGCGGGAGCGGTCTCCACTTACGTGCGTCGCTACGGCGTGGCACCGGGCAAGAAGCTGGTGCTGTCCACCAACAACGATCACGCCTACCGCGTGGCGCTGGACTGGTTCGACGCCGGCCTCAGCGTTGTCGCCGTAGCCGATGCCCGCCACAATCCACGGGGCGCGCTGGTTGAAGAGGCGCGTGCCAAAGGCATTCGCATCCTCACCGGCAGCGCCGTGATCGAGGCCCGTGGCAGCAAGCACGTCACTGGCGCCCGTGTTGCGGCCATCGATGTCAAAGCTCATAAAGTCACCAGCCCCGGCGAGTGGCTGGAGTGCGACCTGGTCGCCAGCTCCGGCGGCTACAGCCCGGTGGTCCACCTGGCCTCGCACCTGGGCGGCAAGCCGACCTGGCGTGAAGACATCCTCGGTTTTGTACCGGGCGAAGCACCGCAGAAACGCGTGTGCGTCGGTGGCATCAATGGCGTCTACGGCCTCGGCGATTCCCTGGCCGACGGTTTTGAAGGTGGCGTGCGCGCCGCCAGCGAAGCCGGGTTTGCGCCGGTGGAAGGGACGCTGCCCAAAGCCTTGAGCCGTCTGGAAGAACCGACCCTGGCGCTGTTCCAGGTACCTCACGAGAAAGCTACCGCACGGGCGCCGAAGCAATTTGTCGACCTGCAGAACGACGTCACCGCAGCCGCCATCGAACTCGCCACCCGCGAGGGTTTCGAGTCGGTGGAGCACGTCAAGCGCTACACCGCACTGGGATTCGGCACTGACCAGGGCAAGCTCGGCAACGTCAACGGCCTGGCCATCGCGGCCCGTTCGCTGAATGTGACCATCCCGCAGATGGGCACTACCATGTTCCGTCCCAACTACACGCCGGTAACCTTCGGCGCGGTAGCAGGCCGGCACTGTGGGCACATCTTCGAGCCGGTGCGCTACACCGCGCTGCAAGCCTGGCACGTGAAAAACGGCGCCGAGTTTGAGGACGTCGGCCAGTGGAAACGCCCATGGTATTTCCCGCGCAACGGTGAAGACCTGCACGCCGCAGTGAAGCGCGAATGCCTGGCCGTGCGTGACAGCGTCGGCCTGCTGGACGCGTCCACCCTCGGCAAGATCGACATCCAGGGCCCGGATGCCCGCGAGTTCCTCAACCGCATCTACAGCAACGCCTGGACCAAGCTCGACGTGGGCAAGGCCCGCTACGGCCTGATGTGCAAGGAAGACGGCATGGTCTTCGACGACGGCGTCACCGCTTGTCTGGCCGACAACCACTTCCTGATGACCACCACCACCGGCGGCGCAGCGCGCGTACTGCAGTGGCTGGAAATCTACCAGCAGACCGAATGGCCAGACCTCAAGGTGTACTTCACCTCGGTCACCGACCACTGGGCAACCATGACCTTGTCCGGCCCCAACAGCCGCAAGCTGTTGAGCGAAGTCACCGACATCGACCTGGACAAGGACGGCTTCCCGTTCATGACCTGGAAAGAAGGCCTGGTGGGCGGCGTGCCGGCGCGAGTGTTCCGGATTTCGTTTACCGGTGAGCTGTCGTACGAAGTCAACGTGCAGGCCGACTACGCCATGGGCGTGCTCGAGAAAATCGTCGAGGCCGGCAAGCAGTACAACCTGACGCCTTATGGCACCGAAACCATGCACGTGCTGCGGGCCGAGAAGGGGTTCATCATCGTCGGCCAGGACACCGACGGCTCGATGACCCCGGACGACCTGAACATGGGCTGGTGTGTAGGCCGTACCAAACCGTTCTCGTGGATTGGCTGGCGCGGGATGAATCGCGAGGATTGCGTGCGTGAAGACCGCAAGCAGCTTGTCGGACTCAAGCCGATCGACCCGAACGTGTGGCTGCCGGAAGGCGCGCAACTGGTGTTCGACGCCAAGCAGACGATCCCGATGAAGATGGTCGGCCACGTCACCTCCAGTTATGCCCATAACTCCCTCGGTTATTCGTTTGCCATGGGCGTGGTGAAGGGCGGCTTGAAGCGCATCGGCGAGCGGGTGTTTGCACCGCTGGCGGATGGCAGCGTGATCGAGGCGGAGATTGTTTCTTCGGTGTTCTTCGACCCTAAAGGCGATCGCCAGAACATCTGACACCTGATCGTTCCCACGCTCCGCGTGGGAATGCATCCCGGGGCGCTCTGCGCCCCAAGAGCGGACGCAGAGCGTCCATGGCGGCATTCCCACGCAGAGCGTGGGAACGATCAAATTCAACACAGGTGCTTTATGACAGCAGCCAATGTTTACCAACAACGCCCCACCTCCGGAGCCAAGGCTGAGTCGTCGCTGCACCATGCCGACCTCGCCAGCCTGGTAGGCAAGGGCCGCAAGAACGCCGGCGTGACCGTGCGTGAAAAGAAACTCCTCGGCCACCTGACCATTCGTGGCGATGGCCATGACGCAGCCTTCGCCGCCGGTGTGCACAAAGCCTTGGGTATCGAATTGCCCGGTGCCCTGCAAGTCATCGTCAAGGGCGAGACCAGCCTGCAATGGCTCGGTCCGGATGAGTGGTTGCTGGTAGTGCCAGGCGGTGAGGAATTCGCCGCCGAGCAAAGTTTGCGTGAGGCGCTGGGTGATTTGCATATCCAGGTCGTCAACGTCAGCGGCGGCCAGCAGATTCTCGAACTCAGCGGCCCGAACGTGCGTGACGTGCTGATGAAATCCACCAGCTACGACGTGCACCCCAACAGCTTCCCGGTGGGCAAGGCGGTGGGCACGGTGTTTGCCAAGTCGCAATTGGTGATTCGCCATACTGCTGAAGACACCTGGGAGCTGGTGATTCGTCGCAGCTTCTCGGATTACTGGTGGCTGTGGTTGCAGGATGCGGCGGCTGAGTATGGTTTAAGCGTCCAGGCCTGATCGTTCCCACGCTCCGCGTGGGAATGCATCCCGGGACGCTCCGCGTCCCAAGAGCGGACGCAGAGCGTCCATTGCGGCGTTCCCACGCAGAGCGTGGGAACGATCAAGGAGTCACGAATAATGAGCCGCGTACCCGATACATGGATTTTGACCGCCGACTGCCCCAGCGTGCTCGGCACGGTGGACGCGGTCACTCGCTACCTGTTCGAGCAGGGCTGCTACGTCACTGAGCACCACTCCTTCGATGACCGGCTCTCGGGCCGGTTCTTCATCCGCGTGGAGTTCCGCCAGCCCGATGGTTTCGACGAACAAGCCTTCCGCGATGGCCTGGCCACCCGTGGCGAAGCCTTCGGCATGATCTTCGAACTGACCGCGCCGAACTACCGGCCGAAAGTGGTGATCATGGTCTCCAAGGCCGATCACTGCCTCAACGATTTGCTCTACCGCCAGCGCATCGGCCAACTGTCGATGGACGTGGTCGCCGTGGTCTCCAACCACCCCGACCTCAAGCCCCTGGCCGACTGGCACCAGATTCCGTATTACCACTTTCCCCTGGACCCCAACGACAAGCCGTCGCAAGAGCGCCAGGTGTGGCAGGTGATCGAGGAATCCGGCGCCGAGCTGGTGATCCTTGCGCGCTACATGCAAGTGCTGTCGCCGGAGCTGTGCCGCAAGCTTGACGGTAAAGCCATCAACATCCACCACTCCCTGCTGCCCGGTTTCAAGGGCGCCAAGCCGTATCACCAGGCTTACAACAAGGGGGTGAAACTGGTGGGCGCCACTGCGCATTACATCAATAACGATTTGGACGAAGGCCCGATCATCGCCCAGGGCGTGGAGGTGGTGGACCACAGTCACTATCCGGAAGATTTGATAGCCAAGGGACGGGACATCGAAGGCCTGACCCTGGCCCGGGCCGTGGGGTATCACATTGAGCGGCGGGTGTTCTTGAACGCCAATCGGACAGTGGTGCTCTGATGGACGCCTTCGCGAGCAAGCCCGCTCCCACATTCGACCGCATTTCAAAGGTAGGACTCGGTCAACTGTGGGAGCGGGCTTGCTCGCGAAGAGGCCATCACTAACAACGCAAAACAGCATCTGTACCCGAGCACTTAAACGCGCTGCCTGCCTGGGCAACGCGGTTCCATAAAAACAACAGCGAGGTGAAAGCATGTCTGGTAATCGTGGTGTCGTGTATCTCGGCAACGGCAAGGTCGAAGTACAGAAAATCGACTATCCCAAAATGCAGGACCCCCGTGGCAGGAAGATTGAGCACGGCGTCATCCTGCGCGTGGTCTCCACCAACATCTGCGGCTCCGACCAACACATGGTGCGCGGCCGCACCACTGCCCAGACCGGCCTGGTCCTGGGCCACGAAATCACCGGCGAGGTGATCGAGAAGGGCAGCGACGTCGAGAACCTGAAGATCGGCGACCTGGTGTCGGTGCCGTTCAACGTCGCATGCGGCCGTTGCCGTTCCTGCAAGGAGCAGCACACCGGCGTGTGCCTGACCGTCAACCCGGCCCGTGCCGGTGGCGCCTACGGCTATGTCGACATGGGCGACTGGACCGGCGGCCAGGCCGAATACGTGCTGGTGCCTTACGCCGACTTCAACCTGTTGAAACTGCCGGACCGCGACAAGGCCATGGAGAAAATCCGCGACCTGACTTGCCTCTCCGACATCCTGCCCACCGGCTACCACGGTGCAGTCACTGCGGGCGTTGGCCCGGGCAGCACGGTCTACATCGCCGGTGCCGGGCCTGTGGGCCTGGCAGCTGCCGCCTCCGCTCGCCTGCTGGGCGCTGCGGTGGTGATCATCGGTGACGTCAACCCGATCCGCCTGGCCCACGCCAAGGCCCAGGGTTTTGAAATTGCCGACCTGTCGAAAGACACCCCGCTGCACGAACAGATCGCTGCGTTGCTGGGCGAGCCGGAAGTGGATTGCGCCGTCGATGCCGTGGGTTTCGAAGCGCGTGGCCATGGTCATGAAGGGGCCAAGGCAGAGGCTCCGGCCACCGTGCTCAACTCGTTGATGGGCGTGGTGCGGGTGGCTGGCAAAATCGGTATTCCGGGCCTGTACGTGACCGAAGACCCGGGTGCCGTGGATGCCGCTGCAAAAATGGGCAGCCTGAGCATTCGTTTCGGCCTGGGCTGGGCCAAGTCCCACAGCTTCCACACCGGGCAAACCCCAGTGATGAAGTACAACCGCCAACTGATGCAGGCGATCATGTGGGACCGTATCAACATTGCCGATATTGTCGGTGTGGAAGTCATCAGCCTGGATGACGCGCCACGCGGGTACGGCGAGTTCGATGCGGGCGTGCCGAAGAAGTTTGTGATTGATCCGCACAAGTTGTTCAGCGCGGCGTAGGCGATAGATAAGGGCGACCCTTGGGTCGCCCTTTTTATATAAGATTTCAGTTTTCTATAAGAAACCCGGTGATGGTGATACCTATCAGCGAGAGGCAGGTAACGAGTGTTGGTATGACCATTCAATACTTGAGGTGCCGTGGTATTTGTTCAACGTCCTCAACCAGTACCATACCCCTGCGTTGAATTATTCCCGGAATGAGAATAACGGTTGCCATAGCGAATACGCGTTGCGGTCTTCCTTCAAAGTGGCTATGACGAAACGTGTGCCTGCATCCGACTATAAAGGTGCTGTATTGCATATAGCGCTCAGCGGCATCGAGCTTTTTGTACATGGCAGAAAAGACGATTGGGAAGCTGAGTAGCAGGAGGGCGCATGAGACCACCGCAAAGTATTCCAAGTGCATTCAATCCTCCACTGCCTGATAGAGAACTTTACCCACCAACTCCCCAGCATTAATCACCGGCTGCCCAGGTAACACCACGGTTGCGGATATGTTGGTTAAGGATGTCGAACTTGGTTTGAACATGAGGATTAAGCGAGAGGCGTTGTTTCAGTAGCGGATAAGGCTGTGGTCGATCATTGATAAATGCGTAAGGTCCCTGCATCGCGTGCACCTCCAAGTGACTGAGGCGCACGACTATAAGAAAGCGCTGCAGGCGAGGTAAGACGCGTGCAGGGACGTTTTTAGTGTTTCGGAAATGGACTACTTAAGTGTCGGCGTATGCCTACTCCTGCAGCCGCCGACCGATCACATCCATCAAATCGCAACCGTCGCGCAGCGGAATGGCGCAGAGCAGGGCGAAGTCCTTGAGGACGATGGTGTCGGTGATGAGGGTGTCGCGAAACGCGAGGTTTTCCAGGACTTGGGTCACCGCGCGGATGCGGTAGGCGGCTGCGTCGTGGAGCACGTCCAGCGGGGTTTGGGTGTCGATGAGCAGGGAAGGGACGGTGCAGTCGTGGCCGGTTAAGGGCATGTAGCGGTTCATGTTTTAAATCCATTCAAGTAGGAGTGGACTGCACACTTATTTCGTCGCCAAACGAAATGGGTGGCAGCTGTACGCAGGTTGGCGAACCGGGAATGGAGACCGGCAGACCCGAAGGTCTCCCGCGCACAGCCGCCATAAAGCGGCTATTGCGGACGCAAAAGAACCTGCAAACAAGCAGAGCGCTTTTGCACCATTCCTCGGGTCGCCAAACCCGTATCGCCATGTGGACGACCGCCGGACTATAAGCTTCCTTGTTTGGCCGAGGCAAGACGCAATGCCGAACACATTTCCCGACACAATGACGATCAACTGTAGGAGCGGGCTTGCCCGCAAAAAACCTGAGGGCGCCGGGCAAAAAAAAGGCGACCCCGGGGGTCGCCTTCTTTGCCTGCGTGGGTCACTCAGCGGATCGCCAAAGCCCCCTGATACACCGTTGGCCCCGTTGGCTGCTTGCTCACCGAGCCGCCCTTGGTTTCCGAGCTGACCATCAGTGTCACCGGCTTGCTGATCGACTCCTGCTGGCGAGGGTTGATGCCGATAATGCCTTTGCCGTCTTCCGGCAGCAGGCCCAGCGACACTGGCGTGCCGTCAGCCGGGACGGCCCACAGTTCCAGGCTTTGGTCCGGAGCCGGTGCCGTGGCGGCAATCGGCTGCACTTCGAGGTAATCCTTGTGGGCCACGATCTGCGTGGCCGGTTGCTGGGTGGTGTTCACCAGCAATGCGGCAGCCTTGACGCTGTCCTGGGTGTAGAGGGCGCCGCCGACGCCTGCCACTATCACCAAACAGGCGCCGACGAACAGGCGTGGGCGGTTCCAGAATGAAGGCTTGTGCTCAATCACTTGGGGGTTGATCGCAGTCATTAGGCTCTTCCTGACATGTTTTGTAGTCTTTCATGGACCCGGTTAACGGCGATCGGTTCCTCATCCGTCGTATTGAGCCTCGGATCAGAGTGATGCCAATTGGCCCTGGTACAGCACCGGCCCGGTGGGTTGTCCGGTCGGCGAGCCGCCCTCAGGCTCAAGGCTCACTGCCAGGGTCAGCGGCGCCGTCAGCAGCGCCTGGTGTTCTTTGCTCAACTGGATTCGGCCGTTACCCGACACCGGCAACAACCCCAGGGAGATGGGTTTGCCGCCTGCCGGGATTGCCCACAGTTCCAACGCGCGGGCCGGCTCCACGGCCGCCAGGGTCAGCGGTTCCACTTGCAGGTGATCCGCGTAGGCCTGGATCTTCAGCGCCGGCTGCTGATCAGCCGCCACCAGCGTGGCGTTGTACTCCACCCCAAGATCGCGCTGGTACAACACACCCACCAATACCGCGATCACCACCCCGCACGCCGCTACCAGCAAGCGCAGGTTCATCCAGAACGGTTTCTTCGGCGGCATATGCAGCACTTGCGGCTCAATGCGCGCCTTGATCCCTTCCCATACGTGGTCCGGCACCGGCCGTTCAGGCAGCGGCCCGGTGAGGCTGGCGAGGGCATCCTGCCAGTGCCCGAGTTCGACGCGCAGCGCCGCGTCATCCCGCAGCAGCGCTTCAAAGCGCCGGCGGGCGGTGGCAGGCATCAGCCCGATGGCGTAGTCAGCCGCCAGGGCGCGGCGCAGGGCGGTGGTCTGGTAGTTCATGATTCAAGGCACCTGCGCAAGCGCTCCATGCCGCGGCGAATCCAGGATTTGACCGAGCCCAGCGGCGCGGCCAGATGTTCGGCCAATTCCGAGCACGACAAGCCCTGGAAGTAAGCCACGGTGATCGATTGACGCTGCATGCCTTCGAGACTGTCGAGGCAGCGGTTCAGGGCGAGGGCTTCACGCTCGCTGTCGAGCTGTTCATGGGCGCTGGGGCTTTCGTCGGCCGTGGCGTCCTCCTGGCCTTCGCTCAAGGGTTGTTCGCGGTGTTTGCGCAACTGGTCGATCGCCAGGTTGCGGGTGATATTGACCATCCAGGTCATGGGCGCCGACAGATGGGCCTCATAGCGTGAGGCGTTGTACCAGATGCGCACGAAGCTTTCCTGCAACACCTCCTCGGCCAGCTCCTTGCGACCCATGAAACGCAAGGCAACACCGTGCAAACGCGGGGAAACGCTGCGATAGAGCGTTTCGAACGCCTGGCGATTACCCAGTGAACACTGGGCCAGCAATTGCCGTAGCTGATCTGCATCGTAGGTCGAAATAGGGCTTCTCCAGGCGCTTGCAACAGAGCGATGGGACGGCGCACGGTAAAGAGGGCAGGCTGAGGTTAGTCCAGCTTGGGCATTCATTCCATCTACCTCCGTGCGGCTCGTGGTGGATATACGCAGCGCAAGGCGCATCGGATGCAGTGGTTTTCTGAACTAATCTGCAGGGAGGGAACAATCCTTCGGCGTACCCAGTCAAACTCCTGCTTTTTGCGCTTACTTTCAGAGGTTGTCTTGATGAAGATTTCACGCGGTTTTGCCCTGTCCTGCCTGTTGACCGTGGCGGCCAGCCCGGTATTTGCGGCAGGTTTCAGCCTCGGCGACGTGGCCAATGCCGTGTCCGGTGCACAAGGTGGCGACAAGGCAGCAGCGGCTGCACCCACTTCACAGACCGCTGGTCTGCTGCAGGCACTGACCTCGCAATTGAACGTGACCCCTGAGCAGGCCGTTGGTGGTACCGGCGCAATGCTGGGCCTGGCCAAGAATAAATTGGGCGGCGGTGATTACTCGCAACTGACCAAAAGCGTACCGGGCCTGGACAAGCTCTCCGGCAGCAACTCCCTGGGCAGCCTCGGCGCCCTGAGCGGCATGCTCGGCCAGAGCGGCGGCAGCAAGACCTCGGGCCTGGATGGCGTGTTGGGTAACGTGAAAAACACCAATGACTTGAACACTGCGTTCAGCGCGCTGGGCATGGACAGCGGGATGGTGGGCCAGTTTGCGCCGGTTATCCTGAAATACCTGGGCGGCCAAGGCGCCAGCGAGTCGGTGCTGGGCAAACTGGCTTCGGCCTGGGGCACTGGCGGCTAAGGCCGCTCCGCGCGCAGTTGGGCGATGCGCGCATCCTTCTCCATCCAGAGCTGGTTGACCCAGTTCTGGACGGTCTGGCGAAACGCCGGATCGTTCTCGTAATCCCCCTGCCACAACGCCGGATCCAGCTCTCGGGTACGGATATCCACGATCACCTTCGGCACCGCACCACTGATCAAGTCCCAGAAGCCCGGAATGTTTTCCTGTGGATAAACCACGGTGACGTCGAGCACCGCATCCAGCTGTTCACCCAACGCCGCGAGCACGAACGCCACGCCACCCGCCTTGGGCTTGAGCAGGCGCTCGAAGGGTGAAGCCTGCTGTTTGCGCTTGGCCGGGGTGAACCGCGTGCCTTCCAGGTAATTCACCACGGTGACCGGCTGGCGCTTGAACAACTCGCAGGCCTCTTTGGTGATTTTCAGGTCCTGGCCTGCCAGTTCCGGGTGCTTGGCCAGGAATGCCTTGCTGTAGCGCTTCATGAACGGGTAATCGAGTGCCCACCAGGCCAGGCCCAGGAAGGGTACCCAGATCAGTTCCTTTTTCAGGAAGAACTTGAAGAACGGCGTGCGCCGGTTGAGGGCCTGGATCAGTGCGGGGATGTCGACCCAGGATTGATGGTTGCTGATCACCAGGTAAGAAGTGTCACCCCGCAGGTCGCCGCCGCCGCGAATGTCCCATTGGGTAGGGATGCACAGGGCGAAGATCAGCTTGTCGATCTCGGCCCAGGTTTCGGCGATCCACATGACGGCCCAGGACGCATAGTCACGAAAGCGACCGGGGGCCACCAGCTTGAGCAGGGCAAACACCATCAGCGGCCCGAACAGCACCAGGGTGTTGAGCAACAGCAGCAATGTGACGAAACAGCCGGTGAGCAGGCGGCGCATAAGTAACTCTTGGAATCATTTTTGGCCCGCCATGATAAGCAGCTTGGGCCTGGAGACCAAATCGCAAATAAGCTTACGAATGTTTCACAGCGGGCTGGGTATGCTCTGTGATCTAACTAAGCAGCGAATTTGCAGTCTAGAATTGGCCCACTTATTTCAAGGAAACCTCCTACGTGAAATCCATCCTTGCCCTGCTAACGCTGGTGGCCTTGCCTGTCATGGCCGCCGAGCCGACCCTTTACGGTCGCTACGAATACATCCAACTGCCGGAAATCGGTGAGACCTTCAAGGCCAAGATGGACACCGGCGCGCTGACCGCCTCGCTGTCGGCCCGGGACATCGAGACCTTCACCCGTGATGGCGACGACTGGGTACGCTTCCGCCTCGGCGGCAAGGACGCCACCAACAAGGTGTACGAGCACAAGGTGTCGCGCATCAGCAAAATCAAGAGCCGCGCCGACGAAGATGACGACAAGGACGAAGCCACCGTGGCCAAGCGCCCGGTGATCGACCTGGAAATGTGCCTGGGCAACGTCAAGCGCACCGTCGAGGTCAACCTCACCGACCGCAGCAGCTTCAACTACCCGCTGCTGATCGGCGCCAAGGCCCTGCGTGAATTCGGCGCTGCGGTAAACCCGGCCCGCCGTTACACTGCGGACAAACCGGACTGCTGACGGAACACCATGGCGCATATCCTGATTGTCGAAGACGAAGCGGCTATCGCTGACACGCTGATTTTCGCCCTGCAAGGCGAGGGCTTCACCACCACCTGGTTGAGCCTCGGCCAGGCGGCGCTGGCCCATCAGCGGCAAACCCCGGCGGACCTGGTCATCCTCGACATCGGCCTGCCGGACATCACCGGCTTCGAAACCTGCAAGCAACTGCGGCGTTTCAGCGAAGTGCCGGTGATGTTCCTCAGCGCCCGGGACGGCGAGATCGACCGCGTGGTGGGTCTTGAGATCGGCGCTGACGACTATGTAGTCAAGCCGTTCAGCCCGCGGGAAGTGGCAGCGCGGGTACGGGCCATTCTCAAGCGCGTGGGCCCCGGTGCTGCTCCGGCGGTGTTCCAGGTGGACCTGGAGCGCATGCAGATCAGTTATCGCGGCCAGCCCCTGAGCCTCACTCGCCATGAATTCCGTCTGCTGCACAGCCTGCTGGAGCAACCCGAGCGCGTGTTCAGCCGCGAGCAACTGCTGGATGCGGTGGGCGTGGCGGCGGACGCAGGCTACGAGCGCAATATCGACAGCCATATCAAAAGCGTTCGCAGCAAATTGCGTACGGTGGCGCCCGAGTCTGAGCCGATCCAGACCCATCGCGGCCTTGGCTACAGCTACAGCCCGGGCAACAGCTGATGCGCCTGGGGATCCGGTTCTTCCTGGTCTATGCGCTGTTTATCGGCCTGACCGGCTACTTCGTACTCAGCACCGTGATGAAGGAAATCCGCCCCGGTGTGCGCCAGTCCACCGAAGAAACCCTGGTGGACACCGCCAACCTGCTGGCGGAAATCCTGCGCAGCGATGTGAAGAACGGCACCCTCGGCCAGAGCCATTGGCCCGAGCTGCTCAAGGCCTACGGCGAACGCCAGCCCGGCGCGAACATCTGGGGCCTGCCGAAAAACCAGGTCAACCACCGCATCTACGTCACCGACGCCAAGGGCATTGTGCTGCTGGACTCCAGCGGCGAGGCCGTAGGCGAGGATTACTCGAAGTGGAATGACGTGTACCTGACCCTGCGCGGCGAATACGGTGCGCGCTCGACCCGCAGCGAACTGGACGACCCTGCCTCATCGGTGATGCACGTCGGCGCGCCGATCCGCGATAACGGGCAGATCATCGGCGTAGTCACGGTGGCCAAGCCCAACAGCTCGTTGCAGCCCTACGTGGACCGCACCGAAAACCGGCTGCTGTGGTACGGCGCCGGGCTGGTGGGCCTGGGCTTGTTGTTTGGCGCGTTGTTGTCGTGGTGGTTGAGTGTCGCGCTGCGCCGGCTCACGGCGTATGCCCAGGCCGTCAGCGAGGGCCGGCGTGCCGAGTTGCCGCACTATCGCGGTGGTGAACTGGAGCAGTTGTCCACCGCCGTGGAACACATGCGCACCCAGCTGGAAGGCAAGGCGTACGTCGAACGTTATGTGCACACCCTGACCCACGAATTGAAAAGCCCGCTGGCGGCGATTCGTGGTGCGGCGGAGCTGTTGCAGGGCGACATGTCCCGTGACCAGCAGCAGCGTTTCGTGAGCAATATCGACAGCGAAAGTGCGCGCTTGCAGCAGTTGATCGAACGCCTGCTGAACCTGGCGCAGGTGGAGCAGCGCCAGGGCCTTGAGGACCAGGCCAGCCTGTCGTTGGCGGCGCTGGTGGACGAAGTGCTCAGGGCTCAATGTGCGCGCATTGAAGGCGCCGGGTTGCAGGTCGAGCAGGCGATTGCCGCGGATCTGCAGGTGTACGGCGAGCCGTTCCTGCTGCGCCAGGCACTGGGTAACCTGCTGGAAAACGCGCTGGATTTCACACCGCCCGGTGGCACGTTGCGGTTCAGCGCCAAGGCCTTGGATGACGGGATCGAATTCACCCTGTTCAACCAGGCCGACGCCATTCCCGAGTACGCGTTGCCGCGCCTCAGCGAGCGCTTCTATTCCCTGCCGCGCCCGGCCAGCGGGCGCAAGAGCACCGGCCTTGGGCTCAATTTTGTCGAAGAGGTGATGAAGCTGCACGGCGGCTCATTGCAGATCGGCAACGTGCCCGGCGGCGTGCAGGTAAAACTGCATCTCCACACAGTCTCCACATTCCCTTCATAAATCCCCCTTAAGCGCCCGCCAGACTCTCCCCCATCAAAACAGGGAGAGCTTCATGAACCGCAATCTGCTTTTCAAATTGGGCGCCATCGCGCTGCTGATCGTGCTGTTGTTGATTCCGTTGCTGATGATCCACGGGGTGATTACCGACCGTCAGCAACTGCGCGACGACGTCTTGCAGGATATCGCCCGCAGTTCCAGCTACAGCCAGCGCCTCAATGGCCCGGTGCTGGTGGTGCCTTATCGCAAGACCGTCCGGGAGTGGAAGCTCAATGAAAAGCTCAACGAACGCTACGAAGAAACCCGCGAGGTGCGTGGTCATCTGTATTTCCTGCCGGAGCAATTTGCCCTCGACGGGCAGGTGCAAACCGAAGTGCGGGCCCGGGGCATTTACCAGGCGCGGTTGTTCCACGCCGACAGCCGTATCAGTGGGCGGTTTGTGTTGCCGGAGCAGTGGGGCATCTCGGAAAACTTTGCCGATTACCGCTTTGACCCGGCGTATCTGGCAGTGGGTATCAGCGACATTCGCGGCATCGAAAATGCGTTGAAGCTGGAGCTGGGCAGCCAGCAACTGGCGTTTTCCCCGGGCACTCAAGTGGCTTGGCTGGGAGAGGGTGTGCACGTGATGCTGCCCGAGCAGGACAGCAGGAATCCGTCACCTTTTGACTTCGCCTTTGACCTGCGCCTGCAAGGCACCGAGCAACTGCAAGTGGTGCCGGTGGGCAAGACCAGCCAGGTCAAGCTCGCGTCCAACTGGCCGCACCCCAGCTTTATCGGCAACTTCCTGCCGACCCAGCGTGAGGTCACCGCGCAAGGCTTCAGCGCCCATTGGCAGACCACATTTTTCTCCACCAATTTGGAAGAAGCACTCAGCAGTTGCCTGGCCGAGCGCGGCTGTGACGACTTCAACAGCCGCAGCTTCGGCGTGAGCTTTATCGACCCGGTGGACCAGTACCTCAAGAGCGATCGGGCGATCAAATATGCGCTGCTGTTCATTGCCCTGACGTTTGCCGGTTTCTTCCTGTTCGAGGTGCTCAAGAGCCTGGCGGTGCACCCGATCCAGTACGCGTTGGTGGGGGTTGCCCTGGCGTTTTTCTATTTGCTGTTGTTGTCATTGTCCGAGCACATCGGGTTTGCCCCGGCGTACCTGATATCGGCGGCGGCCTGTGTGTTGCTGATCGGGTTTTACGTCTGCCATGTGCTGCGCAGTGTCGCCCATGGCCTGGGGTTTTCAGCAGGGTTGGCGGCGTTGTATGGCTTGCTGTACGGGTTGCTGAGTGCCGAGGATTACGCGTTGTTGATGGGTTCGTTGCTGCTGTTCGGGTTGCTGGGCACGGTGATGGTGCTGACCCGCAAGCTGGATTGGTATGGCGTGGGCAAACGCAAGGAGATGGGTGATGAGTAGGTCGTTGGGGTTGCGGGAAGATCAGCAAGAGGGCGCGCAGTTAGTGGTGAGGATCAACGCGCTGTTCCCTTTGGCCCGGGAGCTTTTTGTGGCGAGGGAGCTTGCTCCCGCTGGGCTGCGCAGCGGCCCCAAAAATCCTGGGAGCGCTTCGCACTCCAGCGGGAGCAAGCTCCCTCACCACAAGAGAACCCTTGCAGCAGGTTAGGCCGGTGGCTGGGTCTGGAGCATCGACGGCCGCTGACTCACCTCGGCATACCACGCCGCCAGCTTCGGATGGCTCGACCGCCACTGCATGTCCGGGTGGCGGAAGTCCAGATAAGCCAGTGCACACGCCACGCTGATCGCGGCCACGTCAAACGGCCCGGCCAGTTCGGCGATGGCGTCCTGTTCGAGCATGTCGAGGGCGCGGCGGATCTTGTCGCGCTGGCCTTCCAGCCACAGGTCCCAATGTTTTTCCTCGGGGCGCATGGCGGTTTCATAACGCACCAGTACGGCGGCATCCATGATGCCGTCGGCGGTCGAGGCCAGGGTCAGGCGCCGCCAGCGGGCCGGGCCGTTACGGGGGATCAGTGGAGTCCCGGTGTGTTGGTAGTCGAGGTAATCGAGGATCACCCGGCTGTCGTGCAGCGCATTGCCGTCGGCCAGGCGCAGGGCGGGGATCTTGCCCAGCGCGTTGTCCAGGATTACATCGGCGTCGGGCTTGACCGGCGTCGGCACGCAGGCGTGCAAGGTCACGCGGTCCAGTTGACCGGTCTCGTGCAACAACACCCGTACTTTGCGCACAAACGGCGAGGCAGGGTTGTGGAACAACGTCATGCTGGGGGTGGACATGGGCATTCCTCGGAAAAGGGCAGCGCTAATCTATCTCAACGCTTGAGCAACGCCCAGCTACCTATGGCGGCCGGAATGCCCAGCCCCACCCAGCTCAGCGAATCCCACAAGCCGTCCCCCAGCAATGCCGCAAACAATCCGGCAGCACTCAACAACCCGATGGCCAGCGGAATGCCGAATACCTTCCAGAAACTCGATTGCCTCGGCTTCATGACTTGGCCGCCTTGCGCCGCACCAGCCACAGGTACACGCCACAGCCCAGGACGATGATGGTCAGCACATCCAGCACCGCCCACAGGATCTTCATCGGCATGCCGCCGTAGTCACCGAAGTGCAGCGGCTGGGACATGCCCATGGCGTCCATGTACCACGGCCGTTCGGCGATGGCGGTGACGTGCAGGTTGCTGGCGTCGATCAATACCGGCGTCAGCAGGTGTGAAGTCAGGTGGGTGCTGCCTTTCATGAACACCGCGTAGTGATGCTCGCTGGAGAAACGCGTGCCGGGGAACGCGATAAAGTCCGGCTCCATCCCGGGCGCGGCCTTGGCGGCAATCGTCAGCAGGTCGGTGGCGGGGGCGCGCAGGGTCAGCGGCGGGGCGTTTTTGTAAGGCTCGATCATTGCGCTGAGGCTGTCGGTGCGCCACGCGGCGATGATCAGGTCGGCGCAGGCGCTGATCACGCCGGTCACGCCCACTACCAGCGCCCAGGTCAGGGTGACCACGCCGATCAGGTTGTGCAGGTCGAGCCAGCGCAGGCGCGTGGATTTGTCCTGGCGCACGGTGGCGAATTTCAGCCGGCGCATGAACGGCAGGTACAACACCGTGCCGGAGATGATCGCCAGCACAAACAGAATGCCCATGAACGCCAGCAGCAACTTGCCCGGCAGCCCGGCGAACATATCGACGTGCAGGCGCAGCAGGAACATCGTCAGCCCGCCGTTGGCCGAAGGCGTTTCCACGGCTTCGCCGGTGCGGGCGTCGAGCATGAAGGTGTGGGAGGAGTTGGGTTCGGTGCCGGCGGTGGCGGCCATGATCGCGATCACGCCGTTCTTGTCGTCTTCGTCCCAGGCCAGGTATTGCATGGCTTCGCCGGGGCGATGGGCCTGGGCTTTGGCAACAAGCTGTTCGAGGTTCAGCTGTGGGGTATCGGCGGGCATCTGTGCCAGCTCGGGTTCGTTGCCCAGCAGGTGGTCGATCTCGTGGTGGAAGATCAACGGCAGGCCGGTGAGGGCGAGCAGCAGCAGGAATACGGTGCAGACGAGGCTGGTCCAGGTGTGGATGAAGGACCAGCGGCGGATGGTTTTGCTTTTCATTTTCTAGCCTTCAGACACACCGAAGCCGCCCACGGGGGCGGCCCGGTTGTTAACTCAGCCGATTACCACTGGTAGGTGGCACTGGCGACGACGCTGCGTTGGTCGCCGTAGTAGCAGTAGGAAGCATCGCAGGTGGAAATGTAGTCCTTGTCGAACAGGTTGGTGGCATTCAGTTTCACCGAAGCCCCCTTGAGGCTGTTGTCCAGGCGGCCGAGGTCGTAATGCACGGAGGCATCGAACACGGTGTAGGCATTGGCCTTGCCCAGCCAGGTGTTGCCCTGGTCGCCATAGGTATTGCCGGTGTAGCGGGCACCCGCGCCAATGCCGAAACCGTCGAGCACACCGGCGTGCCAGGTGTAGTCGGTCCACAGTGAGGCTTGCTGGTTTGGCATCAGTTGCAGGCGGTTGCCTTTGTATTGGCCTTTTTGCACTTCGGATTTGGCCAGGGTGTATGCAGCGATGACCTTAAGGTTCTCGGTCACGTCAGAGACGGCTTCCAATTCCAGGCCCTTGACCTTCACTTCGCCGGTCTGGTTGGTGATCGACTGGCCACCGGCGCCGAAGCTGGTAACCAGCACGTTCTTTTGGGTCAGGTCGTACACCGCGGCGCTCAGCAGGGTATTTGAGCCGGGTGGTTGGTACTTGACCCCCAATTCCCATTGCTTGCCTTCGGTGGGTTTGTACGACTCGGTTGGCGAGACGCTGGCGTTACTCGCTGGCTGGAACGATTCGGCGTAGGAGAGATACGGAACGAAGCCCGAATCGAACACATAGCTCAGCGCGGCGTTGCCACTGAAGTTCTTGCTGCGGTCGGTATTGGTTGCATCGTTTTTGTTGAAGTAGGTGGTGCCTTGGTGCACCCAGTCTTCACGCCCGCCGAGGGTCAGGCGCCACTGGTCCAGGGCCATCTGGTCCTGGGCGTAAAGGCCAGTCTGGATGGTTTTCTGGTTGTAGTCGTAATAAGCGGTGGAGCGCGCCGGACGCACCACCGGCTTGGTGTTGACGGGGTTGTAGAGGTTGACTGTGCCGCCGTCACCGAAGATCGACAGGTACGAGGTGTCGGTGCGCTGGTGATCCAGGCCGAGCAACAGCGTGTGGGTGATATCACCGGTGGCGAAGTCAGCCTGGAAATTGTTGTCGACGGCGAACTGGCCGATGTTTTCGTCCACGTTGGTCGACGAGCGGCTGGTATTGCCCTCGGCATCAATGGTCGAGTAACCGTAGGAACCCACGGTCAGTTGCTGGAAAGCCAGCTCCGACTTGGTGTAACGCAGGTTCTGCTTGAACTGCCAGGTATCGTTGAAGCGATGCTCGAAGGCGTAGCCCAGCGCGTAGTAGGTGCGGTCGTAGTACTCGTAGTCCGGGTCGCCGAGGTTCTTGTGATGAGAGATGTCCCCCAACGGCGATTTGATCTTGGTGCCGACAATGGGCAGGAACTGACTGGTGGCGCCGGTATCGTCGCGGGTGAACTGCGACAGGAACGTCAGCTTGGTGTCGGTATCAATATTCCAGGTCAGGCTGGGGGCGATGTTGTAGCGCTTGTTGTCGATGTGATCGACCTGGGTGCCGGCGTCGCGCACCACACCGCTGAGGCCGTAGAGAAACTGGCCTTCATCATCGATCTTGCCGGTGCTGGCGAAGTTGATCTGGCGGTAGTTGTCGCTGCCGTACTGCACCTGGATGGCATTGCTCGACTCGGCACTTGGACGTCGGCTGACCATATCCAGCAGGCCACCCGGTGGCGTCTGGCCGTAGACCGACGAGGCCGGCCCACGCAGCAGCGCAAGGCGGTCGAGGTTCCAGGTTTCGGCTTTCGGGTTGGCATACACGCCGCGTGGCAGCGGCAGGCCGTCGAGGAACTGGGTGGGTTCGAAGCCGCGTACACGCATCCAGTCGTAGCGGGTGTCACTGCCGTAGCTGGCGGACACGATACCGGGCATGTATTTGACGGCGTCATCCAGGTTTTGGACGTTGCGGTCCTGCATTTGCTGGCGAGTGGCGACGGAAATCGAACGCGGGGCTTCGACCAGTGCGGTATCGGTCTTGGTGCCGGCAGCGGTGCGGGTCGCCAGGTAACCGTCAACCGGCCCCCATGCGCTTTCCGCGTCGGCCTGGCCGGTAATGCTGGTCTCCGGCAATGCCACGACCCCATCCGGGATCGCTACCAGGCTGAACGTGCCTGCACTGCTTTGCTCCAGTTGCAGCCCGGTCCCGCGCAACGCTTCACGCAATGCGCCTTGTGCATCGAATTGCCCGTTTACCGGCGCGGAAGTCTTGCCCGCTGCCAACCCCGGGTTCAGCGTCAGCGCCAAACCGGCCTGGCTGGCGATCTGGTTCAAGGTGGTGGCCAGCGACGCTGCCGGCAGATTGTAGGCGCGCACACTGGACGCTTGTTCGGCGGCGAGCAACTGGGTGCTGGCCAGCGGGGCGCTGAGGGCAATGGCCACGGCCAACAGGCTGGGGCGCAACAAGGTGTCTAGCGTGCGGGACATAGGGCGGCTCCTGAATGGAAACATTTCTCAATTGCCTATGTGCCGAGCGAGATGCAAAAAGTGATAGGGCTCGATGAAAATAATTTCTATTAGTGGGTGAGTGCTGTTTTTGAGGGCCTCATCGCAGGCAAGCCAGCTCCCACAGGGGAACGCATTCCACCTGTGGGAGCTGGCTTGCCCGCGATGACAATGGCCTATGCACCACAGGAGCCTACGGCTTGGGCGCCACCGTCACCCACCACGGCGTGTGTTGTTGAATCTGCACCGGCAAGGTCGGCAGCAGCGCGTTCAGTGCCAGGTTGGTGTCGTGCAGCGGGAAGCTGCCGGTGATCCGCAGGTCGGCCACCTGTTTATCCACACCCAGGTAACCGGTGCGGTAGCGGCTCAGCTCGGCAACCACATCGCCGAGCCGCGCGTTGTCCACCACCAGCATGCCGCGCGTCCAGGCGTCGGTGCCGGGGCTGACGGCAAGCATCGGGCCGAGGCTGTCGCGGCGCATCAGCACTTGCTGGCCTTCCTTGAAGATCTGCTCTTGATGCAGCGCTTCAGGCTGTGCGCCGACGGCAGACTGCAACACGCTGAGGCGGGTGCCATCTTCCTCGCGCTTGACGATAAACCGTGTGCCCAGGGCGCGCAGGCTGCCTTCGCGGGTTTCGACAAAAAACGGGCGGGCGTCGTTGTGGCCGGTTTCGACAAGGATCTCGCCTTCCTGCAATACGATCAGCCGACGTTTCTCGTCAAAGCGCACGTCAATGGCGCTGTGGGTGTTGAGGTTGATCACGGTGCCATCCGCCAGCTTCAGGGTGCGCTGTTCACCGGTGGAGGTGCGCTGGTCGGCCAGCCAATAGTTGAGCGGCACGTAGCGCTGGCCGACGAACAATGCCAGGCCGCACACCAGCACCACACTGGCCAGGCCGCTGCCGAGCTTGCGCACGCGGCGGCGAATGCCTTCGCGTGACTGCAGCAATGCCGCACGGGCCGGGCCCGAGGCCACACTGAAACGCTGATCGAGCATGCCCAACTGGCGCCAGGCGCGGGCGTGTTCTTCGTTGCTGGCCAGCCATTTGGCGAATTCTTCCTGCTCCACGGCACTGCCGTCGCCCGAGTCGAGGGACAGTTGCCAGGCAATGGCCGCGTCGAGCACCCGCGCCGACACCGGCTTGGAACTGACCGGGCTCACAGCGGCTCGCCATACAGGGCGATGTAGCACTGGCGGATACCCTGGGCCAGGTATTGCCGCACCCGGGGCACGGAAACCCCCAGGCGCTGGGCGATTTCGGCGTGGCCCATGCCGTCGAGGCGGTTATAGAGGAAGGCCGCGCGGGCCTTGCTCGAGAGTTTGCCCAGCAGGCGGTCGATGGCCTTGAGGTCCTCGAGGATCAGTTGCTGTTCTTCCGGGGACGGGTGCTCGCTTTCCGGGATCAGCATCAGTTCGCTGAGGTAAGCCTGTTCCAGCGCGGCGCGGCGGAAATAATCGAACAGCAGGCCCTTGGCGATGGCCACCAGGAACGCCCGCGGCTCGCGGGGTTCACGCAGTTCTTCACGGCCCAGCAGGCGCATGAAGGTGTCCTGGCTGAGGTCTTCGGCGCGGCTGGGGCAGGCCACGTTGCGTCGCAGCCACGCCAACAGCCAGCGGCGATGGTCGCGGTACAACGCGCCAACAAGCTCACTGTGGGGACTTTGGATTGACGACAAGGCGACACCGATCGGAAAGTTTAAACTAACGAGAATTATTCGCGATTGTGGCAGAGGTGTAAGGCGGGTGCAATTGGCGTTGGTCGGGCGGCGGCGTAATGATATCTATCATGATGATGCCGCTTACTGTGGCGAGGGAGCTTGCTCCCGCTCGGCTGCGCAGCAGTCGTAATCCTGGCAGTGCATTTATTCAGTTGGAAATGGGTTGGCTGATTTGGGGGCGCTTCGCACCCCAGCGGGAGCGAGCTCCCTCGCCACCATTAGAATGAGGGCGCTTGCTTGCGGCGTTTCCATTGGCCCAGGCGCTGTTGTAACGCGTGCGGGCTGTCGATCTGCTGCTGCCGTGCGCGGCTGAACAAAATCAGCATCAGTTCCGCCGTTGCCAGCGCATCCGCACTGGCATGGTGACGCTCGCCCACTTGCAGCTTGAAATGCGTGATCCAGTCATCCAGCCCGGCTTCGCGGATGTTGGCGTCGGGGCACAGCAGCGGGGCTATGTCGGCCACGTCCAGGAACGGGTGGTTCAAGCGATAGCCCAGGCTGTCCTTGAGTGCCCGGCACAGCATGTGTTGATCGAAGGGCGCATGAAACGCCAGCAGCGGGCTGTCGCCGACAAACTCCATGAAGTCCATCAGCGCTTCTGCCGGGTCACTGCCCGCTGCAATGGCGCTGGGCCCCAGGCCATGGATCAGCACGCTGGGGCTGAGCTTGGTCTCGGCCCGGTGCAGGGTGCGCTCGAACAATTGCGAGAAGTCCACTGCGCCGTCCTCGATCACCACGGCGCCAATCGAAAGCACCTGGTCACGATTGAGGTTCAGGCCGCTGGTTTCCAGGTCCACCACCACCCAGCGCTGGGCCCGCAGCGATCCGTCCCCCAGCTCCCCAGGTGTGGGCAATTGTTCGACGCGCCGTTGTTGTGCCGCATCCAGGCCAGGTTTGGGTTTGCGCAACCAGCCAAACCAGTTCACAGCTGATACCGCAACGTCAGGCTGCCTTGCAGGCGTTGGGCCTGGCGCAGGGATTCGCGCAGGATGCGCCGGTCGAGGTGGTTGAGGCTGTCGGGATCGACGCGGTTGGAGTAGGGCAGGTTCTCGCGGGTTTGCAGTTGGTGTTGTTGCATGCGGGTTTGCTGGATGAAGTGATAGGCCTCTTCATAGGCGGCGCCATCAAGGCGTTCGATGACTTCCCTGGCCACCAGTTGGCGCAAGCGCTCCAGGGTGTTGATGGCGCTGATGCCGTTGGCCAATGCCAGCAGACGGGCACCGTCGACAAATGGCGTGAGGCCTTGCACCTTGAGGTCGAGGGTTGCCTTGTCGGCGCCTTTGCGCGTCAACACAAAATCCCGGAAGCGCCCTACCGGCGGGCGCTGGCGCAACGCGTTCTCGGCCAGCATGCGCTGGAACAAACGGTTGTCTGCCACCTGGTCGAGAATGCCCTGGCGCAATTGCTCGCACCCTTGCTCATCGCCCCACACCACCCGCAAATCAAAATAGATGCTCGAACCCAGCAGATTCTCCGGCGTCGCCTCACGGATAAACCCGGCAAAGCGCCGCGCCCATTCCGCCCGGGACAGGCACAGCTCCGGGTTACCGGCCATGATATTGCCCTTGCACAGGCTGAAGCCGCACAGCGCCAGGCTCTGGTTGATCTGTTGTGCCAGCGGCAGCAGGCGCCCGCGAATTTCGGCGGCTTCGGCGGCGTCCCGGGCTTCGAACAGGATGCCGTTGTCCTGGTCGGTATACAGCGTCTGCTCGCGGCGGCCCTCGCTGCCGAAACACAGCCAGCTGAATGGCACGCCCGGGTCACCCTTGTCGGCCAGGGTCAACTCGATGACACGGCACACCGTGTGATCGTTGAGCAAGGTGATGATGTGGGTGATCTGCGTAGACGACGCGCCGTGGGCGAGCATGCGCTCCACCAACTGGCCTATTTCGCCACGGATCGCCACCAGGTTTTCGACCCTGGGTGCATTGCGGATGGTGCGCGCCAGGTGCACCAGGTCAACCCGCTGCAGGGAAAACAGGTCACGCTCGGACACCACGCCACACAGGCGCTGATCCTTGACCAGGCACACGTGGGCGATATGCCGCTCGGTCATCGCAATCGCCGCGTCGAAGGCGCTGTGGTCCGGCGTGAGGAAAAACGGCGCCTGGGTCATATGGCGCTCGATGCCCTGGTTGAAATCACTGGTGCCGTCGGCCACCACCTGGCGCAGGTCCCGCAGGGTGAAAATCCCCAGGGGCGCCTTGTGTTCATCGACGATCACAATGCTGCCCACTTGCTGCTCGTGCATTTGCGTGACCGCTTCACGCAGCGGCGTCAGCGGGCTGCAGGTGACCGGGTGGCGCATGGCCAATTCACCCAGGCGGGTGTTCAGCGAATATTGGGTGCCGAGGGTTTCCACGGCCTTTTGCTGGACTTGCTGGTTGACCTGGTCCAGCAAGCTGCTCACGCCGCGCAAGGCAAAGTCGCGAAACGCGCTGGAAAGGGCGAACAGCTTGATAAAGGCCGACTTGTTCAGTTGCAGGCAGAAGGTGTCTTCGGCGGCTTTGTGCTCGGTACGGGTGGCCCGCTCCCCCAGCAGCGCCGCCAGCGGAAAACATTCACCGGTGGTGATTTCAAAGGTGGTTTCTGTCGAGTCCGGCCGCTCGCCGACTACGCGCCCCTGCTTGACGATATAGAAGTGTTCCACCGGCCCGCCCGAGGGCTTGAGGATGCTCTCGCCGGGGCCGTAGAAGCGCAATTGACACTGCTCTACCAGAAATCCCAGGTGGGCGTTTTCCATTTGGTTGAACGGCGGGAAGCGTTGCAGGAATTGCAGGGTGCCGTGGATGTTCTGCAACACAGCGGTTTTCCCCGCTTGTGTGAAAGCATCAGCTTTACTCATACCTATGACCGCAGTTTTTTTGTCGTTATCGTGCCCCATGGTCGACTCCTGCGCTGCGGGTGCCCATTGGACGTAAGTCTAGGTAGCGATTCGCCCTCACTTACTAGGGAAAAACCTTACATGAATATCGTCCAAACCCCGTAGAACGCCCACTAGGCAAACTTTCCGACGAAGTGCACATTGTTCGCCCTTCCGGCGATGTCTGACTTCTGTGCTGGGAGATTGAATAGAACTGCCGAGAAACGTATGTCCGACCACGATATTTTGAGTGATGCCGAGCGCGAGGCCCTGAGTGCTGTTATGCAGGAGCCGGATTTGCCGCCACAACGGGTTTTGATCGTGGATGACGACAAGGACGCGCGCGAACTGTTGGCAGAAATTCTTGGCCTGGACGGCATTCGTTGCATGACCGCCGACAGCGGCGAGGCTGCATGGGACTTGTTGAGTTCCAGCAGCTCCATCGGCTTGCTGATCACCGACCTGCGCATGACGCCGAGCAACGGGCTGCAATTGATTCGCCAGGTGCGCGAATCCACCCGGGCGGCGCTGCCGATCATCATCATGTCGGGTGACGCCGAAGCGCCGGATGTGATTGATGCGATGCATTTGAGCGTGGTGGACTTTTTGCTCAAGCCGATTGATAGCGTGAAGCTGGCGAAAATGGTGAAGCGGGAGTTGGGGATGGCGTCCTAGACCGTGCCATTGGTCTGATTTCGCGAAGAACTGTCAATTCTGACAGTAGGAATAGCTTGAGAGCGTCTGTTTACTGGTTTGGGGTGTGCTGATCGTCGATCAGCGCCTCATAAAGCCATGAACAGGAGTTCGCTATGAGCACCAAACTTTTTCGAGTTGAAGATGAGGCCTTGCAGGACGCAAGGGTGAGGGCACAATCCGGGGACGCTTTTGTTCTTGTGCTTGCTCCCGGCAAGTTTCGGTTTTTCAGCACCAAGGAAGTCCTCGGGTTCCTGTCATGGACAGCGGTGCTTGGGGCAGGTCAAGAGCGTATTGACCTGGATTATGGGCACGATGTGCCGAACGGCCTTCATGAATTCGAGGCAAGGGGCAGGCGCGTGACTTACCGTGCGCCAGACGGTAAGGATTATTTCGGACCCACTGAAGGGAAGATCTTTCTTGAAGTTGAACGCCCCCCGACCGGTACCGCTTTCACGCACAAGGGTAACTTTTTGAATGTGCGGTTCGAGTCGGATGGTAATACGGTCGTTCTCAATGGCGGTTATAAACTCAGTTCTTCTTAAACCGCTGCAAAAAAGCCCTGATCTCTCGACCAGGGCTTTTTTATTTACAGGCCGTTTTTAGCCTTGAACTCCCGACGCCGACGGTGCAACACCGGCTCGGTATAGCCGTTCGGCTGCTTCGTCCCCTCAATCACCAACTCCACCGCTGCCTGGAACGCGATGTTGCTGTCGAAATCCGGAGCCAGCGGACGATACAGCGCATCCCCGGCGTTCTGACGGTCCACCACCGGCGCCATGCGCTTGAGGCTTTCCATCACCTGGGCTTCATTGACGATGCCGTGGCGCAACCAGTTGGCAATGTGCTGGCTGGAGATACGCAGGGTGGCGCGGTCTTCCATCAGGCCGACGTCGTTGATGTCCGGGACTTTCGAGCAACCCACGCCCTGGTCGATCCAGCGCACCACGTAACCGAGGATGCCCTGGGCGTTGTTGTCCAGCTCGTTGCGGATTTCTTCCTCGGACCAATCGGTATTCTGGGCCAGGGGAATGGTCAGGATATCGTCTACCGAAGCACGTTCGCGCTTGGCCAGTTCGGCCTGGCGGGCGAACACGTCAACCTTGTGGTAGTGCAGCGCGTGCAGCGCAGCCGCCGTCGGCGAAGGAACCCACGCCGTGTTGGCGCCGGCCAGCGGGTGAGCAATCTTCTGCTCCAGCATGGCGGCCATCAGGTCGGGCATCGCCCACATGCCTTTACCGATTTGTGCGCGGCCTTGCAGGCCGGTGCTCAAGCCGATATCCACGTTCCAGTTTTCGTAGGCGCCGATCCACTTCTCGGCCTTCATGGCGGCCTTGCGCACCATCGCGCCCGCTTCCATGGAGGTGTGGATTTCGTCGCCGGTACGGTCGAGGAAGCCGGTGTTGATAAACACCACACGCTCGCTGGCCGCCTTGATGCAAGCCTTGAGGTTGACCGTGGTGCGGCGCTCCTCGTCCATGATCCCGACTTTGAGCGTATTGCGCGGCAGCTTCAGCACATCTTCGATGCGACCGAACAGCTCGTTGGTGAACGCGGCTTCTTCCGGGCCGTGCATTTTCGGTTTAACGATGTACACCGAACCTGTGCGGCTGTTCTTGCGGCGGGTGTTGCCGTTAAGGCTGTGGATCGCCGACAGGCTGGTGAGCAGGCCATCGAGAATGCCTTCCGGCACTTCGTTGCCGTCCTTGTCGAGGATCGCGTCGATGGTCATCAAGTGGCCAACGTTACGCACGAACAGCAGCGAACGACCGTGCAGGGTCACTTCCTTGCCGTCGGCACCGGTGTAGACGCGGTCGGCGTTCATGGTGCGGGTAAAGGTCTTGCCACCCTTGGCGACTTCTTCCGACAGGTCGCCCTTCATCAGGCCGAGCCAGTTGCGGTAGATCACCACCTTGTCATCGGCATCGACGGCGGCGACGGAGTCTTCGCAGTCCATGATGGTGGTCAGGGCGGCTTCCATCAGCACGTCTTTCACGCCGGCGGCGTCGGTCTGGCCGACCGGGGTGCTGGCGTCGACCTGGATTTCGAAGTGCAGGCCGTTGTGCTTCAGCAGGATGGCGGTCGGCTTGGCTGCGTCGCCCTGGTAGCCGATCAACTGGGCATCGCTGCGCAGGCCGCTGTTGCTGCCGCCCTTGAGGCTGACCACGAGCTTGCCGTCGACGATCTTGTAGCCAGTGGAGTCCACGTGGCTGCCGGCAGCCAATGGCGCGGCTTCGTCAAGGAAGGCGCGGGCGAAGGCGATGACTTTGTCGCCACGCACCTTGTTGTAGCCTTTGCCTTTCTCGGCGCCGTCGGCTTCGCTGATGGCATCGGTGCCATAGAGCGCGTCATACAGCGAACCCCAGCGCGCATTCGAGGCGTTGAGGGCGAAACGGGCGTTCATCACCGGCACTACCAACTGCGGGCCGGCCATGTGGGCAATTTCTTCATCGACGTTTTGGGTCGAGGCCTGGAAATCCGCGGCTTCTGGCAGCAGGTATCCGATATCTTGAAGGAAGGCTTTGTAGGCCACGGCGTCGTGTGCCTGGCCGGCGTGTGCCTGGTGCCAGGTGTCGATCCGCACTTGAAAATCGTCGCGTTTGGCGAGTAGGGCTTTGTTCTTCGGCGCCAGGTCGTGGATGACCTTGTCGGCACCGGCCCAGAACTGGTCGGCGGTAATGCCGGTACCAGGAATGGCTTCGTTGTTCACGAAGTCGAACAGGACTTTGGCGACCTGCAGGCCACCGACTTGAACGTGTTCAGTCATTGCTTGCCTCACTCTGCGGAGCTTATGCGCTTTTCAGCTTTTCAATTTACCAATGAAGCCTCTGGCCATGTAAACCGTGAACACGCTGCACCAGTACATGCCGTAGAAGGCGGCTGGGCGGGCTGCGTCGCGGTGCGTGGTTGCCTTGGCAGACATCGACCTAACGTTATGTAGTGCGCGATTGGGCATACTACATGATGAGTTGCGGTTGTGAAAATTAGACTAAATACGTCGTTTAGCGACCCACTTTGGTCGTACGGTCACAGTGGGGTACGGGATGTTCTCAAAAAACTATTGGATTGTTCCATATAAATATAAAAATGGTACACGATTTGTTTTCGTGGCTACCTGAGTCCACCTTGGTAGGTACGAGGGGAACGCCTGGTTCCTACCTGATTTTCATAAGAAGAGGACGACACCATGGACCATCTCGTACTGACTGTCATCGCCCCGGACAAACCCGGTGTGGTCGAACGCATCGCCCAATGCATCGCCGCCCATGGCGGCAACTGGCTGGAAAGCCGCATGGCGCACATGGCCGGGCAGTTTGCCGGGATTTTGCGGGTGAGCGTGCCGGCGGAAAATCGGCTGGACTTGATTGGCGCGCTGGAAGACTTGTCCACCCACGGCATTCGCGTGCTGCTGGGCGAAAGCAGTTCGCTCGCCCCCAGCGAGTCGCAACCCATCGCGATGGAACTGGTCGGTAACGACCGGCCGGGGATTGTTCGCGACATCACCGCGCTGCTCAGCAAGCAGGGCGTCAACCTAGAGCGCTTGATCACCGACGTGCGCCCGGCGCCCATGAGCAGCGACCTGCTGTTCCACGCCGAAGCCTTGCTGGCGGTGCCGTTGACGCTGCCGCTGGAAACCTTGCAGGCGGCGCTGGAAACCCTGGCCGACGACTTGATGGTGGAACTGGAACTACGCAGCGAGGAATAGTTGCCCACAAGGTTATGCATGGAAATCTTGCATGGGCCTGTGGATAACCTGTAGAGACCCGCGTCCGGCCCAGGCGGGCCGTGGCTCTTCGCCAGCTGGCTAAAAAACGAACAGTTTCAAGGGCTTGTGCACAAACGCCGGGGACCAGGCTGTGGATAACCTTGGGGTGAATGCCTGCAAGCCACACCGGCCGTGGCTTGCAGAGGTTTGTACGTTATTTGATCAGTTTTTCCGCACAGTCATCCAGGCGTCGATGCTGTAAACCACCAGGCCGGCCCAGATAAAGCAGAAGGCGATCAGCGTGGCGGGTGCCAGGTGTTCGTTGAACAACAGCACGGCTTCCAGCAGCACCAGGGTGGGCGCCACGTATTGCAGGAAGCCCAGGGCGGTGTAGGGCAAATGCCGTGCGGCGGCGTTGAAACACACCAGCGGGATCAGCGTCACCGGGCCTGCGGCCACCAGCCACCACGCTTCGGAGGTGCTCCAGAATTCCATCTGTGCGCTGTGGGCCGAGGGGTTGAACAGCAACCATGCGATGGCAATCGGCACCAGCATCCAGGTTTCCACCACCAGCCCGGGCAATGCCTTGACCGGCGCCTGCTTGCGGATCAACCCGTAGAAACCAAAGGTCGCCGCCAGGACCAGGGATACCCACGGCAGGCTGCCGACTTGCCATACCTGTTGCGCCACACCTACCGCTGCCAGGCCCACGGCCACCCATTGCAGGCGGCGCAGGCGCTCGCCGAGGATCACCATGCCCAGCAGCACGTTCACCAGCGGGTTGATGTAGTAACCCAGGCTGGCCTCCAGCATGCGGCCACTGTTCACTGACCACACGTAGGTCAGCCAGTTGGCTGCGATCAAGGTGCCGCTCAGGGCCAGGATCGCCAGGCGCCTGGGGTTGTCCCGCAGTTCTCGGAGCCAGCCCGGGTGTTTCCAGACTATCAGCAGCAGACTGCCGAACAGCGCCGACCACAGCACGCGGTTGACGATGATTTCTGCGGCGGGAACGCTGGCGATGGCCTTGAAGTAGATCGGGAACAGGCCCCAGATGACGTAGGCGCTCAGGCCCAATATGTACCCGCGACGGGGGTTGGCGGCTTGCATGCAGAATCCTTGCTTAGGCAGCTAACAAAGCCGCGATTGTAAGGATATTTGTCAGTCAGTGGGATGTGCTTTTCTGTAGGCGCTGGCTTGCCGGCGATGGCTTCACCTCGGTTCCACTGATACACCGAGGCGCTTGCATCGCCGGCAAGCCAGCTCCTACCGGGGATTGTGGTGTGCGTTAGAACAGTTTCAAGGGTTCTTCATTGAGCGCCGACAACTGCTCGCGCAACGCCAGCACCTGGTCGCCCCAGTAACGTTCGCTGCCAAACCAGGGAAAGCTGTGGGGGAACGCCGGGTCGTCCCAGCGCCGTGCAAGCCAGGCGCTGTAGTGCATCAGGCGCAGGGCACGCAGGGGTTCGATCAGGGCCAGTTCGCGCGGGTCGAAGTCGTGGAATTCCTGGTAGCCGTCCATCAATTCCGACAGTTGCCCCAGGCATTCCTGACGATCACCGGCGAGCATCATCCACAGGTCCTGAACGGCGGGGCCCATGCGGCAGTCATCGAGGTCGACGATATGGAACATCTCGTCGCGGCACATCATGTTGCCGGGGTGGCAATCGCCGTGCATGCGGATGTTCTTGTGGGGCGTGGCCTTGTAGACCTCCTCCACACGCTTGAGCAGGTCGCGGGCCACGGACTCGTAGGCTGGCAGCAGGCTGCGAGGAATGAAGTTGCCTTCCAGCAGGGTGTTCAGGGAATCGTGACCGAAATTCTTCACGCCCAGGGCTTCGCGGTGTTCGAAGGGGCGGGTGGAACCGACCGCATGCAGGCGGCCGAGCAATTGGCCGAGGCGATACAACTGGTCGAGGTTGCCCGGCTCCGGTGCGCGTCCGCCACGGCGCGGGAACAGGGTGAAGCGGAAACCCGCGTGCTCGAACAGGCTTTCACCGTTGTGAATCATCGGCGCCACCACCGGCACTTCGCACTCGGCCAGTTCGAAGGTGAAGCTGTGTTCTTCGAGGATCGCTTCGTTGGTCCAGCGTTGCGGCCGATAGAACTTGGCGATCAAGGGCTCGGAGTCTTCGATGCCGACCTGGTAGACACGGTTTTCGTAGCTGTTGAGCGCGAGGATGCGGGCGTCGCTGAGGAAACCGATGCTTTCGACTGCGTCGAGCACCAGGTCAGGGGTCAGTGTTTCAAACGGGTGTGCCATGCGAACTCCTGCGCGCAGCAGGGCGCCGCGTCCGGCCGGGTATGGTAACGCACCGGGGTCGAGATAGGTGGTGACTGTTCTGACGCCTTCGCGAGCAAGTCGAATCGTCGCACCGCCGCTCCCACATTTGACCGAGTTCCACCTTAGGAATGCGGTCAAGTGTGGGAGCGGGCTTGCTCGCGAAGAGGCCTTATCAGGCGCCGACGATCCCGCCATCATCCCGACGAATCGCCATCACCGAGGACCGTGGCTTGCCATTCGGCAGATGCTCCGGCCAGGTCGAACCGCCGGTTTCCCCCGGATGCTGAATCCCCACAAACAGGGTTTTCTGGTCCGGCGAGAAGCTGATCCCGGTCACTTCACAGGCCACCGGCCCCACCATGAACCGCCGAATTTCACCGGTCGACGGGTCGGCACACAGCATCTGGTTATTGCCCATCCCGGCAAAGTCGCCGCCGTTGCTGTAGTCGCCATCGGTGAGGATCCACAACCGCCCGGCCTTGTCGAAGCCCAGGCCGTCCGGGCTGTTGAACATGTTCTGCGGGTTGATGTTGGACGAGCCGCCTTTTGGCGTGCCGGCATGCACCGCCGGGTTGCCGGCCACCACGAACAAATCCCAGCTGAAGTCCGGCGCGCCATGGTCGTTGGCATTGGCCTTCCAGCGCAGGATCTGCCCGTAGACGTTTTTCTCCCGCGGGTTCGGGCCGCCCACCGGCTGGCCGTCTTCGCCGCGCTTGGCGTTGTTGGTCAGGGTGCAATACACCTGGCCGTCGGTGGGGCTGACCACGATCCATTCCGGGCGGTCCATGCGGGTGGCTTTCACCACGCTGGCGGCCAGGCGCGCGTGGATCAGCACTTCGGCCTGGCTGGCAAAACCGCTGTTGGCGTCGATGCCGTTCTTGCCGTAGGTCAGTTCGACCCATTGGCCCTGGCCCTTGGGATGGTCGGCATTGCCGTCGCCCGCGTCGAAAATCGCCACATACAAGGTGCCGTGGTCCAGCAGGTCCTTGTTGGCCTTGGGATTCTTGTGATTGATCTTGTCGCGGCTGATGAACTTGTAGATGAACTCGCCGCGCTCGTCGTCGCCCATGTACACCACGGCGCGGCCGTCGCGGGTTTCCGCCAGGGCAGCGTTTTCGTGCTTGAAGCGGCCGAGGGCGGTGCGTTTGACCGGTGTGGATTGCGGGTCGAACGGGTCGATTTCCACCACCCAGCCATGGCGGTTGAGTTCGTTGGGATTCTTGGCCATGTCGAAGCGCGGGTCGTGGGGGTGCCAGTTGATGTCTTTGCTCGCGGCGACCACGCCATAGCGTTTCTGCCCGGCGTCGAAGGTCTGTTGCGGGTTGCTGCTGCCGAAGCAGTCGGTGAAGTTCTCTTCGCAGGTGAGATACGTGCCCCACGGGGTCTTGCCGTTGGCGCAGTTCTGGAAGGTGCCGAGGACTTTTTTGCCGGTTTTGTCGGCGCTGGTTTTCAGCCAGGCATGGCCCGCCGCAGGGCCGCCGAAGCGGATCGGCGAGTTGCCGTGGATGCGCCGGTTGTAGCGCGAGTCCTGGACGAACTGCCAGGTGTCGCCTTTGCGTCGCACTTCGATCACCGACACCCCTTCGCTGGCCAACGCCTTGCGCACGTCTTCAGCCGACTGCGGCGCGCCGCCGTGGGCGTAGAGGTAGCGGTAGTTGGTGTATTCGTTGTTGATCGCCATCAGCGCGCGGTTGTCGTCACCGGGGAAGGCGAACAGGCTCATGCCGTCGTTGTTGTCGCCGAACTGCTGTTCCTGGGCCTTGGCGGTGCCGTTGCCGCTGGGGTCGAAGGCCGGCGCGTTCTTGTGCAGCGGCTGGCCCCAACTGATCAGTACCGAAGCGCTGTAGCCGGGCGGCAGGGTGATGGTGTCGCTGGTGGCCGAGGCGATGCTGGTGAAACCCAGCAATGGGCTGTTCGACGCGGCGTTGACCGCCAGGGCACTGCGGGTCAGCAGGTTGCCGCCGAGGAACATCGCGGCACCGCACAGGGCGCCGGCACCGATAAAACGCCGGCGGGTGAGGCCGACCATCTGTTCCAGGTCGGTGGCTTGGTTTTCTTCTAATAGGCTCATTTCAGGCTCCCTGCGGGTTTTTGCAGCCACCTTAGGGAGCAGTCGTGACGAAATTGTTGCAGTTTGAAGCGCTACACCGGAGTGCCCAGCAGCACGTTACTGGGGGAGAACTGCACCTTCACTTGCAGGCCTTCGGCGGCATTAATCTGTGCAAGCGCCTCGGGCCGGGCCAGGGCGCAGAGAACCTGGCCGTTGGGCAAGGTGATCCGCACCTCGCTGGGGCCATCTTCGGCATCGAGAATGGCCTCGATTTTTCCTTCCAGGCAATTGTGTCCAGGTGTTGCTGCCTGCGTGACGGCCAGTACTTCAAGCCAGCCGGCCTTGATCAGGGCGACGACTTCGGTGCCGATCTCCAGCTCCAGGCGCAAGGTGCTGTCGTGGGTGATCTGCGCATCCAGGCGCAGCCCGGCTGCCAGCTCCAGGCGAATCAGGTCATTGCGGCCGTGGCTGTCGATGGCGATCACCCGGCCATGCAACTGGTTACGTGCGCTGGTGCGCAGCATCAGGCGGCCCAGCAGGTTGAAGTCGCTGGCGTCTTCGGCGGAGTCCAGCACCTGGGCTTGCAGCACCTGCAGGCGTTGGTAAAGGCGTAATACCCGCTCACCCTCGGCCGTCAACCTGGCGCCGCCACCGCCCTTGCCGCCAACGCTGCGTTCCACCAAGGGCTTTTGCGCCAGGTTGTTCAGCTCGTCGATGGCGTCCCAGGCCGCCTTGTAGCTCAGCCCCGCGCTCTTTGCGGCGCGGGTGATGGAGCCTTGTTCGGCAATATGTTGCAGCAGTGCAATGCGCTGCGGGCGACGGACGATGTGTTGGCTCAAGAGGGTTGGCAGGGACATGGTTACACGCTTCGATGGAATGGGCTGACGTTGCGGGCAGGGCGCCCGCGAGTCAAGTCATGTGCCGGGCTTGGGCGTACGGGCCAGGCAATACACATCCACCTGTCGGGCGCCAGCATCCATCAACAGGCGGGCGAGACTGCTGGCGGTGGCGCCGGTAGTCAGTACGTCGTCGATCAGCGCCAAGTGCCGGCCTTTGACTTGCGCGCCGTCGGCCAGGGCGAAGGCCTGGTGCAGGTTGCGCTTGCGGGTCCTGGCGTCCAGGTCTTGCTGCGCCACGGTTTCACGCGGCCGTGACAGCAGGTGCTCATCCCAGGGGATGTTCAGGTCCTCACTCAGCCAGCGGGCGAGCATCGCCGCCTGGTTGAAGCCCCGCTCCCGCAGGCGTTTGCGGGCCAGGGGCACGGGCAGCAGGCTGTCGGGGCGAGCCAGCGCGGCATCTTCATAGCGGTGTTGCAGGAATTGTCCCAACAGGTGCGCAAGCAGGTGCCCCAGCGGCCAGCGGGCCTGATGCTTGAAACGGCTGATCAGGCTGTCGATGGGGAAGCTGTAGGTCCACGGCGCGACGACCTGCTTGAACGCCGCAGGTTGCTTCAAGCACTGGCCGCACACCAGGCCAGTCGCCGGCAACGGCAGTGCGCACACCTCGCAATGTTCCATCAGCCAGGGCAGCTCGGTTTCGCAGGCGCTGCAGACAGGATCGGCCGTTCCGCTGCTTTCATCGCAGACTAAACAGATTTGGTTGCTTTTTAACCAGATGTAAACCTCGTGTTTGTTCTCAAGTTGACAGTGCATGAATCTTCCTTAAATATGCCGAGCATCCGTGTCGTACCTGTGGGTATTACTCCCACAGGGCTTGCCAAAGCATAATCAAGGAATCGCCCATGAGCGCCAGCATCACTGCCAACCTGCGTCACGATTGGTCTTTAGCCGAAGTCAAAGCGCTGTTCGTACAGCCCTTCAACGACCTGTTGTTCCAGGCGCAGACCGTGCACCGCGCGCATTTCGACGCCAACCGCGTCCAGGTTTCCACGCTGCTGTCGATCAAGACCGGCGCCTGCCCGGAAGATTGCAAATATTGTCCGCAGTCGGGCCACTACAACACCGGCCTGGAAAAAGAGAAGCTGATGGAAGTGCAGAAGGTCCTCGAAGAGGCCGCTCGCGCCAAGGCCATCGGTTCGACCCGCTTCTGCATGGGCGCCGCCTGGAAACATCCATCGGCCAAAGACATGCCCTACGTGCTGGAGATGGTCAAAGGTGTGAAGGCCATGGGCCTGGAAACCTGCATGACACTCGGCCGTCTCGACCAGGACCAGACCGAAGCCCTGGCCCAGGCCGGCCTCGATTACTACAACCACAACCTCGACACGTCGCCGGAGTTCTACGGTTCGATCATCACCACCCGCACCTACGGTGAGCGTCTGCAAACCCTGGCGTACGTGCGTGATTCGGGGATGAAGATCTGCTCCGGCGGCATCCTCGGCATGGGCGAGTCCCTGGACGATCGCGCCAACCTGCTGATCCAGTTGGCCAACCTGCCGGAGCATCCGGAATCGGTGCCGATCAACATGCTGGTGAAAGTTGCCGGCACGCCGCTGGAAAACGCCGACGACATCGACCCGTTCGACTTCATCCGCATGCTGGCGGTGGCGCGCATCCTGATGCCGCAGTCCCATGTGCGGCTGTCGGCTGGGCGTGAGGCGATGAACGAGCAGATGCAGGCCCTGGCATTCTTTGCTGGCGCCAACTCGATTTTCTACGGCGACAAGCTGCTGACCACTGCCAACCCGCAGGCGGACAAGGACATGCAACTGTTCTCGCGCCTGGGCATCTTGCCGGAAGCTCGTGAAGAGCACGCCGATGAAGTGCATCAGGCGGCGATCGAGCAGGCGCTGGTGGAGCAGAAGAGCAGCGAGCAGTTCTATAACGCGGCTGTTTGATAAGTCCACTTTGGAATGCCACCCAAATGTGGGAGCGGGCTTGCTCGCGAAGGCGGTGTGTCAGCCAATACATAAGCTGACTGATCCACTGCTTTCGCGAGCAAGCCCGCTCCCACATTTTTGACTGCGTTCAACCTGATCTACCGAGGTCTGCATGTCTTTCGATCTCGCCGCGCGTCTTGCGGCTCGTCGTGCCGAACACCTGTATCGCCAACGTCCACTGCTGCAGAGCCCGCAAGGCCCTGACGTGGTGGTCGACGGCCAGCCGTTGCTGGCGTTCTGCAACAACGATTACCTGGGCCTGGCCAATCACCCGCAAGTGATTGAAGCCTGGCGCGCGGGCGCGGCTCGCTGGGGCGTGGGTGGCGGCGCTTCGCATCTGGTGATCGGCCACAGCACGCCGCACCATGAACTGGAAGAGGCCCTGGCCGACCTCACTGGTCGCCCGCGGGCGCTGCTGTTCACCACCGGTTACATGGCCAACCTTGGCGCCGTCACCGCGCTGGTGGGGCAGGGCGATACGGTGCTGGAAGACCGCCTTAACCACGCCTCGTTGCTGGATGCCGGTTTGCTCTCGGGTGCGCGCTTCAATCGTTACCTGCACAACGATGCTGAAAGCCTGGCCAAGCGCCTGGAGAAAGCCACCGGCAATACGCTGGTGGTCACCGATGGCGTGTTCAGCATGGACGGCGACCTGGCTGACCTGCCGGCACTGGCCCGTGAAGCCCGAGCCAAGGGCGCGTGGCTGATGGTGGACGACGCCCATGGCTTCGGGCCTTTGGGCGCCAACGGTGGTGGGATCGTCGAGCATTTTGGCTTGAGTCAGGAAGATGTGCCGGTGCTGGTCGGCACCCTCGGCAAGGCTTTCGGTACCGCCGGCGCGTTTGTCGCGGGCAGCGAAGAGCTGATCGAAAGCCTGATCCAGTTCGCCCGTCCGTATATCTACACCACCAGCCAACCGCCGGCGCTGGCCTGTGCCACGCTGAAAAGCCTGGAATTGCTGCGCACCGAGCATTGGCGCCGTGAGCATCTCAATGGGCTGATTCGCCAGTTCCGCCAGGGCGCCGAGCAGATCGGCCTGGAGCTGATGGACAGTTTCACGCCGATCCAGCCGATCATGATTGGCGACAGTGCCCGCGCGGTGCGTTTGTCGCAGATGCTGCGCGAGCGCGGGCTGATGGTGACCGCGATCCGGCCACCGACCGTGCCTGCCGGTAGCGCTCGCCTGCGGGTGACCCTGACGGCGGCCCACAGCAACGCCCAGGTGCAGCTATTGTTAAGCGCATTGGAAGAGTGTTTCCGCTTGTTAGGCCAGGAGCCCGACCATGCGTGATCGACTGATATTGCTGCCTGGCTGGGGCCTCGGCGTTTCGCCGCTGGAACCGTTGGCGGCGGCGTTGCAGGGGCTGGATGAACACTTGCAGGTGCAGATCGAACCGTTGCCGGGCGTGGAGTCGGACGACCTTCAAGAGTGGCTCGATGAGCTGGATTCGACCTTGCCCCAAGACGTCTGGCTGGGTGGTTGGTCCCTCGGCGGCATGCTTGCTGCCGAGTTGGCCGCGCGGCGCGGTGATCATTGTTGCGGTTTGCTCACCTTTGCCAGCAACGCAAGCTTCGTGGCCTGGTCCCGCTGGGACCATGGCATGCACGAAGAGGATTTTATTGCGTTTCTTAACGGTTGCCGCCTTGATCCGGTTGCGACGTTAAAACGCTTCAGTCTGCTTTGCGCCCGGGGCTCCAGCGATCCCCGATCACTTGCTCGGCTATTGCTGGCGGGTGCCCCTAAAACCTCCGCGCAAACCTTGCTCAGTGGTCTGGAGCTGTTGGGCCGATTGGACACCCGTCAGGCGTTGGTCGACTTTCAAGGGCCGCAGTTGCATCTGTTTGCCGGGCTGGACGGGCTGGTTCCGGCTGAAGTGGCGAGTGAGTTGTTCGCCTTGTTGCCTGACGTTGAAATCGGCCTGATTGAACAGGCCGGTCACGCTTTTCTACTGGAGGACCCCCACGGTGTGGCGGGGGCCATCCAGGCTTTTTTGCATGAGTGCGGTGATGACTGATTTGTCCCATGTGCTGCCCGGCGGCTTGCCAGACAAGCGCCAGGTAGCAGCCTCCTTTTCCCGCGCAGCCGCCAGTTACGACAGCGTTGCCGAGTTGCAGCGTGCGGTGGGCAGCGAGCTGTTGCGGCGTTTGCCCGAAGGTCTTTCTCCACAACGCTGGCTGGACCTGGGCTGCGGCACGGGTTATTTCAGTCGTGTGCTGGGCCAGTCATTTGCGGGTAGCCAGGGTTTCGCCCTGGATATCGCCGAGGGCATGCTCAAGCACGCCCGGCCGCTGGGCGGTGCACAACATTTCATCGCTGGCGATGCCGAGCGTTTGCCGTTGCAGGACGCCAGTTGCGGGCTGATCTACTCCAGTTTGGCGGTGCAGTGGTGCTCGGATTTTGCCGCAGTGCTCAGCGAAGCGCGGCGCGTATTGCAGCCCGGCGGCGTGCTGGCGTTTGCCAGCCTCTGCGTGGGTACGCTGGATGAGTTGCGCGAAAGCTGGCGCGCAGCGGATGGCATGGTTCATGTGAACCGCTTCCGGCCGTTCAGTGCTTATGAGCAACTGTGCGCAGCCAGTGGTTTGCGGGTGCGCAGCCTGGAGCAGTGTCCCCACGTGTTGCATTACCCCGACGTGCGCAGCCTGACCCACGAACTGAAAGCGTTGGGTGCGCACAATCTGAACCCGGGGCGCCCAGGAGGGTTGACGGGCCGGGCGCGGATTGTTGCACTGGTGCAAGCCTACGAGCAGTTCCGCCAGGCCCAGGGCCTGCCGGCAACTTATCAAGTGGTGTACGCCGTCCTGGAGAAACCTCTATGAATGCCGCTTACTTCATCACGGGGACCGACACCGACGTCGGCAAGACCACCGTCGCTGCCGGCCTGCTGCATGCCGCGCGGCAAGCCGGCAAAAGTACGGCGGCGGGCAAGCCGGTAGCCTCTGGGTGCCAGCTGACGCCCAAGGGCCTGCGCAATTCGGATGCGCTGGCTTTGCTGGCCGAGTGTTCGTTGCCGTTGAGTTATGCCGAGGTCAACCCGGTGGCCTTCGAGCCGGCCATCGCGCCGCATCTGGCGGCCCGTGAAGCCGGCGTGGCGCTGACGGTGCAGTCGTTGTTGAAACCCATGCAGCACGTTCTCGCCAAGCAGGCGGACTTCACCTTGATCGAAGGTGCGGGCGGCTGGCGTGTGCCATTGGCGGACCAGGACAATTTGTCGGACCTGGCCCAGGCGCTGAAGCTGCCGGTGATCCTGGTGGTGGGTGTGCGGCTGGGGTGTATCAGCCACGCGTTGTTGACCGCAGAAGCCATCGCCCGGGACGGGTTGCCGCTGGCGGGCTGGGTGGCCAATATCATCGACCCCAAGACCTCTCGTCTGGAAGAAAACCTCGCGACCCTGGCTGAACGACTCCCCGCGCCATGCCTGGGAAGGGTGCCCAAGCTCAAGCATCCCAGCGCCGAAGCGGTCGCCGAGTACTTGCAACTGGACCTGCTTGACTAGTTTTGCCTATCGAGAAGGCATTATGCCATTAGTGTTTTTGACGGGCGTTTTGCCGGTAGGTCTGCTTCAATAACAGTTCACGATTCTCTTATAGGCAGGTTCACGCCATGGAAATCTCTGGTAGCAGTGCGTTTTACTCGGGACTGAGCGCGATTCAGACCGGGCAGAACCGTGTCGACCAGGCCGCCGGCAAGATTGCCAGCGCCGCCACTTCCCAGCCTTCGGACGCGCAAAATGATCGTTTGCGTTCGGTAGACGCCAATCAGGCGAGCAACTCGGCGAGCAACATGGTCGAGATGGCCCAAGGCAAGTTCCAGGTTGAACTGGGCGCCAAAGTCGCCAAGGCTTCCGACGAAATGCTCGGCACCTTGATCGATACTTACGCATAACCCCCCCTCTTATCGTGTGAGCTGGCTTCTCTGTGGGAGCTGGCTTGCCTGCGATAGCGTCACCTCGATCCTCCTGATACACCGCGGCGCCCGCATCGCAGGCAAGCCAGCTCCCACACTGATCTTCACCGCTCAATAATCTTTTTCCCCCTGAATCGTCATGCGGCATTTCGCTGCAGGCCTTGCCGTGCCTGACGTTGACCTGCGTCATGACAAACGGCGTTTGCGCGACGCTTGACAAGGATTGGTCGTAAACGTATGTTTCAAACAACTGTTTGACCGCCACAACACATCCATGCGGTTGTTCATCCCAGATACATCAGCAGAGGTTTATCGCTATGCCTGACTACAAGGCCCCCTTGCGTGATATTCGCTTCGTTCGTGACGAACTGCTTGGCTATGAAGCGCACTATCAGAGCCTGCCGGCTTGCCAGGACGCTACCCCGGACATGGTTGACGCCATTCTCGAAGAAGGCGCCAAGTTCTGTGAGCAGGTACTGGCGCCGCTGAACCGCGTGGGTGATATCGAAGGTTGCACCTGGAGCGAGTCAGGCGTTAAGACCCCTACCGGTTTCAAAGAAGCCTACAAACAGTTCGTTGAAGGCGGCTGGCCAAGCCTGGCCCACGACGTGGCGCACGGTGGCCAGGGCCTGCCGGAATCCCTGGGCCTGGCGGTCAGCGAAATGGTCGGCGAGGCCAACTGGTCGTGGGGCATGTACCCGGGCCTTTCCCATGGCGCGATGAACACCATTTCCGAGCACGGCACCCCCGAGCAGCAAGAGGCTTACCTGACCAAACTGGTGTCGGGCGAGTGGACCGGCACCATGTGCCTGACCGAACCGCACTGCGGCACCGACCTGGGCATGCTGCGCACCAAGGCCGAGCCTCAGGCTGATGGTTCCTACAAGGTTTCCGGTACCAAAATCTTCATCTCGGCCGGCGAACACGACATGGCCGACAACATCGTCCACATCGTGCTGGCTCGCCTGCCGGACGCACCGGCTGGCACCAAAGGCATTTCGCTGTTCATCGTTCCCAAGTTCGTACCAAACGCCGACGGTTCGATTGGCGAACGCAACGCGGTGTCCTGTGGTTCCCTGGAACACAAGATGGGTATCCACGGCAACGCCACCTGCGTGATGAACTTCGACGCGGCCACCGGTTTCCTGATCGGCCCGGCGAACAAAGGCCTGAACTGCATGTTCACCTTTATGAACACCGCTCGCCTGGGCACCGCGCTGCAAGGCCTGTCCCACGCTGAAATCGGCTTCCAGGGCGGCCTCAAATACGCTCGCGACCGCCTGCAAATGCGCTCCCTGACTGGCCCGAAAGCGCCAGACAAGGCCGCTGACCCGATCATCGTGCACCCTGACGTGCGCCGCATGCTGCTGACCATGAAAGCCTTCGCCGAAGGCAACCGCGCGATGGTGTACTTCACCGCCAAGCAGGTTGACGTGGTGAAGTACGGCACCGACGACGAAGCCAAGAAACAGGCTGACGCACTGCTGGCGTTCATGACCCCGATTGCCAAGGCGTTCATGACCGAAGTCGGTTTTGAAGCCGCCAACCACGGCGTGCAAATCTACGGCGGCCACGGCTTCATCGCCGAGTGGGGCATGGAGCAGAACGTTCGCGACAGCCGCATTTCGATGCTGTACGAAGGCACCACCGGCATCCAGGCCCTCGACCTGCTGGGCCGTAAAGTGCTGATGACCCAAGGCGAAGCGCTGAAGGGCTTCACCAAGATCGTCCACAAGTTCTGCCAGGCCAACGAAGGCAACGAAGCGGTACAAGAATTCGTTGCACCGCTGGCGGCACTGAACAAAGAGTGGGGCGAGTTGACCATGAAGGTCGGCATGGCAGCCATGAAGGACCGTGAAGAAGTCGGCGCCGCTTCGGTGGATTACCTGATGTACTCCGGCTACGCCTGCCTGGCCTACTTCTGGGCCGACATGGCCCGCCTGGCCGCCGAGAAACTGGCTGCCGGCACCAGCGAAGAAGGCTTCTACACCGCCAAGCTGCAGACTGCGCGCTTCTACTTCCAGCGCATCCTGCCGCGTACCCGCACCCACGTTGCAACCATGCTGTCGGGCGCCAACAACCTGATGGACATGAAAGAAGAGAACTTCGACCTGGGCTACTAAGCCTCGGCCAGTTCGCTTCAAAAGCCGCCGCTCCTTCGGGAGCGGCGGTTTTTTTTTGCGCGATAAAAAACCACAGTACCGCACTCAGGGATTGCTCCGAGCGGCCGTTACAGTGATGGCAATGTGATACGCATCACATTGAATGTGCTTAACTGTGATCAGTGAAGGCACTGTGCCATCTTTTTTTGTGGGTCGGAGCTTTACCCTTGTCGCGCGCGTCTGCTGTACGTTTCAGTCATTTTTTACCTTCACTGCTTTTACTGCTGGCGGGGCTCTCGGCTGCGTATGTGAAGGATCTCAATGTGTTCTTCACTTCACTGTTCAATGTGCTGCCGACCCTCGTGCTGCTGCTGGGCGGTTCGTACTGCGCGGTCTACCGGCGCCAGCGAGAGCTGTTCCTGATGATCACGGTGTACGTGGTCTATTTCCTGCTGGATACCCAGACCGATTACTACCGCGATAACGGTCGCGTGCGGGACGACGCGGCCGTGGTCTTCCATCTGTGTTGCCTGTTGTTACCGTTGCTGTTCGGCATCTACGCGGTCTGGCAAGAAAAAACCCACCTGTTTCGCGACTTCGTCGCACGCTGCGCGGTGCTGTTTGCGGTAGGCAGCGTGGCGCTTGCCCTTGAACAAAGTTTCCCCCATGCCTTGTTGAGCTGGTTGGCCGAAATTCGCTGGCCCGCCTTGCATGGCCGCTGGATGAGCCTGATCCAGCTGTCCTATCCGATGTTCCTGATTGGTTTTGTGACCCTGGCCGCGCAGTACTGGTATCAACCAAGACCGCTGCACGCCGCGCAGTTGGTAGGGTTGCTGGGGTTGTTCTGGATGTTGCCGCAGACGTTCATCCTGCCGTTCACCCTGAACATCATGTGCAGCCAGGTGATGCTGATGATTGCTGCCGGGGTGGCCCACGAGGCTTATCAAATGGCCTTCCGTGACGAGCTGACCGGGTTGCCGGGCCGCCGCGCGCTCAATGAGCGCATGCAACGCCTGGGGCGCAATTATGTGCTGGCCATGGGCGACGTCGATCACTTCAAGCGTTTCAACGATACCCATGGCCACGACGTGGGCGACCAGGTACTGCGCCTGGTGGCCAGCAAGCTGTCCAAGGTCAACGGCGGCGGCCGGGCCTACCGCTATGGCGGTGAGGAATTTGCCGTGGTATTCGCCGGCAAGACCCTGGATGAATGCCTGCCGCACCTGGAAGAGATCCGCGAGATCATCGCCAACTACGACATCAAGCTGCGTAACCCGGACCGTCCCCACGACGACCAGCAGGGGCGCCAGCGTCGTGTAGGCAATGGCGCTTCCAGCGTGTCGGTGACCGTCAGCATCGGTGTGGCCGAACGCCAGGCCGAGCAGCGCAGCCCTGAAGAAGTGCTCAAATCCGCCGACCAGGCGCTGTACAACGCCAAGGGTGCGGGGCGTAACTGCGTGGTCGCTGCGGGGCAGACCCGCCGCGGCGCGGTCCGCATGGACAGCGCTGCCGGTTGAGTGATGGTGGTGTATTCAGCGGCCCTACAGTGATTGTCCGGTGGGCCGTGGGGCAGTAGGTTGAAGGCATCTGCTGCCGGAGACATTGCCATGCCTGACTATAAAGCTCCCCTGCGCGACATGCGCTTTCTGATCGATCACGTCTTTGACTTCCACGGCCACTACGCCGCGCTGGGTGCAAGCGATGCCAGCCCGGACATGGTCGGCGCGATCCTCGAGGAAGGTGCGAAGTTCTGCGAAAACGTCCTGGCGCCGTTGAACCGCTCCGGCGATGAAGAAGGCTGCCATTTCGACAACGGTGTGGTGACCACGCCCAAGGGCTTCAAGGAAGCCTTCGCGCAGTACGTGGAAGGCGGCTGGCACGGTTTGGCGGCTGACCCGGCCTACGGCGGGCAGGGCTTGCCAATGTCCCTGGGCCTGGTGCTCGCGGAGATGATCTCCTCCAGCAATACGTCCTGGGGCATGTACCCCGGCCTGACCCACGGTGCGATGTCGGCGATCCGTGCCCACGGCACTGAAGAGCAGAAAAACACCTACCTGAGCAAACTCACCGCGGGCCAGTGGACCGGCACCATGTGCCTGACCGAAGCCCATTGCGGCACCGACCTGGGCCTGATCAAGACCCGCGCCGTACCGCAGGCCGACGGCAGTTATGCAGTCACCGGCAGCAAGATTTTCATCTCGGCCGGCGAGCATGACATGAGTGACAACATCATCCACCTGGTGCTGGCCAAGCTGCCGGATGCGCCGGCCGGCACCAAGGGAATCTCGCTGTTTATCGTGCCCAAGTTCCATGCCGACTCGGGCGAGCGCAACACGATGAGTTGCGGCTCCATCGAGCACAAGATGGGCATCAAGGCGTCGGCCACCTGCGTGCTGAACTTCGATGGCGCCCGGGGTTTCCTGATCGGTGAGGCGAACAAGGGCCTCAACTGCATGTTCACCATGATGAACCATGCGCGCCTGGGCACCGGCATGCAGGGCCTTTGCCTGGGGGAAGCGAGCTTCCAGGGTGCGATCAAGTACGCCAACGACCGCTTGCAGATGCGCTCGCTGACCGGCGCCAAGGCACCCGAAAAAGCCGCTGACCCGATCATCGTCCACCCGGATGTGCGGCGCATGTTGCTGACCATGAAAGCCTTCAATGAAGGCAACCGCGCATTGACCTACTTCTCGGCACAGTTGCTCGATACCGCACACCTGAGTGGCGACGAGGGGCAACGCCAGGAAGCCGAAGACCTGTTGGCCTTCCTTACGCCGATCTGCAAGGCGTTCATGACCGAAACCGGGCTGGAGGTGACCAACCACGGCATGCAGGTGTTCGGTGGCCATGGCTTCATTCGTGAATGGGGCATGGAGCAACTGGTTCGCGATTGCCGGATTGCGCCGATCTATGAAGGGACCAACGGCATCCAGGCCCTGGATTTGCTCGGGCGCAAGGTGCTCGGCAGCCAGGGCAAGCTGCTGCGCGGCTTTACCAAAATCGTCCACAAGTTTTGCGCGGCCAACGCCGAACATCCGCAACTCAAGGCCCATGTGGCTCAGCTCAACCAGTTGAATCAGCAGTGGGGTGAGCTGACGGTCAAGGTAGGCATGGCAGCCATGAAAAACCCGGATGAAGTCGGCGCTGCAGCCCTGGATTACCTGATGTACAGCGGCTACATCATCCTTGCCTACTTGTGGCTGCGCATGGCGCTGGTGGCACAAGAGCAGTTGGACAGCGGTAGCGGTGATGCCGATTACGCCCGAGGCAAGCTGGCGACCTGCGAGTTCTACTTCAAGCGCCTGCTACCGCGCACGGCCGCGCACCGGGCGGCGGTGGAGGCGGGCAGTGAGTGCCTGATGAGTCTGCCGGCGGAGCTGTTTGCGCTTTGGTGACCGTAAAATACTTGTTGGTCACAAGCAGACCCTATGTGTCACAAAAGTTGTTCGGTTACACTCGGGGTCTGTAAAACCGACCCCACCCGAATAACGTTAAAGTTCTCACGAGGTTTGCCATGGCTGACTACAAAGCGCCGCTGCGCGATATGCGCTTCGTCCTCAACGAAGTTTTCGAGGTCGCCAAACTCTGGGCCCAACTGCCCGCGCTGGCGGAGACCGTCGACGCCGAGACCGTTGAGGCAATCCTCGAAGAAGCCGGCAAAGTCACCTCCAAGACCGTCGCCCCGCTCAGCCGCGGCGGCGACGAAGAAGGCTGCCGCTGGGAGAATGGCGCGGTCTTCACCCCGGCTGGCTTCAAGGACGCCTACAAAACCTACGCTGAAGGCGGTTGGGTAGGTGTTGGCGGCGACCCGGCGTACGGCGGCATGGGCATGCCCAAGGCGGTGTCGGCCCAGGTAGAAGAGATGATCAACTCCTCGGGCCTGGCCTTCGGCCTGTACCCGATGCTGACCTCCGGCGCCTGCGTGTCGATCAACACCCACGCCAGTGAAGAGCTCAAGGCCACTTACCTGCCGAATATGTACTCCGGCGTGTGGGCCGGTTCCATGTGCCTGACCGAACCTCATGCCGGCACTGACCTGGGGATAATTCGGACCAAGGCCGAGCCTCAGGCAGACGGTTCCTACAAGGTCAGCGGCACCAAGATCTTCATCACCGGTGGCGAGCACGACCTCACCGAGAACATCATCCACCTGGTGCTGGCCAAGCTGCCGGACGCACCGGCGGGTCCCAAGGGTATTTCGCTGTTCCTGGTGCCCAAGTTCATGGTCAATGCCGACGGCAGCCTGGGGGCGCGCAATCCGGTGACCTGCGGCTCCATCGAACACAAGATGGGCATCCAGGCGTCTGCGACCTGCGTGATGAACTTCGACGAAGCCGTGGGCTACCTGGTGGGCGAGCCGAACCGTGGCCTGGCCGCGATGTTCACCATGATGAACTACGAGCGCCTGGGTGTGGGCATCCAGGGCCTGGCCTCCGGTGAGCGCTCTTATCAGAACGCTATCGAATATGCGCGCGACCGCCTGCAAAGCCGTTCGCCAACCGGTCCGAAAGCCAAGGACAAGGTCGCTGACCCAATCATCGTCCACCCGGACGTGCGGCGCATGCTGCTGACCATGAAAGCCTCGAACGAAGGTGGCCGTGCGTTCTCCACCTATGTGGCGATGCAGCTCGACACCGCCAAGTTCAGCGAAGACGCCACCGCCCGCAAACGCGCGGACGATCTGGTTGCTCTGCTGACCCCGGTTGCCAAGGCGTTCCTGACCGACCTGGGCCTGGAAACCACCGTGCACGGCCAGCAGATTTTCGGCGGCCACGGCTACATTCGCGAATGGGGCCAGGAGCAACTGGTGCGTGATGTGCGCATCACCCAGATCTACGAAGGCACCAACGGCATTCAGGCCCTGGACCTGGTGGGACGCAAGATCGTCGGCAGCGGTGGGGCGTTCTACAAGCTGTTCGCTGATGAGATCCGCCATTTCACCGCCACTGCCGGCGCCGAACTGGCCGAATTCACCAAACCGCTGGACGCGGCCGTGGATGACCTGGACGAACTGACCGCCTGGCTGCTGGACCGCGCCAAATCCAACCCGAATGAAATCGGCGCGGCATCCGTGGAATACCTGCACGCGTTCGGCTACATGGCTTATGCCTACATGTGGGCCCTGATGGCCAAGGCGGCTCTGGGTAAAGAGGCTCAGGAAGACTTCTACGCGAGCAAGCTGGGCACCGCGCGTTTCTACTTTGCGCGCTTGCTGCCGCGGATCGAGTCCCTCAGCGCCTCGGTAAAAGCCGGTAGCGAATCGCTGTTCTTGCTGGATGAAGCACTGTTCTAAGGGCTTGGAGGGCGTGTAAGCATTCTCTTACATGACGTGCTGCTATTCGTCCTCTATCGCCAAATTGGATCCACGGATAATCTACTTCACATGGACGTCGCGCAGGAAGCGCAAAGCAACAACACGGACACGTAGGATTCTGCCAGGAAGGCGGAGTGAAATGGATGTCAGGGAAACAGTCTGCAAAGCCCCGCTTCGGCGGGGTTTTCTTTTGCCTGCGAAAAAGTCAGGCGGGCGCGTTCATCACGTCTTCCAGCAGCGTGCGCAACAATTCCAGCGTCGCCTGCTGGCGCTGCACATCCCGGCACACCAACCCCACTTTCAACGGCACCCGTGGTTCGCTCAAGGGTTTCCACAGCAACGCCTTGCTGTTGTGTTCATCCTGGGAGCGTCCGGGAAGCACCGTCGCCAGCTTGGTGTGGGGCAGGCTGTCGAGAATCCCCGCCATCGTATTCAACTCGGCCTGCACTTGCGGGCGTCGGCCCAGGTTGGCCAATTGACCTTGCCATATCTGGCGCACCTGAAACTCTTCCCCCAGCAGCAACATGGGTAACTCGGCGGCTTGCTTCAGGGAGACTTTCTTGAATTCCCGCAGCGGGTGATCAGCCGGGATGACCACCTTCAGTTCATCTTCATACAGCAGCACGCCGTGCAGCCCCGGCTGGCGTGGCGGCAGGTAGCTGATGCCGATATCCAGCGAGCCGTTGAGCAGCCGGCGTTCGATTTCCATCCCGGTCAGCTCGTAGATCTGTACGACCAGGTGCGGCTGGGCCTTGCGCACCCGTTCGAGCATCTGCGGCACCAGGCTGGTGTGTACGGTTTGCAGCACGCCGATCGCCAAGGTGCGCAGTGCCTGGCCCTTGAAGTTGCGCAGTGCTTCCACCGCGTGCTGCATACCGTCGAGCAAGGGCAGGGCGTGGTTATACAAAGTGTGGGCGGCGAGGGTCGGCAGCAGGCGCTTGCTGCTGCGTTCGAACAGGCTCACATCAAGGTTTTGCTCGAGCTGGCGAATCTGCTGCGATAAAGCTGGCTGGGAGATCGACAGGCGCTCCGCTGCCCGCCCCACATGGCCTTCTTCGTACACCGCGACGAAATAACGCAGTTGCTTGAAATCCATAAGTAATGCTTATCGAAAATGCTGGAAAATCGAAATGGCCGAGTGCCCCCAAGGCGCCTAGTCTAGCGCCTATTCACAGGGCTTACAGGGCCGGAAAGCACGATGAGTAGTGTTTATGTTGACGGTGTTTGCATAGGCAAGGCAAAAAACCTCCGCCATGGGTTTATCGGTAATACCGACCAAGGTGCGATTGCCAAAGGGGTTCATCCATGAACCTGTTCAACCTGCGTCGCCCCGCCCCCAGCCTGGATGATCTGATCCTCGAGGCGAAGACCCCGGCTCTGCGAGACGATCTTTCCAGCGATTGCCTGATGCCCAGTGTGGCCCGCCCGCCCCAGGTGTTTGTACGCGGCCAGGGCTCCTGGCTGTGGGACAGCGAAGACCGCGCCTATCTCGACTTCAGCCAGGGTGGCGGCGCCAACAGCCTGGGCCATAGCCCGCAGGTACTGACCCAGGCGTTGGCCGATCAGGCCCAATCGCTGATCAATCCCGGTAATAGCCTGCACAACCGCGTTCAACTGAACCTCGCCGACCGCCTGTGCCATCGCACCGGCAGCGACCAGGCCTACCTGCTCAACAGCGGCGCCGAAGCCTGCGAAGCGGCTATCAAGCTGGCGCGCAAATGGGGCCAACTGCACCGTGGCGGCGCCTATCGCATCATCACCGCGAGCAATGGTTGCCATGGCCGCAGCTTTGCCGCGATGTCAGCCTCGGCAGCCGCCAGTGAAAACCGTTTTGAGCCCCAGTTGCCAGGTTTCAGCCACGTGCCGTTCAACGACCTGCCGGCGCTGCACGCGGCGGTGGATGCGCAAACCGTGGCAATCATGCTGGAACCGATCCAGAACGATGCCGGTGTCATTCCCGCGACCGAGCATTACCTCAAGGGTGTCGAACGCCTGTGCCGTGAGCTGGGAATCCTGTTGATTCTCGATGAAGTGCAAACCGGCACCGGCCGTTGTGGCACGTTGCTCGCCGAACAGCACTATGGCGTTCGCGCCGACATCATCACCCTGGGCAAGGGCTTGGGGGGTGGTGTGCCGCTGGCGGCTTTGCTGGCACGGGGCAAAGCGTGTTGTTTTGAGCTGGGTGAGCTGGAAGGCACCCACCACGGCAACGCGCTGATGGCTTCCGCCGGTGTGGCGGTGCTTGATACGGTGCTGAACCACGGATTTCTTGAACACGTCTGCGAGGTCGGCACTTACCTGGGTGAAGGGCTTGCCCGCCTGGCGCATCGCTATGACCAGGGTGAACTGCGCGGCCAGGGCCTGATGTGGGGACTGACTCTGTCGGAGGATTCGGCAGATGCGGTGGTAAACGCCGCGCTCAGTGAAGGCCTGATCCTGAGCGCGCCGCAACCCGATTGCCTGCGCTTCACCCCGGCGCTCACATTGAGCAAAAGCAACGTCGACGAAATGCTCCTGCGTCTGGCCCGTGCCTTCTCCCGGGTGCGCACTGCACAGCTGCAATGCCGCAAGGGCATTGCCGTTTAAGCCCCATATTTCCTGAACCGTCTCGCGGTATACGCGGCGCCTCCAGCCTGATTGTTTTGGCTGGGGGCGTTTTTTTGTCCGCGAATTGGACGATGGCTGAGTGCCAGATCCCACTGAACCCTTACCAACGGCCAAGGTCGATTAGCTTGTACGGCTCACACGAGCCGATTTTCTGGAGCTGAACCCATGGATATCATTCGCATCATCATCGCCATTCTGCTGCCGCCACTGGGTGTGTTCCTGCAAGTGGGTTTCGCTGGCGCGTTCTGGCTGAACATCCTGCTGACCTTGTGCGGTTACATTCCCGGCATCGTGCACGCGGTGTACATCATCGCCAAACGCTAAAAGACCTCAGCCTTTCGCGATCAGCCGTGAGTTGCGCTCATTGCGAAAGGCCAGTTGCTCGATGGTCTGGGTGGCGTGCTCCGCTTCTTCGCGGGCCTGGAGGATCATGCCGTGATGCTCCGATTTGCTGCACACCGGGTCGGCGTTGCTGGCATCTCCGGTCAGCATGAACGCCTGGCAGCGGCACCCACCGAAGTCCTTTTCCTTCTCGTCACATGAACGGCACGGCTCGGGCATCCAGTCGTAGCCGCGAAAGCGGTTGAAGCCAAACGAGTCGTACCAGATGTGTTGCATGCTGTGGTCGCGCACATTGGGAAATTGCACCGGCATCTGTCGGGCGCCGTGGCACGGCAGGGCAGTACCGTCCGGCGTTACTGTCAGAAAGATGCTGCCCCAGCCATTCATGCAGGCTTTCGGGCGTTCCTCGTAGTAATCCGGCGTGACGAATATCAGCTTGCACGGGTGGCCTTCGGCTTCGAGCTTGGCGCGGTATTCGTTGGTGATGCGTTCGGCGCGCACCAGCTGTTCCTGGGTCGGCAACAGGCCGACCCGATTGAGCTGGGCCCAGCCGTAGAACTGGCAGGTGGCAAGCTCGACAAAGTCCGCTTCCAGCGCAATGCACAGCTCAATGATGCGGTCGATCTTGTCGATATTGTGCCGATGGGTGACGAAGTTCAGCACCATCGGGTAGCCATGGGCTTTCACTGCCCGGGCCATTTCGAGTTTTTGCGCGAAGGCTTTTTTCGAGCCGGCCAGCAAGTTGTTCACTTGCTCGTCACTGGCCTGGAAACTGATCTGGATATGGTCCAGGCCGGCCTTCTTGAAGTCGCTGATCTTCTGCTCGGTGAGGCCGATGCCGGAGGTGATCAGGTTGGTATAGAAACCCAGCTTGCGCGCCTCAGCGATCAGTTCGGCGAGGTCCTGGCGCACCAGCGGCTCACCGCCGGAAAACCCCAGTTGCGCAGCGCCCATTTCCCGGGCTTCACGAAATACCTTGATCCACTGTTCCGTGCTCAGTTCCTTGCCCTGCTCGGCGAAATCCAGCGGATTGGAGCAGTACGGGCATTGCAGCGGGCAGCGGTAGGTCAGCTCGGCCAGCAACCAGAGCGGCAGGCCGATTTCCGGCTTGGGTGGCAGGTCAGGCAAGTTCGATCCAGTGCTGAGCACGGGCAACCTCCATGAATTGCTCGATGTCTTCACCGAGCTCGGGCACGCCAGGGAACTGCTTGTCCAACTCGGCGATGATTGCGCTGACATCGCGCTCGCCGTCGATCAAGCCACCGATCAACGCGGCGCTGTCGTTGAGCTTGATCATGCCTTCCGGGTACAGCAGCACATGGCCTTTTTGCGCCGGTTCGTACTGGAAACGATAGCCCTGGCGCCAGGTCGGTTTTTTGCTGCGATCGAAGCTCATAGGGTGATCCCCTTATGCCATACACGCTGGTCGGTCACGCTGTGATACGGCGGGCGTTTCAGTTCATAAGCCATGCTCATTGCATCGAGCATGCTCCAAAGAATGTCCAGTTTGAACTGGAGAATTTCCAGCATGCGCTCCTGGCCTTCGCGGGTGGTGTAGTGCTGCAGGGTGATGGCCAGACCGTGCTCCACATCCCGGCGAGCCTGGCCCAGGCGGGTGCGGAAATACTCATAGCCGGCGGGGTCGATCCATGGGTAATGCTGGGGCCAGCTGTCGAGGCGCGACTGGTGGATCTGCGGGGCGAACAACTCGGTCAGGGAACTGCTGGCGGCTTCCTGCCAGCTGGCCCGGCGGGCGAAGTTGACGTAGGCGTCTACCGCAAATCGTACGCCCGGCAGTACCAACTCCTGGGAGCGCAGTTGATCCGGGTCGAGGCCGACGGCCTGTCCCAGGCGCAACCAGGCTTCAATGCCGCCGTCTTCGCCGGGAGCGCCGTCGTGATCCAGCAGGCGCTGGATCCACTCACGACGAATCTCCCGGTCCGGGCAGTTGGCCAGGATCGCGGCGTCCTTGAGGGGAATGTTCACCTGGTAATAAAAACGGTTGGCGACCCAGCCCTGGATCTGCTCGCGGGTGGCGCGGCCTTCGTACATCGCCACGTGATACGGGTGATGGATATGGTAGAAGGCGCCCTTGGCGCGCAGGGCCTGTTCGAACTCGGCGGTGGTCAGCGGTGTGTCAGTCATTTGGCTCGCTCCTACAATTCAATGCTCATGCCGTCGTACGCCACTTCCACATTGCGTCGCAGCAGCTCGGCTCGCTCGGGCGAGTCTTCATCCAGGATCGGGTTGGTGTTGTTGATGTGGATAAGCACCTTGCGCTGCTTGGGCAACTGCTCCAGCACTTCCAGCATGCCGCCGGGGCCGTTTTGTGCCAGGTGGCCCATCTCGCGACCGGTGCGGGTGCCGACGCCACGGCGCTGCATTTCGTCGTCGTCCCACATCGTGCCGTCCACCAGCAGGCAATCGCTGCCGGCCATTATTTCCAGCAACGGTGCGTCAACCTTGCCCAGGCCCGGCGCATAGAACAGCTTGCCGCCGGTGCGCAGGTCTTCGACGATCAGGCCGATGTTGTCGCCCGGGTGTGGGTCGAATCGGTGAGGCGAGTAGGGCGGTGCCGCACTGCGCAGCGGCAATGGTGTGAAGCGCAGGTTGGGGCAGGCGGGGATCGTGAAGCTGGCGTCCAGCTCGATGCGGTTCCAGGCCAGGCCGCCGTTCCAGTGGGTCAGCATGGTGAACAGCGGGAAGCCGGTGCTCAGGTCTTCATGGACCATGTCGGTGCACCACACCTGGTGCGGGCAGCCTTCGCGCAGGCTGAGCAGGCCGGTGGTGTGGTCGATCTGGCTGTCCATCAGGATGATCGCGCTGATGCCGGTATCCCGCAGCGCGCGGCCCGGTTGCATCGGGGCGAAGCCTTGAAGCTGGGCGCGGATATCTGGCGAGGCGTTGCACAGCACCCAGTTCACGCCGTCATCGGAAATCGCGATGGACGACTGGGTACGCGCCTCGGCCCGCAGGCTGCCGTCGCGAAAACCTGCACAGTTCACGCAGTTGCAGTTCCATTGCGGGAAACCACCGCCCGCGGCGGAACCTAGAATCTGGACAAACATGGCCGCTCCATTACACACAACTCAAAAATAAAAACGCCCCGGGCGAGCCGAGGCGTTGCATTGCGATACAAAGCCAATCAGCGGCTGGCAAAGTACATGGTGACTTCAAAGCCGATACGCAGATCAGTGTAAGCAGGTTTGGACCAAGTCATGTTCTTACTCCTACGAAGGGAAGGGACGTTTACTACCAAGTAATACATATAGTCCACCTCCAAGCGGAGATGTTCAGATGTGTGCATGTGAATGTTACGTACTTCTTTTGAAGATAGCGCTGTCCTGCGGGAAAAAGCCTTTTACCGAAGCGGCAATGATCAGCCAGATCGTTGCCAGGAGCCGGCGGCACAAGCGCCATTGGCCACACAGCGCCATCCGCCTGCAGCAGCATCGAGTTGCTGTGCAGCTACCATTAAATCCTCGCGGGTGCGGGTCTGGATGAAATCTTGCAGCTGCTGGATGTAATCCGACGGGTGGCCTGCCAAGTGCGCGTGCCAGAGCAGTTCAGCGGCTTGGGAAGTGGGTAGGGCGTCGAGGGAAAATTGCCGGGCCAGATCGTTCGGCAGTTCGCTGGCGTTGATCAGCGCGGGCAGTTGCTTCAGGAACGCCTGCAGGTGATCAAGTATTTGCTCAAGAGACGCGCTTGGGGATTGCACCCCAAACAGCAGGCCGGTTTGCCCGTTGTACTGTCGGATGCCGCTGAACACCGCGTAGCCCAATTGAAGCTCAACACGCAGTTGCTGGTAGAACGGCGCTTGCACCAGATGTGCGAGGAGGCGCCAGCAAGCCTCGTCCGCCAGGGAACCTGTGGGTGTCGGGCAGAACAGCAGCAACGCGGCGTCGCTGGAATCGGTCCTGACTTCGTGCCAACGATGCTGGCTGCTGATTGACGGCAGTTCGCTGATAGCCGCTTGGGGTTGGCCGGGCAGTTTCCCGGCTGCACTTTTTATCGCCGTCTCGCAGGCGGCGGGCAGTCCCACGGCAAGCCCTTGCCAGCGAGCGGTTGACCATCGGTCTTGCCCGGCAACCTGCTGTGCAGCTGGGATGTCGGCGCAATACTCGGGTAATGCCTTGAGTAACTGCCGGATCGCCATTGCCGGCGCCGGGGAGGATGACGCTCCGGCATTTTCGTCGAGCCGGGTCAGCTCGCGTGCCACTTCCTCCAATATCGCGGGCATGGGTTCGTGCAGCCCTAGCATCTTCAGCTGCCAGTGACCGCCGATTGTCTCGAAAGACAACTGGACGCCAGCCTGGCTGGCGTTCTCACGCAGCCGTGGGAAAAGCTCTGCATCCAGCGGCGAATCCAGATGCCAGCGCAGGTAGAGCGCGCCTTCATCTGTGTCGCCTGGCAAGGCCTGGCTGAAGGTCAGCGCCGAAAAGTCCTTTCGCCCACGGGAGCGATCCTGGGCGAACGTGCGCAGGCCGCGATGGGCGCTGGTTTGCCCGCGAATCAGCCCCGGGCGCTCTTCCCTGGCTGCCGGCTGCAGGAACGGATTGGTGGGCGGCAGTTGCCAGGCGTGCCGGGACGGCGGCAATTGCAGCGAGTCCAGCAGGGTCTTGAGGGAGCTGGCGCTCTGCTCGGACAGGACCAGTTCCTTGTCCTGCCGGGCCAATGCCAGGGCACCACTGACCTGTTGTTTGCGAGCAAGCAGCAAGGCGTGCTCTTCCCGCAGGGGCGCCCAGTCACTGTGTGCGAAAAAGCTCAGCCAGTCGTGCAGCAGTTCTTCGATCAGTGTCGTCTGCTGCGCACCCTGAGTGTCCAGGGTGAACTTGATATCCAACAACGCCTGTCCGGCAAATTGATACAGCGCCGTTGTGTTAATGGCACTGACTAACTGCCGCGACTGCAACTCGGCGAGCAACCCGCCGGGCGCCGAAGTGTTCAGCCACAGGCAGAGGAAATCCAGCGCCTCAGGGGAAGCCTCGCTTGCCACCACCTGATGCCAGTGGTGTTCATCGGTGTGTTGATAAGTACGTTGATTGCCGGCCAGCAACGCTGGCGCCGGCGTCTGTCGCCGCAGAGGTGCAGTCTTCAGCGCAGCGCCAAACTGATGCGCCAATGCCTCCAGCTCCACCAGCGACTGAGGGCCCGCAAGGCTCAAGGTCATCTGCCCGCAATGATAGAAACCTTCATAAAAATCCCGCAACGCCTGCTGAAAATCCTCACGCTCTACCGCCAAGCTATCCCGGTTGCCCGCATGAAACGCGCGCAACGGATGACCCGCCGCAACACCTTCCAGCAACGCTTGTTGCTGTTGCGCCGTGGCATCTTGCGACCAGGCAATAAACTCCGCCTGCAATACTTCGCGCTCACGCAACTGGTCTTCCAGGGCCAGGCGCGGATGGGCGAGCATGTCCCCCAGGCGCTCCAGTGCGGCTTCAAATGCCGTAACAGGCACCTCAAAGAAAAAGTCGGTAGTGCGCTCGCGGGTGCTGGCATTCACCTGCCCACCCTGGCGCTGGACGTAGGCCATCAGCCCTTCGCTTGCAGGAAAACGCTCGGTGCCCAGGAACAATAAATGCTCAAGAAAATGCGCCAGTCCCGGCCACGCCAAGGGTACATCGTGGCTGCCCGCTGCAACGCGCAAGGCAGCCGCGGCGCGCTTCAAGCGCGGCGCATGATGCAAGGAAACCCGCAGGCCGCTGGCCAGGGTCAATTGAAGGTGATGAGGGTGGGCCGGCGCAGGCATGAGCACTTCCGAAACGTAGGAAGTGCCTATGCTAGCGCAAACCTGCGGGATCAGTGCTTGTGCAACGCCCCATAAAGCTCGGGGCGACGGTCCAGCAGGTAGCGATTGGCCGCGCGTGAGTCGACCATCAACTGCCGATCGAGTGTGCCCACGATCAGCGCTTCATCCAGACCGGCCTGGGCAATCCGCTGGCCATCCGGCGCGGCGATGCTGCTTTGCCCGCAATACTGGATCTCGCCTTCCTGCCCGCAGTAATTGGCGTAGGCCACATAACACTGGTTTTCAAACGCCCGCGCCCGCACGGTCACATCGGCGACGAAATCGAAGGGCACCATATTGGCCGTCGGCACCAGGATCAACTCCGCCCCGGCCAGCGCCAGGCGCCGGGTGTTCTCCGGGAATTCCAGGTCATAGCAAATCAGGAAACCCAGCTTCCAGCCGTTCAATTCCACCAGCGGAAAATCATCGTCCCCGGCGCTGAACATCGAGTTGTCGAGATCGCCAAACAGGTGGGTCTTGCGGTAGTTGCACAGGCGTTGGCCGTTGGCGTCGATCAGCTGCACGGCGTTGTAGATCTGCCCGTCTGCACCGCGCTCCGGATAGCCATACAGAATCGCCACGCCCGAGCTTCTCGCCAGCGCGGCGATGGATTGGGCAGCGGGACCGTCCTGGGTTTCAGCCAGGGCGCCGACCGCTTCCACGCCGATGTTATAGCCGGTGAGAAACATCTCCGGCAGTACCAGCAGGTCGGCGTCGGTGGCCTCTTGCGCCAACTGATGCAGGCGCTTGAGATTACCGGCCACGTCCAGCGGCAAAGGCGGGCATTGATACAGGGCAACACGCATGGGCAACTCCTTACTCGGGCAGTGCGATCGGCCCGATCTCGTCGAACACATCCCCCGGCCCCGGGTTCTGCGGGTGAGTGCTGCCACCGAAGTGAGTCATGATGCCCCACACCGCGTTCAGCGAGGTTTGCACGGCGCCTTCAACCCACGCCGGGGTCCAGGACACGTCGTCACCGGCGATGAAAATACCGCGTTGCTCCGCCGGCATGTCCTTCTGCATGAAGTGCGCATACATCCGTTGGTTGTAGCGATAGTGGCCGGGAAGTGCGCCTTTGAAAGCACCGAGGAAATGCGGGTCTGCTTCCCATGACACGGTGATCGGATCGCCGATGATCCGCGCGGCGATGTCGACTTTCGGGTAGATCTTCTTCAGCGCATCCAGAGCCAGTTTCACGCGTTTCTCGATGGGTTGCGGAAGCATTTTCAGCGCATCGCTCATCCAGGAGTAGGACAGGCAAATCACCCCCGGCTTGTCGTCACCGTTGTCGAACAGATAGGTGCCGCGGGTCAGGCGATCCGTCAGCGTCATGCTCATCAGGTCACGGCCTGTCTCTGGATCCTTGTCCTTCCAGAATGGCCGGTCGACCATCACGAAGGTCTTCGACGACTGCATGTAGCGGGTGCGGTCCAGGGCCATCCACATCTTTTGCGAGAACAGGGTTTCGTCGCACTCGATCTGGGTGGTCAGCAGCCAGCTCTGGCAGGTGGTCAGCACGGCGGCGTATTCGCGGGTGTCACCGTAGTTGTCGGTGACGGCGAAACGGCCGTCCGGCGCGTGGGCAATGCGCTTGACCCCGGCCCGTGGCGCACCGTTGTGCAGGGAACTGAGGCTGGTGCCTTCCGGCCAGTGGGCGCAACGCTCCGGCACATGGCGCCAGATGCCCATGGGCACTTGGGCGACGCCGCCGACCACTAGATGCTGGTGATCGTCGCAGTTGGTCATCACCACGCGGAAGATTTCCAGCATCGAGTTGGGGAAGTCCGAGTCCCAGCCGCCGGTGCCGAAACCGACCTGGCCGAACACTTCGCGGTGATGAAAGGACAACTTGGCGAACGCTTTGGAGGTCGCCACGAAGTCGTAGAAGGTGCGGTCGTCCCACAACGGAACCAGCGTATTCCACAGCTCTTTCAGGCGCGGTACGTCACGGTCGCGGATGGCTTGCTGGATATCGGCGAACTGCGAGCCGGCTTCCAGGGCGTCGGCCCAGGCGTCAGCCACTTCCTGGAACAGTGCAGGAAGGTCAGCGAGTTTCTGTGCGTAGTGCGTCTGGCCTTCGAGGTCGATGACCGTGCTGCCGGAAGCCGGCGTCAGCGGGTTGGGGAAGGGTTTGGTCTCCAGCCCGAGTTTGTCGACGTAGTGGTAGAACGCGGTGGAGGACACCGGGAAACGCATGCCACCCAGTTCCGCAATGATGCCTTCGGCGCCTTCAAACGCCTGGGAGCGCAGGCGGCCACCCATTTTCGAGGCTTCATACACCACGGGTTTAAGTCCCAGCTTCATCAGCTCGTAGGCGGCCACCAACCCGGCAATCCCGGCGCCGACGATCGCCACTTCGGCGCCGTGGTTGGCCGCCGGAATGCTGCCCAGGCCCGCCGGATGTTCGATCCAGTCATCAAAGGCAAACGGGAAGTCCGGGCCAAAGATGGTGATCGGCTTTTTACCGGTGGCGGGGTGGCGATTGGTCTTGCTGATGGTGCTGGAAGGAATGCTCATGGCTGACCTTGCTGGCGGCTCGGCGGGGCGCGACCCGCTGAGTATAGGAAAAGATGGCAGCCATTCTAGGGAGCGTAGCGTTCGTTAATAAGACGCAATGTGTCGTCGGATTGAATTGTTTTTAGTCAGAATGACGAGATTGCTGGTCAGATTGGTTGTCCGCGATCCAGTTTGTTACTGAGGATGATCGAGGTGGTGGTCTTCTCCACGCCATCGACGCTGCCGATCTGGTCCAGCAGTTGATCCAGCTGTTCCGGCGAATCGGTGCGCAGCCAGGCCACGTAATCGAACTCGCCGCTTACCGCACATAACTGCTGAACCTGCGCCATGGTACTGATCCGGCGCAGCACTTCCTTGCCGGAGCGCGGTTGCACGGTGATCCCCACGTAGGCCTGCAAACCACCATCCACCACCCGCTGGCTGAGGCGCACGCCATAGCCGGTAATCACCTGGGTTTTTTCCAGGCGCGCCAGGCGTGAGGTGACGGTGGTGCGCGCGATGCCCAGTTGCCGGGCAAGCATGGCCACACTTTCACGCGCGTTGATCTGCAAGGCGGCGATCAACTGGCGATCGATTTCATCGAGGACGGGAGGGTGAGAGGCGGACAAGGTGTTCTCCGGCGCGGGCATCAATGGGCGAGCATGTTACAGGCTCGGTCCTGGCGATACTGCCCGCCCGGCCGGGAATTTATTTTCGCCGCTGATCGAACACATTATTTTGTGCCAGATTGTGAAAAGTAACTGTTTGGTACATTATTTTGCGTTAGGTATACAGGAAGGACGTTTGCGCGATGAATAACTTTGGGGCTGCCACCGGCAGCAGATGGTTGCTGGTTGGGCTGGGCCTGCTGATCGCCTTGATCGGCCTGGGTTTGGCAGGCGGTGGCGGTTACCTCGTAGTGCTGGGCGGCAGTTGGTATTTCCTGCTGAGGGCCTGGCGATGCTGGTCTCTGGTGTGCTGATCGCCAAGCGCCGGCCTCAGGGCGCATGGCTGTACGCCGTGGCATTGGTGCTGACGGCGACCTGGGCGGTGTGGGATACCGGTCTGGAATACTGGCCGTTGGTTTCGCGAGTCCTGACCTTCGCCGTCATCGGCCTGGTAGTCGCGCTGATTTATCCACAGCTCGCCCGCGCTTCCGGATCGACACCCGGGCGCGGCGCCTATGGCGTTGCCGGGCTGCTGGGCCTGGGCGTGGTCGCCACCCTGGCGTACATGTTTGTACCGACCCACGTGGTCAAGGCCAGCAGTGAGCCTGCGGTGACTGCGGTAACGCCGGGCACCGAGCAAAAAGACTGGGCCCACTGGGGCAACACCACCGCCGGCAATCGGTTTGCCGCGCTGGACCAGATCAACAAAGGCAACATCGACAAGTTGCAGGTGGCCTGGACCTTCCACACCGGCGACATCCCCGAGAGCAATGGCGCCGGTGCCGAAGACCAGAACACCCCGCTGCAGATCGGTGACAGCGTTTACGTGTGCACCGCCTACGGCAAAGTGTTTTCCCTGGATGCCGATACCGGTGCCCAACGCTGGAAATTCGATCCCCAGGGCAGCGGCCCCAACTGGCAGCGTTGCCGTGGCCTGGGGTATTTCGACAGCAGTGCCAGCGAGCAACCCGCCGGCGCCAAAGCCTGTGTGAAACGTCTGTTTCTGCCGACCGGCGATGCCCGGTTGATTGCGATCAATGCTGAAACCGGTGCGCCTTGCGAAGACTTCGGCGACCACGGCACCGTCGACCTGAAGACCGACATGGGCGAAGTGAAGCCCGGTTATTACCAGCAAACCTCGACGCCACTGGTGGCGGGAAATGTTGTGATCGTGGGTGGACGCGTGGCGGACAACTTCTCCACCGGTGAACCGCCAGGCGTGGTGCGCGCCTTTGACGTGCACAGCGGCGAACTGGTGTGGGCCTGGGATCCGGGCAACCCGAACACCACCAAACGCCCACCTGCAGGAGAGACCTACACCCGTGGCACGCCGAACGTATGGTCGGCCATGTCTTACGACGCCAAGCTCGGCCTGGTCTACCTGCCCACCGGTAACGCCACCCCGGACTTCTTCGCCGGTGAACGTACCGCCTATGACGACAAGTGGAGCTCCTCCATCGTCGCCATCGACGTGAAGACCGGCCAGGTGCGCTGGCACTTCCAGACCACTCACCACGACCTGTGGGACTTTGACCTGCCGGCGCAACCGCTGCTCTACGACATTCCGGACGGCAACGGCGGCGTACAGCCAGCACTGGCTCAAGTCACCAAGCAAGGCGAGATCTTCCTGCTCAACCGCGAAACCGGCGTGCCCATCGCCAGGGTTGAAGAGCGCCCGGTGCCCCAGGGCAACGTGCCCGGCGAGCGTTATTCGCCGACTCAGCCGTTCTCGGTGGACATGCCTTCGATCGGCAATCAGCAGCTGACCGAATCCGACATGTGGGGCGCCACGCCGTTTGACCAACTGATGTGCCGCATCCAGTTCAAGGGCATGCGTCACCAGGGCGTCTATACGCCGCCAGGCCTGGACCGTGCGCTGCAATTCCCGGGTTCGCTTGGGGGTATGAACTGGGGCAGCGTGTCGGTGGACCCGAACACCCACTATATGTTCGTCAACGACATGCGCCTGGGTTTGGCCAACTACATGATTCCGCGCGACAAGATCGCCGCCGGTGCCAGTGGCATCGAAATGGGCGTAGTGCCGCAAGACGGTACGCCATTCGGCGCGATGCGCGAGCGCTTCCTCTCGGCGGCGGGCATTCCGTGTCAGAAACCGCCGTTTGGCACTATGTCGGCCATCGATCTGAAAACCCACAAGCTGATGTGGCAAGTGCCGGTGGGCACGGTTGAAGACACCGGGCCGCTGGGTATCCGCATGCACATGCCGATTCCGATTGGCATGCCGACCCTTGGCGCATCGCTGGCGACCCAGTCTGGTCTGTTGTTCTTCGCCGGCACCCAGGACTTCTACCTGCGCGCTTTCGACACCGGCAACGGCAACGAGATCTGGAAATCACGGCTGCCGGTGGGTAGCCAGTCGGGGCCGATGACCTACGTGTCGCCCAAGACCGGCACGCAGTACATCGTGCTCACCGCTGGCGGCGCGCGACAGTCGCCGGACCGTGGGGATTATGTGATTGCCTACGCGTTGCCCAAGAAATAGGGCATGAAAAAGCCGCATGGATGTGCGGCTTTTTTTTGCGTCTTAGATCGTGTCTGCCAGCAGGCATCGGGCAAAGAGTTGTGGCACCGGAAGGTTGCGCTGGCTGTAGCGGCTCAGCAAGATGATTTCCCGGTTAAAGGTCAGCTCGCCCAGCGGGATGACACGCACCTGCGGGGATCGGTCCAGCCATAGTCCGGCGTGGGGAACCAGTGAAACGCCCAGGCCGCATTCGACCATTTTGACCAGCGCCTCGATCTCGTCCAGTTCCAGCGCCACTTGCACGTCCAGCCGCTGATCCCGCAGGAAGCGACTGACCAGCCGCCCGCCAAACGAAGCCCGGTCGTAGCGCACGTGAGGATGAGCGGCGAGCAGTTGCAGCGGGTCATCACCCTCGATCGTCAGCGGCGCGATCAACACAAACGGCTCCCTGCGCAGCAGTTGCACGTGCAGTTCCTTGGGCAAGTCAAAGGGTGGGCGAATGATGATCGCCGAGTCGAGTTCGCCTGCATCCACCTGGCTGAGCAGCTCCAGGGAAACTCCCGGCACCAACTTGCACTCCACCGTCGGCGCCGCCTGGCGCAAACGCACCAGAGCCTGGGGCAGCAGGCCGGTCTGGGCGGTGGTGATGGCGCCGACTTTCAGCTCGCCACGGAATTCGTTGGCATCCACCGGCACGGCCATGCGGTTGAACGTCTCGAGAATCTCCCTGGCCAGCGGCAGCGCGCGGATCCCCGCCGCGTTCAGCGTGGCCTGGCGCCCGGTTCGGTCGAACAACTGCACGCCGAGCACCTGCTCCAACTGACGGATCTGCGCACTCACCGCCGATTGTGTCAGCCCGATATGCATGCCCGCTGCGGCGAACGTGCCATGGCGGGTAACGGCGATAAAGGTTTTCAGTTCCCGCAGCATGGGCCTCTCGATTGATCAAAATAATTTGAGCTCGCTGCGAAAACTATCGTCTTTCCATCGGTTACGGCAAGGCTAGACTCGCAAGGACTTAATACCCATAGAGGTTAGACCTGATGGCACTGGCTCCTTTTCACCTGGCAATTCCGGTATTCGACCTGGCGGCAGCGCGGCAGTTTTATGGCGAGGTGTTTGGGTTGGAGGAGGGACGAGCCAGTGATCACTGGGTCGACTTCGACTTCTTCGGGCATCAATTGGTGATTCATGAGCATCCGAAAACCGCTTCTCAAGAGGCGGCGCACACCAATGCGGTAGACGGTCACGACGTGCCGGTGCCGCATTTTGGCGTGGTGTTGAGTTGGGATGATTGGCATGCGTTGGCGGAGCGTTTGCAGGCGCGCAATACCCAGTTTGTGTTGGAACCGCATATTCGTTTCAAAGGCCAGGTGGGCGAGCAGGCGACGTTGTTTCTGTTTGACCCGTGCGGCAACGCGTTGGAGTTCAAGGCGTTCAAGGACATTGGGCAGTTGTTTGCCAAGTGAGGGCGCTTTGATGAATGGCCTGGATGCAACGGGCATCGCCGAGGCGGTGGGTTCGGGGGCGATTACGCCGGCTTTGGTTGCTGAACACTTTCTTGCGCGCATAGGTGTCGACGAACCAGATATCCAGGCGTTTGTATCCTTCGACGCTGAGGCGGTGAGCAAGCAAGCCTGTGGGCTTGAGGGCTGCGCCGGTCTGCTCGCCGGCGTGCCCGTGGGGGTCAAGGACATCTTTGATACCGCCGACCACCCAACGGAATTCTATTCGCCGATTTACCTGGGTAATCGTCCATCGCGGGATGCCCATGTGGTGACGCTGCTACGCCAGGCGGGCGCGATTATCATGGGCAAGACCCACACCACCGAATTTGCCTACATGAACACCGGGCCGACGCGTAATCCGCTGGATTTGTCCTGCACTCCGGGTAGCTCCAGCGCGGGTTCCGCGGCGGGGATGGCGGCCGGGTTTTTCCCGTTGGCGTTGGGGACCCAGACGGCTGGGTCGTTGCTCAAGCCTGCGGCTTATTGCGGGTTGTTTGCCTTCAAACCTTCGTTTGGACTGGTCTCGCTGGAAGGCGTGAAACCCCTGGCGCCGAGCTTCGATACCGTGGGTTGGTATGGCCGTTCGGTGCGTGATCTTGAGCGGGTGGCGCAGGTGTTGATTCGAGGGTTTCCGGCTGTTGAGGTCGGTCGTCGGCCTTTGCGGCTTGGTTTCTGCCGTACTTCTCGCTGGTCGGATGTGCAGCCGGTGGTGGCCCAGGCGATTGAGCTAGCGATAGCCAGGTTGGGGCCTCTTGTCAGTGAAGTCGTGTTGCCCGAGGCGTTCGACGGAGTATTCGACGATCACCAGTTGATCAACGATTGCGAAGGTGCCCGTTCATTGGCCAAGGAGTTTCAGTCTCATCCCGAACTACTCAGCGACTCGACGTTGGCCATGATCGAGCGCGCCCAGACGACGAGTTGGGAGCAGGAGTCGGCAGCCAAGGCCCGCTTGGTACAACTCGCCCCGCAGCTTGCGCAAATCTGCCAGCCGTTTGATGCGATGTTGAGTGTTTCCTGCGGGATGTTGGCGCCGTTGGGGTTGGCGACCACGGGCCCGTCGGACTTCATCAAGTTCTGGGGCGCGTTTGGATTGCCGCAGGTGAATGTGCCGGTGATGCGTGGGGAAGGGGAGTTGCCGGTGGGGTTGCAGGTGATTGGGGCGTTCAGAGGGGATGCGCCGTTGCTGGGTACGGCGCAAGTCATTGTTAATGCGTTGGTAAGCTGAGAGTCAGTCAAGGCACAAAAACTGACATTAGTTCGCTGGCGAAGCGGCGATAGGCGTAGTCATCATATTCTTCGCATGAGCCCGTTCAGAAATGAGCGGGCTTTTTTCATTGGTGTGTCCTGTGTGTATAAAAGATGCTGCAGGATACCTTCGGTGTGTAAGATACACACTGTGGCGCGGGCGCGATGAGAAGCAGAGAGGTAATTGACTTGCTGATGGCGGATGGATGGTTTGAGGTGGCGGCGAAAGGCAGTCACCATCAATTCAAGCACTCAACCAAGCCCGGCCGGGTGACGGTTCCTCATCCTAAATCAGAGATAGCCAAGGGGACCTTGCACAGCATTTTGAAATCAGCAGGCCTGAAGTGATGACCGTAGGTTATGTGGTGAATGATCCCGCTGCGGCTCATTCAAAGGAGGAAAAATGAAATTTCCAGTGGTGATACACAAAGACGCTGATTCAGATTACAGCGTGACCGTCCCGGACGTGCCAGGTTGCTTTTCTGCGGGCACAACCTTTTCCGAAGCTCTGGATAATGTCCGCGAAGCTTTAGCGCTGCACCTCGAGGGATTGGTTGCTGATGAGGAGCGGCTTCCTCAGGCTAGAGAGGTCGACGTCCATTTGGAGAATCCGGACTTTGCGGGTGGCGTGTGGGCGGTGATCGACTTTGATCTCACTCCTTACCTGGGCAAGTCAGTCAGGTTCAACGCCTCACTGCCTGAGCAACTTTTGAATCGTATCGATGAGCGAGTGCAAAAAGACCATCGCTATGCCTCGCGCTCTGGGTTCCTGGCGACGGCGGCTTTGCGCGAACTTTCCGTTTGATAACGGGCCGGTAGAGCACGCAGTACAAAAAAGGCTTACGCCGCAAAGCGTAAGTCTTTCTTTTTTTCGAGGAGGTGTGATCAGCGAGACTACTACCCCTTGCACACCTTCGCAGCCGCAGGATCGTTCGGGATAAATGAATCCGGCGCGCCCGGCTTCAGCACCACGTACCCTCGCCGCCACGGTTGATCGTCCACCAGATTCCAGCGATGCCCGGTGCCGGTATTGTCTTCGGCGATCAGTACTTCACCCGGATGCAACGTGAACTTCTCACCGCCGCGTGTCACGAACGCCAGGGTGCCGGACAGCGTCATGACGTACTGTGGCTCCGGGTCGTTATGCCAGCCATACGAGGCGTGCGCCGGGGTTTGCTTGAAGTGAATGGCAGTCACGTCGTTGCGCGTGCTCTGGTCGATAGTGCCTTCCAGTACGTGGGAGTTGTTGTCGGCGCCGGTGCACAGCTTGAATGCCTTGATGGTGTCAGTGGCGGCGGGGGCAGCTTGTGCACCGCTCAAGGTGGCGAGGGTGATTGCGACGGTGGCTGCGGCACGCATGCCCAGGCTGTGGATTGCGTTGCGCGGCGAGCGTTTTTGCTGATGCATGGAACAAGTTTCCCTCGTGCTGAATTGGCGTTGACTGGGAATCATGGTCAGCGCCTTAGCCGTTCGGGACAACTAACTAATGTTTCATTGCTGCACGACTCACGCGCCAGAAACGACAAAGCCGCGCAATGCGCGGCTTTCAAGATGGTGGGCCCAGTAGGACTCGAACCATTATGTGGTGCGTAAATATCCTGTTTAGATACTGTCCGTCCGGTCTTGTGGCCTGTAATCTCTAGAGGGAATGGGCAATTTTGGTAATCGGAAGATTCAGTGGCAACGTTTTTCAAATATCACCTCGGTGTGGCATTTGAATAAATGTCACCTCATCCCAGTTTTTAGATATCTATTGCTTCCGACAACGCAAGGCATCCGATCTTGCCCAGCAGGCGCCCTCCGGAGCGTACTCGGAATATCCTAGTATTGTCAGGTGAGCCGCTGCCTGAAATTTCTCAGATGCAGCGGAATGGAACCCCGCGCTTCATCGCCGATGTCGCCAACTATGCACTGGAATTCAAGTGGTCACAAAAAAACCGACCTTAACCAATGACTGGTAGCCAGCGGATAACTCATCTGCATGGCAGTCGGCATCCAGCTCGGTGGATCTCTGCACGGGTCTCCAAACGCTGCACGCGATCTTTACAAAATGATCGCGTTGGTCACAGCTACCCTGCTGGCATCGAGCATAGGCTTCTCGGATAAGCTCAGCAGGAAGCTTTGCTCTTTAGCGACCTCCCGAAGGAGACTGTCCATGGCCACGGAGAGATGCATCAAGCCGTTAAACTTGTCTTCCGTGTTAAATATAAAGCGAGATCCATCTGGCACTATCAGTCGCCTCGCTTCTTCCTTGTTGTTCCACAAGTAATCCAAATATCTTTGGGTCTCAGCTAATATCGCTAATTCATAGTAGGCGCCAACGGAGAGACTATGCATGTTGGCGTGGTACATTATTGAGGCAATATCAAAGCTGGAGATCGTTACAGCTTTTCCTTCCGCCTCGAGATCTGCCTTTATGTTTTTACATAATCTTATTGATTTGCGGAGCCCACCACTCGTGGTTTCACATCGTTCTCGTATTTTTTTGATGTGCAGGAAAGGCCAGTTTTCAATCGTGGTGTTTTTATGCGAATCTAGGATGGTGACAGCACGGTCATGTTTCTGACCAGATGCTTGATAACTAATAGTGTCATGCCAGTGGGAAGGCACGACATCAACTGGACGCGCTAATGACCCTCCTTGCAATTTAATGGCCTTGGAGCCAGAGGTGTCAATTGTCGCAGCGGGAAACGCATCGCGAAGAGCTTTACTAATTTCCCCCCTGCGAGCAGTTAACACCCCAACTGAGGTGCGTGAGGTCGGTGAACGGTACTGACCCGATGTACTCATGTACCCACGGGCATCATAGGTATGAAAGTCAGCTTCTATCGCTAAAAGGTCGACATCACTGACCCCTCGAATATGGACATTCAGTGGTACTGATCCCTGTAGCTCGAATTCAAGATTGCCGCTTGTCCTCTTAGACAACTGGTTGCTAACCCGTTCTGCGGTTTCGATGCTGATGCGGGTGTAGGTAGGATCTACCTCCTGCATAGCGCCTAAAGCAAATGTTGTATTCGGCTTGTCTTTAACCCTATGTTCCCACGCCTCTTTTGTAAGGCTTCGGTTCACGATGAAATCCTTCGCATCCATCGCGATTACAGAGGATCTATCAAGGCCCGAGCGTCTGGAGCGCAGACGATTGATTCGTTCGTTAATTGGTGTGTTCATTTTTTCTCCTCAGCTCCATTCGCCCATAGGTGGGCCGACCGTAACCGTTAAAATAGTCACCCTGTGCGCAATCTAGTGATTTAGTAAACAAAAGGTTTGCGCTGCCAACATGTCCCCGAAGCTCAGGTTCGCCGGGATTAGGATCATTCCGGTAGTTATAAAGAAGGCGGTATCCGTCAGCTTCATCGTGAACCAACGCCGCAGTGATACTGTTGGAGCCTGATTGATGTGTCTTCAATCGCACTCTAATCTTGTCCCAAGTTTGACAAATATATACATCGGCTTGCCAAGAACGAATCGGATTTCCTTCGGTGTCCAGTGTTGTTCCAGTGCACTGCCACTCTCCCGACAGATCAGGAACTTTTAGATATTTAACTGCCCAGCGCCATTTCCAAACTGTCTTATTGAATAGAGCGTACAGCAGGGCAAAAACTATACCTGCGCCAATTAGTGACAGGGCTGTCGGTGGAAGATTTACAGGCAGGTCATACTTTTTAGCCAAATCTTCAGCTGACAGCAGCAAAAAAACCGCAATGCCGGAAATCGCGCTTGCCAGTAGTGTCAAGTACCGGCCAATCAGAGCTCGATTTACCCCGCCCAATAGGCTGTATTCATGATCGTGAATCATTAGGCGCAACCTTCATCAGACGCAACTTTGAATAGACTTAATGTCCCGGAAGCCCATTAACCTGCAGAAGATGGGCAGCAGCAAAGCCGCCCAGAGCTTCCGATGAAACTTCAAAATTACTGGGTATGGCATACCGAGGAACACGTCCGGCAACCGTTCGACTGCTGGTAGGTGTTGCGAGCCTGGCGAACAGCGGTCACACAGGTGGTGTGATAGCCAAGATCAAGGCGGTTATGGAGTGCCGGCAAATAGATGCACGTACTGGTATGCACCTCGTGGTCACCATTGGTCTGTGCATTACGGTTCACGAAATACTGAGCCATTTTTACTCACCCCGCTCTTTGTTCGATTGGGCGAGTACCGAGGCCGCTAGGGTCTTGGTGGTGGCGTTGTACTTGTTGCTGTCGAGGACATGACTGGCTTTAGTCTCCATATCGGCACCGGTTTGCTTGCCGGTCGAAGCTTGAGCCATGGCCGACCCTGCCAATTCCTTCTGGATGGCCGAGGAGCTATCACTACGCAGGATTTTGGAGGCCAAGCTGGCCACGTGAGACGAAGTTTGTTTAGGATTTTTCGGCACGATTAGGTGCTCCTGTATCTAGAAAAAATCGAGTAGGCAGGAGCAACCCTTGAGCGGAAAGCCGAGCTGAATGGTTGACATCCAAAGTCGGTTTTTCTCTAATGCGCGTCCCACCAGTGTCCGCATTGGCTCAGGGATTGGCGGGTATGTGTGCTCGGCGTCCAAACTTTGCACTCATATCCGCTGTGTTCACTGAAACCTCAGCCTCTCGCCAAAAACACAACATGTAGTGCTGTTGTAGAGATGATCTACAAGATAATGGGGTTAAAATGACATTGCAAGGCAACAAGCCTGTGGATAACTTGTGCGCAAATCAGTGGTTGGATCCATTTTTCACCTGTATGTATGCCCAGCCCTTCTAAATCGCGGGATACGACGTTTCTCCCTTGAAATATTTTGAAATACACTCCTTTTGCATGTCCCTGTTTCCTATAGAACAGCCACCCTCAGCGTTTAAAAGTGACAATCCAGTGGCGTCATTTCTTCGTTAGATCTGGTTTGGTTTTATCCGTCAGGTGCTGTTCCTAAACTCTTTCCACGGCCAGTGGATGACGCTAAAAAACTCTACTGAAAACATTCAGCGGGGTATTGCGGGGGCTATTTCCTCTGACCTATGATCACGCTAGGCGGTGATGGTCGCCTGGCGCCTGTTTCGCGAAGCAATAGCCCATCGTTGATACACACCCTCGTTTTACATCGGCATGTCCCTAACCAGACGCTGCCCGGTGAACAGGCAATCGGTCACCAGAGCGTCGTAGGTTTTGGAGCTAATGCCATGTCTGACTTTTCCTTGCTGAACATCTTCAAATCTCAAGCCAAACAACTCGCTCACGATCAGGGCCTGAAGCTTTCTGCCGCTCAGAAAACTCTAGCGCGACAGGCTGGCTTTGCTGATTACCATGAGTTTTCTGTGGTCGCCAAACGGAACCCCAAGAATCCACGTCTGATGATGGCTGTGTTTGGGGTCAAAGATTTCAGCGATGCGATTTATGAAGATGATGTCTTCACCGCTTTGGATCTAGAGCTAGAGGAGCAACTATCCGGAGCAATTGCGGAGACCAATGCAAGCGGCTTCACGATAGATGACTTGAACGTAGGATCCACTGAATATAACGAAGTGAACGGGGTACTGACTTTAGCGGTCAAGCTAACCTATCAAGGAGAGCAAGACCCTGAACGAATGTACTCCGGTACAGCGTTTTTCCTAACAGTTACGGTCGAGCTATTGCGACGTGATGGTAAGTGGTTTCTTGCAGAGGGAGGCTTATCGATCTCCAGCGGCGAGTCTGATGCGGATCGCGACCATAGGTCAGAATGGGAGCATTGGGCTCAAGAGGAAGAGCCTGAAAGTGGCAAACGCATATCGATGGCCCAGGCCCTAGCGAACGAGTTGAAGATTACTGTCAACGACGCAGAGCTTCTGGCCGATGCACAAGTCACGGCCAATGATTCGAATGATGGACTCCCATACAGCTACTGGATTGATTTTGAACCAGTGGCCCTGGATGGGCTAAGAGCAGACCTGCTTGCGCGATTTGGCTCTCTGCAGTCCGAGTTACACGCCAACTTTTTCGACGATATCCATCCAGACTTCTAACTCTGACCAGATAGTGGCCAGCTTAAGGCTGGCCATTCGAGAAACCAACTTTACATGCCCGTGGCTCCGCAGCACAAAGCGGACGCCAGTTCGTGCGCCTGCTGGTGGCCGGCATTCACTTAAATTCCCTTGGCGATCTCAAGCACGCTGCTCCCAATGTAGGCGATAGATTCCAACGGGCACACCCTTCTGGATACACGAGTCACCGCTCCCCGATCCCTCACCGAAGGAAAATCAGTTACGAGCTTCCCCACTCCTCAGTCCAAGACCGCAGGAAGACTCTTCCCGTCACATTCAGTATTCACTTAAGCAGCAAAACAATGGCGAATAGCCACTTCTCACCTACGCTCAGGAATCCCTTCCTGAGATAAGCACACCATGTCGACGATAGAGACAGTGCCGGTGGTAGCCGATGATTTCGAAACTTGGCTGAACGGACGACCCAAGTGGCTGCAGACAGCAGCTCGAATGATCATCGACTCGAAGCGGCAGTTGAACCCGGATGAAGTTAGAACGCTAGCTAGGCTTTGCAAGCTCGAAGCCAAGGATGAAGCTGATCCAGGTTTTTTGACCGTAACCCCAGGCACGTTATCGCAGGTTGCCAATAGACCGTTGCTTCGGATCGAGGAGATCCTGGATGTGCATGGGTTGAACGCAATCAAGGCTGGCGCCCACCTTCCATTCGGCAAAAGCAATCTCTCGGTGATCTACGGACAGAATGGAACCGGCAAGAGCGGTTTTGCCCGGCTGCTAAAGGAGATCTGTGGATCACGCTCCAAGGACGAAATACGCAGCAACGTCTTCGACCCGACCCCTACGCCCTGCCGTGCTCATTTTAAGGTGTCAATCGACAGTAAGCCGGCGGACGTTCACTGGGACGTCCCAAGCGGCCCTCACAAAGCTTTACGACACGCACAGGTGTTCGACAGCAAGGCTGCCCAGCAGTACATGACCAGGACTGAAGCATGCTATGAGCCCAGCCGGATGAAGTTTGTATCCGCGCTGATCGTCACAGCGGACGCTGTTAGCGCAGAGCTTTCTAGAGAGAAGGCATTGCTCAGCAAAGCGTTACCCGCCATCCCAGAAACGCTTGGTCACACCGCTGAAGCAAAATGGCTTCAGGGCCTGAAGAGCGCGACCACGAACGCGAGTATTGATAAAGAGTGTCTGTACACGGATCTGCTTGATCGGGAACGTGTAGAGAACGAGGCGCTACTCGCAGAGAAGGATATTGCGGGTCGGCTGCTGACCATCACCAAAGAAAAGACTGCGCTCAAAAATATCGAAACTGCGATGTCGGCACTCCAGCTTGGATTGAGCGATGTTGCAGCGGGCGAACTGGAGAACCTGAAGAATTCTGCCGTCAAGGCGAGGAATACCAGTGAAGAGGCGGCGGCAGCCATCTTCGGAAAAGCCGAGCTTGAAGGTGTCGGTTCTGCAACCTGGCAGCAAATGTGGGAACACGCACGCGCCTATTCCAACGGCGCAGCCTATGCTGAAAACTCGTTCCCCAACGTCTCGGCAGATTCACGTTGCGTGCTTTGCCACCAAAGCCTAGACGAGGAAGCAAAAGTCCGTCTGGGAGGGTTCGAGAAGTTTGTAACCGACGGCCTCGAGACAACCGCCAAGAAAGCTGAAAATAGCTTCACTGATCGAAAAAAACGGCTACCGGCTCTTCCAGCACAAGCGGACTGGATTGTTCAAATGTCCACCCTCGGTTTCGAGGAGCCCGATGGAATCGCTTGGCTTGGAACACTAAAAGCGCGGCTTGACCAAATTGTACTCGGGAGCCCCGCCAGCACTTTGGAGGCTTTCGATTGGACAAGGATAAACGAAGCGGCAAAAACCAAGTCAGCAGATTTGATTACCGAAGAAGCGAGCCTGTCGGCCCTGATGAAAGATGAGCATCGCCAGGTAATGCATGACCGAGTTCAGTGCCTTCAAGCCAAGCAGTGGCTCTCACAAAACAAGACCTCTATCAGCGCTGAAAGGACTAGGCTGATCGCAGTTGCAGCGATAGACAAAGCTTCACGCTCAGCAGCCACCAACGCTCTGACCACCAAGAAAAATGATCTGGCCAAGACTGAGCTGGATGCTGGTTACCAAGCTCGATTCATCGAAGAATTAAAGCTGCTGGGCGGCCATCGCATTCCAATTGCTCCGCTGAGTAAGTCCGGTGGAAAAGGCAAGATCACCTTCGGCTTGAACCTCGTAGGTGCGCATGGCTCACATGGCCTGGATTATATTTTGAGTGAGGGTGAAACCAGAATTGCTGCATTGGCTGCGTTTCTAGCGGACACCACGGGCTCGAACCAACTGGCCCCCTTCATTTTTGATGACCCAATTTCGTCACTTGACCAAGATTTTGAGGAGAAAGTCGTCGAGCGTTTGGTGTCCTTATCAGCGACGCGACAAGTCATAATTTTTACTCACAGGCTCTCTCTAGTGTCATTAGTCGACGCGGTGACGGAGAAATGGAACAAGATGCCAGGGATGCCATCCGTCAAGCCGACCCTGACCTCGCTTAGGAGAATGGACAAAGTGGCAGGCATCGTCGCCACCGCTAGCGCTAGAGACCTGAAACCGGAAAGCGCTGTTCGCGGATTGATCGACAACACTATTACGCGTCTGAAAAAACACCAGGAAAGGACTGAGGTCGACGATTACGAGACGCTCGGCAAAAGCGCATGCAGTGACTTCAGGGTGATCGTCGAGAAAACGATTGAGCATATCCTTTTGGCGGATGTCGTAGGCCGTTTCAGGCGCGCGATCAATACCCAAGGCAAGCTGCACAAAGGTAGCCAAGGTGACAAATGAAGACTGCGTATTCATTGATGACCTGATGACTCGCTACTCAGTGTTTGAACATGCTCAGTCCGATGAGAAGCCCAGCAGCACTCTTGAACTGGATGTATTTGAAGCCGATGTAACGGCCTTGCAACGCTGGATCACCGAGTTTGGGGCTCGAGCCGCTTGATGTTCTGAATAGGGGTCAGAATCGATTTGAAACCTCGGATTCTGACCTCTGCAGATGCGTTCGCTGTTTTTTTGCCGTCATGGTCGACGGATCTTAATTGCCAGCGCACAACCCTCCTCATCACTTGATCTAGCGATATGGAGAGAGCATCTTATTTTTTGACAGGGCAGTTTCTAGCGTCGTGGTTTCTGCCGTTACAGATGCTGCAACGACGAGCCTCAGGACAAGTTTGCGCGTTGTGCCCAGATTTGTTGCAAACAGAGCAGCGACTAACATTGGGGCAATTTCTTAAAGTGTGGTTTCCCGCACCACAAGCACTACAGGACATAACTTTTCCTCGTTAAAAAGTTTAAAACCGAGCGAGCACTAGCTCTGAGCCAAAAGTCTTTGAATCGACTCTGGGTCATAACCTCGATTTTTGAGTTCACCATGCGCCGCGCCAGCTTTCAAAGGTGAGGAGCTACGCTCTTTTTTCACGATTGCCAGGAGCTCATTATCAGAAAGGCTAGGCATCATCTCTTTGTACTCCCGAGAGCGATCCCCAGCGGCCTTTGCCTCTTGCACCGCATAGGATCCGGCCTTTTTTGCGAGTTCCCCAGCTTTATCCCAGAAGCCCATATCCATCTCCATATCGAACTATCAAAACTGGATCCACTTCCCAGCGGCTCAATGCTACTAGACTGGTGGCACTTTGACCACGCAAGGCATCCTACCGATTACCTTGAAGACGTTAACGCATGAACAAATGACCCGTCTCAGGGAGGTAGAGCCTGGTGGACGCCAGATAAGGAGTAGGCGCCCGATCAATAAAATCGTGGGCAGGGACAGTGACGGGTGGTTGCCTGACTACTCAATAATAGGGAATCAGAGCTCTTCATCCTCCCCACGAATCCAGTGGTGATCATGAACGATCAGGGTTCCGATAATGCCATCCGTTTGCTTTCTCAGGACTTCCTCGTGCTGAGAAATTGCCAGTGCCAGCATCTGGATTGCAGATCTTGCGACCCGCAGAGCACCCAGGGCTTCTTCGACAAAGTCTGAGTGGTTGAGATGCTCGACTTCAGGAGCTTGCCTCGCTCGCGAGGGATCTCCAAAGTCATGAAGCACTACGAATCGGTGCGTACCCGCGTTGCGCAGATCCTTCTGTGAGCGGAGAATTCCCTCGTTGCCATCATAGTCTTCTGCCAGCTCAGCCAAGCCGTACATCGCGTACACGCCTGCACGAATTAGTATCTCTACTTTTTTTGCGAGCGGAGTACCTGTTTTCTTGTCTGCGGAATCTCTCCACAGCCTTCCGAAACTTACTTTTTTGGGGGCTAATCCAAGCTTGAAATAGTGGTTTGCCGTTACGGCTACCTTGTCGAGCAGGTCAAGGGCTGTTCGATGTGCCAGCATAAGTGCCGAGGTATCAGGGCCGTACATTGCATAATCGAGCGTGTCCGCAAACTGTCCTGTCCTCGGCCAAACGCTTGCATCACTTGCACGCCATGCCAAATCTCGGGCTAACAGAAAATCGCTCTTCAGCAGATTGAACATGGCAAACAATGGCGGCGGGCTCCCCCCCATATCTGTCTCACGCTCGAGAATTCCTGGAAGGGTAAGCCAATCTAGCTTGCCCAAGGATGGATCGACGAGCTCGACAGTTGGGGCTAACGTCAGGCGCTCCTCCTCCACCCATTTGATGAATGGGTCGATGTGCTCAGGCCGCGATGGCGGGTCACTTAACTCACCTGCTAGCGCTTCAACCTTGGCCGCTACGCGTGCGCCGGCGTACTGGACAATTCGCTCCTTATTTCGAAGTGCCTGTCTGGCTAGCATGACGGCTTCCATCTGCGTTAACTCTGAGCAGCCCCCACGCTCAAAAAGCCACATCAGACCCAATGCCGCGCAGAACGCAGCTACACCGTTCGTTGGATCAACCTTCAGAGCGGCAAGCCGTGCATCATGAGCTTCAGAAAGCCGGTAGGTTTTTGCGAACAAATTAGCGATGTTCGTCCAGGCCTGTGTGCGTAATTCGACATCGGCATCTACGTCTTGCGACACCCTCCAATAGCCTTGTCGCGCTTCGGCCCTGTAGGCACGGGTTCGTTCCTGATGATCTAACCAATCGGAGTCATCGCCACCAAATTTTGCGGCTTCCACGAGCGCGTTTGCTAGGTTGTAAGTGACATATGCTGTCGGATATAGACCATGAAGCTCGCGGTACAGCTCAAGCCCCTCCTCAATGGCGTCTTGTTGTCCAACCGAGGCGCCGGCATTCACCAAAGTAGCTGCGCGCAGGGACATCCAATTAGCGCGATCACGCCCATCTAGATCAATTTCACGAGCTTTTTGCAATGCAAGCTTGGGATCAGTATCCACCAAGGAACTGAGGTGTGATGAGAGCTTCGAAAATACGCTCAACATGTCTGGTACCTCCTTTCAAGTGAACGATTCAGCGATGCAGGCATGTCTCACTCATCCGCAAATACCTCAAGCGTGGCGAGCAGCTTGGCTAGCTCAGTAAGGTTGGCCGCAGTGACGATGTCATATTCTCCTCGACTACTCAGCCGATACACCTCTCGAGCCTTTTTGACACGTTCCAGCAGAGGGACGACTATGCCTGACGCCCTTTCCAGAAACTCGTTGATGTCAGCCCGTGTCTGAGGAATTTTGTAGCCTTTGGCCGCGCTTGTGATAATCACGTCCGAATCTCGAAGCTTGGCGATGCCGCTGGAGCGGATCCTCTGGTCGTTGATATCTCCGAAGCCGCTATCTTTTAGGTGGCCGACTATTTCTGCGGTTGGCACGTAGTCTTTGGTGACGAATTCGCTTTGGAATCTCAGGAACCGCAAGATGCTCAGCTGCAGGCGCTCATCCTCATTAGGATGCTCACCAGCCCTTTCGCTAAAAAGGTCAGCCTGGCGGAGAGCTTCTTGGTGTACCTGGTAGTCTGCATACCCAGATTCATCCGCCGGCGGCGGCAGAAGAGACTGGTACTTGGATGGCCACTCAAGCATTCCAAGGGTCAGGCTTCGTAGAATCTTTTTGTAGGCAAGAACTGCTTCTTCCGATGCTTTCTCTTCGTAGATCTGAGCGACTGAGCCAGCAAAAAAATCTGCAACCTGAACCAAGACGTTGTCCTTACTGGCCATCGTCTGGAAGGCATCTTTATCGCCAAATAGGTCATCGACGAACCGTTCTGAAACGTAGCTTTTGAGGCTCTCCTGAAATTCCTGGCCACCATGCTCGTCTACGATCATCTGGAGGTCTGGGTATGCGCGGAACAAACGTTCATAGAGCAACCCATTCACATATTTTATGAATGAGGTCTTGAAACGTAGGCCACCGTCTTTGCGAATTTGGGACTTATCAACGACGGTGAAATAGAGCCTGAATGGCAGATCGGCTAGCTCGTTTAGGATCCGGGCACGGCGATCTGAATCCTTGGGCTTAAGATTGCTGGATTTGATCTCGCCCGTTTGAAAATGCCGCTCGCGGAGTGCTTCAGCTTGGGCATAAGCAGCCTCCAGGTCTTTCTCTGCCACTAGAATGGAGCAGACGATGAAGAAGCCCGAGCTTCCACCCTTTGACGTATCTAGGTCGGAATTCCCGGACTCATCCACGAAGGCATATGTTCTGTCCATGAGCTTGCTCCATCAACAACGTACTGAGCGCGGCGGGTCGCCCAATGACAAGGTGGCGAACTTAGTTCGTCGCAGTGGTAGTGCCTGGAGCGGGGCCTTCGCTGAACGTGTAGTTGATGACCACGTCATTTCGGATCAAGACGTCGAGGGTCTTCTGAGTGCCCGTAGTCGTCACCTTCATGGTGACCACGTAGCTTTGGGCATGCGCTGAGCCATTGGTGTAGGTGTAGATCCACTTCTCGTCAGTCTCGCTGACTGCGCTCTTAGCGTAGGGCTCACCAAACAGCGACTTCAACTCAGTAGTCGTCGTTTTACCTTTGGTGATGCTCGCTACACTGGCCGACGGAAAGTCTCGCCCTGCGGTGTAGTGGGACGTAGCGCAACCGCCAAGTGCGACACAGATCCCCATTACTGCGATGAGCTTTTTCATATCCTTCCTTGATCGTAGAAAGCTCCAAATCTAGCTGGCATCTAGGCTAAAAGCCATCGCCACCTTGACCACCTGCGTTCGCGGTCGCCGACAGGGCACTGAACGCCTAAACAACAGTGCTAGTGCCTAAGATGACCAGAGGCAAACTACTAATGTCTCGACCTAAAAATTACGGGGCCAAATATACTTTTGCGTGGGAGAGATGATTTCGGTTATCAATCGACTGGCCGTCGCTTTGGGGGCAGTAGCCGACGGGTGTTTACGGCCAAAAGCAGCCATTAGGGCTCACGCTAGGTCACCTCCTACAATAATGCGTCGGTCGCGTGCTGACTCAAAACACTCGAAGATGACGCTCAATCGATCACAGATTTCGCCGCTGTCTCCATCGCTTCGATCAATTGCGCTGACGCTCGATAAAGGGGGACATGGCCGCGCATCAAGATTTGGGTATTGCGTCGGTAAGCAGCGGCGCGAATGTCTATGCTGTCGGCATGAGCCTTGACACTGACCGTGGTATCCAACTTGCCAGCCGGATTCTCGATACTCACCTCCACATCCGAGTACGTCGCTGATGGGCTTTTCAGACCCACGGCCACTGCATGGGCGGTGCTTCCCGCTAGCAGGCATGCGGCGGCGAGACAGCAGCCGCCAGAGACGGCCATCGAAGCGTGCCCCGTCTGGGGCGTGAAATACCGGACTGCAATGTGCCCGCCGTGACGCGGCGCGCCCACGATGCACACTTTGGGAATGGTTTCACTTCGTTCGAGATCGCCCAGGCTCATGAGCTCGCCGTCGCGACGCCGAAGCTGCATCTTCAAACCCGCCTCAATCCAGACTTGCCTCAGCTTCGCCATGAACAGAGCGTCGGCTTCGAGTTCTGAAATGGCTTCGTGGCCTGTTTTGCCAAAGCTGGCGGCATCGGCAATTACCATGGGCACAGCCACGTCCACACACGAAACATTGTGCCCGGCGAATGTGTCCAGGACGTTGCCTGTAGGTAAAAGAGCGCCGGTCTTGTTGCCTACCGGTGACTGCAAAAAAAGATCGACGCGGGGAAACGCGCCGGTAACACCTGGAATTTCAGCATTCACAAATCCGCCCCGGGAATCCTGGGACATCCGTGCGACAGTAAGAACGCCCGTGTTGGTGTTCTTGATTTCGATGTCGAAGCTCCCAGCCGCAGGCACTTCGATCAAGCCCATGTCGATAGCCCAGAGCGGCAACGCGGAAGACATGTTGCCGCAGTTCACGCTCCAGTCTATGTCGCTATGATCACTGGCCAGTTGAGCAAGCGTACTGACGATCTGAGGCCCCGAGGGGGTGTCCTCCACCCGTGCCAAGAACACCTTATTGCTGGTGGCAGGGCCACGACCAAGCCCGGTTATCTGCCGATTGCCCTGCTGATTTCCATCCAGAGGTACGCCCATGAGGTGGCGCAACAGCTCTGCACGCTGCCCCTCATCACGGGGAAGCAAGGGCTCCCAAATCACCACACCGGTGGAAGTACCACCCCTCATGTGGTGCACTGGCAGCTCCATCACGCCGGCGTGCATCTGAGAGCTAAAGCCATTTTGGGAGAAGGGAAACATAGGTGATTTGAACATCGACAACTCCACACATCATTGAGGCAGCCCTTAGACAGGCTCCTGCACGGATTCAGAAGTATTGGTTGCAGCGTCAGCTCTGAGTCGCGCCAGGCGTTTGGCCAGCACTGATGCTGCAACGACGCTCAACGCCAATGGCAAGGATGTGGCCACGATACCCAGCGTAAAGGAACCTGTCTGGTCTTTGATAAGACCGATCACGTAAGGCCCAATGAATCCGCCGAGATTGCCAAACGCATTGATGAACGCTATGCCCGCCGCCGCCGCTGAGCCGGTGAGAAAGCTGCCCGGTAAAGTCCAGAATATCGGTCGCGCTGCAATCACACCCAAGGTGCTGATTGAAATGCCCACTATGGCTCCGGAAAGCGTGGGTGTAGCCGCAGCTATCAACAGGCCTATAGCACCCAGCGAACAGCTGGCAGCCACATGGATGGAGCGGTTTGGACTTTTATCAGACAATGCGCCCCAAGCGATCATTCCTATAATCGCGACACCGTAAGGGATCATCGACATCAGTCCGATGTGGAAACTGCTCAAGCCGTGCCCTTTGAGGATCTGCGGCAGCCAAATCGCAATCCCATAGGAGCCGACGGCGAATCCCAAATGAATAACACCCATGAGCATCACGTTCAGGCTTTTGAAGGCGTCCTTGAAGCTGGAGAGATGACCGCCCGTTTTTTCCACGGAGAGCCTGGAAATCAGCCAATCTTTTTCCTCTGGAGTGAGCCACTTGGCTTCAGACGGCCTGTCGGTGAGATACACCAGCACCACTACGCCCAAAATGATCGCTGGAATGCCTTCGATGATGAACATCCACTTCCAGCTGGCGATACTCCAAAAACTGGCGGTTTCGAGCAAAAAACCAGACAACGGCGCACCAATAAGAGCAGACAGGGGAATCGCGGTCATGAACAAGGCTGTCAATCGCCCGCGATACTCCTGCGGAAACCAATAGCTTATGTAGAGCACCATACCGGGGAAAAAGCCCGCTTCGGCGATTCCCAGCAAGAACCGCAAAGCCATGAATGATATTGGCCCCTGAACAAAGGCAAAGCAGGTAGAAACGATCCCCCAGGTAATCATGATTCTGGCAATCCAGCGACGTGCTCCTACCCGATGAAGGGCCATATTGCTGGGCACTTCACAGAGAAAGTAACTGATGAAGAACAGTCCTGCTCCCCATCCGAATACGGTTGCAGTGATTCCAACATCTTCGTTCATGTGTAATGCGGCGAAACCTACGTTAATACGGTCTAGATAATTGACTAGGTAGCAAACCAGCATCAGCGGAATCAGCCGCAGTCCAACTTTCTTGATGGTGCGCTTCTCAATCGTCGTGTTCATAGGGCACCGCCTCCGCGCGTGGTCAGTTTGACTTGATCGGTAACCGGCAAGCGATAAAGACTGCGCCCGTTACTCCAAAGCGCCTTACGCGCCAACTCTTGCCCCAGGATAGATTTGATAAGTTCTATATCGGCAGCCTGGAATGGCCGCTTGGTGCGTGTGGACGGCATATCCGACCCGAACATCAAAGCGTCAGGGCTGCGCCGGGCAATAAGTTCGAGTGCGCGAGGCACATCCAGATTGACCCTGCCAAATCCTGAAGCCTTGACCTTGGCACCGGCGTCAACCAGATCCAATAGCACAGGCAAGCCCGCTTCGGTCATGCCGAGATGATCAATAACTAGGCCACGCAGCTGACTCAGCTGCGGCACATGCGCTCGTATTTGGGAAGCATCCAGATAGACTTCTGGATGCCATCCTGCAAGATCGAATGCTCGCTGGGAAAGCGCCACCAGTTGATCCATCGAAATTTCATCACCGCGATAAATATTGAAGCGAATGCCGCGAACCCCAAACTTCGCAAGTCTAAGGATTTCCGCGTCCGAAACATCCATAGGCAATTGGGTGATTCCGACCCATTCAGTTCCCAGCTTGGTGAGTGCGTCGCATAACCAATCCTGCCGGTAGCCTTGGAAAGAGCTGCCGACCAAAACGCCCGAGCAAATCCCTAATGGGGTCGCAAGCCGCTGGTAATCAGCCTGGGAAAACGTAGGTGGCGTGTACCCACCATTAGCGTCTATCGGGTAAGCAGGGTCGAACAAATGAAAGTGTGCATCGAATACGGGCTCGTATGAAGTTTCCCCAGCGGCTAACAGATCGCGCAGCGGAATGCACGCAAGTGCGGCAGCCGACCCCATCAAAAAACTTCTTCTTTTTATTGTCATTGTCGAATCCTTCAGTGATACCGGGTTACAGCGATGCCAAAATAGAGTCGATGTTCGCAGCCACAGATCCCGGCGTTTCGATGGGTGTGTAGTGCCTCGCTTCAGGGACGACCTGGAGCACTGAATTCGGCAGCAGCCGCTGAATGTCCATCGCCATAGAAATCGGAGTGGCGTAGTCATCCTCTCCGACGACGATCCGCGCAGGCCCTTTATAGCGGGGCAGCAGCCCCCTTTCGTCGGCTTTGCCCAACATCAGGCATGCCTGGTGGTAGGCCATGGTGTCATTGGCCAGGAAGACGTCGAGCGCTCGACTGACCACCTGTGGATGAAGTTGGCGGTATTGCGCACTGAACCAGCGCTCACACTGAAAATCTGCCAGCGAGGCCATCCCGTCGCGCAACGCTTGCTCGCCTCGGTCTGACCATCTCGAGAGAGCCCCTTCGCCGTAGCTGGCTGTGGTGTCGATGGCGACTAGGCCAGCCACTCGCTCCGGGTATCGACCAGCCATTCCCAAGGCTATGGTGCCACCCATGGAACAGCCCACCACCACGGCCCGATCTACCTTCAGGTGGTCAAGGACGCTGCACATGTCCTCGCTGAAGCGAGCGATATCGTAAGGCCCCACTGGCTTGTCAGATTGACCATGACCACGACAGTCGACAGCGTAGACATTGGCCTGCGTTTGTAATGCTCGAACAGTGTCAGTCCACATCTGAGAGTCCATAGCCAAAGCATGAATCAATACGACTGTGGGGGCAGTATCAGCGGCATGTTTCAAACATCTGACGGCCAACCGGCATCCATCTTGGGTGTGCACGAAGAACAGAGGGTTATCTATTTCGGAGTTTAAGTTCATATCTTTCCTTGTCGCACTTCCAGCTAACGCCTAGAAACGCTTTTATTGTTCTGTCAGTGCTTCTGCCGGGAGTTCGAGTGCGCGCTTGGAAACGATCAGACCGTCGCTATCCACATAGACCCAGTCGCCCTGCGCGATGGTTATATTCAGGAAACTGACGGCGCCGCCGAGATGCCCCGCACCTGTCTTCAGAGGCCTGAGGGGTACAGTCCCTAACGCGAACACCGCGAAAGGCAGCAAGGCTAGGAGCTCTCGATCCCTTACATAGCCATTGATCACTAGCCCAGCCCAACCGTTGTTCATTGCCTTGGCCGTCTGGACGTCGCCCAGCAGGGCACGGTTTGCAGATGCCCCTCCATCGATCACAAGCACCTGGCCATTGCCTGGGGAAGACACCAGTTCCCGGATCAGCATGTTGTCGTCGACGCACGTGACTGTCATGGCAGGGCCAGCGCAGGTGCGTTTGCCGCCCAGGGAGACTAGGCCCGGAAAAGCTTGCTGGATGTTGGGCCCGATGGAATCCCAGTAGAGATCGCACAGATCCGCCGTTGAAACGCGGCTTGAGCAGGTCGTCATAAGTATCTCCTAGGTAGTTCTGTACAGAAGTATAGATTTATTGAGCAACCTGTCAACGTCTGGTAATGTGCTCTCCCTGCTTACCGCGCCACGCTTAAACTCAAGGATTAGTGAAATGTTTTCTGATCACGCTTCTAGCCAAAAGCCGGATAGCCGCCTGCCCCGCTACGTGCAGATCCGTGACGACTTGGCGCAAAGAATCAATCAGAGGACTTGGGCGACTGGCATAGCGTTGCCTTCAGAAGACAAACTCGCCGCAGAGTATTCAGTTTCGGTAAGCACAATGCGGAAGGTGCTTGACGCGTTAGTGCAGGACGGTTTGGTCGAGCGTATCCGAGGGCTGGGAACGTTTGTGTCGCGTTCTTTCGAACGTTCCTCGATGCTGCGCTTCGTGCGATTCAGGGGGACAAAAGGAAACGAATTGCCCACCGCCCAAATCCTCGCGACAAAAATCCTGCCCGCTCCAGAAAAAGCTGCGCAGCAATTACGGCTCTCGCCTGGGCAAACCGCGCTCTACATGCATCGATGCAGATCTTTCGGTGGGGAAATTGTGCTGGTGGAGCATATCTGGCTGCCGTTACCGAAATTTGAGAAGTTGTCTGCGTATCTTGAATCTAACTCTCCGGTCTTGCTGTACCCAGTGTACGAATCCGAATGCGATGTACTGGTGGCCCGCGCGGTCGACGATCTCACCGCACAGCCACTGACCGACCAGGATGCTAAACTCTTCCAACTCGCTCAGGGGACTATGGCAATCCAGATCGAAAGAACGATGCACGATCATGTTGGCGCACCGGTCGAATGGAGACTGTCGTATATACCTGCCGACAGATTTCATTACACGGTGGAGATCAAGTAGTTAAGGATTTGTTAGCGAGCACGGAAAATAAAAAACCTTCCACATACAATAAATCTTTTTCAACACCAATTTATGGGCTGCATCAACCGCATCGTCGGAGCGGAAGTCAGATTTCACTAAGAACGGATATCGCTTAGATCAACCACCAGTTTTGACACCCGGCATACCTGAGACCGCCCAGGTAGCGGCTGGTACCGTGGGAGTCATATGGTGGAATTATTCGCCCCGAAGAGTTGGACACCATTCGGGTGGCCTGACATAAATTAAGGACAAAATATGTTCAGCAAATCTCAGATCATTACCATCCCAGTCATGATCTCATTGGTACTTTAACTCACCGGCTGCCCGCCACCAGCGTCTTTCACCCAATGGAAACGCGCTTCTACCTCCGTCGAGGGCGTTAAAGCCGCAATGGCAGAATGTGGTGACCCTGTGGCAGGGCCACTAAACCGTTTCCCAATAAACGAAGAGATAATTCACTTTCAGTGCATGCAACGTCTCGGTTTTACCCGTAAAGACGGCTTTGAATACTGTGAAATAATGGAGAATATGCCAGCCTGCGTCGAAAAAAGGCAGGGTCGTCCGCTTAGTTTGTCGCAGCTCGAAGCGTTGCCGTTTGTAGAAGATGAAGCATTTCACCCAATCAAACCTAATTCTGGTCGGGATGAACGTATGCAGGTCTCATGGCGTAAAGCGGGAGCATCACTCCATTTCTCAGTCCAGGTAGCAAATGATAGTGAATCCTTGCCGATGATGTATGCGTGCGGCTATGCGAAGCCACTTGGGTCGAATCTGGACGTCGCAAGCATCGGGCGCACTGCAGAAGTGCAGCGTTGCATGATTGATCATGGCTTTGAGCCCAAAAACAAAATTATGCAGGTTTGCCAGACTTACCCCCAAGTGACGGGCTGTTCGTTGACAACGCCACCCAGTTGATGCAGATAGAGCGCAGAGCCAAGGGGCGCGCTCGTTGGAGATAGAGAGCTCATCGGCCCAGCGGCGTCGTCTACATCGATTTAACCGATACCACGTCCACGTACTTGTACTTCTTCCTAGCAGCCTTCACAGCCTCCTGCTCAGCAAGCAACGAGCTCAACGTATCAGCCTCGTGAATCAGCTCGACCATTTTCCCTTCAAACTCGTTTCCAACCCGTAACGTAACCCTCAGCCTGGGCGTAAAAGCTTTCGCTTTCTTCTTTGCTGCTGGAGCAACCACCGGTTTCGCGGGCACAACTTCTTCCACAGGCTCTTTTACTAGAGGTGCGGGCACATGCTCTTCGGGCTGAGGCGTACCGAATAGGGCACGACGCATTTCTTCTTCAGTTAATTCAGAGCTCATAGAACATCTCAAAGGGACGCATTTCGCTGGGCAAGTTTTAATAAGATTGTTGCTGACTGGTATTCGTGGAGCCTGTGCGGACGTCAAATCCCCAGTTCGATTTCAAGACAAGAGCCTCGTAAGGCTTGCGAAAGCTTCACCTTTGGCAGCAGTGTAATGAGCCCATCAACTAAGTTGCTAGCGTGACGAGCGTACCGCGTGACTGTGCCTGCATCAGGCGTTCGACCTGGCACGATGGCACCTACCCGCTGCTGGGCAATTTTCAGTATGCTCAAGACGTCCTGACTCACCTCATTGGTGGACAGGTGTTCAACCAATGGTCTGGGTGGAGGGGCGGCGCGGCTCCACATTTCTATGACCGCTTGGAGGAGTCCGTCTGAGCCAAGATGCTCGAGGGCCATTTCCCATAGCTGACCTTCCTGCGCCATATCCAGGCGAGCCCTAGTCATTACGGAGTTCTAACAAGTGAGGCTCTTTCTTGATTGCGAGTTTTCCCAGCTCTCGGCGGCTGCGAAGCTGATATCACTCGCATTGGTGGCTGAGGATGGGCGCGAATTCTACGTGGAATTGCTCGATGCTTGGCAAGAAGAAGACTGCAGTGATTTCGTTAAGGAAATCGTGCTTCCGCAGCTGTGGGGTGGGAGCTACGCATTGCCCATTGTTGAAGCCAGGATGTCGCTGCTCAGGTTTCTGACGTCGTTCAAAAAGGAGGTCGAGATCGTCACTGATGCTCCCCAGTACGACTGGGAGCTTTTTTGCGATCTAGTCTATGACGGCGGGCGATGGCCCAGAATCGTTCGTAACTTTCCTACTGACGCAACGACACTTACTCCGACTAGCGAGGGTGAGGAACTGCCTCACCACGCCTTGCTCGACGCCAGGATTATTGCCGGCATGTTTGCGCCAATGTACCGAGGGAGCGGGTTATCCTGATCAGAGCACGGATCAACCATTTGGATTGGGCTGAAGAGTGGGGCGAAGCATGAAATGGAAAGCGCGCACGACAGAGCAAGTCGCGGAGCTAATCTGCGGGGACAACACAGAAGGCTATTTCCGCTACCTCACCGGCCCCAACTTGACTCGGTTCTTCAGGGGCGCCGACACAGATTTCGTCCATGACGGCTCAACGCGCCGATTCTGGGTCGCGGATGTCCTTCAAAAAATCCTGGATTTTCCAAGCTCAAATCCGTTGATGCCACCAGATGCAATGCTCCGTGTGATTCGCCTTCTCATGGATAATGAAGATGCCTTCAACGAGAAGCCGCCCCGCTTGAACGCGCTCATGGCAATAAACGGAGCGATCAAGCGCGAGGGCTTTGAGGCATTCTTTGCAGATGACGACCAGTGCTATCTGCGTCACTGCCGCACCGGCGCAATAGGAAATGAATCCGCGAGCCCCCACCGTCCTCTTTCTGCCGCAGAAATTGAGAAGAAAAATCAGCTGATCTTGTACCTTGATCAGTGCTCAGAGGACGATCTGATTGAGCATGTCCTGCTTCCTCTGTTCAGGCAGTTAGGATTCGCTCGGATCACATCTACAGGGCACAAAGACACAGCCTTGGAGTATGGCAAAGACATCTGGATGAAGTTCACGCTTCCCACCCAGCACGTCATCTACTTTGGCATTCAAGTGAAGAAGGGAAAACTAGATTCCTCCGGAGTGACGAAGGGAGGACAAGCCAACGTCGCCGAGATCCATGACCAGGTGCTGATGATGTTGGGCCACGAAATCTTTGATTCAGAGCTCAGCAAACGCGTCTTGGTCGATCACGCTTTCATCGTCGCGGGTGGAGAAATCACCAAGGCTGCTAGAAACTGGATCGGTGGCAAGCTCGATCAATCCAAGCGGAGTCAGATCCTCTTCATGGATAGAGAGGACATCGTCAATCTCTTCGTGGTGTCGCCCTTGATCGTTCCGCAAGTGCCGAGAAAAGCATCTGTACTATTCGACGACCCAATCCCCTTTTAGATGGGTATGGCTAGTCGCCTATCGTGGAATTACATCCCTAGTTCCAAATCGATCTATAAAGATGCCCTACGACCAAGGATGATCGCCAATGCCTTCTATGCGCCCCTCTCAATACGCCATGCAGCAGCGCACCGACGGAGGGCCTTTCCTTCGTATTGATCTTAGTGACGCAGTGGTGCTGACCGAGGAGGAGCTTAAGGCCGTCGAATTAGGAGAGGAGTATGAGTCGATTAGCGACGAGATCTATGGGACGTCTCGTGTCTACTACAGCGATGTCGCTCTGTTAGATGATGCGCCTGGTTGGCATCTGATTTTGGAGGTGGCTCCAGAGTATCTGACTCTTTATCCCATCAATGCTCGGTCTGAACATCCTGAATACGCTCAGCCCAAGTACGAAGCCATCACTTCGATCATCATTACCAGACCCGTTTACCAGCCTTATACACATCCGACCGATGAGTACGAAGTCGATGAGCTGCTTAGCGGTATACCAGCTGGGTTATCAAAGGATTGGCGATACGGCCTAGGTTTTCATTACGAATACCGATACCTAGTAAACGCGCTGAGTCCGTTGGAGGGAGTGGACACGCTCATCCTGCACGGCGGTACTGGTAGCAACGCTGCAAAGGTTAAGGGCAACGAGTTCTACATTGGAGTTGATCTTCTTGACCGTCTGAAGAAGAGCTTGGATCGATTGACGCAGCGACATCAGCGAGAGACTGCAGCGGACAAAAAACTCGTCTGTTACACCAGCTTGCTGCATCAGGCAGCGCCGGAGCTGTACCCAGCCAAGGCACGAAAGCTACCTCCGGATCTGCTTGCTAGCTTAGTTTCATTGGGGTCGGCGACGCCTACTCTTTCATCTAATGATCAGCAGCAGGCAGTCAAGCTGGCGCAACAGAGCGTCCCTACCCTGGCGAAATCCGCACCACACGCTCTCTACAACCTGAAGGCGGAAATTGAACTGGTCACCCTTGGCCAGCTCATTGACGTCTATAAAAAAATGATGGAAAGCAACGTTGCGGAGCCGAAATGGCAGAGCTTCCTCAGCGGAAACCCATTTATTCTCGATATGGCCTTTGGATACCCCGTTAAGAAAATTGCCGACCAACCCTACGTAGGCGGTAAGAATTTTAGTGGTCGGGGTGGGCAGTATTCCGACTTCCTAATGGCAGCCAAGGCTACCGGCAACCTTGCGTTGATCGAGATCAAACATCCCCAGCATGATCTATTGGGGAGACAGTACCGGCAAACCTATATCCCGTCCTTCGAACTGAGTGGATCGGTCGCCCAGATCGTCAGTCAGCGAAGCAACGTACAGCGTGAGATAGATAGCCTAGCGCGTGGCTTCAAAGAGCGTGTTCACGCACATGCAGTTGCGGCCATCGTCATAATTGGCCGCACTCCGGAAGAAGAGGATAAGCAGGAAGCTTTTGAGCAATATCGAAATGGGCTCAAGGATGTGCTTGTGGTCACCTTTGATGAGTTACAGATTCGTCTTGAAAGTATCTATCAAGCGCTGACACCACAAACTCCAGAGGAGCCTGAGGGGATAAGAGATGAAGACCTGCCCTTTTAGAGACCGACGCAGCCATTGGGAGTCTGATAGTAACGAGTGTCTGTCCCTCCAGGCGCTAGTAGTCCATGTTGGTGTGAAGCTCCCACAGATGACTCCAGTGGTCGATAAACCTCTCCAACGCTTCCTCCCCGCCCGAGGTTGCCTCCTTGTAAGACTGCAACGATTCTTCGTCGAACGAAGGGTCAATGCCAGCCTCCATCAGCCGGTAGGCGCCGGCGAGATGCCCCATGGATAGCAACTTGTCTACATCATCGAAGATGGCGCAATTTAACTCGTGATCATTGGCCCCTATAGGGATCAAAGAGAACCGGGCACTTTTGCCAAATTTTGTCATATTCCCAGGAACGGTTCCGATGCTCGGTATATGCACATGCAACGCCCCTTTATCATTTTCGTAACCACCGTGGGCGAATGGATTACGAATACGTTCCTTGATATCTCGCATTCCCTGAAGCGTTTTCCGTGCTTTAGGCGATGGATTTGCTCCTAAAAGCTCGTCGAGCTTCTCATTCCAAGTCTTAGACATGAAGGCTTTGAAACCATCCTCAGGCAAAGGAACGCCGGTAAAGGCACGGAGCAAATTCAATCTATGCTCTAAAGCGCTGAAATATGCATCAACCATGGCAACCGAGTGATAAAAGCCTTCCTGCTGCGCCTTTATGCTCCGGTTGTAACTATTCATAAGCGTAGAAATGAAGCCTTGAGGAAATTCGTGCCCTTCCTTGAGCTTTTCCTTAGCTTTACGCTTGGCACGTCGAAACGCTTTTTCTGCTTGGCCTCGGAAAAACTCATAACGTGACACGAATTCATTGAGGTGATTGCCGATAGTCACATTGCCTGAAGAAACCTGCCGTTCGAGCACCGGTTTGAGGAATTTCTCGACAATGTTTACAGCGCTTTTGAGCTGCCCCTCGATACGCTTTCTACTCTTATTCAGGGCTAGCGAGCTGAGCAAGTTAAGGCCGAATTTGCCGAGCTCAATGGCGATTGGCTCTCCACTGAATGTGCCATAGACTGTCCAGCGAACCTTCTCGCGAGGCCCATACCATTTCCAACCCAGAAAATTTCGCAGCATAAGCAAGAGCATTTCCGGCACTGGAAAATCCTCACGATGCAATCGCGAGCTGCTCAGTTCGTAGATATCAATGGTAGGAGCGTCGCTAGAAAATCCTACTAATCTTTTGGCCAGATCATTACGTAACAGCTCAAGCCGCCCCTTTTCCAATTCGCCGCTTTCTCGCATTACCGACCTCCTTTGTCGAATCGTCTATCCGCTAAAGGCTCAGCATGAACGGAATAGATACTGTTTTACTAACGGTCAACCGGACATCCGCCCATGCCGCGCCTACAACCTGATGAAGATCCGTTGGGCCAAGGTGTTCCTACGCAATTCTCCAAAGCAGTCCTTCCTGTGACATTTCTAGCCGGTAGCTTGTCGTTGAAAAATCATTCGGAATCAGTTTGCTCGGATGTGGTTGTTTTAAGATATCTGCGAACAGTGGTCTTCGACAGTCCCAGCGCTTCCGCGATCTCAGCGACCGGAACGCCCTCACTATTCAGGCGATTAGCCTCCGCCGCCTTTTGCGCCGCATCGGATCGGACAGGTCGACCAGGCGGCAGCTTTCCTGCTTGTGCTAATGACTCCATCTCCTGATCAATCCTGTCCTTCGAAATCCTATTTAGCTGCTTATTCAGACGCTTTAGCCCCTCCCTAAACGGCTCATCGGACTGTAGACACGTCGCCATGAGAATCAGCGAGGCCGGCTCCACCTCCAGCAGCGCTGCAAGACGAATGAGCACATCAATCGTGATGTTCACCTCTCCACGCTCTATCCGGCCCCAGTAGGAACGGTCAATCGTGATCAGGTTTTCCTGCGTAAAACCCTTTCTTCTTCGCAATGCTCGTACTACTACAGCCAGGGCTTCTGCGGCCTCCATTACATTTCCCCAAGTAAATCGAGGATAAGGCCATATTGCGGAGAGCAATAACACGGACTATCATCCGTATTATGGTGCAATCACCGCTTTCAGGCTGGCTTCCCGCGATTCGATTGACGCCTCCAAGCCAACGCAGCTGCCGTGCGGAGAGACTCTTTGCGAGGGGCGAGCGCCAACAAGCGGGGTTGAATTGTCAATTTCCGGGTTATTAATTGAGGTAAATCCTATGGCTAGCGTCCAAGAGCCCGACTTTATGAAAGGGCCGAGAACGCCCCTTGAGGGCTTGTTAGGTACTTCCGAGGCACGAGCTTTATCAGTCGAACGATTTCCTAGAAAGCCCTACTGCCTAGTCAGAGACTGGACAATATTTCGAATCGAAGTAACTCCCGACGAACTCGCCAAACTGCATGCAGTGGGCCAGCTCCCAATGATCGTTTTTGCTCACAACGTGGTCGAGGATAGCCAAGGTCGTTTCGAGAGGGGGGATTGGGTTCGTTCAAGCATGTGCACCGGTTTCCACGACGGGGTCGTGTTCGAAACGAGGAACACTGTCTACGTCTTGATCGGCCCTGGCCATGAACAGCCTGCCAGCCTGAAGGAAGTATTTTCCTTCTTCTAACATGCGCTTCGTAACGGAGCCCTTTGAGGCTCAGGAAATACAATGTTTAGAACACACGACGCCGATATGCTTGGCATGCCGGGGATGTTTGGTGAAGGCCAGTACCAATGGCATCAGGTATCCAAAGTTCTTCGAAATCACTGGTATCACGTCACCGTCCAGGCTCAGCACAAGGGCCGAACCACAGAAGTGGTTCTAATGATCGACAGTGAACCTCGACTACAGCAGGTGCTGATTGCACAAGACGAGGAGACGATCATCACCGACGTTCAGGTGGTCACGCCGGCATATATGAATGGCTCCGCAGGATGGCGCATGGAAGCACTGACCAAGGTGACGCTTGGCGAAGACCAAAACGAGTGTGTTGTGTGCCTGCTAGATGTGGAGAACGGCTCCAAGTATCACAGCTCTCACCAACCTGGCTTCAACACTGATGCACTGAGCAACCTTCGTCCGATCTATCACGCGAACATGATTCGTACAGCCTGAGATTTACCAAGAATCCCACACGATATCAGCGCAGATGTTTCCGTGTGGATTTCCTGGTAACGCCATACGGGCTGCGAAAGGAGCGCAATTATGTTGAACACTCTGGATGTGAATTTTCATGGAAAACGACATACGGATTTCGATCTCGAACGAATCCTAAAAGCACAAGCGCAAGGCTTCGACAAACCGATAACAGCCTATCTCTGCAGAGTATCCATAAAGGCTCGTGCCGGATTAGGCGTCGTGTTTGGTCACAACCGTAAAGACCAATATGGGCGGTTTGGTGATGGTCACCTGATCCGGACTTCTGACGTGATTAAGGCGGAGCGCGAGGGCCGATTTTGGGTACTTACCACAGAGAATTCACGCTACGTGATCGCGACGTTTCAGCACGGTAATGGGCGTGCGAGCCTGCGAGATTTTCTACGTATTTCACAGGGGCAGCACCATTTCACTCCACCAGTGTTGCAGTAGTGTCGTTTTCCTTGTTCGCTAGGGATGAGACGGGGATTGAGTGGGCTTGACCAGTGACTGCGTTCGATCTGACAAGCCGATAATGCATTCTTAGACATCAGGGCTGACCGTGTCATGAGACCGCAGTCATAACCACTGACGGGGGAACTGCCCCCTCAGGAGCAGAACCGATTACAAACTCCCCCTGAACGTATGCAACACTCAACACTATCTGTCCTTTGGGACTGACGAACAGAACCGTTTCACGCTTACCCAACTTGATTGCTCGCTTAAGCTTGTTAACACCAAGGAGCACCTTGAATCCACGCTCCGCCAGAAAACCTATGACGTCTTCATCACCGCAGTTAGCGTGTTTCCTGACGTTATCAGTTTTCGTGATCACTCTCAGATTCCAGGGTACATGCAACCCGCAAACATGCTTACCTTGAAGAGGAATGATGTGATCTACGTCATGCTTACTACCTGTCATTACTGAAAGCCGCTTGGCCTCAGTGTAGTACGCGTCAATTGCCTCATGGTCAGCCCAAGACGGCGTGGCGTTCTGCAACGCTATTCTTCGCTTCAGGGCATTCCACTTCAGAACGTCCTTGCGCCTCTGCACTCTTAGCAAGGCATCTACGTCTCCTGCGGCAGCCCGAAGGACGTCATCTCGTTCGAACTGTCGCATGGCGTCGATGAAGCATCCTTTGGCGGTTCCGGTCAGAATGGAAAATCCAGTTTTTTCTGCACCGCAAACTCGCCTGGTGCTTTTCCTCGTTCGAAAGCAATTAAATACGACATCTGGACGGTCAAGGGCTTCGCCTCTGACTGCTCGCCAGAAATCTTCAGATGTACTTTGCGAGTCGCATATTGAATTGATACCTCAAGCCCTTGCAGCTCATTGATCAGCTCCTGCATCTCGTCGTAAACGGCAAATTTGGCGCTTTCTGAATAATCGCTGGCGCAGTCCCTATAGTCGCGAAAATAGTCCACGAGCGACGCAAAGACCTCGTGGGCATCACGCTGCATTTCAAATCCGGGTTGGGAAATATCTACTGTGGAGCTTTCTGCAAGCTTAGCGAGCTGGTGTCCAGTCGACAGAGGCAGCGCCGGTAGTGTGATGTAGTCGCGCTCAATACGGGCTTTCTCTGCTCTCAACTCCTCTTCTGAGGGGATGTCGAAAGGCTTGTTGAAGGCATCGATGTCTTCGATCTCGAAAGCAACTGCGAGCGCACGTCGAGTATCAGTGCTTGCCGACTTGGCATTCTCAACGCGTTGTACAGTCCGTACGTTCAAGCCTGCAAGCTCAGCCAGAGTCTCCTGTGACCATTGAAAAATCTCCCGCATTTTGCGGATGAGTGCGGCAAATTCTTCGAGGCTCAACACGCGAGGCTGGCTAGACGAGGTGTTTGTATTCATTTTCAAGCTCCATGAGATTGTCGGTACGGCTCATGATGAAGAAGCTGCTGATGACACAACACGACAGGAACCCGACAGAGAGCAGACAAGTCCTGAGGCCTTACTGAGGTCTCGATGAATTGGGGTCGGCTGCAGACACTTGCACCTCTTTGCTCAGCGTAGTCGTGATACCGTCCTCCGAGCCCGTGATCCGAGTGTAGGCCGGGAATGACAATTACCTACTAGGACAGCGAAATGGACATTCGGTACTTCCTTGAACAGCGGCTAGCTTTTATCAAGCAGCTTTATCTGAATGGGGCGAGCCCGTTTGACGACCGCAAAAGGAAAATTGAGAACGAAGAAGCCCCCTTCATCCCGCCCTATAGCGAAGATGGGGAACCTGCATATTTGAATGAATGGCTAGAAGCTGATTCATCAGTGCAGGTGCTGGGTAGCGCATGCTTATCAATGATTGCTGCGTCACTACACTTATATCTAAAAGAATGGGAGCGTCAGCTTGGGCCTGCTCCAGGGCCTTCACTCAAATCAGATTCAAAAATGGCGGATGGCCAAATGGCTACAGAGCATTCTACCTGGCCCATGGTTCAGACCGGTTTGAGGATGGCCCATTCGATTTCGCTTTGATTGAAGAACTCGTGCTGGCGAGGAATAGCATCCAACATCCCGACTCCCTGATCTTCGAAACATCTCGATATTCTGACGATGCGCTCCAGAAGATGCCAAGCCCATTTTTCGTGAGTGATCGAGAGAAAAACTTGATTGAGGACGCGGATGACGAGAGTCGGCAATGGCTATATCGCCCCCACATTCACATCACTACCGAGAAATTTCTGCACGCTGTTTCACAGGTCTCTGTATTCGTGAAGTGGCTAGAGGATCAAGGGGAGAACATCTTGTACAAGCGTTATCTTGAGCGAAAGCGTCAACGCGAGATCGACGCTGGCTCCAATTCTTTTTAGCCCCAACCGGAAGCAGTTTTGCCGATTGAATCTGAAGCAACGGTTGGTCAGAACGAACGCAAATGACCGACAAGGTCGAATAAATGCCCAAGGGATCCTTTGTGCCTTCAACCTTAGTAAACATTATTATCCGCGACCGTGGCGCGGTGGCCTATTCCGATTACGCAGGGTTCCAGATTACCGATCCCGATGTAATCATTAGCGCCGCCAGGCAAACGCTCGAATCGATCCCTCCATCATTTGGTTCTTGCGTCATGGTCAGTGCTGGCTTCACTGCCATTCTCAAATCTCAAGGGATACCCGCAGTTGTCGTCTTGGGAGACCTGCTGATTAACGGCCAGTATGCTTTCGAATGCAGGGGGAACATTCCAGGGGCAGCCTACGAGGGAGAGTTTGTGGACGCCAAGTGGGACGGTCACGCCTGGGTAATGCTCGCAGGTGTCCTCTGCGACCTGTCGATCTTCCGAAGCGCTTACGCCACTAAAACGCCAAGCGACCTCAAAACCTTCATCAGCCAGCAGTTCGGTGAGGGTAAGGGAGCACTGATGTGTCCTCACGATAGCTTGCCGGTCGGCATGGAGTTTGTGCCCAAATTTGCGCTCAATGACGATCAGATTCTGGGGATTCTGGATGGTTTGTCCAGACAAGCACTTGATAGCTGAGTGACGAGATCCGAGGGGGAGTACACAGCTGAGCTGGGAGCTGAATACGGCTAGAACCTAAGAGCGGCGCTGACTGCACTGTAAGCTTAGCCAGGCTTCCATTTTTTGCAGCCTGCCCATTTCGAGAAGCTTCGGTTTTCCTAAATCTAAAAGCATGACGAGCCCTTGCCTGTCCCCTGGGGAGGGAAACCAATCAGCCACTTCAACATTGCAGTGCCTGGACTCACTCAGGGCCCATTTCACAACCATGTCCGCCGCAGCTCTGTAATGATCCGCAATGAAGATACTGGCTCCCTCCACTGGCCATCCACGCTCTGCCAGTCGGACGGTTACGTCAAGGATTCCCGAATTCCCGAAAAAATCAGAGGTGTCCGGATAATGGATGCCTGCCAACGATACCTTCGCCACACCCGCTTCTCGGTCGAAGTACGACATAAAATGCCATCCACCTGTTGTGCTCCCAGCGTGCGGAAAATTGATGGCGGCTTTACCCGTGATGTAGTGCTCGCGTGACACACGCTTGAGATCAAAATCAAAGAGCGGCTGCCTCATGGGAGTTTTTTGAGCCGGGCCAGCCCCTGTTTGATATGACCAGCGTTCTCACCAATTGTGTAAAGCGCACCACGGACGTTTTCGCCGACTTCCGCATGCCCCTGGGCTTCCACCTTGAGGGTTAGCTCCATGAGAGCCGCCTCGAGGGCTAGCTGGTTTTGGTACATCCTTTCCAGAATGTCTGATATCGAATACTCACCACGCATATACCTAGACTCCTTTTTGATAGCTGGTCAAAAGAGCAAAGAGGGGCAGCATTGTCCTTTATGCCCTGCTGAGCAGGAGCTTATCGAAAATACTGCGAAGAGAGGTGTCACCCCCCATAGGTCTCAAGGGTAGCTTGTTTGAGCATTTCGATGGCGCAGACGATTCAGTCGAAGGATGTAGCGCAGCCGGAAGGATTTTTTAGCAGGAAAACCAATTAAACAGTGGCCATTGGCCTTTATATTTGATATTTAGTCTTTCCCAATAACAGTTTCAGGGATGGGCATAGTTTTGCGGACTTTAAAGTGGTTGCATCTGTCTGATTTTCATTTCGGTAAAAAACCTCACAACCAGTATCAACAACCTTTTGTTGCATCGAAGATAGTGCAGCATGCGATATCGCAAAGCAACAAAGAGGGTGCGCCAGATTTCTTTTTTATAACTGGCGATATCGCAAATTCCGGTTTGGCTGATGAGTACGCTTTATTCAATGAACATGTTATTCATCCATTGACTGAACATTTTGGCGAAACATACTTAGATAGAATTTTTGTTGTTCCTGGTAATCACGATATCCAGAGAGATGTTCACAGAAACTTTGGGCGCGATGAACATCTTGTACTCCAGGGAAATTTCGAGCCCACCCCCGAGTCTAGAAAAGACAGATCAATGCTGATTGACAGACTCCAGAACTTTATTAATGAGTCTTATGGCACTGATTTGGCTTCGTTCGAAAAAGACGCTGGTGCATACTGCCGTATAATGACGGTAAACGAAGTGCGGATTGGAATCGTTGGGCTCAATACGTCTTGGTTATGCAGAGATGAACATGACAAAGGGAAACTTACTCCCGGCATCCCGCTCGTCAGAGATATTCTAGAAAAAACTAATGAGTGCGAATTAGTGGTGGTCTTAGGGCATCATCCTCTAGACTGGCTATCTCCAAACCATATTGAGCCAATTAAAACATTGCTTGGCAAGCACAATGTGCTCTACCTTCATGGACATATGCATAAGGTTTGGGGTAAGCCCGAATATGCTAATGGCTCGTCCTTTATGACGGTTCAAGCCGGAGCTTCATTCCAAGCGCCTGAAACAAGCGAGTGGAAAAACAGCATCTTGTGGGGTGAAGCCAAAATAGATACTAAGATTGTAAGCTTCCAACCATTTATTTGGAGTTTTGCAGAACAAGATTGGAAATTAGACTCCGCCGGGTTTCCAGAGGCCCATCGGGTGGGTGTGACTTGGGATTATCAGTTGCCTCAGCCGCTTACTGCCCCTAGAGCCCCTGCCGCAAGACTAGGCGCGCTCCCGGGGGGATGGAAGATCATAGGTATTGAGTCTTTAGTAGATTATGTGAAGCCTATAGAAGAAGATTTGGCAGTATATTTTTTTGATGGTGCGAGTCCTACTTGGGAAGTCGCACTATCGACGTCAATTCCAAAGCGAGAGATCGTTTCTGAAATACAGGTGGCCTTTAACAGGCTTAAGTCTAACTCATCTGAACTTCCTGCAGTATTTACCCTGCTAGCTGCTGGGTGTGAAGGGAAAACGACGGCACTGTTACAGGCAAGTTATGAAATTATTAAAGAGCGCCCAGGCAAGAAAATCCTATACAGAAATAATAACCTCCGCCCCTTTGATGCTGAAGCGTTACTGCCTTTTTTAAATACCCATGATGATTGGTTGTTTGTCATCGATGAGGCGGATCAGGTAGCGAAATCCTTGCTCGACTTTATTGAGGGGGATTTTAATGGATACTCGGGTCAAGTAGACATGATCCTGGCTTGCCGCGATTCAGATTGGCGAGCGAATGAAGCAAGCTCATTGCCTTGGAGCTTTTCTTGCGCATACAAGGAAATTGTACTAAAGGATTTGAATAAGGCCGACGCTGAGAGAATTGTCAATTCGTGGGAAGCGTTTGGACAAAGAGGATTAGGCGACGGGGGGTTGGCGAATTTAGACAGCTCAGGCAGAGTTGAAAAACTGAGATTTTTCGCGAAGCAAGAGTCCAAGAGAACTTCCGGAGCTTTTTTTGGAGCCTTGTTACTTAGTCGGCATAACGGACAGCTTTTAGATCATGCAGAAGCAATGCTTTCGCGGCTTGATGAAACAGAGGTCTCTGAAGGTAAAACGCTCAGAGATGCTCTTGCCTATATTGCAGTTATGCACGCAGAAGGTTTCGAGAAGTTAACATACGACGTATTGGCTGCGGCTATGAATATGAGTATTCCAAGGCTAAAAAATATAGTCCTTAATAAGTTAGGGGACGAGGCTGCTGCCACTGGGACATCTACTACAGTGTTTACCCGGCATCGCTATATAGCTGAAGCCTTGGTGGAAGTCCTTGAGAGAAACTTTGACGTCGATACAGCCTCACTATTTGTCGACTTGGCGGTCGCTGCAGAAGAAAAAGCTAAGACAGAGCGTGTATCAAACTTCGATTTCTGGCGCTTTAAAATGGCTGATGCTTTTTTTGAAAAAGGGAAGAATGTTGTTGCAATCTCTCTTTCGGAATCACTTCTTAAAACCGATCCTGGAAACTACAAGCTACTCACCAAGCTTGCCAAATTTTACCGAAGAGAAAATAGTTCTGCTGATGCGCTTGTTCTTTTTGGGAATTACAAAGGCGAAATTCCCGAGCAAGGATTTTACTTCGAGTGGGCACTTTGTGAGCTCGAGAGTCGTAATCTAATCGAGAGTGCGACATTTGCGTTGTTTTCTCTTTCTGATGAGGCTGAGAATACGCGGCTAGACATACCGGGCGCCCTCATGTATCTCACAGGTGTCACAAAGATATTGGTCGCGTTACATCGTGATTACGCTGATGAAGTCTTCGTGGAAGCATTAGATGCTGTTTGGTCTATTATGGATCTTTTCATAAGGCTCAATCCGGGCAAGCCATTCCCAGGCCACAAGGCTTATCTCAATAAAGTTGAGAAGAAGAGGGCGAAAAATTACTTGGGCGCAGATGCTGTTAGGGTGCTGCTAGAGCTTTGTGAAGCACTATCCAATTATAAGTCTAACGCCTCGCTCCCAGATGGCTACCGGATACAAAGCTTGTCATTTCAAGCCTTAAAAGTCCTCGTAAATAACGTATCTCGCTGAGGATACTTGGTCGTTCAATTGTTTAGCCGGCAGTGATTTTCTTCGCACTGCCTGGTTAATTAAACCGCTCATGACATATTCAATTCAGCTTGTATTTCTCCGCAATCTAGGTTAGCTCTAAGGCACGAGAAGAGGCTTCCAGGGATTCGATACAAATCTTTAGTTGTGCCAGATCACTTAGCTGTGAAATCTATTAAAGCAAGCACATTGCGTAGGCCGCAGCCGAAGGCTCTAGGGAGGAATTCTACAAGGGGAGTCACTGGCTTCCACACCAAGGCAGGTTAACGACAGCATGCTCCATAAGTGTTGATTTCAACGAAGCTATAATTCGCACTTACAAACCCTTTGACTTCAGTTCTAGTGCCTTATGTCCTAAGTGCTAAACAGCGCCACCGGATCAGTGCCGAAGCGATCCCCCGAGTCAAACGACCAGCGCCGCCCATCAAGGCTGACGCATTCTTCGCGGTAGTGGAGCTGATTTCAGTTGTTGTAAATCGATATCCGCCAACCCTCGACATCCACTAGACGCTCGAGATCGCGAACCGCTTGGTAGGCTCTGCTTGGTACGCGTCGGAGTTTGTCCATTCACGGATCCCCAGAGGCTAATGAATAAGGACGACTAAATTACTTTCAGAACGATAACAGAGCGCTTTTAATAACAATGCTGAGCTGCGAATCCTGAGGGCAGGATGCGTTACGATCTATGTTTCAAAGAGGCGAAAACAAAAAGCAAGCGGAGCAGGCGTGAGGGATGCGAGCCCGCAGGGGCGAGACACTCCTTGGCGGGGCTCGATTCACGGCAGCCTGACGCCGCTGGCGGCACGCCATCAGCGCCAACAAGAGGTAACTCAAATGCCCGACGATGAACTCCGCGAGCTGGAAGCCAAGAGACGAAAGGCTTTGTGGATGCTTGCGAACATATCTCCAAGCGATTCGAAGGCGTTCGATGCTTTATCCATACTCGATGACCTTGACCTTCAAGAGCGAAAAGACTCCCCTCATGCTTACAAGGCACTCGAGCTCAACCAGCTTCGGGATTGTGTCACGCTGCAGCATCACCACTCCGGCATCGACATCATCCTGGAGCAGACTATTCCGCAGCCATGGAGGGAGCGCTTCAATCAAGCAAGTGTCGGTTCGACCAGGTTTTTTGACGGGCCATACGCCTCAGACTGGGATAAATTTCTGGTTGAATGGGAGCGTGAGATGCAGCATCTGCAAGAGCATCGACTTGCAAAGGCTGCTAACAGCTAGAACGGCTGGTTCGAGCGATGGCGGCGCAAACACACAAGCAGTCGGTGTTGCCGCTGAAAGTCGCAACCTTCAAACAGGAGTAGCAAGGTGGAACGGCCTTCTTTTTTATCGATTTCGAGGCATCAGGGATAGCCCCAGATAGCTATCCCATTGAGGTGGCTGTCGTGTCGAGTGAGTTTGCCTTCAACACGCTGATCAAACCAGCTAGGTACTGGACTCACTGGTCGTTTGATGCGCAAGACATGCACGGTCTCTCTCAAAATCAGTTACATCACGAAGGTGATACCCCAGTGGCTGTGGCGAGAAATATGAATCAGCTGTTTTCAGGGCAGGTGCTTTGCAGCGATTCACCACAAGATGGTTTTTGGCTCGATGTGCTTTTCGAGGCCGCAGATCTGATGCTGACCTTTGAGTTGAAGCCTTTGGAAGTTTTTGTCGGTCGGGAGGCGGCTAGTGACATTTATCGCCTACTGCCAACAACTAGGCACCACCGAGCTCTCCATGACGCGACTGCTTTGATGGAAGCCTGCGGCGCTTTTTTCAAAGATTGAACTACCTCCCCTAAACTTACGAAAGCTCTGATTCCTGTGGTTTTGGATGTAGCTCACCTTGTCTGACCGCCCGATCCGAAGCCAGGTAATTATGCGGCTGGATAGGGCAAGCGGAGCGCGCAGACGTGTGGGATGGACGCCCGAAGGGCTGAGATGCCGGCGCTTGCGCCAAGGCTCGGTTTACGACAGCCCCTCCCCGAAAGGTCACGCCCCAACTGAACGCTCAGGGTCATCAAAGCTCCGCATCCCAAGCATCCATAGCCTCGCTCACAGCCGCGTACCACTGGAGATCACCAAGTTGTAGAGCGTTCGCGATTTGCCTATTGGTATTGCCATCGACCCAAATGGGGAGACTCTCTATGGCTCCTGTGAACATGCTTGCTGAAGCGACAGCGAATTGTCCCTTACTCATAGACTGGAGGCACACGTAGCGAACTGCAGCGCCAGTCTGCATCCGACGCCAAGCCACCACCTCAATACAGTCCATGGCGCTCGCCGGTGCCTCTACGGTGAGACTCACTAGCTGTACCACCTGGGCATCTTCCGATGCTCTGAATGATCGGTTAGGCGCTTCTGGCCTGTGGACAAGATGCTTCAACTGCTCACGCGAGGCGACTATCTGGTCGCGGAGCTCTTCAGGGTCGATAGACATGCCGCCCCGGTCGGTGACTGAAAGGGTTTTTAGGCTGTTCGCTGCCAAGATGAACTCGCGTTCTCGCGCTTTCTCCCAGTCAGGGCGACCGTCGGGGTTGATGAGATTCCAAAGGCTTGTGAACAGCTTCAATGACATTCTCCTACCTTGAGGCATTGGGCGCGGATTCTGCGATCATACAAGGAGGGTAAGGCGCCTGAAGCGAAAGCCCTGCCCGCAATATTGTAGGGCTAACGACCTGTTTGGTATTCAAACCGAGAAGCCAACACAGAGGGTGTCGCTTCGGTTTGGGCGAGCTACCCCCTGCTGCATGATGTTCTGCGTGCTTAGGATCAAAGCCAGCCGCTTAGATCGGGAGACGGCTGTGTACAGCATGCTTCGTTCCACAAATTCGCTTTGACTCAGAGTGCAAAGGATCGACGTCTCGTACTCGCTGCCTTGCGCCTTATGAATGGATATGGCGTAGGCAAGCTTCATTCCCAGCACGAACAAGTCCATCCTGGACAGGGTCACTTCGAACCCATTGAAGAAAAACACACCTGAAGTCTGGCCATCGATTGACGTAACGCCAGTCATAATCCCGGTGTTGCCATTGAACAAATTATGTTCGTAGCTATTCTGGGTGACGATGACGGGGTCGTTAACTCGCAGCCAGTATTTGCCCATCCAGATGCCTTGCGTCTCGTCTGTATGCTGGAGGGCGCTTTGCAGATGTTTGTTTATCTTGTGCCCGGAATCCGGCATGCGATCAGACATGTGTGGCGTCAGGATCTGAGCGTCAGGGATGATCTGCTTGATCTTCGCGAGGTGTGTCAGCATGTCCTGCGTGTTTGTGCAGGGGATCAGATAAACCCCATCGCGCTCGCCATTCCAGAATGGCAAGGTATCCAGATGACCAGATCTAATCTTCATGGCGATGTTCTGAAGGTGACTGTTCTGGATAGACCTGTGAACCTTTATCAGGTGGGTCGACGGTATCGCCTTCGATTTGGCCAGTGCATGGAAGAAGATTCCATAACCTACCGGTGATAGCTGACCAGTATCGCCTACGAGCAAGAGAGACAGTTCTTTCTTCGCGAAGGCATTCAGCAGTTTCAGCATCAAGGCGATGTCTACCATGCTGGATTCATCAATGATTACCAGAGGGTCGCCTCCAGTGCTGATCCCTGAGCTTGCGGTGCTGATTTTGATTAAGAAGCTGTGGATCGTGTAGGTGTCTCGGCCAACAGACTCCTTGGCGCGCTCCTTGGCTTTTCCACTCAGTGCTAAGACATGCACTGGGCGGTGCTGAGAGGCTATATCAACGATGGCTTTCAGCACCGTTGTCTTGCCCGTACCGCCAAATCCAGTCAGCGTGCTGATGCGATTAGTAAGCGCCATCAGCACTGCATTTTTCTGGTCTCGGGTGAGTGGGTATCCAGACGCGCTCTCACCGTGTGCGCAGTAATCTTCAATCGCTTGCTCCAGTTCCTGCGGAGAACCGTGAAGCAATGAGGCCTGAGCGGACAGTAGACTCGCGACTCGCTGCTCGAGTTTACTTTCGACAAGGGCCGCTCCCAGTGGCTGGATAAGCGTCGTCCCTTGATCCTTCTTAACGCATACAGCACGCCTTTGTAGGGCGCATTCGATAGCTTGGTCTACCAGTCTGGCGGATGGAAGCTTCTGCATCAGGGCGGCTTTTAGCTCTTCTATGTCGTATGCGGTATGGCCCTGATCCAAGCGCACATAGAGCAAATTCTCCACAAGCCCGGCCAGCCTGCGTGGGTCATCACGAGGTATGCCTAGCTTGGCTGCTGCGGCGTCTACGATTTTCCACATGTTTGGGTGGATGCCTTGAAACGCAATGAGGCTGTACGGATTAAGCTTCAGGCGCTCTACCGTATCCGTCTGGCAAACCTTGAGAACGCTTTTGGCGAGCCCAGGATCGAAGTCGTGCTCCATGAGAAATTCAATTGTTGAAATCTCGTCCTGCAGTGTCCTCCAGGCATCCACGACCTTTTGGGCGAGATCAGGATTAATCAGTTCCGCCAGGTGGCTGACTCTGCCTGCAGTCAATGCCTGAGCAAGGTTTTCTGCGCCAAATGCCCTGACCAGTTTCGAGACTTTCGCTTTGCCGAATGACAGCCCGCGAAATGCAGGATGCTTTATCAGCAATCGTTCCACATATGCCGCTATGGGCAGGTTTACGATGTGACAGCTTTCGATCAGAACGAAATCCCTGTACTGATCATGCCCTGTGATCGAGCCTTTGAACTGCCAGCATTCACCGGGTTGAGGAATGCGGGTGATGACTTTATAGCTTGCTCTGCATGTGTAAATTTTGTTTTGGCCAATGATGCGCCCGGAAAAGACTGCACCGCCAAAACTGCCTGGCTTCACCGAGCTCACCTGGATCACGCTCGACAGATTGCTCATAGGATGAATGACCGCCCGGAGTCGATCATCAAGTCCTGCTGGCTACTGATTTCCTGTGCAGATGTGCGAAGCAACCGCAGCTCGGCAGAGAGTTGCTCAACTTGCTCGCGGAGCAGTTCGTTTTCCTTCGACTTTTGCTCAAGCATTACTCGCAACCGATTCGCTTCGCGACTTTTCGAATCCGCCATATCAATCGCCAGAGACTCAGGATCTTTGGCCGCAACAAACTCACTGCCTATGCGGCGAATGTCCTTCGCGATGACCTGCTCAAGGGTTTTGCCCTGTGAGCAAAAGATCTTCTTGGCGCTTTCAGAAAACCACTGCCTACGATTACCACATTCATCAGCGATTTTGCTGAAGTTGACGGCGCCAAACTGATTCACAGGAAACTTTTTTCCAGCCTGTTCAAGCTGCAGCACATAGTCCCTGTAGCGGTCGTACGGAGAGCGCTTTTGATCACCGGTCGCCATTAGTGCTTTCCTTGGCTTTCATCCAAAGGACGAAGGGTTCGGCAATATCTTTTGGAACTAGCCCTTCAGCAGGTTCGAGATCATCAAATGTGCAGGTGATTTTTCCGGCCTTCATGTCAACAACGAACATGCCGTCGCTCGCTTTGAGCACCAGCATAAGGGCACGGCAGGTCTTATCAAACTTCGTCATGAAGGCTTGATCACTGTGCTTTGAATCCGAAATGGGAGCCAGGGTGGCCCCGTGAGTACGAAGCGCTGATTTGAGAGCCTCTATTTCTTTCTTCAGCCTTTCTGTCTCTGCTTGGAGCCCATCTGCCCGATGCGCTGATAGCTTCTCGACTAGCTTGTTCTTCGTGGACTCCATGTTGCCAGCGGAGTCCCAATATCTATGGAACAGTGGGCCGATCAATGCCCAATAATCGGTGCTTTGAACCAGTGTGCGATAGCCTATCTTCTTCTCGTTTACGGGCAGATCGGTGTTGTAAAGCTCTGCACAAAACCTGGAAAAAGGGGTAATGCCGTCAAAAGATGTCTTCCCCACAAACGTCTTCAGTCTCGGGACAACTTCATCCTTTATCCGGCTGATCCTGAACTCGCTATTTCTCTTCTGGGAGCCTGCAAAGCGATTTTGGCCAGGTTTTGCACCCTTGCTCATGCTGGGACACTCCCAGGGCTCGAAATTAGCTTCAGAATCGAATCAGGGCGATTCAAAGCCATAGGCTTGGTCATTGCATCGCTCAGTTCGTGTAGCGAAATGCCGAGGACTTCACAGGCAGATCGAATCAGTCCCCTGAATTCATCGATTAACGTGAAACCAGTCGGGGCTTCTTCCAGCATGCGGTTGAAGTCTCCTGTGAACGCCAGCAGCTTGTTCCTGGCTACCTTGAGCTGCTGGTTCAGTTGTGGAGTGAAATACTCTGCATGTGACTTGGCTTCAGCAGTGCGGGCGATGAGATTGGAGAGCGAGTGCTCTTTCAGCTCCAGACGTTCCAGATGTTCTGACACGATTTCAGGCTTCTCTACCAAGAAACTTTCACGCGTTTTAATCTCGCTATACATTTGTTCGAGACAGTGTGCTGTGACGCTCCAGGAGATGATCTCCGTAGCCAGGAATTTGCGACGGTTGGCTTTCTGTACAAGGCTTTCTAGCGATGCACCATTCCTTTTGGCCTCTGCGATGTACGCCTCTAGCTCGCTGCATTCATCAGTTAAAGCTCGGATATGGCCGTGAATCCTAGGCAGATGGTCGACAGTTTTGACTGAGTAGTAGCAACCACCGCATGGCGTACTCAGTCCAGGGATGGCACCCAAGTCTTTCACCACGTCCGCTGGACAGTGATTGCCGTACGGGCAGATGTGTGTGGGCATGAAAGCCAGCGAATCAATTGGGCGCTGTTTTGCGGCCCTGACGCCTGACACGACATCGTCCTTCATCTCGCGGTCAAAGGAGATGGCGCCGAAATCAATCAGAGACTTTTCCTTGTCTCGACGGAAAGCCTGCTGGAGCTTTGAGGAGACATCTTCGGCTTTAATATTGGACATTGCTGGACGATCAATGAGCCAGCCCTGCTCGACACTCATCTTCTGAAACTGGGCTACCGACTTCAGGTATGCAGGGTCGACTTTCGCGTAATACATGACGTGTTCTTCAGTGGCTTGCCCCGTGATGAACGCGCCTATGATATGTGGCGGCAATACCCTGATGTATTCGGATACTACTGAAACTCGACAAGAGTGCGGAGTATGCTCGATGAGCTTACAGGCTTGTGCTTCGAGTTTCAGTGCCGCCAAGTAATCGAGAGGCGCATCAATTGACTCTAGGTCACCCACAGCTTCTGGCATCGCGTTCGTAGTATTAATTCCCAGCTGGAATCGGCAGAACAAATCAAAAGAATAGACAAGCCTCTTGAAGTATTTGCCATAGGCTTCTCCTGTCAGTACACCAGGAGTTTCGCCCTTAGGGAACAGGGAGGTGATTTTTCCAAATGGGCTTTCTTCATGGTAGTCGTACCAAACAGGAACATCCATTGACGGATCGTTGAACCATTTAATCATGGCCTTTTGGCGGTCTAAAACATAAATTACGTTTCTGGAAACAGTGGAATCCCAAGCGCCATTTGCCTTGTCTGTGTTGATTCGCAACTTACAAAGAGGCGGTAGCGGTCTAGATCGATCAATGTGCATATCATAGGTTAGCTTTTCCAGCCACCGAATGTGAATGCTTCGAACGCCGGTTTCCAGCGCTACGATGTTGTGTCGAATGTAGTTCAGTTGGGGATAGAAAACCCATTGCCCATTCCTTTCGACACTGTGTTCGATAATGGGCACTACGAACCTAGGGAGAAGGTGTAGAGCTTCATATTTCATCGGGCGGTTGATATCTGACTTTGGCTGACTGGCGTCAAAGTCTGGGTTGCGATAGAAAACAACCGGTACGTACCCGAGTTTTTCAGTTTGAATAACTTTCTGGGCTTCGTTCCAGTTCTTTGTGGGTATATCTGCCCTGAATTTTTTGTCATACAGATTGATCTGCTCTTCATGAACCCTGTCGGCAAGGTGCGTTGAGAAAGACTCAATTGCGTAACAGTATTGCAGCAGAATGGGAAAGTGCTCGGATTCGAAAGCTGGCTTGTTGGTGCCAGAGCTTCTGCTTACAATTGGATAATCGATGTGGGAAATCGGATTAACGAAGCCAGATAATTCCTCATCGGCGCTAGAGTTGACTATCAGGTAGTCAAACAAAGCTTCCAAGTGATACAGGGACTTTTGAACGGCTGTGCCCGACCGACCCTTGCGAAGATAACTGAGAAAACCAACCTGGCCGTCTCCTTCGATGTGTGTACGATTGAGATCTCGAGGCCCTGGTGGAAGTAGACCAGTTCTTCCAGGATATTCACTAAATAGGAACGTGTTGAACACCGTGAAGCTGCTTTCATAGTGCCTAAAAGTCTTCATTCCTTTGGTTTTTAGCAGTTGAATAAACTTGCCTTGATATTTCAACCAGAGATCGACGCTTTTTTGGTGTTCAGCAGGGATGTTGAATTCACCAGAGATTAATGCCTTTTTACTGGCTGTCTTATCATTTTTTGGAGGGGTAGTGGCTTGCTGGCACCTTTCAGGGTATAGCTTCTGGACGTAGCTCAGAAAAGCCGCAGGGGCAATTGGATACATGAACCAGTCGATTTCGCCACGGCGTGTTTTAATTAGATGTTCAATAAGATCAGAGATGTCAACCGGCCTGATGTCTTCAATTTGGTGCCAGTCGGTGGCGCGAATCATCCGCCAGGCATACCACTCGAAATTCTTGATGGCGCTCGGCTTCATAACAGTAGTTATATCAAGAATGTTCTCGTATGTGACATGAGGAACGAAAGGCTTGCTGACCAAGGCGAGAACTTCAGTGTAGTCAGCTGCAGCAAACTCGAAATGCTTCTTCTTAGTTTCGTTGCTGCCAGTGGGCTTCTTGGTATCTAACGGAAGAAGTACGGCTTTTTCCTGCCAGAGAAAATGCAAAATCAATATTGAATCTTTAGCAAGCCTTTCCAGTGAAGACTTGTTAATCCAGTCGTGTGCGGTCTTCGGAACCACCTGCTTGGCAATTTTCGCGTCCGGAGTTTTCTTCGTGCAGGTATGGAGATTGTGTACCCAATCTTCATCGTATACCGGGGCGTTAACCGGATCCAAGTGGTCGTTAAAGAAACGTAGGACGGAGGCCTGGTAATACTCATTAACGGAGCCGCTTGAGATTTTGCTAGGGGCGATGTGCTTGGACTCAAAAAGTACCTTTGAAACACATGCCTTAGCTTTGGCAATAGCCTCCTTGATCGATCTCTCCAAGTCCTCTCCTGACTTGATAATGAGAATATCTTTGGTGAGATTAATCATTTTTTTCTCCTTCAATACGCTTGGCTTCTTCCTCGAGTAACTCTAACTGCCGGTAGTGGAAGTCTGCTCGAATCGTCTTGAAAGATGCTTCGCCACGTTGTGATACGTACTGATTGGCGTGTTGGATATAGGCTTCAATTATGTCAGTGTCGTGCTTGGCGTACTTCATGGTAGAAGAGGCACTAGCGTGACCCATTAGGATTTTTACATACGCTAGAGGCAGTCCTGGAATGCTCTGTCCGGGAACTGGCAAGTAATTAAGAGTGTAGGTTCCGTACATATGTCGCAGCGAGTGAGCGCTAATGCCTGTGACGTCCTCTACCCCTGCTTTTTGGGCGTAGCTCTTGAAGGTTTTGTCTCGACTGCTTCGGTCGCTAGCGAAGAATGGCCTGCCATCGAGGTTTTGAAAGAGGAAGTCATGGTCGACGCTCGAGTTGTACTCACGGGTCAAATACTTCTCAAGGTTTTCCCAGAACATCCCGGCAAAGGGTTCGATCATGAACGTCATTTCGGTCACCCGTCCCTTCCAGGCAAGGAACTGGTATTCATCCTCTGTAATTCCAGGCGTTTTGCGTGCAAAAGGGTCGCGGAGGAAAACTGCGAACTCATCATCGTCGATATCGGGCATCCTCACCTGCAGGGCCTCGCTAGAACGAGCGCCTGTTGCCGCGAGTAGGGAATAGAGGGTCATATCTCTATAGAAAGTTTTGGACTTCGCTGGCTTTGACTGCCTGATGAGATCCACGGATCGTTCGATGGGAAATGCTACCGTCTTGAACGGTTTTTGGTCGTTCTTCCTGTCCCTGCGTGCTGCCTGGGGAAATAGTTTGTCTCCCTTGCGCTTAGGCATCACCGACTTAATCGAGTCACGAATGACTGCGGCCAACCAAGAATTGGCCTTGTGCGCCGAAATCTCATACTGGCTGCGGTACTCAGCTCGCTTTGTGTAGAACGCGCTGAATAACTGGTCTGGCGCTATTCTGTTCTTAGTTTCCGATACATCAAGAAACCATTTAATCGACGATTCGATGGTCTGCGCTAGGGAGTTTTGGCCTGTGAGCTTCTCCTTCCCTAGGCTGTCAGCCAATTTCAATGCTATCGGGTTCGCAGCGCCCTTACCGAACAGCAGATACGCCTGGTAGCTGTTGATGACGGTCTCAATTGTGACGTCGACATCCGCCGCGAACTGGGTTTTTGATGCTTCATACACGTAATCCACAAACCGCCCCACGTGCTCGGCATAAAGCTTCGCTGTGTTGGGGGCATAACCCCTACGTGCCAGCCAGATGGTGTAGTGGGTAAAAGGCTTGAATTCCCGCAGCTCGTCGGGCATATCCGGGTCAAGGTGAAGCAATAGGTGTTTAGCTTCGCTTGTGAGCGGTGCCTCGACCAAGATGAAATTTTTCACGAGCGCATTTCCAAATACAACACCCATCTAGCTTTCGGTGTTGCACTTGCCATGTCAAGCAAAAGTCTTGAAATGAGGATTTTTTAGCACGCGAAAAACTCCGACAGCGTTGTCAGAGAAGTTGTGCAGAATTCATGAAGTGCTTGATATACAAGGAGATGGGGCCACCGGCGGGAATCGAACCCGCGACCCACCGATTATGAGTCGGTTGCTCTAACCAATTGAGCTACAGTGGCGCTGAGGTGATGCAAAACTACCAGAAATGAGGTTCAAATGCCACACCGACATTCATACCACATAAGAACCTACGACCAAGGGATTATGAGTCCCCTGCTCTAACCAACTGAGCTATAGGCCCTCAGTAGGCCGCGGATTATAGCGATGGTTTCTTCGCTGTGCCATCCGAAAAGTCCGAAACGCTCATACGAAGGAACGTAGCGGCGAAAAGGTCCGGCGGCAGCGGCAGGCTGACGATATAGCCTTGCATCTGCTCACAACCTTCAGCCGCCAGAAACGCTTGCTGGGCCGGCGTTTCCACACCTTCGGCAATGATGGTGAATTGCATGCTGTGCCCCAGGGCAATAATGGCGCGCACGATCGCCGCATCGTGTGGGTCATCGGGCAGGCCGCGGACGAAGGATTGGTCGATCTTCAGGAAGTCCAGCGGCAGGCGTTTCAGGTAGCTGAGGGACGAATAGCCGGTGCCGAAGTCATCAATGGCCAGTTGCACGCCCAGATGCTTGAGCTGGTGCAGCACCTCCAGCGCTTCTTCGGCCTGGCTCATGATGAAGTTTTCGGTGATCTCCAGTTGCAGGCAGCCAGGCTCCAGGCGGTTGTCCCGCAGCAGTTGCTCGATGCGCGCCAGCAGGTTGGGGTGGCGCAGTTGCGCGCCGGCGAGGTTGACGGACAGCGGGCCGAAGTCATCAAAAATTTCTCGCCAGTCGTGCATCTGTCGGCAGGCCTGCTCCAGTACCCAGTCGCCAATCTGCAGGATCATGCCGTTCTCTTCGGCCAGGGCAATGAAGTGCTCGGGCGGCACTTCGCCGAAGGTGGGGTGGCGCCAGCGAATCAGGGCTTCGGCGCCGATCAGTTGTTGGGTGTCGAGGCTGAGTTTCGGCTGGTAATAGAGAGACAATTCGTCGCGCTCGATCGCTCGGCGCAGTTCGTGTTCCAGGGCCACGCGCTCGTTGGCTTGCGCAGTGAGGTCCTGGGTGTAGCTTTCGACGCGGTTGCGGCCTTTGGCCTTGGAGCGGTACATGGCGGCGTCAGCGTTTTTGACCAGGGTGGCGACGTCGTTGCCGTCCCGTGGGTACAGGCTGGTGCCGATGCTGGCGCTGATGAAGAACTCATGCTCGCCCGCCTGGAACGGTGGGGTGAAGCAGGCCAGCAGCTTATTGGCCAGGTGTTCGGCGTCGCTGGCTTGTTGCAGGCCGGGCAGCAGGATGATGAATTCGTCGCCACCCAGGCGCGCGACGGTGTCGACGTCTCGCAGTTGGTCCTTGAGGCGAACGGCGATGTCCTTGAGCAGCAGGTCGCCAATCGGGTGGCCGAGGCTGTCGTTGATGTGTTTGAAACGGTCGAGGTCGAGGAACAGCACGGCGCCCTGGCTGCCGGTTTCCTGTTGGTTGTTGAGGGCGGCTTGCAGGCGGCTTTCAAACAGGGTGCGGTTGGGCAGGCCGGTCAGCGGGTCGTGGTGGGCCTGGTAATCGAGGCGCGCCTGGGCGTGCTTGAGGCTGGAGATGTCGGCAAACACGGCGACGAAGTGGGTGATCGACTCCTCGCGGTTGCGCACGGCGCTGATGGTCAGCCAGCTGGGGTACAGCTCGCCGTTCTTGCGCCGGTTGGAGATCTCGCCTTGCCAGTGGCCGTTGGCCGTCAGTTGGTGCCACATGGCGGCGTAGAAGGCGCTGTCGTGCAGGCCCGAGGCAAGCAGGCGCGGGGTTTGGCCAAGGGCTTCGGCTTCGCTGTAGCCGGTGATCTCGCTGAAGGCGCGGTTCACGGCGCTGATATTTTGCCGGGTGTCGGTGATCAGTACGCCTTCGGCCGTGCTCTCGAACACGGTGGCGGCCTGTTGCAGTTTTTCCTGCATCAGTTGGCGTTCGGTGATGTCCCGGGCGATGGTCAGCATGCAGTCGTCGTCGCCGATGGGCAGCGGGCGGCTGGAGACTTCACACAGGCGAATTTCGCCGTCGCTGCGGCGGATGTGGCAGACAAAGTCGCGGACAAATCCATCCCGTTGCAGCCGCTCCAGCATGTCTTTGCGTTCGTTCAGGTCGACCCAGATCCCGAGGTCCAGGGTTGACTGGTCCAGCGACATCACGCTGTTGAAGCCGGTAATACGGCTGAATCCTTCGTTGACCTCAATCAGCAAACCGTCGCTTTGGCGGGACAACAGCAGGCCGTCGGGAGAGGCATGAAAGGCCTTGGCGAATTTCTCTTCGGAGGTCTGCAGTCGCTGCTGGGTTTCTTTCAGCTGGGTGATGTCACGCACCACCACGACCAGGGCTTCGGTGGTATCCAGTTGAAAGGGTTCGGCGGAGATCAGTCCGGTGAAGGCCTGGCCGTTGCTGCGCAGGAAGGGCATTTCCAGGTTGCGGATGCTGGTGGTCTGTACCCGTTGCAGCAGGCCGGGGCCTACGCCCTGGATGCCCCAGATATTCAGTTCAGTGGCGGTTTTTCCTACGACTGCTTCGGCGCTCAGGCCGATCTGGTCTTCGAATGCCTTATTGACCTCCATCAGGCAGCCGTCCGACAGCCGGGCGATGACCAGGATGTCCGGGCATTGCTGGAACACAGAGGCGAATTTCTGTTCCGAAAGCTGCAACGCTTCCTCGGTGCGCTTGGCTTCGCTGATGTCGATCATCAGGCCGCGCAGCACGGGTTCGTGGCCGTGTTCGATCAGGCTGACGATGTCCCGTACCCACAGGCAGCGTCCATCGGCGGTGATCACCCGGTAGTCGACACTGTGGTCGCGGTTGGCCCGGGTTTCGGCGTAGCAATAGGACTCGGTGCGGGTCAGGTCCGCGGGGTGGATGATGTTGCGCCAGAAGCCCGGGATCAGCCAGTGGGCACGGGGGTAACCCAGCAGTTCCTCGGCGTGGGGCGACACGTAGCTGTAGGTGAAATCGCTGATGCTGGCTTCCCAGGCGATCGCGGAAAGGCTCTCCACCAGGCCGCGATAGTGGTATTCGCTGCTGCGCAGTTCCTGTTCGAGGGCGACCCGGCGGGAAATTTCCGAGCTGAGCCGACGATTGATCCGGATAACCACGGCCAGCACGATGCTCAGCAACAGCACGGCAGGCAACCCGTAGAGCAGCACATCCGTCCAGAGCGTGCGGTGGTCGATGACGTTGCCGACCCAGCGCTGCTGGATGGCCTCGGTCTCAGACGGGCTGATGTCGGCCAGGACTTTATCGAGGATGCCCACCAGCATCTTGTCGTCCTTGGGTACGCCCATGGCCAACTGATAGCGGTAAGGCGTTTCGCCGCTGATGTACAGGCCTTCCAGCTTGAGTTGACGCAGGCTCCACACGCTGGACGCCAGATCGCCCACTACGGCGTCGACCTTGTCGGTGGCCAGGGCCTGCAGCGTAGCGCTGACATTGGGCATGGCCACGAGATTGAGGTCCGGGTGGTGAGTGCGCAGCAGTTCATGGGGCGCGTAGTTTTCCACCACGGCCACTTTCAACCCGTACAGGTCTTTGAGGCTGCGTGGTTGCGGGCCGCCTTCGTGGGCGAGGATGACGATGGGGAAGTCGAGATAAGGCCGGGTAAACGACAGGAAACCCTGGCGTTCCGGTGTGGACATGATGCCCGGCAGCAGGTCGAGCTGGTTGTTGCGGGCCTGTTCCAGCACGGCGCTCCAGTTCACCGGCTCGATCAGTTTGATCCTGACGCCAAGGCGATCCTGCATCAGCCGCACATAATCAGCGGCCAGGCCCTGGTAGCGACCATCTTCATCGCGGTATTCAAAGGGTGGCCAAGAGGCGTCGACGCCCAGGCGCAACTCTTGGTGGTCCGCCAGCCAGCCACGCTCTTCATCGGTGAGAGTCAACGCGCCAGCCGTTGCGGTCCAGGTCAGCAGCGACAGCAGTAACACGGTCGGCAATCTGGGCATAACGGTCTCGTTATGGCACGGGGAATGTTTCGAGTGTAGACGGGCATTGCGGGGGAGGGGAGTCAGCGAGGATTTAATCTGTAGAAGCAAAAACCCCGGCCTGGGCCGGGGTTTTTGTGATCACTCGTCGAGGAAGGAGCGCAAATGCTCGCTTCTCGTCGGGTGGCGCAGCTTGCGCAGCGCCTTGGCTTCGATCTGACGAATCCGCTCACGGGTAACGTCGAACTGCTTACCAACCTCCTCAAGGGTGTGGTCGGTATTCATGTCGATGCCGAAGCGCATGCGCAGTACCTTGGCTTCACGGGCAGTGAGGCCGGACAGTACGTCGCGAGTCGCTTCTTTCAGGCTCTCAACGGTAGCAACATCGATTGGCGACTGCATGGTCGAGTCTTCGATGAAGTCACCCAGATGGGAGTCTTCGTCATCACCGATCGGGGTTTCCATGGAGATCGGCTCTTTAGCGATCTTCAATACCTTGCGGATTTTATCCTCAGGCATTTCCATGCGTTCGCCCAACTCTTCCGGGGTCGGTTCGCGACCCATTTCCTGCAACATCTGCCGGGAAATACGGTTGAGCTTGTTGATCGTCTCGATCATGTGCACCGGAATACGGATGGTGCGGGCCTGGTCGGCGATCGAGCGAGTGATCGCCTGACGGATCCACCAGGTGGCATAAGTCGAGAACTTGTAGCCGCGACGGTATTCGAACTTGTCCACCGCTTTCATCAAGCCGATGTTGCCTTCCTGGATCAGATCGAGGAATTGCAGGCCACGGTTGGTGTACTTCTTGGCGATGGAGATCACCAGACGCAAGTTCGCTTCAACCATCTCTTTCTTCGCGCGGCGGGCCTTGGCCTCACCGATCGACATGCGACGGTTGATGTCCTTGATCTCGGCAATCGTCAGACCGGTTTCGGTCTGCAATGCAGTCAGCTTCTGCTGGCAACGAACGATGTCGGCCTGGAAGCGACCAATGGCTTCAGCGTATTTGCTTTTGCCTTTGGCCAGTGCGTCGGTCCAGCTTTCGTCGACTTCGTTGCCCGGGAACTGGCGCAGGAAGTCGGCACGCGGCATGCGCGCATCACGGACACAGAGCTGCATGATCGCACGCTCTTGTGCACGCAGACGCTCAAGGGCGCTACGAACCCGCTCAACCAGGCCTTCGAATTGCTTCGGTACCAGTTTGATCGGCATGAAGAGTTCAGCCAGGGCCAGCAATTCAGCAGTTGCCTGCTTGCTGCCGCGACCGTGCTTCTTCAGGGCCTTGCGAGCCAGTTCCATCTGATCGGAGACCGCGCCAAAGCGCTGGGCTGCGATGATCGGATCCGGACCGCTTTCGACTTCTTCTTCGTCATCGGTGCTGGCTTCAGCTTCGTCGTCGTCGGTGTCGTCGTCTGCTTTCGCAGCCTTGGCATCGATCGGTGGCGGAATTTCAGCCGCAGGTGGCGCAATGCCGTCGTCCGGGTCGATATAACCGCTCAGGACGTCGGACAGGCGGCCACCTTCGGTGGTGACGCGAGTGTACTCGGAGAGAATGTGGTCAACCGTGCCTGGGAAGTGCGCGATTGCGCCCATCACTTCACGGATGCCCTCTTCGATACGCTTGGCGATTTCGATTTCGCCTTCACGTGTCAGCAGCTCTACCGTACCCATTTCGCGCATATACATGCGCACAGGGTCAGTCGTGCGACCGATGTCGGTCTCGACCGCTGCCAACGCGGCGGCTGCTTCTTCAGCGGCTGCCTCGTCGGTATCGGCGTCGGCCAACATAAGGGCGTCCGCATCCGGAGCACTCTCGTGTACGGGGATCCCCATGTCATTAATCATGCGGATGATGTCTTCCACCTGCTCTGGATCTGAAATATCCTCAGGCAGGTGGTCGTTGACCTCTGCGTAAGTCAGATACTTCTGCTCACGACCAAGGGTGATCAACTCTTTGATACGAGACTGCTGTTGCGCTTTTCCGGACATAACACCCTATCCACTGAAGGTCTTGGCGGGCAAAAAACAAGCCGAGGATTATACCCGAGCTATGACCTCACACGCCAGCTGAGGTCGGGTTTGATGCGGAAACATTGCGACTTAAAAGGTCGCGCAGTTGATTTTTCTCTTCGGCGGTCAATTCACTCTGACGCGCTTTTCGAAGAAGTTGTTCCAGGTTTCGCTCGCGTTGACGAGCTACCAAGCTAGTAATGGTGTCGAAAAACTGTTGTTCAAGGTTATCGCCATCAATCAGCCATTCCTTTTCTGCCAATGCCTTCAGCAAGCGGCCCTGTTCGGTGCCGTGCCAGCGTGCAATCAGCTGGAATGAGTTTAGCTTAGGATTCTTCTGTACGGCTTCGAGCAAGGCCACCAACAGTTGCGTATTGGTGTGGTCTTCGGCCGCAAAGTGCCCCGCATCCTCGACTTTTTGTGCCAGTTGCGGGTGGTGCAAAAGTGTACGCAGGGCTGCCATGGTGGGCGGCTCTACTGCTGCTGGGACGCGTGGGCCGCGCGGTTCGTCACGGTCACCGCCACGTTTGCCGTTTTTGTCCCAGGGTTTCTTGTCCCATTTCTTGCCGCCGGCGCCGGGTTTCTTCGGTGTCCACTCCTGCTGGGGCGTGTAGGCCTCCTGCGGTTGGTGGAAGTCGGAATAGTCCGGCATGGCGTCGTAATCCATGCCCGGGTCGTAGGCCGGCGGCGCCTCTTGCGGCGCGCTGCGGGCCAGCTGGCTGACGGCCTCGCCACTCAAGCCGGTGATTTCCAGCAGGCGCTGGCGCATCAGGGTCCGCAGGTTGGCGCCCGGAACCTTGTCGATCAGCGGGGCCGCGAGGGTGACCATGTGGGCCTTGCCTTCGAGGGAGCGCGGGTCGGACTCTTCGGTCAGTTGCTGGAAAAAGTAATCGGCCAGCGGTTGTGCGTGTTGGTTGATGCGCGCGCGGAACGCGTCGGTGCCTTCGGAGCGGACCAGGGTGTCCGGGTCTTCGCCTTCGGGCAGGAACAGGAAGCGTGCGCGCCGCCCGTCCTGCAGGCTCGACAGGGTCGACTCAAGGGCACGCCACGCTGCGTTGCGGCCGGCCTGGTCGCCGTCGAAGCAGAACAGTACGTTGGGCACCACGCGAAACAGGCGCTTCAAGTGCTCTTCGCTGGTCGCGGTGCCCAGGGTCGCCACGGCGTTACGCAAACCTTGCTGGGCCAGGGCAATCACGTCCATATAGCCTTCAACCACGATGATTTCGTCGAGGTTGCGGTTGTTCTTGCGCGCCTCAAACAGGCCGTAGAGTTCCTGGCCTTTATGAAACACCGGGGTTTCCGGTGAGTTCAGGTATTTGGGCTTGTCGTCCCCCAGCACCCGGCCGCCGAACGCGATGATGCGGCCGCGGCTGTCGCGGATCGGGAACATCACGCGGTCGCGGAAGCGGTCATAACGCTTGCCGGTCTCGGCGTTTTCCACCAACAGGCCGGCGTCGATCATGGCTTTTTGCTGCAGGGTGTCGCTGCTCAGGTGCTTGCACAGGTTGTCCCAGCCCGGCGGGGCGAAGCCGAGGCCGAAGTCGCGGGCGATTTCACCGGTCAGGCCGCGGCCCTTGAGGTAATCGACGGCGGCTTTGCGCTGCGGGTGGCTTTTCAGTGCCTGGCGGTAAAAGTCGGCAGCAGCGGTAAGCAGCGGGTACAGCGGCGAATCGGTGGGTTGCCGCGGTTTGTGCGGGCGGCCACTTTCTTCGCGGGGGATTTCCATGCCGGCGGCTTTCGCCAGTTCCTCGACGGCCTGGGGGAAGTCCAGGTTGTCGTGGTCCATGATGAAGCCGAGGGCGTTGCCGCCAGCGCCGCAGCCGAAGCAGTAGTAGAACTGCTTGTCGGGGCTGACGCTGAACGACGGAGTCTTTTCCTTGTGGAACGGGCAGCAGGCGGTGTAGTTCTTGCCGGCCTTTTTCATCTGCAGGCGCGAGCTGACAACATCGACGATGTCGGTGCGGTTCAGAAGGTCGTCAATAAAGCTCTGGGGAATTAGCCCGGCCATGGCGTTCTCGTCATCACTGCGTGTAAAAGAGGGCCCGCAAAGTGCTCAAGGCGCGCGTGTTGTGCGGCTCGATCTACTGTCGTCTGCTTGGTCTGTCAGGAAGTGTATCTGCCGAACATTCACTGACGTTAGTTCCGATCAGTGCCCGGCGTAGAAATGTTGCCCGGGAGTCCGGTCTTGGCCATGTGGGGGCCTCGGAAGCTCATCGGTGGGCGCAGCCGACCTGTTGATCGCCTGTTAAAAAATAAGTGTGCTCGTCAGTAGCCTTGTTAGGCTCGTCAGAAGAGACGTGCACCGCTGGCAAAAGAGCCAGTCCTGACGTGTGAAGCAGTTCGTTTCAGTCGCGTGTGCGGCGTCAACGGTGAAGCATCAAGCGATATCCGCAAATGCCAACAGCCCGGCTGAGGGCCGGGCTTGGCAGAAGCTTGCTACGAACGTCTGTGTATTAGTACAGACGAACGGCGCGGCGCTGCTCGCGCTGAACTTTCTTGGCGTGACGCTTAACAGCGGCTGCTGCTTTACGCTTACGCTCAGAAGTTGGCTTCTCGTAAAATTCGCGGCTACGAACTTCAGCCAGAACACCGGCTTTTTCGCAGGAGCGCTTGAAACGACGCAGAGCTACGTCGAAGGGTTCGTTCTCTTTTACTTTGACGGCTGGCATCCAGAGCTACCTTCTTTCATTACCGGGAATCAACGTTCTCGTCGCAAAAAATTCGCGGCTGAGGTCGTCGGTTTTTAAGGGTTGCGGATGTTAACCCCTCATTGCCCGGAATGCAAAGCCTCTGATCGAAAACCGCTAGTCGGGAGGGGGAGTGGCGACTATTATGCGCGCCTTCGAATTCAGCCTCTACAAGGCGCAAACCCATGCTAGTTCTGGGATTAGAAACCTCGTGCGACGAAACCGGTGTCGCACTTTACGACAGTGAACGCGGGCTTTTGGCCGACGCACTGTTCAGTCAGATCGACCTGCATCGCGCCTATGGCGGCGTGGTGCCGGAGCTGGCCAGCCGTGATCATGTCAAACGCATGCTGCCATTGATTCGCCAGGTGCTGGACGAGGCCGGCTGCGTGCCGACCGAGATCGACGCCATTGCCTATACCGCAGGCCCCGGATTGGTCGGAGCCCTGCTGGTTGGGGCCTCTTGCGCTCAGGCGCTGGCATTTGCCTGGGGCATTCCGGCCCTTGGTGTGCACCACATGGAAGGCCATCTACTGGCACCGATGCTGGAAGAAAACCCGCCAGGGTTCCCGTTCGTCGCTTTGTTGGTTTCAGGTGGCCATACGCAGCTGGTTCAGGTCGACGGAATCGGTCAATACACGCTGCTGGGCGAAAGCCTGGACGACGCTGCCGGTGAAGCTTTCGACAAGACTGCGAAGATGATGGGCCTCAATTATCCAGGCGGCCCGGAAATCGCCCGCTTGGCAGAAAAAGGCGTTCCGGGGCGCTATACCTTCCCGCGCCCGATGTGCGATCGCCCTGGCCTGATGTTCAGTTTCAGCGGCCTGAAAACCTCTGCCCTGAACACCTGGCAGCAGAGCGTCAGCGCCGGAGACGACAGTGAGCAAGCCCGTTGCGACATCTCGCTGGCGTTCCAGCAGGCCGTGGTGGAGACTTTGACCATCAAGTGCAAGCGGGCCCTGAAGCAGGCGGGCATGAAGCGCCTGGTGATCGCGGGCGGCGTCAGCGCGAACAAGGCGCTGCGCAGCTCCCTGGAGAAAATGCTCGGCGACATGAAGGGCGACGTGTTTTATGCGCGTCCCGAATTCTGCACCGACAACGGTGCGATGATCGCCTATGCCGGTTGCCAGCGTTTGCAGGCCGGGCAGCATGAAAGCCTGGCAATCAGCGTGCAGGCGCGCTGGCCGATGGAGCAGTTGCCGCCGCTGTAACGGGCGAACGTGAGCCGGGTTCACCGGGCGTATTTAAAAATGCCGTTCGCGCCCGGCAAACAGGTCGCGTAAATTGCCCCGGTGGCGCCAGACGATCAGCAGCGTGAGCACGCTCATCGGCACCAGTGCCTCCGGTTCCTGCCACGCCAGCAACGGCAGGGTCAGGGGCGTGGCGATGAGGGCGGCCAGCGAGCTGGTGCGTGTCAGGTAGAACGTCAGCAGCCAGGCCAGGATGGCCAGCAGCGCCGCCGGTGGGTAGATCCCCAGCAGCATGCCGGCCGCCGTCGCAACGCCTTTGCCGCCGCGAAAGCGAAAGTACAGCGGGAACAGGTGGCCGAGCACCGCGCAGACGCCGATCCAGGCTTGCTGTTGCAGCGACAGCCCGGCGAGATTGGCGATCAGCACCGGTAGCAGGCCCTTGCAGACGTCGCCGAACAGCGTGAGTACGGCGAGTTTCTTGCCGGCCAGGCGCAACATATTGGTGGCGCCGGCATTGCCTGAGCCACTCATTCGCGGGTCGGGATTTCCCGTCAGGCGGCTGAGCAAAATGGCGAAGGACAGCGAGCCGAGCAGGTAGGCGAGAGTCGCCAGTAACCAAAACATGCTAACTATTCCGGGCGAGGACGCCCTGATTCTAACGGGGCATCGCGCCCTTGTCGTGCAGCGGAGAAGAGTGCTTGGACAGAGTGTTTATCGAAGGCCTGGAAGTCGACACCGTGATCGGGGCCTACGACTGGGAGCGCGGTATCCGGCAATGCCTGCGTCTGGACCTGAGCTTCGCCTGGGATAACCGCCCGGCCGCTGCCGGTGATGACCTGACCCTGGCGCTGGATTACGCGAGCGTGTCCGCGCGGATCCAGGCCTTTGCCGAGCAGGCGCAATTCCAGCTGGTGGAAACCTTCGCCGAGCGCCTGGCTGAAGTGTTGATGAGTGAGTTCCAGATTCCCTGGCTGCACCTCAAACTGACCAAGCCCGGCGCCGTACCGGCCGCCAAGGGTGTGGGCGTGGAGATCGAGCGCGGATGTCGCTAACTCAGGTTTACCTTGGTCTTGGCAGTAACATCGAGCGTGAGGCCCATTTGCACGCTGGCCTTGATGCGCTGGCGGGTTTCCTGACGCAGATGCGCTGTTCGCCGGTGTTTGAAAGCCAGCCTGTGGGCATCAAGAGCGGGCCATTCTTCAATCTGGTGGTGTCGGCGTATACCGACCTGCCGTTGATGGAACTGGACCGCCGGCTGAAATTCATCGAGGCCGACAATGGCCGCTACGCCCCGGATCGCAAGGGCTTGCCGCTGGACATCGACGTGCTGCTGTATGGCGAGCTGGTGGGTAACTTCGATGGCCTGATCCTGCCCCGGGCCGAAATCCTGAAGAACGCGTTTGTGCTGTGGCCGCTGTCGTTGATGGCGCCGCAGCGTGTGCATCCTGAGGTGGGCAAGTCATTTGCCGCGCTGTGGCAGGATGCACACATTGACCAGGTACTGGCGCCGGTCGCGTTCGAATGGCGGGATCAGCCGTTGACGCCGGACTCGCTCTTGTAGGCTTTTAGCGCCTTGAGCCGTTCGCGTTTCAGCGCTTCGCCCAGTTCGGGACCTTTGTAGCCTTGTTCCAGTAGCGGCGCGACGGCCACACCTCTGGCCGCCAGCGCCGCACCGCGCAAATAATCGGCTTGTGGATAACTTCTCTGCTCAAGGCCCTTGCGCCCGCGGGCGTCCATCTCGCATGCCACCACAAACTCTTCAAAGCGTTGCGGGCGACGGTAAACGTCGAAGCTTTGCAGCAACTCCAGCAATGTCGAGGGCCTCAGCTCCAGTGCGCGGTGGCCATGGGTGTGATATTCGCCCACCAGCAACGCCAACTCCTGGCAATCCCTTGGCACCTTGAAGCGTTCGTTCATCGCCTTGATCAGCTTCACGCCGCGTTGCTCATGAGCGATGTGCTGCGGCAACTTGTCCACAGGCGTGAGGCCCTTGCCCAGATCGTGCAGCAGGCAGGCCCAGCGGACGGTCAACGGTTGGGCATGGATGGCCGCCTGTTCCAGCACGCTCAATGTGTGCACGCCGGTATCGATTTCGGGGTGATGGGCCTCGGGTTGCGGCACGCCAAACAGTGCGTCGATTTCCGGCATCAGGGTTTTCAGGGCGCCGCAATCGCGCAGCACCTGGATAAACACCTGTGGCTGGTTTTCCATCAATGCGCGGGAAATCTCCTTCCAGCTGCGTTCGGGCGTCAAGGCTTCCAGTTCGCCCGACGCGCTGAGTTCGCGCATCAGTTCCAGGGTTTCGGGCGCTACCGTAAAGCCGAGGCCGGCATAGCGCGCAGCAAAGCGGGCAACGCGCAGGACACGCAATGGATCTTCGGCAAACGCCGGGGAAACGTGACGCAGAATGCGTGCGTCCAGATCCTGCTGGCCGTGATAAGGGTCGGTCAGGTTGCCCGCGTCATCCTCGGCCATGGCGTTGATGGTCAGGTCGCGGCGGATCAGGTCTTCTTCCAGGGTAACTTCGGGGCTGGCGTGAAACACAAAGCCGCCATAACCCCGGCCGCTCTTGCGCTCCGTGCGGGCGAGGGCGTACTCGTCACCATTTTTCGGGTCAAGAAATACCGGGAAGTCCGACCCCACAGGCTTGTAGCCCAGGGCGAGCATTTCTTCAGTGGTAGCGCCGACTACGACACGGTCGATATCGGTAACGGGGATGCCCAGCAGGCGATCACGTACCGCACCACCGACTTTGTAGATTTGCATGAAAAAGCCTCCATTAGCGGCACAGGATAACGCCTGCGGCCCGCCAATGGAGGCTTTGCCGTTTCACAGATGCACGACTGCCAGGTCCAGGCGGCCGTAATCGTTGTCGCTGTGCTCGTTACGCGGCGGAACGTGGTGGGTTTTCATCACCTGGTCGCCTTGCAGCGTTTCCAGGTGGATATCGAACCCCCACAGCCGGTGCAGGTGCTTGAGAACCTCCTCAGTGGACTCTCCCAGCGGTTTGCGGTCGTGCTGCTGGTGGCGCAGGGTCAGCGAGCGGTCGCCGCGTACGTCGATGCTGTAGATCTGCACATTGGGTTCGCGGTTGCCCAGGTTGTACTGCGCCGCGAGGGTTTCGCGGATGGTGCGATAGCCCGGCTCGTCATGAATGGCGGGCACCAGCAGATCGTCCTTGAGGTCGTCGTCCATGATGCTGAACAGCTTGAGGTCTCGAATCACCTGGGGGGACAGGTACTGCAGGATGAAGCTCTCATCCTTGAAGCTGCTCATGGCGAACTTGATGGTCGACAACCAATCGCTGCCGGCAATCTCCGGGAACCAGCGGCGGTCTTCTTCGGTGGGGTGCTCGCACATGCGCCGGATATCGCGGTACATCGCAAAGCCCAATGCATACGGGTTGATACCGCTGTAGTAGGGGCTGTCGAAGCCCGGCTGGAAGACCACGCTGGTGTGGGACGTCAGAAACTCCATCATGAAACCGTCGGTGACCAGGCCTTCGTCATACAGGTCGTTCATCAGGGTGTAGTGCCAGAACGTGGCCCAGCCTTCGTTCATCACCTGGGTCTGGCGTTGTGGGTAGAAGTACTGGGCAATCTTGCGCACGATTCGCACGATTTCCCGCTGCCAGGGCTCCAGCAATGGCGCGTGCTTTTCGATGAAATACAGGATGTTTTCCTGAGGTTCGGCGGGGAAGCGCGCATTGTCCTTGTCGTTGTTCTTGCCGGCGCGTTTGGGAATGGTGCGCCACAGGTCGTTGATCTGCTTTTGCAGATGCTCTTCACGGTCCTTCTGGCGCAGCCGTTCTTCTTCGGCGGAAATCGGATACGGGCGTTTATAGCGGTCGACGCCGTAGTTCATCAGGGCATGGCAGGAGTCCAGCAGGTCTTCCACCGCATCGATGCCGTGGCGCTCCTCGCACTGCATGATGTACTGCTTGGCAAATACCAGGTAATCGATGATCGAGCTGGCATCGGTCCAGGTGCGGAACAGGTAGTTACCCTTGAAGAAGCTGTTATGCCCGTAGCACGCGTGGGCCACCACCAGCGCCTGCATGCAGATGGTGTTTTCTTCCATCAGGTAGGCGATGCACGGGTCGGAGTTGATGACGATTTCGTAGGCCAGGCCCATCTGGCCGCGGGTATAGGACTTTTCAGTGCTGAGGAAGTGTTTGCCGTAGGACCAGTGGTGATAGCCCAGGGGCATGCCCACGGACGCATAGGCATCCATCATCTGTTCGGCGGTGATCACTTCGATCTGGTTGGGGTAGGTATCCAGGGCATAACCCGCCGCGATGCGGCTGATTTCCCGGTCATAGGCCTGGATGAGTTCGAAGGTCCATTCGGACCCCGTGGATATGGGTTGGCGCTTATGCTCTTTGGCGGTCATGTCACTAACCTGCGCTGGAAGAGTTCACGGAAGACCGGATAGATATCGCCGGCCGAGACCAATTGTTGCTGGGCGAAGGTGTCAGCGAAGGCTTCGCTGATGCGCTCGTATTCGAACCACAGGGCCTGATGCTCGCGCGGGGTGATTTCGACGTAGGTGTAGTACTGCACGAACGGCATGATCTGGTTGATCAGGATGTCGCGGCAGATCGGCGAGTCGTCGTTCCAGTTGTCGCCGTCGGAAGCCTGGGCGGCGTAGATGTTCCACTCGTTGGCCGGATAGCGTTCGGCCATGATTTCCTGCATCAGCTTCAAGGCGCTGGAGACGATGGTGCCGCCGGTTTCCCGCGAGTAGAAGAATTCCTCCTCGTCGACTTCCCTGGCGCTGGTGTGATGGCGGATGAACACCACATCGATCTTGTCGTAGTTACGCTTGAGAAACAGGTACAGCAGGATGAAGAAGCGCTTGGCGATGTCCTTGGTCGCCTGGGTCATGGAGCCGGACACGTCCATCAGGCAGAACATCACCGCCTTGGAACTGGGATTGGGTTGCTTGACCAGCAGGTTGTACTTCAGGTCGAAGGTGTCGAGAAACGGCACACGATGGATTCGCGCGCTGAGTTTGGCGATTTCGGCTTCAATTTCCTGGATATCGCCGAAGTTGTCCGGCTCTTCGCGTTTCAGGCGTTCCAGTTCCGCCTTGGCATCCCGCAGTTTTGCCCGGCTGCTGCCAGACAAGGCGATACGTCGCGCATGGGCCGAGCGCAGGGTGCGGATGATGTTGATCCGTGACGGGTTGCCTTCGTTGCTGATCCCGGCACGCACGGTCTTGAAGGTGTCGGTACCGGTCAGGTTGCGTTTGACCAGGTTGGGCAGTTCCAGGTCTTCGAACATGAATTCCAGGAACTCTTCCTGGGTGATCTGGAACACGAACTCATCCATGCCTTCGCCGGAGTTGCCGGCCTTGCCCGGGCCTTTGCCGCCCGCGCCGCCCTGGGGCCGCTGGATATGTTCGCCGCTGGTGAATTCCTTGTTGCCGGGATGCACGACGGTCTGTTTGCCGCCCCGGCCGTGGTGCAGCACCGGTTCATCGATGTCGCGCCCGGGGATGCTGATCTGTTCGCCATGCTCCATATCGGTGATGGAACGGCGGCTGACGGCCTCTTCGACGGCCTTTTTGATGTGGTCACGGTAACGCCGCAGGAACCGCTGGCGGTTTACCGTGCTCTTGTTCTTGCCATTGAGACGTCGGTCGATCACATAGCTCATGTAGGAGCCCTCCGGGCAGCTTCAAGTTACAAGCTTCAAGCGGCAAGCTGGAAGCTTAAAGACAAGCGGTCGATTGCCAGGCTGACCGGCGCACCGGGAGCCTGGCATTGCACGCTTGTCGCTGCCTTACTGCGATTTGCGGACCCGCAAGTACCACTCGGAGAGCAGTCGTACCTGTTTGTCGGTGTAGCCACGCTCGACCATGCGAGTGACGAAGTCGTTGTGTTTTTGCTGATCCTCCTTGCTGGCCTTGGCGTTGAAGCTGATGACCGGCAGCAGATCCTCGGTGTTGGAGAACATTTTCTTCTCGATGACCACCCGCAGCTTCTCGTAGCTGAGCCAGGTAGGGTTCTTGCCGTTGTTGTTGGCCCGGGCGCGCAGCACGAAGTTGACGATTTCGTTGCGGAAATCCTTCGGATTGCTGATGCCGGCGGGTTTTTCGATCTTTTCCAGTTCCTCGTTGAGGGCTACGCGGTTGAGGATCTCGCCGGTTTCCGGGTCGCGGTATTCCTGGTCCTGGATCCAGAAGTCTGCGTACAGCACATAGCGGTCGAAGATGTTCTGGCCGTATTCGCTGTAGGACTCAAGGTACGCGGTCTGGATTTCCTTGCCGATGAACTCGATGTAGCGCGGTGCCAGGTATTCCTTGAGGAAGCGCAGATAGCGCTCGCGGGTTTCAGCCTGGAACTGTTCCTGTTCGATCTGCTGTTCCAGCACGTAGAGCAGGTGCACCGGGTTGGCGGCGATTTCGTGCGGGTCGAAGTTGAAGACCTTTGACAGGATCTTGAACGCAAAACGTGTCGACAGGCCGTTCATGCCCTCGTCCACACCGGCGGTGTCGCGGTACTCCTGGATCGACTTGGCCTTCGGATCGGTGTCCTTGAGGTTTTCGCCGTCATACACGCGCATCTTCGAGTAGATGTTGGAGTTTTCCGGCTCTTTGAGGCGCGACAGCACGGTGAACTGGGCCAGCATCTTCAGGGTGTCAGGCGCGCAATGGGCCTTGGCCAGGGAGCTGTTGAACAGAAGCTTGTCGTAGATCTTGATTTCATCGCTGACCCGCAGGCAGTACGGCACCTTGACGATGTAGATCCGGTCGATGAAGGCTTCGTTGTTCTTGTTGTTGCGGAAGGTGTGCCATTCCGATTCGTTGGAGTGGGCCAGCAGGATCCCGGTGAACGGAATCGCCCCCAGGCCTTCGGTGCTGTTGTAGTTACCTTCCTGGGTGGCGGTAAGCAGTGGGTGCAGCACCTTGATCGGTGCCTTGAACATCTCCACGAACTCCATCAGGCCCTGGTTGGCCCGGCACAGTGCGCCCGAGTAGCTGTAGGCATCGGCGTCGTTCTGCGGGAATTCTTCGAGTTTGCGGATATCGACCTTGCCCACCAGTGCCGAGATGTCCTGGTTGTTCTCGTCACCCGGTTCGGTCTTGGCCACGGCAATCTGGTTGAGGATCGAGGGATAGAGCTTCACCACCCGGAACTGGCTGATGTCGCCGCCGAATTCGGCCAGGCGCTTGGTCGCCCATGGCGACATGATGGTATTGAGATAGCGCCGTGGAATGCCGAAGTCTTCTTCGAGAATCGCGCCATCTTCCGTGGCATTGAACAGCCCCAGGGGCGACTCGAACACCGGTGAGCCCTTGATGGCGTAGAACGGCACCTTCTCGATCAGTTGTTTGAGTTTTTCGGCCAGGGACGACTTGCCGCCGCCGACGGGGCCGAGCAGGTAGAGGATCTGTTTCTTCTCTTCCAGGCCTTGGGCGGCATGGCGGAAATACGAGACGATCTGGTCAATGCATTCTTCCATACCGTGGAAGTCTTCAAAGGCCGGGTAGCGACGGATCACCTTGTTCGAGAAAATCCGCGACAAGCGCGAATTGGCTGCGGTGTCCACCAACTCCGGCTCGCCGATCGCCAACAGCAGGCGTTCAGCGGCAGACGCGTAGGCGCTGCGGTCCTTTTTGCACAGTTCGAGATACTCCTGAAGCGAGAGCTCTTCCTGGCGGGTGGACTCGAAGCGTTGTTGGAAGTGGCTAAAAATACTCATGACGTCGTCACCTCGCTCGATACGTGGAGCCGACGCCGGATCAATCAGTCGATGCTGGCAGTCATTGGTGGACACCAATGGCCGTTTTCCCCCCAGAACACCCTGAAACGCTACCGATGACCCGCACGCCGGTGTACCGGCTCTCCCCTGTTTTGGATGGCCTGCGCTTAAGGATAGTTCGGAATCGGGGAGGTCAAGGCGCGATACGAAATTAGTTTGGCCGCGCCGTTCGTCAGAAACGGCGCGAGGCCAAGCGTCACGCGGGATAGCGGGGTTTGAAAAAAATTATTGCGCGTCGCCTGCGGCAATTTCTGCAGGATAGGTCGCACGCCATAGCTCAAAGCCACCGTCGAGGCTATAGACGTCGGAGAAGCCCTGGCTCACCAGGTAGGCGGCCGCGCTTTGGCTGGAGTTGCCGTGGTAGCACGCCACGATGACCGGCGCGTCGAGGTCGGCGGCGCGGATGAAGTCGGCGATGTTGTGGTTGTCCAGGTGCCGGGCACCACTGATGTGGGCGGCGTTGTAGGTCGGCTGGTCGCGGATGTCTACAACCACCGCGCCTTGCTCGCGCAGGGCCTGGGCTTGCTCGGGAGGGATACGTTTGAATTCAGTCATGGCGGGCTCCTTTGGCCTGTATGAAAGCGCGGCTCAGCGCTTTGCCGTGGCCTGCAGTTGTTCGGGAATGGGCGAGTCGCACTGGCAGCTCGAGCGCTCGCCGGTGTCGACATTCATCAGGGTCATCGCGCCGCCCCACACGCAGCCGGTGTCGAGGGCGAATACACCGGGTTCATCGCATTTGCCTTCCAGGGCTGCCCAGTGGCCGAAGATGATCTTCGTTTCACGGGTCTTGCGCTCCTTGTGGGCGAACCAGGGCTTGTAGCCGGGCAGCGCAGTGTCGGCGCCTTCCTTGCTCTTGAGGTCCAGCTTGCCTTCGGCGGTGCAGAAACGCATGCGGGTGAAGTAGTTGGTGATCACCCGCAGCCGCGCGACGCCGGTCAGTTCGTTGTCCCACTTAACGGGTTCGTTGCCGTACATGCCATCCAGGTAAGCGGTGTACAGGTTGTCATCGGCCAGGGCTGCTTCGACTTCACTCGCGCACTTGAGGGCTTTCTTCAGCGTCCACTGGGGTGGAATGCCGGCATGCACCAAGGCGGTGTCGCGGCTCTCGTCGTAGTGCATGAGTTTTTGCCGGCGCAGCCAGTCAAGCAGCTCGGTGCGATCCGGCGCTTCGAGGATTTCCCGCAGGGTATCGCCCTTTTTCAGGCGCTCGATGTTATTGCCGGCGGCCAGCAAGTGCAGGTCATGGTTGCCCAGTACGCACACCAGGGAGTCGCGCATGCCATAAAGGAAGCGCAGGGTTTCCAGGGATTGCGGGCCACGGTTGACCAGGTCGCCCACCAGCCACAGGCGATCCTTGGCCGGGTCGAAGGCCACACGCTCGAGCAGGCACTTGAGCGGTTCCAGGCAGCCTTGCAGGTCGCCGACAGCATACGTCGCCATCAGTGCAGGGCTCCAGGCACCGCGAGGCGGAACGGGGCGATGATGGCGTCGAAGTGTTTGCCGTCGTCGGCGAGCATCTGGTAGCTGCCTTGCATGTTGCCGACACGGGAGGTCATCACAGTGCCGCTGCTGTAGGTGTGGCTCTTGCCTGGGGCGATCAGCGGTTGTTGGCCGACCACGCCGGCGCCGCGTACTTCCTCGACCTGGCCGTCACCGTCGGTGATGACCCAGTGGCGCGACAGCAGCTTGGCAGGCAGCTCGCCGTTGTTTTGCACGGTAATGGTGTAGGCGAACGCAAAGCGGTTCTGCTCGGGTTGCGATTGTTCCGCCAGAAAGCGGGTGACGACGCTGACGTCGATCTGATAACGAGGATCGGACATGCAAGAGGCCTTAAAAGCAAAAGCGGGGGAACAGCGGATGCCGGTCAGTCTAGGCCCGTAGGCGCTGGCTTGCCAGCGATGGCGATCGTGAGTGCGCCATCGCCGGCAAGCCGGCGCCTACTATTTATTCAGCCACTGGCGCAGGCTGAATGGCGAGCTGGTCAGCCAGGCGCACGAAGGCGGCCAGGTCCAGCTGCTCGGGGCGCAGGCTGCCGTCGACTCCGGCGGCCTCGATTTCAGCGTTGCTGAGCAAGGCCTTCAGCGTATTGCGCAAGGTCTTGCGGCGCTGGTTGAAGGCTTCGCGCACCACGCGCTCCAGCAACTTGTGATCTTTGGCCGGGTGTGGCAACACCGCGTGAGGCACCAGGCGCACGATGGCGGAGTCGACCTTCGGCGGTGGGTTGAACGCGCCCGGGCCGACGTTGAACAGGTGCTCTACGCGGCAATGGTATTGAACCATGATCGACAGGCGACCCCAGTCACCGCCTCCAGGACCCGCTGCCAGGCGCTCGACCACTTCCTTTTGCAGCATGAAGTGCATGTCGCGGATGATGCCGGCGTTGTTCAGCAGGTGAAAAATCAGCGGGGTGGAGATGTTGTACGGCAGGTTGCCGACCACCCGCAGGCTGTTGGGCGCTGCATTGAGGCTGGTGAAGTCGAACTTCAGCGCGTCGCCCTGGTGCAGGTTGAAATTGGGCATGCCGGCGAACTGCTGGTTGAGGATCGGGATCAGGTCCTTGTCCAACTCAACCACGTCCAGCTGGCCGCCGCTTTTCAGCAGGCCTTGGGTCAGGGCGCCCTGGCCCGGGCCGATTTCCAGCAGGCGGTCTTCGGGCTTGGCATGGATGGAACGCAGGATGCGATCGATCACGCCAGCGTCGTGCAGGAAGTTTTGCCCGAAACGCTTGCGCGCCCGGTGTTGGTAATGCTCGGTCATATACGGGTCTCGGCCATCTGATAGGCGGTTTCCAGGGCCACGTGCAGGCTGCCGGTATCGATCTTGCCGCTGCCTGCGAGGTCCAGGGCGGTGCCATGGTCGACGGAGGTGCGGATGATCGGCAGGCCCAGTGTCACGTTGACCGCGGCGCCGAAGCCTTTGTACTTCAGCACGGGCAGGCCCTGGTCATGGTACATCGCCAGCACTGCGTCGCAGTGCTCCAGATATTTGGGGGTAAACAGAGTGTCGGCAGGCAATGGGCCGCGCAGGTCCATGCCTTCAAGGCGCAGACGCTCCAGGGTTGGTTCGATGATGTCGATTTCTTCATGGCCCAGATGGCCACCTTCACCGGCGTGGGGGTTGAGCCCACAGACCAGGATGCGTGGTTGGGCGATGCCGAATTTCTGTTGCAGGTCGGCGTGCAGGATGCGTGTCACACGCTCCAGTCGCTCGGGGGTAATGGCGTCGGCAATCTCGCGCAGGGGCAGGTGAGTGGTCACCAGCGCCACCCGCAGGTCGCCCGTTGCCAGCATCATCACCACTTGTTCGGTATGGGTCAGCTCAGCGAGGAATTCGGTATGCCCGGAAAAGGCGATGCCTGATTCGTTGATCACGCCCTTGTGTACCGGGGCGGTGATCATCCCGGCAAAATCCCCGTCGATGCAGCCCTGGCCGGCACGGGTCAGGGTTTCCAGGACGAAGGCAGCGTTGGCCTTGTCCAGTTGCCCGGCCACGACCTTGGTCGCCAGCGGGGTATCCCATACGTACAGGCTGTTGGCCGGTGCCGGCAGATCAGGCCAGTTGCCCGGGCCCACCGGCAGCAGATCGACAACCACACCCAGATGCGCGGCCCGCTCAATGAGCAGGTCGCGGCTGGTAATGGCAATCAGGGGGTGTGGCTGGGGGTGCGAGGCGAGCAGCAGGCACAGGTCAGGACCAATGCCGGCCGGCTCGCCGGGTGTCAGTGCGAAACGCTTGGGTGTCACTGGGCTGCCTGGTCGGTGCCTGTTTGGTCGGCACCAGGAAGCTTGTTCTCTACGTAGGCTTCGTCACGGATCTGACGCAACCAGGTTTGCAGCTCTTCGTCGTATTTGCGGTTACGCAGTACGGTCAGGGCTTGCTGCTCGCGGGCCTGGGTGGTGTTGTCAGTGGCGCGACGGCCAAGGACTTCCAGCACATGCCAGCCGTATTGGGTCTTGAACGGCTTGGACAGAACGCCTTGCGGGGTCTTGGCCATGACGTCCTGGAACTCTGGAACCAGTGCCTTCGGATCGATCCAGTTCAGATCGCCGCCGTTAAGCGCCGAACCCGGGTCTTCGGAATAGCTCTTCGCCAGTTCGCCGAAGTCTTCGCCCGCTTCGATGCGGTCATAGAGCTTTTGGGCCAGTTCCTTGGTTTGGGCTTCGGTACGGATCTCGCTTGGCTTGACCAGGATGTGACGAACGTGAACTTCGTCCTTCATCTGGGCTTCTTCGCCACCGCGCTTGCCGAGCAACTTGAGGATGATGAAACCGCCAGGCGTACGGGCAGGCTGGGTGATGCCACCGACTTCCATGGCACTCAGCTCGCGGTCGAACGGTGGTGGCAGTTGCGCGGCTTTACGCCAGCCCATGTCACCGCCTTCGAGGGCGTTGTCGCTGCCGGACTGGGCAATTGCCATCTGGGCAAAGTCGGCACCTTGCTTGAGACGGTCATAGATAGCCTGGGTTTTCGCTGCGGCAGCATTGAGCTGTTCAGCGTTGGCGCTGTCTGGCGTAGGCACCAGGATGTTGGCCAGGTGCAGTTCTTCGGAAAGCTGCATCTTGCCAAGGTCGGAGGCGAGGAAGTTCTTCACTTCCTGCTCGGACACCTGAATCCGTTCGGCCACGCGACGCTGACGTACACGGCTGATGATCATTTCCCGGCGAATCTGGTCACGGGCGTCCTCATAGGACAGGCCGTCGTGAGCCAGGGCTGCGCGGAACTGATCAACACTCATGTTGTTGCGCTGGGCGATGGTGCCGACAGCCTGGTTCAATTCTTCGTCGCTGATACGGATACCGGAGCGATCGCCGATCTGCAGTTGCAGGTTTTCAACGATCAGGCGTTCAAGCACCTGCTGGTCCAGCACGCTGGTCGGTGGTACGCCGCCGCCACGCTTGGCGATGGTTTGCTGAACTTCCTTGACCCGTTGGTCCAGTTGGCTCTGCATGATCACGTCGTTATCGACGATGGCCACTACCTTGTCCAGCGGTTGAACCGCAGCGTGAGCTGCGGCGGTACCCAGGAACAGCGCGCCCAGCATCAGCGGGCGCAGACAATCAGAAAGCTTGGTCTTCACGTTCACGATAACCTTCAATGCCTTTGTCGAGGAAGCTCTCTACCTTGGCGCCGGTCAGGCCGCCGAGTCCTTTGAGGACAACTTGGAAGAAGAGCCCGTGGTCACCCTTTTCGTTCAGCGGGGCGATCTGGCTGTATTCGTCGTTGGAAACCCAGTAACGGTTGATGACGCGCAGTTTCCAGCAGCAGTTGTCGTACTCGAAACCACCGAAGGCCTCCAGGGTACGGTTGCGGGCATAGTCATACTGCCAGCGGGTGATCAGGTTCCACTGCGGAACGATCGGCCACATCATCGAGAAGTCGTGTTGCTGGATTTTGTAGTAATCCTTCACGAAGTTCGGGTCGCCTGGCTGCCCGTAGTCGCCACCAAACTGCCATTTGCCGGTCAGCTGGTTGTACACCACCTGGTCGTTGCGATAGCGGTAGCCGACGTTGATAACCTTGTTCGGGTTGTCTTCCGGCTGATAGTGGAACATCGCGCTGCCGGAACGTGGGCTGTGGCTTTCCGGGTCCCAGTTGTAATCGGCAGTGGCGCGCCAGTCACGGTTGAAGCGGAACTCGTAGTCCAGGGCGATTGGCGAAACATCAGACTGTGCGTCCGCACGGTCCGCGGCCAGGATGCCCGGCAGTTGAACTTCGCGGTTCTTGAAGTACACGGCCTCGCCGATGCTGACGCGTTGGCGTTCGAAGCCGTTTTCTTCGATCCAGCGGCTGGTCACGCCCAGGGACAGTTTGTTCTCGTCGCCGATGCGGTCAGTACCGCTGAAGCGGTTGTCACGGAACAGCGACGCGTAGCTGAACGAGTACTCACCGCTGTCGAATACCGGGATATCGCCCTGGTCCTTGTTCGGTACATACAGGTAGTACGCACGAGGCTCCAGAGTTTGACGGTAGTCTTTGCCGAACAAGTTGGTGTTGCGGTCGAAGTACAGGCCGCTGTCGATGCTGGCAATCGGAATTGCACGGTCTTGCGAGCTTTTGAAGGTGCCGCCAGCATAAGGGTTGGCTGCAGTTGACGCGGCTTGCGCTGCGATAATCTGGTTCTTGCCGATGCTGTCCAAATCAAGATCGTACTTGGTATAGACGTACTTCAACTTTGGCGTAATAAAACCGTAGGTCCAGTTCATCGGGTAGTCGACTGCCGGCGCAACGTTCAGGCGAGTACCGTTTGCACGGGTCAGGCCGGTTACGTAGGTGTCGAGCCGCGGCGATACGAGCCCGTTTTCATCCGTGAAGCTTCCGTTCTCCAAGTCCCGATCAAAGCGTACGGCTTCGGTCTCGTAGGTGAAGTTCACCCCGCCTGGATGGTACGGCAGCGTGCCGTTGAAGGTGATCTGTGGCAAGCGGTCATACGGCGTGATCTGGGAGATCGTTGCCAGCTGGTACGCCTGCAGGTTCAGCTTCGCCTGGAAGGTATCACCGCGGTAGGTCACCGAACCTTGCTGGTTCACGTAGTCCTGGCTCTTGATCCCTTCCTGATAGGACTTCAGATCCTGGAAGTAATAAGGGTCGCTGATGTTGGTGTAGTCGACCTGGGTCAGTACACGCGAGTCCAGCCCGCCCTTGTGCTGCCAGTTGATCATGTAGCGATCTTTTTCGTAGTCGGTCTGGCCTTTACGCTCGCTGCTGTCGTCGTTCAGGTACGCGCCGCCGAACTGGCCTTCGCTGGACTTGGTGAGGTAGCGGAATTCGCCTTCCATCAACAGGCCGCGCTTGGTCATGTATTGCGGGTACAACGTGGCGTCGTAGTTTGGCGCCAGGTTGAAGTAGTACGGCGTAACCAGCGTGAAGCCAGTCTCGCCACCGGTGCTGAAGCTCGGCGGCAGGAAGCCGGATTGACGACGGTTGTCGATCGGGAAATAGATATACGGGGTGTAAAGGATCGGAATGTCCTTGACCCGCAACGTCACGTTGGTCGCGGTACCGAAACCGGTGGCCGGGTTGAGCGTGATGTTGTTGCCCTTGAGCTGCCAGGCGTTGCTGTTCGGCTCGCAGGTGGTGTACGTACCGTCCTTGAGACGGATGATCGCGTTTTCGGCACGCTTGGCGTACAGGGCGTTACCGCGGATGCGCGATTTGTGCATCACGTATTCGGCGTTGTCGACCTTGGCGGCGCCGGTGTCCAGTTGGACTTCAGCGTGGTCGCCCACCAGCAGGGCACCGTTGTCGCGCAGACGGACGTTGCCGTTCAGCTCGCCACGGTTCTCGGCCTGGTACAGGTTGGCCTCGTCGGCCTCGACCTGCATGCTGCCCTGGCGCATGACGACGTCACCGGCCAGGGAAGCAACTTGTTGTTCCTGCTCGTAACGAGAGACCTTGGCGCCGATGAAGGTCGGCGCGTCGCTCTTGTTCGTCTTGTCGTTCATGCCAGGACGGATCGGCTCGATGTACGCGCCGGAGCAGTACGGGCCGGTTTCGGCCAGTTGTGCGGCGGTGAGCTTCTCGCGAGGGACCCAGTCCAGGTGGCTGTAGTCGGCGCTGCGCGAACGCAGGCCGCGGCCCTTGGCTTCGGTGACCAGAGCGGTCTGCGGCACGGCCTCGGCGGCGCCGCCGGACTCGCCTTGCGGCGTGCCACTGGCAGAGCTGACGGCACTGCCGTCATGCACCGGGCGCGGTGGCAGCGGGGCTGCGGCCGTTTTCGGCGCGCAATCCCAGGCACCCGAAGCAGAGACTGAGCAGTCATACTGTTCCGCGGCGACCACGAATGAGGTGGCGAAAGGTTGCATGGCCAGCAGACTGCCGGTTACCAGCAACGGAAATTTTCTACGAAACGCGGGGGATTTCAATGCCATCTTATTAGTCCGGGCTTCCTGCGTGCCATCTGCCCGCGGTGTGGGCCGCACGCCTCTCGATGGTCTGAAAAAGATGCGTGATAATAAAGCATGACCCGCTTGACGGCTAGCGCCGTCGGAGACCCTTGTAATGCCCGACCAAGATCTACGTTTGCAACAGCTGAAAGTCTGGCTTGATGAGCAATTGCCAGGCCTCTTTACCACCCAGGGCTGGGGTGTCGTACCCCCGGCCACGTTGACTGCGGCCAGCAGTGACGCGAGTTTCAGGCGTTACTTCCGGTGGGAGGGAGGAGGTCGCAGTTTTGTCGTGATGGACGCTCCACCCCCCCAGGAAAACTGCAAACCTTTCGTCGATATCGCTCATTTACTCGGTCAATCGGGAATAAATGTTCCGAAAATTTATGCGCAAGATCTGCTTCGCGGCTTTCTTTTGCTGAACGACCTGGGGAAAAAAACCTATCTGGACGTGATTACGGCTGAAAATGCCGATCAATTGTTCGCCGATGCCATAGACGCATTGCTGGCTTTCCAGCAATTGCCGATGGAAGCCCCATTGCCCAGTTATGACGTCGCGCTGTTGCGTCGGGAGCTGGAATTGTTTCCTGAATGGTACGTTCGCCGGGAGCTGGGCATCGAGTTCGACGCCCGGCAGCTTGGCCTGTGGCAACGCGTCAGCGAACACCTGATCGACAGCGCCCTGGCCCAGCCCAAGGTCCTGGTGCATCGCGACTATATGCCGCGCAACCTGATGATCAGCGAGCCGAATCCCGGCGTGCTGGACTTCCAGGACGCGGTCTACGGCCCGGTGACCTACGACATCACGTGCCTGTTCAAGGACGCCTTCCTCAGTTGGCCGCAGGCCCGCGTGCGGGAATGGCAGCGCGGTTACTGGCAACGCGCCGGCGCGCTGGGTATCCCGGTGCAGGCGGACTTCGAGGAGTTCCTGCGGGCCAGCGACCTGATGGGCGTGCAGCGTCACCTCAAGGTGATCGGCATCTTTGCGCGCATCTGCCACCGCGATGGCAAGCCGCGCTACCTGGCGGACGTGCCGCGCTTCTTCGCTTATATAGAGGCGGTGCTCGCGGACCGACCAGAGTTGAGCGAACTGGGTGAATTGCTGGCGAGCCTGCGCGTCGAGGCGGTGGTATGAAGGCCATGATCCTGGCCGCCGGCAAAGGTGAGCGGATGCGCCCGCTGACCTTGCACACGCCCAAGCCGCTGATCCAGGCCGGCGGCAAGCGCCTGATCGAGTACCACCTCGAGGCGCTGGCGAAAGCGGGCTTCACCGATATTGTCATCAACCATGCGTGGCTCGGCCAGCAGATCGAAGGCTATCTGGGCGATGGCTCGCAGTACGGCGTACGCATCCAGTACTCGGCCGAAGGCGAGCCGCTGGAGACCGGCGGCGGGATCTTCAAGGCCTTGCCGCTGCTGGGGGACGAACCGTTCCTGGTGGTCAATGGCGACATCTGGACCGACTACGACTTCGCCAGCCTCCACCAGCCACTGGATGGGCTGGCCCACCTGGTGATGGTCGACAACCCGCCGCACCATCCGTCCGGTGGTGATTTCTACCTGAAGGACGGCGCGCTTCATGATGCCGCCGCCGGTGCCGATAACCTGACCTTCAGTGGCATTTCCGTACTCCACCCCCAGCTGTTCGCGGGTTGCAGTGCGGGTGCCTTCAAGCTGGCGCCGCTGTTGCGTGACGCCATGGCGAAAGGGTTGGTGACGGGGGAACACATGAACGGACGCTGGATCGATGTCGGGACGCTGGAGCGCCTGGCGCAAGTCGAAACCCTGCTGACAGCGGGGCACTAGGATGTTGTGGCCAGGGACTCTGATTGGAGCCGGGGCGGGCTTTGCCATTGCCAGCATTCCGGGGGCCATGTTGGGCGCGCTGCTGGGCCAGGCGCTGGACCGGCGCCTGGAACTGCAAAGTTGGGCCCAGTTACGCGAGCGCCTTGGCGGCCGGCCGGCGTTGCGCAATGACGAGTTGCTGTTCGTGTTGCTCGGTCGCCTGGCCAAGAGCAACGGCCGGGTGGTGGACGGGCATATCCAGCAGGCGCGCCAGGAAATGCGCTCGCTGGACATGGCCGAGCCGGCCCAGCGCCGTGCGATTGCCGCGTTCAATCGTGGCAAGTCCGGCTCGGACCGGGTACGCAGTTACCTGGGCGTGCTCAAGGCCCAGCCCCATGCGGCGGAAGGTGTGCTGCGTGCCTGTTGGCGCATGGCCTGGGCGGACGGCAAGGCCAGTACGGCCGAGCGCGAGTTGATTGAACAATGGGGCAAGTGGCTCGGTTGGACGGTCCAGCAGATCCAGGCGCTGGCGGCTGACTATGAGCCGGAGCGCAAGCCGTTGGCCAATCGTGGCGGGGCTTATCAGGAGGCGTTGCGGATTCTGGGGGTGACGTCGACGACGGAGCCCGCGGTGATCAAGCGCGCTTACCGGCGCCTGCTGAGCCGGCACCACCCGGACAAGATTGCCGGCAGTGGCGCCAGTCCAGCCCAGGTGCGGGAGGCGACCGAACGTACCCGCGAGCTGCACAACGCCTACGCGCTGATTCGCGAAAGGCGAGACTTTCGCTAACAGAATTATCAGGCGCTGCTTTTTTATGGCGTAAACCGGATCAACTGTGGGAGTGGCGGTGCGACGATTCGACTTGCTCGCGAATGCGGTGGATCAGTAACAGATGCAGTGACTGACTCACCGCATTCGCGAGCAAGCCCGCTCCCACATTTTGTTCTCCAGTGTTTTTGAGATTTACGATCAGTCTCCGGGATTTTGCGGGCTCAGCCACCCGCGAATCCGCCGGTACAGCTGCTCTTGCCCTGCCTGGCTGTTATCGGGGAGGGCCTTCAACGACACCTGCTTGTAGCTGTCATTCTTCAAACGCTTGCTGGCCTGGGAACGTTCCTGGGCCGCTTTGCGTGCCTGGGCGTTGTCCTGGTAGAAAAAGTCTGCCGTGGCCAGCTTCAGTTTCGGTGCCAGTTGTTGCAGGTCCGGGGCACGGCCCGCCGGGGTCTGCCCGGCCACCATGACAAATTTCTGCACCTGCGCCGGTTGTTTTTCACTCAGGTAACGCGCGGCCCACCAGGCGCCGGTGCCGTGGCCGAGCAATACGACGCTGCGGGCATTCTGGGTCTGGGCGAAGGCGAGGGCGGCGTCAATGCGCGCGAAGATTCGCGTGGTGTCGGTCTTGTCTTGTTCATCGGTGCCGGGAACCACGGCCGGGTCAGTGCCTTCCGCTTCGGCGCTGGCGGCTTGCTCCACGGGTTTGGCGACGGTGCTGGCGTCTTTGCTGCTGGTCTCCACGGTCGCCTTGGGCGATTCGATGACGCGGGGTGGCAAGGTGTCCAGGGTCAGGTCCGGCAGCGACAAGCTCAGGGTGCCCCAGGAGGCGTCCGGCAATTTCTTGCGCAACGGCGCGATTGCTTGAGGCCAGTCAGCACTTTCGCCGTTGCCCGGGACGATAATCACCACGCCTTCAGGCTCACCGCTGTTGGCCGGCTTCCACAAAGCCAGGAAAGAATCGCTGCCCGCCTGCAACTGTTGTTGTTCCTGCTGCGGGATTTGTCGTTCCAGGGCGTTGGCTTCTTCCTGGCTGCGCTCCGGCAAGGGCTGGCGCACCACCGGTTTTTCCGGGGCGGGAGCGGGAGTGTCGGCGGCCTCGACACAAAAGGCGCTGGTAAACAGCAGCGACAGGCACAATGCTGGCAGTGCCGAGCGGTAGGAAAGTGGCATCGTTGATTTCCGGCCAGAAGTGATTCCGGCAGCCTAATGGGTTGGTCAGTATTTGTCAGTGATATGAGACGTGGATCATGGGTTTTCGCTACCTGCTGGTTATCGGCTGTATATGCTTTCCCTTGATCGCGGGCGCCGTGCCTGCGCCTGCCACTCATCAGGCGCAGCTCGATGCCGGCCAGCGCGAATGGCTCGAACAGCATCCCGACCTGCGGGTCGGGCTGGTGTTACAGGCGCCTTATGCCCAATACGATCGGCGCTTGCAGCGGCTGTCCGGGGCCAATGTCGAATTGATGCAGTGGTTGGCCAAGGCGCTGAATATCGAACTGACCTGGCGCAACTTTCCCAATCAGGAGCAACTGGAGGCGGCGGTGCGTGACGGCGAGGTCGACCTCGCCCCCGGCCTGCTGCAAACCCCGGCCGGCCTGCGCCTGTGGTTGTTCTCCGATCCGTATATGCGGGTGCCCCAGCACATTGTCGGGGTTCGTGATGGCAGCACCGCAGTCGACCTGGAGAAACTCGACGATCAATCCCGCGTCGCCGTGCGCATGCCCAGCGCAGTGGCGGATTACCTGCGCAGCACCTACCCGAGCCTCAACCTGCAAGGCGTGCCCATGGAGCGCCAGGCCCTGCAATTGCTGGTGAGCCAGCAGGCGCGGTATGCGGTGGTGGATGAGGCGCAATTGAGCCGGTTGTCGGGCGAAACCGAGTTCGCCGGCCTTGCCGTGGTCGGCGATATCGGCCTGCCGCAATTGCTGCGGGTGGCCACGCGGCGCGACTGGCCCGAGCTGGCCGATATCATGCAAAGCGGCTTGCGCGCGATTCCCGCTCGTGATCTGGACCAGTTGCACAGCCGCTGGCTGCAGCCCAAATACCCACGGGTGACCGAGTCCCCCGGCTTCTGGCAAAACCTCACGTTGCTGCTGGGCCTGCTATTGCTCGCCAGCCTGGCCGTGGTGTTCTGGCAGCGCCGCCAGCAACGCGGCCTGGAGCGTAATCTGCTGGCCGCCCGCGAAGAAAGCGCCGCCCGCGCCGCGGGTGCCGAAGCCTTGCGCCTGACCCAGTTCTCCATCGACCAAAGCACCGTCGGTATCCTCTGGGTCAATTGGGACAGCCATGTGCGCTACGCCAATCAGGCGGCGGAAACCATGCTCGGCTACGCCCCCGGCGCCCTGATCGAACGCCCGCTGATCGAATTCGACCCGACGCTGACTATGGACCGCTGGCTCAACCTGTGGAAGCGCGCCCGGGCCAGCGAAGACGGGCCGCAGAGTTTTGCCACCAATTGCCTGCGCGCCGATGGCAGCGTATTGCCAGCCGATGTGTCCCTGAGTTTCCTGCGCTTTGCCGACGGCGAATACCTGGTGGTCTACCTCAACGATGTCACCGAGCGTCGCCGGGCCCTCGCGGCCTTGCAGGAAAGTGAGGCGCGGCTGCAAGGGATCGCCGCCAATGTGCCGGGGCTGGTGTTTCGCCTGGAGCGCTTGCCGCGCAGCGAGGCGATCGAGTTCGCCTACATCAGCCAGGGCAGCGAGGGCCTGGTGGGTTACGCGCCGGAAGTGCTCAGCCATCCGGCCATGGGCATTCGCAGCCTGGTGCATCCCGACGACCGCGCCAGTTATCACCGCACCCAGGACCAGGCCATCGAGACCGAGAGCAACTGGGCCTGGCAGGGCCGCATCCTGACTCGCCTGGGCGAGCAGCGCTGGGCCGATATCAAGGCCGTGACCCGACGCCTGGAAGACGGCGCCGTGGTCTGGGACGGAATTGTCTGGGACATCAGCGAGAGCAAACGCATCGAGCTGGAGCTGGATGCCTCCCGCGCGCAATTGCGGGAATTGTCGGCCCACCTGGAAACCGTGCGCGAGGAAGAGAAGGCCCGCATCGCCCGGGAAGTGCACGACGAGTTGGGACAGATGCTCACCGTGCTCAAGCTGGAAACCTCGATGTGCGAGCTGACCTACGCCCAACTGGATCCTGGCCTGCACGAGCGGCTGAACAGCATGAAGCGCCTGATCGCCCAACTGTTCCAACTGGTACGCGACGTGGCTACTGCCCTGCGCCCGCCGATTCTCGACGCCGGGATTGCCTCGGCAATCGAATGGCAGGCCCGGCGTTTCGAGGCCCGCACGCAGATTCCGTGCCTGGTGCAGGTGCCGGATAATCTGCCGGCGCTGAGCGACGCCAAGGCCATCGGCCTGTTCCGCATCCTGCAGGAGGCACTGACCAATGTGATGCGCCATGCCCAGGCGCATACTGTCGAGCTGACGCTGGTGGTGGAGGGCGCGCACCTGCGCCTGACCATCAGCGACGACGGCGCAGGTTTCGTCCAGGCCCCCGGGCGCCCGGTATCGTTTGGCCTGGTGGGCATGCGCGAGCGGGTGCTGATCATGGGCGGGCAGTTGAGCCTGGACAGCGCATTGGGCGAAGGCACCACCCTGAGTGTGACGGTGCCGCTGGATTGATAACCAAAAGAAGAGGACATCCACAGTGATCCGTGTACTGGTAGCTGAAGACCACACCATCGTTCGCGAAGGCATCAAGCAACTGATCGGACTGGCCAAGGACCTGCTGGTGGTGGGCGAGGCGAGCAATGGCGAGCAGTTGCTGGAGACCCTGCGCCACGTCCCCTGCGAGGTGGTGTTGCTGGACATCTCGATGCCTGGCGTCAACGGCCTGGAAGCCATCCCGCGGATCCGTGCGCTGAACAATCCCCCGGCGATCCTGGTGCTGTCGATGCACGACGAAGCGCAAATGGCCGCCCGTGCGCTGAAGGTCGGTGCCGCCGGCTACGCCACCAAGGACAGCGACCCGGCGCTGCTGCTGACCGCGATCCGCAAGGTCGCGGCGGGCGGGCGGTACATCGACCCGGACCTGGCAGACCGCATGGTCTTCGAAGTCGGCCTCACCGATTCCCGCCCATTGCACTCGTTGTTGTCGGAGCGCGAGTTCTCGGTATTCGAGCGCCTGGCCCAGGGCGCCAACGTCAACGACATCGCCCAGCAGTTGGCGTTGAGCAGCAAAACCATCAGTACCCACAAGGCGCGCCTGATGCAAAAGCTCAATATCACCTCCCTGGCGGAACTGGTGAAGTACGCCATGGAGCACAAACTCCTATAGCGGCATACCTGTTTGCGACTACCTGCCGAGCGTCGCGCTGCCCGGTCTTGCTGCTTGTAGCGTGGGGTTTGTAACTGCTCTGTTCTATCCCCGCCATCCGTGTAGGGCAATCCCTACCCCAAACCTTCCATCCTGCTGATGCCAATCTCTCCGGGCCCCCGATTTGCGCGGCCTTGCCCTGGGACTACGCTTGTTCCACGGCAGTCCAAAACAAAAAGGTGCGGGTATGAGCGAGGTGGATTCAAATGATGTGCTGGTCAGCTTTCGTGGCGTGCAGAAGAGCTACGACGGCGAGAACCTGATCGTCAAAGACCTCAACCTGGAGATTCGCAAGGGCGAGTTCCTGACCCTGCTCGGGCCGTCCGGGTCGGGCAAGACCACCAGCCTGATGATGCTCGCCGGTTTCGAAACCCCCACCGCCGGCGAGATCCAGCTGGCCGGCCGCTCCATCAACAATGTGCCGCCCCACAAGCGCGACATCGGCATGGTGTTCCAGAACTACGCGCTGTTCCCGCACATGACCGTCTCCGAGAACCTGGCGTTTCCGCTCTCTGTACGCGGCCTGAGCAAGACCGACATCAGCGAGCGGGTCAAGCGTGTACTGAGCATGGTCCAGCTCGATGCCTTCGCCCAGCGCTACCCGGCGCAACTCTCCGGTGGCCAGCAGCAGCGGGTGGCCCTGGCCCGGGCGCTGGTGTTCGAGCCACAGCTGGTGCTGATGGACGAACCCCTCGGCGCCCTCGACAAGCAACTGCGCGAACACATGCAGATGGAGATCAAGCACCTGCACCAGCGCCTCGGCGTGACGGTGGTGTACGTGACCCACGACCAGGGCGAAGCACTGACCATGTCCGACCGGGTGGCGGTGTTCCACCAGGGCGAGATCCAGCAGATCGCTGCCCCGCGCACCTTGTACGAAGAACCGAAAAACACCTTCGTCGCCAACTTCATCGGCGAGAACAACCGCCTCAATGGCCGCCTGCACAGCCACACCGGCGACCGCTGCGTGGTCGAACTGGCGCGCGGCGAAAAGGTCGAGGCGCTGGCGGTGAACGTCGGCCAGGTCGGCGGCCCGGTGACCCTGTCGGTGCGCCCCGAGCGCGTCAGCCTGAATGGCTCCAGTGAAAGCTGCGTCAACCGATTCTCCGGGCGCGTGGCCGAGTTCGTCTACCTGGGCGACCACGTGCGGGTGCGCCTGGAAGTCTGCGGCAAGACCGATTTTTTTGTGAAACAACCGATCGCCGAGCTGGACACAGCCCTGGCGGTCGGCGACGTGGTACCGATTGGCTGGCAAGTCGAGCACGTTCGCGCACTCGACCCACTTCTAGAGGCGAATTGATCGCCCCCTTGCTTCACCAACCTCGCACGTGGAGAGAACAACAATGTTGAGATCCCTGAAATATTCCGCCCTGGCTCTGAGCTTGATGGGCGCGACACAGGCCATGGCAGGCCCTGATTTGACGGTGGTGTCCTTTGGTGGCGCGAACAAGGCGGCGCAGGTCAAGGCCTTCTATGCACCGTGGGAAAGCGCGGGCAACGGCAAGATCGTCGCCGGCGAATACAACGGTGAAATGGCCAAGGTCAAGGCCATGGTCGACACCAAGAGCGTGTCCTGGGACCTGGTGGAAGTGGAGTCGCCGGAACTGTCCCGTGGCTGTGACGAAGACATGTTCGAGCCCCTGGACCCGAAACTGTTCGGCAACCCGGGCGACTACGTGAAGGGCGCGATCCAGCCGTGCGGCGTGGGTTTCTTCGTGTGGTCCACGGTGCTGGCCTACAACGCCGACAAACTGAAAGCACCGCCAGGCGGCTGGGCCGATTTCTGGGACACCAAGAAATTCCCGGGCAAACGCGGCCTGCGCAAGGGCGCCAAGTACACCCTGGAATTCGCCTTGATGGCTGACGGTGTGGCGCCGAAGGATGTGTACAAGGTGCTGGCCGGCAAAGATGGCCAGGACCGTGCGTTCAAGAAGCTCGATGAGCTCAAGCCGTATATCCAGTGGTGGGAAGCGGGCGCCCAACCGCCGCAGTACCTCGCTTCTGGCGACGTGGTGATGAGTTCTGCCTACAACGGCCGGATCGCTGCCGTGCAGAAAGAAAGCAATTTGAAAGTGGTGTGGAACGGCGGGATCTACGATTTCGACGCCTGGGCCATTCCAAAAGGCCTGGCCAAGGACCGTGCTGACGCGGCGAAGAAGTTCATCGCCTTCTCGGTGCAGCCGCAGCAGCAGAAGACCTATTCGGAAAACATCGCCTACGGCCCGGCCAACACCCAGGCAGTACCGTTGCTGGCGAAGGACATCCTGAAGGATATGCCGACTACCCCGGAAAACATCGCCAACCAGGTGCAGATCGACGTGAGCTTCTGGGCGGATAACGGTGAGCAATTGGAGCAGCGCTTTAACGCGTGGGCGGCCAAGTAACTCGGTCGCTGATGTGACACCCACCTTGTGGCGAGGGAGCTTGCTCCCGCTGGACTGCGCAGCAGTCCCATCTTTGGGGGCCGCTTCGCGCCCCAGCGGGAGCAAGCTCCCTCGCCACAGGACAAGCGCCACACCCACGTTTTGCATTCATGTTTAAGAACCCGGAGTTCGCCATGGCCCTCGCCATTCCCAGCCCCACCCTGAAACAGCGCCTGGCGCGTGCCGAGCGGCTCAACCGCTGGAAGGCCCAGGCCCTGATCGCGCCATTGGTGGTGTTTTTGCTGCTGGTGTTCCTGGTACCGATTGTGGCGCTGCTCTACAAAAGCGTCGGCAACCCGGAAGTGGTGGGCGGCCTGCCGCGCACGGTGGTGGCGGTGACGGCCTGGGACGGTCGTGGCCTGCCCGGCGAGCCGGTGTACCAGGCCATCAGCGAGGACCTGGGCGAAGCCCGGAAAAACTCGACCCTGGGCGACCTCTCCAAACGCTTGAACATGGAGCTGGCGGGCTATCGCAGCCTGCTGACAAAAACCGCGCGGGCAATGCCGTTCACCGAAGCGCCTGCCTCCTATAAAGAAGCGCTGGAAAACCTCGACGAACGCTGGGGCGACCCGGCGTACTGGCAGGCGATCCGGCGCAACACCAGCAGCCTCACGCCATACTACTTGCTGGCCGCCGTCGATCACCGCATCGACGACCTCGGCGAAATCGCCCCGGCCACCCCGGACCAGGCGATCTACCTCGATATCTTCGCCCGTACGTTCTGGATGGGCCTGGTCATCACCGTGTGCTGCCTGCTGCTGGCCTATCCGTTGGCTTACCTGCTGGCCAACTTGCCGGCGCGGCAAAGCAATTTGCTGATGATCCTGGTGCTGCTGCCGTTCTGGACCTCGGTGCTGGTGCGCGTGGCGGCCTGGATCGTGTTGCTGCAGTCCGGCGGCTTGATCAACAGCGCGCTGATGGGCATGGGGCTGATCGATAAACCCGTCGAGTTGGTGTTCAACCGGCTGGGGGTCTACATCTCCATGGTGCACATCCTGCTGCCCTTCATGATCTTGCCGATCTACAGCGTGATGAAAGGCATCTCGCCCACCTACATGCGGGCGGCAATCTCCCTGGGCTGCCACCCATTCGCCAGCTTCTGGCGCGTGTACTTCCCGCAGACCTACGCAGGCGTTGGTGCCGGCTGCTTGTTGGTGTTCATTTTGGCGATCGGCTACTACATCACCCCGGCCTTGCTGGGCAGCCCGAACGACCAGATGGTCAGCTACTTCGTGGCCTTCTACACCAACACCAGCATCAACTGGGGCATGGCCACGGCCTTGGGCGGCTTGTTGCTGCTGGCCACCGTGGTGCTGTACCTGATCTACAACTGGCTGGTGGGCGCCAGCCGCCTGCGCCTGAGCTAAGGAGACCGTTGCGATGCTGAGCCCTTATATGTCGCCCGTGGAACGGGTCTGGTTCTACAGCTTGCGGATCCTCTGCGGCCTGATCCTGTTGTTCCTGATCTTGCCGGTGCTGGTGATCATCCCGCTGTCGTTCAACAGTGGAAGTTTCCTGGTTTACCCGCTGCAAGGTTTCTCGCTGCACTGGTACCAGGATTTCTTCGGCTCGGCGGAATGGATGCGCGCCCTGAAGAACAGCATCATCGTGGCTCCGGCGGCTACAGTGCTGGCGATGGTGTTCGGCACGCTGGCGGCGATCGGTCTGACCCGGGGGCACTTTCCCGGCAAGGCGCTGGTGATGGCCCTGGTGATTTCGCCGATGGTAGTGCCCGTGGTGATTATCGGTGTGGCCAGTTACCTGTTCTTCGCGCCGCTGGGCCTGGGCAACAGCTTCTTCTCGCTGATCGTGGTGCACGCGGTGCTGGGCGTGCCGTTTGTGATCATCACCGTGTCGGCGACCTTGCAGGGGTTCAACCATAACCTGGTGCGGGCGGCGGCCAGCCTGGGCGCGTCACCGCTGACGGCGTTTCGTCGGGTGACCTTGCCATTGATTGCCCCGGGGGTGATCTCCGGGGCGCTGTTCGCCTTTGCCACCTCGTTCGATGAAGTGGTGGTGACGCTGTTCCTCGCCGGGCCCGAGCAGGCAACCTTGCCACGGCAGATGTTCAGCGGCATCCGTGAAAACCTCAGCCCTACCATTGCCGCCGCAGCGACCTTGTTGATCGCCTTCTCGGTGGTGCTGTTGCTGACCCTGGAATGGCTGCGCGGGCGCAGCGAGAAACTGCGTACGGCCCAGGTCTAAAGCCAAACAGAGATCAAAATGTGGGAGCGGGCTTGCTCGCGAAGGCGGTGTGTCAGTCAACAGAGATATCGACTGGCCTACCGCCTTCGCGAGCAAGCCCGCTCCCACATTGGGTTTGTGTCTATTCAGTAGCTGAATGCAAGACAACCAGCCCAAGTCAGCTAATCTTGTGCCAGCCCATAACTGATAAGAGGCTGCGCACATGAGTACTTCCTCATTCAAGATCGCCCACAAACTGCTCACCGGCCCAGGCGCCATCGAGCAACTGGCCGCCGAGCTGACGCGGCTGGATGTCGACAACCCGCTGATTGTCACCGATGCGGCACTGGTCAAGTCCGGCACCGTGGCGCTGGCGCTGGAACACCTGGGCGAACGGACCTACGAGATTTTCGACCGCGTGCTGCCCGACCCGGAAATCGCCATCGTCGAGGACTGCATGCGCGTCTACCGCGAAGGCGGGCATGACGGCCTGATCGGCGTCGGCGGCGGCAGCGCCATCGACATCGCCAAGAGCGTGGCGGCCTACGCCGGTTACCACGGCGCCCTGGCCGACCTGTTCGGCGTGGACCAGGTGCCGCGCAAAGGCCCGCCGCTGATCGCGATTCCCACCACGGCCGGCACCGGTTCGGAGGTGACCAACGTGGCGATTCTGTCGGACAAGGTCGCGCAACTGAAAAAAGGCATCGTCAGCGATTACCTGCTGCCGGACGTGGCCCTGATCAGCCCGCAGATGACCCTGACTTGCCCGCGCAGCGTCACCGCCGCCAGTGGGGTGGACGCATTGGTGCACGCCATCGAATCCTACCTGTCGCTGAATGCCTCGCCGATCACCGATGCACTGGCCATCGGGGCGATCAAACTAATTGCCAAGGCGCTGCCCAAGGCCTACGCCAACCCCGCCAACCTTGAGGCCCGGGACGACATGGCCACCGCCAGCCTGATGGCCGGGATGGCGTTCGGGAATGCCGGCGTGGGGGCGGTGCATGCGTTGGCCTACCCGTTGGGCGGGCGTTTCAACATCGCCCACGGCGTAAGCAATGCCTTGCTGCTGCCCTACGTGATGCACTGGAACAAGCTGGCGTGTGTGGAGCGCATGCAGGAGATTGCCGAGGCCATGGGCGTGAATATCACGGGGTTGAGTGCGGTGGATGCCGCCGACCAGGCCGTCGATGCGATGACGCGACTGTGTGCCGCAGTCGAGATTCCGTCCGGCCTGCGCAGCTTCGGTGTGCCTGAAGATGCGATCCCGGCCATGGCGGTAGAAGCGGCAGGGATCGAACGCCTGATGCGCAACAATCCGCGCAAGCTCAGCGCCGCTGATATCGAGAAAATCTACCGGGCAGCTTATTAACCATTGAGCGAGGTCACGGTGCGCGCGGCAAAGCATGAGGTATACAATGCGCGCCATCGTGATTTAGCTCAAAAAGGTGCGTCATGCAGCCCTTCGTCATTGCTCCATCGATTCTCTCCGCCGACTTCGCCCGCCTGGGCGAGGAAGTGGACAAGGTGTTGGCCGCCGGTGCCGACTTCGTTCACTTCGATGTCATGGACAACCACTATGTGCCGAACCTGACCATTGGTCCGATGGTCTGCGCCGCCCTGCGTAAATACGGCGTGACCGCGCCTATCGATGCGCACTTGATGGTCAGCCCGGTGGACCGCATCGTCGGTGACTTCATCGAAGCCGGCGCGACCTACATCACCTTCCACCCGGAAGCCACGTTGCACGTGGACCGCACCCTGCAACTGATCCGCGAGGGCGGTTGCAAGGCGGGCCTGGTGTTCAACCCGGCCACGCCGCTGAGCGTGCTTGAGTACGTGATGGACAAAGTCGACATGGTGTTGCTGATGAGCGTCAACCCGGGCTTCGGCGGGCAGAAGTTCATCCCCGGCACCCTTAACAAGCTGCGTGAAGCGCGGGCGCTGATCGATGCGTCGGGCCGTGATATCCGCCTGGAGATCGACGGTGGCGTCAACGTCAACAACATCCGCGAAATCGCCGCGGCCGGTGCCGACACCTTTGTGGCCGGTTCGGCAATCTTCAATGCCCCGGACTATCAGGAAGTGATCGCCAAGATGCGTGCAGAACTGGCGCTGGCGCGTCCATGAGTGGCTTTGAGCAACTGTTCCCCGGCAAACTGCCACGGCTGGTGATGTTCGATCTGGACGGTACGTTGATCGATTCAGTGCCGGACCTGGCCGCGGCGGTGGACCAGATGCTGCTCAAGCTGGGGCGCAAGCCGGCGGGTATCGAGTCGGTGCGCGAGTGGGTCGGCAATGGCGCGCAGATGCTGGTGCGTCGAGCCTTGGCCAACAACATCGAGGCCGAGGGTGTCGATGATGTGGAAGCCGAGCATGCGCTTGAGCTGTTCAACGTGGCCTACGAAAACGGCCACGAACTGACCGTGGTTTATCCCGGCGTGCGCGACACCCTGAAATGGCTGCACAAGCAGGGCGTGGAAATGGCCCTGATCACCAACAAGCCGGAGCGTTTCGTCGCACCGCTGTTGGACCAGATGAAGATCGGCCGGTATTTCCGCTGGATCATCGGCGGCGATACCTTGCCGCAGAAGAAGCCCGACCCGGCGGCGCTGTTCTTCGTGATGAAAATGGCCAATATCCCGGCGTCCCAATCGCTGTTTGTCGGCGATTCGCGCAGTGATGTGCTGGCGGCGAAAGCGGCGGGGGTCAAGTGCGTGGCCTTGAGTTACGGCTACAACCATGGCCGGCCGATTGCCGAAGAATCCCCGGCGCTGGTGATTGATGACCTGCGCCTGTTAATCCCCGGTTGCTTGGGAACGGGCGCTGAGATAACGTTGCCCGACGCTGTTCCATCCCCTTCTGGAAATCCCATCGTGGTGGTCACTCGCAAACTCTGGATGAAAGTCATCAAGGCCCTGGCCCGCTGGCGTTGGCGCGCCTGACTGATCCTCGCCGCGCTGCGGCACGTTTGCACACCTGACCGTTAGACCCTCAAGCCACGAGGCACCTCATGATCCGCGAAGAATTCCTGCGTTTGGCCGCTGCCGGCTACAACCGTATCCCCATGGCCTGCGAAACCCTGGCCGACTTCGACACGCCATTGTCGATCTACCTGAAACTGGCCGACGAGCCCAACTCCTATCTGCTGGAGTCGGTGCAGGGCGGCGAGAAGTGGGGCCGTTATTCGATCATCGGCCTGCCGTGCCGCACAGTGCTGCGGGTACATGATCACCATGTGAGCATCACCCTGGACGGCGTCGAGATCGAAAGTCACGATGTGGAAGACCCGCTGGCCTTCGTCGAGGAATTCAAGGCGCGCTACAACGTGCCGACCATCGCCGGCCTGCCGCGCTTCAACGGCGGCCTGGTGGGTTACTTCGGCTACGACTGCGTGCGCTACGTGGAAAAACGCCTGGGCAAATCCCCGAACCCCGATCCGTTGGGTGTGCCGGACATTCTGCTGATGGTTTCCGACGCGGTGGTGGTGTTCGACAACCTCGCGGGCAAGATGCACGCTATCGTGTTGGCGGATCCTTCCCAGGCCGATGCGTTCGAGCAAGGCCAGGCGAGCCTGGAAGCGCTGCTGGAAAAACTGCGCCAGCCGATCACCCCGCGTCGCGGCCTGGACCTCAGCCGTCCACCGGCGGCTGACCCGGTATTCCGCTCCAGCTTTACCCAGGATGACTACGAGCGTGCGGTCGATACCATCAAGGAATATATCCTTGCCGGTGACTGCATGCAGGTGGTGCCGTCGCAACGCATGTCCATCGACTTCAAGGCCGCGCCGATTGATTTGTACCGGGCGCTGCGCTGTTTCAACCCGACGCCGTACATGTACTTCTTCAACTTTGGCGACTTCCACGTCGTGGGCAGTTCGCCGGAAGTGCTGGTGCGGGTCGAAGACAACCTGATCACCGTACGCCCGATTGCCGGCACCCGCCCTCGCGGTGCGACCGAAGAGGCGGACCTGGCGCTGGAACAGGACCTGTTGAGCGACGACAAGGAAATCGCCGAGCACTTGATGCTGATCGACCTGGGCCGCAATGACACCGGGCGTGTCTCGGAAATCGGTTCGGTGAAGCTCACCGAGAAGATGGTGATCGAGCGTTACTCCAACGTGATGCACATCGTGTCCAACGTCACCGGCGAGCTGAAGGCCGGGTTGACGGCGATGGATGCACTGCGGGCGATCCTGCCGGCGGGCACCTTGTCGGGCGCACCGAAGATTCGCGCGATGGAAATCATCGACGAACTGGAGCCGGTCAAGCGTGGTGTGTATGGCGGCGCGGTGGGGTATTTCGCCTGGAACGGCAATATGGACACTGCGATCGCGATCCGTACGGCGGTGATCAAGGACGGCGAACTGCACGTGCAGGCGGGCGGCGGGATTGTGGCCGACTCGGTACCGGCCCTGGAATGGGAAGAGACGCTGAACAAGCGCCGGGCGATGTTCCGCGCGGTGGCGTTGGCTGAGCAGACCCCGCAGGACTGAAGTCAGACGTAGATCAAAAATGTGGGAGCGGGCTTGCTCGCGAAGGCGGTGTATCAGTCGATATATAAGGTGACTGTCGCACCGCTTTCGCGAGCAAGCCCGCTCCCACATTTGGTATTTGTCAGTTTCAAGTCCGAGTCAGAAATCCAGACTCACCCCGACACTCAGCCCTTGCTGGGTAAAGTTGTCATCCTTTCTCACGTTATAGGCCGCGTTCAGCGCCAGGTCCTTGGTCACCTTGTGGGTAATCCCCAGGTTCAAGCGATCCGAATTGCTGCGTGGCGTGTAGCCGTCCAGTTTGAAATCAATCCCCGGCACGCTGTTGAGGGACATGCCCACTCGCTGCGTATCGTTTTCAAACTCGTGCTCGTGGGCCACTTCGCCAAACACCAGGGTTTGCGGGGTGAAGCGGTAGTTGGCTTGTAATCCGATTCCCAAACGCTTGGAGTCGCGCTGTTGGTCATCAAAGGTCAGCGCGGTGGAACGGGCATCTTTCTCCGAGTAACCATTCACCTCGACCCGCGAATAGTCAGCGCTGATAAAGGGTGAGAAGTGCCATTCGCTGTTTGGCTCGGCGATGTCATACCCAACCCGTGCGCTGAATGCCCATAGCCAGCCGTCGGTGTCGCCTTTCTCGGTGCCTTCGCTGATGCCCAGGGCGAACTTGCGCTTGAGGTTGTCGAAGTCCAGTTTGCCGCCGGTCAATGCGGCGTCGGCCCACCAGTGATCTTCCTGATACTGGGCGAACGCGGTGCCCAGGTAGCTGTTGAGCTTGTAGTCCGAATCGCTGGCGCCGGCCTCAAGACTCTGGCGATAGAAGCCTGCTGCCACACCCACCCGCCACTCGTCATTGAGCCTGTAGCTGCCACCGATGTTCAGGTTATAGCCGCTGCCGTCACCGCTGGCCGAGCTGTTCTGATCATCGAAGTCCAGGTGCTGGCCGCCAGCGTCGACGATCGCCCGCCATTGGCCCACGGCCTGCCAGCTACCAGAGTCGGCTTGCCATTGGTTGCGCAATGAATCCTGATGGGCGCGCAAGGTGCCTTGGGCCATTTCCGGAAGCAGGGTGATTTCCCAGGGCGCTGCCAGCAGTGAATACGCGTAGTCGGCGATCAGTACCTGGCCGGCCTCGGTCGGGTGCACGGTGTCGTTGTAAATCAGCTTGGTCGGGTCCGGATTGGTGCCGCCGACGCCATACACCGGATTCCTGCAGGTGGTGCCGCTGAAGCAGGTCTGATTGAGGTTCTGGTCGGTGGCAAAACCAAAACGCCCGGGATCGGCAAAGGTTTCCTTGAGCAGCAACGGAATGTTCAGCGGGATGATCTGCGCATCGATTTGCGACAGGCGCTGTACCAGGGTCTGGTTGAACGCGCCGGCCAGGGCGCTGACGGCCCCTTGGAGCGGGGTGCCATTGACGGCAGGTGTCAGGCCCAGGTCCGGCAGCATCCATACCATTACATAACGGGCGCCAGCCTGTTGCAGCGCCTGGGCGCTGTCGGCCAGGCGCCCGGCTGCGGCCGAGGCCTGGTCGGGGCTGAGGACCAGGCCGTCGAGGAAGTCATTGCCGCCGCCGGAGAGAAAGTACAACGCGTTGGGGTCGGCTCGGCCCCCCGTTGATGCCAGGTATCCGGGACGTGTACGCAATACCTGCCCGGTGTCGCTGTCGGTGACGGTGGAATTACCGGTGATGGCATCGTAGATCTGTTGGGTGGTGTAGCCGCCGACGGCCCAGTTATTGCCGTCTGGCTGGCCCAGCGCGGCGCGCTCCGGCGAGGTCGAGGCATTCAGGTCGCCCGGGGCAACCCCCAGCTTGCCGCCCAATAACGTCGAGGAGATCAGCGATGTGCTTTCGCCGCTGCCGTCGAAGTATTGCGGGCCGGTGCGGTTGGTGAAGCGATAGGTTGAGCCCGGTGCGCCAGGGTCGGCAAATGTACCGGCGTCGGCCAGGCTGTCACCGAAAACGACCATCGTCGAATAAGGCGAGGGCGCGGCGAAGGCTTGCGAGCATGCCAGCGCCAAGAGGCAGCCGACGATGGGGGTGAAATAGGGCATCTTGGTCATGAGTCCGTCCATGATTTTGTTTTTTTGTCAGCACTGTGACTGTAGCGCCCTTGGAAGGGTTCTGAAAAGTTTGACGCCAATTATCAGTCGGGCAGTTTCCCCCGTATTTGCGGCTCGATATTGCACCGTTGGCGAGGCTACGTTACTGTGCCTGAACGTATGAATGAGACCCTCCCCGTGTTGATCATCAGCAAACTCTTGATGCGAGTAGTCAAGGCACACGCCCGTTGGCGTTGGCGCGCCTAACTTTTCTCTACCGGCCCCGCCGGACCTGTACCGATTTGCCTTCTTCACCCTCTGTTAAACGCCCCTTGCCGGCCAACCCCGGCAACCGGAAAGTGCGTCTGGCAGCGGGTCACTCCCTTGGAAGGCCGTCATTAGAAGTCAGTGAATTCAAGAGGTTTTAACCCACATGTTGCTGATGATTGATAACTACGACTCCTTTACCTACAACGTTGTGCAGTACCTGGGCGAACTCGGCGCCGAGGTCAAGGTGGTGCGCAACGACGAATTGACCGTGGCCCAGATCGCCGCGTTGAACCCTGAACGCATCGTCGTCTCCCCAGGCCCGTGTACGCCGACCGAAGCGGGCATCTCCCTCGAAGCCATCCAATACTTTGCCGGCAAGCTGCCGATCCTGGGCGTGTGCCTGGGCCATCAGTCCATCGGCCAGGCCTTCGGTGGCGACGTCGTCCGCGCCCGCCAGGTAATGCACGGCAAGACCAGCCCGGTATTTCACAAGGACCAGGGCGTATTCCAGGGTTTGAACCTGCCGGTAACGGTAACCCGCTACCACTCGCTGGTGGTCAAGCGTGAAACCCTGCCCGAGTGCCTTGAGCTGACGGCCTGGACCCAGCTGGAAGATGGCTCGGTCGACGAGATCATGGGCCTGCGTCACAAGACACTGAACGTCGAAGGGGTGCAATTTCACCCGGAATCGATTTTGACCGAGCAGGGCTTCGAGCTGTTCGCTAACTTTCTCAAGCAGAGCGGCGGCACGCGCTAAGGACTTTTCATGGATATCAAGACTGCCCTGAGCCGTATCGTCGGCCATCTGGACCTGAGCACCGCTGAAATGAGCGATGTGATGCGCGAGATCATGACCGGTCAATGCACCGACGCGCAGATCGGCGCGTTCATGATGGCCATGCGCATGAAGAGCGAGAGCATCGACGAAATCGTCGGCGCTGTGTCGGTCATGCGTGAGCTGGCCGACAAGGTTGAACTCAAGACCCTCGACGGCGTGGTCGACGTGGTCGGCACCGGCGGCGACGGTGCGAACATTTTCAACGTGTCGACGGCTTCTTCCTTTGTGGTGGCCGCTGCCGGCTGCACCGTGGCCAAGCACGGTAACCGCGCGGTGTCGGGTAAAAGCGGCAGCGCCGATTTGCTGGAAGCAGCAGGCATCTACCTGAACCTGACCCCGGTACAAGTGGCGCGCTGCATCGATCATGTCGGTATCGGCTTCATGTTTGCCCAGTCCCATCACGGCGCGATGAAACACGCCGCCGGCCCGCGCAAGGACTTGGGCTTGCGTACCCTGTTCAACATGCTCGGCCCGCTTACGAATCCGGCCGGTGTGAAGCATCAGGTAGTGGGCGTGTTCAGCCAGGCGCTGTGCCGGCCATTGGCTGAAGTCCTGCAGCGCCTGGGCAGCAAGCACGTGCTGGTGGTGCACTCCAAGGATGGCCTCGACGAGTTCAGCCTGGCGGCACCGACCTTCGTGGCGGAGCTGAAGAACGACCAGGTCACCGAGTATTGGGTCGAGCCAGAAGACCTCGGCATGAAAAGCCAGAGCCTGCACGGCCTGGCGGTAGAAAGCCCGGCAGCCTCCCTTGAACTGATTCGCGATGCCCTGGGACGCCGCAAGACCGAAAACGGCCAGAAAGCCGCAGAAATGATTGTGCTCAACGCCGGTGCGGCGCTGTACGCCGCGGATCACGCCTACAGTCTTAAAGAGGGTGTTGCCCTCGCTCATGATGCATTGCATACCGGGCTGGCGCGCGAAAAGCTCGAAGAACTGGGTGCGTTTACTGCGGTGTTCAAAGTGGAGAATGAAGGATGAGTGTTCCGACCGTTCTGGAAAAAATCCTGGCCCGCAAGGCAGAAGAAGTCGCCGAGCGCCGTGCCCGGGTCAGCCTGGCTGAGCTGGAAGGCCTGGCGAAAACCGCTGATGCACCGCGTGGGTTCGCCAATGCGCTGATCAAGCAGGCCAAGGAAAAACAGCCGGCCGTTATCGCTGAAATCAAGAAGGCTTCGCCGAGCAAGGGCGTGATTCGCGAGATCTTCATCCCTGAAGACATCGCCAAAAGCTACGAGAAGGGCGGCGCGACGTGCCTCTCGGTGTTGACCGATATCGACTATTTCCAGGGTTCCGACCTGTACCTGCAGCAAGCGCGTGCGGCGTGTTCGCTGCCGGTGATCCGCAAGGATTTCATGGTCGACCCGTACCAGATCGTCGAAGCCCGTGCCTTGGGCGCCGATTGCGTGCTGTTGATCGTCTCCGCACTGGATGACGTGAAAATGGCTGAACTGGCGGCCGTGGCCAAGAGCGTCGGCCTCGACGTGCTGGTGGAAGTGCACGACGGTGATGAACTGGAACGCGCGTTGAAAACCCTCGACACACCGTTGGTGGGCGTCAACAACCGCAACCTGCACACCTTCGAAGTCAGCCTGGAAAACACCCTCGACCTGTTGCCGCGCATCCCGCGCGACCGGTTGGTGATCACCGAAAGCGGCATCGTCAATCGCGCCGATGTGGAACTGATGGAAATCAGCGGCGTGTACTCGTTCCTCGTCGGCGAAACCTTCATGCGTGCCGAGAACCCGGGGGCTGAATTGCAGCGCCTGTTCTTCCCGGAGCGTGGCGTTGCCGTCAGTGGCTCGACCCTGGATTGATGATGACCCAGCCGGTGGCGATGACGGTCGAGGCAGGCCTTAAGGCCGAGCAGGATTTGCTCGCCGCGGTCTGTGCCGGCGAGCAACCGTTCGGCCTGCTGTTCTGGCAGCCCAGCGATCAAGCGTTGGTGATGCCTCGTCGTTTGAGCCGCCTTCCGGCATTCGAGACCGCCAGCCAGGTGTCGGCAGACGCCGGTTGGCCGGTGCTGCTGCGGGAAACGGGCGGTGAGCCGGTTCCGCAATCGGCAGCCACGGTCAATATCGCGTTGGTCTACGCGCCACCACGCAGTGAAGGTGACCAGGGCCGTATCGAAACCGGCTACCAGCGTCTGTGCCAGCCGATTTGCGACCTGCTGATCGAGTTGGGTGGCAACGCGTCGGTGGGCGAGATCGACGGTGCGTTTTGCGACGGTCGCTACAACGTCAACCTTGATGGTCGCAAAATGGTCGGTACCGCCCAGCGCTGGCGCCAGAGTGGCGGGCGCCCGGTGGGGTTGGTGCATGGTGCGTTGCTGCTGGATGACGATCGCGTCGAATTGATCGCCGCGGTCAATCGCTTCAATGAAGCATGCGGCCTGGAACAACGGGTGCGCGCCGAAAGCCACATCGCCCTGCACGAAGCCTTTGCGGCGCCAGATGCGATTGTCCGGCTTGATACGTTGTACCGTCAGATGCTTGCGAGTTTCCTGCCGGTTTAACGCGTACCGAAGACCACCATGGTCTTGCCTTTGACATGCACCAGGTTGCGTTCCTCCAGGTCCTTGAGCACACGGCCAACCATTTCCCTTGAGCAACCGACGATCCGCCCGATTTCCTGGCGGGTGATCTTGATCTGCATCCCGTCGGGATGGGTCATGGCGTCCGGTTGCTTGCACAACTCCAGCAGGCAGCGGGCAACCCGGCCGGTGACGTCGAAGAACGCCAGGTCGCCGACTTTGCGCGTGGTGTCTCTCAGGCGCTGTGCGATCTGGCCGCTCAGGGCGTACAGAATGTCGGGATCCTGCTGGGCCAGTTCGCGAAATTTCGTATAGCTGATCTCGGCGACTTCGCATTCGACCTTGGCCCGCACCCAGGCACTGCGTTGCTGTTCCTTGCCGGCTTGTTCGAAAAGCCCGAGTTCACCGAAGAAATCACCGGTATTGAGGTAGGCGATGATCATTTCGCGACCATCGTCATCCTCGATCAGGATGGTGACCGAGCCTTTGATAATGAAGAACAGGGATTCCGAGCGCTCGCCCGCGCAGATGATGTTGTGCTTGGCTGGATGACGCCGGCGCTGACAATGCATCAGCAGTTTGTCGAGGTTCTTGATTTTGGGTGTGGGAGTAATAGCAACCATGGTTGTATCCCGAAAAGACTGCACGGTGTTGGTGAGCTTGTTTTTTTATCCAGCGCGATCAACGGCTAAGCTACATCATCCAATGGATGGCAATGCGCCATTGATTTGGCGCCAGCTTAACAGACACATTCTGACTTCATTAGGGAATTTACCCAGCAAACCCTGCTGTTGATCGCTTTCATGGGAAACGCTGCCGGCCCAAAGTGCTGTGCTAAGCTGGCGACCCTTTTTTAGCAGTGGAGTCTGGGCGATGAAGGCACGCATCCAATGGGCGGGCGAAGCCATGTTCCTCGGTGAGTCGGGCAGTGGCCACGTGGTGGTCATGGACGGCCCGCCGGAAGCCGGTGGCCGCAACCTGGGCGTACGCCCGATGGAAATGCTCCTGCTCGGTGTAGGCGGTTGCAGCAATTTCGATGTGGTGAGCATCCTGAAGAAGTCCCGCCAGGCGGTGGAAAGCTGCGAAGCATTCCTGGAAGCCGAGCGTGCCACCGAAGACCCGAAGGTGTTTACCAGGATCCACATGCACTTTGTCGTCAAGGGCCGGGCGTTGAAAGAAGCCCAGGTCAAGCGGGCCATCGAGTTGTCGGCGGAGAAGTACTGCTCGGCCTCGATCATGCTGGGCGCTGCGGGCGTTGCCATCACTCATGATTACGAGATCATTGAGTTGGGCTGATTCTTCAATCGGCAGGCAAAAAGAAAGGGCGCTTGATAGCGCCCTTTTTTGTTTTCTGCTGAAACTAGATGCGGTACGTGCTTTTGGTCATGACCTTGGCCAGCACGCTCATGCCAAATTTCACCGGTGCCGGGAACCGGAAGCCGCCCGCGTCCAGCGCGCTTTCGGCGTGATGTTCTTCATCAATGCGCATCTGCTCAAGAATCGCCCGGGACTTTTCGTCTTCAGCCGGCAGTTGCTCGAGGTGTTCATTGAGGTGTTTGCACACCTGATGCTCGGTGGCGGCCACAAAACCCAGGCTGACTTTGTCGCTGATCAGCCCGGCCACCGCACCAATGCCAAACGATAAGCCGTAGAACAGCGGGTTCAGCACGCTCGGATGGCTGTTCAACTGGCGAATGCGTTGTTCGCACCAGGCCAGGTGATCGATTTCTTCTTCGGCGGCATGTTCCATCGCAGCGCGCACTTGCGGCAGCTTGGCGGTCAGGGCCTGGCCCTGGTACAGCGCCTGGGCACAGACCTCACCGGTATGGTTGATACGCATCAGGCCGGCGACGTGGCGGGTGTCGGTCTCGCTCATCTGCGCTTCGGGCCGCACGATGGCGGGCGACGGGCGGTGCGGTTGGCCGCTGAATGGCAGCAGCGTGCGCATGGCCGTATCGGCTTGCAGCAACAGACGATCAATCGGCGAGTAGTGACGTTGGGTAGTCATGCTGACCTCCGGGAAGAATCTCGGCGGCCAGTTTACCGCAAGAGAGGGGGAAGCGTTTGCGCTGGGTCAAATTGCTTGTGTGGCGAGGGAGCTTGCTCGCGCTGGAGTACGCAGCGCTCTCGTTTTTGGGGCTGCTACGCAGCCCAGCGGGAGCAAGCTCCCTCGCCACAGGTAGTGCTCAGCCCGGCGGCCAGTTCATCTGGCGTTGACCCAGAACATGCATGTGGATGTGATAAACGGTCTGTCCGCCATCTTCGTTGCAGTTCATCACCACACGGAAGCCCTTCTCACAGCCTTGCTCAACCGCCAGGCGCTGGGCGGTGAACAGGATATGCCCGGCTAGCGCCTTGTCTTCCTCGGTGAGGTCGTTGAGGGTGCGGATCGGCTTTTTCGGAATCACCAGGAAATGCACGGGTGCCATTGGCGCGATGTCGTGGAAGGCCAGGACCTGGTCATCCTCGTAGATGATCTTCGCGGGTATTTCTCTGTTGATGATCTTGGTGAACAGAGTATCCACAGCTGTTTCTCCATTATGAAAGTGCAGGGTGAGTGTACTCAGGCGATCAGCGCGGGCAATAGGCCTTGTTGATCGCGCCGGCAATCTTGCGGGTCAGCCAGCGCGGGCTCAGGCGCGGGCTGAACGCCAGCCAGCGATTACGCCGGCCGGGAATGATGATGGCTTTGTTCCTGGCCAGCGCACGCACGGTGTAGAGCGCGACTTCTTCCGGGCTCATCAACTGTTGGCTGCGATCCAGCTTCGCGGTGTCCATTTGGGCGGTGCCGAAGAATGCGGTGCGGGTCGGGCCGGGGCAAAGAACGGAAACCTTGATGCCGCAGGTCTTCAGTTCCTCGCGCAAGCCTTCGGAAAAGTGCAGCACGTAGGCCTTGCTGGCGTAGTAAGTGCTCATCCACGGGCCGGGTTGGAACGCGGCAACCGACGCGACGTTGAGAATCTGCCCGCCGCCGTGCAGGGCCATGGCGTTGCCGAGGGCATGGCACATGCGGGTCAGGGCGAGGATGTTGACCTCCATCAGGTCCTGCTCGGTCATCCAGTCCTGCGCCAGGAACGGGCCGCTGGTACCGATGCCGGCGCAGTTGACCAGCAGGTCGATCTGCCGCTCGCCTTCTTCCAGTTCCAGCAGGAACCCGGAGAGCCGCAGGGGCTCGCCCAGGTCACAGGCGCGGAACAGCACCTCGACGCCGAAGCGCTGAGTCAATTCGATTGCAATGCTTTCCAACTGATCACGCTGGCGGGCCACCAGAATCAAGCTGCGGCCGCGACGGGCCAGTGCTTCGGCCAAGGCCAGGCCGATGCCGCTGGAGGCACCGGTGATCAGAGCGTAACGGGTCATGCGTTTCTCCATCGCAACGCTACCGGGCCTGTGACAGAGGCGTCACAGGCGTCGGGCGTTTTTCACTGTTGCGTAGAGTCTACAGGTTCGGCTGTGTCGTCAGCACTTTGCACATCGACTTCATCGACGGTGGTGGCCTGGTCGCTGTCGTCATCGGAGTTGATGGAGCTGCTTTCGTAGCTGCCACCTACATCGCTTTCCAGTTGATCCAGGTAGCCGCTCATGCCCACCAACACCGCGCCGGCAAATACCAGCGGAATGAATGCGAGCCACAATGCGGAGAGGATTTTCACCGCAGTGGAGTTACGCGGTGGTGGCGCGCCGTACTGGTTTGCGCCCGTGTTACCGGGGAGGACCATCAGCAGGATCGGGAAGATGCTGCCAACGAAGGGCACCAGGTGCAGGAACCACAGCCAGCCGGACCAGCCCAGGTCATGCAGGCGCTGCACGGTGATCTGTACGCTGACCCACACAGCGGCCACGAGTATGGCAATCCCCACCAGGAAGCCAATGACCATGGCAATCGTCGGAGAGACCGCAGCGATACCAAGTCCGACGGTGAAGAACACGCTGGAGACGAGGAGGATCACCACGCTCAGCACCAGCGTCCACGCCAGGAAGCGCAGGCGTCCGATCCGGCCGTTGACGGTGAATACCTTAAGGGTGGAAAACTCCGGCAGGTTCTCGCCAACCGCGGCTCGGGGCGGGGCGTAAGGCGATGCGGCGGGACGGGTGTAGTCAGTCGCGCTGCCGGAGTCCGTTTCATGGGTTTCGGCAAGGCTGAAGGCGACCGGCTGCTCTTCTTCTATCCGCGCATCCACCCCGGCGTTTTTCAGCGCTTGCAGATAGGTCTCGGCATCGGCGCGGGAAAGGTCGCGTTTCAGCGCGACCGGGCGGCCGGTGAAAAGCTTTTCGATCGCGTCGACATCACTTTTGAACAACTCGGCGAGGTTCAGCTTGGCGGTGGTGCTTTCGACACCCGGGAGCAATGCGCCATCAAACACAATCTTGAAACGGTTGTCGCTCATGCGGGCATCCTTGTCACTTGAATAGGGGAGGCCTGCCTTGATCAGCAGGCTTTGGATCGCGGATCAGCGTGGCCAGCGTTCAGGCAATTGTGCCGCATGCTCGAGCGCCTTGCGGTATTCGGCATCCAGGCGGGCCACGAGTTCATCGACGCTGGGCAAATCATCAATCTCTCCGACGCCCTGGCCGGCGGACCACACGGTCTTCCAGGCTTTGGCTTCGTCGTTGAGTGGCTTGAGCTTGGAGCCAAAATTGACTTCACCCTTGCCTTGCAGCGCGGCGAGGTCGAAACCGGCGTTTTCCAGGCTCTGGCGCATGAAGCTTGCGGGAACACCGGAGACGGCTGGAGTGTGCACGATGTCGGCGGCGCGCGATGTGAGCAGCATCTCTTTATAGGCATCCGGGGCATGGCTTTCGGTGGTGCCGATAAAACGCGTGCCGAAATAGGCCAGGTCGGCGCCGAGCAGTTGCGCGGCGAGGATTTCGTGGCCGTGGTTCAGGCAACCGGCGAGCAGCAGGGTTTTGTCGAAGAACTGACGGATTTCTGCGATCAGCGAGAACGGGCTCCAGGTGCCGGCATGGCCACCGGCGCCCGCCGCAACGGCGATCAGGCCATCGACGCCGGCTTCAGCGGCTTTTTCGGCGTGGCGCCGGGTGGTGACATCGTGGAATACCAGGCCGCCGTAGCTATGCACCGCGTCTACCAATTCTTTCACCGCGCCCAGGCTGGTGATGACGATCGGCACCTTGTGCTCGACGCAGATCGCCAGGTCAGCTTCCACCCGCGGGTTACTGTTGTGCACTATCAGGTTGACCGCATAAGGCGCCGGGTTCTCCAGCAGCGCCAGGCCCGCTTCGATTTCTTCCAGCCACGCCTTGAAGCCGCTGCTTTCCCGCTGGTTGAGGGCAGGGAAGCTGCCGACGATCCCGTTGCGGCAGCAGGCCAACACCAGTTGCGGGTTGGAGATCAGAAACATCGGCGCAGCCACGACGGGCAGGCGCAGATTTTGTTCGAGCGAAGCGGGCAGCGACATTGGAAGTACCCCGAGTAATAGAGATTAGAACGGTTTGACCACGACCAAAATTACGATAGCCAGCAATATCAGAACTGGCACTTCATTGAACCAGCGATAAAAGACATGGCTGCGGGTGTTTTCGCCACGGGCGAAACGTTTTACCTGCGCGCCGCACATATGGTGGTAGCCGATGAGCAGTACTACCAGGGTCAACTTGGCGTGGATCCACCCGCCGGATTGAAAGATGGCCGGGTTGAGGTAGATCAGCCATCCGCCGAACACCAGGCTGGCGATCATCGCCGGGCCCATGATGCCGCGGTACAGCTTGCGCTCCATCACGCTGAAGCGTTCCTTGCTGATGGTGTCCTCGCTTTGGGCGTGGTAGACGAACAGGCGCGGAAGGTAGAACAGCGCGGCAAACCAGCAGACGATGCTGACGATATGAAAGGCTTTGACCCATAGATAAAGCATTTTTAGTTATTCCCAGGTTCACGGTAGCTGAAGATAGTAGTGGCTCTTGCGTCTACACGTCATGTTGAAGGTTGTCGCAGGACGATACGAACCCTATTATCGACGGCTTTCCAGTGGGTTCGTTGAGGGCAGGTTTATGGTCAAGGTCGGTATCGTCGGCGGCACGGGTTACACCGGTGTCGAATTGCTGCGTCTGTTGGCTCAGCATCCGCAAGCTGAGGTGGTGGTGATCACTTCCCGATCCGAGGCCGGCCTGGCCGTGGCCGATATGTACCCGAACCTGCGAGGCCACTATGACGGCCTGGCGTTCAGCGTTCCGGATATCAAGACCCTGGGCGCGTGTGATGTGGTGTTCTTTGCCACGCCTCACGGTGTGGCCCATGCCCTGGCGGGCGAGTTGCTGGCCGCCGGTACCAAGGTGATCGACTTGTCGGCAGACTTCCGCCTGCAGGACGCCGATGAGTGGGCCAAGTGGTACGGCCAGCCTCACGGTGCACCGCAGTTGCTGGAAGAGGCGGTGTACGGCCTGCCGGAAGTCAATCGTGAGCAGATCAAGCAAGCACGCCTGATCGCTGTGCCGGGTTGCTATCCGACGGCTACGCAGTTGGGTTTCCTGCCATTGCTGGAAGCCGGGCTGGCGGATGCATCGCGGCTGATTGCTGACTGCAAGTCGGGCGTCAGTGGTGCTGGTCGTGGGGCCGCTGTAGGTTCGCTTTACTCCGAGACGTCGGAAAGCATGAAAGCCTATGCAGTCAAAGGCCATCGTCACTTGCCGGAAATTCGCCAGGGGCTGCGTCGTGCTGCGGGCAAGGATGTCGGCCTGACGTTTGTTCCGCACCTGACACCGATGATCCGCGGGATCCACTCCACACTGTATGCGACAGTCGTTGATCGCTCGGTAGACCTGCAGGCGCTGTTTGAAAAGCGCTACGCCAATGAGCCGTTCGTCGATGTGATGCCGGCGGGCAGCCACCCGGAGACCCGCAGCGTGCGCGGTGCCAACGTTTGCCGTATCGCAGTGCATCGTCCACAGGATGGTGACCTGGTGGTGGTATTGTCGGTCATCGACAACCTGGTCAAGGGCGCTTCGGGCCAGGCTGTGCAGAACATGAACATCCTGTTTGGCCTGGATGAGAAGCTGGGCCTGTCCCACGCGGGCATGCTGCCGTAAATTTTCTGCTGTTGCGCAAAGGCCCGTTGATCGGGCCTTTCGTGTTTTTAATGGCCGCTGCGCAGATTGATATACCGTAACAATAGTTGACCGCTTTTCTAGGAGAAGCGGATAATGCCCGCCATCACGCATATGGCGGCGCTACGCCGGGAGATTATCAGCATGAGCGTTGAATCCTTCACCCCCACGGCTTTGCAATTCACCCACGGTGCTGCGCACAAGGTGAAGAGCCTGGTCGATGAAGAGGGTAATGATCGCTTGAAGCTGCGCGTATTTGTTACGGGCGGCGGTTGTTCAGGGTTTCAGTACGGTTTTACCTTCGATGAAGACGTGGCCGATGACGACACCATCGTTGAGCGCGAGGGCGTCAGCCTGGTTGTCGATCCGATGAGCTTCCAGTACCTGGCAGGAGCCGAGGTGGACTATCAGGAAGGTCTGGAAGGTTCGCGCTTCGTGATCAAGAACCCGAATGCCACCACCACTTGTGGTTGCGGGTCTTCGTTCTCGATCTGATCGACAGCGGATATAAAAACGCCGCTTGGCCTTGATAGGGCCAAGCGGCGTTTTGCTGTGTGGGATTCAGGCGGGGTAGATCGCGCCGAGTACACGAAGGCCGCGGGCGCCGGTGACGCTGGGGCGGTTGGCGGCGATGCCTTCCAGGCAGCAATGGGCCAGCCAGGCGAACGCCATGGCTTCGACCCAGTCAGGGTCTACGCCGCAGGTGGCGGTGCTGCTGACCTGGGTCGCCGGCAGCAGGGCGCTCAGGCGGCTCATCAAGGTTGCGTTGTGGGCGCCGCCGCCGCAGACCAGCAGGGTTTCGGTCTGTGGTTGGGCGGTTTGCAGGGATTCGACGATGGTCAGGGCAGTCAGCTCGAGCAATGTGGCTTGCACGTCCTGGGCTGCGAATGGCGGCAATCGTCCCAGGTGATGCTCAAGCCATCCCAGGTTGAAGACTTCGCGACCGGTGCTTTTTGGCCCTTTGGTCACAAAGAACGGATCGCTGAGCAATGCCTTGAGTAGCTGGGGTTCAACCTTCCCGCTGGCAGCCCACTGGCCATCGCGGTCGAAGTTCTCGCCGCGTTGCTGGTGAATCCAGGCATCCAGCAGGACATTCCCCGGGCCGCAGTCGAAGCCCGCGACCGGTTTGCCGGTCTCGATCAGGCTGAGGTTGCTGAAGCCGCCCACATTCAGTACGGCGCGGTTGCCCGTACGCTCGCCAAACAGTGCCTCATGAAATGCAGGCACCAGCGGGGCGCCTTGGCCTCCGGCGGCGACATCGCGGCTACGGAAATCACTGACGACGGTGATTTCCGTCAATTCGGTGAGCAGCGCCGGGTTGCCGATCTGCACGGTAAAACCCCGTGCAGGTTCGTGACGAATGGTTTGGCCGTGGCTGCCAATCGCTCGAATGTCCTGGGGCTTGAGGTTCTGCTGATCGAGTAGGGCGTGAATACCTTGGGCGGCAAGCGTCACCCAGTTCTGCTGCGCGAGCGCCGAACGGGCAATCTCGTCCGGGCCGCTGGCGCACAGGCCAAGCAGCTCGGAACGCAGGGATTCAGGCATGGGGATGTAGTGGGTGGCGATCAGCTTGATCGCCGGGCCTTGCTCGATCAGCGCAATGTCCAGGCCATCAAGGCTGGTCCCGGACATCACACCTATATAGAGCGACATGGCTTAGCGCTTCGCCGAAGCCAGGAGAGTAGAGCGCTCCTGGTCCATGCGGGCCATCAATGGCTGGCTCTGCTGCAGGAAGCGGGCGCGCTCGGCCTTGGCGATCGGGTCGGCCATTGGCAGCTTCTGGCCCAGTGGGTCGACGTGCACGCCGTTGACCTGGAACTCGTAGTGCAAGTGCGGGCCGGTGGACAGCCCCGTAGTGCCGATGTAACCGATCACCTGGCCCTGCTTGACGTTGCCGCCGGTCTGGATGCCCTTGGCGAAACCTTGCATATGGCCATACAGCGTACGGTAGGTGGCCCCGTGCTGGATGATCACGGTGTTGCCGTAGCCGCCACGGCGACCGGCCAGCAAGACCTTGCCGTCACCGGCAGCCTTGATCGGCGTGCCACGCGGGGCGGCGTAGTCGACGCCTTTGTGAGCGCGAATTTTGTTCAGAATTGGATGCTTGCGACCCATCGAGAAACGCGAGCTAATACGGGCGAAGTCAACCGGGGTACGGATGAACGCCTTGCGCATGCTGTTGCCGTCGGCGGTGTAGTAGCTGCTGTTGCCTTGTTTGTTGGTGTAGCGCACGGCGGTGTAGGTCTTGCCACGGTTGGTAAACCGCGCAGAAAGGATGTTACCGGTGCCGACGACCTTGCCGTTGGCGACCTTCTGTTCGTAGATCACGTCGAATTCGTCACCCTGGCGAATGTCCTGGGCGAAGTCGATGTCGTAGCCAAACACGCTGGCCATGTCCATGGTCATGCTGTGGGACAGGCCGGCGCGGGCGGCGGACTGCGACAGCGAGCTGTTGATCACGCCGTGTACATAGGCGGAGCGCATGACCGGCTTGGTGGTGATGCGGTTGAACGCAAAGCCCTTGGCGCCTTTGGTCAGGGTGATGCTTTCCAGGTCGCTGACGTTGCTGTGCAGGTTGGTCAACTGGCCGTCGGGCGCCAGTTCGAATTCAAGCTTCTGGCCATGCTTGAGTTGGGTGAATTGCTTGGCCTGCTTGTCGCTTGCCAGTACATCGTTGACCGTCGCGGCGGGGAGGCCGACCTTTTCGAACAGGGTCGAAAGGGTGTCGCCCTTGGCAACAATGACTTCCCGGTGCAGCGGGTTCTTGGGTGCCTCTACTACCGCAGGTTCGGCCTGCGCGGTTTCCTTGGTGTCTTCGGCGCTGCTTTCGATCTGGGCAAACGGCGATTCGGCTGCGCCATTTGTGGCTTGAAGTGCGTCGGAAGCGTCTTGATCTTGTGTCAGTTGCTCAACCGGACTTTCAAGGTCAAGGCTTAGGGTCGTTCGTTTGGCTTCTACGTCGCTGGAAGGAAATACCAGGAGTGCCAGGCTCAGAAGGGCGGCGATCCCACTTGCGGCGAGCAGGTGGGTCTTCGGGTAAAGCGGCGGCGCTTTAGACGGTTCTGTGGTCATAAGTAATTTTGACTTTGAAAAGATGAATTGGAAAAGATGAATGACATGATGAAGATGAAATAACTGTATAAAATATAACCAAATCATCTGTGGTGCAAGCTTGCGAACGCTGGGCTTGCTGAACGGTGTCCGTGCGCAGGGCAAAACTTGTAATTAGTCCCTGATCTTGTATGGTTGGTTCCCTTTTGAATCTGAGCCTTGCGGGTCTGTTATGAAGTCGGTTGAAGAGCAGCTAGCGCTGATCAAACGTGGTGCGGAAGAACTGTTGGTCGAAGCTGAGCTGATCGAAAAGCTCAAGCGTGGCCAGCCCCTGCGTATTAAGGCCGGCTTTGATCCGACGGCGCCGGATCTGCACCTTGGGCATACGGTGCTTATTAATAAGCTGCGCCAGTTCCAGGAACTGGGGCATCAGGTAATCTTCCTTATAGGTGACTTCACCGGGATGATCGGCGATCCGAGCGGCAAGAGCGCTACGCGTCCGCCGCTGACCCGTGAGCAGGTTCTCGATAACGCCGAGACCTACAAGACCCAGGTCTTCAAGATTCTTGATCCGGCCAAGACCGAGGTGGCCTTCAACTCCACCTGGATGGATCAGATGGGGCCGGCGGATTTCATTCGTCTTACGTCCCAGTACACCGTTGCTCGCATGCTCGAGCGCGATGACTTCGATAAGCGCTACTCCACTAATCAGCCGATCGCTATCCATGAGTTCCTGTACCCATTGGTTCAAGGGTATGACTCGGTGGCGTTGCGTGCCGATGTCGAGCTGGGCGGTACTGATCAGAAGTTCAACCTGCTGATGGGGCGTGAGCTGCAGCGTGCGTATGGGCAAGAGGCTCAGTGCATTCTGACGATGCCGTTGCTGGAAGGGCTGGATGGCGTCAAGAAGATGTCCAAGTCCTTGGGTAACTACGTTGGTATCCAGGAAGCGCCGGGTGTGATGTACGGCAAGTTGGTTTCGATTCCGGATGCGCTGATGTGGCGTTACTTCGAACTGTTGAGTTTCCGCTCGATGGATGAGATCAATGCATTGCGTGCTGAAGTGGAAGCTGGGGCTAACCCGCGGGATGTGAAGATCAAGCTGGCTGAAGAGATTGTTGCGCGCTTCCATGGTGAAGAGGCTGCGGCCAGTGCTCACCGTGCTGCGGGTAACCGTATGAAGGATGGCGAGCTGCCGGATGATCTGCCTGAGATTGAATTGACTGCTGGCGAGGCAATGCCGATCGCTGCCGTCCTTAATAAGGCGGGCCTGGTGAAGAACTCGGCGGTGGCGCGCGACCTTCTGGGGTCTGGCGGTGTACGTATAGATGGTGAGGTTGTCGATCGCACCTTTATATACGAACTGGGCGCGACCCACGTTTGCCAGGCCGGCAAGAAGGCATTTGCGCGTATTACGCTTAAATCCGAATAAACCTGAAATTAACTGTTGACGGCGTTTTATATCTGTCTATAATTCGCCCCACTTCCGGCGCAGTCGAAACGGAAAACTCCTTGGTAAACAAAGAGTTATGTAGGTTTCGGCGGCGAGCTGCTTCAGATCATCGAAGCCCAGAAGGAGTTAGTAAGGCAGTGTTGTTTGGCCCTGTTAACGGTTCGATCTTCTCGGTCGAAAGCGGAGAAAAAGAGGTGTTGACAGCAGCGTGTAACGCTGTAGAATTCGCCTCCCGCTAACGAGAGATCGGAAGCGCAAGTGGTTGAAGTTACAAAGGAAACTTTGAAAACTTCTGAAAATAATCACTTGACAGCAAATGAGGCTGCTGTAGAATGCGCGCCTCGGTTGAGACGAAAGATCTTAACCAACCGCTCTTTAACAACTGAATCAAGCAATTCGTGTGGGTGCTTGTGGAGTCAGACTGATAGTCAACAAGATTATCAGCATCACAAGTTACTCCGCGAGAAATCAAAGATGTAACCAACGATTGCTGAGCCAAGTTTAGGGTTTCTTAAAAACCCAAAGATGTTTGAACTGAAGAGTTTGATCATGGCTCAGATTGAACGCTGGCGGCAGGCCTAACACATGCAAGTCGAGCGGTAGAGAGAAGCTTGCTTCTCTTGAGAGCGGCGGACGGGTGAGTAATGCCTAGGAATCTGCCTGGTAGTGGGGAATAACGTCCGGAAACGGACGCTAATACCGCATACGTCCTACGGGAGAAAGCAGGGGACCTTCGGGCCTTGCGCTATCAGATGAGCCTAGGTCGGATTAGCTAGTTGGTGGGGTAATGGCTCACCAAGGCGACGATCCGTAACTGGTCTGAGAGGATGATCAGTCACACTGGAACTGAGACACGGTCCAGACTCCTACGGGAGGCAGCAGTGGGGAATATTGGACAATGGGCGAAAGCCTGATCCAGCCATGCCGCGTGTGTGAAGAAGGTCTTCGGATTGTAAAGCACTTTAAGTTGGGAGGAAGGGCAGTAAATTAATACTTTGCTGTTTTGACGTTACCGACAGAATAAGCACCGGCTAACTCTGTGCCAGCAGCCGCGGTAATACAGAGGGTGCAAGCGTTAATCGGAATTACTGGGCGTAAAGCGCGCGTAGGTGGTTCGTTAAGTTGGATGTGAAATCCCCGGGCTCAACCTGGGAACTGCATTCAAAACTGACGAGCTAGAGTATGGTAGAGGGTGGTGGAATTTCCTGTGTAGCGGTGAAATGCGTAGATATAGGAAGGAACACCAGTGGCGAAGGCGACCACCTGGACTGATACTGACACTGAGGTGCGAAAGCGTGGGGAGCAAACAGGATTAGATACCCTGGTAGTCCACGCCGTAAACGATGTCAACTAGCCGTTGGGAGCCTTGAGCTCTTAGTGGCGCAGCTAACGCATTAAGTTGACCGCCTGGGGAGTACGGCCGCAAGGTTAAAACTCAAATGAATTGACGGGGGCCCGCACAAGCGGTGGAGCATGTGGTTTAATTCGAAGCAACGCGAAGAACCTTACCAGGCCTTGACATCCAATGAACTTTCTAGAGATAGATTGGTGCCTTCGGGAACATTGAGACAGGTGCTGCATGGCTGTCGTCAGCTCGTGTCGTGAGATGTTGGGTTAAGTCCCGTAACGAGCGCAACCCTTGTCCTTAGTTACCAGCACGTAATGGTGGGCACTCTAAGGAGACTGCCGGTGACAAACCGGAGGAAGGTGGGGATGACGTCAAGTCATCATGGCCCTTACGGCCTGGGCTACACACGTGCTACAATGGTCGGTACAGAGGGTTGCCAAGCCGCGAGGTGGAGCTAATCCCAGAAAACCGATCGTAGTCCGGATCGCAGTCTGCAACTCGACTGCGTGAAGTCGGAATCGCTAGTAATCGCGAATCAGAATGTCGCGGTGAATACGTTCCCGGGCCTTGTACACACCGCCCGTCACACCATGGGAGTGGGTTGCACCAGAAGTAGCTAGTCTAACCTTCGGGAGGACGGTTACCACGGTGTGATTCATGACTGGGGTGAAGTCGTAACAAGGTAGCCGTAGGGGAACCTGCGGCTGGATCACCTCCTTAATCGACGACATCAGCTGCTCCATAAGTTCCCACACGAATTGCTTGATTCATTGAAGAAGACGATAAAGAAGCAGCCCGAAATTGGGTCTGTAGCTCAGTTGGTTAGAGCGCACCCCTGATAAGGGTGAGGTCGGCAGTTCGAATCTGCCCAGACCCACCAATTTTGTGTGGGAAACGCCTGTAGAAATACGGGGCCATAGCTCAGCTGGGAGAGCGCCTGCCTTGCACGCAGGAGGTCAACGGTTCGATCCCGTTTGGCTCCACCACTACTGCTTCTGTCTTGAAAGCTTAGAAATGAGCATTCCATCACTGTGATGGTGAATGTTGATTTCTAGTCTTTGATTAGATCGTTCTTTAAAAATTTGGGTATGTGATAGAAAGATAGACTGAACGTTACTTTCACTGGTAACGGATCAGGCTAAGGTAAAATTTGTAAGTAATTGCGAATTTTCGGCGAATGTCGTCTTCACAGTATAACCAGATTGCTTGGGGTTATATGGTCAAGTGAAGAAGCGCATACGGTGGATGCCTTGGCAGTCAGAGGCGATGAAAGACGTGGTAGCCTGCGAAAAGCTTCGGGGAGTCGGCAAACAGACTTTGATCCGGAGATGTCTGAATGGGGGAACCCAACCATCATAAGATGGTTACCTTACACTGAATACATAGGTGTATGGAGCGAACCAGGGGAACTGAAACATCTAAGTACCCTGAGGAAAAGAAATCAACCGAGATTCCCTTAGTAGTGGCGAGCGAACGGGGACTAGCCCTTAAGTGGCTTTGAGATTAGCGGAACGCTCTGGAAAGTGCGGCCATAGTGGGTGATAGCCCTGTACGCGAAAATCTCTTAGTCATGAAATCGAGTAGGACGGAGCACGAGAAACTTTGTCTGAATATGGGGGGACCATCCTCCAAGGCTAAATACTACTGACTGACCGATAGTGAACTAGTACCGTGAGGGAAAGGCGAAAAGAACCCCGGAGAGGGGAGTGAAATAGATCCTGAAACCGTATGCGTACAAGCAGTGGGAGCAGACTTTGTTCTGTGACTGCGTACCTTTTGTATAATGGGTCAGCGACTTATTTTCAGTGGCGAGCTTAACCGAATAGGGGAGGCGTAGCGAAAGCGAGTCTTAATAGGGCGTCTAGTCGCTGGGAATAGACCCGAAACCGGGCGATCTATCCATGGGCAGGTTGAAGGTTGGGTAACACTAACTGGAGGACCGAACCGACTACCGTTGAAAAGTTAGCGGATGACCTGTGGATCGGAGTGAAAGGCTAATCAAGCTCGGAGATAGCTGGTTCTCCTCGAAAGCTATTTAGGTAGCGCCTCATGTATCACTGTAGGGGGTAGAGCACTGTTTCGGCTAGGGGGTCATCCCGACTTACCAAACCGATGCAAACTCCGAATACCTACAAGTGCCGAGCATGGGAGACACACGGCGGGTGCTAACGTCCGTCGTGAAAAGGGAAACAACCCAGACCGTCAGCTAAGGTCCCAAAGTTATGGTTAAGTGGGAAACGATGTGGGAAGGCTTAGACAGCTAGGAGGTTGGCTTAGAAGCAGCCACCCTTTAAAGAAAGCGTAATAGCTCACTAGTCGAGTCGGCCTGCGCGGAAGATGTAACGGGGCTCAAACCATACACCGAAGCTACGGGTATCATCTTCGGATGATGCGGTAGAGGAGCGTTCTGTAAGCCTGTGAAGGTGAGTTGAGAAGCTTGCTGGAGGTATCAGAAGTGCGAATGCTGACATGAGTAACGATAATGGGTGTGAAAAACACCCACGCCGAAAGACCAAGGTTTCCTGCGCAACGTTAATCGACGCAGGGTTAGTCGGTCCCTAAGGCGAGGCTGAAAAGCGTAGTCGATGGAAAACAGGTTAATATTCCTGTACTTCTGGTTATTGCGATGGAGGGACGGAGAAGGCTAGGCCAGCTTGGCGTTGGTTGTCCAAGTTTAAGGTGGTAGGCTGGAATCTTAGGTAAATCCGGGATTCTAAGGCCGAGAGCTGATGACGAGTTATCTTTTAGATGACGAAGTGGTTGATGCCATGCTTCCAAGAAAAGCTTCTAAGCTTCAGGTAACCAGGAACCGTACCCCAAACCGACACAGGTGGTTGGGTAGAGAATACCAAGGCGCTTGAGAGAACTCGGGTGAAGGAACTAGGCAAAATGGCACCGTAACTTCGGGAGAAGGTGCGCCGGTGAGGGTGAAGGACTTGCTCCGTAAGCTCATGCCGGTCGAAGATACCAGGCCGCTGCGACTGTTTATTAAAAACACAGCACTCTGCAAACACGAAAGTGGACGTATAGGGTGTGACGCCTGCCCGGTGCCGGAAGGTTAATTGATGGGGTTAGCTAACGCGAAGCTCTTGATCGAAGCCCCGGTAAACGGCGGCCGTAACTATAACGGTCCTAAGGTAGCGAAATTCCTTGTCGGGTAAGTTCCGACCTGCACGAATGGCGTAACGATGGCGGCGCTGTCTCCACCCGAGACTCAGTGAAATTGAAATCGCTGTGAAGATGCAGTGTATCCGCGGCTAGACGGAAAGACCCCGTGAACCTTTACTATAGCTTTGCACTGGACTTTGAATTTGCTTGTGTAGGATAGGTGGGAGGCTTTGAAGCGTGGACGCCAGTTCGCGTGGAGCCAACCTTGAAATACCACCCTGGCAACTTTGAGGTTCTAACTCAGGTCCGTTATCCGGATCGAGGACAGTGTATGGTGGGTAGTTTGACTGGGGCGGTCTCCTCCTAAAGAGTAACGGAGGAGTACGAAGGTGCGCTCAGACCGGTCGGAAATCGGTCGTAGAGTATAAAGGCAAAAGCGCGCTTGACTGCGAGACAGACACGTCGAGCAGGTACGAAAGTAGGTCTTAGTGATCCGGTGGTTCTGTATGGAAGGGCCATCGCTCAACGGATAAAAGGTACTCCGGGGATAACAGGCTGATACCGCCCAAGAGTTCATATCGACGGCGGTGTTTGGCACCTCGATGTCGGCTCATCACATCCTGGGGCTGAAGCCGGTCCCAAGGGTATGGCTGTTCGCCATTTAAAGTGGTACGCGAGCTGGGTTTAGAACGTCGTGAGACAGTTCGGTCCCTATCTGCCGTGGACGTTTGAGATTTGAGAGGGGCTGCTCCTAGTACGAGAGGACCGGAGTGGACGAACCTCTGGTGTTCCGGTTGTCACGCCAGTGGCATTGCCGGGTAGCTATGTTCGGAATAGATAACCGCTGAAAGCATCTAAGCGGGAAACTAGCCTCAAGATGAGATCTCACTGGAACCTTGAGTTCCCTGAAGGGCCGTCGAAGACTACGACGTTGATAGGTTGGGTGTGTAAGCGCTGTGAGGCGTTGAGCTAACCAATACTAATTGCCCGTGAGGCTTGACCATATAACACCCAAGCAATTTGCGTCGAAGAGACCAGATTGCGGTGTGTGAAGACGAAACGAACCGAAAGTTCGAGATCTTGCAAAACACCGAAAGCTATCACATACCCAATTTGCTGAAGCGAGGCCAACTGGCCACGACTCAGTACCCGAATTTCTTGACGACCATAGAGCATTGGAACCACCTGATCCCATCCCGAACTCAGCAGTGAAACGATGCATCGCCGATGGTAGTGTGGGGTTTCCCCATGTGAGAGTAGGTCATCGTCAAGATTAAATTCCAGAACCCCTGATTGCTTATGCAGTCAGGGGTTTTGTTTTGCGCGGTCGGAAAATTTGGGCGGTCGAATTTCAAGCATCTTCAATGCTAACGTCCTGCCTTTCTATGCAATGGCCTAATGCATGGCTATCATGCGTGCCTCATTGTGAGGCGAGACCTGCATGCTGACGTTGTTGAAACTTCTAAAAGATGGTCGATTCCACTCCGGGGAGGCGCTCGGTGCTGCCTTGGGTGTCAGTCGCAGTGCTGTATGGAAGCAGCTTCAGCATCTCGAGGCGGAATTGGGTCTACCTATCCATAAAGTGCGCGGCAGGGGGTATCAGTTGGCTGCGCCCCTGATACTGTTAAGTGCCGATGAAATAGCTCGGCATGTACCTGTTCCTGCATGGCCTGTTCATATCTCTGACTCCATTGACTCTACCAATGCCGAGGCATTGCGGCTGATTGAATCGGGTCGCACTGCGCCATTTCTTGTGCTTTCAGAACAGCAAACTGCAGGCAGGGGAAGGCGCGGACGAAAGTGGGTCAGTCCTTTCGCTCAAAACGTCTACTACAGCCTTGTGATGCGGATCGAAGGCGGCATGCGTCAGTTGGAAGGGCTAAGCCTGGTGGTCGGACTTGCAGTTATGCAGGCGCTGCGCGACGCGGGTGTTCGTGGTGCAGGGTTGAAGTGGCCAAATGACGTTTTGGTCGGGCAGAAAAAGATCGCCGGAATTCTCCTGGAACTGGTCGGGGATCCCGCTGACGTCTGTCACGTCGTTATTGGTATCGGCATCAACGTGAACATGCAGAAGGCGGATGAGGTCGATCAGCAATGGAGCTCCGTACAGTTGGAGAGCGGCAGTGCTGTTGATCGCAACTACCTGGTAGCGCGTCTTGGAGTGCAGCTGCAGGCTTATCTTGAGCGTCACCAGGCATCTGGCTTTTCGGCAATCCAGGGTGAGTGGGAGCAAAGCCATTTATGGCAGGGCCGGCCTGTATCGCTCATCGCGGGCGTGAACCGGATTGACGGCGTGGTGCTGGGGGTCGATGGGCAAGGTGCATTGCGGTTGAGCGTGGATGGTGTTGAGAAAGTATATAGCGGTGGTGAGCTAAGCCTGAGGTTGCGTGATGATTCTTGAGCTCGACTGTGGGAATAGCTTTATCAAATGGCGGGTACTTGAGTCGGATAAGGCTCGTATCTTTGCCGAAGGTGTCGTTGGGTCGGATGCCTCGCTGATCGACAGCCTGTTCGCGCTCACGGGGCTTGCGTTAAAAGACTGCCGGCTGGTGAGTGTTCGCGCTTCGGATGAGACGAGTCAACTGGTCGCTACCCTGGTCGAGGCATTTGGCGTCAAGGTGCTGTGTGCTGCTTCGGCGCGGCAGATGGGTGGGGTGCGGAACGGGTACGAAGATTTCGAGCGCCTGGGACTGGATCGTTGGCTCGCGATGCTGGGTGGGTTTCAGCTGGCGTCGGGCGCGTGCCTGGTGCTCGATTTTGGCACCGCCGCAACAGCAGACTTCATTTCCGCAGACGGTGAGCATCTCGGCGGTTTCATTTGTCCGGGGATGCCGCTGATGCGTAATCAGCTTCGAACACATACCCGCAAAATACGCTATGACGATATCGCCGCTGAACGGGCTCTTGAGGCGCTGTCTCCAGGGCGCACAACTGTGGAGGCTGTAGAGCGCGGCTGTACGCTGATGCTGAGGGGCTTTGTGTTGACCCAGCTGGAGTTGGCTCGAAGCTATTGGGGGAGCGATTTTACCGTCTTCCTTACCGGTGGGGACGCTGAGCTCGTGGCTGACGCTGTGCCTCACGGTAGGCTTGTCCCTGATCTGGTTTTTGTTGGCTTGGCGATGGCGTGCCCTTTGTCCTGAGGTTTTTATGCGTTGGCTGTTTCTGCTTTTGCTGGTCCTCAATGTCTTCTATTACATCTGGCATCAGCAGGAGGCCCCTCTGCGCGCTAAAGATGTCACGCCTTTGGCTCTCTATCGTGGTTCTCAGCAAGATATCCGCCTGTTGAGCGAATCGGCTGATGCGATGGTTCGGCGAGACAGGGCAAAAGCGCCTGATGCGCAGGCGACGTGCTTGTATATCGGCGGTTTGCCTGATCAGAAAGAGGCTCAATCCGTTGAGCAGCGCCTAACGAGCCTGGATATCAAGGTCAGGCTGCAGTCTCTGAACCTGCCTGATGCGTCGGGATATTGGCTGCGAGTGGCCCCTGAAAGCAGGCGTCTGGCCGATGATCTGCCCTTTGAAAACCTTGTTAATGAATTCAATGAGTTAAAACATAAAATAATGCCGTGCGAAGGCATTGCAACCTTCGAATAGTTTGCATAGAATGGCGCCCGCTTCGCAGTGAAGACCTTCTAGGTCGACAGGGTGAAGCGAAGGTCAACGCAGCTAACCTCATATTTTTTAATGAGAAAATGCTTGACAGAAGGCTGGCATGATGTAGAATGCCGGCTCGCTTAGGAGGGGTTCCCGAGCGGCCAAAGGGATCAGACTGTAAATCTGACGTCTACGACTTCGAAGGTTCGAATCCTTCCCCCTCCACCATTTTAGCGTGAGCTGCAAGCTCCGCGGGTATAGTTTAGTGGTAGAACCTCAGCCTTCCAAGCTGATGATGCGGGTTCGATTCCCGCTACCCGCTCCAAGTTTGCAGGTTGTGCAAGTTGTTTCGCTCTTGTAGCTCAGTTGGTAGAGCACACCCTTGGTAAGGGTGAGGTCAGCGGTTCAAATCCGCTCAAGAGCTCCATATAACAAGGCAGATATGAAAATATCTGCCTTTGTTTTAACAGCTACCTCCGGTTGAATATGCCCTCTCTCGCTGTTTTGTTTGGGTGGGTTTCAGGTCTGCAGGGGTTTGTTGTTGTAAAGTCTTTTTCAGATCGGCATAATTGTCGGCCTGATTTTGTTTTAGGTCAGTAGCTCAATTGGCAGAGCGACGGTCTCCAAAACCGTAGGTTGGGGGTTCGATTCCCTCCTGACCTGCCAGATTCACTTGGTGTGTCTGGCTTTCTTTTCACAGGATCTTCATAGATGACTCCTAAGGCTGAAGCTCAAGGCTCTCGCTTCGATCTGCTCAAGTGGCTTGTAGTAGTCGCTGTTGTGGTTGTAGGCGTTGTTGGCAACCAGTACTACTCTGGGTCGCCAATCCTGTACCGTGTCCTCGCATTGCTCGCCCTTGCTGCTGTTGCTGCCTTTGTTGGCCTGCAGACTGCAAAAGGCAAGTCGTTTGCGGTCCTGGTGAAGGAAGCTCGTACCGAGATCCGTAAAGTCGTTTGGCCGACTCGCCAAGAAACCACGCAGACCACGTTGATCGTGGTAGCTGTTGTTCTGGTTATGGCGTTGCTGTTGTGGGGGCTTGATTCCCTGCTCGGCTGGCTTGTTTCCTTGATTGTTGGCTAAGGGTGTCCCGTGGCTAAGCGTTGGTACGTTGTGCATGCTTACTCGGGTTACGAGAAGCATGTCATGCGCTCTTTGCTAGAGCGCGTAAAGCTGGCAGGCATGGAAGATGGCTTCGGCGAAATTCTGGTTCCCACTGAAGAAGTGGTTGAAATGCGTAATGGCCAGAAACGCAAAAGCGAACGTAAGTTCTTCCCTGGCTACGTGCTGGTTCAAATGGACATGAATGAGGGTACTTGGCACTTGGTCAAGGACACTCCTCGCGTCATGGGTTTCATCGGCGGTACCGCTGATAAGCCTGCTCCGATCACTGACAAAGAAGCAGAAGCAATTCTGCGTCGCGTTGCTGATGGTAGCGACAAGCCCAAGCCGAAGACGTTGTTCGAGCCGGGTGAGGTTGTTCGTGTCACAGATGGTCCGTTCGCTGATTTTAACGGCACCGTCGAAGAAGTTAACTACGAAAAGAGCCGGATCCAAGTGGCAGTGCTCATTTTCGGTCGCTCTACTCCGGTAGAGCTAGAGTTCAGCCAGGTCGAAAAAGTCTAGCTGAGCAAGCATCCCAACCCCGCAGCCTTAGGCTGTGGGGTTTTGTCGTCACTGGGATAAACGCGCAAGTAACCGGGGAGCCTTTCGAGGCGTTCGAACCCGTAATTGGAGTGCCTCATGGCCAAGAAGATTACCGCTTACATCAAGCTGCAAGTGAAGGCCGCTCAGGCCAACCCAAGCCCACCTGTTGGTCCAGCTCTGGGTCAGCACGGCGTGAACATCATGGAATTCTGCAAGGCCTTCAACGCCCGTACTCAGGGTATTGAGCCAGGTCTGCCGACTCCAGTGATCATCACTGTATACAGCGACCGTAGCTTCACCTTCGAAACCAAGTCGACCCCGGCTTCGGTTCTGTTGAAGAAAGCTGCTGGTCTGACTAGCGGTTCCGCTCGTCCTAACACCGTTAAGGTTGGCACCGTGACCCGTGCTCAGCTGGAAGAAATCGCGAAAACCAAAAACGCGGATCTGACTGCAGCTGATATGGATGCAGCCGTGCGTACCATCGCCGGTTCTGCTCGTAGCATGGGCCTTAACGTGGAGGGTGTGTAATGGCTAAGCTGACCAAGCGCCAAAAGGCTATCGCCGGCAAAATCGAAGCGGGCAAGTCCTACAATTTTGTAGACGCTGCTGCTCTGCTGACCGAGCTGTCGACTGTCAAGTTCAGCGAGTCTGTTGACGTTGCTGTAAACCTGGGCGTTGACCCACGTAAATCCGACCAGGTCGTTCGTAGCGCTACTGTGCTGCCACACGGTACTGGCAAGACCGTACGTGTAGCTGTCTTCACCCAAGGCCCAGCAGCTGAAGCTGCTCTGGCCGCCGGCGCCGATCGCGTTGGCATGGACGACCTGGCTGCCGAAATGAAAGGCGGCGACCTGAACTATGACGTCGTAATTGCTTCCCCGGATGCAATGCGCGTTGTAGGTCAGCTGGGTCAGATCCTCGGTCCACGTGGCCTGATGCCTAACCCTAAAGTCGGCACCGTGACTCCAGACGTAGCTACCGCGGTTAAAAACGCCAAAGCTGGTCAGGTTCGTTATCGCACCGACAAAAACGGCATCATTCACACCTCCGTTGGCAAAGTCGGCTTTGATGCCGTCAAGCTGAAGGAAAACGTTGAAGCCCTGATCGCTGATCTGAAGCGTATCAAGCCAGCTTCCTCGAAAGGTATCTACGTCAAGCGCGTTACCCTGAGCACCACTATGGGCCCAGGTCTGGTCATCGACCAAGGCTCGCTGGACGTATAAGACACAAATTGGCGCAAGTAATTGCGCCAATTGAAAGATTGGGGTCCCTGCCTGGCGGGGGCTATCCAAGACCGTAGGCGACGCAAGTCTTAAACCACAAGCCTACGCAGATGGTGCTCCCGGTTCCTTACCGAATCAGACACCAAAACGACATCCGGCCCAGGCCAGATGAAACGGTAACAAGCAGGAGTTAAACCCGTGGCAATTAATCTCGAAGACAAGAAGGCCATCGTCGCTGAAGTCAACGAGGCTGCCAAAGCTGCTCTGTCCGCTGTCGTGGCTGATGCCCGTGGTGTGACAGTAAGCGCTATGACCGGACTCCGTAAAGAGGCTCGTGAAGCTGGCGTATACGTACGTGTTGTACGTAACACCCTGCTCAAGCGCGCTGTTGCTGACACTGAATACAGTGTCCTCAACGACGTGTTCACTGGCCCGACCCTGATTGCGTTCTCCAAGGAACATCCTGGCGCTGCTGCCCGTTTGTTCAAGGAATTCGCCAAGGGTCAGGATAAGTTCGAGATCAAGGCAGCTGCGTTCGAGGGCAAGTTCCTCGCAGCTAACCAAATCGACGTACTGGCAACACTGCCGACCCGTAACGAAGCTATTTCTCAGCTGATGAGCGTGATTCAAGGCGCTACCAGCAAGTTGGCTCGTACTCTGGCCGCAGTTCGCGAGCAAAAAGAAGCTGCCGCAGCCTAAGGCTGAGCATCTCCTCTCGCGTATTTTTGTTTATTTCGATGGCCGCGTAGGCCGTCCCCCAATTCAGGAATTACAGCAATGTCTATCTCCCAAGACGATATCCTCAACGCCGTAGCTGAAATGTCGGTTCTGCAGGTTGTTGAGCTGATCAAAGCTTTCGAAGAAAAATTCGGTGTTTCCGCTGCCGCTGCTTCGGCTGGCCCAGCTGTTGCCGCTGTTGCTGCTGAAGAGCAAACCGAATTCAACGTCATGCTGCTGGAAGCTGGCGAGAAGAAAGTAAACGTGATCAAGGCAGTACGTGAACTGACCGGTCTGGGCCTGAAAGAAGCCAAGGCAGTAGTTGACGGCGCCCCTGCCCAGGTTCTGGAAGCAGTGTCGAAAGACGCAGCTGACAAAGCTAAAGCAGTGCTGGAAGAAGCAGGCGCTAAAGTCGAGCTGAAGTAAGCATCGACCTTGCGTCTCCAGCCCAAGCGTTAAGCTGAAGGCTGATGGCTGGTGGCTCTTGCCACCGGCCTTTTTCCGTTATTGGCAATCGACTCGGTCGTCGCCTATAACGCGCTGTAACCACCCGATGCGGTGGCGCAAACCATGGGGTTTGCAAGATTTTCTGGCTGCTCCCGTCGGGAGGGGCCAAACAAGCAGGTGACCAAGCTGGGGAACGCTGATGGCTTACTCATATACTGAGAAAAAACGTATCCGCAAGGACTTTAGCAAGTTGCCGGACGTCATGGATGTCCCGTACCTTCTGGCTATCCAGCTGGATTCGTATCGTGAATTCTTGCAGGCGGGAGCGACCAAAGATCAGTTCCGCGACGTGGGCCTGCATGCGGCCTTCAAATCCGTTTTCCCGATCATCAGCTACTCCGGCAATGCTGCGCTGGAGTACGTCGGTTATCGCCTGGGCGAACCGGCATTTGATGTCAAAGAATGCGTGTTGCGCGGTGTTACGTACGCCGTACCTTTGCGGGTAAAAGTCCGTCTGATCATCTTCGACAAAGAGTCGTCGAACAAAGCGATCAAGGACATCAAAGAGCAAGAAGTCTACATGGGTGAAATCCCCCTGATGACTGAGAACGGTACCTTCGTTATCAACGGTACCGAGCGCGTTATCGTTTCCCAGCTGCACCGTTCCCCGGGCGTGTTCTTTGACCACGACCGCGGCAAGACGCACAGCTCCGGCAAGCTCCTGTACTCCGCGCGGATCATTCCGTACCGCGGTTCGTGGTTGGACTTCGAGTTCGACCCGAAAGACTGCGTGTTCGTGCGTATCGACCGTCGTCGCAAGCTGCCGGCCTCGGTACTGCTGCGCGCGCTCGGCTATACCACTGAGCAAGTGCTGGACGCTTTCTACACCACTAACGTATTCCACCTGAGCGGCGAAACCCTCAGCCTGGAACTGGTGCCTCAGCGCCTGCGTGGTGAGATTGCCGTTCTGGACATCCAGGACGACAAAGGCAAGGTCATCGTTGAAGCCGGCCGCCGTATTACCGCGCGCCACATCAACCAGATCGAAAAAGCCGGTATCAAGACGCTGGAAGTGCCTCTGGACTACGTCCTGGGTCGCACCACCGCCAAGGTCATCGTGCACCCGGCCACCGGCGAAATCCTGGCTGAATGCAACACCGAGCTGAACACCGAGATCCTGGCGAAAATCGCCAAGTCCCAGGTTGTTCGCATCGAGACCCTGTACACCAATGACATCGACTGCGGCCCGTTCGTCTCCGACACCCTGAAGATCGACTCCACCAGCAACCAATTGGAAGCGCTGGTCGAGATCTATCGCATGATGCGTCCTGGCGAGCCACCAACCAAAGACGCTGCCGAGACCCTGTTCAACAACCTGTTCTTCAGCCCTGAGCGCTATGACCTGTCTGCGGTCGGCCGGATGAAGTTCAACCGTCGTATCGGTCGTACCGAGATCGAAGGTTCGGGCGTGCTGTGCAAGGAAGACATCGTCGCGGTACTGAAGACCCTGGTCGACATCCGTAACGGCAAAGGCATCGTCGATGACATCGACCACCTGGGTAACCGTCGTGTTCGCTGCGTAGGCGAAATGGCCGAGAACCAGTTCCGCGTTGGCCTGGTACGTGTTGAGCGTGCGGTCAAAGAGCGTCTGTCGATGGCCGAAAGCGAAGGCCTGATGCCGCAAGACCTGATCAACGCCAAGCCAGTGGCTGCGGCGGTGAAAGAGTTCTTCGGTTCCAGCCAGCTCTCGCAGTTCATGGACCAGAACAACCCGCTCTCCGAGATCACCCACAAGCGCCGTGTTTCCGCACTGGGCCCGGGCGGTCTGACTCGTGAGCGTGCAGGCTTTGAAGTCCGTGACGTACACCCGACTCACTACGGTCGTGTATGCCCGATTGAAACGCCGGAAGGTCCGAACATCGGCCTGATCAACTCCCTGGCTGCCTATGCGCGCACCAACCAGTACGGCTTCCTCGAGAGCCCGTACCGCGTGGTGAAAGACGCACTGGTCACCGACGAGATCGTGTTCCTGTCCGCCATCGAAGAAGCTGATCACGTGATCGCTCAGGCTTCGGCCACGATGAACGACAAGAAAATGCTGATCGACGAGCTGGTAGCTGTTCGTCACTTGAACGAGTTCACCGTCAAGGCGCCGGAAGACGTCACCTTGATGGACGTATCGCCGAAGCAGGTAGTTTCGGTTGCAGCGTCGCTGATCCCGTTCCTGGAACACGATGACGCCAACCGTGCGTTGATGGGTTCCAACATGCAGCGTCAAGCTGTACCGACCCTGCGCGCTGACAAGCCGCTGGTAGGTACCGGCATGGAGCGTAACGTAGCCCGTGACTCCGGCGTTTGCGTCGTGGCTCGTCGTGGCGGCGTGATCGACTCCGTTGATGCCAGCCGTATCGTGGTTCGTGTTGCCGATGACGAAGTTGAAACTGGCGAAGCCGGTGTCGACATCTACAACCTGACCAAATACACCCGCTCCAACCAGAACACCTGCATCAACCAGCGTCCGCTGGTCAGCAAGGGTGATCGGGTTCAGCGCAGCGACATCATGGCAGACGGTCCGTCCACCGATATGGGTGAGCTGGCACTGGGTCAGAACATGCGCATCGCGTTCATGGCCTGGAACGGTTACAACTTCGAAGACTCCATCTGCCTGTCCGAGCGTGTGGTTCAGGAAGATCGCTTCACCACGATCCACATTCAGGAACTGACCTGTGTGGCGCGTGACACCAAGCTTGGGCCAGAGGAAATCACTGCAGACATCCCGAACGTGGGTGAAGCTGCACTGAACAAGCTGGACGAAGCCGGTATCGTTTACGTAGGTGCTGAAGTTGGCGCAGGCGACATTCTGGTAGGTAAGGTCACTCCGAAAGGCGAGACCCAACTGACTCCGGAAGAGAAGCTGTTGCGTGCCATCTTCGGTGAAAAAGCCAGCGACGTTAAAGACACTTCCCTGCGTGTACCTACCGGTACCAAGGGCACTGTCATCGACGTACAGGTCTTCACCCGTGACGGCGTTGAGCGTGATGCTCGTGCGCTGTCCATCGAGAAGACCCAACTCGACGAGATCCGCAAGGATCTGAACGAAGAGTTCCGTATCGTTGAAGGCGCGACCTTCGAACGTCTGCGTTCCGCCCTGGTAGGCCACAAGGCTGAAGGCGGCGCAGGTCTGAAGAAAGGTCAGGACATCACCGACGAAGTACTCGACGGTCTTGAGCACGGGCAGTGGTTCAAACTGCGCATGGCTGAAGATGCTCTGAACGAGCAGCTCGAGAAGGCCCAGGCCTACATCGTCGATCGTCGCCGTCTGCTGGACGACAAGTTCGAAGACAAGAAGCGCAAACTGCAGCAGGGCGATGACCTGGCTCCAGGCGTGCTGAAAATCGTCAAGGTTTACCTGGCAATCCGTCGCCGCATCCAGCCGGGCGACAAGATGGCCGGTCGTCACGGTAACAAAGGTGTGGTCTCCGTGATCATGCCGGTTGAAGACATGCCGCACGATGCCAATGGCACCCCGGTAGACGTCGTCCTCAACCCGTTGGGCGTACCTTCGCGTATGAACGTTGGTCAGATCCTTGAAACCCACCTGGGCCTCGCGGCCAAAGGTCTGGGCGAGAAGATCAACCGTATGATCGAAGAGCAGCGCAAGGTCGCAGACCTGCGTAAGTTCCTGCACGAGATCTACAACGAGATCGGCGGTCGCAACGAAGAACTGGACACCTTCTCCGACCAGGAAATCCTGGATCTGGCGAAGAACCTGCGCGGCGGCGTTCCAATGGCTACCCCGGTGTTCGACGGTGCCAAGGAAAGCGAAATCAAGGCCATGCTGAAACTGGCAGACCTGCCAGAAAGCGGCCAGATGCAGCTGTTCGACGGCCGTACCGGCAACAAGTTTGAGCGCCCGGTTACTGTTGGCTACATGTACATGCTGAAGCTGAACCACTTGGTAGACGACAAGATGCACGCTCGTTCTACCGGTTCGTACAGCCTGGTTACCCAGCAGCCGCTGGGTGGTAAGGCTCAGTTCGGTGGTCAGCGTTTCGGGGAGATGGAGGTCTGGGCACTGGAAGCATACGGTGCTGCTTACACTCTGCAAGAAATGCTCACAGTGAAGTCGGACGATGTGAACGGTCGGACCAAGATGTACAAAAACATCGTGGACGGCGATCACCGTATGGAGCCGGGCATGCCCGAGTCTTTCAACGTGTTGATCAAAGAAATTCGTTCCCTCGGCATCGATATCGATCTGGAAACCGAATAACACGTGACGCGAATCGAGAGCGGGGCTGTTTAGCCCGCTCTCTGCTCCGCCAGGAGGAAAGGCCTTGAAAGACCTACTGAATTTGCTGAAAAACCAGGGTCAAGTCGAAGAGTTCGACGCCATCCGTATTGGGTTGGCATCGCCTGAGATGATCCGTTCGTGGTCGTTCGGTGAAGTTAAAAAGCCGGAAACCATCAACTACCGTACGTTCAAACCAGAGCGTGACGGCCTGTTCTGCGCCAAGATCTTTGGCCCGGTAAAGGATTACGAGTGCCTGTGCGGTAAGTACAAGCGCTTGAAGCACCGTGGTGTGATCTGCGAGAAGTGCGGCGTTGAAGTTGCACTGGCCAAGGTTCGTCGTGAGCGCATGGCGCACATCGAGCTGGCTTCGCCGGTTGCCCACATCTGGTTCCTGAAATCACTGCCGTCCCGTATCGGCTTGCTGATGGACATGACCCTGCGTGATATCGAACGCGTTCTCTACTTCGAGAGCTATGTCGTTATCGATCCAGGCATGACCACCCTTGAAAAGGGTCAGCTGCTGAACGACGAGCAGTACTTCGAAGCGCTGGAAGAATTCGGCGACGATTTCGATGCCCGCATGGGTGCCGAAGCTGTCCGCGAACTGCTGCACGCTATCGACCTGGAACACGAGATTGGCCGTCTGCGTGAAGAAATTCCGCAAACCAACTCCGAAACCAAGATCAAGAAACTGTCCAAGCGTCTGAAGTTGATGGAAGCCTTCCAGGGTTCCGGCAACTTGCCAGAGTGGATGGTGCTGACCGTTCTGCCGGTTCTGCCGCCAGACCTGCGTCCGCTGGTACCGTTGGATGGTGGTCGCTTCGCGACTTCCGACCTCAACGACCTGTACCGTCGCGTGATCAACCGTAACAACCGCTTGAAGCGTCTGCTCGACCTGTCCGCTCCGGACATCATCGTGCGCAACGAAAAGCGTATGTTGCAGGAAGCTGTCGATGCCCTGCTCGACAACGGTCGTCGTGGCCGCGCTATCACCGGTTCGAACAAGCGTCCTCTGAAATCCCTGGCTGACATGATCAAGGGTAAGCAGGGTCGTTTCCGTCAGAACTTGCTCGGTAAGCGTGTTGACTACTCCGGTCGTTCGGTAATTACCGTAGGCCCGACCCTGCGTCTGCACCAGTGCGGTCTGCCGAAGAAGATGGCTCTCGAGCTGTTCAAGCCGTTCATTTTCGGCAAGCTGGAAATGCGTGGTCTCGCGACCACCATCAAAGCTGCCAAGAAAATGGTCGAGCGCGAGCTGCCAGAGGTTTGGGACGTTCTCGCTGAAGTGATCCGTGAACACCCGGTTCTCCTCAACCGTGCACCGACCCTTCACCGTCTGGGTATCCAGGCGTTTGAACCAGTACTGATCGAAGGTAAGGCTATCCAGCTGCACCCGCTGGTCTGTGCTGCGTACAACGCCGACTTCGACGGCGACCAAATGGCCGTGCACGTACCGCTGACGCTGGAAGCCCAGCTGGAAGCGCGTGCGTTGATGATGTCGACCAACAACATTCTGTCGCCAGCCAACGGTGAGCCAATCATCGTTCCGTCGCAGGACGTTGTATTGGGTCTGTACTACATGACTCGTGAAGCGATCAACGCCAAGGGCGAAGGTCGTGTGTTCGCGGATCTGCAGGAAGTTGACCGTGTGTTCCGTGCCGGCGAAGCCGCACTGCACGCCAAGGTTAAAGTCCGCATCCACGAAACCATCAACGATCGTGACGGTGGCAGCGTCAAGAACACCCGTATCGTCGACACCACTGTCGGCCGTGCGCTGTTGTTCCAGGTTGTTCCACCTGGCCTGTCGTACGACGTGGTCAACCAGCCAATGAAGAAAAAGGCGATCTCCAAGCTGATCAACCAGTGCTACCGCGTGGTTGGTTTGAAAGAGACCGTTATCTTCGCTGACCAGTTGATGTACACCGGTTTTGCTTATTCGACCATTTCCGGCGTTTCCATCGGTGTTAACGACTTCGTTATCCCGGACGAGAAAGCCGCCATCATCGGTGCTGCCACAGATGAAGTGAAAGAGATCGAAAGCCAGTACGCCTCCGGCCTGGTAACCCAGGGCGAGAAGTACAACAAAGTGATCGACCTTTGGTCCAAGGCCAACGACGAAGTGTCGAAGGCGATGATGTCGAACCTCTCGAAAGAGCGTGTTATCGACCGTCATGGCGTGGAAGTCGATCAAGAGTCGTTCAACTCGATGTACATGATGGCCGACTCGGGCGCACGGGGTTCTGCTGCGCAGATCCGTCAGCTCGCCGGTATGCGTGGCCTGATGGCCAAGCCGGACGGTTCCATCATCGAAACGCCGATTACTGCGAACTTCCGTGAAGGTTTGAGCGTACTTCAGTACTTCATCTCGACTCACGGTGCTCGTAAAGGTCTGGCGGATACCGCGTTGAAAACCGCTAACTCCGGTTACCTGACTCGTCGTCTGGTAGACGTTGCGCAAGACTTGGTTGTGACTGAAGTTGACTGCGGCACCGAACACGGTCTGCTGATGACTCCGCACATCGAAGGCGGCGACGTTGTAGAACCGTTGGGTGAGCGCGTACTGGGTCGAGTAATCGCCCGTGACGTATTCAAGCCAGGTACCGAGGAAGTCATCGTTCCTGCCGGCACCCTGGTAGACGAGAAGTGGGTCGAGTTCATCGAACTCAACAGCATCGACGAAGTGATTGTTCGCTCGCCGATCAGCTGCGAAACCCGCTACGGCATTTGCGCCAAGTGCTACGGCCGTGACTTGGCTCGTGGTCACCAGGTGAACATCGGTGAAGCGGTCGGCGTTATCGCTGCCCAGTCCATCGGTGAGCCGGGTACCCAGCTGACCATGCGTACGTTCCACATCGGTGGTGCGGCAAGCCGGACCTCCGCAGCCGACAGCGTTCAGGTGAAGAATGGCGGTACCGTCCGTCTGCACAACCTGAAGCACGTTGAGCGAGTGGATGGCCACCTGGTTGCTGTGTCCCGTTCCGGTGAGCTGGCAATCGCTGATGACTACGGTCGTGAGCGCGAGCGTTACAAGCTGCCGTACGGTGCTGTGATTTCGGTTAAAGAAGGTGACAAGGTCGACGCTGGCGCAATCGTGGCCAAGTGGGATCCACACACTCACCCAATCGTTACCGAAATGAAAGGTACCGTGACCTACGTGGGCATGGAAGAAGGCATCACGATCAAGCGTCAGACTGACGAATTGACCGGTATGACCAACATTGAAGTACTCGACGCCAAAGACCGTCCAGCTGCAGGCAAAGATATCCGTCCTGCCGTGAAGATGGTTGATGACAACGGCAAGGATCTGTTGCTGCCAGGCACTGACGTTATCGCTCAGTACTTCCTGCCAGCCAACGCCCTGGTCGGTGTTGCGGATGGTGCGAAGATCGCGATCGGTGATGTTATCGCTCGTATCCCGCAAGAAACTTCGAAGACCCGTGACATCACCGGTGGTCTGCCGCGTGTTGCCGACTTGTTCGAAGCTCGTCGTCCGAAAGAAGCGTCGATTCTGGCTGAAGTCAGCGGCACCATCGCGTTCGGTAAAGAGACCAAGGGCAAGCGCCGCCTGGTTATCACCCCGAACGACGGTAGCGATCCGTACGAAGAGCTGATTCCGAAGTGGCGTCACCTGAACGTCTTCGAAGGCGAACAGGTAAACCGCGGCGAAGTTATCTCCGACGGCCCGAGCGATCCACACGACATCCTGCGTCTGCTGGGTGTGAGTGCGCTGGCCAAGTACATCGTTAACGAGATCCAGGACGTTTACCGTCTGCAAGGCGTGAAGATCAACGATAAGCACATCGAGACCATCCTGCGTCAGATGCTGCGTAAAGTTGAAATCGCTGAATCCGGCGATTCGAGTTTCATCAAGGGCGACCAGATGGAACTGACTCACGTACTGGTAGAGAACGAGCGCCTGGCGAACGACGAGAAATTCGTTTCCAAGTTCACTCGTGTGTTGCTGGGTATCACCAAGGCGTCGTTGTCCACTGAGTCGTTCATCTCGGCGGCCTCCTTCCAGGAGACCACCCGCGTACTGACCGAAGCAGCGGTAACCGGCAAGCGCGATTACCTGCGCGGCCTGAAAGAAAACGTGGTTGTGGGTCGTCTGATCCCGGCCGGTACCGGTTTGGCCTACCACAGCGAGCGTAAGCGTCGCCGTGAACTCGACAAGCCGTTGCGCGTAAGCGCCAGTGAAGTGGAAGCTGCACTGACCGAAGCGCTGAACTCAAGCGGTAACTGAGTTCTGCGGTAAATAAGACCGGGCCCTGGCAGCCCCGTTCGTCGGATCGAGACAGATTTGTCCCGGTTCGATGGAAGGGGAGGTCGGGGCCTTGCCTTGACTGGGGACAAGATCCTCTTTAGACTCTTGTACCCCTAAATTTGGCGGGAATTCGTTCCTGCCATTTTGCTTTTCTTGCAAGACAATAGCGTCGCAAGACAACAGTGGAGCTAGTAGATGGCAACTATCAACCAGCTGGTACGTCAGCCGCGTAAGCGTATCGTCGAGAAATCCGACGTGCCTGCGCTGCAGAACTGCCCGCAACGTCGTGGCGTATGCACTCGCGTGTATACCACTACGCCGAAAAAACCTAACTCGGCACTGCGTAAAGTATGCCGTGTGCGCCTGACCAACGGTTTCGAGGTTTCCTCGTACATCGGCGGTGAAGGTCACAACCTGCAAGAGCACAGCGTGGTACTGATCCGCGGCGGTCGTGTAAAAGACTTGCCAGGTGTTCGTTACCACACCGTACGCGGCTCCTTGGATACTTCCGGCGTTAAAGGTCGTAACCAGGGTCGTTCGAAGTACGGTACCAAGAAGCCTAAGTAGTAGCGGCTTTTTGTAAAACTGAATCATCTTATTTTCTGAGTCGATAAGAGTAAGGTCGGAGGCGTCCCGAAAGGGCACCGATTCCGAGCGAACCTGAAGACCGTTTGAGGGCTTATCCATGCCAAGAAGACGCGTAGCAGCCAAGCGCGAAGTGCTTGACGATCCAAAATACGGAAGCCAAATCCTGGCCAAGTTCATGAACCACGTAATGGAAAGCGGCAAGAAAGCCGTTGCCGAGCGTATCGTTTATGGCGCGCTGGAAAAGGTTAAAGAACGCAAGAACAGCGACCCCCTGGAAATCTTCGAGAAAGCTCTCGACGCCATCGCTCCGCTGGTCGAAGTGAAGTCGCGCCGTGTAGGCGGTGCTACTTACCAGGTTCCGGTTGAAGTTCGCCCGTCCCGTCGTAACGCTTTGGCAATGCGCTGGTTGGTAGACTTCGCCCGTAAGCGCGGCGAGAAGTCTATGGCCCTGCGTTTGGCTGGCGAACTGTTGGACGCTGCTGAAGGTAAAGGTGCTGCTGTTAAGAAGCGTGAAGACGTGCACCGTATGGCTGAAGCCAACAAAGCTTTCTCGCACTACCGCTTCTAATTCTAGCTTCACTAATTTTGCGAGGGCTTTATGGCTCGTACTACTCCGATTAGCCGCTACCGTAACATCGGTATCGTTGCTCACGTGGATGCTGGTAAAACCACCACCACCGAGCGCGTACTGTTTTACACCGGCAAAAGTCACAAAATGGGCGAGGTGCATGACGGCGCCGCGACCACAGACTGGATGGTTCAGGAGCAGGAGCGTGGTATTACCATTACTTCTGCTGCTATTACCGCCTTCTGGAAAGGTTCCGAGAAGCAGTACAAGGACGAGCACCGCTTCAACGTAATCGATACCCCGGGCCACGTAGACTTCACCATTGAAGTTGAGCGTTCCCTGCGTGTACTCGACGGCGCTGTCGTTGTGTTCTGCGGTACTTCGGGTGTTGAGCCTCAGTCGGAAACCGTATGGCGTCAGGCCAACAAGTACGGCGTTCCACGTCTTGTTTACGTAAACAAGATGGACCGTGCCGGTGCCAACTTCCTGCGCGTGATCGGTCAGATCAAACAGCGTCTGGGCCACACTCCGGTGCCAATCCAGTTGGCTATCGGTTCCGAAGACAACTTCCAGGGTCAGATCGATCTGATCAACATGGAAGCTGTTTACTGGAATGACGCTGACAAAGGCATGGTTCCTGTTCGTAAGCCTATCCCTGCAGAACTGCAGGAGCTGGCTGACGAGTGGCGTAACAACATGGTTGAGGCTGCTGCCGAAGCCAGCGAAGAGCTGATGAACAAGTACCTCGAAGGTGAAGAACTCACCAACGTGGAAATCAAGGCCGCTCTGCGTCAGCGTACTATCGCTGGTGAGATCGTTCTGGCTGTTTGCGGTTCTTCCTTCAAGAACAAGGGTGTTCCCCTGGTTCTCGACGCCGTTATCGACTACCTGCCTGCTCCAACCGACATTCCTGCTATCAAGGGTACCAACCCTGATAACGAGGAAGAAGAGATGGAGCGTCACGCCGATGACAGCGAGCCGTTCTCGGCTCTGGCGTTCAAGATCGCTACTGACCCATTCGTGGGTACTTTGACCTTCGTCCGCGTTTACTCGGGCGTGTTGGCCTCCGGCGACGGCGTGATCAACTCGGTTAAAGGCAAGAAAGAGCGTGTGGGTCGTATGGTGCAAATGCACGCAAACGCCCGTGAAGAGATCAAGGAAGTACGCGCTGGTGACATCGCGGCCCTGATCGGCATGAAGGACGTCACCACTGGTGAGACCTTGTGCGACGCTGCCAAGCCAATCATCCTGGTTCGCATGGACTTCCCGGAGCCGGTTATTTCGGTTGCCGTTGAGCCTAAGACCAAGGATGACCAGGAAAAAATGGGTATCGCTCTGGGCAAGCTTGCTCAGGAAGATCCATCTTTCCGCGTCAAGACTGATGAAGAGACTGGTCAAACGATCATCTCCGGCATGGGCGAGCTTCACCTGGACATCCTGGTTGACCGGATGCGCCGTGAGTTCAACGTCGAAGCCAACATCGGTAAGCCTCAGGTTTCCTATCGTGAGCGCATCACGAAGAACTGCGAAATCGAAGGCAAATTCGTTCGTCAGTCCGGCGGTCGTGGCCAGTTCGGCCATTGCTGGATCCGTTTTGCTCCTGCTGATGAAGGTCAGGAAGGTCTGCAATTCGTGAACGAAGTAGTGGGCGGTGTTGTTCCTAAGGAATACATCCCGGCTATCCAGAAGGGTATCGAAGAGCAGATGAAGAACGGTGTTGTTGCCGGCTATCCGCTCATCGGCCTGAAGGCGACCGTTTTTGACGGTTCTTACCACGACGTCGACTCCAACGAGATGGCGTTTAAGGTGGCTGCTTCCATGGCTACCAAGCAACTGGCCCAGAAGGGCGGTGGTGAGTTGCTTGAGCCAATCATGGCAGTAGAAGTCGTTACGCCTGAAGACTACATGGGTGACGTGATGGGCGACCTTAACCGTCGTCGCGGCATGATCTTGGGTATGGAAGATACGGTTTCCGGCAAAGTGATTCGTGCCGAGGTTCCGTTGGGCGAGATGTTCGGTTATGCGACCGACGTTCGTTCCATGTCTCAGGGTCGCGCAAGCTACTCTATGGAATTCAAAAAATACAACACAGCTCCGGCGCACATCGCTGAAACTGTATCCAAAAAACAAGGCTGATTCAGTCCTTTAGGCAAGGAGTTAATTGTCGTGGCTAAAGAAAAATTTGATCGTTCCCTACCGCACGTAAACGTTGGCACTATCGGCCACGTTGACCACGGTAAAACCACTCTGACCGCTGCTCTGACTCGCGTCTGCTCCGAAGTTTTCGGTTCGGCTCGTGTTGACTTCGACAAGATCGACAGCGCACCAGAAGAAAAAGCTCGTGGTATCACCATCAACACCGCGCACGTTGAATACAACTCGCTGATCCGTCACTACGCTCACGTTGACTGCCCAGGTCACGCTGACTATGTGAAGAACATGATCACCGGTGCTGCCCAGATGGACGGCGCGATCCTGGTTTGCTCGGCCGCTGATGGTCCGATGCCACAAACCCGTGAGCACATCCTGCTGTCCCGTCAGGTAGGCGTTCCGTACATCGTGGTTTTCCTGAACAAGGCTGACCTGGTAGACGACGCTGAGCTGCTGGAACTGGTTGAGATGGAAGTGCGCGATCTGCTGAGCACTTACGACTTCCCAGGCGACGACACTCCGATCATCATCGGTTCTGCTCGTATGGCTCTGGACGGTCTTGACGACAACGAAATGGGCACCACTGCCGTTCGTAAACTGGTTGAGACTCTGGACAGCTACATCCCAGATCCAGTTCGTGTTATCGACAAGCCGTTCCTGATGCCAATCGAAGACGTATTCTCGATCTCCGGTCGTGGTACTGTTGTGACTGGTCGTATTGAGCGCGGTATCGTTAAGGTTCAAGATCCACTGGAAATCGTTGGTCTGCGTGACACTACCGTCACCACCTGCACCGGTGTTGAAATGTTCCGTAAACTGCTCGACGAAGGTCGTGCAGGCGAGAACTGCGGCGTTCTGCTGCGTGGTACCAAGCGTGACGACGTTGAGCGTGGCCAGGTTCTGGTCAAGCCAGGTTCGGTTAAGCCGCACACTACCTTCGAAGCTGAAGTGTACGTGTTGAGCAAAGAAGAAGGCGGTCGTCACACTCCGTTCTTCAAAGGCTACCGTCCACAGTTCTACTTCCGGACCACTGACGTGACCGGTAACTGCGAACTGCCGGAAGGCGTTGAAATGGTAATGCCAGGCGACAACATCAAAATGGTTGTCACCCTGATCAAAACCATCGCAATGGAAGATGGTCTGCGTTTCGCTATCCGTGAAGGCGGTCGTACCGTCGGCGCTGGCGTCGTAGCCAAAATCATCGCTTAATAAGTGATGACTTGAAAAAGCCCCCGCTCAGCGGGGGCTTTTTTATTGAGTTGACACCCATATGGGGCGTCTATAGAATTGCGCCTCCTTTTAACGGGCGTGTTGCGCTCGCTGGGAATAGCAGCCGGAGTCTGAAATCCAATGGCAAATCAGCAAATTCGTATCAGGTTGAAGGCTTTTGACCACAAACTGATCGACCAATCCACCCAGGAAATCGTGGAAACCGCGAAACGTACTGGTGCTCAAGTGCGTGGTCCAATTCCACTGCCTACCCGTAAAGAGCGGTTCACCGTTCTGGTCTCCCCGCACGTCAACAAAGACGCGCGTGACCAGTACGAGATCCGTACTCATAAGCGCGTGCTGGACATCGTCCTGCCAACGGATAAAACCGTTGATGCACTTATGAAGCTTGATCTGGCGGCCGGTGTGGAAGTACAGATCAGCCTCGGCTAAGACTTGGGTCTTAGTCGTGTAACGCTCTGAAATGGGCGGCCATAGCGGGTGAAAGCCCCGTACACTCATGAGGTTTACAACATGACTATTGGTGTAGTCGGTCGTAAATGCGGTATGACCCGTATTTTCACCGAAGAAGGTGTCTCCATTCCGGTCACGGTCATTGAGATCGAACCGAATCGCGTCACCCAGTTTAAAACTGAAGAAACCGATGGCTATCGTGCAGTGCAAGTCACTGTCGGCGAGCGTCGTGCTTCGCGTGTGACTGCTGCTCAAGCAGGTCACTTCGCTAAAGCAAACGTTGCAGCTGGTCGTACTGTCATGGAGTTCCGTCTTGAAGACGGCGACTACCAGGCTGGCGATCTGATCAACGCTGAAATCTTCGCCGCTGGTCAACTGGTTGATGTAACCGGTCAGTCCAAGGGTAAAGGCTTCCAGGGTACGATCAAGCGTTGGAATTTCCGTGGCCAAGACAACACTCACGGTAACTCCGTTTCCCACCGCGTCCCGGGCTCTATTGGCCAGTGCCAGACTCCTGGTCGTGTATTCAAGGGCAAAAAAATGTCCGGTCATATGGGCGCTGAGCGCGTGACCGTGCAGTCCCTCGAAGTAGTGCGCGTCGACGCTGAACGCAATCTGTTGTTGGTCAAGGGTGCTGTTCCTGGCGCTACTGGCGGCAACCTGGTTGTACGTCCAGCGGCCAAGGCTCGCGGTTAAGGGGAAGCTGACATGCAATTAAACGTAAATGACGCTCAAGCGATCGAAGTTTCCGAACTGACATTTGGCGGCGAATTCAACGAGACGCTGGTTCACCAAGCAGTCGTGGCCTACATGGCCGGCGGCCGTCAAGGTAGCAAGCAGCAAAAGACCCGTTCCGACGTTCGTGGTGGCGGTAAGCGCCCATGGCGTCAGAAAGGTACTGGCCGCGCTCGTGCCGGTACTATCCGTAGCCCAATCTGGCGTGGCGGCGGTACCACTTTCGCAGCACGTCCACAGGATCACACCCAGAAGCTCAACAAGAAGATGTATCGCGCAGCACTGCGCTCCATCCTTGCTGAACTCGTGCGTACTGATCGTCTGGTCGTGGTTCAGGACTTCGCTGTTGAAGCGCCGAAAACCAAAGATCTGCTGAACAAGCTGAACGGCATGGGCCTGACTGACGTCCTGATCGTGTCTGAAGCTGTTGATCAGAACCTGTACCTGGCTGCTCGCAACCTGCCACACGTTGATGTACGTGACGTGCAAGGTTCCGATCCAGTTAGTCTGATCGCATACGACAAGGTGTTGATCACCGTGTCGGCCGTGAAGAAATTCGAGGAGCTGCTGGGATGAACCAGGAACGCGTATTTAAAGTTCTGCTTGGCCCGCACGTTTCCGAAAAGGCTACGGTTCTGGCTGACGAGAAAGGCCAGTTCGTTTTCAAGGTTGCAACTGACGCAACCAAGCTGGAAATCAAGAAGGCCGTCGAAAGCCTGTTCAGCGTGAAAGTAGAGCGTGTTACTACCCTGAATGTTCTGGGTAAGAGCAAGCGCACTGCTCGCGGTCTGGGCAAGCGTAATGACTGGAAGAAGGCAGTTATCTCCCTTCAGCCAGGCCAAGATCTCGATTTCAGCAGCAGTGCTGAGTAAGGAAGGGGTGCATCATGGCAATCGTTAAATGCAAACCGACTTCCCCTGGCCGCCGTTTTGTGGTCAAGGTGGTCAACCAGGAGCTGCATAAAGGCGCTCCTCACGCACCGCTGCTCGAGAAGAAATCGAAGACTGGTGGTCGTAACAACAATGGTCGTATTACCACTCGTCACATCGGTGGTGGCCATAAGCAGCATTATCGTCTGGTCGACTTCCGTCGCAACGACAAAGATGGCATCGCTGCCACTGTCGAGCGTATCGAATACGATCCAAACCGTACTGCTCACATCGCTCTGCTGCTGTACGCAGATGGCGAGCGTCGCTACATCATCGCCCCTAAAGGCGTGAGTGCTGGTGACCAGCTGATCGCAGGTGCTTTGGCACCGATCAAGCCGGGCAACGCTCTGCAACTGCGCAACATTCCAGTTGGTAGCACCGTACACGGCATCGAATTGAAGCCGGGTAAAGGCGCGCAAATCGCTCGTTCCGCTGGTGCTTCGGCTCAGCTGATCGCTCGTGAAGGTGTCTACGTGACCCTGCGTCTGCGCTCTGGTGAAATGCGTAAAGTATTGGCTGAATGCCGTGCGACCCTGGGCGAAGTCTCGAACTCCGAGCACAGCCTGCGTTCGCTGGGTAAAGCTGGTGCCAAACGCTGGCGTGGCGTTCGCCCAACCGTTCGTGGTGTTGCCATGAACCCGGTTGACCACCCACACGGTGGTGGTGAAGGTCGTACCTCTGGTGGTCGTCATCCGGTATCGCCATGGGGCTTCCCGACTAAGGGCGCGAAGACTCGTGGTAATAAGCGTACCGACAAAATGATCGTCCGTCGTCGCAAGTAAATAGAGGGATACGACAGTGCCACGTTCTCTGAAAAAAGGTCCTTTTATTGATCTTCACCTACTGAAGAAGATCGAAGTGGCGGCGGAAAAGAACGATCGCAAACCGGTGAAAACCTGGTCGCGTCGTTCGATGATCCTGCCACAAATGGTCGGTCTGACCATTGCAGTGCATAACGGTCGTCAACATGTTCCAGTTCTCGTGAACGAAGACATGGTCGGCCACAAACTAGGCGAGTTTGCCGGTACCCGCACATATCGTGGGCACGTGGCAGACAAGAAAGCCAAGCGTTAAGGGGTAAGGAACGATGGAAGTAGCCGCTAAGTTGTCGGGCGCTCGAATCTCCGCCCAGAAAGCCCGCTTGGTCGCCGACCAGATCCGCGGGAAGAAGGTGGGCGAAGCGCTCAACCTGTTGGCTTTCAGCAGTAAGAAAGCCGCCGAGATCATCAAGAAAGTGCTGGAGTCGGCCGTAGCCAACGCCGAGCACAACGAAGGCGCAGACGTTGATGACCTGAAGGTCAGCACCGTTTTCGTCAACGAAGGGCGTTCGCTGAAGCGCATCATGCCTCGTGCCAAAGGCCGAGCTGATCGCATCGTCAAGCGGTCTTGCCATATCACTGTCAAGGTTGCTGACAAGTAACGGAGTCGAAGAGATGGGTCAGAAAGTACATCCCATTGGCATTCGCCTGGGAATCGTCAAGGAGCACACCTCCGTCTGGTACGCAGACGGTCGGACTTATGCGGACTACTTGTTCGCTGATCTGAAGGTGCGTGAGTATCTCCAAGACAAACTAAAAAGCGCGTCCGTGAGCCGTATCGATATCCATCGTCCTGCTCAAACTGCACGTATCACCATCCACACCGCTCGTCCAGGTATCGTTATCGGGAAGAAAGGTGAAGATGTTGAGAAACTGCGTCAGGACCTGACCAAGCAAATGGGTGTGCCTGTGCACATCAATATCGAAGAGATCCGCAAGCCGGAGCTCGACGGTATGCTGGTTGCGCAGAGCGTAGCTCAGCAGCTGGAGCGTCGCGTAATGTTCCGTCGCGCTATGAAGCGCGCAGTACAGAACGCCATGCGCATTGGTGCCAAAGGCATCAAAATCCAAGTGAGCGGTCGTCTCGGCGGTGCTGAAATCGCACGTACTGAATGGTATCGCGAAGGTCGTGTGCCACTGCACACCCTGCGTGCCGACATCGACTATGCCAACTACGAAGCTCACACCACCTACGGTGTGATCGGTGTAAAGGTTTGGATCTTCAAAGGCGAAGTAATTGGTGGTCGCCAAGAAGAACTGAAACCACAAGCACCAGCGCCTCGTAAAAAAGCTGCTAAGTAAGGGGTACGCCAAATGTTGCAACCAAAGCGTACGAAGTTCCGCAAGCAGATGACAGGCCACAACCGTGGTCTGGCTCAGCGCGGTAGCAAAGTCAGCTTCGGCGAATATGCGCTGAAGTCTGTAGCTCGTGGTCGTCTCACCGCTCGTCAGATCGAGTCAGCGCGTCGTGCACTGACCCGTCACGTTAAACGTGGCGGCAAGATCTGGATCCGTGTATTCCCGGACAAGCCTATCTCCAAAAAGCCCCTCGAAGTTCGGATGGGTAAAGGTAAGGGTAACGTGGAATATTGGGTTGCCCAGATTCAGCCAGGCAAAGTCCTGTATGAAATCGAGGGTGTTACTGAAGAGCTGGCGCGTGAGGCTTTCGCCCTGGCTGCTGCAAAGCTGCCGCTCGCCACCTCCTTTGTTAAACGGACGGTGATGTGATGAAAGCGAATGAACTTCGTGAAAAATCCGCACAGCAGCTGAACGAGCAACTGCTCGGCCTGCTGCGCGACCAGTTCAATCTGCGTATGCAGAAAGCAACTGGCCAGTTGGGGCAGTCTCATCTGCTCTCGCAAGTTAAGCGTGACATTGCTCGCGTGAAGACTGTGCTCAACCAGCAGGCAGGTAAGTGATCATGGCTGAAGCCGAAAAGACTGTCCGTACGCTGACTGGCCGTGTTGTCAGCGACAAGATGGACAAAACCATCACCGTTTTGATCGAGCGTCGCGTTAAGCACCCGATCTACGGTAAATACGTTAAGCGTTCGACTAAGCTGCACGCGCACGACGAAACCAACCAGTGCCACATCGGCGACAAAGTCACTATTCGTGAAACTCGTCCGTTGGCCAAGACCAAGTCTTGGGCCCTGGTTGATGTTCTCGAACGCGCTGTGGAAGTCTAAGGACTAGGGGTCGGAGAAATTATATGATTCAGACTCAATCCATGCTCGATGTGGCCGATAACAGCGGCGCACGCCGCGTTATGTGCATCAAGGTGCTGGGTGGCTCCCATCGTCGTTACGCTGGTATCGGTGACATCATCAAAGTTACCGTGAAGGAAGCAATTCCTCGCGGTAAAGTGAAAAAAGGCCAAGTGATGACTGCTGTTGTAGTCCGCACTCGTCACGGCGTACGCCGTGCAGATGGCTCCATTATCCGCTTTGATGGCAACGCTGCTGTTCTTCTGAACAACAAGCAAGAGCCGATCGGCACCCGTATCTTTGGGCCAGTGACCCGTGAACTTCGTACTGAGAAGTTCATGAAGATCGTCTCGCTCGCCCCAGAAGTGCTGTAAGGAGATCCGACATGCAAAAGATTCGTCGTGACGACGAGATCATCGTGATCGCCGGCAAAGACAAAGGTAAGCGCGGTAAGGTGCTGAAGGTTCTTGCTGATGACCGTCTGGTCGTTGGTGGTCTGAACCTGGTCAAGCGTCATACCAAGCCTAACCCGATGTCGGGCGTACAAGGCGGTATCGTCGAGAAAGAAGCGCCACTGCACGCTTCTAACGTCGCCATCTTCAACGGCGAAACCAACAAGGCTGACCGCGTTGGTTTCAAAGTAGAAGACGGTAAGAAAATTCGTGTCTTCAAGTCGACCCAAAAAGCGGTTGATGCTTGAACACTGCTAGGTAGAAGACCATGGCACGACTAAAAGAGATTTACCGGAAGGAAATCGCACCGAAACTTAAGGAAGAACTTAAGCTTTCGAACGTGATGGAAGTTCCGCGCGTTACCAAAATCACCCTGAACATGGGTCTGGGCGAAGCGATCGGCGACAAAAAAGTCATCGAGCACGCTGTTGCTGACCTGGAAAAGATCACCGGCCAAAAAGTCGTTGTGACCTACGCTCGCAAATCCATCGCTGGCTTTAAAGTCCGTGAAGGATGGCCGATCGGCGTCAAAGTGACTCTGCGCCGTGAGCGTATGTACGAATTCCTGGATCGTCTGCTGTCGATCTCCCTGCCTCGGGTCCGCGACTTCCGCGGCCTGAATGCCAAGTCCTTCGATGGTCGTGGTAACTACAGCATGGGCGTTAAAGAGCAGATCATCTTCCCGGAAATCGACTACGACAAGATCGATGCTCTCCGCGGTCTGGACATCACCCTGACCACCACTGCCAAGAACGATGATGAAGGCCGCGCTCTGCTGCGTGCGTTCAAATTCCCGTTCCGCAACTGATTGGAGTAGGACCATGGCCAAGATGAGCATGAAAAACCGCGAGCTGAAGCGTCAGCTCACGGTTGCCAAGTACGCCAAGAAGCGTGCAGCACTGAAAGCAATCATCGTTGATCTGAACGCAAGTCCAGAAGCGCGTTGGGAAGCTACAGTTGCTCTGCAGAAGCAGCCACGTGACGCAAGCGCTTCGCGCATGCGTAACCGCTGCCGCCTGACCGGTCGTCCACACGGCGTTTACCGCAAGTTCGGCCTCGGCCGTAACAAACTGCGTGAAGCGGCAATGCGTGGTGACGTACCAGGTCTGGTTAAAGCCAGCTGGTAAGTACGTTCGAAGTCTCGGTGGCCAGGATCGCAAGATACTGACCGCCGGTGGCCTAGAATCTGGAACAAGCCCCTTTTGGGGCTTGTTTCATTTCCGGAGTGTGTCTAAAATACGCGGCTCGCCTGAGCCCGTGTGTTTTGTGCTCGGAGATTCTCGGCGACACGTAATGGCCGCAAGGCTAATTTTTTTGTATTAGGAGCGTCTAGCCATGAGTATGCAGGACCCGTTAGCGGACATGCTAACTCGTATCCGTAATGCCCAGATGGCTGAAAAGTCCGTCGTAAGCATGCCATCTTCCACGTTGAAGGTTGCTGTTGCCAAAGTCCTGAAAGACGAAGGCTACATTGCGGGTTATCAGATCAGCAGCGAAATCAAACCACTGCTGTCCATCGAGCTGAAGTACTTCGAAGGCCGTCCGGTCATCGAAGAAGTGAAGCGCGTTAGCCGTCCAGGCCTGCGTCAGTACAAGTCCGTTGATGATCTGCCAAAAGTTCGTGGCGGTCTCGGTGTGTCTATCGTCTCCACCAACAAAGGTGTGATGACGGATCGTGCTGCGCGCGCTGCCGGTGTCGGCGGCGAAGTTCTTTGCACTGTGTTCTAAGGGGGGATAAGCATGTCACGCGTCGCTAAGAACCCCGTTAAGCTGCCAGCCGGTGTCGAAGTAAAATTCGCAGGCCAACAGCTTTCGGTGAAGGGTGCCAAGGGCACTCTGGAACTGAACATCCATTCGTCCGTTGAGATCGTTGAAGAAGCTGGTGAGCTGCGTTTCGCTGCTCGCAATGGCGATCAACAAACTCGCGCAATGGCCGGTACCACTCGTGCGTTGGTAAACAACATGGTCCAAGGCGTAAGCCAAGGCTTCGAGCGCAAGCTCCAGCTGGTCGGTGTTGGTTACAAAGCGCAAGCAAAAGGCACGGTTCTGAACCTGGCCCTTGGCTTCTCGCACCCAGTGGATTACGAACTGCCGGAAGGCATCACCGCTGAGACCCCTAGCCAAACCGATATCCTGATCAAGGGTATTGATAAGCAGCTGGTAGGTCAGGTGGCCGCTGAGATCCGCGACTTCCGTCCACCAGAGCCGTACAAAGGCAAAGGTGTGCGCTACGCGGACGAAGTCGTCCGTCGTAAAGAAGCCAAGAAGAAGTAGGGCATAGCAAATGACCGACAAAAAAGTTACTCGACTGCGTCGCGCTCGCAAAGCACGCCTGAAAATGCACGAACTCGAAGTCGTGCGTCTCTGCGTGTTCCGCTCGTCGCAGCACATCTACGCCCAGGTCATCTCGGCCGACGGCAACAAAGTCCTGGCAAGCGCCTCGACTTTGGATAAAGAACTGCGTGATGGTGCCACTGGCAACATCGACGCGGCCACTAAGGTTGGCCAGCTGGTCGCTACGCGTGCTAAGGCCGCCGGCGTCTCGCAAGTGGCTTTCGACCGCTCTGGCTTCAAGTACCACGGCCGCGTGAAAGCGCTGGCTGATGCTGCTCGTGAAGCTGGGCTGGAGTTCTAAGTTATGTCAAATAACGACCAAAAGCGCGACGAAGGCTACATTGAGAAGCTGGTTCAAGTTAACCGCGTAGCCAAAACCGTTAAAGGCGGCCGTATCTTCACTTTCACCGCGTTGACCGTGGTAGGTGATGGTAAAGGGCGCGTTGGCTTCGGCCGTGGCAAGTCACGTGAAGTGCCTGCTGCGATCCAGAAGGCAATGGAAGCTGCTCGTCGCAACATGATCCAAGTTGATCTGAACGGCACCACTCTGCAGTACGCAATGAAGTCCGCTCACGGCGCTTCGAAGGTGTACATGCAGCCTGCCTCTGAAGGTACCGGTATCATCGCTGGCGGCGCTATGCGTGCTGTCCTCGAAGTTGCTGGCGTTCAGAACGTTCTGGCCAAGTGCTACGGCTCGACTAACCCGGTAAACGTGGTTCACGCCACTTTCAAGGGTTTGAAAGCAATGCAGTCTCCTGAATCCATTGCCGCCAAGCGTGGCAAAAGCGTCAAGGAGATCTTCTGATCATGGCTACCGTTAAAGTAACGCTGATCAAAAGCATGACCGGCCGCATCCCTAACCACAAATTGTGCGTTAAGGGTTTGGGTCTGCGTCGCATCGGTCACACTGTAGAAGTACTTGATACTCCCGAGAATCGCGGGATGATCAACAAGGCTTACTACATGCTGCGTGTCGAGGGTTAATTCGATGAAACTCAATGATCTGAGTCCAGCGCCGGGTTCCCGTCGCGAAAAGCATCGTCCGGGCCGTGGTATCGGTAGTGGTTTGGGCAAGACCGGTGGCCGTGGCCACAAAGGTCAGTCCTCCCGCTCCGGTGGCACCATCGCTCCAGGCTTTGAAGGCGGTCAACAGCCGCTGCATCGTCGCCTGCCGAAGTTCGGTTTCGTTTCCCTGAAAGCCATGGACCGCGCAGAAGTGCGTCTGTCCGAGCTGGCCAAAGTGGAAGGCGACATCGTTACCGTGCAGACCCTGAAAGATGCCAACGTGATCAACGTCAACGTACAGCGTGTGAAAATCATGCTGTCCGGTGAAGTGACTCGCGCTGTCACTATCGGCAAGGGAATCGGCGCCACCAAAGGTGCGCGTTCGGCTATCGAAGCAGCTGGCGGCAAGTTCGAGGAATAAATGGCTAAGCAAGGTGCTCTCTCAGCGCTCGGCAAAGGCGGTATGTCTGAACTTTGGGCTCGTCTGCGTTTTCTGTTCCTGGCGATTATCGTCTACCGAATAGGCGCACACATCCCGGTTCCAGGTATCAACCCGGACCGACTCGCAGACCTGTTTCGACAGAATGAGGGGACCATTCTTAGCTTGTTCAACATGTTTTCCGGCGGCGCGCTGGAACGGATGAGCATCTTTGCACTGGGGATCATGCCGTACATCTCGGCATCGATCATCATGCAACTGATGACCGCCGTCAGTCCGCAGTTGGAGCAGTTGAAGAAGGAAGGTGAAGCTGGCCGTCGCAAGATAAGCCAGTACACCCGCTACGGCACTGTCATCCTCGCCCTGGTCCAGGCTATCGGCATGTCCGTTGGCCTGGCCGGGCAGGGTGTTGCGTTCACTGGTGACTTTGGCTTCCATTTCGTCGCGGTATCCACATTTGTGGCTGGTGCGATGTTCATGATGTGGCTGGGTGAGCAGATTACTGAGCGTGGTGTTGGTAACGGTATCTCGATGTTGATTTTCGCAGGTATCGTTGCCGGTCTTCCGAGAGCGATTGGGCAGTCTTTCGAGTCTGCACGTCAGGGTGATATCAATATCTTCGCCCTGGTTGCCATCGGTTTGTTGGCAGTAGCGATTATCGGTTTTGTGGTGTTCATTGAGCGTGGCCAGCGTCGTATTGCTGTTCACTACGCCAAGCGTCAGCAGGGCCGCAAGGTCTTTGCCGCGCAGACCAGCCACCTGCCGCTGAAAGTGAACATGGCCGGGGTTATTCCTGCCATTTTCGCGAGCAGCATTTTGCTGTTTCCGGCTTCGTTGGGTGCCTGGTTCGGTCAGTCTGAAGGTATGGGCTGGTTGCAGGACATCTCGCAGTCGATCGCTCCTGGTCAGCCGTTGAATATTCTGCTGTTTAGTGCAGGGATTATTTTCTTCTGCTTCTTCTATACGGCGTTGATGTTCAATCCGAAAGACGTAGCGGAAAACCTGAAGAAGTCCGGTGCCTTTATTCCGGGTATTCGTCCAGGTGAGCAGTCTGCGCGCTACATTGATGGCGTTCTGACTCGCTTGACCATGTTCGGTGCTCTATATATGACGGCCGTCTGCCTGTTGCCCCAGTTCCTGGTGGTTGCAGCAAACGTTCCGTTCTACCTTGGCGGGACCTCGTTGCTGATCGTCGTCGTGGTTGTGATGGACTTCATGTCCCAAGTACAATCGCACCTCGTTTCGCACCAGTACGAATCCCTGATGAAGAAAGCCAACCTGAAGGGTTACGGCAGCGGCATGTTGCGCTGAGTACCCATAAGGTTCGAGGAGTTGGTGATGAAAGTTCGTGCATCGGTGAAAAAGCTGTGCCGTAACTGCAAGATTATTCGCCGCGAAGGTGTTGTTCGAGTAATTTGCAGCGCGGAACCGCGTCACAAACAGCGCCAAGGCTGAGTGTGATCCGCTTGAAGCCCGGCAGCTAGTGCGCTGCCGGGTTGATTATTTGTTATTACAGCGATATTATCTCGCGCCCTATTTCTTGGCTTCCGGGGCGTAGGTAGCTGTCAATTGGAGTCCCACTGAATGGCCCGTATTGCAGGCGTTAACATTCCAGATAACAAGCACACTGTTATCTCGCTGACCTACATCTATGGTGTTGGTCGCACTACTGCGCAGAAAATTTGCGCAGATACTGGGGTAAACCCAGCCGCAAAGATCAAGGATCTGAGCGACGAGCAGATTGAGCTGTTGCGTGGCGAAGTGGCGAAGTTCACCACTGAAGGTGACCTGCGTCGCGAAATCAACATGAAAATCAAGCGTTTGATGGACCTCGGTTGCTACCGTGGTCTGCGTCATCGTCGTGGTCTTCCAGTACGCGGTCAGCGTACCAAGACTAACGCGCGTACCCGTAAAGGTCCGCGTAAGCCGATCCGCAAGTAATCGCCCACGCGAATCGACAGGAAATTAATCATGGCAAAACCTGCTGCTCGTCCTCGTAAAAAAGTTAAAAAGACAGTGGTTGATGGCATCGCCCACATCCATGCATCTTTTAACAACACAATCGTGACCATCACCGACCGTCAAGGTAACGCGCTTTCTTGGGCTACCTCCGGTGGTTCGGGTTTCCGCGGTTCCCGCAAGTCCACCCCGTTTGCTGCTCAAGTAGCTGCTGAACGTGCTGGTCAAGCTGCGCTGGAATATGGCCTGAAAAACCTCGACGTCAACGTCAAAGGTCCAGGTCCAGGTCGTGAGTCTGCTGTCCGTGCATTGAACGGCTGTGGCTATAAGATCGCCAGCATCACCGACGTGACGCCAATCCCGCACAACGGGTGCCGTCCGCCGAAGAAGCGCCGCGTGTAATCCAGGAGATTGTAAAGAATGGCTCGTTACATTGGTCCAAAATGCAAACTCGCTCGTCGTGAAGGCACCGATCTCTTTCTGAAGAGCGGCGTGCGCGCGATCGAATCGAAGTGCAACATTGAAGCAGCACCTGGTATCCACGGCCAACGCCGCGGTCGCCAGTCCGACTACGGCACCCAACTGCGTGAAAAGCAGAAGGTCCGTCGTATCTACGGCGTTCTCGAGCGTCAGTTCAGCGGCTACTACAAAGAAGCTGCTGGCAAGAAAGGTGCAACCGGTGAAAACCTGCTGCAACTGCTCGAATGCCGTCTGGACAACGTTGTATACCGTATGGGCTTTGGTTCGACTCGTGCCGAATCCCGTCAGCTGGTATCGCACAAATCCGTCAGCGTAAACGGCCAAACCGTTAACGTCCCGTCGTACCAGGTTCGTGCTGGTGACGTGGTCGCGATTCGCGAGAAAGCAAAAAATCAACTTCGCATTGTCCAAGCTCTCGATCTGTGTGCCCAACGTGGCCGCGTAGAATGGGTAGAAGTAGACACTGAGAAGAAGTCGGGCGTTTTCAAGAACGTTCCTGCTCGCAGTGATCTGTCCGCCGACATCAACGAAAGCCTGATTGTCGAGCTCTACTCCAAGTAAGGGCTAGAAAATAGGTGCATCCATGCAGATTTCGGTAAATGAGTTCCTGACACCCCGTCACATTGATGTGCAGGTTGTCAGTCCAACCCGCGCCAAGATCACTCTCGAGCCTCTCGAGCGTGGTTTTGGCCACACCCTGGGCAACGCGCTGCGCCGCATCCTGTTGTCCTCAATGCCCGGCTGTGCAGTAGTCGAGGCCGAGATTGACGGTGTGCTCCACGAGTACAGCGCCATCGAAGGTGTACAGGAAGACGTAATTGAAATCCTGTTGAACCTTAAAGGTCTGGCTATCAAGCTGCACGGCCGTGACGAAGTTACGCTGACCTTGTCGAAGAAGGGTTCGGGGGTGGTTACCGCTGCCGATATTCAGCTGGATCATGATGTCGAGATCGTTAATCCCGATCACGTAATCGCTAACCTGGCGTCTAACGGCGCCCTGAACATGAAGCTCACCGTAGCTCGTGGTCGTGGTTATGAACCGGCCGACTCGCGTCAGAGCGATGAAGACGAAAGCCGCAGCATTGGTCGCTTGCAGCTCGACTCTTCGTTCAGCCCGGTTCGCCGTATCGCATACGTGGTGGAAAACGCCCGTGTCGAACAGCGTACTAACCTGGACAAGCTGGTTATTGATCTGGAAACCAACGGTACTCTGGATCCTGAAGAGGCTATCCGCCGCGCTGCAACCATTCTGCAACAGCAGTTGGCTGCGTTCGTCGACCTCAAGGGTGACAGCGAACCAGTGGTAATCGAGCAGGAAGACGAGATCGATCCGATCCTGCTTCGCCCGGTTGACGATCTGGAACTGACTGTACGTTCGGCTAACTGCCTTAAGGCGGAAAACATTTACTACATCGGTGATCTGATTCAGCGCACCGAAGTAGAACTGTTGAAGACTCCGAACCTGGGCAAGAAATCCTTGACTGAAATCAAGGACGTTCTGGCCTCCCGCGGTCTGTCCCTCGGCATGCGCCTCGACAACTGGCCGCCTGCAAGTCTTAAGAAGGACGACAAGGCGACTGCCTGATCGTCGTAATCACCGAACGTGAGTTTGGTAAGGAATGAACCATGCGTCATCGTAAAAGTGGTCGTCACCTGAGCCGTACCAGCTCGCACCGTAAGGCTATGTTCCAGAACATGGCGGTGTCGCTGTTCGAGCACGAGCTGATCAAAACTACACTGCCGAAAGCTAAAGAACTGCGTCGCGTTGCTGAGCCGCTGATTACTTTGGCCAAGACAGACAGCCTGGCTAACCGCCGTCTGGCTTTCGACCGTACTCGTTCGAAAGCTATCGTTGGTAAGCTCTTCAACGACCTGGGCAAGCGTTACGCTACCCGTGAGGGTGGCTACCTGCGCATCCTCAAGTGCGGTTTCCGCGCTGGTGACAACGCGCCTATGGCGTACGTTGAGCTGATCGATCGTCCAGTTGGCGGTGAAGCTGTATCCGCTGAGTAAGACGTCAGTCTGTAACGAAGAACCGGGCCTAGTGCCCGGTTTTTTGTGCGCGTTGAAAACTGGAATTACCTCGAGCGAATACACGTTCAGCCCGTGCAGCTACTTCTGATATCCGTTCGGATGGATCGTTAGTTAATTTCTATCGGTGGGTATGATTTAATAAATTTGATGGTGTCATCTTCCTGATCAATAATCGCTCCAAGCCGATTAGCCGGCAGTTCCGAGACTGACCTGAGGAAGATTGAGCATGAGCCAGAATAAAACCCTTACTACCGCCAGCGGCGCACCTGTCGCGGATAACCAGAATTCCCGTTCCGCCGGCCCACGCGGCCCGCTGCTGCTCGACGACTTTCACCTGATCGAGAAGCTCGCTCACTTCAACCGTGAAAACATTCCTGAGCGTCGTGTACACGCCAAAGGCTCGGGCGCTTACGGTACCTTCACCGTCACTCAAGACATCACGCAGTACACCAGCGCCAAGCTCTTCGATTCTGTGGGCAAGCAAACTCCGACTTTCCTGCGCTTCTCCACGGTGGGTGGCGAGCGTGGTTCGGCTGATACTGAGCGCGACCCGCGTGGTTTCGCGTTGAAGTTCTACACCGAAGAAGGCAACTGGGACATCGTTGGTAACAACACCCCGGTGTTCTTCATCCGCGACCCGCTGAAGTTTCCCGACTTTATCCACACCCAAAAGCGCCTGCCGCAAAGCAACCTGAAAAGTGCACAGATGATGTGGGACTTCTGGTCGCACTCCCCTGAGGCGCTGCACCAGGTCACCATCCTGTTTTCGGACCGTGGCATCCCGGATGGCTACCGTCACATGCACGGCTTCGGCAGTCACACCTACAGCTTGATTAACGCCAAAGGCGAGCGTCACTGGGTGAAGTGGCACTACAAGACCAAGCAAGGTATCAAGAACCTGGCGCCGGCTGACGCTGCACGCCTGGCGGGTACCGACCCTGATTACGCTCAGCGCGATCTGTTCGGTGCTATTGAGCGTGGTGACTTCCCGAAATGGCGCGTGTGCATTCAGATCATGACTGAGGCCCAGGCCAACGCTCACTACGAAAACCCGTTCGACGTGACCAAGACCTGGTCGCAGAAAGAGTTCCCGCTGATCGAAGTGGGTGAGCTGGAACTGAACCGCAACCCGCTGAACTACTTCGCTGAAGTTGAACAGGCGGCTTTCGGTCCAAGCAACATGGTCCCGGGTGTTGGCCTGTCGCCAGACCGCATGCTGCAAGGGCGCGTGTTCGCTTACGCCGATGCCCATCGCTACCGCGTAGGTACCAATCACCAGCAACTGCCGGTGAATGCGCCACGCAGCCCAGTCAACAGCTACCAGCGTGATGGTTCGATGGCATTCGGCTCCAATGGTGGTGCGGCCCCCAATTACGAGCCAAACAGCTACGCCGATGCGCCGAAGCAGGCTCCTCAGTATGCCGAGCCAGCCTTGGCCCTGAGCGGTGCGGCTGATCGTTACGATCACCGCGAAGATACCGACTACTACAGCCATGCCGGTGCGCTGTTCCGCCTGATGAACGATGAGCAGAAAGCCCTGCTGATCAACAATATCGCCGGCGCAATGGCGGGTGTTTCCAGCGACGTGGTGCAGCGCCAGTTGCAGTACTTCTTCAAGGCCGACCCGGCTTATGGAGAAGGGATCGCATCTGCACTGGGTGTATCGCTTAACTGACTCTAAACGATAAGCAGAACCGCCCTCATTTGGGCGGTTTTTGCGTTATTTAAGCTACTTTTCACCGGAAATCTTCACTTTTCTGCCGTTGGTCCCGTGACCTCCGGGTCATCATGGTTCAAACTACAGACTTTCAAGCAGGGAGATGTAGGGCGATGCAAGGTCACCCCGACGTAATCGATTACCTCAACACGTTGCTGACGGGCGAACTGGCAGCTCGTGACCAATATTTCATTCACTCGCGGATGTACGAAGACTGGGGCTTTACCGAGCTCTACGAGCGTATCAACCATGAAATGGAAGAAGAGGCACAGCACGCCGACGCACTGATGCGCCGTATCCTGATGCTCGAAGGCACGCCCCGTATGCGTCCCGACGACCTGGATACCGGCACCACGGTGCCTGAGATGCTCGCCAGCGACTTGCGCCTTGAGTACAAGGTCCGTGCCGCGCTCTGCAAGGGCATTGAGCTCTGCGAGCAGCACAACGACTACGTCACGCGGGAAATCCTGCGGGTGCAGTTGAATGACACCGAAGAGGATCACACCTACTGGCTGGAAAAGCAGTTGGGCCTGATCAAGCTGATTGGCCTGGAGAATTACCTGCAATCGCAGTTCTGATTCCTCCAGCTACTAAAAAGCCCCTGTCACTTACACGGTGACAGGGGCTTTTTCGTGGGGCTGAACAATCAGTCCTTGTCGCGAGCCAGCAGAGGCTTGAGGTAGAAGCCGGTGTGAGACTGCTTCATCTCCGAGACTTGCTCCGGTGTGCCGACCGCAATGATCTGCCCACCTTTGGAACCGCCTTCCGGCCCCAGGTCCACCAGCCAGTCGGCGGTCTTGATCACATCCAGATTGTGCTCGATCACTACCACCGTGTTGCCGTGGTCACGCAGGCGATGCAGCACATCCAGCAATTGCTGGATATCCGCGAAGTGCAGGCCTGTGGTCGGCTCGTCGAGGATGTACAGCGTCTTGCCGGTATCACGCTTGGACAGCTCGCGAGACAGCTTGACCCGCTGGGCCTCGCCACCCGACAGCGTCGTCGCCGACTGACCCAGCTTGATGTACGACAGGCCAACATCCATCAGTGTCTGCAGCTTGCGCGCCAGGGCCGGTACCGCGTCGAAGAACACCCGCGCTTCCTCGATCGTCATCTCGAGGGTTTCGTGGATGCTCTTGCCCTTGTACTTGATCTCCAGGGTTTCGCGGTTGTAGCGCTTGCTCTTGCACACGTCGCACGGCACGTAGATGTCCGGCAGGAAGTGCATCTCCACCTTGATCAAGCCATCGCCCTGGCACGCTTCGCAGCGGCCGCCCTTGACGTTGAACGAGAACCGGCCAGGCCCGTAGCCACGGGAGCGCGATTCCGGCACGCCGGCGAACAGCTCGCGAATCGGCGTGAACAGCCCGGTGTAGGTCGCCGGGTTGGAGCGCGGTGTGCGGCCAATCGGGCTTTGGTCGATATCGACCACCTTGTCCAGGTGTTCCAGGCCCTTGATGCTGTCGTGAGCGGCGGCTTCCAGGGTGGTCGCGCCGTTCAGTGCAGTGGCACTCAACGGGAACAGCGTGTTGTTGATCAGCGTTGATTTGCCCGAACCGGATACACCGGTCACACAGGTCAGCAGGCCCAGCGGGATCTCCAGGTCTACATTGCGCAGGTTGTTGCCACGCGCGCCCTTGAGGTGCAGTGCCATCTTCTTGTTGCGCGGGGTGCGTTTGGCCGGCACGGCGATCTTCACGCGACCCGACAGGTACTTACCGGTCAGCGAGTCAGGATGCGCCATCACTTCAGCCGGCGTGCCCTCGGCGACAATATGCCCACCGTGAACACCCGCTCCCGGCCCGATATCGACCACATAATCGGCCAGGCGAATCGCGTCTTCATCGTGCTCGACCACGATCACCGTATTGCCGATGTCCCGCAGGTGCTTCAGCGTGCCCAGCAAACGGTCGTTGTCCCGTTGATGCAAACCAATCGACGGTTCATCGAGGATGTACAACACGCCCACCAGGCCGGCACCGATCTGGCTGGCCAAGCGAATCCGCTGGGCTTCACCGCCGGAAAGCGTGTCGGCACTGCGGTCCAGCGACAGGTAGTCCAGGCCCACGTTGACCAGGAACTGCAGCCGTTCACGAATCTCCTTGAGGATCTTGTCGGCAATTTCCCCGCGGCGGCCCGTCAGTTTCAGCGTGCCGAAGTATTCGCAGGCATCGCCAATCGGCAGGTTGGTCACTGCCGGCAGGGTCTTCTCGCCAACCCACACATGCCGCGCCTCACGGCGCAGGCGTGTGCCACGGCAATCCGGGCAAGGCTGGGTGCTGAGGAACTTGGCCAGCTCCTCGCGCACGCTGGCGGACTCTGTCTCGCGGTAGCGCCGCTCCAGGTTCGGCACGATGCCTTCGAACGGGTGCGAGCGTTTGACGATATCGCCACGGTCGTTCAAATACTTGAAGTCGACGTTCTGTGAACCGCTGCCATGCAGGATGAATTTCTGCTGTTCGGCCGGCAGTTCGTTGAACGGCACTTCCAGGCTGAACTTGTAGTGCGAAGCCAACGAACCCAGCATCTGGAAGTAATAGACGTTACGCCTGTCCCAGCCACGTATCGCACCCTCCGCCAGTGTGAGGTCACCGTTGACCAGGCGCTTGATGTCGAAGAATTGCTTAACCCCCAGGCCATCACAGGTCGGGCAAGCGCCGGCCGGGTTGTTGAAGGAAAACAGCTTCGGTTCCAGCTCGCTGATGGCATGGCCGCAGATCGGGCAGGCGAAGCGCGCGGAGAAGATGATTTCTTCCCCGGGTTCATCGTCCATCGGCGCCACCAGGGCAATGCCGTCTGCCAGCTTCAGCGCGGTCTCGAAAGACTCCGCCAGGCGCTGCTGCAAGTCGGCACGCACCTTGAAGCGGTCGACGACCACATCAATCGAGTGCTTTTTCTGTTTATCCAGCTTCGGCGCTTCGTCCAGCTCGTAGAGCTTGCCGTTGATGCGGGCACGCACGAAACCCTGGGCACGCAGTTCTTCAAAGACCGAAAGGTGTTCACCCTTGCGCTCGCGAATCACCGGTGCCAGCAGCATCAGCTTGGCGCCCTCCGGCTGGGCCAGCACCAGGTCGACCATCTGGCTGACGGTCTGGGCTTCCAGGGGAATGTCGTGGTCCGGGCAGCGGGGAATACCCACGCGGGCATACAGCAGGCGCAGGTAGTCGTAGATCTCGGTGATGGTGCCCACGGTGGAACGCGGGTTGTGGGAGGTGGATTTCTGTTCGATGGAAATCGCAGGCGACAGGCCTTCAATGGTGTCGACGTCGGGCTTTTCCATCATCGACAGGAACTGGCGGGCATAGGCCGACAGGGATTCCACATAGCGGCGCTGGCCTTCGGCGTACAGCGTGTCAAACGCCAGGGACGACTTGCCGGACCCGGACAAGCCGGTGATGACGATCAGTTTGTCCCGTGGCAGGGTCAGGTCGATGTTCTTCAGGTTGTGGGTTCGAGCCCCACGAATCAGGATCTTGTCCAAGATGGCCTCGCACGGCGGGCGTAAATAATGCAGGAGTATACGGCTAAAGACTGGATGAATATACACTGTCAAAGTGCCGGGTGCAGCCTTACATGAAAGCTGCGCGGCAAAGCGCCGCATATACCCTCTCAATCGATGGGACTGGTAGAATCGCCGCCGGTTCACACGAGGTTTATCCATGCACGATCCCCACAGCGAACGCATGAGTGGCAGCGAGACCCGCGCAGCAAGCGGTCTGGCCCTGGTGTTCGCATTCCGTATGCTTGGCATGTTTATGGTGTTGCCGGTGCTGGCGACCTATGGAATGGATCTCGCAGGAGCGACCCCGGCCCTGATCGGCCTGGCGATTGGCGCCTATGGCCTGACCCAGGCGCTGTTTCAGATTCCGTTCGGCGTCATTTCCGACCGCATCGGCCGCCGGCCGGTGATCTACCTCGGCCTGATCGTCTTCGCCCTGGGCAGTGTGCTTGCGGCCAATGCCGACTCTATCTGGGGCGTGATCGCCGGACGCGTCCTGCAAGGCGCCGGCGCGATTTCCGCCGCCGTCATGGCACTGCTCTCCGACCTGACCCGCGAACAACACCGTACCAAGGCCATGGCCATGATCGGCATGACCATCGGTCTTTCGTTCGCCGTGGCGATGGTAGTCGGCCCGCTGCTGACCCGCGCGTTCGGCTTGCACGGTCTGTTCCTGGCCACCGGTGGCATGGCGCTGTTCGGCATCGTGATTGTCGCCTTCATGGTTCCGCATTCCACGGGGCCGTTGCAGCACCGTGAGTCGGGCGTCGCCAAGCAGGCATTGCTGCCGACACTCAAGCACCCGGACTTGTTGCGCCTGGATTTGGGTATCTTCGTATTACACGCAATGCTGATGTGCAGCTTCGTCGCCTTGCCCCTGGCTCTGGTGCAAAAAGCCGGGCTGCCCAAGGAGCAGCACTGGTGGGTGTACCTGACCGCGCTGCTGATTTCGTTCTTCGCCATGATCCCGTTCATCATCTATGGCGAGAAGAAACGCAAAATGAAACGAGTTCTGCTGGGCGCCGTCGCGACATTGATGCTCACTGAGCTATTCTTCTGGCAGTTCGGCGACAGCCTGCGGGCGCTGGTGATCGGCACGGTGGTGTTCTTCACCGCGTTCAACCTGCTGGAGGCTTCACTGCCTTCGCTGATCAGTAAGGTTTCACCGGCCGGCGGCAAAGGCACGGCGATGGGCGTGTATTCCACCAGCCAGTTCCTCGGTTCTGCACTGGGCGGGATCATGGGCGGCTGGATGTTCCAGCATGGCGGTTTGTCGGTTGTGTTCCTGGGATGCGCAGGTCTGGCTGCCCTCTGGCTAGCCTTTGCTGTTACCATGCGCGAACCTCCCTATGTGACGAGCCTGCGCTTGCCGTTATCGCCCGAAGCGATCCGCGAAGCCGGTCTGGTCGAGCGCCTTAAGGCCGTTGTTGGGGTTACGGATGCTGTGGTTGTTACTGAAGAAGCCGCCATCTACATCAAATTGGACACCGAATTATTGGATCGCGCGACGCTCGAGCAACTGGTCAACCCAGTGCCGACAGCGCGCCCAGCCTAGGAGAACGTTATGGCCCGTGGGGTTAACAAAGTCATATTGGTCGGTACATGCGGCCAGGATCCCGAAGTTCGCTACTTGCCGAACGGTAACGCCGTGACCAACCTGAGTCTGGCGACCAGCGAACAGTGGACCGACAAGCAAACCGGCCAGAAGGTCGAGAAAACCGAATGGCACCGTGTGTCGATGTTCGGCAAGGTTGCAGAGATCGCCGGTGAATACCTGCGCAAAGGTTCGCAGGTCTACATCGAAGGCAAACTGCAAACCCGCGAGTGGGAAAAAGACGGCATCAAGCGTTACACCACCGAAATCGTGGTCGACATGCAAGGCACCATGCAACTGCTGGGCGGCCGTCCACAGGGCGACCAACAGGGCCAGGGCGGCATGTCCAACTCGGCGCCGCGTCCACAGCAGCAGTCCCGTCCGCAGCCAACCCAGCAGCCACAGCGTGAGTCGCGTCCAGCGCCACAGCAGGCCGCTCCTCAGCCGGCAGCCGACTTCGACAGCTTTGATGACGATATTCCGTTCTGACTTACACCTGAGAACAAACTGTAAAGTATTGTCCTGAGACCCCCGCCCTGCGGGGGTTTTCCATTTTCGCATAATGTAAAAGCCGATTGTTCGCCATCCACAAGTCTCCTACCATGCAAAAAAGTTAAGAGTGGAGGCTTTATGACGCTGTCGGTCAGAAGGTTTACAGGCAATGATGGGGAACGCCACGCGATGTTGATGGACGAGGCGGGTATGCCTCTCTTCTATCCCGCACTCTGGGTAACCGTGATCCTCCGCGGAGGGGCACGGGCCGTCAACACGATCCATAACGCACTGAGTGCGATCAAATGTCTCTACGCCTGGCAGGATGTCTACGCTTTAGATGTCGAGGAGAGATTTTCCACAGGCGCACTTTTGAAGGCTAACGAGGTCCATTCGCTTCGAGATTTCCTGCAGGAGTCTCGGCGGCAGAAGGCAGGCGGGAAGGTTGTTCCGTTCTCGCATAAGCGAAAGGCAGTAAGTTCTAGCAGCCAGTATGCCCGGATGACGGTAGCTGCAGAGTATCTTGAGTTTCTTGCTAGACGACTCAGTCCATCATCAGAAGCCGCCGAGAAGCAAATCGCCGCGATGGTGGCCCAGATAAAGGCCAATCGTCCTAATCAAACGACAAAGACGATGGGCGGTGAACGAGACGACAAACATCTAGAAGATTCGGTTCTGGATGCCTTGGAGACAAAGCTGAAGCCTGGTGCGGAAGAGAATCCGTTCACAGACTATTCCGTCCAATTTCGAAATGCCCTCATGTTCGCCATTCTTCGTACTACCGGGATGCGACGCGGAGAACTACTCAACCTGAAGGTTGACGATATCGATTTTTCAGTGGACACCCTGAGGATCGTTAGACGACCCGATTCACAGCAAGATATACGCCGTTACCAGCCGGTAGCAAAGACACGCGAACGCCAATTTCCCATTGATGCGGAGCTCGCGAACCGCATCCATGAATATGTCGCGCGACACCGCAGCCGGCTCAATGCTGCTAAGAGGCATGGGTATCTTTTTGTTGTTCACAAGGAGGGCCCGTATCAGGGAGCGCCTATGTCTAACTCTGCCTTCAGTAAGTTTATTGAGGGCTTGAAGGTGATAGTTGGGACCATTCACGCTCACAAACTTCGGCATCATTGGAACTATACATTTTCAAGCCTGAGCACCGAAAAAGGTTTGCCAGTTGCAAGAGAGGAAAAGCTGAGGTCGTACCTGATGGGGTGGGAGCCCACGTCTGGCACAGCTGCAATATATAACCGCAGGCATATCAAGAAAGAAGCGGGCGAATCCATGCTGGCGCTCCAACGCAAGATGCTGGCCAAGAAATTGGACAGCCCAAATGAACAATAATCCGTTGGAGCTACACACCTTAGCCGCTAAGCGATTTGTTGCGCGGGATGGCTATCAAGTCGAATTCAATGCGCCAAGCTGGAAGCTCAGCAAAGACGTTAGCTTTCCGGTCTCAAATGCTTCTCAATTTCTGGCATGCCAGATATTCGAGTCGTACAGAGATGTGTTGGCTTTCTTTGCAAAAGGTAACTCACCGAAGTACGTTGAAGCTCTGCACTATCGGGCTGTGCATTATTTTTCTGCGATGAGCGCACTGCCGCTATTCAGCGTAGAGTCAATCATCTCCTATCGTGCCTTGCTTGGACGGAAAGGCGAACCTGCATTAGCTGTGCTGCGAGCATTTATCAGAAAATGGGCTTCGCTTGGGTATGAAGGTATCCCGCCTGAGACCATCCACCTTCTATCCAAGTGGCGGCTTTCCGGTGGAGATCGGGGAAACCCTGTGCGCTCGATGTGCCCTGAGCGGGGGCCTCTGACGGATATCGAAATGGAGGCGGTTCTCACAGGCGCTATTCAATCATTTGACGCAGGCCAACTGTCGCTTTCGGATATGTCGCTTGCAATGACCGTAATGATGACGGGGCGTCGACCGATTCAAATAACGGCGCTCAAAGTTGGCGACTTACACCGCCTCTACGATAAGTACTACTTGAATGTACCGCGGGCGAAACAACGTAATGATGGTGGGTGGCGGAAGACGTTCAAGCAAGTGCCAATCGTGGAAGATCTTTGGCTGCAACTGCAGCAGCAGGCTGACCTGGTGTATCGAGAGTTTGAGATGCTGGATACGGTAGCTTCCAAACTTCGAGATAAGTTGCCCTTGTTTCCAAATTATGCGGCCTTCAATAAATCTGAAGAGCTTGTCGCGCAGCTCGACAGCGACAGACTGCATATGCGAGTTGAGGCTCTGCAGAAAACGATGGCCAAAGTCGCAGAAAAGATATCGATAAACAGTGAGCGAACCGGTGCACCAATTCTGATTAATGCTTACCGCTTTCGCTATACCCTAGGCACTAATCTCGGGCGCGAAGGTAAGGGCGAGTATGTTATCGCAGAAGCACTTGATCATACAGATACACAGCACACCGGTGTCTATGTCAAAAACTTGCCAGAGATCGTAGAGCGAATCGATAAAGCTGTCGCATATCAGCTTGCCCCGATCGCGCAAGCATTTCAAGGGGTTGTAATCAAGACCGAAGATGAGGCGCGACGTGGCAGCGACCTTAGGAGCCGCATTTCGAACGGCACCGAGAACCTGGGAAACTGCGGAAGCTATGGGTTTTGTGGTGCGCTGGCGCCTATCGCCTGCTACACCTGCAGCCACTTCCAGCCTTGGCGCGATGGTCCGCACGAAGGTGTGCTCGACCATCTGCTGCAAGAGCGCGCCAGAATCCTAGATTTAACCAGCGACCGTAAGATTGCTTCGGTCAATGACCGCTTGATTCTTGCCGTCACCGATGTTGCTGTCCGCTGCAAGAAAATGAAAGAGGAGGCAGCTCGTGGCTGAATTACTGCTTTTCACACCGAAACACGAGCGCGACTGCCGTAAGAATCTCGCGGAATTCGTAGAGATGTGCCGCTACCGGCTGACGGTGTTCGGCGAAGACCTGGACTGGGACGCGGACAATTGGCCTGGCGTAGCGAACTTCACCGTAATTGGTGCCAATTCGCGGGGTTTTAAGCCCGAGCACCTTCTGGATAACGAGATAATGCCATTTGCCAAAGCCTATCTTAGATACCAACAAGGGCATAACCCGACAAAACTGAAAAATGAATTAAAGGCACTTCGCTGTATCGAAAAAGCTCTGCTCCAATCGTGCGGCCGTGCTGATATTACATTGGTTAGCGCTCGCGTATTGGACGTTGCGGCGTGTGTTGCCCGGGAATACAAGGCTACCTCGTATCAAGCTGGGATACAGCTCGTTAGGCTGGTTGGGTTCCTCAATGAGTCGAACATCATCCATAAGAACGTTACATGGAGAAATCCGTTTCCGAAGCCCAAGGAGTTGGATAGGACTGACACAGAAGGAAAGCGAAAGAGAGCTGCGAAGATTCCATCACATCAGTGCCTAGAATACATGGCGGAGATTTTTGCGAACGATCCGCAGGATCCTCGGGACCGTTTTACTTCTTCAATCTTTGGTCTTCTGATGTGCGCGCCGTCGCGGATCGCCGAAGCCCAAGATTTACCAGTCAATTGCTTGCATCATGAGGAGGATAGCCAAGGCGTCAAGCGAATGGGGCTTCGATGGTGGGCGGGCAAAGGATTCGGATGTGACATCAAATGGATACCTACCATATTCAAGGATGTAGCCCAAGAGGCGGTCAGGCGATTGACAGTTCTCTCCGAATCAGGCCGGCAGTTGGCGCGATACTACGAGGGGAGTCCGGACAAATTCTACCGGCATCAATGTTGCCCTGACGTTGATGAAAATGAACCACTTACTCTACGGAAGATTGAGGAGGCGCTAGGGCTGAAACCGAACGAAGGTAATTCAATCACGCAGTTCTTCAAAAACTATGAGCCGTACCGTGCGCTTCGCAACGCCGGAAAACCAGTAACGCTGGCATTTCTGCACAGCTATTGCCTTAGCCAGCTTCCAAAAGGTTGGCCGTGGTTGAGAAAGGACTTAGGCGTTAAGTACTCGGATGCACTCTGCTGTTTTCGAGCTCATGAACTTCGTACCGATTTAAATACGAGCCCCGTATTGCTCTGGTTTCCAGATAGTAATGCGTTCACAGATGATTTGAAGGTGGTGGTTGGTCGGAAGAAGAAGAGTATTTGGCAGCGGCATGGTTACAGGAATCCTGATGCATCGACAATACACATGACCTCGCACCAAATTCGACACTTTCTCAATACAGCAGCCCAACGTGGAGACCTTGGTCAGTTAGATATCGCAAAATGGTCTGGAAGGGCAAATATTCATCAGAACCCTGTCTACAACCATATGGCGGATGTTGAGTATGTGGCGGTCGCACGGGAAGCTGGTATCGGCAAAGGGCTTGTCGAGAAAATCAAGGTTAACGCGCCGGTCACATTCAGCGATCTGCAGGCTGTCGGCGAAGGGGTGGCGCATGTCACCGAGTTCGGCTTCTGCGTCCACGATTATTCGATGGTTCCATGCCAGCTTCATCGTGATTGCTTGAACTGTACGGAGCAAGTGTGCGTTAAGGGCGATGCCGAAAAACTAGAGCGCTTGAAGCTGCTGCGTGTCGGTATTCATTTGCAGTTGGAAAAAGCTAAGGTCGCCTCGACCGAAGGTATATATGGTTCGGATCGATGGACGCAACACCAACGTAATACGTTGGAACGAGCGGACGCACTTATTGACTTGCTGGTATCGCCTCAGACGCCGATGGGCTCACTCATTCGGCTTAGCAATAATCAGGCGCACAGTCCTCTCAAGAGGGCTATCGCTGCGCGCTCATCGGAGCTTGGGCTGAATCAGTCACCGGTCCCCGATATCGATGAAGTTCGTTTGCTTTTGAAGGGAGTTTAGATATGGCGAAACATCTCACTGTAAGAAACATTGATGTGCTCGTTGCACTGATTGACGCTTGGGAAGGAAAATTGACTTGGGAGGCCGTATGTGATGAAGGGGCGAAAGTTATTGGCTCACGCCCTACACGACAGACGTTGAACGCTCATGAGAAGGTAAAGACAGCCTATTTAAGCCGAAAGGCTAGAGTGAAAGCTGGTCATGTTCCTACTAAAAGACCGGCTAGTTTAAATATTGCAGAACAGCGAATTCGACGGTTGGAGGGCGAGAATAATCGTTTAAAAGACGAAAATGAAAGGTTGCTAGAGCGGTTTGCGAGATGGCAATACAACGTTTATAAACACGGAATGTCAAAGGAGATGTTGGATGCTCCATTACCGCCTGTTGATCGCGATTCGTCGGAGAGGCCGAAGACTTGACTTAATTAAGTTCGTGCCCTCGAGTTGAATTTTATTTCAGGCGAGATTTGCTCTAAGCAAACTGGAAAATCTGAAGTTTCAACTTGGCGTCCGTTAAGGATACATATAAAATCAACTTCTTAGCTGGTAGTTGGACAAGCATTCGGGTCCTTTGCAGCACTTTCTTAGTTGTAAATAAATTACGTAGGCACGTCGGAGCGAATGCCTAGCTCTATTTCAAGAGCCTGGATAACAGATAGAACGATCTTAAACGAGGGGTCTTCTTCTCCCAAAAGAAAGTCGGGCATGGGGTCAGGTTTATCTTTGATTTTTTTAGAAACTAACGCCACTCCTCTGGCGCGAACTGCCATTCTTAAGAAATTAACTATAAAATTCGCATCTCCAGTCTTCAGTACATCATCGAATAGTACTTTTAAGTCTTCAGAATTTTTAAGGTAGGCAGTAAGATTGTAGTTTTTTAGTTTTTCTGTCATTTGTAAAGGTCCCATGCAGATGCTTAGTAATTTGAGGCATGCTACCAGCAAAACTTGTGACGTAAATGCATTAGAGGGTAGCTCATCCCTGAACGATATCGTGCAAGGATGAGCTAACATAGCTCACCGGTCGCATCATGAATGATGGTGAACCGTTTTAGAGCCGAGGTAGCATCGTAGCAAACGTGGGGTCGTCAAGAAGGGCTCTCCTAAGCATCAGGTACGCCGTATCGTCCTCGCTATCGTCTGGAGCCTGTGAATCAGAATGTTTCGGAGCGATTTGCTTCTTCTGACAGTGGGGACGTCGCGATGCTCTGAGCCGGATGGGGATGATGTGTCGCTAGACTAAGGCTTGAACTCAGAGGGGCCAATCAATTTTCTCCCCGTCTGGGATTGATAGCTTTAGCTATAGGGCCAGTCACCTCTTTCTTTGCAAGGGGTCATGGTGTCAAATCACCGGCTGCCCTCGCAGGCAGGTTTATGCTTCATTTTGAAGGATATTCCTGCATGCGCAGCGGAATATTTCTGGGATTTCCCGAACCCCCGAGTAATCGGTCCGAGGCTGAGTTACCGGTTATTATGAACTTGTAGGAATTAAGTCACAATAGGGTGTACAGAACGCATTAATTTTAAATTGCAGAAATTTGTTGCCACTGCTCAATATATGTCATATCCGCATCTATTGATGACAGCAAGGCTTCGCAAGTTTTTTTGCTCTCGACAAAGTTGTCTATGGTTTCTGCTTTTGCGTGCGTCATAAATTGCACGTCATCTAATTTTCGGTTGGCCATATTAAGTTTTTTTTCTAGAAGCTCTTTTTCTGAAAGTAGCGCTGCGCATAAATCATCAGGAAATAGCTGATACTCTAGCTTGGTGATTGCTGTGAAAATATCTTTAACTTCAGAGCTTGTTTTGGAGTGAACAAAGTTTAGACCGGTTTCATCAAATGCATGGTGCTCCTGATTTTGACCCCTCCAGTTGATGAGGTCTTTCTTTATAGTATTTAGGTAGGTGGCATCCTTGGCCACGGCTGCTTCAATCAGGTCGTACATCGACTCCAAGCTAATTTCCAAAAGGTTGTTAGGCTTGAGATGTCGCTCTGTAAATACACCGGTTATCGAGCATTTGTTAGTTATGCAATACTTTACTACTATGGTTTCTAGCCATATGCGACAGTATACTAGGGCTTGTCTTACATCTGATACGGTAAGTGCTGCTTGCACTTTGCTTGAAAACCCAGAACTGTATTCAATTACTGTCAGCCCTTTGTTGGTGTACTTTAAGGTCCTGCTAGTAAAAGTTTCGTTGCTCTTCTCTGGTGCTCCCGTGTTGCAGTACCTTTCCCAGAATAAACGATCATGGGTTGTGATGATTTGTTGAATGGATTTTAAGTACGGATCGTTAAACATTAGTTTGATTATGTTAGCTCGATGGTCGGAATCTATAGCATTTACAACGTCATCAAATACGATAAAGGGAAATTTGTACTTTTCTGCAACTGCGAGTAAAAGTGCTAACCCCAGTGACCTAAGGTGGCCCTCGCTAAGAGAGGAAAATGCATCGTGTACTAAATTATCCGCTAAGCGAATTTTGATTCTGTATCCTGTTGTCTGCCTGTCAAATTTTATAGCATAGATTTTTTCGCAATCATCATCGTGTTCGTTGATCTTCTGATAATAGTACGTGGCTTTATTTTCAATGCCGGTTATTTGACTTTCTTCAACCTCTAGCTTGTACTTTAAAAGGTCGCTATACAATGTCTGATATTGGGATTGAATGTCAGTGAGTAGGTTGTTGTATTCATTTTCAGTGTTTAGGTCATGGTTATATAGTTTTAGTGTGCCGTAGAACTCCCTCAGTGTGCCTGCAAGACCTCGAATTCGTTTCAATGAGTCTTGAACAGCGCTTTTTTTAATTTGTATGTTTAGTATTGATGCTTGCAGTGCATCTATCTGTGATTGTTTTTCTAGATGTAGCGTGTTGTTGTCTTTTCCTTGTAGTACCATTTCGTGGCATTTTTCTAGGTAAGCTAATATTTCATTTTTGTTCGACGTAAGCCATTCAATTCCGAGAGCTACAAGTGATCTGTGCTCTGAAGGTAAGAGCGTATGCATGTTGAGAGCTGCTAAGTTTTCTATATTCGTGGCAAAATCACTTAAAGCTATCCCTTTTGTATTGTTCTCTTGTGTTGCGTTGATTAGGCTTTTTATGATTTTGGTGCACGTTATTAATTTCCCTTCGTTTACTTTAAGGCCCTCTTGCAATGCTTTCAAAGTCTCAAAGCGATTTAGTTCTTTTTTGGCTCGAATGAAAGGATTCTCTACTGTGTCATCAACCGGCGTTAAGCAAGCGGGGCATCTTAGATTTTCATCTTGTGATTCCCCTATTTTATCAACCGCCTCGAACAATTTTTGGAAGTCAATCTCTGATAGATTATCCGCTAGATCTGCTATAGAGGTGTCATAAGAGAATACGGCTTTACGCAGTGTTCGCAACACTGCTTCATATCTGTGCTTAGTGATGTACTGTGGGAGAGAAAGTTTTTTAAGGTTTCTAAGTTTATCTTCCTTATATGCGAGAAGACGTTTTTTATATTCAAACCGTTTCCCCATTTCGAATCGGTCGTAACGATCTATTCCAAGCTCTAAACATATTTCCTTTCTGTTGTTGCATATTTCTTGGAGGTGTTGTTTTTTTGTGTCTAGTTGTTCTCTATGACGGTTTTTTAAGATTTCAATTTTTTCTTTAGTTGAATATGATTTTAGGTGATCCAAATTAAAACTTTTTGGAAGCACAAAGCGCTGTATTAGCTCCTCAATTTCCTCAAGCCCAAATAGGGCTGCTAATACATCGCGTTCGACAAAGCTAGTATCTTTTGAACCTAGAAGTGAAAATTCTTGAAGTCGATTCCGATCTATAAAACAAGTAGACCATTGGGGGCTGCTTACAAAGTTAGAACCATCCGATGCCTTAAGAACCAGATTTACCTTTTCTTGGCCGCGACGAATATATTCATTAAGCTTTGTATGGCGGCGATCAGCTTCCTTTAACGAACCTGTAACGTTGTACTCAATGGCCTCACATAGGGAAGTCTTTCCGCCACCATTTGGCGCATAAAATATATTCTTCCCCGATGAAAACTTAATGTAGGTGCCTTTGTCGTCGCTAGGCAGAGATCCAAACCCGCGGAAATTCTTTACCCTCATCGCACCGAGAGATTTTAACTCTATTGGGCTAGCTAATGTAAGCGCTTGACGGCTATTTAAAAGTTTGACGTATTTTTCCTTGCGGCGAGTAATGTTGATTTTTAATATGTCTCTTCCCCGTTTACTTAGTTCGTCCTTTATTTTGTCACTTAACTTGCCTTTCTCTAGTTTTCTCGAAAATACAATCCATAAAGAAATTAGATAGCCTTGTGATTTGTCATCGAGATTTGCTTGGGCAAACTGTTCAATATGAAGCGCCATGCTTTTCTCGCTTTGGTTATTGAGTGGTGTGTTTTTTATCAGTCAATATTATTAAGGTTTCTGGCCGGCCAAGCTGGCAGTAATTCATCGTCTCCATCATTGGATGGTGATTTTTTATCTGGTCGATAAAGTGGCTAGGGGGTAGTGATGTCAGTTTGGCTAGCTTTTCAAGAATATCTTCGTGCCAATTCGGGTTTAGTGAGTTTATATTCTTACTTGCCTGAAGGTGAATTTCGTTATATTGGATGTCACTAATCAGTGCTAAGTCGTCTCTGAAATAATGGAGCATGTCTGTTGTGTAGGACATTTTAAAAAAGGTACTGATCATGCTTCGCCAGGAAATTGCATTAAAGTCTAGTGCCTTTAAGACTGGCAGGAAGCTGTCTATCCTAAACAAAATCCTAGCCATAAAGATTGCAGACCGCGTCGCTTCTACGGGTAAAAACGTTCCAATAACACTAAGTGCACCTGATCTAAGTAGTCCATTAGCTACAGATGCATGGGAGCCGTTTATTGGGCTAGTCAGGCATGCACTGAGCATAACTATAGGTGGGATTCTTGCTTTTTCGTATAAGTCCCATGTGTTTAACTTCTCCTCCCCGATTGCAAGCCAACTAATTCCCTCAGGACCGTCATGGTCGCCATGACAGTCAAAAATCACAATCGCACCGCTGTAGCTATTCAATGCAGATATTGTTTCTTCGATTGTTTCGACGTCAATGAATTCTACGGTGAGGCCATGCTTGAACGGGAAGGTTTCAGTTGCTACTTGAAGATAGCTTTTAATTGGGTCGCATGGTCGGAATGAGCGTATTACTAATATATCCAGCAGTGAGTTTTTGTGTATGTATTTTTTCTGCCCTGCGAAGCTGAGTTGCATCAGCATGTTTCCCGGTGTTGCTGGTATCTTCGATACTTCGTGACTAATCATTAGCGGTAGCTTGTCGAAGTATAGCCACTCTATTGGGGCGTCGCTTATTATCTTGCAAGCACCGCTTTTCGTATTTATGTAATTGATCAGTTTTTTGTCTATGTCGTCGACGAAGTCTTCCGATATTTTTCTAAAGGCTTGCTGGAATTTTTGGCTTGAATTAGGGTTCTCTTTTTGCGAAAGCTGTTCAATTTCCTTAAGCTGTTTCGATCTGAGATTTACACTATTAGGTAGCCGAATTGCGGGTAAAAACTCACTGGTGGCTATGAAGGCCGCACAAAGGTTCGTTATAAAAAGCTCTTTTTGTCGTGTAGCTATTATTAAATGAGCCATCGGGTCATGATATGGATTGTTTTCGTCAGCTCCCTCAACGGATATTCCAGAGTATTGACGGTTTTTGAATATTCCATTTTTTATTAATTTGCGGTGCCATTTTAATTTTACTTTTCGTAAGATTTGATTCCAGTAAATGCCATTCATGTCTTGGTATTTTGTAAATATGGATGGTGCATATAACACGACTTCTTGGCGGCCGTCATATATTTTGGTGTTTATTATGTTGAATATTGAGTCCGCGTTTTCCAGCATTGCGTCTACATAAGAGTCAGGGTTGGATGCGATTAAGGTTTCTGATTCTGTAAATTCAAAGCCCAGGGCGTGGTGTGTTAGTTCTCCAGCTAGTGTGACGCCGGAAGAGCGATTAGGGAAAGGAACCTTGAGGTTGTAAGTGTTCCTGGTTTTTTTCGACGGGTGTTGGCCTGTTCTGTGTAAGTGAACTGATATGTATTGATCGAGTAATTGGGATAAGGGTGTGGTTTGGTTTTGAAGGTTTATTACGTCATAGGTGTCATGATCGATGAGGCTTACAATGAGTGGAGGATATTTAAACTTTTTACAGGCTCGTATGACGGTTTCTAAATCTATCGGGCGACAAAAGAAAATGCAAAAGCGCTCGCTATGTGTGTCAGGAACGGAATCTATATACGAGGCGCTTATAGGAGTTGCATTTTTGAAAGAAGATTCGCGCCTTGATTCAAGTAGTTGTTCATATGTATAGAAAATTTCAAATGGAGTATTTGGTGCGCAGCACAGGGCGTGAAATAACAGTATTGATTCTGCTTCTGCTAACCCAGGATGGAACCCCTGAAAGGTAGTGAATTTTTCTTCCGTGAGGGCAGGGATTACAAAAAAATAGTGAATTTCTTCCATGATGACTCCGCTAAGCGTGTTGATCCAGCTATCGAAGCTTAGCTCGGGCAATGTCTATATGCTATTACACGCTCACAGGGAGAACCAAACAGCCAGTCCGATGTGGCTGATCTCTATGGGCACAATGCCATCATTCAGATACCATTTGCATCAATCGGGATACAGGGACAAGCCTACGGGACTTATCTGTGTCTGAAGCTAGCACTGACAGCGTTTATTAAAAGCCAGCAGGAGCTGTGGCTGAGACGAGCTGGTTGCCAAGGAGGCACTATTCCCTAGGCGCCGCTTCATGGGCTGCAGGTCGGCAACAGGGAAGCCATTATGCAAATCGTCGTTCGGGGCAATGGGTTGCACAAGAGCGAGACAAACGCTCTGGATCAGATGCAAAGGCACCTGCGTGAGAGCTGGTTCGGTTACGCATCGGTATTGGTTGCGGATAAGCAGGGTTCGATGGAGTTCGACCTCATTGTCGTGACGCATGACCGCGTGCTCGTGGTCGAACTCAAAGAATGGCACGGTAAGCTGACCAACTATGATGGCAACTGGATCATTACCACCCCGCGTGGCGAGCAGAACAGGGGCAAAAGTGCCTATCACCGCAAGCGAGACCAAGGGTATCGTCTGGCGGCCATTCTCAAAAAAGAAATAGGACATAAGCTGTCCTACGACCCCTTCGTCGAAGCGCACGTGGTGCTCTGTGGTAGCGCGACGCCTGAGCATCTGCCTGAAGGGGAGCGCAAGTACGTTCACACCCTTGAAGGCTTTCTGAAGATCGCGGGCAAAGGCTACGAGAGCTTGGTTCAGCAAGTGCGAATGATCAAGTTCGACGAAGTGGGCAGGCTAAGACCCAACAAAGCCCAGCCCATTTTCGACAGCTTCTTTCGTGGTAATCGTGTAGAGCTTGCTGAATTCCAATACCTGGAATACACCGCTGCTCATGCCCCAGACCGCATGCATGATCAGCATCTGTTCAGTGAGTACCCCGCCACCAAAGCCGGCCCTCCTGTTAGCAAGGCCATGATGCGTCGCTGGGACTTGGCAGCTTTAGGGTTGGCATTTCACGACGATGAGACTTGGCGCCGTGTGGTGACGCGAGAAGACTTTGTCTTTCGCACCGCCAGCGCTGCGAACAGCCCGTTAGAAGATTTTCTTCTCAGGCCTTTGTCCCCGATGGTTGAGGACAACATCACCAGTGACTGCGTCGAGTTGTTCGAGATTCGCAAGAACACCCTGCGTCTTGAGCAGCACCTGAATCTGCATGGCCACAAATGGTCGGTTGACGAACGTCTTGACCTTACCAAGGCTTTATTGGCGCCCTTTGCCGAAATGCACAGTATGGGTTTTGCGCATCGGGACATCGACACGCAGAACCTTTGGTACTCCCAGGATTCGCGCATCGTCTTGGCCTCCAGTTTCCACGCCGCCTTCGTGCCTGACAAAGGCACGGTCAAGGATCTGGCCGAACGCCTAAAAAGCAACACGACTCTCCTTCCCGAAGATGTATATGCCTCACAGGGTGATGTACTCAGCCCGTTTGCCAAAGACGTCTACCTGCTGGCCCTAGTCGCCCACAAGATTTGTTTTCACTGCGCCAAGTTTGTCTTGGAAGAAGGCATTTGCGTATGGCGCTCAGTGGCCAGTGATCCCTTCGATGGCAAGCTGGACGGATTCTTCGCCAAGGCAATGGATCTAGAGCAGAAGAACCGCTTTGCTAATGCTTCTGAAATGCTTGCTGAATTTAACACGCTGGCGATCGGCAAACCGCTGCAATATGACGATACCCAGGAGGTCATGCAGGAAATTGCCAAGGGCGATTTCGTCAAGGCTGATTGGAACCCCTACATGCTGATGAGCTACTTCCCGCCAGCGCCAGGGGTCGTTCCTATCGGCACTGCAGAGAAAATGGTTTATCGGTGTGTGTTTGACTCTGAAGAGGCACTATTCAAGTTCTGGCCGAAGGCCGTGGTCGACCTGAAGAATCCGGGCACCAACCGCCGTATCCTGCGCATGAGAAAGCGCATCGAGCAGTCTCTTGAGGACGAATTGCCACTGCCGGCGCTGCTGACCCATGGCATGTTTGCGGGCGGCAATGGACTGTTTGTCGTCACGCGCTTCGAGCAGGGCACCGGCTGGCCTGAATTTGTTACGACCTTGGACAACCTTGAGAAAAAGCTGGAGGCCGCTTCGGCACTCTGCAATCTGCTGATCAATGTGCATGGCCGAGATTTTGCTCATGGGGATCTGCATCCAGACAACATTCTGGTTCGTTCAAGCGGTGAGTGCGAGCCTCTTTCGCTGATGTTCATTGACGCACTCGATTTTGGCGACACCTCTGATCCCTACAATGTCGAATACGGCCCGGCCAACCCGGCCAGCACCGACAGCTTTGGTCGCGACTGCTATGCGCTCTACAAGATCGTAGGCGAGCTCCTAGGAGCTGAAGCCCCCACATCTCTGGTCGCCGAGTTAGCTTTGGCTAAAGAGCAGCCGAACGGAATTCCCGTTGCCATTGATCCGCTGAGCGAAAGCCTCAAGGCAGAGCTCGAAGCTCTTCGAAAGCCTAAGGCAGCAGAATTACCTGTACTGAAATTTGTCGCTGACGTCTTCCGGTGGCCCACAGAAGAGACATTACTTCAGGGCAGAGAGTCTGCGTATTACCTGTACGTCGAGCGCGCTGACCGCAATCCAGAGCAGCTATACATCAGGCTGACCGCGCTGGATAGGCGTCTGGCATTCAATTTTGATCCCGTGCACCAGACGCTGTCTTCGCCTTGGCTATCCGATGTGTCGTTCAGCGATTACATTTCGGCAGGGCACAAAGCTCAGGCTACCTTCATCCAACCCATCACCGTTCAAAAAGGTATTTCAACCAAGGCTACCGATGAGGCGTTCGTACGCTTTCTGCTGAGCCAAGAGCCCGTGCAGAGCTTCCTGAAGAAACCCGAGTCGGTGTCAGGTGAAGAGGAGGGAGGTGAAGAAACTGACGAGTTCGCCGATCAGAGCATCAAGCCATCGGCTATCTGGAAGGCAATGCTCGAAACCGAAGGTGACCAGCTGAGGCGCGTCGAAATCGAGAATGCCGCCTTTGAAGAGAGCCCTAGTGGCGCACTACTCATTCCCTATGTGCCGCAAAATGGCCAGGATCTAGACTTCAACGAAGATGCCGGTGACATCGGCATCTTCCTGGAGGGCGAGAACCGCCCGTTTGGTGAGGTGGTGGCCGAAGAGTGCAGTTCAACACGAATGGCTGTGCGCATTTTTTCTGCCGGCATTCGCAGCGTTAAACAGAAGCTGACGCCAGGCACGGAGCTTATTTTTGAGTCCAAACTCAATAACGCCTCTCGCGAGCGCCGCAAGAAGGCCATGGAGCGCGTGCTCAACGGAGTGTCCCGAATTGCTCACCTCCCTGTCTACTTCGATCAAGCCGGGGCCTTGCAGTCCAAGGTGACTGGCAAAATCCCTGATGAAGTTGCAATTAGAGAGCGCTATGACTCGGATAAGGGGCAACTCAATCCACGCCAAGTCATCGCTTTCCAGCGGGTCATCTCCGAAGGGCCGATCGGTGTATTGCAGGGGCCGCCTGGCACCGGGAAAACCGCCTTCGTCACCAAGCTTATCCACTACCTGTTTGAAAATGAGTTGGCGGGTAACATCCTGCTGGTGGGGCAATCACATGCCTCGGTGGACACGGTCGCGCTCAAGGCCCGCGAACTCTGCTCAGAGCTCGGCACTGACGTCAGCGTCGTTCGCCTGGGCCACGAATCGGCCATCGACGATCAGATGCTCCAGTGCCATTCCAGCTCAATTCAGCGCCAGATCCGCTTCAAGTTTCAACGTGAGTACGAAAAGCGGATCAATGCCTTGGCTTCCCGGCTTATGCTCAGCCAAGATCTGGTCGAGGAACTGGCCAAGCTGCACCGTAGCATCAGTCCGCTTCTCGATCGTATGCGCACCTACACCAAGCAGAGGGACGATATCGCTTCTAAGCGCCAAATCAGCGAAGAAATCCGCATCGATAGGGTGATGGACTATGACAGTAAGATCAAAAGCTGTGTCGAGTCACTGCAGCATCACATGGACAGCCGGGGTTATGAGTTCACCCTGCCATCGCCCAACGCGCCGGAGTTCTGGCGCGAGCTGTCCAACCAAGTGGCGCGCCAGCACGGTGTAACCAATCAGTTGGCCCTGCAGCGCCTGAACAATCTGATCAGCATCAGCCAGGACTGGATCGATGTTTTGGGCTCGGGAGCGGCCAACTACGACAAGTTTCTGGTCAAGACCTCCCAACTGGTGTGCGGCACCCTGGTAGGCATTGGAGCGGGTGCCTTGCACATCGAAGAGATGGAGTTCGACTGGGTCATCGTCGACGAGGCAGGCCGGGCGCAAGCTTCGGAACTCATGATTGCCATGCAGTGCGGGCGCCGCGTTTTGCTGGTGGGCGACCACAAGCAGTTGGCCCCCATGTACGAGAAAAAACACGTGCGCGCAGTGGCCAGGAGTCTGCAGATTGATGAGCGTGAAGTGGTCAAGACCGACTTCGAGCGCGCCTTTACGGTGAACAACGGCATTACCCTTGATACTCAGTACCGAATGATTGAGCCGATTGGAAACATTGTCAGCCACTGTTTCTATAACGACGAGCTGCACAGCTACCGCAAGAAAGCGGATTCGTGGTGCGATGAACTTCCGTATCCGTTCAACAAACCTGTCAGCTGGATCGATAGTGGTTCGGGAGAACGCGCGGTCAATGAGGATGAGCCCCAGAAGGGTAAATTCGTCAACAAGCATGAGGTTGCGATTTGCTTGCACTTGCTGCGTCAGCTCGCAAGACCCGAACACATGGAAAAGCTGAATGCCAAACGTACGCCGATGAATCCTCAACCCATAGGGCTCATCACCATGTACCGAGGTCAAAAGCGCTTGATCGAGGAAGAATTGAGTCGTGCTGAGTGGGCGGCACCGCTTCGAGATGCAGTCAGAATCGATACGGTTGACTCGTACCAAGGCAGCGAAAACACGTTATTAATTCTTAGCTTGGTGAGGAACAATGACAAAGGACTACAAGGCTTTCTTGTCGATCAATCGCGAATCAATGTTGCCTTGTCGCGGGCCAAAGATCGCTTAGTCATCATCGGTTCCAAGAAAATGTGGAGCGGAGTGAATACGCCAACTGCACTAGGGAGTGTGGTCAGTTATGTGACCGAGCAGCATGCCAAATCACCTGATGATTACGAAATCGTAGATGGCACCACTGTGATCGAGGGTCAGCGCCATGAGTGAAGAATACCAAGCTGTTGATGCCTCAGGCTTTCGCATTTGCAACACAATCTCCCTGCTTTTGCCTGCATACCAGTATCAAATAAGCTGCTCATGGACGAAGGAAGTCTCCTTGCCTGCGGTGGAGGAGTTCACGTGTCGTCTGCTGTTGGCCTTGCACGAAGTGCTGCCTGGAGAGATTCGTGAGTATTTCGGCTTGTCCAAGCGCGAATGCGAGGTATTGATCGAAACGCTCATCCGAAACAAGCTGGCCGTCTACACGAATGACGGACATTTGACACCTTCAGCGATGCTCACAGATCGCACCAAGGGAAGCACATCGGCCAGTCCGAGTCTCACCAAGTATGAAGAGCGGATCGAGCGCCCGATTTTTGAGTTGCTGACCAAGACCATAATGCCGGCCAGTCAAAACAATCGCACTCGCTGGGGGCTGCCTCAAATTCCGGTGCCGGCGGAAAATAAAGCTTGGTCCGTTCAGGCTGTGGCAGATGCATTCGGCGACCAGTATCGCGCTTTTCTGGATTACTCCAAGCTGCCCGATTCCGAAGCTCGGAAGACCAGGCTCTATAAGGTTGGTGCATGCGATCAGGCGGCTCCAGTAAACATTCAGGTAGATCTGGAAATCGGTCTGCTGCCAACCCAGACGGGCAATGTTGAAGTCATCAAGCGCGTTGCCGAGAAAGTTGGCGGCACTCGCCAGCGCCCCTTAAGTATGGAGCTCGAAGCTAAGATTTCCGACTATCTCAATAGCTTACGGATGCCGAAGGGCGGCATGACTCCCCAAGCCTATTGCGAGGAGTTTGGGGATGAAGTGTTGACCCGCTATCTAGATGACCGAGGTCTGGATATCAACACGTGGCTGATCGATCATAAGGAACGCAGGACGGGCTACGGCAGCCAAGCCACTAGAGCTATGATCGGGCCGATTTACGACAACAACAACCGGATTACTTTGGGGCGGATGCTCGAAGACCTATCTCGGGACTGGCCAGAGGGTAAGGTTCACTCGGCATTGTGGCTGTCGAGCTCTGTGCCTCTGTGGGCAGCCAACGGGACATTGCTCAGCGACTTCTGCCGCAGGACCGTCGATAAGCTCAGTGAGGCGCCTCACGTCAAAGGTCGAATTACCGCTATCTTCCCATTCGATGAAAAAAGGGAGCTCGGCCAGCTGCGCAGCACATATCACAATCGGATTCCTAACGGAATCGCTTTCGAAGGATCGGATCTTCAGGATCGGTTCGAGATCTTCCTAGTCCCAGGGCAGTTGGCCGTGGTGCAGTACCACTTTCAGCCCAGTGACGAGAGCGCGGCGACGGTCCCGATTGGTTACATCACTTGTGACCCGCAGCGTGTTGCCCACATTGACAGCTTCCTAAATTCCCGACTGTTCGGGAGAGGTGAGGGCCATGTGGTGTGGAGTGAGGATTCTGAGCGAGACATCACTAACCATATGGAAAAGGATCGCCTGGAGCTGATTCAGTCCAGTGGTCTCGGACTTCCGATGTCTAGCCAAGTGAAGCTCACAATCAAGAAGCCGCCTAGAAAAATATAGTGGGTTATAACGGGCTGCTTTAGAATTTTTACAGCTCTATACGTTCAGCTCAACGGGGCGTTGTATGCACGCGGCGCCTCGGTCGAGGCGCCATACATAAGTGCTCCATTCAATTTTAGGCTGATGGAGGCGGATGCTACAAACGTGACTCCAGGCGTTTAATGGAAATCGTTTGGCACTCTATGTTCTGAGGCTCGTACCGTTGGTCTGAATTTAAGCGAGGCTCAGACAAGCAGCTTGAGAAATACACTTATCGATTTTGTAAAGTTTTCCTAAGCCTTGCACGGCATAATTTACGAAAAACTTTACACTGATAAGAGGGCGGGGTAGTGATGATCCGTCCAATGCCCAATAAGATATGAGCTTAAGCCCACTCAGTCGTTCGTCTTGCTGAATGTCTGGTACTCATAACCCTTCTAAGGTCGCTTGAGACCCAGAACTGTCGCGTAACACCAGAAAACCCCCGGTGGCCTTGGCCCCGGGGGTTTTTCATTGCGGACACGGCAATCCGCTAAACGTCAGTAGAAGCGGCGCTCACCACCAACTCCCGAAACCTCTCCAATACCGACGACGTATCACCTACCCGGGTAGCCAGGTGCAACGGCGCCACCAGGCTCCGGCACTCCGAAAGCTCCCGATAAACAATCCCGTCGCCCCGCAACCGTTGCATTGAGGCAGGCACAATCGAAACCCCAAGCCCCGCAGCCACCAGGCTCAACGTCGCCGTCATGCGCGGCGCCTCTTGCACAACTTGCGGGCTGAAACCCGCTTCGCGACACGCCACCAGAATCGCGTCATACAACCCAAGCCCTACCCGGCGCCGATACAGCACAAACGCCTCGGTGGCCAATGCCGCCAATGGCAGCGGCGTCGACGGGTTGATAGCCAGTGGGTGGTCGGTAGGCAGCGCCAGCAACATTGGCTCTACCAGAATTGGCTGGTCCTGCAACGCCTGCGTCCCGCTCAGCGGCGAGCGAATGAACGCCGCGTCGAGCTTTTCGTGCAGCAACGCGTCCAGCAGTTCACCGGTACCGGCTTCTTCCAGTACCACTGAAACGCCGACAAAGGTTTCCCGAAACAGGCGCAGTACGCTGGGCACAAACGGATGCAAGGCGGCGGAGCTGGTGAAACCAATCGCCAGGCGTCCGCGTTCACCTCGGGCGGCGCGGCGCACAATGTCGGCCACACCATCGACGCCGGCCAAGATATGCCGCGCCTCTTCCAGCAAGGCCAGCCCCGCAGTGGTCGGGCGCACGCCTCGTGGCAGGCGCTCCATCAGCACCACACCCAACTCGGCTTCCAGACTTTGCAACAGGCGCGTCAATGGCGGTTGCTGCATGCCCAGTCGTTCTGCCGCGCGGGTGATATAGCCTTCTTCGGCAATCGCGACGAAGGCCCTGAGCTGCCTGAGCTCCAGCATAGGAATACTTTTCAGGTATGGGAGATGATCAATCGTGGCATTTGTTCTCATGGATCACAAGATTTAGGCTGTCCTCACTCCTCACAGAAGAAGGAATGCCGCAATGACCTGGTCAGCCAAGCAATACTCGATGTTCGAACAACAGCGCACTCGTCCCGTCCGGGATCTGGTAGCGGCCATCCCTGAGGGTGATGTGCGCACCGCCGTCGACCTGGGTTGCGGCCCGGGCAATTCGACTGAAGTCCTGGCTGATCGCTTTCCGCAGGCAGTGGTCACCGGCATGGACAGCTCCGATGACATGCTGGTGGACGCCCGCAAGCGCCTGCCCGCGTTGAACTTCGAATTGGCGGATATCGGCGCCTGGAACCCCGCGCAGAAATTTGACGTCATCCTCGCCAATGCGTCGCTGCAATGGCTGCCTGATCACGCCACGCTGTATCCGCATTTAGTCAATCAACTGACCTCCGGCGGCACCCTGGCGGTGCAGACGCCCGACAATCTTGACGAGCCGGCCCACAAGCTGGCGCGGGAAGTCGCGGCGGACGGCCCGTGGGCCGCAAAGATCGGCAGCGTCAAACACAATGAACGCCATACCGCGAGCTACTACTTTGAGTTGCTGAGCCAACACTGTTCCACCGTGGATGTATGGCGCACCACTTACCACCATCCGCTGGCAGGTTCCGCCGCGGTGGTGGAGTGGTTCAAGGGGTCGGCATTGCGTCCGTTCCTGGCGCCCCTGACCGAGTCAGAAAGGAACGCCTTCCTCGACGAGTACCTGGCGCGGATCACCAAGGCTTATCCAGCGTTGGCCGATGGCACTGTGTTGCTGCCGTTTCCGCGCCTGTTCATCATCGCTACCCGGTAAGCGCGGAGAAGGTCAATCGGCGGACAAGAACTGTTCCGCCGATACCACGCTCGCATAAGCAAACCCCAGCGACGACATAAACGCCGCATGCACCTGGGCTGCCGGCACGACGCTGCCATTGAATTCCAGGTCCCGCGTGGCGCAGGCATCGTGGATCACCGTCACGGTGTAGCCCAGGTCCGACGCGGCGCGCACCACGCCGTCGATGCACATATGGCTCATGCTGCCCACCACCACCAGCTCGGTGATGCTGCGTTGTTCCAGCAGGGCCCGCAGGTTGGTTTCGCGGAACGCATTGACGAAATGCTTGAGCACCACCGGCTCGTCGGCCTGGTTCAGCACCTTGGGGTGCAGGTGTGCACCTTCCGAACCCGGGGTGAAGAAGGGGGCATCGTCGGAGGTGAATTCGTGGCGTACGTGAATCACCGCATCGCCTGCCTGGCGAAATGCCTGTAGCACTTGCTGCGCCTTGTCTGCCGCCGCGTCCACTCCGTCTAGCGGCCACTTGCCCTGGGGGAAGTAGTCGTTCTGGATATCGATTAGGATGAGCGCTTGCTTGGCCATGTTGGTTTCCTTGTGAGGGTTGATGCGTCCAGTATCCTGGCTGGCGTGACGCCTGGGGATTGGCCGCACCGACAATAACAGAGGGAAAACTGACAATGGCGATCGTCGAGCTCGGCGTGCTGATCTACAGCGGTGCGCAAATGGCCGCCGTGCATGGCTTGACCGACCTGTTCGCGGTCGCCAACCGGATTGCGACCGAGCATCAGTCCGAGCAACTGCCGTCCCTGCGCATCAGCCATTGGCAGGCTGAAACAGGCGGTGCGCCGACCCGCGTATTCGACAGCCAGCCCGGCCCAGGGCACGCGCTGACGGCCTTGCTGATTCCACCCTCCATTGCCGGCTTTTCCGAGGGCCAGGCGTCCGCCGAATTGCTGGATTGGCTGCGCCAGCAACATCGCTCCGGGACCATTCTGGGCGGCGTGTGCGTAGGTTCGATCCTGATGGCGGAAAGCGGCCTGTTGGACGGTCGCAGCGCCACCACGCACTGGACGTCGGCGAAAACCTTCGCCGCCCGTTATCCGGCGATTCGCCTGGAAGCCGACAAACCCATCGTCGACGACGGCGACTTGATCACCACCGCCGGCCTCATGGCCTGGTCCGAATTGGGCCTGCGCCTGGTGGACCGTTTGCTCGGCCCGAGCATCGCTGCCAGCACCGCGCGTTTCCTGGTGATCGAACACAGTGACAGCGCCAGTGAGTGCGGCAGTAACTTTGCGCCGATCCTTGCCCATGGCGACGCTGCGATTCTCAAGGTGCAACATTGGCTGCAGGCCAGCGGTGCGGTGGATGTTTCGTTGGCTGCCATGGCGCAGGAGGCGGGACTTGAGGAACGCACCTTCCTGCGACGGTTCCGCGCCGCCACCGGTTTGAAACCCACCGAATATTGCCAGCACCTGCGTGTCGGCAAGGCGCGCCAGATGCTCGAGTTCACCAACGGCACCATTGATCACATCGCCTGGACCGTGGGGTATCAGGACCCCGGCGCCTTCCGCGTCACCTTCAAGAAAATCACCGGGCTGGCGCCAAGCGACTACCGCAGCCGTTTCGGCGTAACCCCAACCAAGGCCCAAGCCTGAATCGTGCAGAAAACCGCGACACCGGGATCACATCGTGCAGAATAAAACAGGCCAAGTGCTATCGCTTTTCCCGCAACTGATTGATTCCCCTCGCGTTTAAACAAACGCCGCCTTGGCTTGATCCCTGCTACCGTTTCCTTACACACATGGCAGCAGAGCCAAGGGGGACGCATGACCCCGACAAATCGCAAAAAAATCGTGGTGGCGCATTCAATCCGTCCGCAAGCGCCATTGCACGAAGTGGAGACCAACCGCGCCCTGGCCCGTTGGCTGGCGCACGTCCTCGGGCTCAAATATGGCGGCAGCTATAACCCTGAGCAGCACAGTGGGCGCGACCTCTATCTATTGCCCACTCAGACGCTGGTCGGCGCGGCCCAGGCGCGGCAATTCGGCGTCAAAGGCCCTGAGGATCTGTGGGGCGGCTACGTCGATCACGATTTCATCTGCACCAAGGCCATCAGCCACGGGTTGCTGAATAAAAACGCGGTTGCGCCCGAAGGCTGGTCGCCGCTGTTTTCCGAGCGCATCCGCAATGTGGTGCTGGATGGGTTGAGTGTGCACGCCCTGGCAGATGCGCGGCCGGCGGCGACCCATTTGCTGTACACCGGGCCGATCCGTCTCAAGCCCGTGCATGCCTGCGCCGGTCGCGGCCAGGAAGTGATCCGCAGCCTCGACGAGTTCGACGCCATCCTCGCGCGCCCTGATGCGGCGCAATTGTTCAGCGACGGCGTGGTGCTGGAGCAGGACCTGCGCGACGTGGTCACCCACAGTGTCGGCCAGAGCTTTATCGGCGATCACGTCATCAGCTACTGCGGCGATCAATACCTGACCCGGGACGGGCAGGGCGAAGAGGTCTATGGTGGTTCCAACCTGTTGGTGGTCCAGGGCTACTACGAAGACCTGCTCAAGCTCGACCTGCCCGCTGACGTGCGCCTGGCCATCCAGCAAGCGCAGGTCTTCGATAACGCGGCGGATGAGGCCTATCCCGGGTTCTACGCCTCGCGGCGCAATTACGACATCGCCCAGGGCCTGGACAGCGACGGCCAACGCCGCAGCGGCGTGCTCGAGCAGTCCTGGCGCATGGGCGGGGCCAGCAGCGCGGAAGTCGCGGCGCTGCAAAGCTTCGTCAACAATCCCGGGCTGCGGGCGATTTATGTCTCGTCGGTAGAAACCTACGTCGATCAGCCGCTGCCGGCTGACGCGATCGAGGTGTACCGGGGCCCGGCAGAAAACAGCGACTTTCTTCTCAAGTACGTGACGGTCAAATCCTATGACGGCTAGAAGCGAAACCATTGCCATTGATATCGACGACGAACAGATGAGCGGGACCTTCCTCAGTCCCAAATCGAAAGTACCGGGGGTGTTGTTTGTGCACGGCTGGGGTGGGAGCCAGGAGCGTGACCTGGAACGCGCCAAGGGTATCGCCGGGCTCGGTTGTGTATGCCTTACATTCGACCTGCGCGGCCATGCCGGCAACGGCATTCCGTTATCCCGCGTCACCCGCGAAGACAACCTGCGCGACCTGCTCGCGGCCTACGACCGCCTGTTGTCACACCCGGCCATCGACACCTCGGCGGTGGCGGTGGTGGGCACCAGCTACGGCGGTTACCTGGCCGCCATCCTCACTTCGCTGCGCCCCGTGCGCTGGCTGGCTTTGCGGGTGCCGGCGCTGTACCGCGACCAGGAATGGCTCAAGCCCAAGCGCGACCTCGATAAAGCCGACCTGATGGATTATCGCGGCACCTTTGTGCACGCCGAAACCAATCGCGCCCTGCATGCATGCGCGGCGTTTACCGGTGATGTGTTGATCGTGGAGTCGGAGACCGACGACCACGTGCCCCATGCCACCATCATGAGCTACCGCGCCGCCTGCCAGCAGACGCATTCGCTGACTCACCGGATTATCGACGGTGCGGATCATTCCCTGAGTGATCCGGTTTCCCAGCAGGCCTACACCTCGATCCTGGTGGACTGGATTACCGAGATGGTGGTGGGCGAGCGCTTGAGCATCATCCAGTCGTAGGCGTTTTCTTCACGCGCAATGCCTTGGCCTTGGCTTCGACCGCGAGGTACATCACCAGGGCCACCAGCAACGGCAGGATGAAGTAGATCGCGCGGTAGGCGATCAACCCCGCGAGCAGACTGCCGCGGGACGCTTCGTGCTGCAGCAAGGCAATGAACACTGCCTCCAGCACACCCAGCCCTGCCGGGATATGCGTGACCACCCCGGCAATGCTGCTGATCAGCAACACCCCGAGCACCACGGGGTAATCCAGCTGCTTGGGCAGCAGGGTAAAAATCACTGCTGCCATCAGCGACCAGTTCAGCGCGCCGAGCGCCAACTGCAACACTGCCATGCGCAGCGACGGCAGGCTGATTTCAATCCCGCGTATCGACCATGCGCGCTTTTTCGACAAGCGACAGGCCAGCAGGTAACCCAGGCTCGCCAGTACCAACAGCACGCCGACGCCTTGCAACGCACCGCTGCTGAGCTTCCACCCCGGCGGCAATGTCACCAGCCCGCTGCTGAATACCGCGCCGGCAATCGCCATGTAGCCGAACCAGTTGGTGGCCAGGCTCAAGCCGAGGATCTTCGCGATGTTCCCGCTGCTCACCCCGAGTCGGGAATACAACCGATAGCGCATGGCGATGCCACCAACCCACGCGCTCAGGTTGAGGTTGAACGCATAGCTGATGATGCCCACCGGCAAAATCTGCTTCCAGCCCAACGGCTGGCGGATGTAGGTGCGGCCGATCAGGTCGAAGCACGAATACACCAGGAAACTGCACAAAGTCAGCCCACCCGCGATGAGCAGCGTGCGCAGCTTGAAGTCGCCCAGGGTGTCGAGCACTTCGCTCCAGTCGATACGCCGGGCGAGCAGGGTGAACAACACGATCAGCACCAGGAAAAAACACCACCGTCAGCGGTTTTTTCCAGCGTTTCAAGAAGCCGGGGCGAGCGCTTTCTTCAGCGATGCGAGCTTGGGTCATGATCCGCACGCTCCTCAAGAACGAAGGGTTTCAACCTCGGCTTGTGGGCCGGCAACCAGCCGGTCCACGACGGAAAATGCCGCAGCACATGGAACACCACAAAACCCACGGTCACCCGCCAGAACCAGCCGCGAGGCGCGCGGTTTTCCGGCATGGTCTTGCAGTGGTTCTGGCTCAGATATTCCAGGCGCTCGAACAACTGCTGGTTGAAGGCACGATCACGAACCAGCACATTCGCCTCCAGGTTCAGCGACAGGCTCAACGGGTCGAGATTGCTCGAACCCACCGTGCTCCACTCTTCATCCACCAGCGCCACCTTGCCGTGCAACGGACGCTGGCAGTACTCGTGGATCACCACGCCTTCCTTGAGCAAATAGTCATAGAGCATGCGTGCCGCCAGCTTGGCCAGCAGCACATCCGGCTGGCCCTGCATGATCAACTGCACGTGCACGCCGCGCCGCGCGGCATTACGAATTTCCCGCAGCAGGCGGTAGCCGGGAAAGAAATAGGCGTTGGCGATCACCACCCGCCGCTCGGCCTTGCGCAGGGCGTGCAGGTAGGCCTCTTCGATATCGGTACGGTGTTGCAGATTGTCCCGGTAGATCAGCCGTACCAGGCCGTCGCCTTCGCCGGCAGCCCATGGCGACGGGCGTTGCTCGCGCCGCCAGCCGCGCCGCTTGCGCACACGCCGGCCACTTTGTGCGAGGGCGAAATGATGCAGGTCGGCGACTGCCGGGCCCTGCACCTGCACGGCATAATCCTGCTTGGCCTCGGGGCCGAAATCCCCCAGGTGATCCGCCGAGAAATTGATCCCGCCGATAAACGCCACACTGGCATCCACCACCACAATCTTGCGGTGCAGGCGGCGAAACCAGTTGGTGCGAAAACCCAGGGTCTTGGTGGCCGGGTCGAACATCTGCACGGTCACGCCGGCCTGGCTCAATTCGCTGAGAAACCCCGGTGTCAGCTCGCCACAACCAAAGCCATCGAGGCTGGCGACGACCTTGACGCCACGCTGCGCCGCCTCGATCAAAATGCCTTTGAGCTCGTGGCCGACCTTGTCTTCGAAAAGGATAAAGGTCTCCAGCAAGATCTCCCGCTGGGCCTGGCGCATCGCCTCGAACACTTTGGGAAAGTAGGCCTCGCCGTTCTCCAGCAACTCGATCTGGTTACCGCTTTGCCAGCCGTAATCCAGGTCCCGGGCCACGGCATCGTCCGGCGGTTGGTCGGTCGCGATGTGTTCCACCGCGACCTTTTCCAGTGGTGCGCTGTTCATAACTCGATCTCCACCGACAGCGGCGCATGGTCCGACAAGTGTGACCACGGGCGGCTGGTCAGGACTTGGGGCTGATGCACCTTGAGGTTGCGCACATAGATGCGGTCCAGCGGCAGCAGCGGCAGGCGCGCCGGGAAGGTGCGGGCCGGCTTGCCGTGGGTTTCGATAAACACTTCCCGCAGCCCGCAGTGGGCGAGATCGGCGCGCTGGCGCCAGTCATTGAAATCACCGGCGACAATCACCGGCGCGTCGGCGGGAATCTCGGCGACCCGCTGCGCGATCAGGCGCAGTTGCTGCTGGCGATGGACTTCCCGCAGCCCCAGGTGCACGCAGATGGCATGCACGTCCTGCACGTTGCCCGGCAAGCGCAGCACGCAATGCAGCAGCCCGCGACTTTCGTGGCCGCTCTGGGAGATGTCGAGATTGTCGTAGCGGATGATCTGGAATTTCGACAGCAACGCATTACCGTGGTCGCCATGGGGATACACCGCGTTGCGACCGTAGGCGTATTGCGGCCAGATACTGTCGGCGAGGAACTCGTATTGCGGCATGCTCGGCCAGTTGCTGTAGCGCTTGGGGTGGCGCTCGTGGGTGCCGTGGATTTCCTGGAGGAACACCACGTCGGCGGCCACACTGCGAATCGCCTCCCGCAACTCGGGCAATATGAAGCGCCGGTTGAGCGCGGTGAAGCCCTTGTGGGTATTGACCGTCAGCACCCTGAAGCGGGTGATGGTTTCGGTGGGCGTGGTTGGCATCAGTTCCGGATGGGTCATGACAGCACCCCCGTGTCCGGCAACTTGCCGGGTTCGGTGGCCAGTGCCTGGTCCAGGCCAAAACGCTGCAGTAATTGGCGCGCGTCGAAGGGCGCGCGCACCTTGATGTCGTTATCGAAATAGCAAAACACCTCGCGTTGCTTGCGGGCGCGGGGTTTGTGCTTCGGGTCGATCAACTGTGCATCGGCGGGTTGTTTGCCGTGGCTCCAGCGTTCGATGCGATCGCCCCAGCGCTTGAGCGCTTCGGACGTATAGCCGCTGGCATACAGCGCTTTGTCCCCATGCAGGCGCAGGTACACAAAGTTGGCCGTGACGTCTTCCAGGTAGGGCCACTTGCCGGCTGTGTCCGCCACCACCAGGGCCACGCCGTGCTTGTCGAGCATCTCGACAAACTCCGGCACGGCGAAACTCTTGTGGCGAATCTCCACCGCATGGCGCAGCGGCTTTTTACCGTGGGCTTGCAGGCTCGCCTTGCCGTTCAGGCGCGGCTCATGCTCGCGGGCGAGGGCGGCGGCCTGCTGGGTAGTAGTGGGTAATTCGGCGAGAAAGGCTTCAAACAACGGCGGGTCGAATTTGAAACTGGGCGGGAACTGCCAGAGGATCGGCCCGAGCTTTTCCTTGAGTTCCAGCACCCCGGAGGCGAAGAAATTCGCCATCGGCTTGTGCACCTCCCGCAACCGCAGGATATGCGTGATATAGCGCGGCGCCTTGACGCTGAACACAAACCCTTCAGGCGTGTCGCCATACCACTCGGCGTAGCGCTTGGGTGTTTGCAGCGCGTAGAACGAGCCGTTGATCTCGATGCTGTTGACCGCCCGTGAGGCAAACTGCAGCTCGCGCTTCTGGGTCAGGCCCTCGGGGTAGAAATCCCCCCGCCAGGGCGTGTAGCGCCAGCCGGAAATGCCGATATGAATCGCGGCCATGATGACTCCCGTGGGTTAACTGTGTGGTGACCTCCGTTTTAGGGTGACTATGATGATCGGGAGAAAGTTTCGACGGTCCTACAGACGGCACCTCTCAAAATGTGGGAGCGGGCTTGCTCGCGAAGACGGTGGGTCAGTCGATATCTCTGTTGACTGACACACCGCTTTCGCGAGCAAGCCCGCTCCCACATTGGGTTCTTTATCGCTGCGGGATCAGTGCCCGCCAACCACCCGGGTCGAGCTCTCGGCATACACCGGCCCCAACCGGTCAAGGCGCCCGCTCCAGGCCGTCAGCGCCAAGGCCACCAACACCACCGAGCCGCCAATCCACGCCGTGTGGATCAAGCCCATGTGGGCAACGATCAGGCCGCCGGCCCACGCGCCACCGGCAATCCCCAGGTTGAACGCCGCGATGTTCAGGCCCGAGGCCACGTCCACCGCGTTCGGCGTGTGATGTTCCGCCTGGCGCACCACATACACCTGCAAGCCCGGCACGTTGCCGAAAGCGACCGCGCCCCACACCAGCACAGTGGCCAGGGCCAGCCATGGGTTGCCTGCGGTAAAGGTCAGTACAAACAACACGGCAGCGAGCAGGGCAAAGATGATTTTCAGCGCGCTGATCGGGCCGCGTTTGTCGGCCAGCTTGCCGCCCCAGATATTACCGATGGCCACCGAGATGCCATACACCAGCAACACCAGGCTGACGGTGCCGGCGCTGAAGCCGGAGATGTCCTGAAGGATCGGCGCCAGGTAGGTGAACGCGATGAACGAGCCGCCGTAACCCACCGCCGTCATGGCGTACACCAGCAGCAGCCGTGGTTGTTTCAACACTTGCAGTTGCTGCAACAGCGACGCGGGTTTGCTGTGGGCGATGTTTTTCGGTACGTAGAGCAGGCTGCCGATAAACGCGATCAAGCCCAGGGCCGAGACGGCGAGGAAGGTTTCGCGCCAGCCGAAGTGCTGGCCGATAAACGTCCCCAGTGGCACACCGGTCACCAACGCCACGGTCAGGCCGGTAAACATGATGGCAATCGCGCTGGCGGCTTTTTCCTTGGGCACCAGGCTTGTGGCGATCGTGGAGCCAATCGAGAAAAACACCCCGTGGGCCAGGCCGGTGACGATCCGTGCCAGTACCAGGGACTCATAACTCGGCGCTTGCCAGGCCAGCAGGTTGCCGAGGGTGAACAGCACCATCAGCGACAACAACAGCAGTTTGCGTGGCACTTTGCCGGTGAGGGCGGTGAGTACCGGCGCGCCGATGGCCACGCCCAGGGCGTAGAGGCTGACCAGCAGGCCGGCGGACGGCAAGTCGACACCCAGGTCGGCGCCGATGGTGGGTAACAGGCCAACGATGACGAACTCGGTCGTCCCGATGGCAAAAGCGCTGAGGGTCAGCGCGAGCAAGGCAATGGGCATGGCTGCAACTCCGGTGGGTTTCAATCAGGAGCGCAGTCTCGGGGTTCGGCTTGTGCGGAAAAAGACAGGTATTGGCATTTGATATTTGCCTGGGGCGCACGGATCGAAGTCTACGGGGAACGATCGGGCGTCAAACCCGTCAGTTCCTTACAGACCCTTCTGAAGGAGCCCGGTGTTTTGTTGAATTTAAAGACTGTGCTACTGCTCGGCACGCTGCTGTTCTGCGGCAGCGGCGCGCTGCAAGCGGCCACCGCCCCCGCGGCTCCAGCGCCTGCCGCCCCGGCCCAGCCGGAACTGTTGGTAGAAGGCGGCCTGCTCGGCGCCATCAGCTCCAGCATCGATGATGTGCAGGACAAACTCGACCTCAACCAGAACCTGGTCGACGCCTGGCGGCTGCGGGCCGACCGGGCGGCGGATGAGGTGGACAAGCTGGTCAACCAGCCGTCCGAACGTTCCTCGTGGAGCGTGGCCGGGGATTTCCTGTTGTTGTCCGGGGTGTGGATCGGCGCGTTCGCCGCGCTGACCCTGCTGGGGCGCTTTATCGTCAAGCGCCTGAGCCTGCAGCGGCATATCGCACCTCGCCAGCGCCTCCAGGCGTTGCTGGGTTACCTGATTCCCTACACGATACCGGCGCTTATCTGCCTGCCATTGACGCTCTACGTCAGCCACTTCCTGCCCACCTCGGTGGGCCGTGCGCTGGCGCTGTGTTTTGCCTACGCCACCAGCAGCGGCATTTTCTCCACCTCGATCCTGTTGTGCGTGATCGTCATGTTCAACGTCGGCCACAAGCGCCCGGCGGTGCAGATTATTCGGGACTACTGCCCCAAGCCGCTGTTCCTGATCGGCTTCCTTGCCGCCCTCAGCGATGCGCTGACCAGCCCACAGATCGCCCGCCAACTGGGGGGCAATATCACCGCCAGCGTCGCGATCTTCACCGGGCTGTTTGCCTCGGTGATCTTCGGCATGCTGGTGATTCGCCTGCGCCGTCCGGTGGCGCATTTGATCCGCAACCGGCCCCTGGCCCAGCGCCTGAAACACCCGGCGGTGCAGCAATCCCTGCGGGTGTTTTCCGGCCTGTGGTATTGGCCGATCCTGCTGATGGTGCTGGTGTCGGCGATCAACCTGATCGGCGCCGGCGACGACAGCCAGAAAGCCCTGCGCTGTGCGCTGTTCACCACGATCCTGCTGATCGGCACGGTGTTCCTCAGCACGGTGTTGCAGCACCTGTTCCAGTCCCGCAGCACGGTGGCGGTGCAGCGCAGCAGCGCCTACAAAGAGCGTTTCCTCAGCCTGCTGCACGCGCTGTTGCGCATCGTGATGGCCATCGCCTTTATCGAAATCCTCGGGCGTATCTGGGGCGTTTCGCTGTTTGAGTTTGCCCAGCGCAACTCCGTGGGCCGGGCCATCAGTGATTCCCTGAGCAGCATCGGTTTGATCCTGCTGGTGACCTGGCTGTTCTGGGTGGTGCTCGACACGGCGATTCAGGAAGCATTGAAACCCCCGGTCAACAAACGCTCCAGCCGCCAACCCAGCACGCGGGTGAAAACCATCCTGCCGCTGCTGCGCAACGCAGTGAAAATCATCCTGGTGGTGATCTGCGCGATCACCACCATGGCCAACCTGGGGATCAACGTCGCACCGCTGCTGGCGGGTGCCGGGGTGGTGGGCCTGGCCATTGGTTTTGGCTCCCAGCAACTGGTGCAGGATGTAATCACCGGGCTGTTCATCATCATCGAAGACACCCTGTCGATTGGCGATTGGGTGGTGCTCGACTCCGGCCACGCCGGTACCGTCGAGGGGCTGACCATCCGTACCCTGCGCCTGCGGGACGGCAAGGGGTTTGTGCATTCGGTGCCGTTCGGGCAGATCAAGGCCGTCACCAACCAGTCGCGGCAATTCGCCTATGCGTTCTTCTCGGTGCAGTTCACCTACGACACCGATGTCGACAAGGCCGTGGAACTGATTCGCGAGGCGGGGCAGTCGATCCGCGACGACGTGTTCCTCAAGTACAACCTGCAAGGGCCGCTGGAGGTATTTGGCGTCGACAAGATGGACCTCAACGGCGTGGTGCTGACGGCGCAGTTCCGCACGGTGTCGGGTGGGCAATATGCGGTGAGCCGCGCGTTTAACCAGCGCTTGAAAAAGCTTGTGGATAACTGTGCCTTTGTTCACTTCGCGCAAACTTATCCACAGCAGGTGATGCTGCCGCAGCGGGTCGGGCAGCAGGTGGATGAGCCGGAGGAAGAAGTGCCTTCTTCGGTGGTGCTTACCGAGCAGCCAAGAACCCAATAGTTTTGTGTTGAGGCCGCCGGCCTCTTCGCGAGCAAGCCCGCTCCCACATTCGATACGGTTCCACCCTTGGAATGCGGTCAAATGTGGGAGCGGGCTTGCTCGCGAAGGCGTCATTACGGGCGCTACACGAGTCAGCGCCTGATCAGTTTTTCCCGCACCAACCCGGCCTCCTGCTGATCCAACTCCAGCAACACCTGCTGCTTGCCGGCAATCTCCACCGCCGCCGGCAATCCATCCCGGTACACCAACCGATTGCCGCTCAACGCCGGCACCTTGCTACCCGGCAGCAGCGTGCCCACCAGGTTCAGCGGATCCGCCCCACACACGGCAATCAAGCTTCCATCGTGAGGCCGCCGCCGAACTTCCCGCAGCAGCGGAATCGCTTCCGGCAACGCAAACTGTTCCCCCGCCAAACCACTTACAAACCGCCCGCCCCGAATCTCGCCCCGGGCCTCCAGCCGGTGGAACGTACGCAGCAATTCCCGCCAACTGGGCAGCCAGTCCGCCTCGCGCTCCAGCAGGCGCCAGAACACCACCCCGTAGCGGCGCAGCAAGGTCATCGCCACATGCTCCAGCGTCTCGGCCGAGTGAGCCCCCGGACGTGTGCCGTCCGCCACCGGTGCCCGCCGTACCAGGGCCCAACGCCCGGCATCGTCCATCCCGCCGACAAACGCGCCACGCCCGCGCCGACTGCTGCGGGCCTGACGTTTGCTCGCCGGCGTGGTCAGGGCGCGCAGGCCGGCAAAACTGTCGGCGTTCGCCAGCCCCGCGCCCACCAGTTCCTGCAACGCGGTTTCCAGTTCGCTGCGCAGCAGATGGGCTTCGTGGATCAATTCATCGAAAAACAGCGCGCCGTTTTCCCGCAGCGCCTGATGGACTTTCTGTGCCTTGGGCGACAGCTCGGTGCTGTCCGGCGCTTCGGTCAGTCCACTCCATAATGGCACCTGGCTGCGGGGCAACAGCACCACTGGCGTGCTGCGCAGGGCCGTCGCGCCGGCCTTGTTGCTCAGGCGTGTCCACACCACTTTGCCGCTGCGGCACAAATCGTCCAGCCAGTGGGGCGCGTAATCCTTGATTCGTGCGCTGAGCAAATCGCTGTCCCAGGCCGAAGTGGCTGCGGCGTACCCTTCCAACTGCGCGACGATCTGCGGCAACACGGCGCTGCCCTGGCCGCGGGTACCGTTCGACAGGTGCTGCCAGTCGAACAGAAAACGCATGAAATCCTGCAACGCCACCGGCTCGATTTCCCGGCGCAGGCGCTTGACCGTGTAGCGGTGAATGCGCGCCAGCAGGTGGCGTTCGCACCATTGTTCGGCGCTGGCGCCGGGGCTGAAACGGCCGCGCAGCACGTAGCCTTCGCTCTCCAGCCGCGCGAGTGCCTGTGATACGTCGGCCACCGGCAAGGCCAGGGGCGCGGCGATCTCGATCAGCGTCAATGGGCCGAAGCCGCTCAGGCGCGCCCGCAGCACTTCCACCAAGGCTTCATCGAAGGTCCAGGGCTCATCGAAACCGGGCAACAGCGGCAGGTCATTCGGGTAGATCGCCGCTAAACAGCTCAAGCGCTCCAGAGCGACCCAAACGGCCTGGTCGGTACCGATCTGCAATCGGCTGGCGCGCCCACCGTCGGCCAGGGCTTGCAGCCATTCGGCCCACTGCGCCGTGACCTCCGATTCGGCAATGCACGCCAAACTCATCAGCGCTTCATGCATCTCGTCCAGGCCATTGGGCGCCGGCCAGGCTTCCTCGCACACACCGGCAATCGCTTCGGCATCCAGCGCGCCAAGGTCATCGGTGCTTTGCGGGTCGCTCCAGCGCCGGTTGAGTACGGCCTGGGTGCGGCGCTCCTCCAGCGGAGCGTCGTCGAGAAAGGTGTAGGGGCGGGCGCTGAGAATCTCTGCTGCCAGTGGCGACGGCGCCGGCAGATCACGGCTGATCAGGCGGATTTCGCCGCGCTCCATGCGCCGCAACAGGGCCAGCCAGCCTTCGCTGTCCATGGCTTCGTGCAGGCAGTCGTCGAGGGTTTGCTCCACCAGCGGATGCTCGGGCACTTCGCGCTCGCCGGCGAGGTTTTCCAGGCAAGCGATCTGGTCGGGGAACACACTGGCGATCAGGTCTTCACTCTTCATGCGCTGGATCTGCGGCGCCACCTTGCGCCCACCGGTGTAGCGCGGCAATGCCAGGGCCACCCCGGCATTCCAGCGCCAGCGCACGCCGAACAGCGGTGCATCCAGTACCGCCTGGATCAGGATGTGCTCGGCCGTGTTGCTGTTCAGGTAGCGCCACACTTCGTCCAGCTCAAAGCTGTGACTGGTGGACAGCGACAACACGATTGCGTCCTCGCTGGCGGCGGCTTGCAGTTCGAAATTGAAGGTGCGGCAAAACCGCTTGCGCAGCGCCAGGCCCCAGGCGCGGTTGATGCGACTGCCGAACGGCGTGTGGATGATCAATTGGGTGCCGCCGGACTCGTCGAAAAACCGTTCCATGATCAACGTGTCCTGGGACGGCAGCGCGCTCAGCGCCAGCCGCGCCCGCGCCAGGTAATCCAGCAGTTGTTCGGCGCTGGCCAGGTTCAGGCCGAGGGTGCCGGTGAGCCAATCGAGCGCCGGTTGCAGGTTACCCGGCGTGGCGCCCAGCAGCGCATCCAGTTGCCCCTGAAAACGCGCCACGGCAAACGACAACTCCGCGCTGCGTCCCGGTGCTTCGCCGAGCCAGAACGGAATGGTCGGCGGCTGGCCGTGGGCATCCTCGACCCGCACCTTGCCGGGCTCCACTCGCAGGATGCGGTAGGAGGTGTTGCCCAGCTGGAAGATATCCCCGGCGATGCTTTCCACCGCGAAGTCTTCGTTGACGCTGCCGATGTTCAGGCTCTGCGGCTCAAGCAGCACGCTGTAGTCGGCGTTGTCGGGGATGGTGCCGCCGCTGGTCACGGCGGTGAGCTTGGCGCCCCGCCGGCCACGCAGGGTGCGGGTGATGGCGTCGCGGTGCAGGTAGGCGCTGCGCAGGCCCTGGCGCCCGTTGTAGCCTTCGGCGAGCATTTGCAGCAGTGCCTGATAGTGACGCTCATCCAGCTCGGCGTAGGGCGAGGCGCGGCGGATCAGCGTGAGCAGGGCCTGTTCCTGCCATTCCTGGCAGCTGACTTCGGCGATGATCTGCTGGGCCAGCACATCCAGCGGCGCAACCGGAATCAGCAAGGTGTCCAGCTCGCCCCGGCGCACGCAGTCGAGCAGGGCGGCGCATTCGATCAGGTCGTCGCGGGTGGTGGCGAACAACCGGCCTTTGGGCGTGCCGCCGACCTGATGCCCGGAGCGTCCGACCCGTTGCAGAAAACCGTTGATCGAGCCGGGCGAGCCGATCTGGCACACCAGGTCGACATCGCCGATATCAATCCCCAGTTCCAGCGACGCAGTGGCGATCAACACCTGCAGCTCACCGGCCTTGAGCCGTTGTTCGGCGTCCAGGCGCATTTCCTTCGCGAGGCTGCCGTGGTGGGCGGCGACGGCGGTTTTGCCCAGGCGCTCGCTCAAGTGCCGGGCCAGGCGTTCGGCCAGGCGCCGGGTGTTGACGAAAATCAGCGTGGTGCGGTGTTGCCTGGCCAGTTCGGCGAGGCGGTCGTAGACCAGCTCCCACACGTCGTTGGCCATGACGGCCGACAGCGGCACCGGCGGCACTTCGATATCCAGGTCCCGTGGGCGTGCGTGGCCGATATCGACGATCTCGCAAGGCCGGCCGGTGCCCACCAGAAAGCGCGACACCGCCTCGATGGGCTTTTGCGTGGCGGACAGGCCGATGCGGGTCAGCGGTTCGCTGCACAAACCCTGCAGGCGCTCCAGTGTCAGGGCCATGTGGCTGCCGCGCTTGCTGGCGGCGATGGCGTGGATCTCATCGACGATCACCGTGCGGGTGCTGGCAAGCATCTGCCGGCCGGAATCCGAGCCGAGCAACACGTAGAGCGATTCCGGGGTGGTGACCAGGATGTGCGGCGGGTGCTTGCGCATCAGGGCGCGGTCTTTCTGCGGGGTGTCGCCGGTGCGCACGGCGGTGCGGATCGCCAGCGGTGGCAGGTCGAGGCGCTGCAAGTGCTTGGTGATGCCGGCCAGCGGGGTTTGCAGGTTGATCTGGATGTCGTTGGACAAGGCTTTGAGTGGCGAGACGTAGACCACCAGCGTTTGGTCTGGCAGTTGGCCGCCATTGGCCAGGCCTTGGTGCACGAGATCGTCCAGCACCGCGAGAAAGGCAGTCAGGGTCTTGCCGGAGCCGGTGGGTGCGGCGATCAGTGTGGAGCGGCGCTGGCGGATCAGCGGCCACGCCTGGGCCTGGGCGGCGGTCACCGACGGGAACGTGCTGCGGAACCAGGTGCTGACGGCGGGGTGGAAACCGTTCAAGACCGTGTCCGTTGATTCAGGAAGGTTCATCCCCAATTTATGCGGCCGGCCCCGGCAACTTGCAACCCCGGGATGCATTCCCTGTGGTGAGGGAGCTTGTTGTGGCGAGGGAGCTTGCAGTGGCGAGGGAGCTTGCTCCCGCTGGAGTGCGCAGCGCTCCCGCTTTTTTGGGGCCGCTACGCAGCCCAGCGGGAGCAAGCTCCCTCGCCACAAGAAGCTCCCTGGCCACAGCAAGCTTCCTGGCCACTGCATGCTCCCTGGCCATAAAAAGGCTCTCTCTACCTAAACCCCCCGGCCGCAATCGGCGGCGCACTTTATAAGTGACGGTTGCGCTACAAACCCGCAAAATGCAACGATTCTGGCAAATGCCAACGGCATGGCTCACAAGCCTGTCGATAATAACCATCGTTCCAAACAGACCGGGCCTGCTCAATCTATGCGAATGCGCCTTATGTTACTGGGCGGCGGGAATGCCCTCGGGCAGGCGCTGATTCGCCTCGGTGCGGAGGAAGACATCGGTTTCCTCGCCCCGCGCCCGCCCCAAGACGGCTGGGATGCCGCGAGCCTCACGCAACTGCTCGACGACACCCGTCCCGATGCCTTGATCAATCTCGCCTATTACTTCGACTGGTTTCAGGCGGAGACGGTCAGCGAGACACGCCTGGCCGCCCAGGAATATGCGATCGAGCGCCTGGCTGAACTGTGCCAGCACCACAGCATCACCCTGCTGCAACCGTCCAGCTACCGGGTGTTCGACGGCTCCCGCGCCACCGCCTACAGCGAAAAAGACGAACCCGTGCCCTTGGGCCTGCGAGGCCAGGCGTTGTGGCGCATCGAGCAGAGCGTACGCGCCACCTGCCCGCAGCACGTGCTGTTGCGTTTCGGCTGGCTGCTGGATGACAGCGTCGACGGCACCCTCGGGCGCTTCCTGGCCCGTGCCGAAAAACCTGACGAACTGCTGATGGCCGACGACCGCCGGGGCAACCCGACGCCGGTGGACGATGCCGCGCGGGTGATCATTTCGGTGCTCAAGCAACTGGATTGCGCCGCGCCGTTGTGGGGCACCTACCACTACGCCGGCCACGAAGCGACTACCCCGCTGGCGCTGGGGCAGGCGATCCTGACCGAAGCGCGCAACTTCCACCCGCTGGCCGTGGAAGCTCCGACCGCCCAGGCCCACGCCGCTCGTCCGGATGCAGCCGACGAGCCGCAACACGCGGTGCTGGCCTGCAAGAAAATCCTCCACACCTTCGGCATCAAGCCACGGGCATGGCGGGCCGGGCTGCCGGCGTTGCTCGACCGGTTCTATCGACACGGTCAAACATAAAAAAGGCGCCTGAAACAGGCGCCTTTTTTTGTGGCGGTGCGCGGACGGTTAAAAGTGATATGTGTTGGCAAGTCGGATGCGCCACGGCATACGAAAAATTTGAAACCTTTGGTGCGCCCGGTCATCCATGCCAATAGGGATTGATTGTGCTTACGGCTCGTTCAGCAAAAGCAAAAGTCTGCATTCAGAAGAAGACTTCGCCCATCCAGCCATGGGCAGCCTAAAAGAGGAGCCCTACCCATCATGGCAACAAACTCTCCGGTGAATGGTTCGCCGCCGCCTCACGATGATGTGTATGAGGAAGCGCACGACCTGCAGTTCGCTTTGAGTGCCGCCGGGCTTGGTATATGGCGCCTGGATTTGACGACGGGCGAGCTGAAGACCTCAGCCACTTGCCGCCTCAACTTCGGACTCGAACCACAGATACCGTTCAGTTATGAACACATGCAGCGCCTGGTGCACTCCGAAGACAGAGGCCGAGTGGCTGACGCATGGGATCACTCGATCGCTCAACGCTGCGCCTACGACGTTCACTACCGGATCGTCACGCCCCACGGTGAAACTCGCTGGCTGCACGTGTGTGCCAGAGCCCGTTACGCCGATGACGGTCACCCCGTCGCGATGACGGGAACCGTTCAGGATGCGACCCAGGAGCAGTTACTGCAGTCGCAGAAGATGGAAGCGCTGGGGCGGATAACGGGCCGCGTGGCTCATGACTTTAACAACCTGCTGACGGTGATCCGTTCTTCAGCAGATCTTTTGAAGCGTCCTTCAGTATCGGAAGAGCGGCGGCTGCGCCTGGTGCAAGCCATTTCCGAGGCGGTAAAGCGTGGTTCTCACTTCACCAGCCAATTGCTGTCCTTCGCTCGCAGGCAAACCCTCCATCCCGCACCGCTGGACGTCAATTCAAGCACGTTGGCCATGACCGATACGATTGCTTTGCGGGTTGGCACAGGCATCCACGTACGCATCGAGTCCACAGCAGCACCCTGCGTTGTTCACGTTGACCCAGAACAGTTTGAAACCGCCATTCTCAATATGCTCATGAATGCCCGAGACGCCATGCCTGATCACGGTGAGGTGGTCATCCGTGTTGAGTCGATGGACCTTATCCCTGCGTCCAATGGTCATGCCCTTATGAACGGAAGTTACGTTGCCGTCTCCATCACAGACAATGGTTCGGGTATCGCACCGCTCAACCTCGACAGAATCTTTGAACCGTTTTTCTCCACCAAAGGCAACGGCCAGGGAACCGGGTTGGGGCTCAGCCAGGTATTTGGTTTTGCCAAGCAGTCGGGGGGAGAGATCAGGGTAGAGAGTCGTCCTGGTCAGGGAAGTACGTTCACGCTTTATTTGCCCCGCGCTTGAACGGGCTGAGTGGATAGCCCGATTGCACAAATGGAGTTAGCATCGTAAACCTTCGGCTCAAGAGCCTGTTGTTCACATCAGGGTTGCATTGTGGAAAAGCTAAATCGCCTTCAAAGCGGAATAGAAGGGCTGGATGCTCTGCTCAAGGGTGGGCTAGTCGCAGGTGCCTCCTACATCATCCAGGGGCGCCCGGGATCCGGTAAAACCATCCTCGCCAATCAGCTGGGGTTTAACCATGCGCGCAATGGGGGCCGTGTACTGGTGGCCACGTTGCTGGCCGAATCCCACGACCGTTTATTTCAGTTCCTCTCGACCCTGAACTTCTTTGATGTTTCCCGGGTGGGGGCTGAAATTCAGTTCGTCAGTGCGTTTGACACCCTTGAGAACGAAGGTCTCGATGAGGTGGTCAAGCTGCTTCGGCGTGAGATCAGTCGCCAGAAGGCCACCGTGTTAGTGGTCGATGGCTTGCTCAATGCACGCTCCAAGGCTGACTCGCCCATCGACACCAAGAAATTCATTTCCGAGCTGCAAGGGCACGCTGCGTTCGCCGGTTGTACGGTGCTGTTTCTCACCAGTTCCCGGTTGGACGACGGCAGTCCCGAGCACACCATGGTTGATGGTGTGATCGAGATGGGTGAAGAGCTTCACGGCAGCCGTTCAGTGCGCCGTATTCAACTGCGCAAGACTCGCGGCAGTGGTGCACTGACCGGATTGCACGAGTGTGAAATCACCGACGATGGCCTGGTGGTTTATCCGCGTCTGGAAAGCCTCTACAGCCATCCGTCTTTACCTGACAGTGCCGATCTGACGCGTATCACCAGCGGCATCGGTTCGCTGGACGCCATCATCGGCGGTGGCCTGCACAGTTCGTCCGTTACCCTCGTCATGGGGCCTTCCGGCGTCGGGAAAACCACGTTGGGGCTCAGGTTTCTCGCTGAGTCGACAGTGGAAGCGCCGGGCCTGCATTTCGGTTTTTATGAAAGCCCGCAGCGGTTACGTCTCAAAGGCCAATCGCTGGGGATTGATATCAAGGGTATGGAAGAAAGTGGTGCGCTGAGTATTGCCTGGCAACCCACGACAGAAGGCCTGATCGACGGTCTCGGCGCACGGCTGCTGAAAATGGTTGAGGAAAAGGGCATCAAGCGCCTGTTCATCGACAGCTTGAGCGGCATGACCCGAGTGTCGACGAACCCGGCACGTATCACTGATTTCTACAGCGCCCTGATGAGCGAGCTTCGTGCCCGTGGCGTAACGGTGTTTGCCTCATGGGAGATGCGTGACGTTTTTGGTTCGGAGGTCAGCTCTCCGACCCCGGACCTGTCCAGTATTGTCGATAACCTGCTGCTGATGCGTTTCTTCGAGATTCAATCTGAACTAAGAAGAATGCTTTCGATTCTTAAGGTACGAGACAGCTTCTACGATCCTTCGCTTCTTGAAGTGGTAATCCATGAACACGGCGTTGACTTGAAGAAGGCATCAAGAAATGCATTGGCTGTCGCTGATGATTCCTGGCGGCCGGGCTCAACGTCCAAAGTCTCTGATTCGGGTTGAATTGACATGACCACCATCCTGGTCGTCGACGACGAGTATTTGATCGCTGACATTCTCGGCTATGCGCTGGAGGATGAGGGGTACATGGTCGTAAAAGCGAGCAATGGCCAGAAAGGACTCGAGGTCCTGGAGCGCGAGCGGCCAGCGTTGATCATCACCGATTTCATGATGCCGGTCATGGACGGCCTGGAGTTTGCCGAAGCGGTTCGCGCCCTGCCGGCAGTCAATCACCTGCCCATCATCCTGATCAGCGGAGCCCAGGCTCATATTGGTATGGAGCGGTCGGACTTGTTCAATGCAGTGTTGAAAAAGCCGTTCAACATTGACTTGGTCATCGCTGAAGTTCGCCAGCTCCTGGCTGAAGCCTGAATCGCAGCACACGGGCGTGTGCCTGGCCTCTGATTGGCGCTTGCCTCCATGGGAAGCCTCACAAAAAAGGCCCTGTACAACAGGGCCTTGGGTAGAACCTAGAACTTGTAGCCAATACCGACCATGTACACCATCGGGTCAACATCCACATTCACCTTGGCCCGAGTGCCCTGGCCCAGGGCGTTGTTGTCCACGGTGGCCTTGGTGCTGATGTCGATGTAGCGCGCCTGGGCGTTGATCATCCACTTGTCGTTGATCATGTAGTCCGCACCGATCTGCGCGGCCCAACCCCAGGAGTTTTCCGCCTTGAAGTTGCTGAAGCCGGCCTCCTGGGCGCGACCGCCAACGTGCTCGTCGTAGATCCAGGTGTAGTTGATACCGGCGCCGATGTACGGCTGGAATACCGACTTGCTGTCCAGCGGGTAGTACACGACGCTCAGGGTCGGTGGCAGGTGCTTCAGCGTACCGAGCTTGCCGTTGGCAGCGCCCAGGGCGGTGTTCTTGATCTTCACATCATGTTCGAACGGCGTGGCCGCCAGCAGTTCGATACCCCAGTGGCTGGTGAACATGTAGGCGAAGTTCAAGCCCAGCTGGGTGTCGCTGCTCATGGTCGCCTTGCCGCCCAGGTTGGTCCCGGCCAGCGGGCCCTGGTCAACCTTGACACTGCTGCTGTCCGCTTTCGGGTTGACGGTGATGGCACCGGCGCGAATCAGGATGTCACCCGCTTCGTGAGCGTGGGCAACAGGGGCGACGAGGGCGAGCGCGACAAGCGACGCGCCGAGCAGGGACTTGTTCATGGGAGCTCCAAAGGACGTTATTAATTGCTTGTGTCCAATGGTAAAGATCGTAACGTTCGAGCTTTTGACTCAGCTCAATGAAAGCGCAATCACGGGTTATTCCTGCAACTCGTACACATAGATCTTGTCGGCATCCATCTGGTAGCCGGCATCGGCCAGTTCACTGCTGGACGGTTTGACCTGCATCTGGCCTTCGATCCAGTACGGCTGATACAACTCGTCGAGCTTCACGCCGACTTCGCTTTTGACATGCACGATCTGGTTCGACGGCGGTGGCGGCACGTGAATGCAGGCGCCGAAATACGGCACCAGCAGGAACTCCGTGGTGCGGCCTTCCTCGCTGACTTCCAGCGGCACGATATAACCCGGCAGGCGGATGTGCTTGCCGTCCAGGCTTTGTACGACCGGCGCGTTGGGCAGGTCCTGCTTGGCGGCCGGCGCTGACTCCACCGACAACGCATCGGCCATGCCCGACAAGTCGTGCAGCGGTTTCATGTTGGGGATTTCCGGCGGCGCGTCCGGCGGGATCATCTCCTGCCACGACAGGTCCTTGGGCTGGTCTTCAGCCCACACGGGCAGGGCCGCCAGCAGTAACAGTGCGAGCACGGCGCGACGCATCAACAGCTTCCTCATAAACGTATCGACAGGCCGTCGGCCAACGATTGCCGGTAGGCGCGCCAGGCTGGCACGCTGCCCATCAGCAGGGCTGCGACGAGAATACCGCCCAACAAAGTCCATTCATATTCGCTCGGCAACGACAGCGGCAGGTCCAGGCCGTAATTGGCCTGCAAATACCCGCGCGACGCGGCGATGCACACATACAGCAGCCCGACGCCGGCGATCACGCCCGACAATGCCAGGGCGAAGGCTTCGAAGATCAGCAAGGTCGCAATATGCCAGGGCCGCGCGCCCACCGAACGCAGGATTGCCATTTCCCGGCGGCGCTCGTTGAGGCTGGTGAGGATCGCGGTGAGCATGCCGATCAAGCCGGTCAGCACCACGAACAGCGAGATCACGAACAGCGCTTTTTCAGCCGTGCCCATCATGCTCCACAGCTCTTGCAGCGCCACGCCCGGCAGGATCGCCAGCATCGGCTCGCCACGGAACTCGTTGATCTCCCGTTGCAGGGCGAAGGTGGAAATCTTGTTGTTCAAACCGAGCATGAACGCGGTGATGGCTTGTGGCGTCAGGTCCATGTTGCGGGCCTGATCGGCGCTGATCCGGCCTTTGCCCTGGGCCGGTACGCCGTTGTGCCAGTCGATGTGAATCGCTTCCATGCCGCCGAGGCTGATATGCAGTGTGCGGTCCACCGGAGTGCCGGTGCGCTTGAGAATGCCGACCACGGTGAACGGCTTGTCGTCGTGCTTGACCAGGCTGACCACCGCCACGCCGTGGGCCAGCACCAGCTTGTCGCCGAGCTTGTAATGCAGCGCGTCGGCCACTTCGGCGCCGAGCACCACTTCGAATGGATCGGTGGCGAAGGCGCGGCCGCTGGCCAGTTCCAGGTTCTGCCGGCGGCCGTATTGGTAGTGTTCGAAATAGGATTCGTTGGTGCCCATCACGCGGTAGCCGCGATGGGAGTCGCCGAGGGAAATCGGGATCGCCCATTTTACCTGCGGGTTGGCCGCGAAGTGCTCGTAGCTGTCCCAGCGAATGTTGTTGGTGGCGTTGCCGATGCGGAACACCGAATACAGCAGCAAATTCACCGAGCCGGAGCGCGCGCCGACGATCAGGTCGGTGCCGCTGATGGTGCTGGCGAAGCTGGCGCGGGCTTCGGTGCGTACCCGTTCCACCGCCAGCAACAGGCACACCGACAGGGCGATGGCGAAGGCGGTGAGTATCGCGGTAAAGCGGCGGTTAGCCAGGCTGGCCATGGCTAGTCGAAACAAATACATCTCAAACCTCTGCGGGCGTGGCGGCGCGATTGAGTTCGGCCAGCGACAGGTTGCGGTCGAACAGCGGCGCCAGGCTCTGGTCATGGCTGACGAACAACAGGCTGGCGCCTGCTTCGCGGCATTCGGCGAACAGCAACTGAATGAAGGCCTCCCGGGCGTCGTAGTCCAGGGCCGAGGTCGGCTCGTCGGCGATCACCAGCTCCGGCTGGCCGATCAGCGCACGGGCAGCGGCCACCCGTTGTTGCTGGCCGATGGACAGGGAGTCGGCGCGGCGCTCCAGCAGGCTCTTGTCCTTCAGGCCCAGGTGGGCGAGCAAGGTCGCGGCAGCCTGGTCGACGCTGCCGTGACGCTGGATTGCCCGCTGCGCCCGTAACGTTGAAAAGTGGCAGGGCAACTCGACGTTCTCGCGCACCGAGAGAAACGGCAACAGGTTGAACTGCTGGAAGATGTAGCCGGTGTGGTCGACCCGGAAACGGTCGCGGGCGCCGGCCGAGAGTTCGGTCAGCTCCTGGCCCAGCAGGCGAATACTGCCGCGGCTGGGCTTTTGCACACCGCCCAGCAGGCCGAGCAGGGTGGTCTTGCCACTGCCGCTGGGGCCCTTGAGGAACAGGGTTTCCCCCGGCTCCAGGCGAAACGTCGGGATGTCCAGCAACTGTGGGTGACCGGGCCTATTGAAGCCCAGGTCAGACAGTTCGATAAGTGCTTGGGTCATAGGGAGGTCAGTGGTCTGGCTCGATTTGGATGATGACACCGATCAACTGTAGGAGCTGGCTTGCCTGCGATGGCATCACCGCGGTGTTTCTGGAGCACCGCGGCGTCTGCATCGCAGGCAAGCCAGCTCCTACAGTGTGGTGTTTACATCAGAATTTCAGGGTGGCTGCTGTGGCCGTCGCTTCCACACCCTGCTGGCCGCTCGGGCCAATGAGTTGTACCTGAATTTTCTGGGTGGCGGGGAAGGTCTTGAACACCTGGGTCAGGTCGAGGTTGCTCAGCGCGGTCGGCGTGGCGCAGGTGAACTGGTAGTGAGCGTGGATTTCGCTGTGGTCGTGGTGATGTTCGTGGGCGGCGGCGCCTTTGCCATCGGTGGCGTGGTCGTCATCGTCTTCATCGTGGTCGGCTTCAGGCTTGTCGCCGAACAGCGGGCTGTTCAGTTCCTGGGTGCTGATCACGCAACCGGCGGCCTTGGGCAGGCTGAACAGCACCAAAGGTTGTTCAAGTTGTTTGCGGGCAGCGGCGACCTTGGCTTTGTCGGCGGACGTTGTAGCGAGGTGTTCGAAGCCCACCAGGTTCATCGCCGGGCTGTCCAGTTCCAGCTCCAGGGCCTGGCCGTCGAGCACCGCGTTGAGGCGACCCACGCCGTGTTCGTGGGCACCGAGGCTGCCGTGCTCGTGATCATGGTCGTGCTCGTCGGCAGCCTGGGCGATGGCCAGTGGCAACAGGGCAAACGGCAAAGCGAGCAGCAAACGGCGCATGGTGGAGCTCCCGGACAAAGATGAAAGTTTTGTTATGTGATCTTATAACAATTTTGCGAGGAGTTTGACCGCCCGCTTGGCGTAGCGCAAGACGCGTGGGAGCATGCTCGTCAGAAAAGTGCGGGAGTAAGTGCGATGTTGAGAATTCGTGGAACCGTCGGTGACCTGCCGGTGGACTTGACCCTGGAGCTGGATGACGGCGACTGGGCCCGGCTGGGCGCGCAGTTGCAGGCCAGCAAACCGCCGAGTGCCGAGCCCGTGGTGGCGCCGGCCGCGGGTAACCTGGACGAGAGCCTGTGGCAGGCCGCCCAGGATTTGCTGCGCAAGGCCGGGCAACTCAACGGCCTGGAATTGCTTGATCAACTGGAAGGCCTGGCCGGCAGCGCCTCGGCGGGCAAGCGCCTGCTGGTGCGCCTGCGCCATAGCGCCAAGGTCAAGGTGGCCAGCGGCGGGGATACGCCGCTGTACAGTTGGATCGAGTAAGGCTTAATACAGCGCGGCGAACAGCTTGCGGCGGTACACGGTGACCAGCGGATGATCGTTGCCGAGCAGTTCGAACACCTGCAACAGCGTCTTGTGGGGCAGGCCTTCGCTGTAGCTGCGGTTGCGGATGAACAGCTTGAGCAAGCCATCCAGCGCGGCGTCGTATTGCTGGCGCGCCAGTTGTTGCACGGCCAGTTGGTACACCGCCTCGTCATCCTGCGGGTTTTGCGCCAGGCGGGCTTTCAGGTCTGCGGCGTCCGGCAGGTCGGCGGCCTGGCGCAGGAAAGTGATCTGCGCCTTGGCGCCGGCCAGTGCGGCCTTGTGATCATCGCTCTTGACGGCGTCGAGCACGGTTTGCGCTTCGCCCAGTTCACCGCGCTCGGCCAGGCAGCGTGCGTACAGGATCAGCGCGGCGGCGTTGGTGTTGTCTTCGCCAAGCAGGGTGACCAGCACGGCCTCGGCGTCGGTGATACGGCCTTCGGCAAACAGCGCCTGGGCCTGCTCCAGTGGATCGGCAGCCGCCGGTGGTGGCATCTGCACATGGGGCTCCAGCATCGCGCGCACGGCGGATTCAGGCTGCGCACCGGCAAACCCATCCACTGGCTGGCCATCCTTGAACAGCACCACGGTCGGCAGGCTGCGAATGCCAAAGCGCGAGACCACGTCCGGCTCGGCATCGCAATCGACCTTGGCCAGCAGCAACTCACCCTGATAACTCTCGGCAATCTGCGCGAGCATCGGCATCAACGCCTTGCACGGCGCGCACCACTCGGCCCAGAAATCCACCAGCACGGGTTTTTCGAAGGAGTTCTGGATCACCGCCTGATCGAAGGTGGCGGTGGTGGCATCGAAGATGTACGGCGTGGGCTCACTCATGGGGAATCTCGAAGAAAGCAGGAATGGGGCAACTATAAAGACTGGAGGAGGCGACCGGAAGCTATGCCGCGATTAAGCGCGTACAGGATGCCAGAAAGGGTCCTGGTACCAGTCTTGAGGAAAACCCATCGCTTTGAGGCTGACATCGGGAAATTCCTCAGTCAGTTGACGCAGGCGCCGGTCCCACTGAGCGTGTGGACACACTTTATGCATTAGGTGATTAAGGATGCAGAGTGCTGCGAACATACGGGCATGAGTGCCCGGATGAATAAGGTGCCTGGGCCACGGGAAGTTGGCTTTTTTGGGCAGTTCTGGGCGAATGCCCAATTCTCGATTCCACATTCGCGCATGGTGTGCGCAGATGTTACGAATAGTGGTCAAGGTGTGCAGCCAGGACTGCATCAAAGGGGCGGGGAGTTCCAGGCGTCTGGCGATAGCCTTCTTGTCTGAATCCCTGGCCAAGCCTTTGTAGAGATGGGACAGGTCACCGAGTGTGAGTTCTTCCAGCATTGCCCAGCCGGGCATGAGTGGTGGTTGGTCATAGGTGGTGGGGTAGTGTCGGGCGTAACTCTCTTTTGCTCTTTGGCATTTGAGATGCGCTTTGCGACCGCTATCGGCTTGCAGTCGATCTATTCGCAGGCATTCGCGCTCATAGTCTCGGATAGCGGCACATTGCTTGGACTGCAATGTTGCAAGTAGGCGTTGGTGGTCAAATGCCTGTTGAAACATTCCGATATCGGTATACCAATGGCTGCCATAGTTGGGCCCCATATGGTTACTGATCATCGAGCGGGTCGCTATTTCCACGCGTTCAATGGCATCCATGCTCAACAATCGAAGCCTGCGGTCAAAATCGTAGAGTCGAGTTAACTGACGAAAACCTGTGCCATCGCGAAATCGATGATCGACATCTCCCGATTGCTGAAAAGGGCGCATGTAGGGGCTCAATCGGAAAAAACTGACGGACTGCAAGAAACACTGCGCACGGGCTTCATCTTGAATGAGCAAGCCACGTTGTTTGAGCAGTTCTATCTGGGAGGGAACATCAATGGCAGGTTTGTCGAACGTTCTCATGCCCAAAAAACGCCAGGCATAAAAAACCCGCACAATTTGTGCTTAGTCACTTGCGCGACCAGAGGCATGGCGGGTGTATTGCGGCAAAGATTAGGCAGTAGCGGTAACGTTTGCAAGCTTTTTGAGCAAGAGGCGACGGATGCAAATCGGGGGTTTGGCATACCCTTTGGTCGTCCAGGTAGCGTGCGAGAGGCGGCCATTTTCCACGCTACGCTGAAGACTGTCTTAGCCCATCTGTTACTGGAGATTTGCGGGTTTGATAGGCGCGACTATCGCTGCGAATGGTACAGGCTCACCTTGCGAAACTCCCACGGCTCGGCCAGGTCGGGCAGTGTCAGGGCGTCGAGGATACCCAGGCGCTGATACTCCGGGTGCTGGAAGTCCCGAACCCGGGAATCGGCGACCAGCGCTTCGCGGCCGCGTGTCAGGAATTGATCCAGCAGCGGCAGGTTCGCCCGGTCGTACAGCACATCGGCGACCAGGATCAGGTCAAACCGGTCGGCTTCGGTGAAGAAGTCTTCTGAATAGCCCAGTGTTACGCCGTTGAGTTCGGCATTCGCCCGGCAGGCAGCCAGGGCCAGCGGATCCAGGTCGCACGCCACCACTTCCAGCGCTCCGGCCTTTACCGCGGCAATCCCGGCAACACCCGAACCTGCACCGAAATCCAGCACCCGCTTACCCGCGACCCACTCGGGGTTGGCCGCCAGGTATCGCGCCAGCGCCAGGCCACTGGCCCAGCAAAAGCTCCAGTACGGCGGCTCATGCAGGATGCGCCGGGTTTCTTCGGGGCTGAAGGCGCGGTCCATGTTGTCGGCGTCCAGCAGCCACAGCGACAACTCGGTGCCCGGCAGCGGGCAGGGCACCAGTTGGGCGTCGCCGATCAGTTCGCTCAGTGCGCGTTGCAGGCCCAGCGGTGGCGTCATGGTGCGGGAACGAGTTGCAGCGGCCCGGTGGTCTGGGTGATCGCCTGGGTGATGCGCACCGGCGGCAGGTGCAGGATCAACTGGCCGGACTGGCTGGCGCGACCACGCAATTCAACGCGCCCGCCCGCCGGGAACGCTTGCGGGTTGAAGCGCAGGCGGAAGGCCAGGGGCTTGTTGTTGCCGATCAGCACGCTGCTGGCCAGCAGTTGTTGCGGGCGCGAACGGTCGTCGATCACCAGCAGCGCCAGTTCCACTTCCGCACCCGCCGGTATACCGTTCAATTGGCCGCTGACTTCACGCTGATAGGCGGGCAACGGGCCGAGATCTTCTTCCACGCCCGGCAGTTTTTTCTCTTGTTGCGGTGCCGGAGCCGGCGCCGCAGGTTTTGGGGCATGGCTGCTGCAGGCGACCAGAAAACCGAGCAACGTGAGCAAAACAAGTGGTCGTAACTGCATGTACGGCTCCAGAAAGGACAAAATCCGTGGCTTAAAAAATATGAAACATAATAGTCAGCCTATATACCGTAAAGGCTATGGCTTGTCTTGCCACAGGGATGCGCTACCATGGCCCTCCCATTTTTTGTTGCCTGCCACCATGCACTGTCCCTTCTGCGGTGCCAACGACACCAAGGTCATTGACTCGCGTCTGGTCGCCGAGGGCGAACAGGTGCGTCGCCGGCGTGAATGCCTGGCCTCTGGCTGCGGTGAACGTTTCACCACCTTCGAAACCGCCGAACTGGTATTGCCACGTCTGATCAAGACCGACGGCAGTCGCCAGCCTTTCGACGAAGAAAAACTGCGCGCCGGAATGCAGCGCGCCCTGGAAAAACGCCCGGTGAGTGTCGAGCGGCTGGAAGCGGCGCTGGTGCACATCAAGCACAAGCTGCGCGCCACCGGCGAGCGCGAAGTCAAATCCCTGGTGGTTGGAGAACTGGTGATGGGCGAGCTGCAAAAGCTCGACGAAGTCGCCTATATCCGTTTCGCCTCGGTGTATCGACGCTTCCAGGACCTCAACGAGTTCCGCGAAGAGATCGACCGCCTGGCCCGTGAGCCGGTAAAAGAATGAACCCACCTTCGGCAGAACAAGCGGTACTCGACGCCCATTACATGGCCCGTGCCCTGGAACTGGCGCGCAAGGGCCTGTACACCACCCACCCCAACCCCCGGGTTGGCTGCGTGATCGTGCGTGACGGGCAGGTTGTCGGCGAAGGCTGGCACGTGCGCACCGGCGAACCCCATGCGGAAGTCCATGCCCTGCGGGCAGCGGGCGACAAAGCCCGGGGCGCCACGGCCTACGTGACCCTTGAACCGTGCAGCCACCACGGGCACACACCGCCGTGCGCCGATGCCTTGGTGAATGCCGGCCTGGCCCGTGTGGTGGCAGCGATGCAGGACCCGAATCCGGAAGTCGCCGGGCGTGGCATGCGCCGCCTGGCCCAGGCCGGGATCGAGACCCACAGCGGCTTGCTGGAAAACGAAGCGCGGGCGCTTAACCCGGGCTTTCTCAAGCGCATGGAGCATGGCCTGCCGTTTGTGCGGGTCAAGTTGGCCATGAGCCTGGACGGTCGCACCGCGATGGCCAACGGCGAAAGCCAATGGATCACCGGCCCGGCCGCCCGTGCCGCTGTGCAGCGCCTGCGTGCCCAGGCCAGTGTGGTGCTGACCGGCGCCGACACGGTGCTGGCCGATGGTGCTCGCCTGACCGTGCGCGCCGCCGAACTGGGCCTGGATGAAGAAACCACCGCCCTGGCGATGTCCCGTCCGCCGCTGCGTGTGCTGATCGACGGCCGCCTGCGGGTGCCGCTGAATGCGCCGTTCTTCAAGGCTGGCCCCGCGCTGGTCATCACCTGCGTGACGCCGGACAACCAGTACCCCACAGGCCCCGAGTGCCTGGTGGTGCCGGGTGTCGACGGCCAGGTCGACCTGCGTTCCGCGCTGGTGGCCCTGGCGGCCCGTGGTGTCAACGAAGTGTTGGTGGAAGCCGGCCCAAGCCTGGCGGGTGCCTTCGCCCAGCAAGGGCTGGTGGACGAGTACGTGATATTCGTCGCCGGCAAGTTTCTTGGCTCTGCCGCCCGGCCTTTGCTGGACTGGCCGCTTGAGAAACTGGCCGACGCCCCCCAACTCAAGATCACTGAAATGCGCGCTGTTGGCGATGACTGGAGAGTCACTGCCATCCCTCTGCCATCAGCGAGCGTATAATTCCCGGCCTGCGCCACGTCTTCAGGAGAACGGCATGTTCACCGGCATTATCGAATCCATCGGCAGCATCCGTGCAATGACCCCAAAAGGCGGCGATGTACGCCTGCTGGTTGAAACCGGCAAGCTCGACCTGAGCGACGTCAAACTGGGCGACAGCATCGCCGTCAGCGGTGTGTGCCTGACCGTCATCGAGTTGCCTGGCAACGGCTTTGCCGCCGATGTCAGCCGGGAAACCCTGGACTGCACCGCGATGAAGGACCTCAAGAGCGGCAGTCCGGTGAACCTGGAAAAAGCCCTGACCCCGACCACCCGCCTCGGTGGGCACCTGGTCAGCGGCCACGTCGACGGTGTCGGCGAAGTGGTTGCTCGCAGCGAAAACGCGCGTGCCGTGGAATTTCGCATTCGCGCACCGAAAGAGCTGGCCAAGTACATCGCCCACAAAGGCTCGATCACCGTCGACGGCACCAGTCTGACCGTGAACGCCGTGAATGGCGCCGAATTTGAACTGACCATCATTCCCCACACCCTGAGCGAAACCATCATGGCGTCGTACCAGCCGGGTCGCCGGGTGAACCTGGAAGTCGACTTGCTTGCCCGTTACCTGGAGCGCCTGTTGTTGGGCGATAAGGCCGCAGAGTCTGACTCTCTTCAAGGGCCCGCCGGGAACATCACTGAAAGTTTTTTAGCCGCTAACGGCTACCTTAAATCCTGACCCAAGGGGGTGCCGCGTGGCGCTCAACAGCATCGAAGAACTGGTTGAAGACATCCGCCAAGGCAAGATGGTCATCCTCATGGATGACGAAGACCGCGAGAATGAAGGCGACCTGATCATGGCCGCCGAGTGCTGCCAGCCGGAACACATCAACTTCATGGCCAAGCACGCCCGTGGCCTGATCTGCATGCCGATGAGCCGCGAGCGCTGCGAGCTGCTGAAGCTGCCGTTGATGGCGCCGCGCAATGGTTCCGGGTTTGGCACCAAGTTCACCGTGTCCATCGAAGCCACCACCGGTGTCACCACTGGCATCTCCGCTGCTGACCGCGCCCGCACCGTACAAGCCGCTGCCGCGAAAGACGCCAAGGCCGAAGACATCGTCAGCCCGGGCCACATCTTCCCGCTGATGGCCCAGCCGGGTGGCACCCTGGCTCGCGCCGGCCACACCGAAGCGGCCTGCGACCTGGCGCGCATGGCCGGTTTCGAGCCGAGCGGTGTGATCTGCGAAGTGATGAACGACGACGGCACCATGTCCCGTCGCGCCGAGCTGGAAGAATTTGCCGCGCTGCACAACATCAAGATCGGCACCATTGCCGACCTGATCCACTACCGGATGATCCACGAACGTACCGTTCAGCGGATTGCCGAGCAGCCGCTGGACAGCGAACTGGGCCAGTTCAACCTGGTGACCTATCGTGATTCCGTGGAAGGCGACGTGCACATGGCCCTGACCCTGGGCACCATCTGCGCTGAAGAGCCAACCCTGGTGCGGGTGCACAACATGGACCCGCTGCGCGACCTGCTGATGGTCAAGCAACCGGGGCGCTGGAGCCTGCGGGCCGCGATGTCCGCGGTGTCCGAGGCCGGCAGCGGTGTTGTATTGCTGCTGGGCCATCCGCTGGATGGCGACGTGCTTCTGGCGCATATCCGCGAAACCGCCGACCACGCGCCGGTGAAAAAACCGACCACCTACAGCATCGTCGGGGCCGGTTCGCAGATCCTGCGGGACCTGGGCGTGCGCAAAATGCGCCTGATGAGTGCGCCAATGAAATTTAATGCCATATCCGGTTTCGACCTGGAAGTAGTAGAATACGTGCCCTCCGAATAAAGGCCGGCGTTGTTTGCCCCTTGTTCGCGGTTCAAATATCACTGAGGGGCGCGCACTAAGCGCGTCCCGGCTCTTTAAGAGATTTGTCGAATGACCCTGAAGACCATCGAAGGTACCTTCATCGCCCCCAAAGGCCGCTATGCCCTGGTGGTTGGCCGCTTCAACAGCTTCGTGGTTGAAAGCCTGGTAAGCGGTGCCGTGGATGCCCTGGTTCGCCACGGTGTGAGCGAAAGCGACATCACTATCATCCGCGCTCCTGGCGCCTTCGAAATTCCACTGGTTGCGCAGAAAGTTGCACAGCAGGGTGAATACGCGGCGATCATCGCCCTGGGCGCGGTCATTCGTGGCGGCACTCCGCACTTCGAATACGTGGCTGGCGAATGCACCAAGGGCCTGGCCCAGGTGTCCATGGAGTTCGGCGTGCCGGTCGCCTTTGGCGTGCTGACCGTTGATTCCATCGAACAAGCCATCGAGCGTTCCGGCACCAAGGCCGGCAACAAAGGTGCTGAAGCTGCCCTGTCCGCCCTGGAAATGGTCAGCCTGCTGGCGCAGTTGGAGGCCAAGTGATTAGCGACGACAGCGATCAGTTCAACCCCCAGGACCCGCGCCCGGCAGACGCCGGCAAGCCATCGAAAAGCGAAAAGCGTCGTTCGGCCCGCCAGCTCGCGACCCAGGCTTTGTACCAGCGCCACATGGCGAAAACCTCGCTGAACGAAATCGAGGCGCAGTTTCGCGTCGACAACGATTTCAGCGCGGCCGATGCCAGCTACTTCCACGACATCCTGCACGGTGTTCCGGCCAACCTGGCCGAGATCGACGCTGCACTGACGCCGTGCCTGGACCTGGCGATCGAAGAGCTGGACCCGGTTGAACTGGCCGTACTGCGCCTGTCCACCTGGGAACTGCTCAAGCGCGTCGACGTGCCTTACCGCGTTGTGATCAACGAAGGGATCGAACTGGCGAAAGTCTACGGTTCCACCGACGGTCACAAGTTCGTCAACGGCGTGCTCGACAAGCTGGCCCCGCGCCTGCGTGAAGCCGAAGTGAAGGCGTACAAGCGCTAACTGGCGCTTGCTGACGCAATGGGCGAGTTTGAGCTGATCCGCAACTACTTCGCCGCCGCGCCCTGTGCGCAGGGCGGCGAAGGCATTGCACTGGGGATTGGCGACGACTGTGCCTTGCTGGCTGTTCCTCCCGGGGAACAGCTGGCGATTTCTACCGATACCCTGGTGGCCGGCGTGCATTTTGCCGACCCCTGCGATCCGTTTCTGCTCGGCCAGCGCTCGCTGGCCGTGGCAGTCAGCGATCTGGCGGCCATGGGCGCCAATCCCCTCGCGTTTACCCTTGCCCTCACCACCCCGACGGTTGATGCCGATTGGCTGCAACGCTATGCCCAGGGCTTGAACGCCATGGCGCAGGGTTGTGGCGTGGTTCTGGTAGGTGGCGACACCACCCGTGGGCCGCTGAGCCTGACCATGACCGTGTTTGGCCGGGTGCCGGCGGGCCAGGCCTTGACCCGCAGCGGCGCGCGGCCCGGCGACTTGCTGTGTGTGGGCGGTGAGCTGGGTAACGCAGCGGGCGCCTTGCCGCTGGTGCTGGGGCAGCGCACGGCGGAGGCGGCTATCGCCGAGCCGCTGCTGGCCCATTACTGGTCGCCGCAACCGCAGTTGGCGCTGGGCTTGGCGTTGCGGGGCAAGGCCACGTCTGCCATGGATATTTCCGACGGCCTTTTGGCTGATTGCGGGCATATCGCCAAGGCGTCGGCTGTCAGCTTGTTGATCGAGCAGCAAAAACTGCCATTGTCCGCCGCCTTGCTGGCGTTCGTCGGTGAAGCGGATGCCCGGGTGGCCGCGTTGAGCGGGGGGGACGACTACGTACTGGCGTTCACCTTGCCGCCCGCCGAACTGGCGCCGCTGTTGGCCGCCGGTGTGCCGGTCCATGTAATCGGCCGGGTCGAGGCGGGGCAGGGCGTTACCCTGCTGGATGCGTCTGGCCAGGACGTCACGCCGGCCATTCGTGGCTATCAACATTTCTGAAAGGCATAGAACCAAGCTGAAGGCCAATCGAACCTATTGATCTTTATCAGCGATAATTCAGCTTAAGCGTCTGTAGGAACCTACTGTTACAATCCCTCCCCTGTGAAATCTGAAATCAGGAGCACAAGGTGCCCGTCGTTTTCGTCGCCGCTTCCAAGCTGCCAACCCCTTTTGCCACGTTCACCATGAATGGCTTTCTTGAAGAAGCCACCGGGCGCGAACACGTTGTTCTCAGCCTCGGTGACGTGGCGGACGGTGCCCCGGTCCTCGGTCGCGTGCACTCCGAGTGCCTGACCGGCGATGCGCTGTTCAGCCAGCGCTGTGACTGCGGCTCGCAACTGGAAGCCGCCCTGCAGGCCATCGCCCGCGAAGGCCGTGGCGTGTTGCTGTACCTGCGTCAGGAAGGCCGTGGCATTGGCCTGCTGAACAAGATCCGCGCCTATGAGTTGCAAGATGGCGGCGCCGACACTGTGGAAGCCAACGAGCGCCTCGGTTTTGCCGCTGACCAGCGCGACTATGGGATCTGCCTGCCGATGCTCCAGCACCTGGGCGTCAAATCCCTGCGGCTGATGACCAACAACCCGCGCAAGGTCAAAGCCTTGACCGACATGGGCATCACCGTCGCCGAGCGCGTGCCGCTGCACACCGGCCACAACCCGCACAACAAGCTCTACCTGGCCACCAAGGCCAGCAAGCTCGACCACATGATGGGCAACGAGCACCAGGGCGAGGCCGACCGGGCGTGACGCGCGGCCAGGTCAAGCGGCGACTGTCGTTTAACTGGTGGCAATACCTGGCGTTGGCGCTGGCGCCGTTGTTTGTGATCAACCTCGTGTTTGGCAAGGCCGAGCCCTTGCTGCCGGTGCTGGCGATGCCGTTTTTTATCGCAGGCGTGGCCTCGATGTTTGTCAGCCTGCGTTACTTCCACGGCTATAAACACGCGCTGATCGCCACCGGCAAAGCCCTCGATACCCCTGAAGAACCGGCTGCCTGGATCACCCTCGCGGCCCGCCGTCGTGTGGCGTTGCTGGTGGCTGCACTGCCGGCCTGGGTCGGCGCGCTGGCAGTGTTTGTCGGGCTGGAAGCGGTGCCGCTGTTTCTGTTGGCACTGTCGACCCTGGTGCTGTTCTACCTCTACCGCATCCCGCGCCAGTTGGGTTGATGCGCGTCTGGCTGGCGGTGTGGCTGCTGGTTGTCGCGGCCCAGGCTGAAGCGGTTGAGCGGGTGGTCAGCCTTGCGCCTTCCTTGTCTGAAATCGTCGTTGAACTGGGCGCCGCCGATTTGCTGGTGGGCGTGCTGGATGGCGGCGAGCGGCCACAGGCGTTGGCGAACGTGCCGTCTGTGGGCAACTACGGGCAGTTGGACATGGAGCGGCTGCTCAGCCTCAAGCCCGACCTGATCCTGCTTTGGCCCGGCAGCGTCGGCCCGGGCCAGCGTGAACAGCTGCAACGCCTGAACATCCCGGTATTTGTCGCCGAACCCCACAGCCTCGAACAACTCACCTCACAGGTCGAAACCATTGCCCGGCAACTCGGGCGGGATGACGCCGGCCGGCAATTGGCCGCGCAGTTGCGTCAGCGCTTGGCCGAGTTGCGCTCACGCTATCACCGGGCCGAGCCGTTGCGGGTGTTTTATCAGGTGTGGAACCAGCCGCTGTACACCGTGGGTGGCGGGCAGATCATCAGCGATGCGCTGAGTGTGTGCGGCGCGCGCAATGTGTTCGATGACCTGAAATTACCGGCACCGCAGGTCAGCATTGAGTCGGTGTTGCAGCGTAATCCCGGGGTGATTCTGGCGGGCGATCAAGCGCAGCTGGATGCCTGGAAGGCCTGGCCCCAGGTGGCGGCGGTAGCGAACGGGCATTTGCTGCTGGTGCCCGACAAGGGCCTGGAACGGCCCAGCGGACAGATGCTGGAAGCGGTGGCGCGGTTGTGTCAGGTGATTGCACCGGGGCTGTGAGACCGCTATCGCAGGCAAGCCAGCTCCCACATTTGACCGAGTCGTCTGGATAAGCACGGTCCCCTGTGGGAGCCGGGCTTGCCCGCGATGAGGCCGGTGCAGACGACTTAGAGTTCCGGCGTCCAGGTCACCCCGAACATCAGTGCCCGGCCTTCTTCCCGATAGCCATATTGCTGGCCTTGATACTGATACAGCGCCCGGCTGTAGTCCTTGTTCAGCAGGTTATCGAGCTTCATTTCCAGCGTGACTTCATGGTTCACCGCCCAACTGCCCCGTAGCCCCAGCAAGCCATACCCGCCCAGGCGTTGCTGGTTCGCCGCATCGTCGTAGCTGCTGCTGACCGCTTGCCAGCTGGCGCCGACGCCGAATTGATCGAATTGGCGATCCAGGTCCAGGCTCAGGGTGCGCCGGGCTCGACGCGCCAGTGTGCGCCCGGTGTCGCGGTCGCGTGGGTCGATCAATGCAACGGCGAGGCTGCTTTGCCAGCCGAACAGTTCTTGCTTGAGCGCCGCCTCGAAGCCGTTGATGCGTGCGGCGCTGACGTTTTGCGGGCCGTTGCTGGCAAACACGATCGCATCCTGAATATCGGTGCGGTACAGCGAGGCTTCCAGTCGGCTGCTGTCGCTGAGCTGGCTGCGCCATTGCACTTCGTAGCTTTTCGATGTCTCGGGCTTGAGGTTCGGGTTACTGTTTTTGAAGCCGAATTCGTCCGGGTAGTAGAGGTCGTTGAACGTAGGCGCGCGGAAGCCTTCGCTGTAGCTCAGCAACAGATCATTGTCCGGGTTCAGCGGCAGGGTGAAGGTGCCGCTCCAACTGTTGTGGCCGCCGAACTGTTGGTTATCGTCGCGACGCAGGCCCAGTTCGGTGGAAAAGGACTGGGCTTGAAAACGGTGCTGGATAAACGCCGCTCGATTCCAGCGACTGTCTTCGGCGAACGCTGTGCTGCTGTTGACCTGGTCCTCGTACCAGTCGCCGCCCAGTATCAGGCTGTTCTGCTCATTGAGGGTCAGGTCGTTCTGCCAATTCAGTGAGTTGCGGTAAGTGTTGAACACGCTGCGTTCGGTGCTGAGCTTGTCCCGGGTTTCTTCGCGGTTTTCGCTGTGGCCCGCTTCCAGCCGGGACTTCCACGTGTCATTGATACGCGCGTCAACATAGGTGCTGACACTGCTCACGGTGAAGTGGGTGTAGGGCTTTTGCTGGAAGCTTTGGAAGGTGGTCGAATCGAAGCGACCGAACGGGTTGTCGAATTCGCTTTTGCCGCGGTTATCCAGCACGTTCACACCCGCTTCGAGGTCATCGTTGAAGGCATGGCTCAGGCTGAAACTGATGGCCTGGTTGCGATAGGCGTCATGGTCACGGTCGCTGGGATAGGAGTCGTACGTGCGATTGATTCCGGCCGTGTCATCCAGGCTGGCGCCGAGGTTGAAGCGAGTTTGCGCATCGCCGCCGGACAAGCCCAGGCTGCGTTCCCACGTCTGGTTGCTGCCAAATCCCACATGCAGGCGGGGTTGCAGGCCGGACTCGTTACCACGTCGGGTGAAAATCTGGATCACCCCGCCAATCGCATCGCTGCCGTAGATCACCGAGCGCGAACCACGCAGGATTTCCACGCGTTCGATCTGCTGGATGTTCAGGTGCTGCAGGTTGCTGTCGCCGGAAGTCGAGTTGCCGATGCGCTGGCCGTCGACCAGCACCAGGCTCTGGGCCGACTTGGTGCCACGAATGTAAACGCTTGCCAGACTGCCACGGCCACCGGCCTGTGAAACCTGCACGCCGGGCACGCGGCTGAGCAAGTCGGTCACGCTGGTGGGTTGCAGGCGGTCGATGTCGTCGCGGGTGAAGACGGTGTTGGCGGCGCTGCTGTCGTTGCGCGCCTGGACCTGGCGGTTGGCGCTGATCACCATGTCGGGCAGCTTGAGGGCTTGGTCGCGTTCGAAACTGTCGGCGAGCAGGTCGGTGGCGGGCAGTAACAGGAGGGGCAGGGCGAGGCGAAGGCGGTTCATGGGCTGTCCGTAGCATTTGAAGTTGGCATAAAACAAATGTGGGAGCGGGCTTGCTCGCGAAGGCGCAGTGTCAGTCAATGCATCTGTCGACTGACCCAGCGCTTTCGCGAGCAAGCCCGCTCCCACATTTTTAATCGCGTTTCTACAGGCCCAGCAGGGCCATGCGCTGACGAACCGAAGCTTCAATCCCGGATTCATCCAGCCCGCACTCAGCCAGCATCTGCGCCGGCTTGGCATGCTCGACATACACATCCGGCAGGCCCAGGTGCAGCACCGACTTGAGGATATTCTCCCGCGCCAGGAACTCACTGACTGCCGCACCGGCGCCGCCCATGACGGCGTTTTCTTCGATGGTCACCAGCAGCTCATGGCTGCCGGCGATCTCGCGCACCAGGGCCTCGTCCAGTGGCTTGACGAAACGCATGTCTACCACCGTGGCGTCGATCTTCTCGGCCACTTTCAAGGCTTCAGCCAATTGCACGCCGAACACCAGCAAGGCAACCCCGCTGCCCTGGCGGCGGACGATACCCTTGCCGATTTCGATAGGCTCAAGGTCCTTTTCGATCACTGCATTCGGACCATTCCCCCGCGGATAGCGCACAGCCGCCGGGCCGTTGTACAGGTGGCCGGTGCTGAGCATCTTGCGCAGTTCGTTCTCGTCGCTCGGGGTCATCACCAGCATGCCGGGGATGCAGCGCAGGTACGAGAGGTCGAAGCTGCCGGCATGGGTCGGGCCGTCTTCGCCCACCAGGCCCGCACGGTCGATGGCGAACAGCACGTCGAGGTTCTGCACCGCGACGTCATGAATCAACTGGTCATAACCGCGTTGCAGGAACGTAGAGTAGATCGCGACTACCGGCTTGGCGCCTTCACAGGCCATGCCCGCGGCGAAGGTCACCGCGTGTTGCTCGGCGATGGCCACGTCGAAATAGCGCAGCGGGAAACGCTCGCTGAACGCCACCAGGTCGGAACCTTCCTTCATCGCCGGGGTGATGCCCACCAGGCGCGGGTCGGCGGCGGCCATGTCACACAGCCATTCGCCGAACACACCGGAATACTTTGGCCCGCTGGGCTTCTTCGGCGCGGTGGCCGGGGCGTTCAGCGGTTCCAGCTTGGTGATCGCGTGGTAACCAATCGGGTCGACTTCCGCCGGGGCGAAGCCTTTGCCTTTCTTGGTGACGATATGCAGGAACTGCGGGCCTTTAAGGTCACGCATGTTGCGCAGGGTGGCGATCAGGGTTGGCAGGTCATGGCCGTCGATCGGGCCGATGTAGTTCCAGCCCAACTCTTCGAACAGGGTGCCGGGAACCAGCATCCCCTTGGCATATTCTTCGGTACGACGGGCAATTTCCCACGCGCCGGGCAGACGCGAGAGCACCTTCTTGCTGCCTTCACGCATGCTTGCGTAAGTGCGGCTGGAGAGGATTTTTGCCAGGTAATTCGACAGGCCACCGACATTGCGCGAGATCGACATGTCGTTGTCGTTGAGGATCACCAGCATGTTGGCGTCCACTTCCGGCGCGTGGTTCAGCGCCTCGAAGGCCATGCCGGCGGTCAACGCGCCATCACCGATCACCGCAATCGCCTTGCGATCGCTGTTTTGCAGGCGGGCGGCAATCGCCATGCCCAGCGCTGCACTGATAGAGGTGCTGGAGTGGCCGACGCCAAAGGTGTCGTACTCGCTCTCGGAGCGGCGCGGGAAGGCGGCGATGCCATCCTTCTGGCGCAGTGTGGCCATGCGCTCGCGGCGTCCGGTGAGAATCTTGTGCGGATAGGCCTGATGACCCACGTCCCACACCAGCCGGTCGTCCGGAGTGTCGAATACGTAATGCAGCGCAATGGTCAGCTCGATGACGCCCAGGCCGGCACCGAAATGCCCACCGGTCTGGCCGACCGTGTAGAGCAATTCCAGGCGCAACTCATCGGCCAGGGTTTCCAGCTCGGCTTCACCCAGGCGGCGCAGGCCGGCTGGCGTGTTGGCACGGTCCAGCAGGGGCGTGGCCGGGCGCTTGCGGGGAATCTCTTGAAACGTCGTGGGCATCAGGCGAATCGTTATAGGTATAGAAGAGGCGGCAGTTTACCTCAAGCATCGCAAACTGCCCACGCAGAGCGCCGAACTTGGCTGATATGCGGTGGAAAAGGCCGCTGTTGTCAGTGGCGACGTTCGACGATATACCGCGCCAGGTCACGCAGTGGCTCGGCAGCCGCGTCGAAAGGTCGCAGGGCATCCAGGGCCTGGTCCCGCAGCTCCAGGGCGTACGCCTTGGCGGCTTCCAGCCCGAGAAGCGAAGGATAAGTCGGCTTGTCCCGTGCGATATCAGCACCCTGGCGCTTGCCGAGGGTCGCGGTATCGCTTTCAACGTCGAGAATATCGTCCTGCACCTGGAACGCCAGGCCAATGGCCCGCGCGTAGGTTTGCAGCGCCGCCAGTTGCGCCGCTTCGGCACGGCCACTGGCCAGGGCGCCGAGGTGCACGGCGGCCTCGATCAGCGCGCCGGTCTTGTGGCGGTGCATGTATTCCAGGGCTTGTTGATCGAGCTTCAAACCGACCGAGCCCAGGTCAATCGCCTGGCCGCCGACCATGCCGGCAGGCCCTGCGGCCAGCGCCAGCGCGGTAACCATGCGCAGACGGATCTCGGCGTTGACGCTGCTCAGGCGCGGGTCCAGCAGGGCGCTGAACGCCAGGCTTTGCAGGCCGTCACCGGCGAGAATCGCGCAGGCTTCATCAAAGGCTTTATGGGTGGTGGGCTGGCCGCGACGCAGATCGTCGTCGTCCATTGCCGGCAAATCGTCGTGTACCAGGGAGTAAGCGTGGATCAACTCCACCGCACAGGCGGCGCCGTTGGCTTCCTCCGCCTGAGCGCCGAGGGCTTCACAGGCCGCATAGGCGAGCAACGGGCGAACGCGCTTGCCACCGTTCATCACGCTGTAGCGCATGGCCTCATACAGGCGGTTCAGCTCAGGGCTGGGCGCGACAAACAGCGGATCCAGCGCAGCATTGACCCGGGCCTGGCTGCCGGCCTGATAAGCGTCGATCATTCAGGCTGTTCCGCATCGAAAGGTTCTTCGGCCAACTCCCCATCGCGTTCCAGCAACACCTGGACCTTCTGCTCCGCCTGCGCCAGGGCGCTCTGGCAGTCGCGGGTCAGGCCGATGCCTTGCTCGAATGCGGTCAACGAGTCTTCCAGCGACAACTCGCCGTTCTCCATCCGCTCGACCAGGGTTTGCAGGTCGGCGAGGGATTGTTCGAAATCGAGTGCAACTTTTTTGCGGGCCATGGCGGCTATTCCGGTAGACGGTAAACCGGCGCGACACTAGCAGACATGGGGGATTGGGGCAAATGAGTGGGGGGATTTGCCTTGTAAATCAATCGCCTTGGGTGTTGATTTGATAGCGGGTGCTGCGGCCGCCGCCGGGTAGCCGAACCAGGCAGTTTTTTTCCAGAAGATCGGCCAGATGTCGGGTCGCCGTTGCCTTGGACACTTTGGCCACCGCTTGATATTGGGCCGCGCTGATCCCGTGCTCAAAGCCCTTCTCGCCGCCGTCGAGCAAGCGATTCAAGACTTTTGTCTGCTCGGCGCTGAGTACGTTGTCTCGATGCCGTTGCCAGAAGCGAGTTTTACCCAGCACCCGGTCGATCCGCGCCATCGCCTGCTGCAGGCTACGAAGCAGGGTTTGCAGGAACCACTCTAGCCAAGCGGTGACATCCAGCGTGGCTTTTTGACTGGTTTCCAGTGCACGGTAATAGCCTGCCCGGTCTTCAAGGATGCTTGCCGACATGGCGTAGAAGCGGATCGCCTGGTTCTCCGCCTGGGCAAGCGCGAGGTCAGTAATAGCCCGCGTCAGACGACCGTTGCCATCATCGAAGGGGTGCAGGGTGACGAACCAGAAATGCGCCAGGCCTGCGCGGAGCAATGGGTCAAGGGCCGCATGATTCCGGCTGGCTTCAAACCATTCGATGAAATCGTCCAGCGACTGCTCCAGTCCTTGGCGGGGTGGGGCCTCGAAATGCACAGTGGGTCGGTCCAGTCGTCCCGACACAACCTGCATAGGCTCATCCCCCCTTAACGCGCCTACGTTCAAGCCGTGGGTGGAAAAGCGGGCTTCCTCGGCGGGAAACAACCATCGATGCCATTTGAATAGACGGGTGAGGGTAAACGGTTGAGCAAACTGTTGCGTGGCGTCCAGCATCAAGTCAGCCAGACCCTCGCTGCGCCGGCTCACGGAGCCGTCTTGCAATAGCTCCAGGCCCAGGCGCCGGGCCAAAGAGGAACGTACCGAGCCCACATTCAACTGCTCACCCTCGATTGCCGAGGAGGTCAGAATGTTTTGCAGCAACGCATCCAGTTCATTCTCCGAACTCTGTGCCTGGCTGACCGAACCGAGCATGCCCAGCAACTTTCCTTGCGCCTGCGTGCACTCGCGCAACAACGCTGCGAGGCGCTCTGGTTGCCAGTGAAAGTGCGGCCAGTCGGGTTGTTGCCAGATCCAGTTCGGGTGATCCATGGAGGCATGCTCGGTATGTGAGCCGAATAGAAGGCTTATTCGGCTCATTTGGTGAGCCGATTGTGTGAGCGATTCGGCTCACTGTCCAGTCAGATGCGCACATCAGGTACAGCGCCGCCTCATCACTGGCCAGGAGGATCGCCTGTTCCATAACCTTTGGCGCAGTACTCGCCAGCTCATCAATTCGCTGGCTGTCGCCCCCAGGCTTTCAAACAGCTTGCCGGCGTCCTTGAAGATCTCCTGCACTTGCTTGATGGCGTCCCACACGCCGGTAATCGCCGTCCAACTTCCCGCCAGCACGCCATTGCCAATCGCGCTCGAAGTGGACCTTTCCCAGTGCGGCCGGAAACCACTCCATTTTTTGCGAAGCTTTTTCTGTTCCGAGCCGCTGCCCGGTACTACGTAAAACAGCGGTTCAGCTCATTGACGGCAGTGGCGTTTTCAGTGGTGCGGTGCATTGGCCCTGAGCATCCTTGAGACTGGCCTCAAACTCGACCAGTCCTCCATGCATCTTCTGCAATGCCTCGATCTGCCGCACCAACTCCTGCTTCTTGTTGGCGATCGCCTTGTCCGCCAGGCCCCAGGGCAGCCCATCACCGTGATGCCCACCCAGAATTGCCTGCAACTCCTTGAGCTTGAAACCCAACTGCTGAGCGCACTTGATGAACGTCAGCAGCTCCACACTTTGCGTGGAGTAAATGCGATAACGACCTTCCCGCTGCGGCGGCGGCAACAGGCCGATGGCTTCATAGTGACGAATCGCTTTGATGGTTGTGCCCGACAGTTGCGCGGCTTTGCCGATGTACATGAAAAGTCCTTTTCCCAAAGAGTGCGCCGGCCTGTTTCAGCCACTGTTCCCGCTGTGCTGGCGTAGAGCCCAACACCGGCCCGAACAGCAACGTCTTGATCGGCTGAATGCCACAAAACGCCAGTGTTGTCTTGCGCATCTGATGCAGCGCGGGCATGCGGTAGAACCACCTGTAATACCACGGCGGTGTGTCCAGGGTCACCAGCAAGTGCGCGGTTCTGCCCTTCAGGAGTTTGTCGGGGAAGGCCTTTCCCTTGCGGTATTTGAAGGCGAAACCGGATAGGAAAATTCGGTCGATAAAACCTTTCATCAAGGCCGGGATGCCACCCCACCAGACGGGGAAAACAAACGTCAGGTGATTGGCCCACAGGATGTCGGATTGCGCGCTAATCAGGTCGGGTTCCAGAGGTTGGGCCTGGTTGTAGCCGTTGTGGAGGATGGGGTCGAAGGCCAGTTCACCCAGACGCAGGATGCGTACTTCGTGGCCGGCGTTTTTGGCGCTGGTGATGTAGGTGTCGGTGAGGGCAGAGCAGAAGCTGGTGCTGGAAGGGTGGCCGAGGATGACCAGGATGCGTTGGCTCATGGTGGTGCGGTCCTGAAAACTGGGGTTTCAGGGTGAGGTGTGACCTTAGGGGGAGAGTCAAGCGCTTGCTCTACGGTATGGGCAAGGGTCGGCGATCTGGCTGACCTAGCCCTGCCCGTGATAGTTAAACGCTGCCGACCGGCAGGAAGACCGGTACATTTTGTCCTGTCTCGCAGGTGTAGAAGGCGACCCTGAGTCGCTGGCCAATGCGCAGTTGTTGTGGGTCCTCGCAGTCTATTGCCGACAAAATCGTAGGGCCCTCGTTCAGGGTCACGTAGGCAATGCAGTGAACGTGGCCTTCTCGCCGACTGTAACTGAAGCTATACAGCGTCGCGTCGCCGCTGGCGACGATCCAGTCGGTGGACGTCGAGCCGGTAAACGGGCTGTGATCACGCGGGTAGTAGTAAGGCTTGCCGGTATCGAGGCAGCGGCGCAGCAGCAGTTTTCGTTGATTGGCGGCGTCCCAGAACGGAGCGCTTTCCGGGGTAATTTGAGGTGGTTTGAGGTGCATGTCAGAGTCGCTCCAGAATAAGGGTGGCACTGCCATGTCGTGAGCCCAGCAGGCCACCGGTGCCGTGAGCCAATGCCAAGGTGCAATCGGGCAACTGAACCGCCGGGTGGGCCTCACCGCGCAATTGGCGGACGGCTTCGATCAATTTGGTCATGCCGCCCCGGTTTCCCGGGTGATTGTTGCAGAGGCCGCCGCCATCGGTATTCACCGCCAGTGGGCCTTCGCCACTGATCAGCTTGCCATCGGCGACAAAGACGCCACCCTGGCCGGGTGGGCAAAATCCGAGGTTTTCCAGCTGGATCAATACGGTGATGGTGAAGCTGTCGTAGAGTGAGGCGTAGCGGATATCGCTGGGCTTGAGTCGAGCCTCGGCAAAGGCGTCAGCCCCGGACTGGATGCCGCCGCTGGAGAGCAGGTCGAAGTAGCCGCCGTTCAAATGGTTGACCGAATAGCCTGAGCCGATGGGTGTGATCAGCGGCCGCTTGAGTGCGCGGGCGATGGACGGATGCGCCAGTACCAGCGCTCCACCGCCGTCGCTGATGACACAGCAGTCCAACCTGCGTAATGGGGCCGCGATCAGTGGCGAGTTCAGCACGTCTTCAACACTGACGACCTTGGGCAGCATCGCGTTGGGGTTGTACTGGGCATGGTGTGACGCAGCGACTTTGATCCAGGCCAGTTGCTCGGCGCTGGTGCCATGTTCGTGGCTGTGACGCATGGCGCACATGGCGTAGAGATTGGTCACGGCGGCGCCGTAGGACATTTCAAATGGCGCTTCGCAGGCGCTCTGCGGTTGCTTGAGCTGACTGCTGTCCGGCCGCTGGCGCTCGGCGCGTGGACGTCCGGCCTGGGTAATCAGCGCCACCTTGCACCGGCCTTCGGCGATGGCACGTGTAGCCTGTGCAACGTGTTGGATGTAGGACGAACCCCAGCTTTCTGTGGTTTCTATGTGCCGAGGTTTGATGCCCAAATATTCGACCACGGAAAACGGGCCGACGCCTTGGGAGTCCCATCCCGGTACGTCTCCCGCGCAGAAGTAGCCGTCGACATCGTTGATGCTCAATCCTGCGTCGTCCAGGGCGCCGCGTGCGACGTCGGCATGCAGTTGGGCGAGGGAGCGGTCCACGGCGTGGCGGGTAGGGTGTTCATAAGCCCCGACGATAAACGCTTTTGCTTTAAGGCTCATGATTCGATGTCTCCCAGCGGTAGAGGCATTGGATAGTCGGTTTGCTGGCCTGCGTAATCGATAAAAAACGCCAATGCGTGCGGGTCTCGCATGGCACTTGGATTGGCCGCTTTTGCCGGGTCATGGCCCATTAAAATCCGCCGCACTGGCACCTCCATTTTCTTTCCCGTCAACGTCGTGGGAATCATGGGCACCGCGTGTATGCGATCCGGGACATGTCGGCGTGTACAGGTTTGGCTCAGGCACTCGCTGATGTGCCGTTCAAGGCCTGCGTCCAACTGAATCCCAGGGCGTAGCTGGACAAACAGCGGCATGAAGAACCCACCTTCAGGCAAGTCCAGATTGACGATCAGCGAGTCCTCGATGGCCTCGATCTGTTCCAGCGCACGGTAGATTTCGGCGGTGCCGATACGCACGCCAAAGCGATTAAGCGTCGCGTCCGAGCGCCCCAGCACCTGGCAACCGCCACGGCCGTTGACCAGGAAGAAATCACCATGGCGCCATACGCCGGGCCAGGCCTGGAAATAGCTGTCGCGGTAACGCTCGCCGGTGGGATCGTTCCAGAAGTACACCGGCATCGAAGGCATTGGCGCCGTCACTGCCAGCTCGCCGACTTGATCGATGGCGGCCTTGCCTTGGTCGTCGAATGCATGCGCCGCCACGCCCAGGGCACGTGCCTGGATTTCGCCGGCATACACGGCCAACGTGGGCACCCCACTGACCAGGCCGCTGCAGATATCGGTACCGCCGCTGCCGGTGGCGACCCATACGTCGGGTTTGAGGTGGCGATAGAACCAGGCATTGCACTCAGGTGAAACCGGTGACCCCACGGGCATGACAGTGCGCAGTGCCGAAAGATCGAAGCGCTGGCCGGGAACCACGCCCTGACGTTTCATCAGCTCGATGTAGGTGGGGCTGGTGCCGAAAAAACTCGCACGGCTGTCTTGCGCCACTTGCCATAACGTATCGGTGTTCGGCCAGGTGGGATGGCCGTCGTACAGCACTGGGCGTACGTCGCAGAGCAACGTGCAGAACAAGGTATTCCACATCATCCAGCCGGTGGTGGTGAAGAAGAACGCGGTATCGCCAGGGCGAAAATCCAGGTGCAGATGCAGGGCTTTCAATTGCTCCAGCAAAATGCCGCCATGGCTGTGCACGATCGCTTTGGGAAGCCCCGTGGTGCCGGAAGAAAACAGCACCCACAACGGGTGGTCGAAGGGCAGTTGCTCACACTGGAAGTCGACGGCCGGGACGATCGGGCGAAGGTGCAGGTTGCGCCAATCGACTGCGCCCTGAACGGTGATCGACTCTTGGGGGAAGAGCGTGGGCAGCATGATCAATTGCTCGATACTGCCCAGCTCCCGAACGATCCGTTGGACCTGTTCACGACGGTCGAATGCTTTCCCACCATAGCGGTAACCGTCCACGGCGAAGAGCACCTTGGGTGCCAGTTGTCGGACCCGATCCAATACGCCATCGGCACCAAAGTCCGGTGAGCAACTCGACCAGATTGCCCCTATGGCAGCACTGGCACACAGGGCGATCATGGCTTCGGGGATATTAGGCAGGTAAGCCACAACCCGGTCGCCAGGTCTTATTCCCAGCTCGCGCAAATAAGTCGCCAGGGTGCGCACCTGGTTGGCGAAGTCGGGCCAGGGCATGCCTTGCAACGTATCGGTTTCACTCACGTACAGCAGGGCATCACTGTTTTCTCGCTCGTTACGCAGAATATGTTCGGCGAAATTCAGCTGGGCCCCCGGAAACCACTGCGCCCCTGGCATCGTGCGGGCGCCCAGAACGGCGCGGGGAGGGCTGGAGGCCTGTACGTGGAAATGATCCCAGATGGATTGCCAGAAGGCATCCAGGTCGTTGACGGACCAACGCCACAAGGCGTGGTAATCGGTGAAGGTAATATCTCGTTCCTGCTGCAGCCAATTCAGGTAACGGGTAAGACGGGCCTGTTGTATGTGCCCGGGACTAGGCTGCCACAGCAGTTGCCCATGACGGACAGGATCAGAAAACGGGAAAGCGTTCGCCACGATAAAAGACCTCTGACGTTATTTTTATTAAGGGTCATTGGGTTTCATGCGTGACGGATCTTAATCATCAATTGTACGACGTACAATTAGTGGTTTTTCAGGTATCGATGAGTGACGTTTCTAGCGACGGGATGCCAGGGTTTCCAATCCGCAGATGATGGTCTCGACATAAAACGCGAAGCTGTCATCCAGCGCCGCTTGCACGCCGTTTTGCCAGCGCAGGCTGAAGCTGCGATTGCTCAACTGATCCATGTTCTGCGCCAGTGTCGGGTGTTGTTGCGGGTCGACTTGCTGAAGGCTCTGCTGGACCTGGTTTTGCCAGGCTTCTGTGTTTTCCGGCAGCGGTGCGAACTCCAGCGTAGTAAACCCGGTGAGGGCGGCAATGAAGGTGTTGTAGGCGCTTGCCAGTGTCGGCCCGTTGAAGCCGGCCTGTTGCAGGGCCGCCAGCACGCCTTCCACCAGTTTGAAGTCGGTGCGGGTATTGGAGACCAGTTGCGCACCGAGCAACGGCGCAATATTCGGATGTTGGTGCACGGCGTTGTGGCAATTGACCATGGCCGCACGCAAGTAGTCCTGCCAGCGTTCCTGGGGCTCGGGCGCCAAGTGTTCCAACACCTTGGCCAACACCTGGGCCAGCAGTAATTCCCGAGAAGAAACGTACCAGTAAATCGCCGTCGGATAGACGCCCAGGGCGCTGGCGAGAGTGCGCAGGCTGAATTTCTCCAGGCCTTCCTGATCAATCAGCTCAAGTGCCGCGGCGGTGATGATTTGGGCGGTCAACAGGTTTTTCGAATCCTCCCCAGCGCTCTTTTTACGCCGGCCTCGGGGGTTTGCGGTTTTGCTGGTCATGGGCCTTTCGTTCCGGCTGAGGGAAGGCGAAAGAATAGCGGCTAAGGGTTTTCCTGTCTCGGATACGAATCACGGTGGAGTGCCCAGGAGCCTCGGGCTCCTGGGCCGGGCAGCCTCAGTCGCAAGGCAAAACAGCAGCGTAGCGATCGACAAAAGCCCGAGTGGCGGTGAGCAGGTGTAACAGTTCGTTGTCGGTCAGTGGCAAGCTCAGCGCGACCAACCCGCGCCGGGCGAGGTAGATGCCACTTTCGATCAGGTGGAAGAAATACAGGTCACGCAGGCGTTTTTGGTACTCGGATAACTCCATAGGGCGCTGCAGGTGCATGGCGGTGGGATGAAAATTCATCACCGAGCCTTGTCCTGTGAACTGCAGGGCGACAGGTGCCAGCACCTGATTGAGTTGCTGGCGTAATGCGTCGCCTCGGGTATTGAGCGCAATGGCTGCCTCGCGGGTGAACACCTGCTCCAGGCCGGCGATGCCGGCGCTGAGCGTCATCACGTTATTGTTGAATGTCCCGGCATGGGGCAGGCGACCCAGGCGCGGATCGAACTGCGCCATGATTTCCCGGCGCCCCCCCAGCATTCCGCAAGGCATCCCGCCGCCCACGTATTTACCCAGGGTGATCAGGTCAGGTTTGACCTCAAGCTTTTCCTGCAAACCTCCAGGCGCCAGGCGTGAAGTCATCACCTCGTCGAAGATCAGCAGCGCGCCATGGGCCCGGCTCATTTCGCGCAAACCTTGAAGAAAACCCGGCGCAGCGCAGATGCATCCGCCGGCACCAAGCATGGGCTCCACCAGGATCGCGGCAATTTTGCCGCGGTGCTGATGCATCAAGCGCTCGACACTGTGCAGGTCGTTATAGTCGGCCAGATAGACGCGATGGGGAACGTTCATTGCCGTCGCCGGTCCGGCGAAACTCATTACGCCTCCGTGGTATCCACCAGAAAAGGCAATGATTGCGCGACGGTCTGTGTAGGCAACTGCCGCCGCCAGTGCGAGCAGGTTCGCTTCGGTCCCCGAGTTGGTAAACCGCACCTGCTCGGCGCAATCGAAGCGCTCCACAATCAGTGTTGCCAGCCTGGCTTCCAGCTCGGTGTGGGCGCTGAGGTTCAGTCCTCGCGCCATCCCTTGTGACAGCGCATGCAGAATGACCGGGTGGGAGTGGCCATATAGCGCCGCCGTGTATTCGGCCAGGAAGTCGATATAGCGATGGCCGTCCATATCGGTGAGCAAGCAACCCGCGCCACTGGACATGGTCAGGGGAAACGGTTCGTAAAACAGCACCGAGCGTGTATTGCCACCGGGCATGACCCGGGCGGCCCATTCCAACTGGCGCGCACTATTGGGGTTGGCACGAGTGAAGCGCTCGACACACGCAGCCAGTTCGGTCTTGAGGGTGTTGCCGGTCATATTCAAGCTCCCTGCACGTCGCTGGCAGCTACTGACTGAGTGGGTTTCGGATACACCAGCATCAGCACTGCGAACCAGGCGAACGTCACATAGAAGGCTGCGCGGGTGTCCGGGTCCAGAGCCACCAACACGGCCAGCACCGCCAGAAAAGACAGCACCAGCGCACTGCTGCCCATGGCCCACGGCATGCGATAGGCAACCCGAGGCAACTCACCCCGCTGAACTTTGCGGCGATACGCCATATGCGCAACGATGATCACCGCCCACACCCAGATCAACAGGCCCAATATCCCGGTAATCAGCAGGCCGAACAGACTCTCCGGAATCATGTAGTTGAGCAGCACACCCACCAATAACATCAGGGTCGAGACCATCAGGCATCGAGCGGGAACCTGGCGCCGGCTCAACACCTGGAGGCTGCGTGGCGCCTGCTGGAAATGCGATAGCGAATACAGCATGCGACTCGTGGCAAACAGCCCGGTATTGCAGGATGACGCCAGCGCTGTGATCACCACAAAGTTCACCAGCCCCGCGGCCATTCCCAGACCGATGCTGTCGAACACCATGACAAACGGGCTTTGCCCGGTATTCAGCTGATTCCACGGATACAGCGCCATGATGATCGCCATCGAGCCGACATAGAAAATGAACATGCGCCAAATGATGCTGTTGATCGCCTTGGGCAGCGTGCGCTCGAGGTTGGCCGTTTCAGCGGCCACCACACCGATCACTTCAACGCCGGCGAAGGCAAACGCCGCCACCGGAATCGCGTACAACAGGCCGCTCCAGCCGTGAGGTAAAACGCCTCCGTGGGTCCATAGGTTGGTAATGGACGGCGGTGTCTTCGCCGATGTTTCAAGGCCGAAAAACAAAATCACCAACCCCGCCACAATCAGCCCGACAATCGTTACCACTTTGATCAGCGCCAGCCAAAACTCCACCTCGCCAAACGCCTTGACTGTGAACAAATTAATCACCATCAGCACACCGGCCGTGACGAGTGCGGGAATCCACTGGGGCAGTTCCGGGAACCAATATTTCATCAGCAGGCCGATGCCGGTGACCTCAAGCACGCCCACCAGAATCCAGATCAACCAATACGACCACCCGGTAATAAAGCCGAAGCGCGGCCCGAGGAACTCCTCGGCAAAAGAGGCAAAGGACCCGCTATTGGGTCGGTATAGAGACAACTCCCCCAGCGCCCGTGCGATCAGATAAATCATCAGCCCGCAAATGGCATAAGCCGCCAACAACGCAGGCCCGGCAGTGGCGATCGCCTTGCCAGACCCCAAAAATAACCCAGCACCAATCACCCCCCCGATGGCGATCAGCATGACGTGGCGTTCCTTGAGAGAAGTAGCAAGGCCCTGGTTGGACATGTTGCGCATCATCATTCCCCTGGCTGCATTGCGCAGCGGTCATGAACGTTATCCGGCTTGGTGGCCGATTTTATTGTACGGTGTTCAATAGGCAGGATTCGGGCCAGAGCAGGGTGGGGTTGATGGTATGGAGGAGGGAATCGGGGTTAAACATTCTGCTTAGATTGGTTTGTAGGATCGTTTCTGGATTTGTCAGACGGGAAGTTTGGGAAGTTGGATTGGCAGATACGGGGCGAGGTGTCACCCGATAACACATCTAATGTGTGGTGGTGGGGCGCTGATTTTTGATGGCCAGCAAGACAGATCCCTTTCCTTGGCAGGACGTTTCCTAGAGAATTCCAAGCGCTTGCGCCAGCAAAATCCCGCGACTAGTCTGCGTTCCGTCACTGCATATTCGGTGATCGGGTTTAGTCGCCCGGACAACGCTAGGCGTACAGCGCCATCTCAAAGCCAGGTATTTATCGCCTGCACTTTATGGTGGCTGTGCGCAGGGCACCCTCGGGTGCGCCGGTGCCTAGCGGCCGGTCGACTAACCTGCGTACAGCTGCCACCTTCTGATCGTTTAGTCGCGAGAGGTTAGTGGTTCAACTCACTGCTAGGAGTTCTACCATGGTCAAAGTTACCCCCGATCCACCCGCATTCCATAAAGCCTTACTCCGCGACACTGATGCCTCGCGTCGAGTGATCGATCACTACCTTAAAGCGCCGGACGCGCAGCCTTCACCCAACCCGTTTACCGTCGATGACGAACTGAGTTTCGAAGATGCCCTGGCCCATGCTGCCGAGTTATTGCATTGCGCCGTGGCGACCGCCCAGGCGTCGACCGAGCCGCTGAACGGCGCGCAGCGGGCGGTGATGCATTTGGTGGAAATGTCGAAGGTGGTGGTGGATCGAGCGCTGGACTGTTTGCAGCCGAGGTGAGGACCTTAAGCCTACGCTGAGGTTGCGATGCATTTGGTCAGCGATCTACTGACCAAATGCTCATCATCCTGGCTCAGGGGCGGAAATCCCGGCAGACGATCGCCATGGATTAAAGCGGTCTCCTCAGGCGTATGGCTTGAAGTCATTGCTGTCGCGAGTGAGTAGCTGCATCAGTTTGGGATGGATGAAGAGCTTTTCCTTGCCAACCTGAACCTCTTGCAGAACGCCGATGGCGACTAGTTCTTTGAGGTAACGGGAGGCTGCTTGACGCTGGGCAATCTGTTTGTCGACGACGTTGCTGATGCGGCAGTAGGGCTGTTCGAAAATGACGTCTACCAGCTCGCGGGAATAGGTTTTCGGCAACTGCTCACGAACAAACTGGGTGGTGTGCTCGGACAGGCTGCGAATAGCGGCAATTTTTGCACAAGTCCAGCGTGCTGTTTCTTCCACAGCGCTGAGCATGTACAGCAGCCAAGGCTCCCAGGCTTGTTCGCGAGTGACATCAAGCAACAGGCGGTAGTAATCGGCTCTATGGGCAATGATGTAACGGCTAAGGTAGAGAATCGGTAGATTCAGCAGGCCTTCCTGGATCAGGTACAGGGTGTTGAGCACTCGCCCGGTACGGCCATTGCCGTCGGTGAATGGGTGAATGGCTTCGAATTGATAGTGACTAACCGCCATACGTACTAATGGATCCAGGTCGGTCTCGTTGTGCAGGAAGCGCTCCCAGTTGGCGAGCATGTCACGTAAGCGATCTTCGCCTTCCGGTGGGGTATAGATGATCTCGCCGGTTCGGTCGTTGGCTAGCTGGACTCCTGGCACCCGGCGTATATCCATGTTCACGCCTTTAAGCGTGCGGCAGATTTCGACTGCAGTACCGGTGGAGAGTGGGCGGTCGGCCAACGATTGATAACCTTTCTGCAGGGCTTTGCGGTAGCGCAGTGCTTCCTTGGTCGCTGGGTCTGCGTGGCTATCTCCATCCTGAGCATGCTGAAAGAGCAAATCCGTGGTGGTGACGATACTTTCGATCTCTGAGCTGTCCTTGGCCTCCAGCAATGGAATGGTGTTGATCAGCATTGTCTGGTTAGGGATCAGCTCAGCCGCTTGCTTCAATTCGGCCAGGGCTGTGCGGGCCTCAATGCAGCGTTTGAGCACTGCATGGGTTTCCAGAACAGTTGCCGGTGGCAAAGTGGGAAGCTGGTTGTAGGGCTTGTCAGCCTGCCAGGGAAGGTGGGATGCGGTCATGGATGGGGCTCGGTCTTTGACTTATCCGTCTAAAGGTAAGAGGGGCTCATCAGGGCGCCCTTTCGTGGCGTCAGTGTAAACATGCGTGCACTACGTGTCGCTATATTTTGATTTCTGCGACACGTCTTGATGTCATGTCGTTGGTAACGACAGGTATGCGAAACGTGTTCTTGGAACGGGCTTTTAGCGACGTATCAGGCGAATGTCCTGAGGATGGAAAAGACGGCTTGCGTGCCTTGGAGCGGTTGGCGCGTTCTCAAATAGCTCGATGCCTGGCAGGTGTAGCGCATTTCTTCCAGGCATTAAAAAGCCGGCTTGTGGCCGGCTTCTCGGGGACTGGTTCAGCTTATTTTTGGTAAACCTCACCAGCCTTCAAATCGTTCACCCAGGCTCGCACCCAGGTGATAAGGGGCATCAGCGGGAACTCCTCCGCATCGCCAGGCAGGGCGGACCGGCTTCACGCCAACCCCCTGCCAAATGTGCGGCGGATAATACCCATATTCGCCTCAATTTCCCAGCTCCGGATCCGATTTAGAGCCTTCGTAGCCCAATAAATGCGCATCCAGCGGCACCGGCGGGCGGCGGTTATTCAGTGTCGCCCACCAGAACACCCAACCCAGAATCTCAAAGTTCTGCTCATGCCGCTGCTCATAGGTCAAAAACTCGTCCGGATGCTCGGCGCTGTTGTGGCTACGCATCCGCAGGCCACCTCCTGGACGGTTGTAGAGGTATTTGATCCGCAGCATTCCGTCGTGCTCTACCGCGTAGATTTCGCCATCGATGATCTGTTTGCGACCACAGTCGATGGCAAGGGTACTTCCGTCCTGGATGATGTCGATCATGCTGTTGCCGACCATGTAGGCCCCGAGCGCCCGCTCCGGGCTTACACCGATGGCTTCAAGGGTGTGCAGGGAGAGGCGGATGCTTTCGGTCGAGGTGAAGGTGGGGTGGAGGGGGATCTCCACGTCGATTTTTACCGGGCCCGAGACCGGGTGGGTGATGTAGTTGCCGCTGGTCTCGCGGGCGATACGGTGGGAGGTGTCTGCATCGGATCCTTCCAGCAGGTAGTTGGCGGGTGGATGTTTGGGGCCTTCGCCTGTGCGCAGCCAACGGCTGGTGACGCACAACAATTCTGCGAACTCGTTGAGCCGGCCCATGGGGACGCCGCGTTTGAACCAGTTGTTTACGTGTTGAGGCGTAACATCGCGGTTCTTGGCGAAGTCGGAAGCGGAAAGATGAACTTCCCGTAATAGCGCTCTTAAGCGATCACCTGATGTATTCATAAACGCAGAGTTTACTGGCCGTAAAATCAGATCAAATAAACCATGCGTTGAGTTGCTGTATGTAGGTGTTTCCTTATCGCAGGACTATTCTGCTAGTTGATTAAGCTAGTTAAACAATTGCTGTAAATATGTTTATTAAAGTAGCCGGATGTTTATGTTTTTCCCACAAAAAAAGCCCCGATTAATCGGGGCTTTTTCAGAGCGAATAGCGGTATCAGCCTTTGTAGGCAGCGACCGACTTCAGGATCTCGGCGCGGGCGGCGTCTGCGTTGCCCCAACCATCGATCTTCACCCATTTGCCTTTTTCGAGGTCTTTGTAGTTCTCGAAGAAGTGTTTGATCTGTTCCAGCAGCAGTGGCGGCAGATCGGTGTATTCCTTCACGTCGACATACAGCTGGGACAGCTTGTCGTGTGGTACTGCGATAACTTTGGCATCGCCGCCGCCGTCGTCAGTCATGTTCAGGATGCCGACCGGGCGGGCGCGGATAACCGAGCCTGGGGTAACCGGGTAAGGGGTCACGACCAGCACGTCGAGGGGGTCACCGTCGTCTGCCAGGGTGTTGGGGATGAAACCGTAGTTGGCCGGGTAGAACATCGGGGTGGCCATGAAACGGTCAACGAACAGGCAGTCGCTGTCTTTGTCGATTTCGTATTTGATCGGCGCGTGGTTGGCCGGAATCTCGATGGCGACGTAGATGTCGTTCGGCAGGTCTTTGCCAGCCGGAATCTTGCTGTAGCTCATTGGGCGTTGCCCCCGTAGTTGGCCATGGAACATGGCCGGATTGGCCTAAAAGTGGCGGCGATTATAGGCATATTCTGACGCCGATGCCATGCGTCAGACGTCGTAGGGCGCTTGGCGTTCCGTCTGATACCGCACGTCGCCGGCCTGCAGTTGGTGCAGGCGCGCCAGGGGATCCTGACGGTAGAAGTGGCTCAGTTGCTCGTACACCTGTGGATAACTGCTGACCAGTAAATCCGGGGCACTGAAGAAATATTCGCTGGTGACGGCAAAGAACTCGGCCGGGTTTTCCGCGGCGTAGGGGTCGATGGCCGTTTCGGCGTCAGGGTTGCGGTCGAGCTGGCGGTTGAGGTCGTCGAAGGCGCTTTGCATGACGCTGGCCCATTCCTGCACGCGCATGTCGTGGTGCAGGGGGGGCAGGCCGTTGGCGTCGCCGTTGAGCATGTCCAGCTTGTGGGCCAGTTCGTGAATGACCAGGTTGTAGCCTTCCCAGTTGCCGCTGCCCAGTACGCCGGGCCACGCAAGGATCACCGGGCCCTGTTGCCAGGCTTCGCCGCTGTGCTCGCCGTCCCACTCGTGTTCCACGCCGCTGGCGTCGCGATGGCGCTGCGGGCTGAGGAAGTCGTCGGGGTACAGCACGATCTCGTGGAAGCCCTGGTACCAGTCGAGGTCGCCAAGGTTCATCAGCGGCAGCTGTGCCTGGGCGGCGAGCAGCAGGCGCTGTTCCTGGTGCAGTTCGACGCCGGGCAGGGCGGTGAGGTGTTTTTCGGCGAGGAACACCACGCAGGCTTCCCGCAGCCACTGGTCTTGCTCGGCAGTGATGCCGTCGAGGAACGTCAGGTGATGGCGCACCCGCTGCCACGTTTCATCGGCAATCGGGTGCTTGGCCAGCAGGCGCCGGCGACGCCAGGCGCTGAGGGACCACATAGCCGGTTACTGCGGCTTTGCTTCGGAAGAGCTGCGGCCGAAGCGGCTGCGGAACACGCCGATGATCATCGGTACCAGCGACAGCAGGATGATGAACACCACCAGCAGCGACAGGTTTTTCTTGATGAAGGGCACGTTGCCGAAGAAGTAGCCCAGGGTTACCAGGCCGCCGACCCACAGGATGGTGCCGAACACGCTGAAACCGAAGAAGCGCGGGTAAGGCATCTTGGCGATGCCGGCGACGAACGGTGCGAAGGTCCGCAGGATCGGCAGGAAGCGCGCCAGGGTCACGGTTTTGCCGCCATGCTTGTCGTAGAAGTCGTGGGTCTTTTGCAGGTAGTCGCGGCGGAATATTTTCGAGTTGGGGTTGCTGAACAAGCGTTCCCCGGCCGTTCGTCCGATGACGTAGTTGGTACTGTCGCCCAGGATGGCCGCGAGCATCAGCAAGCCGCCCAGCAATATCGGGTCCATGCCGCCGCCTGCGGCGATGGCGCCGGCAATAAACAGCAAGGAATCACCCGGCAGGAAGGGCATGACCACCAGGCCGGTTTCGCAAAAGATAACCAGGAACAGAATGGCGTAGATCCACACTCCGTAGTTTCTCACCAGCATGTCGAGGTACACGTCGAGATGCAGGATAAGGTCGAGCGGGTTGAAATCCATGGAGGGCACCTGTGTGAATGGCCTGGCTCAGCGGGCCTGTGCGGAGGCTTCGGGTAATAAGGGCTACAAGGTTGTGGCGTAATTCTTACGACCCTGAAAGGTCCGCATTATACGGATAGAGTTGTGAAAAGCGTGCTGGTTTTGTAGCGGGGAATGTCGCGACTTCGATCTGATTGTAGACACAGCGTCAGTGTGGGAGGGGGCTCCCACAACAGATGTATGAGGTTTGGTTAATAGTTGTCAGTCATCGCTGATCGCAAGCACGTAGTTCTTGAACTCGGTGTCTTCCCGAAAACCGATGGACTCATAGGTTTTCTGCGCCACCTGGTTGTCGCTGCTGGTGGACACACGCAGGCGCACGGCTTGAGTTTCCTTGGCCATCTTCTTCGCGGTACGCATCAGGTTGTCGGCCACCAACTGCCGGCGTGCGTCTTCGGCGACGTAGATGTCGTTGAGGATCCACACCCGCTTGAGGGACAACGATGAAAAGCTTGGATACAGCTGGCAAAAGCCAAGCAGTTTCTTGTCGTCATCGTCGGCCAGCGCCAGGTAGATCACGGACTCCTTGCGGCGCAGGCGTTTTTCCAGGAAGGCGCGGCTCGAATCAGGAAACGGCAGCGCACCGTAAAATTCGCGGTATTTGACGAAAAGCGGGGTCAACAGGTCCAGGTGTTCCAGGGTCGCTTGAGTAATCCGCATGCCAGGCCTCAACTTCCAAATGGGGTATGACCACACAAGCGGCCGTGTCTCGATGCTGCCTAAAGCAGAGAAAAAGCGCAATCGTGCAGGGATCAGTCCTTCGGTGGGCTGAGCAGGAAGTTTCCTTTCATCAGGTCGGGATCATCCGACTCGAGGGTTTGTACCTGCGCTTCATCCTTGAGGTTGACCCCCGACAACTGCCGGCGACAGGCCTCCCGCATCAAGTAAAGCAGGCGGTGAGCGGCCATGCCGTAGCTCAAGCCTTCCAGGCGCACATTGGAGATGCAGTTGCGGTAGGCGTCAGTGAGGCCGACCTTGGGGTTGTAGGTGAAATACAGCCCCAGGCTGTCCGGCGAGCTGAGCCCCGGCCGCTCGCCGATCAGGATCACCACCATTTTTGCCCCGAGCAACTGGCCGACTTCATCCGCGACGGCGACACGGCCCTGCTCCACCAGAATCACCGGTGACAGCGACCAGCCTTCAGCGTGGGTTTGTTCCTCCATGCGTGTAAGAAACGGCAACGTATGTTTATGCACCGCCAGGGCCGACAAGCCATCGGCCACCACCACCGCCAGGTCCACGCCGCCGGGGTTGGCTTCGGCATAGTCCCGCAGGGCCTGGGCGGATTCATCACTGAGGCGGCGCCCAAGGTCCGGGCGTTGCAGGTAGCTGTGACGGTCGACGGCGGCGCTGTGCAGCAGCAGGCTGTCGCGGCCACGCTCCGCCAATTGGCTGCTGAGCCCTGCATGATCAAACGGCAGGTGTACCGCGTCGCGGGCCTGGGCATGGGCGAACTGGAAATCCAGCTGCGCGCCGGTAGGCATGCTGGTGCCGGTGCGGCCCAGGGCAATCCGCGCCGGGGTCAGGCGCCGCAGCTCAAGCCACGGGTTGTCCACGTTGTTTTCCGGGGTGTCGATGTGCACGGGCGGTTCCTTCTTCATCCCAGTTGCGCCAAGGCGTGGCGGAATGCCGGTGGCAGGCTGTTGCCGAAGTGCACCTTGCCGTCGGCTTGCGTGAAGATGCCCATTTTCGCCAGCCACTGTTCAAACTCCGGTGCCGGCTTTAAACCCAATGTTTGGCGGGCGTACAGCGCGTCGTGAAATGAAGTGGTCTGGTAGTTGAGCATGATGTCGTCGGAGCCCGGGATGCCCATGATGAAGTTGATCCCGGCCACGCCCAGCAGGGTGAGCAGGGTGTCCATGTCGTCCTGGTCGGCTTCGGCATGGTTGGTGTAGCAGATGTCGCACCCCATGGGCACGCCCAGCAGCTTGCCGCAGAAGTGGTCTTCGAGGCCGGCGCGGATGATCTGCTTGCCGTTGTACAGGTACTCGGGGCCGATAAATCCTACGACCGTGTTCACCAAAAACGGCTTGAAATGCCGGGCGACGGCATAGGCGCGGGTTTCGCAGGTTTGCTGGTCGACGCCAAAGTGTGCGTTGGCCGACAAGGCGCTGCCCTGGCCGGTTTCGAAATACATCAGGTTTTGTCCGAGGGTGCCGCGGTTCAGGCTCAGGCCTGCGTCGTAGCCTTCCTGCAGCACGCTCAGGCTGATGCCGAAACTGGCATTGGCCGCCTCGGTGCCGGCGATCGACTGGAACACCAGGTCCAGCGGCACACCACGGTTGATGGCTTCGATGGAGGTGGTGACGTGGGTCAGCACGCAGGCCTGGGTCGGGATTTCATAACGCTGGATGATCGCGTCGAGCATTTCCAGCATCGCGCAGATCGAGGCGATGCTGTCGGTGGCCGGGTTGATGCCGATCATGGCGTCGCCGTTGCCGTAGAGCAGGCCGTCAAGAATGCTCGCGGCGATACCGGCCGGCTCATCGGTGGGATGGTTGGGCTGCAGGCGGGTGGACAGGCGCCCGCGCAGGCCCATCGTGCCGCGGAACTGTGTGACGACGCGGATTTTCTGCGCCACCAGTACCAGGTCCTGCACACGCATGATCTTCGACACGGCGGCGGCCATTTCCGGTGTCAGCCCGGGCGCCAGGGCGCGCAGGCTCTGTTCGTCGGCCGCGTCGCTGAGCAGCCAATCGCGTAATCCGCCGACGGTCAGGTGGCTGACCACGGAAAACGCTTGTTTATCGTGGGTATCGATAATCAGCCGGGTGACTTCGTCGCTTTCGTACGGGATCAACACTTCTTCGAGAAAGTGCTTCAACGGAATGTTGGCCAGGGCCATTTGCGCCGCGACCCGCTCGCCATCGTTCTGGGCGGCAACACCCGCCAAAAAATCCCCGGAGCGGGCCGGGCTGGCCTTGGCCATCACGTCCTTGAGGCTGTCGAAGCGGTAGGTCAATGCACCGACCGCGTGGGAAAAGCTTGCCATACAGAGTCTCCTTTTCGGCGCGGGCGGAATGTGAGTAAAGCGCCCGCGCCGAGGTTTACGGCGTTTAGTGCAAGGCGGCCTCTGCGGCCTGGATCGCCGCAAATTCTTCTTCCGGCGTGCCTGCTACCAAGTGATGCCGACTGTAGAAAGCAAAGTAAGCAATTAATACTCCATAGATGATCGCGGCGCCAATCACCACGCGCGGATCCACCAGAAAGCCCGCCACGACAGCGATGCAGGCCAGTACCAGGGCGACGCCCGAGGTGAAGATACCGCCCGGTGTGCGGTAAGGGCGGTCCATTTTGGGGCGGCGGATGCGCAAGGTGATGTGCGCGGCCATCATCAGCACGTAGGAAATGGTTGCGCCGAATACGGCGACCAGGATCAGCAAATCGCCTTGGCCGGTCAGCGACAGGCCGAACCCGATGATGCCGGGGATCACCAGGGCCAGTACCGGTGCCTTGCTTTTGTTGGTCTGCGACAGCTTGCGCGGCAGGTAGCCGGCGCGGGAGAGGGCGAAGATCTGCCGGGAGTAGGCGTAGATGATCGAGAAGAAGCTCGCGATCAGCCCGGCCAGGCCCACCAGATTGACGAAGTGGCCCATCCACGTGGAGCCGCCGTAGGCTTTGGACAAGGCTTCCACCAGCGGATTGCCCGATGCCATCAACGCGTAGGCGCCAGCACCGCCGGGGGCGATCACCAAAATCAGCAGGGCGAAGCTGGTCAGTACCACAATGGCGCCGATCAGGCCGCGAGGCAGGTCGCGTTTGGGGTTCTTGGTTTCTTCGGCGGCCAGGGGCACGCCTTCGACCGCAAGGAAAAACCAGATCGCATAGGGAATCGCCGCCCACACGCCGACATAACCGAAGGGCAGGAAAGAGCTGGCGCCCTTGGCCTCGGTCACCGGGATGTCCAGCAGGTTGGCGACACTGAAGTGCGGCACCATCGACACCAGGAACACACCCAGGGCAATCGCGGCGACGGCGGTAATCACAAACATCAGCTTCAGCGCTTCACCCACGCCGAAGATGTGGATGCCGATAAAGATGATGTAGAACGCCAGGTAGATCATCCAGCCGCCAATGCCGAACAGCGACTCGCAATAGGCGCCGATAAACACCGCGATGGCGGCGGGGGCGATGGCGTATTCGATAAGGATCGCGGTGCCGGTGAGGAACCCGCCCCAGGGGCCGAACGCGCTTCGGGCAAAGCCGTAGCCGCCGCCGGCGGTAGGAATCATGGAAGACAGTTCGGCCAGGGAGAAACACATGCACAGGTACATGGTGGCCATCAGCAATGTGGCGAGGAACATGCCGCCCCAGCCACCCTGGGCGAGGCCGAAGTTCCAGCCGGCGTAGTCGCCGGAGATGACGTAGGCAACCCCGAGACCGACTAATAGTACCCAGCCGGCAGCGCCTTTTTTCAGTTCCCGTTGTTGGAAGTATTCGGTGCCGACCTTTTCAAAGTCGACGGAAGACCCGGACGCCGGAGCGCCATTCGGTTCGCTGGGCATGATGGAATCCCTTTCTTATTGTTTTATCCCGGCTTACTTAAGTAAGCCGAATGAGTAGCAAGGTCTTGTGAAGATCAAATGTGGGAGCGGGCTTGCTCGCGAATGCGGTAGTCAGTTGAAAACTCAGTAACTGATACGCCGCATTCGCGAGCAAGCCCGCTCCCACATTTTTATTGCATTTCAAATGTGGGAGCGGGTTGTCAGTTAGAAGAAGCCCAGCGGGTTGATGTCGTAGCTCACCAGCAGGTTTTTGGTCTGCTGATAGTGATCAAGCATCATCTTGTGAGTCTCACGGCCCACACCGGACTTCTTGTAACCACCGAACGCGGCATGCGCCGGGTACAGGTGGTAGCAGTTGGTCCATACACGCCCGGCCTTGATCGCCCGGCCCATGCGGTACGCGCGGTTGATGTCGCGGGTCCACAGGCCGGCACCCAGGCCGAACTCGGTGTCGTTGGCAATCGCCAGGGCTTCGGCTTCATCCTTGAAGGTAGTGATGCTCACCACCGGGCCAAAGATTTCTTCCTGGAACACCCGCATCTTGTTGGTGCCCTTGAGCAGGGTCGGCTGGATGTAATAGCCGGTGGCCAGATCGCCGGTCAGCTTCTCGACCTTGCCGCCGGTGAGCAGCTCGGCGCCTTCGCCCTTGGCGATTTCGAGGTAGGACAAAATCTTGTCGAATTGCTGCTCGGACGCCTGGGCGCCGACCATGGTGTCGGTGTCCAGCGGGTCGCCACGTTTGATCGACTCGACCTTCTTCATCACCACTTTCATGAAGTCGTCGTAGATCGACTCTTCCACCAGCGCGCGTGAAGGGCAGGTGCAGACTTCGCCCTGGTTGAAGAACGCCAGCACCAAACCTTCGGCGGCCTTCTCGATGAATTGCGGTTCGGCTTTCATGATGTCGGCGAAGAAGATGTTCGGCGACTTGCCGCCCAGCTCAACGGTGGACGGAATGATGTTCTCGGCGGCCGCGTGCATGATGTGCGAGCCCACTGGCGTGGAGCCGGTGAAGGCAATCTTGGCGATGCGCTTGCTGGTGGCCAGGGCTTCGCCGGCTTCTTTGCCGTAGCCGTGCACCACGTTCAGCACGCCCGGCGGCAGCAGGTCGCCGATCAGTTCCATCAGCACGTTGATGCCCAGCGGGGTTTGCTCGGCAGGCTTGAGCACCACGCAGTTACCGGCGGCCAGGGCTGGCGCGAGTTTCCAGGCGGCCATCAGCAGCGGGAAGTTCCACGGGATGATCTGGCCGACCACGCCCAGCGGTTCGTGGAAGTGGTAAGCGGCGGTGTGTTCGTTGATCTCGGCGCTGCTGCCTTCCTGGGCGCGGATGCAGCCGGCGAAGTAGCGGAAGTGGTCCGCGGCCAGCGGGATGTCGGCGTTCAGGGTTTCGCGCACGGCCTTGCCGTTGTCCCAGGTTTCGGTGATGGCCAGCAGTTCGAGGTTCTGTTCGATGCGGTCGGCGATTTTCAGCAGAACCAGCGAGCGGTCCTGGGCCGAGGTCTTGCCCCAGGCGTCAGCGGCGGCGTGGGCGGCGTCCAGGGCCTTGTCGATATCCTTGGCAGTGGAGCGCGGGAATTCGGCGATGGGCTTGCCGTTGACCGGCGAGGTGTTGGTGAAATAGTTGCCATCGACCGGCGCGACAAACTCACCGCCGATGTAGTTGCCGTACTTGGCCTTGAACGAAACGATCGCGCCTTCAGTACCGGGGTGTGCGTAACGCATGGTGGGTATCTCCTGGCTTTTTTGTGTTTATTGGAGGACGCACGGTTGTGCTTGTTAAAGCGTAGAGCAAAGGTCGGGCCAGTGCCTCGTAGAGCCTGTAAATCAAGGGTTTAGAGGTTGTTGCAAACCGTTGCTGTGGCAAGCTTGGTACAGCCTGGGTGACAGTTTGTGCCATAAGCGGTACAGCCTGTGACCGGTGGGTCTGCCCGGGATTGCAATGGTCGGGACGCTGGAGGATGCTGGGCACTCGCGCGCGGTGTACTTCACGCAGGGAGAATAATAAGAACATGCAAAACGATCATTTCAGTCGCCATGCCCAACAAGTCCTGACGGTCACCCGTGGGCAGGACCCGCTGCATGGCCCCGGCAGCGATCCGTCCATCGCCCGCTCATGGCTGCGTTGTCTTGAGGACTATCACCTCGACCCCGCACTGACCATCGCGCCCACGGTGCTCGAACATGGCCGCCTGCTGGAAAGCCGCGAACGCCTGCAACAAGTGCTGAGCATCGCCGGCAATGAAATGAACAGCCTGCATCAACAGCTCTCCGGCGCCGGCCATGCGGTGCTGCTGACCGACGCCCGCGGGGTGATCCTCAACTGCGTCACCGCCCCCAGCGAGCGCAAGATCTTCGAGGGTGCCGGGCTGTGGCTGGGTGCCGATTGGAGCGAGGCCTGCGAAGGCACCAACGGCATCGGCACCTGCCTGGTGGAGCGCCAGTCCCTGACGATTCATCGCGATGAACACTTTCGTGGCCGACATACCGGCCTGACCTGCTCGGCCAGCCCGGTGTTCGACCCTCATGGCGAACTGCTGGCGGTGCTGGATGTGTCTTCGGCCCGGGAGGCGGTGTCGCGCCAGAGCCAGTTCCACACCATGGCGCTGGTCAATCTTTCGGCGAAGATGATCGAGAGCTGTTACTTCCTGCGCCATTTTGAGCACCACTGGTTGCTGCGCTTTCATTTGCAGGCAGAGTCTGTGGGCCTGTTCAGCGAAGGGCTGCTGGCGTTCGATGGTGAAGGGCGCATTTGTGCGGTTAACCAGAGTGCGTTGAACCTGCTCGGGCAAATCCGTGGCGGGTTGTTGGGGCAGCCGGTCGAGGCGTTTTTCGATTGTTCGCTTGATGAGTTGCTCGGGCGTGCCAGCGCGAACGCCAGCGCCAGTTGGCCCCTGCGTACCCGCGATGGCCGTGGCTTGTTCGCGGTGTTGCGCGGCCAGCCACGCAGCGTACCGGTGCCGGTGGCCCACGCCTTGCCGGAGCGGCCGCGATTGCCGGGCATTTGCCTTGGAGACGCGGCGCTGCAAAACGATTTCCGCAGAGCCTTGCGGGTGTTCGAGCGTGATGTGCCTTTGCTGATCCAAGGGGAAACCGGGTCTGGCAAAGAGGCGTTTGCCAAGGCCGTGCACCATGCAAGCCTGCGCGCAGATAAAGCCTTTGTGGCCCTCAACTGCGCAGCCATCCCGGAAAGCCTCATCGAAAGCGAGCTGTTCGGTTATCGCGGCGGCAGTTTTACCGGCGCCCGCAAGGAAGGCATGCGCGGCAAGCTGCAGCAGGCAGATGGTGGCACGTTGTTTCTGGATGAAATCGGCGATATGCCGCTGGCTTTGCAAACCCGGCTATTAAGGGTGCTTGAAGACCGCTTGGTGGTGCCCATCGGCGGTGAACCGCAAGCGGTGGACGTCAGAATTATCAGCGCTACCCACCGTAATCTGCTTGATCGGGTGCAGGACGGTAGTTTTCGTGAAGACCTGTATTACCGGCTCAATGGCCTGGAAGTGGCCTTGCCGCCGTTGCGCGAGCGCAGTGACAAATTGCAACTGCTGGACTTCCTGCTGGCCGAAGAAGCGGGAGATCAGGCGGTGCAGCTTGACGGCGAGGCCCGCCAGGCCCTGTTGGCGTTCGCGTGGCCGGGCAACGTGCGGCAGTTGCGCACGGTGTTGCGCACCCTCGCCGCACTGTGTGAGGACGGGCGGGTGAGGCTTGATGACCTGCCTGCACAGATTCGTGCCGTGCAAACCGTTCCGGTGGCGGTGAGTGAACCGGCAAACTCATTGCTGGATGCTGCCGAGCGCCAGGCATTGCTGGCAACATTGGTGCAGCAACGCTGGCATATGACGCACGTGGCGACCGTGCTTGGAGTCAGTAGAAATACGCTTTATAGAAAGTTACGTAAGTATGGTATAGCGCGTCAGGTTTAATGATGACGTTAACTGTTCTGACTGTGAGTGATCAATCTGTGTTGTGAGCGACTGTGCGTTAAATAATTGGCGTCGCACCGTATTAATGTTTTGTCATGTATTTTTGTGCGTAGGTGACTGTCTTCTGGAACGTTCATTATCTGTTTAGTTACTAAGTTGGCGGTTATCGATTTTCTCGATAACTCGCTGATAGCGCTTATGCGTAAATAGTAACAACAAGTGAGATAATAACCATGAACATTACTAGATCTCGGCCCACCACGGTCAATATACCTCCAGTGAATACACCACCGGTCACGCGCAATGGCGGTGTAACGCCTCCGGTAGTACGTCCCGGCGGCCAGGGCAACACCCCTCCAAAAGCTCCCCAACCTAAACCCCGGTTAGGGAAAAATCCGGCCACAGAAACCCCCACACCCCAACCCAAGCCCGAGAAAACCAATACCTTTCAAACGCTGACACAACAAAAATTGATGAACCAAGGGTCTGCCAACCGGCCGTTCAAGCCTCAGGCCAGCGCAGATCCTAAAGATATGGCACAGGTGACTCAAAACCTGATGGTTGCTGATCGCCTGGTCAAGGCTAAGGTGTTCGACACCTCGCCCCAGGCTGCGACGGTAGCCCGCGACGCCTTTGTCAGTGCGGGTGTAAGCGGATTGGTCAGCGCTCCCCTGAGTATTGGTACCTACGCAGGCTCGGTTTGGTCTGGCGAGACAATCAAGGCGCAGTTTACAAACAATACGCCACTGCTCCCTCCGGCTCACCAGCCGGCTCCAAGCACGCAGGTGCCTGCCGCGAAAACCGACGGGACAACATCGGTCGTCGCCACGCAGGACACCGACACGGGTGCCACGACCGCGCGCTTGGGCCTGGCCGAGTTGCGCATGGAAGTCATTGCCAACAATATTATGGCAATGCGTCAAGGAACGAATGCTCCGGCACTTAAAATGAGCGACTCCTCGTCGCGTACGCCAAGCGAGCGCCTCGAAACGCTTGAGGCCTTGTATAAAACTGCGGAGGAACAGCTTAAAAAACTGGCGGACGAAAACGACATGGTATTCCGGCCTTACATTGCCACTCCCGCAGACGGCACCGATGACAAAGGCCGTCTGGATGTTATTGATAAAAAATTCGACGCATTAAACAAGTTCATAGGGAAGTTGTTGCACATGGGAACGCTGTCATTACCGGCAGAGTCTGCCGAAACAAAAGTCGTGTGACATAACCCCGCGTAAACTTTCGAGTCATGGATGATGCTCAGTCAAACTGGCGATGGGTCCGATGCCATGCATGCATCCTGTGGCACCGGACTTATCGAATATTCCCCTACGCTCTGACAAACAATGGCGGCTACCCCCCAAAGGCCTGCGTGCTACAGCTAAAGAGTGCGATTTTCCCTTCCCTGCGCTAACCTGCCTCGATGTTTTACGAGGTCGACTATGCACATTCATATTCTCGGTATTTGCGGCACGTTCATGGGCTCCATGGCGGTGCTCGCCAAAGAACTGGGCCATCATGTTACTGGCTCCGATGCCAACGTTTACCCACCCATGAGCACGCAACTGCAGGCCCAGGGCATTGAGCTGACCCAAGGTTATGACCCGGCGCAATTCGACCCGGTCCCGGACCTTGTCGTGATCGGCAATGCCATGGTGCGCGGTAACCCGGCAGTCGAATATGTACTGAATAAAGGTTTGCCGTACGTGTCTGGCCCGCAATGGCTGGCCGACCATGTGTTGCAAGGCCGTTGGGTACTCGCCGTTGCCGGTACCCATGGCAAGACCACCACCAGCAGCATGCTGGCCTGGGTGCTGGAGCATGCGGGCATGAGCCCGGGCTTCCTGATTGGTGGCGTGCCGCAGAATTTCTCGGTGTCGGCGCGCCTCGGCGACACCCCGTTTTTTGTCATCGAAGCCGATGAATACGACAGCGCGTTCTTCGACAAACGCTCCAAGTTCGTTCACTACCGCCCGCGTACGGCGATCCTGAACAACCTGGAGTTCGATCACGCGGACATCTTCCCTGATCTGGCGGCCATCGAGCGGCAGTTCCACCACTTGGTGCGCACCATTCCCAGCGAAGGCCTGGTGATTCACCCCACCACCGAACCTGCCCTGCAGCGAGTTATCGAGATGGGCTGCTGGACCCCGGTACAAACCACCGGTGCTGGCGGCCAATGGCAGGTCAAACTGCTGAGCGAAGATGGCTCCAAATTTGAAGTGCTGTTCGAAGGCGTCGCCCAAGGCATCGTCGATTGGGACATGACCGGCCAGCACAACGTCGCCAATGCCTTGGTCACCCTGGCGGCTGCGCGGCATGTCGGCGTGGTGCCGTCCATGGGCATTGCGGCCTTGAGCGCGTTCAAAAGCGTCAAGCGCCGGATGGAAAAGGTCGCCGAAGTAAATGGGATTACCATCTATGACGACTTTGCCCACCACCCGACGGCCATCGCCACTACCCTGGATGGCTTGCGCAAGCGTGTGGGTGATGCCCAGGTGATCGCGATTATCGAGCCGCGCTCCAACTCCATGAAGCTGGGCGCCCACCGTGATGGTTTGCCGGAAAGCGTCAACGATGCCGACCAGGTTGTGTGGTACGCGCCGGCCAACCTCGGTTGGGACCTGCCTGCCATCGCCGCGTTGTGCACGGTGCCGTCGATTTGCCGCGACTCACTGGAAGGCATCATCGAGCACGTGAAACACCAGGCCAGGCCCGGCACTCACGTGGTGATCATGAGCAACGGCGGCTTTGGCGGCCTGCATGGCAAACTCGCCGAGGCCCTGAAGTGAGCGGCCCGGAACGCGTCACCCTGGCGATGACCGGTGCGTCCGGCGCGCCCTATGGCTTGCGCCTGCTGGACTGCCTGGTGCGCGAAGACCGCGAGGTGCACTTCCTGATCTCCAAGGCCGCGCAACTGGTGCTGGCCACCGAGACCGATGTGGCGTTGCCGCCCAAAGTGCAGATGATGCAGGCCTTCCTCACCGAGTACACCGGTGCGGCAGCGGGGCAGATCAAGGTCTATGGCAAGGAAGACTGGATGTCACCGGTGGCGTCGGGCTCCGGTGCGCCGGCCGCGATGGTGGTGGTGCCGTGTTCCACCGGGACCCTGTCGGCGATTGCCACGGGCGCCTGCAACAACCTGATCGAGCGCGCGGCGGACGTGACCTTGAAGGAGCGTCGCCAGTTGATCCTGGTGCCACGCGAAGCGCCGTATTCGAGCATCCATCTGGAGCACATGCTCAAGCTGTCGAACATGGGCGTGACTATCTTGCCGGCGTCGCCGGGCTTCTATCACCAGCCGCAGACCATCGATGACCTGGTGGACTTTGTGGTGGCGCGGATTCTCAACCTGCTGAACATTCCCCAGGACATGCTGCCGCGCTGGGGCGAGCACCATTTGAGCAGTGATGAATAAACTATTGATGGTGCTGCTGGCGCTGCAACTGACCGGGTGTGCGACTGCGCGAACCCTGGACGCAGCCCAGCCCGGCGCGCCGGTGGTGTATGCCGGCACGCGGCTGGACATGTATGCGATTCAGGGCGGGTGCTGCGCGATGGACCGTTTTGGGGCCGAGGCGCCGAGCTATCCCCATGTCGACCTGCCGGCCAGTGCCTTGCTCGACACGCTGCTGTTGCCGCTGTCGGTGCTGACGGTGCTGGGGGTTGGGTTCAATGCGACGGGCGGGCTGTAGTACTTAATCCCAGTATTAACAGAAATCCAATGTGGGAGCGGGCTTGCTCGCGAATGCGGTGGATCAGTCACTGTATCATTGACTGATCCACCGCATTCGCGAGCAAGCCCGCTCCCACATTTTGATTGTGTTCGGCCTGGAATACGGGTTACTTGCCGAGCTTGCGCAGCTCGTCCGACTCTATAACCCGCACCCCATCCTGCTCTTCCAGCGCCAGTCGCCACATCGCCCGCGCCAGTTCGCACACTTCAATGCCGTGGTACTTGCCCGGAATCAGCCGCGACAATGGCCCGGCCAGTTGCTCGGCCAGCCGCGGTTCCAATCGCTCACCCAACAACAGCGAAGGTCGGACGATGGTCAACTGCGGCCAATCCTGGGCTTTCAACGCCTGTTCCATCTCGCCCTTGACGCGGTTGTAGAAGATCGAGGATTTCGGGTCGGCACCGATTGCGCTGATCACGATCAGGTGCCGCGCCCCCATTTCCCGGGCGCGCTTGGCAAAGGCCACGACCATGTCCAGGTCGACGGCGCGGAACGCTTCTTCGGAGCCGGCCTGCTTGATGGTGGTGCCCAGGCAGCAGAAGGCGATGTCCACCTGGCCGCTCAGTTGCGGCAGGAATACTGCCGGGTCGCCCACCGGGTTTTCCAGGTGTGGATGCTCGGCCAGAGGCTTGCGGCTGGGTGCCAGCACGCGGGTCACGGTCGGCTCGTTGAGCAGGCGGTCCAGCAGGTGCTCCCCGGTCAGGCCGGAGGCTCCGGCGAGCAAGATATGCTGAGGCGTCAGGTACATGATGTTTCCCCCTTGATACAGATTCAGCTTAGTTGCTCTTGGCTTCCTTGCTATTCATTGAGACGCTTTCGAGCGCCTTTCGTGCCTGCTGTTTGCGTAATAATTGCCAATGGGCGATTACGCCTTTGGGGGCCCAGATCTGCGGTTCGGAGGCTTCGAAGTTGTCCGCCTGTTCGCGTTCGGCGACGTGGGTCTGTGCCAGCTTGAAGGCTTGCTGCAAGTCGTCGGTCTGGTTGAAGGCCTGGGCGAAGAGGGCGTCGCCGAAGTAGGTGAAGTCGGCCTCTTCGGAGCAGCCGAACGACACACGATCGGCGCGCGAGGCGGTCATGATCAGGGTGTGTTCGTCCTTCAGGGCCGGGATGAACCCGCCGGAGTAGCAGGCCGAAATCACGATGATCTTGTCGCGGTTCTTCAGCGGTGCCAGCACGGCGGCCAGCTCATCGGCCGGCAGGTCGGCCAGCTCCATGCGCGGCTGGTCGAGCACCAGTTCGTGCTCGTGGGTGCCGTGGCTGGTCAGGTAGATAAACACCAGGTCTTGCGGGCCACTGCGTTCGGCCAGGGTCTGGACCGCGCGGCGCAGGCTTTCGCGAGTGGCCATCGGGCGGTCGGCAATATGGTCGCGATGGTTCACCAGGCGGATCTGGCCGTAGGCGCCGAAGCGCGTGGCAAGCATGTTGCTGACGTAGTCGGCTTCGCGCAGGAACACGCTTTGTTTGCCGTCGCCGGCCACCACCAGGGTGTACAGCTCCACCCCCGATTTGGACGCGGGCACGGCGGCGAGGGCGGCATCCAGCAAGTGGCCCTGGGCAAACAGGCCGATTTCCAGCGGGTCAGGCAACAATTTGCCCTCGGCGTCGCGCACGCGCATGCCGTTGACCCAGGTGCCGGCCTGCACGGTGCCGTCGGTGAGCACCAAAGTGCCACGACCTTGATAGCTGTCGCTGTCGAAGCCGCCAATATAGAAGCTGCCGTCGGTGAGGTTCAGGCGGCCTGTGCCTGTGAAGCGCCAGTCGACGAACTGGCCGACGTAGTGGCTGCCATCGACGCCGATCAGTTCGCCCTTGCCGCTGAGGGCGCCTTCCTTGAATTCGCCGATCCATACGTCGCCGTCGGCGTTTTCGTAGCGGCCCTTGCCGTTGAGCTGGTTTTGTTTGAAATGGCCGATGTACATGTCGCCGTCGGCGCTGTTGAAGGTGCCGTTGCCCTCCAGCTGGCCATCGACGAAGCGGCCGCTGAACTGGTTGCCGCTGTCGTCGTTGCGCTGGCCTTCGCCGTTGGGCTTGCCGTGGGCGAACTGGCCCTGGTACTGGCTGCCGTCGGCCAGCTCGAGGCGGCCGAGGCCGGAATACTGGTCGTCCTTGAATTCGCCGCGATAGGTCATCTGCCCTTCTTTGAGGGTGCCTTCGCCGTTGCGTTTGCCTTGCTTGAACCCGCCGACGTAGCTGTTGCCCGACGTGGTCAGGCTGCCCTGGCCGTCGAACAGGCCCTGCTGGAACTGGCCTTTATAGACCTCGCCGTTGCTGCCATGCCATTCGCCCTGGCCGTGCCACTGGCCTTTATCGAACTGGCCCGCGTACCAGCTGCCATTGGGGTAATCCACCCGGCCCTGGCCTTGCAGCAAGCCATTGACCACATCGCCACGGTAACGACCGCCATCGGGCAGCCGCGCATCGGGCGGCAACAGCGATTCGCCGTCGCCGCACGCGGTGAGCAACAGGACAAGAGCAAGGGGAGCGAGTGGGCGCATAGCGGGATCCGGATAATTGAGCGCCGAGTATGCCGCAGCTGCGAGATCTATACATAAATTTACATGAATTGTGGTGAGCGGACGGGCTCACCACAGCCAGGCTTCAGACGAAGCAGAGTGACAACGATTCTGCAATGTAGGCCGGTTTTTCCTGGCCATCGATTTCCAGGGTGCAGGTGGCTTTAAGCAACCATTGCCCAGGTTTTTTCTCGGTGGCGTCGGTCAGGGTCACGGCCAGGCGCACCCTGGAGTCGACCTTCACCGGCTGGATGAAGCGCACGCTGTCCAGGCCATAGTTGACCGCCATCTTCAGGCCTTCGGGCATGATCAGGATGTCTTCGATCAGCTTGGGTATCAGCGACAGCGACAGGAAACCGTGGGCGATGGTGCCGCCAAACGGGGTCTGGGCGGCTTTCACCGGGTCGACGTGGATGAACTGAAAATCGCCGGTGGCTTCCGCGAACAGGTTGATACGTTCCTGGTCGATGGTGAGCCATGCAGAACGTCCCAGTTCCTTGCCGACATATTCTTTGAGTTGCGCTACGGGTACTGAGGGCATTGCGACTCTCCTTCTTTGCTCGGTTGGCTTCATCGTTTTTGTAGTTTTGGACAGGTCCAGAGAACCAATGTAGATCATCACGGGCACTTGGCCCGGTCAACCCACCATGCTTTTGGCGAATGCCGCTCCATAGAGGCAGCGTGCTTATAATGCCGACACGCTTTGGGGGGGAAGAACGGATGCTGTTACGCGGTCTGACATGGCTGGTGCTGTTTCAATTGCTCGGCACGGCGATCAATCATTTGTTTGTCCCGGTGCTGCCGGGGCCGATTATTGGGCTGCTGCTGATGCTGGCCTTCCTGGTATGGCGCGGCGAAGTCGGTGAGCCCCTGAACCTGGCGGCCAGCAGCCTGCTGCGTTATTTGCCATTGCTGCTGGTGCCGCCTGCGGTCGGCGTGATGGTGTATGCCAAGGACATCGCCGCCGACTTCTGGGCCATCGTCGGCGCGCTGGTGTTGTCGCTGGTGATCGCCATGGGCTTTGTCGGCGTGCTGATGCAGAAACTGGTCAAGCGCCAGGCGCAGCGGGAGGACGGCCAATGACACTGGACTGGCAGGGCGCCTGGGCCGCCGTGATTCATCACCCGTTGTTCGGCATCGGCATCACCCTCGGCGCCTATCAACTGGTGCTGGCCGGTTTCGAGAAAACCCGCTGGATTTTCCTGCAACCGGTGCTGGTGTCGATGCTGTTGGTGATCGGCGTGTTGCTCGGCTGTGGCCTGACGTACGTCGAGTACCGCAAGAGCACCGAGATCATGAGCATCCTGCTGGGCCCGGCGACGGTAGCCCTGGCGGTGCCGCTTTACCTGAATCTGCGACGAATTCGCCAATTGTTCTGGCCGATTTTTACTACGCTGGTGGTGGGAGGCGTATTGGCCACCGGCCTGTGCGTGCTGTTGGGCTGGTGGTTTGGCGCCGAACACATGATGCTGATGACCATGGCACCCAAGTCCGTGACCTCACCGATTGCGATGCTGGTGGCCGAGCAGATCGGCGGCGTGGCGGCACTGGCGGCGGTGTTCGTGCTGATCACCGGGGTGATCGGCGCGATGATCGGTCCGGCGTATCTGTCACGGCTGGGCGTGCACAGCCCCGAAGCGCGCGGTATGGCGCTGGGCATGACCGCCCACGCCGTAGGTACGTCGGTGGCCTTGCAGGAAAGCGAAGAGACCGGCGCCTTTGCGGCGCTGGCCATGAGTCTGATGGGCGTGGCCACGGCGGTGTTCCTGCCGTTGGCCGTGTCGCTGGTTATTTAAGTCGGGTTTAAGGAAACCTTTATGAGTCTGGCGCTTTTCCCGCTCAATACCGTGCTGTTTCCCGGGTGCACCCTCGACCTGCAGCTGTTCGAGGCGCGTTACCTGGACATGATCAGCCGCTGCATGAAAAAGGGCGAAAGCTTTGGCGTGGTGTGCATCCTCGACGGCAAGGAAGTGGGGCTGGCGCCGGATGGCTATGCGTTGATTGGCTGCGAGGCGCTGATCCGCGACTTCAAGCAGCAGGACAATGGCCTGCTGGGGATTCGGGTCGAGGGTGGCCGGCGTTTCCGCGTGCGTGATGCCGGTGTGCAGAAGGACCAGTTGCTGGTGGCCGAGGTGCAATGGCTGCACGAGCATCCCGAGCAACCGCTGGAAGAGGAAGACGCTGACTTGCTGGCGTTGCTTCATGCCCTGGCCGAGCATCCGATGGTGGCGTCCCTGGATATGGGCACCCACGCCGATGGCCAGCAAGCCCTGGGCAATCAGTTGGCCTATCTGCTGCCCTTTACCGAGGCCGACAAGATCGACCTGTTGCAACTCGATGATCCGCAACAGCGCCTGGACGCGATCCAGTTGCTGCTGGATGAGTTGCAGGGCGAGCTGTTCACCTGACCCGCGAGTGTCACTCGGACTTGTCCTTCCCGGTCTTCAGATTTTCCGTGGTTGTCCTGATCCCGTTGCCTGAAATAGTTGGCAGTCACGTAACGATGATCAGGGGGAAAGGATGATTCGGCTTTCGCAATCGGAGCAAGTCGTGTGGGATGCGTTTTTTATGGCCGTCACCACGCAAATTCTTCATATGAACGACGGTCGCGGCGCGGAGTACATCGCCGAACGCGCCGCGGAGATGGCTGACGAAATGCTTCTGGAGCGGCGCGAGCGCAGCGTCGAACGCCGCGCTGCACCCCTGGATTGGCTGGGGCCTGCCTAGTAGGCATACCTCAGCAGCGCGTGGGAAGTGCCGGTAAACGCAATGAACCCGAGCACCGCGCCACACACCGGCAGGATCAGCCACCAGACTCTCGGCGGCATCGGTGGCAACAGGCTGCGGTGCTGGCTTAACGTCAGGCTGAAGGCGCACACCGTCATTGCCAGCAGGGTGCCGGCCAGGATGTCCGTCGGCCAGTGTGCACCCAGGTACACCCGGGAAATCGCGATGGTGGCGGCGGGAATGCAGCCAAGCACCAGCCAGGTCAGGCGCAGTCGTGTCGGTTGACCGCGACCGGCAAGCACTGCCAAGGCCAGGAAGAATGCAAACGAGCCGGACGCATGGCCGCTGGGCATGCTGAAGCTGGTGAGTGGGTCGGTCAGCACTTCGGGGCGCATCCGCGCAAAAAACAGCTTGGTCCCGGTATTGATCAGCGCCGCGCCCAGCAGGGTGGCGCCGACAAAGATTGCCTGGCGCCATTGCCGTGCCACCACCAGCAGGCCGGTCAGCACCGCGCTGGCGACAAACATCTTCTTGAACTCGCCGAACTGGGTCACCATCACCATCGCCCGGTCGATCGCCGGGCCGCGGTGTTCCTGCACCAGTGCCATCAAGCCCTGGTCAAAGTCGTTGAGGTAGGGATAGCCGATAAACAACGCGATCAACAGTGTGCCGCCAATGCAGCCAATCCATAGGGTGGCGCGCCGATGGCCACGCAGGCTGCTGTTGAGGCTTACGCCGATCAACACTGCGAGACAGGCGGCGACAATTCCGGCCTCCGGCCAGAAGCCTTCGGGCAATGGCAGGCGGAAGGCCGCGCCGGTGGCCCAGCCCGGCAACAGATACGCCACCGACCAGCCTGCACCGGCCAGCAGGCTCACGGCGGCAAAACGCGGGAAGGGCATGTCGCACATGCCCGCAACCATCGGCAACATCGGCCGCAGCGGGCCAATGAAGCGGCCTACCAACAGGCTGGCGATGCCGTACTTCTGGAAGTAAGCCTCGGCGCCGCTCATCCATTCCGGGTGATGCCGCAGGCCGGGAAGGCGCCGGATGTTCTGGTGGAAATGGCGACCGAGGAAGTAGGAAACAACATCGCCCAGCACGCCGCCGAGGAAGCCCAGCAACAGGGTTTCTCCCAGTGACAGTGCGCCGCTGCCGGCCAGGGCGGCGATGGCAAACAGCAATACCGTGCCAGGTACGATCAGGCCGGCAATGGCCAGGCACTCCACGCACGCCACGATAAACACCGCCACGGCCAGCCATTGCGGGTTCAGGGTCAGCCAGCCGGTAATGCTATCGAGCCATGGGCCCATACAATCAACTCCCTTTTGTAGATCGTCCTTGTGGGAGCCCGGCTTGCCGGCGATGGCGTCCTTGAGTCCGCTATCGCCGGGCAAGCCGGGCTCCTACAGGTTTATGTATGTTTTCAAATCAAAAAATAGTCGCGGCCTTCGACCTGGCCCCGGCGCAGCGGGTTCCGTGTGCAATACGGCGCATAACCGGCATCGACGAAGCGGTACATCAGGTGTTCATCGCGCCCACCGGGAATGCCCAGGCGGGTGGTCTGGATGATCTGCGCTGGCGCCAGCCCTACGTCTTCCACGTAGAGCAGTTCCTGGTCAAAGCGCTTGGCGTCCCACATCGGCACCTTCAAACCCAGCGCCTTGCACAGCAAGGTCTGGCCGGCGCACAGCTTTTGCGAGGGTCGTGGCCTGCCGCTGGCGTCCGGGTTATTCAGCAGCATCTGCGCCAGGCTGGCCGGGCCGGAGACTTCGTCGACCCACGGATAGGCTGATTTGATCAGCACCGCATTGCCCGGACCGTGGGCGCTGAAGTTCAGCGAATCACCGCCGCGGGCGTAGTACATATAGATGTGCCCGCCATCCAGAAACAAAGCCTTACGCTTTTCTGTGTAGCCCAAGGACGCGTGGCTGCCTTTTTCGGCGAGGTAATACGCTTCGGTTTCGATAATTCGTGCCGACAGCCACAAATCACCAACACGATGGCGAATGACTTTTCCGAGCAATTCGCGCGCGAGCAGTTGCGCGTCACGGTCGAAAAAGCCGTCGGGCAGGGCGTTGGCGGGGATCAGCGGCGAGAAACTGGACATGGCGATCAAAGGTAATACGGCTAAATGTGACAGGATGATAACAACTCCAGCCTTAATTCCCGCTGAACGTCGGGTTTTTACAGTTCATTTCGACCATCCGCCCCTCACCGCTGTCCGTAGGACGGCGTCACAGCTATAATCTGCCGCTTTCCTCTTTGCCAAGACCCCACCAGACCATGACTGAGTCCGTTCTTGACTACATGACCCGCCTGGGTCGCGCTGCCCGTCAGGCCTCGCGGTTGATCGCCCGTGCGAGTACTGCGCAGAAGAACCGCGCCTTGCTGGCGGCCGCCGACGCTCTGGATGCTTCGCGCTCCGAGCTGAGCGCCGCCAATGAACAGGATTTGGCCAACGGTCGCGCCAATGGCCTGGAGCCTGCATTGCTGGATCGCCTGGCGCTGACGCCGGCGCGGATCGACGACATGATCGAAGGCTTGCGTCAGGTGGCCAAGCTGCCTGACCCCATCGGTGAAATCCGCGACATGCGCTACCTGCCATCGGGTATCCAGGTGGGCAAGATGCGCGTGCCCCTGGGCGTGATCGGCATCATCTATGAGTCGCGCCCGAACGTGACCATCGACGCCGCAAGCCTGTGCCTCAAGTCCGGCAATGCCACCATCCTGCGGGGCGGTTCCGAGGCCATCAATTCCAACCGTGCCATCGCCGCGTGCATTCAGCAGGGCCTGGCCGTGGCTGAACTGCCGGCCGAAGTGGTGCAAGTGGTCGAGACCACTGACCGCGCTGCCGTTGGTGCGCTTATCACCATGCCTGAGTTCGTCGACGTGATCGTGCCACGGGGTGGCAAGAGCCTGATCGAACGCGTGAGTCGTGATGCCAAGGTGCCAGTTATCAAGCACCTGGACGGCGTCTGCCACGTGTTCATCGACATCGCCGCCGACCTCGACAAGGCGATCCGCATTGCCGACAACGCCAAGACTCACCGCTACGCCCCGTGCAACACCATGGAAACCCTGCTGGTGCACGTCGGCATTGCCGATCGCGTGCTGCCGCCGCTGGCTGCCATCTACCGCGACAAGGGCGTTGAACTGCGTGGTTGCGAGCGTACCCGGGCGATCCTCGGCAGCGACGTGATCGAGGCCACCGAGCAGGACTGGTACACCGAATACACGGCGCCGATCCTGTCGATCCGCATTGTCGACGACCTGGACCAGGCCATCGAGCACATCAATCAATACGGCTCCAAGCACACCGACGCCATTGTCACCGAGCATTTCAGCGATGCCCGGCGTTTCCTCAACGAAGTGGATTCCGCTTCGGTGATGGTCAACGCCTCGACGCGCTTTGCCGATGGCTTCGAGTACGGCCTGGGGGCGGAGATCGGTATCTCCACCGACAAGCTCCACGCACGCGGCCCGGTTGGCCTGGAAGGGCTGACCAGCGAGAAGTACGTGGTGTTCGGTGACGGTCATGTGCGCACTTGATGGGTAAACGCATCGGGCTGCTCGGCGGCACCTTCGACCCCGTGCACATCGGCCATTTGCGCAGTGCACTGGAAGTCGCGGACGCCCTCGGGCTGGATGAACTGCGCCTGGCACCGAATGCCCGGCCGCCGCATCGCGATACGCCGCAGGTGTCTGCGCAGCAGCGCCTGGAGATGGTCCGCCTTGCTGTGGCCGGCATTGCACCGCTGGTGGTGGACGACCGCGAACTCAAGCGCGACAAACCGTCCTACACTGTCGACACCCTGGAACTGATGCGGGCCGAGTTGGCCGCCGATGACCAGTTATTTCTACTTTTGGGCTGGGACGCGTTTTGCGGCCTGCCCACTTGGCACCGCTGGGAAGAGTTGCTCCAGCATTGCCACATCCTGGTGCTGCAACGCCCGGATGCCGACGCAGAATCGCCGGATGCCTTGCGCAACCTGCTGGCGGCGCGGTCGGTAAGTGACCCTTTGGCCCTGACCGGGCCGAGCGGGAATATTGCATTCGTCTGGCAAACCCCGCTTGCGGTGTCTGCCACCCAGATCCGTCAACTGCTGGCCAGCGGGAAGTCGGTACGTTTCCTGGTGCCTGACGCGGTCCTGGCCTACATCGATGCGCACGGACTTTACCGTGCGTCGAACTGAAAAGGCGCGCTTGAACGCACGAACAGTCGTGCAGCGAGCGCCCGAACATACGAGCAAAACGAGTTTTATATGACGAACAAAGACGTAAGCAAAGTTAAGCGCAAAGGCACGTTCAAGAGCGCTCCTCTGCCAGTAGAAGCCCACACCGGCCCTGAGCTGGCCGGCGAAGAGCTGGTGAAGGTTGCCGTGGCTGCCCTGGAAGACGTGAAGGCCCAGGACATCCAGGTCCTGGACGTGCGCGACAAGCAGAGCATCACCGACTTCATGATCATCGCCACCGGTACCTCCAACCGCCAGATCGGCGCGATGCTGGACAAGGTTCGCGAAGCGGTCAAAGCCCAGGGCGTCAAGCCATTGGGTGAAGAAGGCAAGGGCGACAGCGACTGGGTACTGCTGGACATGGACGACGTGATCGTTCACATGATGACCAGCAACGCCCGTCAGTTCTACGACCTGGAGCGTCTGTGGAAAGGCGCCGAGCAGAGCCGTGCCGCCGATGGCAAGCACCACAGCCCTGAAGTCGGCCACGCGCACTTCGACAAGCTCAACAAAGACCAGGAATAAGGAACGGCTGTGCGCCTGCGTCTGATCGCTGTCGGTTCACGCATGCCCAAGTGGGTGGAAGAAGGCTGGCATGAATATGCCAAGCGCCTGCCATCCGAATTGGCGCTGGAACTGGTGGAAATACCGCTCAATACCCGGGGCAAGAACGCCGACGTGGCCCGCTTTATCCGTCAGGAAGGCGAAGCCATGCTGGCCAAGGTCGGGCCCAACGAGCGGATCGTGACCCTCGAAGTGCACGGCAAGCCCTGGAGCACCGAGCAGTTGGCGGTGGAACTGGATCGCTGGCGCCTGGATTCGCGCACGGTCAACTTCATGGTCGGCGGCCCCGAGGGGCTGGCGCCGGAAGTGTGCGCGCGGGCGGACCAGCGCTGGTCGCTGTCGCCCCTGACACTGCCGCACCCGCTGGTAAGAATTCTGATCGGTGAACAGCTGTATCGCGCCTGGACAGTTCTGTCCGGGCACCCTTACCACAAATAATCTGCGCCCTGCCTGATGACCCAGCCGATCCGCATCAAGGACCACGAGAAAGACGCACGTCTTGTACGCGCGCGGGTGGTGTTTGGCGCGATTTTGGTGGTGGCATTGCTGGGGGTGCTGATTGCGCGCCTGTATTTCCTGCAGGTGATCCAGTACGACTATCACTCCACATTGTCGGAAAACAACCGGGTGCACGTGCAGCCGATTCCGCCGACCCGTGGGCTGATTTTCGACCGCAATGGCGTGGTGGTAGCGGATAACCGGCCCAGCTTCAGCCTGAGCATGACCCGCGAACGCTCCGGCGACTGGCAGCAGATCCTCGATGTGATCGTCGAGGTGCTGCAACTGACGCCGGAAGACCGGGTGATTTTCGAAAAGCGCATGAAACAGGGGCGCCGGCCGTTTGAGCCGGTGCCGATCCTGTTCGAGCTGACCGAAGAGCAGATCGCCCGGATCGCGGTGAACCAGTTCCGGCTGCCGGGTGTGGAAGTGGTGGCGCAGTTGGTGCGGCACTACCCGCAAGGGGCGCACTTTGCGCATTCGGTCGGCTACATGGGCCGGATCAACGAGAAAGAGCTGAAGACCCTCGACCCGGTCAACTACAGCGGCACCCACCATATCGGCAAGACCGGCATCGAGCGTTTCTACGAGCCGGAACTGCACGGCCAGGTGGGTTACGAGGAAGTCGAGACCAACGCCCGTGGCCGCGTGCTGCGGGTGCTCAAGCGTACCGACCCGGTGCCCGGCAAGGACATCGTGCTGAGCCTGGACATCAAGTTGCAGGAAGCGGCGGAGATGGCCCTGGGCGGGCGTCGGGGTGCCGTGGTGGCACTGGATCCGAGCACTGGCGAAGTGCTGGCGATGGTCAGCCAGCCAAGTTTTGACCCGAACCTGTTTGTCACCGGGATCAGCTTCAAGGCCTACGCCGAGCTGCGTGATTCCATCGACCGGCCGCTGTTCAACCGCGTATTGCGCGGCCTGTATCCACCGGGTTCGACCATCAAGCCTGCGGTGGCGATTGCCGGCCTGGACTCGGGCGTGGTCACGGCGTCGAGCCGGGTGTTCGACCCCGGCTACTACATGCTGCCCAACTACGATCACAAATACCGTAACTGGAACCGCACCGGCGACGGTTATGTCGACCTGGATACGGCGATCATGCGTTCCAACGACACCTACTTCTATGACCTGGCCCACAAGCTGGGGATTGATCGGCTGTCGGCCTACATGGGCAAGTTCGGCCTTGGCCAGAAAGTCTCCCTGGACATGTTCGAAGAATCCCCGGGCCTGATGCCGTCCCGCGAGTGGAAGCGTGCGACCCGGCGCCAGGCGTGGTTCCCGGGCGAAACCCTGATCCTGGGGATCGGCCAGGGCTACATGCAGGCCACGCCGCTGCAGCTGGCCCAGGCCACCGCGCTGGTGGCCAACAAGGGGGTGTGGAACCGTCCGCACCTGGCCAAGACCATCGAGGGTGAACGCCCGGTGGACGAAAACCCGATTCCCAACATTGTGCTGCGCGACCCGTCCGACTGGACCAAGGTCAACCACGGCATGCAGCAAGTGATGCACGGCGCCCGGGGTACCGCTCGTAAAGCGGCAGCCGGCGCGCAATACCGGATTGCCGGCAAGAGCGGTACGGCCCAGGTAGTCGCGATCAAGCAGGGCGAGAAGTACGACCGCTCCAAGGTTCAGGAGCGCCACCGTGACCACGCCTTGTTCGTCGGTTTTGCCCCGGCCGACAACCCGAAGATCGTCGTGGCGGTGATGGTCGAGAACGGTGAATCCGGTTCCGGCGTGGCCGCGCCTGTGGTGCGTCAAGTCATGGATGCCTGGCTGTTGACCGAAGACGGCAAGCTCAAGCCCGAATATGGCGGCACCCCATCCAGTGTGGAGGCTACGGCCCTTGAAGAGTAATTTTGACCGCATCCTCTCCAGCGAGGATGTGATGCGCCGCCGCGCCACTTTGCTGCAGCGCATGCACATTGATGGCCCGTTGCTGATCCTGCTGCTGACCCTGGCCGCCGGCAGCCTGTTCGTGTTGTATTCGGCCAGTGGCAAGAACTGGGACTTGCTGATCAAACAGGCGTCGTCGTTTGGCCTGGGCCTGTTGTCGATGGTGGTGATCGCCCAGCTGGAGCCGCGTTTCATGGCGCGCTGGGTGCCGCTGGGGTATGTCGCCGGGGTGTTGCTGCTGGTGGTGGTGGATGTCATGGGCCACAACGCCATGGGTGCGACGCGCTGGATCAACATCCCGGGGGTGATTCGCTTCCAGCCGTCGGAATTCATGAAGATTTTGATGCCTGCGACCATCGCCTGGTACCTGTCAAAACGCACACTGCCGCCCCAGCTCAAGCACGTGGGCATCAGCCTGATATTGATCGGCGTGCCGTTTATCCTGATCGTGCGCCAGCCCGACCTCGGCACCTCGCTGCTGATCCTGGCGGGCGGCGCGTTCGTGCTGTTCATGGGGGGGCTGCGCTGGCGCTGGATCCTCAGCGTGCTGGCCGCCGCCGTGCCGGTGGCCGTGGCCATGTGGTTCTTCTTCATGCACGACTACCAGAAGCAGCGAATCCTCACGTTCCTCGACCCGGAGAGCGATCCGCTGGGCACCGGCTGGAACATCATCCAGTCCAAGGCGGCCATCGGTTCCGGCGGCGTATTCGGCAAGGGCTGGCTGCTGGGCACCCAGTCGCACCTGGACTTTTTGCCGGAAAGCCACACCGACTTCATTATCGCGGTGATGGGCGAGGAGTTCGGCCTGGTGGGCATCTGCGCACTGTTGCTGATTTACTTGCTGCTGATCGGGCGCGGCCTGGTGATTACTGCCCAGGCGCAAACCCTGTTTGGCAAATTGCTCGCCGGCAGCCTCACCATGACGTTTTTTGTTTACGTTTTCGTCAACATCGGTATGGTCAGTGGCCTGTTGCCGGTGGTTGGGGTGCCGTTGCCGTTCATTAGCTACGGCGGAACTTCGCTGGTGACATTGCTGTCAGCGTTTGGGGTTTTGATGTCGATCCATACCCATCGTAAGTGGATCGCACAGGTTTGAATAAGGTGAAGATGTCAATGCAAGTAATGCGCGGCTGGGCTGCCCGGCACGTGTCCTGGATGGGCCTGTTGGGCCTGCTGGGAGCCGCTGTGCAGGAAGCGCAGGCCGGCGACTACGACGGTTCGCCCCAGGTCGCCGAGTTTGTCGGTGAGATGACCCGTGACTATGGTTTCGCCGGTGAACAGCTGATGGGCGTGTTCCGCGAGGCCCAGCGCAAGCAGGCGATCCTCGACGCCATCTCCCGGCCCGCCGAGCGCGTGAAGCAGTGGAAGGAATATCGCCCGATGTTCCTGACCGACGCCCGCGTGGCGCGGGGCGTGGACTTCTGGCGCCAGCACGAAGCGGTGCTGGCCCGCGCCGAGCAGGAATACGGCGTACCGGCCCAGGTGATCGTGGCAATCATCGGCATCGAAACCTTCTACGGCCGCAACACCGGCAGCTACCGGGTGATCGACGCCTTGTCGACCCTGGGCTTTGACTACCCGCCACGCGCCGAATTCTTCCGCAAAGAGCTGCGCGAGTTCCTGTTGTTGGCCCGTGAAGAACAGGTCGACCCGTTGACCCTCAAGGGCTCCTACGCCGGGGCCATGGGCTTGCCGCAGTTCATGCCGAGCAGCTTTCGCGCCTACGCCGTGGATTTTGACGGCGACGGCCATATCAATATCTGGAGCAACCCCGATGACGCCATCGGCAGCGTCGCCAGCTATTTCAAGCGTCACGGCTGGGTAGCCGGCGAGCCGGTGGTGATTCGCGCCGATGTGACCGGTGAGCGCGCCGATGAAGGCCTGACCCAGGGTATCGAGCCGGTCAAGACGGTCGGGGAGTTGCGGGCGCTGGGCTGGTCGAGTCAGAATGCGCCACGCGATGATATGCCGGTGACGGCGTTCCGCCTCGAAGGCGAAAATGGCCCCGAATACTGGATGGGCCTGAAGAATTTCTACGCAATCACGCGTTATAACCGCAGCGTGATGTACGCCATGGCCGTGCATCAACTGTCAGACATGCTGGTCCAAGCACGGGGCGTCAAGTAATGCCGGTATCACCGATGTACAAACCCCTGAAGCTGTTGGCGTACGCCGCATTGTCGTTATTGGTGGTCAGTTGTTCCACCAGTCGTGCACCGGTGCAAAAAACCGCAGGCACGGCGATCCGCTCCCAGCCGGGGCTGGATATCAACCGCGCCCACAAAGACGGCGCGCCGTGGTGGGATGTGGATGTTTCGAAGATCCCGGATGCCACGCCGACCCTGCACACCGGCCCTTACAAGGCCAATCCCTATACCGTGCTGGGCAAAAACTACTTCCCGCTGCAAGACTCCAAGACCTACGTGCAATCGGGTACGGCGTCCTGGTACGGGACCAAGTTCCACGGCCAGAACACCGCCAACGGCGAAGTCTATGACCTGTACGGCATGAGCGCGGCGCACAAGACCCTGCCGCTGCCCAGCTATGTACGCGTGACCAACCTGGACAACAACCGCTCGGTAATCCTGCGGGTCAATGACCGTGGGCCGTTCTATTCGGACCGGATCATCGACTTGTCCTACGCCGCCGCCAAGAAACTCGGGTATGCCGAAATCGGCACCGCCCGGGTGAAGGTCGAAGGTATCGACCCGGCCCAGTACTGGGCCCAGCGTGGCAAGCCGGCGCCGTTGATGCTCAACGAACCGCAAACCCCGCAACCGCAAGTCACGGCCTCGGCCGGCAAGATCGAACAGTGGACCCCGCCGCCGGCGCAGCACGCCCCGGACACGGTGGTCATTCCGCATGCAGCGCCGGGAGCCTCTACCGTGGGCGGCCAGTACCTGCAAGTCGGCGCTTTCGCCAACCCGGACGCGGCAGAGCTGCTAAGGTCCAAGCTCAGCGGGATGGTCAGCGCGCCAGTCTTTATCAGCTCTATTGTGCGTAACCAGCAGACCCTGCACCGTGTGCGGATGGGGCCGATCGGCTCGCCGAGTGAAGTTGCGCAAGTGCAGAACAGCGTGCGCCTGGCCAACCTGGGACAACCCAGCGTGGTCACCGCCGAGTAAGCAGTACAAAGGATTGATGGCTCAGGCTCGCATGCGGGTTTGAGCCCTGGTTGTTGGCTCGTTGAACAATAAAAACCCAGGGGCAAGGGGTGGGCATGCAACCGAACACGCGACAGTCTGGCGACGGGCTGTCTGAATAGTTTTGCCCGCGAGGGCAAGTTTCCATAAGCAATTTCGAGAGACGGATGAACATCACCACCTTAGCCAAACGCACGTGCCTGCTTCTTTCGCTGATCATCACCCCGGCCGCCTGGGCGGTTGAAATGGTGCCAGCTTCCCCGCAACTGGCTGCCAAGGCCTGGGTCCTGATGGACGCCGCCAGCGGCAACGTGCTGGTGGAGAACAACGGTGACCAGCGCCTGCCCCCAGCCAGCCTGACCAAGCTGATGACCGCCTACATCGCGACCCTGGAAATCCGTCGCGGCCAGATCGGCGAAAACGATCCGGTGACCGTCAGCGAAAACGCCTGGCGCACCGGCGGTTCGCGGATGTTCATCAAGGTCGGCTCGCAAGTGACCGTCAGCGACCTGCTGCACGGCATCATCATCCAGTCGGGTAACGACGCCAGCGTAGCCCTGTCCGAGCACATCGCCGGCAGCGAAGATGCGTTCGCCGACATGATGAACAAAACCGTGGCCGACCTGGGCATGACCAACAGCCACTTCATGAACCCGACCGGCCTGCCGAACCCTGAGCACTACTCGTCGGCTCACGACATGGCGATCCTGGCTCGCGCGATCATTCGTGTCGACCCGGTGCACTACGCGATCTACTCCCAGAAAGAGTTCTTCTGGAACAACATCAAGCAGCCTAACCGCAACCTGTTGCTGTGGCGTGACAAGACCGTCGATGGCCTGAAAACCGGCCACACCGAAGAAGCCGGCTACTGCATGGTGTCGTCCGCTGTCCGTGACGGCCAGCGCCTGATTGCCGTGGTATTCGGTACCAACAGCGAGCAGGCCCGTGCGGCCGAGACGCAAAAGCTGCTGACCTATGGCTTCCGTTTCTTCGAAACCCAGACCTTCTACCAGAAAGGCACCGAGCTGGCTCAGGCCCCTGTGTGGAAAGGCGCGACCCATCAAGTCAAGGCCGGCCTGGCTGAAGACCTGACTCTGACCATGCCTAAAGGCCAGCTCAAGAAGCTGGTGGCCAGCATGACCATGAACCCGCAACTGGTCGCACCGATCGCCAAGGGCGATGTGATTGGTAAAGTCGAAGTGAAGCTGGACGACAAGGTGGTGCACAGCGCCGATCTGATCGCTCTGGACGCCGTCGACGAAGGTGGTATCTTCCGACGCGTGTGGGATAGCATCCGTCTATTCTTCTACAGCTTGTTCAACTGATAGTGTGCACCTGCATGACCCCGCGCTGATCCGGCGCGGGGTTATGCCCGTCGCCACGGCTTACGCTTACGAGGCCGTTACGCCATGACCGATACCGAAGTAAAGGCGCCAAAGATCGAATTCCCAAACGTGGACTATCCCGTCAAGGTGATCAGCGATACGGGCGTGGGCAACAAGGACAAGATCATCGAGATCGTCAAGAAACACGCAACGATCAACCATGACCGTGTGGATGAGCGTCAAAGCACCAACGGCAAGTACACCACTATTCAGTTGCACATCGTGGCGACTGACCAGGACCAGCTCTACAACATCAACAGCGAACTGCGGGCTACCGGCTTCGTGCACATGGTGTTGTGATGTCACAGACCCTGGGCTTTCGCGAGCTCGGCCAAATGGCTTACGAACCGGTGTGGCACGCCATGCAGCGGTTCACCAACGAGCGCGGCACCGAAGCCCCGGATGAAATCTGGCTGGTGGAGCACCCGCCGGTTTTCACCCAGGGCCAGGCCGGCAAGGCCGAGCATTTGCTGCTGCCGGGAGAAATCCCGGTGGTGCAGGTCGACCGCGGCGGGCAGGTGACTTACCATGGCCCAGGTCAATTGGTGGCTTATCTGTTGCTGGACGTGCGCAGGCTGGGTTTTGGCGTACGTGAGCTGGTCAGTCGCATGGAGTCATGCCTGATCGAGCTGCTGGCCAGCTACGGTGTGACCGCGGCGGCCAAGCCGGATGCTCCGGGGGTTTATGTTGATGGCGCGAAAATCGCCTCCCTGGGCTTGCGGATTCGCCACGGTTGTTCCTTTCATGGCCTGGCCTTGAATGTGGACATGGACCTGGCGCCGTTTCGACGGATCAATCCCTGCGGCTACGCCGGTTTGGCGATGACCCAGTTGAGCGATCACGCAACACCACTAGAATTTGCCGAGGTAAGTGCCCGGCTGCGCGCGCAGCTCGTCAAACACCTCGACTATGCTGAGCAGACGACCCTAACGGGCGGAATCGACTGATTATGACTACTGATGCAGTGCAAACCATGATCCCGACGCTGGATGTTACCGAGCGTCCGGCCCCGCGTGCCAAGGTAGAAGCCGGCGTCAAGCTGCGCGGCGCCGAGAAGGTTGCACGCATCCCGGTGAAGATCATTCCGACCACCGAACTGCCGAAAAAGCCTGACTGGATTCGCGTGCGTATCCCGGTTTCGCCGGAAGTCGACCGCATCAAGGCCCTGCTGCGCAAACACAAGCTGCACAGCGTGTGCGAAGAAGCGTCCTGCCCGAACCTGGGCGAGTGCTTCTCCGGTGGCACCGCGACCTTCATGATCATGGGTGACATCTGCACCCGTCGTTGCCCGTTCTGCGACGTTGGTCACGGCCGGCCGAAGCCACTGGACGTCAACGAGCCGGAAAGCCTGGCCATCGCCATCGCCGACCTGAAACTCAAGTATGTCGTGATTACCTCGGTAGACCGCGACGACCTGCGTGACGGCGGTGCCCAGCACTTTGCCGACTGTATCCGCGAGATCCGCAAGCTGTCGCCGAACGTGATGCTCGAGACCCTGGTGCCGGACTACCGTGGCCGTATGGACGTGGCGCTGGAAATCACCGCCGCCGAGCCGCCTGACGTGTTCAACCACAACCTGGAAACCGTGCCGCGCCTGTACAAGGCTGCGCGTCCGGGTTCGGACTACCAGTGGTCGCTGACCCTGCTGCAGAAATTCAAGCAGATGATGCCGCACATTCCGACCAAATCCGGCCTGATGCTGGGCCTGGGCGAAACCGACGAAGAAGTCATCGAAGTCATGAAGCGCATGCGCGAACACGACATCGACATGCTGACCCTCGGCCAGTACCTGCAGCCGTCCCGCAGCCACTTGCCGGTACAGCGCTTCGTGCACCCGGATGTGTTCGCCTGGTTTGCCGAAGAAGGCTACAAGATGGGCTTCAAGAACGTCGCTTCCGGCCCGCTGGTACGTTCCTCGTACCACGCCGACGAGCAGGCGAAACTGGTCAAGGCCAGCCTGGTGTCCTGATACGCGGAACGCCGGACACTGCAGGACCCATGTGGGAGCCGGCTTGAGTGGGAGCGGGCTTGTTCGCGAATGCGTTGGATCAGTTGACCTGTCCGGTGACTGACTGACCGTCTTCGCGAGCAAGCCCGCTCCCACCCAGGCCCGCTCCCACATTTGCTACTGACTCTTCCTCTTCTGTTTGCAACCATTGCTGTTTAGAGTGCCTTGGGCAATCCACACGAGGAGAACCATGGATGACGACTCAATTGACCACTTGTGCGGTACCTGCGCTGCGCGCCGAAGGCGTGATCGGGCTGATTGCCCCTGCCGGGCCGGCCGAGCTGGATATCGACACGGCCACGCAATGGATGCGCGCCCGGGGCTACACACTGCGGATCTTTCCGGGCGTGAGCCAGCGTGATGGCTATCTGGCCGGCAGTGATGAGGTACGCCTTGATGACCTGCACGCGGCGTTCGCCGATTCGACCATCGACGCAATTTTCTGCCTGCGCGGCGGCTACGGCACGCCACGCCTGCTGGACCGCCTGGACTTTGACCTGCTCCGGGCCAACCCCAAGCCATTCGTAGGCTACAGCGATATCACCGCCCTGCACCTGGCGATCAACCGGTATGCCGGTTTCGTCACCTTCCATGGTCCGATGTTCAACGCTGACCTGTTAGGTGAAAAGCAACAGCCTACCGAGTCGTCGCTGTTCAGCATGCTGCGTGGGCAAGTGAAGGCCGGCAGCCAGCTGGTTCACCCTGTGGCCTACCCGCTGACCACCGTCGAGCCAGGCATCGCCTGTGGGCGGCTGCTGGGCGGCAATCTATCGATGATCGCAGCAGTGATGGGCACGGATTACGAGATTGATGCCGAGGGCATCATTCTGTTTATCGAAGATGTGAACGAGCCGTTGTACCGCATTGACCGGTTGCTCACCCATTTGCGCCTGGCGGGCAAGCTGGCCCAGGTGGCGGGCGTGGTGGTGGGGGATGTGGCTGGGGTTGATAGCCTTGCGCTTGAGCGCTTGCTGAAGCAGACCTTCGGGCCGTTGTGCATTCCTGTGCTATCCGGCTGGCGCAGCGGGCACTGCAACCCGAACCTGACCTTGCCGTTGGGCGCCAGGGTGCGGCTGGATGCGGGGGAGAAGCGGTTGGTGTTGGAACAGGATGTGGTGTTTAAGGCCTGAACTTTGTAGCGCCGATAAAGGCCTCTTCGCGAGCAAGCCCGCTCCCACATTTCGATCGCGTACCTTCAGGAAGTGCACGGTCAAAATGTGGGAGCGGGCTTGCTCGCGAATGCGGTAGCAGCCATACGCCGATCTATCGGCTTTGCAGCGACTCCAGCAACTTCACCGTCGGATACCCATCCGCCGGCCAGCCCAGGGACTGCTGCGCGGCACGAATCGCCTTGCGGGTATTCGCACCGATGATCCCGTCCGGGTTGCCTGCGTCGTAACCATTGGCACTGAGCACCGTCTGCAAGTCAATTCGCTGCGAGCGAGTCAACGGCAGCTCATCTTTCGGCCAGCTCCCACGAATCAAGCCACCGCCCCCGAAGCGTTCCGACAACAACCCAACTGCCAACGCGTAGGACGACGAGTTGTTGTACTTGAGGATCGCGCGGAAGTTATCCAGCACCAGGAACGCCGGGCCACGATAGCCGGCCGGCAGCAACAGGGCGGCGGAAAGCTGGTCGACGTTGGCCGGCACGCTGGCGCCCGGCGGCACCTGGATTCCCAGTTTCAGCCACTCGCCAACGGTCTTGCGTACGCTGCCATCGGCCAGGGCGTAATCAAAATTCAACGGCAGTTGCTGCACCTCGAAGCCCCAGGGCTGGCCTTTCTGCCAGCCGGAGCTTTGCAGGTAGTGCGCGGTGGAGGCGAGGGCGTCGGCCGGGCTGTTCCAGATATCGCGGCGGCCGTCACCGTCGAAGTCTACGGCGTGGGTGTTATAGGTGGTCGGGATGAACTGGGTCTGGCCCATGGCCCCGGCCCAGGAGCCTTTCATCTGGTCGGCGGCGATATCGCCATGCTGGATGATTTGCAGCGCCGCCAACAGTTGCGCCTGGGCGAAGGCCGGGCGACGGCCTTCATAGGCCAGGGTCGCCAGTGAGCGGATCACCGAGTTGTTGCCCTGGAACTGGCCGAAGTTACTCTCCATGCCCCACACCGAGACCAGCGCCTGGCGGTCGACGCCGTAACGGTCCTCAATGCGTTGCAGAATGTCGGCGTACTTCACCAGCAGCGACTGGCCATTGCGCACCCGCAGCGGCGACAGCGCGCCATCGAGGTATTCCCATACCGGCCGGGAGAACTCCGGCTGGCTGCGGTCGGCGCGGATCACCGCCATGTCGGGTACGACATTGGCAAAGGCCGTGTCGAAAACTTGCGGCGTGATACCGGCCTTCAAGGCTTCCACGCGAAACCCCGCCTGCCATTCGGCAAAGGTCTGGGTCGGCTGGATATCAAGATTGTCTGCCACCAGTGGCGCAACGACGGCAGGCGCAGCTACCGGTGCAGTCTGGAGCGGGGGCAGGGGTTGGGCATCGGCAGCGGTGGGTTTTTCCGCGCAGGCGACTAACAGAATGAGGCTGGAGGCAGCGATCAGTTGGCGAAGGTGCCAACGACGGGAAAGACTAGAGGGCATGCACAGGTCCAGGGAATACGAATCAGGTACAGACCTTATCATGCCGGAGGGGCGCTTGCCTTCAGGCAGCCAGAAAGTAAGAAGCCTCCCAGCTATTAGACTGGAAGGCTTCGCGGCGGTAGCTGCCTTTGCCTTTGCCGGCTCGTTCCTGGCGACTGCGGAACAACGGCTGGGCGATGATGGATTTGGCCTTGTTGGGGCCATGCTTTGATGGCTTTTTGCTCATGATGGGTACTCTCTGGCGGGTTGATGATGCAGTGCGAATCATCTGCCGAAGTTTGGATTCTGTCCAGCCCAGCGATACGTAGGACTATTCAGCAGGCAACGCCAAGCGCTGTCCTGACATCAAAAGTGACAAACGACTCAGGCTCATCCACGGCGATCCAGCCGCCTGCCCCTTGATCTGCGCGTCAATGCGCTGGGCCTCCAGCAGCAATTGCGCCCAGCGTTGCGCCGAGTGCCGTTGCAGGGCTTTGCTGATCAGTGGTTTGCGCTTGTCCCATACCGGTGGCCGCGCCTGGCTGAAGGCCTTGTCCAGTGGGATGCCCTGGCTGTACTGCAGGGCAATATTGGCCAGCAGCCGTAATTCTCGCGCCAGGGCCCAGAGAATCACCGGCGGCTCGACGCCTTCGCCGCGCAGCCCTTCGAGCATGCGCAGGGCGTGGGCGGGTTCGCCGTTGAGGATCGCATCCACCAGGCCAAATACGTCAAAGCGCGCGCTGTCCGCCACGGCGCCTTGTACGGTTTCGACGGTGATCTGGCCGCCTTCGGCCATCAGCTTGAGCTTTTCGATTTCCTGGGCGGCGGCCAGCAGGTTGCCTTCCACCCGCGCCGCGATCAGCTCCACCGCATCCTGGCTGGCACTCAGCCCGGATTGCGACAGGCGCTGACGAATCCACTGCGGCAGTTGGCTGCTGTCCACCGGCCAGATCTGTATGAACTGAGTCTGACCACCTTCCACCAGCGCCTTGCCCCACTTGGTTTTCTGCGCACTGCCATCGAGCTTGGGCAGGCTGATCAGCAGCAGCGTGTCTTCGGCAGGGCGTGCGCAGTATTCCATCAACGCCGCCGCGCCTTTGTCGCCGGGCTTGCCCGAAGGCAGGCGCAGTTCCAGCAGGCGTTTTTCGGCGAACAGCGACATGCTCGCCCCGGCTTGCAGCAGCGTACCCCAGTCGAAACTGGCGTCGGCGCTGAATACCTGGCGTTCATCGAAGCCCTGTTGGCGGGCGGCGGTGCGAATTGCGTCCGCAGCCTCCTGGCACAGCAGCGGGTCATCACCGCTGACGATGTAGACGGGCGCAAGGCTGCCTTGCAGGTGCTTGGCGAGTTGGGCGGGGGCGAGTTTCATAGGCAGGGCGAACGGGGCGCCTGGGGCGCCCCGTCTGGCTTACTCGACAGGAACTTCGACAGGCGACTGTTTAGGTTGGCTGTCTTCATACTCTTGCGCAGCTTTCAGCGCATCGGCATCTGCCTTGGCCTTGGCATCCGCGGTTTGCTGCAGCTTATCCAGTTGCTCCGGCGTGATCAGTTGCAGGCGCAGGACCATGCGCTGCACCAGTTCGCGACGCATTTCCTTGCGCACCTGGATGGTTTCGGAGTCCGAACCCACCAGGTTGTTGCCGTCGTGGCTCACGACTTTCTGTATCTGGATCTTGTCGCCCATCAGCGGCAGGTGGTCATGGCCCTGGATTTCGAAGAAGAGCGTGGTGCTCAGCTCAATGTCCGAAGCACGCCCGGCGCTGGCGTAGCTGAGGCTGCGCTGCTCTTCTTTTTCATCCACCAGGTTCAGTTTGTAAGCCGCGCCTGAATAGACTTTGACGCCACTGTTTTCCAGGACCTGGCGCAGCTGTTGCACGGTCTCGCCGTAGGAGTTGCGGGCGGTGACGTCCAGTTCCTTGATCGCCAGTTCGGTGGTGCCGGTGCCGCGCAGCTGGAAGCCGCAAGCGCTCAGCAGCACGGCAAGGCCCATAACCAGCAGATTGCGTTTGATCATTTTGATGCTCCCCTTGAAACCATGTGGGCCTTATCGAGGCCCTGGAGGTTTTGTTCGGCGCCAGGGTTATTCCCTCGGCGCCCGATCCGATTAGCTAGCGACGATATTGACCAGTTTGCCGGGCACCACGATCACTTTGCGGATCGTCAGGCCTTCGGTGAAGCGCAGCACGTTCTCATTGATACGGGCGGCGGCTTCGACGTCTCCACGGCTGGCGCTGGCCGGCATGTCGATCTGGCCACGCAGCTTGCCGTTGACCTGAATCACCAGTTGCAGCGTGTCCTGTACCAGGGCGCTGTCATCCTGTACCGGCCAGCCGGCATCGATGACGGCACCGCTTTGGCCCAACTGGTTCCACAGTTCGTGGCTGATGTGTGGCGTGATCGGCGCCAGCAGCAGGGTGACCGTTTCCAGGCCTTCCTGTACCAGTGCGCGGTCCTGTTCGGTGGCCTGCGGCGCTTTCTCCAGCACGTTCATCAGCGTCATCACCTGGGCGATGGCGGTGTTGAATTTGTGGTGCTGGCCCACGTCCTGGCTGGCGTGCTTGATGGCCAGGTGGGTGCTGCGGCGAATGACTTTTTGCTCATCGCTCAGGGCCGCCACGTCCAGCTTGCCCGGCAAGCCTTGGCTGACATGGGCGTGCGCCAGGCGCCAGACGCGCTTGAGGAAGCGATGCGAACCTTCGACGCCGGAGTCCGACCATTCCGCGCTCATGTCAGGCGGCGAGGCGAACATCATGAACAGGCGGCAGGTGTCCGCGCCGAACTGGTCGATCATCGACTGTGGGTCGACGCCGTTGTTTTTCGACTTGGCCATCTTCTCGGTGCCGCCGATTTCCACCGGCAGGCCGTCGGATTTCAGCTTGGCGCTGATCACCTTGGCCTTGCTGTCACGCTCCAGCTCGACATCTGCCGGGTTGAACCAGGTGTAGGCGCCATTGGCTTCGCGGCGGTAATAAGTCTCGGCAATCACCATGCCCTGGGTCAGCAGGTTCTTGAACGGCTCGTCGGAACTCACCAGGCCTTCGTCACGCATCAGCTTGTGGAAGAAGCGCGCGTACAGCAGGTGAAGGATGGCGTGTTCGATACCGCCGATGTACTGGTCTACCGGCAGCCAGTGGTCGGCCGCGGATTTTTCCACCAGGCCGCCTTCATAGTGCGGCGAGGCGTAGCGGGCGTAGTACCACGAAGACTCCACGAAGGTGTCCATGGTGTCGGTTTCGCGTTTGGCCGGGGCACCGCAGCTCGGGCAGGTGCACTCGTAGAATTCGGGCATGCGCGCCAATGGCGAGCCAGCACCGTCCGGCACCACGTCTTCGGGCAATACGACCGGCAGTTGGTCTTCCGGTACCGGCACGTCACCGCAGGTTTCGCAGTGGATGATCGGGATCGGGCAGCCCCAGTAGCGCTGGCGGCTGATGCCCCAGTCACGCAGGCGGAACTGGGTGCGCGAGGCACCGAGGTTTTTCTTGATCAGCGCGACTTCGATGGCGTCGAAGGCGCCTTCGAAATCCAGGCCGTCGAACTCGCCGGAATTGATCAGGGTGCCGTGTTCGTTGTACGCGTCCTGCCACGGAGCCGGGTTGGTGTCGCCCGAACTGGTGCGCACCACGGACTTGATCGGCAGGTTGTACTTGACGGCAAATTCGAAATCGCGCTCGTCGTGGGCCGGCACAGCCATTACTGCGCCATCACCGTAGTGCATCAGCACGTAGTTGGCGACCCACACCGGCAGCTTCTCGCCGGTCAATGGGTGCTCGACGAACAACGAGGTCGGCAGGCCTTTTTTCTCCTGGGTGGCGACGTCGGCTTCGGCGACGCTGCCGCCCTTGCATTCGGCGATGAACGCCTGCAGCTCAGGGTTGTTCTGTGCAGCCTGGGTGGCCAGCGGGTGTTCGGCGGCCACGGCGACGTAGGTCGCGCCCATCAGGGTGTCCGGACGGGTGGTGAAGACTTTCAATACACCTTCTGCGCCGATGGAGTCGACGTTGTAGGGGAACTGCACTTCCATGCCACGGGACTTGCCGATCCAGTTGCGTTGCATGGTCTTGACCTGCTCGGGCCAGCCCGGCAAATCGTCGAGGCTCGACAGGAGTTCATCCGCGTAGGCAGTGATCTTGAAGTAGTACATCGGGATTTCGCGCTTTTCGATCAGCGCGCCGGAACGCCAGCCGCGGCCGTCGATCACTTGTTCGTTGGCCAGTACGGTCTGGTCCACCGGGTCCCAGTTCACGGTGCCGCTCTTCTTGTAGATCACGCCTTTTTCGAACAGGCGAGTGAACAGCCATTGTTCCCAGCGGTAGTAATCAGGCTTGCAGGTGGTCACCTCGCGGGACCAGTCCACCGCCAGGCCCAGGCTGCGCAGCTGGGTCTTCATGTAGGCGATGTTTTCGTAGGTCCACTTGGCGGGCGCTACGTTGTTCTTCATCGCGGCGTTTTCCGCCGGCATGCCGAAGGCGTCCCAACCCATGGGTTGCAGGACGTTCTTGCCCAGCATGCGCTGGTAGCGGGAGATGACGTCGCCGATGGTGTAGTTGCGCACATGCCCCATGTGTAGCTTGCCGCTGGGGTAAGGGAACATCGATAGGCAATAGAAAGTCTCCTTGCCTGGCTGTTCACTGACTTCAAAGGACTTTTGCTCATCCCAGAACGACTGGGCGGCATTTTCTATTTCACGGGGCTGATATTGTTCGTGCATGGCTACTTTTGAACTGAATAGGGGTGGCCTAATCCTCTTCGGTGCAACGTTCAGGTTGATCGACACCAAAAAGCGGCGCGTCCGTGCCCAAACCCTGCGGGAAGTGGAGTTACAGGAAGCGCCGTAGCATACATGACCCCACTCTATCGAGGGAAACCCTGATTGCGCCGCCGAGGCCGTTGGTCGCGGCGCCAGGCAGGCAGGGCAAGCAGGACTACGCTGTTTAGTGGGGAGTGAGTCTTATCTTCAATGAGGTGAGGGATGGTTGATTCGCAGCGAACTTTAACGAAACCGCAGGTGTACGAAGGACTGATCGACCGTTTGGGTCGAGCACTGGATGCAGCAAAAACCGCAGGCCGATTGTGTGATGAACGGCCTCTGGAGTTGGAACTGCGTGGCTTGAGCCAGGCAGAGCTGGACGTGATCAGGGTGTATCTGGAATTGAATGAGCATCGCGCGTCCCATGGCATGGCCTCCCCGCCAGCCCAGGAGTTTTCGCGATCGGCCAAGGTGGTATGGCTCAAGGATTTTTCGGCCGGTCGCAGCCCGGAAAAACTCCGGTCCGTGCGTTTCAAGTGAAGTACCGCGTTAGTGATCTGTAGCCTTCTCAGCGTCTGTTCCTGTAAAGATTGTCGCTTAACCCCGTTACACCTTAGGCTTCGGGCATCTTTGGAGATGCCCGATGCCTATTCGCTATTTCATTAAACAATTGTTGTTGCCGCCCGGCATCCTGTTGCTGTTGCTGGCCCTTGCCTGGTGGTTTCGTCGCAGCCGACCGCGGCTGGCGGCCGTGTGCTTTGCCCTGGGGTTTGGCGGGATGTGGCTGATGAGCCTGCCGGTGGCGGTTCAATGGGGCGCAAAGGCCCTGGAGACCGAGCCGCCTCTGGCCCGTGATGAATGGGCGACCCTGGCGCAGCGGGCTGATGCCATCGTGGTGTTGGGCTCGGGGCGTGAGCGCGGGGATCCGGCGTGGGGCTCCGATCAGCCGACGGGTATCGGCCTTGAGCGCCAGCGCTATGCAGCCCGCCTGGCCAAGGCTTCGGGCTTGCCGGTGCTGACCACCGGCGGCTTGCACTACGGCACACCGCCCAGCGAGGCGGAGTTGATGGCGGTATCGATGCAGGATGACTTTGGCGTGAGCGTGCGCTGGAAGGAAGAGCGCAGCCGTACCACGTGGGAAAACGCGCAGATGAGTGCCGAGATTCTGCTGCCGCAGGGGATCAAGCGTGTGGTGGTCGTGACTCAGGCCTGGCATATGCCGCGCTCGCGCTGGAGCTTCGAAAAGGCCGGGTTCACGGTTGTTCCGGCGCCAGTGGGGTTTCTTGGTTTGGACAATGCCCGGCCATTGGGGGGCTGGATGCCGGAGTTCAAGTCGGTATGGCAGAGCGGGCAGTTGCTGAATGAGGCGGTGGGGCAGGTGGGTTACCGGATGTTTTACAGGTAATACCGCCGGGCAAATGTGGCAGCGGGCTTCTGTGGGAGCCGGGCTTGCCCGCGATGCAGGCACCTCGGTGTGTCAGTTGCACCGAGGTGATGCTATCGCAGGCAAGCCAGCTCCCACATTTATCCGAGTATTTCTTTTAAACCGTTTTGGACATCCGGCCCGCCAACAGCGCCCAGCCAAACAGGCCAAGGCACAGGATGATCAACGGCCACGAACGCCATTCCAAGTACGGGGTGAGGTTGTGCATCGGCACGACCTCGCCGTAGAGAATCCCACGTTCAAACTGCGGGATCTGCACGGTGATCTGCCCGTACGGGTTGATCAGGCCCGTGACGCCGTTGTTGGTGGCGCGGATCATCCAGCGCCCGGCTTCCAGGGCGCGCATCTGGGCCATCTGCAAATGTTGCAGCGGGCCGATGGAGCGGCCGAACCAGGTGTCGTTGCTGATGGTCAGCAACAAATCGCTGCGGGCCGACAGGCCGGCGGCGAACTCCGGGTACACCACTTCATAGCAAATGAACGGCGCAATCTGATAGCCCTTGGCTTGCAGCAAAGCCTGGTCGGACGGCCCGCGGGCGAAGTCCGACATCGGCAGGTCAAAGAACGCGATCAAGCCGCGCAACATGTCCTGCAGCGGCACGTACTCGCCAAACGGCACCAGCTTCTGCTTCAGGTAGGTGCCGTCGCCTTCGCCCACCACCGTGATGCCGTTGAAGAAGCGCTTGTGGTGATGCACTTCCTGGCGGATCGGTACACCGGTGATCAGCGCAGTGTGCCGGTCAGCGGCGAACTTGCCCATCATGCCCAGGTAACCCTCCACGGATTCCTTGAGCACCGGCACGGCGGTTTCCGGCCATACCAGCAGGTCGACAGGCTTGGAGCTGAAGCTCATGTCGCGGTACAGCGCGAGCTGCGCATTGAGCTGCTCCGGGTCCCACTTCATGCTTTGTTCGACGTTGCCCTGGACGGCTGCCACGGTCAGCGGCGCGCCGGCGGGGGTGGTCCATGCATGATGCTTGAGTGCCAGGCCGATGGCCCATGGCGCCACCAACAACAGCAAGCCGGCACCGATGAACAGGTTGCGCTTAGCCGCCAGCAGACGCGGCAGGTTGCAGATCAGTGCGGCGGTCAGCGCCAGGGCAAAGGATATCAGCCACATCCCGCCCAGCGGCGCGAGGCCGGTGAGAGGGCCGTCGAGCTGGCTGTAACCGGAATAGAGCCATGGAAAACCGGTGAGGAACCAGCCGCGAAACGCTTCCTGGCCAACCCACAAGGCCGCGAAGGCCAGGGCATCGGCCAGTGGCGCTTCGTTGCGGCGCAGCCAGCGCGCCCACAGCCAGGCGGGCAGGGCAAAGAACCAGGCAATGGCCGCCGTAAACGCCAGCATCAGCATGCCCGCCAGCAACACCGAAGCGCCGCCGAAGTGGTGAATGCTGTAGTAGATCCAGCTGGTACCGGCACCAAACAGGCCGAAACCGAAACACCAGCCACGCCACAGGGCCTGGCGCGGCGTCAGTTCACGCAATCCCGCATAAAAGAACCCGGCCGCCACCAGCGCAAACGGCCAGAGGTCGAACGGCGCCAGCGCCAGGGTGGTGATGGCGCCGGCCACCACGGCCAGCAGGTTACCGGGCCAGCCGGGTGCAATCATACGGCGCATGTCAGTCCTTAGCGGGCAATAGGTGTCAAACGGATCAAGTGAATACGGCGGCTGTCGGCATTCAGGATGCGGAAGCGATAGGCACCGATTTCCGTGGTCTCGTTACGCTTGGGCAGGTGCCCGAACGCACTCATCACCAGGCCGCCAACCGTGTCGAATTCATCGTCGGAGAATTCGCTGTCGAAGAACTCGTTGAAGTTCTCGATCGGCGTCAGGGCCTTGACCAGGAAATCACCGCTGGGCAGCGGCTTGATGTAGCTGTCTTCTTCGACGTCGTGCTCGTCTTCGATGTCGCCGACGATCTGTTCCAGCACGTCTTCGATGGTCACCAAACCCGCTACACCGCCGTATTCGTCAATCACGATGGCCATGTGATTGTGGTTCGCACGAAATTCGCGCAACAGCACATTCAGGCGCTTGGATTCAGGGACGAAGGTGGCAGGACGCAGCAGGTCCTTGATGTTGAAGCTGTCGCCGTTCTCCTTGAGGATCAGCGGCAGCAGGTCCTTGGCCAGCAGGACGCCCATGACGTCGTCATGGCTTTCGCCGATCACCGGGTAGCGCGAGTGCGCCGAGTCGATCACGGCCGGGAGGAATTCCCGAGGGGTCTGGGTCGCCTTGATGCTGACCATCTGCGAGCGCGGAACCATGATGTCCCGTACTTGCAGGTCAGCTACCTGGATGGCGCCTTCGACGATGGCCAGCGCTTCGCTGTCCAGCAACTTGTTCTGATGCGCCTCGCGCAGCAGCTCCAGCAGCTCCTGGCGGTTTTTCGGCTCGTGGGCAAAGGCCTGGGTGAGTTTCCCCAGCCATGACTTTTGCCCGTTGCTCGATCGGTCTTCGCTCATAGCGATTACTCTAAATCCTTTATTGTTTCAGTTAGGTGTAGTTGCAATTTCGTCGTCTGCATACGGGTCACGATGACCCAGTTCTGCAAGCAACGTTCGTTCCAGTGCTTCCATTTCTTCGGCTTCGTCATCGTCTATATGGTCGTAACCCAAGAGATGCAAGCAGCCGTGGATGACTAGATGGGCCCAATGGGCCTCAAGTTCCTTGCCCTGTTCCGTTGCTTCACGCTCGACCACTTCGACGCAGATCACCAGGTCGCCCAGCAACGGGATATCCAGTAGCTCATCGGGTACGTCGGCGGGAAACGACAGCACGTTGGTCGCGTAGTCTTTTTGTCGCCAGGTGTGATTCAGTTCACGGCCTTCGGGCTCGTCCACCAGGCGAATGGTCAGCTCCGAGTCGGCGGTGCGCTGGCGCAGGGCCAGGGTGCACCACTGGCGGAACTGTTCTTCGCTGGGGGCGGGCGCTTCGGTGGCCAGCTGCAGGTCAAGCTCAAGCATCGCGGCGAGTGTCCTTGGCCGGTTGGTCGTCGCGGTGTTCGAAGCGCTCGTAGGCTTCGACAATGCGCTGCACCAACGGGTGACGTACCACGTCTTTGGGCATGAAGTGCGTGAAGCTGATCCCCGGCACGTCCTTGAGTACGTCGATCACCTGGGCCAGGCCCGACTTGGTGCCTTTGGGCAGGTCGACCTGGGTGACGTCGCCGGTGATCACGGCGGTGGAGCCGAAACCGATCCGGGTCAGGAACATCTTCATCTGCTCAACGGTGGTGTTCTGGCTTTCGTCGAGAATGATGAAGCTGTTGTTCAGCGTACGGCCACGCATGTAGGCCAGCGGGGCGATCTCGATCACCTGGCGCTCGATCAGCTTGGCCACGTATTCGAAGCCGAGCATCTCGTAGAGCGCGTCGTAGAGCGGGCGCAGGTACGGGTCGATCTTCTGGGCCAGGTCGCCGGGCAAAAAGCCCAGCTTCTCGCCGGCTTCCACCGCCGGACGCACCAGCAGGATGCGTCGCACCTGCTCGCGCTCCAGGGCGTCGACCGCGCAGGCCACGGCCAGGTAGGTCTTGCCGGTACCGGCAGGGCCGATGCCGAAGTTGATGTCGTTGCCCAGGATCTCTTTGACGTAGCGCTGCTGGTTCAAGCCGCGAGGGCGAATCATGCCTTTCTTGGTGCGCAACGCGACGCTGGCTTCGGCTACCGGGTTATTGGCCAGGTCCTCCACGGCGGATTCCTGCAGGTACAGGTGCACCGTTTCCGGCGACAGCTCGCTACCTTTGGTTTCCCGGTAGAGGCGGCGCAGAAGGTTTTCTGCCGAGGTGGTGTGCTGGGGTTCACCAATCAGCTCGAATTGATTGCCGCGGTTGCGGATCTCGATGCTCAGGCGTTGTTCGATCAGGCGCAGGTGCTCGTCGAACTGTCCGCACAGATTGGCGAAACGGCGAGCCTCAAAGGGCTCGAGGAGGAAACGATGTGGTTCTATGGGTGCGTTCAAGGTCGTTTTTAGCCGCCCTGGGGCAATTAAGATGAAATCAAGGATAACGCCAGCAGGCTGCGTGCGAAAGCACTTATATAGCCCGAAGCTGGCACCGTTCTAATGTGGGAGCGGGCTTGCTCGCGAATGCGATGGGGCAGTCAGCCTGTTCGTTGCCTGATACACCGCCTTCGCGAGCAAGCCCGCTCCCACATTGGGTCCCGGTGGCCGAATTATTGTTACACCAGCGAACCGCGCAGCGAGTGCGGTTGTGCCGCGTCGATGTGCACGTCGGCGAACTGCCCGATCAGCGTCGGATTATCACAGCGGAAGTTGACGATCCGGTTGTTCTCGGTCCGGCCCTGCAATTCGCCAGGGTCTTTTTTCGAGTAGTCGGTCACCAGGATGCGCTGGGTCGAGCCCACCATCTGTCGGCTGATCTCGAAACCCTGTTGGTTGAGGCGATGTTGCAGGGCGTTCAAACGCTCCTTCTTCAACGCTTCCGGGGTTTCGTCGAGCAGGTCTGCCGCGGGGGTGCCCGGGCGCTGGCTGTAGACGAAGGAGTAGGAGAAGTCGAAGCCGACGTCTTCAATCAACTTCATGGTCTGCTGGAAGTCTTTCTCGGTCTCGCCCGGGAAGCCGACGATAAAGTCCGAGCTGATGCAGATCCCCGGCACCGCCGCACGCAATTTGCGCAATTTGGATTTGTATTCCAGGGCGGTGTGGTTGCGCTTCATCGCCGAGAGAATGCGGTCCGAGCCCGATTGCACCGGCAAGTGCAGGTGCTTGACCAGCTCCGGCACTTCGGCGTGGGCCTGGATCAGGCTGTCGGAGAACTCCAGCGGGTGCGAGGTGGTGTAGCGAATCCGCTCGATCCCGTCGACGGCAGCCACTACCCGGATCAACTCCGCGAGGTCCGCCAGGCGCCCGTCGTGGGTCTGGCCACGGTAGCCGTTGACGTTTTGTCCCAGCAGGGTCACTTCACGCACGCCGTTCTCGGCCAGGTGAATGATCTCTGCCAGCACGTCGTCGAACGGGCGGCTGACTTCTTCGCCGCGGGTGTATGGCACCACGCAGAAGGTGCAGTACTTGCTGCAGCCTTCCATTACCGACACATAAGCGCTTGGGCCGTCGATGCGCGGCTCGGGCAAATGGTCGAATTTTTCGATTTCCGGGAACGAGACGTCGACCTGCGGCAGCTTGGTGATGCGCGCGGCGTCGATCATTTCTGGCAGGCGGTGCAGGGTCTGCGGGCCGAAGACCACGTCGACGTACGGTGCGCGGTCGCGAATGGCGGCGCCTTCCTGGCTGGCCACGCAACCGCCGACGGCGATCACCATGTCCGGGTTGGCCAGTTTCAGTTCACGCCAGCGGCCCAGCTGCGAGTAGACCCGGTCCTGGGCCCGCTCGCGGATCGAGCAGGTATTGAGCAGGATCACGTCGGCGTCTTCAGCGCGAGCGGTGACTTCCAGGGCCTGATGTTCACCCAGCAGATCGACCATGCGCGAGCTGTCGTACTCGTTCATCTGGCAACCGTGGGTTTCGATGTAAAGCTTCTTGGCCATGGGGATCGTCAACTGGTGGTAAAGAACCGCGCATTATAGGGGGCATGCCGATAGGTTCCTAGCACTGTGCATCGGACGCCATGCTATAGTTCGCGCCCTCTTTTAAATCCCCCGATGTGTTACCCGCCCACCATGACCAAACGTGAAGCTCCAATCTACAAGGTGATTTTCCTTAACCAGGGCCAGGTGTTCGAAATGTACGCCAAGCAGATCTATCAAAGTGATCTGTGGGGCTTCCTGGAAGTGGAAGAGTTCGTCTTTGGCGAGCGCACGCAGCTGGTCGTCGACCCGGGCGAGGAAAAACTCAAGGCTCAGTTCGAAGGCGTGGTGCGCAGTTTTGTGCCGATGCATTCGATCGTGCGCATCGATGAAGTCGAGCGCCTGGGCACGCCGAAAATCAGCGAGGCCCGGGGCATGAGCAATGTCATGCCGTTTCCGATGCCGATGCCTGAGAAGTAAGGCTTAAGACCGCGCCGACCCCTTCGCGAGCAAGCCCGCTCCCACACTCGACCGAGTTCCACCTTTGGAATACAGTCGAATGTGAGAGCGGGCTTGCTCGCGAAGGCGGTAGTAAAGTCGCTACAAAACTCAGGGCAGCGGCGAAAACGGCGAGCTGCCATCTGCGCTCTGCAGTTCCTGCAGGTAGTTGCGGAAAATCTGTCCCAGCACTTGGGTAGCCACTTCCAGTTCGTCGCGCTGCATGTGTTCGGCCACTTCGTCGGCCGTGTCCAGTGCATCTTCGGCGCCGTTCACCGCCGCCATTTTCAGCACGATGTACGCCTGGATGTTATTGGCCGGTACGCCTTCGCCGTGGAAAAACATGGTGCCCAGCTGGAATTGCGCCTGCGCGTGGCCCTGCAACGAGGCTTTCTCGAAGTAGCTCAAGGCTTTGTTGAGGTCGCGTGCGGGGTTTTTACTGTCGTAGAAGTACTCGCCCAACTCGTATTGCGCCTGCGCATCCCCGCCATCGGCCTGTTTCTGGCACGCGCTCAGGGCTTCGGCCTGGCTTTCCGGCTGGGTATTGAGGGTGCAACGACCCATCGCTGGGATTAACAACGAGTTGCCGCCTGCCTGGGCATACGCCAGCAGCGGCTGAAGGAGCAACAGGCAGCCCAGAACCAGGGTGCGGCCGGTGCGTTTCATGGGAATCGACTTACCTCTGACGGGGCGCGGGACCCACGGGGGGATCCAATAAGCGCGCATTATGAAATAAGCAGGCACCTGCTTACAAAGTCTTTACTCGTTTTTCTGCTGCGTGGGCAAGTTATCTGCCGGATTGCAGGTGAATTCTCGAAAAAAGACGGAAATGTCTGTAAGCAAAGTAGCAAATCTGACGCCGCCAGGGGCGGCGCCTGATTTTTGATCCGCTTATTTCAAGGCGGCGAAGGCGTGTTCGGCAGCATCGAGGGTCAGTTTCAGCTCGGCGTCGCCATGGGCGATCGAGGTGAAGCCGGCCTCAAAGGCGCTCGGTGCCAGGTACACGCCCCCTTCCAGCATCAGGTGGAAGAAGCGCTTGAACAGGTCGGCATCGCTGCCCATCACATCGTCGAAGGTGACGATGTCGTCGGCGCCGCTGAAGTACAGGCCGAACATGCCGCCCGCCTGGGTGGTCACGAACGGAATGCCGGCGGCATCGGCGCGCTGTTGCAGGCCGTCCAGCAGGCGAGTGGTGTAGTCGGTCAGCTCGGCGTGGAAGCCCGGGCGGCTGATCAGGCGCAGGGTGGTCAGGCCGGCGGCCATGGCCAGCGGGTTACCCGACAGGGTGCCTGCCTGGTACACCGGGCCCAGCGGCGCGATGTGTTGCATGATTTCGCGCTTGCCGCCGAAGCAGCCCACCGGCATGCCGCCGCCGATGATCTTGCCGAAGGTGCTCAGGTCCGGCGTGACGCCGTAGTAAGCCTGAGCGCCGCCGAGGGCAACGCGGAAGCCGGTCATCACTTCATCAAAAATCAGCACTACGCCGTGCTTGTCGCACTGTTCCCGCAGGCCTTCCAGGAAGCCCGGCGCCGGCGGCACGCAGTTCATGTTGCCGGCCACCGGCTCGACGATGATGCACGCCACTTCCTGGCCGACTTCGCTGAGCATCTGCTCGACGGCAGCGATGTCGTTGAACGGCAGGGTCAGGGTGTGTTTGGCGAACGCGGCCGGCACCCCGGCGGAGCTCGGTACGCCCTGGGTCAGTGCACCGGAACCGGCCTTGACCAGCAGGCTGTCGGAGTGGCCGTGGTAGCAGCCTTCGAACTTGATGATGCTGTCGCGGCCGGTAAACCCACGGGCCAGGCGAATCGCGCTCATGGTGGCTTCGGTGCCGGAGCTGACCATCCGCACCATCTCCATGGAGGGCACGATGGAGCACACCAGGTCAGCCATCTCGGTTTCCATGGCGGTCGGTGCGCCATAGGAAAGGCCGTGTTGCAGCTGCTGGCGCACCGCGTCCAGTACTTCCGGATGGCTGTGGCCGAGGATCATCGGGCCCCACGAACCCACGTAGTCGACGTAGCGCTTGTCATCTTCGTCGGTGACGTAGGCGCCTTCGGCATGCTTGAAGAACAGTGGGGTGCCGCCAACGCTCTTGAACGCTCGCACGGGAGAGTTCACACCGCCGGGGATGTGTTTCTGGGCATTGGCAAACAGGGTTTCGGAACGGGACATGATCGTGTTCTCTGAATTCAAGATTTTAGAAGATCGTTGAAAGCGCGGGCGCGGCGCGTGACTTCCTGGGTGCTGTCGGCACCAAACAGGCCGTGGACCACTGCCAGCAAGTCGGCACCGTGGGCCACCAGCGGCTCGGCGTTTTCCAGGGTGATGCCGCCGATCACGCAGATCGGCAGGTGCAACCGCGCGCGGGCCTGGGCCAGCAGTTCAACGGTGGCTGCCGGCGCGCCGGGCTTGGTGTTGGAATTGAAGAAGCGGCCGAAGGCGACATAACTGGCACCTTCGCGGGCAGCCTGCTCGGCCAGTTCGATCTGGCTGTGGCAGGTGGAGCCGATGATCGCCTTGGAACCGAGCAGCGCACGGGCCGGGGTCAGCGGGCCGTCGGTCTGGCCCAGATGCACGCCGACGCCGAGGCGTGCGGCCAGTTCGGCGTCATCGTTGATGATCAGTTGGGTCTTGTAGCGCGAGCACAGCTCTCGCAGTTTTTCGGCTTCCCGCAGGCGGCGCGCTTCGTCGCTGCTTTTATCGCGGTATTGCAGCAGGGTCACGCCACCGTCCAACGCCGCTTCGACGTAGGCCAGGAACTTGCCGGCCAACAGTTGGCTGTCGGTAATGGCATAAAGGCCACGTAGTTTCATCGGGCAGGCCTCTTGGTGTTACGAGCAGAAATCCAACGGCAGACGACGAGGCACGAATTGCCCCTGGCCGAGTTGTTCAGCGTCACGCAGGGTGCGCCAAGTGTAGTTGAGGGCCGATTGCACCGCGCTGACCAACCCTTCGCCTTGTGCCAACCGACCGGCCAGCGCGCTGGCCAGGGTGCAGCCCGAACCGTGGTAACTGCCGGGCAGTCGCTGGCAGGTAAAGGTCTGGTGCGTGCCGTCGCGGCTGTAGAGGCGGTTGTGCACTTCGTGCTCGTCGCCATGGCCGCCGGTGATCAGCAGGTGCTTGATGAACGGCAGCAGTTTCGCTGCGCATTCGTCCGCCGTGCCCTCGGGCAATTCGGCGAGGATGCGTGCTTCAGGCAGGTTGGGGGTGGCGATCATCGACAGCGGCAACAGCCGCTCGCGCATGGCGTAGCCGACCTCGTCCTTGCCCAGGCTGCCGCCGCCGCCGGCACGCAGCACCGGGTCGCAGACCACCGGCAAATGCGGGTGCGCCTTGAGCAGTTCGACCACGGTGTCGACCATCTCCAGGGAACCGAGCATGCCCAGTTTCACCGCGGCCACTTCGGAGTCACCGAGCACGGCGTTGGCCTGGGCCAGCACCCACTCGCGATCCAGCACGCGGAAATCGCTGACGTTGACGGTGTTCTGCACAGTCAGCGCGGTGACGGCCGGGGCCGCATGACAGCCCTGGGCGAGCAGGGCTTCGATATCTGCCTGCAAGCCGGCGCCACCACTGGGATCATGGCCGGAGAGACAGAGGACAACGGGGCGAGAGCTGTAGATATTCATGGTGCGCGAGCTTACCACCAAACGCTTTTTGGGTGGCTGTCGGGCGATGGTTGAATTTTTAGCGGAGGGGAAGGTGGAAATGGCTGTTTGCTATCATCTTGAAATACAGGTCAAATGCCCTGTAATGCCCGCTCTAGAGCCTTTCAAAAAATTATTTCAATGGTGTCTTTTGGCCTGTAATGGCTATGCTAGAGTGGATTCAAACCAATAACTGTATCGCCGGTTTACGTCTGCTCAAAAGGAATGGAGGCTTTTGACATAACCGGACAGGTCACGCTGGGGCTCTATGCGCTATTTGCTGATGTTACTGTTGACCGGGCTGCCGATGCTGGCCGGCGCAGTCGAGTTCAACGAGACCACCACGCGGTTGCCCCTGGGCCAAGTGATGCAAGTCCTTGAGGACCCCAGTGGCGCCCTGACCATTGGCGATATCAGCTCGCCGGTCCTCGCCAGTCGTTTCAAGACCCACGACAAAGCCACATTGAATGCCGGCTATTCGCGCTCGGTGTTCTGGCTCAAGGTCGATTTGCATTACCGCGCACAGCGCCCGGATGCCCCGCGCCGCTGGCTGCTGGAACTGGCTTACCCGCCGCTGAACCAACTGGAGCTGTACGAGCCTGACAGTGTCGGCAACTATCGACTGGTGTCGCGCACCGGCAGCATCCTGCCGTTTTCCAGCCGCGAAATCCGCCAGAGCAACTACCTGTTCAAGCTCGACTTCGTCCCTGGCCAGCAGGAAACCCTGTACCTGCGCCTGCAAAGCCAGGGCTCGATCCAGGCACCGCTGACCCTCTGGTCCACCACCGCGTACCTCGAAGAACAGCCATTGCGCCTGTACGTGCTGGGTGTGATCTACGGCGTGTTGCTCGGCATGCTGATCTACAACCTGTTCATCTACCTGAGCGTGCGCGACACCAGCTACCTCTATTACATCCTCTATATCGCCTCGTTCGGCCTGTATCAGCTGTCGGTGAACGGCGTGGCCGTGCAGTATTTCTGGCCGAATAACCCGTGGTGGGCGAACGCGGCGGTGCCCTTCCTGATCGGTTCGGCGGCGCTGTTCGGCAGCCTCTTTGCCCGCAGTTTCCTGCACACCGCGCTTTACAGTCGCTGGATCAACCGGCTGTTGCTGGCCCTGGCGGTCAGCGGCGGGGTGGTGATGGTGCTGGCATTGTTCACCAGTTATGCGCTGGCGCTACGCCTGGCCACCGCCCTGGCGCTGGTCTTTACCGTGACCATCTTCGTCGCGGCCATCAAGGCCTGGTATTGCGGCCAGCGCATGGCGCGATACTTCATCATCGCCTGGACCGCGTTCCTGCTGGGCGGTGTAGTCAATACGATGATGGTGCTGGGCTACCTGCCCAATGTGTTCCTCACGATGTACGCCAGCCAGATCGGCTCGGCACTGGAAGTGGCCTTGCTGTCCCTGGCGCTGGCCGACCGGATCAATTCGATGCGCGAGCAACAGGCGCAAATCCTGTTCGACGCCAGCCAGAAACTCGAAGTGCTCAACACGCAACTGGCCCACAGCAACCAGCTCAAGGATGAATTCCTCGCCACCTTGACCCACGAGCTGCGCACGCCGATGAACGGTGTGATCGGCTCCCTGGAATTGATGCAGACCGAGCCGCTGCCAGGCGACCTCGCGCAGTACCATCAAACCGCCTCCGGTGCGGCCCGCGAGATGATGCGCATGGTCAACGGCATCCTCACCCTCACCGAATTGCAGGCCGGGCGCCTCAGCCCGCAACCCCAAGTGTTCAGCCTGCGTGGGCTGCTCGACACCTTGCGCCAGCAGTTCGCGGCCAGCGCCCAGAACAAGGGGTTGGCGTTCTCCATTGATCTGGCAGAAGACCTGCCGGACCGCATCAACGGTGATCCCGGCAAGCTGGCGCAATGCCTGGATTGCCTGTTGGACAATGCCTTCAAGTTCACCCACGAGGGTTCGGTGCGTGTGCGGGTGGTCGGTGTGCCCCAGGCGGACGGAACGCTGCGCCTGACCTTCATTGTCACTGACACCGGCATCGGCTTCGCCTACCTCGATGAGGCGACCCTGTATCAGCGCTTCTTCCAGCTCGATGGCTCGACCACTCGCCAATACGGCGGCATGGGCATCGGCCTGGCGATCTGCCGGCAATTGATCGAGTTGCTCGGTGGGCGCCTCACCCACAATTCCGAGCCGCGGCGCGGCAGTCGCTTCCAGCTGGAGCTTGCGGTCAGCCCCGTCCAGCCAGAACCGGCTGCCGTGCGGCGAGTACCGCAAGCGCAACGCACGCCGCAGGAGTGCACGGTGCTGCTGGTGGACGACAACAGCGTGGCGCAACTGGTGGTGCGCGGCATGTTGCTCAAGCTCGGTTATCGGGTGAAAACCGTCGACAATGGGCCGGCCGCCCTGGCGTTGCTGCAGAGTCAAACCTTCGACGCAGTGTTGCTGGATGTGCCCGAGGGCGGCTTTTCGCTGTGCTGCCAGATCCGTGCGTTGCCCGGCTGTGGTGAGCTGCCGGTGATCGCCTTGAGCACCTCGTTACAAGCCCCGGAACGCGAGCGCTGCCACGGCGTGGGTATCACCGACCGAGTGGCCAAGCCGGTACGTTTCGAGGCCCTGCAACGGGTGCTGCAACTGCGGTTGTTGCATATGGTTGAGGGTGAAAGCGCCGCCAATTAGGCGTTTATGCCACTTTTTTAACCCGGGTGACGGTGCTTAACTGAAATTCAGGCCTCAATGAACGTGGCCTTTTTTCAGGAGGCCCGTCATGCACCTGCACCAGTTCGCCGAAACCCACGACGTCACCAACCAGCCACCGTCCCTGGACGGCACCAATCTGTACCGTATCGACTTGCCTCTGCAAGACTGGTCCCGGCGCTTCGGCGCCGGCTGGGCCGAGCAGCGCATCGACACCTATGGTGCGCTGGCGGGCGGGCCGCTGATGGAAGCCGGGTTCCTGGCCAATCAGAACAAACCGGTGTTCAACAGCCATGACCGGTTTGGCCATCGCATTGACCTGGTGGAGTTTCATCCGGCCTACCACGAGCTGATGCGCACCGCCGTCGAACACGGCCTGCCGTCGTTGCCGTGGGCCCATCCGCAATCCGGCGCCCATGTGGCCCGCGCGGCGATGACCTACCTGCACAGCCAGGCCGAAGCCGGTACCGGCTGCCCGCTGACCATGACGTTCGCCTGCGTCCCGGCCCTGCGCCTGCAGCCAGACCTGGCTGAAACCTGGCTGCCGAAAATCCTCGCCACCGAATACGACCCGCGCAACGTCGGCATCGCCCACAAGGCCGGCGCCACCATCGGCATGGCCATGACCGAGAAACAGGGTGGCACCGACGTGCGCGCCAACACCACCCGCGCTTACCCGGTGGGCGCCGGCGGCCCGGGCCAGGCGTATGAGCTGGTGGGGCACAAGTGGTTCTGCTCCGCGCCGATGTGCGATGGCTTCCTCACCCTGGCCCAGACCGACAAGGGCCTGACCTGTTTCCTGCTGCCCCGGCACCGCCCGGATGACACCCGCAACGAGTTCTACATCCAGCGCCTGAAAAACAAGCTCGGCAACTGCTCCAACGCTTCCAGCGAAGTGGAGTTTCGTGGCGCGCTGGCCTGGATGATCGGCGAAGAAGGGCGCGGCGTACCGACCATCATCGAGATGGTGGCGATGACCCGCTTCGATTGCATGGTCGGCTCCAGCGCCCTGATGCGCCAGGCGCTGACCCAGGCCAGCCATCATTGCGCTCACCGCCTGGTAGGTGGCCGGGTGCTCAGCGAGCAACCGTTGATGCAGAACGTACTGGCCGACCTGGCCCTGGAAAGCGAGGCGTCCCTGGCCTTGAGCATGCGTATGGGGCGCGCGCTGGACCATCTGGATAACGAACAGGAAGCCAAATTCGCCCGGCTGGTGACGGCGGTGGGCAAGTACTGGATCTGCAAGCGCGCGCCCGCGATGATCAACGAAGCCGCCGAGTGCATGGGCGGTGCGGGGTATGTCGAGGACAGTATCCTGCCGCGCTTGTACCGTGAGGCGCCGGTCAACTCGACGTGGGAAGGTTCCGGCAATGTGCAGTGCCTGGATGTGCTGCGGGCCTTGTCGAAAGAACCGGGCGTGCTGGAAGCGCTGTTTGTCGAGCTGGGGGATGGCCACGGTCACAAGCACCTGGCGCGGCACATCGAGCAGTTGAAGTCGGCCTTTATGGACACCCAGGACATCCAGTACCGTGCCCGACAACTGACCGAGGACATCGCGGTGACGTTGCAGGCCAAGCTGCTGCTGGAGGCGGGCAATGCCAGTGTGAGTGATGGCTTTATCGCCAGCCGACTGGGTGAGTCGTCGGGCCGGGTCTATGGCACCTTGCCGCGGGGTGTGAATGTGGAAGCGATTGTCGCGCGCTCGACACCTCCTTTTTCCTGAACAAACACGGTCAAAATGTGGGAGCGGGCTTGCTCGCGAAGGCGGTGGATCAGCCAATACATGTGCTGACTGACCTACCGCTTTCGCGAGCAAGTCGAATCGTCGCACCGCCGCTCCCACATTATTGATCGCATTCCAATTCCGGTGTTCCAGTGCGCCAGGGATACAGGCAAGATGAAGGCCTGCAAGTCAGAACACAGGATGCTTACCGTGACCGAAGCTTTTGTTGTCGTTCAAACCGCCGAAGAAGCCGTGGATCGGCTGGCGGCTCTCCATGAGCGTGCCACTGGCGCGCTCAATCAAGCCCTCAAGCGCTACCTCAAAGACCGCGTCGAACCCGACGCCGAACAACGTGCGATGTTTCGCTACCCGGAACTGCGCCTGACCTACCTGGTGCAGGGCGAAGTCCCACAGACCACCCGGGCGTATGCCAAGGTTCAGTTGCCGGGGACCTACAGCGTCACCGTCACCCATCCGTCGGCCTTCCGCAAATACCTGCTGGAGCAACTGGTGCCGTTGATGCACGACTTCACCGTGACGGTGGAAGTGGGCGTCAGCCAGCAGAACATTCCCTACCCGTACGTGGTGGAGCAGGGTGACGAACTGGCCGGCTCCGGTGTAACTGCCGCCACGCTGGCGCGGGTGTTCCCGAGTACCGACCTGTCTGCCGCCACCGATGGCATCGCCGACGGCCTGTACGACTGGGAAAACACCGACCCGCTGCCATTGGCATTGTTCGATGCCGCCCGCGTCGACTTCTCCCTGCGCCGCCTGGTGCACTACACCGGCAGCGACTGGCGCCATGTGCAGCCGTGGATTTTGCTGACCAACTACCACCGCTACGTTGACCAGTTCATCGTGCATGGCCTGGAACAGTTGCGCAGCGACCCGCGCTTTATCCGCATGGTGCTGCCGGGCAATGTGATCATCGACAAGAGCATGGACCACGGCGAAGCGTCTGCCATTGCTGCCGGCGTGGTCTGGCACCGTTATCAGATGCCGGCCTACCACTTGCAGGCGAGCGACGGCCATGGTGTGACCCTGGTGAACATCGGCGTCGGCCCGTCCAATGCCAAGAACATCACCGACCACCTCGCCGTATTGCGTCCGCATTGCTGGCTGATGATTGGTCACTGCGGCGGGCTGCGCCAATCCCAGACCATCGGTGACTACGTGCTGGCTCACGCCTACATGCGTCGCGACGGGATTCTCGACCGGGTAGTGCCGCCGAACATTCCGATCCCGGCCCTGGCCGAAGTGCAGATGGCCCTGCAGCAAGCCGCGGCCAACGTCACCGGCGAGAAAGGCGAAGAGCTGAAAAAGCGCCTGCGCACCGGCACCGTGCTGACCTACGACGACCGCAACTGGGAGCTGCGCTGGGCCCAGGAACGGCCGCTGATCAACCTGTCCCGCGCCGTGGCCGTGGACATGGAAAGCGGCACCATCGCCGCCCAGGGCTACCGCCTGCGGGTGCCGTACGGCACGTTGTTATGTGTGTCGGATAAACCGCTGCACAGTGAGATCAAGCTGCCGGGATCGGCCAACGCGTTCTACGAGCGTGCGGTCAGCCAGCACTTGAAGATCGGCATCGAGGCGGTGGATCTGTTGCGCACCGAACTCAACTCGTTGCACTCGCGCAAACTGCGCAGCTTCGACGAGCCGCCGTTCCGCTAAACGGTTGGGATGGTTATTTAACGGTCAGGCCACTAGCATTGTCGGTCCTGACCGTTAGATGTTTCTTTGCCATGTCCCGTCCTGCCCGTCCTGTTTCCCGCCGCCCTGGTGTGAAAAGTCCGCAAACTTCGTCAGCCCCGCGTCGTGTCGCCAAGGCGCCACCGGCCGAGCCCAAGTTGATCCTGTTCAATAAACCCTTCGATGTGCTGACCCAGTTCAGCGATGAAGGCGGGCGGGCGACCCTCAAGGATTTCATCGACATCCCCGGCATTTACCCGGCCGGGCGCCTGGACCGTGACAGTGAAGGCCTGTTGCTGCTGACCAACGACGGCCAATTGCAGGCGCGCATCGCGGACCCCAAGCACAAATTAGCCAAAACCTATTGGGTGCAGGTGGAAGGCGAGCCGACCGAGGAACAGCTGCAACGCCTGCGCGACGGCGTGGAACTCAACGACGGCATGACCCTGCCCGCCGAAGCCCGGCAACTGGACGAGCCGCAGTTGTGGCCGCGCAATCCGCCGGTGCGGTTTCGCAAAAGCGTGCCGACCCATTGGCTGGAGTTGGTGATTCGTGAAGGGCGTAACCGCCAGGTGCGGCGCATGACGGCCGCCGTAGGCTTGCCGACGTTGCGTCTGGTGCGGGTGCGGATTGGTGACTGGTCGATCGACGGCCTGGACCAAGGCCAATGGAAAGAAGTGCCGGCGCGCTTATAAGGCGCCGGACTCGATCAGGCCGATCACCACGCTTTTGATGATGAACGCGGCAACGCCCAGGCCCAGCACGAAGAACAGGATCATCGAGCCAAAGCGCCCGGCCTTGGATTTCTTCGCCAGGTCCCAGACGATAAAGCCCATGAAAATGATCAGGATGCTGACCAGGCCGGTCATCATCCATTCTTCAAACACGGCGGGATCAATCGAGTTCATCGGGTCGTTTCCGGCTGGGGCAGGGCGCCGATTATACGCCAGGGCAATCGGCGCGACATTGACCTGCGTCGGTCTGCCGCAGACTTACCACCCTGCGGGAACACAGTCAAAATGTGGGAGCGGGCTTGCTCGCGAATGCGGTGGATCAGTCAGCATATTCGGTGCCTGACACACCGCCTTCGCGAGCAAGCCCGCTCCCACATTTGTTGCGCGCTGGTCTTAAGTGCGCAGGTGGGTCAGCGGCAGCTCGGTGCTGTTGAGCACCTGGTTCAGCACAAAGCTTGAACGCACGCTGGTGACGCCTTCGATGCGGGTCAGGTGGCCCAGCAGCAGCTTCTGGTAGTGATCCATGTCTGGCACCACCACTTTCAGCTGATAGTCGGCGTCCATCCCGGTCACCAGGCTGCACTCGAGTACTTGCGGCAAGGTGCGGATGGCCGCTTCGAAGTTCTCGAAACGTTCGGGGGTGTGTCGGTCCATGCCGATCAGCACGTAGGCCGTGAGACTCAGGCCGAGCATCTTGCGGTCGAGCAAGGCGACCTGGCGGGCGATGTAGCCGTCGTCTTCGAGTTGCTTGACCCGGCGTGAGCACGGCGAAGGCGACAGGCCGATGCGCTCGGCCAACTCCTGGTTGGAGATCCTCGCGTCGCGCTGCAATTCCGCCAAAATACTCAGGTCGTATCGGTCAAGTTTGCTCATGGGGCTGGCCTTTGTCGTAACTATTGCGGTGAATTATCTATCCAGGGTTAAAAATTGCGCAAGCACTGATTATTGACGCAATCTTCGCAATCATCTGCCCGAGGCCGAGGCGTAGAGTTATCAACAGAATCACTGCCCGGACATACAGTCCACTGCAGCCCGCCAATAAGGCCGGCTGCGGCCGCCAACCCCACAGGGTTGCCCCGGCCCCCGGGCTGCACACTGTCCACAAGACGGCGTGAGGTGAGCCAACGTCAAAAGCGTTGAGCCAGGACGAAGTTCTCAAGGGGCGACCGACGGGTCGCCCCTTTTTATTGCCTGCGAAAATACTTCTCGTGACTGATAACCTCTCGCAGAACCGGGCCCCGGTTTTCCAGTCTTACGTGTAGGCCCTAATCCGCAGTGAGGAATAGCATGAAGCGCATCTGGCGTTTGGCAGGTGTTGGTTTGCTGATGATGAGCGTTGGTGCGCAAGTGATGGCCGACGACCCGCCACGCCAGGAAGGCGGTGGTCAGCATGAAAGAGGCCCGGAAGGGCATCCAGGCAATAATCAGCCTCGGCCGCAGAACAACCAACCGCGACCACAAAATAGTCAACCGCGCCCTGTAGCCCCTCGGCCCGAGAACAATCAGCCGCGTCCGCAGAATCAGCATTTCGAAAACAATCAGCCACGGCCGCAGAACCAGAACATTGAGCGCCCGAACGGAGGTGGCCAGTGGCAAGGTCGCCCGCAAGGCAACCAGCAGCAACCTCCGCACCCGGCGCCGCAGCCGGCCAATAACCTGCCGATCCAGGGTCGCCCGGATACCGTGCGCCAGACCCAGGAACCGCGTCAGGGCAATTACCAGGACATCCCGCGTCGCAACGACGGCAACCAGCATTGGCAGGCCGGCAATGGCGGCCAGGGTGGCCCGGGCCGGCCCGGCTTCAACGGGGGTAACGGCGGTGGCAATAACCACCCCAACGATCACCGCTGGCCAGGCCGCCCCGACGGGCACGGCAATGGCTGGGGCCCAGGCCCGCAATACCGTCCGGGTTACATCGTCGACCGCTTCCCCGACCGCAATTACCGCGTGCCGTATCGCGGGCAGGACTACTTCTTCTCGGGTGGCTACTGGTATCGCCCACAAGGCCCGCGCTATGTCGTCGTGACGCCGCCTTACGGGATTCGCGTGCAATACCTGCCCGACTACGCGCGGGAAGTGTGGGTGGGCAGTGCGCTGTTCTTCCTCGCCGCCGGTGCCTATTACACCTACGAAGAAAGCAGCCAGCAGTACGTTGTGGTGCAGCCGCCACCCGCCGCGCCAGCGCCGCAACCCGTGCCCCAGGGCAATGGTTATGACGTGGTGGCTTACCCGGCCAACGGCCAGTCACCGGCGCAGGTCCAGCAGGATGGTTACGACTGCTATCGCTGGGCGGTGCAACAAAGTGGCTTTGACCCAAGGACCGTCACCTACGCCCCCGACCCGGCCGTGGTGCAAACCTACCGCCAGGCCCAGGGCAACTGCCTGAGCAGTCGCGGGTATCAGGTGCAGTACTAGGCCTTCGCGCCCTTGACCACTTCCTGCGGGTCGGCGTGCACCAGCACTTCGGCTCGCGGGTAGGCTTTGTGGATGGCATCGGCGGCCTGGTCGCTGATGCCGTGGGCCACGGACAAACTCAATTCCCCCGGTAACTCCAGGTGCAACTGCACGAACCAGTGGCTGCCGGAAATCCGCGTGCGCAGGTCATGGGCACCCAATACACCGGGCACGCTGCACGCCAGTTCCAGCATGTGCTGGCTGACATCCGGCGGCAGTTCCTCGTCCATCAGCACCGAAAAACTTTCCCGGGCGATCTGGATGGCGCTCCACAAAATGTAGGCCGCGATGCCCAGCCCGAACCAGGCGTCCACCTGATGAAAACCAAACGCCGCCAGCACCAGCGCCACCAGGATGCTGCCGTTGAGCATCATGTCTGAGCGATAGTGCAGCGAGTCGGCGCGGATGGCGTTGGAGCCGGTTTCGCGGATCACCCGGTATTGCAGGATCAGCAGCGCCGCCGTCAACGCCAGGGACAGAACGATCACGCCAATACTCAGCCATGGCGCGCCCACAGGTTCCGGATGCTGCAAACGCTGGAACGCCTGGAAGGCGATCAACACCGCACTGCCGGCGATGAACAACGCCTGGGCCATGCCCGACAGGGATTCCGCCTTGCCATGGCCATAACGATGATCGTCATCCGCCGGGCGCAACGCATAGTGCACGGCCAGCAAGTTGAGCAGCGAGGTGACGCCGTCGAGCAGCGAGTCGGTCAACCCGGCGAGCATGCTCACCGAGCCGCTGAGCCACCAGGCGATGGCCTTGGTCACAATCAGCACACAGGCCACGCCGACGGAAGCGCGGGTGGCCAGGCGCAACAGCCGGGCGTGTTCGGGACTGGTGGTCATGGGGCGGGTCAGTCCTTAAGCGGCGGGTTGCAGGCCCAGGGTGGCGAGTTGTTGCACGCTGCCCTTGAACTGGATCATGCGCGGGTCGTCCAGCGGCAGATTGCGCCCGGTTTCTTTCTGGATGATGGTTTGCAGCTTGGCGTTATCGACCTTGCCGTCGGCGCCGATGGCTTGCTGGAGTTTTTCCGGGGCTACCTGGGCGGTTTTGCCCGGCTCGAAGTAGATCGCGCCGGTGGCGAAGTCGACACCAAAGGCGATCAGGCCCGGGATCACGTAGAACAGCAGGCCGACCGCATCGAGCACGGCAATCGCCGGGTCGATCTTGCCGTCGATCTGGCCCCGGCGGTCGGGGTAGAAAATCGAGCCGCAGGCCGTCAACTGGCTCAGCAGGGTGACGGCCAGAACACCGCCGATGACACGGGAAGCAACACGCATGGGACTCTCCTTGAACATAATGAAAGTGACTATAAGCCAGTCTACAAGGCGACGATGATCAAGTGTGGGAGCTGGCCGCATTCCAGTCAGTACGGGGCCGTGTCGTTGAGACCACCACCGACACCCGGCAGTTCGCCGTTATACTCGCCGCTCTGCTTTGGAGCCAGTATGAATTCGTTGCCAATCGATGATGTTTTACCCGCCCTGCGTGACGCCCTGGCGACGCGCCATGAAGCCGTGCTCGAAGCACCGCCCGGCGCCGGTAAAACCACACGGGTGCCATTGGCGCTGTTGAATGAACCCTGGCTGGCCGGGCAAACCATCTTGATGCTCGAACCCCGGCGCCTCGCCGCCCGCGCCGCGGCAGAAAGGCTGGCCAGCGAACTGGGGGAAAAGGTCGGCGAAACCGTCGGCTACCGCATTCGCCTCGACAGTAAGGTCGGCCCCAACACCCGCATCGAAGTGGTCACCGAAGGCATCCTCACTCGGCGCCTGCAGGATGACCCGGCACTCGACGGCGTGGGTTTGTTGATCTTCGACGAGTTCCACGAACGCAGCCTGGACGCCGATCTGGCGCTGGCCCTTAGTCTTAATGGTCGAGACCTGTTTCGCGACGAGCAGCCACTGAAGATCCTGCTGATGTCCGCCACCCTGGAAGGCGAACGCCTGGCCGGCTTGCTGGACGACGCGCCGATCCTGCGCAGCGAAGGGCGCATGTACCCGGTGCAGATGCGCTGGGGCCGGCCATTCCAGCCCGGCGAATTTATCGAGCCACGGTTGGTGCAGACCATCCTTGAAGCCCTGCATGATGAAACCGGCAGCGTGCTGGTGTTCCTGCCGGGGCAGGCCGAGATTCGTCGGGTTAATCAGCAATTGGCTGACGCGCTGGGCGATAACCCCGAGGTGCTGCTATGCCCGCTGCACGGCGAACTGGACCTGGCCGCCCAGCGCGCCGCCATCGACCCGGCGCCCGCCGGCAAGCGCAAAGTGGTGCTGGCCACCAACATTGCCGAGACCAGCCTGACCATCAACGGCGTGCGCGTGGTGATCGACGCCGGGCTGGCGCGGGTCCCGCGTTTCGACCCGGGCAGCGGCATGACCCGTCTCGACACCCAGCGCATCTCCCGCGCCAGCGCCACCCAGCGTGCCGGCCGGGCAGGGCGCCTGGAGCCGGGGGTGTGTTATCGGTTGTGGTCCGAAGACCAACATGAAGGGCTGGCGGCGTATTCCAGTGCGGAAATTCTCTCGGCGGATCTTTCCGGTTTGGCCCTGCAATTGGGCCGCTGGGGCGTGGCGCCTACTCAGTTGGTATGGCTCGACGTTCCGCCCACCGCGGCTTATGCACAGGCCCAGGATTTGCTCGAGCGCCTCGGAGCGTTGAGCGATACCAAGCTGACCGCCCACGGCCAGACAATGGCCGGGTTGCCGGCGCACCCGCGAATCGCTCATTTGCTGCTGCGTGGTCAGGATCTGGGCCTGGCGAGCATGGCCTGTGACGTGGCGGCACTGTTGGGTGAGCGCGATATCCTGCGTGGTGCCGGTGCGGATTTGCACAGCCGCCTGGCCCTGTTATCCGGTGAAGAAAAGGCCCGTGGCACCCAGGGCGGTGTGCAGCGTGCCCGCCAACTGGCGCGGCAATACCGTGGCTATTTAAGAGGCAAGGCAGAGCAGCCGGTGGCTGATCCCGATCATCCGCGCTGGCTCGGCGCGTTGCTGGCGCTGGCCTACCCGGACCGCGTCGCCCAGCAACGGCGGGCGGGCGGTGCCGAATACCGCCTCGCCAACGGCCGTGCCGCGTTGTTCGCCGAAGCCGACAGCCTGATGAAGCAACCCTGGCTGGTGATCGCCGATCTGGGCAGCCGCCAGGGCCAGCGTGAAGAACGGATTTACCTCGCGGCGGATTTTGATCCGGCGCTGTTCGACTCGGTGTTGGCCGAGCAGGTGCGTAATGTCGACCAGCTTGACTGGGATGAGCGCGAGGGCGTGCTGCGGGCCGAACGCCAGCGCAAGGTCGGCGAACTGGTGCTCAGCCGCGAACCGCTGACCGGCCTCGACGAGTCCGCCCGCAGCCAGGCGCTGGTCAACCTGGTGCGGCGCAAAGGCCTCGAACTGTTGCCCTGGACCCCGGAGCTGCGCCAATGGCAGGCGCGGGTGATGCTGCTGCGTGGTCTGGATAGCGGCAAGGCCAGTGAATGGCCGGATGTCAGCGACAGCGCTTTGCTTGCCAGCCTGGAACACTGGTTGATGCCGTACCTGGGCAAGGTGTCGCGCCTGAGCCATTTCGCCAGTCTGGATATTTCCAGCTTCCTGCATAACCTGCTGCCGTGGCCGTTGCCTGCGCGGTTGGACGAGCTGGCGCCGCACCATCTGAAGGTGCCGTCGGGCTCGTCGGTGCGGCTGGACTACAGCGAGCAGCCGCCGATTCTGGCGGTGCGCTTGCAGGAATTGTTCGGGCTGGCGGATACGCCGCGGATCGCCGGCGGGCGGCAGGTGGTCAAGCTGCACCTGTTGTCGCCGGCCAGACGGCCCGTGCAGGTGACGCAGGACCTGGCGAACTTCTGGCGCAGTACTTACGCCGAGGTGAAGAAGGATTTGAAGGGGCGGTATCCGAAGCATTACTGGCCGGATGATCCGTTGATTGCTGAACCGACTGCCCGGATCAAGCCGAGAAAGTAAGTACATCGCAGATCTAATGTGGGAGCTGGCTTGCCTGCGATGGCATCACCTCGGTCTGTCGGATAGACCGAGGTGCCTGCATCGCGGGCAAGCCCGGCTCCCACACAAGCCAGCTCCCACACTGTTTCGCCGCGTGGCTTACTGCGCGGCGGGCAACAGGAACCGCGCAATCACCGGCAAATGATTGGAGATACGCACCGTATCGCTCTGGCGCACCTTGCTCTCAACCTTCTTGATGCGCGAGCTGTGGAACAGGTAATCCAGCGTACGATCCGGCCCCTCTACGGTTGGGTCATTCGGGAAATATGTCAGCCACTGGTCCCGGTCAATCCCGCTGGATTGGCTGTTGCTCGGGATCATCGGGTACTTTTCCCACAGCAGGTGCAGCTCACTGTCCGGCGAGTATTGCCCGCGCTTGCCGGGGTCCAGGCGCAGGAACTGTCCCAGCGGCATCAGGTTGAAATCCCCACCCATCAGCCATGGCGTGCCGCGGCTCTCGAATTTATCCACCAGCTTGACGGTCGCCTGCACCTGTTCCAGCACGGCGTTGTGCCCGGGGGCCGCGCCGTCCAGGCGAGTATTGAGCACGGCCAACTGGCCGCCATCGCTCAACGGCAGGTAGGTCAGCAATAACGCAGGTTTGGGCTGGAACTGACGGCTGATCAGGTTGGCGCGTGCTACCGGCAATTGCAGGCGCTCGGCGTGTTCGATCTGGTAGCGGCTCATGGTCACCAGCTTGCGACCGACGCTGCCGAAGATATGCAGGTCGGGCACGAAGTCGGCTTTCCAGTCGAAGGCCTGGGCGCTGCACGGGTAGAGGTCGGCCAGGCGCTCCTGGAGCAAGGCCAGTTGGTCCTGGTAGCTGGAAGGCTTGGCGCCTTCGTCGACTTCCTGCAACAGCAGGATGTCGGGCTGCTCGTCGCGGATCACCCGCGCCACTTCGTCGAGGCTTGAAGCCATGTCTTCAACGGTCGGGCGGTCGTCCGGGCCGCTGCCGTCCGGGGTGTCGTACCAGAACACGTAGTTCTTGCCCGCCAGGTACTGCACGTTCCAGGTCATGACCTTTAGCGCCTGCCCAGGCAGCAGGGTCGGCGCACGGGGCGCGACGCAGCGGATGGGCAGGGTTTCCTTGTCGGCAGGGCGCCAGGTCAGGCTGTAGATCAAGCCGGTCAGCAGGGCCGCGAGGATCAGCAGGCCCAGCAAGGTAATGCGCAGTAGTCGGGTCATCGGCTCGGCTTATGGCGTTGCAGGACAGGCCCGGAGCATATCACCGCGCGTCGGCGTCGCCACCAATCAACATGAACAGGCGGAACAACACCACGCTGGTGAACAGTTGCAGGAAGCTTTGTGCGCTGTCGATCAGCAGGCCCAGCAGCGGGTTCGGGTCCGGATAGACCGCCACGCTGGCGCCCTTGAGCAACCACAGCGGGGTCATCACGCACAGCAGGCACACCAGGATCCGCCAGAAATGCCCACGGGTCAGGCGCAGGCTTTCCTTCATGGCCGACAGCGCCGACATGCCCCGCAGCACCAGCAGGTATTCGGCGAAAGCCAGCACCACCATCAGCCACAGGCCGGGCAGGAAATACAGCGACAGGCCCAGCAGGATCAGCAGCGTGCTGATTGCCGTCAGCAGGGCAAAGCGCGGCCACAGGGTCAGGGCCATGGCCAGCACATCCAGGGTGCGCGGCGATTCACCCCGGGTGCGGGCGTCGAGGAACAGGATCAGTGCGCCGGTGTACAGCGGGTACACCAGCAGCCCGATCACCACGCTGTAACCGGGAAACGCGTCTGGGCCGAGCGTGTGGTCGAGCACCTGTTGCAGCAGGGCTTCGAGGATCACCAGTGGCAGGCACAACTGCACGATGGCGCCCAGGTTGCGCTTGAAAAAGAAGAAGGAGTCGCGCAATACGTCTAACGGATTCATCAGGGTCTTCACAGGCCGAAAAGCAAGGGCGTTACTTTAACCGATCAAGAGCAGATGCAAGCAAACGTAAACCTTGCGTAAAGACCATTGAAACAATCAGCAACAGCCCCATAACTGGGTTGTACCTTGCACATCGTGCGCAAGGCGAAGATTTCTACCGGCAATCTAACGAGGTCGCCATGAACAGCGAAGAACAAACCCTGATCGACGGACTGTTTTCACGGTTGCAGCAAGCCGAAACGGACTCAGCCCCCCGCGACGCCCAGGCTGAAGCGCGGATCAAGGAACACGTCACTCGCCAACCGGCCGCTGCGTACTACATGACCCAGTCGATTCTGGTGCAAGAGCACGCGATCAAGAGCCTCGATGCGCAGAACAAGCAGCAGGCCCAGCAGATCCAGGAGTTGCAGGACCAACTGCAACAGGCCAGGTCCCAGGCGGCGCAGCCTGCACCGAGCAGTGGCGGTTTCCTGTCGAGCATTTTCGGCGGCGGTTCCCGTGACCCGCAGCCGACCCAGAGCGCACCGGCGTCGTCGGGCGGTGGCTGGCGTGAACCGGCGCGTCCGTCGTTTGGCGGGCAACCTGCGCCGCAGCAGAACTACGGTGCTCCCCAGCAGAACTATCAGCAGCCACAACAGGCACCCGCAGCGCCGATTGGCAGCGGTTTCCTCGGCGGCGCCCTGAAAACCGCAGCTGGCGTGGCCGGTGGTGTGATGCTGGCAGAAGGCATCAGCAGCCTGTTCAGCCACAACTCGCAACAACCGCAAGTGGTTGAAGAGATCATCCGCGAAGAGCCGGCTCCGGCCAGCGACAACGGCAACTGGGGCAACGACGACCAGAAATATGCCGGCAACGACAGCTGGGGCAGCGACAACGCCTCCGACAGCTTCGCCGACAACGACTATTCCGACGACTCCTCCTCCTTTGGCGACGACGATTCCTTCGTCTGACCCACACTCAACCGGGGCGCTTCGTCGCCCCGGGCTGATTTTTCTCGGAAACTCCCGTGTGGCTGGCATACTGGCAACCTTTCCGGGCCTTTGAGTCCGGGGTCCATGCGCGTGTCATGAGGATTTGCGGTGAAAAAGATAGCCGTGTTCGCCGATGTACAAAACCTCTACTACACCGTGCGCCAGGCGTACGGCTGTCACTTCAACTACGCGGCCCTGTGGGCTGACATCAGCCAGCGCGGGCAGATTGTCGAGGCGTATGCCTATGCCATCGACCGTGGCGACAGCAAACAGCAGCAGTTCCAGCAGATCCTGCGTAACCTGGGTTTTACCGTGAAGCTCAAGCCCTACATCCAGCGCAGCGACGGCTCGGCCAAGGGCGACTGGGACGTGGGCATCACCATCGACATCATGGACGCCGCCGCCCATGTCGACGAAGTGGTGCTGGCCTCCGGCGACGGTGATTTCGACATGCTGCTGGACCGCATCATCAGCAAGCACGGCGTCGAAGCCGTGGCCTACGGCGTGCCGGGGCTGACGGCCAACTCATTGATACGCGCCGCCAGCCGCTACGTGCCGATTGAAGGCGCGTTGCTGCTTAAATAGATTTTTGACGGAGTTGGAACAGGTTTGGAACGTATAGCGGTCATCGACTTTGAAACCACCGGCATCCAGCCGAGCAGCAGCTGCCGGGCCACGGAAATCGCCGTGGTCATCCTGGAGCAGGGCCAGATCGTGGACCGCTACCAGAGCCTGATGAACGCTGGTGTGCGTGTGCCGGGGTTTATTGAGCAACTGACCGGCATCAGCAACGCCATGTTGCGCACCGCACCGTCGGCGGAGCGGGTGATGAACGAGGTGAACGAGTTTGTCGGCACCACGCCGCTGCTGGCCCACAACGCCGCGTTTGACCAGAAGTTCTGGGATTTCGAGCTGGGGTTGATCCGGCGTACGCGTTTGCAGAAGTTTGCCTGTTCGCTATTGCTGGCGCGACGCTTGATGCCGGCGGCGCCGAACCACAAGCTGGGTACCCTGACCTCATTTGCCCAACTGCCCCACACCGGCAAGGCTCACCGGGCGATGGCGGACGCGGAGATGGCGGCGAACCTTACCGCTCACCTGGCCGAGGAACTGCGGCGCACCCACGGGTTGCGGGAGTTGTCACACGAATTGCTGTGCAGCTTGCAGAAGGTTCCGGCGGCGAAGATCAATGATCATCTGAAGAAGCATCGCGGGTTCTAAGTCGCTTGAGCAGAACTCCATCTTCAACATGACGAAGATCCAAATGTGGGAGCGGGCTTGCTCGCGAATACGGAGTATCAGCAAACACATGCGCTGACTGACACACCGCATTCGCGAGCAAGCCCGCTCCCACATTAGTTTTGCGGTGTTATCGAGGCTGTAAGCAGTCCAGCGACCGATCCACCACCACCTTCGAATCAGTGAAGCTACTGACGTCATCGCAGGCAAGCCAGCTCCCACAGTTGAGCGAGGGTGTTTCAGGCAACTCGGTCAACTATGGCGAACGTTCCCACGCTCCGCGTGGGAATGCCGCCCTGGACGCTCTGCGTCCGCTCTTGAAGTCGTGACGCAGAGCGTCACCGGATGCGTTCCCACGCAGAGCGTGGGAACGAGCTGCAGAGCGGCGTGTTCAGTTGCCACTCTTCCCATTCCCCTCCAACTGCCCCAACGGCACCCGCCGCTCTATCGCGCTCGACAAGATGATCGAGGTCTTGCTGAACCCGAATTTCGCCACCCGATTGATCAGGTTCTCCAGCTCCGGCATCGAGCCCACCGCCGCCTGCATGATCACGCACGGATCGCCCGTCACCCGATGGCATTCAGTCAACTCGGGAATTTCCGACAGCGCGTCGTAAACCTTCTGGCTCCCATGATTGGTCAACCGCAACTCAATCACGCACTGGATCGGCAACCCCACCTTCGACAGGTCGACCTTGGCCTGATACCCGGTAATCACACCACTGGCTTCCAGTTTCGCCACTCGCTCAGCCACGGCGGGCGCGGACAGGTTCACGGTGCGCGCCAGTTGCGCGTAGGACGCGCGGCCGTCTTCCAGCAGGGCGCTGAGAAGCATACGGTCGTATTTGTCCATGATAAGGCTCCGGGAATGCATAGCTTTCGAAAGCACGGTTTATAGCCTTGATAACCATGTTTTGAAAAGTGTACTGGCGCTTTAAACAGGTTTTGTAACTTATGTTTACGGCCGGGGATTTCTAAAATAACGCTCCCTTGTCCTGCCACAGAGCTGCCCAATGCCTGGCCCACGTCGCTTTCCCTTACCGTTGATCGCCGCCTTTTTTGCGTTGTATGTGATCTGGGGGTCTACCTACCTGGTGATTCGCATTGGTGTGGAGTACTGGCCGCCGCTGTTGCTGGCGGGGATTCGCTTCATGACAGCGGGTGCGCTGATGTATGCCTTCCTGCGCTGGCGCGGGGCGCCGGCGCCGACCTGGGTGCAGTGGAAGGCCGCCGGCAAGATCGGCATTTTGCTGCTGACCTTCGGTAACGGTGCGGTCAGTGTGGCCGAACATACGGGCGTGGCTTCCGGCGTGGCCGCGTTGGCGGTGGCGACGGTGCCGTTGTTCACCTTGCTCTGTGGTTATTTCTGGGGCGCGCGTAATACCCGTCTGGAATGGGCCGGGGTGGTGCTGGGGATTATCGGCATCGCCATGCTCAATATGGGCTCCAACCTGCAATCGAGCCCCACCGGTGCGGCCTTGCTGATCTTTGCGGCGGCGGCCTGGGCCTTTGGTTCGGTGTGGAGCAAGCATTTGCCGCTGCCTCAAGGCGCGATGGCCAGTGCGGCGGAGATGCTGATCGCAGGTTTCGTGCTGCTGTTGCTCAGTGCCGTCAGCGGCGAACACCTCCAAGCCATGCCGCCGCTGGAAGGCTGGCTGGCCCTGGCGTACTTGACCGTGTTCGGCTCGATCATCGCCTTCAATGCCTATATGTACCTGCTCAAGCACGTACGCCCGGCGGCGGCCACCAGCTATGCCTACGTCAACCCGGCGGTGGCGGTGTTGCTCGGGATTGTGTTTGTCGGTGAGACCATCGGCACGGAAGAAGCCCTGGCGATGTTGGTGATTATCAGCGCGGTGCTGCTGATCAGCCTGCCACAGTGGCGAAAGCCAAAACCGGAAATAAGGTAAACTGCCGCGCATTGCGACCTTGCGCTGACTTTTTCCTACGGTATTTCCATGACTTTCGCCACACTTGGCCTGATCGAACCCTTGCTGCGCGCCCTTGAGACGCTTGGCTACCAGACCCCGACGCCGGTGCAGGCGCAAGCCATTCCGGCGGTGCTGGCAGGCCGTGACCTGATGGCTGCGGCCCAGACCGGCACCGGCAAGACCGCCGGTTTCGCCGTGCCGCTGCTGCAACTGCTGACCATGGAAGGGCCGAAAGTCAGCGCCAACTCGGTGCGCGCGCTGATCCTGTGCCCGACCCGCGAACTGGCCGAGCAGGTTCATGCGAGCGTCGCCGAGTACGCCCAAAACGTGCCGCTGACCACTTACGCCGTGTACGGCGGCGTGAGCATCAACCCGCAGATGATGAAGCTGCGCAAAGGCGTTGATGTGCTGGTCGCCACCCCTGGCCGCCTGATCGACCTGTTCCGCCAGAACGCGCTGAAGCTCAACCAGCTGCAAACCCTGGTGCTGGATGAAGCCGACCGCATGCTCGACCTGGGCTTCTCCGAAGAACTGGCGAACATCTACCGCATGCTGCCGAAAAAGCGCCAGACCTTGCTGTTCTCCGCAACCTTCTCCGACGAGATCCGCCAGTTGGCCGGGCAGATGCTCAACGACCCGCTGACTGTCGAAGTCAGCCCGCGCAACGTCGCTGCCAACACCGTCAAGCAATGGGTGGTGCCGGTGGACAAAAAGCGCAAGGCCGAGCTGTTTGTGCACCTGATGCGCAAGGGCCGCTGGAAGCAGGTGCTGGTGTTCGCCAAGACCCGTAACGGTGTGGACGCGCTGGTGGAAAAACTCCAGGGCCTGGGCATCAATGCCGACGGGATTCACGGCGACAAGCCACAAGCCACGCGCCAGCGTGCGCTGGATCGCTTCAAGAGCAGCGACGTGCAGATCCTGGTGGCCACCGACGTGGCGGCCCGTGGCCTGGATATCGAAGACTTGCCGCTGGTGGTCAACTTTGACCTGCCGATCGTGGCCGAGGACTACATCCACCGCATCGGCCGTACCGGTCGTGCGGGCAACACCGGTGAGGCGATTTCCCTGGTGTGCGCCGATGAAGTGAACATGCTGTCGGCCATCGAGATGCTGACCCGTCAGACGTTGACCCGGAAGATGGAGCAGGACTTCGAACCGGAGCACCGTGTGCCGGATACCGATGCCACTGGTCAGGTGGTGAAGAAGCCGAAAAAGCCGAAGAAACCCAAGGCTTCGGGCGGCGGTGGTGGCAAGCGCAACCTGGGCAAGTGGGTGGACAGCGGGGAGGCGACGCCGGTCGAGCCTTCGATCAAGCCAGTGCGTAAGGTGCCCGTGTTTAACACCGGGCCGCGGAAAAAGAAGTAGGGCTTGTTGGTTATCATGTAAACGCATAGTGACTACCGTGAGCGGAGCAATTCCGCTCGCGTTAAGTTGTGCCTCGTCATCCTTGATGAGTTATTGCTTGTGATTTGGATATTTTTTGTAATTGTCGCCGTGTTTAAGTGCTGGAACTTAAAATACTTCATTTCCACTGAGGTTGAGTCAGAAACTGATTTCTGAATGACGAACTTAGATGGAGATGTAGATATGGCTGTGTTTTTAGTACCTTTTGTTTTGCCGGTCCTGGCGGCGGCGGGCATTATCGGCGGCGTTGTTGTAGACGGCGAAATCAAGAAAGGCAAGGCTGCTGACGAGAAAGCTTTCAAGCAGGTAGAGTTGCGTGTGGCCGAATTAAGGTCCCGGGTTGAAGACCATGCGGCGCGCGGCGAGTATGGGCAGGCAATCCATTCGTTCAGAGAGTTGATGTCGTTGTATGAGGCTAATTATTCGATCAGTCCTGAGATAAGGGCGCCATTGGATAAGTATCTACAGGATATGCTTTGTACCAGTCAGGAAGAGGGCCAGAAACTCAGCTACGCCTTCAAGCAGGAATGGAGCGATTTGAAACACGGCGATCCTTCCAGACTCTTCAGTGCGTATTCAGGTTATATAGAAAATCTGAAAATTTTACTGCCTGAAGAGGATGCTTTCCTGCAGAAGCAAGTAACAGCTTTTAAACGTGCCTATCCCGATCTAACAGCCAGTTGAGTCAGAGGTAACTTTGCTGCCGGGCGGTGATGGGGTGAGTGGGTCATGCCGGGGTGGCCGGCCTCAACCACTCAAGAACACCGCGCCCTGCCGCCTGCCCGCTGGCAAAACACCCCGTCAGCAAATACCCGCCCGTCGGCGCTTCCCAGTCCAGCATCTCGCCTGCGCAAAAAACGCCCGGCAATTGCTTGATCATCAAGCGTTCATCCAGCGCCTCAAACGGCACGCCGCCTGCGGTACTGATGGCTTCGTCCATTGGCCGGGTTTTCACCAGCTTCAGCGGCAGCGCCTTGATATCCACCGCCAGCTGCGCCGGATCATTGAAGTGCTCCGCCGGTGACAGCTCGCGCAAAAGCGCCGCCTTCACCCCATCCAATCCCAACTGACTGTGCAAATGCTTGCTCATCGAGCGTGAGCCGCGCGGCTTGCTCAGCGCTGCGATCACCTTGTCCAGTGGCTTACTCGGCAACAGGTCAATGTGCACCGTGGCCGATCCATCCCGGTTGATCGCCTCACGAATCGGTGCCGACAACGCATAGATCAGGCTGCCTTCGATGCCCGTGGCGGTGACCACACATTCCCCCAGCCGTGGCTTGTCGTCTGCCAGGCCAATGGCGACGTTTTTCAGCGGTGCCCCGGCGAATTTGCTGACCATCAACTCGCTCCAGGCCGACACCTCGAAGCCACAGTTGCTCGGTTGCAACGCCGCGTAAGGCACGCCTTTGTCTTCCAGCAACTTCAGCCACGCCCCATCCGAGCCCAAGCGCGACCAACTGCCGCCGCCCAAGGCCAGCAACACTGCATCACCGCGTACGCTTTTTTCGCCCTCGGGGCTGTGGATAAGCAGGCTGCCATCGGCATTCCAACCCAGCCAGCGATGGCGGGTGTGGATAACTACGCCCTGGTCGCGCAGGCGCTTGAGCCAGGCCCGCAGCAGCGGGGCGGCTTTCATGTCAGTAGGAAACACCCGGCCGGAGCTGCCGATAAAGGTTTCAATCCCCAACCCGTGTATCCATTCGCACAACGCTTCGGCACCGAACTGACGCAGCAACGGCGCCATGCACGGCGCCCGTTCGGCATAGCGCGCCAGAAACGCCGGGTAAGGTTCGGAATGGGTGATGTTCATGCCGCCCACGCCCGCCAGCAGGAACTTGCGGCCTACCGAGGGCATACCGTCGTACAGGTCGACCCGGATCCCGGCCTGGCTCAACACTTCGGCGGCCATCAGCCCCGCCGGGCCGCCGCCGATGATGATGACGTGTTGAGATGGGGTTTGAGTCTGGGGCATGGGGATAACTGCGGTTCGGCAAAGTAGGCCGAGCATTCTACCCGAGGATGCTCATGCTGCCTGATCAAAAAACATACAGCCTTCTGCAGGCCAGGCGGCTTATGGCCTGCAGGGGCTTTCACTCAGGTTATCCACAGGCAGTTCCACAGCGATTGTGGGTAACGCGCATAACTCAATGACAGCCTGATGACGTCCAGACGCGCTGCGCGCTGTGGTGCAGGATCCCGTGGCGACGGGCCAGGGCAGGGCGGTCTTTGCTGTAGCCGCCGCCGATCACCCCGACCACCGGAATATCGCGGCCCAGGCAGTGGCGCATCACGCTTTCATCGCGGGCGGCGACGCCTTGGTCTGTCAGCTTGAGGTAGCCGAGGGCGTCGTCCTTGTGTACATCCACGCCGGCGTCATACAGCACCAGGTCGGGCTGATACAGCGGCAGCAGGTAGTTGAGGGCATCGTCGACCACCTTGAGGTAGTCCGCGTCGCCCATGCCCATCGGCAGCGGGATGTCCCAGTCGCTTTGCGCCTTGCGCGCGGGGAAGTTCTTTTCGCAGTGCAGGGACACGGTGATTGCATCCGGGGTGTCGTGGAGGATGCGTGCGGTGCCGTCGCCCTGGTGCACGTCGCAGTCGAAGATCAGCACCCGGTTGACCCGCCCGCTGGCCAGCAGGTAATGGCTGATCACGGCCAGGTCATTGAAGATGCAGAAACCCGCCGGGTAATCGTAGTGGGCGTGGTGGGTGCCGCCGGCCAGGTGGCAGGCCAGGCCGTGTTCCAGGGCCTGCTCGGCGGCCAGCAACGAACCGCCCACCGCGCGCACGGTGCGCCGGGCCAGGGCTTCGCTCCAAGGCAGGCCAAGGCGCCGTTGGTCTTCGCGCGACAACTCGCCGCTCATGTAGCGTTCGATATACCCAGGTTCATGGGCCAGGGCCAGAATCTCGGCGGGGCAGAGTTCCGGGCGCAGCAGTTGGCTGTCCCGTGTCAGGCCGCTCTCCACCAGATGGTCACGCAACAGGCGGAATTTATCCATGGGGAAGCGGTGGTCTGCCGGGAACTCGGGGCTGTAGTCGTCGTGGTAGATCAATGGCAAGGGCATGGCGATTTCTGACGGGAACCAGCGACGGATCTTAACAGCGCGTTACACTCACGCACATGGCAAGGGAGGGGGACCAATGGAGCCGATACTGCAATTGGAAAGCGCACGCCTGGTGCTGCGCCAATGGAGCGATGCCGACTTGCCGGAGTTTGCGCGCATGTGCGCCGACCCGCAGGTGATGCGGTATTTCCCGGCCACCTTGAGCCGCCTGGAAAGTGCCGCGCTGATCGGGCGTATTCGCGGCCATTTTGCCGAGTACGGTTTTGGCCTGTGGGCGTTGCAGCGCAAGGACAGCGGCGAATTCATCGGCCTCACCGGCTTGCTGAATGTGAGCTTCGAGGCACCGTTCACTCCGGCGGTGGAGATCGGCTGGCGCCTGGCCAGGGAACACTGGGGCCTGGGTTACGCCAGCGAAGCCGCCTGGACTGCCCTGCGCTGTGGTTTCGACCGGCTGAAGCTGGACGAAATCGTTTCGTTTACCACTGAAGCCAATCTGCCATCACAAAAAGTCATGCAGGCCATCGGTATGCATTACGATCCCCTGGCAGATTTTGAACACCCCAAGGTCGCAGCCGATGACCCCTTGCGGCATCATGTGTTGTATCGCATCACCCGCGCCCAATGGTTGGACACGCTGCACGGATAAGCAGCCCGGAATGCCCAATAGATTGTTGTAGGAGATGCTCTATGAGCCAAGTGTTGGAAGATCTGGTGGACCTGCTGACCCTGGAACCGATCGAGGAAAACCTCTTTCGCGGCCGCAGCCAGGACCTGGGCTTTCGCCAGCTGTTCGGCGGCCAGGTGCTCGGCCAGTCGCTGTCGGCAGCCAGCCAGACCGTTGAAGAGGCGCGGCATGTGCATTCGTTGCACGGTTACTTCCTGCGCCCCGGCGATGCGGCGTTGCCGGTGGTGTATTCGGTTGACCGGGTGCGCGATGGCGGCAGTTTCAGCACGCGCCGGGTGACGGCGATCCAGAAGGGCAACCCGATCTTCACCTGCAGCGCTTCGTTCCAGTACGACGAAGAAGGCTTCGAGCACCAGACCACCATGCCTGTGGTGGTCGGCCCGGAGAACCTGCCGTCGGAGCTGGAGCTGACCCAGCAGCGTGCGCACCTGATTCCCGAGCACATGCGCGAAAAGCTGCTGTGCCCCAAGCCAATCGAAGTAAGGCCGGTGACCGAGAAAGACCCGTACAACCCGCAGCCGTCCGACCCGGTCAAATACGTGTGGTTTCGTGCGGACGGCGCCCTGGCCGACTCGCCGGCGCTGCACAAATACCTGCTGGCCTACGCTTCGGACTTCGGCCTGCTGACCACCTCGCTGCTGCCCCACGGCAAGACCGTGTGGCAGAAAGACATGCAAGTCGCCAGCCTCGACCACGCGCTGTGGTTCCACGCCGACCTGCGTGCCGATGACTGGTTGCTCTACGCCATGGACAGCCCATGGGCCGGCAATTCCCGTGGGTTCTCCCGGGGCAGCGTGTACAACCGCGCCGGGCAACTGGTGGCATCGGTTACCCAGGAAGGCTTGATTCGTCATCGCAAGGATTGGGCATGAGCCTCAGTGATGTGAAGCACTGGGTGTTCGACATGGATGGCACCCTGACGGTGGCCGTGCATGATTTTGCGGCGATCCGCGTGGCCCTGGATATTCCGGCGACTGACGACATTCTTACGCACCTGGCGGCGTTGCCCGCCGATGAAGCAGCGGCCAAGCATGCGTGGTTGCTTGCGCATGAGCGTGAGTTGGCGCTGGGTTCGGTGGCGGCGGAGGGGGCGGTGGAGTTGGTGCGGGAATTGGCCGGGCGGGGTTATCGCCTGGGCATCCTGACGCGCAATGCGCGGGAGCTGGCCCATGTGACATTGCAGGCGATTGGCCTGGCGGACTGCTTTGCAGCCGAGGATGTGCTGGGGCGTGATGATGCGCCGCCCAAGCCTGACCCGGGTGGTTTGTTGAAGCTGGCGCGAGCGTGGGAAGTGGCGCCGCAAGAGATGGTGATGGTCGGTGATTACCGCTTTGATCTGGATTGTGGGCGGGCGGCGGGGACGAAGACTGTGCTGGTCAATCTGCCGGAAAACCCGTGGCCGGAGCTGGCGGATTGGCATGCCGAAGATTGCGCGGTATTGCGCCGGATGCTCTAACCCCAGGCAATGAAGATCAAATGTGGGAGCTGGCTTGCCTGCGATGCAGACACTGCGGTGTATCAGTAACACCCAGGTGATGCCATCGCAGGCAAGCCAGCTCCCACATTTTTGATCCGGTTTCTTCAGTGGTTATTGGAACAGTACTTTCTGCCCTTCAGGCGACGTAAACATCTTGTCCCCGTTATGCCCAACCCCCGGCACTTCCACCAGCTTGTGGCCCAACTGCGGGTGCCGCTGCTTGAGGTAGTCAAAATAATTGTGCCCGCGAATCAAGCGATACGCGCCCTGGGTTTCAGCACCGCAGCTCTTGTCCAGCGCCGGGTGATTCGGGTCGGTGTCCTGCTGGCCCAGCAAGTAAGTGACATTACGCGAAACGTAAGCCTGCTCCAGCTGCTCGGCACTTTGCCCCTTGGCGTAGGCCGGCAGGTTTTGCATGCCGTACTTCCAGTCGTTGAAGCCCGGGCAACTGGCAACATCGAATTTCACCGGACGCTGTGGGCTGAAGTACGCGTAGGACGACGGGTTGGCCACCACATAACGCAGGCTGATGCCCTCGGTTTGCAGCAGCGGGTGATCATGCCCGGTCAGCGCAAAACGCTGCACCACCTGGCCGCCACCGGAATGGCCGGCCACCACGATTTCCTTCAGGTTCGGGAACAGCTTGCGGTTGCCCAGGTGCTTGATGATCTGGTCCAGCGCGCCGTAGGAGCTGATCTGGCCCGGGCCTGTGGACGGCTCGCCGGCCATCCAGTCGTTACTGTTCCAGCGCAGGGTCTGGCTGTCGATCTGGTTGCGCTTGAGGTCGGTCTGGTTGAGGAACTGTGGCGCAATCACCAGGGTATTGGCGTTTTGTCCTGCGGCTTCGGCCGCTTTTTCGCCGCTGTCCAGGTAGGTCATCGCGTTGCGCAAACGGCCATGCACGATGATCAGCGCGCGGGTAACTTGAGGCAGCGGCTGGCGCCAGTCCTGGCTCAAGCCGACGCTCAGGTCGCCGGCATCCAGGTGAAAACGATCGGGACTGACCACCTTGACGCCATGTTCGGCAGCCCAGGTGGAGGAGGAACAGGTGATCAACAAACCTAACAGCAGACCCAGTCGTTTATTCATTTAAAGGCTCTTGGCGGTAAAGGTGTCGCATTGAGTGATCTGGCCCTGGGCGAAGCCGGTCTTGAACCAGCGAACCCGCTGTGCCGAGGTGCCGTGGGTAAACGAGTCAGGCACCACGCGGCCCTGGCCCTGTTGCTGCAAGCGGTCATCGCCAATCGCGTTGGCCGCATTCAGTGCTTCTTCAATGTCGCCGGGCTCCAGCCAGTTCAGGCGCTTTTGCGCGCGGTTGGCCCACACCCCGGCGAAGCAGTCGGCTTGCAGCTCCTGGCGCACCAGCAGGCCGCCGTCGCCTTGCATCTGCCGGCCTTGCTGGCGGGCTGCCTGAATCTTCGCCGAGATGCCCAGCAGCGTCTGCACGTGATGTCCGACTTCATGAGCGATCACGTAGGCCTGGGCGAAGTCGCCGGCGGCCTTGAAGCGCTGGGACATTTCCCGGAAGAAATCCAGGTCCAGGTATACCTGTTGGTCTGCCGGGCAATAGAACGGCCCGCTGGCGGACGTGGCGCCACCGCAGGCGGAGTTCACCCGGCCGCGGAACAGGATCAGTTTGGGGTTCTTGTAGGTCAGGCCGTTTTCCTGGAACACCTGGGCCCAGGTGTCTTCGGTGTCGCCGAGGACGGCGCGCACGAAGTCGGCTTGTTCATCATTGGCCGGCGGCGCCTGGCGGGTTTGCGGGCTGACGGAGGGCGCTTGCTCGGTGAGCTGGCCGCTGAGTTGCCCGAGGATCTGCATCGGGTCCTGGCCGGTCAGCCAGCCGATGCCGACGATCAGCACGATGGCCGTCAGGCTCAGGCCCTTGCCGCCCCCAAAACGCATGCCACCGCCACCGCCGCCGCTGTCATCGCGGGCGTCTACCACGTTGTCGCTGCGTCGGCCTTTTTTCCATAGCATGTGGCAATCCTCTTTGTGAACCTGCAGCTCAGTGTTGTTGGTGTGTAGGGTTGGCGCCAGTCCGGCTGTCTGACGATGCTAAACGCTGTGTCGTCCGACCTGTATGAAGCTTGTGTCAGTCGCGGCAATACCCTTCGCCGGTGTCGACGATCAGGCAGTCCTTCTTGTCGGCCAGCCATTTCAGGCCAGTGGCTTCGCCGTCGCCAGCGCTCAGGATCTGCGGGCCGTCCGGGCGTTCAAAGGTGATGCCGTCTTCGGATGCCTGGCCCTTGAAGGTGCCGGAATCGTCGTCATCCAGGCCGTATTTCATGGTCAGTACATAGTGGCCGCGGCCGATGCTCTCGTCCTTGGCGATGGTCAGGTTCAGGCCTTCGACGCCAATCCACTTGCCGACCCATTTGTCGGTGGGCAGCACTTGCGGTACCAACGTTGCCTGGACAGACGGCGGGGCGGGCGCCTTGGCGGTCTCGGCTTGCTTGTCGCAGGCGCTGAGCAGCGTCAGGGTCGAAAGAATCAACAGGGTTTTTTTCATGGTGAGAAGGCCTTGGTTAAAAAACGCGCAGTGGGCGGGGCGGCGTGAAGCGTTGGACTGGAAAACCGCAATTTAGTGCGCTGTTCGAACAGTGTTTGGTTATGCTCTTGAGCGAGGCGCTTTACCCGTTCTAGATTATGCCGCGGTATGCGGCGGTCATTTCAGCCTGTCACTCAAGAGAATGCAATGACCCTCAGTACCCCACTTTCCGGCGTCAACCACCCGCTCAAAGGCATTTTGCTGATTGTGGTGGCGACCTTTCTGTTTTCCAGCCACGACGCGCTGTCCAAATACCTGGCCGGGTTCTACCCGATCGTGATGGTGGTGTGGGCCCGCTACCTGGTGCACACGCTGTTGATGGCCGGGATCTTCCTGCCGCAATCGGGCCTGCGGGTACTGCGCAGCAAACGCCCTTTACTGCAAGTGGCGCGGGCGTTGTGCCTGCTGGGCACCAGCCTGTTCTTTACGGCGGCGCTGCACTTTATCCCGTTGGCCGAGGCCACGGCGGTCAACTTTCTTGCGCCGATCCTGGTCACCGCGTTGTCGGTGCCGCTGTTGGGTGAACACGTGACCCGCGGCCAATGGCTGGCGGTGATTTGCGGGTTTATCGGGGTGCTGATCATTGTGCACCCGGGGGGTGAGCTGTTCACCCCCGCGGTGTTGTTGCCGCTGACGTCGGCGTTGTTCTTCTGCTTCTACCAACTGCTCACCCGCATCCTCAGCAAGTACGACACGCCCACCACCAGCAACTTCTTCGCCGGGTTGTGCAATACCTTGGTGATGAGCGCGCTGGTGCCGTTCTTCTGGCAGGTGCCGAGCCTGTGGCACGGGGTGCTGATGCTGGCGCTGGGCACTTGCGGGATGACCGCACACTTGATGCTGACCCAGGCCTTCCGCTTCGCAGCGCCGGCCTTGCTGGCGCCGTTCGGCTATTGCCAGATCGTGTTTGCGGGGTTGTTGGGCTGGCTGGTGTTCAACCACACCCCGGACCTGACCACCGTGGTCGGGATCGGGGTGATTTGCCTGAGCGGGTTGGCCGCTGCCTGGCAGCAGCGGCGCAGGTAGGAAACTCAGACCTCGACGGTCGGAATCTTGCGCGGCGCCATGAAGTACATCCAGATCAGCGCGATGAAGTACATCGCCGGAATCAGGGTGAACAGCACGGTGTAGTTGTTGTTGGTCACGGTCAGGATATGGCCGACGATCTGGGTCATGAACATCCCGCCGATGGCCGCGCACATGCCGCCAAAACCAAACACCGTACTCATCATGTGCTTGGGCGTGTAGTCCATCACCAGGCTCCAGATGTTGGCGGTCCAGGCCTGGTGCGCGCCGATGGCCAGGGAAATCGCAAACACCGCGACCCACAGGTGGCTGGAGCCGGCGGCCATGATCACTCCGACGATGCAGCAGGCAAACAGCAACATCGACAGCAGCCGCGCCTTGATCGGGTTCATCCCGCGTCCGATCAGGAACGAAGACAGGATCCCGCCGCCGATGCTGCCGAAGTCCGCCGTCAGGTAAATGATGATCAGCGGGATGCCCATCTGGGTCACGTTGATGCCCAGGTTGTATTGCTGATTCAGGAACGGCGGCAGCCAGTACAGGTAGAACCAGAACACCGGCGCGGTCATCGAGTAGGCGAGGGCGAAGGCCCAGGTGCCGCGCATCCGCAGGATCCGGCTGAACGGTACGCGGGGTTGTTCCGGTTCGACTTCCTGTTGCACGTAGTCCAGTTCCGATTGCTTCACGCTTGGATGGTCTTCCGGGTTGTAGTACTTCAAGCCCCAGAGCACCAGCCAGATCCCGCCCAGTGCCGACATGCACAGGAACGCCGCCTGCCAGCCCCACACGTGGAGGATCAGCGGCAGCAGCATCGGCGTCATCATCGCGCCGACGTTGGTGCCGGCGTTGAAGATCCCGGTGGCCACGGCACGCTCGCCAGCGGGGAACCACAGGCGGGTGGTCTTGACGCAGGCCGGGTAGTTGGCGGCTTCGGTCAGCCCGAGAATGAACCGGCAGACCATAAAGCCCACCGCCGAGGTGGCCAGGCCGTGGGCGCCAGTGGCCAGGCTCCACAGCAACACCGCGCAGAAGAACACGCGCTTGACGCCGACCCGGTCGATCAACCGGCCTTGCAGCACAAAGCCGATGGCGTAACCCACCTGGAACCAGAAGTTGATGTTGGCGTAGTCCATCGCCGTCCAGCTCATTTCCTTGGCCAGGATCGGTTGCATCACGCCGAGGGCGGCGCGGTCGATGTAGTTCAGGGTGGTGGCGAAAAACACCAGGGCCAGCATGCCCCAGCGGGTTTTACCGACAGCCATGGCGCCACGGATTTTGTCACCGATGCCGCTATGGGGATTGCTGTGGCCCACGGCCACGGCGGGATTTTGCGAAGGCATGAGGAAGTACCCGTTTTTTTGAAATTTTTATGGTGTGTTCAGGGTCTTGGTTAACCGAGGCCACTCAATGGAAGCGGGGCTCAATGTGCTGTCGATGGTGCGCAGCGGCTAAAAAATCGTCAATTCGCCGATTGCCATTCTGTTCGATAATCGCCCATAAAACTAACCGGTTCGTACATTTCAATTGCTGTGATGAACCTGGCGGCCAATAATTTGCCGTAAACAAGACATGCCTCAATGCCGGGAGTCGCCCCATGCAACGCTCCATCGCCACCGTTTCCTTGAGCGGAACCTTGCCGGAAAAACTCGAAGCCATCGCGGCTGCCGGGTTTGATGGCGTGGAAATCTTCGAAAACGATCTGCTGTATTACGACGGCAGTCCGCGTGAAGTTAGGCAAATGTGCGCCGACCTCGGCATTGCCATCACCTTGTTCCAGCCGTTCCGGGACTTTGAGGGCTGCCGCCGCGACCGCCTGGCACGCAACCTGGAGCGGGCCGAGCGCAAGTTCGACTTGATGCAGGAGCTGGGCACCGACCTGGTGTTGGTGTGCAGTAACGCGTCAGCCGATTCCGTGGGCGATGAAAGCATTCTGCTGGATGACCTGAGCCTGCTGGCCGAACACGCTGGCCGCCGGGGCTTGCGCATCGGCTATGAAGCGCTGGCCTGGGGCCGGCACGTCAACACCTGGCAGCAGGTGTGGAACCTGGTGCGCAAGATCGATCATCCGAGCCTGGGCGTGTTGCTCGACAGCTTCCACACCCTGTCTCTCAAGGGCGACCCGAGTGCGATTGCCGAGATTCCCGGCGACAAGATTTTCTTTGTGCAGATGGCCGATGCGCCGATCCTCGCGATGGATGTACTGGAATGGAGCCGGCATTTCCGCTGCTTCCCAGGCCAGGGCGAGTTCGACCTGGCGGGCTTTCTCGCCCCGATCATCAAGAGTGGCTACACCGGGCCGTTGTCCCTGGAAATCTTCAACGACGGCTTCCGCGCCGCGCCGACCCGGGCGAATGCCGCCGACGGCCTGCGCTCGCTGCTGTACCTCGAAGAGAAAACCCGCCAGCGATTGGAGCAAGAAGCGACGCCGGTCCCCGAGATCCTGTTTGAAACCCCGGCCGCCAGCGAATACGACGGCATTGAATTCCTCGAATTCGCCGTGGATGAAAACCTCGGCGCCAAGCTCACTTCATGGCTGGAGCGCCTGGGCTTCGTCAAGGCCGGGCAGCATCGATCCAAGAGCGTCAGCCTGTTGCGCCAGGGCGATATCAACCTGATCCTCAATTGCGAACCCTATTCCTTCGCCCATAACTTCTTCGAGGCCCACGGCCCGTCGTTGTGCGCCACGGCGATCCGCGTCAAGGACAGCGCCAAGGCCCTGGAGCGGGCGGTGGCCTACAAGGGCCAGCCGTATCGTGGGCTGGTCGGCCCCAATGAGCTGGAGCTGGCAGCGGTGCGTGCACCGGATGGCAGCCTGATCTACCTCGTCGATCAGAGCGAAGGCGGCCTCTACGACACCGACTTCAACCTGCAACCCGCAAGCGCTGCCAGCGGCGGCCTGCTGCGCATCGACCACATGGCCATGGCCTTGCCCGCCGACAGCCTCGACAGTTGGGTGTTGTTCTACAAGAGCCTGCTGGATTTCGAAGCCGACGACGAAGTGGTGCTGCCGGACCCCTATGGCCTGGTGAAAAGCCGGGCACTGCGCAGCCGTTGCAGCTCGATTCGCCTGCCGCTGAATATTTCCGAGAACCGCAACACCGCGATTTCCCACGCGCTGTCGAGCTATCGCGGCTCGGGCGTGCACCACATTGCCTTCGACTGCGCGGACATTTTCGCCGAGGTCAGCCGGGCCAAGGATGCGGGCGTGCCGCTGCTGGATATCCCGCTGAACTACTACGATGACCTGGCGGCGCGGTTTGATTTCGATGACGAGTTCCTCAGCCAGCTCGCGTATTACAACGTCCTCTACGACCGCGATGCCCAGGGCGGTGAACTGTTTCACGTTTATACCGAACCGTTCGAGGGCCGGTTTTTCTTCGAGATCATCCAGCGCAAGAACGGTTACGCCGGTTACGGTGCGGCCAACGTGGCGGTGCGCCTGGCGGCCATGGCCAAGTCCCGCAGCGGTGCGGTGCGCCAGGCCAGGTTGTAAGGTGCCGGCGCTTCCTTCGGCGTGCGGCGCGGCCCATAATCAGCGCCTGCACCTAAGGCCGTGAGCGCACCATGACCCTGACCTCCGAGCTTCCCGCCGCGGCCACCGCACCGCGCAAGAGCCGCAAGAACAACCCGGAAAAGACCCGCGAGAACATTCTCCAGGAAGCCATCGTCGAGTTTGTCACCCAGGGCCTTTCCGGCGCCCGGGTGGACGCGATCGCGGAGCGTATCCAGACCTCCAAGCGCATGATCTATTACTACTTCGGCAGCAAGGAGCAGCTCTACGTCGAGGTGCTGGAGAAACTCTACGGCGACATTCGCAACACCGAGACACGGATGAACCTGACGGCCCTGGAGCCCCGGGAAGCGATCCGCCGGCTGGTGGAATTCACCTTTGATCACCACGATCAGAACGTGGATTTTGTGCGCATCGTGAGCATCGAGAACATCCACAACGCCGAGTATGTAAAGCAGTCGACGTCGATCAAGGCGATGAACAGCAACATCCTCGAAGCCCTTGGCACCACGTTGCGCCGGGGCGCCGAGTTGGGGTTGTTCCGGGAAGGGCTGGAGCCGCTGGACGTGCACCTGCTGATCAACTCGTTCAGTTTTTACCGGGTGTCGAACCGCCACACCTTCAGCGAGATCTTTCAGATCGAGTTGTCGGACGAGGCGGTCAAGCAGCGGCATCGGGCGATGATCTGCGAGTCGGTGTTGCGCTATTTGCAGGCCTGAGTTCAACACTGAGCAAAATGTGGGAGCGGGCTTGCTCGCGAAGGCGGAGTGTCAGTCGCCGGATGTTTGGCTGATCCACCGCATTCGCGATCAAGCCCGCTCCCACATTTCTGATCCGGTTTCTACAGTTGGGTGGTCATGCTCTGGAAGTGCGCGAGCATGCGTTCTGCATCCGCCACTTCGCCAGTGAACAACTCAAACGCCTTCACCGCCTGAAACACCGCCATGTTGCCGCCATCCAGGGTGCGGCAGCCCAAGGCGCGGGCGTTGCGCAGCAGTTCGGTTTCCAGTGGGAAGTAGACGATCTCCGCTACCCACAAGTCGGCGCGCAAGGTGCCCAGCGGTACGGGCATGCCCGGCAGCTTGGCCATGCCCATCGGCGTGGTGTTCACCAGGCCATCGGCCTCGGCCATGGCGCTTTCCAGGTCATTGCCGGCCTGCGCCCGGCCGGTACCAAAATGCTGGTTGAGGTTGTCCGCCAGGCTGCGGGCACGATCGGCGTCCATGTCGAAAATACTCAAGCGTTCCACGCCTTCACCCAGCAGCGCATGGGCCACTGCCGCCCCGGCGCCGCCCGCGCCCATCTGCACCACGAACTTGCGAGCCACATCACTCAAGCCCCGGCGAAAGCCTTCGGCAAAGCCCAGGCAGTCGGTGTTGTGGCCGATGCGTTTACCGTCGCAAAGCACCACGGTGTTCACCGCGCCGATGCCCCGCGCTTCGGGCGACAGTTCGTCCAGCAGCGGCAGGATCGCCTGCTTGCACGGGTAGGTGATGTTCAAGCCGGTGAAGTTCATCTGTTCGGCCGCCATCAACAGGTCGGGCAGGGCGCGGGTATCCACCTGTAGCCGGTCGAGGTCGATCAGGCGATAGAGGTAACGTAGGCCCTGGGCATCGCCTTCATGCTCATGCAGGGCCGGGGTGCGGGAAGCCTGGATGCCGGCGCCGATCAGGCCGGCCAGAATTCGACGTTTGGACACCGCGCTCATCCCTTCAAGGTCTTGCTGAAATGTTCGAGGGCGAGGTGATAACCGTGGCTGCCAAACCCGGCCAGCACCGCCTTGGCAATCGGCGACACGAACGAGTGATGACGGAACGCTTCCCGGGCATGCACGTTGGACAAGTGCACCTCGATCACCGGTACTTCACTGGCCACCAGCGCGTCGCGGATCGCCACCGAAGTGTGGGTCCAGGCTGCCGGGTTGATCACGATGCCGGCGCAACGGGCGCGGGCGCCGTGGATCCAGTCCAGCAATTCGCCTTCGTGGTTGGTCTGGCGGAATTCGACTTTCAGGCCCAGTTGCTCGGCGCTGCGGCCACACAGGGCAGCAAGGTCGGCCAGGGTTTCATGGCCATAAGTGGCGGGCTCGCGAGTGCCGAGCAGGTTGAGGTTGGGGCCGTTGAGCACCAGCACGATGGGCGGCATAGAGGGTTCTCCACTGTTGTTTTTATGTATGTCGATAAAATGTACTGAATGGTTAATTTGGTCAATCGCGTGGGTGGGAACCGTTCGATTACCGAACGCAGAATGAAAACCACCGTTGTGTGGATCAGAGTTGATATCAATTGAAAATCATTCTCGACAACGCTTAAGATGCCCGCCTGTTTCCTTAACATTCCAGGGAGTCGGTTTGTCGGACGTGGATCTCAAAGGCCTGTTTCTCAAGCACGCCGATACCCTGCGCGGGTATCTCGCACGCAAGGTACGGGACCCGCAGTTGGCCGCAGACCTGGTGCAGGAGAGTTTCCTGCGCCTGGCGCAAAAGCCGGCCGGCGAGCGCATCGACAACTCCCAGGGCTATCTCTATCGCACGGCCGGCAATCTGCTGATCGACCATATCCGCCAGGAGGCGCGGCGCAAGACCGACTCCGTGCCCCATGAGGCGCTGGCCGAGATTGAAGATGAAATGGCCGGGTTGGAGGCTCAGGCGATGGCGCAGCAACAGCGGCAGGCATTGAAGCAGGCACTGGCGGAATTGCCGGAGCGTACCCGGCAGATTTTCCGCCTCAACCGGATCGAGGGCATGACCCATGCCCAGGTCGCACGGCACCTGGATATTTCCGACAGCTCAGTGCAAAAGCACCTGGCCAAGGCGCTGGCGTATGTCATGCAGCGTTTGCAGGAAGGTGAGGCGGGGCCATCCGACGAATGAATTACCGACAAACCCGGGGTCAGACGTCACAGCGTTATATAACGAAAAATTCGAGATTCACACGTGAATAGCCCGGGTCCGCAACAGCACAGCATTACCGAGGCGGCTGCCGATTGGGCGGTGCGCCTGCACGCCGGCGCCCTGACCGATCAGGAGCAGGCCGAGCTGCGCCAATGGATCGCCAGAGACAGCCGCCATGAAGCGGCGCTGCGTTTTGCCGAGCAGACGTGGGCGGCGCTGGGCGAGGTGCATCGCGAGGAGACGGTGCATCGCCAGCGGCCGCCCGCTACCGCTGCGCCGGTGCGCGGCCCTCGTCGGCGCAGGCCGTGGCGCATGGCGGCGAGTGTTGCGCTGTTGCTGGTGGTGGCGGGCGTCGGCTGGGTGCGCGGGCCTGAGGCGCTGCTGCAGATGCAGGCCGATTACTTCACCCAAAAAGGCGAAGTGCGCACCGTGCACCTGGCGGACGGCAGCAGCGTGCAACTGGATTCTGCGAGTGCGATCAAGCTGGAGTTTGACGGTGTGCAGCGGCGCATCAGCCTGATCAAAGGCTCGGCGATCTTTGATGTGGCGCCCATGGCCGGTGAGGAAAAAAGGCCGTTCGTGGTGCACAGCGCCAGCGGGCAAACCCGTGCCCTGGGCACGCGGTTTGTGGTCGAGCGTGAGGACGACCGGCAGGCCTGGGTCGGAGTGTTGCAGCACAGTGTGGCCGTCACGCTGCAGGCGCTGCCGCAGAAAGAAACGGTGCTCAAGGAAGGCCAGGCTGCGCGCTACAGCCCGGAGAACGGCGTGGTCGCCCTCGACGACTTCGACCTGGAGCGCGCCACCAGTTGGCGTCGCGGTGTGCTGATCTTCGACCGCTTGCCGCTGGCCAAGGTCATCGAACAGCTCAACCGCTACCGGCCGGGCAAGGTGGTGCTGACCAATGCCGACCTCGGCACCCGTGAAGTCAGCGGCGTGTTCCGCCTCGATATGCTCGACACGGCCCTCGGCACCCTGACCGAAGAATTACAGGTGCAGCGCTTTGATCTGGCGGGGCTGAGCCTGATCTATTGATGGGGTCGCCGGGCCCCGTTTACGCCCTTTGAAAAAACTTTCAAAAAAACCTTACTGAGTTCCGACGCCTGACACGTCCTGTTAAGTGAGAAGTATTCGCATAAACAAGAATGGTCAGCGAAGGGATAACGTCGATGTCTGCAATCACCAAGGGGCGCAACACCGGTAGCCGGTTGGCCCTTGCCATCCACCTGGGGCTGTTAGCCTCCGCCTGCCAGGTGCAGGCCGCCGAGGCGCCAGTCGGTGAATCACAGCCTGTCACGTTGACGTTTGATATTGCGGCGCAACCCTTGGGCCTTGCCGTACTGACGTTCGCCGACCAGGCCGGGTTGCAAGTGTTGTTCGACAGCGCGCGCCTGCAAGGCCTCACCAGCACCGCGCTCAAGGGCCGTTACAGCGCCCAGGAAGGCCTCGGCCGATTGGTGGGCAGTGCACCGGTGGAATACCGCTTTACCGGGGACCGGCAGGTGACGCTGACTCGCGTCGGCGCCGACCATGACGGTGCGCTGACCGTGGGCACCACCACCATCACCGGCAACACCAACGGCAAGCCAAGCGACTGGGTGTACGACACACCGCGCTCGGTGGCCGTGATCAGTCGCGAGCAGATCGACAAACGCCCACCACGCCACGCCGCCGACATGCTCGAAGAAACCGCCGGCGTGTACACCGCCGTCAACCAGCGTGACCCGGGCCTGTCGGTGAACATCCGCGGCGTGCAGGACTACGGCCGGGTCAACATGAACATCGACGGCATGCGCCAGAACTTCAACGTCAACGGCCACCAGCAGCGCAACGGCACGATGTTGATCGACCCGGAATTCATCTCCAGCATCGAAATCGACAAGGGCAGCCAGTCCGGGCAGGGCGGTGCTGCCGTGTTGGGCGGGATTGCATCCTTCAAGACCCTGGAGGCCAGTGAGTTCCTGGCCGATGGCAAGGACTATGGCGGGCGTCTGCGTGCCGGTAGCGGGATTGGTGAACTGGGTAACGGCACCTATTTCAACGGCAGCGGTGTGTTTGCCTTTGGCGACGAGCGCGGCGACGTGCTGCTGGGGTACAGCGAACGGCATTTTGGCGACTACCGCGCCGGTACCCACAACGACCAGAAACTGGGCACTCATTTGCGCGCTCGTGACTCCCAGCCTGCGGCCTTCGACGATTGGCTGAACAGTGAGGTCGGTGACACCGGCAGCGTGACCCGCTCGCAAATCGTCAAGTTCGGCCTGAACCTGCCCAATGACCAACGGGTGCAACTGAGCTACCTGGAAAGTGACAGCGACAGCAATGACGCGTGGGCCTACACCGCCCCGGATAACCAGAGCGTGTACTACCAGCGCGTCAGCAAGAACAACCTCAATGCCAGGAACGTCGGACTGGATTATCGCTACACGCCGGATAACCCGCTGATCGATTTCAAGGCCAAGGTCTACTACGTCACCACACAGATGGACCGGGACAATGCGCCCAACACCGCGTCGCTGACCTCCGGCAACTATGTGGCGGGCTACACGGATCATTTTCAGACCGATACCTGGGGTGTACAGGGCGACAACACATCGCGGTTCGACTTCGATGCGTTGGGGCATGTGAGTTGGAACTACGGCGTGGAGGTGTATCAAGACAAGTTCAAGCCCAGTACCAACAAGGTCGAGGCCACCAACCTTTCCGGCCTGTTGCCTTACGTTGAAGGCGGGACGCCCGGTGGCAAACGCACCATCGCCAGCCTGTTCAACAACCTGCAGTACGAATATGGCGACTGGCTGACGCTGGATGCGGGCTTGCGGTACGACCGCTATCGGCTGGAAGGGGTCACCGGGATGACGCTGTACCGGCGCGATCGGTTCTACAGCAGCACGGTAGGTGCCAAGCGTGTCGAGGAGGTTTTCGACATTGATAGAGAAGAGGGCCAGTTCTCTCCCACGTTCGGTATCGGCATAAAGCCGGGGCTGGACTGGATGCAACTCTACGCCCGCTGGGGCAAGGGCTGGCGCCCGCCGGCGGTAACGGAAACCTTCATGACCGGGCGTCCTCACGGTGGCAGCTCATCAGAGCGGGTATTTCCCAACCCGTTCCTGAAACCCGAAGAGTCGCGGGACTGGGAAATGGGCGTGAACGTATTCAAAGAGGGACTGCTGTTCGGTGACGACCGCCTGGGCATGAAGGTGGCTTACTTCGATACCCGGATCGAGAACTTCTCTTTCCTCAATCACAGCGTCAGTTTGCCGGAGACCTCCGTCGGCGGTTTTCTCGGCACGATGGCGTACGTCAATAACACCAACCCCACGCGCTTTCGGGGGGTGGAGTACCAGCTCAACTACGACATGGGGCGGGCGTACGCCAACCTTAGTTACACCCATATGATCGGCAGTAATGAGTTCTGCTCGAAGAACTATTACATGGGCGGGGCGAAGAAGAACGGGCCGTCCACCACACGCTATGAACGCTACACCCGGCCAAACGGCACGATCGGCCTGCGCCCGGTGACCACGTATGAGGTGCTGGACGACGATGTCGCCAACAACAAGGAAAGCTGTGGCCGGATCATGGGCAACGCCACCTATATGCCGGCTGATCGCGGCTCGCTGACCTTCGGCGCGCGCTTCCTGGAAAAGCGACTCGATATGGGCGTCCGCGTGCGCTACAGCTCAGGCAATGGCGAGAACCTCGACTCACAAGGTTATGACTTCATCGACCAGGCGCTATGGCCCCAGTACACCCTCTATGACCTGTACGCCAGCTACTGGATGACCGAACAATTGAACATCGCCCTGGCGCTGGAAAACGCCACCGATGAGGCCTACTTCGTTGCCATGGGGGACGCCAATAACCTGAGCCTGGCGCGCGGGCGAACGTTGAGCGGGATGCTCGAATACAAGTTCTGATCAAGGTGCCACGGCACTTTATCAACCAACGGTTTTGCCCAAGGGTGGGCAAAAAGTGCGCTGTATGAGCGTGCTGATCAATCGTGTTGTTTATAACGAGGTTAAGTGATGACTATTTCTGTTAGTTACGAAGCTGCGCTCGGTGCTTACTCCGTCTCGGACTACCTGACCGACTGGGCACTGGGGTTCAACACTGCGGGTCACGGCAGCAGCAACACCGGCGGCTTCAGCAACGGCTCCCTGAGCGGCGACCAGTATTCGACCCACGGCGCCAACAATTCCGACTACGCGTTCATTGCCGACAGCAACACCAGCAACGGCCTGCACTACGTATTCAACCCGGCGCTGCCAGCCAGCCACAACGAAAACCACTACCTGTGGGGCAACCTGGATAACGTTCAACTGGGCACCGGCCTGGGCGGCGGCAATGGCAGCGACTTCACCCTCGATGCGTTCAAAGTGGCTTTCAACGGCCTCGACTTGAGCGCGGCACAAGGTGCAGGCCGCGTCGGCAATGACGTTCAGAACGTGATCTACAGCCTGATGCAAGGCAACACCTCGGCACTGGAAACCGTGCTCAACAACCTGCTGGACGACTTCGGCCTGTCCACCGCCAACACCTTCGACGAGATCTCGGCCGGCCTGGCAGCACACGCTACGGCAACCACCACCGACGTCGCCCTGGTAGGCGTGCAGGACGTTGCACAGGACTGGGCACTCGCTGCCTGATGTTGCTGCGCAATGAAAAAAGCGAATGGAAGATCGCTCTCCCATTCGCTGCGTAAACCCCGTCGTCGCCGTGAGTTTCGAAGGCCAGGGCGACGGCGGTGACAAATTCTGCGCAGCGGCGCGTGGCGTGTCAAACGCGGGCGGCGCTTCCCGATTTCCCCCATGAGACTCCCTCGATGCGCCATGCCGGCAACGAAACCCTGGCCGCTCTCACGGCCTATAAAAGTGGCTTCCTCAACATTGGCCTGTTTTCGGCAGTGATCAACCTGTTGATGCTGGCCCCGGCGCTGTACATGTTGCAGGTCTACGACCGGGTGCTGGCCTCCGGCAACTCGATGACCCTGTTGATGCTGACGCTGATGATCCTTGGCTTGTTCGGCTTGATGGGCGCGCTGGAGTGGGTGCGCAGCCAGGTGGTGATCCGCCTTGGCACACAGATGGACATGCGCCTGAACCAGCGGGTGTACGACGCCGCGTTCGAGGCGCAACTCAAGGGCGGTACCCAGGCGGCTGGGCAGGCGTTGAGCGACCTGACGACCTTGCGCCAGTTCGCCACCGGCCAGGCGCTGTTCGCATTTTTTGATGCGCCGTGGTTTCCGGTGTACTTGCTGGTGATCTTCCTGTTCCACCCCTGGCTCGGCGTCCTGGCGCTGGCCGGTGCGCTGATGCTGATGGCGCTGGCGTGGGCCAACCAGCACATCTGCCAGGCACCGTTGACTCAGGCCAATCAGCTGTCGATCAGCGCCAGCCAGCAGGCCACGGCCAACCTGCGCAATGCCGAAGCCATCGAAGCCATGGGCATGCTGGCAACCCTGCGTGCGCGCTGGTTTGCCCAGCACCAGGCGTTTCTGGCGGCGCAGAACCTGGCCAGTGAAAAGACCGCTGCCATCAGTGCCTGGTCCAAGGGCGTCCGCCTGGCGTTGCAGTCATTGGTCCTCGGTCTGGGCGCATTGCTGGCGGTGCAGGGGGCGATTACGCCGGGCATGATGATCGCCGGCTCGATCCTGATGGGGCGGGTACTGAGCCCTATCGACCAGCTGATCGGCGTGTGGAAACAGTGGAGTTCGGCGCGCCTGGCCTATGACCGTTTGACCCTGATGCTGGCGGCCAACCCGGCGCGCACCGAGCGCATGAGCTTGCCGGCGCCCAGCGGCCAGTTGACGGTCGAGCAGGTAAGCGCGTGTGCGCCCGGCAGTCGTCGGCCTGCATTGGCCAACCTCGGGTTCAGCCTGCCTGCCGGTGACGTGCTGGGCGTGATCGGGCCTTCCGGTTGCGGCAAGTCGACCCTGGCGCGGTTGCTGGTGGGGGCCTGGGCGCCCTTGGCCGGCAAGGTTCGGCTGGACGGCGCGGACCTGGCGCAATGGGACAAGCAGCAACTCGGCCCGCACATTGGGTATCTGCCCCAGGACATCCAGCTGTTCGCCGGCAGCATTGCCGACAACATCGCGCGTTTCGACACCGTGGATTCGGACAAGGTGCTCGCTGCCGCGCAAATGGCCGGCGTGCATCAACTGATCCTGCAGTTGCCCCAAGGCTACGACACCCAACTGGGGGAGGGCGGTGCCGGGTTGTCCGGCGGGCAGAAGCAACGTGTCGCGCTGGCGCGAGCGCTGTACGGCGTGCCTGCGCTGATCGTACTGGATGAGCCCAATTCCAATCTCGATGAGGCCGGCGAGCAGGCCTTGCTCCATGCCATCACCTTGCTCAAGGCGCAGCGTCGCACGCTGGTGCTGATCACCCACAAGACCCCTGTGCTGGCGTTGACGGACCAATTACTGATCCTGCGGGACGGCCAGTTGCAGGCGTTCGGGCCCACGGCGCGGGTGCTGGAGGCCACGCAGAAACCGGCGGCCGCGCCGCCCAAACCGGTGTCGGCGATGAGCATGAGCTACCGCCTCGGTGAAGGAAAAAAAGCATGAGCCGACCTGTGCTTGTGACGGACAACAGCGTGCCGCCGGTGAACAACGTGCTGGCGCTGGACGATAAAAAATACGCGCGCCTGGGCTGGTTGCTGGTGCTTGGCGGGTTTGCCGGGTTCCTTGGCTGGGCCGCGCTGGCACCGTTGGACAAGGGCGTGGCGGTGTCCGGCAAGGTCATGGTGTCGGGGCACCGCAAGACGGTGCAGCACCCCGCGGGCGGGATCGTCGAGCGGATCGAGGTGCGCGATGGCGAGGTGGTAAGCGCCGGCCAGGTATTGATCCGCCTGAAGGAAACCCCGTTGCGCGGGCAGATGCAGTCTTTGCGCAGCCAGTTCATTGCGTCCCGGGCCAGCGAAGCGCGCTTGAGTGCCGAGAGCGAAGGCTTGTCGGCCATCGTCTTCGGCCCCGAACTGCTGAACGAGCCTGAGGCCGCCGCCACCTTGAGCCTGCAACGGCAACTGTTCAGCAGTCGCGCCCAGGCCCTGGCCACGGAGCAGCAAGGCCTGCGGGAAACCATCGCCGGGGCCGAGGCACAATTGCGCGGCACCCGGGAATCCCAGGCCAGCAAAGTGCTGCAACGCACCGCGATGAATGAACAACTGCAAGGCCTGCGCGAGCTGGCGCGGGACGGCTACATTCCGCGCAATCGGCTGCTGGAAAATGAACGGCTGTATGCCCAGCTCGACGGTGCGATTGCCGAGGATTTCGGCCGCATCGGCCAGTTGCAACGGCAAGTCCTTGAACTGCGCCTGCGCATCCGCCAGCTCGGCGAAGACTTCCAGAAAGACCTGCGCGGCCAACTGGCCGAAACCCGCACCCGCAGCGACGACTTGCGCAACCGGTTGGCCTCGGCCGAATTCGAACTGGCCAACAGCCTGGTGCGCGCGCCGGCGGCTGGCGTGGTGGTGGGGCTGGAGGTGTACACCGAAGGCGGCGTGATCAAGCCCGGCCAGGCGCTGATGGACATCGTGCCCCAGGGCGAACCACTGCTGGTGGAAGCGCGGGTGCCGGTGCAGATGGTCGACAAGGTGCACCCGGGCTTGCCGGTGGAGTTGCTGTTCTCGGCGTTCAACCAGAGCACCACCCCACGCATTGCCGGTGAAGTGACGCTGGTGTCGGCCGACCGCCAGGTCGACGAGCGCACCGATGAGCCGTATTACACCTTGCGCGCCCAGGTCAGTGCAGCTGGCATGCGCCAGCTCGACGGCTTGCAGATTCGCCCGGGCATGCCGGTGGAAGCGTTCGTCAAAACCGGTGAGCGCTCGATGCTCAACTACCTGTTCAAACCCTTGCTGGATCGGACTCACATGGCGTTGGTGGAAGAATGAAGGCGCTGTTATTCGGTCTGTGTTGTGCCTGCAGTGGATCGGTTCAGGCGCTGGGATTGCTCGACGCCTATGACTTGGCCCTGCGCAACGATCCGACGTTTCAGGCGGCAATCCAGGAGCGCGAGGCCGGCGAGGAAAACCGCATCATCGGCCGCGCCGGGCTGTTGCCGAACCTGTCCTGGAGCTACAACAACTCGCGCAATGAATCCGAAGTCACCCAGTCGACGGCGGTGGGCAACGTCACCAGCGACCGCGATTACCGCAGCTATGCCTCGACCCTGACCCTGCAACAACCGCTGCTCGATTACGAAGCCTATGCGCGCTATCGCCAGGGTGCAGCGCAGGCGCTGTTTGCCGATGAACGCTTTCGCAGCAAGAGCCAGGAACTGGCCGTGCGGGTGTTGAGCGCCTACAGCCAGGCATTGCTGGCCCAGGAGCGGATCGAGCTGAGCCGCGCCCAGAAACGCGCGTATGCCGAGCGCCTGCAACTCAATGAACGGCTGCTCAAGGGCGGCGAGGGCACCCGCACCGATGTGCTGGAAACCCAGGCACGCCTGAGCCTGGCCCAGGCCGAAGAGATCGAATCCCTGGACACCCAGGACGCAGCCTTGCGCGAGCTGGAAGCGATTGTGGGCCAGCCGTTGCAGATAGACGAGTTGGCGCCGCTGACTCGCCAGTTCGAGATCCCGCCGCTGGAGCCCAACCGTTTCGAGACCTGGCGGGAAATGGCAATGGCCAACAACCCGGAGCTCAAATCCCAGCACCACGCGCTGGACGTCGCCGAATACGAAGTGGAGCGCAAGCGCGCCGGGCACATGCCCAAGGTCAGCCTGTATGCGAGCAGCCGCCAGACCAGCTCGGATTCGGAAAGCAGCTACAACCAGAAGTACGACACCAACAGCGTCGGCATCCAGGTCAGCCTGCCGCTGTTCGCCGGTGGCTCGGTGTCGGCGTCGACGCGCCAGGCCGCCAATCAACTGTCCCAGGCCCAATATGAACTGGACGCGCAGACCGCCAGGACGCTGATCGAACTGCGCAAGCAATTCAACCTCAACACCAGCGGCGCGGCCAAAGTGCGGGCGTATGAAATGGCGGTCAGCTCGGCCACCGCCCTGGTGACGGCGACGAAGAAAAGCGTGACCGGTGGCGAGCGCGTCAACCTCGATGTGCTGGATGCCGAGCAGCAACTGTTCACGGCACGCCGCGACCTGGCGGATGCGCGGCATGCGTATCTGCTGGCGCGGATACAACTGAAGTATTTTGCAGGGTTGCTGAACGAGCAGGACCTGCGGGCGTTGGCGGGGTATTTCCAGCCATCGGCATGATGGCTATATCGGCTAACACACCGATCCACTGTGGGAGCTGTCGAGCCTTGGCGAGGCTGCGATGGCGGCGGGACTGATGACATTTTTCTGTCTGACCCACCGCCATCGCAGCCTCGCTAAAGCTCGACGGCTCCCACATTTTGATCTTTGCAGTGCTGGGGATTTAACGCCGGGTCAGTAACACACCCGATTCCATGTGGTGCGTCCACGGGAACTGGTCAAACATGGCGCACTGGGTAATCCGGTGCGTGTCATGCAGTTGCGCAATGTTCGCCGCCAACGTCTCCGGGTTGCAGGAGATGTACAGGATGTTCTCGAAGCGCCGGGTCAGCTCGCAGGTGTCCGGGTCCATGCCGGCACGCGGCGGGTCGACGAACACGCTGCCGAACTCGTAGCTCTTGAGGTCGATGCCGTGCAGGCGGCGGAACGGCCGCACTTCATTCAAGGCCTCGGTCAGCTCTTCGGCAGACAAACGCACCAGGGTGACGTTATCCACCGCGTTTTCATCGAGGTTGCTCAGTGCCGCGTTCACCGAAGTCTTGCTGATCTCGGTGGCCAGCACTTTGCGCACGCGAGTGGCCAGGGGCAGGGTGAAGTTGCCGTTGCCGCAGTACAGCTCCAGCAGGTCATCACTGCGATCGCCCAGGGCTTCGAATGCCCAGTTGAGCATCTTCTGGTTCACCGTGCCGTTGGGCTGGGTGAACGCGCCTTCAGGCTGGCGATAGCTGAAGGTGCGACCGCCGACGTCGAGTTTCTCGACCACGTAATCGCGGCCGATCACATCGCGCTTGCCCTTGGAGCGGCCGATGATGCTGACGTTCAGGTCCGCCGCCAGCTTGTTCGCCGCCGTATGCCAATGCTCGTCCAGCGGGCGGTGATAGCACAGGGTAATCATCGCGTCGCCGGCCAGAGTGGTGAGGAACTCCACCTGGAACAGCTTGTGGCTCAGGGCGGCGCTGGCTTGCCAGGCGGCCTTGAGTTGCGGCATCAACTGGTTGATGCGCAGGCTGGCAATCGGAAACTCTTCAATGAGGATCGGTGTGCGCTTGTCCTCCTGGGAGAACATTGCGTAGTGGCGCTGACCCTCTTCGCGCCACAGGCGGAACTCCGCCCGCAGGCGGAAGTTCTGCAACGGCGAGTCGAAAACCTGAGGCTCTGGCGCGTCGAACGGCGCCAGCAGGTCACGCAGGCGCGTGACCTTTTCTTCCAGTTGAACGGTGTAGCTTGCGGCGTCAAAAGTCATGCGTTGAACCAGCCCAGCTTGATCACAAACAGAATCGACAGGATCACCAGCGCCGGGTTCAGCTCACGGTAGCGGCCCGAAAGCAGCTTGATGGCGGTCCAGGCGATGAAACCGAAGGCAATGCCGTTGGCGATGGAATAAGTGAATGGCATCGCCAGGGCGGTGATCACCACCGGTGCGGCGACGGTGATGTCGTCCCAGTCGATTTCGGCCAGGCCCCGAGGTCATCAGCACGGCCACGAACAGCAGCGCCGGTGCGGTGGCGAAGGCCGGAACGCTGGCCGCCAGTGGCGAGAAGAACAGCGCCAGCAGGAACAGGATCGCGACCACCACGGCGGTCAAACCGGTACGGCCACCGGCGCTCACGCCCGCCGCCGATTCGATGTAGCTGGTGGTGGTCGAGGTGCCCAGCAGCGAGCCGGCCATGGCCGCCGTACTGTCAGCGATCAGCGCGCGGCCCATTTTCGGCATGTGGCCGTCCTTGCCCATGAGACCCGCGCGCTTGGCGACGCCGATCAGGGTGCCGGAGTTGTCGAACAGGTCGACGAACAGGAACGCGAAAATCACGCTCACCAGGCCGATGTCCAGGGCGCCCTTGATGTCCAGTTGCAGGAAGGTCGGGGCCAGCGAAGGTGGCATCGACATCACGCCGCCGAACGGGGTGAAGCCCAGTACGATGGAGGCGATGGTCACCACCAGGATGCCGATCAATACCGCGCCGCGCACTTTCAGGGCTTCCAGCGCAACGATCAGCGCGAAGCCGAGGGTGGCGAGGATCGGCGCGGGTTGTTTCAGGTCGCCCAGGCCCACCATGGTGGCCGGGTTGCTGACCACGATGCCGGCGTTGTGCAGGGCGATCAGCGCCAGGAACAGGCCGATACCCGCCGCAATCGCCGAGCGCAGGGGCAGCGGGATGCTGTTGATGATCCATTCGCGGATGCGGAAGATCGACAGCAGGAAGAACAGCACTGCCGAGATGAACACCGCACCCAGCGCCACTTGCCAGGTGTGGCCCATGTGCAGGACCACGGTGTAGGTGAAGAATGCGTTGAGGCCCATGCCCGGTGCCAGGGCAATCGGGTAGTTGGCGATCAGGCCCATCACGGTGGAACCGATGGCCGCCGCCAGGCAGGTCGCAACAAAGACCGCGCCCTTGTCCATGCCGGTCTCGCCGAGAATGCTCGGGTTGACGAACAGGATGTAGGCCATGGCCAGGAAGGTGGTGACGCCCGCGAGAATCTCGGTGCGCACATTCGTGTTGTGTGCCTTGAGTTGAAACAGCTTTTCCAGCATGCCTGCTCCCTGTGACGCTATCTTGCGTCGTTATTTGTTGACCTCTAAGTCAAAGCACAAACTGCGCCAAGCGCCTGTGGTTCCAGAGAGGATCGGAAAAAGCGGCGCATCATACCAGCAGCCGAGGGCCAGTGGCGCATAGGCTTGATCATGGCCTTGAGGCATACTGCGCCGACGTTTATTACAGGGTCATCGACAGCATGAAAAAAGCCAGCGCCTGGAGTCTAGCTCTGTTCGGTTGCATTGGCCTGTGGCTCGGTGCGGCACCGGCGTGGGGCGCGCCTGCACCGGCGTTGAGCGAGGTGCGGGTATTCAAGGTTCAGTCGGCCAAGTGCACTGAAACCATTCCCGAGCGGGCCGACAGCACCCAGATGTGCACGCATCGCGGGCAGACACTGGTGTACGTGATGGAAGTCGGCCTGGGCAACAGCCCACAGGCATTTTTCGACGGCGCGTCGGTGCCCCGTATCAGCACCACCGCCATCTGCCAGGTGGGTTCCATCAGCCAGCCATGCAGCGGCGCGGGAACGTTGATGGGCTACATCTATACGTTCCAGCTGGATAATGTCGAAGCCGGCGGCACGTTCCAGTACAGCAACACCTCGATCAACCCACCGCGCAACCAGTTGGTCACCACCCTCGGCATTCGCTGATCGCCACCCATCAATTGCCTTGAACGCTCATAAACTCCGGAAGTCGGACCGCTAAGACGGCGACTTTTCTGAACGCCGCGATTGCACACCAATCCGTGAGGTGTTTATGAGCGCAACCCCCAATGGCGCGGCGGCCAAGCCGTTCGTCAGTCATCCGATACGCCTGACCCTCAATCGGGACCCCATCCAACTGGATGTATTGCCCTGGACCACCCTGCTGGACCTGCTGCGCGAGCAACTGGACCTGACGGGCACCAAGAAGGGCTGCGACCACGGCCAGTGCGGCGCCTGCACCGTGTTGCTCAACGGTAAACGGGTGAACGCCTGCCTGACCCTGGCGGTGATGTGCGACGGTGCCGAGTTGACCACCATCGAAGGCCTGGCCTCGGGCGACGACCTGCACCCGATGCAACAGGCCTTTATCAAGCACGATGCCTTCCAGTGTGGCTACTGCACGCCGGGGCAAATCTGCTCGGCGGTGGGCCTGGCCCGTGAAGGCCGCGCCCACGACACCGCGCAGATCCAGGAACTGATGAGCGGCAACCTGTGCCGCTGCGGCGCCTACAACAACATCCGCGATGCCATCGAAGAAGCCTTGCCGGCGTGCCGCGTGCAGGGAGGTGAGCAATGAATCCCTTCCATTACAGCAAGCCGGCCGACGTGCAGGAGGCGGTGCACCTGGTCAGCCCGGCGTCGCGGTTTATCGCCGGTGGCACCAACCTGCTGGACCTGATGAAAGAGAACATCAGCAGCCCGGAGCACCTGATTGATATCACCGGGCTGCCACTTCGTGACGTGGAAGAAACTCCCGGGGGCGGCTTGATGATCGGTGCCCTGGTGAGCAACGCCGACCTGGCCTGGCACCCGCTGATCGAGGAACGTTACCCGCTGCTGTCCCAGGCCATCCTCGCCGGCGCCTCGCCGCAATTGCGCAATATGGCCAGTACCGGCGGCAACCTGCTGCAACGCACCCGTTGCTACTACTTCTATGACGCTGCCGTGCCCTGCAACAAACGCGAGCCCGGCAGCGGTTGCCCGGCGCGGGTCGGTTTGAACCGCATCCACGCGATCCTCGGCGCCAGTGACCAGTGCGTTGCCACCCATCCTTCGGACATGTGCGTGGCCCTGGCCGCCCTGGATGCGCGGGTGCATGTGCAGGGCCGGGGTGGTGCGCGGGTCATCGAGTTCGCCGACTTCCACCGGCTGCCGGGCGATGCGCCCCAGCGGGATAACCAGTTGGCCGACGACGAACTGATCACCGCCATCGAGTTGCCTGCCGACCACCTGGCTGCCCACAGTCACTATCTGAAAATCCGTGACCGGGCTTCCTACGCCTTCGCCCTGGTATCCGTCGCGGCGGCGCTGGAGCTGGATGGCGATGTGATCGTCGACGCTCGCCTGGCCCTGGGCGGCGTCGCCCACAAGCCATGGCGTGATCGCGCGGTGGAAGCCGCGCTGATCGGCCAGTCCGTCAGCCGCGAAACTTTCAGCACTGCCGCCGAAACCCTGCTGCTGGACGCCGAGCCGCTGGAGCACAACGGCTTCAAGATCAAACTGGCACGCCGCGCGATCATTCGCGCCCTGAGCGATGCCGCTGTTGCAGGAGCCACGTCATGAGCGCAATCGGCAAACCGTTGGACCGGGTCGACGGTCTGCTCAAGGTCACCGGGCAAGCGCGCTATGCCGGTGAGTTTCCCGAGGATGGCTTGCTGCACGGCAGCGTGGTGTCGAGCAACATCGCCAAGGGCCGGGTCATCCGCATTGATGCGTCCCAAGCCCTGGCGCTGCCCGGTGTGGTGATGGTGCTTGATCACCTCAACCGCCCGAAACTGGCCAGCTACGACGACAGCTACGCCGATGCCGATGCTGCCGACGGCTCGCCGTTTCGCCCGCTGTACAACGACCGCGTGCTCTACAGCGGCCAGCCGTTGGCATTGGTGATCGCCGACAACCTGGAGCTGGCGCGCCACGCCGGTTCCCTGGTGCAGATCGAATACGCCGCCGAGCCTGCCGAGACCGATCTGCTGGCCTTGCAGGAGCAGGCGCACCCGTCGCCGCAAACACCGCCCAAGCCGCGCGGCAACTTCCAGGCCGAATGGACCGGCGCCGCCACGAGCCTGGATCTGCACTACAGCACGCCCATCGAACACCATAACCCCATGGAACCCCACGCCAGTACCGTGCTGTATCAGCCGGACGGCACCCTGCATATCCACGACAAGACCCAGGGCCCGCAGAACTGCCAGGCCTATGTGCAGAAAGTCTTCGGCCTGGATAAAAGCCAGGTGCGGATCTTCGCCGCGTTCGTCGGCGGCGCCTTTGGTTCCGGTCTGCGCCCGCAGTACCAGTTGCCGCTGGCAGTGATGGCATCGCTGGCCCTGAAGCGTTCGGTGCGCGTCACCCTCACGCGCCAGCAGATGTTCACCTTCGGTTATCGCCCGCGCACCTTGCAGCGCCTGCAACTGGGTGCTGCCGCCAATGGCCGCTTGCTTGCCCTGGGCCACACCGCCATCGGCCAGACCTCGCGCTTCGAGGACTTCAGCGAACACGTGGTGGAATGGAGCGGCATGCTTTATCACTGCGATAACGTGCTGCTGACCTACAAGCTGGTGCCGCTGGACGTGTTCACACCGCTGGACATGCGCGCCCCCGGCGCAGCGCTGGGGGTGATCGGCCTGGAATGCGCGATGGATGAACTGGCCTGCGCCCTGGGCATCGACCCGGTGCAATTGCGGCTGATCAACTATGCCGAGCGCAATCAGAACGAAGACAAGCCCTGGTCCAGCAAAGCGTTGCGCGAATGCTACAGCGAAGGTGCCGAGCGTTTTGGCTGGAGCCAGCGCAACCCGGAGCCGCGAAGCATGCGCGATGGTCGCCAACTGGTTGGTTGGGGCATGGCCGGCGGGGTGTGGGAGGCCCTGCAAATGAAAGCCAGCGCCAAGGCGCGGATCGACCACCTGGGCAAGCTCACGGTCAGCAGCGCCACCACCGATATCGGCACCGGCACCTACACGGTCATGGCGCAGATCGCCGCCCAGGCCAGCGGCGTGCCGGTAGGCGATGTGACGTTCCTGCTGGGGGATTCATCGCTGCCGACGGCGCCATTGCAGGGCGGCTCGTTTACCGTGTCGTCGGTGGGCAGTGCGGTGCAACAGGCCTGTGAAGCGTTGAACGCCAAGCTGTTGGACATTGCGCGCAAGACGTACCCGGCGTTCAAAGACGCTGAGTCGGCGCGGTTTGAGAATGGCCAGCTGCACGCCGGTGACCAGCGCATCTCCCTGGCGCAATTGGTGCAAGACAGCGGCGAGCAGGCGCTGGAAGTGCAGGTGGATTGCGAGCCGGGCAAACAGCGCGAAGGCTATGCCTCTGCCACGCATTCGGCGGTGTTTGTCGAAGTGCGGGTGGATGAGGACCTGGGCACCATCAAGGTCAGCCGGGTGGTCAGTGCGATTGCGGCCGGGCGGGTGGTCAATCCGAAGATGGCCCGTAGCCAGATTCTCGGCGGTGTGGTCTGGGGCATCGGCATGGCGTTGCATGAGGAGACCCAGGTCGACCACGCATTGGGTCGCTCCATGAACCACAGCCTGGCCGAATACCACATTCCGGTAAACGCGGATATCGGCGAGATTGATGTGCTGTTTGTCGAAGAACACGACGAGATCGTCAACGCCCTTGGGTCCAAGGGCGTCGGCGAGATCGGGATTGTCGGGGTGGCGGCGGCGGTGGCCAACGCGGTGTATCACGCCACCGGCAAGCGGGTGCGGGACTTTCCCGTCACCCTCGACAAGGTCTTCTAAACCTTGGCGGGTTCTTCCACCGGCACATGCATGCGGTCGCGGTTGGCCAGGGTCGGGAACAGTTTGATCCAGACCCCGGTCACCACCAGCGTGCCGATGCCGCCCATGACCACGGCGGGCACGGTGCCGAACCAGTGGGCGGTGATCCCGGACTCGAACTCGCCCAACTGATTCGACGCGCCGATAAACAGCCCGTTGACCGCGCTGACCCGGCCGCGCATTTCGTCCGGGGTTTCCAGTTGCACGAACGAGGCGCGGATCACCATGCTGATCATGTCCGCTGCGCCCAATACCACCAGCACCGCCAGGGAGAACCAGAACGAGGTCGACAGGCCGAACGCGATGGTGGCTACGCCAAACACCCCGACTGCCGTAAACATGATCCGCCCCACATGCCGGTCGACGGCAAACCGCGCCAGCCACAACGACATCAACAACGCCCCGACCGCTGGCGCCGAGCGCAGCAGCCCAAGGCCCCACGGCCCGGTCAGCAAAATGTCCTTGGCGAACACCGGCAGCAAGGCCGTGGCGCCGCCCAGCAGTACGGCGAACAGGTCCAGGGAAATCGCGCCGAGGATGTCCGGCCGACTGCGGATAAAACGAATCCCGGCCAGCAACGAATCCATGGTCGCCTTGGCCTTGTTCAGCGGCGTCTGGCGCGCGGGCAGGTTGAGGGTCAACACGCAGGCGATCAGGTACAGCACCACCGTGGGGCCGTACACCCAGACACTGCCAAAGGCGTACAGCAGACCGCCCAGCGCCGGCGCCACGATGGTGGCCAATTGCTGCGCCGACTGCGACGACGCCACGGCGCGGGGGAACAGTGCCGTGGGCACGATGCTCGGCAGCAGGGCCTGGGTGGTGGGCATTTCAAACGAGCGGGCTGCGCCCAGCAGGAATGCCAGGATAAAAATCATCTCGCGGGTGACATTGCCGGTCAGCCCGCCGATTGCCAGGGACAGCGCGATCAACGCCTGTACGGTCTGGCAGATGGCCGCTACCTTGCGCCGTTCATAGCGGTCGGCCACATGGCCGGTGTGCAGCATGAACAGCACCCGCGGTACGAACTCCACCAGGCCGACCAAACCCAGGTCCAGCACGTTGCCGGTCAGTTGGTAGAGGTTCCAGCCGATGGCCACGGTGAGCATCTGGAAACCGCTGGCGGTAAAGATCCGCGCCAGCCAGAACGCGATGAAAGGGCGGTGGTGACGTAACAGCAGCGCGGGTTCACTGGGCATCGGGGAGACGGGTCTGGGTGGGGGAACGGTGAGGTTATCACCAACTTGTAACCAATAGTTGCGTAGGAGGGTTGGGCGGGGGATATGGGCAGCTGATTGGGTACATATCCGTTGCTGCGGTAACGGCCGCTTATGGTTCCGCTCTTACAGCGGGTCACTTTTGGCAAACGCCCCAAAAGTAACCAAAAGGTCTTTGCCCCACCACTCGGTGCCTCGCTTAGGCTCGGCATGCCCGCACTCCGGCCCGATTCCGCGGGCCGCCGCGACGGGCCATCCATGGCCCGGCGCGGCTAAATCGGCATCCTTGCCGATTTACCCGCTCCACCGTGCCTACTTGCGGCCATCGTGGTTGACGGGGCGCCTAAGATCAAAATCAAAAGCAGATCAAAAGCAGAGCACAGCGGCCTACCGGCCGGCTTGAGTGTTTAACAGCCAGATCAAAAGCCAGAGCGAATGCAGATCTGCTTTTCTGTGGGAGCTGGCTTGCCTGCGATGCATACACCTCGGTACATCAGGCACACCCGGTTGATGCCATCGCAGGCAAGCCAGCTCCTACATTTGAACCGTGCCCGCTTTAGATTTTGATTTGGCTTTTGCTCTTCAACACTCAAGCCGGCCGGTAGGCCGCTGTGCTCTTGATCTGCTTTTGATCTTGATCTTGGGCGCCCCGTTAAACCACGCTGGCCGAACGCAGGCTTTGGAGCGTGGGTAACCCGGCAGGACGCCGGGTTAGCCGTCCTGGGCCAAGGATGGCCCATGACGGCGGCCCACGGTCCAAAGCCGGAGTGAGGGCACACCGAGCCTAAGCGAGGTGCCGAGTGGTGGGGCAAGAGCGTTTTGCTTACTTTGCGCTGTTCAAAAGTGAGCCGCTGTAAGAGCGGAACCAATACCAGCCATCACCCAAATAACGGATATACACCCAAAACACGCCCAATCTCACCAAAGACAACACCCAGTGACCACTGAGGCAACCTGTCACGCGGCAAAAGACCACGCCTTGCTCTCGCGAAAATGGGACTACTCTTTCAGCAATGCTTGACCCAGATCAAAACCTTCGCCGGGATTGCTCTGGCGGCCGCAAGGCCAGAATCCCTGCGTGGTTGGTTATAAAAAGAAACGAATTTGAATTCGCCACACTCCATATCCGTGGGGGCAGTGGGTGCAGGCCTCCAGCCAGCATTCGGTATTACCTGACAGAGGAAGACTTATGTTCGGTTTGGAGGCGCTAGATCTCGCCCGAATTCAATTCGCGTTCACCATCTCATTCCATATCCTGTTCCCGGCCATCACCATCGGCCTGGCCAGTTACCTTGCGGTGCTGGAAGGCCTGTGGCTCAAGACCCACAACGACACCTACCGTGACCTCTACCATTTCTGGTCGAAGATCTTTGCCGTCAACTTCGGCATGGGCGTGGTCTCCGGCCTGGTCATGGCCTATCAATTCGGCACCAACTGGAGCCGCTTCTCGGACTTCGCCGGCGCCGTCACCGGGCCGTTGCTGACCTATGAAGTACTCACGGCGTTCTTCCTCGAAGCCGGTTTCCTGGGGGTCATGCTGTTCGGCTGGAACAAGGTCGGGCGCAAGCTGCACTTCTTTGCCACGGTGATGGTAGCCGTCGGCACGCTGATCTCGACCTTCTGGATTCTCGCCTCCAACAGCTGGATGCAGACACCACAAGGCTTTGAAATCATTGATGGCCGGGTGATTCCCACCGACTGGCTGGCCGTGATTTTCAACCCGTCGTTCCCCTACCGCCTGATGCACATGGCCACGGCCGCGTTCGTCGCTACCGCGTTCTTCGTCGGCTCCTCGGCGGCCTGGCACTTGCTGCGCGGCAAGGACAACCCGGCGATCCGCACCATGCTGTCGATGGCGATGTGGATGGCGCTGATTGTCGCGCCGATCCAGGCGGTCATCGGTGACTTCCATGGCCTGAATACTCTCAAGCATCAGCCGGCGAAGATCGCCGCGATTGAAGGCCACTGGGAAAATATCGGCAACGAGCCCACGCCGTTGATCCTGTTCGGCTGGCCGGACATGAAGGCTGAAAAAACCAAGTTCGCGGTGGAAATCCCGTACCTGGGCAGCCTGATCCTGACCCACTCCCTGGACAAGCAGGTGCCGGCCCTCAAGGAGTTCCCGCCTGAGGATCGTCCGAATTCGACCATCGTGTTCTGGTCGTTCCGGGTCATGGTAGGCCTGGGCTTCCTGATGATCTTCACCGGCCTGTTCAGCCTCTGGCTGCGCCGTGGCGACAAGATGTACACGTCCAAGCCGTTCCTGTACCTGGCGCTGTGGATGGGCCCGTCCGGCCTGATCGCGATTCTCGCCGGCTGGTTCACCACCGAAATCGGCCGGCAGCCGTGGGTGGTCTACGGGCTGATGCGCACGGCGGACGCTTCGTCCAATCACAGCTTTGCGCAGATGAGCATTACGTTGGTGTTGTTTGTGGTGGTGTACTTCGCGCTGTTCGGCGCGGGCCTGGGCTACATGATGCGCCTGGTGCGCAAAGGGCCTGTGACCCACGAAAGCACCGAGCCCACCCACGGTGGCCCTGGGCAGAAACGCACACCGGCGCGTCCGTTGTCGGCGGCTGATGACAGTGCCGATGCCGATCACGGCGACACCTTGAACAAGGGGAACTGAGCCATGGGTATTGATCTTCCGCTGATCTGGGCCGTGATCATCATCTTCGGCATCATGATGTACGTGGTCATGGATGGCTTCGACCTGGGGATCGGCATTCTCTTCCCGTTCATTCCGGGCAAGACCGACCGTGACGTGATGATGAACACCGTCGCCCCCGTGTGGGACGGCAACGAAACCTGGCTGGTACTCGGCGGCGCGGCGTTGTTTGGCGCGTTCCCACTGGCCTATTCGGTGGTGCTCTCGGCGCTGTACCTGCCACTGATGCTGATGCTGATCGGGCTGATCTTTCGCGGCGTGGCGTTTGAGTTCCGCTTCAAGGCCAAGGACGACAAGCGTCACCTGTGGGACAAGGCCTTCATCGGCGGCTCGCTGGCAGCGACGTTCTTCCAGGGCGTGGCGCTGGGGGCGTTCATTGATGGCATCCCGGTGGTCGACCGGCAGTTTGCCGGTGGCTCCCTGGACTGGCTGACGCCGTTCACGATGTTCTGCGGCGTGGCCCTGATCGTGGCGTATGCGCTGCTGGGCTGCACCTGGCTGATCATGAAGACCGAAGGCAGCTTGCAGGAGAAGATGCACAACCTGGCCCGGCCCCTGGCATTCGTGGTGCTGGCGGTGATCGGTATCGTCAGCCTCTGGACGCCGCTGGCCCACCCGGAAATCGCCTCGCGCTGGTTCACCCTGCCGAACCTGTTCTGGTTCCTGCCGGTGCCGATCCTGGTGTTGGTGACCATGTACGGCCTGATTCGCGCCGTGGCCCGCAATGCGCACTACACGCCGTTCCTGCTGACGCTGGTGCTGATCTTCCTTGGCTACAGTGGCTTGGGGATCAGCCTGTGGCCGAACATCATCCCGCCGTCAGTCTCGATCTGGGACGCCGCCGCACCGCCGCAAAGCCAGGGCTTCATGCTGGTGGGCACCCTGTTCATCATCCCGTTCATCCTGGGCTACACCTTCTGGAGCTACTACGTGTTCCGCGGCAAGGTCACCCACGAAGACGGTTATCACTAGGAGGATCGACTCATGTCCGGCAAACCTTCGTTGCACGACATCGAACAGGCCGAGAAAAAGCCGCTCTGGCAGCGCCTGGGCTGGCTGGCGATGATCTGGACCGGCAGCGTCCTGGCCCTGTTCGTGGTGGCCAGCCTGATGCGCATGTTCATGAATGCCGCGGGCCTGACCACCCACTGACATCCCGTTGTAACCATTGCCCTCCTTTATGGAGGGCTTTTTTATTTGCGCGCCTTGAGGACCACGAACTTCGGCGTGGTCGCCACTTGCTCGACGCCGCGGAACAACCGCGCCAACTTGGTGTGATAACCCAAGTGACGGTTGCCGACGATGTACAGGGCGCCGCCCACTACCAAAGCTTCCCGCGCCTGCTGGAACATGCGCCAGGCGAGGAAGTCTCCCACCACTTGCTGCTGGTGGAACGGCGGGTTGCACAGCACCACATCCAGTGACTGCGCTTCCTGATCGGCCAGGCCGTCGCCGGGGCGAATCAGCACGTCACGTTCGCCCAGCGCCGCGCGCCAGTTCTCGGCCGCCGATTGCACCGCCATATAAGACTCGTCGACCAGCGTGTACTGCGCCTCGGGGTTTTGCAGCGCGCTGGCAATCGCCAGGACGCCATTACCGCAACCCAGGTCGGCTACGCGGGCGCCGCCCAGGTTTTGTGGCAGGTGCGGCAGGAAGGCCCGGGTGCCGATATCCAGGCCTTCGCGGCAGAACACGTTGGCGTGGTTGAGCAGTTCGATGGCCGGGGTTTCCAGGCTGTAGCGCGTAGGGTAGGGCGATACGGCGTGTGGCCGATCGGCCAGGGTGGCGATCAGCAGTCGGGCCTTTTTTACCGCCAGTGAGGCGTGCATCGGGCCGATGTAGCGCTCCAGCAGTTCGCCGGCAGCCCGTGGCAGGTGCTTGACCATCGCCCCGGCAATCACTTCGGCGCCGGGTGCCAGTTGACCTTGCAGGCGAATCAGTTGTTCTTCGAGCAGGGCCAGGGTTTTCGGCACGCGGATCAGTACCCGGTCGAACGGCCCGGCAGGTGTCTGGCTGGCGGGCAGGAACGTTACCGCGTCGAAAGCCTTGCCGTTGCGCGCCAGGTTTTTCTCCAGGCCCAGGGCGCCGAGGAACGAGTCACCACTGGAGGTGACCTGCACATGCCCTTCGAGGCTGGCCGCCAGTGCGCCGAAACTGTCGTTGAGCACGAGTACGCGGGTCGCCGTCGTCAGCTGTTGTTCCGCCAGGTAGCTGAGCAAATACTCATCGGCTGCGTCAAACGCTTGCAGCGGGTCGTTGTGCTGTTCTGGCTGACGGATCAGGTCGAGTTGGGCGAAGGGGCTGTCGAGCAGGGGCATGGAGGGGGAGACTCTGGGTAAGCGAACCATCGGGGTGAGCGGCGACGCGAGGCGCATCAGGGGCTCGCGTCATCACCCGGAACTGGCCGCAAATGTTACGTTTTTTTCCCCTGGATTACATGCGGTGTTTAAAACAACCCGCATTTGACTGCCGTGATCACTGCGGCAATCTTGTTACTGACCCCCAGTTTCTTCATCGCACTGCTGATATGGAAGCCGACCGTGCGTTCGGACAGGCACAGGATGGTGGCGATGTCCGAGGCGGTCTTGCCCAAGGCCGACCATTGCAGGATTTCGGTTTCCCGCGGGGTCAATTTGCTGGGCGCTTGCGGGCTGGGATTGTCTGCGTATTTTTTGGCCACCACCGCGTGCATGGCGTGGCAAATCCAGAGCACTTGCCCGGCTTTTTCATAGAGTTCTTCAGGGCCCACTGGGCCGGTGGCACGCCCCAGGCTCAACATGCTGAAAACACCCTGGAAGTCATGAACCGATTGGGTCCATCCGAAATTCAGTCCGTTGGACTGGGCATGGGCCCATAAGTCCGGTACCGAAGAAAAGGTTTTCTCGTCCCATACGATCGGTAGAACCGAGCGTTTGCAATGCGCAACCACAGGGTCGAGATCAAAGTAGTGCTCTTGTCTGTACAGCGTATTCCATTCATTTGAATAGTTGTTGAGGTTGATAGTTTTCGTTTGGTTGTTGGGTAGATGGGAACTAAGGGTGAATGCGCAGTATTGGAAGCCAAGCTCGTAGGTAAGGTTGAGGGCAGCTTCGTACATACTGGTTATTTCGCTTTCCCCTTCGAGTTTGGGCAGGCGAGTGTTGTGCCAGTTGACCATCGGTAACTCTCCATGCGAACGGTTTTTACATGGGGTACTTCCAAGGCCCCCGGTTACAACGTGAAAAAATAGTGTAGGACAACGGCTACAGCTCGGAATAAAAATTTGGTTATGTTCAAGCGGGCGTTAGGCCAATAACATTTGTACAACCTGGCTACGGTGTACAGGTTTCAGGCGTTCGATAAGATTTTTTTCCATTAGTTTTAAGAACTTGCTCTAAATGCGCCTTGTTAGTATTTAGTTACACTCCCTCATCTAATGGCTTGTTGGAAGGCGACTAATAGCCAAATATTTAGTACCGCCCAGCGGTTGCCACAATGGGCAGCGGCAATGCCAGCACAAACCATCGGTGTTTCCAGGCGGCGCTTTGGGGGACACTAGGGGCCTCTGCAAATGGAGTTTCCCATGACGGCCAGTGCTGAAAAATACACCCGCCAGACCCTGCTCGACGTGAAATCGCTGACTCCCAGCCTGTTTACCCTGCGCACTACCCGAGACCCTGGTTTTCGTTTTCGCGCCGGACAATTCGTGCGTCTTGGGGTGACCAAGGCCGATGGCGGCATTGTGTGGCGTGCTTATTCGGTGGTGTCCTCGCCCTTTGATGAATACCTGGACTTCTTTTCCATCGTGGTGCCGGGTGGTGAGTTCACCAGTGAGCTGAGCCGCCTGCGGGAAGGCGATACCTTGCTGGTGGAGCGCCAGGCCACGGGCTTTCTGACCCTGGACCGGTTTGTGGATGGTCGCGATCTGTGGCTGCTGGGCACCGGGACCGGTATTGCGCCGTTTCTCTCGATCCTGCAGGACTTCGAAGTGTGGGAGAAATTCGAGCGGATTATCCTCGTCTATAGTGCCCGCGAAGCAAGGGAGCTGGCTTACCAGTCGTTGATCCATGAACTGGGCGAACGTGAGTACCTGGCAGAATACGCCCACAAGCTCACCTACATTCCCATTGTCACCCGCGAGCAACATCCGGGCGCGCTGAATGGGCGGATTACCACCCTGATCGAGAACGGCGAATTGGAGCGCGCCGCAGGCATCGAGCTGACCCCCGACCATTCCAGGGTGATGATTTGCGGCAATCCGCAGATGATCGACGACACGCGTCAGTTGCTGAAACAGCGCGACATGCAACTGAGCCTGACCCGCCGTCCGGGGCAGGTCGCGGTAGAAAACTACTGGTAAAACAAAGGCGCCCTGCAGGCGCCTTTACTTTTTGCCGAGCTTACTCGGGCTTGCTGTTCTGTGCCTTGAGCAGATCGCGGATCTCCCCCAGCAGCACTTCTTCCTTGGTCGGGACCGGCGGCAGGCTAGGTGCCACGGCCTCTTCACGCTTCAGGCGGTTGATGGCCTTCACGCCCATGAAGATCGCAAACGCAACGATCACAAAGTCGATCACGCTCTGGATGAACTTGCCGTACGCCAGTACGACGGCCGGCGCATCGCCCTGGGCGGCTTTAAGCGTTACGGCCAGGTCGCCGAAGTCGACACCCCCGATCAACAGGCCGATAGGTGGCATCACCACGTCGCCTACAAAGGATGAAACAATTTTGCCGAAGGCGGCGCCGATGATAATACCGACCGCCATGTCGACCACATTACCTTTGACCGCGAAGGCCTTGAACTCACTTAACACGCCCATAGGTTATTCCTTGTTACAGATGAGGAGGTAGAAGCCAGTGTAAGACAGTGTGGCGAGGCTTGCTCGACACAACTGCTAACAGTGTCCGTTTTTATCGACACATTAAATCGCAAATAGTTTGCAAAGTGCCACCAATCGCGCGCGGAATACCCGCTATTTCAGTGGGTTACCACACTATTTTCTTTATCGGGGTGGTACGGCTTTTCTATTTATCTTCTGACTCGCGGGTCACTAGCCTCTGGCAAGCACAACTCAATGTGCACTAAAAAAACCAGAGGATACCTCGATGAAAAACCCTATTAGCCGCGGGCCTATTTCTGCGCGACAGGTGCTGTTTGCAGTGAGCGCCAGTCTTCTTTCGCTGTCCGTACACGCCGCCAACCTCACGCGCGATAATGGCGCGGCGGTCGGTGACAATCAGAACTCGCAAACCGCCGGTGCGAATGGCCCGGTCCTGTTGCAAGACGTGCAACTGATCCAGAAGTTGCAGCGCTTTGATCGCGAGCGTATTCCGGAGCGCGTTGTGCACGCCCGTGGCACCGGCGCTCACGGTACTTTCACCGTCACCGATAACCTCAGCGACCTGACCAAGGCCAAGGTGTTTGCCGCCGGCGAAGCCACGCCGGTATTTGTGCGCTTCTCTGCGGTCGTTCACGGCAACCATTCGCCGGAAACCCTGCGTGACCCGCGCGGCTTCGCCACCAAGTTCTACACCGCCGAAGGTAATTGGGACCTGGTCGGTAATAACTTCCCGACATTCTTTATTCGCGATGCGATCAAGTTTCCGGACATGGTTCACGCCTTTAAACCCGATCCGCGCACTAACCTGGACGATGATTCCCGTCGCTTTGACTTCTTCTCCCATGTTCCGGAGTCCACTCGTACGTTGACCGAGTTGTACTCGGACTCCGGCACTCCAGCCAGTTACCGGGAAATGGACGGTAACGGTGTACATGCCTACAAGTTGATTAACGCCAAGGGCGAAGTGCACTACGTCAAGTTCCACTGGAAGAGCCTGCAAGGCATCAAGAACCTCGATCCTAAACAAGTGACTGAAGTACAGGGCCGTGACTACAGCCATATGACCAATGATTTGGTCACGCACATCAATAAGGGCGACTTCCCCAAGTGGGACCTGTATGTGCAAGTGCTGAAACCGGAAGACTTGGCCAAGTTTGATTTCGACCCGTTGGATGCCACCAAGATCTGGCCGGACGTACCGGAGCGCAAAGTCGGGCAGATGGTGCTGAACCGCAACCCGGCCAACGTCTTCCAGGAAACCGAGCAAGTCGCCATGGCGCCGGCCAACCTGGTGCCGGGCATCGAGCCGTCGGAAGACCGCCTGCTGCAAGGCCGGGTGTTCTCCTATGCCGATACGCAAATGTACCGCCTGGGGCCAAACGCCCTGCAACTGCCGATCAATGCACCCCGGGTGACCGTCAACAACGGCAATCAGGATGGCGCGATGAACTTCGGCAAGACCACCACTGGCGTGAACTACCAGCCAAGCCGCCTGCTGCCACGGGAAGAGCCGCAAACCGCGCGGTACAGCCAGTCGGCCGTGTCGGGCAGTACCCAGCAGGCGAAGATCCAGCGTGAGCAGAACTTCAAGCAGGCCGGCGATCTGTACCGTTCGTTCAACAAGAAAGAGCGTCAGGACTTGATCGACAACTTCGGCGGCTCCCTGGCCACCACCGATGACGAGAGCAAGCACATCATCCTGTCGTTCCTCTACAAGGCGGATCCGGAGTACGGCACCGGCGTGACCAAAGTGGCCAAGGGCGACCTGGCCCGCGTCAAGGCATTGGCCGAAAAGCTGACCGACTAACCGCCCACGCTCCCTGTAGGAGCTGGCTTGCCGGCGATAGCGCCCACAAGTACGCCATCGCCGGCAAGCCGGCTCCTACAGGTGGCACATCACTGAGAATTTGCCATGCGAATCTTAATAGGCGCTGTCCTTGCGTGTTTGTCGTTCAGCGTATTGGCCGAACAAGCTGACTCGGCCGCGCTTAAGGCACAACTGCAGGATTACTACTTCGACGCCGCCCGCCGTGGCGACGTGGACATGCTCAACACCTTCATCGAATCCGGCTATTCGCTGAACACCCAGGATGAAAAAGGCTACACGGCGCTGATTCTCGCCGCCTATCACGGCGAAAGTGCCTACGTGGACCGATTGCTCGCCGCCGGCGCCGATGCCTGCGTGCAGGACAAACGCGGCAACACCGCCTTGATGGGCGCGATCTTCAAGGGTGAGCTGAAAATCGCCCAGCGCCTGCTCGCCACCGACTGCAACCCCGACCAGCGCAACGGCGCCGGACAAACGGCGGCCATGTATGCCGGGCTGTTCAAGCGCGTGGAACTGCTGGATGAACTGAAAGCCAAGGGCGCCGATCTGAATGCCGAAGACCCGATCGGTAACAGCGCTTCACGTTTGGCCAGCGGTGAAATCCGTACCCCGGCGCCGCGCTGAGCTATCATCGCGGTTTTTCGGTTGGAGGTTCTCAAATGGCAAAGGCCAAGCGCATGTATGGCTGCACGGAGTGCGGCGCGACCTTTCCCAAGTGGGCCGGCCAGTGCACGGAATGCGGTGCGTGGAACACCCTGACCGAAACCATGATCGAGAGCGGCGGCGCCGTGGCCCCCAGCGGCCGTTCCGGCTGGACCGGGCAACAAACCCAGATCAAGACCCTGGCCGAAGTCAGCGTCGAAGAAATCCCGCGTTTCTCCACCGCTTCCGGTGAACTGGACCGGGTGCTGGGCGGCGGCCTGGTGGATGGTTCGGTGGTACTGATCGGCGGTGACCCGGGCATCGGTAAATCCACGATCCTGCTGCAAACCCTGTGCAGCATCGCCAGCCGCATGCCGGCGTTGTATGTCACCGGCGAAGAATCCCAGCAGCAGGTGGCCATGCGTGCGCGCCGCCTGGGCTTGCCTCAGGACCAACTGCGGGTGATGACCGAAACCTGCATCGAAAGCATCATCGCCACCGCGCGTCTGGAAAAGCCCAAGGTGATGGTGATCGATTCGATCCAGACGATTTTTACCGAACAACTGCAATCGGCACCGGGTGGCGTGTCCCAGGTGCGGGAAAGTGCCGCGCTGCTGGTGCGCTATGCAAAACAGAGCGGTACGGCGATTTTCCTGGTGGGCCACGTGACGAAAGAAGGCGCGCTGGCCGGCCCACGAGTGCTGGAACACATGGTCGACACCGTGCTGTATTTCGAAGGCGAGTCCGACGGGCGGTTGCGTTTGTTGCGGGCGGTGAAGAACCGTTTTGGCGCAGTCAACGAGCTGGGTGTGTTCGCCATGACTGACCGGGGCTTGAAAGAGGTCTCCAACCCGTCAGCGATTTTTCTTACCCGTGCCCAGGAAGAAGTCCCGGGCAGCGTGGTGATGGCAACGTGGGAAGGCACCCGGCCGATGCTGGTGGAAGTCCAGGCGCTGGTGGACGACAGCCACTTGGCCAACCCGCGTCGTGTCACCCTGGGCCTGGACCAGAACCGGCTGGCGATGTTGCTGGCGGTATTGCACCGCCACGGCGGCATTCCCACCCATGACCAGGACGTGTTCCTCAACGTGGTGGGCGGGGTCAAGGTGCTGGAAACCGCGTCTGACCTGGCGTTGATGGCGGCGGTGATGTCCAGCCTGCGCAACCGGCCGTTGCCCCATGACTTGCTGGTGTTTGGCGAAGTGGGCCTGTCGGGTGAAGTGCGCCCGGTGCCCAGTGGCCAGGAGCGCTTGAAAGAAGCGGCCAAGCATGGCTTCAAGCGGGCCATCGTGCCCAAGGGCAATGCGCCGAAAGAAATGCCACCGGGGCTGCAAGTGATCGGGGTAACGCGCCTGGAGCAGGCGCTGGATGCCCTGTTCGAATAGTCGCCAGCCACACATCCCCCCTGTGGGAGCCGGGCTTGCCCGCGATGGCGGTGTATCAGCTGATTGATATGCAAACTGACACACCGCCATCGCAGGCAAGCCAGCTCCCACATGCTCAGATCTCCAGCAAGGCGGCGAATTCCCGCTCCAGCTCTTCCTGATCGCCCAGGTTCAGCTCGATTATCCGCCGCAGGTGGCTGATGGAGTCGAGGTCGATGTGTTCGCACACAAAGCCGAGCTGCCCATGATCGTCGTGGGTCAGCCGCACCTGCATCTTCACGTCGGTCTCGGCGTCCAGATGAATGTCCACATCGAACGATTCGTAGCGATGGCCGTGCCATTCTTGCGGCCGTTGCACCAGCAAGCCCTTGAGCGACAAATCTACCAATTGCACCGGCCAGACATGGCCGTCTTGCGTGAGCTCGGTCCTGGCATCGAAGGCAATGCGTCGGAAACGGCGTCGGTCTGAAGGCTGTTCGCTCATGGTGAAACCCTCTGTGGATAAAGGAATTGTAGCCGTGCGCCATCATGGGGCGGTTTTTTCTGCTTTTTTTGCCCCGGCAAGGCTCTAGACCAACGTAGGGGGGTGGCCTTTGAGGCCAGTAGCGCTAAACTCGGGATGGCTGTCTTTCTGTCCACCCTGGCTGGAATATAAAAATGAAAAATAATAATAGCCTGCTACGCCATCTACCCTGGCTGCTGCTGGCAATCGTAGGAGCGTGCGCCCTGGGCGTAGTGGCCTTGCGCCGCGGCGAGGCGATCAACGCCTTGTGGATCGTGGTCGCAGCAGTGGCCATTTATCTGGTTGCTTACCGTTACTACAGTCTGTTCATCGCTAACCATGTGATGCAGCTCGATCCACTGCGGGCTACCCCCGCTGTGCTGAACAACGACGGTCTGGACTATGTGCCGACCAACAAACACATCCTTTTTGGTCACCACTTCGCGGCAATCGCCGGCGCAGGGCCTTTGGTCGGCCCGGTACTGGCGGCGCAGATGGGCTACCTGCCCGGCACGTTGTGGCTGATCGCCGGCGTGGTGCTGGCCGGGGCGGTGCAGGACTTCATGGTCCTGTTCCTGTCCACTCGTCGCAACGGCCGTTCCCTGGGGGACATGGTCCGCGAAGAAATGGGCCGTGTGCCCGGGACCATCGCGCTGTTCGGCTGCTTCCTGATCATGATCATCATCCTCGCGGTGCTGGCGCTGATCGTGGTCAAGGCCCTGGCCGAAAGCCCGTGGGGCATCTTCACGGTGATGGCAACCATCCCGATCGCGATGTTCATGGGCATCTACATGCGCTACATCCGCCCGGGCCGCATCGGTGAAATCTCGATTGTCGGCGTGCTGTTGCTGCTGGGTTCGATCTGGCTGGGCGGGCAGATTGCCGCTGACCCGGTGTGGGCCAAGGCCTTCAGCTTCACCGGGATCCAGATCACCTGGATGCTGGTGGGTTATGGCTTCGTGGCTGCCGTGTTGCCGGTGTGGCTGATCCTCGCGCCACGGGACTACCTGTCTACTTTCCTGAAAATCGGCACCATCATCGCCCTGGCGATTGGCATCCTGGTGACCATGCCCGACCTGAAAATGCCGGCGCTGACCCAGTTCATCGATGGCACCGGCCCGGTGTGGAAGGGCGGCCTGTTCCCGTTCCTGTTCATCACCATCGCCTGTGGCGCGGTCTCGGGTTTCCACGCACTGATCTCCTCGGGCACCACGCCCAAGTTGCTGGCCAGTGAAGGGCACGCCCGTTACATCGGCTACGGCGGCATGTTGATGGAGTCGTTCGTGGCCATCATGGCGATGGTTGCCGCTTCGGTGATCGAGCCAGGCGTGTACTTCGCCATGAACAGCCCGGCCGCGATTGTCGGCGGTGACGTGGTGGCTGTGGCGCAAACCGTCAGCAGCTGGGGTTTTGCAATTACCCCGGAAGCGTTGCAGGCGGTGGCCCATGACATTGGTGAGTCCACCATCCTGGCCCGTGCCGGTGGTGCGCCGACCCTGGCGGTGGGTATCGCGCAGATCCTGCACAGCGTCCTGCCGGGTGAAAACACCATGGCGTTCTGGTACCACTTTGCGATCCTGTTCGAAGCGCTGTTCATCCTGACTGCGGTCGACGCCGGTACCCGTGCCGGTCGCTTCATGCTGCAGGATTTGCTCGGCTCCTTCGTGCCGGCGCTCAAGCGTACCGAGTCCTGGACGGCCAACCTGATCGCTACCGCAGGTTGTGTGGCGATGTGGGGTTACCTGCTGTACCAGGGCGTGATCGACCCACTGGGCGGCATCAACACCTTGTGGCCGCTGTTCGGTATCTCCAACCAGATGCTGGCCGGTATCGCGCTGATGCTCGCCACGGTTGTGCTGATCAAAATGAAACGCCAGCGCTACATCTGGGTGACCATGCTGCCAGCCGTATGGCTGCTGATCTGCACCGTGACCGCAGGCTTCATCAAGTTGTTCGACGCCAACCCGGCGATCGGCTTCCTGTCGCTGGCCAAGAAATACAGCGATGCCCTGGCCGGCGGCCAGATCCTCGCACCGGCCAAGAGCATCGACCAGATGCAACATGTGATCTGGAACGCCTACACCAACGCAACGCTGACGGCGCTGTTCCTGTTCGTGGTCTTCAGCATCCTGTTCTATGCGCTCAAGGTCGGCATTGCTGCCTGGGGCAAAAAGGAACGTACGGATAAAGAAGCGCCATACCAGGCCATCCCGGACGCGTGATAGAGGATTGCAATCATGTTCAATGACATCAGTCGCCTCGGTAAATACCTCGGTCAGGCCGCGCGCCTGATGGTCGGCATGCCCGACTACGACACCTACGTCGAGCATATGCAAACCAAACACCCGGACAAACCGATGATGGACTACAAGGCGTTCTTCCGGGAACGCCAGGAAGCCCGTTACGGCGGCAAGGGTGGGCCCAAGTGCTGCTAGCCCGGTAGTTCGGGCTGCGGTGATACCTTGTGGGAGCGGGCTTGCTCGCGAAGGCGGTCTTTCAGTGATGCCTGTGCTGACTGACACGCCGCCTTCGCGAGCAAGCCCGCTCCCACATTTGTTTTGTGTTTCTTCAAGGAGAATTCTTTGTCCTCTCCCATTCCCGTCACCGTCCTCAGCGGCTTCCTCGGCGCTGGCAAGACCACCTTGTTGCGTCACCTGCTCAAGGCCGAGCACGGCTTGAAAATCGCCGTGATCGAGAATGAATTCAGCGACGCCGGTATCGACACCCAACTGCTGGGCAGCGAGCCGGTGCAAGTCATGACCCTGTCCAATGGCTGTGTGTGTTGCACCATCCACACTGACCTGACCAAGGCCCTGTACCTGTTGCTGGAGCGCCTGGACAGCGGCGAGATCGCCTTCGACCGCCTGGTGATCGAGTGCACCGGCCTGGCCGACCCGGCCCCCGTGGCCCAGACCTTTTTCATCGATGAAGAACTGCGCGAGCGCTACATCCTCGACGGCATCATCACCCTGGTGGACGCGGCCCACGCCGAGCACCACCTGACCCAGACCATCGCCCAGGCGCAGATCGGGTTTGCCGACCGCCTGCTGGTGAGCAAGCGCGACCTGGTGGACGATGCCACCTTCGACGCCCTCAGCGAGCGCCTGACTCGTATCAACCGCCGGGCGCCGATTCGTGTGGTGGAACACGGCAAGATCGACCTCGCCGAACTGCTGGATGTGCGCGGCTTCAACCTCAACGCCGGCATGAGCCTGCGCCCGGTGAGCCAGGCGCCGTCCATCGACCGTATTTCCAGCCTGGTGCTGCGCACTGACCAGCCGCTGGATATCGACAAACTCAGCGAGTTCATGAACGAGCTGCTGGAAGACCACGGCAAGCAATTGCTGCGCTACAAAGGCGTGCTGAACATTGCCGGGGAAGACCGGCGCATGGTGTTCCAGGGCGTGCTGAAGCTCTACGGGTTCGACTGGGATACCGAATGGGCCGAAGGCGAGACGCGGGAAAGTGTGATTGTGTTTATTGCTGACGAGTTGCCGGAAGAGAAGATTCGCGAAGGCTTTGCGCGGGTTTACCAATCCTGACTTGAAACGCAGTCAAAATGTGGGAGCGGGCTTGCTCGCGAAAGCGGTGTATCAGTCAGCCCATGCATCAACTGACACAGCGCTTTCGCGAGCAAGCCCGCTCCCACATTTGATGTCATTTCAAATTGAGAAAGCAGCGTTTTCAGGCATAAAAAAGCCCGGCTCAAGAGCCGGGCTTTTCATTCAAGCAACTGCAATCAAGCGCCGTATACCGGCAGCTTCTTGCAGATGGCCTTGACCTTCTCACGAACAGAATCAATCACTGCTTCGTTGTTCAGGTCAGCCAGGATGTCGCAGATCCAGCCAGCCAGTTCCTTGCACTCTGCTTCCTTGAAGCCACGAGTGGTCACAGCCGGGGTGCCGAAGCGCAGGCCGGAGGTGACGAACGGCGAACGTGGGTCGTTCGGTACCGAGTTCTTGTTCACGGTGATGAAGGCTTTGCCCAGAGCGGCGTCAGCGTCTTTACCGGAGATGTCCTGCTTGATCAGCGACAGCAGGAACAGGTGGTTCTCAGTACCGCCGGACACCACGTCAAAACCGCGCTCGATGAACACGCCGGCCATGGCCTTGGCGTTTTTCACCACTTGCTGCTGGTAGGTCTTGAACTCAGGCTGCAGGGCTTCCTTGAAGCAGATCGCTTTGGCGGCGATCACGTGCTCCAGCGGGCCACCCTGGCCGCCCGGGAATACCGCGGAGTTCAGCTTCTTCTCGATCTCGGCGTTGGCGCGAGCCAGGATCAGGCCGCCACGTGGACCGCGCAGGGTCTTGTGGGTGGTGGTGGTCACGACGTCAGCGAACGGCACCGGGTTCGGGTAGACGCCAGCGGCGACCAGACCGCGCCACGTGGGCCATGTCGACGAACAGGTAGGCGCCGACCTTGTCAGCGATTTCGCGGAAGCGTGGGAAATCCAGGATCTGCGAGTAGGCAGAGAAACCGGCCACGATCATTTTTGGCTTGTGCTCAACGGCCAGGCGCTCGACTTCGTCGTAGTCGATCAGGCCGTTGCCGTCGATGCCGTACTGAACGGCGTTGTACAGCTTGCCGGAGGAGGAAACGCTGGCGCCGTGGGTCAGGTGACCGCCGTGGGCCAGGCTCATGCCCAGGATGGTGTCGCCCGCTTGCAGCAGGGCCAGGTACACGGCGCTGTTGGCTTGGGAGCCGGCGTGTGGCTGGACGTTGGCGTAATCGGCGCCGAACAGTTCCTTGGCGCGGTCGATGGCCAGTTGCTCAACGATGTCGACGAACTCGCAACCGCCGTAGTAGCGCTTGCCCGGGTAGCCTTCGGCGTACTTGTTGGTCAGAACCGAACCTTGAGCCTCCATCACGGCGGGGCTGGTGTAGTTTTCCGAAGCGATCAGCTCAATGTGCTCTTCCTGGCGCTGAGCTTCTTGCTCCATGGCGGCAAAGAGATCGGCGTCGTACTTGGCAATAGTCAAATCACGGCTGAACATGGCGGTCCTCAAGGATCGGGGGCAGAAAAGAAGCGCATTCTAACCCAATGGGTTTTAGATGGCATATGAAAGGACATCATGTCGCGGACAAGCGGGGCTCATCTGGGGATAGGTGGTGTTTGTTCGGGCCCCTTCGCGAGCAAGCCCGCTCCCACATTCAATCGGGTTCCTTCAGGTGGAATACGGTCGAATGTGGGAGCGGGCTTGCTCGCGATGAGGCCATGAGCATCACCTGAGGATTTCAATCGAACATGAACAGCGCATCATTGCTGAACTGCGCCTCAAACCGGTTCGCCGGCATCGGTCGCCCGAACAGGTAGCCCTGCACCTCATCGCAACCGTGCTCCCGCAGGAAGTCCAGCTGCTCATGGGTTTCCACACCCTCGGCGATCACCGCCAGGTTCAGGCTGTGGGCCATGGCGATAATCGCCCGGGCAATCTGCGCATCCTGCTCACCCGACGGCAGGCCGTCGACAAAGGTACGGTCGATCTTCAGCACGTCGATGGGGAACTGCTTGAGGTAGTTCAGCGATGAATAACCGGTGCCGAAGTCATCTACCGCGATGCTCAGGCCGAGGTTTTTCAGGCTGGCGAGGATCTGCATCGCTTCGTTGACCTCGCGCATCAGGATACTTTCGGTCAGCTCCAGCTCCAGGCACGCCGGCGGCAGGCCGGTGTCCTTGAGGATGGTGGCGATGCGCTCGCCCAGTTGCCCGTCGGAGAACTGCCGGGCCGAAATGTTGACCGAGACCTTGGGTACCCGCACCTTGTTCTGGTGCCAGGTCTTGAGTTGGCGGCAGGCTTCGCTGATCACCCAGTCACCCACGTCCACCACCAGCCCCAACTCCTCCAGCACCGGGATGAAGTCCCCCGGCGGCACCAGCCCGCGACGCGGATGGCGCCAGCGCAGCAGGGCTTCGGCGCCGGTCAAACGTTTGCCGTCGCCGCTGAACTGCGGCTGGTAATACAGCACGAATTCGTTCTGTTCCAGGGCGTGGCGCAGGTCGCTTTCCAGCTCCAGGCGTTCCAGTGCGCTGGCGTTCATGTCGGCCTGGTAGAACTGGAAGTTGTTCTTGCCCCGCTCCTTGGCGTGGTACATCGCCGTGTCGGCGTTTTTCATCAACTGGCTGAGTTCGTTGCCGTCCTGCGGGCTCAGGGCGATGCCGATACTGGCGGTGACGAAGAACTCGCGGCCCTCCAGCACAAACGGCTTCACCAGGCTGGCCAGAATCTGCTCGGCCACGTGAATCGCCCGGTTCAGCGCCATCTCACGGTTGACCCGCGGTTGCAGCAGCAAGGTGAACTCGTCGCCGCCCATGCGTGCCACGGTGTCGTCTTCGGCGACGCAGCCCAGCAGGCGGGTGGCCATTTCCTTGAGCATGCGGTCGCCGGCGGCGTGGCCCAGGGAGTCGTTGATCGGCTTGAAGCGGTCGAGGTCAAGGAACATCAACACCACCCACGACTTCTGCCGTTCCGCCGATTGCAGCGCGGTGTGCAGGCGGTCCTGGAACAGCGTGCGGTTGGGCAGGTGGGTCAGGGCGTCGTAGTAGGCCAGGCGGTGGATGCGCTGCTCGCTGGCCTTGCGTTCGCTGATGTCACTGAAGAAGCACACGTAGCTGGCCAGGTCGCCTTCGTCATCGAACACGGCAGTAATTCCGACCCAGGCCGGGTAATGCTCGCCGTTGCGGCGCTTGAGCCACACTTCGCCTTCCCAGGTGCTGTGCTGGTGCAATTGCTTGAGCACGTAGCGCAGGTGGGCTTCCTGCTGTTCGTCGACGGTGAGCATGTTCGGCAACTGGTCGAGCACGTCCGCCACCGCATAACCGCTGACCCGGCTGAACGCCTCGTTGGCCTGCACGATGTAGCCGGCCGGGTCGGTGATCAGGATCGCCGAGGTGGAGTGTTCGAATACCGTGGCCGCCATGCGCAGGTCTTTTTCCGCACGGCGCTGCTGGCTGATATCGCGACCCACGCCAAGGATGCCCTCGAACGCGCCGTGTTCGTCCCACACCAGCACCAGGCGCAGTTCGATGGGGATCTTGCGCCCGTCGGCCCGCAGGCAGTCGAACAGGAACAGTTGGGTCTGCACGTCGTTGCGCAAGGCCGCGAGGGATTCGGGTTGGTCCAGGGCGCGGCTGACTTGCTCCACCAGGGAGTAGATACCGGTCAGTTGCTGCGGGTTGGCGATGGTCGATTGCCAGCCGTTTTCGAAGATCCAGTCGACGTCATAGCCCAGCACCGCGTTCACCGAAGGGCTGACGTAGTTGAGGGCCAGCTTGCTGTCGGTGGAGAAGATTACGTCGCTGATGCTTTCCGCCAGCATGCGGTAGCGCTGTTCGCTGTCACGCAGGGATTCACTGGCTTCGATCTGGTCGGTGATGTCCTTGGCGACGCCGATGATGCGCGTCACTTGGTCAGTCTTGTCACGGGCCAGGGCCTGTTCGCGGATGTCGAAGCGCCGCCATTGGTTGTTGCGGTGGCGAAAGCGCAACTGGCACTGCAACTGGCTCAGGTAGCCGGCCTGGCGCTGTTGCAGGCGCAGGTCGTGGTAGCGCTCGGCGTCTTCGGGGTGCAGCAGGATCTCCCAGAAGTACTCGCCCATCTGCTGCAGCTCGGGCTTGTTGTAGCCCAGGGTGTGGCCCAGGTGGTGGTTGCTGAAAATCATCCGCTGGCTGATCACGTCCTGCACATACAGGTGATCGGGCACGGTGCGCACCACGTCCGACCAGAAACTCTCGCGCTCCACCAGTGACAACTCGATCAGCTTGCGGCTGGTGATGTCGCTGATGCTCAGGATCACGGCCTTGAAGTCGTCCTGTTGTTCCGGCAGGCGCATCACCAGCCACAGGTATTGGTCGTTGCCTTCGATATCGCTGAGCTGGATTTCCAGTTCAAGCTGCTTCTGCTGGGTCAGCACCGCGTCGATCACCTGGTTGCCGATGGCGGTCGGGCTCGACGGACAGGCGTCGATCAGGCGCTCCCAGGCCTGCTCGCAAGAAGCGACATTCAGCAGGCGCACCGCCACCTGGTTGACCTCGGTGATGCGCAGTTCCTTGAGCAGTTGCTGGCGCTGTTCCGGGTTGTCTTGCAGCAACTGTTGCAACTGCTCGCGGGTTTGCAGTCGGGATCTATCGAAGAACGCACGCAGGCCCGACAGGTCGAGCACGCACAGGGCCACGCCGGTGCCTTCGAAAATATCCTGGTAGCGCCGGCGGCCCTCGTGCACCTGGCGCTGGCGGCGGCGCATGTTCAGCAGCACGATCACCGGGATCAGCGAGAAGGCCAGGCCCAGCAGGCATTTGCCGATAAAGGCCGGCAGCAGTTGCTCCAGCACGGCGGCGCGGTCGAACAGGCCGCGCAGTTGCCAGTCGCTCTTGCTCAGGGGCGTGACCAGTACACTTTTGTTCAATTCGTCCGGGGTCAACGCGGTGGCCCATTGGGCCGGCATCCCGCTGTCACGGCTGACCACCCGGTGGTTCAGGCGGTTTTCGATGACCCACATCGGGCGCTGGCCCTGGCCATCCTGGCGGGTCAGGTTGGCCAGGTAATTGGGGGCCAGGCGCAAGGCCCAGTACATCTTGGTGCCGCCGCTGGGCTGGTGCAGCAGCAGGTAGATGACGGTGCCGTCGTTGTTGTTGCTCAGGTAATAGGACTGGGCGTGGCTGCGCTTGACCAGTTCTTCGAGCCAGGCGCTGTCCTGGCTGTCGCTGGCGCTGTCACTGATCATCGCGCCGCTGGGGGCGAGCAGGGCGACGCTGCGCAACTCCGGCAAGGAGCGTTGCAAGGTGCGCATCAGGATTTGTTGCTGTTCGGCGTCCCGCGGCGGTTCGACGATCGGCAGCAGGTTCAGCGCGATCTGCGCACTGAGGGCCATGTTCAGGCTGATCTGTTCGGCCAGGTCGGCGCTGTAGTCGATGGTGTATTGCTGCTGGTTTTTCTGGTTTTGCTGCAACTGGTCCAGCAGTTGCCAGAACAATAACGCGAGCAGCAACAGGACCAGCGTCGCCAATGCGCCCTTCAGGGTTCCGTGCAGGGGCGCTCCCGGCGCTATATGAGCGGCGCGCAGGGGAGTTGGCGGCGTTACGTTGGACAAACTGTGATCCTGCGGTTTGGCTGGACTGGCGCGCGACGTGCACTATAAGCCGGACGCCCGGAGGGCGGCTAGCATGCCTTGTGTTGTGGCAAAGTGCCAGCCCCGCCTGGCTGGACTGCCCACCCGCATTCAGGTAGCTTTGCCGGTTACGCGAGGGCGTTCCAGCCCCAGACAATCAGGCATCTACCGCACGCAGGCATTGATAGACATCAACGGCCCGCGCGGCGCATGGCCTGGCACGGGTTTCGCCCGCTTAATTCATCAGTCACTGACGCTAGGTTCACCATGGCTCAATACGTCTTCACCATGCATCGGCTGGGAAAAGTTGTTCCGCCGAAGCGGGAAATCCTGAAAAACATTTCTCTGTCCTTCTTCCCGGGCGCCAAGATCGGCGTGCTCGGCCTCAACGGTTCGGGTAAATCCACCCTGTTGAAAATCATGGCCGGCGTCGACACCGAGTTCGACGGCGAAGCCCGCCCGATGCCCGACCTGAACATCGGCTACCTGCCACAGGAACCTATCCTGGACCCGACCAAGACCGTGCGTGAAGTGGTCGAGGAAGCGGTCAGCGTGATCAAGAACGCCCAGGCCCGCCTGGACGAGGTCTACGCGGCCTACGCTGAAGAAGACGCCGACTTCGACAAACTGGCGGCAGAACAGGCCAAGCTCGAAGCCATCCTGCAAGCCGCCGACGGTCACAACCTGGACCGCCAGCTGGAAGTCGCCGCCGACGCGCTGCGCCTGCCGGCGTGGGACGCCAAGGTTGAACACCTGTCCGGTGGTGAAAAGCGTCGTGTGGCCCTGTGCCGCCTGCTGCTGTCGGCCCCCGACATGCTGCTGCTCGACGAACCGACCAACCACCTGGACGCCGATTCCGTCGCCTGGCTGGAGCATTTCCTGCACGACTTCCCGGGCACCGTGGTTGCGATCACGCACGACCGGTACTTCCTGGACAACGTTGCTGGCTGGATCCTTGAGCTCGACCGTGGCGCCGGTATCCCTTACGAGGGCAACTACTCCGGTTGGCTGGAAGCCAAGTCCGACCGTCTGGCCGCCGAATCCAAGCAACAGTCGGCCCATGAAAAGGCCATGAAGGACGAGCTGGAATGGGTGCGTAAAGGCGCCAAGGCGCGTCAGTCGAAATCCAAGGCCCGTCTGGCGCGTTTCGAAGAGATGCAGTCCCAGGAATTCCAGAAGCGTTCCGAGACCAACGAAATCTACATCCCGGCCGGTCCGCGCCTGGGTGACAAGGTCATCGAGTTCAAGAACGTCTGCAAGGGCTACGGCGACCGCGTGTTGATCGACAACCTGTCGTTCTCCATGCCAAAAGGCGCCATCGTTGGCGTGATCGGCGGTAACGGTGCGGGTAAATCCACACTGTTCCGCATGCTGATGGGCAAGGAACAACCGGACTCGGGCACCATCGAAGTCGGCGAAACCGTGCAACTGGCTTGCGTTGACCAGAGCCGCGACGACCTCGACGGCAGCAAGACGGTGTTCCAGCAGATTTCCGACGGTTCCGACCAGATCCGTATCGGCAACTACGAAATCCCGTCGCGCACCTACGTGGGTCGCTTCAACTTCAAGGGCGGCGACCAGCAGAAGTTCGTCAAGGATCTGTCCGGTGGTGAGCGCGGTCGCTTGCACCTGGCCCTGACCCTGAAAGAAGGCGGCAACGTATTGCTGCTCGACGAACCGTCAAACGACCTCGACGTTGAAACCCTGCGTTCCCTGGAAGAAGCCCTGCTGGACTTCCCGGGCGCCGCCATTGTGATCTCTCACGATCGGTGGTTCCTTGACCGCGTGGCCACTCACATCCTGGCGTACGAAGACGACTCCCAGGCGGTGTTCTTCGAAGGCAACTACACCGAATACGAAGCCGATCGCAAGAAACGCCTCGGCGAAGCTGCTGCCCAGCCGCATCGTGTACGGCACAAGAAGCTGGCCTGATCCGGGTTGGTGGTTTGAACAAGCGGAGCCTTCGGGTTCCGCTTTTTTTTGCGTGTTTTCAGGTGGACCGCGTCGTCTGCATCGCAGGCAAGCCAGCTCCCACAGTTGACCGCATTGTCATGGATGCACTGGATCAAATGTAGGAGCTGGCTTGCCTGCGATAGCGGATTAACTGTTGGTGCAAGGCCTGGATTGAAATCCTCATTAAGGTGCAAAAAACGCCTGTATTTATATCTAATGCACCATTTAAATTCACAAAAGCGACATTTTGCCCTGTCGCGGTGCGACATGAATTGATAAAGTCCGGGACAAATCTCCTTTAATGACAATAAATTTGCCGAGACTTTTCATGATCGAATCCGTTGAATCCTTCCTTGCCCGCCTCAAGAAACGCGACCCCGACCAGCCGGAATTCCACCAGGCCGTGGAAGAAGTCCTGCGCAGTTTGTGGCCGTTTCTTGAAGCCAATCCCCACTACCTGAACTCGGGCATCCTGGAGCGCATCTGCGAGCCGGAGCGTGCGATTGTGTTCCGGGTGTCGTGGGAAGATGACCAGGGCAAAGTACGGGTCAACCGCGGGTTCCGGATCCAGATGAACAGCGCCATCGGACCTTATAAAGGTGGCCTGCGCTTCCACCCGTCGGTGAACCTGGGCGTGCTGAAATTTCTCGCCTTCGAACAAACCTTCAAGAACTCCCTGACCTCGCTGCCCATGGGCGGCGGCAAGGGCGGCTCGGACTTCGATCCCAAGGGCAAGAGCGACGCCGAGGTGATGCGTTTCTGCCAGGCGTTCATGAGCGAGCTGTATCGCCATATCGGCTCGGACGTGGACGTGCCCGCCGGTGATATTGGCGTGGGCGCCCGGGAGATCGGCTTCCTGTTCGGCCAGTACAAGCGCCTGAGCAACCAGTTCACCTCGGTGCTGACCGGCAAGGGCATGAGCTACGGCGGCAGCCTGATTCGCCCGGAGGCCACCGGTTTTGGCTGCGTGTACTTCGCTGAAGAAATGCTCAAGCGCAACGGCGAGCGGGTCGAAGGCAAGCGCGTGGCCATCTCCGGCTCCGGCAACGTCGCCCAGTACGCGGCGCGCAAGGTCATGGACCTGGGCGGCAAGGTGATTTCCTTGTCCGACTCCGAAGGCACTCTGTACTGCGAAAGCGGTTTGACCGAAGAACAATGGTCGGCACTGCTTGAACTGAAAAACGTACAGCGCGGGCGCATCAGCGAGCTGGCACCGCGTTTCGGCCTGGAATTCCGCGCCGGCAAAGCACCCTGGGAACTGGCCTGCGACATCGCGTTGCCCTGCGCCACCCAGAATGAACTGGACGCCGAAGCGGCGCGCACCCTGTTGCGCAATGGCTGCGTCTGCGTGGCCGAAGGCGCCAACATGCCGACCACCCTGGAGGCGGTGGATATCTTTATCGAGGCCGGCATCCTGTTCGCGCCAGGCAAGGCGTCCAATGCCGGCGGGGTGGCGGTGAGCGGGCTGGAGATGTCGCAGAACGCCATGCGCCTGCTGTGGACCGCCGGTGAAGTGGACAGCAAGCTGCACAACATCATGCAGTCGATCCACCATGCGTGCGTGCACTACGGCGAAGAGAACGGCCGGGTCAACTACGTGAAGGGCGCCAACATTGCAGGCTTCGTGAAGGTTGCGGATGCAATGCTGGCCCAGGGCATCGTTTAACCCTCGGGGTCGATGCGCAGGATTTCGATCAACTGATCACCGACGGGGCGCCTCCACAGCACCTCGTCGCCCACCTGTGCACCCAGCAGAGCGCGGCCCAGTGGGGAACCCCAGTTGATCAGGCCCACCGTGGCGTCGGCCTGGTCTTCGCCCACTAACTGAATGCGCTGCTCTTCGTCCTGTTCGTTGGCAAAGGTCACCCAGCTGCCGATTTGCACCTTGTCGGTGGAGGTTGCCGGCGCCACCACCTGTGCGCTTTGCAGGCGCTGGTTGAAGTAACGCAAATCCCGCTCAAGGTCGGCCTGGCGCTGTTTATCGGCCTGCTCGCCCTTGGCGGATTCTTCGCTGTGCTCATGCTGCAACTGCGCGACCCTGGCCTGCAATTGTGCAAGTCCGCGGGCAGTGAGGTGATTGGGTTGCGCGCTGACCTGGCGTTCCACCGGTTGGCTGGCCTGGGCAGCGGCGCTGTCTTCGTTGACGAAAGCTCGACTCATGACGTTCTCCTGCTATGGAGTTTGGGCCATGGTCGCAGGGGTTAAGTTTCGCTGGATGTCTGGAAGCGACCTATTGCGAGCGAAAGGCCCTGGCAGCGTCGCGGTCTTTTTCCTGTTGCCAGGCGCGTTCGCGGTCGTCCCAGTGGCGATTCTTGTAGTCGTTCAGGTCTTCGTTCTCGCGCATGGCCTTGCATTGGCGAAAGCCATCATCCCAGCCTTCGGCGTAGGTGCGGTCTTTCAGGTAGCGCGGGACGTTCTTGCGAAATTCCCCGGTGATCACCCCGGCAGCCTGGCGGCCGCTGCTGCAACCGTCGTCATAGCCATCGGCGAAGGCGGGTGGATAACCCTTGGCCAGCAAATCCTCATGGGTTGATTGGCAACCCGACAGCAGGGCCAACAGGCCCAGCACTCCAGCGTACCGCCACATCGCTTGCTCCCTGGCCGTTGAACGGCTGATGGGGGAAGTGTAGGAGTGGATTCGTTCGGGGTATGTGAAACGGATGTGAGAAAACCGTGTGACGCTGCGGCTTCGGGCGATCACGCGCCCCCTGTGGCGAGGGAGCTTGCTCCCGCTGGGGCGCGAAGCGGCCCCTGTTCAGGGTATTGAGATATTCCAGAGAGGGTGAGGTGTCTGGTTTTGGGGCTGCTGCGCAGCCCAGCGGGAGCAAGCTCCTTATGGACTAATTAGAGATCGTTCCCACGCTCTGCGTGGGAATGCCGCTCTGGACGCTCTGCGTCCGCTTTTAAAGGTCGTGACGCAGAGCGTCACAGGATGCATTCCCACGCGGAGCGTGGGAACGATCTACGGCTCAGGGATTAATAGTGATACCACTTCACTTCCAGCATCACTTCGTTCACCGGTGTCGCGAGGTGGCTGTATTCCCGCTGCGCACTCAGTCTCAGCCCCAGGTTGCGCGACAATTCCCACTGTTGATTCAGGCTGATACTGCGCCGCACCTCGCCATTGGTGAAGAAGTCACCCTTGGCTTCCAGGCTCAGGTTGCCCAGCGGGTTGCGCCACAACACACCTGTATTGAACCCGGCAGCCGGGGAGATGGCTTCACCGAAGTCGCTGTTGTGCTCCACACGCACGGTGCCGAGGGCGAAGCCAAGCACGTCGTCGCGCAGTTGCCAGGTGCCGCCCGCGCCACCGTTGACGTGGCTGACGAGTGTCTCGTCGTCATGCTTGCCCGGTACGCGCTCCAGGCCGCCGGTGACTTGCCACGACCACGGTTGCAGCAGCTCGTTGCGTGGGGTCAGTGAGCGGATGGTTGCCAGATCCAGTTGCTGCAATTGCCAGTGGTTGCCTTCGTACTGGCGCAGTTTCATTTGCAGGATTTCAATCTGCGCGCCCAAGGGAAAGCCTTCGGCGTTGTCGTTCAGGTCGTGGTAGGCCATGCGCAGGCCGTATTCGCCGAAGGCCTTGTCGCCCCGGGTGCCGATGCCGGCTTGCCAGGTGCGGGATTCGTGGCCGTCTTCGGGCAGGCCGGGGCGTTCGATCTTCAGGTCCGGCGCCGGGTTCTGGTTGATCGCCCGCAGCAGTTCGAAGCTGCGCTGGGAGCGTTCGGTGTCGCGCTCCAGGCCGTTGGCGCGGTAGCGGCCAAGGCGGTAGGCGGCGTCGATGATCAGGGCCTGGCGGTCTTTGGCGATAGCCTTGAACGCCGGGTCCTGCAGTTGTTTCTGGTCGTCGCTGATCTTCAGCACCCATTGCTGCTCGTCGCTGTCCAGCGGCTTGGCGCGTTCCAGCAGCTCCCGTTCACGGGAAGGGCGGTAATCGATTTTCTCCACCAGGCCGGCTTCTTTCACGGCTTTTACCGTGTCGGTAGGGATCGCGGTCAGCGGGAATTGTTCGGTCAACCGCAGGCTTGGGCGGGCCACTTGCAGCAGTTCCAGCAGGCGATAGGAGCAGTTTTCGTCGAAGAAGAAGTAGTCGAACTGGATCTGCTTGAGTTCCCACACGTGCTCGACCATGCGCTCGGTCTCGACCTGGGTCAGGTTCAGGCGGTATTCCCACAGGTCGCGGTTCTCCAGGCTACGGTATTCCGAGAGTTTTTCCTGGTAGGGCACCAGCGCGAACAGGCCCGGGTAGCCGCCCATCAGGCCCTTCCAGGCGTAGAGGATGCTGTTGTCCGAGCCTTCGATATAGGCGCCAAAGTTGATCGCGTAGCTGAGCAGGGCGGTGTTGTTGCTCTGCACGTCAGCCTGGTCGATGCGCAGCAGGGTATGGCCGAACATTGATGACGGGCTGTTGAGGTAGGCCGCCGGGAAGATCATCACCGCGCTGTGGGGGGCGACGTCCTTGAACCATTGCTTGAACTCCTTGCAGTCCAGCGTCGGCAAGTCCGTCAGGTGCAACTGGTCCTTGAGCCAGCGTGTACGTGCCGGGTAAACGCATTGGGCGTGCTTTTCGCCGAGGCTGGCCGGGGCATACAGCGCCTCGACAGTGGCCTTCAGCTCCTGGTCCGGATGGTGGGCGCCATCGGGAGCGAGGAAGAATTTCTTGTCGCTGACATAGCTGCGCCAGCCTTTGAACTTGCCGGATTCGTAGTGCCCCAGCGAAAGCCAGAACGGGTCGTTGGCCAGTTGCTGCAAACGTTGATCATCAAGGTGCGGCGCCGCATACAGCGGGGCGCAGGCGAAGAGTGCCAGGTAGGCAAGGCGTTTGAGCATGTGGGCAACTTAAGTCGAGATAAAAAGACCCAAAGGGGAGGCAGGTCCAAAAATAATAAAAACCCGTGCCTCGAAAGGCACGGGCGGGTCGAGCTTAAGCCTGGGTAGCGTATTTCGCCAGACGGGTGTCGCTTTTCAGTACAGCCAGGGTGTTGTTGTGCACGTCATCAGCGGTTACGTCAGCCTTGCTGAAGATTTGCTGGAAGTGCTCGTGAGTCACAGCGGCAAAGTGCTCGCGGTCTTCAGGAGCAACGCCCAGTACTACAGCGTAGGTAGTCAGCGCTTCGCCGTTACCCTTGGCCATGTCTTCGGACAGCTCGTTCATCATGCCATTCATGGCAATCCACGATTTGCCACCGTAGGTCAGTGCGCTGTTGGTGCTGCAGCCGTTGGTGCCCGAGGTCATGCCGAACGTGGCGTTACCCGAGGTACCGTTGGTGGTGGAGGCCAGGAAGTGAGCCGGAGTGCCGCGTTGGCCTTCGAACAACATGTTGCCCCAACCGCAGTTCGGGCCACCTGGCGCTTCTGCCATTGCATTGAGGGAGACGACGGTGAAGAGAGTACCGAGAAGGATCCGTTTCATAGCTTTGTTCTCTTTGTGTGCAAACCAATGGACAAGGGTTCAGGTGCCTGACAGCACCCTAGGGGTCGGTTATTAGTCCAACCCGCAGCAGGTTGGAGTTTAGGCATGATCCAAGGGTTCCGTGACTTTTTATGAAACAAGCCGGAAACACTCGGTTTTTTTACAGCCCCGAACACGGGGCTATGCTTTCCCCAAGCCGTCCTTGCCAGCCGGCCCAACCCGGCGCCAGAATGCCGTCATCTGCCCCGCCTGATGTAAGGAAGCCCGATGCCTGATCCTGTTGCTGCCAGCTTGCGTCTAGCGCCCGAAGCGCTGACCCGTCCTTTTTCCGCTGAACAGTTCAGCTTCTCGACCACCAATGATTTGGAGCCCTTTCGCGGTGTGCTTGGCCAGGAACGTGCGGTCGAAGCCTTGCAGTTTGGTGTGGCCATGCCACGCCCCGGTTACAACGTATTTGTGATGGGCGAGCCCGGTACCGGGCGCTTTTCGTTCGTCAAACGCTACCTCAAGGCCGAAGGCAAGCGCCTGCAGACCCCGGCCGACTGGGTCTACGTCAATAATTTCGATGAGCCTCGCGAACCCCGCGCGCTGGAACTGCCTGCGGGCGGTGCTGCCGCGTTCATCTCCGATATCAACGGCCTGATCGACAACCTGGTCGCGACCTTCCCGGCGGTGTTTGAACACCCGACGTATCAACAGCGCAAAAGCGCCATCGACCGTGCCTTCAACCAGCGTTACGACCGTGCCCTGGACGTCATCGAGCGCCTGGCCCTGGAAAAAGACGTGGCGCTGTACCGTGACAGCACCAACATTGCGTTTACCCCGATGCTCGACGGCAAGGCCCTGGACGAGGCCGAGTTCTCGCAGTTGCCCGAAGCCGACCGCGAGCGTTTCCACACCGATATTTCCGAACTGGAAGAACGCCTCAACGAAGAACTCGCCAGCCTGCCCCAGTGGAAGCGCGAGTCCAATAACCAGATGCGCCAGTTCAACGAAGAAACCATCACGCTGGCCTTGCAGCCACTGCTGGCGCCGTTGTCCGAAAAATATGCGGAGAACGCGGCCGTCTGCGGCTACTTGCAGGCGATGCAGGTCTACCTGCTGAAAACCGTGGTCGAGCAGTTGGTGGACGACGCGAAAACCGACGCCCAGGCCCGCAAGTTGCTGGAAGAACAGTACTGCCCGAGCCTGGTGGTGGGGCATCCGATCAACGGTGGCGCGCCGGTGGTCTTCGAGCCGCATCCGACCTACGACAACCTGTTCGGCCGTATTGAATACAGCACCGACCAGGGCGCGCTCTACACCACCTATCGCCAATTGCGTCCGGGTGCGCTGCACCGTGCCAACGGTGGTTTCCTGATCCTTGAAGCCGAGAAGATGCTCAGCGAGCCGTTTGTATGGGACGCCCTCAAGCGTGCCTTGCAATCGCGCAAGCTGAAGATGGAATCACCGCTGGGCGAACTGGGCCGCCTGGCCACGGTGACCCTCAACCCGCAAGTGATCCCGTTGCAGCTCAAGGTGATCATCATCGGCTCCCGCCAGTTGTACTACGCGTTGCAGGACGCGGATCCGGACTTCCAGGAGATGTTCCGGGTACTGGTGGATTTTGACGAAGACATCCCGATGGTGGATGAAAGCCTGGAGCAGTTCGCCCAGTTGCTGAAAACCCGCACCTCGGAAGAAGGCATGGCGCCGTTGACCTCCGATGCGGTGGCGCGGCTGGCGACCTACAGCGCGCGGTTGGCGGAGAACCAGGGCCGCTTGTCGGCGCGTATCGGTGACTTGTTCCAGCTCGTCAGCGAGGCGGACTTCATTCGTCACCTGGCCGGTGATGAGCGCACCGACTCCGGGCACATCGAGCGCGCACTCAAGGCCAAGGCCACGCGCACCGGGCGGGTGTCGGCGCGGATTCTCGACGACATGCTCGCCGGGGTGATCCTGATCGACACCGCCGGCGCGGCGGTGGGCAAGTGCAACGGGCTGACGGTGCTGGAGGTGGGGGACTCGGCGTTTGGTGTGCCGGCGCGGATTTCTGCCACGGTGTACCCGGGCGGCAGCGGCATCGTCGATATCGAGCGTGAAGTTAACCTCGGCCAGCCGATTCACTCCAAGGGCGTGATGATCCTCACCGGTTACCTGGGCAGCCGTTATGCCCAGGAATTCCCGTTGGCGATCTCGGCGAGTATCGCCCTGGAGCAGTCCTACGGCTATGTCGACGGCGACAGCGCGTCCCTGGGCGAAGCCTGCACCTTGATCTCGGCCCTGTCGAAGACGCCGCTCAAGCAGTGCTTTGCCATCACCGGCTCGATCAACCAGTTTGGTGAGGTGCAGGCGGTCGGCGGGGTCAACGAGAAGATCGAAGGTTTCTTCCGTCTTTGCGAGGCCCGCGGGCTGACCGGCGAGCAGGGGGGCGATCATTCCCCAGGCCAACGTCGCGACACTGATGCTCGATGAGAAGGTGTTGCAGGCCGTGCGGCAGGGGCAATTCCACGTCTATGCCGTGCGTCAGGCCGACGAGGCCTTGAGCCTGCTGGTGGGTGAGCCTGCGGGTTCGCCCGACGAGGAGGGGCAATTCCCCGAAGGCAGCGTCAATGCGCGGGTGGTGGAGCGTCTGCGGGCGATCGCCGAGATGATCAGTGAAGATGACCTGAAGGAAGCCGAGAAGGAGTTGGCGCAGGAAGCACTGGCTGAGACCAAGCCGGTGTAATCAATGCCGAAGGGGCCTGGTTCCAGGTCCCTTCGGCATATTTTTGACGCCGTCGTGACGGCAGTCATCCGTTGGTCCCCCAGCCTTGGTTTGTACCGGGTTTCTTCTATTCTCAGCTCAAGGGATAGCCACAGGAGTCGCTGGATAGAAACAGTCTTGCCCTGCGAGGCTGAATACCGGATCTACCGAGGGTCGCCGCCATGTCGCGCAACCTCTGCCTCACCCGCCAGTGCCTGGGCCTGGTCACCCGTATCGAATGTTCCATTCGCCCTCTCGCGGGGGATACCGGGATGTGGACCTTGTTGTTTGCCGCCGGAATGACCGGCGAACAACCCTCCACCATCAAGTCCCAAGGCCCGTTCCACGGACCTTTCGTGGCACAAACCATCCTCGATTCGATTGTTGAAAGCCTGACCCTGCACGGGTACGAGCTGGCTGACGACCCGCAGATCTGGTGCCTGCACCTGCAGGCGCACTTGCGACAACTCAATGGTGGGCGGCAGACGGTGCTAAGCGATATCCGCTGACCGCACTCCCCCCGTAGCAGCTGGCGCTCGACAACTGCTACGGGGGCGGGGGAGGGGCTATGGCTTGGGGGCAGGGGCCGCCTCGGGTTTGTCCAGCTTCACCTCAAACCCATACTGCACCGTGTCCAGGCCGGTGCGCTGGTAGGTCTCCAATGTCGTCGGCTGGCCGTAGAAGTAATGCACGTCGAACAGCGCCGTGCCGTATTCCTCGGCGCGGTGGCTGACGCCGAGAATTTCCTTCAGGTAGTTGCCGCTGGCGTCCTTGGCATAGAACCGCCAGCTGTCAGAGGGGAACAGCTTCTGGTCGACAATCAGCGCGTTGTCCTTCAGCTCCAGGCCCTTGGGCAGTTGGCCGGCAGTGAGGCTGCCTTTCTCGATGGTCGCCAGGAACAGCGGCATCGATCCGACGGCAAACCCCGGGTTTTCAGGGAACAGGTTCAGGTCATAGGTGATGGTGCCGCGCCCCGGGTCGACCTCGTAGGCTTCGGCGGGCAGTTCGATCGGCTCGCCAAGCTTGCCTTCGTCGTTGGCGGTGAGGAACGTCACCGGGGCATCGCCGCCGCCGCGGTCCTCGCCCAGCAGGTCGTCGTTGAAGGTGTAGGGGTGATCGAACTCAACGTGCGCCGCACTGGCGTCATCCACCGACTGGTTGATGGTGACGCTTTTCTTCAGTTGGTCTTCGGACAGGGTGGCGTCCTTGAGCCAATCCGCAGCCTGGTCGTCATACACCGTGACGGGCATCGGCAACGGCTGTACGGTTTTTTCCAGGCTGTTCTTGTCGAAGCGCCGTACGGGCAGGTCCAGGTCCTTGCGGGTCACCGTGGCCTGGGAAAAGTCGAGCACGCTGACTTGCACATTGTCGATCAGGCCATTGAAGTACACCTTGGTGTAATGGCTATTCTGCTTGAGCTCGAAGGCTTTCTGCTCGTCTTCCAGCTGTTTCTCGAAGGCGTCGGACCAGGCCTTCTGCTTCTGCATTTCGGCCAGTTGCTTCTCGTAGAACGCCAGTTGCGCGGCGTTTTCGTTGATCGAGCCCGAGCGCGAGAGAAATTGCCCGGTGGTGTCACGAGCCTGCACCAGCAACGGGTTCGGCGATTCGTCCGCGACTTCCGGCGCCAGCGGGGCGCTGTTGGTCAGTTCGATCTCGGCGTAGTTCTTTTCCAGGGCCAGCAGGGTGACGGTGACGTTTTCTTCGGTGCGCTTGCGGCCCACGTCCTTTTTCGACAAGTCGAAGGTGAAGACTTTACGCGGGGCAATCACTTCCACCTTGCCCTTGAGGGTGACGGGCTGCGGCTGGCTTTTGTTCTCCGTCTCGACGCCTTCGACGAATGGGTAGGTCACCGTCAGGTCATCGGGGTTGGTCAGGTTGGAACTGGTGGGGCTCAACTGGATGCCCGGGTCGGTTTCCGACCATTCCGGCTGGAACGGGATGACCTTGCTGTTGCTCAGGGTCACCGACTGCCATTCCAGGCCGTGTGGGAAGGGGAACTGGTCGGGCATGTTGAAGTTGAACGGGAAGATCGGCTGCAGGTCCGTCAGGTAGTCCGAATGGGACGCCTTGCGCAGGACAAACAGGCCATTGATGTAGGTATCGACCAGCGCCTGCGGTGTAGGGTAATGCTTGAGCAGCGCCAGGGCGTCTTCGCTGTACTCGGCCTCGATGGGCTTGGTGGCGAGCTTGGCGCGCGCCCGTTCCAGCAACAGCAGCGAGCCTCCGAGCTCGGACACGGCGTCCTTGAGCTTGGGGTCCTGGATGGCGTCCAGGGATTGTTCGAACTTGGCGGTTTTCTCTTCGAGACTGGCTTGCTTGTGTTCATCGCTTGGGGAACAACCGCTGCCCATCAGCAACGCCGCACACAGGCCAAGGCTGGCCAAAGGGGATCGCACATCCATTATCTGAGTTTTCCTGTCCGACATCATCGAGCCGAGTTGATGAGCTCGACACTAGCAGAAAAATTCCTTAACAGATGCCGTACAGATCAGTTTTCTCGACGGTTTCTGGGGTTTGGGTGCGGCTGGTATACTCGCCGCCATTTTTAGCCAAGCTGTGTGAGATTCAATGGAACGCTTTATCGAAAATGCAATGTATGCCTCACGCTGGCTGTTGGCGCCGATCTATTTCGGGCTGTCCCTGGGGCTGCTGGCGCTGGGCCTGAAGTTCTTCCAGGAAGTGTTTCATGTGATTCCCATCGTGTTCACCATGAGTGAGTCGGATGTGATCCTGGTGCTGCTGTCGTTGATCGACATGGCCCTGGTGGGCGGCCTGCTGGTGATGGTGATGATCAGCGGCTACGAGAACTTCGTCTCCCAGCTGGACATCGACGAAAGCAAGGAGAAGCTCAACTGGCTGGGGACCATGGACTCCTCGTCGCTGAAGATGAAGGTCGCGGCGTCCATCGTGGCGATTTCGTCGATCCATCTGCTGCGGGTCTTCATGGACGCCAAGAACGTCGATCCCGAGCACCTGAAATGGTACGTGATCATTCACATGACCTTCGTGGTGTCGGCGTTTGCCATGGGCTACCTGGACAAGGTTACCAAGCATTAATCAGCCCCTGGCGCTCTCCTGCGCGGGGCTCATCAAGGGCGTGGCTTGTGTGCTAGTCTGCTCGCCCTTTTAGTTTGGACGGCACCTGTGTCGTCCTACAGCGGAGCCTTTCCATGTCCGAAGTTAATCTGTCCACCGACGAAACCCGCGTGAGCTACGGCATTGGCCGTCAGTTGGGCGACCAGCTGCGCGACAACCCGCCACCGGGCGTGAGCCTGGACGCGATCCTGGCTGGCCTGACCGACGCTTTTGCCGGCAAGCCTAGCCGTGTGGACCAGGAGCAAATGGCCGCCAGCTTCAAGGTCATCCGCGAAATCATGCAAGCCGAAGCCGCTGCAAAGGCTGAAGCTGCTGCTGGCGAAGGCCTGGCTTTCCTGGCTGAAAACGCCAAGCGTGACGGCATCACCACCCTGGCTTCCGGCCTGCAATTTGAAGTGCTGACTGCAGGTAGCGGCGCCAAGCCGACCCGTGAAGACCAGGTGCGTACGCACTACCACGGCACCCTGATCGACGGCACTGTGTTCGACAGCTCCTACGAGCGCGGCCAGCCTGCGGAATTCCCGGTTGGCGGCGTGATCGCCGGCTGGACCGAAGCCCTGCAACTGATGAATGCCGGCAGCAAATGGCGCCTGTACGTGCCGAGCGAACTGGCTTACGGCGCTCAAGGCGTTGGCAGCATCCCGCCGCACAGCGTTCTGGTGTTTGACGTCGAGCTGCTCGACGTTCTGTAAGACCTTACCTGCAGGAGCGAGCCTGCTCGCTCCTGCAGTGTTTTGCGCGGTTGCTCATGGATGAAACTTGCCATTGAGATCCGTCACCGGGCGCAACGCTCGGGCATAGCAGAACAGAAACAGATTTCTCACCACTTCCTTCAGCACCCCGGGCTCACTGGAACTCAGGCCATTGACGTCCAGGTCGCCCTGATCCTGCAGTTCGCTTAACGCCTCTTCTTCCAGCACCGCGCAGACTTCCCCGGTTTCCCGATGGAGGATTCGCAAGTAAGGGTGTGGACGGTCCAGCCAGGCATCGATCAAATAAGTCATGGGAAGTATCTCCTTGATGGGTTTCAATGAGAATAATTCTTATTCGTAGAATAGCAAGTCCCTATTGGCCATTTCCGGACTTTTCTGTGTGGATATTGTTTTTGATCAAAAGGCCTGGCCTTTTGCCGCCAGTGCGGAACTGACGCGGGGAGGGTGAAGCGCCATCCCGTGCAGGGCACGGGATGGAGGCAGCATATTCAGACCTTGCGGACGAACTCGGACTTGAGTTTCATCGGGCCGATACCGTCGATCTTGCAGTCGATATCGTGGTCGCCATCGCACAGGCGGATGTTCTTGACCTTGGTGCCGACCTTGACCACCAGGGACGTGCCCTTGACCTTGAGGTCCTTGATCACGGTGATGGTGTCACCGTCCTGCAGGACGTTGCCCACAGAGTCTTTCTTCACGGATTCATCGCTGGCCGCCTCGGCTTCGCCGCCGACGGCCCACTCATGGGCGCATTCCGGGCAAATCAGCTGGGCGCCATCTTCGTAGGTGTATTCGGAATTGCATTTCGGGCAGGGTGGCAACGTGCTCACTAAAGCTCCTTGGTTTCAGGATGGCTAAAAAGCGCGCATTGTATAGGGTTTTAGCCGGGCAGGGGGCAGCAACGCCAGAGAACGCTGTGGGAGCTGGCTTGCCTGCGATGCAGGCACCTCGGTTTGTCTGTTACACCGCGGTGATGCAATCGCAGGCAAGCCAGCTCCTACATGGAGCAGAGCAGAATCAGTGAGTACGGGCGACCGCGAACTCACTCAGCTCAACCAGGGCGTCCCGGTATTCGCTGGCTGGAAGGGCTTCCAGGCATTGGATCGCGCGAGCCACGTAGTCACGGGCCAGTTGCGCGGTGTATTCAAGGGAACCCGAGGCTTCCACGGCTTCGCGGATGCTTTCCAGGTCTTCGATCCCGCCTTTCTGGATCGCCTTGCGCACCAGGGCGGCCTGTTCCGGCGTGCCTTCGCGCATGGTGTAGATCAGTGGCAAGGTCGGCTTGCCCTCGGCCAGGTCGTCACCGACGTTCTTGCCCAGGGTTTCGGCGTCGCCGCGATAGTCCAGTAGGTCGTCCACGAGCTGGAAGGCTACGCCCAGGTGATCGCCGAACGTGCGCAGGGCTTCGCTCTGCTCGGGCGTCGCTTCGCACAGGGCGGCGGCGCTGTGGGTCGAGGCTTCGAAGAGCATCGCGGTTTTGCCGCGAATCACTTCCATGTAGGTTTCTTCGGTGGTGCTGGCGTCGCGAACCTTCGACAGCTGCAACACTTCGCCTTCGGCGATGATGCGCGTGGCCTGTGAAAGAATCTTCATCACCGGCATCGAGCCCAGCTCGACCATCATTTCGAACGAGCGCGAGTACAGGAAGTCGCCCACCAGCACGCTCGGCGCGTTGCCCCACATCGCGTTGGCCGTCTCGCGACCACGGCGCATGCCGGACATGTCGACCACGTCGTCGTGCAGCAGGGTGGCGGTGTGCAGGAACTCGATGGTCGCGGCCAGCAGGCGCAGGTCATCGCCTTCGCGGCCCAGGGCCTTGCCACACAGCAACACTAATAAAGGACGCAGGCGTTTACCGCCGGCCGACGTAATGTAGTCGCCAATTTTGGAGACCAGCGGCACTTTAGAAGTCAGCTGCTTCTTGATGATGCCGTCGACGGCGCTAAAATCGTCCGCCACCGCGCGGTAGAAAGCTTGGGGTTGCATCAGCGACAGTCGCTCCAGAAGGGTTGCGCGGCATGCTAGGACCCGCGTCCCGTAGTGTCAAGGCGCGACCAGTCACCATGAAAGCTACTGCGCTCGGCAATCCTGCGTCAAAAACAGGCTCGGAATGCTCATTTACAGCCAGTAGACTCCGCTTCCTCGCCTGTTTTTTCCTTGTCTTGCCTTCGCTCGCTACGCTTTCACGGCGACTGGCGGCTACTTGCAACACCTCCATAGCTTGCGTACAATCGCGCACCCTGAACTTCCTGGGCAGCACCTGCCTTACGCAATTGCATTCGGGACGTCCATCCCATGCAGCCATGCCAGCCAATACCTCTTCTTATAAAGCGCTGGGTGAGCAGGATTATCGGAGAAATACCATGTCGTACGCAGTAATTGTTACTGGTGGCAAGCAATACAAGGTCGCCCCAGGTGAATACCTGAAGATCGAGAAGCTGGAAATCGCTACTGGCGAATCCGTTACTTTTGATCGCGTTCTGTTGGTCGCCAATGGCGATGACGTGAACATCGGCGCTCCAGTTGTTGCAGGCGCTACCGTTGTGGCTGAAGTGATCTCCCAAGGTCGTCACGATAAAGTCCGCATCATCAAGTTCCGTCGTCGTAAGCACCACATGAAGCGTATGGGCCACCGCCAGTGGTACACCGAGATCAAAATCACCGGTATTCAGGCTTAATTTCAGCCTAATTCCTCACTAGGAGAATTGACTCATGGCACACAAAAAAGCTGGTGGTAGTACCCGTAACGGTCGCGACTCAGAAGCCAAACGCCTTGGCGTGAAGATGTATGGCGGCCAGGTTATCATTCCGGGCAACATCATCGTGCGTCAGCGCGGCACCCAATTCCACGCCGGTTACGGTGTTGGCATGGGTAAAGATCACACTCTGTTCGCTAAAATCGACGGCGTGATCAAGTTTGAAGTAAAAGGCGCTTTCAACCGCCGTTACGTGAGCATTGTCCCGAAGACTGAAGTCGTCGCGGCATAATTACGTAGTTGCTGGAAAAGCCCTGTCTCGCGACGGGGCTTTTTCGTTTGTGGGGTGAGTCTCTTGCAAAGCTGTTTGTGATGGGCGAAAGCAGTGGATTTGCGGTCGTTGCTTGAGGTCGCTGCGCTCATTTTTGCAAGAGTCTTATGTCTTGGTTTCTTAAGCTCGTCCGTGTGGCGAGAGGCGTTTTGTTATGAAGTTCGTTGATGAAGTTTCGATCCGAGTAAAAGCTGGCGACGGCGGTAACGGTTGCATGAGTTTCCGTCGGGAAAAATTCATCGAAAACGGTGGTCCTAACGGTGGTGATGGTGGTGATGGCGGCTCGGTCTACATGATCGCCGACGAAAACCTCAACACCCTGGTGGACTACCGGTACACCCGGCACTTTGACGCCGAGCGTGGCTCCAACGGCGGCAGCACCGACTGCACCGGTAAAAAAGGCGAAGAACTGGTACTGCGGGTTCCGGTCGGCACCACCGTTATCGACTCCGCAACCCAGGAAGTCATTGGTGACCTGACCAAAGCCGGTCAGCGCCTGCTGGTGGCTCATGGCGGCTGGCACGGTCTGGGTAACACCCGTTTTAAGTCCAGTACCAACCGTGCGCCACGCCAGACCACGCCGGGCAAGCCAGGCGAGCAGCGTGACCTCAAGCTGGAAATGAAGGTGCTGGCTGACGTGGGCCTGCTGGGCTTGCCGAACGCCGGCAAAAGTACGTTCATTCGCTCGGTGTCTGCTGCCAAGCCGAAAGTCGCCGATTACCCGTTCACTACCCTGGTGCCGAACCTGGGTGTGGTCAGCGTCGACCGCTGGAAAAGCTTCGTGGTTGCGGACATTCCGGGCCTGATCGAAGGCGCTTCCGACGGCGCAGGCCTGGGGATCCGTTTCCTCAAGCACTTGTCCCGCACCCGTTTGCTGCTGCACCTCGTCGACATGGCGCCGCTGGATGACACCAGTGCACCGGACGCTGCTGAAGTGATTGTCAGCGAGCTGACCAAGTTCAGCCCGTCCCTGGCTGAGCGTGACCGCTGGTTGGTGCTGAACAAGTGCGACCAGATCCTCGAGGAAGAGCACGAAGAGCGCGTCAAGGAGATCGTTGATCGCCTGGAGTGGACCGGTCCGGTCTACGTGATCTCGGCCATTGCCAAAGAAGGCACTGAGCGCCTGACTCGCGACATCATGCGTTACCTCGAAGACCGTGCCGATCGCCTGGCCGCCGACCCTGTCTACAAGGCCGAGCTGGCTGAACTGGATCAGCGCATCGAAGACGAGGCTCGTGCCCAGTTGCAGGCGCTGGATGATCAGCGTGCCCTGCGTCGCAGTGGCGTCAAGTCGGTCCATGATATCGGTGACGATGATTGGGACGAGGAAGACGTGGATGATGAAGATGGTCCGGAAATCATTTACGTGCGCGACTGATTCGTTGCAGTAAACTTAAGCGCCGCTCAATCGAGCGGCGTTTTGGTATCTGGAAATCGGTAGTCACGAATAACGTTATGGGCGGCGCTGGGTCGCGCGGCCCTCTATCTAAGGTTGAAGATGATGCGGAGCAAGGTGACAGGTGCGCAGCGTTGGGTCGTTAAGATCGGTAGCGCGCTGCTGACGGCGGATGGCAAGGGGCTGGATCGTGCGGCCATGAGTGTCTGGGTGGACCAGATGGTGGCCTTGCATGAGGCCGGCGTCGAGTTGGTGTTGGTGTCGTCCGGGGCGGTTGCCGCCGGCATGAGCCGCCTCGGCTGGACCGCGCGACCCAGCGCGATGCATGAGCTGCAGGCTGCCGCCGCCATTGGTCAGATGGGCCTGGTACAGGCCTGGGAGTCCAGCTTTGCCGAGCACGGGCGCCACACGGCGCAGATTCTGCTGACCCATGACGACTTGTCCGACCGCAAGCGCTACCTGAACGCCCGCAGCACCCTGCGTGCCCTGGTTGAACTCAAGGTGATCCCGGTGATCAACGAGAATGACACCGTGGTGACCGACGAGATTCGCTTCGGTGACAACGACACCCTGGCAGCGCTGGTGGCCAACCTGGTTGAGGCTGATTTGCTGGTGATCCTCACGGATCGCGACGGCATGTTCGACGCTGACCCGCGCAATAACCCTGAGGCCCAGCTGATTTACGAAGCGCGTGCCGATGATCCGGCGCTGGATGCGGTGGCTGGCAGTGTCGGCGGTGCCCTGGGGCGTGGCGGCATGCAGACCAAGCTGCGTGCGGCACGGCTGGCGGCGCGTTCCGGTGCGCATACCATCATCGTTGGCGGTCGGATTGAGCGGGTGCTGGATCGTCTCAAGGCGGGCGAGCGCATCGGTACGCTGCTGTCGCCTGAGCGCGGCATGCTGGCGGCGCGCAAGCAGTGGCTGGCGGGGCATCTTCAGACGCGCGGTACCCTGGTGTTGGATGCTGGTGCGGTTTCAGCGTTGTCCCAAGGCAACAAAAGCTTGTTGCCGGTGGGTGTAAAACTGGTCCAGGGCAGCTTCCGCCGTGGCGAAATGGTGGTGTGTGTGGCGCCGGACGGTCGTGAGATTGCCCGTGGCCTTGCCAACTACAGCGCCCTTGAGGCGCAGAAAATCATCGGGCAGTCGTCTGAGGCGATTGTCGGTCTGTTGGGTTACATGGCTGAGCCGGAGCTGGTTCACCGGGATAACCTGATTCTGGTTTAAGTAAAAAGGAAGTCTCGATGCGCGTAATGAAGGGATTGCTCGGTTTGCTGCTGGCGATGCCGTTGCTGGCGTCGGCCGAAGAGATTGGCCAGGTGTCGACGGTGTTCAAGTTTGTCGGCCCCAATGACCGGATCGTGGTCGAGGCCTTTGATGACCCGAAGGTGGATGGCGTGACCTGCTACCTGTCTCGCGCCAAGACGGGTGGGGTAAAGGGTGGGTTGGGTCTGGCGGAGGATCGCGCCGAGGCGTCGATTGCCTGTCGCCAGGTAGGTGCAATTCGCTTCAAGGGCGAGCTGAAGGATGGGGATGAGGTGTTCAAGGAGCGCACGTCCCTGGTCTTCAAGACCATGCAGGTGGTGCGTTTCCTCGACAAGAAACGCAATACCCTGGTGTATCTGGTCTACAGCGACCGCTTGATCGAAGGCAGCCCGCAGAATGCGGTGACGGCGATTCCGATCCTGCCGTGGCCCACAGCGCAATAAATCTGAAGCAGAGCCGGCATGCCGGCTCTTTTTTTTGGCTTTCCCAAATCGCAGGCAATAAAAAACCGACCCTGGGGTCGGTTTTTTAACAAGCTTATCGCTTAGGCTGCAGCAGCAAGGTTCAGAGCCTTGATGTGGCCATTCAGACGACCTTTATGGCGAGCAGCTTTGTTCTTGTGGATGATGCCTTTATCGGCCATACGGTCGATAACTGGCACAGCCAGAACGTAAGCAGCTTGAGCTTTTTCAGCGTCTTTTGCGTCAATGGCTTTAACTACATTCTTGATGTAGGTACGAACCATGGAACGCAGGCTGGCGTTGTGGCTGCGACGCTTCTCAGCCTGTTTTGCACGTTTTTTGGCGGAAGGTGTGTTGGCCACCGTCGAGCTCCTCGAAAGACTTTTTAGGAAATAGCAAACAAAATAGGCCGCGAATCATGCCGATGAGTTGAAGTCTTGTCAAGGGCGTGTGATGCGAACTGCTGAGTGGTCGATCTTAAGAGGCGGGTGATTTATTTCCGGCGCTTGACCTGTAAACTCGCGAGCTTTGGCTCTGTGCTTGTTGCAGGCGCGGAGTATCGCATATGTGGGCCGTTTGTTCGCCTGCTCTTTATCTATAGGCAAAAACTCTTTCAATGAATCTGCTCAAATCGTTGGCCGCTGTCAGCTCTATCACTATGATTTCCCGGGTTCTGGGGTTTGTGCGTGACACGCTGCTGGCACGTATTTTTGGCGCCAGCATGGCCACGGATGCCTTCTTTATTGCCTTTAAACTGCCCAACCTGCTGCGGCGGATCTTCGCCGAGGGGGCTTTTTCCCAGGCATTCGTGCCGATTCTGGCAGAGTACAAGGCCCAGCAAGGCGAGGAGGCGACCCGCACCTTCATTGCCTATGTTTCGGGTTTGCTGACGTTGGTGCTGACGCTGGTGACGATCGCCGGGATGCTCGCCGCGCCCTGGGTGATCTGGGCCACGGCCCCCGGTTTTGCCAATACACCGGAAAAATTCGCCCTGACCACTGATCTGTTGCGGGTGACCTTTCCTTATATATTGCTGATTTCCCTGTCGTCCCTGGCCGGGGCGATCCTCAATACCTGGAACCGTTTCTCGGTGCCGGCCTTCGTGCCGACCCTGCTTAACGTCAGCATGATTATTTTTGCGCTGTTCCTGACACCGTATTTCGATCCGCCTGTGATGGCCCTCGGCTGGGCGGTCCTGGCTGGTGGCCTGGCACAACTGCTGTACCAGCTGCCGCACCTGAAGAAAATCGGCATGCTCGTGCTGCCGCGTTTGAATCTCAAGGACACCGGCGTCTGGCGGGTGATGCGCAACATGCTGCCGGCCATCCTCGGGGTTTCCGTCAGCCAGATTTCCCTGATCATCAACACCGCCTTCGCCTCGCTGCTGGTCTCGGGTTCGGTGTCGTGGATGTACTACGCCGACCGTCTGATGGAATTGCCGTCCGGCGTGCTCGGCGTGGCACTCGGCACCATCCTGCTGCCAACGCTGTCGCGCACCTATGCCAGCAAAGACCGCCACGAATATTCGCGGATTCTCGACTGGGGCCTGCGCCTGTGCTTCGTGCTGGTGCTGCCGTGTGCCGTGGCCCTGGGGTTGCTCGCCGAGCCACTGACGGTCGCGCTGTTCCAGTACGGCCAGTTCACTGCGTTTGACGCCTCGATGACCCAGCGTGCGCTGATCGCTTATTCCGTCGGCCTGCTGGGCATTATCGTGATCAAGGTGCTGGCCCCCGGCTTTTATGCTCAACAAAACATCCGTACCCCGGTAAAGATCGCGATCTTCACCCTGGTGGTTACCCAGCTGCTCAACCTGGCGTTCATCGGTCCGCTGAAGCATGCCGGGCTGGCGCTGGCGATCAGTGTGGGGGCCTGCATCAACGCCGGGCTGCTGTTTTATCAGCTGCGTAAACAGAAAATGTTCCAGCCTCAGGCGGGCTGGGGCTTGTTTGCGCTCAAGTTGGTGGTGGCAGTGGGGGCGATGGCCGCGGTACTGCTGGGCCTGATGCACTTCATGCCGGCCTGGGAGCAGGGCCATATGCTCGAGCGCTTCATGCGCCTGGGAGCGTTGGTGGCGGCTGGTGTGCTGGTGTACTTCGGCATGTTGCTGCTGATGGGCTTCCGCTTGCGGGATTTCAATCGCAAGTCGCTGAGCTAGAGACTTTTCGTCGATAAGACGGTTGTTTTATCGATTCGCGCAAATGGCCTGCGCTGTTGCCTGTCGTCCGGGGGCCGGGTGTGGTTATAATCGACCACTTTATGAGCAAGAAGCGCGTTATGCAGCTGGTTCGAGGTCTCCACAACCTGCGCCCCCAGCATCGGGGCTGCGTCGCCACTATTGGCAACTTTGACGGTGTTCACCGTGGCCACCAGGCTATCCTGGCCCGCCTGCGTGAGCGTGCGGTTGAGTTGGGCGTGCCCAGCTGCGTGGTGATTTTTGAACCACAGCCGCGAGAATTCTTTACCCCGCAGACGGCGCCGGCGCGTCTGGCCCGCCTGCGGGACAAGCTGCAACTGCTGGCTGAAGAAGGTGTGGACCGCGTCCTCTGCCTGGCTTTCAACCAGCGCTTGCGCAGCCTCAGCGCCGCCGAGTTCGTCGACCGTATCCTGGTGGACGGCCTCGGCGTGCAGCATCTGGAGGTCGGCGACGACTTCCGTTTCGGTTGCGACCGGGTAGGGGATTTCGATTTCCTGCAGCAGGCCGGCGTCACCCAGGGTTTTACCGTCGAAGCCGCGCAAACCGTCGAACTGGACGGCCTGCGCGTGAGCAGTACCCAGGTGCGTAACGCCCTGGCCGCTGCCGACTTCGCCTTGGCCGAGCGTTTGCTCGGTCGCCCGTTCCGGATTGCCGGGCGGGTGCTGCACGGCCAGAAGCTGGCGCGCCAACTGGGCACGCCAACCGCCAACGTGCAGCTCAAGCGCCGTCGTGTGCCACTGACCGGGGTTTACCTGGTGAGTGTCGACATCGACGGCCAATCGTGGCCCGGAGTCGCCAACATAGGCGTCAGGCCCACGGTTGCAGGTGATGGCAAAGCCCACCTGGAAGTTCACCTTTTGGATTTTGCCGGTGATTTGTATGACCGGCGTTTGACGGTGGCTTTCCACCAAAAGCTGCGTGAAGAGCAGCGTTTCGCCTCCCTGGAGGCGTTGAAAACGGCGATCAATGCGGATGTCGCCGCCGCCCGTGCACTAGCCGCACCTAGCGCCCATCGCTAATGAAGAGCCTTAAATGACCGACTATAAAGCCACGCTAAACCTTCCGGACACCGCCTTCCCAATGAAGGCCGGCCTGCCACAGCGCGAACCGCAGATCCTGCAGCGCTGGGACAGTATTGGCCTGTACGGAAAGTTGCGCGAGATTGGCAAGGATCGTCCGAAATTCGTCCTGCACGACGGCCCTCCTTATGCCAACGGCACGATTCACATCGGTCATGCGCTGAACAAGATTCTCAAGGACATGATCATCCGCTCGAAAACCCTTTCGGGTTTCGACGCGCCTTATGTCCCGGGCTGGGACTGCCACGGCCTGCCGATTGAACACAAGGTCGAAGTGACCTACGGCAAGAACCTGGGCGCGGATAAAACCCGCGAACTGTGCCGTGCCTACGCCACCGAGCAGATCGAAGGGCAGAAGTCCGAATTCATCCGCCTGGGGGTGTTGGGCGACTGGGCCAACCCGTACAAGACCATGAACTTCAAGAACGAGGCCGGTGAAATCCGCGCCTTGGCCGAAATCGTCAAGGGCGGTTTCGTGTTCAAGGGCCTCAAGCCCGTGAACTGGTGCTTCGATTGCGGCTCGGCCCTGGCTGAAGCCGAAGTCGAGTACGAAGACAAGAAGTCCTCGACCATCGACGTGGCCTTCCCGATCGCCGACGAAGCCAAACTGGCGCAAGCCTTCGGTCTGGCGAGCCTGGCCAAGCCAGCCTCCATCGTGATCTGGACCACCACCCCGTGGACCATCCCGGCCAACCAGGCGCTGAACGTGCACCCGGAATTCACCTACGCCCTGGTGGACGTCGGTGACAAACTGCTGGTGCTAGCTGAAGAGCTGGTGGAGGCGTGCCTGGCCCGCTACAACCTGCAAGGCTCGGTGATCGCGACCACTACCGGGTCCGCGCTGGAACTGATCAACTTCCGTCACCCGTTCTACGACCGCCTGTCGCCAATCTACCTGGCCGAGTACGTTGAGCTGGGCGCCGGCACCGGCGTGGTTCACTGCTCGCCTGCCTATGGCGTTGACGACTTCGTGATCTGCAAGCAGTACGGCCTGGTCAACGACGACATCATCAATCCCGTGCAAAGCAACGGCGTGTACGTGCCGTCCCTGGAATTCTTCGGTGGCCAGTTCATCTTCAAGGCCAACCCGGCGATCGTCGACAAGCTGGCGGAAGTCGGTGCGCTGCTGCACACCGAAACCATCACCCACAGCTACATGCACTGCTGGCGTCACAAGACCCCGCTGATCTACCGCGCCACTGCGCAGTGGTTTATCGGCATGGACAAAGAGCCGACCAGCGGCGAAACCCTGCGCAAGCGTGCGATCAAGGCGATCGAAGACACCAAGTTCGTTCCGGCCTGGGGCCAGGCGCGCCTGCACTCGATGATCGCCAACCGTCCGGACTGGTGCATCTCCCGCCAGCGCAACTGGGGCGTGCCGATTCCGTTCTTCCTGAACAAGGAAAGCGGCGAGTTGCACCCACGTACCGTCGAGCTGATGGAAGAGGTTGCCCAGCGCGTTGAACAAGAGGGCATCGAAGCCTGGTTCAAGCTGGACGCCGCCGAGCTGCTGGGCGACGAAGCGCCGCTGTACGACAAGATCAGCGACACCCTCGACGTCTGGTTCGACTCGGGTACCACCCACTGGCACGTACTGCGCGGCTCGCACCCGATGGGCCATGAGACCGGCCCGCGTGCCGACCTGTACCTGGAAGGTTCGGACCAACACCGTGGCTGGTTCCACTCCTCGTTGCTGACCGGTTGCGCGATCGACGATCATGCCCCGTACCGCGAGCTGCTGACCCACGGTTTCACCGTCGACGAGAACGGTCGCAAGATGTCCAAGTCCCTGGGCAACGTGATCGCGCCGCAAAAGGTCAACGACACCCTGGGCGCCGACATCATGCGCCTGTGGGTTGCCTCTACCGATTATTCGGGCGAGATGGCCGTTTCCGAGCAGATCCTGCAGCGCAGCGCCGATGCCTACCGCCGGATCCGTAATACCGCACGCTTCATGCTGTCGAACCTGACCGGTTTCAACCCGGCCACCGACATCCTGCCGGCCGAGGAAATGCTCGCCCTGGACCGTTGGGCCGTGGACCGTACCCTGTTGCTGCAGCGCGAGCTGCAAGAGCACTACGGCGAATACCGCTTCTGGAACGTCTACTCGAAGATCCACAACTTCTGCGTGCAGGAGCTGGGTGGTTTCTACCTCGACATCATCAAGGACCGCCAGTACACCACCGGCGCCAACAGCAAGGCCCGCCGTTCGGCGCAGACCGCGCTGTACCACATCTCTGAAGCGCTGGTGCGCTGGATCGCCCCGATCCTGGCATTCACCGCCGACGAACTGTGGGAATACCTGCCGGGCGAGCGGAACGAGTCCGTGATGCTCAACACCTGGTACGAAGGCCTGACCGAATTGCCGGCCGACTTCGAGCTGGGCCGCGAGTACTGGGAAGGCGTAATGGCCGTCAAGGTTGCCGTGAACAAGGAGCTGGAAGTGCAGCGCGCGGCGAAGGCCGTTGGCGGCAACCTGCAGGCCGAAGTTACGCTGTTTGCCGAAGAAGGCCTGACCGCTGACCTGGCCAAGCTGAGCAACGAACTGCGCTTCGTCCTGATCACCTCGACCGCCAGCCTGGCGCCGTTTGCCCAGGCGCCTGCAGATGCCGTCGCGACCGAAGTCCCGGGTCTCAAGCTCAAGGTGGTCAAGTCCTCCTTCGCCAAGTGCGCCCGTTGCTGGCACTGCCGTGAAGATGTCGGCGTGAACCCCGAGCATCCGGAAATCTGCGGTCGCTGTGTCGACAACATCTCTGGCGCTGGCGAGGTTCGTCACTATGCCTGAAGCCAGTCGTTTTGGACGCCTGGGCTTGCTCGTGTTGAGCGTGCTGGTGCTGGTCATTGACCAGCTCAGCAAGGCTCACTTCGAAGGCGCCCTGGAGATGTACCAGCAGATCGTGGTGATTCCCGACTACTTCAGCTGGACCCTGGCCTACAACACCGGCGCTGCGTTCAGCTTCCTGGCCGACAGCTCCGGCTGGCAGCGCTGGCTGTTTGCCCTGATCGCCGTGGTGGTCAGTGCCGTGCTGGTAGTCTGGCTCAAGCGCCTGGGGCGTAACGACACCTGGCTGGCCGTTGCGTTGGCGCTGGTGCTGGGTGGCGCATTGGGCAACCTCTACGACCGCATTGCCCTGGGCCATGTGATCGACTTTATTCTGGTGCATTGGCAGAACCGCTGGTACTTCCCGGCGTTCAACTTTGCCGACAGCGCCATCACCGTCGGTGCAATCATGCTGGCGCTGGATATGTTCAAAAGCAAGAAAACCGGAGAGACCGTTCATGACTGAACAGGTATTGGCTGAGCAACGCATTGGCCAGAACACGGAAGTCACCTTGCATTTCGCATTGCGCCTGGAGAATGGCGACACGGTCGACAGCACGTTCGACAAGGCCCCGGCGACCTTCAAGGTCGGCGACGGCAACCTGCTGCCGGGTTTCGAAGCGGCACTGTTCGGTTTCAAGGCCGGCGACAAGCGCAACCTGCAGATCCTGCCGGAAAACGCCTTTGGCCAGCCCAACCCGCAAAACGTGCAGATCATCCCGCGTTCGCAGTTCCAGGACATGGAGCTGTCGGAAGGCTTGCTGGTGATCTTCAACGATGCGGCGAATACCGAGCTGCCGGGTGTGGTGAAAGCCTTTGATGACGCGCAAGTGACCATCGACTTCAACCACCCGTTGGCCGGGAAAACCTTGACCTTTGATGTTGAAATCATCGACGTTAAAGCGCTGTAACTAACGAAATCGGCCTACTGCAGGGGCGAGCTTGTTGGGGCTGCTTCGCAGCCCAGCGGGAGCAAGCGCCCTCGCCACACAAGCTCGACCCTACAGGGCAAGACACGAGGCACAGCATGCAAATCAAACTCGCCAACCCCCGTGGCTTCTGCGCCGGCGTGGACCGGGCGATTGAAATCGTCAACCGCGCCCTGGAAGTTTTCGGGCCGCCGATTTACGTGCGCCATGAAGTCGTCCACAACAAGTTTGTGGTCGAAGACCTGCGCAGCCGCGGGGCCATCTTCGTTGAAGAACTGGACCAGGTGCCGGACGACGTTATCGTCATCTTCAGCGCTCACGGCGTTTCCCAGGCGGTACGCACCGAAGCAGCAGGCCGTGGCCTGAAAGTGTTCGACGCGACCTGCCCGCTGGTGACCAAGGTGCACATCGAGGTCGCGCGCTACAGCCGTGATGGTCGTGAATGCATCCTGATCGGCCACGCCGGTCACCCGGAAGTCGAAGGCACCATGGGCCAGTACGATGGCAGCAATGGTGGGGCGATCTACCTGGTGGAAGACGAAAAAGACGTCGCTGCATTGCAGGTGCACAACCCTGAAAAGCTGGCTTTCGTTACCCAGACCACCTTGTCCATGGACGACACCAGCCGCGTCATCGATGCCTTGCGCTCGCGCTTCCCGGCCATCGGCGGTCCACGCAAGGATGACATCTGCTACGCCACCCAGAACCGCCAGGATGCGGTCAAGCAATTGGCCGACGAATGCGATGTTGTGCTGGTGGTGGGGAGCCCCAACAGCTCCAACTCCAACCGCCTGCGCGAACTGGCCGAGCGCATGGCCACCCCGGCCTACCTGATCGATGGTGCCGAAGACATGCAGCGCAGCTGGTTCGACGGTGTCGAACGCATTGGCATCACTGCCGGAGCCTCGGCCCCGGAAGTCCTGGTGCGTGGCGTTATTCAGCAACTGCAGGCCTGGGGCGCCACGGGCGCTGATGAACTGGCTGGCCGTGAAGAGAACATCACTTTCTCCATGCCCAAGGAGCTGCGGGTTCGTTCGCTGCTCTGAGGCCCAGAGTGCCGGCATAGCCCCGGCACAAAGCCTGCTCGGTCTTGTTGCTGCGCAGGCTGATACGCCCGCTGGCGGCCAGCACTATTTGATACAGGCTCAGTTGCTGGTCCGTCGCACACACGTGGACGGTGCCGGCGCTGAATGCCCCTGCTGACAGCAGCGGTTCACCCAGGCTGCTGAAGCGTATCTGGGTTCTCACCGGCGTATTCCCCACAATCGGTATCTGCCCACTGTCCTGGCGCTCCAGCAGCACCGGGTTTTTGTCGTCCAGATGGCCGCGACCGTTCAGGTCCAGTATCACCCTCCAACCCCGGCTCCAGTCATCGTCCAATGCATGGATAACCACCGTGCGATTGCGTGCGATGGCTTCTGTGCGGGCATAACGCAGTCCGCCGGCAAGGGATTCGGCGGCGCTCTGGCGTCGTTGCGACTCGAGCAGCCCCTTGAGGCTCGGCACTGCCAGATTGGCCAGGATGCCGCTCAGGAACAGGCCGAGTATCAGTTCAATCAGCGAGAAACCTCGTTGTTTCATGGGCCGTCCCTCCGTGGACGCGGTGTGCTTTTTCAGTCGGTGCCGGATGGCAGACATAGTTATAGCGCCCAGTCCGGCGGGTCGAATGGTGGCCATTCTGTCCAAAGTATTTCGCTTTGTTCCGGGGGGCAGCGCTCAGGCAATACCGGCGCTAGTCTTGCGTCGCACAGCAGGATTGCGCTGCTTTCTGATGACCTTCGACATGGATGGCGATGGTAATGAACGCTTTTCCCGTAACGCCCCACCCGCAACCGACCCAGGCCGGAATGACCCTGATCGAGGTCCTGGTATCTGTGCTGATCCTCGCTGTCGGCCTGCTGGGGGCGGCAGTCATTCAGCTCAATGCATTGAAATACACCGACAGTTCCAGGATGACCAGTCAGGCCAGTTTCATTGCCTACGACATGCTCGACCGGATCCGCGCCAATTCGGGTGCTGATTACTCCTGGGGCCAGGGTGAACGCGCGCCCTCCAGCACTTCGGTCGCGAGTGTGCGTGATCTGGACCTGCACGACTTTGAAGCGAATATCGTCGGGTTCGCCGGGGAAAGCGCCAAGGGGTCGGTTGCGGTCAATCAGCGAGAAGTGACCATCAGCATCAGTTGGGACGACTCCCGTGGAGCGAAGGCTCAAGGCACCCGGGAAACATTCACCCTGACCAGCCGGGTTGCAGTCGACCCGAGGGTGTTGCCATGAGAGGTCCAGTGTGCGGTTTCAGCCTGGTGGAGATGCTGCTGGCATTGGCCCTCGGCCTGATGTTGATCCTGGGGGTGACCCAGATTGCACTCAGCTCCCGAACCACTTATGCCAGCCAGAGTGCGGCTTCGCTGTTGCAGGATGATGCACGGTTCGCCCTTGGCAAGCTGATTCAGGAAATACGCCAGGCGGGCATGTTTGGCTGCTTGTCCGCTGCATCAATCAGCAACGCTCCCGCAGGTTTTGATCGTCCCATTGGATGGAGTACCACCGGCAGTTCCCGGTCCCTGACGCTGGTGACCGCCGACGTCGGGGAGGGTGGCAGCAAGCCGGACTGGACGGTGCTTTCCGATTGCACCGGCTCTGCCCACGCCTATGTTGGAAGCCCGCCGGCAGCGACGCCCGGGCAAATCTACTTCCCACTGCGCAAGCTGACCTACACCTTTGAGGGCGGGCAGCTGAAGTTCAGCACGCTGGCGGCCCCGAGCAAAGCGGTGCTGGTGGATAACGTGGGGGCATTCGATATCAGTTTCGGCGTGGCCGAGAAGCCAGGCTCAACGGTTGTCAGCCGATATGACCCCAACCCCGGCGATGAGTCGCTCATCCGCAGCGTGCGGATTCTGCTGACACTTCAGGATCCAAATGGGTTGGTGAAAGACCAGGCCTACAGCGTGGTCGCGGCACTACGTAATCGCCTGGAGTAGCGTGCCCATGGGTTATTACCTCTCCCGTTCGAGGCAGGCAGGCATGGTTTTGCTGATCAGCCTGGTATTCCTGCTGCTGTTGGCACTCCTCGGAGTGTCTTCGATGCAGGGAGCAATCTCGCAAGAAAAAATTACCGGCAGCCTTCGGCAGCGCAACCAGTCGTTTCAGCAGGCCGAAAGCGGCCTCAGGCTTGGCGAGTCTTTGGTGCAGGCGTCAGGTTTCGCCCTGCGCCCTTGCCACTCGACGGCTGCGTGCGCGCCACCTGCCGAATCGGTTTCGGTAGTGGGGCCGGGGACGAATCCCGTATCGACTGTGACCTGGATAGGGATGAAAGATGGCGTCTACGGTATTCAAAAACTGGGGCCGGGAACGGGTTTGGCTCAGCTCCCGGCAGAGGCCCAGGCCACGGTCTATCGCGTGACATCAGTGGGCGTCAGTGGGCACTCGCGTTCGGTCCTGGAGTCTGTGTATGCCCGTGTGGGCAGCGGGCCCGGCGAGCGTTTTCGACGAATCATGTGGCGACAACTTCAATAGGTGAGCAGCACGATGGGCAAGGATTGCACAGGCTTCACCCTGATCGAATTACTGATCGCCGTGGCGATCGTCGGACTCCTGGCGGGCGTCGCCTATCCCGGGTATCTCAGCCATATGAAAAAGGTCTATCGCGCGGAAATTGCCGGGTTGCTGAGTGAGCAGGCACAGTACCTTGAGCGTTATTACGCGAGGAACGGCACTTTTATTGATGCGACTGGCGTCATCGCCGGCAATGATCGCTATAGAATCACCCCTGCATTGAACCCTCAGGATTTCGTTCTGCTTGCCACGCCGGCAATTGACTCGGTGATGGCGGGCGATCCCTGTGCCGCCTTCAGCCTGAGCAGTACCGGTGCGCGAAGCAATCCGGGAGCCGCGCCTGATATGACGCGCAAGGCGTGCTGGGGGCAATGATGAGGAAGCTGGACGATTGGGCGCCGGGCGTGCCTTTTTCTTTTTATCGGCTGGATCGAACAATGGCTAAGCAACAGCAAGTAGTGGTTGTGGGTGGTGGGGTAATCGGGTTGTTGACGGCGTTCAACCTGGCGACCCAAGGGCAAGCGGTTGTGCTGCTGGATCGTTCGGCGGTCGGTCAGGAGTCTTCCTGGGCCGGCGGCGGCATTGTCTCCCCGCTCTACCCGTGGCGCTACAGCCCGGCCGTGACGGCCCTGGCGCACTGGTCCCAGGATTTTTACCCGCAACTGGCAGAGCGTCTGTTCGCGGCTACTGGCATTGACCCGGAAGTTCACACCACCGGCCTGTATTGGCTGGACCTGGATGATGAAACCGAGGCGCTTGCCTGGGCAGCCCGCGAAGGGCGCCCGCTGAGCAAGGTGGATGTTTCAGCTGCCCATGACGCTGTGCCGGTGCTGGGTGCCGGGTTTTCCCAGGCGATCTATATGGCGGATGTGGCCAATGTGCGTAATCCGCGGTTGGTCAAATCCCTCAAGGCGGCCTTGTTGGCCCTGCCGGGCGTGACGATTCACGAGCAGTGTGCGGTTGATGGGTTTATTCAGCAGGGCGGCAAGGTTGTTGGGGTGAATACGGCGCTCGGGCCGATCCATGGCGATCAGGTAGTGCTGGCCGCCGGCGCCTGGAGCGGTGAGTTGCTGGGCCGCCTGGGGCTTGAGTTGCCCGTGGAGCCGGTCAAGGGGCAGATGATCTTGTACAAGTGTGCGTCGGACTTCTTGTCGTGCATGGTCCTGGCCAAGGGGCGTTATGCGATTCCCCGGCGGGATGGGCACATTCTGATTGGTAGCACGCTGGAGCACGAGGGGTTCGACAAGACGCCCACCGACTCTGCACTGGAAAGCCTGAAAGCCTCTGCCGTCGAGTTGATTCCGGCCCTGGCCGATGCCGAAGTGGTGGGGCATTGGGCCGGTTTGCGGCCCGGCTCGCCGGAGGGCATTCCGTATATTGGCAAGGTGCCAGGTTTCGACGGGCTGTGGCTTAACTGCGGGCATTACCGCAACGGCCTGGTGCTGGCGCCGGCGTCCTGCCAACTGTTTGCCGATTTGTTGCTGGGACATGAGCCGATCATTGATCCGGCCCCGTATGCGCCGGCAGGCCGAATCAACGCTGGATAGATTTCGGCCCTTGCTCCAGATGCGCCTGGGTGCAATACCATTCCTGGCGCAGGCTCAAGGCTCGATCCTGTGGCAGGTGAAGGCCACAGTGGGCGCAACGAACCATCTGGATCGGGCCCTGTTCGCTGGGCCGCTGCTGTTTGGCGGCCGGACTTTTGAATTTGCGCCAAAACCATACCGCGGCAGCAATAACGGCGATCCAGAACAGTAGACGAACCATGGTGGGCAGCTTCTCGACAAGGAATCCCGCAGTTTAGCCAAGGACGTGATGGGCGCACAGCGCAATTATGCAGCGCAATAAAAAAGGGAGCTCCGAAGAGCTCCCTTTTTGCATCGCGGCGAACAATCAGTCAAAGATACCGAAAGTCATGTAGCTGAACCACGAGCGATCTTCGTTATTGCCCAGGGCTTGAGGCCCTTGCTCTTCGATGATGTCGCCGTTTTCGTCACGCGGCTTGAGGTCCGATGGAATCGAATCCTTGGCGTCCTGGTATTGCTTGATGATGTCCTGGTTGGCGCGGGTTTCGCCCGGCGGCAGCGGTGGACGGGACTCGATCAGGCCCAGGGTGTACTTGCTCAACCACGAGCGGTTGTCGGCTTCGGCAACCTGCGGTACGAACTGGCCGTCCTTCAGGCTTGGGTGGTCCGGGTAGTTGAGCTTCAGGGTTTCCAGGCTGGTGGCCGCCAGGGCGTCCAGGTGCAGGCGCTGGTAAGCCTCGGTCATCACGGCCAGGCCGTCACCCACCGATGGGGTTTCCTGGAAGTTTTCCACTACGTAACGGCCACGGTTCGCGGCAGCAACGTACGCCTGACGGGTCAGGTAGTAGTGGGCTACGTGGATTTCGTAGGAAGCCAGCAGGTTGCGCAGGTAGATCATGCGCTGCTTGGCGTCCGGCGCGTAGCGGCTGTTGGGGTAGCGGCTGGTGAGCTGGGCGAACTCGTTGTAGGAGTCGCGGGCAGCGCCCGGGTCACGCTTGGTCATGTCCAGCGGCAGGAAGCGCGCCAGCAGGCCAACGTCCTGGTCAAACGAGGTCAGGCCCTTGAGGTAGTAGGCGTAGTCCACGTTCGGGTGCTGAGGGTGCAGGCGGATAAAACGCTCGGCGGCGGACTTGGCAGCTTCCGGCTCGGCGTTCTTGTAGTTGGCGTAGATCAGCTCGAGCTGGGCCTGGTCGGCGTAGCGCCCGAACGGATACCGCGACTCCAGTGCCTTGAGCTTGGTCGTGGCGCTGGTGTAGCTGTGGTTGTTCAGGTCGGTCTGAGCTTGTTGGTACAGCTCGACCTCGCTCAGGTTTTCGTCGACGACTTCCTTTGTTGACGAGCAAGCAGCAGTCATGGCGAGGATGGCGATCAGCAGCAGGTGTTTCACTTGCATGGCGGCTTGCGTCCCTATGACGGCCGCTGTCTTGGGCGGGGCCGTCCTGTTATGATGAGCGCCCCTTGGAAAGCCTCGGGGCAAAAGACGCCGTATTTAACCACAAGCGCGCAGCCGAAACCAAAGGCTGTGCCACGCCTAGTCTGAGCATGTCCGATAAAATTGAACTTCGCGCAGAGGTGCCGTCCGAATTGGGCGGCCAACGCCTCGATCAAGTCGCCGCACAATTATTCGCTGAGCACTCGCGCTCGCGCCTTTCCGCCTGGATCAAAGACGGCCGCCTGACTGTGGATGGAGCGGTTATCCGCCCGCGAGACATAGTCCATGGTGGTGCGATTCTTGAGCTGACTGCCGAGCAGGAAGCCCAGGGAGAATGGATCGCCCAGGACATTGAACTGGACATCGTCTACGAAGACGACGACATCCTGGTGATCAACAAACCTGCCGGCCTGGTGGTTCACCCGGCCGCCGGGCACGCTGATGGCACGCTGCTCAATGCCTTGTTGCACCACGTGCCGGACATCATCAATGTCCCGCGCTGCGGCATCGTGCACCGCCTGGACAAGGACACCACCGGCCTCATGGTGGTGGCCAAGACCATTCAGGCGCAGACGCAGCTGGTCACACAACTGCAGAGCCGCAGCGTCAGCCGGATCTACGAATGCATCGTGATCGGCGTGGTAACCGCCGGTGGCAAAATCAATGCCCCGATCGGCCGCCACGGCCAGCAGCGCCAGCGTATGGCGGTGATGGAAGGCGGCAAGCAAGCCGTCAGCCACTACCGCGTGCTTGAGCGTTTCCGCTCCCACACTCACGTGCGGGTAAAGCTGGAAACCGGTCGTACCCACCAGATTCGGGTGCACATGGCGCACATCAACTTCCCGTTGGTCGGAGATCCGGCCTACGGTGGCCGCTTCCGCATTCCGCCGGCGGCCAGTGCAACCATGGTTGATTCGCTGAAAACCTTCCCGCGCCAGGCGCTGCATGCACGCTTCCTGGAGCTGGATCATCCGACGAGCGGTAAACGGATGAGCTGGGAATCGCCACTCCCAGACGATTTTGTCTGGTTGTTGTCGCTGCTCAAGCAGGATCGCGAGGCGTTTATCGGATGAGTGACTGGCTGATTCCTGACTGGCCCGCGCCGGCCGGGGTGAAAGCCTGTGTTACCACCCGTGCGGGCGGCGTCAGCGTGGCGCCGTTCGACAAGCTAAATCTCGGCGATCATGTCGAGGACAGCCTCGAAGCCGTGCTCGAAAATCGCCGTCGTCTCCGCGCTGCCTTCAATATCCAGCCCGCCTGGTTGCGCCAGGTCCACGGTGTGGTTGTCGTCGAGGCGGATCCCGGCCGGACTGCCGAAGCCGATGGCAGTTGGACCAGCACCCCGGGCATCGCCTGCACTTCGATGACGGCTGATTGCCTGCCTGCCTTGTTTTGCAATCGCGCCGGTACCCGCGTCGCGGCAGCCCATGCCGGCTGGCGTGGCCTGGCCGCTGGCGTATTGGAAGCGACCGTTGAAAGCCTGGATGCCGAGCCTGCCGACGTACTGGTGTGGCTGGGGCCGGCCATCGGTCCGCAAGCCTTTGAAGTCGGCCCGGAAGTGCGTGAAGCCTTTATGCAGCAACTTCCGGAAACGATTGAGGCGTTCGTGCCCAGTCAGAACCCGGGCAAGTTCATGGCCGACATTTATCAGCTGGCCCGCCTGCGGCTTGCCGCCCGCGGCGTCACTGCCGTGTACGGTGGTGGCTTGTGCACCGTGACGGATCCCCGCTTCTATTCCTACCGTCGCAGCCCGCGCACCGGTCGGTTCGCCTCCCTTGTCTGGCTTGAACGCTAGACTCCTTTGACTTGGGTCAATCCTGACGCAAGTCAGCGGTCGCCCGCTTGAATCTTCCAGAATCCACCCCATCTATAAGGGTATCTGGCAGGTTTCTTCATTCAGGATGTGTTTGTTCATAGCTCCGGCCTGCTCAAAAGGAAGGTGACTAATGCGTATTGATCGTTTAACCAGCAAATTGCAGTTGGCTTTATCTGACGCCCAATCTCTGGCGGTTGGCCTGGATCATCCGGCCATCGAGCCTGCGCACTTGATGCAAGCGCTCCTGGAGCAGCAAGGCGGTTCCATCAAACCCTTGCTGATGCAGGTGGGCTTCGACGTCAACAGCCTGCGCAAGGAGTTGAGCAAAGAGCTCGACCAACTGCCGAAAATCCAAAACCCGACTGGCGACGTGAACATGTCCCAGGATCTGGCGCGTCTGCTTAACCAGGCGGATCGACTGGCGCAGCAAAAGGGTGACCAGTTCATCTCCAGTGAAGTGGTGCTGCTCGCCGCGATGGACGACAACAGCAAACTCGGCAAATTGTTGCTGGGCCAGGGCGTGAGCAAAAAAGCCCTGGAAAACGCCATCAACAACCTGCGCGGCGGCGAGGCGGTAAATGACCCTAACCACGAGGAGTCCCGCCAGGCCCTGGACAAATACACCGTCGACCTGACCAAGCGCGCCGAAGAAGGCAAGCTTGACCCGGTGATCGGCCGTGACGACGAAATTCGTCGCACCATCCAGGTCCTGCAGCGTCGCACCAAGAACAACCCGGTGCTGATCGGCGAACCTGGCGTGGGTAAAACCGCGATTGCCGAAGGCCTGGCCCAGCGCATCATCAATGGTGAAGTGCCGGACGGCCTTAAAGGCAAGCGCCTGCTGTCCCTGGACATGGGGTCGCTGATTGCCGGCGCCAAGTTCCGTGGCGAGTTCGAAGAGCGCCTCAAATCCCTGCTGAACGAACTGTCGAAGCAGGAAGGGCAGATCATTCTGTTTATCGACGAACTGCACACCATGGTCGGCGCCGGTAAAGGCGAAGGCTCGATGGACGCGGGCAACATGCTCAAGCCGGCACTGGCGCGGGGCGAGTTGCATTGCGTGGGTGCGACCACGCTGAACGAATACCGTCAGTACATCGAGAAGGACGCGGCCCTTGAGCGTCGCTTCCAGAAAGTATTGGTGGAAGAACCGAGCGAAGAAGACACCATCGCGATCCTGCGTGGCTTGAAAGAGCGGTATGAGGTCCACCATAAAGTCGCGATTACCGACGGTGCGATCATCGCGGCGGCGAAACTGAGCCATCGCTACATCACTGATCGGCAGTTGCCGGACAAGGCCATCGACTTGATCGATGAAGCGGCCAGCCGCATTCGGATGGAGATCGATTCGAAGCCCGAAGTGCTGGACCGTCTGGATCGGCGCCTGATTCAGCTGAAAGTTGAATCCCAGGCCCTGAAGAAAGAAGAAGACGAGCCGGCGAAGAAACGCCTGGAAAAACTTCAGGAAGAAATTGTTCGCCTGGAACGCGAGTATTCGGACCTCGAAGAAATCTGGACCTCGGAAAAAGCCGAAGTGCAGGGTTCTGCGCAGATCCAGCAAAAGATCGAGCAGTCCCGTCAGGAACTGGAAGCAGCCCGCCGTAAAGGCGACCTGAACCGCATGGCCGAGTTGCAGTACGGGGTGATCCCGGACCTGGAGCGTAGCCTGCAGATGGTCGACCAGCACGGCAAGCCCGAGAACCAGCTGCTGCGCAGTAAGGTGACCGAGGAAGAAATCGCCGAAGTCGTCTCGAAGTGGACCGGTATCCCGGTGTCGAAAATGCTCGAAGGCGAGCGCGACAAGCTGCTGAAGATGGAAAGCCTGTTGCACCAGCGCGTCATCGGCCAGGAAGAGGCGGTGGTCGCGGTGTCCAACGCGGTGCGGCGTTCGCGGGCCGGGTTGTCCGACCCGAACCGTCCGAGCGGCTCGTTCATGTTCCTCGGCCCGACCGGCGTGGGCAAGACCGAGTTGTGCAAGGCCCTGGCCGAATTCCTCTTCGATACCGAAGAGGCGATGGTGCGGATCGATATGTCCGAGTTCATGGAGAAACATTCCGTGGCTCGCCTGATCGGGGCGCCACCAGGCTATGTAGGGTACGAGGAAGGCGGTTACCTGACCGAAGCGGTACGGCGCAAGCCTTACTCGGTGATCCTTCTGGACGAGGTCGAGAAGGCCCACCCGGATGTGTTCAACGTGTTGCTGCAAGTGCTGGAAGATGGCCGCCTGACGGACAGTCACGGGCGCACCGTGGACTTCCGCAATACGGTGATCGTGATGACCTCCAACCTGGGCTCGGTACAGATTCAGGAGCTGGTGGGTGATCGTGAGGCCCAGCGTGCAGCCGTAATGGACGCGCTGACCAGCCACTTCCGGCCGGAGTTCATCAACCGGGTCGATGAAGTGGTGATCTTCGAGCCTCTGGCGCGGGATCAGATCGCGGGCATTACCGAGATCCAGTTGGGCCGCCTGCGCAGCCGTCTGGCGGAGCGCGAGTTGTCACTGGTGCTGAGCCGCGAGGCGTTGGACAAGCTGATCGCGGTTGGTTACGACCCGGTTTATGGCGCACGGCCGTTGAAACGTGCGATCCAGCGCTGGATCGAGAACCCGTTGGCGCAGCTGATCCTGTCGGGCAGCTTTATGCCGGGCACCAGCGTCGAGGCAACGGTGGAGAACGACGAAATCGTCTTCCACTAAGCCCAAGCGGTACTGCTATAAGAAGAGGCCCCGCATTGCGGGGCCTTTTTTTTCGATAGGGCGTTGAACTGTAAGGCAAAGGCTTGTAAAGTGCGCCCCGCAGCAACGTCAGCCCAACGGTTTCTTCTCCCCAAGGAGAAATCAGAAAGAAGCGCAAATCATTGTCTTAAAAGCAATTTAAAGGGTTGACAGGGGTTTTTAAGATTGTAGAATAGCGCGCCTCAGAGACACTAACGTAGCGATACGGAAGCGTCGAAGAGAAGGTAACATGCAACAACGTAACACTTTGAAATATGTAGTTCCGTGATAGCTCAGTCGGTAGAGCAAATGACTGTTAATCATTGGGTCCCAGGTTCGAGTCCTGGTCACGGAGCCAATTTCAAAACCGGGGTATAGCGCAGTCCGGTAGCGCGCCTGCTTTGGGAGCAGGATGTCAGGAGTTCGAATCCCCTTACCCCGACCATATTTGGGTCGTTAGCTCAGTTGGTAGAGCAGTTGGCTTTTAACCAATTGGTCGTAGGTTCGAATCCCACACGACCCACCATTTTTGAGACCAGTTGACGCTGGAATCAAATCTTAGAATCAGAGGTTCTAGCTCTGATAGAGGCGGTTTTACGGTTTTGGAAAGTGTTACAGCACTTAGATATCGCCGTAGACATGCAGCCGTCTGAGGCGAACAGTAGTTTCGGTTCGTCATGATGTCAATGTGCATAGGCTTTGCGATGCGCATTCCGGGGTATAGCGCAGTCCGGTAGCGCGCCTGCTTTGGGAGCAGGATGTCGGGAGTTCGAATCCCCCTACCCCGACCATATTTAATGAAAAAGGCGTCTTTATGACGCCTTTTTTTGTGCCTTGAGCAAAGTCGTACCGTTCGTCTGGAAAAAATCCGGATTTCGACCTGGTTCTTTATTCCGGGCATGCGAAAGCCTCTGGCCAACCAGAATTCCCTATAGCCAGTGCGCTTTGATTATGAGCGTACTAGGGCGATGCTCTGGAAAATGATGAGCTTCGCATTGAATGCTCAGTTGAGGTGCGTTTCCTGAATGTGCCGACACCAAGCCCGCTCGCCATTAGCGTCAATAGTAGACTCTGCTCTACTTGATCTACTGGTGGGTCCATAGAGCATGTCATTGACTCGCGATGCAGTTGCGCAGATGCGAGCTCGAGAGCCTTCTGTAGCGCGCTTCGGCCAGTCGACTTGGTCCGCCGATCAATACTGACCTCTGTGCTGCTAGATTGTTGTGGAGCTGGCAGCTTCTTGGGCTCTGGTTGAGCGGTTTCCTGTGAATGCACACCTATTTTGGCGGGTAAGGGGGCAGAGGGTTTGCCACTTGGATCAACTCGTGTCACTCGGCTCAGAGCGCCCTGAGCCCGACTCCGCTCATGTAGAACAGCACGCATATGGTCGTAGTCCGCCTCTATGTAATTCATCGTTGTCGCTAGATTCGAATGATTCAGCAGGCTTTTCGTGAGATGAATGTTTCGCTCAGGCTGCTTCATCAAGTCTGTTGCTAATGTGTGCCTGAAGCGGTGAGGGGTCATGCGCACGCCGATCTTATCGGTGAGCTTGCCGTACATTGACTCCACCTGGTCGATGTTCATTTCCTTGCCATGGAAGTGACGAGAGAATCTGTTGACGTTGAACAGCTGATCGTCTGGTGAAAAACCGATTTTCTCGGCCTCCCCCAAGATCCTGGATAAGTGTGGAGCGAGTCCTTCCATAATGGGGAGGAAAAACTCCCGATGGGTCTTCTCTGTTTCACCGCGGACCAAGATCATCTGGCTGTCCCAGTCGATATCTTTGTAACGCAGGCACAGCAGGGCATTCAGACGTATGCCTGTGTAATAAAACATCTCGAAGACGCTGAGCCAGAACCAGGCAGGTGTGATCTGGCTACGTTCATGCGTACAACGTTCTTGGCCTACAAGGGATATGAGCCAGTTGCGTGCTCGTTGGATGGCGTCTCCATTGATTGTCTTGCTGGCTCGCTTTGGTGGGATAACGCTGGTTTTCTTGAATGGGTTGATCGTGGTATGGGTCATCAGGCCGTGTTCTATGGCGTAGCCCCAAACAGTTCGAAGGTGATTTGAATAGGTGTTCCAGCTGCGTTTGGATAATCCGTTCTCAAGGACTTTTTTTCGCCATGTCAGAACCGCACGATGATCGATCTCCTCAACTGAGGCCGTTCGGAAATGCTTGAGTAGTGCTTTGGTCGAGGCGCGATAGATCTTTGCACTGGCAGGCCGCAGATCATGGGCAAAGATGTATTCCTCCGTCAGATTCGAGGGCGTCGTCATTGTGGCGGCTCCGTTGCTTCTGACTTCAAGGACAGGCTGATATTGTCGAAAGGGACCTCAGAGAAGATTGTTCGCGGGTCTAGTAGTAAGTACCCCTTGAGCTGCTTGGATTTTCGAGGTCCAACAACGTCACAGGTCCAAATATTCAAACTCTTATGCGTTTTTCGATGAAGTTTCTGTTTCTCGAAACTACGTTGAACCAGCTGCCAGGCGCTGACTTGCTGTACTTTGGCTTGCTGTTCGATATGGGGGAATTCAAGGACGTAGCGTTTGAAAATTCCAGGCGTTACCAGCATAGCGGTCCCTGCTACGGTATGAACCAGCGCTTTGGTATCGTTGATAATGATGGTCCGGGATGCGATGCCTTTCTTAAGCCATTCAACAAATCCCTGACCGATCTCGGTGTTATTGCTAGGCATCGGAGTGACTTCTTCGATTATTGCTAAAGGCGCACCTCCTTGATTGGAGGTTTGGGAAGGCTGGATTTCATCCAGTTTCGGAGGCGCGGTATGTGCCGCTGAGACCGCTTTGTTTTTGGTGTCTTCTGATGGCTCATTGATGTTACCAAGGAGCGCCAGTAGCTCGTCAAATTCATCTGTACTGCTCGAGGAATGCTGAGGTAGTTCGAACGGTGATGGCTGTGCCGGTGCTAAAGGCGCCGGCACAGGGCTGGATTGAATTTCCGAAGGCAACTTTTTGGCCGGTGTGGCGACGGTATTTTCAGCTGCAGAGTCTTCTACCGGGTTGCCAGCTTCTACCTCAAGAGTCCCAGCGTAAGCTGTGGGCCGATCACTTGGATCATTCCAGATCAGTGCCGGTGAGAGCTTCAGCAGGGTGAAGGTGTTTCGCCAGCCACGACCATTGTCTATCGTGGCTTTCCAGATTGCCTTGTCTTGGGCATTGGTTTGGATTACCCCCTGATCTTGCAGCATGTTGAAGAAAGGCGCATTCGTACTGGGTACACCTTCAACGCCTTTGGTCAGCAAATAGGCTCGCAATTGATCAGCAATAGGCTTGCTAACCAGCCAAAGAGCATCCTGTGTCAGCCATCCATCTGACGGTCCATCGGGTTGATTCAGTTTGAATGTATCTCGGACCAGGTGACGCAACCCATCTGCTAATTGACGCTGCAAAGACTGTTTGGGCGCGGACAGCGCGCGGGCTGGATTTCCACCGAGCTCCTGTGCGACGGACGCCTGATCGGCCTTGACCACGATCTCTCCCAAAATGCCGGCATGTTCGTACTGACCAGCCAAAATGAAGATTAACTGCGACCACACTTCGGGGAAATTACTGAGCCAATCTAAGATTTCTGAGGAGAGGATCTGCGCGTAGATCAGTGCGGCAGCGGCTCCGTGAAGTTGGTAGTTGCGTCCTTTCACGTAACGGAATCGATAGGGACGATCGATTGGGCCGTGCCACGGGTGCCAGGTTTTACCTCCTGCCAGCTCGACGTGCACGTCGACGGCGATCTTGCCGAGGTCGTGTATCAGAGCGCCGTAAGCCGCGGCGGCAGTCCAGGCCTCAGCCTGTGCTGATTGAGACTCCGGCGGTGCGCCTATAGGAAGCAGGTAGCTCTGTCGAATTTTCAAGGCATAGGCGACGATTTCAAGCCCGTGATCCAGCATGCCGCCAGGGTGTGCATGATGGTGGTTTTGCGAAGCAGGGAGCTGCTGGACCAACTCCGCGTAGCGCTCAAGTGGACGCCTATAGAGCTCGACAAACTGTGAGCGAGATAACGATGCGCGCTGCCAAATGTTCTCCAGTAGTTTCTGACGGCGCGGCGATGCCAGTAGTGCTTGGCTAGAGGCCGGCTGTATAAAACCGTTAGGGGAGGGGCTTTGGGCGGGTAGCGCTTTATTGCGGCGGAAAATAGAGAACATCGCCTGCTCCGTAAATGATTCATGGGGCAGGCTTTTCTCCTATCAAAGGGGGGGCGAGCAAGGGGAAAGGATCACTGGTTGCCTCGGGTATTTCTTTTGGCGAAGAGCCATCTTTCTATGGTGGTGACGGAGAAAGGAATGCAGAATTATCGTCGTTTCGGTCTAAGGGCACGGGGCCGCAGATCGACTATGTGAGGAAAAAATGATGGTTTCACTTCGCTACGCTACGAAATCAACCTCAGATAATGTTTGGGCACTTTGTGATTTGATACGTGACAATAAGTGTGATGAGATCATTCTTTTTGCTAGTGTAGGGAATGATCTTGATGATGAGGAAGCAAGGTGGGACAACAACCTTCCTCTGGTTGTCGCCTTAGCTAAATATATTATTCCTCACGTTGATAGCGTCTTGGTCATTTTTGATGGAGTGTTTCTAACCGCTGCGCGTTCCGCTCGTTATGGTGAAGTACGTGAACTGCTGGATGTAGCTATTGCGTCTGACAAGGTTTATTACTCTGGGCAGAGAGCCCCACTTACTAGCGAAATGACTCCTGACGAGGCTGTTTCAACTCTTATTAATTTAGGTTCTATCCAACCGTTGACGGTTGAGTCCAGAGCTGAATACTTTTCTTTGCTTAGTAATTTTACAGAAGACGAGTTAGTTGAAGTTTATTCGACTCGCGAGATGCGTTGATGAGATTGGACCTTTTTCCCGCTGAAAGCGGCCCTTTCGGGTAAGGCTTTTACCCTTGTGAACCATTCCATTCGCTTCTACAAAACCTTTTACCTTTTGGGCCATTTTTGTTGTGAAAGGGGGGCATCTGGTGCTGAAGGCAAAGGCCGTTTGTCTCATGATCTTGCAGCATAGAAAAATCGGTATTATAAGTAATGTCAAATCGCCCCTAGACCGGGTAAGAAGGAGACGCACCATGACCGCACAGACCTCTCAGGGAGTAGCAAGTCGCTTAGGCTATGGCCTGGGTCAGGCTGCGCGCCTCGTTTGGTGCAGTCAGAACCGTACCCTGCGTTGGGTCAAGCGTCTGGTTGTGGCTGCCGTACTCCTATATTTTTCTGCAGACATTTTCAGCGGGATTATCAGCGTTGCAGTATTTACCTTGGTTTTGGGTGGAGGGCTCTGGGCGTTGAATCACAGACCTACGCCTCGCAGAAACCAGATAGAGTATGGTCAATGCTATGGCCCCGATGGCTATGGGTACTATGTTGCTGGTCAACGTGTAGACGACGATGATTAAGGGTCTCATATCAATGATATGAGACCCTTACGTTACATAACGCTACGTTTGACAGTATTCACCCCTTCCTGACCTGCCTTTTGAACATCTTTTGTTCCGCTGGTAAGGCCTTCCAATGCTTTTCCTGCGCTCACCCCTGCCCATCCCAGCGCGCCCATCCAAAACACTGGCAGGATGATGAACATCGAGCCCATCACGAAGTTTAAGATTGCGTCCTGGGTGGCAGTGTTCAAACCCATCACAGGATCAAATGATAAATGCGGAGAACCGGCTCCATATAAAGCGTCCAATATCGTGGTATCGACCCATCTAGCCAGTTGAAACCAAAAGTCCACGAATATCAGAGCGAAAAAAACAACGGACATAGTCATGGCCACTTTTAGTTGGTAAGCCCCGACGATTAGCACCAAGGGAATGCAAATCACCATCGCCATTTTCAAGAACGCCATGACCATCGGTAGCGCCTGGCGAACCATGTCCATCGCTGGAAAATAGGCCATAGATCCTAATGCAACCCCGAGAGTCCCCGCTGCCCGGGCTGCACCATTCCACACAGTTCCGTCGATTTGTCCCCCGTAGTCCGTATAAACATCCCCTTTCACCTGGTTCGACGGCGAGACCAGTTGCCGGACAAGCGAGTCAGTGACTTCGTCCGGGGACAACCACTTTGCCCAGCCGAGCATTTTGGTCATGAGGTCCGGCGACACTTGAGCCTTGATACGGTCCCGCAGTCCCACTCCGCTATCTGACCACCATTGTTTGCAAGTTGGATAGCCCCCACCTCCACCCACTTGTGGTAAACCCACATCACGAGATGCGTTATAGGGCCATGATGCCCTTGGAGTTTTGGAGTAGTCCGTGTCGTAATAACCCGAGGTGTTCAATAAATAGTGCGAACCAATCCAGCTGAGTTCCTGCGCAAAACGAGGGTCATTCCCTTGCGCTCCCAATTCGGGTTGGCGCATGAATAATCTGGCACGGGAGGGTCCATAGCAATCGTGCGTAAAGTCGCCAATTTCCTGAGCCAATAGCGGGTTGTTGATCTTGGTGTTGCTAACTTCCATGCGTACTTGCCGTAAATCAGTCCCGCAGGGAATTGCTGCTACAGCGCCATTGGTTAATCCCTTTGATAATGCATGCATTAATGCCCACCACATGGGCATCTGGGCACTCTTTCCTGCCAGTGAGCTGAATGTTGTGTTCCAGCCTGTGTCTGTGGGTTTAGGTAAGTTGTATTGACATTGCTGAGCTCTACTCTGGTCAAATGCCAAGGTATCAAAACTCACATTGACGGCTGGTACAGCGAAGAATGCGACTACGATGTAGCCAACGTAGATATTGGTTTCGATACGTGCCAGTGAGAGAACGCCTTTGTTGCCCTCATCGGCCCCCTCACCACGGACTTTCAGCCACTCTCGAATAACGATGATGCAGAAGGGGAGGGCGAATAGACCGGTATCTGAAATCATCGCCCAGATACCATTGTTGATGATCCAACCGACCAACGTCAGGTAGTACTCTAAATAGTCATTGGTGTAGAGCGTCACAGAACACCCCCTGCCTGATACAGCACCTTGCTCAGTTCAACCATCAGAAATAATAAGATCACCATTATCTCGATCTTCAACAGGCCTTTGCGCCGTTTCGAGCGTTCTGAGTTCGATAACCGTACCTTGAATTTGAACCAGGCAACGGTCAGTGCGATATAAAGCATTAGGCGCCAGGTAAAGAGCGGCCAATAGTGGTCGGTGCGCCAGGCTTGCCATTGCTCGGCGCTGTCGAACATGTTCATCAGGACAGCGCTGAGTAGGACTACGAGGGCGGCAGTCGCGAGCAAAACACCCAGAACAAGCAGAATGCTCCTCCCGGTTCGTCGAACCAGCGAACGGTTGGGAGCGGCGACAGGCTCCTGTATTTCGGTCATGGCCTTTCTCACTGTTTGTTCTGGGCGGGTGACTGCAACTGGTCCAATCGATTCGTTTCTGGGGCTCCCGGGGACACGCCACGAGAGTCTTCTGCCCGTGCTTTGCTGCGTTCAATGATGGTCAGAGGCGAGTTCTTCGCGAGCTGCTGACGCATGTCCAGTTCCATTTTGAGGTTGCCGATCTCCTGTTGCAGCGAGGAGCTCTGCTGGCCGACTGCCTGGACGGCGAGGTCATTAGCCGCGACGTTCGGTTCCCGACTGCCTGCCATCAAGGTGCGCTGTAGGGTCAGAGCTTTCTCCAACACATCGGACAACGCGACTTCGGAGGCAAGCCGGCGAGCGAGTACGTCCTGGTCGCGCTCATCCTTGAGTGCTGCTACAACGCCTCGGGTGATGGGTAACGAGTTGCTGCTCGCTGCTTCCAGGTTTTCTAGCGACAGCGTTTTGCTTCCGCTCAGCAGTTCCTGCAGGGCCTTCAGCTTGGTGTCGTACGTTTCCTGGATCAGCGGCGTGAGGCCGACGCCTGCGGCTGTCACCGTTTTAGGGCAACTGTCACAGGTCTGCTGTTGTTGTTCACCCAGGACACGATTGGCAAAGGTGGTGGCTTCCTGGGGCGATGACCAGACATTGCACACCATGCCGTTGTTGCAGTTCGCTTTACTGATGGATGCGGTGTCGCCGGCCGCGCGCTTGTTCAGAAGGTTGTAGCCCGCCTTGGTGACGTCGCCTACGATACGAATTGGCTTCTGACCGGAACCACCTGCTCTATCACCACCAACCCAAGTGACGCCATCGTTTCCACCTTTCTTTTCGACTTGTTCCACCGCCGACACTGCGTCTGTGTTGGATGTTAGCGCCTGACTCATAGCCTGACCTTCAGCAAGCTTGCCCCAGCCCATTTGGTTACCGGCGATATCCGCCATCTTTTCGCCAATGGCGCGGCAGGTGCCTTTGGAGCGGTCGAAGTCCAGGCGGGCCTGCAAAATGCCGTTGGTGATGAGGTTGTATAGCGCCGGGTTCGCACGTTGAAGAATCAGTGCCGGCAGCGAAGCCACGGCGCTGGTGGCGCTCTGTACCACCGAGCTCATGATGTTTTTGAAGCCGGAAGTGGCACCATTCAATTGGTTTTCAAGGGTTGTGCTCAGGCTCATGTTTCCGCAGATTAGATTGGTATTCCAACCGCCTCCCACAGAAATACTATCCATGTTGCCTGCGCTCCCCATGGTGACTGCGTTGCCGCCGCCAATGCTATACAGCACGTTGTCCCCAATGACGCTTCCGGAGGAGGAGACGTTGATTGGATCAGCAGAGAGCGCTATTGCACTGCTGAGGCTGCAGGCGAGCCCTATCGCCAAGGTAGTGAGTTTCATGCTTTGCTCCGATCGCTGTTTCATTGGAAGTCCGTACTGCCGAGGAAGGTCTGTCCTCGACGCTGGCAACACGAATAAGGGCGCCAGAGTGCCCAGGCGTAGCCGCCATCCTGCGCATCGATGTTCGGATCGATGGTGGGAAAGGTTGCGCAAGTCGGGTTGAGGACTGGGGTGAGCTCTTGCCACTTACCAGTGGAGGCGTCACCTTCGCGTAGCGGCCCTGCGGGCCAGTAACCGGGGTAGGGAAGGGCGAGCATCGGCAAGTAGACATGGACCTGGCCTGGGCGGGTAACCACGTCGCCGGCACGCTGCGCAATAACTGCGCCCGTTTTGTAGTCGTCAGTCTGGTTAAGGAAGCCGCTACGCGGGTAGACGTTCCCCCAGCTGCTTGCTGAGAGCAGGCTACCGACTTCGCGCATGCCCGGAATGAGTGCTTCGGGGTATACGGATTCCGGGACGCCGTATCGCCAAGCAATGGGGTCAAGGGTGCTCAGAAAGTAAGGCACAAGCGGTAAGGTTGCGCCTTTGCATACATAGCCCGAGGCGCTGGCAAACTGACTCAACACCGCACCACCTGGATGGCCGATGACATCGGCTTCCTTAAATTTGATGATGTTGTTCTCTGCAACGTGATTGGTAGTGCCGTCGTTGCCCGCTTGGGCCATCGGATTCGGGGTGCCAAGAGGTGACATCTCTATCCAAGGGTTCATCCCGGTATTCGCATATGCAGACACCACAGCGTCCGGTACGTAGTGACGAACCTTGGTCGAGGTTTTGACTTTGCATCCGAATGGCGTGCAGAGCAGCCAATAGCAGATGCCGACCACTTTGTACTCCAGGCAGGTTGGTGACAGGGTCGAGGCAATAATCGCTGCCGAGTTGATCGCAGCCGATGCACTGAATGACAGGCTGAAAGTGATAGCCAGCGACAAAGGCCGGATCGCAAAACGTGAGCGTCTCATCGTGACAGGCTCCGTGCTCGTTCAATCAACGCGACGGCTTTAGCTGCGTCAGGCTCGCCGTACACGACGTAGCGACGATCTACGACCACGGCTGGGAGTTTTTCGACTCGCAGGCTCCAGGCGTCTATGACGCCCTGCTGGGCTTGGGCCAACTCGTTTTGCAGATGCTTCCCTGCAGGGCTGACAAGGTAGCGTTGAATGGCCGCTTCTGCCTGGCGTGGATCGGCGGGTAGTTGGTTGGAAAGTTGTTCTTCAAGGCGCTGCTGATCATCCAGGAAGATGACGCGAGCGCCAGAAGGTGCGGATACTGGATGTGCTCGGTTTGTAATGACCCACGTCTCCGCGTGGGACGCAGTTGACAAGAACAGTAGCAGTGAAAACAGCCAGCGCCGCGTTTCGCTAATGTGGGTAAGGATCTGGAGCATGGCACCGTACCTGATATGGATTCAGGTACAGAAGACCGGATGGCTGTCTTGAGCGCAGTAAGAAATAGGAATTTGGAAGCTTTGGGTATTTGAGAGCGACGAATTCGTGTGGGTTGGATTAGAGATGGCACTTGGTCGGCTCAAATTGACGACGCAGTGAGTACGCAGTTAACTGGCTATCCACACAGCAAGAGTTCAAGCCAAGTTTATGAGGCGACCCTTCTTGGCCCCATCGCCGCCGATGGTCCACAGTACGCCAGTCGGACGAGTCTCGCCACCGCCCCACGACATAACGAAAAATCACTTCTATTGAAGCTTCGGGCGACATCAACGGCAAAATGCTCGCCCTGCCGATATCGTCAGCGGGTTTGGTCGTGCTGGAGAAAACAACCTCAAGATTCGAAGGCTTTATCTTTATCCTTGGGCAGGCAGTAGTTTGTGCTGTCCTGCTTGAGATCCTTCACGATCAAATGTTGCAAACGGAGCGCCTGCTGCACAGCTTCAATGTCATCTTCGATGACGTTAAGGATAAGATAAAAACCTATCCTCCGAGACCGTATTGCTGTTAAAGACCATCCTGCCGATTGCGTTTTCGGTGCTCTACGTAGTGCCTAATTTCCGCAGCCCATGAGGCTTTTGTGACACGTTCGTAGTCTCATTTAGCTACGCCCAAACGATTCATCCGCCTGTAGCGGTCAAAGCCGCTTTTCATAATAGGAAGATATGCATTTTTATAAAAAATCTCTAGATGCTCCAGGTGGGATACGAGTTGATTTCTGATGGTCGTATGATGCATTCAGCGTGCTCTGCCAATAAAGCTAAACTTTAAATAGTTGAACTCACGAGCTCTACGAGAGGCCTTACAGATATGTAATATTCGCGGCAGCTTCCTGAAAGGCATCACTGGTTATCCTCTAGTCAGAAGTAAGTGAGCACTAGGAGAAAATCATGAAATTATTAAAAGTTGTTTTTGCCGCTTCCATCTTGACCATGTCTTCTTTGGCCATGGCTGAAGGAGGTGGTGACCGTGTTTATGGTCGAATGATGCAAGAGAACCAGAAGGCGATGGAGCAGTACGCCTTAGAAAACGGAAAGGCGACACCTGAAGTTGTTCATTATGAATACGGAATGAACCTCGATGTCCAGAAGGTAATCAGTACCACTCAAGCCAATAAAACCTGTGGCGTAGCCCCTTCGCGCATGACCTATGAAGATTCGGCGGGCAAGCTCAACACCTTGGAATACAAGGTTATGGGTACTAACTGCCCTCACGGAAGTTAATTAGCGTTAGCCCTGACTGCGCAAGGTTGTTCGGTATGTTTTGAGCCTGCTTGCTGTTCGCTGACACAGAAGTAATTTTCAGGTCACGCTGGAGTTATCTATTGTATGAAATTATGTCTGCCGGCACGTAGGAGAAATCCTCACGTGCTGGTGGCTTTTATAATTATAAAAAATATTTCATAAAGAAACTCTGCCAAGCTAAAGCCTGGAGTGTTAAATGAACAATAAAAGCATTTATGGTCTTTCTCTCATTTCCCTTGGCATGAGCATGGGGCAAGTTGCAGTAGCTGTGGAGCAAAAGCCTGAAGGGTTCATTGAGGGGAGCACCTTTAGTATTCTCAATCGGAATCTCTATCTCAATCGTGATTATCGAAAGGGTCAATCAAGCCCCACGGGCAATGGTTACTCAGCCGAATGGGCTCATGGCATCATTGGCCGATTCGAATCAGGCTTTACTCAAGGTACCGTAGGCTTCGGCATTGATGCGTTTGCAATGGAAGGCCTCAAGCTCGATTCAGGTGATGGTCGCTCGGGAGCCCGTAGCTCAGTCGATGTCTTGCCGCACAATAGCAAAGGCCAACCTGAAGACTCCTACTCAAAAGTAGGCGGGGCCGCAAAAGTGCGTTTCCTGGATACAGTCGTCAAGGTAGGCGACGTATTTCCATCGACGCCTGTCGTTGCCTATGGGGATTCCCGACTTCTCCCGGAGAGTTTCCGGGGTGCAACGTTCACTAATACCAGCATCAAAGGCCTGACCCTTCAGGGGGGCCGGCTGCATGCGATGAGCCAACCCAATTCCAGTAGCATGCGTGACGGCTTTTCAACTTTTTACGCCGGTGTAGTAGATGCTCCATGGATCGCTTATCTAGGGGGCGATTACACGGTCAATGAACACGTAGGTGTGAGTCTTTACACCAGCCAATTCAAGGATGTGTGGAACCAATACTACGCGGGCACCACATTGAGCTATCCACTCTCAGAAAGCGTATCGCTAATTGGCGGCTTTAATTACTACCGAGCGGTTGATGAGGGTGAAAAACTTCTGGGAAGCTTCGATAACAAGATCTGGAGCGGCAAGACCGGGGTCAAATTCGGAGCGCACGCCGTGACCGTTGGTTACCAGCGCAATAATGGTAACGACGACTTTGACTACCTTCGCCAGTCCGACTCAATTTTTTTGGATAACTCCATTCAGTACAGCGATTTCAACTCACCGAAAGAGCAATCCTTGCAGCTGCGCTACGATCTAGATATGCAGGCTTTCGGCATCCCCGGTCTGAGCTTCATGACCCGCTACGCTAAGGGTTGGGATGCGGACTATTCCAACGCAAACAGCGTGTACATGCGTCGCGGAGCGGACGGTGCCCCATTGCAGGACCAAAAGCGTTGGGAGCGAGACATCGAGGCTAAGTATGTCATCCAGTCAGGCTCACTGAAGGACATGTCTTTACGTGTCCGCCAAGCAACGACACGAGCTACCGATTTCGAATCTGATTTGGACGAGGTCAGACTGATTGTTGAATATCCACTGCAACTCCTTTAACGGGCATTAGCCATCGGCATCAACTGTCCGGTATCCCCGATACACCCCGTCTCCTTGTTTCTCCTTTGGTTTGGAGACGGCTTAGGCGCCCTAGTGGCGCCTTTTTTTGTGGATTGAAGAAACTGTTGGTATATCCATCCCGGCGGCGAGCGTCCCTGGGGTTGTATGGCTGATTGGTAAGCGTCCGAACTACACCGCCTTGCATCTCAGACCTTAATCCCCTTTAACCGCTGATTGACGCGCTCACACTCAAAAACTGCGAAATTGCACCCCACTTGACCACCCATTTGCGTTGCAACTGACCAATCATTTGCATTCGAAGTGATCAGGACTCTCGGCTCTGTAGGGTAAGAGCGTGGCTAAAAGCAGACCGTAGGTTTGGCCAGTCAACGGGGCTCATTGAGCGCCGCTCTTTTCCTGTTCAAGCCGACAAACAGGGGGGCAATGAAACGGGAAATCGTAGGCTAAGGCGCGAAGTTTTCGTGGCTATCTATTCCATGCAGCGAATCGATCAGCGGGCAGCTAACCGTCCCGTGGCTCGCGCAACAGTCATCAACCAACTGCGCCAGGACCAACTCGATCCGCCGCAGATCCGCAAGTTTCCCCCGCACGTCTTCGAGCTTCTGCTCGGCGTGCACACGCGCATCATTGCAGTGCGTACCGTCATCGAGCCGCAACAGTCCGGCCACTTCATCGAGGCTGAAGCCCAGCCGTTGTGCGGACTTCACGAATTTCACCCGTGCAATATCCGCCTCGCCGTAGCGACGAATGCTGCCGTAGGGCTTGTCCGGTTCGGGCAACAGCCCTTTGCGTTGATAGAACCGAATGGTTTCCACGTTAACCCCGGCTGCCTTGGCAAAGACGCCAATGGTCAGGCTTTCCGCAGTGTTTTTCATACCGCTTGACTCCGTACCTGACTACGGAAATAACCTTAACCCATCGATCAAACATTCGAAAGGTTGAACCCATGTCTGAATCACAAAAGGGCCGTGGTGCACTCCTCGCTGGAGGTCTGGCGGCGATCCTTGCGTCCACCTGCTGCCTGGGCCCGCTGGTGCTAATTGCCCTGGGCTTCAGCGGCGCCTGGATCGGTAATCTCACCGTTCTGGAGCCCTACCGCCCGTTTTTCATCGGCGCGGCATTGTTGGCGCTGTTCTTCGCTTACCGGCGCATTTTCCGCCCGGCTCAAGCCTGCAAACCCGGTGAGACCTGCGCAATTCCGCAGGTACGAACTACCTACAAGTTCATTTTCTGGCTCGTGATGGCACTCGTGCTGGTCGCGCTCGGTTTCCCCTACATCCTCCCGTTGTTTTACTGATCAGGCAGGAGTCTCCCATGAAAAAGCTGTTTGCCGCTCTCGCGCTCATTGCCGTGGTTTCCCCGGTGTGGGCCGCCATCCAAACCGTCACCCTGTCGGTACCGGGCATGACCTGCGCCGCCTGTCCGATCACGGTCAAGAAAGCGCTGACCCAGGTCGAGGGCGTGACCAAGACCGAGGTGAGTTTCGAGAAACGCGAAGCCATCGTGACCTTCGACGATGCCAAGACCAACTCCGAGGCCCTGACCAAGGCGACCGAGGATGCCGGCTATCCATCTACCATCAAGCAATAGGAGGAAATACCAATGAGAAATCCTCTCAATCTGTTCACGCGGATCGGTGACAAAGCCAGTTCCGTCGGTGTGCTGGTTTCAGCCCTAGGCTGCGCCGCGTGTTTTCCTGCTCTGGCTAGCTTAGGCGCTGCAATCGGTCTGGGCTTTTTGAGCCAGTGGGAAGGCCTGTTCATCACCACGCTACTGCCCTTGTTTGCGGCCCTGGCGCTGCTCGTCAATTCCCTTGGCTGGCTCAAACATCGGCAGTGGCAGCGAACTGCACTCGGCCTGATAGGCCCTGTCCTGGTCTTGGCTGCGGTGTTTTTGATGCGGGCTTATGGCTGGCGGAGCGGTTGGCTGCTCTATATCGGTCTGGCCCTCATGCTTGGGGGCTCGATCTGGGATCTCGTGTCGCCCGCCCACCCCCGTTGCGCCCCGGGTGCCTGCCCACCACAGCCAAAACAGTAATGCCGCAAAGAGACCCATTTGAGGAAGTAAACGCTATGACCACACTGCGAATCCACGGTATGACCTGCGCCTCCTGTGCCGACCGCGTCAGAGATGCTCTGGAGGGAATCTCCGGCGTGCACCGGGCGGACGTCTCCTACGCCGGTGGGAAGGCCGAAATGACGGCCGACGCGGCTGTCAGCCGTGAACAAATGCAAGCCGCCGTCGAGGCCCTTGGGTATCAAGCGTCGTTCGAAGTCGCCTCGCTACAACCGCGCCCCGGCCAGCTCGATAAGGCGCTGGGCTGGTTGCGCAGCGACACCGAGGTCGGCAAAAACGGCGACGCGCTACACATTGCAGTCATAGGCAGCGGCGGTGCGGCAATGGCGGCCGCCTTGAAGGCGGTGGAAGCCGGCGCCCGCGTCACTCTGATCGAGCGCGGCACCATCGGCGGCACTTGCGTCAACGTCGGCTGCGTGCCGTCGAAAATCATGATTCGCGCCGCGCATGTGGCTCATTTGCGCCGCGAGAGTCCGTTCGATGACGGAATGCCCGCCACGCCGCCGACCGTCCTGCGCGAGCGGCTGCTCGCGCAACAGCAAGGCCTTGTCGACGAACTGCGTCACGCCAAGTACGAAGGCATTCTGGAGAGCACACCAGCCATCACCGTGCTGCGTGGCACCGCTCGCTTCCAGGACGGCCACACGCTCAGCGTCGAACTGGTCGAGGGGGGCGGGCGCGAAGTCGCGTTCGACCGCTGCCTGATCGCTACCGGCGCCGGTGCGGCCGTGCCGCCGATTCGCGGGCTGCAAGACACCCCCTATTGGACCTCGGAGGAGGCACTGGCCAGCGCCAGTATTCCGCAACGGCTCGCCGTGATCGGCTCATCCGTGGTGGCCTTGGAGCTGGCGCAAGCCTTTGCCCGGCTGGGTAGCCGCGTCACCATCCTGGCGCGCAACTCGCTGTTCTTCCGCGAAGATCCGGCCATCGGCGAGGCGCTGACCGCAGCCTTCCGCATGGAGGGCATCGACGTGCTTGAGCAGACACAAGCCAGTCAGGTGACCCACGCCAACGGCGAATTCGTACTGACCACCAACCACGGTGAACTGCGCGCCGACCAACTGTTCGTCGCCACCGGCCGCACGCCCAACACCCAAAGCCTGAACCTGGAAGCGGCGGGTGTACTGTTGGATGAACGCGGCGCCATTCAGATCGATCAGGGCATGCGCAGTAGCGCAGTGGATATCTATGCAGCCGGCGACTGCACCAACCAGCCGCAGTTCGTCTACGTCGCGGCGGCGGCTGGCACCCGTGCGGCGATCAACATGACCGGCGGCGAAGCTACGCTTAATCTCGATGCCATGCCGGCGGTGGTGTTCACCGATCCGCAGGTGGCCACCGTCGGTTACAGCGAAGCGGAAGCACAGCGCGCAGGCCTCGAAACCGACAGTCGCACGCTGAGCCTGGACAACGTGCCGCGTGCGCTGGCCAACTTCGACACGCGAGGGTTCATCAAGCTGGTCGCCGAAGCGGGTTCTGGTCGGTTGCTCGGCGTGCAGGCGGTGGCCCCGGAAGCGGGCGAGCTGATTCAGACGGCGGTGCTGGCTATTCGCAACCGCATGACCGTGCAGGAGCTGGCCGACCAGTTGTTCCCCTACCTAACCATGGTCGAGGGCCTGAAGCTCGCGGCGCAGACTTTCACCAAGGACGTAAAGCAATTGTCCTGCTGCGCTGGATGAATGGAGAGCACCATGAAATTTGCCCGCTACATTACCGAGATCGCCGAACGTCTCACCCCGACCAACCGGCCCAAAGGTTTTGCGGAGTTCTTGGTCGCGCTACTGGGTGAACTTGCCAAGGGACGCCCGATTTCGCGAACTACGCTTGCCAGGACTCTTGGCTGGCCCGCTGAGCAAGTGGCGGCTGTGCTCGAACAAGCCACCAGTACCGAATACGACAACGATGGGAACATCATCGGCTATGTCCTCACCTTGCGCGAGACGTCGCATGTCTTGGAAATTGACAACCGCCGGCTGTATGCCTGGTGCGCGCTGGACACCCTGATGCTCCCGGCGTTAATCGGCCGTACAGCTCGCGTCTCGTCGCATTGCGCTGCAACTGGAGCACCCGTTTCGCTTACGGTTTCACCCAGCGAGATACAGGCTGTTGAACCTGCCGACGTGGCAGTGTCACTGGTATTGCCGCAGGAGGCGGCCGACGTTCGTCAGTCCTTCTGTTGCCATGTGCATTTCTTCGCATCTATCCCAGCGGCAGAAGATTGGGCCTCCAAGCATCAAGGATTGACTATCGTAAGCGTCCAAGAGGCGTTCGGCGTGGGCCAGGAGCTTAATCGACATCTGTTGCAGACCCTTCCAATGAGAACATCGTGATTGGATTTCGACTCAATGTCCTACGGAGTGGGCATCGGATTTCTCTTTCCGACTTTGATCCGGTGATCCCAGCCATCGCCAAAGTCATAGACCTAGCGGAATGTCCTTTTCCCGTTCAACGCTTTGATCAGAGTCTTGCGGGTCTCCGAGTTCACGGGAGGCCCCCATCCATCGGAGTCGGGAATACCGTAACTCTCACCAGCTATTTCAAACTCATGCAGATGGTCATCGTGCCAGCCCATTGCGATCTGGATCACCGCGTGCAATTTGCCTAAGGTGATGTTCTCGGGCACCGCCACACGGCGCCAGATGGCAGGTTCGATCCACTTCAATTCAATGTGCAGTAGCAACAAATCAGGTTCGGGTTTTGGCAAGCGAACAGTTTTGACCATGGATCAGGCGGCCTCGCAGAGTTCCGTGGAGGCGAGAGAAACGTTCCAGGGCAGCAGTTCGTCGACCCGATTGATCGGGTGGTCGGCGATGCGCTCCAGCACGTGTGTCAAATAGGCTTGCGGGTTCAGGTCGTTGAGTTTGGCTGAACCCACCAGGCTGTAAATCGCAGCCGCTCGTTCGCCGCCGGCGTTGGAACCGACGAACAGATAATTTTTTCTGCCTAGCGCGACAGCACGTAGCGCGCGTTCGGCAGCGTTGTTGTCGATCTCAATTCGCCCGTCATCGCAATAGCGCACCAAGGCCTGCCACCGATTGAGGGCATAGAGAATCGCACCGCCCAATGCCGATTTTTTCGACAGTTGAGTCAGCGTCTGGTTGAGCCACGCGTGGAGTTGTTCCAGCAGCGGACTGGCTCGGCTTTGCCGAACCACTTTTCGCAGGTTGGGCGGTTGCCCTCGAATCTCGCTTTCGATGGCATACAGGGCCGCAATCCGTTGCAGCGCCTCGGCGGCAAGTGGTGAAGCCAGGTCTTTGTAGACCTCGTAAAACTTGCGCCGGGCGTGAGCCCAACACGCCGCTTCCTCAATGGTGCCCGTGGCATATAGTTGAGCAAAACCGGCATAGCCGTCCGCCTGCAAGATCCCGCTGAAGCGCTTGAGATGCGCGCGGGGATGTTGCCCCTTGCGATCCGGCGAGTAGGCAAACCAGACCGCCGCCGGTGTCGCGTCCCCCGTAGGTCGGTCGTCCCGCACGTACGTCCACAGGCGCGCCGATTTGGTCTTGCCGTTGCCCGGCGCGAGCACGCCAATCGGCGTGTCGTCGGCATGGACTTTGTGTCCGCTCATGACGTGGTGCTCAAGGGCGTTGATCAGTGGTCGCAGCAACTGACTGCTCTGGCCAACCCAGTCGGCCAGGGTTGAGCGCTCCAGCTCCACGCCCTCACGGGCGTAGATCTCGGACTGCCGATACAACGGCAAATGATCGACAAACTTCGAGACCAGCACATGGGCCAACAACCCTGGGCCGGCAAGACCTCGGGCGATCGGGCGACTCGGTGCCGGCACCTGGGCGAAGTGCTCGCAGCAGCGGCAAACCCACTTCGGACGGACATGGCGAATGACTTTGAAACGTGCCGGAACGTACTCCAGCACTTCGGACACATCCTCACCTAAATGGCGAAGCGTCCCACCGCAGCCAGTGCATTGCGACTCGGGCTGATGAACGTGGGTTTCGCGAGGTAGGTGTTCAGGCAATGGTTTACGGCGCGAAACTGCGCGAGGTGCCGGCTCGACTGGAGGTGTCATTTCGGCTTGGCTGATTTGCAGCTCATCAAGGCTCAACTGGAGCTGGTCGATCATCGCTTCCAGTTGCTCGGAGCTGCGACCGAACTGCGTACGACGCAGCTTGGCGATCATCATCTTCAAGCGCTCAATCTCTGCGTGCTGGGCAGCGATCAGCGCCTTCAAGGCTTGAAGATCATTCGGCAGGGAGTCGGTCACGAGGGTCATGCCCGAATATTACTGGGGATTTTTTCAGCGCGGCAAGTCAGACCGCGAGGACGGGTGCTGTACGAATTGGCCGGCGCCAATCAATGCCCTCCAACAGCATCGACAACTGCGCGGTCGTCAGCGACACGCTGCCGCTGGTTGCTTGCGGCCAGACAAAGCGTCCTTGCTCCAACCGTTTGCAAAACAGGCACAAGCCGTCGCCATCCCACCACAACAGTTTGATCCGGTCACCACGCCGTCCGCGAAAGGCGAAGATCTGACCGGAGAAGGGATCGGCTTCCAGTTGAGTCTGCACCATGGCCGCCAAACCGTCGAAGCCACGACGCATGTCCGTGACGCCAGCGGCGATCCAGATACGGGTTCCAGCGGGAGGGGCAATCATCGCACTAACTGCTGCAAGACGAGTTGCAGCGTCTGCGGGTCTGGTGCTCCGGTGATACGCAACTTGGCTTTTCCTACCTCAACTGCGATCTCGGAATGACACTCTGCCTGTGGCTGGAAGACTGGCGGCAGATCCATTGGCGCCTCGATCACCTGGACTGGCAAAAACGAAGCACTCTGGCTGACCGGGCCGAATAGCCCTTCTTGGTATTGCTGCCGCCAGCGAAAGACCAGATTGGCATTGACGTCATGTTCGCGAGCGATCAATGACACGGAGGCGCCAGGCTGGAAGGTGGCCTCGACGACTTGGCGTTTAAAGTCCAGCGGAAAGTTGGGGCGGCGACCGGCTCGACGGGCTGGGGCAACTGTATCCAAGATAGTGTCCACTAAAAAATGGTGTCCACTATCTTGGCCAATTTGGAGGGCTGTCAGGAGAGGGTGCTGGCCGGACGGTTACGCTGATTGGAACGTGTGAACATACTCTCAATATAGGTAGGGGGGGTATGGTATGGGTCATATGAGATCAAGCAAAGACAATCTTCTTAAGCGTGTAAAGCGAATCGCTGGGCAAGTCCAGGCGATTGAGCGAGCACTCGACTCTGATGATGACTGCTCGAAAACCCTGCTTTTGGTCGCTTCTGCCCGTGGCGCTATCAATGGGCTGATGGATGAAATTATCGAAGACCACGCTCGTGAACACGTTGCGAATCCGACACTCAGCAACGAAGAAAGAGCGAAAGGCGTCGATGAGCTTCTCGAAGCCATTCGCCGCTATTCCAAATAGGATTTGCCCAGATGAGTAATTCGTACACCGACTATTCCCACGACCATATGTTCCTGGGGAAATCACATGAAGAAAACGCCAAGCGAACCTTGTGGGTAGTGGCTCTGACCGTCGTAATGATGGTTGCTGAAATCACCGCAGGTTATCTCACTGGCTCAATGGCGTTGCTTGCTGATGGATTTCACATGGCAACACACGCTGGAGCACTTGGCATAGCCGCAGCTGCTTACGGTTACGCAAAAAGACATGCCTCAAATGCTCGCTACAGTTTTGGAACTGGCAAGGTTGGAGACTTGGGTGGCTTCGCATCTGCTCTGATTTTGGGACTGGTCTCTTTGGGAATTGCCGGAGAGTCGCTATTTCGTCTCTTTCAACCGACTCAAGTGCAATTCGGGACAGCGACTCTTATCGCAATTGTCGGATTAGCAGTGAATGTGGTGAGCGCGCTTTTGCTGTCTGGCGGTCATAATCATCACCATGGGCATGACCACGGCCAAGATGAATCTCACCATGCACATGGTCATGACAATAATCTGCGCTCTGCTTATATTCACGTCATTGCAGATGCACTGACTTCGGTTCTGGCCATCGCAGCACTGCTTGCTGGTCGTTACCTTGGTTGGGTCTGGCTCGACCCTGCAATGGGGATTGTGGGTGCAGTTGTTATCGCACGCTGGGCTTGGTCGTTGATGCGGGTGACTGCGAGTGTATTGCTAGACCAGACAGATGATCATGTCGCTGAAGAGATTCGTGAACTGGTTGAGCGACAGGGAGATGCTTCGATCATAGATCTTCATGTCTGGCAGGTAGGGCCGCAAGCCCGCGCCGCTATTGTGAGTGTTCTAGGCAGCCCAGCAGTGAATGCACAAAACATACGAGAACGGCTTGCGACAGTTCATGAGATCACTCATCTGACAGTTGAGTACCGCACGAAGCCGGGCGCTGTTTCACCCGATCAGGTCGCCGTTCAGGCTTAGCAATGAGCCCGTAGTTCGCATAAGTTCGCCGAGGAATTGACCAATGGCCAAGGACATCGAGAATCCGTGTACTTCTGTCTGCCAGTTGAACAGCGAACTGTGCGTCAGCTGCGGTCGCACCAAGGAAGACATCAGAAAATGGAAACGAATGAAGCGTCCAGAAAAAATGGCCGCTGTACAACGCGCGACCCTGCGTCTGAAAAGCCTGCAAAAAAAGAACTCTCAAACCACTGTAATTTAACTTTTCTACGCTTTCAGCCGAGACAGATGTCCAGATTCGGAAAGGCAAGCTGAGTGGCAACGCCACCCGAACTTAGCACTATCGTGGTCAGATGCGCAGTGCTTGTCAGCAGACGGAGCATGGCGTCATCTCAAATTGTTATTGAGGACAGCGGTACGGGGTTATCCGATTCGGCGCAGGCGCGCCTTTACAGCTTGTTGCTGATCGTCCTTTGCGTATTGCTTGAGAATGAAATCAACATAGCATGTCCCGCTGCATGGCCATGAGCTGGGACCATGCTGTGGCCGAATGGATGAGGTGGGATTAGTTTGCGGGGTATTCAGCAATGACCTGATCTACGCCGGCTTTGGTCAGGCCGATTATTTGGTAGGTCTCATGTACTCCGTCGACTTCCATTCCTGGAGAACCTGCTGGCATTCCAGGAGCAGCGATCCCGAGAAGGTCGTCACGCTTACTCATCGCAATTATTTGCTCAACTGGCACATGACCTTCAACAAACTTCCCGTTGATCATCGCAGTGTGACAAGACGAGAGTCGTGGAGCGACACCTAGATCTTGTTTGACAGCACTCATGTTGGTTTCTACATGATCAATGACGGTGAAGCCATTGGCCTCAAGATGCTGAATCCATTTTTTGCAGCATCCGCAGTTTGCATCTCGATGCACATCGATGGTCAGGGCCTGCGCCGCTTGAGCCGTTGAGCCGATGAACAGCGCAGCGAATGTTGCAATACGCAGAAATCGACTTGAAAGTCGGAAGCTACCTGTCATGAATATTTCCTTTTCCCTTGGAGACGGCGAGATGTTCTACGAAGCAATAGAACCCCACTCAAGCGTTCATGCCGCTGCAAAGGTTACATTGAAGGATCTACTTTAGAGTCGGGGAGCCAACTCCCCGATCATTTGAATTCGTAGGGCTAGTGCTCAAATCGCTCAGAACCACATCCGAATACCAGCTACAAACCGGGCCTCGTTTGTCTTTTCCCCTTCATCGCTGGCTAGGTCAGCCGTCTTACCATATGAGCGATTCCAGCTAACACCAATGTAGGGTGCGAATTGACGAGTAATTTCGTAGCGCAACCGCAGGCCTAGTTCGGTGTTGGCCAATCCAGATCCTATGCCGCGCTGAGGATCATTTTTCCCGTACAAGTTTACTTCGGCGGTCGGCTGCAAGATCAGGCGATTGGTCAACAGGATGTCGTAATCGCCTTCAAACCGAGCTGCGGTTTGACCGTTCTCACCAATATAAGCAGTCGCTTCAGCTTCAAAGTTATAGAGGGCCATGCCCTGAATACCGAGCGCTCCCCATGTTTGAGGTGACCCAGGTTTGAAGTCTTGTCGAATGCCGGTGACGACATCCCACCAAGGACCGATGGCGTGTCCCCACAGAGCCTGAAGTTCAGCGTTCTCGGTTACGCCATTGGTACGTTCGCCTTCCGAACGCAACCATAGGCGATCGACGTCACCGCCGATCCACCCTTTTGCATCCCAAGCCAGCGCACTACCGTTGTCAGCGTCTTGGTACTCAAATTTATCCAGGAGGATGAACGAGTTAATTTTTTTATCGTGCACACCATGGCCTGGTAAGTCTGGAAAAGCGGCGGCCCGGTCAGCGTCGGTAAGTACGGGGATTGGGGTTCGGCTTGTGGTAGTCGCCCCTCCATCCATGCTTTCCATACCGTCCATTTGCCCGTTATCGCTGTGATCCATAGCCCCCATCTTGCTATGGTCCATGGCTCCCATTGAGCCGTGGTCCATCTTGGAGTGATCCATCGCGGCATCTTTCGGTTTGGCGGGTTTGGATTTTTGTGCAGTTGAAGACTTTGCGTCCGCACTTGATGGCATCGCCATCGACGGATCCATCTCTTCAGCGGCTTGAGCCATGAAAAAGAATGCTGGACCGGTAGAGACTGCAAGTGCCATCAGCGTTGGGCGTAAAAACTTACTGGTCATGATCTCAATCTGCCTTTTTGGTTTTTTGGTCATGATCCATCGACTCATGGCTCATCTGGCTATGGTCCATCGCCCCGTGATCTAGCTTCGAATCGTTTGCCGTTGCTGGCTTGTCCGTTGCTGTAACAGGAACAGTGGTTGAATGGTCGCTGCCATTTTCCTCTGCCAGCACCGTGGACGAGAGTCCACCCAGCAGGACAGCGGCAAAGAGGCAACCCACGAGGGAATTACGATTTCGGTATGTGCTCACAGATCGTCTCCTTTACTCATCAACCCGTACTTCACGGAACATGCCCATTTCCATATGGAAAAGCAGGTGACAGTGATATGCCCAACGGCCTAAGGCATCAGCGGTGACTCGATAGCTGCGTTTGGTACCTGGTGGCATATCGATCGTGTGCTTGCGCACCATGAACTTGCCGTTCTCGTCCTCAAGGTCACTCCACATGCCGTGAAGGTGGATGGGGTGTGTCATCATGGTGTCGTTCACCAAGGTGATGCGCAGACGCTCGCCATACTTCAGGCGCAGCGGTTCGGCGTCAGAGAATTTGATGCCGTTGAACGACCACGAAAACTTCTCCATGTGACCGGTCAAATGAAGCTCGATGGTACGATTTGGCTCGCGGCCGTCAGGGTCTTGGAAAGTGCTTTTCAAGTCGGAGTAAGTGAGCACTCGACGACCATTGTTCCGCAAGCCTATGCCCGGATCACTTAGCTTTGGCGTTGGATTCATGGCTTGCATATCAACCAGGGGATTGTTGGTTTCAGAGGCAGGGTGTGTCTGCATTTCTCCACCCATACCACCCATGCCAGCCATCCCTGACATATCACCATTGCCCATCCCAGCCATCTTGCTGTGATCCATGCCCGCCATGTTAGTCATGTCACCGCTGTCCATGCCGGTCATCCCGGTCATGTCACTTTGGTCCATACCGGTCATCTTGCTGTGGTCCATGCCCGCCATGCCCGCCATGCCGGACATGTCACCTGGTGTCTTCTCTGCGCCGCCCATACCAGCCATGCTGCCATGGTCCATACCAGCCATACCGCCCATCCCCATGTCATCCATAGTGACGATTGGACGTGGATCTATAGCAGGTACCTGAGCAACTAGCCCTTCACGAAGAGCGAGGGTTCCGCGTGCATAACCCGTCCGATCCATAGACTGGGCGAAGATGGTGTAAGCCTCTTCACTGGCAGGCTCTACGATCACGTCATACGTTTCAGCTACGGCGATGCGGAATTCGTCAACACTCACTGGGTTGACGTGTTGGCCGTCGGCGGCCACAACGGTCATTTTCAAACCAGGAATGCGGACGTCGAAATAGCTCATCGCCGAGCCGTTGATAAAGCGTAGTCGTAGCTTCTCACCCGGCTTGAAAATACCGGTCCAGTTACCGTTTGGCGCCTGGCCATTCATGAGATAGGTGTAAGTATCTGCGCTGACGTCTCCAAGGTCGGTTGGGCTCATGTTCATTTCAGCCCACATCTTCCTGTCAGCTACTGTAGCTGACCAACCTTGCTTACTGACATCGTCGATAAAATCACCAACGGTGCGTTTATGGTGGTTGTAGTAGCCCGACTGTTTCTTAAGCTTGGCCATGACGCGACTAGGATCTTCATCGGTCCAATCAGTCAACATCACCACATAGTCGCGGTTGTATTGAAAAGGTTCAGGCTCTTTCGAGTCGATAACGATTGGCCCGTAAACCCCTGCCTGCTCCTGTAAGCCCGAGTGGCTGTGGTACCAGTACGTACCATTCTGATGAACCTTGAACTTGTACTCGTACATGCCGTCGGGTGCGATGCCATGGAAACTCAAGCCAGGTACACCGTCCATATTGGCCGGCAGAATGATCCCGTGCCAATGGATTGAGGTGTCTTGGTCCAGGCGGTTTTTTACACGCAGGGTGACTGTCTCTCCTTCGCGCCAACGCAGCAAAGGTCCTGGCAATGATCCATTGATGGTCATGGCTGTTCGCGGCGAGCCGGTAATGTTTACAGGTGTTTCACCAATAAACAGATCAAATTCATTGCCGGTGAGTACGCTCGGCAGACCTGGACTTGTCACCGCCCATACTGGAGTGCGCCAAAGGCCAAAGCCGCCGAGAATGCCACCAGCGGCCAAGCCTTTTACGAATGTCCGTCTAGAGGTTTTGGAATGCATGCCGTTTATTTCCAATCAGTCAAAAGGGAAGCCGTGCGAAACAACCGATCATGAGTTGCCCGGATCAGCTTTGCCCACCGTCACAAAAGACAAACTCTTACGGCAAGCGAGCTCAGAAATTGCCACATTTAAACCACCGCAGTGATTACATTTCTGTCAGCTTGGAGGGCTAGCTATTTAGCAATTCTTGTGATCCATCGCCTTGGCTTTGCTTTCAGCGACGGGATGTTGGGCATTTTGCGTTTGAGCTACTCGGTACGATTCCATCGAATTATTCCTGGCCACTTCCATGCGTGCGAAAGTCCGGTCACCACCCCCTTCAGCCATAGCCAAAGAAGAGACGGTCAGAGCCGCGATGACGAACAAGGTTTTGATAGGGTTCATTTGGGGGGCCTCGGATGATTATTGGTGACCCCTGAATCCACATCAGTCGTTGACTCTAGGGGGTGAGCTTGAGGCTCAATAGGACTATAAGACTCATCCCCTGTCAGGAAGCTTAGGCCAATATTACAGTTGTGTCAGGTTGCGATATTTCTCTTGAGATGCAGAGTGATTAGTCCGTAAGGTCTAAGCTATCCAACGACACATAACCTCCATCCACCATCTAAAATTTACCTGTGCGGCGTTGTAAGTTTCCGGTCACTGCACGATGGCGTGGCGTTTTTTGAGTTTTTCGCTGAAATCATACATCGGCTCGGACGCACTACGTTAAGCACTTGAGTGTTCGATAGGTGGGAATTAAATGGCAGCGTAACTAAAGGTGGCCACCGGTGAGTATTAATTTTGACAAAGCGCTTGGCTCCGCAGAAAGAGCATTACGTTTTCGCAGCCAACGAGCTGAGGTACTTAGCAATAATATCGCTAATGCCGACACTCCTAACTTTAAGGCCAGGGACTTGGACTTTTCTGCTGTACTGGCTAGCCAAACAAAAGGAGGTTTGGCTACTCCGTTCTCTTTAAAAACAACAAACCCAAAACATATTGCCGTAAACGAATTAGTAAGTGATATTCACGGCGGTGCTTTGCTTTACAGTACGCCGAACCAACCTTCCATTGATCAAAATACTGTGGATCAACAGGTCGAGGTCGCAAAGTATACGGAAAATGAAATTCATTTCGAAACCGCCTTTACTAGATTAAATGGAGCATTTAAGGGGCTACTTAAAGCTCTGCGAGGTGAATAATAAACTTTACCCAGCGAGGGAATCAGCGCCTCAGGCGCTGATTTGGGAAGGGAAACCGAGTGCTTCGACAGTTTTACGGACTTGCTCTGGGTTTTCACTGCTTTCAACGCTTACCTTACCTGCTGCGCGATCCACGGAAATCATAGCCTCGCTGTCCAGTGACTGAATTGCTTTGGTGATTTTGCTGACGCAGCTACCGCAACCAATGCCTGATACGTTTAAGACGAACATGGTTATTCCTCTTGTGCTGAGCAGTCTATTTTCACCGCAACAACAAGATCAACGTTGACACCACGGTAAGGTCAAGAGTTATGTATAGCGGGCTGTGAGCATCGGTTACGCTCATTCAATTCGGGTATTCCTCAGCCTCAAAGCATTGAAAACTACAGACGCAGAACTGACGCTCATGGCTAACGCAGCAATCATTGGAGACAGAAGGTGCCCCGTCAGTGGATAGAGCAGGCCTGCGGCGAGGGGAATACCCATTGAGTTGTAAAGGAAGGCGAACCCCAAGTTTTGCCGCATGTTTTTTACCGTTGCAACCGAAAGTGCCCGTGCCCGTAAAATCCCCATCAGGTCGCCTTTTACCAGCGTGAGCTGCGCGCTATTCATCGCGACGTCAGTCCCTGTACCCATGGCAATGCCCACATCTGCTCGCGCCAAGGCCGGTGCGTCGTTGATACCGTCGCCGGCCATGGCAACCTTTCGACCGGATTGCTGGAGGTCCGCCACCAGGCGCTCCTTGTCCTGAGGTTTCACTTCACCATGAACCTCTTCAATACCCATCTCCTTGGCGACAGCACGTGCGGTGGTGAGCCCGTCTCCCGTGGCCATGATGATTTTTACGTTATCAGCCTTAAGCTTGGTGACTGCTTCTTTAGAGGTCGGTTTTATCGGGTCTGAGACCGCTAGTAATCCTGCCAAGACCCCGTCAACTGCTAGATAGATGATGCTGATGCCTTCAAGGCGCAACAACTCTGCACGTTCTTGTAAGACCTTTGTGCTCACGCCGGCAGCTTCCATCAGTGCAGTGTTGCCCAGCTGTACTTTCTTGCCATCAACGAGACCACTCACCCCAATCCCTGAGCCGGACTCAAACGATTCAGGCTTGGTGAGCGCAATATTTTCAGTTCGGGCGTGATCGACGATGGCGTGTGCCAAAGGATGTTCGCTGCCTTGATCAAGGCTAGCGGCCAGTTGAAGCACATCGCGTGGGTTGAAATCTGGTGTGGCCTCCACACTGTGAAATACCGGCCGTCCCTCTGTCAGGGTTCCCGTTTTATCGACAATCAGTGTGTCGATCTTGCAAAGGTTTTCGATGGCACTGGCATCTCTGAACAGCACACCCATACTGGCGGCTTTACCCGTCGAAACCATGATCGACATGGGCGTTGCCAGACCCAGAGCACAGGGACAAGCGATGATAAGCACGGCGACAGCGTTGATCAGGCCGAAGACCCAGCTGGGTTCCGGGCCGAACAGTCCCCAACCTATGAGGGTCAGCAACGCAATCGCGATAACCGCCATCACAAAGTAGCCGGCGATCGAGTCGGCCATTCGTTGCATGGGCGCTTTGGAGCGTTGGGCTAGTGCGACCATTTGTACTATCTGCGACAGCATGGTGTCAGCGCCGATCTTTCGCGCCTCCATCACCAAGCTTCCATGAGTATTAAGCGTGGCACCGATCAGACTATCCCCTGCTCTTTTCATGACCGGCACAGGTTCACCAGTGAGCATGGATTCATCCACCGCACTTTCTCCCTCGAGTACAGAGCCATCAACTGGCACTTTTTCACCAGGTCTGACCCGCAAATGGTCTCCCAAGTGAACATGGGTAAGAGGAATGTCTTCCTCCTGACCATCGGCGTTGATCCTGCGTGCAGTCTTGGGAGATAGGCCAAGAAGGGACTTAATGGCGGCGGAGGTTTGTGACCGTGCTTTGAGCTCAAGAATCTGCCCAAGCAAGGTGAGCGAGATGATGACCGCAGCGGCTTCGAAGTAGACGCCGATGCGTCCATCTTGCATGAAGGTGGTGGGAAAACTTTGGGGAAATAGGGTTGCCGCGACGCTGTAAAGATAGGCTGCGGCAGTACCTAAACCAATCAGAGTCCACATGTTTGGACTGCGATTTCTAACGGATGCTATGCCTCTTACAAAAAAGGGCCAACCTGCCCATAAGGTGACCGGAGTGGCAAGAGCGAACTCGATCCAGTTTTGAACCGAACCATGGAAGATTTGTAATGAGTGACCCGCCATGGCTAGAAGGGCCACCATTACGGTTAAAGGCAGCGACCACCAAAAGCGGCGGGTGAAATCCAGGAGCTCGGGTTTGTCATCGTCATCAAGCGCGGGCATGACGGGCTCTAATGTCATGCCACATTTAGGGCAATTGCCGGGCCCTGGCTGTCTTATTTCCGGGTGCATAGGACAGGTAAACTCAGTGGCTACCTGTAGCGTGGGCTCTATAGCGGCGCTGCTGGGTTCAGCGCTGGGATGATTACCAATGTAGCGTTCTGGATCTGCCCGAAATTTCTCTTGGCATTTCTGGCTACAAAATTGATACGTCTGTCCTTGGTAAGACTCGCCAAATTTACTTGGAGGTATAACCGCCATACCGCACACCGGGTCGCGTAGACCACCGTCATTGGGTGAGGCAGCGTGGGCGGGACCGTGATCGTGGTGGCTCGGTGGAGTGGGCATAGCTATTTCTCTTCCTTGTTGGTTCCTGCCTGATCGCCATGGTCATGTCCGCCATGTCCATGTCCAAAAAAATGCATCAATGGACAGATCAACAGGATGAGGTAGGGCAAATACGGATAAACGTGGGTGAAATGTTCCCGCACCCCGTAAAAGGCACCGATCGCAATGAGCATGATCAGTACAACGCCTGTTTTGCGCCTCCAAAATGGTGGGGAGGTGCTTCCAGCCGGATGCTGATGCTTATCCATGATCTAGACCCCGTGTGTGAGCGTGTTGCTCTGATCTCTGCCTCAGAGCATAGCGAACTCTTGCGTCGACGCGGTTTTAGCGGTCGGTTCAGGCTTACTTCAAGTCAAATTGACCGACCATCCCCGACTGGTAATGACCTGGCACGTTGCAGGCAAATTGAAGTCCAGTTGTGTTGTTGAAGGTCCAGATCAACTCCTTGGTTGCCCCTGGCTCGATCAGCACGCTATTCGGGTCGTTGTGTTCCATTCCAACCATCTTCATGCCTCCCATGCTATGGCCCATGTTGCCCCACATTTTTCCAGTTCCGGTGGGTGTAAGCGTTCCATTCTGGAACATGCTCGCCATTTCTTTTTGGTGCGCCGCGTGAGCAGCGGCTTGGCCGATATTGAACTCGTGCAGCAACGCCCCTTTGTTGTGAAGTACAAAGCGAACCGTTTCACCGGGCTTTACGTCGATGCTTTTAGTTTTGAAGAAAATATCACCCATCTCTACATCAACCGTGCGAGTGACCTCTGAGGCGACTCCAGGCTGACCGATATCCTCTTTCCCATGACCTACGCTGGCCATCGCCGTAGCGCCGAGGAGTAGGGTGATTGCCGCAATAACTGGAGTAATGAGCTTAGTTTTCATGGTGACCTCGAGAGCCAGTGGAAAATACTAGCTATGCTAAAGGGATAGAGCTGAGCGTTAACTGACTTGAACACTACATTTCTGTCAGTTTTCCTGAGAAAACACGGCGCCCAGATGACGCCGTGTCTAGTGGGCGGTTCAGAGAGCCCCGTAGGAGTTATTCGGTTACTGATGGTTCTCAGAAAGCATCAGTTTGTGCTCGCGCTGCATTTGGTTCAAAACGTCATCAACCATGGCGTCGTGTTTTTCCATCCAGGCGAGATGTTCCTGAGGTGACATTGATGCTTTTGGATGATCTAGATGAAGCTGGCCCATGATCTCGCCCAGTATTTTCATATGCTCGGCCATGTGAACATGGCGCTGCCCTTCAGGAGCTTTTTCAGCTTGTACCAAGGTCGCTTCGGCTTTATCGCGCAGGCTTTCCATGCGCTCCATAATCCGATCTGCACCACCTTCAGCCAACGCAGATGCTGAGATGAGTATCGAACTAGCAAAGAATAGGACTTTTAAACGGTTCATGAGGAAGCTCCTTTTTGATTTGTTTTCCGGCTCCTCTAGCTTTCATGGTTAAGAGTCGGTCGAGCACCAGAAAGTACTCATGCTCGAACCCTAGACAGCACTCGCTGACATCTACCTGAAGCCAATATTACTTTTCTGTCAGTTGCTGGTTGGCAGAGGCATTTCATTGCAGACTCAGCCTCACAATTATTCGAGAGCCATCCCCATGAGACTTCTGGTTGCGGAAGACGAACCCAAAATAGGTATTTATTTGCAGCAAGGACTCACCGAGGCGGGGTTCAATGTTGATCGTTTTACCAATGGCAAAGACGCGCTTCAGCACGCCTTGAGCGAGGCGTATGACCTGCTGATTCTCGATGTGATGATGCCTGGGCTGGATGGCTGGGAAGTACTTCAGAAAGTGAGAGCATCCGGAAAAAATGTCCCTGTGCTTTTCCTCACGGCGCGAGACCGAGTTGAGGATCGGGTAAAAGGACTTGAGCTGGGGGCTGACGATTACCTGATCAAACCCTTCGCATTTTCTGAATTGCTGGCTCGCGTCAGAACGCTGCTGCGTAGAGGTACCACTGCCCCCTCCCAAACCCATATGAAATTGGCTGATTTGGAGGTGGACCTCCTCAAACGCAGGGTTATCCGCGCAGGCAAACGTATAGATCTAACGGCCAAAGAGTTTGCGTTGCTCGAATTGCTGCTCCGTCGTCGAGGTGAGGTTCTGCCCAAGTCGCTTATTGCTTCCCAGGTCTGGGACATGAACTTTGACAGCGATACTAACGTCATCGAGGTTGCTGTCAGGAGGCTCAGAGCAAAGATTGATGATGATTTTGAGGTCAAGCTTATCCACACCTCTCGAGGCATGGGGTACATGCTGGATGCGCCGGATTCGGGGACGGGGTCGGAATGAAGCGAATGTCCCTGACTACGCGCATGAGCCTGATGTTCATGCTAGCTGTAACGGCTGTGCTCACCGTCGCTGGACTCAGTTTTAACAACCTCAGCCGGCATCATTTCAAGATGCTGGATCAGCAGGCGCTGAACGAAAAGCTTCACTCGACGCAAAGAATTTTGACTGGGTTGAACAGCATTGATCAATTCAGTGATGTTAAGCCTGAGCTGGAGGCACTGCTTGGTGCTCATCGTGATTTGACAGCTCTTATCATCGATGGTGACGGTAAGCTCCTGTTTGCTGACCCAGGTCCGATCGTAGTTCCTGAAGACTTCCGAACGGTCACAAACAGCAATGTCTGGGAGTGGCGAGACCAGGAGCAGATATTTCGAGGCGTGACGGCGCAAGCCATAGTGACGGGGCAGGACAAGCCATTGACAGTGATGTTGATCTTTGATGTTACTCAACATATGGCCTTCTTCGAGACGCTTGAACGATGGTTTTGGATAGGACTGGTGATAAGCGCGCTGGTCAGTGCTGCACTGGGCTGGATGGTAGCGCGTAGTGGGCTACGACCTATTCGCCTAGTCACTCAGGTAGCAGCTTCGATGTCAGCTAAATCGCTCAAAGAGCGTATTCCATTAGGTCCCGTTCCCCAAGAGCTCCAGCAGATGGTGCTCTCGTTCAACGCAATGTTATCTAGACTGGACGATGCGTTTGTTCGTTTATCGAACTTCTCTGCGGACATTGCTCACGAATTACGGACACCCGTTAGCGATTTGATGACTCACACTGAAGTGATTTTATCTAGAAAAAGAAATATTGAGGACTACGAGGACAATCTGTACTCAAATCTTGATGACTTGAAACGTATGGGACGTATGATTGATGACATGCTTTTTCTAGCGAAATCAGATAACGGTCTAATTACACATGAAAACAAACCGATTGACCTGGTAGCAGTAGTAGAGAAATTACTCGAGTACTACCGTTTGCTGGCTGATGAGCGAGGGATCGACCTGAAGGTCACAGGCAGGGGTAGCGTCCGAGGTGACGTACTCATGCTCGACAGGGCCATCTCTAATCTGCTCTCAAATGCGCTCCGGTACACCCCCGAAGGAAAGTGTATTACTGTCGATATTCGGCAGAAAGGAACTTCAATATCAGTCTCTGTGGAGAACCCGGGAGAGCCCATTGCGTCCGAGCATCTTGAAAAGCTGTTTGATCGATTTTATCGCGTGGACCCAGCTCGCAGAGAAGGAAGTCCAAGTAATGCAGGGCTAGGTTTATCGATTACTCGATCTATCATTGAAGCGCATGACGGAAAAATATGGTGTACGTCGTTAAACGGAATAACAGCCTTTCATATTGAACTCCCATGTGCTGATGCAAGAAAGGTCTAAGACACCTTGTTCATATGTATGCAGGCAACATGTGGTTAGCTCAATAGGATCGTTTTTGGATGAGAGAAAACTCTTGGAGCGTTCCAAAGAAAGTCGCGTATTTGGCGCCGTATTCGGGCAGATCAGTGCCAAAAACCCGCCCCAAGCTGACTGAAATGTAATCGAACAGTTTGCGTTCATGTGGCATCGTGTACTCGCACTGTGACGTTGGAAATCTTGTGATTCCTCCCTGTCCAGCCGGCCCTAGAACACGGAATTTGCTAGGTATTCGTCAGTGGTTTTAACGAGCGTCAAAAAGTAAAAAACTAGATATTCCCTAAAAACCTAGAACCAACAGCTTTTGCTGTCAGGAGTCTTGCATGTCATTCCTTAAAACTACCACCGTAGCTGTTGCGCTGACTGCGGGTTTGCTTCTGAGTGCAGTTGCTCAGGCGCATCCAAAGCTGGTTTCTTCTACTCCCGCTGAAGGATCGGATGCGGCGGCTCCGTCTAAAATCGAACTGCACTTTTCTGAGAATCTAACGACTCAGTTCTCTGGTGCAAAGCTGATTATGACCGATATGCCTGGTATGCCGAATTCACCTATGGGCGTAAAAGCTAACGTGGCAGGTGGCGGTGATCCGAAGACGATGGTTATTACACCCGCATCGCCATTGACCACGGGTACTTACAAAGTCGAATGGCGTGCCGTTTCCTCGGACACTCACCCGATTACCGGCAACTTTTCTTTCAAAGTGAAATGATTCATGAGCGACTCATTAAATATCGTTGTTCGCTTTGCTCTTTATTTCGACCTGATGCTGTTATTTGGACTGGCAATTTTTGGTCTTTATAGCCTCAGGGGAAAAGAAAGAATATCGGGAACAGTTTTGAATTTTGAGTCGCTTCTTTACAGTACTTCTGCTGTAGGTGTAGCTCTGTCCCTTGCCGCCATGTTGTTACTTGCGAAAGCAATGAGTGGCGTGTCGGGTTTCATGGAGCTACATCACCATATCTTTCAAATGGTTCTCATGGGGACTGACGTCGGTTTGACCTGGATGGTCCGAATAGGGGCGTTGGTGACGGCCATTATTGGCGTTTCCCTGAACAAGCGCTTTCCAACACTGAGTCTTTGGATTGTCACTGTCTGTGGCGCGATTGCGCTAGCGACGCTGGCATGGACAGGGCACGGAGCAATGGACGAGGGGAGCCGTCGCTACTGGCACTTTATTAGCGATATCTTCCATCTTTTGGCCGCAGGCGGTTGGTTGGGTGCGCTAGCGGCATTTGCCCTGCTGCTGCGTTTGAAATCACTGAAAGGTGAGCGAGAAGCACGAATTCTTGCTCGGGTACTGACAGGGTTTGAATCGGCCGGCGCGGTGATTGTAGTGATCATCAGCATTACGGGAGTGGCGAACTACCTATTTATCGTTGGGCCAAATCTCGATGAGGTGATGCTCAGCACTTATGGCGAGTTGCTATTTTTGAAGGTCCTGCTCTTTGCCGGGATGATCGTATTAGCGACGCTCAACCGTTTTCACCTAAGCCCGCTCTTGGAACGTTCTGTTCGAAATGGAGACTATGCTGTCGCGGTCAATGCCTTGCGCCGTAGCATGAAGCTCGAATTTTCAATGGCAGTCATCATTATTTGTCTAGTCGCATGGTTAGGTACTTTAAGCCCGGTCATGGAAATGAGCGCGGCATAGCGGTTGGTGATGGCCGACTAAGGAGTCTCAAGGGTGAATTGTAAGGGCCATTTGCACCGTCTACACTCCAGCTCATGAAACGCTACCTGCGGTTTTGCCTAATTTTCCTGATTAGCTTGGCGCTTCCCCTCAGCGGGATGGCGGGTGTTCAGACATCGATTGAACCATGCCCGATGAAAACCATGGGCATGGCGATGATGGATGGTATGGGGCAAGACTGCTGCCACGACATGAAAAGTCCCACCGAGCATGGCAAACCTTGTAAGCCCGGTCAGGAATGCAAAACTGGCGGCATGTTGCAAGTATCGATCATCAAGCCTCCTATCACCCTGTCCAGTCCTCTCATTCTATCATTCTCCAGCCATTTCCCGCTCGTACAAACCTCTTCAGGGGTATGGCGACCCCCACGTACTTGATTCCTGTACCACACTGAGCCTCATTCCGCGTTAGCGGGATGGCATATCTGCGCGCATGTCTTATGAAGCGCGCGGTGGATCATCACAGGAATCGTGAACATGAACTCCAAGTGCTGTTGCACAGGTTGGTCCTTCCTGGCCGGCCTGGCGGCAAGCGTACTTGCATTGCCGAGCTTCGCTAGCGCATTGACATTCGATGAAGCGCTGCGTCTGGCCGAAAACAATGCACCATCGTTGACCGCACAAGACGCCAAAATTCAAGCAGCCACTAGCGCGGCCATTCCCGCCGGCGAACTACCCGATCCCAAGCTACTGCTGGGCGTGCAGAACTACCCCATTGGTGGACCCGACAGATGGAGCATCGACCAGGACTTCATGACCATGCAAGTGGTCGGGATTAGGCAGGAGATGCCCAACAGCGACAAGCGCAAAGCACGTATCGAGGTCGCGGATGCGGCTGTTGATCGAGCGTCAGCCGAGCGTCGAGTGGCGCGTCTGAACGTCCGACAGTCCACGGCATTAGCCTGGATCAGAAGCTACTCGGTTGAGCGTAAAGATGCGTTGTTCCAGGACTTCTACAAAGAAAACCGTCTTCTGACCGATACCGTCAGAGCTCAGATTGCGGGTGGCCGAGCCCAACCCGCCGATGCGGTGACACCTAAACAGGAAGCTGCTCAACTGGCTGAGCAGCAGGATGATTTAGTTCGTCAACGTGCACAGGCCCGGGCCGCCCTCAAGCGCTGGATTGGCCCTGCCGCCGATGACAAACCGGTAGGCGGTTTGCCTGATTGGCCTATTGAGACCTCAGGTTACTCCCATAAGCTGCAACATCACCCCGAATTAGCGGCTTTTGTGCCGATGACCCGTGAAGCACAAGCCAAGATCCGTGAAGCTGAGGCGGAAAAGCAGTCTGACTGGAGCTGGGAATTCGATTATCAGCACCGAGGCCAACAATTCGGTGACATGGTCAGCGTGCAGTTTTCATGGGATCTCCCGCTGTTCCCTAACTCTCGGCAAAACCCCAAGATTGCGGCCAAGCACGCCGAACTAAACCAGCTTGAGGCTGAGCGCGAAGCCCTGTCACGCGAGCATACCCAGCAACTGGAGGATGAGTTGGCTGACTACGAGCGCCTCAATCGTGCAGTCAGCCGTAATCAGGAAAGCTTGTTGCCGTTGGCTAAAGAAAAGGTCGAACTCACGATGGCCAGCTACCGCTCCGGCAAGGGTGATTTGAACTCGGTTGTTGCCGCCCGACGCGAACTCATCGAAGCCCGTCTCAAGCAGGTTGACGTTGAAGAGCAACGTGCCCTGACCAGCGCTCGCCTGTATTTCTCTTACGGGGAGTCCGCTCAATGATTTTTAAATTATGGAAAGGGACTTTAATCATCGGCATCTCGATTGCCTTGGGTGTTGCCGGGGGTTACTGGTTAGCCCAACCGCGAATGAGCGGAGTAGCTGGTGTCGTACCGGATCATGAACCCAAAGCCTCTGCCGATCGAAAAGTTCTGTATTGGTATGATCCCATGTACCCACAACAGAAATTCGATAAACCGGGTAAGTCACCCTTCATGGACATGCAGATGATCCCTCAATACGCAGATACCAAGGGGGACAGCGCTGCCATTCGAATTGATCCAAGCCTGACTCAGAACCTTGGTGTGCGACTGGCTAGTGTCAGTCGAGGCGTATTTGCCTCGACACTGAACGTGGTAGGTGTGCTGGCCTTCAACGAACGGGACGTTGCAGTCATTCAGGCCCGTACAGCGGGTTTTGTCGAGCGTGTGTATGCCCACGCACCTGGTGATGTGCTGAAAGCGAATGCCGCCTTGGCAGATATCTTGGTGCCGGAGTGGGCAGCTGCTCAGGAGGAATTTCTCGCCCTCAAGCGTAGTGGCGATGCTGGCTTGCTGACAGCGGCCCGGCAGCGACTGCGGCTAACCGGAATGCCACTTACGTTAATTGCTCAAGTTGAGCGCACTGGCAAAGTTCAATCGAACCTGACGCTGACCAGCCCTATTGGTGGTGTGCTTCAAGAGCTGAGTGTGCGTGAAGGTATGACGGTGGCCGCAGGCGAGACGTTGGCTCGTGTTAATGGTTTGAGCAGTGTCTGGCTGGCCGTGGCTGTACCAGAGGCGGAAGCTGGGTCAATCGTAGTAGGGCAAGCAGCTGAAGCGCGTTTATCCGCATTCCCTGGAGTTGTGCTCAAGGGCGTCGTCAGTGCGATTCTTCCGGAAACCAGTTCGGACAGTCGCACACTTCGCGTTCGAGTTGAGTTACCCAATCCAGATGGCCGACTCAGACCAGGTTTGACCGCACAGGTAAGCCTCAATCGTTCAACGGAGCAAAGTGTTCTGTGGGTGCCGAGCGAGGCCGTCATTCGTACCGGTCGACGTGCGTTGGTCATGCTCTCTGAAGACGCTGGTCGATATCGCCCGGTGGAGGTGCAGCTAGGCCAGGATAACGATGGCAAGACGGCGATATTGAAAGGCTTGGAAGAGGGGCAGAAAGTGGTGACCTCTGGCCAGTTCCTGCTCGACTCGGAGGCCAGTCTCAAGGGCGTTGTCGCAAGCTCATTGGACGTTTCGCCATCTACTATGCCCGTTGGCGCTTTGCATGAGGCCGATGGTCAGATCGTTGAGATCAACGACAAAGAAGTCACGCTCGCCCACGGTCCCTTCAAGACATTGGGTATGCCAGGCATGACGATGACTTTCCCTCTCGCCACTCCTGCTCTGATGAAGGGCCTAAAAACGGGCGACAAGGTTCGGATCGCTGTTAGCCAGACGGACGATGGTCTGCGTGTTGAACGTCTGGAACGCTCTGGGGGCCAGCCATGATTGCGGCCCTTATTCGCTGGTCGGTGGCCAACCGCTTTCTTGTGTTGCTGGCGACGCTGTTCGTCACGGCATGGGGGATCTGGGCGGTTCAAAGTACGCCCATCGATGCATTGCCAGACCTGTCGGATGTTCAGGTAATTATCCGTACACCTTACCCAGGCCAAGCCCCACAGATCGTCGAAAACCAGGTGACCTATCCACTGGCAACCACCATGCTCTCGGTACCTGGGGCCAAGACTGTGCGCGGTTACTCCTTCTTTGGCGACAGCTTCGTTTATGTGCTGTTCGAAGACGGAACTGACTTGTACTGGGCCCGCTCGCGGGTGTTGGAATACCTGAGCCAGATACAAAGCCGCCTACCAGCCAGTGCTAAGCCAGCCTTAGGACCTGATGCCACTGGCGTTGGCTGGATTTTCCAGTACGCGTTGGTTGATCGCAGCGGTGGGCACGATCTGGCGCAACTGCGAGCCCTACAGGACTGGTTTCTCAAATTCGAGCTCAAGACGCTGCCGAACGTTGCGGAAGTTGCCACCGTAGGTGGCATGGTCAAACAGTATCAGGTCCAGCTCGATCCGCTAAAGTTGGCGAACTTGGGTATCACGCAGTCTGAGGTGACCGAGGCGATCGGCAAAGCCAATCAGGAAACCGGTGGAGCCGTGCTGGAAATGGCGGAGACAGAGTTCATCGTACGAGCTTCCGGCTACCTAAAGACGCTCAATGACTTTCGCGCCATCCCGCTCAAACTGGGCGCGGGCAGTGTGCCGGTCACGTTGGGCGATGTTGCCACGATTCAGTTAGGGCCTGAGATGCGTCGAGGCATTACCGAACTCGACGGTGAAGGTGAGACCGTCGGCGGCGTGGTGATTCTGCGCAGCGGGAAGAATGCTCGTGAAACCATTGCGGCGGTCAAAACCAAACTCGACGAGCTGAAAAGCAGTCTGCCGGCGGGGGTTGAAATCGTCACCACCTACGACCGCAGCAAGTTGATTGATCGTGCCGTGGAAAACCTCAGCCACAAGCTGATCGAAGAGTTCATCGTCGTCGCGTTGGTCTGCGGAATCTTTCTCTGGCACCTGCGTTCATCTCTGGTGGCAATCATTTCCCTGCCGGTTGGGGTGCTGATCGCCTTCATCGTGATGCGCTATCAGGGTATCAACGCCAACATCATGTCCCTTGGCGGGATTGCCATCGCCATCGGCGCTATGGTCGACGCTGCCGTGGTGATGATTGAAAATGCCCACAAGAAGGTCGAGGCTTGGCACGTGGCCAATCCTGGGGAGGAACTGAAAGGTGAACGTCATTGGCACGTGATGACTGAAGCGGCTGCCGAGGTAGGACCTGCATTGTTCTTCTGTCTGCTGATCATCACCCTGTCGTTCATTCCGGTGTTCACGCTGGAGGCTCAGGAAGGACGTCTATTCGGTCCATTGGCGTTCACCAAAACCTACGCTATGGCCGCAGCGGCTGGACTGTCGGTAACTCTCGTACCGGTGTTGATGGGGTATTGGATTCGTGGACGAATTCCCAATGAGCAGCAGAATCCGCTAAATCGCTGGTTGATCCGGATCTACGAACCCGCTCTGGACGCCGTATTACATCGACCTAAAATAACGCTGCTGGTTGCGTTGCTAGTCTTTGTCAGCGCGTTGTGGCCGATCTCTCGTCTGGGTGGTGAGTTTCTTCCCCCGCTGGACGAAGGGGACCTGCTCTATATGCCATCAGCTCTGCCTGGATTATCGGCGCAGAAGGCCGCGCAACTGCTTCAACAGACTGACCGTCTGATAAAGACAGTTCCAGAGGTCGAACACGTTTTCGGCAAAGCCGGCCGCGCTGAAACCGCGACTGACCCAGCACCTTTGGAAATGTTCGAAACCACCATCCAATTCAAACCACACGAACAGTGGCGCCCAGGCATGACCCAGGAAAAGCTCGTTGAGGAGCTAGACCAAGCGGTGCGTGTCCCAGGATTGACCAACATCTGGATACCGCCGATTCGTAACCGCATCGACATGCTGGCCACTGGCATAAAAAGCCCTATTGGTGTGAAGGTTGCCGGTACCAACCTGACGGAGATCGATGCCGTCACCCAAGCCATCGAACGTGTTGCCAAGGATGTCTCAGGTGTGAGTTCAGCGTTGGCCGAACGACTGACCGGTGGCCGCTATATTGATGTGGATATCGATCGTAAAGCTGCGGCCCGCTATGGGTTAAATATTGCCGATGTGCAATCGATCGTGGCCGGCGCAATCGGCGGTGAAAACGTCGGGGAGACGATTGAAGGGTTGGCTCGTTTCCCAATTAACGTACGTTACCCTCGTGAGTGGCGGGATTCACTCGGCGCTCTGGAGCAGTTACCTATCTATACCCCTCTAGGCAGCCAGATCACTCTTGGCACCGTTGCGAAGATCAAGGTCAGCGATGGTCCGCCGATGCTTAAGAGTGAGAACGCCCGACCTTCAGGCTGGGTGTATATCGACGTGCGGGGACGGGATATTGCTTCGGTAGTCGCCGATCTACGACGGGTCGTCAGCGAGCAGGTTAAGTTGCAGCCTGGTATGAGCCTGAGCTACGCAGGACAGTTCGAATTTCTCGAAAGGGCCAACGCACGACTCAAGCTGGTGGTGCCTGCCACGCTGTTGATCATCTTCGTGCTGCTTTATTTAACCTTTGCTCGCTTCGATGAGGCCTTGCTGATCATGGCCACTCTGCCATTCGCACTGACTGGTGGGGTATGGTTTCTCTATCTATTGGGATTCAACCTGTCGGTCGCCACTGGTGTCGGCTTTATCGCTTTGGCCGGTGTTTCTGCCGAATTTGGCGTAATTATGCTGCTTTATCTGAAGAACGCCTGGGCTGAGCGTGAAGACCTCGGCGATAGGACCGAGCACGGGCTGATGGCCGCGATTCGTGAAGGCGCTGTCCAGCGCGTTCGGCCCAAAGCCATGACTGTGGCTGTCATCATTGCTGGCTTGTTACCCATTTTGCTGGGCAGCGGGACCGGCAGCGAGGTGATGAGCCGAATTGCGGCACCCATGGTTGGAGGCATGATTACCGCGCCCTTGCTGTCGCTGTTTGTCATTCCGGCAGCCTATCGACTGATGCGTCGCCGGCACCTCTCAGTTGAGCCCATCAATCCTCAAGAAAAAGTCGTATGAAACTGACCCTGATTGCAGTTGCAAACACCGTATTTGCGCTGTCTCTTTCGGCCCACGCGTAGGACATGCCGGGCATGAAAATGTATGAATGGAATGCAAGCTCATTTAATGACAATGGCTAAGTGATTTAACGTTCGACTTTTGCAGAGCGTCGCAGCTCTTTTTTTGAGCCAGCCAATCACGAGCTGATAATAACAATACCCCGTCAGCTGGTCCCTCAAGCTTTACGGAGCTGCCAGTCGTGTTGTCTTTAATTATCACAGTAGGAGTTGCCGTAATGCCCGCTTTGAGGGCCTCCTCGACCTGTTGGCCAACATGCCGGGCGATCACTTTGTCGGTAGCTGCACAGGACAATAAGTCCTGGTAAGTAACATCAACGACGTTCAGATGCCCATTGAAACCCTCACCGTTGCTACGGGTCCGGTCAAAAATCTGGTCAATGGCTTGCCAGAAGGCAGGTGCGCCACCAAGCGCCCCCGCACATTCAGCGAGCTTGGCTTCGTGTAATGCGGTCGGACCGTGCACATCCAGTGGCAGATGATGCCACTGCAGGTTTACATCCTTCTGCTGCTGTATCCAGGTTTTCAACGCAGGTGTGTACGTCTTGCAGTAGGGGCACTCCAGATCCGCGAACTCAGTCACAGTCCAGCGTGCTTTGGAAGGACCAAACAACCACGGGCCTGTGTTGTGCGGGGATGGTATCTCACTTCGAGTGAGGGCTAAGCAGGCCATCGATGTGCCTGCCAAAACGCACCCCAGCATCAACCAATATTTGCGAAGGCCTATCATGCCCGAGCCTCTGCTGGCTTCGATGAAAGCAGCGCTTGTTTACGAAGGGCCTCAAGAAGAGCGTTCTCAGCATTCTCGGGTTGTGGGTGCTGTAGCAGCCAATTGGCTAACACCGCGTGAAGTTGGGACTCGATGTCACGACGATCCACCGCACGAACCAAAACCTGTTGCAGTTGCTCTATCAAAACGGGGGCACACACCTCAAGGGTTTGAAGGGCGTCTTCACCCGGTTGTTCAAGCAGCTGGGTCAGACTTTCTATAAGGTTCTGGGTCAGGGAATTCAATGCTCTCATGCTTGGCGCTCCAAGGCCGTGACTTGCTCGGGGAAAGTAATGATGTGAGGTTCGATACCGCGATAGCGGTCAAGCGTTGCAGCAACTTCAATGGCCGCATCCAGCTCGCTGCAGCCTTTGGCTTGCATGATGTCGAAGCGTTGCTTTTTCTCTTCCGGCTCGGTCATGGCCAGGGCCAGATACAAACTCGGTGGTACCGCCCGGAATAACATTTCCATGCTTTTGGACAACACGACGCCCTCGGTGAATTTGCCGCTTTCTTTACGCGCTGACAGCATCATCGACTTCTGTGCAGGAGTCAGTTCACGAAACCGCGCGATCTTCTCCACCTCATCAGGCGGCATGTTTAAGCACATCCACCACTCGATCATGTTGAGCAGGGCTGAGGCCTCTGGCGGCACGTCGTCAACGTTCTGGGTGGCCATCCAGAACCAGGCGCCGAGCTTTCGCCACATTTTGGTAATCTTGACGGAGTAGGGGGATAGGAGTGGGACCTTCAACTGGATGTGGCCTTCGTCGGTGAAGCAGATCAGCGGACGGCCTTTAAACTGGTCACGCTCGGCAATGTTGTTGACCGTGTTGAGCAGGGAAATATAAGCGATGGCCATCTGTGCGCTATAGCCTTCTCGCGCATAGGTGGCAAGGTCGACAATGGTAATGTCCGCTTCTGGCCATGGGGTGCCAGGACGGTTGAACATGTCGCCTTCGGTGCCCATACAGAACATGGACAAGGCTTCCGCCATCTCCAAGAATCGTGAGCTTCGGGCGTCTGGAATACCGGGCTCGAGTCCCATTTCTCGCAGCGCTTCACGGATATCTTCCGGCAGAACGATACGTTGCTCCGTCACGCATTTTTTCGCTGCATTCAGTATGCATTGGCGGATGGCGCTACGGTCGGCACGAGTAAGACGGGCATCCTCTTTTTCTTCACCACCGGTGATCATCAGCCTGGCCGCAATTTCCATCTCGCCCAGGATGTCGCGTTGTTCATCCTCGGTCTGGCTAGTCAGATGTTCGTCCGACGCCTCAAGATCATCAGCTTGGATAATCTTCACGTTTTGGCTGGGTTCGATGAGCTTCACGGCATCAGCGAATGGCGCGAGGCTGACACCCGATCCAGGTGCAAGTCGAACCCGGTTTACCGTCAAACCCAACTTTTTGGCGAAATCACCGAGTAAGCCGAAGCTGTTGCCAGCCTCCACAATGAATAGACGTGGCCGATAGATGGCGATGATTTGGCTAAGGATGTTTGTCGCGCTGGCCGATTTACCTGAACCCGTAGGCCCGAAAATGAACAAATGCGCGTTCATCTGCCGGTCCAGCTTGTTCAGCGGGTCGAAGGTTATCGGCGCTCCCCCACGGTTAAACAGGGTAATACCCGGGTGCCCGGTTCCGGTCGACCTACCCCAGACGGGGGCCAGGTTCGCAATGTGTTGGGCGAACATCAGTTGTGCGTACCACTCCAGTGCTTTGCGCGCATTGGGGTCGAAGTTGCCGGGTAGCCATCTAAGGTAGGAGTTCAGCGGTGCCACTTCATCCCGAGGTTCCACCGGCTCCATGCCCGCACCCAGCAATGCGCTGCTGAGTTGCAAACTGCGTTCGTGCAGCTGGGCATCATCTTTACCCCGCAGGTAAAACGCTACGCTACCTCTGTACAGCTTGTGCTTGCGCCCGAGCAACTGACGGGCGGTGGCGACGTCTTCGCGTGTCAGGATCGAGGCCTGAGTGTCTCCAACTGCCTTGCGTGAAAGCTGTTCCAGATGCCCTTCGAGAATGTCCTGCGGGGTGATCACGAGAGTGATACAGAGAATGGTGTCCTCTGGCATTTTGTCGAACAGTGCGTTGAGCGCATCACCGCCCTTTCGGGTTTCACCGGTTAAGTGCCCGGTCTTGGGAGCATCCCTCAAGCGGTCAAGCATCACCACCTGATGGGGAAGGCCGTCGAAATACCACAGACCTTTCTCTATATCTGACAGTGGTTCGCGATAAAACAGGTTTTGCGAGAAGTCAGTGCCGCTGGCGAGCGGCAGCTCGCCCTCTGCAGCACCAGGTGCTTGCTTGCACACCAATTCGTAGAAGCGGCGAATATCTGCATCGGCAGGGCCAAGATGATCGGGACGTGGATTGAACCAATGAATCAGCCAATGGCGAATGGCGTGGCCATCCATGCGATGGGTTTTAATGCCGGCGTTCGCCAAGCCGCCCACCAAGCGATCGCAGATGATTTTCAGGTAAGGACCTGGTGCCTGGCCTCGCACATCCGCTTGCGCGCCTTGGGTACGGCGGTAGACAACAACACGGACGCGGCGCTGTTGGCCCCTCCAGGGCAGTTGGCTGACCTTGGTGTCTTCAAACAGCCCGCCTGGTTTGGAGATGGATTCCAGGTGTTGCTTCATCAGCTTCAAATAAAGCTCGGTGAATGCACTGCCTTGTGCGCGTGGTTGAACGTAGTCATGCAGTTGCTGAAGGTAATCGTCCCAGCTGGTTTCGTCCTGGGCATAGAGCTGAACCACCCAGGGTGAGGTTTCAAGCTCGTCGAAGGAGTCCTGGAGGGCGTTTTCCAGGGCGTCGCGGGCCTTGCGTAACCATTCGGGATCCCGACCTTCAGTACCAATCGGTGTCAGCTCAAAAAAGGCAGCACGAGACACGCCGTCTTCCAATAGCATGGCTTTTTCTGCAGGCAGGTAATCTACCCACGGCAGTAGGTCTACGAAGGAGGGGTTGACGTGGTATAGACGGTCAGCATCAGCGGTTGTGGCTGGCTTTTTCTTTGGGTTACGCCAATCGCTCGGCGAGGGAATACCCATGGCAGCAAGGCGTTCGTAGTAACACTCTGTAGCAGCCTCAAACGTCTCGGTTGCTGGTCCCTGCACATCGTCAGATAACGGCGAACCTGGTGTTACGCCAGGTTCCACACGCTCTGTCGCCCGTCGCGTTTTGAATCGTTCAAAAAAACCCATCAATATGCCTCCGTGCGTTCGCCAGGCATGGCGTATTGCACCCGCTGATACAGCGGAAACACCGTGGTGTAGCCTGGGATCGGTGCCGGGTCTGAACCCGCTAAATGAGGAAAGACGTACATCACCAGGTCGGGATTGGGTAGGCGTTTAAATTGGCTGTAGATCTCGTTTTGTGCGGTACGTGTGAACATGGTGTTGTCTGTTTCCCTCGTCTCCAGAGGCCGACGAAGATCTTGGCGTGCATCGAGCAATTGGCGGCTGCTCGAGCTGCTTGAGCCGCTGGAGCCTTGATCCCAAACGTCCATCATTGTGCGGTCCCCATGGGGGAGCAATTCGTCTTTGTTGGTGGAACAGGCCGAGGCGAGTAGGGCGATGGCCAGGTATGCACCTAGTTTTAAGCCATGATTAGTCAAGCGCAGTCGAAACATGACGGGCTCCTGAGCGATAGTTGACCTTGCGGCCATTGAGTTCGTAATCGATGGTCAGTTGCTGGTCCAGGTGCACAGCTATCTTTGCCCCGGGTTGTACATACACCGCTGCGAAGGCTTGCCCGTAGAGTTTGTTGACCCAGCTGGAGACGTCATTGACGCCCTGGCCAATAATTTTGCCCATGGCTTCACTGCCCGAGCCGCCGACAGAACCGATGGTCCCGGACTGAGGGTTTATAAAAGAGCCGCTGTTTCCATCTGACTTGATGAGGGAGGCAGCACCTGCGCCGGCGGCGGTAATCAGTACCTGCGAGCCAATGTATTGCGAGGCGTTGCTTTTGCGGTCGCCACTGATACAAGGAATGCCATAGGCATCGCTTATCCAGCCCAGGCCACCCTGAATGGTGGTTTGGTTGCCATTGTTCTGATTGTTACTATTTTGACTGCTATTCGTTTCTTCCTGAGGTTGTGGCAGCGTGCGCACAGTGCCGTCATTGAAGACGAACGTCAGGCTTTTGATCTGACCGCGTACGCAAGACAGGGTCCAATCGCCGGAAGCCGTTCCGCTGGCCACCGCGCCGGCGACGTCGGGCAAGTCGATGCCGTTGGCCGTGAGATTGTCCGGCCCGATCAATACCTTGAACGGGTAGGGGTCGTTGACAGTGCCGTCAATGGGCACCCGGCCGATCAGCGCGGACATGGCCACCGAACCCATCAATGTCGAGTTCTGCGGCAAGGTGTAGACCTTGCGCACCTGTTTGCGGGCCTCCTGTGGCGAGATTTCATTCGCAACACTTTGAGCGCCCGTGCGCAGTGCATTTTGTCCTCGGTCCACGGACTCGCCAAAAGAGGTCGGGAAGTTGAAGCCGCTTGCCGTTTGATTTGTCCCTGCAGCGATGGGCTTGCCGTTGACATCGACCGGCGTTGCGTCCTGCGGCTCTATCCAAACAACGTCCGCGCCAGGTCCGCCTTTGAAGCCTTGACCGTCACCTGGCTGAACGCCGAAGCCGATCGGCAAATCAGATCCAGACTCATTGCCACTGCCCGATTTGCTGCTCAGGGTATTGTACTGCTGCTGCAGTGTGTCCAAGAGGGTTTGGCTCTGTTGTTGCGCCTCCTGCTTCATCGTTTGCTGAACGTTCTGCAGTTTGTTATCGACGTTGAGGTCGATGTTCTGCAGGCGTTTTTGCAGCTCGATGTTCTGTTGCTTTAGTTCGTCATTGTTCTTCAAAGCATTGGAGACTTGGTCCTTGAGTTGTCTGCTTTCCACGACAATGGTGCGCAATGTGTCGCTGGGTGTATCTCCGTCAACCCCAAGCTTTTTAGCCTCCTTCGTACTAAGTACAACCGTTTCCGGCGCATGAACCTGTTGGTCGGCACTTTCGCGATTGAATAATTTGACCACTACGTATATCGCCAGGATCGCGAACGGTATGACCAGGTATTTAACAAGTGGATTACTCTTCACGACGGCCTCCCTTCGGATCGATCTGGCTGATGGCGGCCGGCAATAACGATTCGGCTAGACCATGACCACGGGTCACCAAGTAGACCGTCGAGGTGTCGCTGGAATCACCTTTGGCGCCAAGGTAGGGATGCTGAAAAGTCGCGGTGACAAAGTCACCCATCAGGTCACGCGGATCCAATGTGAGGTTTTGGGCGCTTGTGTTACGTAGCTTCACCGCCGTGACCCAATACTCGTCTAACCGCCACGACCCCAACGCAGAGGCTTCGACCGGCAATATCGGCATTAGGGTGGTGAGGTCCAAACCGCGCTTCAGATTGATCTGAGCAATCCCCTCCACGGGCTCAACGGTGCGTAGGGGCGCGTAAAGCATCTGTGCGGCATAGCGCGTCATGACCACCGGAAGAGGGGTCTCACGACGCGGTTTCGGCGCGTCCTCATCCTCCTCGGCTTGAGCGCTGGCTTGGGCCGTGGAAGAAGTTGAATGGTTGCTTGTAGGTTTGGCGTTGACTTGGCCGTAACGCGGGGCGGGACTGTCCCCGGCTACAATTTTAGCCGGCTCGGATGCGACCTGATTTGGTTTCCCTACCGTTGCGATGATATCCACGAGCATGATCTCACCGGAGTTCATGTTCTGCAGCTGTAAGCGAGTCGGTTCAATCGGCTCTTTCGCCAACAGGTAGAGGGCACCACCGGTGCTCTGCACGCGCAGTTTGTCGACGAGGTTACGAGGCAGACCCACCCGTACGTTTTGGTCCACAAAGACAATACGCTCCTGACCCACGATCAAGGGCAGTGCTATAGGGATACGATCCCAGCGCAGGATTTCGACGGCGTTGGCCAACCCGCAGAAGTGAAGGGCTACGAGCCCGATGATCAGTAGGCGGCGTGTCATCATTTGCCTCCTGCTCTGGTCGTTTCTGCGGAGACTTCGATGCGTTGTGGATTACTGCTATAACAGTCCCAGGCCAAGCCGAATGGGTTTTTTTCGGGATCGACGTCGAATCGGATAATTCTTAACGGATAGCGAGCAAATGCCCGCTTTACGCGCTCCCCGCCGTAGTGCTCGTCAGCGGTGATGTCCAGGTTGACGGTCCAGTCATTGATGCTGTGCTGTTCAATATGTTGCTCAGACTTATCGTCGATGCCTCTGCCTGGAATTTCAAATACACCCCGCTCACGTTTGCGCAGTTCCCCGCTATTGCGGCGTAGCTCGAAATCTTTCTGCAAGTAGGCTTTGCAGCTGGGAGTCAGGTAGCTTTCCAAGCGGGTAATGTTGTCCTCGTAGTCGGTTTCACCGTCAACGGGCCAACGGTTCATCTGCTGAAAAATGTACAGACCGAAGGCGTATACCGACTCCGGTGGAATATCCCACCACTTACGGGTGCTACCTGAACGTAGATCTGGAGGTACATGAACAGTTAGGTCACGCGGTGCGCTCTGCCAGCCATAAGCCATGTACAGACCCAGGGCAATGAGAAAACCAATGACCATGCGCAGGCTGTTAATGTGGGCCAGTTGGGCGTCTACTTTTTTACGGTAAGTCATTGAACCTCCGTTCGATGACAGGTCCACGCACCTGTACGAGTAATCAGCAGGGCTTTATTCCAGGTAGGAAAGAACCGCGCGATGTTCAATTGCATCTGGCGGTATAGCCATGTATCAGGTCGGCCGCGTTTCCACCGACGCAAGAAACGACTGGCAAGAAACAGCCCTAGGACAGCACAGAGCATGGCGGCGCCGATGATAAGTGCCCAAATCTGGGTCAATATCGCGGCCGGAATACCGATAACCAGCCCTGCGCCGGTGCTCAACGCCAAGGTGGCCCACATTTCGTCAGCGGTAAGGCCGCCCATGATGACTGGCTGATTGTTCAATCGCACAGGGAGGAAAATCAGGGTCCCATCGTCTGAGAGTTCTGTCATGGCCACGGCTCTTTTAAAGAATATTTGAAGCCTTGGTGACCAGAAAAATGGCGACACCGAGGATGGCGACGCCAACGGCGGCTGTCGCCCCCAGATCTCCCCATTTTTTCTTGCCAAGTTGAATTTCGTGGTAGGTGCCGAAGGCATGCCAAGCAACGCCACTGAAAATGACTGCGCAGATGATGAGGCCAAGCAAAGTAAAACCGTCAAAGGCGTAGTTCTGCATGGTTTGCATCAGGTTAGAGCCTTCCCCCCGGGTAGGAGGCTGAGACTGCGGAAGAGCCGCCATGGCCAGTTGGGGGAGAGCAAGCAACCCGATCAGCATGCGGCCCGGTTTTAAGAATGAAGTCATGGTGTATCTCCCATAGGGTCAACTAAGAACAAATGTGGTGAGGATCATGCAAAGCAGTAGGATGCGGACGAGCGAGGTCGAGGCAATCGTTCGATCAAGGTTGCCAGTGGCCCATCCTCGGTAGCAGCTCCAGATAGCCCAGGCGCCCCACATAAAGATGATGGCTACAGCGACGCCGACGAAAAACAGGTAGCTCGTCGAGGCAGGAAATCCTCCTGCCGCTTGAAACGCAGCAGCCTGAGCGCCGCTCATGCTCATGGCTTGCGTCCTTCGGTCGTGTATTGGCCTGACAGCTCAACAGGATCACGAGGCTGGGCTCGGGTTGGGGTTAGATAGCCCTCCAACCCATGACGAATTCGAGCGATATCACCTGCTAGACGCTGGTAATCGAAGAAGTAACGCTTGCCAGGTTCGTCGGCCACTTGAGCGCTACGACGTGCGGTGTCCTCTAAGGCATTCAACTGGCGGATCATCACGTCCAGGTTGGCCTGTTCGGAGGCTGAAGCAGCGGTCGCATGAGAGACAGGCAGGCCGCATCCAAAAAGTGCGATGAGGCCTGGCAAGGCAAGTCGGCAAGTGAGTGCAGTGAGACGCGGGTACTGGATCACGGCTGGGCTCTAGTCATTCCTGATGCCGTCAGCTTGCCGTGATCAAGCTATGGTCGCCGCAAGAAAACCATATTCAGGACTGTAAGGATTTCTTCTGACGGTACTGACACCATCAATCACAGTGGATAGGGCGTTTGAAGAACAGCAGATACCCGATGGGCAAGGCGAATCCGTAAGCCCAGCCTTGGGCGTTTTGATTGCCAACCTTGACTTCTCCTTTGACCACGGGCTGCACGCTGACCAGCTCCCAGCCTTCGCTGCCTAATTGAGCAAGGCGGTTTTGACGTTCAGAATCTTCCAGAAAACCCTGGGTGTCGGGTTCAGTGGTGGGCTCTTCGGACTTGAACATGAAGAGCTTTTTGGTTCTGACAACGTACTGAAAGGGAGAGAACTCAGTGTGGTATTCAAATTTCTGACGGCCCATGGCGACGTCCTCAATGTGCAGAGCTACCAGGGTTTCAATAATAAGCGCGTGCCAGCAATCTGAAATAGTTTGTTGCTAAGCGCGTGATTTCTGAGGTTGGAGTGCAGAGGTCCGAGCATCGACATAGCGCTGCATGATAGAAAGCACCATTGAGTTCAACGCTAGGATCTTCATCCCTCGCGTCACCGCCACGTACAGCAAATTCAACTCGTCATCTTTACGACCTTGATCGATATCGGGTGAAAGCGGATCAGCGCTAAAGTCGTCATACAGGCTGACAAAGTCCCACTCCAGCCCCTTGGCCTTGTGCCCAGTCGTGAGTGTCACGGTGGCGTCGAGCTCGTTATCTACAGAGCGGGAACGTAGGGTTTGGATCCGCTGGGGCAGGTCCGGATAGGCTGTAATGATCTTGATCGATCGCAACATCTCCGTATCCTGGCTTACCTCGGCTATTTCCACGTACTGTGAAAAGTCCCGGTAATCTCTCAACAGCCTGCGGTTCTGCACCTCATGGTTACGGTTGCGGCTGAATAGGTATAAATCTTCCAGATCGCGTAGCGAGTAGCTGTCGATACCGCCGACCCAGAAAATCTTGGGGTTGCTTGCGACCAGCTGCAGGGCGTTCTCGATGACGCCGGTCACGGTACGATGGATAAACGTGCGATGCGGTAGCTCTTCAGGCAGAGCCCGTTTAACCAGGGTATTGCAACCTAACCCCTGCAGCTTTCGTGTCTCACCCTTGTAAAAAAGAATGATGTTGGCCACATGCGCGACGGCAGGGCCGAAGCGAAAGCTTTGGGTCAGGTAGTGACGTTCGGCGTCGGCCATCCAGTCGCTGTTGAGCGCATCTTCTGCGCCGCGGAAGCGATAGATCTGCTGGTGGGGATCGCCGACTGCCACCTTGCGGACCCGTTGTATTTTTACTATGTCGGCAATAACTGGGTTCACGTCTTGACCTTCGTCGAGCAGAATGGCGTTAAATCGTTCGCTCAGGTCGGGCTTGCTTAGCTGATACAGCTTCAAGTAAGCGTCATGGGTGATCGACATTGCTGTGTCCTGCAGATCGATCATCCGGTTCCAGATGGTTTTAGCCACGTTTAAAGCATTGTTCAGGAAACGTTCCTGGGCACTTGTGAGCATTCGTTGCCCCTGGAATCTGGGAAAATGCACACGGCCCAACTCGTCATCGGCGCTGGCCATGAAGTTGTTAAGCGTGCTGAGGACATCCCGCACGAGCTCCCAGTCCTGGGTGTTGATGGCCCTTGCGATGTCCGTCAGGCGTAAGTTATTGGTCTGCTTGGTGGCGTACTGACTGCCATAGACTGCATATGCGAGGCCATGCGCCGTCTTACACACCACGTTTCTGCGTGGAAAGCGGCCCCTGGCAGCGAGCTCGACGGATTTGTTGTAGCAGAGGTAGAGCATTTTCACCGAGGCGTGTTGTGTGGCGTAGCCCACCAGTGTGGTGGTTTTGCCGGTACCGGCAAAAGCCTGAACCAGTAGCTTGTCAGCCGTGGAATGGATGATGGGCTGCTGTTCTTGTGTCCACTGCATGGGCAGCTCCTAAAGGTATTTTTTGAAGCTTGAAACGGTGATGTAAACGGACACACCCAACAGCACGGCGCAGGGCAACAGAATCAAAAGGGGGCTGATGCTGATGGGGATGGCCAGGTAGACCGTCCAGGGCACGATGGTCAGCGGAATGATCGTCCCCCGGGCTTTGTGATACAGGTAACTTGACTCGCGGCCGGAGCCGAATTTTCGTAGATCACGCCGCACCAGGCCATCGACCAAGCCAGTGAACGCCGCCAGTGCGAACAGCGGAATCGTCAACGTCAGAATGACCATTCGCACACAGAAGGTCAGGACTGTGTATAACGCGGCTAAGCCATAGTCCTGGAATTTGATCATCGCCCGACCGAGTTCGTAGCGAAGGTTCAAGGTTCCCGTTTGTTGTGGTGATGTTGAGCGAGCGTACTGTGTCAGTGCATTTATATTGTCCTGCATGCCGGTTTTCACCATCAGCCAGTCATAGACCGTTTGTGCCAGCCAGGTTGCCGTACGCCCCGGTTCTTTGATGACAACGCTGTGCAGCAGATCCTGGGACAGCCAGCCCAGTTCATGTTGGAACATCTGCTGAGCATGTTTCCAGCCGGCATCCGGCCAGAACGTGTACATGCAAAGCCATTCAACGACGATGGCGCCGAGCAAGGAGCCGAACATCACCCCCAAGAAATGAAAAGGGGTAGAGAACAGCATGCCCAGGAAGTTTTTTTGACCTTCCTGCTGTTGCTGGGCTTTTTCCGCGATATCGGCCATGGCTCTGTTCCTTCAAGCCTATGCGGCTTTTCCGTTATTGGCCATCTGGCGGAAGTCGTCTACCAAGTCATCAGGAAGCGACTCACTTAGTGCGTCATATCCCGGTGCTTGCCACCAGTCGCTGCTGGTTCCGGATCCTTTACGCATGCCCTCAACCAAGGCCTGAAGATCCTTGGGCATCACTTCATCGGGATCGCTTGCCGGCAACGGCATACGAATCTTCCACAAATTCCCGCCCTCTATCAGGGCAAAGCATTGCCCCTTGGGTAGGGCAACCACATGCGCCGGTTCGATCATCGGTACGCTGACACTTTGGATCTGATCGTGAGTGTTAGAGGTGAAAGCGGTGTTGCCGTTAATAGCGTCGTTTGCACTGCTTGCTGGTGTACTGGTAAACACCTGGACCTTTGGCAACTGGTTGGTCAGCAGCTCGGCGGTTGCAGTCTCACGTACACGTAACATGAACAGGTTGTTGAAGTTACCGATGACTTGGCCAGCTTTAGCCCGGTTACCGATTTTTGCCTCAATATCGCTCATGGTTTGGGTATAGGCCGTGACCTGCATGCCGGCACCACCGCCTTTGTTGATCATCGGTATGAATTCATCGCCCATCAGTTCGTTGAATTCGTCCGCATGTACGTTAATTGCTACCTTGCCGCCGGTGGCCCCGGGCAAGCCATCATCGATGCCAAACTTATAGATGTGACCCGCAACTGACACCAGGTCGCTGAACATCGAGTTGCCCACCGCTGCAGCTACCTCTGTATCAGATAAAGCGTCCAGGCCGACATAGACCACTGCCCGTTTGCGGATGATCTGCATCCAGTCAAAGATTGGTCGTGGGTCCTCAAGATCCATGTAGTCGGGAGATAGCAGCTCTGCAATCCGGCCTGTGGTCAGTTTTTCCAGCAATGGCAGAAGGCTGGCCACGATCTTGTCGAAATAGGTTTTGTCATAGCGTACGGCTGATCGCAGACCCTCCATCACTGGGTCGGAGATGCGTTGCTGAGTGAGGTACATGTCCAGGGCCACCACGCGTAGCGGTCGATCCTTCATGGCGAAACTGAGGTTCTTACGATCGATCTTTCCTTCCAGCTCAACGATGGTTTGCCAGGCTTTGGGATCATTTTCAGCAAAGTGCTTCTGCGCATACTCAATAAACAGCGCGTCAATGTTTGTCACATGCTTGAGGATCTGTTCATAGTCCGGCCGACGTCCCAGTGCCACGAGGGCGCGCGCGATGATGTTGACGAAACGCCAGGCGAATTCCCGGAATGCCGCGGAATTGCCTTCCCCCGAAAGTTGGCCGGCAATGCGGGTGGCAACCTCCGAGATCCGACCAAACCGGCCGACGGCGTTGTAGCGAGCGGAGTGATCGGGCCAGCCTAGGTGGAACACGTAGAATTCCTCCAGTCGGTTTGCGCGCTTGCATTCGATGTACATGCGCTTCAGGAGGTCTGCGTCGCCTTTAGGATCGAAGACAATCACCACTTCGCGGTCCAGGTCCATTTCTACATTGCGCTGGCTTCGATGAACGGGTTGCACGCGGCGCCCCATATGAACGCGGCGCCGGGGGCTACGGCGGGTACGCCTGATGTCTTGGGTGATAAACAACTCTGCCAAGCGGGTTTTTCCAACACGAGTAGTCCCCAATACAAGGGAGTGTCCAACCCGCTCACCCAGTGGCAGGCTGACATCCGCTTCGTTCGGCTCTATACCGTGTAAGCGCGGTAGCCCCCCGACTGGAGGAAGTGGACGCGCCGGGTTAAATGGCACATCCCACGAGGTAGCCTTTGACAGCAATTTGAGTGGAAAGGGTGCGAACTCCAGACGCTCCTCAATTCTGCGAGCAAAGGTATAGATAGACGTGGGCTCGACATACTCGGCGTACTTTGGGAGGTAAGTCTCCATCAACCGCTGAGTATGTTTTTGGGTCCAGCGAAAGCCTTTACCGATGAATAGCCGCTCATTGCTGACCGGCATGTCTTTGCTGGTCATGGTGTAGTGGGGTAGGCGCCGAATATTGCGCCGGTAACGCAGCACTACCAACGCTTGTTTGAGGCGGACGAACCCTAGACCCAGAAAGCCTGTACCGGCAACCATGCCGAATAAAGGCGTCAGAGCAACCGCCCAGGGCGCGAAAATACAGAGCAACGCCGCAGCGGCACATACGCAAACTGTGTACAGCTCAACAGCAGGGCGTAGTAACGACTCAATGGTGTAGGAGGTGGTCATGGATCACTTCCTATGAGTGAAAGGGGACAATGGCCCCACTGTTTCGAAATGGAAAACGACTGGCTTGCCTGTCTCAGCGATCAGCCCATAGGACTTGGCCAGGCGGTATATGGGGTGGTAGCTGTTAAGGGAGTTGACGTGTCCAGCAATGCGCTCTCGCCAGACTTCTAGTGGCATCGCTGCCTTGCTCAAATTACACGGCACGCACGCGGGCATCATGTTGCTGATGGCGTGGTTCTCTGGCCGCCCCAAAATGATGGCACCGGAGTACTTGCCGTCCACCCTCTCTGGTTCTCGCCATACTGCTTCCATGTGGTCCGCATGCCACCGGTCACCCAACAGCACACCGCAGTATGCGCAATGGCCCGCGAATTTAGCGTGAAGCTCGCAGCGTTGCTTCTTGGTCAGCTTCATGGGGCCGGGATCCTCCTTTCATGCGTGATGATGAATTGGCCAACTCTTGCCTCGCTTGCTCAACTGCCTCGGGCAGTCGTTCTTTTAGCCGCTGACATAGCTCCACCTCGTCACCAGGTACGCGGGCGATGACGGTGCCGCCATAGAGCTTGGCGACATAGGTGACCTGTTCAAAAAGCAGTTGGCCTGCTCGTGGGTCATCTGGTTGCTTGATGACCAAGGTGATGTGCGTAAGAGAGGCCATACCCTGGTTACTGCTGGATCGTTGTGGCAGTGATCAACAGCGGGTAATGCTGGACTCCCAAGCGCTGTGCCAGATCATTTGATGGAGCCGGGACCAACTGTAGATTTCCTGCCCATCGTTGGATTTCGGCAAACCGCTCGGCGCTGGCCACGTTAACCACAAGGCCCACTGCCTGCAGTTGCTGTAACTGATCGCGGCGCTGTGATAACCACTTTCTGGAGCTTTCATCGTCGCCTACAAGAAACAATGGTTGCAGGCCAGGTGCATTGATTACCCGGCCCTGTACCTGCCCGGGTGTCAGTTGGTCAGAGCGCACTGGAAACGAGCCTTGCCCACGCACACCAATATTCTCTGACTGTGCTGACTGCTCAGTAGGTTCTGGAGCCAAGTACTGGTAGTAGGGCAGAGCGGAAACACCCCCTCGGTCTTCAACAACAATCAGCGAGGTGGCATGCACTGCCATGGGGGAGGCCAAAGACAGCAAAACAGGCAGATGCAGCAATCTATTCATGGATTATTCGCCATCAGGTTGATACCGGTGACCCGGCTGAGGTGTTTGGCAAAAGCTCGTCGGTATCGGGCAGCGGGTTCGCCTCCGGCAGGGCGGTGGTACCGACCAGCAGCGGTGATCCAGTCGCCTCCTTTGGCTTTTTGCTCAGCCAGGATCTGGGCCGTAACCGAGAGGTTTTTGTACGGATCCAGCCCTTCGCAGGGATAGCTATAACGGTGGCCGTTGGCACCGATGTTGGTTTGTCCAAGCCCGACGTCGACTCTATTTGGGCCTGCGGTCTGAAGGGCGATCATCAACGCTCTGCAAGCATCGCTGCGTGTCGCAAAGCGATATCCGGCGCCGGCGACATTCAACGTCCAGGGCCAGGGGACGATCTGGCCGCGAAGTCGGGTGCCACTCTCTTGCAGTGCAACGGAGTACAGCACCTCGGACGGAACGCCGGCAGGCAGGGCAATCAACTGATAGGCCGGTGGCGGAACCTCGGCACCGTTAGCAAATGCCGCGGTGAGCAGTAGCCCCCCCGTTAAAGCCGCGCGAATTACAGACGCTGCCATTGTCCATTCACCTCGCGTACCACGGCCGGCAGCTCACCGCCGAGTCCAAGGCCAAGCCATCGACCGGCATCGTGATTCAATGTGATCTGTCGGCTTCTCACGCTGGCCGGTTCGACTCCAGCCAAGATGGCCCAGCGGCGAATTATTTCGTCATCACCTTGACTACCAACGAAGTACAGATCAAAGGACTGTTTCTGGTTTTGTAAGTCTTTGACGCGGTCAATACATGCGTTGCAACTGTCTTGAACAAAAACGGCTAGTCGTCCAGTGCCTTTCACAGCAGTTACCGCTCCCGAGCCTGGAGCAGATGCAGGGTTGGACGATAGTTGGATGACTTTTTCATTGGGGTAAAGACGTGCGAAGGCTTGGTCATAGGCCCTTTGGTACGCCAGTTCCTTATCGATACGCTGTCGCTCGGCTCGCACCTGCAGCTCTGCATAGCGTCGGCGCTCCTCCTCCGACTTCGCTTCGATGCCAAGTGCTGTCAGAGGATCCAGGCCTGGCGAATAGATTCCGCGAGGACCCTCCATCACAGTTTGAAAGCGGGACCATTCTTGGGGGGTTAATCCCCACTCGCGGGCGAGTTCTGTCTGACTGGCTCCTTGAGAAGAGTTGTGAACTTCACTGTTCTGAGTGTTCGAGATCGACGTTGATTGCCCCGAAGCCGCATGACAGACATATGCAAACGCGAAGGTGGCCAAGCCTGCAATGAAACCCAAAACGTAAAGAGCAATGTTCCTGGGCTTCTTTGTTTTCGAGGAAGTGGTAGGGGAGTGCATAAAGGAGGTCCTATTGCGCGACGGTTACGGTTTGAGGTGTTCCGGCCACGTCAAAGCGTGCGGATCTTCCGTCCAGCGCGTTGAGGCGCCAGGCGGTGCCCGCCACAGCGTCACCAGGTCGGATAAGGTAAATTTGATTCAACTGCGTGCTGCCAGGCGGTGCTACGGACAAAAAGCGTTCACCGCCGCGATACTCGATACCGACAACGGTAAAAGGGGGTGTTTGCGGTGTGACAGTGGTGGTAGCGGGCGGTGTTGGCCGCTTTGGTTGGCGGGCAACGGGCTTAGGCTTGGGCTTGAGGGGAACAGCAGTGGTTTGTTTGATGCGTGACTGACTGAGTTCTTGAAGACGGCTATCGAGTGTTTCGACGCTGGCTTTGAGGACTACCAATTCACCAGCAGACGCAGCATTTTGAGAGATTTCTTGCGCAGACTCCGTCGCTTGCTTTGCATACGCTTGTGCGGCATCAATTCGATTCGATAAAGCCTGCTGCCCGGCTCGGAAGTCCTCATTGGTCACCAGGTGGTTGCCGGCTACCGTGTCCAGTCGCTCATCGACTTTGCCCAGCCGCGTCAACAACGCATCGAGCGACTCTTTGTCTGCAGTCGCAGCCAAGCTGTTGCTGAGTTGGGAGAGTTGATGATGCTCATAACCCAGAATGCCTGCCAATAATGCAAGGCACAGACTGAGTATCGCTGTGGTTCGAGTAGGGCGTGGTAGGTTCATGGGCGTCCTCGCGAAAAAGCGAATACACCCTCTCAAACCGGTCTCTTAGGTGCATCAGGAAATAGGTTTTCCAGGACGCATGGTTTTTGAAGTGTCGAGTTGGCCGCTGGTAAATTGGGATCGTTATAAAAAAATGGCCACCCGAAGGTGGCCGTCAAACTATGAAGCAATGAGCTGCCTTGCAAGTGTCATTTCAACTGAATCACCATCTTGGTTCAGCGAGTCGAGACCAGAATCTGGCACATCTCCCGACGTGCTTTGAGCCACGGCGATTTTCTTGGCCATCAACTGCAGGCAAGTAATCTGAGAGCTGCCGGCATAGCCAAAAAAAACCACCCGCACCGGCTGCTTTTGCCCAATCCGCCATGACCGTCGAGCTGCCTGTTGCAAGGTGTACACGTTGTACCCCGTCTGCAGGAACGCAATGGTCGGAAAATCGAGCAAATCCAACCCGGTCTTGACCAGCTCCGGGTTAGTGATCAGTACGTCGACACCTCTGTCTACCTGGTCGAGGATCCAATCCTCGCGCCTGGCGGTATCCACTGACGCCCTCAGGACCGCTACTTTTAAACCAGATTGCTCCAGCAGTCGTTTCAGGCGAGAGGTGGTGTCTCGCGTGCCGCTGTACACGGTATAGGCCAGAACCTTCCGGCCTTTGGCTTTTTCCGTGAGGCAGAGGTCGAGCAGTGCTTTCTCCTTCGGCATTATTTGCTCATCTGCAAAGATCGAGGGGACGAACGCCAAGGTATCTTTGCTACGAGGGTGCTTAACGATCTCCGGTCGAAAGCAGCAGTCAGGCCAAGCCAGCAGCACGTTGAGTACTACCCCTAGCAAGGTAGTGTCTCGACGGGCCAATGCTTGGCGAAGTTCCTGCGTCAGTTTTCCTGCCAATTGCTGATAGGCCGACGCTTGTTCTGCAGACATGCTGATATCGACAAATTCCTCCTGGTACGCCGGCAACACGTTGCCACCGATATCTTTAAGTTTCAGAAACACGGTGAACGGCAACACAAAACGGTGAATGCCTTTAGGGCCGAAGCCTGGGGCTTTCACCGTTCGCACCGAGAGTTTTTTTCCCTTGGCTGTTTTGTGTGACACGTTGTCCCGCTCGGTGTAAATGTCCTTCAATACGCCGTGGTCGCGCATGAATGACATCGCGGCCGGAGCCATACTTCCGCGCGCGTTTGGTTTGTAACCGTCCTCGATCATTCGCCGGGTAAGTATTCGGAACAGGAGGTAGAACAGATCATCGGCATAGCCACCCATGAGGGTGCCTGTCAGCAGCACGGTTTTCCGTGCTTTCGCTGCCAATACACCCATGGCTTGACCCTGGGCCGAGCCACTGTTTTTGTATTCATGTCCTTCATCCACCACCAGCAGGTCGAAATATCCGTCTGGTAGGTAGCGTTTGATGAACTCGGTGGGTTGGAAACCGCCCTCGCCAAAGCCAAACTCAATGTTGGCCATGGCGCGCTCCATGCGTTTGGCTTGGCGGTCGCTGAAGATGAAATTGCCCTGAGCGTCCATCAGGTTGATGAATTCGCTGACGTTGTCGATCAGCATCGAAGCGAGGAAGTCCTCCCCGAAGTCATTCAGCAATCTGTCCGCACGTACTGGACCGATAGTCGGAATCCGACACATCGATTTTAGTATGGTCGCACGACGAGTTCCGTTGTCGGCTTTGCCCGGGCGCATCAGCGTCCAGAGTTGTCCTTGGCAATAAGGGCAGCTGCGACGGCGTTCCTCTCGGTGAAACTCTTCGACAGTCACACGGTTGCCTTCTAAGTCCAACAGAAGGCGTCCGCAGTCGGGGCATCCTGCGAAGTTGTATCCGCCGCTGGCGCGACGTGGCCAACATACCGTACGCCAGTGATACCCCATGCGCATTCGCACGCGTCCGAGAATGAAGAACTCTTTACGGCCATCGTAAGGATCCCCCAGTTGGTCACGTAGCTTGATCAGCTTAACCAGCGTATCGGGTCCATTGAGAACCCACACGCGTGCGTCTGGGATGGTTTCGAGTATCTCCCGTCGCCATTTGTAGACCAGGTGTGGAGGCGAAACCACCAAAGTGCGGCGGTAGCCCGCACTGTGCATGACAGCGGCTACAGCGATGGCCATCATGGTTTTCCCAGTGCCCATTTCTGCATTGATAACGGCTGCCTGCTCGTTGCGGTCTAGCAATAAAGCTGCAACGGCCTGCACTACATCAGCTTGAGCAGGGAACGGCTGGCGTTTGAGTTCGCTCATAACCCGTTGATAGGCTTCGTTGATGCTGCCGGAATAAACCGGTGGGTTAGAGCGATTGAGGGAGTCCAATAATTCATCACCGAATTCGTCGATGAACTCAGTCAGGCCGATGGCCAAGGGCGATACAGAGACTTGGGATAGGTCGTTCATGAGTGTTTCTCCAATAGGAACGAAACAGGGCATGCACGACACCCCGACGGGTATGGTGAATACCCTGCGGGTTGGTTAACGGATGGCCAGGTTGGCGTGGTGGGTCAGTAGTCCGATGGCAGCAACACGGTTGTTGCACTGCGGTCAGCTTCGGTGATGATCCAGAGCCGGGTCTCATCGCCGGCGCATATGTCATAACAGGAGAACAATCGATCCCCGTAGGTCAAAGCCCGTTGGTTACTGCTCCAGTCTTCTTTGGGCAGTTCCCCCCAGTCACCGGAGAAATGCCGTCGCAAGTAAGTGCTTGGATCGAGATGTCCACGCTCAATCAGGTGGTGCACTGACTGGGTCAGCACTAAGCGGCCAGGTTCAAATGTCACTCGTGGTGGTGGGGTCAGTGTTGGCTGTGTCACCACCTCATCAGCCTCATGCGGCGTATCCGCCGATGAACTGATGGTGATCACGCGGCCTTGGTTGGCAGAGCCTGGCGTCATGTCCCATGCCCGAATGATGGGCACGAAACGATCAGTCAGGATCCTTACCTCGGACACGTTGCCGTCCTGGTCTTCGGTGAACTCGGTCTTGCGGACCTTATCTTTGTAGGTATCGCCTTTGAGTACCAATACTCGGCCGGTTTTGGATTTCACTACGCCGGAAATCGCACCGGCAGCCAATGCCAACGCCAAGTGCCAGCGCGACAGCTCCCTCACGGGAGGTCGTGGCTGAGCGCCGCTTTGACCAAAGTGCAGTGTGAAGTCAGGCCACATGCCACGAAGTCTTTTGATTTCTTCGCTGAGCTGTTCAGGTTCAAGGCTGATACGGTAGAAGTGTTCCAGCTCGTTGGATGCCGAGAGAACCCTGTAGGGCTCCCATGGCCAACTGGTTGGTAACGCTTCCGCGCTCAATGTGCCGGTACCGATCGCCTGAAGGCGTGCGCGTACGTTTTTGACTTCTTGCGGTCGAGCGAGGTCCTGCCGGCGGATTCGTATACCGAAGATCACTACCTGTTTAAAGGTTGGATCAGCGGCTTTGTAGATCCGCAGTTCAGTAAAGTGATTGCATAGCCAACCACACAGCTCATCGTCCAGCACGTAGTGCGGAACAATCAGCACCAAGACTCCCCCGTACTGCAGCAGTGGTAGCGTCCGTTGATAGAACATCTTCTCCAGGCGCCGACGGCCGTTACCTTGGTACTGAGATGCACCTGCATGGTCAGCGACCAGGTTACCGTAGGGCGGGTTGAGCCAGAGCAAGCCGAAGGCCTGGCGGCTGATCATGGTGTCCATCAAGTCGCTGTGCAGCACGCAATCCAGCAGTGTCTTGCTGTGTTTGGCACGCTCCTGGTCATACTCGACTGCGTAGGTCTCAACGCGGTCACGCCCGAGTGCATGAGCAGCTTCAGCTAAGGCAACGCCTTCGCCTGCACAGGGATCGAAGATCCGCATCTTCCCGCTTGGGGATGGTGCCAACGCTTGTAGGGTGAGTTCCAGCGTCGTTTCGTCAGTGGGGTAGTAGCCATTGCGAGCGAAGTTGCGCGCCAATCGTGGGAACATCAAAGCCATGGTGAGGCTCCTGGATCAATGCTCAAACTGAGCGTGGGTTGAGAGCTGCCCCTGGCGAATGAGCTCGCCTAGGGCTGTTTCGAGAACGTCGAGTTGCAACGACAAACGCCATGCCGCAACAGCACCGGACGTTCCAGGTAACAGCTGCAGCATGTCGTGTTGGGTGAGCAACCCCATTACCTGCTCCTGCCAATGAGGCAGTAGCGGTAATGGACAGGTGTCCTGTATCAAAGGCCAAAGCCGTTGATGAGGTGACTGCCCGTTCTCAAGAAGGGCGTAGGCGAAGTGGTTGGCCCGATCCGGCTGTACGCAGCGTCGGTCAAACAACCAGAGGTGAATCAAGCTGCCGAATAACGTACCGCGCATTTGTCGCGTGGTGCGCTTCTCCAACAGATCGATGTTGGGGAAAACAGGAAGACTTCGGCCATCTACAACGATGTGAAACCGGCTTAGACCATCTTCTGTCGTGCCGAGGGTCAGCCTGGCCAGGAACTCCTGCAGCGCCGTGTCTCGACCCCATGCAGAAAGGAACACCAGGTTGCGTTGTTCGTCACACGCGCAAGCGTCGACGAAAAGATCATTGCACTCCTCGATTGGGAAGAGCGGGGTAGGGCTGGGCATGGGAACCTCCATAATGGAGGGGGAACCCGCCCGGAGGGGCGGTGAGCCCCTCGGGGGTGTTAGCAGTAAGTGTTATTGCTTGGGAAACAGCAGGTTGTCCGATTTGAACGTTTTATCGTTCGGGTCAAACGAGACCGTCTCGTCTTGAAATAGAGGGCTGTGCCCAGTGAGAAAAATTTGCCCCAGGTATTTGGGGCGAAGGGCAACGGCGGCATCGGCTTGTTCTGCCGTCATTTCGAGCTCCTCTACCAAGAAGTCCCAAAGCTCCTCATTCGTCGACACCTCGTTATTGGCGAGCTGATCTTCGATGTTTTCGAGGATTTCTTGGGTCAGGTTATTGAAGATTGGATTCATGTGCTGCTCCTGCTAAGTCGAGGAGCGCCCAGGAGGGAGCCCCTCATGGGTTGTGCCGATTGGCTTGGCGTATCGCGGGCTTCGTCAGGTATTGGAGATATTCCATACCTGCAGTTTGAAGTTGTGTACATAGCCGAGCTCAGAGAGCCGACTGCACTGTTGGCGTAGTTGCTGACGATCAACAGTTGTGTCCAGCCTGACTGTATCGCTTAGAGGCCAGATTGTGCCGAACAACTCAGCATCTGCCTCGAGGTCGTTGGTTCCGCCGGTCGGGGTCATCCCAAACGGGGCATCCTCTTTTGATACCTGTTTATTAGAGGCCGGTACTGCGGGTGGATTATTCCGCTGCACTGGCTTGGAGAGGTTGGAGGAAGACTCTTCATCCATAGGGTCAGGCTCGTTTGGCGAGAGCCTGGCGGCGTCTTCCGGTGTCAGATTGTCCACGTCGTCGAGGCTCATGCTTTCCAGCTTTGCACGGATCTCAACGACCAGGCGACCTGCTGTGGAGTAATACGAAGGACGGATCTCCGTTATCAGAAAGTCGCCTCGGTATTTTCCTTCATCGTACTGATCAAGGAGTGCGTCTTTGATCACGAACTCACCGATAGAGGTCGAGAGCCGTCCGACGTTGAATTCGCCATTGCGGCCACTGATGGTACGGATGGCCAGTTGGCCGGGGATGTTGATCATGGGCAGCTCCACACTGCTACGAATGAAAAAAGCCCGACAGATGTCGGGCTTTGGGTAGTGCTGTGAATGTCGAAGGATTATGGGCAAGAAGTATGAGTTTCTTCCTTGAGTGAGATGTACAGATAGAAAACGCCTGGCGGTGATTCTATGCGGTCAAGTTTTAGGTCCAGCCAGACTCGATCGGTGTTATTGCCGGCAGGCAATAAACGATAGAGGCCGAAATGGATCTGTGTGCTGTCAGGTTGCAAATGCAGTTCTCGATAGGCCTCCAGGACAACATCGCCCAGTCGCTCACTGACAACACTTGCATCCTGTGGGTTTTCAATATGCACCGCTTCCTGCCAGGCCCGGGGTGTTAAAACGACCGGGAGTTTGAGCAGGTCAGACGATACGAGGTTAGTGGTGGTTTGCATGTTTATCTCCAGGTGCGAAAACCACCTGGCCCGGTCGGGAGATGGTTTCCCGATGGGTCTTTATGCTGATTTGGAATCAGCGTGAGAGTCAGCCTATGCTACGTGGCGAGTTAGTAGTATTCGGGGTGGATAAGCTTATCTTCCAACTCCCAGCGAGCCCTTCGATATTCCTTGAGAAGTCCGTACTCCGACAACAGTGGGCTGTTTTCGGGATTGAATTCATCTCGATGGTCCATCTTTGCCAATGTGATAACCCCATCCAGAACTTCTAACCAAAGATCAGAAGTACGGGTGTAGCGCGGGTCATCATCGGGATCGAGTGCCGGGTTGCTCGGAAGTATTTTATCCAGCTCGCTGTAAACACTAGCTTGTGCTGCTAAAAGACCGATCTCGGTCAGCAGCGGCAGTCGTTGTGGGTTCATCATCATGGCTCATCTCCATTGCTCGGAAATCACCAATCCCGAAGGGTGGCGTTCCCTTCGATATGTAAATTGAAGTCACCCAGAGGGCGCTTGACTTCATGCAGCGTCACTTTCAGGTTGCGGATCTAAACGATCGCGGGCCTGCCAATACTCTTGGAGAAGTCCGAACGCCGATAAGGTCGGGCTGATGTCTGGGTTGAAATCATCTTTGTGGTCCATTTCGGCCAACTTAATAACCCCATCCAGAGCATCGAACCATAGGTCCGATGAGAGGAAGTAGTGCGGGTCATCATGAGGGTCAATTGCCACATTAATTGGACGTTGTTTGTCTAAGGCACTGTGAACACGAGCCTGAGCCGCTATTAGACCGATCTCAATCACCAGCGGCAGTCGTTGAGGGTTTATGATCATGGCGAATCTCCAGTCTTCGGAAACTACCAATCCCGAAGGGAGGCGTTCCCTTCGATACGAATATTGAAAGGCGCCCAGGGGGCGCCATGATTTCAATCATGCAGATTGACGTTGTTCAGGTTCAGGTTGTCCTTGGGCGTCATCCGAATCATCTCCAGCAGCACCATCCTGGGCAGGAAGGGGCTCAGCAGAGTCTTTCGGTTTGGCTTCATAGACAGTTACCCCATCCACCTTGATCCAGCCGATAAACAACAGGCGGCCCTTGAGGCTTGCTCCAGGTTGACCTTTTTTATCGCCTTTTTCGTAGGTAAATGCGTCGGTCCAGATATCACCGATTCGGAAGCTCACAAGGACCTTCTTTCCGGCTTCAACGGCTGCTTGGCTGCGACGAATCAGCTTTTCAGCTTCAGCGCCGACCACGTTGCAGTCGATATAGGAATACTCGGCATCATCCATCGAGCCGCGTAGTGCCGCAACGGTAACTGCCATGAATGGCTTACCTTTGCCGCGAGGTTTCACTTCACGGATACGGTTGAGATAACCGATACCAGTGGTGTGAAGGTCGAAGAATTTTGCTTCGTTGGATTGATTAGTGCTCATGGTGATTCTCCAGTTTCGAAATAACAGAAAGCGGAGAAACACTTCGCCCTGGGGGGAAAGTATTCCCCGCGAGGGTGGGTGGAGCTTAAGGTTGTTTAATGCATCAGCTTCATTGCAGCAATCATTACACCGACAGCTGCAGACAACATGACGCCCATGCGAATGGTGAGCTTGACTTCAAGCTGTGAAATCTCAGATTTGAACTCTGCAGCAAGAGCAGTTAAATCTGCCTTGGTAGCCAAACGTGAAAGCATGTCGGTCTCCAAAGCTTCAATAACAGCATTTGCCTTCTGTTCCGGGACGTTAATCGAAATCAACGCCTGGTAGAGAGCCAGTTCAGTTTTCATCAGACCTCCAAAAGTGAGAGGCCTGCCCTGACGGGGTAGGCCCGTCATGGGTGGGAAAGGTGCTTCCATCGACTAAGTCGACTGATCGCGCTACCGGAAGCTATGGCGATCTTGGGAGTGGATCAATGCGGAAAACCGCATCGTAGTCTTGCGGATCCAGACTACTTGGGCATGTTGCTGACGACGTCAGCGATACATGTGCAGATCATGGAAATACGATTGTCGCTTGTCAAGCCCCTACCGTGAAATCTCTGAGGAAACCTTCCCTTTGGGAAGGCTCCCTACAGAGGCGAAGGACGCAGACTTAGCAAGTTGCTGGCACCAACGAGCGTGCAGCTGGCTTCTTACGCGGTTTCCGAGCGGGCTTTTCGACCACTCGAGTGTTAGCCGCGTACCAAAGGTTCAGGTCGACACCTTTACGAGTTATTGCCGGTACATGATCCATCTCACGTACGAGACGCTCAGGTACGCAGGGCGGTGGAAGCAACGGAGCTGCTTTGGTATGGATAGCTGTGGGCGCAGCGCTGGTTTTCTTTACCGCACGCAGAAACTGTCGCGTGATGGTGCCAAGCGCGAAACCGAAGCCATAAGCAAGTTTGGACATGGTGATTCTCCTGCAGGTTGAATGCGGAGAACCCACTGACCCCGTTGGGGAAGTGATTCCCCGCGAGGTGAGTTGCATAAGGTGCTTCCATCGACGATTGTCGACCGACCGCGCTACCAGAAGCTCAGCGGTCTTGGGCGGATCTGACACGAACATCGTGTCGCAGTCTTCAAGATCCTGACTGCCTGGGCATGATGCTGACGACGTCAGCAAAGCACGTCCATATCATCGAAGGGGGGATGGTGATGTGTCAAGCGGAGAGGGATATTTCGCGGAGGGCAAAGAAGGTTCAGGTCGACAGGAGAAGCTACCGAGAGTAGCTGGGTCAACAGTCACTCTCGGATGTAGTAAGTAGCGTCTTTCAGAAAAAAATACCACCTGTGCGGGATGAAGGCGTTGTTGATCCCTGGGCTGTGATCTGAACGTCTTACTTCCAACACCTGGCCGATTATCGTGGCTGAGGCCAGCTAGCATAAGGCACGCATCCGCGCACAAAGGGAGCCCTGCGTTTCGCCGGCGGGCCACCGGCAAGGAAAAGCAGCTACCAATAGGTAGCCTGATCATCCTTTGCAAGATGATCAGGCTACCTATTGTGTGAGCTTTAAAAAGTGTGGGCCACAACACCAGTGTGGCCCTTAGACTACGGTGCTTCGAACCTCAACAGAGCCCTATGTGCCTTTGAACTCGCAATTCACGAGTTAGACGGCTGCGTGTCTGGCTTGAACAGGGAGACACAGGGAGAGCTCTGAACCAGGTCCGCACGCCCTTCCCGGAGCTATGCGTGCTTTGGGGTTGGTGATGAGGCAAGCCGCATCACCGGGCGCTACTGATGACCGCCAGTAGCCAACGGGGTGGAAACGTTGTTGTGATCATTATGTTGATAGGCCGGAGCTTATGCAACCCGGCGCCTTTCAAAGTCGGTCGACTCAGACTAATTGACGGCGACGACCGCACCTTCGGGAACAGGGGACGGAATTGCTATACCGGTCGCCCCAGTTATCTGTGAAATCAGCATTCCTGAACGCTTAAAACCAACGGTCGTTGTCTTTGTCAGGTCTACCAGCACAGAAGGCAAGCCTGACGGTGCAACCCCATCAAAATAAGTATAGGCCGTTCCTGATGAGATGTAAGAACCTACGCCCACAGGTTTCACAAACCACCCAGGTAGGTTGAGCGCAGAATCGCTCGGTACCCCGCTGAAGCCCGGGTTGGCCTGGGCATATTCGGTAGCGGCAGATCGGTACACCAGAAAGCCGCGACCCAGCGAGTCGAGGGTAGCGTAGTCGGATGTACGTTGGTCCTGATGTTGGTTCTCCATGAAAATGCTGGAGGCAATGAGCACAATCATCAAAACGAGCCATTGCATTGTCATGATATGAGCTCCATCCACAGAACGGTGGTTGTTACCACCTACGCGTCAATAACAAAACTATTTCGTGAGGATAATCAATGTTAAGCAAATTCCTACTAAGCCAAGCGCAATGACAGTCCACTTTGCGGCTCGCTTGATGCTCATTGGTTTGCGTTGTGGATTGATTAATTCCATAGTGGCGATCTTTTTTACTAAATAACGACCAGAGGCCGTTGGTTGTAACTTGTAAGTGAACTCGCCGACCTCGAATGCCTCTTTTCCTTCTAGTGCGCGACGCCATAGCACAGTTGAGCATATCCTGCTTCGGGTGCTTAGCCAGGTCTGTAATTCTCCAGCACTATACTCAACGTTATTCTCAAGCGTCTGCACTGCAATAATCCCCATAGACATACTATAAAACGTTTTGGAATTTATAAATGGATGCTTTATTTGAAGCAGCTCCAATAGAAAAGACCTGGCCAGGAAAGTCGAGATGTGGAGAGAAACCATCCACTTGCATTTCTGAAGATGTACCCAGTCTCACTATCCCCAATGCCAAAAGCGCCAGTTAAAGAGCACGACTTCCATGTAGTGTCGCCAAGGGAGCAGGTCACACTTCCTCTGGCAGGCGCCTGGCAGGTGCCCTGGATCAGCTGGAATTCCCACCCACCTGGTCTTTTCCATAAGCCTTGTTCGCAGGACAACGTTATTCCCGCGGCGCTTTTTGCAAGAAGGGTTCGGTCACTGCACTGTTGCCCCTCGGTAGCTATGCCTCCCAGGGACAAATATTCATTTGTCTGAATGCGATCATAGGCCGTTATCTTGCCCGTCGAGGTTATCTTTCCACCCCATAGTTCACCTCCGGTTGAAAAGTTTTTGTCGTTATAAACTTGGACCCAGTTGGGGCTATTTTGATAAATCCCGCCTCCCCATTTTTCGCTGTACCAGCCTGTGTCACCACGTGTTCTGAACCAACCACCTGTGCTGGTATCACCGTTAATGGTTGCAGTAGCGGCATTAACATTGGCTGTGGCGATAACGTTTCGAGCTGTAATGTCGGCGTTAGCTGTTATGTTGCCTGACGCTGTGATATTTCCTGCGTTGTTAATATTGTGGTTGCCCATCGTGATATCAGTATTCATCGTGTTGAATTCTGGATGATTGGGCACAGCGTTTCGATATAGATAGTCATTAGCCAACGCTCCATCCATAAGAAAAAGTGCGCTAGCTGTATGTCCTGGGCCAGGAGCTATAGCATAGTTACTTAGTGCTACCTGCCATCCACCCCGCACGCCCTGGACGATGTTCGGATTGGCAGAAGAGATGAACCCACCAGGTCCTCCGAGATTTTCAGCGATGGTTCGAATACCCATTTCAGGAATCGTCTGCCCACCTGTAGTAACCACAATCACTTCCAGTTGATTGGCGTTGGGTTTCCGGGCGAGGCCGACAATGGTCTGCCCAAAGGCGTTAGTGGGACTGAAACCCGCAGGAAGGTAGTTGGTGTTGACGAGCATCGGAACGGTTATTTGCACCGGTACGGTTGCTGCCGCGTTGGCCAGCACCACGCTGTAGTTATCCTTCAGATATTTGGCCAATGCCTCTGAAATGGTTCTCTGTTGATCAGCCGCAATTCGATAGTCCTGAGAATCCATCTGCTTGATTTGCCATGCGATCGCCAAAGTGACGACAACGGAGAAAACGGCCAATCCGATCGCCATGTCCAAGCTCAAGAAGCCCCGCTGCTTGTTCCTACTGGTCATTCCAGAGACTCCTTGATGATTGGTGAGCGATGTCGTGATCGAGCATCGTGATCTTTCCTGCATGGACTTTCTCTCGGATGCCCGGTCCGTCATCGCCCGTGAACAGCAGACTCTGCAGGGTTAATCGACGACTCCCTTCGTTGCCGCTTGATAAGGACTGGTGAAGAACGGCCACTAGCCCCTTGGAGAGCAGCTCTCGGGCGTTATTGAGTAACGGCTGAGCCAGGGCTGATATACGCTCAATGCCTTGAGTAACGCTGCCTGCATGGCCTGTGCTGATGATGAGATGGCCATTGATCGAGGCTTGAATTACTTGTGCTGCTGTCGAGCTGTCGCGAATTTCTCCCACGAACAGGAAATCGGCTCTTGTGCGCAGCGCTAGAATCAACGCTTCCTCGTATCCCCCCATCCGGCGAGAGACCGGAACTTGAATGCAGCGCCCACTGCCATGCCGACCATTCAAAAACGGTTCTGGAGGATCCTCGACAGCCACACAAATGCCTCCCCAGGCCTCAAGGCGAGCTTTCACCAGTGATGCAGCACTGGAGGTTTTCCCTGTGCCCATTTCCCCACAAATGAATATCAGGCCGCGAACCGTGTCACTCATCAGCGCGTCCTGCAGATAGTCGGGCAGACCCAGCATGTCCAATGGACGGATCTGGACTGAGGATTTGCTTACGACAAACACAGGTTTGCCATTCAAATCCAGCAACTGGGTTACACGAAGGACGACGCCATCTTCAATTAGGGCGAACTCTGGATCCTGGGTTGCCTTGTGCTTTTCCTCGCACTGCGCCCGTAAGCGCTCAAGGTCTGCCCGCCATTCGGCGGGCGCTTCAACCCTTCGTGCCTGCCCAGGGAGACCTTTGGCGTCGGCAAATCCATCGCCGAGGTACAGGTCGACGAATTCAGCATCAGAGATCACGCTCACACTGAATTCCTTAGTACGAAGTCCAAGCGATGGTATTGGCGTCCGAGGAGCAGCTGGTCGCAGCTGCCACCGCAGTGATTTCGCCGGCAATTGCAGTGCCGCCGTTGATCGCCGTAGTTGTCTGTTTGTCCTTGGCCATGTTCGAGGCAAGGGTGATGCAGGCATTTTTCGGAAGGTTGGATTCTGTGATGGTGAAGGTCATGCCGTTGCTCATCACGGTCACTGCGCCGTTCCAGCGGTTGGACAGGGCATTACCGTTGATGCTCATGCCGCCAGTTGCCTCGAGGTTGATCAAAGAAGGCGCTAAGTTGGTGCCTGCCGTGGCGTAACCCGTGGTGCTTTTCAGTCGTTTGGTATTGCTCAGCAACGTGCCGAGATTGCTCTGTTCAATAGTGACGTCCGAGCTGCCGAACGTTCTGTAGCCCATGAACACGATGAAACCAAGTGCCACCGCGATCAGCATCAACCAGAACATCCCGTCTAGGGAGAGAAATCCGCGTTGGTTGTTTGGAGTGTTTGTTGGCATTTCCAGTACCTCATTTAGGTTTGATTTAAAGCGTTGCAGTCACATTGCCGGCCAACTGGAAGATCCCGATCACTACCAGAATCATCATGACCCCCATGGCCATGGAGGACATGCCGATAAGAGATTTGGCGATGGCTTCGACGCGCTGAAGCGTTTGCTCCAGCCACCGGTTGGAAAACCGTTCCATCGACTCAGCGAAGCCTTTGCGGGTGGCGAGCACTTCCAGAAAATGCATCGCCATGGGGTCTGGGAATTGATGACCCGCAAGCTTCAATGCGGTACCGAAGTTTTTGCCGGCGCTCACTCCGTAATGAATGGCGCTCAGGCGCTCTTTCAACCATGGAGAGGCATTGCGTTGAAGAGAGGTCAGCGCATCTAGTTGGTTGATGCCGGAGCGCAGCATCACAGCCATGTTGAGCAGAAAGATCGATCCGTGGAGCGCCTTGTAGACTGACCAAGGCGGGAGCCTCTCTGCTCGGACTCGCAGGACCTGGAGCAGCTTGTTCAACTGCAGCTTCCACGAAGGGCTGGCGGCCGTAATCTGAAGGCCGCAAAACACGGGTAGAGTGATGATCGATATGAGGATGAAGACGATTACAGCTATCAGCGTCACTAGCCCGTAGTGGGTCACGAAATTCGATAGGGCATAGAGGAAGGCCGGCACGCCGGTCCACGCCTCGGGGTTGGAGCGTCGTGTCATGGAGGGCACCATCCACACTGCAATCACATACAGCAACGCCGCCATGACGCTCCACACCACGGAGGGGAAAACGGTGGCGGACGCTACGAGTTTGCTGATCCGCTGACGTACTTCGATGATCCTCACGCAGTCCCGAAATGCCTGCACCAGGTTGCCGGTGTCTTCCCCGGAAGCGATCAAAGAGTTCTCGTCATAGGGAACCCAGCCTTCGCAGGAAATGCTCAGCGATTTCCCACCTTTTACCGATTGCGCGATATCCCTGCAGGCAAGGGACACTGGATGGAGCTTCTGCCCGTTATCGCTGAATGCTCTGGCCACCGTGTGCAGTGCGTCCTCAAGCGACACACCATCCTCAAGGATGCCCATCAGGCTCTCGTAGAACTGGATTCTTTCGTTTTTGCCAAACTGCTTGGCATAGAAGGTCTCTGCCCAACGATTCAGCATCGCTCTGACGTCACTCAGCATGAGCGAGCTCCAGGATTTGCCGGTCAAAGTCCAACGGCCCCACCGTCATTTCGGCGTGGCGGGGGTCTACTAATCCTTGTTTCAGTTTGATGATCGTGTGTGCGGTCTTGGTAATACCGCCCATTTCCTTGACCCAGTGGCGACGTGCCGCACTTGCACCCTGCCCATTGAAAACGCGCATGAACTCAAGGTCGGTGAGCAAAGTTTCCGCAACCACCGTGCGACCGGTGATGCCCAAGCCTTTGCAATGCGGGCATCCCGGTCCTTTGAGGTAGGTCTCATCAATCGCTTCCAAATCGCGCAAGCGCTGCACCAGCGCACTGTTGAGCTGCCCGAGATGCTCGCGTGCGGGGACGCGGCAGTGGGAACACAGCACGGGCAAAAGGGATTGATTGACCACGCTTGTCATCAGTGCAGGATCAGTAACCAGGTGTCGGTCTACACCCATGTCGATCAGTCGTTGAAGAGCTGCTACAGCGTTGTTGGTGTGCAGTGTCGTCAGCACCAGGTGACCAGTCATACCGCCGCGGAAAGCCGCTTGTGCTGATGCAAGGTCCCGGATCTCCCCATACATGAGAATGTCAGGGTCGAGTCGCATGGAATTGGTGATACCGTCATTCCAGGTTTCACCGGCGCCCAGCGGTGACTGATTGGCGAGAAGTGGATATTCAGGTGGATCTTCCATCGTCAGAATGTGTTTTGTTCCACCGCACTCTTCGTGCAAGAGGTTCAGGTTTACCTGCAGCGACTTCGATTTGCCGGAACCGGTGGGTCCAGTGATCAGGTTCACCCCATAAGGCAAGCTGCGGATGCGGCTGAATGCATCAATTTGCTGCGTCAGGAAACCGAGATCACTAAGCGTCATTTTGGTTTTGTCGTCATACAGCAGACGCAAAACCATCAGAGGGCCATCTACGAGCGGCCGAGTGGCGACTCGGGCACCGAACAAACCGAGTTGGTCGACATAGGCGCGTTTTACCCTGGCGTCCTGGCTCACCTGCGGCTGGTAGTGGTCTTTCGCGACATCGCACATGCTGTTGTAGAGGGACGAGCAGAGCTCCATGCCCACCTGGCTCTGGTGCTGCTCTGCCTCCCACAAGAGCCCGTGGATGCGAAAGAAGATTCGAGTGATATCGTGACCTACGACAAAGTGGACGTCGCTGGCATTGCGCCGGTGGGCTTCTCCTAAAAGCTGCACCACCTGGGCCTGGCGCTTCGTCTCAGTCGCCGATAGTGCTTTACCATTTGCATCATCATTGGCGCGGTAGAGTGCCTTGATTGTGCTCATCGAGCAGACCTTGACCTCAAAGTGGTGATTTTCGTGTTCCAGCTGGTCCTCGAATGCCATGACATAGGCATCCGTTTGGTGTTGGGCTGACACATACAAAATCCCATCGCTGGTCAACGCACATAGTTGACGCAGCTCGGGTTTCAGCTCAAACGGTCCACCAGGGGCCGTCAGCAGTGTTTGGTGCGACGTCAGTAGGACTGCAGCAGACTCATCACTGTCAGGCTCTATGACATCTGGTTTTTCAGTCAGGATCGTCATCGAACTTCTCAATCAACGTTGGCCAGGGATCAGCCCAGGCGGCATAGGTGCTGATGGGGTAATGCTGGGGGCTGAATTGTTAACGTTGCTCAAGCTGGCCGGGGGCGTACTGGAAAAGCCGAGGGGGTAGCGCTTACCGCCACGCTCGAGGGTCACGTTTTCGACGGAGAGGATGGCCATGCGATAGCCACCGGGTAACTCCCGAGATGAGGCATCTGCGTCTACTTCAAATCCGCTGCTGTAGAGCAGAGTCGCACGCAGCCGTTTTGCTGAGCCGAATACCGCTTTCACGACAGGCAAGTCAGACTGTGTATCACTGCTGTGCGCCGAGGCTGCAGCCGGCTGTGTGAGGTTTCCTTGAGAAAAAAACACAGTTGACGGCTGCGTCGTCGCACTTTGGTCTTCGCCCTTGATCGATCTTTCGGCCTTGGCCTTCTCGGCTTTGGCATTCAACAAGATCGTCTGGCTTTGAATCTGGGCCAGCTCGCCGACGTTCACCCCAGATAGGGTGTTCTCATCTGCCCAGCTCGATGGTGCCCCTAACGCAAGGATGGAGCACAAAAAGCACAGCGCTTTATTTCGCATATAGGTCACCTATTACTGACCAGACAAGGTGGCCGGTCTCATATTTGGTTGTGATTTCGCGCAGCCGTAAGCCCTGACTGGGTGCGCCGGATAATGAGTCCAGCGGCGTAATGCCAGTGGCATAGCTCAGCTCGAATTGCTTCCATTGAGGCGGTGGGGGCGGCGGTGGCGCAGGTTGGCCCGGTATCGCTGGTTGAATGGGCACAACGACCGGCACTTCTTTCAGCACTGGGGTTTGAGTGAAGCTGTGCAGCCAAGACGACAGGTTCGCCAACATCACGATGGCGTCTTTTAGAGGCTCATCACCGGCTGCGGGTAGAGAGATGTCGAATTTCAACGTGGCCGAGTTGCCCTCGTCAAAGAAGGCCGGCCGATCAGAAAAGTGGCCCTGCGTCGCCTGTATCAGTTTGTCGGCCGTGCTATTGCCCGAGCGCTTATAGGAGGACAAAACCTGTGCGCCGTCGCAGACGGCACTCGTGAACTGCCATCCCTGAATGGACAGAGGCAACTGATAAATGACGTTGCTGCAACCCTCCAGGAAATCTGCAACAGATGGACGTTTGGCCCAAGGGTGTTCAAGCGCTTGGGGCGTCTGTTCCATACCGGATTCTTTTTGCAGTCTGGCCAACTCTGCCAGGCGTTGCTGTTCAGCCTGGAAAGCCGCCTCTTTGGCTATTTGGTCCTGATGGCTCTGCCATTGAGCCCACCCGATGATGCCGGCAGCGATCAGCGCGCCAAGAACCGCCAGCTGCACAAGTTCTGGTTTGGATAGCCCAAAGACGAGTGGCCGTAGCCGGTACTCGCGTTTTAGATGCGACGGCTGAAGTAGCTCTGCCACGTCCAGTGGTTGACCGCCCATATCGAACTCTGGGGGCAGGTACTCGTTGTCGAAGTTGATCCCACGACTGCGTTGTTGCGCGACTCGGCGGCGGACCTCAGCACCAGTGCCGATCATGTCGCAGCCAGAGATCACGCCACCTTGATACACAGCAACGAGGGCATATTGGTCAATCTCGCTCTCAGTTTTCCAGGCCGCGATCCATGAGTCCCCCAGCTGTCCAGCCAGGGTGGCCGCGAGCGAGTACATCCCTTTGGTGACCTCCTCGCTGCGCGCTACAAAACCTGCCTGAATAATGGCTGGTGTTCTTCTAATGGCGACAATGTCGAGGTGGTGCTCACGACCGTACTGGCGCGCTTCCTTCATGTGCCCGGTGACACTGCCCAGCGGATGCCAGCGCAGACCGGTGACAAATGATTTTCCACGATACTGGAGTACCTGGACTCGAGCAGAGCGTGCATTTTTTGAGGTTTCCGCAACCATGGCTTACCCCTTGGAACCTGTGCAATGCAGCAGTGGGGTATGGCAAGAGCCCCAAGGCTCGTTGGCAGCAGGTGAAATCACCGCGCTGGGGCTGCCTGTTTCGCTATCAACAACAGGAGTAATCAGCACTACGAGTACGCTGTGCCCTGTGGTGCGGATACGGCTGCCGCCCAAACCGAAGAATCCAGGATCACCTACGCCAGACTTGGTTGCGTTTTCGCTGTTCTCCTCAAAACCAGTCAGTACGAGGGTTTGACCGCTGCGCAATTTGACCTTGGGCGACAGGTTCTTGGTGTCGTAATCCGCTGTCTGGACACTGGAGCCGTTGCTCGTAAAAGTGGTGAAGGTCGGTTTGCTACTCATGCTCAGGGTGATCATCAGCAACATGTTGTCCTGGTCGATGATTCGAGGGAGCAACATCATGTTGAAGCCGCTGGTGATAGTCGCGGGGGTGAGCGAAGTAGACGATCCAACGGAAGCCGTGGTGGTTGTCGAGCTTGATGCGACATAGCTCTTTACGTTGCCGATCTGGATGGGTGCCGGCTGCAGATTCAGCGTGGTGACCGACGGCGAGCGAACGTTCGAGATTCGGCCCTGTTCGGAAAGTGGCTTTGATGATTAAGTTGGAGCCAGCCCAAGGAGACTTCGACGTGTCCAAAATACTCAACGAGCCCGACACCGCGCCCGTGCTTATGCCGGTGGTGGCATTCTTCAGCGAAAAGCCCCATTTGTTGCTCAAGGACGTATAGACAGCCGTCCAGTCCAGGCCGGTCTGGTCTGTGTCGGTGAGAGTTACCTCGAAAACTTTGACGTTGAACAACACCTGACGGGTGATACTGCTGTTGATCGAATTCAGGTATTTAGCAACGTTTGAGAGTACTTCTGGTCGATCACTTACCGTCAGGGTGCCAGTGGAACGCGAGAGGAACATCCGACCTTGGGGCTGTTGGCTCAGCATCGCCTTGACGTTTTTTTCAATGTCTCCGATCAGCGAGGTCTTGATGGTAACGGTGGTGCTCTGGTTGCTGCCTGATTCACCCGATGCACCTGTCGACGAAGATCCGCCGCCACCACCACCGGAACTGCTCCCGCTGCCTGTAGCAGTCAGCAAGCCCGACTTCACTGTGCTTTCAATGACCTGGTCATCACCAAATGCCCAGACGTCGAACGTCTTGGTGTCGAAGTAAGTGACATGCACGCTTCGATCATCGGAGGAATAATTCCACGCTAAGCCTAACTGGGAGGTCGCTTGATTCAACAACCCTGACAGCTTGCCGCTGTACTTAATGGGGAATGTGTTGGGCGCAGTCAGCCCAATCGAATTCATTGAGCGGGCGTTGCTCGGAACATTGCCGATGACGCCGGCGGGCATGAAGTTGGTCAGGTTGTCGGCAGAGCCCAAACCAGGTGGAACTGCAGGTCCTGAGTTGCCCTGCGTCGAACTGGAAAGGACACTTGGGTCGATTGCGTCAGGGGCTACGATGACCGGTACACCACATTCACTAGTGATGTACTGCGCGATCTCAGCGATCCCAACGTTATATGAGGGGCGATAGGTGATGTCGCAATCCATGGTCAGCGGTAAACCACGCTTGGCGACCAGCGGTTTTTTGGATACCCATGGTTTGTCGCTGAACACCACCGTAGCGCGCGCGGACTCTTGCTGCTGATTTCTCAGAAATCGGCTGTATTGAGAGGCTGTCGCAGCGTCATTTTCAGCTCGGCTGGCCGATTCATTCACACGCTGCAGCGAACAGGAACTCACCAGTGCGACGATAAGTGACAAGGCTGTGCTTTTGATCCAGAGACGAGCAGTCATCATTTGTTCCTCTCTGTAATAAAAATCAGCCGCTGTGAGGAGTTACTGTCGACCACATCGACCAGAAAGGACCGTGGAGCCGAGTCGTAGAGTGGGAAAATCGACCCAATGGCTTCTTGGAAACTGCCCTCAAATCGAAGTGGAGCGTCAATTGAGTAATCCAAATCATCGACCTGCCACATCAGTTTCCAGCCCGCTTTTTCAGCCCAGCCTTCGACGGTTTGACGAAGGGTTGAGCCAGTTGAAGCCGTCCATGTCTGGGCCAGCGGCTTCGGCGCTGCAATGTCCGTCGCAACCGGCTTTGGCGCTGCAGAAACTGCGGCCGGCGCGGTGACCAGTTTCGGAGTTGAAGCGGCCTTGGCATCTGGGTTGCTGGACGAAGTCGAGGCCGGACTCTGAGTCGGCAAGGCAGACGTTTGTTTTGTAGAGCCATCCTTGGTAATCACCGTAGGAGGGGCCACGGTTTTGGCTGGTGCAGCGTTCGCCACAGGGGTAGCGGCTGATGCCGTTGTTGTGAAAGGCGCTGTTTGGGGAACGGCGGCGACTACTACTTGGCTGCCCGCATCATTGTTATTGCTCTTCGCTGCGATAGGCTGTGCAGCTGTCGATGTGTTGAGTTGAGCAATCTGAGTTGATGCAGGACGTGGAGAGTCCGGGAGCTGGTAGCCAGGGCGCAGGACGTAGCACACCTGACGGTTGACCTCGTCGACCTTCACCTGCCAGGCCGGACCTGCGAGCACCTGCAGGGTGTTACGCAGGGTCATAGGGCCAAGTTTATATTGGGCTGCTGGGAGTGGTCGGGTGTAAAGGATGTTGACGTGGCCAGAGTCTGCCGAGCAAAGCGTATAACCTGAACGGTCCACCACGTACTGCATGGCCTCATGCACATTTGGGTGCATGTTGGCTGGAATGCTGATGTCGATAATCTGAGCCATCAGGTCACGTTGGCCAGAATCTGGCAGCGTGCTGACGAGGGTGTAGCGGCCATAGCGCACTACTGGTTCTTTTTCAGGAACGGCGCCGCCAGGATAGAGGTCTGGCGTCAACATGTCCGGATTGCGACTGCTGTCGAAAGCGGGCTTGGGTGTCTGCGCCGTTTGGGTCGTGCAACTGGCGATTAACGCTAGAAGCGAGAGCGTGGTGACGTGCCTGATCATGTGCCGAGAGGCCCCCTGTAATGATAGGGGAACGGTGACAGGCTGGTACCAGCTGCGCAGTAGGAAATAGAAAACTACGTCTATAGGTATTTATAGGCTATACAAAGATGACGCGACCGAGGTGGAAAATTACCTAGTATCTGATCACCCATTTCCATTCACGCTGAGCATTCATTTGCATTCACGCTGACCACTCAATTGCATTCGACCTGACCAGCTATCCTGCCATTACGCCTAGAGTAATGAATCCAAAATCGCGTTCAGCGAACATCCATTCGAACATCAAATCTCCGTCCGCGTGCTGAGGCGATTGTTAATCCCTCCTGGTCGTTACCCTGTGGTCGACCGGTGAGCATTGATCCCCATCGTTAACTCCCGCCACAGGCATTTGTGCAAGCAGGCTGAACGTGGTTAAATCTGCATATTCGATTATCCACATATGCAGAGCGATTGCTTATGAGCCTTACACCACACACATTCTTCAAGTGCTTGGGTGATGAAACTCGCGCCCGGATCATGCTCATGCTTTCGGCTGAGGGTGAGTTGTGCGTGTGCGAGTTAATCTGGGCACTGGACGATAACCAGTCGAAGGTCTCCAGGCATCTTGCCCAACTGCGTGCTTGCGGGTTACTCGCAGATCGGAGGCAGGGTCAGTGGGTTTACTACCGGCTGCATCCCGAGCTTGAACAGTGGGCACTGGATGTTCTGAACGTCACTACGCAGGCACACCAGTCCTGGGTTAACGACCATCAAGGACGGCTGGCTTCCATGGAAGACAGACCCGTGCGCCAAGCCTCCTGCTGCTGACATCCTGATCTGGAACATACTCATGCTCATCGCAGCATCGATTTTCGTAGTTACGCTCGTCTTTGTTATCTGGCAACCCAAGGGGTTAGGTGTCGGCTGGAGCGCGGCAGCGGGTGCCGTTCTGGCACTACTGACTGGCGCCGTAAGTCTAGGGGATGTGCCGGTTGTGTGGCACATCGTCTGGAACGCTACCGCGACCTTCATTGCTGTGATCATCATCAGTTTGTTGCTCGATGAAGCGGGATTCTTCAAATGGGCGGCGCTTCATGTCGCTCGCTGGGGTCGGGGCAAAGGCGGACGTCTGTTTGCGCTGATGATCCTGCTCGGTGCAGCCGTTTCGGCACTGTTCGCCAATGATGGAGCCGCACTGATTCTGACCCCAATCGTCATCGCGATGCTGACGGCGCTTCGCTTCAGCCCGGCATCCACCTTGGCATTCGTGATGGCCGCAGGCTTCATCGCTGATACCGCCAGTCTGCCGATGGTGGTGTCCAACCTGGTGAACATCGTTTCGGCAGACTTTTTTGGCGTGGGTTTCGGTGAATACGCTTCTGTCATGTGGCCAGTGAACCTAGTGGCCGTGGCCGCGACACTGTTCATGCTCTGGATGTTCTATCGCAAGGACATTCCCGCCCAGTACGACGCGGATCAGCTTGAGGCCCCGGAGTCGGTGATTCGAGATCGGGCGACCTTCATTGCTGGCTGGTGGGTACTTGGCCTGCTGCTGGTTGGTCTGTTCGCACTGGAGCCGTTAGGTATCCCCATCAGCGCTGTTGCTGCTGCGTGTGCAATGATCCTGCTGGTCATCGCAGGTAAAGGCCAAATCATCTCCACGAGAAGGGTCATCAAGGACGCGCCCTGGCAAATTGTCGTGTTTTCGCTGGGCATGTATCTGGTGGTCTATGGCCTGCGTAATGCTGGCCTAACCGACTCGCTCTCGGGGCTGCTGAACATATTTGCCGAGCATGGCCTATGGGCCGCTACCTTGGGCACCGGTATCACCGCTGCGCTGTTGTCCTCGATCATGAACAACATGCCGAGTGTGCTTATCGGCGCTCTGTCCATTCAGGGCAGCGACGCTACAGGACTGGTACGTGAGGCCATGATCTACGCCAACGTCATCGGTTGCGATCTTGGCCCCAAGATCACGCCCATCGGAAGCCTGGCCACGTTGCTGTGGCTGCATGTGCTAGCGCAGAAAAATATCCGCATCACCTGGGGTTACTACTTCAAAGTCGGCAGCATCCTCACCCTCCCTATCTTGCTGGTAACGCTGGTGGCACTGGCGTCGCGGCTGAGCATCCCTGTCTAGGAGAAACCCATGAAAGTGCTATTTATGTGTACGGCAAACAGCTGCCGGAGCGTTCTCTCGGAGGGGTTGTTCAACCACCTGGCCCCGAGCGGTTTTAACGCCGTCAGTTCGGGCAGCTTCCCAAGCGGACAACTGAATCCACGCGCCGTGAGTACGTTGCAAGCGCTTGGTATCGACACCACAGATCTCTACAGCAAAGGCTCAGAGGTGTTTTCGGACTCACCACCGGATGTGGTGATCACCGTGTGTGATAAGGCTGGAGGCGAACCCTGCCCGGTCTATTTCGGGCCTGCTGTCAAAAGCCACTGGGGCCTCGCCGACCCTTCCGATGTAGAAGGCACAGACAGCGACATCCAAGCCGCATTTGACGCGACCGTCGTCCAGATTAAAAAGCGTTTCGAGGCATTCTTCAGCTTGGATCATTCGGCGCTCACACCGCAGGAACTGAAGCGCGAGCTAGATCAAATAGGTGAACTGTAATGGACGAATTTTCCTCGGAAAGCAGCCTGGATCTACCTAATCTGGATCAGTCGCTAATCGACTTCGTCACACTGGATCGCCTGCAAGGCAACGAGCAACCGACTCACAAACCACGCATCTTGTTGCTGTATGGCTCAACCCGTGAGCGCTCTTTCAGCAGGCTGCTGACCCAAGAGGCCGCGCGCATCCTGACCCTAATGGGAGCCGAGACCGTCATCTTTGATCCCTCGGGTCTGCCTCTCCCTGATGACGCTCCGGAAGACCATCCAAAGGTTAAAGAGCTGCGGGATCTGGTTCTGTGGTCAGAGGGACAGGTGTGGTGTTCGCCAGAGCGTCACGGTGCAATGTCTGCTGTATTCAAAGCCCAAATAGACTGGATACCTCTCACGTTGGGCGCTGTCCGCCCCAGCCAGGGCAAGACGTTGGCCGTCATGCAGGTCTGCGGTGGATCACAGTCCTTCAACACGGTAAACCAGCTTAGGATCCTCGGGCGCTGGATGCGGATGATCACCATCCCAAACCAGTCGTCAGTACCCAAAGCCTTTCTGGAGTTCGACGACGCAGGGCGTATGAAGCCATCCGCCTACTACGACCGTGTTGTGGACGTGATGGAGGAACTGATGAAGTTCACGCTGATGGTTCGGGGCCGGGAAACGTATTTGGTAGACCGCTATTCGGAGCGCAAGGAAAGCGCCGAAGCACTCTCGAAACGAGTCAATCAAAGATCGATTTGAGCGACCAAGGGGATAGAGGATGAGCAACACCACAGTAAGGATTGCGCAGATTTCGGACGCTCAAGCCATCCAGGCAATTTACGCACCGATGGTTGAGCATACGGCGATTTCGTTTGAGCTTGAGCCGCCCACAGTCGAAGAGATGGCCAAGCGGATTGGGTCGACTTTGCCGACTTACCCGTATCTGGTAGCGGAGCGAGACGGCCAGCTCATCGGCTATGCATATGCCAGTCAGCACCGGGCTCGTGAGGCCTATCGCTGGTCGGTCGACGTCACCGTTTATATATCGCCAGAAGCGCACCGTAGCGGGGTCGGCCGGGCACTGTATGGCGTGTTGCTGCCGACATTGAAAAGGCAAGGGTTTCACGCAGCCTTTGCCGGGATCGCGCTGCCAAACGATGGCAGCGTGGGGCTGCATGAAGCACTAGGCTTCGCTCACATCGGTACGTATCCAGAAGTAGGATTCAAGCATGGCGCTTGGCATGATGTTGGATATTGGCGTATCGCGCTGGATTCAACGAGTCCGCCAAAACTGTCCGTGCCTTTCAGTGAGATCAGTCTCTTCTGAATGGGTCTCGACGGCCATTATGAGCGATGGGAAGATTCTAATACGTAACAAAGTCAATTATGTTCGACTCCTCGAAATGAATACGAGCAAAGTGGGTAAAATCGAAATAGATTTGCCACTTTCGGAAGTTTGCAGATATCGAACGAAACTATTGTTGCCGATGGGGAGGCCTATTAGATTCCAGAAAACAAAAGTAATGGTTCCAAGTACGTTTACAAGGTCTCAGCCACTAAGAAGCAGTGATATACCGCAGATCTACAAATTGGTCGCCAATGCTTGTCTCGCGTTGCCGGCCGCGTCGGGCTCAATGAGGTCACTTGCCAACTGACGCTTATCCTGCAGCATTTGCCAAAGCATCTGGTCGATTGTGTTTTCCACCAGCGGGATTTTCACCACGACCATGCGCAATTGCCCATTGCGGTAGGCCCTGTCCTCAGCCTGGTCCTGCAGTCCAGGCGTCCAGGGGAGGCCCAGGAACATCACATAGTTGGCCGCAGTGAGGTTGTTGCCGGTGCCGGCAGCGGAGGTAGTGGCGGCAAAGACGCGGGTTTCTGGATCACTTTGGAATTGATCGATCGCCTTCTGCCGTTTGCCTACAGAGTCACTGCCGACAACCGTGACGCACCCGTACTCAGCTTGCTTGCACCGAGTGCGAAGTGTTCCTACCGTATCCTTGAACTCACAGAACAAGATTACTTTGTCCTCCGCGTCCAGTTCGCACAGCAGATCCATTACGACACGAATCTTTACCTGCTCAAGCAACTGACGCAGTGATCCCAACCTGGCGAGGCTAGGCCTGTCTTCGAGCCGAATTTGATCGTATTGCTTGCGCTCTTCAGCAGTGAGTTCGATGGGTAAAGTTTGGCGCTGTTTGCCCTTGAGACCGGGCAAGACATCCTTGCGTCGACGGAGCATCCAATCGCCGATTGCGCCCCGCAGATTCATGCGGAAATCCTGACTGCCGGCGAACTGTTCGCAGAATTCTTTCAAGGGCAGTTTCCCAACGGGGTGGCCGGATAGCCGTAGCAGCGTGTGCAGCTCAGATTCTCGGTTGAGGACTGGCGTACCCGTCAGCAGGTAACGGTTGGGTATCTTGGCGGCAATGTCGAAGCCGTGACGTGTCCACGCGGCGGTCGGCTCTTTCAGGCGGTGCGCCTCGTCGATGATCATCACTTCAAAGTGTCCTGCATGCAGAACAAAATCGCCAAGGCGTTCGTAGTTGGTGATAATCCATTGCGAAGAGGGATCAAAGACCTGTTGGCCGATAGTGGCCTTGGGATACACCATCTGGATTTCGCGTTGCCAGTTGATGATCAACGTCGACAGGGTGATAACCAAGATGGGTCTATTAGCTGCTCGGATTGCAGCGGCAATGATTGCTTGGCGAGTTTTACCAAGCCCCATGTCATCCGCAAGCAAGGCGCTTGTGCGCTGTAGCAAGTGCCGGATGCCTGCCGGTTGATGGTCCAGTAAAGAATAACCAGCCAATGCCTGGTTAATCTGTTCGGTAGTGGACCCGGTGCGCTCGATTGAGGGCACCGCGGCTAAATACACATCGGTTGAGGTGCTATCGTCAGCCGCTTTTGCTGCGCGCTCTTGTGGCGGTCCACCAAGACTGATGCGGGTGATTTCATCAGCTGGAACAACGGATCCGTCGGTCAGCAGCTCTTGCACGGTGTCGAGGATTTCGAACTGATCCTCCGACAATCCAAGCTCCAGGATCAAGTTGCTTCGCACCACTTCCGCACCAGCGTCAATGCGCCAGGACTTGGAATGCCCGAGAAACACGCCGTGCATGCGCCTTGAAACGGCGACCGCGCCAGGATGGTAGTCACCTGACAGCAGGATCCCGCCCTGAACGAGTGGAGCTATCCGAAAGGTCAGCCCCCACGTGAATGCCTGCCGATCTGGGTCGTTTTGTGCGGCTGTGATTTTATGTGAAAACGTCTCCCAACTTTCATTGAAACGGTCCTCGGACAACTCCATCAAACGGTGGAAGAGCACATCCAGGTCATCCAGCAACTTGCCTTTTGGTAATCGCCAATAGCGATGTTGAGGATGCTCGGCACGCCGAATATAGAAACCATTACGTTCGAGAAACAGCCGGTTCGCACCCTCAACGTATTGCATTAAGACCCCGAAGTCATAGCCGTCAAAAATGACTTTTTCGACCAGGTCCTGCCGGCGGTTCATCAGACGTGGACGACTCATGTCCTGCTCAATCGTTGGTTGATCCATTCCGCACAGGCCTGGGCATGCATTTTTTTCCGGTTTCGATTTGTATAGCGCGACATGGATAGTGTTTGGTCGGGCCATTCCAGGTTAATGGCGAGCTCACCCGATTTGATCTTTGCCCAAAACCATTGATAGGCCCGGTCAACCCTGGAGCCCGACTTAGGTGTGCGATTGCGGAGCCCTCTCAGTTGTATCGTCACCAGGTGTTTGGGAGTCAATTTTGCTAACGTTTCGCCCCAGGCACTTTCATCCATTTGGATTTCTGCAGAGGCCAACGATTTCCCGTTTTCGCGAACCGAAAAAAGACGGCAGATGCCCCGATAAGCACTGTAGTCGTAACCATCAATGCAATGGCCCAGCGCTCGATGTTCCGCATCAAGATCGGCGGGGCACTTCAGTTCGATAATTTGCAGCCCATTTGGACTCACGAGGGGTGTGCTGGTTGAATAAAGCAGCGGCTTCCAGGGCGTTAAAGAGTCTGTTCTTGTTTGTGGATCTACTGCATCTAAAGCCTCACGGATGTCTATCAACGCGAGGTGAAAGCCATTCACCAAGCTGGCGATCTGGTGATAGGAAGCAGTAGCAATGAAGCTTTTGAGTTTCTGCAGTGCTTCACCAGAAGCTGGTCCGTCGCTCTCATCAACGTTGTTAAAGAGCTCGTTCAGGTCTCGAAAGTCGTCGGCGATTTTGGACCAATTGTCGTCCGACCAATCAGTTGGACACCCTGACAGCAGCCTGTTCCAGTCCTGCGTTTGATCCAGCAGTTGATACGGGATTTTATCCAGCAGCGCGAAGAGAGTGATCCAGTGCGCTTTTTTAAGAGGACGGCGATTGCCCAGTGAGGCTCCCAGCAGCAGTCGATGCCAGGGTCCTTGTGGCCCCTCGCGGCTGATACGGGTCAATGCACTGCCGGTATCGAATACCCGCTGTTGACCCAGGTAGCGCACTGCAGCGCGCGGCGCCTGTAGCAGCCAAGCCAGTGTGTCGGAAAGGGGGAGGCCCGCGTCGGCTATGCGACCTACCAGGCACTCTTCAGCGGAAATCAAATAACGGTCCTCACTCCAGTATGGGCGCCACGCCTGAAGTTCATCCCATGGGCAGTTCATGTATACCTGCTGCTGCCCATCCCACGGCCACGGCCATTGATCTGCTAGTACCAGAAGTGGAATCAGTACTGGCTGGGCTTTTAGGGCCTGAAGGCGGCGTTTTCGGTCACCTTGAGCCAGCCAGTTATAGAGCTTGGGTGAGGGACATTGCGCTGAACGAATGGCGAATAAAAGCTCTTGGTCCAGACACTGGCAAAACTGCTTCAGCGTGCTGCCAATCTGCTTCAGGTAAAATCGGGTGCGGGGATTGAAGTACCGATTGTTGCTCGCCGTCCAATCGAAGCCGCGGCGATTAAAGCTTCCTAGATCTTCAATCGAAAGGGCTTTCGCCCTCTCTCCAGCAGACTTGCAGAAGGAGGTCAGTAGGACGTCTGCATACCAGCGTTTTTCAAACCTGAGCAGTAGCTGCTGGGCCACCATTGCGGTGGGTTTTCTCTTATGCACGCGGTCCTTGCTGAAGATTTTGCAGGCCTTAACCTGATGACCATCGAAGTACTGGAGGTGATCGCCGATTCTGGCCAGGAGCCGCCGTGTTTGATCATCTGTAGAGGGCAGGGCTACGCACCAGCAACGAGTATGGACAGTGGAACTCAGATAGGTATCGATGAAGGAGGTCAGCTGGGAGGGCGGTACGTTAAATTGTAAAGCCCAGGTCTGGGCGACTTCAATTTGCCGGTCTGAGAACTTCTCCAGCTTCGGCGCTAAGATGCGCAGCCCCACCACCGATTGTCTCTTCTGTACGCTCACCCATGACCTCCTCTGCAATTTCGCAGAGGACTGTCAGGTATAGGAATGGTGGGCTTCTAGGGTTAATGCGTAACGGCGTTGTCGGTGATTTATATCGGCAATGGCAGAAGTCACACCCCTCTGGGTTTATTGAGATCTGGTTTGCCATTCAAGTTTGGAAAACTCACCTTGCATCCATTCGATTTGAAGCCTGTGCAACCCCAAAAGTCATAGCCACCGCCCCCTTTTTTTTGTCGCCTTGCGAGGGGTTGATTGCACTTGGGACAGTTGAAAGCGCCACCTGCTGTGGCTGGGCGTGGAGCGGACGCCATCGGCACACTCGGCATTCCACGTTGCTGAGACAGTTCCTCTTCCAGGCGTCTATGCAGACGCGCAACGACAGCTCCATAGGTGTCTTGGCCCTGGGCGACTTTGTCCAAATCCCGCTCCAGCTCCCTCGTAAAATCGAGCTCCACGAAACTGTAGAACCCTTCCAGCTTCGCGATTGTTTCCTCCCCCAGCGGCGCCGGTACCAGCTTGCGGCTTTTTTCCTCAATCATTCCTTTGCTGGTGATGTTCTTCAAGATCGAGGCGAACGTGCTGGGACGACCAATACCGCGGCGCTCCATTTCTTTGATTAGACTGGCCTTGGTGTAGCGGGATGGCGGCTGAGTTTTCTTCTTCAGCAGTTCTCCGTTGTGCACAGAGATGATCTGTTTTGGTGTGAGTGCAGGAACTGGGTTGCTCGCTGCTCCATCTTCCTCATCGTCTGTGTCATCGCCCTTGAGCAGTTTCCGCCACCCAGGATGAAAAAGGGTTTCACCAGTTGCATTGAATCGCAAAGCCTTACCATTTGGGCCAACCGCGAGCAGTTTTACAGCACGCACGTCGAATACCGCCGCTTCGATCTGGCTGGCCAGCGCCCGGACCCAAATCAACTTGTACAGGGCGAGTTCCTCGTCGTTCTCACCAGCTTTTGTATCAGCCCAATGCGTCGGGGTAATAGCGGGGTGGCCTTCCTGCGCGCCTTCGGCGGCCTTGAATGTACGTCGCTCGTCGACGGTCTTCAATCCGATAGATCTAGCTACGGTTCTAATATCCTCCATGGCCTCGTCTGGTACGTTGGGATTATCCGTCCTGTGGTAGGTGATCACGCCTTGTTCATACAATCGCTGGGCGACTTGCATGGTCTTGTCCGGGTCCCATTTCAAGGCGTTGCTGGCTGCTTGTTGAAGGGTGGAAGAGATGAAGGGCGCGGGTGGGTGGCGCTCGGCCTTGCGGTCTTCACAGGACTCGACGACGACATTACGTGTGCCGGCGACGAGTCGGGCCAGGTTGGCATCTTGAACGTAAGGAAAGTCTTTGCTCGCGAAATCCGGTACCGGTTGCCAGTCTGCATACCAGGTGGTGCCCTGATTCATATCCACAAAGTTCAGACGCACACCGAAGTGGTTGATTACCTGAAAGTTGCGGATCTCGCGCTCGCGCAAAACCACCAGGTATACGGCAGGCGATTGCACGCGGCCTGCAGAGGTGGGCTTGCCCATCAGTCGGCGTAGCTCCTGAGTCACCAGGTAACCCACCAAACGATCAAGTACACGCCGGCATTCTTGTGACGCGACTCTGTTCAAATCGATTTGGCGAGGATTGGCTAGAGCCTCTGCGACACGCTTCAGGGTGATTTCATTGAAGGTGATGCGTTTGTAGGATTTGACCGCCAGTACCTGCTGGATGTGCCAGCTGATGCTTTCACCTTCGCGATCCGGATCGGTTGCGAGGTAGATTTCATCGGCCTGTTTAGCTGCGGCCTTGATGGTCCGCACGGCCTTGGCGCTCTTATCCAGGATCTCGTACACCGGTGTGTAATTTTTGCGGACGCCTGTGGTGATCATGCTGTCGTCCTGCCCTCTGGCGGGCAAGTCACGTATGTGCCCACCACTGGCGACAACCAACCAGTGTTCGCCTGGGCGCAGTTTCTTCATCATTGGCTGAAGCTTTTTCAGCTTCCCAGGTGCCTCGATGATCAATAGCTTCACGGTGTGCCCCTTCTCAATTATGCAGAGCGGGACTGTCACGTCATGGCAGGTAAGGCTTCAATGGGAAATGGTCAATGCACAACGGGAGGCTTTTAGCGGCTAGAGGTCCAGCGTCAGCTGCTGTTCCTGGGCAAAGCCCTTTAGCCACGACGCGCGCATCGCAGGATGGTGGTAAGGGCAGTCATACACCCGTAGCCCTTTTCGGGCGGCGTCAGCACCGGCTATTTGAACGGCAGTATGGGGGTTATTGAATTGCCGCCTATCTGCTGGTTTCAAAGAAGTTCGAGATTGCGCCATTGGCTATCGGTCCCCGAAGAACAGATCTATCAGACAGTAACATCACGAATAGCGCATTTTTTTGCATCAAAAACGGAAGTTTTAAACTTCTGTGCTTGAGATAGCCGAATGGAAGTGTGACTCAACCTGAAAGTTAACGAATGGCGCGATTTTTTGCCAACCAATTGGCGGTTTGATGTCAATTCGAAGCTGGCTCGTCCGTCCAGTTCGCAACTCTGATCCACGCGATGAAGTCCTGAGTGGATTGTCCGCTTTGAACACGTAGTTGTTCCAGCTTGCCGTATAAGTGTTCAGTCATTTCGTCGTCGTCGTCAAAGTCGACGCGGTATTCAGTATCTAAGCGGTATTCATCGAGCAAGGTGTTGATAAATCGGCGGGCTTGCCAGGTATCAAGGTCTGTCTCTCCACGGCCCCCCATCAGATACTCTCCCGTTCGCCACCCAACTGGAGCCCATGATGCTCGGTTTATGTCCAGGGTGAGCCCGTAGTAGTCCGGAGCATTCACCTCGCTTTCATCAAAGTAAGCCCAGTAAACACGGCCTAAAGCTGGGTGCTCTGCGCCAATGACAACGTACCCTGTTGGGTCCCTCAAAACTTCATCCATCGGCACGTCCTAATTTGTAGTGGTTCTCTAATGAGGTCGGGGGAAACGATGAGCTGTTTCCCCCAACACCGACAGCTACACGAATGGGCCGAAAAATTAAGCCCCTGTTTTCAGAATTGCGGTGGATCGGTATCTGGATATTCATCCGGGCCTGGAGCTGGCTGCGGCCGCGATTCGGGTCTGTTGGACTGTTGCGAATTCTGGTTTTGCGAAGGCGCCAGATTCACCATGGTCACGCGGTGTGGCAGCATGCCGACCCGGCTGGCCTGGATTTTCAAAGCTTCGAATTCGCCATCGTCGTTCTTCCAACGGTCCATAACGGCGCGACCGGAAACCAGCACTCGCATACCTTTCTGGAACAGTTGCGAATAATGCTCGGCGTCCTTGTGCCACCACTCCACATTCGCCCAAAAACCGCCACGATCTTCGTAGCCGCCTTTGCCATCCGGAATCGAATTGTCGAAGTAAACGTTGGCTCGCATGAGTCGACGTGGGTCTTTATTGCCGTTGGGGAATTCTTTGAATTCCGGTGCAGAACCGATATTGCCTTCCCAGCCTTGTACGGGCGTGCCCATGAGTATTCTCCGAGGTTATTGGTGTTGCGTTGGGTTGTTGAGCTGCTGCAGGCGAGCGGTATACACGGCCTCTGCCTGGCCCATTTTTTCTGCGCACTCGGCGGCCTGTTTGGTGATCGAGTGCAGCAAACTCATTTGCATATTCAAGGTGATGCGCTGCAGCTCCATCACGTAAAGATCCTGCAGCATGGATTCCGGTGTTCTGGGTGAGCCCATCATTTCTGCCCAAACCCCTACGCCCATCCGCCGATCTGTCACCTGCTGCCATCTCAAAAACTGGGTGCCGGCTTGGGTGTTCTGCTCAGTCAACCGCACTGGAACTAGGGTGAATGGATATCGGCGGGCCTGGCTCAGCACTTCCTGGGCAAGAGCTTTTAAGTCCGATTCTTGAGCTCGGCAAAGATCGGCAAATTGGGTCAGCTCCCCCTTACCTTTAAAAGGCTTTAAAAGGCCCTTTAGTGAGGCAGCCTGTTGCAGTCGCTGAAAGGCTTCCTGTTGCAGTGGCCGGAAGGCGGTCTGTTGCAGCGACCCATCATTGGAGGGAATCTGGCCCATGCTCTTTAACCCTCAACGGGGTCATCGAGATGATCATCCGTCTCGGTTTGCTGCTGACCGCGGATGATCGGTGGCGCGAAATTCGAACGGCGGGTGCCTTCCAGGATGTCTTGTGGCAGCTCACCGTACCGCTCGTACATTTTGCGGGCTGCTTCAGCCTTGGCATTGTTTGCAGCGAAGTCGTCGCGGGCAGCGCCTGAGTACTTATAGATCTGGGCCAGACCAAACAGTCTCCGCAGTACCGCTGCGCCTTCGTCGATCCAGGTTTCCATATCGTGGCGCCCGACAAGGCCAACGTGCTGGGCCAACAGAATGCGTCTGACAATTTCGTCGTAGTTCGTCAGCAGGTACACAGCCTGAAATCCCAGGGGATTGGAGATGTACAGCGGGAGGCTGACAGGCTGGATCGAGAGGTTTTCGCTAATGCTGATGGCCGGTGGAAGAGAGGCCATGGCTGTGTCCAGGCGATCTTCGATGGTCTTTAACGCTTCCTTGGAATCGTTGATCTTTTCCTCGAGGAGGATCATCCACCAGTCAGAGTAGGGATCATCCTGTTGGGCGCCTCGAGACATTCGATTGACGACAGTGCAGAACCCTGACAGACCAATGATGCCGGCTTTGAGGTCATTTTTAGGGCGCCCCATCCATATACGAGCGGCGTGGTGAGTGTGAAGGGTGAGCTTCACATCGCTGCGCAGTGAACCGATGTTGAGCCGGAAGTTATCAGCCATGGTGCAGTGTTTCCTTGGGAAGAGGATTGACGTACCCATGCTGCAATTTGGCTATAGGAGACGCAGCATTAAATACGTAGCCCGATGGAAGGGGATTTGTTGAGGCTTCTATATAGGAAGAGCTGAAACTCGCCGGTGCGGACCGAATCCCTTGCGTGGCGGCCACCTCCGGTGCCGGATGCTGTCAGGGTGTTGTGGGCCACAACACTTGCCATGTCGCCGGCACGGATGCCGGATCCTGCCAAGGTGGTGCGGGCCGCACCACTTATATGGCTGCCACCTCCGGTGCCGGATGCTGTCAGGGTGTTGTGGGCCACAACACTTGCCATGTCGCCGGCACGGATGCCGGATCCTGCCAAGGTGGTGCGGGCCGCACCACTTATATGGCTGCCACCTCCGGTGCCGGATGCTGTCAGGGTGTTGTGGGCCACAACACTTGCCGTGTCGCCGGCACGGATGCCGGATCCTGCCAAGGTGGTGCGGGCCGCACCACTTATATGGCGGCCACCTCCGGTGCCGGATGCTGTCAGGGTGTTGTGGGCCACAACACTTGCCATGTCGCCGGCACGGATGCCGGATCCTGCCAAGGTGGTGCGGGCCGCACCACTTATATGGCGGCCACCTCCGGTGCCGGATGCTGTCAGGGTGTTGTGGGCCACAACACTTGCCGTGTCGCTGGCACGAATGCCGGATCCTGGGCAAGTGATTTGGGCCGAGTCACTTGCGTGGCGGCCGCGGCGTATTTCGGTTCCTGTCAGGGTGTTGCGGGCCGCAACACTTGCTGTGTAGCTGGCACAGATTCCGGTCACGACCGCTTCGCTCTGGGCCGCGTTACCACGATATTCTGGTTGTCCACCTGACATCATGGATGTGTACCCCGATTAGGCTTCAGCAGATGCAGCATTCCGCTGAGTGTGTGTTTTGCGGTTTGTATCGACTCAGGGCTACGCGTCTGCGTTAGCGTCTTCGTCGGCTGCTCTGCGCCCTCTGGCGGGGCTGAAGCGTCTTGACGCTCGGGGCTCGCTTTTGCCTTGTCGTCAGGGTTCCATTGGCTGTTGAAATCGCCGCGAACGGCCATGCCGACGAGCGTCATTAAGTATCCAAGCGGGTTTCGGACCCCTCCCGAGTCACAGCGGTGGACCCATTGTTTGATGAGCGCGGTTTTCAACTCTGCTGGAACCTTTTGCAGCGCCAGGACCGCGTTCTGTTTTTGCTCGACCGGTAGTCGATGCAGTGCACCGAGCAAATCGGCAGCGATGTCGTTTGGTGTGGGCGGTACATGTACAGAGCTTTTACAAACATCTTTGTGTGTATCTGTATACGTACTATATGAGTTCGGATGCCGAACTAAGTCCGAACTCAGTGATTTACGGCTGAGTTCGGCATCCGAACTCTGCTCCAAAGCGATTCGCTCTTCGCCTTTTTCACTGAGTTCGGTATCCGAACTCAGTGGAGATAGAGCTATATTTTGCTGAGTTCGGATTCCGAACTCAGTCGCTTTAAGAACGACTGGAGCCTGCGCTTTGGTCCAGGCCTGGCTATTCATGCGGGATTCGATGATGTCCAGCCTGCTAGGTAAGCGTTGGCCAACATCAGGATCAGCTGCAAATTCCTTCCAGGCAATTTCTGCCACTTCGCGAATCACCTTGGTCTGGTGCTGCATTGACTGCGCGAGTAGCTGCAAGTAGTCCTTGTCGAACTCTATAGCTTCGGCCGGTGTGACCGGTTCGTCGTGAAGCAGGTAGACGTTGCCTTGCACTTGTCCACTCAGATCATTGCGCACCCGTCGCCCCAGGCTAAGCCAACGGGTGAGACGTAAGGTCACTAATGCTTTTGATACAGTTTCACGCGAGGCAGGCCTACCGGGTTGCATACCCAAATATGGCCGCAGTTGGTCATAGGTAGGGAACGCCGTAAGGCCGTCGTCATTGATCAGTAGGCGAAATACCTGCCAGGTGTTTCTTTCAAGCGGGGTTAAGCGATCATCCAAAAGCAATCGGCGAGGAACCGTTTCGTGTGGGTTCCCGCTGAAAATAATTCCGGAGTAGGGGGAAGACCCTTCAATCCCCGGAGGCGCCGACTCTTTTTTCTGAAGCAAATGAGCTTCAAGGTGACCCGAGGCCGAGTCTAAAAGCGTCGACAAGGGAAGCCGAGACAACCTCATAATACAGAGTCACCTTCCACCGATGTCGCTGCAGGCTGTGCAAGTCGTTGAGAAGACACAAGCTGTAGCCTTCTCGGAAGGCCAGGGTTTGCAGGAGGGTAAAGCCCTTCCTTTATCCAGGACTGAATGCGATGCCAGATGATGGCCAGGCTGAGGTTTTCGTGGGTCTCATCTGGGCTAGTATCCTGTGGAGCATTGAGTTCCTCGGCGACCAACATGGCGATGTCCAGCAACGCGAGACTGTCGCCAAGCTCTACCTGATGCTCTTGCATTAGGTGCGTCCATCGGTACCAAAGCTGAGCGTCCATCTCCTCACTGAATTCGCGCCAACGGCCACGACGTGCCGTCACGCCGATCATTAGGCGTTGAAGGGCCACATCCTGCGGAGACAGCCCGAAGAACTGTTGCAGCATTTGAGTGGTCGCGCCAAGTCGCAGCGCACGTTCAATCATGCGCACTTCTTCATCAGAACGCTGCGCGCCTGACAGTAGTTTTTTTACCATGTCCCCATCAATGGTGACGTTGCACCAAGACACGGGAGTGTTAAGCAGCAAGCTCAGTACTGAAGGTTGTTGGAGCTGAGCCAATATCTCTGGCTCCAGGCCCATTTCGATGCAGCGCCGAAGTTGGCCATTACGCATGTGATGAAGCACCTGTGACAGGATTGCTTCATTTATTGGTGTCTTGGACATGACGACTCCCCCTTGTAGAGTCCGTGTGTTAACTGGCTGAATTCGGACCGTTGTTGGCGACTGACTGGATTTCCAGGTCAATCAAACGTCTTGCGAGACGAATAATGCGGAACAGCTTCACTAGAGCGCCGTCGCTGAGACGGCATTCACTTTTCAGGGGGCTGATCTTTTGTGTGAGGCTGGCCCAGTAAGATCTGGCCCAGTCCGGCTGCGAACTCAAAGTCAGCCAACGCGTCGATTTGAAGCTTGGGTTGCTGCTGAATCATTTTCAGTACGATGGCCATCGAGCCGCTCAAAGACTGGAGCAGCGTCAAGGTATGTTGGGCTGTGGCAGTAATTTCGACTTCCGCTTCGGGGTGTCGGTAGCTGAACCCGACGCCACCATCGATATCGATAAATTGACCTGGGGCTTTGACCGAGCTGGCTATTTCGCGAGCCAATTGAGCGATGTGCTGACGCAGGGTCGCGGTATTGTCTATTTCGCGTTCGATGTACCAAAGGTCAGAAATGGGATTGAGTCCGCCAGCTTGAACAGGGATGGCCACCAAGGCATTGGAGGCGAAGTCGGGCAAGACCTCACCGTCAAGCGCAGCGAGCTCCCGTTTCATCTTGTCGACTCTGGGAGAAGTCTTCACAGGGCTCGCAACGTGCCCATCGATACGTGCTTGGCGCTCTTGTGGGCTCATTTGCTCCTGCGGAGTTGGGGCCAGTTGCTGTTGCACCCCTTGAGGTGAAGGACTCTCTTTGGAGGGCGTCGTCTTATGTGTGCTGCCCCCCGAAGTAGTAGGGGGTAGTTGTAGAGGGTTCTGATTAGCCTCAATGCCATTGTTCGAAACGTTAAGTTGAGTCCCCCCCTCAAATTGCGATGCAGGGTACTGTGGCAGCTCAAGAACCGGCGTAGACCGGCGCAATTGGTCCTGGTTCTGAGTGATTTCCAACAGTATTTGCTCGTAGCCGAGGTTCAGCGGCTTTTTAAGGTGATCTATCAGTTCGTCCTGAAATCGCTGGAATAGAAATTCTTCAGCGTCGCCCTCAAACTGGGACAGTACATCTTGGAAAAGCGTATCGAAATCAAGGTGCTGCTCCTGCTCTTGATAATTGCGATCCCAGCACTGAAGAGCTGTTTTGCGCAAAGACAGAAGCTTTATGATTCTGTCTACTCCCAGTCCAGAGTACAGCGCGCCTGGAATTGCTGGCAGTAAGTACCGAATGGTGTCGTGCATACGACTCAAGTGAGACGCGGAGACCGGGTAGCCATCCGCTGACAGCCGCCGTGAAAGCTCACGTAATGAGATAGACTCCTCTGCCTCTGTTTCATACAGCGCTCTCGCTTTGTCGACCCCAATAGCCCGCTCAATGAACAGGAGCTGGCCTTGGAGGTCGTTTTCAGCCAAGTGGCCGGTGAGCGAGATGATTTCGCCCCGAACGGCGTCCCAGGGTCGAAATAGGCAGTGAAACTTGAAGTACTTCTCGTCGCCGGTCTCACGATACAACTCGTTTAAAATTGCCAGGCGAGTGTTGCCGCCGTTGCGGATCCGGTACTTATCTTCCCCAGGTTTACGAGTGACGGGAGGTGGCGTATCGAGTCCCCGATTTCGTATCGACTCTTTAATTTCATCGTACTTCGGGTTACGAGTCGTCCTTGGGTTTTCGTCATACGGCAGCGTTTCGTCGAGAGTCAACAGCATGGGGGTATCGACGATGGGGTCGCTCATTCGCGCTGCCACCGGCGACTTCGATTCAAACGCCGGCAGCAACAGCTTATCTTTCATGGTTTGGGCCAAAGACGCTTTCATACTCTGGCTCCTGGCTGCTCATAAGCCGGGCTTGCCGCCAAAAGCTGGTCAATGATTTTCAAAGCACGATCCAGAGCAGCTTCAAGTTCGGCAGTTGTCTCCAGCCGATAAACAATTTCTGAGTTCATCGACCTGGCGTTTTCACGTGCTTCCAACGCGATGCGTTCGCGCATCCCGTCGGGCAGGCGAATAACGAATTTTTCTTCATGCAGACGCTGTGGTTTGTTACTCATGGTGGGCTCCGATGCCTAGGGTAGAAAGTGTGTTCAGCGACGTTTCAACTGATCAGTGAGTTGGGTAGGTAACCCCTTGATGACTAATGAATTGGACGCCTCGTCGTACTCGATCTTGTCCCCTAGCAGATGCGCTTCAAAACTGATGGACAAGCCTTCGGCACGGCCGGTGAACCGACGGAATTGGTTGAGAGTGCGTTTATCCAGGGGGATTTCCGGCGACAGGCCGTAGTCCTTATTGCGGATATGGTCGTAGAACGCCTTGGGGCGATCTTCATCGATCAAGCCTGACAGTTCCTCCAGGCCCATGGGTTCACCGAGCTTGGCCTGGCTGGTGGCGTAGTCCACCAGGGCCTTGGTTTTCTCGCGGGCCGATTCGTCTGGCAGGTCTTCGTTTTCAACGAAGTCGCTGAACGCCTTGAGGAGGGCGCGGGTTTCGCCCGGGCCGTCGACGCCTTCCATGCAGCCAATGAAGTCGCTGAAATACCCCGAGATCTTCTTACCGTTTTTGCCTTTGATGTACGAGATGTACTGCTTGGATTGCTTGTTGTTCTGCCACTCGGACAAGTTGATACGCGCTGCCAGGTGCAACTGGCCAACGTCCAGGTGGCGTGAAGGAGTGACGTCCAGATCGTCAGTAACCACCACGCCTTCACTGTGGTGGAGCAGGGCGACAGTTAGGTAGTCGGTCATGCCTTGCTGGTAATGGGCAAACAGTACGTGGCCACCGGTGGAGAGGTTGGACTCTTCCATCAGCTTTTGCAGATGCTCGACCGCCGTGTGGCTGAAGGCGGTGAAGTCCTGGTCACCTTCAAAGTACTGCTTTAACCAGCCGCTAAACGGGTGCGCGCCGGACTCGGCATGGAAGAAACCCCAGGCCTTGCCTTGTTTGGCGTTATAGCTCTCGTTGAGGTCGGCAAGCATGTTCTCGATGGCGACCGATTCGGATAGCTCCGAATCGCGTGCCTGGAGAACAGCAGGTGTGCCATCGGGTTTTTTGTCGATCAGGTGGACGATGCAATGACGGATAGGCATTAGATTGCCTCCTGCGAGTGTAGGGTTTGAGCTCGATCAGCACGACGAATACGGGCTTTGGCGTTGAGGCCTGAGCGGTAATCGCTTGCGGTTGATGAGGTGTAAATCGATCCAAGGCCAGATTTCGTGAACTTGATATGGCCACCTTGAGTGCGAGACACCGTCCAGCCATTCGCTTCAGCAAACTTCACGAGTACACGAAGGCTCTCGCTTTTTCCGCGTAGGAGATTGGTGGTCATAGCTCTGCATCCCTGTCTGCCAGAACGTTACCGGTCTGGATCGCGATGATTTCAGCCTGATCGCCAGGAAACTTGGTACCGAGCTCATGCAAAAAGTGACGCGTAGCCTCACGTGCTCCAGGCACGCGGAACACCACGCTGCAGTGCTGAACTTCCGCGGGGTGTTGCAGGTGAGACATGACGGCCACTTTCAGCGAGCAGCACTGGAGGTAGCGGGGCACCCAAACCGACCAGAAGTAGCTGGATAGCAAGGCGCCCGCACAGAGCAGTTCAACGGTAATTGTTGCGCTGGGCGTGTTGGTCAGCTCGACGTAGCCGAGCTTCTCAAACTCCAACAGATCCTCACGCATGCTCATTGGGACCACGGTGCTGTGGTCACGAGCAAGGCGGCCGATCGCTTGAGCTAATGCGTCGAGCTCCACCGGGTTGATCCCAGATTTATGGGCATGAGCCACAGCAGAGGCTTCGAACACGGCACCGGCATGGATACTAGGAAATAGCTCGGCGCTACTGTGCATCCGACACCTCCTGAAGCTCCTCGATGTCATAGCTATTGCAAGTAGGGCAAATAAGCTCGTCCACTTCACCGCCGGGTAAGGCTGGAGCGCCACTCACTTGATGTTTCGGGTGGTGGCTATCGCATTGAAGGCACCAGTGAGTGATGCGTACGAGAGTATTCATCGCTGAGGTGTGCTTTTTCATAGTTGAGCCCCTTGCCAGCCGGCGTTGGGACTGAGGTTGGCAAACCGGGTCTGATTGGCGATGAAGGCTGTTCGTACGGTCCCAGTTGGGCCGTTACGCGCCTTGCCGAGAATGATTTCTGCAATGCCTTTGTGTTCGCTCTGAGGGTGGTACACCTCGTCCCGGTAGACGAACATAATCAGGTCCGCGTCCTGTTCAATCGCACCGCTATCACGCAGGTCTGCGTTGATCGGACGCTTATTTGGCCGTCGCTCCAGTTCTCGGTTGAGCTGGGAAAGCGCAACCACCGGGCAATTCATCTCTTTCGCTAGGGCCTTGAGGGACTGGGATATAGCGCTGATCTCGTTGGCCCTGTTTTCCTGACCTGGGCAGCGCATGAGCTGCAGGTAATCGATCAGGATCAAGCTCGGGTGTCCGAAGCGACGAGCTGCTCGACGAGATTTAGCTCTGATTACTGCAGGCGTGAGCGCTGATGAGTCGTCGATGACCAGCCGCTCTCCATAGCCATTAATACGAGAAACCGCTGCAGTCAGCTTCGGCCAATCATCATCATCGAGCTTGCCCTTCAATAGCCTGCCCAGATCGATATGGCCTAGGATGCCCATCAATCGATACATCAGTGCTTTGGCCGGCATTTCCATGCTGAAAACCTGAACTGTACGATCAAGCTTTGCCTGCAGAGCCGTATCTATGAAGTTCAAGGCCAGAGAGGTCTTCCCCATAGACGGGCGCGCGCCGAGGATGATCAGGTCGGCTTCTTGAAAACCCGACGTCAGCTCGTCCAGGTCCTCCAGGCCTGAAGGCAGGCCGGTCACGGTGATATTGCCGTTGAAATGTTCGTCTATTTGTTCGACGACGTTCGTCAGGCATTGGTTGATATTGACGAATTCCGTTGCGCTCTTGCCTTCACCCAGAGCGAACAGTTGCTGTTCAATTGATTCTTGAACATCCTCCGCACTTGCCAACGGGTCTGTCGCCTCGCGAGAGCATTGGTATCCAAGGGACATGAGCTGTCTGAGCCGAGAGCGATTACGCACGATGGATGCGTAATGCTCGATGTTGGCTACAGACGGCGTGTTTTTGGCCAGCTCGCCCAGATAGCTCAGCCCTCCGGCTTCGTCTGGCTCCTCCAACGCGTTGTGGACGGTGACGATGTCGAACGGAATGGACTTGTCAGCAAGGCTTGCCATTGTCCGGAACAGCAACCGATGGTCGTGTCGGAAAAAATCAGAGGCATCCAGTTTGTCTGCGACGAGATCCCAGGTGTTGTTGTCGAGCAGTAGCCCACCTAACACACCTTGTTCAGCCTCTACGGAGTAGGGAGGTGAGAGGTCAAGGTGATTCATTTCCCAGACTCCTGGCCTATCTGAAGAAAACCACTCCCGTTGCGTGCCCCCAGGGCTTTGACCATGTCGACTTCAACCTTCGCTGAATTGATCATGACCTGAGCAACCTCGGCAACCGCTTTGGCCCGTTCGATTTCCATTGGTCTTTCTGGGTCCAGGAGGCTCTCGATCGCGACGAACAGGTGATTACGTAGATCTTCAATCTTGTTCTTCATGTTCAACCTCCCGGATGGTGCGTTTGAGTTTGCCGATAGCGCGTATTGCGGATTTCAGCTCTTCCGGATACCGATGAATGGTGTTCCGACGCATACGTTCTGCTCTCGTCAGCAACTCCAGGTTATTCAGGGCTATATGGGCCTTGTTGCCGTCCTTGAAGCACACGCACATGTTTATAGGGACTGGTCCGTGATGCTCCTCCCAAAGCAGTACATGCACGGCTTTCCAGTCAACGGGTGGGTAACCGGTATCGGTGATTTTCTTCTGCTGATAACCGTCAGGAGTTGTGCGCAGGCTGCCAATAGGCAGCCAGTTCCCCGGTTTATTGCCGGCCTTAAACTGCGTCTGAGTCATACGGCCAGAGGAGGGGAGCCCCTTAAGGCCCTTATTCCATGGGACGGATCCCTTGGGAAAGCGGAATTCTGCGCCCAACTTGCCGTCAAGCCGGCCACAGAGACTACTGCGAAGAAACTCGGCGCTTTTGCTCAAGCCCAGCCGTTTGGCTTTGGCATAGACCTGATAGACGCTGAGCCCCAATTCGGCGGCTAGGACCTGAGTCGGTTCATTGGGATAGCGGGCAATGAGCGAGCGCTCTTCTGCCTCACTCCAAACATGGTGTTTGTGAACCGGGGCAAGCCCAAGTTGGGATCTGGCTTGTTCCAGCGCCGCCATGGCCAAAGGTGAAAGCGAATGAGTTCTCATTGGCTCCCTCCATGCCCAAGGGCTCCTTGTGACTGCTGTCCGACACCACGATGCAGCCTGGCATGCTTGCCCTGGTCCCATCCCGCTTGCAAAGAGCGGGTGTCATGACCTTTGGCTTCGATGGGCTTGATAATGGCTAGCGTTAGTTTTGGATGATGCCATTCCAGGTAGGCTTGGATCTCCAGCGCAGTGTTTTCGTCTATCCCACCTGCAAACTGGTTCACCTTAGAGGCGACGGCATTGAGCCAGCCCTCGGCAAACAGTTGGCCGCGGTGACGTTTGGTTTTCAGTTGGCAGCGCTTCTGCTGGGCAACATGAGCTCGTCGGGCTGCGACAAGCTGGTGATGCAGCGTTGAATAGGTGTGAGCTGCCAGATCGGGTGAAATACCTTTCCCCAAGAACTTGAAGGACCAGCCAAGTAGCGGATTGAAATACGCCAAGTGGCTGCAATCGAAGGCTTGGGAACAGATTGAGGCCAGGTTGTGCAGCCAATCCTGCGGTGCCCGACGGGTTTTGGTACCCACAATGGATTCTTCGATTGTATGGGCAGCGACTTCGGTGTGTTCCAAGTTGTACTGATTCATCAAATGGCGAGCTTGACGAAGTGCAATTTCCACTTCGTTTGGGGCAGCGCCTTGTGACTTGGCCAGCGCCATGAGTTTGGCGACCTTGCTGAGGACTTTTTGCTTGTCCATCATTCACCCCCTTCCTGTTGGAGGCGGGGGGAGAGCGCCTCTGACCACAGGCGAAGTGTTTCTTCCTCATCAGCAGAGAGGTGAGTCCGGGCAAGGCAGTCCGCAACCTTCTGTTTCAGGGCATCAAGGCGGTCTTGAACACTTGACCCATCGTCGTAAGCAATCTCTTGCTCAACAGCTTGCACAACGTCATTACGAAGAGAGAGAACCGTGCTTATCCAAAAAGCACTTGGGCTGGTCCAGCCAATGAGCTTTCGAGTTCTGGCAGGCGACAGGTAATCACGGAGCCTGAGATTGAACTCCCTAGGGGAATAACCATTCCTGAAAACGTCTGCTCGATTAAGCGTCAGCGCTGTTTTAAGAATATCTAGAAGAGGGTCCAAAGCCGTTGGCTCAGGAGCAAAGGGTTCTAAATATGTTTCAGCTACCAGGCGTTTGGCTTCGGCATATCGACTTTGCTGACGGCGTTTGGCTTGGTTTTCGTCGCGGCCGCGCTTTTCCTTCGCGTGCTTAATGTTCGAGTTCACTGACTCGATAAGCTTCGCGGCGTCCTGCAAAAGCTGAAGCTGGTCAACGCTCAACTGAGCGCCAATCCGACCGGGTAATTGGTAACCGCTTGTCAGGGCTCGGATTTCTCGTGCGGTTCCACTGAGCTTGGCTTGCAAGCTGCGCAATTGCTGAGCGCTGTAGTACTTGCCAACCTCTAGGATGAGGTTTGCAGTAATACTGCGGGCGTCGGTAATGGAGGGCTTCGCCATTTCAACGACCCTCCCTCACCAAGTTAGCTACCTTTTCCTCGGTCATGGCCTCGAAGCGGTCACGCCATTCTGGAAAAAGCTCAATGGCCAATTGGCGGATCACGACAAGGGCTGCAGGGGATATGCGGTTGGAAGGCTGTCTGTATTCCAAGCGGTGTACTGGGACGCCCAGGGATGAACTGTTACGAAACACCACTGCGGAGGGGACGACGCATTCCAGAACGTTGATTTCGTCATTGTCCTGGAAAATTTCCCGTACCGACTGCTCGATCATTTGCGCGTCGGTGGTTTGGTCGAGATTGTTGACGACGATCCGCACAGGAGGGATTTTCATGCCCAGGCGCCCATAGGCGCGCAGGCCGTCCAGCATCTGCATGGATCCCCGGCTGAACTCCCGTGCAGCGAGCATATTGGGCGGAAGTGGGGATATGACCAAATCAGAGGCTAGGACCACCATTTCGAGCATTGCCGACCTGGCGCCTTGGGTGTCAATCAGTACCAGGTCGAAATGATCTTTGAAGCCCGGCATCAGGTTGGCGAGTCGCAACCGTCCGTCAGGTGCTTGCAGGATCAGGCTGTTCAGTTGGTTGTTGATGTCGTTGGAAATGACAAGCGACAGGTTTGGTATCGTGGTGCTGGATATGATCTTGGCTGATTCGGTGATATTGAATGCCAGCAGGTCGTAGATGCCTCCTTGAGCTTCATCGACCAATTGGTAATACGAGGAGAGCGAAGGCTGTGCAGGATCTAGGTCGATCATGAGCACGCGCAGGCCTGCATCCGCACAAAAAGCGCCGAGGTTGGCCTCGATGGTAGTTTTGCCTACGCCGCCTTTGGTCGAAACGACCGCAGAGATTTTCATGGTTTGGAGCCTCTAATGTGGGTTCATTAGAGGCTGCGAGGCCACGGAAACAGCTATGTGTAGCGAACACGATCCTGGGCTATGAAGCACTAAAACCAATTGTCTTTTAACCAATTGGTCGTAGGTTCGAATCCCACACGACCCACCATTTTTGAGACCAGTTAACGCTGGAATCGAATCTTAAGATCAGAGGCCAAAAGCGCTGATCGAAGAAGGCGACTGAGAGGTCGCCTTTTTTTTACCGGGGTATAGCGCAGTCCGGTAGCGCGCCTGCTTTGGGAGCAGGATGTCAGGAGTTCGAATCCCCTTACCCCGACCATATTAAAAATCCTCGTATCGAAAGATACGGGGATTTTTTTTGTGCGCGGAATCCTGTCCGCACCACAAAACAAATGTGGGAGCGGGCTTGCTCGCGAAAGCGGTGTGTCAGTCAGTGCATCTGGCACTGAACCACCGCTTTCGCGAGCAAGCCCGCTCCCACACTCACCGAGTCCTATCCCGGAACGTGCTGTCAGTGCAGTTTCAGGCGCGGCTCGGTCCCTCGCCCGATCTTGCTCCCCAGCATCAGCATCGCCGTGCGGAAGAAGCCATACAGTGCCATCTGGTGCATGCGATACAGCGACACATAGAACATCCGCGCCAGCCAGCCTTCCAGCATCACGCTGCCCGTCAGGTTGCCCATCAAGTTACCCACCGCCGAGAAGCGCGACAGCGAGATCAGCGAGCCGTAGTCGGTGTACTTGTACGACGGCAGGTCCTTGCCCTCGATCCGCAGTTTCAGCGACTTGGCCAGCAACGATGCCTGCTGGTGAGCTGCCTGGGCCCGTGGCGGCACATTGCGATCGGTGCCGGGTTGCGGGCAGGCCGCGCAGTCACCAAAGGCGAAGATGTTCTCGTCGCGGGTGGTTTGCAGGGTCGGCAGCACTTGCAGTTGGTTGATACGGTTGGTTTCCAGGCCGTCGATGTCCTTGAGGAAGCCTGGCGCACGAATCCCGGCGGCCCAGACCTTGAGACTGGCCGGGATTACCTGGCCGCTGCTGGTGATCAGGGCGTCGGCCGTCACCTCACTCACGGCGGAGTTGGTCAGGACGGTCACCCCGAGTTTCTCCAGGGTTTTATGCACAGGCCCGCCGATCCGCTCCGGCAGGGCAGGCAACACCCGTGGGCCGGCTTCGATCAGGGTGATGTGCATGTTTTCCGGCTTGATCTTGTCCAGGCCATAGGCGGCCAGTTCATGTGCGGCGTTATGCAGCTCGGCGGCCAGCTCGACGCCGGTGGCACCGGCGCCGACGATGGCGACGCTGATCTGCTCTACCACGTCCGTCTGCCCGGCATGGGCGCGCAGATAGTGATTGAGCAATTGCTGGTGGAAACGCTCAGCCTGCTTGCGGGTGTCGAGGAACAGGCAGTGTTGCGCCGCGCCTTCGGTGCCGAAGTCATTGGTGGTGCTGCCGACGGCGATCACCAGGCTGTCGTAGCCCAGCACGCGCGCGGGCACCAGTTCCCGGCCTTCCTCGTCGAGGGTGGCGGCCAGCTGGATTTTTTTCTGCTCGCGATCAAGCCCGCTCATGCGCCCCAGCTGGAACTCGAAGTGGTTCCATTTGGCTTGGGCAACATAATTGAGTTCGTCTTCCGAAGAGTTCAGCGAGCCGGCCGCCACCTCGTGGAGCAAGGGTTTCCAGATGTGGGTGAGGTTGGCATCCACCAGGGTGACGCTGGCGGTGCCGCGCTTGCCCAGAGTCTTACCCAGGCGGGTAGCCAACTCCAGGCCGCCGGCGCCGCCGCCGACGATAATAATACGATGGGTCATGGGGATATCTCGCAAGGCTAAAGGAAATCGGTGCAGTTACCCGAGCGAGCGCCAGGCAGCTCATAGCGTCAGGTAACTCAAAAGGCGGCTCAGCAAACCCAGGCCGATCACTGCAACCAGCACCACGGCAAGGAGCAGCCAGGGCCGGAAAGGCTTGCGCTCGACTTGGTTCTGGGACAGTTGCAGGTACTCTTCGACATGCTGTTGGTCGTCGGGGTTCAGGCGGCTGGTCATAAAGGCCTCGTCAGGTAGACGTTGCTGAAGGGCGCCACGTTACAGTCGGGTGATTGGTGGCATTGCCTGAAGCATAGTCGCCAACCCGATCACAGGCTGATGCCCACATCGAACACTATGCTGCGCCCCAGATTGTTGCGCAAGAAGTCCGGTGCGTCCGGGTGCGCGAACAGTACGCGGGCGAAGGTCGGCCCCACGAGGGACAGCGAGCGCCAGCCCTGGCGCAGGTACTCGGTGGGAGGAGGGAAGTGACTGTTGAGGTCCAGTACTTCGCGCTTGAGGCTGGCGAAGGCGATGAGGTCCAGCTCCCCCAGGTCCATCCCGCGCTCTTTATAGTTGTGTGCCTTCTTGCGCAGGGTGGGCGCCAGGCGCAACAGGAATTCGTGGGCGGGAATGCGCCGGGGCTTGGCTTCTCGCCGAACCAGTTGGCTCAGGGAAAACGCGCTGCGCCGCCGCAGCAGTTCGTCGCGCCATTCATCGTTCAGGCGCCGGCCTTCATCGAGTACGAAAAACACTTCGAAACTGGCGTCGCGAAACAGCACGTCCGGCGGTTCTTGCCCGGCGGCGTGGAATTCTTCGGCGCGGTAGGGCACGTTCAAGCCTTGCAACAGGCGCTGGCAGACCCAACGCTCACGCTCCCATTTGCGGGCATTGGACAGGAACGCGTTGGCTTGTTCGGCCGCTACGGTGAGCAGGCGCAAATAATCTGAGTCATCCATGTCACCAGCTTAGCGTCCAAATGATGGCCGCAGGAAGTCCTGCGTCAAAAGGTCGGTGTAGACTGGCCACTCGACAGTTTCCCGTGGCATGAGGAGTATGCAGTGAAGGGTTTTGTGGTGCTGTTCTTGAGTCTTTTGCCCGTGTGGGCCCAAGCCGTCGAAGTGGGTGAGCGCGTTGCACCCTGGACGTTGCTTGATCAGTTCGACCAGGCCTACACCCTGGATGAGCAGGCGCAAACCTTGCTCGTAGCGCGCAGCATGGACGCCGCCAAGATCGTCGATGCGGCGCTGCAAGGCCGGCCCAAGGGTTACCTGGAGACTCGGCATGCGGTGTTTCTCGCCGATATCCAGCGCATGCCCCGGCTGATCGCGAAGATGTTCGCGGTGCCGGCGATGCAGGCCTACAACTATCGCGTCATGCTCGACCGCGATGCCCGTGTAAGCCCGCGCTATCCCGCACCTGTGGATAAAGTGCTGTGGCTGCAACTGGATCACGGGACGCTGGTGGCGCAGCACGAATACGACTCCGCCGCTGAACTGCGCCAGGCCCTGGAGCAGGTGCAGCCGTGATCAGTGCAGCGGTGCTGGCGCCGGAAACCCTCAGCATCGGCTGGCTGCTGTATGCGCCGGTGGTGATGTGGGCGCTCCTGCGTTCGCCGTGGGTCGAGCTGTTTGCCGACCGCCGACGCCAGCACTTGCTGTTCGGCACCGTATTCGCACTGTTCATGTTGTGGTTGGTGCGCCGGGATTTCGACACCGGGGTGTCCTACCACTTCATCGGCATGACCGCCGTGACCTTGTTGCTCGATTGGCCCCTGGCGATCGTCGGAGGCTTTGCCGCGCAAATCGGCCTGGTGTTGCTCGGCCGCCAGGACCTGGCCGCCGTGGGGATCAACGGCATGCTGCTGATCCTGTTGCCGGTGCTGGTCACCGAAGGCTGTGCGCTGCTGGTGGAGCGGGCGAAGCCACGCAATCCCTTTGTGTATATCTTCTGTTCGGGCTTTTTCGCCGCCGCACTGTCGGCCTTGCTGTGCCTGCTGGCAGGCCTGGGGCTGCTTTGGTTCGATGGCCGTTTTGCGATGCCGGAATGGATCGAGGATTTTGTCGGCTACTTGTGGCTGATCATTTTCCCCGAGGCCTTTATCAACGGCATGGTGATCAGCGCCCTGGTGGTGTTCTGCCCCGAGTGGCTGGAGACATTCAACCGCACTCGCTACCTCTCGGCGCCCTGGAAGGATGACGATCCGCGGCCTTGATCCAGGTCAAATGCCGCACACGCAAGTGGTCGCATGCTCTGCAAAATTTCCAGGAGCACGGAATCATGAGTGTGTACGAGTGGGCACGGCAGGAGTTACGCAGAAGCCAGGACGCGGCGCAGGAAATCGGCTTTGACCCGGGCTTGACCCTGCGCGCCATGCTCAGTGCGGTGGTGCAGCAGAGCAAGGGCGTGCGCAGTTTTGAAGACCTGGCCGACGAGCTGCAGTACCTTGCAGAGAATCTCGACGACCAGCAGGACTATGGCTTTATGCGGCCTTAGTGTTTGGGCTGAAAGTCTTCGGAGAACAGGTCGTCCTCGGCGTCCGGGCTGACCGGGATCTTGTGTTCCTCGGACGCCCAGGCGCCCAGGTCGATCAGTTTGCAACGGTCCGAACAGAAGGGACGGTTGACGTTTTCTGCTTTCCATTCCACAGGTGCGCCGCAGGTTGGGCATTCGACGTTCAAGGGTTGGCTCATGATCGGCCTCCACGCAAAGTAAGGTAAAAGTGGTGCAGTCGCTCGACCTCGGCGTGCAGCCGGGCCAGGTCCTGGTCATTGACCAGCACGTCATCGGCATGGCGCAGGCGGTCTTCACGGGTGGCCTGGGCCTTGAGAATCGCCTGCACCTGCGCTTCGCTGATGCCATCGCGTTGCAGGGTACGCTGTATCTGCAACGATTGCGGCACGTCGATCACCAGCACCCGCTGGGTCATGGTGTACTGGCCGGACTCGATCAGCAGCGGTGACACCAGGATCGCGTAAGGCGATTGTGCACGCGCCAGGTGGCGGCGAATCTCCTCGGCGATCAGCGGGTGCAGCAACGCCTCCAGCCAGCGGCGCTCGTCGGGCACTTCGAAGATCAGCTTGCGCAACGCGCCGCGGTCCAGTTGCCCGTCAGGCTGCAGCACATCCGCACCGAAATGCCCGGCAATCTGCGCCAGGGCAGGGCGCCCGGGTTCGACTACCCAGCGCGCGGCGTGGTCGGCGTCAATCAAGTCCACGCCAAGCCGGACGAAGTGTTCGGCGGCCGCGCTTTTGCCACTGCCGATGCCGCCAGTGAGGCCAAGAATCCAGGGTGTTGCGACAGAAGTGGTCATCTGAAACCGACAGACTGCAAATAGAAGTCGGTTATTTGACCACCCCAGAGCAATGCAATCCAGCCGGCAATTGCCAGATACGGACCAAAAGGCATTGGAGTGGATGCGTGGGCTTTGCGCAGGCGCAATAGAATCAGGCCTCCCATCACACCCACCAGGGAAGACAGCAACAGCGTCATCGGCAGGATCTGCCAGCCGCCCCAGGCACCGAGCATGGCCAGCAGCTTGAAATCCCCGTGCCCCATCCCGTCCTTGCCGGTAATCAGCTTGAACACCCAGAACACCGACCACAGGCTCATGTAACCGGCTACCGCGCCCCACAGCGCATCGTGCAATGACACAAAAACGCCAAAGCTGTTGAGGATCAGGCCCAGCCACAGCAACGGCAGCACCAGCACATCCGGCAGCAGTTGGTGGTCTGCATCGATCAGGCTCATCGCCAGCAAGCCCCAACTCAACAACAACACCGCTCCGGCTGCCCAGCCAAAACCGAAATGCCAGGCGACAACCGCCGAGATCAGCCCGCACGCCAGTTCGGTGATGGGATAACGCGCGCCAATAGGTTGATGGCAACTTGAGCAACGTCCCTTGAGCAGTACATAACTGAGCAGCGGAATATTCTCCCAGGGGCGAATCGGGTGGCTGCAGTGTGGGCAACAGGAGTTGGGGCGCATCAGGTTATAGGGAGCCGCGATGGGCTCGGCGGGAAGCCCCAGTACTTCATGGGCCTGGGCTCGCCATTCGCGCTCCAGCATCTTCGGCAGGCGCCATACCAGCACGTTGATAAAACTGCCGACAATCAAGCCCAGCAGCAACGCGCCTGACACAAACACCCACGGCTGATAAACGAGGATCTCAGTCAATGGCGTGCTCAAAAGGCTGTACCGAGTTGAAAGATCGGCAGGTACATGGCCAGCACCAATGCCCCGACGATGCCGCCGAGTACCACCATGATCAGCGGCTCCATGAGGCTGGTAAGGTTGTCCACCAGGTTATCGACGTCAGCCTCGTAGTGGCAGGCGACTTTTTCCAGCATGTTATCGAGGGTGCCCGACTCCTCGCCGATAGCCGTCATCTGGATCGCCATGCCTGGAAACAGGCCGCTTATGGCCATGGATTCATTCAGCTGGATTCCGGTTGCAACGTCGTGCCGCATACGATTGATTGCCTGTTTGAACTGCCCGTTACCCGTGGCGCCGGCCACGGAATCCAATGCCTGCACCAATGGAACGCCCGCCGCAAAGGTGGTCGAGAGCGTGCGAGCATAGCGGGCGACCGCCGATTTTTTCAGCAGTGTGCCTGCCACGGGAGCTTTCAACAAACTGGCATCGAGCCAGTGGCGAAAGCCTGTGGACGAGCGATAGGCTTTGCGCATTCCTGCGAAACCGGCACCCGCGGCCAGGATCAGCATCCACCAGCTTTGCTGCATGAACTCCGACAGGCTGATGACGCCCAGGGTAAAGCCCGGCAGTTGTGCATCGACGCCGGCAAACAACCCCTGAAACTGCGGCACCACGTGAATCAGCAGGATTGTGCTGACAGCGGTGGCGACTGCCAGTACCGTCACGGGATAGGTCATGGCCTTCTTGATTCTGGCTTTCAGCTGTTCGCTTTTTTCCAGGTGAATGGCCACCCTTTCCAGCAGCGCTTCGAGTGCGCCCGCCTGTTCACCCGCCGCAACCAGGTTGCAGTACAGATCATCGAAGTAGCGTGGGTATTTCTGCAAGGCGACAGCCAGGCTGCTGCCGGCGGCGATCTCCTGCTTCAAGCCTTGTACCAGCGCCCCCATATGCCGGTTGTCGAAGCCCTCGGCGATGATATCCAGCGCCTGTAAAAGTGCGATACCTGCCTTCAGCAGCGTCGCCAGTTGGCGGGTGAATAGGGCGATCTCTGCCGGTTTGACCGGCAGGGCGAGGCTCGGCCAACCGGCGAATTTCTTGCGTACGCGCTCAGGATTGATACCTTGCTGGCGCAGCAGTGCCTTGATCAGGGCGGGATTGTGACCGCGGGTTTCTCCGGATACCTTGCACCCTTTGCGGTTGACGCCTTCCCAGGCGTAGATCGCTGAAACATCATTCATTTCACGGTTCCGCACACAGACAGTGGAAGATTTATAGCTTAGTCAGGTGACGGATTAGGGCAGGCTCGCCGTGAGCGAAAAATGTCAGTTTGTGCGTCTTGTTCAGCATTGGTTGCGCGGGGGTGAGTACACTGGCGCGGTTGCCGAGACGGGGTGCAGGATGCGCCTCGCGAAAGGTTTTATTCTGGAGAGTGAATGTGATGCGTCAGAAAGGTTTTACCTTGATCGAATTGTTGATCGTCGTGGCAATCATCGGCATTTTGGCCACCATCGGCCTGCCCATGTACACCAAGCACCAGGCCAAGGCCAAGTTCACCGCAGGGCTGGCCGAAGTCTCCGCGTTGAAGGCGGGCTTTGAAGACACGCTGAACCAGGGGACGCCACCGACCCTGGCGTTGATTGGCGGGACCAGCCCAACGGCCAACTGCAAGATTGACGTGACCGGCGACATCGCCACCGGTGCTGGCACGATTGCCTGTGAAATCCTCGACGCACCCGCGCCGGTCCTGGGCAAGATCATCACCTTGACCCGTAGCGCCACAACCGGCTGGAAGTGCACCACCACGGCAGAAGACCAATACGCCGCTAAAGGTTGTGCTTCCGGCGGCGCCTGATCATCAGGTCGTCTACTGTTTACGCAGCAAGGAAGAGCGTGTGTGTAAACCGCTCTACGCCCATCACAAGGAAGTAGAGGTTGCCGATGACGTCGTCTGTCCAGCAGCGGGGGAAACATATTCCTCGTCGTGGTTATGTGTCTGCTGATGCTGGCGATCTGCGCGCCTTTCAGTAGTCATGACTGGCAACGTGCGGTGCAGATATGGGTGGCGCTGTGTGCGGTGGTGTATGGGCTGTGCTTGCCGCAGGCAGAGCGATGCGTCGACAGGTCGACAGCGCTCGGGGTGTCGCTGATCGGGGGCGCGGGGCTGGTTTCGGCCCTGTTGGCCCACCAGCCACTCTGGGCGTTGACCGAGCTGGCGCTGCTCATCAGTTGTTGCGCCACTGCTGTGGCTTTCAGCCGGGCCAGGCGCAATGGGGATGAGTCCCTGGATCGTGTATTGGTCCTGTTCGTATTGCTGCTGTGCATGGTTAAAAGCATTCAATATCTGCACGCCGGGGTCCTCGCCTTCACCAGCGGCGAAGCAATCGTGAATACCGATTTGCTGTTGTCCGGGTTCTCCAATAAACGTTTCTACGGTCAGTTCCAGACCTTCACCCTGCCGCTGCTGGCGCTTCCCTTGCTGGCTTCAAACGTCGCTCGTCCAGCGCGGGGCGCAGTGTTCGCCCTGCTGTGTGTCTGGTGGCTGATCGCGATCGGTGGCGGTACCCGCGGCACCTGGCTCGGTATGGGCGCTGCCGGCTGCGTGCTGATGTTCCTGGGGCCGCAGGGGCGCCGTTGGCTGGGCTGGCAGTTGGCGGCACTGGCCTGTGGGTTAGTGTTGTATTGGTTGGTCTTCACGGTGCTGGCAGGGTACTTGGGGATTGTAATTTCCAATGGTGCCGTAGACCGACTGACCACCAGCCTCTCGGGGCGTGGGCCGATATGGTGGCAGGCCTGGAGCATGATTATCGAGCGGCCCTGGCTGGGTTTCGGGCCGATGCATTTTGCCGACATCGCCAATGACATTGCCGCTCACCCCCACCAGGCGATTCTGCAGTGGGCCAGCGAATGGGGCGTACCGTCGACGCTCTGCATGATCGCGTTGGTTGCGTGGGCGGGTTGGTCAACCTTGGGCGTGTTGCGTGAGCGTGCGTTGTCCTTGGCGCCCGTGGACCTGCTGCGCCTGTGCCTGTTTGCTTCGCTGATCGGTGCACTGGCCCAGGCACAGGTGGATGGGGTGATCGTGATGCCGGTGTCGCAACTCTGGCTGGCGCTGGTGGTTGGCTGGCTGATGGGATTGCATGTGTGGCGCGTTCCATCGGTCGCCCCGGTGCCGGCGTTGTACAGGGTGTGGATGGCCGCGAGCGTCGTGGCCGTGGGCTTGCTGGTGTTCGTCGCGATTCGTGACGTGCCCCGACTCACGGAGCGCAGCGAGCGCTACATGGGCCTGGGCAACGGTCACCTGCAGCCACGCTTTTGGGTGCAAGGTGTGATTGCCCTCGAAATGCAGTGAGTTGCCGGACGTCCAAGGCAGTGCTAGCTTTAGCCCACCGCCCGTGTAGCTCAGCCGGTAGAGCAGCGCACTCGTAACGCGAAGGTCGCAGGTTCGATTCCTGTCTCGGGCACAAAGGCAACACAGTTTTCAGATGATCCCAGAATGGTTCTGAAGGCCAGACGAACCGGTATTCATGCCTGTTCTTTTGTATCTGCGCGACCTTGATGACCCAGATGCATCCCCATTCCTCGATCTAAGAGAACGACATGACCACACAAGAAATGACCCAGGAAGCGCGGCACGAAGCAGCCCTCAAAAAGTACGTCGCGGAGTCGCCGGAACTGCTGGATGAGATCAAGGACCTGAGCGCCGATGATCAAAGGGACCAGATCCAATGGGCGTTTGAGGATGAGGCCGAGGCCCAGGGCCTGCAGCCATGGGAACTGACCCTGAAGTACACCTCCACCCCCGAAGCGTTCGAGGCGGCTCGCCTGGCTTTGCACAAGGAAGCGGCCGAGGTGTTGGGTGTCGACTGGAACGAGTATTGCGGGATGAACAATCTCGCGATCTGACACAAGTTTGATGTGGCGAGGGAGCTTGCTCCCGCTGGGTTGCCAAGCGACCCCAAAAACCTTGGGAGCGCTGCGCACTCCAGCGGGAGCAAGCTCCCTCGCCACAAAAGCAGGCGCTTACATTCAAGGGCGTTTCAGAGACTAAGCCGCATCGACAAATCCACCGCCTTCACATCCTTGGTCATCGCCCCGATGGAGATGTAGTCCACGCCGGTTTCAGCGATGGGCAGCAGGGTGCTTTCGTTGATCCCGCCACTGGCCTCCAGCTTGGCTTTGCCGTTGTTCAGGCGCACCGCTTCGCGCATGTCATCCAGGCTCAGCTCATCCAGCATGATGATGTCGGCGCCCGCCGCCAGTGCCTCACGCAGTTCCTCCAGGCTTTCCACTTCGATTTCCACCGGCTTGCCCGGGGCGATCTTGTGGGCGGCGCTGATGGCCTGGGCAATGCCGCCGCAGGCTGCGATATGGTTTTCCTTGATCAGGAACGCGTCATACAGGCCGATGCGGTGGTTGTGGCAACCACCGCAGGTCACTGCATATTTTTGCGCCAGGCGCAGGCCGGGCAGGGTCTTGCGGGTATCCAGCAGCTTGACCTGGGTGGACGCGACAAAGTCCGCCAGGTATTGGGCGCGGGTGGCAACGCCTGACAACAGTTGCAGGAAATTCAGCGCGCAACGCTCGCCACTGAGCAGCGAGCGGGCCGGGCCTTCAAGGTGAAACAGCGCCTGGTTGGGGCTGACACGTTCGCCGTCGCGCACCTGCCAATGCACCGCGACGCGTGGGTCCAATTGGCGAAACACCGCTTCCACCCAGGCCGTGCCGCTGATGACGGCGGCGTCGCGCGTGATGATCGTGGCCTTGGCCAGGCGTTCGGCGGGGATCAGTTGTGCGGTGATATCCCCGCTGCCGATGTCTTCCAGCAGTGCGCGACGCACGTTGGCTTCGATTTCGGCGGTCAGGTCGGCTAGACGAAGATTGGGCATAACAGGCTCCACAAACAAAGTGCCTGGATTATAGGGGCAGGGCGGGCCTGAACCCAAGGCAACTGGCACCACGGGTGCGGTGCGCGATGTTCATTTACACGGCAATCACAGAGTTCGCTGGCGCAACAACCCTCATTTGCAAGATAATCTCGCGCCTTGCAATTGGCGTCATAGCTTTGACGTCACGGTGATAGCCCGATTTTCGCAGTGCCCCGGCGTGCTTCGCGCCGTTGCTGCACCGATCTTTCACACAATCGAATACCGCCGTTTCAGGAGGCCAGGATGCACAATGACGGGAAGGTGGTGCCGATCAATAAGGCACGGGCGACGCCATCGCCGCTCGCCCGCCTGCCGGTGGTGTTGCTCCAGGTCCGTGACAAGGCGGCGCAGCAACTCAGGCAGGGACTGCAGGAGCTGTTTGATAACGCCGACGACACCCTGTTCGAAATGGCCGACAAGACCCGCAGTAACGTCGACCACGGTATTTTCTTTGAAGCCATGCGCGACCTGCGCCTCAAGCGCAAGAATTTCGAGCGTGGCTTCATGGAGCAACTCTACGAAGCGTTTGCCAATCTTGGCAACGTGGAGCGCGGTGAGCTGCAACTGATTCCGGTGGTGTCCTACACCGCGGCGCCCGGGGTCTCGGGCGATGAGCTGGAAAAAGCCGTCGCGCTCGAGGCCATGCTGGGCAAGGTGCTGCGCCATGACGGGCTCGCCCTTGGGCAATTGACAGCCCGGCTGAATGCCTTGCTCGACAAACGCCTGGATGATCGGGACAACCCCCTGGGCCCGGCAATGCTGTGCGCGTTTTTTCTGCAAGCAGGACGCAGCCTTGGCGTGGAAATCCGGGTCAAGCTGATCATTCTCAAGCTGTTTGAGAAATACGTGCTCAGTGACGCTGATCTGTTGTACGGCGAAGCCAATCAGTTGCTGATCGCCACCGGCGTATTGCCCGAACTCAAGGCCGTGCCATCGCGGCGCGCCGTCGCCACGGCCGAGTTGCCTGAAGACACCCCGCCGATTGCCGGACACCCGGCAGACGACAGCGGCCAGGAAGTTTTCGCGGCGTTGCAGGAATTGCTGTCGGCAGTGCGCGGCAGCGTGGCACCCACGCTGGAAGCCAGCGCCGAGACCCAGCCCATCTCCACCCGTGACTTGCTGCGCCTGCTCTCCCATTTGCAGCAATATGTGCCTGAGCCTGAGGTCGAGGACGATTTCGACCTGCGCAACCAGCTTGAACAATTGCTGACCCGGGTCAGCGTCAAGAGCGGCAAGTCTCGGGTGGTGGAGGATGCGGACGAGGATGTGATCAACCTGATCGCCATGCTGTTCGAGTTCATCCTCAATGACGGTACGGTGCCCGAGTCCCTCAAGGCGCTGATCGCGCGCCTGCAGATTCCGATGCTGAAAGTGGCGGTGCTGGACAAGAGTTTTTTCAGCCGCACCAATCACCCGGCGCGACGCTTGCTCAATGAAATCGCTTCGGCGGCCATGGGCTGGAGCCAGCGCGACGATTATCAGCGCGACAGCCTGTACCTGCACATCGAGCAGGTGGTGCAGCGGTTGTTGAATGATTTTGTGGATGATCCGGCAATCTTTTCCCAGTTACTGACCGAGTTCACCGCGTTTACCCATGACGAGCGACGCCGCAGCGAATTGCTGGAGCAACGTACCCGCGATGCGGAAGAAGGGCGCGCCCGTACCGAAATCGCTCGTCAGCGTGTAGCCGAAGCCCTCAATCTGCGGTTGTTGGGCAAAGTTCTGCCCGAGGTCGTGGTGCAGTTCCTGCAACAGGCCTGGAGCCAGGTGCTGTTGCTGGCGTGCCTGAAGCATGGCGAGCACTCGCCACAATGGCTGGCCGGGTTGCGCACCATGGACGAGTTGATCTGGAGTGTCGGCCTCAGCGAAGACACCGAAGCCGGCCGGCACCTGCTGGAGCAGTTGCCAGGCTTGCTGAAAGCCTTGCGCGATGGGTTGAGCGGCGCGGCATTCGATCCCTTCATTACCCGGGAATTTTTCACCCGCTTGCAAACCCTGCATGTCCAGTCGTTCCGGGGCAGTGCCGAGGAACAACCGTCGCTGTCGCAAGTCGAGGTGCGCGAGGCATTCGTCCTCAGTCCCGCGGCACCGGCCATCGAGGCGAGCCTGCCGGAAGATGATCCCGACCTGCTCAAGGTTCGCCAACTGCGGATCGGTTGCTGGGTGGAATTTCAGGAAGACGCCGAAAACACCCTGCGTTGCAAGCTGACGGCGATTATTGCGCCGGGCAATACCTGCATTTTCGTCAATCGAACCGGCCTCAAGGTATTGGAAAAAAATCCGCTTGAACTGGCCCTGGAGTTCAAGCGCGGCGCGGTGCGAACCCTGGATGATGCGCTGTTGTTCGACCGCGCCCTGGCTTCGGTGATTGGCAACCTGCGCCAACTTCATCGCGCCAAGTGATCGCAACCAGACAGCGGAACGCGGCATACTGAGTCACCCCAGCCTCGTTCAAGGAACCAGTATGCAGTTGGACCCCGCCAGCGGTTGGTGCCAGGGCATTCGCCATTGCCCCTCGCCCAACTTCAACGAGCGCCCCGGTGGCGAGATTTCCCTGTTGGTGGTGCACAACATCAGCCTGCCACCGGCGCAATTCGCCACCGGCAAGGTGCACGAGTTTTTCCAGAATCGCCTGGATGTCACGGAACATCCCTACTTTGAAGGTATTGCCGACCTACGGGTTTCTGCGCATTTTCTGATTGAGCGTGATGGCGCGGTGACGCAGTTTGTCTCGTGCCGGGACCGGGCCTGGCATGCCGGGGTATCGAGCTTCGAGGGGCGTGAGACGTGTAACGACTTTTCCCTGGGGATCGAGCTGGAGGGCACTGATGACCTGCCCTTCACCGATGCCCAGTATCAATCCCTGATCGCCCTGACGCGCCAGTTGCTGGCGGCGTACACGGGCATTACCCGCCAGCGCATTTGTGGCCATAGCGATATCGCCCCGGGACGCAAGACCGACCCCGGACCCGAATTTGATTGGGCGCGCTTTCGCAGCGCCTTGCAGGATGGAGGACACGCACAATGAGTTTTCTGGTGTTGGTGCTGGCGGTATGGATCGAGAAGTTCTCGGCCCTGCGTCACCGAATACAACGTGATGGCGGTTGGTTGCGGGAACTGGCCAAGCTGGAGTCGAGCGCCAGCCTGGGCAAGCAGCCGTGGCTGATCCTCACATTGCTGGTGCTGCTGCCGGTGGCTTTGCTTGCGCTGTTGTTGCTGGTGCTGGAGCCAGTGGCCTATGGCCTGTTGGCGCTGCCGGTGCACCTGCTGGTGGTGATCTACAGCCTGGGCCGTGGCGATCTCCTGGCCGGATTGGGCCCGTTCCGTGATGCCTGGCGCCGGGGTGACCTGCAGGCGGCCGAACATGTGGCCGAACGTGACTTGAGCATCAGCGCCGACAGTGGTGAGCAGTTGCTGGAGCGGGTCCAGGGCCATCTGTTGTGGCAGGCCTACCAAAGCTTCTTCGCGGTGATTTTCTGGTACTTCCTCCTCGGGCCGGTGGCCGCCCTGGCCTACCGTCTGCTGGCGCTGGCGACCGAGAACAGCAAGAACCCGCTGGTGGCCGAGCGTGCCGGGCAATTGCGCCATGCCTTCGACTGGTTGCCGGTACGTTTGCTGGCGGCGAGTTTCGCCCTGGTCGGCAACTTTGTGGCGGTCGGCCGGGTGATGCTGCATGAGCTGCTGAGCTGGGACATCAGTGCTGCGCAACTGGTGGAGAAGGTGGGCCTGGTGGCCGCGGAGATCCCGCCACCGGTGGTAGGCGCCGAGGGCATCAACAGCCTTGATCGTATCTGGGAGTTGCTGCTGCGTGCCGCCGTGCTGTGGTACGCCGGCTTTGCCATCTGGACCGTGCTGCCCTGATTTGCCCCCCCTGTAGGAGCGGGCAAGCTCGCTCCTACCTCGTTAACCTTAAGTTACAAACCTCCTTTTCGAATTGAGCTATACAGACAGAGCGCCAAATAGTGGCTATCTGCCGCCGCCCTGCGCCCTCAATAAAAATAAAAGAAAAGGGAGTTCACCTGTGAAGAGCTTGCTCTATCCCGCCGTCGCGTTCATGAACCGCCTGACCTTCGGCATGAAGTTCAGCCTTATCAGCGTGCTGTTCCTGTTGCCGATGCTGGCCACCAACTACTACCTGGTGCGCGATTCCTGGCGTGAATTCCAGGGCACTCGCATCGAGCTGCAAAGCCTCGACCTGCTGGGCAGCAGCCTGGCCCTGCGCCGCGACCTGGAAACCCTGAACAACCAGGTACAGATCAACGCAACCCTCGGCCAATCAGGCAAGGCCGGTGATATCGAAAACAAAATCACCGCCCTCGAAGACAGCCTGCTGCAGCGCCTGCAAAGCTTCCACGCCCTGTCCGCCGACCCAGAACAGGCCGCCGCCTTCGAAGCCAAGCGCGATGAAATGATCGCCGCCTTCAAGGCCCAGCAACAGGAAACTTCACTGCTCAGCAAAAGCGCGCTGATCGGCAAACTCCTCAACAAGGCGCAGATGCTCAGCCAGATCATCGCCAGCCAGTCGGGTTTGAGCCGTGACCCCCAAGGCGACCTGCGCCAACTCAGTGAACTGATCACCAGCGTCACCCCGCAAGTCACCCAGACCCTGGGGGAAGGCCGGGCCATGGGGGCTTATTCGTTGGGCCAGGGTTTTCTCAATTCGTCGTCCAGCACTCGTTTTGACGAGCTGCTGCAGCAACTGGAAAAGCTCCAGGCGGAATACGGCCTGAAACTGCAGGATGCCCTCGGCTCCAGCAAGCCCGCCCACGCAGCATTGGCGAGCCTGGCGGACGCGAGCAAGGCCAGCCTCAAGCAAGGCAGTGAGTTGTTCGAAGAGCAGGTCGTGGTGGCCGAAACCCTCGACGCCCCATGGCAAGGCTTCTACGACGACGTCAGCACGTTGATGGCCAAGACCTATCAGCTCGACGAAGCCACCCTGACCTTTCTCGAGCAGCAACTGGAGCAACGCCTGTCAGAAAACCGCACGCACATGATCGGATTGGTGGCGGCACTGGCGTCGGTGTTTTTGCTGATCTTCTATTTGTATGCCGGTTTCTACGCCTCCACCCGCACCACCTTGCGCCGCCTGGGGGCGACGATGGACAAGGTGGCGGCCGGTGACATGACCGTCACCTTCATCGCCCACAGCCGCGACGAACTGGGGGATTTGGGCCAGGTGTTCAACGCTACCGTGGCCAAGATCCATGACCTGATCGAGCGGGTAGGGCATACCGTCAACCAGGTCGAACACCAGGCCGGGCAAGTGGAGTCGGTCTCGGCCAGCAGCAACCAGGCCGTGTCCGGCCAACGCAGCCAGATCGAGCAAGTGGCGACCGCCATGAACCAGATGTCCTCCACTGCCCAGGAAGTGGCGCGCAGTGCAGCGGCGGCGGTCAGCAGCGCCCACAGCGTCAACGATGAAACCGTCAGCGGACGCGGCCTGGTGCAGTCCCAGCAAGGCAGTATCGCGGCGTTGGCTTCGGAGATCGATCAATCGGTACGGGTCATCAACCAATTGGCCATCGACAGCCAATCCATCAGTCGCGTACTGGAAGTGATCAAGAGCATTGCTGAACAGACCAATCTGCTGGCGTTGAATGCCGCCATCGAGGCCGCGCGCGCGGGTGAGCAAGGACGCGGTTTCGCCGTGGTGGCCGATGAAGTGCGCACTTTGGCCCGGCGCACCCAGCACTCCACCGAAGAGATCGAGCAGATGATTGCCAAGCTCCACAGCGGTGTCGGCGCTGCGGTGAAGGCCATGGGCACCAGCCACGAGATGGCCAATGGCACGGTGGGGCAGTCGGAAAAAGTCCAGCAGGCCCTCGAAAACATCCTCGGCGCGGTAGGCATGATCGTCGACCAGAACCAGCAGATTGCCGCCGCCGTCGAACAGCAGACTGCCGTGGCCCATGACATCGATCAGAACATCGTCGAGATCAATCGCGCCGGTGAACATGCAGCGCAGGGCGCGCACCAGACTGAAGAGGCCAGCCGGCAGTTGTCCTTGCAAGTGATCGAGCTGAAGCAGTTGATCGGGGCCTTTCGAGTGTGAGGCATGGCCAGGCATGCATCGGGGATGGGCCCCTACCAGTTGAACAGTTCGCAGGCATTGCGGGTGCTCGCCTCGGCCAGCGCTGAGGAGCTGATGCCCATGCGCTCCGCCAGGGCGGCACAGATGTCTGGCAGGTGTTCGGGGCTGTTGCGCTGGCCGGGGTACATCACGGGGGCCATGTCCGGTGAGTCGGTTTCCAGCACCACGCTTTCCAGCGGCAGCCGGGCGATCACCTTGTGCATGCGCAGGGCTTGCGGCCACGTGGCCGCGCCGCCCAGGCCCAGTTTGAAGCCGAGCTTGATGTACTCGCGGGCCTCTTCCTGGCTGCCGGCAAACGCGTGGATGATTCCGCCCCGTGGCAGCCGAATGCGCTTGAGGGTGGCGATCACGGCAGCGTGGCTGCGGCGCACATGCAGCAACGCCGGCAGTTGGAAATCCACCGCCAGCTTCAGTTGCGCTTCAAACAGGCTTTGCTGGCGTTCGCGGTCCAGCTGTTCGAGGAAATAATCCAGGCCGATTTCGCCCACCGCGCACAGTTGCCGGTGGCCGTTCAGGCGGGTCAGCCAGTCGCCCAGTTCCGTCAGGTCGGCGGGGCGATGGTCGTCGAGATACACCGGGTGCAGGCCGAAGGCGGCGAATAAATCCGCGTCGGTTTGCACCAGGTCCCACAACCGTTGCCAATTCTGCTGATAGACCCCGAGCACCACCATCCTGCGCACGCCCAGGCGGCGACTGCGGCTCAGGACTTCGCGGCGGTCCGTATCGAAGTCCGGAAAATCCAGATGGGTGTGGCTGTCGATCAGCTCCACACCGCTTACTCCGAGTGAATCCGCTGCTTGAACGTACGGCCGATGGCATGCACGCCGGGTTCGTAGTGCTGTTCTTCAATGGCCGCCAGCGCCAGGCGCAGCGCGGTGTCGGCAATCAACTGATGCTGCTGGGCCATGGCATTCACCGGCAGTGGCAGGAAATCCAGCAGTTGGGTGTCGCCAAACGTCCCCAGTCGCAGTGGCCGGGATTTGAGCGGGAAGTCATGCAGCGCGTCAAACACCCCTTGCAGCAGGACGTAGGACGTAGTCACCAGTGCGTCAGGCAAATGCCCCAGGCTTTGCAGCAACTGCTCCATCAGCTGTCGGCCACAGTCGCGGCTGAACGACTCGCCTTGTTCGATCAGCACTTCGCCGCTGAAGTCTTTCAGCGCTTGCTTGAAACCGGCGGTACGTTCCTGGCTGATGCTCAGCTCTGGCCGCGCGCCGATCAACACGATCTGCTTGGGCAGCGGGTGCAGCAGGCTGCTGGTCAATTGCTGGCAGGCCTGGCGATCATCGCTGACCACCGAGCAAAACTGCGTAGACTCCATCACCCGGTCGATGGCGATCACCGGCAAACCCTTGGCTTGCAGTTCGCGGTAACTGTCGTCGGTGGCCGGCAGGCAGCTGGCGACAAACAGCGCATCGCAACGGCGGGCGCGGAACAGTTGCAGCAGTTGCCGCTCACTGTTGGCGTCGTCGTCGGAGCTGGCGATCAGCAATTGATAGCCGCGGGCACGGGCGCCTTGTTCGAGCAGCTTGGCGATGCGTGCGTAACTGGGGTTTTCCAGGTCCGGCAGGATAAAACCCAGGGTACGGGTGTGCCGGCTGCGCAGCCCGGCGGCCTGGGGGTTGGGCGTAAAGCCATGTTCTTCAACCACGGCGCGCACCCGTTCGACGGTTGCGCTGCTGATCCGTTGCTGTTCGGCCTTGCCATTGATGACGTAGCTGGCGGTGGTCACAGACACACCGGCAATGCGCGCGATATCACTGAGTTTCAAACCGGGATTTCCTTGTTTTTTAGAGCTTGCCCCGACATTTTGTCCAATCGTAACCGATTACTGCAGGCGACCATTGTCGCAACTCAATAGCCGAGTGGCTCTTCAATCATGGGGAATTAACGCGTAATCTGCCATAAATTCTAGATTAAACGTTTCAGCAAGCGTATTTTTACGATTATCGCGACGATTGTGGTCCTGCCAACTGACCACTCAGTCAATTTTATTCGAACGCTTTTGCACTGATTTATTCAAAATAATACCTAGTGCGCCCGCCGCACTAACTAGGAGAACGGCATGCTTGAGCTCACCCACGAGCAGATATCCATGGGCCAGACGGCTGTGGATAAGTCTGCTGCCTTGCAACTGCTCGCTGAAAAACTGGTGGCCGATGGCCTGGTCGCCGAGGGTTACCTCAGTGGCTTGCAAGCGCGTGAAGCCCAAGGCTCGACCTTTCTCGGCCAGGGTATCGCCATCCCCCACGGCACCCCCGAAACACGCGACCAGGTGTTCGCCACCGGCGTGCGCCTGCTGCAATTTCCCGACGGCGTGGATTGGGGCGATGGCCAGATCGTTTACCTGGCGATCGGCATTGCCGCCAAATCCGACGAACACCTGCGCCTGCTGCAACTGCTGACCCGTGCCCTCGGCGAGACCGACCTGGGCCAGGCCCTGCGCCGCGCCAGTTCTGCCGAGGCCTTGCTGAAACTGCTGCAAGGTGCGCCGCAGGAGCTGGCGCTGGACGCACAGATGATTGGCCTGGGCGTGTCGGCTGATGATTTCGAAGAACTGGTGTGGAGAGGCGCACGCCTGCTGCGCCAGGCCGATTGCGTGAGCAATGGCTTTGCCGCCGTGCTGCAACAAGTCGACGCGCTGCCCCTGGGCGATGGCCTGTGGTGGTTGCACAGCGAGCAGACGGTGAAGCGTCCCGGCCTGGCCTTTGTCACTCCGGACAAACCCATGCGTTACCTGGGCCAGCCCTTGAGCGGCCTGTTCTGCCTGGCCAGCCTCGGCGAGGCCCACCAGACCTTGCTCGAACGCCTGTGTGCCTTGCTGATCGAAGGCCGTGGCCAGGAACTCGGCCGCGCCACCAGCAGCCGCGCCGTATTGGAAGTGCTCGGCGGTGAACTGCCCGCCGACTGGCCAAGCGTGCGCATTGCCCTGGCCAACGCCCACGGGCTGCATGCGCGCCCGGCGAAGATCCTCGCGCAATTGGCGAAAAGTTTTGCCGGTGAAATCCGTGTGCGCATCGTCGATGGAGACGTCGGCGCGGTATCGGTAAAAAGCCTGAGCAAGTTGCTCAGCCTCGGTGCGCGTCGCGGCCAGGTACTGGAGTTTGTCGCCGAGCCAACTATTGCCGGTGACGCCTTGCCCGCCTTGCTGGCGGCAGTGGAAGACGGCCTCGGCGAAGAAGTCGAGCCGCTGCCGGCAGTCAGCGCCCAACAAGCCGTGGTCGAGATCGAACCGGTGATCAGCGCGCCAGTGTCCGGCAGCCTGATCCAGGCCATCGCCGCCGCCCCCGGCATTGCGATTGGCCCGGCGCATATCCAGGTGCTGCAACCTTTCGAATACCCGCTGCGCGGCGAGTCGCCGGTGATCGAGCGCCAGCGCCTGCACGCGGCGTTGGCCGACGTGCGCCGGGACATCCAGGGCCTGATCGAGCGCAGCAAGTCCAAGGCCATCCGCGAGATCTTCATCACCCACCAGGAGATGCTCGACGACCCGGAACTGACCGACGAAGTCGAGACGCGCCTCAAGCAGGGCGAAAGCGCCGAAGCCGCGTGGATGAGCGTGATCGAAGCCGCCGCCAAACAGCAGGAGTCGCTGCAGGACGCCTTGCTCGCCGAGCGCGCTGCCGATCTGCGTGACATTGGCCGCCGTGTGCTGGCGCAACTGTGCGGCGTCGAAACCGCCCAGGAGCCGGACGAACCCTACATCCTGGTGATGGACGAAGTGGGTCCCTCGGACGTGGCGCGCCTGGACCCGGTGCGTGTCGCCGGCATCCTCACTGCCCGTGGCGGCGCCACCGCCCACAGCGCCATCGTCGCCCGTGCTTTGGGCATTCCCGCGCTGGTGGGTGCAGGCCCTGCTGTATTGCTGTTGGCTTCGGGCACGCCGTTGTTGCTGGATGGCCAGCGCGGTCGCCTGCATGTGGACGCCGACGCCGCCACCTTGCAGCGCGCCACCGTCGAACGCGACACCCGCGAACAACGTCTGCAAGCCGCCGCCGCGCAACGCCATGAACCGGCCCTGACCCGCGATGGCCATGCCGTCGAAGTGTTCGCCAATATCGGCGAAAGCGCCGGGGTTGCCGGCGCGGTGGAGCAGGGCGCCGAAGGTATCGGCCTGCTGCGCACCGAACTGATTTTCATGGCCCACAAACAAGCGCCCGACGAGGCCACCCAGGAAGCCGAATACCGCCGCGTGCTCGACGGCCTGGGCGGTCGGCCGCTGGTGGTACGCACCCTTGATGTGGGCGGTGACAAACCGCTGCCTTACTGGCCGATCGCCAAGGAAGAAAACCCCTTCCTCGGCGTGCGCGGCATCCGCCTGACCCTGCAACGCCCGCAGATCATGGAAGCGCAATTGCGCGCGCTGTTGCGTTCGGCAGACAACCGTCCACTGCGCATCATGTTCCCGATGGTTGGCAGTGTTGACGAGTGGCGCCAGGCCCGGGACATGACCGAGCGCCTGCGCCTGGAAATCCCGGTGGCCGACCTGCAACTGGGGATCATGATCGAAGTGCCGTCGGCCGCGTTGCTGGCGCCGGTACTGGCCAAGGAAGTGGACTTCTTCAGCGTCGGCACCAACGACCTGACCCAATACACCCTGGCCATCGACCGTGGCCATCCGACGCTGTCGGCCCAGGCTGACGGCCTGCATCCGGCGGTGTTGCAACTGATCGACATCACCGTGCGCGCCGCCCATGCCCATGGCAAATGGGTCGGCGTGTGCGGCGAGCTGGCAGCCGACCCGTTGGCAGTTCCGGTGCTGATCGGCCTGGGAGTGGATGAGCTGAGCGTCTCGGCGCGCAGCATCCCCGAGGTCAAGGCACGGGTGCGTGAATTCAGTCTGAGCGAGGCCCAGGGCCTGGCACGAAAAGCCCTGGCGGTGGGTTCTCCCGCCGAAGTGCGTGCGCTTGTGGAGGCCGTGTAAATGGCAAGGATTTTAAGCCTGACGCTGAACCCGGCGTTGGACCTGACGGTGCGCCTGGCGCGCCTGGAACCGGGCGAGGTCAATCGCAGCGAAGCGATGATCACCCACGCTGCCGGCAAGGGCGTGAACGTGGCCCAGGTGCTGGCCGACCTTGGTCATCAGGTGACCGTGGGCGGCTTTCTTGGTGAGGACAATCCTCAAGCGTTCGAGATGCTGATTGCCCGTCGTGGTTTTACCGATGCGTTTATTCGGGTGCCGGGAGAAACCCGCAGCAATATCAAGATCGCCGAGCAGGACGGGCGGGTCACGGATGTCAATGCGCCGGGCCCGCTGGTCAGCGAGCAGGCGCAACACGCACTGCTTGAGCAACTGGCGCGGATTGCTCCGGGCTACGACGCCGTCGTCGTGGCCGGCAGCCTGCCACGCGGCATCACCCCTCAGTGGTTCCAGGGCCTGCTGCAGCAACTGAAAAACCTCGGCTTGAAAGTCGCCCTGGACACCAGCGGCGAAGCGCTGCGCGCTGGATTGAACGCCGGCCCGTGGTTGGTCAAACCCAATACCGAAGAACTGGCCGATGCCCTCGGTCATTCCACAGATGCCATCCGCCAACTGCATCGGCAAGGTGTGGAGCATGTGGTGGTCTCCGACGGTGCCGCGGGTGTGAGCTGGTACAGCCCGGATACCGCGCTGCACGCCACGCCGCCCAAGGTAACCGTGGCCAGTACCGTAGGCGCCGGCGACTCGCTGCTGGCCGGGATGCTTCACGGTTTGCTCAGTGGCGATACGCCGGAGCAGACCCTGGGCCGCGCCACCGCCATTGCCGCGATGGCGGTCACGCAGATCGGCTTTGGCATCACCGACGAAGCGCAGCTTGAGACTTTGCAGAGCGGCGTCCACGTGCGCCCGCTGACAGAACAATAAGAGGGTTGGTCATGAAGTTAGCCATTGTTACTGCCTGCCCGAACGGCATGGTCACCAGTGTGCTGTGCGCCCGCTTGCTGGATGCCGCCGCGCAACGCCAGGGCTGGAGCACCAGCGTCGAAGTGGTCGACGTGCAGCATCCGGAACGCCAATTGTCGGCGGCCACCATTGAAGCCGCCGAGTGGGTATTGCTGGTCAGCAGCACGCCGGTGGACATGCAGCGTTTTGTCGGCAAACGCGTATTCCGCAGCACGCCAGCCCAGGCGTTGCAGGATGTGGACGCGGTGTTGCGTCGCGGAGCCGAGGAGGCCCAGGTGCAGGTAGCTGACGCGGCACCGGCGAAAAGCACGCCGCGTATCGTCGCGATCACCGCGTGCCCGACCGGCGTCGCCCACACCTTCATGGCTGCCGAAGCGTTGCAGCAAACCGCCAAGCGCCTCGGGTATGACTTGCAGGTGGAAACCCAGGGCTCCGTGGGCGCCCGCACGCCGCTGAGTCCCGAGGCGATTCGTGACGCCGACGTGGTGCTGCTCGCCGCCGACATCGAAGTCGCCACCGAGCGCTTTGCCGGCAAGAAAATCTATCGCTGCGGCACCGGGATCGCGCTCAAGCAATCCGAGGCGACCCTCAACAAGGCGCTGGCCGAAGGCAAGCAGGAATCCGCTGCCAGTGGTGCCGCTGCCAAACCGGAGAAGACCGGTGTCTACAAACACTTGCTCACCGGCGTGTCGTTCATGCTGCCGATGGTGGTGGCGGGCGGTCTGCTGATCGCCCTGTCATTCGTGTTCGGCATTCATGCCTTTGAAGAAAAAGGCACTCTTGCCGCCGCGCTGAAAACCGTCGGCGACCAGGCGTTCATGCTGATGGTGCCGCTGCTGGCGGGTTACATCGCCTACTCGATTGCCGACCGTCCTGGATTGGCCCCCGGCATGATCGGCGGTCTGCTGGCCAGCACTTTGGGCGCGGGGTTTATCGGCGGGATCTTCGCCGGCTTTCTCGCCGGCTACTGCGTCAAATTCATCAGCCGCGCGATCCGTTTGCCCCAGAGCCTGGAAGCCCTCAAGCCGATCCTGATCATCCCGTTGCTGGCGAGTCTGTTCACCGGCCTGGCGATGATTTACCTGGTAGGGCCGCCGGTGGCGAAGATGCTCACCGGGCTCACGGATTTCCTCAGCACCATGGGCACCACCAACGCCGTGCTGCTGGGCATCTTGCTGGGCGGCATGATGTGCGTCGACCTCGGTGGCCCGATCAACAAGGCGGCCTACGCGTTTTCCGTCGGCCTGCTGGCGGCGCAAAGCGGTGCCCCCATGGCCGCGACCATGGCTGCCGGCATGGTGCCGCCGATTGGCATGGGCATCGCCACCTTCCTGGCGCGGCGCAAGTTCGCCCAGACCGAGCGTGAAGCCGGCAAGGCCGCGCTGATCCTCGGCATGTGCTTTATCTCTGAAGGCGCAATTCCGTTTGCTGCCAAGGACCCGCTGCGGGTAATCCCGGCAAGCATCGCTGGCGGCGCGCTGACCGGTGCGCTGTCGATGTATTTCGGCTGCAAGCTGATGGCGCCCCATGGTGGATTGTTTGTGATGCTGATCCCGAATGCGATCAACCATGCGCTGCTGTACCTGCTGGCGATTGTGGCGGGGAGTTTGTTGACCGCTGTGGTGTATGCCTTCCTCAAACGCCCGGAGACCGTAGAGCTTTCTGTCGCACCCGCCCAGGCATAACTCGGTTCATGTGGGAGCTGGCTTGCCTGCGATGCAGGCACCTCGGTGTATCAGCGTAACGAGTTGAGGCTATCGCAGGCAAGCCAGCTCCCACATTTGACCTCCGTAAGCAATAAGGCCGATGTCATAACTCGTTCATCCCGTCATGCTTAAGTTTCCCTTTTGCTGCTCGAGAGGGAACCCGCATGAGCCACTTCAATCTCGGCCGCCGCCGCGTGATGCAAGCCGTCGGCGCCGGCCTGTTGCTGCCGGGCCTCGCGCCTGCGGTGATCGCCTCGGTCAAGGATCGCCCGCAACTCACCGACGGCGTGCAGTCCGGCGACCTGCTGGGCGACCGCGCGATGATCTGGAGCCGCAGCGACCGCCCGGCCCGGATGGTAGTGGAGTGGGACACCCGCAGCGTATTCAGCAACCCGCGCAAATTCATCTCGCCCCTGGCCGACAGCCGCACCGATTTCACCGCCCGTGTCGAACTCACCGGCCTGCCCGTCGACCAGGCGATTTTCTACCGTGTGCACTTTGAAGATGCCCAGACCGGCGTGGCCAGCGAGCCCTGGTTCGGTCACCTGCGCAGCGTGCCGCAGCAGCGCCGGGATATCCGCTTTGTGTGGAGCGGCGACACCGTCGGCCAGGGCTTCGGCATCAACCCGGACATCGGCGGCATGCGCATCTACGAAGCCATGCGCCTGCGCCTGCCGGACTTCTTCATTCACAGCGGCGACACCATCTACGCCGACGGCCCGGTGCCCGCGCAACTGACCACCGAGGACGGACGCATCTGGCGCAACATCACCACTGAAGCCAAAAGCAAAGTCGCTGAAACCCTGAATGAATACCGGGGCAACTACCGCTACAACCTGATGGACGAGAACGTACGTCGCTTCAACGCCGAAGTGCCGCAGATCTGGCAGTGGGACGACCACGAGGTGATCAACAACTGGTCGCCGAGCAAGCAACTGGATGAACGCTACAAGACTCGCGACATCAATACCCTGGTAGGCCGTGCGCGCCAGGCCTGGCTGGAATATTCACCGATGCGCCGGCAAAGCGCCGACCAGGGCGGGCGGATTTATCGCAAGCTCAGCTACGGCCCGTTGCTGGATGTGTTTGTGCTGGACATGCGCAGCTATCGCGGGCCGAACGATGACAACCTTGGCGGTGAAAAACCGTTCCTTGGGCGTGAGCAACTGGACTGGCTGAAGCGCGAATTGAAGGCCTCCCAGGCGCAGTGGAAAGTCATCGCCGCCGACATGCCCATTGGCCTGGGCGTGCCCGACGGTGAGGTCAGCCCCGGCGTGCCGCGTTGGGAAGCGATCGCCAACGGCGACCCGGGCCCGGCCCAGGGGCGCGAGTTGGAAATTGCCGAATTGCTCGCGTTTCTGCGGGCGCAGCAGGTGCGTAATCACGTGTGGCTGACGGCGGATGTGCATTACTGCGCGGCCCATCATTACCATCCGGATCGGGCGGCGTTTCAGGATTTTGAGCCGTTCTGGGAGTTTGTCGCCGGGCCGTTGAATGCCGGGAGTTTCGGGCCTAATCCGCTGGATAAAACCTTTGGCCCGGAAGTGGTGTTCGAGAAGGCGCCAACGGTGCAGAACAGCTCGCCGTTTGCCGGGTTCCAGTTTTTTGGCGAGGTGCAGATTGACGGGCAGACGGCGGAGCTGACGGTGATTTTGCGGGATCTGGATGGGGTTTCGGTGTTTGAGCAGAAGCTGGCGCCAGTGTGATTGCAATGCAATCTACCTACTGAAGAAGATCCAATGTGGGAGCGGGCTTGCTCGCGAAGGCGGTGTGTCAGTCAACAGATGTATGGACTGATCCACTGCCTTCGCGAGCAAGCCCGCTCCCACATTTTGATCGGTGTATCTTCAGGGGGTCAGTAAACATCCCGGCGATAGCGGCCCTGCTCGATCAAGCGTTCGACGGCTTCGCTGCCCAGCACATCGTGCAGCACCTGATCCACACCCGCCGCCATCCCCTGCAAACTGCCGCAGACGTAAATCGCGGCGCCATCGGCCACCCATTTACGCAGCACATCCGCTGATTCGCGCAGGCGATCCTGCACGTAGATTTTCTCTGCCTGGTCCCGGGAAAACGCCAGGTCCAGTAGCGCCAGGTCACCGCTGGCCAGCCAGCCTTGCAGCTCGTCCTGGCAGTGGTAGTCATGGGCGATATTGCGTTCGCCAAACAGCAGCCAGTTGCGCTGCTGGCCGTCGGCAACCCGCGCCTTGAGCAGGCTGCGCAACCCGGCAAGGCCGGTGCCGTTGCCCAGCAGTATCATCGGGAGCGGCTCGGTCGGCAGATGGAAACCACTGTTGCGCCGCACTCGCAGGCTGATGGTCGAACCCAGCGGTGCATGTTCGGTCAACCAGCCGGAACCCACGCCCACGCTGCCATCGGGGTGACGCTCCTGGCGCACGATCAGCTCCAGCACACCGTCGCTGGCAATCGAGGCGATGGAGTATTCGCGCATGCCCAGCGGCACCAGTGCATTGACCAGCGCCTGGGCATGCAGGCCCACCAGGTGTGCGCGATTGTCCGGCAGTTGGCGGCCGGCCAGGGCCTGGTCGAGGGTGTGTGCAAGGCCGTCGACTACCACACCTTCGCTGCCGGCCAGTCCCAGGCCTTCCAGGAAGTGTTCGATGGCCCATGGGCAATTGCGTGGCAGCACTTCCACCAGGTCGCCGGCCAGCCAGTCCCGGGGGGCTGGCGGGGTGAGCCCGAGCAAATAGACGCCGGAGCCGCTGCTGTGCGGGTTGAGCAGGGTGCGTTGCTTCAGGGTCCAGTTTTCATAGGTCGCGCTGGCCCATGCCGCAGCGGGTGCATGGCCGGTCAGTTGGCCCAGTTGTTGTTGCCAGTGCAGCAATGCATCGGTGTCGCCGCTGTCGACTTCCACCGGGGCGAACAGCGGGTTGCCGCCTTGGTTGGTCAGCCAGAAATGCAGGCGCCGGGCGAAGCCGCAGAAGTGTTGGTACTGGCGATCACCCAGGGCCAACACCGAGTAGTTCAGGCCCTTGAGGGACAGGTCCTGGCCGAGCACGCTGCGCTCGAAACCGCGGGCGCTGTCCGGTGCCTCGCCGTCGCCGAAGGTGCTGACCACGAACAGCGCATGGCTCGATTGGCGCAAATCCTCTTCGCTGACGCTGCCCAGCGACTGCACGTTCACTGGCACGCCGGCGGCCTGCAACTGCCCGGCGGTCTGCCAGGCCAGTTGCTCGGCAAAGCCGCTCTGGCTGGCAAAGCCGATCAGCCAGGCCGGCGCGTCGCTGTGGTTGCCGGTCAGGCCTTTGCGGGCATCGCGCACCTGGCGTTTCTTGCGGCGGCGGTCCAGATACAGCAGCCAGCCGGTGATGAAGAACAGCGGCATCAGCAGCGCGCTGAACGTCAGGATGATCCGGCCGGGCAGGCCGAAGTAGCTGCCGGTGTGCAGCGCATAGATACTGGTCAGGATCTGCGCCTTGAAGCTTTTGCCGGCGTAGGTGTCATGGGATTTGACTTCACCGGTGGCCGGGTCGAGGTTGATCTGGTTCAGTGCGCGGTCGTGGGGCGAGGTCTTCAGCAGGTAGTAGACGGTGGCGGGTTGGCCGGCGACCGCGGGCATGCGGATGTTGTAGCCGCTCAAGCCGGGGCCGGCGTTGCTGTAGATGCTGCTCCAGATCGCGGCGTAATTGGCCACCGGCGCAGGCCCTTCGGGGGCCGGGCCGCGCTTGCGTACGCGTTCGTTCTGCGGCGCGTCGGACAGCAGTCTGGTCATGCCGTTGCTGTACCACTCGTAGGACCAGAACAGTCCGGTGAGTGCCGCCAGAAGATAGAACAGCAGGCACCAGGTGCCGAATACCGAGTGCAGGTCCCAGTTGAAACTGCGGCCTTTCTTGCGCCAGTCCACCGCCAGCCATGCACGCCAGCTTGCCACCTGGCGCGGCCAGCGCAGGTACAGGCCCGAGAGGCAGAAGAACACCAGGATCAGCGTGCAGGCGCCGGTGATTTGCCGGCCGGTGTCGCCGATGGCGAGGAAGCGGTGCAGTTGCAGCACGAAGCCGAAGAATTCCTGGCCGACGGCATCGCCCAGGTAGTCGCCGGTGTACGGGTCGAAGTAGCGCATCTGCCCGCGGCGCTCACCGGGCGGTGGGGTGAACCAGACCTTGGCCGCGTTGGTGCTGTCGGGCTGCACCGTGAGCATCGACACGACTTTGCCTTCGCGGGCTTCCAGCAGGTGCACCAGTTCAGCGGGCGGCAGTACCCCGGCCGGACGCTTTTCCACCGTCAACACCGTCGGGTTCAGCGACTCGATGATTTCATCCTGGAACGACACCGTTGCGCCGGTGATCCCCATCAAGGCCAACACCAGCCCGGCGGTAATGCCGAAGAACCAATGCAACTGGAACAGGGTTTTCTTCAACACGTCGTACGGCCTCGTCATCAGGTTAGGTGTTTCACGGCGCGCATTATGCCGCGAGTTGTCGAGAAACATTCTTTTTTACACGCAAAAACCCCACGCATCCGATGCGTGGGGTTTCGTGCAGTCATTTGTATCGGTTTAGAAATGGAAACTGGTGGTCAGCAGGGCCGTACGACCGGCTGCCTGGTTGGCAAAATGCGAGGCATAGGCCTTGTCGTAGTAGGTCTTGTCGGTGAGGTTCTGCACGTTCAACTGCAGGTCGACGTTCTTGGTCAGCTTGTAGCTGGCCATGGCGTCGTAGCGGGTGTAGGACGGCACGTAGACGGTGTTGCCCGCATCGCCGTAGACCTCGTCGACATAGAACGCGCCGCCGCCGATGGTGAGCTTCGGTGTCACGTCATACGTCGTCCACAGGCTGAAGGTGTTCTTCGGCGTGTTGGGCATCTGGTTGCCTTTGTTCGAGCCGGCACTGACGACACCGTTACGACCGTTCAGGCCCGGGTCCACCAGTTCGCTTTTCAGGTAGCTGTAGCCGGCGAACACTTGCCATTGATCGGTCAGCTTGCCGCTGGCGGAAAGCTCCAGGCCGTCGACGCGGGATTCGCCACCGTTTTCATAGGTCAGCGCGTCCACCAGGATCCGCGTGTTTTTCTTCTCGGTGCGGAACACCGCGGCGGTCAGGGACAGGCGGTCGTGGAACATGTCCCACTTGGTGCCCAGCTCGTAGTTGACGGTCTCTTCCGGTTTCAGGTCGCTGGTGGCGGCGCCGGCAGACAGCGGGTTGCCGTCGGCGCCTTCACCTACCAGGCCGCCGGCCGGTGAGGCCGAGGTGGCGTAGGAGGCATAGATGCTGCCGTTTTCAACCGGCTTCCAGACCAGGCCCGCCTGCCAGTTGAAGAACTGGCTGTCGTTCTTGATCTTGCTGCGGGCCTTGACGGTGGCGGTCGGCACCGCATTGGTGTTGGCCACGGTGTCGAAGGTGTCGTAGCGCAGGCCGACGTTCAGCAGCCATTTCGGGTCCAGCTCGATGGTGTCGAACACATAGGCGGCACGGCTGGTGGCCTTGGTGTTGGTGCCGTTGTAGTTGCGCGCAATGCTGCCGGTCCAGGCATCGTCCGGGTTCGGGTTGGCCAGCGAGGTGCACTGGCCGCCTTTGCCGGGCGCCGGGCAACCGGGGTTGCTGTTCGGGCTGACGGTGTAGCCGCTGTAGCGGGTTTCTTCGCCGGTGAATTCCAGCCCGGTGGAGTAGGTGTTCTTGAAGCCCAGCGCCTGGAAGCTGCCAAACAGATCGGTCTGGTTGGTGGTGGTCTCGGTGGTGGACACGCGGGTGTTCGCGCGGCGCCACACGGTGCCGAACTGGTTGACGTTGTGCTGGCTGTCGTCGGGTTGGGTGACGATATAGTCCTGGCCGGTGTTGCCGTGGCGCAGGGTGTTTTTCAGCGTCATGTTGTCGTTCAGGTCGTGCTCGATGGAGAACGTGCTGATGTCGGCGCGGGTCTTGCGGAAGTCGCGATCCTTGAGGCCGTAGAAGTTGTTGCTGTCGCCGCCGTCGGTTGGCTTGTCATGCACGTGGGCGGCTCTTGCGCCGCTGTTGCTGTAGCCATACGGAATGCCCGAATCCGGCAGGTCGTTGCTTTCCATGTGGTAGTAGCTGAAGTTGACTCGGGTCGGAGTGCCCAGGCCGAAGGTCAGCGACGGCGCCACGCCCCAGCGGTCGTAGTTGACGGCATCACGCCCGGCGACGTTCTGTTCGTGGCTCATCAGGTTCAGGCGGAAGGCCGCGCTGTCGAGGAACTGACGGTTGACGTCGAGCACATAGCGGCGGGTCTGGTCGGAGCCGTAGGTGAAGCCACCGTTGGTGAAGTCCCGCGCCTGTGGCGTCTTGCTCACCAGGTTGAGACTGCCGCCGGCCGAGCCGCGGCCGCCGAATGACGAGTTGGGGCCTTTGCTGACTTCGATGGATTCGATGTCGAAGATCTCGCGGCTCTGGCCGCCCGTGTCGCGCACGCCGTCGAGGTAGGTATCGCCCTGGGCGTCGAAGCCGCGAATGAACGGACGGTCGCCCTGCGGGTTGCCGCCTTCACCGGCGCCGAAGGTAATCCCCGGCACGGTGCGCAAGGCGTCCTGCAACGAAGTGGCGGCGGTGTCCTTGAGCACTTGCTGCGGCACCACGGTGACCGAGCGCGGAGTATCTACCAGCGGCGCGGTGTACTTCTGCGAGGAGGCTTTTTCGACCTGGTAGGACGTGCTGTCCTGTTCCTGGCCGGTGATGCTGGTGGCTCCCAGGGAAATGCTGTTGCGCTCGCCTTTCTGCTCGATGTCTTCAGCAGCTTGCGCCATTTGGGCGGCAGAGCTGGCGCTGATGGCAACGCCGATGGCCGAGGCCAGCAAACGTGGTGAACTGGCAGGTGTTTTTATCGAAGTGCGCGGCATGAGTGTGTCCTTTCCCCAAGGAGGTGAGGCCGCGGAATATAGGGAGAACAAGACTTCATATCAATTGCGATACATTACTATTCGCACTGAATTTACGTTCTTTACACTTTTTGCTTACGGTTTTGACGATCTCGTTCGTCCTTTGGGCGGGAGTAGGGTTGTACACAGTCAATAAGAATCACTACCATTGGCGTCTCACTGTTTTCAGGTAATGCCTCCATGTTGCTGCACATTCCCGGCCTGTTCTCTCGCGAGGAAGTGCTGCGCATCCGCGAAGCCCTGGCGCACACCGAGTGGGCCGACGGCAAAATCACTGCCGGGCACCAATCGGCCAAGGCCAAACACAACCTGCAACTGCCGGAAGGCCACCCGCTGGCAAAGGAAATCGGCGCGGCTATCCTCGATCGCTTGTGGAAAAATCCGCTGTTCATGTCGGCGGCGTTACCGCACAAGGTCTTCCCGCCATTGCTCAACTGTTACACCGCCGGCGGCAGTTTCGACTTCCATATCGACAACGCCGTGCGCCAGTCCAAGGGCAGCCACGAGCGGGTGCGCACTGACCTTTCCTCCACCGTATTTTTCAGCGACCCCGACGACTACGACGGCGGCGAGCTGGAAATCCAGGACACCTTCGGCCTGCAGCGGGTCAAGTTGCCGGCGGGCGACATGGTGCTGTACCCCGGCTCCAGCCTGCACAAGGTCAACGCCGTGACCCGCGGCGCGCGCTACGCCTCGTTTTTCTGGACCCAAAGCCTGGTGCGCGAAGACAGCCAGCGCACCTTGCTGTTCGAGATGGACGGGGCGATCCAGCAACTGAGCCGCGACGTGCCCGACCACCCCGCGCTGATCCAGCTCACCGGCACCTATCACAACCTGCTGCGCCGCTGGGTTGAGGTCTGAGCGTGGGCTTTTTATTGCGCCGTGAAGAAGTACTCAACGTTGAGCAATTGCAGAGCATGCTCGACGACTCCCCGGTGCGCGCCGCCCAGGCGATTTTGATCGCCGCGAAAGAGGGCGTGGTGGATGCCCAGGCGCTGCTCGGGCAAATCCTGCTGGAAGGGCGCGGCATCGAGCGCGATGAAGCACTGGCAATGCGCTGGTTCCGCATCGCCGCCCAGGGCGGGCATTTGATGGCGCGCAATATGCTCGGGCGTTGCCTGGAGCATGGCTGGGGTTGCGAGGCGGATGCCGTGGCGGCGGCCCGGGAATATCGTCGGGCGGCCGAGGCCGGGCTGGATTGGGGCTTGTACAACTACGCCAACCTGCTGGCGACCGGGCGCGGGGTTGCCGAGGATCAAGCCCAGGCGCTGGCGTGTTATCGACAGGCGGCGGAACTGGGCCATGCCAAGTCGATGAACCTGCTGGGGCGTTATCTGGAAGAAGGGCAGTACTGCCCGAGGGATCTGGAGGCGGCGGTGGCGTGGTATCGCCAGTCAGCAGAAGGCGGGGATTTTCGCGGGCAGTTCAGTTATGCGGCGGTGTTGGCGGACCGGGGCGAGATAGAAACGGCACTGGAATGGTTGCGCAAGGCACTGGCGGGCGGGAATTTGAAGTTCTTGCGGGTGGCGCACAAGGCGTTGTGTGCCGCCAATGATCCGCAGATACGGGCAATGGCCGAGATCTATCAAGAGCATGCGATTGAGCTTGATCGCTCCCACGCGCTGCGTGGAAATGCCGCCCTGGATGCCCTGCGTCCGCTCTAATGGCGTGACGCAGAGCGTCACCGGATGCGTTCCCACGCAGAGCGTGGGAACGATCAGGGCGTGCGTTTACAGGTAGAACGATTTCAATGGCGGGAAGCCATTGAATTCAACTGCGCTGTAGCTGGTGGTGTACGCACCGGTGGACAACCAGTACATCCGGTCACCAATCGCCAGGTTCAGCGGCAGGCCGTACTTGTAGTTCTCGTACATGATGTCGGCGCTGTCGCAGGTCGGGCCGGCGATGACCACTTCTTCCATCTCGCCTTTCTTCTCGGTCCAGATCGGGAACTTGATGGCTTCGTCCATGGTTTCGATCAGGCCGGAGAATTTGCCCACGTCGGTGTAGACCCAACGCTCGACGGCGGTGCGGGATTTACGCGCAACCAGTACCACTTCGCTGACCAGGATCCCGGCGTTGGCGATCAACGAACGGCCCGGCTCCAGGATGATTTCCGGCAGATCGTCACCGAAGTCTTCCTTGAGGAAGCGGATGATTTCCTCGGCGTAGGTTTCCAGGCTGTTGGTGCGGGTGATGTAGTTGGCCGGGAAGCCGCCGCCCATGTTGATCAGCTTCAGGTGGATGCCGTCTTCTTCCTTCAGGCGCTCGAAGATCACTTTGACCTTGGCGATCGCCGCGTCCCACACGCTGATGTCACGCTGCTGCGAGCCGACGTGGAAGGAGATGCCGTAAGGCACCAGGCCCAGGTCGCGAGCGAGAATCAGCAGGTCCATGGCCATGTCGGTCTGGCAGCCGAATTTGCGCGACAGCGGCCAGTCGGCGGTGGTCGAGCCTTCGGTGAGGATACGTACATACACTTTCGAACCCGGGGCGGCCTTGGCGATATTGCGCAGGTCGGCTTCGGAGTCGGTGGAGAACAGGCGCACGCCCTTCTCGTAGAAGTAGCGGATGTCCTTGGATTTCTTGATGGTGTTGCCGTAGCTGATACGGTCGGGGCTGACGCCGCGGTCCATGACCTTGTCCAGCTCGTAGATCGACGCGATGTCGAAGCTCGAACCCTTGTCCTTGAGCAGGTCGATGATCTCGACGGCCGGGTTGGCCTTGACGGCGTAATACACCTTGGCGAATTCGAAACCGGCGCGCAGGTCATCGTAGGCCTGGCTGATCATCGCGGTGTCGATCACCACGAACGGGGTTTCCTGGGTGTCGGCGAACGCCTTCATTTTGTCAAAAGTGGCGCGCGCGAAATAGTCTTCGACCTGGATCGACATGCTGGGAACTCCTACTGGCAAACTAGATTGATCAATGGGTGCAAATGAACGTCCTCCGTATCCCCACTTTGGTTCGCCTACTTCCCAAGGCATGTCGCCGAAAGCAAAAAGGCCATGGGATCAACCGCTTCCCTTGGCCTTGCTGTCTCGTCGTCAGTACTTGAGCCGGATGGATCGTTTCCAGCATGGACGTTCGGCGCGAACTTTAGGACGTGAGGGGCTATAGATCAACTAAAAATGTCGCGTTTTTGCACGCGTTCGTCGTGCGGCCGTGTGCAGCTACTTATGTAACCGACCGGTATGACGGATTGATGTTCCCCGGTAGGGGCAATTTGAAGTGTTGCAGGTACAGTGAAGATCCAATGTGGGAGCGGGCTTGCTCGCGAAGGCGGTGTATCAGCCAATGCATCCGGTGACTGACACTCCGCCTTCGCGAGCAAGCCCGCTCCCACATTTTTGACCGCTGTGTGTCAGGTCAGGCCAGTGCTGTCTCGGCAGGCGACACAATGCTGGTCTTGCCCCCACGGGACTTGCCGGAACTCAGGTACTCGGCAATCGACTCCTGGGTCACTTCCCCGAGGAACACCCGCTCCGCATCCATCACCGGCAACCACGAGCGGTTGAACTCGTACATCCGCGACAGCAGGATGCGCAAATGCTCGTCATACGCCGCCGTGGCGTTGAATTCCCGCAGGTATTGGCCGCAGGTACCGGTCTGACGATGCAGGTCGCGACGTCGCACATAACCCAGCGCCTTGTTCTCGGCATCGGTGACCACCACGTAGCGACGGTCCAGCTCATCCATCTGCTCCAGGGCATCCGCCACCGGGGTTTCCGGGCTGACCGACGGCGCGTTGTCCGCCGCATCTTCAGCCTTCACCAGCAGCAGGCGCTTGAGGGTGCTGTCCTGGCCAACGAAGTTGCTGACGAACTCGTCGGCAGGGTGGGCCAGCAGGGTGTCCGGGTGGTCGATCTGCAGCAGCTTGCCGGCGCGGAAGATCGCGATCTTGTCACCCAGCTTGATGGCTTCGTCGATGTCGTGGCTGACCATGATCACGGTCTTGTTCAGCGCGCGCTGCATCTCGAAAAACTCGTTCTGGATCATCTCGCGGTTGATCGGGTCGACCGCGCCGAACGGCTCATCCATCAGCAGCAACGGTGCATCCGCCGCCAGGGCGCGGATCACGCCGATCCGCTGTTGCTGGCCGCCGGACAGCTCACGCGGGTAGCGATGCAGGTACTGCTTGGGTTCGAGCTTGATCATGCTCATCAACTCGCGGGCGCGGTCGTGGCATTTCTGCTTGTCCCAGCCCAGCAGCTTGGGCACCACCACGATGTTCTCTTCGATGGTCATGTTCGGGAACAGACCGATCTGCTGGATCACGTAGCCGATGTTGCGACGCAGGGTCACTTCGTCGAGGTCGGTGGTGTCTTCGCCGTTGATCAGGATCTTGCCGGAGGTCGGCTTGATCAGGCGGTTGATCATCTTCAGCGTGGTGCTCTTGCCGCAGCCCGAGGGGCCGAGGAATACGCAAATTTCGCCTTCGTTGACGGTCAGGCTTACGGAATCAACGGCGGTGATGGTCTTGCCGTTGCTTTGGAAGGTCTTGGTCAGGTTTTGAAGTTCGATCATTTGAGCAGTCCTTTTGGAGTCAGCGTGCGTTGCAGCCATTGCAGAAGCAGGTCGGCGAAGATGGCCAGGAGACTGACCAGCACGGCGCCAACGATCAGCATCGACATGTCGCTGCGGCTGATGGAAGCCAGAATAAGTACACCCAGGCCACCGGCGCCGATGGTGGCGGCGATGGTCATCACACCAATGTTCATGACGACGGCGGTGCGCACACCGGCGAGGATCACCGGTACGGCAATCGGCAGCTCGACCATGCGCAAGCGCTGGCCGAAGGTCATGCCGATGCCTTTGGCGGCCTCGCGAATGCCCGGCTCAACGCCGGTGAGGGCGAGGTAGGTGTTACGCATGATGGGCAACAGGGAATAGAGGAACACGGCGGTGATCGCCGGCATCGGCCCCAGGCCCTGGCCGAACTTGGAGTAGAACGGCAGCAGCAGGCCGAACAGCGCAATCGACGGCACGGTCAGCAACACCGTGGCACTGGCTTGCAATGGGCCGGCGAGCGTCGGGAAGCGGGTCATCAGCACACCCAGGGGCACGCCGACGACGATTGCGAGGATCACTGCAATGCCGACCAGGGTGATGTGCTGCCAGGTCAGGTGCAGGACTTGGGCCCAATCAAGATGGGAAAAGGCGTTCAGGAATTCCATGTCTTCTCCTCTTAGTTGATCGGATGCTGGCGCAGGAAATCTGCGGCCACGGCGGACGGGCTTTCATGGTCGACGTCGACCCTCGCATTCAGCTGGCGCATGGTTTCGTCGTCGAACAGCGCAGCCAGTGGCTTGAGATCAGCGGCCAGTTGCGGATGGGCATCGAGGTAAACCTGACGCACCACCGGCGCGGCGGTGTAGTCCGGGAAGTAATGCTTGTCGTCTTCCAGCAGCTTCAATTTGAAGGCGTTCAGGCGACCGTCGGTGGTGTAGACCAAGCCGGCAAACACCTGGCCATTACGCAGCGCGGTGTACACCAGGCCGGCGTCCATCTGCCGGGTGTTCTTGCGGGTCAGGTTCATGTCGTACAGCTTGACCATGCCGGCCATGCCGTCGGAACGGTTGGCGAACTCGGTGTCCAGGGCCACCAGGCGGTTTTCCTTGGTTTTCTCGGCCAGTGCCGCGGTCAGGTCGCTGATGCTGTTGATCTGCGGGAATTCCTTGGCCACGTTCTCTGGCAGGGCCAGGGCGTAGGTGTTGCTGAATTTCGACGGGGAGAGCCAGACCAGGCCTTTTTTCGCGTCGAGTTCTTTCACTCGGGCGTAGGACTGTTCGCTGTCGAGCTTCTCGTCGACGTGGTTGTAGGCCACCAGCGACACGCCGGTGTATTCCCAGATCAGGTCCAGTTGCCCGCTTTCCTGGGCACTGCGTGCCAGGTTGCTGCCCAGGCCGCCGGTCACACGGGTGTCGTAACCCTTGGTGCGCAGGTACTGGGAGGTGATTTCGGCGAGCAGGGTCTGTTCAGTGAACACCCGGGCACCGATGCGGATGACCGGTTTTTCAGCGGCTTGCGCAAACCCTGCGAACAGCAGGACGCAGCTCAATATCAATGTCAGTTTTTTCATGTGAATTCCTGTTTCGGGCCCAAGACGGGGCCAAAGCCTTAAGACGGACGCAACCCGCGTTCCAGCCAAAGGCGGCTGGCCATGGTCACCAGACCGTCGAGCAGCAAGGCCAGCAGCGCGGTGCATGCGGCGCCGAGCAGCAGTTGCGGCTGATTGTTCAGGGCGATGCCGGGGAAGATCAGGCTGCCCAGGCTGTTGGCGCCAATCAGGAACGCCAGGGGCGCGGTACCGACGTTGATCGCCAGGGCCACGCGCACACCGCCGATGATGATCGGCACGGCGTTGGGCAATTCCACGCGAAACAGCACCTGGCGCGGCGTCATGCCGATGCCGACGGCGGCTTCTTTCAGGGAACCTTGAACGTTTTTCAGGCCTTCATAGGTGTTGCGCACGATGGGCAGCAACGAGGCGAGGAACAGCGCGAAGATCGCGGGGCCGCTGCCGATGCCAAGGACACCGAGGGCGATGGCCAGTACGGCCAGGGGAGGGACGGTATTGCCGATGTTGAAGATCTGCATGAAGCGTTCTGCGCGCCCGACCATGTTGGGTCGGCTCAGCAGGATACCGGCGGGAATCCCTACGATCAGGGCGGCCAGCATCGAAACAAGGACGAGGATCAAGTGAGCTTGCAGGTAAAACAACAAATCGTCGCGGTACAGTTCGATCGTGTTGATGCCGATCCAGTGGACCAGCAGGGCCAGGAGAGCGACGACAACCGCTCCTCCTATCAGCCCTTTGCCATAGCGAATAGCCACAGGCGGACTCCTTTTTTCTTTTGTCGGCGAACACATTTCCGAGCGGCAATGCCATTCCTGGCTGTCGGCGAATGTGGTCGCGAATAGCAGCTCGCCCCTACCGGCAACGCGGTATGCGGTCGAGCCATGAGCGCAGCCTCGTCAGGCTAACTTGCTGATTTTTCAGCCCCTGTTACGAGTGCGATAGCAGGGGAGTGGACGTCTCTACCTTTTAAAAGGTTCCATACTTGGCAGCAATTAGCCACCCCCAATGGGGTGAACGGTGGTCCGTCACCCCGGGTTTGCGCTATACTCGCCGCCCTTTTTTGACTCACCTGCCAGGCGATTTCCCATGACCCACCAGGCCGCCGAAGTCGCGAAACGCCGCACTTTCGCCATTATTTCCCACCCCGATGCCGGTAAAACCACCATCACCGAGAAGCTGTTGCTGATGGGCAAGGCGATCGCGGTGGCCGGCACGGTGAAATCCCGTAAATCCGACCGCCATGCCACCTCCGACTGGATGGAAATGGAAAAGCAGCGTGGTATTTCCATTACCACGTCGGTCATGCAGTTCCCGTATCGCGACCACATGATCAACCTGCTCGACACCCCGGGCCACGAAGACTTCTCCGAAGACACCTACCGCACCCTGACGGCGGTGGACTCGGCGCTGATGGTCCTCGACGGCGGTAAAGGCGTCGAACCCCGCACCATCGCGCTGATGGACGTGTGCCGCCTGCGGGATACGCCGATTGTCAGCTTTATCAACAAACTCGACCGTGACATCCGCGACCCGATCGAACTGCTGGACGAAATCGAAGCCGTCCTGAAGATCAAGGCCGCGCCGATCACCTGGCCGATTGGTTGCTACCGCGACTTCAAGGGCGTGTACCACCTGGCCGACGACTACATCATTGTGTACACCGCCGGCCACGGCCACGAACGTACCGATGTGAAAATCATCGAGAAGCTTGACTCCGACGAAGCCCGCGCCCACCTGGGTGACGAGTACGACCGGTTTGTCGACCAGCTGGAACTGGTGCAGGGCGCCTGCCACGAGTTCAACCAGCAGGAATTCCTCGACGGCCAGCTGACGCCGGTGTTCTTCGGTACCGCCCTGGGCAACTTCGGTGTCGATCACGTGCTGGATGCCGTGGTCAATTGGGCCCCCAAGCCGCTGGCCCGGGTTGCCAACGAGCGTACCGTGGAGCCTGTGGAAGAGAAATTCGCCGGCTTCGTGTTCAAGATCCAGGCGAACATGGACCCCAAGCACCGCGACCGTATCGCCTTCATGCGTATCTGCTCCGGCAAATACGAAAAAGGCATGAAGATGCGCCACGTGCGTACCGGCAAGGACGTGCGCATCGGCGACGCCCTGACCTTCTTCTCCTCCGAGCGTGAGCAGCTGGAAGAAGCGTATGCCGGCGACATCATCGGCTTGCACAACCACGGCACCATCCAGATCGGTGACACCTTCACCGAAGGCGAAGTGCTGGGCTTCACCGGTATCCCGCACTTCGCCCCGGAACTGTTCCGCCGCGTACGCCTGCGTGACCCGCTGAAATCCAAGCAACTGCGCCAAGGTTTGCAGCAGTTGGCGGAAGAGGGTGCCACCCAGGTGTTCTTCCCGGAACGCAGCAACGACATCATCCTCGGCGCCGTCGGTGTGCTGCAGTTCGATGTAGTGGCCAGTCGCCTGAAAGAGGAATACAAGGTGGAATGCTCCTATGAGCCGATCACCGTGTACTCCGCGCGCTGGATCGACTGCAGCGATAAGAAGAAGCTGGAAGAGTTCAAGATCAAGGCCGTGGAAAACCTGGCGATCGACGGCGGTGGTCACCTGACCTACCTGGCCCCGACCCGGGTCAACCTGGCGCTGATGGAAGAGCGCTGGCCGGATGTGAAATTCCGCGCGACCCGTGAGCATCACTAAGGGTTAGCGATATAAGAGAGGGCGAAGCTGTGATGGCTTCGCCTTTTTCTTTGGCTGCTATTCAGGTTGTTTCATTGGCGAAAACTTCAGTTCGGGACTAGTTTGAAGCAAGGCGACGGTGGACAGCTGTCGTACGCAGTTCAACTCCTGACTGGGCGGAATTCGACCATGAGTATCTTTCAACGTGTGGTGCTGTTGCTCAAAGTGCTGGTGATGATGTCATTGGGCATGTCTGCCGCGTGGGCCAATACGGCTGTGCAAAGCCATGGCACGGGGTTTGTGGCGGCGAAGACGGTGCAGGCGGGTGGCTTGCAGTTGGCCAAGAGTGAATCCGAGCCCGGTGACGAAAACCAGGGCGGTTCCAAGGACGATGACGATGCCGAGAACCCGGACAATGATGGCGAAGACAGCGACACCTACAACGATGGCGACAGCGATACATAAGTAACGCAGGCAAAAGAAAGCCCCGCTTGCCGAACAGATGCGCTATCCGACAAGCAGGGCTGTAGAACACTGGAATGCTCTGGACTCACCCTCCAGAGCATTTTTTTTGCACGTCAGACCACAAATTGCTCCGCGTAGTGGCAAGCCACCTGGCGGTTGTCGAGTGGTCGCAGCACCGGTTCATCGGTACTGCACAGCTGGGTCGCGTACGGGCAGCGCTTGTGGAAGGCGCAGCCAGACGGCGGGTTCAATGGGTTGGGCAACTCGCCGACGATTTTGATCTTCGGTTTGTTCGGGTCCGGATGAATGGTCGGGGTCGCCGACAGCAACGCCTGGGTGTACGGGTGCAGCGGGCGCGCATAGATGTCTTCCTTCGGGCCCACTTCCACCGGGCGGCCGAGGTACATCACCATCACGTCATCGGCGACGTGCTGCACCACCGCGAGGTTGTGGGAGATGAACACGTAGGCGGTGTTGAATTCCTGCTGCAAATCCATGAACAGGTTCAGCACCTGGGCCTGGATCGATACGTCCAGCGCCGAGGTCGGTTCATCCGCCACCAGCACCTTGGGTTGCAGCATCATCGCCCGCGCCAGTGCGATCCGCTGGCGCTGGCCGCCGGAGAACATGTGCGGGTAGCGCTGATAATGCTCAGGGCGCAGGCCCACTTGCTTCATCATCGCCTGGACCTTTTCCCGGCGCTCGGCGGCAGACAGGTTGGTGTTGATCAGCAGCGGCTCGCCCAGTTGGTCGCCGACCTTCTGGCGCGGGTTCAGCGAGGCGTAAGGGCTCTGGAACACCATCTGCACGTCTTTGCGCAGTTGCTTGCGCTGGGCCTTGTCGGCACCGGCGACTTCTTGCCCGGCGATTTTCAGCGAACCGGAAGACGGCTCTTCAATCAAGGTCAGGGCGCGGGCCAGGGTGGATTTGCCGCAACCGGACTCGCCCACGACCGCGAGGGTCTTGCCGGCTTCGAGCTCGAACGACACACCGTTGAGTGCGCGCACCAGGGCATGGCCCTTGAACAGGCCACGGGACACTTCGTAGTGACGGGTCAGGTCGCGGGCGGTAAGTACGACGGCCATTACGCCACCTCCTGATTCAGCGGGTAGAAGCAGCGGGCAAGGCTGTGGCTTTTCGGGTCAAGGCCCGGGCGTTGAGCGCGGCAGGACTCCTGCACATACGGGCACCGCGGCGACAGCAGGCAACCCTGTGGGCGATCATAACGGCCGGGAACGATACCCGGCAGCGTGGCCAGGCGCGTGGCGCCCAGGCTGTGCTCGGGGATCGCCTTGAGCAACGCTTCGCTGTACGGGTGCGCCGGGATGTCGAACAACTGCGGCACCTGGCCGACTTCCACGGCCTGGCCGGCATACATCACGCACACGCGCTGGGCGGTTTCGGCCACTACCGCGAGGTCGTGGGTGATCAGCACCAGGCCCATGTTCTGCTCTTTCTGCAAGGCCAGCAGCAGGTCCATGATCTGGGCCTGGATGGTTACGTCGAGGGCGGTGGTCGGTTCATCGGCGATCAGCAGTTTCGGCTCGCCGGCAATCGCCATGGCGATGGCCACACGTTGGCTCATACCACCGGACAGCTGGTGCGGGTAGGCATCCATACGGCTGGCTGCGCCCGGGATTTCCACCTTTTCGAGCAGTTCGATGGCACGCTTGCGCGCTTGCTTGCCGGACATTTTCAAATGCAGGCGCAGCACTTCTTCGATCTGGAAACCCACGGTGTAGCTGGGGTTCAGGGCGGTCATCGGGTCCTGGAAGACCATCGCCAGGTCTTTGCCGACGATCTGCCGGCGCTGGCGGTTGCTCAGCTTGAGCATGTCCTTGCCGTCGAAGTTCAGGGCGTCGGCAGTGACGATGCCGGGGTGCTCGATCAGGCCCATCAGCGCCATCATGGTCACGGATTTACCCGAACCCGACTCGCCAACGATCGCCAGTACTTCACCTTTGTCGACGGAGATGTCGAGGCCATCGACCACCGGCACGGCGGTCTTGTCGCCGAAGCGGACATTGAGATTCTTGATTTCTAGCAGTGACATGGGAATCTCCTCAGGCGGCGTTCTTGAGTTTCGGGTCCAGCGCATCGCGCAGGCCGTCGCCCATCAGGTTGATTGCCAGCACGCTGAGCAAAATGGTCAAGCCAGGCAGGCTCACGACCCACCAGGCGCGTTCGATGTAGTCGCGGGCCGAGGCCAGCATGGTGCCCCACTCAGGGGTTGGCGGTTGTACGCCAAGGCCCAGGAAGCCCAGGGCTGCAGCATCGAGAATCGCCGAGGAGAAACTCAGGGTGGCCTGAACGATCAGCGGCGCCATGCAGTTCGGCAGCACGGTGACGAACATCAGGCGCGGCAGGCCGGCGCCGGCGAGGCGGGCGGCAGTCACGTAGTCACGGTTCAGTTCGCCCATCACCGCAGCGCGGGTCAGACGGACATAGGACGGCAGCGACACGATCGCGATCGCAATCACGGTGTTGATCAGGCCAGGGCCGAGGATCGCGACAATCGCCACAGCCAGCAGCAGCGACGGCAGGGCCAGCATGATGTCCATCAGGCGCATGATGGTCGGGCCGAGCAGGCGCGGGAAGAAACCGGCGAACAGGCCCAGCAGGATCCCCGGGATCAGCGACATCACCACCGACGATAAGCCGATCAGCAACGACAGGCGCGAACCCTGGATCAGGCGCGACAGCAGGTCACGCCCGAGTTCATCGGTGCCCAGCAGGAACTGGATCTGCCCACCTTCCAGCCAGGCCGGAGGGGTCAGCAGGAAGTCACGGTATTGCTCGCTCGGGTTATGCGGGGCCACCCAAGGGGCGAAGAGCGCGCAAAACACCACCAGCAACATGAACAGCAGGCCGGCAACGGCGCCCTTGTTCTTGGAAAAGGCTTGCCAGAATTCTTTGTACGGGGACGGGTACAGCAGGCTTTGATCGACTGCTACCGCGGGAGTAGGTGTGGTCATGGTCATGATCTCAGCGCTGGTGACGGATGCGTGGGTTGGCGAAGCCGTAGAGGATATCCACCACGAAGTTCACCAGAATCACCAGGCAGGCGATTAACAGGATGCCGTTTTGCACCACGGGATAATCCCGTGCGCCAATGGCTTCGATCAGCCATTTGCCGATGCCGGGCCACGAGAAGATGGTTTCGGTCAGGACCGCACCCGCCAGCAATGTGCCGACTTGCAGGCCGACCACGGTGAGTACCGGGATCAAGGCGTTACGCAGGCCGTGGACGAACACCACGCGCGCCGGCGACAGGCCCTTGGCCTTGGCGGTGCGGATGTAGTCTTCGCGCAGTACTTCGAGCATCGACGAACGGGTCATCCGCGCGATAACGGCCAGCGGGATGGTGCCGAGCACGATGGCTGGCAGGATCAGGTGGTGCAGCGCGTCCCAGAATGCGTCCGGCTCGTCGGCCAGCAGGGTGTCGATCAGCATGAAGCCGGTGCGCGGCTCGATGTCGTAGAGCAGGTCGATCCGTCCGGAGACTGGCGTCCAGCCCAGGCTGACGGAAAAGAACATGATCAGGATCAGGCCCCACCAGAAGATCGGCATCGAATATCCCGCCAGGGAGATGCCCATCACCCCATGGTCGAACAGGGATCCTCGCTTCAAGGCCGCGATCACCCCGGCTAACAGCCCCAGGATGCCGGCGAACAACAGGGCGGCCATGGACAGTTCCAGGGTCGCAGGGAAAAGGGCGGTGAATTCAGTCCACACGCTGGTACGGGTGCGCAGGGATTCGCCGAGGTCGCCGTGGGCGAGCTTGCCGACATAATCCAGGTATTGCGCGTAGAGCGGTTTTATTCAGACCAAGGCGTTCCATTGCCTGAGCGTGCATCTCGGGGTCGACTCGTCGTTCGCCCATCATGACTTCGACGGGGTCGCCAGGGATCATGCGAATCAACGCGAAGGTCAGCAAGGTGATGCCGAAAAACGTGGGGATCAATAACCCCAATCGGCGGGCAATAAAACTAAACATCTTGTTGTGTACCTCAATCAGCCGGTTAGGCAGGTTCGGCACCGTCAATGTCGACGGTGCCGAGCGTCTCTTATCTACTTCACCTGGGTGGTGGCGAAGTTATTTGTGGTCAGAGGGCTTTGGGTATAACCCTCGACGTTTTTACGCATGGCGGTGAACATTTTCGGGTAAGCCATGGGAATCCATGGTTGGTCCTTGTCGAAAACGTCCATTGCTTGTTCATAGAGTGCAGCGCGCTGGGTGGGTTCAGCGATGGCGCGCGCCTTGTCGATCAAGTCTTGAAACTCCTTGTTACACCAGCGGGCGTAGTTTTCGCCGTTTTTTCGCTGCATCGCAACTCAAGTTCGGGGTGAGGAAGTTATCCGGGTCCCCGTTATCCCCCGCCCAGCCGGCGGAGACCATGTCATGTTCGCCATTCTTGGCGCGCTTGAGCATTTCGCCCCATTCCATGACCTTGATGTTCACTTTCAGGCCGATCTGCGCCAGATCCGCCTGCATGCGCTGGGCGCCGAGCATCGGGTTGGGGTTGGTCGGGCCGCCGCCGTTGCGGGTGAACAGGGTGAACTCGGTGCCTTCCGGTACGCCGGCTTCCTTGAGCAGGGCGCGGGCCTTGTCGAGGTCGCGAGGCGGGTTTTTCAGCTTGTCGCTGAAACCCAGCAGGGTCGGCGGGTACGGGCCGGTGGCGTCGACCGCGTTGCCTTTGCCGTACAGGGATTCGTTGTAGCCCTTCTTGTCGAACGCGATGTTGATCGCGTGACGCACCCGCGCGTCGCTCATGTACTTGTGGGTGGTGTTCATGGCGGTGTAGGCGGTGGTCATCGCCGCCAGTTCCGCCACCTTCAGGTTCGGGTCGGCCTTCATGCTCGGCACGTCATCCGGTTTCGGATACAGCGCGATCTGGCATTCGTTGGCCTTGAGCTTTTGCAGGCGCACGTTGTTGTCGGTGGTGATGGCCAGGATCAGCGGGTCAGCCGGCGGCTTGCCACGGAAGTAGTCCGGGTTGGCCTTGAAGCGCACTTGGGCGTCTTTGGCGTAGCGGGTGAAGATGAACGGGCCGGTGCCGATGGGCTTGGCGTTCAGGTCATCGGTCTTGCCGGACTTGAGCAGCTGGTCGGCGTATTCGGCGGAGTGAATCGAGGAAAACGCCATGGCCAGGTCGGCCAGGAACGGTGCTTCAGGGCGGGTCAGGGTGAAGACCACGGTGTGGTCATCGGTCTTCTCTACGCTCTTGAGCAGTTCCTTGAAGCCCATGCTTTCAAAGTATGGGTAGCCCACGTTGGACTTGTTGTGCCACGGGTGATTCGGGTCCAGCTGGCGCTGGAAACTCCAAAGCACGTCGTCGGCGTTCATGTTGCGCGTGGGTTTGAAGTAGTCGGTGGTGTGGAACTTGATGTCGTCACGCAGGTGAAAGGTGTAGGTCAGGCCATCGGCGCTGATCTCGGGCAGGTCTTTGGCCAGCGCCGGGATCACTTCGGTGGTGCCGGGCTTGAAGTCCACCAGGCGGTTGAAGATGGTTTCGGCCGCGGCGTCGGCGGTGACAGCCGTGGTGTACAGGACCGGATCGAAGCCTTCCGGGCTGGCTTCGGTGCAGACGACCAACGGTTTGGCCGAGATGCCGACAGCAACGCTCAACAGCGCAGCGGCAATGGCGGCTTGTAACGGGAGCATTTTCATCTAAGAGCCCTCTGCAATCGATTGGACCAGACAAGCGTAGGCGGCGGGCCCGTCCTGAGCCCGCCGCCGACCTGGCGCTGATTAAAGAATGTTGAACGGGATGGTGGTCACCAGGCGGAACTCACGCAGGTTGCCGTCAGCCTGGTTGGCGCTGGCACGGTGAGTCACGTAGGTACCACGAATGGTGGTGGCCTTGAGTGCGCCGCTCTGGATCGCGTAAGCCGCGCCTACACCGTATTCCTGGTGCTTCTCGCCGTCCTGGGCCTGAATGCCGTTGTAGGCAAAGCCAGCGCGGCCGCCGTCGCCGGTGTAGTGAGTACCGTCGATACCCCAGCCACGTGCCGAGTAGACGTTGAACTTCAGGCCCGGCACGCCGTATTCGGCCATGTTGATGCCGTAGGCGATCTGGAAGGACTTCTCGTTCGGACCGTTGAAGTCGGACGTCAGGGAGTTGGCCAGGTAGATGCCGTTGGTTTCGTGCAGGTAGTCGAAGTACTCGTCGCCGTTCACGGCCTGGTAGGAGAAGGTCAGGCTGTGAGCCTGGTGGGTCAGGCCGAACGACAGCGAGTAGGTGTCGTTGTCGATCTTGCCCATCAACTTTTTGCCTTCGTCGACGGTCTTGTAGTAGTTCAGGCCCGTGGTCAGGGACAGGGTCTGGCTGTCACCCAGTTCGTGGGTAGCACCGAAGTAGTACTGGTTCCAGAAGTCTTCCACGTTAGCGGCGAACAGGCTGGTCTTCAGGCTCTTGAACGGCTGGTAGTTGACGCCCAGGGTGTTGACCTTGTCGGTTTCCTGGCGGCCGTTGCCGTATTCGGTACGGAATTTCGACAGGCTCTGCTCGGTCCGTGGCGAAACGCGGTCGAACACGCCGCCCTGGAAGGACAGGTTGCTGAACTCTTCGCTGTTGAAGCTCACACCTTCGAAGCTCGAAGGCAGCGCACGGTTACCGATGGTGTCGATGATGCCGCTGCTGAAGTTCTGGCGACCGGCGGTCAAGGTGGTGTTCGAGACACGGAACTTGACGTTGGCCAGGCCCAGTTTGCTCCACTGGTCTACAGCGTCGCCGTCGGAGTCGGCCAGGGTACGGTTGGAGCCGCCCTTGATGTCGCGCTTGCTGCGGTCCAGGACCAGAGCGTTGTAGACCGCCACTTCAGTGCTCACGCCAACGGTGCCTTGGGTGAAACCCGAGGTAGCGTTGAGGATGGTGCCTTGCACCCAGTTGGTACGGTAGTTGTCAGTACGGGCTTCGCCGTGCTTCTGGTAAGTGAACTTGCTGCCACGGAAGCGTTGTTCGTTGGAGAACCAGTTGCGGGTTGTACCGCCCAGGCTTGCGCCATCGATAAAGCCTTTGGCCTCGCTTTGGGCGCTGGTGCCGGCCAGTGTGGTTGGAACGAAGTCCTGGCTTGCAGGATCAGCGTAGGCGTTAGCCGTGATGCTGCTGATGGCCAGGGCCAGTAGCGCGGTGCTGCTCAGTTTCATGGGTGAAGCTCCTTTGGTTCTCTTTTTAATGCCGGTCTTTTTAGGTGAACCGGCTATTGGGTGTGTAACTCGTTCAAGCCTTTGCAAACGTTTGCCCATGGGTAAAACCCGAAATAAGGCTGCACGTTTGCAGCAAGGCGAATGCTCGCCCTGCGCAATCCGGTTATCTTTTTATGGGTTGATGCTGACGCCCGAGAACACGTTGCGGCCGAAGGGGCTCACTTTGAAACCTTCGACTTTGGCGCTTAACGGCTGGTTGACCGTCGAGTGGGCGACTGGCGTGATCGGCACCTGCTGCTTGAGCAGTTGCTGCGCCTGTTTGTATAGAACAGTCCTTTGTTCGCGGTCGGTGACGACCTTGGCTTGCTTGATCAGCTTGTCGTACGCCGGGTCACACCACATGGAGTAGTTGTTCCCGCCGATGGCGTCGCAGCTGTAGAGGGTGCCCAGCCAGTTGTCCGGGTCACCGTTGTCGCCGGTCCAGCCGATCAGGCTGATGTCATGCTCGCCATTCTTGGTGCGCTTGATGTACTCGCCCCATTCATAGCTGACGATCTTCACCTTGAGACCAATCTTCGCCCAATCGCTTTGCAGCATTTCGGCCATCAGCTTGGCGTTGGGGTTGTACGGCCGTTGTACCGGCATCGCCCACAGGGTGATCTCGGTACCTTCCTTCACGCCGGCAGCCTTGAGCAGTTCCTTGGCTTTTTCCGGGTTGTAGGCGGCGTCCTTGATGGTGTCGTCGTAAGACCACTGGGTCGGCGGCATGGCGTTGACCGCCAGTTGCCCCGCGCCCTGGTACACGGCGTTGAGGATGCTCTGCTTGTTCACCGCCATGTCCAGGGCCTGGCGCACTTCGAGCTGGTCGAAGGGCTTGTGCCGCACGTTATAGGCGATGTAGCCGAGGTTAAAGCCTGGCTTGGTCAGCAGTTGCAGGTTCGGGTCGGCCTTCAGGGCTTCGACGTCGGCCGGGCGCGGGTGCAGGGTGATCTGGCATTCGCCGGCCTTGAGTTTTTGTACCCGTACCGAGGCGTCGGTGTTGATCGCAAAAATCAGCTGGTCGAGCTTCACGCGGCTCGGGTCCCAGTACTGTTTGTTGCCGGTGTAGCGAATCTGCGAGTCTTTCTGGTAGCGCTGGAACACGAACGGCCCGGTGCCGATCGGCTTCTGGTTGATGTCGCTGGGCTTGCCGACCTTGAGCAAGTGGTCGGCGTATTCAGCCGACAGGATCGAGGCGAAGCTCATGGCGATGTTCTGGATAAACGCGGCGTCGACCGTGTTCAGGGTTATCACCACGGTGTGCGGGTCGGTTTTCTCGACCTTGGCGATATTCTTGTTCAGGCTCATCCCGTTGAAGTACGGAAACTCGGTGGGGTAGGCCTTGCGGAACGGGTGTTCGGGGTCAAGCATGCGATTGAAGGTGAACAGCACGTCGTCGGCGTTGAAGTCGCGCGTCGGCTTGAAGTCCTTGTTGCCGTGGAATTTCACCCCTTCACGCAGGTGGAAGGTATAGGTCAGGCCGTCTTCGGAAATATCCCAACGGGTTGCCAGGCCCGGTACGACATTGGTCGCGCCTTTTTCAAACTCGGCCAAGCGGTTGTAGATAGGCTCGGCGGCGTCGTTATCGGTGGCCGTCGTGTATTGCGCGGTGTCGAAGCCCGCCGGGCTGCCTTCGGAGCAAAACACCAGGCTCTTTTTCTCGGCAGCCTGGCCCATCGAGGCCACAGCCAGCAGGCTGGTGCCAAATATCGCGGATAGAACGGTGGTATGGCGCATAACAATCCCGATCCTTGTTTGTTGTTTTCGTCAGTGAGCAATCGCCAGGTCATTCACGACCTTGCGACAACACTGATCCCACAACGGCAGTTGCCCTACAGAGACGATGCGTCTGCCGTACCACGACGTTATGGGTCGGGAGCCGGGCAGTAAATGCAACGAATCTGACAGACCTTGTAGGTAACGGAGCCGCGATTCGCAGTTAGCTGCCGTAGGACGGCAGCGTGTGCGGAGGTGGTCTGTTTCCTACGGTCTTGGCGGATGCAATAACGGCGACGTTATGAAACGTCGCCGCCAGAGATCCTTACTTGCCGCTTACGCTCACGCCGTAGAAGGAGTTCAAGCCAAATGGGCTGATCTTGAAGTCCTGCACGTTGTTGCGCATGGGTTGATACACCGTCGAGTGCGCGATAGGTGTCATCGGGACTGCATCTTTGAGGATATGTTGCGCCTGCTTGTACAGCTCGGTGCGTTTGGCTACGTCGGAAGTCGCCTTGGCTTCTTTCACGATGCCGTCGAATTTCTTGTCGCACCACTTGGAGAAGTTGTTGCCGGCCAGGGAGTCGCAGCCGAACAGCACGTTCAGCCAGTTGTCCGGGTCACCATTGTCGCCGCTCCAGCCAATGATCATGGCCTGGTTCTCGCCGCCTTTGGAACGCTTGATGTACTCGCCCCACTCATAGCTGACGATGTTCACTTTCAGGCCGATCTGTTTCCAGTCGTTCTGCAGCATCTCGGCCATCAGCTTGGCGTTCGGGTTGTACGGACGCTGGACCGGCATCGCCCACAGGGTGATCTCGGTGCCTTCCTTGACGCCGGCTTCCTTGAGCAAAGCCTTGGCTTTGGTCACATCAAACGGCGCATCCTTGATGGTGGTGTCATAGGACCACTGGGTTGGCGGCATGGCGTTGACAGCCAGTTGGCCTGCGCCCTGGTACACCGAGTCGATGATCTGCTGCTTGTTCACCGACATGTCCAGGGCCTCACGCACGCGCAGGTCGGACAGCGGGTTAGGCGCGGTCTGGCCCTTGAGGACCGGCATTACGTTGTAGGCGATGTAGCCCAGGTTGAAACCGGCCTGGTGCGGCAGTTTCAGGTCCTTGTCTTCACCCAGCGCCTTGAGGTCGGCCGGACGTGGGAACAGGGTCACCTGGCATTCGTTTTTCTTCAGCTTCTGGATACGCACCGACGGGTCGGTGGTGATGGCGAAGATCAGGTTGTCGATCTTCACGTCTTCAGGTTTCCAGTAATCCTTGTTGCCGGTGTAACGGATGTTGGAGTCTTTCTGGTAGCTCTTGAACACGAACGGGCCAGTGCCGATTGGCTTCTGGTTGATGTCCTGTGCCTTGCCTTCCTTCAACAGCTGGGCGGCGTATTCAGCCGACTGGATGGAGGCGAAGCTCATTGCCAGGTTCTGGATGAAGGCGGCGTCCACGGTGCCAAGGGTGAACTTGACGGTGTGGTCATCGACTTTCTCGATGTTCTTGATGTTGGTGTCCATACCCATGTCCGTGAAGTACGGGAACTCGGTCGGGTAGGCTTTACGGAACGGATCGTCTTTATTGATCATCCGGTTGAAGGTGAACAGTACGTCGTCAGCCGTGAATTCACGAGTTGGCTTGAAGTACGGGGTGGTGTGGAACTTGACGCCTTCACGCAGGTGGAAGGTGTACGTCAGGCCATCCGGGGAAACGTCCCAGGTCGTGGCGAGCCCAGGAACAACAGCGGTGCCGCCGCGCTCGAACTGGGTCAGACGGTTGAACATGGTTTCGGCCGAAGCATCGAAGTCTGTTCCGGTGGTGTACTGGCCTGGATCAAAACCGGCCGGGCTCCCTTCGGAGCAGAACACCAGGTTGCTCGCCGCTTGGGCGAAAGGTGCAGCAGCCATTAAACCGGCGCTGACTAATAACGGAATGACTGCGTGTTTAAGCATGTTGGCCTCATGATTTGTTGTCATTTTTGGTAGTGAGGGCGACCTCGTGAGTCGACCTGCGGATACTTATGCAGGGCCCATACCCAATGCAAGATGTTGAGAGCCTACAACGGCTAAACAGTGGTACGAACGTACACGAATGTCGCATATGTGTAAGTTCAGACACATTTACGCACTTTTGAGGGTTTTTTTCGGTGCGAGGGCTGCACCAGGAATGCCCAACCGAGGCGTCTGGCGCACTCGGTTGGGGCGCGGCTGTTACTTATTCAGACTGACGCCGTAGAAGGGAGTGAGTCCAAAAGGACTGATCTTGAAGTCCTGCACTTCCTTTCGCAGGGGCTGGAAAACCGTCGAGTTTGCGATAGGCGTTATAGGTACTTGTTCCTTAAGGATTTTTTGTGCCTGTTGATACCACTTGATGCGCTGCTCGCGGTCGCTGCTGACCTTGGCCTGCTGCACCAGTTTGTCGTAGGCCGGGTTACACCATTTTGCATAATTGCTGCCCTTCACCGCGGCACAACTGTAGAGCACGCCGAGCCAGTTATCCGGGTCGCCGTTGTCGCCGGTCCAGCCGTAGATCATCACGTCGTGCTCGCCGGCTTTGGCGCGTTTGATGTACTCGCCCCACTCATAGCTGACGATATTGGCCTTGATGCCAATCTTTTCCCAATCCTGCTGGATCATCTGCGCCGACATCCGGGCATTGGGATTCGACGCGCGTTGTACGGTCATCGCCCACAGGTTGAGGGTGGTACCTGGTGCAACCCCTGCTTCTTTTAGTAGCGCCCGCGCCTTGGCCGGATCGTAGGGCGCGTCCTTGATTGTCGGGTCATAAGACCACTGGGCCGGAGGCAGGGCGTTCTGCGCCAATTGTCCGGCGCTCTGGTACACCGCCTTGATAATTGCCGGCTTGTCGATGGCCATGTCCAGCGCCTGGCGCACCTTGAGCTGGTCCAGGGGCGGGTGGGTCACGTTGTAGGCGAGAAAGCCCAGGTTGAAGCCGGCTTGCTGAAGAACCCGCAGGTTGGGGTCTTGCTTCATCACTTCGATGTCGGAAGGGCGCGGGTAACCGCTGACCTGGCACTCGCCGGCCTTGAGCTTTTGCAGGCGCACGGCGGCGTCTGGGGTGATCGAGAACACCAGGTTGTCGAGCTTCACATCTTCGGGCTTCCAATACTGTTTATTGGCGCTGTAGCGAATCTGCGAATCCTTCTGGTAACGCTTGAACACAAATGGCCCGGTGCCCACTGGCTTCTGATTGATGTCCTCGGCCTTGCCTTCCTTGAGCAATTGCGCGGCATATTCGGCGGACTGCACCGAGGCGAAGCTCATGGCCAGGTTCTGCACGAAGGAGGCGTCAACGTTGTTCAGGTTGAAGCGCACGGTGTGCTCGTCGAGTTTTTCGACGCTCTTGATCGTGGTGTTCAAGCCCATGTCGGTGAAGTAGGGCGACTCCGATGGATAGGCCTTGCGGAACGGGGTCTCGGGATCCAGCAGGCGCTGGAAGGTGAAGAGCACGTCGTCGGCGTTGAAATCACGGGTCGGGGTGAAATAGTCGGTGGTGTGGAACTTGACGCCATCGCGCAGGTGGAAGGTATACATCAGGCCGTCTTTGGACACGTCCCAATGGGTTGCCAGGCCGGGTTCGACTTCAGTGCCGCCACGCTTGAACTGGGTCAGGCGGTTGAACACGGTTTCGGCGGAGGCATCGAAATCGGTGCCGCTGGTGTACTGGCTGGGGTCGAAGCCGGCAGGGCTGGCTTCGGAGCAGTAGACCAGGGTGCCGGCTGCCTGGGCCATGGGCATGAATGCCAGCAGGCCGGCAGCAAGGAGCAGCGGTTTTAAGGTGATTCTTTCCATGGAGACCCCTGAAGTGGCAGGCAAATAGTGCCCGAACGAAAACGGCAGTCACCGAGGTTACCGCCGTTCTTGTCACTCAGGTAGAGATAAGCATGCGAGACCCCAGTGTCTCCGGGATTCGGCTATTCCAGGTCGCTACGATTTAGCCGGAAAGTGTTCGGGTTTATAAGTGAACGCCCACCACTTGAGCGGATTCCAGTACGGGTTGTTCTTTGACGGCTTGAATTTCTTGATCCGCGCCATTTCTTCGCTGACATACTGTTCAGCCTGAGCTCTTACTGCGGTACGGACGTTGTCGGTGATCGGGATTTTTTGTGCGGATAAGTTCTCCAGGTAGAGGTGTTCTACTTTATCAATGGCTGCTTTTACTTGCTCCGGGGACAGGTTGGCGGTCAAGGTACCGCTATAACCTTTGACAGGGCGGCCAATCAACTTCTGGAATTGAGCGGCAAACGAAGCATCCCCACCGGTTGCGGAATCACATGACAGCAGGCGCACGTTGTCGAACTCTTCAGGATGGATCCCTTTGCTGTGAAGCGTATTCAGCAATTCTTCCGGACTATTGAGCTTTCCATCGTAAGAAACTTTTGCGACCCCGGTAGTCTCATCGACTTTACCGTGTACCAGTATGTTCAATCGCTGGGCCGCACCTTGTTTGTTCACATCCACGAACGTGTAAAGTTTATCGTTGATAGTGTTCAGGCTATCTATTTCTCCACTGAGAATACTGGTTTTTTCAGCAGTAGAAAAAAGCGCCTCGCCGACCGGCAGATTTTTAACCGTTTTCAGGGGCGGCAGTTCGACGCCGTCTACGTTGATAGATGCCGGGGGGACCTCTGGTCCACTCGACTCAATTTCATTTAAAGACGGGTCCGGATGACTATCGCCGGATACTTTCGAAACGCGTGTCAGCTCAAATTCGCTCTTCTGCGAATTATAGTTCCAGCGGTAGTCTTCAGTAACGGTGGAGTTGAACGTGATCGGAGTTTCACCCAGGCTCGCCTCGACCAAACCGGGTGCAACTTCGTGTGCCAGCATCAGGCTTGAGATGACGGCCGCAGCAGTTCCCCCTGTGCGCTCGCCTGCGGTCTTGCCATAGAGGCTGTCATGCACGCCAAACACGATATTGCCTATATTGCCAACAATGGGCAGATAACCAAAGCTTTTGCCCCAGGAGTCTTTCACCGACTTCCAGGCTTGCTGCGAGGCACCAAACACATCCGTCTGGTCGGCCCACACCGCATTGTTGGCGTTCTGCTCCTGATAGTGGGGGGCGATACCTTTGTTCAGATCGCCAAATTGCAGCCCATAACCTGCTTTTCGCGATTCGGTGTAGTTGAATAGCTCTCGTACCGGCACGGATTTATCTTTGTACCAGTGTTCGTACCCCGGATATCGCGACCGATTATCCTGGATGAGGCTGTCGAGCACCGCCCAGGCCGGTGGCCAGTGGGCATTGTGTCCCCCTTGCATATCACCGGTATTGAAACGGCGCATCAATTCATCACGATTGTCTTTGGCCCAGTTCGCAAATTCTTCATCGCCTTTTATCTCGCGGACAGCGCCGTTCTTCAAGTCGATCATGACTCCCTGATTGGGGCGATTGGCGGGATTGCCATCGTAAGGCGTGTAGGGGATGAAGGCATACCCGCTCATGGGGTAGCCATAAATATTGGGGATAATCACTTGCCCATTCTTGTCCAGCGTGCGATTCACCGCTTCCTGGCCGGCAGGGCTTAACCTTGCGAAATTTTCCGTGTCACTACGAAGGCTCAGCAACGTGCCCCGTGTTACATAGGCGTCTGCTTTTCCCGATCGCTCTGCTATTGTTCCGGAGCCCTCGCGCATCGGCGCGGCTATGTCTTTCTCCCAGCGAGCTTGAAGTTGTCGGCCGAACGCTTCCAAATCATTGATTTTTGTCCGGTCTTTTTTTTCTATTTCCATTTCAGGAAAATTTAAAACCCCACCACGTGCGGGTCTGTCGTGCGCTAGAGCACCCGCTGCAATTTCCCATGCGAAATAAGTGCGTGTCTGGGTATCAGAGAGATTTTGTGCTGTGCCCATACCGACATAGGTATTGAACGTTACCGTGAACTTTTCATGCGGGTCGAACCCGGCTGCCAATAAACCCCCACTGAAGTATCCTGCGGGTTCCATGAACAGGCGCACGTTCTGGAACTTGACGTTTCGTTCGCCTTCAGTGCCACTTTCTATATTTTCGATCTGCGTCTTTACACGATTGGCATAGGCATCGATATGAGCCTCTCGCTCATTGTAGATATACCCATCGCCTGGCGCGTGAACAAAGTCGGGTCCATAAATGGTTGCCTTGTAGATATCAGACTCGTTCCTGGCGGCAGTGCCAACGTTGTCCGTTTCATAAATATCCGTACTCTTCAATGGCGTTGGCGGTATTCGTTCCAGCGCCTCGGTACGTTGTTCTTGAGTCGTACCGGGTAGCGGTGTTTTTGGGTAATGGACAATGTTAAGTTGAGCTGAGCTTGTCATTTCAGATTACCTGGCTGGATGTTGATTGCACGCATCTGCGCCGCCATAAACTGTGGATGAGGAGTACGGTGATTTACGCCATGAGTGGTGAAGCGTCCAGGCGTGTTCCGCTCGTTGAGGGTGAGGATGTAGTTGTCCATTGCACGGGTTATAAGTTGAAAAGATTTATCACCATCGCACTTCAATGTGTCCGGACCAGCACACGCCCGGCGATTAAGCATTTTCTGAAGCTGGTAACCGGTTATTACCGCTGAAACTTCTTGAATGGAGTGCCAGGCAAAAAAAATGCTGCCCGAAGGCAGCGGCATTGCAGTCCTGCTCCTTGAAATGGCAGGTGAACGTTGCGCGAGCGAAAACGGCGGTCACCGGAGTTACCGCCGTTCAGGGGGATCAGGCAGGGCAGGGAGTCAGGCGCGGTGCCTGTTAACCTGCAACCGGTTCCTGTGGGTTTTGAAGATCGGCTAAAACTGAAAATCGAAGGGTGGTCGGGGCATGTTTGTCGATAATGTAGGGATTGTTGTCCTCCCCAATTTCATTGGTCTCTCTTATGGTAAAGGTTCGCTGGGTCGTGATCTCTGCGCCGGGAACGGCGGCGATATCCTTATCCGGGTTCGAGATGGGGTTTTTAGAAATAACGGTGACCTTCGCGGTGGCATTGCCTGGGTCGTAGTCGATAGTGAACTGAGTCGTGCCTCCGCTGAGGAAATACCCCTTTTGTAACTCGGACTCCGGGTTGTTCATGTACAGGGTAGTGGGTGCCATTGAGCCTTGGTGCGCCACTTCGGAAATGCGTGCGCGCATCATCGGGTCGGGAACAATCTCCTCGAATTGCCGCAGCATTTGCGCTTTGAGTCCCTCCTCGGTTGCCGCATCACCACTGAGTACCCTGTTGAGCTCAGGGCTTTGTTTATTGGTAACCGAGTATTCGAGGCGATGTATGTCTTTTACAAAACTATCGGAGTAATCGCCTTCGCCCAGCGGCGTGGGCCTGGCTTTTTCGCTGTTCAGAACGCTGAAGTTATCCTCTTCCAGGGACCAGGTTACCTGGAATCTTTTTTCGGTGACCACACCGTCCACTTGCCGGGTGTTTTTGAAAGGAGGTGTCATATTTGACGTTGTTATCAAATATCAAATATTGATCAATCGTTTCGGCTCCGCTGGTTTCCAGGCCGGGTACCTCGAATTTTTTCGCAATGGGTGAAGCAGGAGGCGTCTGGTCGAAGGAGGACGACGAAGACGAAGAAGGAGAAGGAGAAGGAGAAGGTTGGTCGATGGAGGACGACGAAGACGAATTTCGGCTCCATGGCCATCCACCCTGGCCACCCGCCCGGATCCATTCACCACTGTCGGTAAGGTTCACCGTCATCACCGGCTTGCGGGTGAGGGGGTCAATGATCTGTACGTAGTTGTCACTGAGTTTGAAGTCCGACTTGATCTCGTACACCTTGCTGATGCCTGTGTCGTCGGTATGCCGGATTAGCCACTGGTCGACCCCGTTACCGTCCTTGACCTGATAAATACCCTTGCTGTTGGGGGTGCTATTGGCAATCAGCTGATCACCGTCCGCTACGGCATGGCCACTGATGTTGCCCGCCTGGGAAGGCTGTAGTCGGTCAGGCAAGTCACGACCCAAGCTATTGGGTGTGCCGCCCTGGCCGGGCAGCCGTGTCACGTTTTCGCCGGGTGCTGCAAACGGATCTTCGACCTTCCCGCCCGCACCCACCGAAAACAAGGTGTTGAGCGCACCATCGAAGGTTTTCCAGGCGCCATCGCTGCGTTCTGCCGGGGTGTCGCCCGATGCGGCTTTTTCCGCGCCTAGCGCCAGTTCCGTGACGCCCAAGGCCCCGATGGTGGCGGCAGCGGCCGCTCCGCCAGGCGCCATGGGGGCGAATATCTTCAGGGCAGTGGAGACGTCATTCAGCCAGGTATCCCGGGTCACTTCGCTGTTGGATTTGATCGAGATGTCCGCATCGCTGGTCATCCGCGCCTTGGCCTGGTCGCGCATCTGACTGAAGACGTCACCCTCGATGTGCACGGGGTTGCGATCAATGGTCTCGCCCTCCATCTTCGACCAATCGCCGTTGGCCAAATGCGCCAATGAGGTGTCGACCCCGGATTTGCCCAGTGGGCCGCCGTCCTGGCGGTCGAGCTTGGAGAAGTGCGAAGCCAGGGCCTCGCGCTTTTTCGGGTCCTTGGCCTGCTCGACCACCCACTCATCCATTTTGTCCAGGGAGGCGAACCTCAGGAATGCTGGCGTGGCACCGGGAATGTAGAGAATCTGCAGGCCGTCGCGCCGATTGTTCTGGTAGTTGTCCTGGCCGTCATCAAGGACGGCGAACCGGATGATGTCGCTGGAACCCCAGCCGTTGATATCGAAAGGGTAGGCGCGCAACTGGTCTTTGGCCGGTGCTTCAGCCTTCAGTTGGTCGACGGTCAGTGGCGCGTTTTCGGCCTGGGGAAGGTTGGACGCTGCCTTCATGACCAGGCGATAGTCATCCCGGGTGAACTGGTGTTCGGGCGGCATCAGTTTCTTTTCGGCGGGGGCCTTTGCCTCATAGGCGCTCAGTTGCTGGCGTGCCTGTTGGACGAATTGTCCCTTGAGGGTGGTGCGATAGGCATCCCCGTGGGTGTTCCAGAAGTTATTTATTTTGCTGGTCATGCGGCCCTGGAAGTCGGTTTTCCAGCTTTCGTGCATCAGCGTCGAAGGGGCAAGGGGGAACTGGTTGTGGGCGCCATAGCCGCCCTTGGCACTTTCTCCGGGGCCCGCCGTATAGATGCCGGCTTCAGCGTCAATTTGGCCGGGGTTCCAGTCATGCTCGGAAAAGTTATCCAGCAATGCGTCCGGCAGGCGTTTGGAATAGAACGGTTCCTCATTCATGTGCATCGCGCCCGTCGCGGTACCGGGCGAGGCGCTCTGGCCATGGCGGAAGCGGTTCAGATACAGGCTGTCGGGGTCGACGTTGGTTTGCCCGGTCGCTTTTTCGATCAGCTCCTTCGCCCACTGTTTGGCTTCGTTGTGCACACTGGGGAAGTCGTTCGCCACGCCGTTTGCCAGGTTTGAATAGGCCAGTTTCTGCGGTGCAACGCTATTGAATGCTTCGGTATTGGCCTTCTGGGCTTCCAGCGCCTCGGCCGAGCGCAGATGGGCGGGCCGCAGGCGGTCATCGGCGGCTATGGTGCCGAATGATTGGTTGCGTTCCAGTTGCCTTAGCTGCGTTCTGCCTTCCGCGAGGTTGGTAGGGAGCGGTATCCCGTAGAAGTTCGCGACCACTTTCGCACTGACCTCCACCGTATTCTCGCCTGAGCGTATGCGTAATGCCTGGCCGGGGCCGGGGGCGATAACCTGGGCGGACGCCACAAGAGGCCCGCAAACCTGCGCCCAGCCTGAACCGTCGGTCAGCGTAAAGTCTTTCATCACGCCGTTGACCTTGGCGGACATGGCGCCGGTGGAGGGCATGACCGACAGGGTGGACGGGTCTATGTTCTGCTCGCGCATCCAGCCCTGAATAATCGGGTGTTCCAACTGCGAACGATGCAGTTCAAGCCATTGGCCCAGCACCGTCTGGGTAGGGACGTTGACCAGGCCGGGCTGGTGGCCTTCGACCCTGCGCTGTATCGCCCCGCTGTAGGCCTCGACCAGGGCCGGGTCTCCCGGCGCCGGCGCTTCAACTTGCCGCGGTTGCGCGGGGCTGGAAGTGGGGGTGTCGTTAGCGCCGGGTTGTGGATTGGGCTGCGCCGGCATTGAAGCTGCCGGCTGCTGGGAAAGGGTATTTGTGCTCAGCATGGAAGGGGACAAATGAATGGACATGGATGCGGTACTCGATAGTGGTTTGGACACATACCCGCAGAGCAATCCCTGTCAACGTGTGGGGTATACATGAGTGTCGAAAACCGGAGTACCGATTCCGAAGTGAATTCAGAAGTGCGTTTCAGGATTTGTTGTCGTCTGCCCGCAACGCGGCGACGCCCTGAGGTTTCGCCGCGGTGGGCGAAGCACCTTTGCAGCGGCAAAAAAAAACGCTGCCCGTAGGCAGCGTCATTGCAACTGGGGTACCGCTCGATCAAGGCATCTGGACTTCGATCACGCCATCTGCGGTCATGTTGACCTGGCTGGTGCCGGCTTCGACTTCCGGCGTCGGTGCCGAATCCATCGCTGCGGCTTTCATCATCATCCCGCCACGTGCATACGGCTGTGGATAACCGTTGGTGTTGAAGTTCAGGTTGACGATCTTGTAGCCCTTGCCGCCCAGCGCATCGGTGGCCAGTTGGGCACGGGCCTTGAATGCGGTGACCGCTTCTTTAAGCAGGGCATCTTCGCTGGCCTTGCGGGTCGGGTTGGCGATGGCGAAGTCCATGCTGTCCATTTTCAGGTTGGTCAGCATGTCGCCGGTGAGCTTGGACAGGGCGGCGAAGTCGGCACTTTCCATACGCAGCTCAGCGCGTTCACGCCATCCGGTGATTTTCTGGTTCTTGTTGTCGTAGATCGGGTAGCTGTTGCGGCTACCCTGGCGCAGGGTCACGCCTTTGACTTCGCGGGCCTGGGCCAGCGCCTTGTTCATGGTGGTGGTGATTTCGGCGGCAAGCTTGGCCGGGTCGGTGTTCTGCGACTCGGTGTACAGGGTGACGATCATCTGGTCGCGCGCCACTTCCTGGCTGACTTCGGCACGCAGGGAAATCTGGTTGTAATGCAGTTCGTCAGCGGCCATGGCCGGCAGGCTGGCGAGAGTAGCGGCGCCGAGGGTGAGGGTGGCTGCACTGCGAATGAAACGAGACATGTAAGCTCCTTGAGATGTTCGTGTTCGGTAAGACTGTAGACGCAAGGTTTCAGTTCTTCGGGTTTACACATTCGCTACAAGTTGGCGGATGCCGACGAACGGTCATGATCCTGACCCCTGCGTCAAAGAGCCACACACGCCGTGCCAGCGCTGTCGCTTCGTTTATACTCCGTGCGATCCGCCTGCAGCGCTCATCGGGAGAGCTCATGCTCGCCGCCGTAAAACTGACTTCCGCCACCCGCCAGAACCTTTGGCGCCTGACGTTCATCCGCACCCTGGTGCTGGCCGCACAGGCCGGTTCGGTGGGGCTCGCCTATTGGTTCAAGCTGCTGCCGCTGCCCTGGTTGCAGTTGGCCGTGACCCTCGGCTTCTCCACGGTGCTGTGTGTATTTACCGTGATCCGGCTGCGCACCACGTGGCCTGTGACCGAGCTGGAATACGCCCTGCAACTGGCCTGCGACCTGTTTATCCACAGTGTGTTGCTGTACTTCTCCGGCGGCTCCACCAACCCGTTCGTGTCCTATTACCTGGTGCCACTGACCATCGCGGCGGTGACCTTGCCGTGGCGTTATTCGGTGGTGCTGTCGGGTATTGCCCTGACCCTGTACACCCTGCTGCTGGCACAGTTCTACCCGTTGCAGACCTTCCCCATCGCCCGGGAAAACCTGCAGATCTACGGCATGTGGCTGAGCTTTGCCCTGTCGGCGGCGGTCATCACCTTTTTTGCCGCACGAATGGCGGAAGAGCTGCGCCGCCAGGAAGAGCTGCGCGCCATTCGCCGTGAAGAAGGCCTGCGGGACCAGCAGTTGCTGGCCGTCGCCACCCAGGCCGCCGGCGCGGCCCACGAATTGGGGACGCCGCTGGCGACCATGAGCGTACTGCTCAAGGAAATGACCCAGGACCATCACGACCCGGCCCTGCAAGACGACCTGAGCGTGCTGCAGGAACAGGTCAAGCAGTGCAAGCTGACCTTGCAGCAGTTGGTGCGCGCCGCCGAGGCCAATCGCCGCCTGGCGGTGGAGATGCAAGACGTCACCCAGTGGCTGGACGAAGCCCTGAACCGCTGGCACCTGATGCGTCCCGAAGCCAGTTACCGGTTCCACCTGCTGGGCCAGGGCACGGTGCCGCGCATGGCGCCGCCGCCGGACCTGACCCAGGCGCTGCTGAACCTGCTGAACAACGCCGCCGATGCCTGCCCGGAAGGGTTGGAAGTGACCCTGGACTGGGATGCGGAAGACTTCACCATCAGCATTCGCGACCACGGCGCCGGTGTGCCGCTGGCGATTGCCGAGCAGATCGGCAAGCCCTTCTTTACCACCAAGGGCAAAGGCTTCGGCCTGGGCCTGTTTTTGAGCAAGGCCAGCGTGACCCGCGCGGGCGGCTCAGTGAAACTCTATAGTCATGAGGAAGGCGGCACGCTCACCGAGCTGCGCCTGCCCCGTGTCGCACGAGGAGACATCGATGAGTGACGAGATCCAAGTCGAAGGCGAAGAACTGCCGCACCTGCTGCTGGTAGATGACGACGCCACCTTTACCCGCGTGATGGCCCGCGCCATGAGCCGTCGTGGCTTTCGCGTCAGCACCGCAGGTTCCGCCGAGGAAGGCCTGGCCATCGCCACGGCCGACCTGCCGGAATACGCGGCCCTGGACCTGAAAATGGACGGCGACTCCGGCCTGGTGCTGCTGCCCAAGCTGCTGGAGCTGGACCCGGAAATGCGCGTGGTGATCCTCACCGGCTATTCCAGCATTGCCACCGCCGTCGAGGCGATCAAGCGTGGCGCCTGCAACTACCTGTGCAAGCCGGCAGACGCCGACGACGTGCTGGCCGCCTTGCTCTCCGAGCACGCCGACCTCGACACCCTGGTGCCGGAAAACCCGATGTCGGTGGACCGCCTGCAGTGGGAACACATCCAGCGGGTGTTGACCGAGCACGAAGGCAACATCTCCGCCACGGCCCGCGCCCTGGGCATGCATCGTCGAACGTTGCAGCGCAAGTTGCAGAAACGCCCGGTTCGACGTTGAACGGCGACTGAACAATCTGCTTCAGGCCGCACGGAGCCCTGAACCGATCGTTTATGATCGGTTCAAACGCCTGTTATTTTTTTCCTACCGAGCCTGAACAATGAATCAGAACGCTGAGTATTCCGCGGTCAATGACGCGGTGCGTGGGCAATTTTTAAGGAAAGTCTGGGCGCTGATCACCCCCTACTGGCGCAGTGAGGAGAAGTTCAAGGCCTGGCTGTTGTTGCTGGTGGTGCTGGGGCTTTCGCTGTTCAGTGTGGCCGTGTCGGTGTGGTTCAACAGCTGGAACCGCGACTTCTATAACGCCCTGGAAAAGAAGGACTACGACGCCTTCACCCACCTGCTGATGTATTTCAGCGTGATCGCCGTGGTGGCGATCGTCACCGGGGTGTTCACTTCCTATTTGCAGCAAATGCTCACCATCCGCTGGCGGCGCTGGCTGACTGAAACCTACTTCGCCAAGTGGCTGAGCGAGAAGAACTACTACCACCTGGAATATGGCGGCTACACCGATAACCCCGACCAACGTATCTCCGAAGACCTCAACGCCTTTACCAGCAGCACCCTGAGCCTGGGCCTGGGGTTTATCAGTAACCTGGTGAGCCTGGTGTCGTTCTCGGTGATCCTGTGGGGCGTGTCCGGCAGTATCGAGGTTTGGGGCATCACCATTCCCGGCTATATGTTCTGGGCGGCACTGGTATATGCCGTGCTGGGCAGTTGGTTGACCCACTTGATTGGTCGAAAACTGATCGGCTTGAGCAACCGCCAGCAACGCTTCGAGGCCGACTTGCGTTTCAGCCTGGTGCGGGTGCGCGAGAACGCGGAAAGCATCGCGCTGTTCAATGGCGAGCCGAATGAACACCAGCAACTGAGTGCACGTTTCGGGCGGGTGTGGAGCAACTTCTGGAGCATCATGCAGCTCAAGAAGCGCCTGAACTTCTTCACCAGTGGTTACTCGCAGATCGCGATCATCTTCCCGTTTGTGGTGGCAGCGCCGCGTTACTTTTCCGGCCAGATAGAGCTGGGCGTGCTGATGCAAGTGGCCAGTGCGTTTGGCAGCGTGCAGGGCAGCCTGAGCTGGTTTGTCGACGCGTACACCGTGTTGGCCAGCTGGCGTGCGACCTGTGATCGTCTGCTGAGCTTTGGCGAGGCGATGGAAGAAAACGAAGGCCGCAACACGGGCATCGAGTTGCAACGCCAGGGCGGCGATTTGCAGATGAGCAACCTCAGCCTCGATCTGGCGGATGGTCGTCACCTGCTGGATGGCGCCAACCTGACGGTTGCCGAGGGTGAGCGATTGATGCTCAGCGGGCGTTCCGGCAGCGGCAAGTCAACCTTGCTGCGGGCCATGGGCAATCTCTGGCCAAACGGCCACGGCAACATCCGCTTGCCGGCCGAGCGTTATCTGTTCCTGCCGCAAAAGCCGTACCTGCCGATTGGTACCTTGCGGGGTGTGTTGAGTTATCCACAGGAGGAGGGCGCGTACCCGGCGCAACGTTATGCACAGGTCCTGGAAACCTGCCGCCTGGCGCACCTGATTCCACGCTTGGACGAGGCCAATCACTGGCAGCGCATGCTGTCGCCGGGTGAGCAACAGCGCCTGGCGTTTGCGCGGGCGTTGTTGTTTGAACCGCAATGGCTGTACATGGACGAGGCCACCTCGGCGATGGACGAGGAAGATGAGGCGGCGCTGTATCAGGCGTTGATCGATGAATTGCCGGGGTTGAGCATCGTCAGCGTCGGGCACCGCAGCAGCCTCAAGCGTTTCCATGGGCGGCATGTGCGGATACAGGACGGGCAGCTACAAGAACAGCCAGTGTCCTGAAGTCGGACTCGGGCAATGTGGGAGCGAGCTTGCTCGCGAATACGGTGGGTCAGTTAATACATAGGGTGACTGATAGACCGCATTCGCGAGCAAGCCCGCTCGCACATTGGATCAGTGTCGTCTGGTCGACCTGGTTCCAACAAAAAAGCCCGGCTGATCATCGATCAGCCGGGCTTTTTCATGCCGCTTGAAAAGCTATTACTTCTTCAAGCCGTAATGCTCATCCAGCATCCCCGGGGCGTTTGGCGTTTTTGGCGCGTAATCCCGTGGCGGTTCCTGATTTTCCCGCGGAGGGGTCAGGCGTTCCCGTGGAGCGTGCGGTGCATCGGAATGCAGCGCGGCCAGCAGGCGCTGGCGGGTGATGTCGTCCAGGGCCAGGCGGTTGGCACCCTCGGCGAGATGATCCTGTACTTCCTGATAGCTCTGAGTGAGCTTTTTCACCAGGGTCGCGGTGCTGTTGAAGTGGGTAACAACCTCGTTCTGATAACTGTCAAAACGTTCCTGAATGTCATCCAGCTGACGCTGCGTGCGGTTAGGCGCGGCATTCGGCAGCAGGCGGGCAACCAGGAATCCAATGGCGACACCGGCAACCAAGGCGAGAGTCGGCAACAACCAAACTAAGAGCGAGTGTTCCACGAGTCCTTCCTCTATAAACGGCTTTGCTTTACGTTAACGGCTCGGACCTGCGCTGTATACCGCGATTAAGCTCGCAATGATGCCATGCACAGACTTTTAGCTAGACGAGTCGACCCCTTGAGAGGTCACGGAGTTCCTTCCTTGCTGATGCGTGAAACCCCCGTTTTGATCGATGGCCCGGTAGGCCAACTGGAAGCCCTGTATCTGGATCACCCCGAGCCACGTGGCCTGGCGCTGATCTGTCACCCGAACCCGGTGCAGGGCGGCACCATGCTCAACAAAGTCGTATCGACCCTGCAACGCACCGCGCGCGATGCCGGCTTGATCACGTTACGTTTCAATTATCGCGGTGTCGGCACCAGTGCCGGTACGCACGATATGGGCACCGGTGAAGTCGACGACGCCGAAGCGGCAGCCACCTGGCTGCGTGAAAAGCATCCCGACCTGCCGATCACCCTGCTGGGTTTTTCCTTCGGCGGGTTTGTCGCGGCCACCCTCGGCGGCCGCCTGGAAACCAAGGGCGAAAAACTCGCGCACCTGTTCATGGTGGCTGCGGCCGTAATGCGCCTGCGGGATAACGACGTGTTGCCACAAGGCTGCCCATTGACCGTGATCCAGCCGGAAACCGACGAAGTGGTCGACCCGCAACTCGTCTACGACTGGTCCGCGGCCCTGAATCGCCCCCATGAGCTGCTGAAAGTGGCAGAATGCGGACACTTTTTTCATGGCAAGCTGACCGATCTCAAGGATCTTGTGCTGCCACGTCTTTCGAATTGATGACAAGCGATCACCCATGACGACCCGTACCCGCATCCTCACCGGCATCACCACCACCGGCACGCCGCACCTGGGCAACTACGCCGGCGCGATCCGCCCGGCGATCCTTGCCAGCCAGGACGCCAACGCCGACTCCTTCTACTTCCTGGCCGACTACCACGCCCTGATCAAGTGCGATGACCCGCAGCGCATCCAGCGCTCGCGCATGGAAATTGCCGCGACCTGGCTGGCCGGTGGCCTGGATGTGAACCGGGTAACCTTCTACCGCCAGTCCGATATCCCGGAAATCCCCGAGCTGACCTGGTTGCTGACCTGCGTGGCGGCCAAGGGCCTGCTCAACCGTGCGCACGCCTACAAGGCCTCGGTGGACAAGAACCTGGAGAACGGCGAAGACCCGGATGCGGGGATCACCATGGGCCTGTACAGCTACCCGGTGCTGATGGCCGCGGACATCCTGATGTTCAACGCCCACAAGGTGCCGGTCGGTCGTGACCAGATCCAGCACGTGGAAATGGCTCGCGACATCGGCCAGCGCTTCAACCACCTGTTCGGCAAGGGTAAAGAATTCTTCACCATGCCCGAAGCGCTGATCGAAGAAAGCGTCGCCACCTTGCCGGGCCTGGATGGCCGCAAGATGTCGAAGAGCTACGACAACACCATCCCGTTGTTCACCAGCGCCAAGGACATGAAGGACGCGATCTCGCGGATCGTCACCGACTCCCGCGCGCCGGGCGAAGCCAAGGATCCGGACAACTCGCACCTGTTCACCCTGTACCAGGCATTTGCCACCCAGGCCCAGGAAGAAGAGTTCCGCGGCGATCTGCTGCAGGGCCTGGGCTGGGGCGAGGCGAAGAACCGTCTGTTCCAACTGCTGGACGGCCAGTTGGGTGAAGCGCGCGAGCGTTATCACCAACTGATGTCGCGCCCGTCGGACATGGAAGACCTGCTGCTGGTCGGCGCCCGCAAAGCCCGCGCCGTGGCTGCACCGTTCCTGGCCGAACTGCGTGAAGCGGTGGGCCTGCGCTCGTTCGTCAACCCGGTCGCCGTGGCTGCCACCACCAAGAAGAAAGCTGCGAAAGCCGCGCGCTTTGTCAGCTTCCGCGAAGACGACGGCAGCTTCCGCTTCCGTTTGCTGGCGGCCGAAGGCGAGCAACTGCTGCTGTCGCGCAACTTTGCCGACGGTAAAACCGCAGGCGCCGTAACCAAGCAGCTGCAATCGGGTCAGGCGCTGGATGTACGCAGTGAAGCCTCGAGCTTCAGCGTGTGGCTGGACGGTGAAGTCGTCGCCGATAGCCCGGCGTTCGCCGACAGCGCCTCGCGGGATGCGGCGATCGAAGCCTTGCGCGTTGCGTTGACCCCAATCGAGGATTGACCCGACCAAGGGTTGATTGCCATTCTTCAGGGCCGTCGTTACAGTGGCGGCCCGTTTTTGTTGCCTTGCTAACGAATTATGACGCCCCTAGAACGATATCAAGCTGATCTGAAACGCCCTGAATTCTTCCATGACGCTGCCCAGGAAACTGCGGTGCGCCATTTGCAGCGCCTGTACGACGATCTGGTCCAGGCCTCGCAGAACAAGCCGGGCATGTTCAGCAAGCTGTTTGGCAAGAAAGACCACACGCCGGTCAAGGGCCTGTATTTCTGGGGTGGTGTTGGCCGGGGCAAGACTTACCTGGTGGACACCTTCTTCGAAGCGCTGCCGTTCAAGGAAAAGGTCCGCACCCACTTCCACCGCTTCATGAAGCGCGTGCATGAAGAGATGAAGACCCTGCCGGGCGAAAAGAACCCGCTGACCATCATCGCCAAGCGCTTCTCGGAAGAAGCCCGGGTGATCTGTTTCGATGAGTTCTTCGTGTCCGACATCACCGACGCGATGATCCTCGGCACCCTGATGGAAGAGTTGTTCAAGAACGGCGTGACCCTGGTCGCCACCTCGAACATCGTGCCCGACGGCCTGTACAAGGACGGTTTGCAACGCGCGCGTTTCCTGCCGGCCATCGCCCTGATCAAGCAGAACACCGACATCGTCAACGTCGACAGCGGCGTCGACTACCGCCTGCGTCACCTTGAACAAGCCGAACTGTTCCACTACCCGCTCAACGAAGTGGCCCAGGAAAGCCTGCGCAAGAGCTTCCGCGCGCTGACGCCGGAATGCACCCAGGCGATTGAAAACGACAAGCTGATCATCGAAAACCGCGAAATCATCGCACTGCGTACCTGCGATGACGTGGCCTGGTTCGAATTCCGCGAACTGTGCGACGGCCCTCGCAGCCAGAACGACTACATCGAACTGGGCAAGATCTTCCACGCGGTGATCCTGAGCGGTGTCGAGCAGATGAGCGTCACCACCGACGACATCGCGCGGCGCTTTATCAACATGGTCGACGAATTCTACGACCGCAACGTCAAGCTGATCATCTCGGCGGAAGTCGAGCTCAAGGACCTCTACACCGGCGGCCGCTTGAACTTCGAATTCCAGCGCACCTTGAGCCGCTTGCTGGAAATGCAGTCCCACGAGTTCCTGTCGCGGGCGCACAAGCCGTAAGCGATGTGCTTGAAATGAAAAAGGCCCGCAGCGATGCGGGCCTTTTTTTATGCAAAATTTCCAGGTCAACAGAAAGCAACTGTGGGAGCCGGGCTTGCCCGCGATAGCGGTCTGTCAGCTGATGCCGCTGGTGCCTGGCACGCTGCCATCGCAGGCAAGCCAGCTCCCACATTTTTACTGCGTATACCCTTTGGTTACGCGGCCTGCTGGAACTGCTGGCGATACTGGTTGGGCGACAGCTCGGTATGCTGGCGGAACAGCCTCGCAAAGAAGCTCGCGTCGTCGTAGCCCACCTCGTAACTGATGGTCTTGATGCTTTTGCGGCTGCCGGACAGCAGGCCCTTGGCTGTCTCGATGCGCAACCGTTGCAGGTAGTGCAGCGGCTTGTCACCGGTGGCGGTCTGGAAGCGGCGCATGAAGTTGCGGATGCTCATGCCGTGTTCCCGGGCCACGTCTTCGAAGCGGAACTTGTCGGCGAAGTGCTCTTCGAGCCAATGCTGGATCTGCAGGATGATCACGTCCTGGTGCAGCTTCTGCCCGCCAAAACCGATGCGCCCGGGGGCGTAGCTGCGTTGCACTTCGTAGAGGATGTCGCGGGCCACGGCCTGGGCGATGTTGGCGCCGCAGAAGCGTTCGATCAGGTAGATGTAGAGGTCGCAGGCTGAAGTGGTGCCGCCGGCGCAGTAGAGGTTGTCGGCGTCGGTCAGGTGCTTGTCCTGGTTCAGTTGCACCTTGGGAAAGCGTTCGGTGAAAGCGTTGAAGAAGCGCCAATAGGTGGTCGCTTCCTTGCCATCCAGCAGGCCGGCTTCGGCGAGCCAGAACACCCCGGTGGCTTCGCCGCACAGCACCGCGCCACGGGCGTGTTGTTCGCGCAGCCAGGGCAGCACTTGGGGGTAGCGTTGGCACAACGAGTCGAAATCGTCCCAGAAGGCCGGGAGCACGATGATGTCGGCGTTTTCGAGGCCGCCGTCCACCGGCATGATCACATCGCTGAAGCTGCGCACCGACTGCCCGTCGGGGCTGACCAGGCGGGTTTCGAAGGCGGGAGTGAGGCCCTGGCCCAGCTGTTTGCCGTAGCGCAGGCTCGCGAGGTGGAAGAAATCCTTGGCTTGCATGAGGGTTGAAGCGAATACCCGATCAATGGCCAAAATGCTGACGCGCCGCAAGGGCGTGGAGATTTGGTTAGACATAATTTCATTTATTCTTATAGGGGAAAGTGGTCACCAGACGGCTGGATCGTCTTATTTTTTGTCGCATGTGTCCAGTGTCCTGTGACGCCTTCGCGGCTTAGGCTCTGTGATCCCGGTCTTGTCCGACAATTCACACAGGTGACCCATGATTCCCAGAACCTTGTTCAGCTCGGAGCACGAACTCTTCCGCCAGAGCGTGCGCACCTTCCTCGAAAAAGACGCGGCGCCGTTCCACGGGCAATGGGAAAAGCAGGGGTACATCGACCGCAACCTGTGGAACAAGGCGGGGGAGGCGGGGATGCTCTGCTCGCATTTGCCGGAAGAGTACGGCGGCCTCGGGGCGGACTTTCTCTACAGCGCGGTGGTGATCGAGGAGATCAGCCGCCTGGGATTGACCGGGATTGGTTTCTCCCTGCATTCGGACATTGTTGCGCCCTACATCCTGCATTACGGCAGTGAGGCGCTGAAGCACAAGTACCTGCCCAAGCTGATCTCCGGGGAAATGGTCACGGCGATTGCCATGACCGAGCCGGGGGCCGGGTCCGACCTGCAAGGGGTCAAGACCACGGCGGTGCTGGATGGCGATGAATACGTGATTAACGGCTCCAAGACGTTCATCACCAATGGCTTCCTGGCTGATCTGGTGATCGTCGTGGCCAAGACCGATCCCAAGGCCGGCGCCAAGGGCACCAGCCTGTTCCTGGTGGAGGCCAATACGCCGGGTTTCGACAAGGGCAAGCGCCTGGAGAAGGTCGGGATGAAGGCCCAGGATACATCGGAGCTGTTCTTCCAGGATGTGCGGGTGCCCAAGGAGAATCTGCTGGGCCAGGCGGGGATGGGCTTTGCCTACCTGATGCAGGAGTTGCCGCAGGAGCGTTTGACGGTGGCGATTGGCGCGTTGTCGTCAGCCGAGGCGGCGTTGCAATGGACGCTGGAATACACCCGGGACCGCAAGGCGTTCGGCAAGGCGATCATCGACTTCCAGAACACCCGATTCAAACTGGCGGAGATTGCCACTGAAACCCAGATCGGCCGGGTGTTTGTCGACAAGTGCATGGAGTTGCACCTGGAAGGCAAGCTCGATGTGCCCACGGCCGCGATGGCCAAATACTGGGCCACGGACCTGCAGTGCAAGGTGCTGGATGAGTGTGTGCAACTGCACGGCGGGTATGGGTTTATGTGGGAATACCCGATTGCGCGGGCGTGGGCAGATGCGCGGGTGCAGCGGATTTATGCGGGGACGAATGAGATCATGAAGGAGATTATTGCGCGGGCGCTTTGAATCTTCTGTGTTGCTGATGGCGCCATCGCGGGCAAGCCCGGCTCCCACAGAAATACTCGGTCAACTGTGGGAGCTGGCTTGCCTGCGATAGCGGCCTAGAGATCAATCAAGGCGCAGGATTCGGATGATCCTTCTGAATCGCCTCAATCCCTGCCAGCACCTCATCCGACAGTTTCAGGTCGGCACTGGCGATGTTGCTGTCCAGCTGCTCCAGGGTCGTGGCGCCAATGATGTTGCTGGTCACGAACGGTTGTTGGGTAACAAACGCCAATGCCATCTGCGCCGGGTCCAGGCCGTGCTCACGGGCCAGTGCCACGTAACGGCTGCATGCAGCCTCCGACTGCGGGTTGAAGTAGCGGCTGAAGCGGCTATAGAGGCTCAGGCGGCCCTTGGCCGGGCGTGCGCCACCTTCGTACTTGCCGCTGAGCATGCCGAACGCCAGCGGTGAATACGCCAGCAAACCGCACTGTTCACGGATGGCGATCTCCGCCAGGCCCACTTCAAAGCTGCGGTTGAGCAGGTTGTAGGGGTTCTGGATCGACACCGCGCGGGTCCAGCCGCGGGCTTCGGCCAGGGCCAGGAACTTCATGGTGCCCCACGGGGTTTCGTTGGACAGGCCGATGTGGCGGATCTTGCCGGCCTTGACCTGCTCATCCAGGGCTTCGAGGGTTTCCTCCAGCGGCGTCAGGTCTTCGTCGGCCTTGTGCTTGTAGCCCAGTTGGCCGAAAAAGTTGGTGCTGCGTTCCGGCCAGTGCAGCTGGTAGAGGTCGATCCAGTCGGTTTGCAGGCGCTTGAGGCTCGCGTCCAGGGCTTCGGCGATGTGCTTGCGGTTGTGCTTGAGGCTGCCATCGCGGATGTAGTCGATGGTGTTGCCGGGGCCGGCGATCTTGCTGGCGAGGATCCAGTCGGCACGGTCGCCGCGGCTTTTGAAGTAATTACCGATGTAGCGCTCGGTGGTGGCGTAGGTGTCGGCCTTGGGCGGCACCGGGTACATTTCCGCGGTGTCGAGGAAGTTGATCCCCGCGGCCTTGGCCCGTTCGATCTGTGCGAAGGCCTCTGCCTCGCTGTTCTGCTCGCCCCAGGTCATGGTGCCCAAGGCTATCGCGCTCACGTTCAGATCGGTTCGGCCCAGCTGTCGATAGTCCATCGGGTACTCCTTCGAGGAAAACAATCATAAAAGCAGGTTGAAATTTTTTTGGCAATCTGCATAATTGCCCACCTCTTTCTGCAGTGGAAGTGATGCGCCGCCTGCCGAAGAATCTTGCCGTTGAACGGACGCGCCGACCCGAGCCCCCGATAGCGTCTGTATCCGGCTGCCTTTGACTTGTCAAAGTACGCACTATTCAGTAAGATCCGCCGTCTAATTTACAGGGCGGCCCCTGAGGCTATTAAAGAATGACAACTTTTACTGCAAAACCAGAAACAGTTCAGCGCGACTGGTTTGTCGTCGACGCCGCTGGTCAGACCCTGGGTCGTCTGGCCACTGAAGTCGCCAGCCGTCTGCGTGGCAAGCACAAGCCTGAGTACACCCCTCACGTTGATACCGGTGACTACATTGTCATCATCAACGCCGAGCAGGTACGTGTTACCGGCAACAAAGCGCAAGACAAAATGTACTACCGTCACTCCGGTTTCCCAGGCGGTATCAAGTCTTCGAACTTCGAAGGCCTGATCTCCAAAAAGCCTGAAGCCCCGATTGAAATCGCGGTCAAAGGTATGCTGCCGAAGGGCCCACTGGGTCGCGACATGTATCGCAAGCTGAAAGTCTATGCGGGCGCTGCTCACCCTCATGCTGCTCAGCAGCCCCAAGAACTGAAGTTTTAACGGAATAGTTCATTATGTCGGCGACTCAAAATTACGGCACTGGCCGTCGCAAAACCGCTACCGCTCGCGTTTTCCTGCGTCCGGGTACTGGTAACATCTCGATCAACAACCGCACTCTGGAAAATTTCTTCGGTCGCGAAACTGCCCGCATGGTAGTTCGTCAGCCGCTGGAATTGACCGAGACCGTTGAAAAGTTCGACATCTACGTCACCGTTATCGGTGGCGGTGTAAGTGGTCAAGCTGGCGCAATCCGCCACGGTATCACTCGCGCTCTGATGCAGTACGACGAAACCCTGCGTGGCGCTCTGCGCAAAGCTGGCTTCGTGACTCGCGATGCTCGTGAAGTTGAACGTAAGAAAGTTGGTCTGCGTAAAGCGCGTAAGCGTCCGCAGTACTCGAAGCGTTAATTCGCTTTTACGTTCCAGAAAACGCCCAGCCTCCTCACGGAGCTGGGCGTTTTTTATTGCCTGCTATTTATGTAAAAAAATCTGTGTGACAACTTGCCACATCCGTAGAGCCCCTATACTCAAAGGCTTGGAGCCAGTGCTGGGGGTAATTACCTTGTCAGACGTGGGGCTTTTCATTACCATTCGGCAAAATTTTTATAAGTTCAGATTTAACACTTAGTAGACGCCTGATTTAACAGGCCACAAAGCTGATGGGAGAGGACTGAATGAGCAATGACGGCGTGAATGCAGGCCGGCGTCGCTTCTTGGTAGCAGCCACATCCGTGGTGGGTGCTGCAGGAGCGGTGGGGGCTGCGGTCCCGTTCGTGGGGTCATGGTTTCCCAGTGCCAAGGCGAAAGCCGCAGGTGCACCGGTGAAGGTGAATGTCAGCAAGATCGATCCAGGCCAGCAAATGATTGCTGAATGGCGCGGTCAGCCAGTGTTCATCGTTCGTCGTACCGAGGAAATCCTGGGAAATCTGAAGAAGATCGAGGGCCAGCTGTCCGACCCCGACTCGAAGAATTCCGATCAACCCGCTTACGTCGATAAGGAAATTCGCTCGATCAAGCCGGAAATTCTGCTGCTGATCGGTATCTGCACCCACTTGGGTTGTTCTCCCACCTTCCGCCCGGAAGTGGCGCCTGCGGACCTGGGCAAGGACTGGGTCGGAGGCTATTTCTGCCCGTGCCACGGTTCTCACTACGACCTCGCTGGCCGCGTCTACAAGTCACAACCTGCACCACTGAACCTGCCAGTTCCGCCACATCACTACGAGACTGACAGTGTCATTGTCATTGGCGTCGACGAGGGGGAGAAAGCCTGATGAGCAAGTTCATGGATTGGGTGGATGCGCGCTTCCCCGCGACCAAGATGTGGGAAGACCACCTCAGCAAGTACTACGCACCGAAGAATTTCAACTTCTTCTATTTCTTTGGCTCCCTGGCACTTCTGGTACTGGTCAATCAGATCGTTACCGGTGTCTGGCTGACGATGAGCTACACGCCGTCGGCCGAAGAAGCCTTCGCCTCCGTCGAATACATCATGCGCGACGTCGAGTACGGCTCGATCCTGCGTCTGCTGCACTCCACCGGCGCCTCGGCGTTCTTCATCGTCGTCTACATGCACATGTTCCGTGGCCTGCTCTACGGCTCGTACCAGAAGCCTCGCGAGCTGGTGTGGGTGTTTGGCATGCTGATCTACCTGGCGCTGATGGCCGAGGCCTTCATGGGCTACCTGCTGCCGTGGGGCCAGATGTCCTATTGGGGCGCCCAGGTGATCATCTCGCTGTTCGGTGCGATCCCGGTCATCGGCAACGACCTGACCCAGTGGATTCGCGGTGACTACCTGATCTCCGGGATCACCCTGAACCGCTTCTTCGCCTTGCACGTGGTGGCCTTGCCGATCGTGATCCTGGGCCTGGTAGTGCTGCACATCCTGGCGTTGCACGAAGTGGGTTCGAACAACCCCGACGGCGTGGATATCAAGAAGCACAAGGACGAAAACGGCGTACCACTGGACGGCATTCCGTTCCACCCGTACTACACCGTGAAAGATATCGTCGGTGTGGTGGTGTTCCTGTTCATCTTCTGCTCGATCGTGTTCTTTTTCCCGGAGATGGGCGGTTATTTCCTCGAGAAACCGAACTTCGAACAGGCGAACGCCTTCAAGACCCCGGAACACATTGCCCCGGTCTGGTACTTCACTCCGTTCTACGCGATCTTGCGGGCGATTCCCGACAAACTCATGGGCGTTATCGCCATGGGCGCGGCGATTGCGGTGCTGTTCGTGCTGCCGTGGCTCGACCGTAGCCCGGTCAAGTCCATGCGCTACAAGGGCTGGCTGAGCAAGATCTGGCTGTGGGTGTTCTGCATTGCGTTCGTGATCCTGGGTGTACTGGGCGTACTGGCGCCGACCCCGGAGCGTACGTTGCTGTCGCAGGTCTGCACCTTCCTGTACTTCGCCTACTTCATTCTGATGCCGTTCTACACCCGGCTCGAGAAGACCAAACCGGTACCGGAAAGGGTGACTGGCTGATGAAAAAATTATTCGTTGCATTCATTCTTGCGGCCCTGCCGCTGCTGTCTTTCGCCGCTGAACACGGCCCAGAGCTGGAAAAAGTCGACATCGACGTGTCGGACAAAGCCGCAATGCAGGACGGGCTGCGTACGTTCACCAACTACTGCATGGGCTGCCACAGCGCCAAGTTCCAGCGTTACGAGCGAGTGGCCGACGACCTGGGCATTCCCCATGACGTGATGCTGAGCCACTCGGTGTTCACCGGGGCGAAGATCGGCGACCACATGACCATAGGCATGCAACCGGCCGACGCCAAGACCTGGTTCGGGGCTGCACCGCCCGACCTGACCCTGGTGGCCCGTGTGCGTGGCACCGATTGGCTCTATGGCTACCTGAAATCCTTCTATGAAGACCCGACGCGTCCCTACGGCGTGAACAACAAAGTGTTCCCGAACGTCGGTATGCCTAACGTTCTGGTCGGCCTGCAAGGCCGCCAAGTGGTAGGATGCAAGCAAGTACAAATCGTCGAAGACGGCAAGAAGCAGTATGATCCGCTCACCGGTACGCCTTTGACTCATGAAGCGTGCGATCAGCTGACCATAGTGCCGAAGACCGGCACGCTGAACGAAGAGCAGTTCGACGAGAAGGTCAAGAATCTGGTGACCTTCCTGGCCTACTCGGCCAACCCAGTGAAGCTGCAGCATCAGCGCATTGGTACCTATGTGTTGCTGTACCTGGCCTTCTTCTTCGTGTTCGCCTATCTGCTGAAACGCGAATACTGGAAGGATGTGCATTGATCCAACCGTAAGTAATTGCTGTTAATCTTGCGCGCCCAGCGGCATCTCTGAAGGTAAGTCTGGTTTATCCAGGCGTCACGGAGATGCTCACTGGGCGCGCTCGTTTTTGAGCTTCCGATAATTTCAACAAGCGAGGAGGACCGCCATGGGCGTGACCAATCGGTTGGCCTGTTACTCCGACCCCGCCGACCACTATTCCCACCGAGTACGCATCGTGCTCGCAGAGAAGGGTGTCAGCGCAGAGATCATCAGTGTGGAGGTGGGACGTCACCCGCCGAAACTGATCGAAGTGAACCCTTACGGCAGCTTGCCCACCCTGGTCGATCGTGACCTGGCGTTGTGGGAGTCAACCGTGGTGATGGAATACCTGGATGAGCGTTATCCCCATCCACCGTTGCTGCCGGTGTATCCGGTGGCGCGTGCCAACAGCCGCCTGCTGATCCATCGGATCCAGCGTGACTGGTGTGGCCTGGTGGACCTGATTCTGGATTCACGCAGCAAGGAAGCGGCCCGGGTTCAGGCGCGCAAGGAATTGCGCGAGAGCCTGACCGGTGTTTCGCCGTTGTTTGCCGACAAACCTTTTTTCCTCAGCGAGGAACAAAGTCTGGTGGATTGCTGCCTATTACCCATACTCTGGCGCTTGCCGATTTTGGGCATAGAACTGCCGCGGCCTGCCAAGCCGCTGCTTGACTACATGGAGCGCCAGTTTGCGCGTGAGGCTTTCCAGGCGAGTCTGTCTGGTGTCGAACGCGATATGCGCTAAGGCTTAAGGAGCCGTTGATGAACTCCAGTCGACCTTACCTGGTCCGCGCGCTCTATGAGTGGATAGTGGACAACGATTGCACCCCGCACATGCTGGTCAATTCCGAGTTTCCCGCGGTTCAGGTACCGCAAGGTTTTGCCAGTGACGGACAAATCGTCCTGAACGTTTCACCCAGTGCCGTGCGACACCTGCACATGGACAATGAAGCGGTCAGCTTTGAAGGGCGTTTCGGCGGTGTGCCGCATACGCTGTTCGTGCCCATCGGTGCCATCCTCGGGATCTACGCCCGGGAAAATGGCCAGGGCATGGTGTTTGATCTGGAGTCTTCCCTTGAGGATGACGAAGCGATCGAGCTCGAAGGCGAAGATGATGTGCCGCCGCCGGATTCCGAGCCGCCGCGTCCAAGCGGTCGGCCGAGTCTGAAAGTGGTGAAGTAACAAGGCGCGGGCCCTCGGGCCAGCGTTGAAAATGCCTCGGCGATGCCGGGGCATTTTTTTGCCTGGCGAAAACCCCGGCGGTTATAGATGAAAGTCATGACAGGACGGTGATCGTACAACCGCCATGGGCTATCATGCGTGCTTCAGATCGCCGAGATAGATGATTCATCATGGAAAACTCCAGCGCCGCCCCTCGTCTTCCCCGCAAGCGCCGCAGCCTTGCCCAGGAATTGGTCACGGTGTTGTCCGAGCAGATCCGCGACGGCCAACTCAAACGTGGCGACAAACTGCCCACCGAGTCGGCGATCATGGACGCCCATGGGGTCAGCCGCACCGTGGTGCGTGAAGCCATCTCGCGATTGCAGGCCGCCGGGCAGGTAGAAACCCGCCATGGCATCGGCACTTTTGTACTGGATACGCCAAGCCCCAGCGGTTTCCGGATTGATCCGGCCACTGTCGTCACCCTGCGTGATGTGCTGGCCATCCTTGAACTGCGGATCAGCCTGGAAGTGGAGTCTGCCGGGCTCGCCGCCCAGCGCCGTAGCGACGAGCAATTGGCCGGCATGCGTGCTGCCCTCGATGCCCTTAACGAAAGTGCGGCCCACGCCGGTGATGCGGTGGCGTCGGACTTCCAGTTCCACCTGCAGATTGCCCTGTCCACCGGCAACCGCTACTTCACCGACATCATGACCCACCTGGGGACCAGCATCATTCCGCGCACGCGGCTGAATTCAGCGCGCCTGGCCCATGATGACCAGCAGCACTACATGAGCCGCCTGAGCCGCGAACACGAAGAGATCTATGAGGCGATCGCGCGCCAGGACTCGGACGCGGCGCGGGCGGCCATGCGGTTGCACCTGACCAACAGCCGTGAGCGGCTGCGCCATGCCCATGAAGAGGCGGAAGCGCAGCGCGGTTGATTCCAGGCTGGACGTAAGCGTGTGGCTTGAAAGCCCATTGTGGCGAGGGAGCTTGCTCCCGTTGGGCCGCGCAGCGGCCCCAAATCCATTGCCCCGAGTTCTGTCTGAAAGAACCCCGTGTTCTTGCCGGGGCTGCTTCGCAGCCCAACGGGAGCAAGCTCCCTCGCCACAGGTTAGTGCGCGAGGCTTAACTCACGTCTTTCAGGCCGGCTGATTCGGCGTGTAGTCCTTGAGCAGCAGATACGTGCTCCAACCCCACCAGTCATTGGTCCACTGCTTGTCGTTCAGGTTGTTGACGTCCTTGCGTCGCAGCACCTTGTCGCCTTCAGCCTTGAACAGCGGTGAGAAGTTGTTCGCCGGGTTCTGCGCGGCGTTCAGGTCCGGCACATACAGCGGTGCCTTGAAGTTGGCCGGGGAGGGCGCCATGCCGCTGATAAACGTTTCGAAGATCTCATCGGCCGAGGCCTGCACGGCGCGTTTGACCATGGCGCGGTTGGCCGCATCGTTGCTGTCGAAATAGCGTTTATCACCGTAGGCATGCCACTGCTCGCCCAGGGCGTTGCGCACATTGAGCCCGAACTTGCTGTCTTCATCGTGCATGAAGCGGCTGATCAGCGAGCCCAGTTCACCCGGTGTTACCACCGCCGCCAGTTGCTTGCGCGGTACCCGCAGGTGCCCGGCGGAAAATAGATCGGTCAAAAAGTGATCAGCAAAGCTGTTCATGGCATAGGCCAGTTCCAGCGCCTGGTCGGTGCCGGTCTGATGCGCCACGACGGCTTGTTGCAAGGCTGCCGTATGCCCCGCCAGATAGGCCGCCAAAGCCCATTCGCCAAAGTGGTCGGCATTGTCTGCCGCCAGTTTCAGGTAGCGCCCCAGTGGAATCAGTGCCGAGACAGCACTGCCGCCGCCGGTGATGCGGTTCCATTCCTCGGACAAGGTGTCACCCAGCGCGTCATAGGCTTCATGGGGTTGCTTGCCGTCCTTGATCGCCTGGTTGACCGCATTGATCTCCTTTTGCATCACCGCCAGGATCTTGCCCGCTTCTTCCCGTGATGCTGGCAATACCGCCAGCGAGTTGAATGCATCGGTAAAGCGCTGCACACGATCAGCGGGCGATGTGCCTTCGTTGATGGGGCGCCCGGGGATGCCATAGAAATCACCGCCCAGGGCGATGATCTGGCCGTAGCTCAGCGCCAGGCCATTGGGCAGGTGCAATTCGACCTGCCGGGCGGGAATCGGCGGGGCGTCCTTGACGAAACGCAACAGGGTGTCGTCGCCGATGGCGGTGTGTTCGCCGCCTTCAAAACGCAGGGTTGGCGGGGTTTTCACAGGTGTGGCGAGTTCAAGATCTGACATGTTAGCTCCTTGCTATGTCGTAGGATTCTTCCGTAATAACTGTACGTATATACAGTTATCCCGAGCATAGAGGAAAAACTTCCTACGTCAAGAAAGCAGCAATCTAGAAGGGCGGCGATGAATTGCAGTTGACGAATATTTTTATAGTTGTACGATGACGTACGACATCAAGATAACCATCCGTAATCTCACAACAGAAAGTCTTCGCCCAGGGTGTTCGAATAATGAATCCACAAGAACTGAAGTCCATCCTCTCTCACGGTCTGCTGTCTTTCCCGGTGACCGATTTCAATGCCCAGGGTGATTTCCACCAGGCGGGCTACATCAAGCGTCTGGAATGGCTGGCCCCTTACGGCGCTACCGCCTTGTTCGCCGCTGGCGGCACCGGTGAGTTTTTCTCCCTGGCGGCCAGCGAATATTCGCAAGTGGTGAAAACCGCCGTTGATACCTGCGCCACCAGCGTGCCGATTCTTGCCGGTGTCGGCGGTGCCACCCGCCAGGCCATCGAGTACGCCCAGGAAGCCGAGCGTCTGGGCGCCAAAGGCCTGTTGCTGCTGCCGCACTACCTGACCGAAGCCAGCCAGGACGGGGTTGCCGCCCACGTTGAAGCGGTGTGCAAGTCGGTCAAGATCGGTGTAGTGGTCTACAACCGCAACGTCTGCCGCCTGACCGCGCCGCTGCTGGAACGCCTGGCCGAGCGCTGCCCGAACCTGATCGGTTACAAGGACGGCCTGGGTGACATTGAATTGATGGTGTCGATCCGTCGTCGCCTCGGTGACCGTTTCAGCTACCTGGGCGGCTTGCCGACTGCAGAGGTTTACGCCGCTGCCTACAAGGCCCTGGGCGTGCCGGTGTACTCCTCGGCGGTGTTCAACTTCATTCCAAAAACCGCGATGGATTTCTACCACGCCATTGCCCGGGAAGATCACGCCACCGTCGGCAAGATCATCGACGACTTCTTCCTGCCGTACCTCGACATCCGTAACCGCAAGGCCGGTTACGCGGTGAGCATCGTCAAGGCCGGGGCGAAAATCGTCGGTTACGACGCTGGCCCCGTGCGTACGCCGCTGACCGATCTGCTGCCGGAAGAATACGAAGCCCTGGCCGCGTTGATCGACAAGCAAGGCGCGCAATAACCCATCACCAAGGCCGCTGAGTAATCAGCGGCTTTTTGCGTCAGGAGAGAATTCGTGTCCCAAGCCAAGCGTTTTGAAAACTACATCGGTGGCCAGTGGGTTGCCGGCGCCGACTACTCGGCCAACATCAATCCGTCGGAGTTGTCTGATGTCATTGGCGAATACGCCAAGGCTGACCTCGCCCAGGTCCACGCGGCCATCGACGCTGCGCGCGCTGCTTTTCCGGCGTGGTCCACTTCCGGGATCCAGGCGCGTCATGATTCGCTGGATAAAGTCGGCACCGAAATCCTCGCCCGTCGTGAAGAACTCGGCACCCTGCTGGCCCGGGAAGAGGGCAAGACCCTGCCGGAAGCCATCGGCGAAGTGACCCGCGCCGGTAACATCTTCAAATTCTTCGCCGGTGAATGCCTGCGCCTGTCCGGCGACTACCTGCCGTCGGTGCGTCCGGGCGTCAACGTTGAAGTGACCCGTGAGGCGTTGGGCGTGGTTGGCCTGATCACGCCGTGGAACTTCCCGATTGCCATCCCGGCCTGGAAGATCGCCCCGGCCCTGGCCTACGGCAACTGCGTGGTGCTCAAACCGGCTGAACTGGTACCGGGCTGCGCCTGGGCCCTGGCCGAAATCATCTCCCGCGCCGGCTTCCCTGCCGGTGTGTTCAACCTGGTGATGGGCAGCGGCCGTGTGGTCGGCGATGCCATGGTCAACAGCCCGAAAGTCGACGGCATCAGCTTCACCGGCTCGGTGGGCGTGGGTCGTCAGATCGCCGTCAGCTGCGTGTCGCGCCAGGCCAAGGTGCAGTTGGAAATGGGCGGCAAGAACCCGCAGATCATTCTCGACGACGCCGACCTCAAGCAAGCCGTCGAGCTGTCGGTGCAGAGCGCGTTCTACTCCACCGGCCAACGTTGCACCGCGTCCAGCCGCTTTATCGTCACCGCCGGGATTCACGACCAGTTCGTCGCGGCCATGGCCGAGCGGATGAAGTCGATCAAGGTCGGCCACGCCCTGAAAACCGGCACCGACATCGGCCCGGTGGTTTCCCAGGCCCAGCTGGACCAGGACTTGAAGTACATCGACATCGGCCAGAGCGAAGGCGCCCGGCTGGTCAGCGGCGGTGAGCTGGTGACCTGCGACACCGAAGGCTACTTCCTCGCGCCGACGCTGTTTGCCGACAGCGAAGCCGCGATGCGCATCAGCCGTGAAGAGATCTTCGGCCCGGTGGCCAACGTGGTGCGCGTGGCGGATTACGAGGCGGCGCTGGCGATGGCCAACGACACCGAGTTCGGCCTCTCGGCCGGTATCGCCACCACCTCGCTGAAATACGCCAACCACTTCAAGCGTCATTCCCAGGCCGGGATGGTGATGGTCAATCTGCCGACTGCCGGTGTGGATTACCACGTTCCATTCGGCGGCCGTAAGGGTTCATCCTACGGTTCGCGTGAGCAGGGTCGCTATGCGCAAGAGTTCTACACCGTGGTGAAAACCAGCTACATCGGTTCGTAACGGCAACATCCTGTGGCGGGTCCGTGCCCGCCACAGGCTTACAATTTGATTACCCGCAAAAAAAATAATTAGTGGGAGTACATCTTCATGCAAGCGACCAAGCCGACCCATGTCCGCTATTTGATTCTGCTCATGCTGTTTCTGGTGACCACGATCAACTACGCTGACCGGGCCACCATCGCCATCGCCGGCTCCAGCCTGCAAAAAGACCTCGGTATCGACGCGGTCACCCTCGGCTATATTTTCTCCGCATTCGGTTGGGCCTACGTGGCCGGGCAAATTCCCGGCGGCTGGCTGCTGGACCGATTCGGTTCGAAAAAAGTCTACGCCCTGAGTATTTTCACCTGGTCACTGTTCACCGTGCTGCAAGGCTATGTCGGTGAGTTCGGTGTTTCCACGGCCATCGTTGCGCTGTTCATGTTGCGCTTCCTGGTGGGCCTGGCTGAAGCGCCATCCTTCCCCGGAAATGCGCGCATCGTGGCGGCGTGGTTTCCTACGGCTGAACGCGGCACCGCCTCGGCGATCTTCAACTCGGCGCAGTACTTCGCCACCGTGTTGTTCGCACCGCTGATGGGTTGGATCGTCTACACCTTCGGCTGGCAGCACGTGTTCGTGGTGATGGGCGGCATCGGTATCGTATTCTCGCTGATCTGGCTGAAAGTTATCCACAGCCCGCGCCAGCACCCGATGATCAACGAGGCCGAGTTCCAGCACATCGCTGCCAACGGGGCCATGGTCGACATGGACCAGGACAAGGGCAGAGGCAAGAAAACCGACGGCCCGAAGTGGGATTACATCCGTCAGTTGCTGACCAACCGAATGATGCTCGGCGTGTACCTGGGCCAGTACTGCATCAATGGCATCACCTATTTCTTCCTGACGTGGTTCCCGGTGTACCTGGTTCAAGAACGCGGCATGACGATTCTCAAGGCCGGCTTCATCGCGTCCTTGCCGGCGATCTGCGGCTTTATCGGCGGCGTGTTGGGCGGGGTGATTTCCGACTACCTGCTGCGCAAGGGCCATTCGCTGACCTTCGCCCGCAAGGCGCCGATCATTGGTGGCTTGCTGATTTCCAGCAGCATTGTCGCGTGCAACTACGTGGACATCGAATGGATGGTGGTGGGCTTCATGGCCTTGGCCTTCTTCGGTAAAGGCGTTGGCGCACTGGGCTGGGCGGTGGTGTCCGACACCTCGCCGAAACAAATCGCTGGCTTGAGTGGCGGCTTGTTCAACATGTTCGGCAACCTGGCCTCCATCAGCACCCCGATCGTGATCGGCTACATCATCAGCACCACAGGCTCCTTCAAGTGGGCGCTGGTGTTTGTCGGTGCCAACGCATTGCTGGCGGTGTTCAGCTATCTGGTAATCGTTGGCCCGATCAAGCGTGTAGTGCTCAAGGAGCCGCCGGCCAAAGGCCCCGAGCTGACTAAACTTTCCCAAGCGCATTCCTGAAGGGGCCCGCGTCATGCAGTTGATTGAACATGCCGATTCGCCACGCTCCATCCGTTTGCACGCGCTGGATAACGTGGTGATTGTGGTCAACGACCAGGGCGTACCGGCGGGGACCGAGTTTCCCGACGGCCTGGTGACGGTGGATTTCATTCCCCAAAGCCACAAGGTGACGCTGGAAGACATCCCCGAAGGCGGCCGCATCATTCGCTACGGCCAGACCATCGGTTATGCCCTGCGCCCGATTCCCCGCGGCAGTTGGGTGCAGGAAGATCAACTGCGCATGCCCACGGCGCCGCCGCTGGACAGCTTGCCGCTGTCCACTGAAGTGCCCGAGACCCAGGCGCCGCTGGAAGGCTTTACCTTCGAGGGTTATCGCAATGCCGACGGCACCGTGGGCACACGCAATATCCTCGGGATTACCACCACGGTGCAGTGCGTCACGGGCGTGCTGGACCATGCGGTGAAGCGCATCAAGGACGAGTTGCTGCCCAAGTACCCGAACGTCGATGACGTGGTGGCGCTGACCCACAGCTACGGCTGCGGCGTGGCGATCACGGCCACCGACGCCTACATCCCGATCCGCACCGTGCGTAACCTGGCGCGCAATCCGAACCTGGGCGGTGAAGCCCTGGTGATCAGCCTGGGTTGCGAGAAGTTGCAGGCCGGGCAGGTGATGCATGAAAACGACAGCTCGGTAGACCTGAGTGAGCCATGGCTGTATCGGTTGCAGGACTCCAGCCACGGCTTTACCGAAATGATCGAACAGATTATGGAACTGGCCGAAACCCGCCTGAAGAAACTCGACCTGCGCCGGCGGGAAACCGTACCGGCGTCGGAGTTGATCCTCGGCATGCAGTGTGGCGGCAGTGATGCGTTCTCGGGGATTACCGCCAACCCGGCGCTGGGTTATGCCTCGGATTTGCTGCTGCGGGCGGGCGCGACGGTGATGTTTTCCGAAGTGACCGAAGTCCGCGATGCGATCTACCTGCTGACTTCCCGTGCCGAGAACCAGGACGTGGCCCGGGAACTGGTGCGGGAAATGGACTGGTACGACCGCTACCTGGCCAAGGGCGAGGCGGATCGCAGCGCCAATACCACGCCGGGCAACAAGAAGGGCGGGTTGTCGAATATTGTCGAGAAGTCGTTGGGTTCCATCGTCAAGTCGGGCAGCAGTGCGATCAATGGCGTGCTTGGCCCGGGCGAGCGGTTCAATCGCAAGGGCCTGATCTTTTGTGCCACGCCGGCGAGTGATTTTGTGTGCGGCACGTTGCAGTTGGCGGCGGGGATGAACCTGCACGTGTTCACCACCGGGCGTGGCACGCCGTATGGGCTGGCGATGGCGCCGGTGGTGAAGGTCTCGACCCGGACGGAGCTGGCGCAGCGTTGGCCTGACCTGATTGATATCGACGCCGGGCGGATCGCCACCGGCCGGGCGACGATTGAGGAGCTGGGTTGGGAGTTGTTCCACTTCTACCTGGATGTGGCCAGCGGCAAGAAGCAGACATGGGCGGAGCAGCACAAGCTGCATAACGACATTACGTTGTTCAATCCGGCGCCGATTACTTAAGACCGAGTCGCCTGCTTCGCGAGCAAGCCCGCTCCCACATTTGACTGCATTCCAAAGGTAGAACTCGGTCAAATGTGGGAGCGGGCTTGCTCGCGAAAGCGGTAGTCCAGACGAAGCTGGCCATGCTGGCTTATCATTAGCCACCTACCGACGCCCACCCAAGGTTCTCCCCGGCATGCTGGCAATCTTCCTACAAACCCTGAACATCACCGCGCCGGTGTTTGCCATGCTGTTCCTGGGCGTCCTGCTCAAGCGCATCAACTGGATCAACGACAACTTTATCCACATCGCTTCGGCCCTGGTGTTCAACGTCACCATGCCGGCGTTGCTGTTCCTCGGGATTCTCCATGCCGACCTGCATTCAGCCCTCAAGCCGGGCCTGCTGATCTACTTCGCCGTCGCTACGCTGCTGAGCTTCGCCCTGGCCTGGGGCTGGGCGATCTTTCGATGCCCGCGGGAAGATCGCGGCATCTATGCCCAAGGCGCGTTTCGCGGTAACAACGGGGTGATCGGCCTGGCCCTGGCGGCCAGCATGTACGGTGACTACGGGATTTCCCTTGGCGCGGTGCTCGCGGCGCTGGTGATCCTGTTCTACAACACCCTGTCGACCATTGTGCTGGCGGTGTACAGCCCGGTGATCAAGTCCGACCCGTGGAGCATTTTCAAAAGCGTGCTGGCCAACCCGTTGATCATCAGCGTGATCGCGGCGGCGCCGTTCGCGTACTTCCAGATTGGCTTGCCTGGCTGGCTGGAATCCTCCGGGCAGTACCTGGCGGACATGACGTTACCATTGGCGTTGATCTGTATCGGTGGCACGTTGTCGTTGGCGGCGCTGCGTAAAAGCGGCGACATGGCCCTGAGTGCCAGCCTGATGAAGATGGTCTGGCTGCCGGTGATCGCGACCCTGGGGGCGTGGCTGCTGGGGTTTCGCGGGCCGGAGTTGGGGATTCTGTTCCTGTACTTCGGCGCGCCCACGGCGGCGGCCAGTTTTGTCATGGCGCGGGCGGCGGAGGGCAATCATGAACTGGCGGCCGCGATTATCGTGATCACCACCCTGATGGCGGCGGTGACCACGAATATCGGGATTTTCGTGTTGCAGGCGGGTGGCTGGATCTAGGCGTCTTTCTGGTAGCTGTCGATCACTTCCTGCGCGGCGCGGAAGGCGTCAATCGCCGCCGGCACACCGGCATACACCGCACAATGCAGCAGCGCCTCGCGAATCTCCTCCACGGTGCAACCGTTGTTCAGCGCGCCGCGCACGTGGCCCTTGAGTTCCTGCGGGCACTTGAGGGCGGTCAACGCGGCGAGGGTGATCAGGCTGCGGGTTTTCAGCGGCAACCCTTCGCGATTCCACACGCTGCCCCAGGCATGCTCGTTGACGAAATCCTGCAGCGGCTGGCTGAACTCCGTGGCATTGCCCAGCGCCCGATCGACAAACACATCACCCATCACCTGGCGGCGCATTTCAACGCCGGGCTTTTTCTGTTCGGTCATTGCGATTCCCTCTTGTGTTGGCGGCGCCAGGCTTGCAGCGAGGTGAACAACAGGAAAGCCACCAGCGCTGGCAGGACGTAATACAGCATCAGTTGTTCAAGCTTGTTGGCCAGCGGCATGCCGAAGGTGAACGACACCACGTGCAGTCCGTACACCAGGTACAGGCCCAGGAATACCAGGCCTTCGGCCCGGGTGACGCGGTAGCCCGAATAAAACACCGGCAGGCACAGGGCGACCACGCCGAGCATTACCGGCAGGTCGAAATCCAGGGCATTGGGCGACACCGACAACGGCGAGGGCGCCACCAGGGCGGTAAAGCCCAGCACCCCAAGCAGGTTGAACAGGTTGCTGCCGATCACATTGCCCACGGCAATTTCCCGCTGGCCGCGCAGGGCGGCGATCAGCGAGGTGGCCAGGCAGGGCAGGGAAGTGCCGACGCCAATCAGCGTCAGACCGATGATGCGTTCCGACAGGCCCAGGTCAGAGGCCACGTCCACCGCCGCGCCCAGCAGCAGGTGCCCGGCCAGTACGAGGATCAACAGCCCACCGAGCATCAGCAGCACGCTGCTCAGCCACGGTGCCTGCACCACAGTGTCCCGGGTGCGCGGGCGGCGGGAGTGGCGGGTCTGGTAGAGCAGCACGCCGAGGTAGGCCACCAGGGCCACCAGCAGTAACAGGCCATCGATCGGCGTGAGTTCTTCATTGGCGGCTAGCACAAACACCAGCAGGCTGGCGATGATCATCATCGGGATATCCAGGCGTACCAGTTGCCGGGAGACCCGCAGCGGAATGATCAGGGCTGCCAGGCCAAGGGTCACGAGGGTGTTGAAGATGCTGCTGCCGATCACACTGCCCACGGCGATGTCGGTGTTGTCCGCCAGGGTCGCTTGCAAGCTGATCGCCATCTGCGGCGCGCTGCTGCCGAAGGCGACGATGCTCAGGCCGATGATCAGCGGGCGCACCTTGAGGCTGGCGGCCAGGCGCACGGCGGCGCGCACTAATACTTCTGCGCCGAAGATCAACAGCAGCAGGCCGCTGATCAGTTCGATCAGGCTAAAGGGCGAGAGGGCGGTTAATGCGGAAATGGCCTGGGCTCCGTCGGTCAGTTGCTGAGGGCTTGCACGCGAACGCGCGCGGTGCCGCTGCCGATCATACCGATCTGTTCGGCGGCCTTGCGTGAAAGGTCGATCAGGCGCCCACGGGTATGCGGGCCGCGATCATTGATGCGGACAACGACGCTTTTGTTGTTGTTGAGATTGGTGACCTTCACCTGCGTGCCGAAGGGCAGGCGACGATGGGCGGCGGTCAGGGCATTCTGGTTGAACGGTTCACCGCTGGCAGTGCGGTTGCCGTGGTGTTTGGCGCCGTAGTAGGAAGCGGAGCCGGTTTCGTCATAGCCGTTGGGGTCGATGAGGCCGCTGGCGCAGCCGGCGAGCAGAGAGAACAGGGCCAACAGGCCGAGTAGACGCTTCATTCAAGGTGTCCCCAAAAGTGATGTGGAAACCGGCTTATGTGGGAGCCGGGCTTGCCCGCGATGCAAGCGCCTCGGTCTTGCAGGTGCACCGAGGTGATGCTATCGCAGGCAAGCCAGCTCCCACACAAGCCGGCTCCCGCAGTGAGACGACCGCGTTTAGCCTTCGAGTTTGCTTTTCAGCAGTTCGTTGACCTGTTGCGGGTTGGCCTTGCCTTTGGAGGCTTTCATCGCCTGGCCGACAAAGAAGCCGAACATCTTGCCCCGCTTGGCTTCATCCGCCGCACGGTATTGTTCAACCTGCTCGGCATTGGCTGCCAGCATCTCGTCGAGCACGGCCGAAATCGCGCCGCTGTCGGTGACTTGTTTCAGGCCGCGCTTCTCGATGATCTCGTCAGCGTTGCCTTCGCCGGCGGCCATGGCTTCAAACACGGTCTTGGCGATTTTGCCGGAGATGGTGTTGTCCTTGATCCGCAGCAACATGCCGCCCAGTTGCTCGGCCGACACCGGTGCTTCGTCGATTTCCAGGCCCTGTTTGTTCAACAGGCTGCCCAGCTCAACCATCACCCAGTTGGCCGCCAGTTTGGCGTCGCCGGCAATGCTCACGACTTTTTCGAAGTAGTTGGCTTGCTCGCGGCTCGACGCCAGCACGCTTGCGTCATACCCCGAAAGACCGAACTGCGCCTGGAAACGCTCGCGTTTCTGCGGTGGCAGTTCCGGCAGCGTGGCGCGCACGTCAGCCAGGAACGAGTCCTCGATGACCACCGGCAACAGGTCCGGATCGGGGAAGTAACGGTAGTCGTTGGCTTCCTCCTTGCTGCGCATGGCGCGGGTTTCGTCTTTGTTCGGGTCGTACAGGCGGGTCTGCTGGATCACCTTGCCGCCGTCTTCGATTAGCTCGATCTGGCGACGTACTTCGGTGTTGATCGCCTTCTCGATGAAACGGAACGAGTTGACGTTCTTGATCTCGCAGCGGGTGCCGTACTCGGCCTGGCCTTTTGGCCGCACCGACACGTTGCAGTCGCAACGCAGGGAGCCTTCGGCCATGTTGCCGTCGCAGATCCCGAGGTAACGCACCAGCGCGTGGATCGTCTTGACGTAGGCCACGGCTTCCTTGGCGCTGCGCATGTCCGGCTCGGAAACGATCTCCAGCAGCGGGGTGCCGGCGCGGTTCAGGTCGATGCCGGTGGCGCCGTTGAATTCTTCATGCAGGCTCTTGCCGGCATCTTCTTCCAGGTGCGCACGGGTCACGCCGACACGTTTGATGGTGCCGTCTTCCAGCGGGATGTCCAGGTAGCCCTTGCCGACGATCGGCAATTCCATCTGGCTGATCTGGTAGCCCTTGGGCAGGTCCGGGTAGAAGTAGTTCTTGCGGGCGAACACGTTGTGCTGGCCGATCTCGGCATCGATGGCGAGGCCGAACATCACCGCCATGCGCACCGCTTCCTGGTTCAGCACCGGCAGCACGCCGGGCATGCCCAGGTCTACCAGGCTGGCCTGGGTGTTGGGTTCTGCGCCGAACGTGGTGGCGCTACCGGAGAAAATCTTCGATTGGGTGGCGAGCTGGGTATGAATCTCCAGCCCGATCACGACTTCCCATTGCATAGTGTTCTCCTCAGAAGCCGGTAGGGGGGCGAGTGTGCCAGTCAGTGTTCAACTGGTACTGGTGCGCCACATTGAGCAGGCGGCCTTCCTGGAAATACGGGGCGAGCAGTTGCACGCCCACCGGCAAGCCATCGACGAAACCTGCAGGCATGGACAAGCCCGGCAGACCGGCGAGGTTGGCGGTGATGGTGTACAGGTCTTCCAGGTACTCGGCGATCGGGTCGCCGGTCTTGGCGCCGATCTTCCAGGCCGGGTTCGGCGTGGTTGGGCCGAGGATCACGTCGACTTCATTAAAGGCAGCCATGAAGTCGTTCTTGATCAGGCGACGGATCTTTTGCGCCTTGAGGTAGTACGCGTCGTAGTAGCCGGCCGACAGGGCGTAGGCACCGACCATGATCCGGCGTTGTACTTCCGCGCCGAAACCTTCGCCACGGGAGCGCTTGTACAGGTCGGTGAGGTCTTTCGGGTTTTCGCAGCGGTAGCCGAAGCGCACGCCGTCGAACCGCGACAGGTTGGAGGACGCTTCTGCCGGCGCGATCACGTAGTAGGCCGGAATCGCGTGCTGGTTGTTCGGCAGGCTGATTTCCTTGATCACGGCGCCGAGCTTTTCCAGCTCCTTGACGCTGTTGTGCACCAGTTCGGCGATGCGCGGGTCGAGGCCGGCGCTGAAATACTCTTTCGGCACGCCGATGCGCAGGCCTTTGATCGAGGTATTCAGGCTGGCGCTGTAGTCCGGCACGGGTTCATCAATGCTGGTGGAGTCCTGCGGATCGAAGCCTGCCATGCCTTGTAACAAAATTGCGCAGTCTTCAGCGGTGCGTGCCAGGGGGCCGCCCTGGTCGAGACTGGAGGCATAGGCAATCATGCCCCAGCGGGATACGCGACCGTAGGTCGGTTTCAGACCGGTGAGGTTGGTGAAAGCGGCCGGTTGGCGGATCGAGCCGCCAGTGTCGGTGGCCGTGGCGGCAGGTAACAGACGAGCGGCAACCGCGGCTGCCGAACCACCGGACGAACCGCCTGGCACGTGCTCGAGGTTCCACGGGTTTTTCACCGCGCCGTAGTGGCTCGACTCGTTGGCCGAGCCCATGGCGAATTCGTCCATGTTGGTCTTGCCCAGGGTCACGGCCCCGGCAGCGGCCAGCTTGGCGACCACAGTAGCGTCGTAGGGCGCCTTGAAATTGTCGAGCATCTTCGAGCCGCAGCTGGTGCGAATGCCCTGGGTGCAGAACAGGTCCTTGTGGGCAATCGGCGCACCCAACAGGGCGCCGTTCTCACCGTTGGCGCGACGTGTGTCGGCGGCCTTGGCCTGGCTCAGGGCCAGCTCTTCGGTGATGCTGATGAAGCTGTTGACCTTAGGGTCCAGCTCGGCGATACGCGCCAGCAGGGTCGTGGTCAGCTCTTCGGAAGAAAACTTTTTGTCGGCGAGACCGCGGGCGATCTCGGCCAGAGTCAATTGATGCATTGCAGGCTCTTTCCCTTTAGTCGATGACTTTCGGAACCAGGTACAGGCCGTTTTCGACCGCTGGCGCGATGGACTGGTAAGCCTCGCGATTATTGCGCTCGGTCACGACGTCGGCGCGCAGGCGCTGGCTGGCTTCCAGCGGGTGAGCCAGGGGCTCGATGCCGTCGGTATTCACGGCTTGCATTTGGTCGACCAGCCCGAGAATGCTGTTCAGGGCTGCGGTGGTCTGTGGAAGATCGGCTTCATTGAGGCCCAGGCAGGCCAAATGAGCGATTTTTTCCACGTCGGAGCGTTCAAGCGCCATGGGATTCTCCAGTGGAAAACAGAACGGAAGCTATCCGTGTGTTAGATTGTAGGAACACTACCGCATTTCTACGGTCATATGGCCGCGATTGTGGGGGTTGGTGCACAGAAAGTCGGCCAATTTAGCACATTGGCGCCTTGCCCAAAATCCCTGTCGTTGTTAGAGTTTGCCGCACTTTTTTACCCACGCGTTGCCTAGGGTCCCTTTCCCATGTTCAAGAAACTGCGTGGCATGTTTTCCAGCGATCTTTCCATCGACCTGGGCACTGCCAACACCCTTATTTACGTGCGCGAGCGCGGTATCGTCCTGAATGAGCCATCGGTTGTGGCCATTCGGACCCATGGTAATCAGAAAAGTGTCGTTGCCGTTGGCACCGAGGCCAAGCGCATGTTGGGCCGAACACCGGGCAACATTGCTGCCATTCGTCCGATGAAGGATGGCGTGATTGCTGACTTCAGTGTCTGCGAAAAGATGCTGCAGTACTTCATCAACAAGGTTCACGAAAACAGTTTCCTGCAGCCCAGCCCTCGTGTGCTGATCTGCGTTCCGTGCAAGTCCACCCAGGTGGAACGTCGTGCCATCCGTGAGTCGGCCCTTGGCGCCGGTGCCCGTGAAGTGTTCCTGATTGAAGAGCCAATGGCCGCTGCGATCGGTGCCGGCCTGCCGGTTGAAGAAGCGCGCGGTTCGATGGTGGTGGATATCGGTGGTGGTACCACTGAAATCGCCCTGATCTCCCTCAATGGTGTGGTGTATGCCGAATCCGTACGGGTTGGCGGCGACCGCTTCGACGAAGCGATCATCACCTACGTGCGTCGCAACTACGGCAGCCTGATCGGCGAATCCACCGCCGAGCGCATCAAGCAGGAAATCGGTACCGCTTACCCGGGCGGCGAAGTTCGCGAAGTCGATGTTCGCGGTCGCAACCTGGCCGAAGGCGTCCCACGTGCCTTCACCCTGAACTCCAATGAAGTGCTGGAAGCTCTGCAAGAGTCCCTGGCCACCATCGTTCAGGCGGTGAAGAGCGCCCTGGAGCAATCGCCTCCGGAACTGGCTTCCGATATCGCCGAGCGTGGCCTGGTACTGACCGGTGGTGGCGCCTTGCTGCGCGACCTCGACAAGTTGCTGGCCCAGGAAACCGGTTTGCCAGTGATCGTCGCTGAAGACCCGTTGACCTGCGTCGCCCGCGGCGGTGGCCGTGCACTGGAAATGATGGATAAACACACCATGGACCTGCTCTCCAGCGAATAAGAATTTGCTGGTTTGCCCATGTTTCGCTCACAGGCAGCACTTTGCAGTGCTGCCTGTTGGCGTTTATCTTCTTCAATCTGCATCCAGGCCGGTTTGATGCCGTATGAATAAAGAAAACATTTGCCTGGGAGGAGCGGCTTATTAAACCGCTTTTTTCCAAAGGCCCCTCATTGGGCGTGCGCCTGTTGGTGCTGGTTGTGCTATCGGTTGCGCTGATGGTGGTCGATGCCCGCTTCACACTGCTCAAGCCAGTGCGTAGCCAGATGTCGCTGGTCCTGATGCAGACGTACTGGATCACTGACCTGCCGCAGCGTCTCTATCAGGGTGTCGCCAGTCAATTTGGCAGCCGCACCGAACTGGTGGCGGAGAACGAAAAACTCAAGACTGAAAACCTGCTGCTGCAGGGGCGCATGCAAAAGCTGGCGGCCCTCACCGAGCAGAACGTTCGGCTGCGCGAGTTGCTCAATTCCTCTGCGCTGGTCAATGAGAAGGTCGAAGTGGCCGAGTTGATCGGTATGGATCCGAACCCCTTCACCCATCGCATCATCATCAACAAGGGTGAGCGCGACGGCGTAGTCCTCGGCCAGCCGGTGCTCGATGCCCGTGGCTTGATGGGCCAGGTGGTGGAGTTGATGCCTTATACCTCTCGCGTACTGTTGCTGACCGACACCACCCACAGCATCCCGGTGCAAGTCAACCGCAACGGCCTGCGGGCGATTGCCAGCGGTACCGGTAACCCGGAACGCCTGGAGTTGCGTCACGTCGCAGACACCGCCGACATCAAGGAAGGCGACCTGCTGGTCAGCTCCGGCCTGGGTCAGCGGTTCCCGGCAGGCTACCCGGTCGCGACGGTCAAGGAAGTGATCCACGATTCCGGCCAGCCGTTCGCCATTGTGCGTGCCGTGCCGACCGCCGCATTGAACCGCAGCCGTTACCTGTTGCTGGTGTTCAGTGACAACCGCACCCCGGAAGAGCGTGCCAACGAAGCCGCCCAGGCCCAGGAAGCGGAAGACAAGCAAAACGGCACCGCGCCGATCATTCCGGCCACCGTGCCAAAACCGGCGGCACCTGCTGCCCCGGCAGCCGCTCCGGCAACGCCAGCCGCGCCGGTTGCGACACCGGTCAAGCCTGTGGCCCATAGCGCGCGTCCGGCCAAGCCTGCGGCTGCAACACCTGCCGCTGCCAAACCGCCCGCCGCCGCCAAACCACCGGCTGCGGCCCCGGCAACCACTCGGCAGAGGGAAGAATAATGGCCGGTACTCATTCGCGTAACGGCTGGATCGTCTGGCTGACCTTTGCCATCGGCTTGCTGCTCAGCGTTTCGCCGCTGCCGCAATTCATGGAGATCCTGCGCCCGCTGTGGCTCGCCTTACTGCTGGCGTTCTGGGCCCTGGCGCTGCCGCACAAGGTCGGGATGGTCACGGCCATGTGCCTGGGGCTGATGGAGGATGTGCTCTACGGCACCCTGCTCGGGCAGAACGCGTTGATCCTGACCCTGATTACCTTCCTGGTGCTGTCATTGCAGCAGCGCCTGCGGATGTTCCCGATGTGGCAACAGTGCCTGGTGATCCTGGTGATCTTCGGCCTGGCGCAGTTGGTACAGCTGTGGCTCAGCGCCTTGACCGGCAACCGCCAACCGACCCTGGCGCTGGTGTTGCCCGCGCTGGTCAGCGCGCTGTTGTGGCCCTGGGTCAGTTTTGGCCTGCGTGGATTGCGTCGTCGCTATAAAATCAATTGAATGGATCGCGAGGCTCTGCCTGGTTATCGAACCCTACAGGGAGAGTCTGCATGAATTCGCTTTATCTGGCCTCGGGCTCCCCGAGGCGGCGTGAGCTGCTGACACAGATCGGCGTGCCGTTCACCGTCGTCAGCGCCGCCATTGATGAAACTCCCCTTACAAATGAATCGCCCGCGTCCTACGTAGAACGCCTGGCGCGCGGCAAGGCTGCGGCCGGTCGAGCGACCTTGGCCGATGCCACCGGCGCCTGTGTGCTGGGCGCGGACACAGCCGTGATCCTCGACGGCCGGATCCTCGGTAAACCCGTGGATCAAGCCGACGCCCTGGCCATGTTGCTGGCCCTTTCCGAGCGTGAACACGAAGTCTTGACGGCCATTGCCCTGATTGACGGCCAGCGTTGCGAAACGCAGCTGGTCAGCAGTCGTGTGCGCTTTCGCAGGATTTCAGCGGACGAAGCCACCACTTATTGGCACAGCGGCGAGCCCCAGGACAAAGCGGGCGGCTATGCTATCCAAGGCTTGGCGGCGGTGTTCGTCGCCGGACTCAATGGCAGCTACTCTGCCGTCGTTGGCCTGCCGGTCTGCGAAACCGCAGAACTGCTGGGCCAATTCGGCATACCCTGTTGGCAAAACCTTACCGTGCGCTAAACGCCTTATTCCAGCGCCAAGCCTTAAGCGATCGGTCACTATTGTGAAAACGCCTGAACGAGACCCAGCCATGAGTGAAGAGATTCTGATCAATATCACGCCGATGGAATCGCGCGTGGCGGTGGTAGAGAACGGTGTTCTGCAAGAAGTGCACGTCGAGCGCACCCAAAAGCGCGGGATCGTCGGCAATATTTATAAAGGCAAGGTCGTGCGTGTGTTACCGGGGATGCAAGCGGCGTTCGTCGACATCGGCCTGGACCGCGCTGCGTTTATCCATGCTTCGGAAATCTCCCTGCGCGAAGGCCCTGCGGTTGAAAGCATCAGCGCCCTGGTGCACGAAGGGCAGAGCCTGGTGGTGCAAGTCACCAAGGATCCGATTGGCTCAAAGGGCGCACGCCTGACCACGCAACTGTCGATTCCTTCGCGCTACCTGGTGTACATGCCGCGCACGGCCCACGTCGGTATTTCCCTGAAAATCGAAGACGAAGCCGAGCGCGAGCGCCTGAAAAAGGTGGTCAGTGACTGCGTGGCGCTGGAAGGTATCAAGGAGGCCGGCGGCTTTATCCTGCGTACTGCCGCAGAAGGTGCCGGTGCCGATGAAATCCTCATGGATATCCGCTACCTGCGTCGCCTGTGGGACCAGATCGGCGCGCAGATCAAGACCATCGGCGCCCCCAGCGTGATCTACGAAGACCTCGGCCTGGCCCTGCGCACCTTGCGCGACCTGGTCAGCCCGAAGATCGAGAAAATTCGCATCGACTCGCGGGAAACCTTCCAGCGCACTACGCAATTTGTTGCCGAGCTGATGCCGGAAATCGCCGATCGCCTGGAGCATTACCCGGGCGAGCGGCCGATTTTCGACCTGTATGGCGTCGAAGACGAAATCCAGAAAGCCCTTGAGCGCAAAGTGCCGCTCAAGTCCGGCGGTTACCTGGTGGTGGACCCGGCGGAAGCCATGAGCACTATAGACGTGAATACCGGTGCCTTTGTGGGCCATCGCAATCTCGAAGAAACCATCTTCAAGACCAACCTCGAAGCGGCCACCGCGATCGCCCGCCAGCTGCGCCTGCGCAACCTGGGCGGGATCATCATCATCGACTTCATCGACATGGAAGACGAAGAGCACCAGCGCCAGGTGCTGCGTACTCTGGAGAAGCAACTGGAGCGCGATCACGCCAAGACCAACATCATCGGCATCACCGAGCTGGGCCTGGTGCAGATGACCCGCAAGCGCACCCGCGAAAGCCTGGAGCAAGTGCTGTGCGAGCCGTGCAGCAGTTGCCAGGGGCGCGGAAAGTTGAAGACCCCGGAAACGGTTTGCTACGAGATTTTCCGGGAAATCTTACGGGAGGCACGCGCCTACCAGGCCGAGGGCTATAGAGTCCTGGCTAACCAGAAGGTGGTCGACCGTTTGCTGGATGAAGAATCCGGCAACGTAGCCGAGCTGGAGGGTTTTATCGGGCGCACCATTCGCTTCCAGGTCGAAACCATGTATTCCCAGGAACAATATGACGTGGTGCTGCTCTGATTCGCGTTAGTTCTTATCAACGAGACGGGCAGGCCTTGATCTGCCGTCCGACTATTGCCTTTGAGGGTCGCCTGACATGGAGCGTCTGATACGCTTTTTTGCCGCATTGACCCGCTGGGGCCTCGGCCTGTGCGCCTTGCTGCTGGTATTGGCGGCGGTGTACGTGAGCCTGGGCCGTGAATTGACGCCGTTGGTGGCGGAGTACCGTGGCGAAATCGAGGCCAAGGCGCGTACTGCGCTGGATATGCCCGTGAACATCGGCAGCCTGGAAGGGCGCTGGAGTGGCTTCGCGCCGGTATTGTTGGCTCACGACGTGATGGTCGGCGAGGGCAGCAGCGCCCTGCGCCTGGACCAGGTGCAAGTGGTGCCGGATATCTGGGCCAGCCTGCTGGCGCGTGAAGTGCGCATTGCCCACCTGGAAGTCAGCGGCCTGCAAGTCAGCGTGAAGGAAGACCAGGACGGCCACTGGGCGCTGCAAGGCCTGCCGGTGCAGGATGACCAGCCGCTGGATCCCGAACAACTGCTGACGCGCCTGCAAATGGTCGGGCAGGTTTCATTGCTCGACAGCCAGGTGACGCTGCAGCCGTTCGACCAGGCTCCGCTGACCTTGACCTATGTCGGCGTGAGCCTGCAGACCGGCGCCAACCGCCAGCGCCTGGACGCGCGCCTGACCCTGCCCGACGGCCAGCCCCTGGCGTTGAACCTGCGCACCCGAATCCGCGCCAGCCAGTGGAAAGACGGCGAAGCCGAGGCTTACCTGAGCTTGCCCCAGAGTGACTGGGCAAAATGGATCCCGGCAAAACTGACCCAGCAATGGAAACTTTCCGAACTCAAGGCTGGCGGCGAATTCTGGCTGACCTGGGCCAAGGGCACCGTGCAAAGCGCCGCCGTGCGCCTCAACGCCCCGCAGCTCAAGGGCAGCTATGCCGATCGCAAGCCGACGCACATCGAGAACCTGGCCCTCACTGCGTACCTGCAACGCAGTGACAGCGGCCTCAAGGTGCTGTTTGACTCGCTCGCAATGAACCTCGGCGACACCCGCTGGGAATCGCGCCTGCAACTGCAGCAAACCCTGGCCACCGACAAGGCCCAGGAAGTCTGGAACCTGCAGGCCGATCGCCTCGACCTGACGCCGATCACGCCATTGCTGCACGCCTTGGCACCCTTGCCGGAAGCCGTGGCCACCACCCTGGATCATCTGAAGGCCACCGGCACGCTGCGGAACGTGTTGCTGGATTATCGGCCTCAAGACACCACCGACCAGCGCGTGAGCTTCGCGGCCAACCTCGACCGTATTGGTTTCGACGCTTACTTCGGCGCACCGGCAGCCCGCAATGTCAGCGGCAGCATCAGCGGTGACCTGGGCAAGGGTGAGCTGCGCATGGACAGCAAGGATTTCTCCTTGCACCTGTTTCCGATCTTCGCCAAGCCCTGGCAGTACATCCAGGCCAACGCCCGCCTGACGTGGAAGCTCGACAAGCAAGGCTTCACCCTGATCGCGCCGTATATCAAGGTGCTGGGCGAGGAGGGCAAGGTCGCCGCCGACTTCCTGATTCGCCTGCATTTCGACCATAGCCAGGAAGACTACATGGACCTGCGGGTCGGTATGGTCGACGGCGATGGCCGCTTCACCCCCAAATACCTGCCGGCGGTGTTGAGCCCGGCACTCGATGAGTGGCTGCGCACTGCGATTCTCAAGGGGGCAGTGGACGAGGGCTTCTTCCAGTACCAAGGCTCGCTGAACCACGACGCACTGCCTGCCTCGCGCAATATCAGCCTGTTCTTCAAGGTGCATGATGCCGAGCTGGCATTCCAGCCGGGCTGGCCGCACGTGAGCAAGGTCAAGGGTGAAGTGTTTGTCGAGGAAAGCGGCGTGCGCATCCTGGCCAGCAAGGGCCAGTTGCTCGACACCAAGGTCAATGATATCTACGTCAACATTCCCCACGCCCCCGAAGGCAAGGACAGCCACCTGCTGCTCACCGGCAACTTTGCCGGTGGCCTGGGCGATGGCCTGAAAATCCTTCAGGAAGCGCCGATCGGCACCGCCTCGACCTTCGCCGGCTGGAAAGGCGAGGGCGACCTGCAAGGCAAGCTGGACCTGGATATTCCCCTGGCCAAGGGCGCCGATCCCAAGATCGTGGTGGATTTCAAGACCGACAAGTCGCGCCTGCAACTGGCCGAGCCTACGCTGGACCTGAGCCAGCTCAAGGGTGATTTCCGCTTCGACAGCGCCAAGGGCCTGAGTGGCCAGAACATCAGCGCCCAGGCCTTCGACCGACCGATCACCGCGCAGATTTTCGCCGATGGCAAGCCAGGCGACCTCAACACCCGCGTCACCGCGAAAGGGCAGGTGACCGTCAAGCGGCTGACTGACTGGCTGAAGGTCAGCCAGCCGTTGCCGGTGTCCGGCGATATCCCCTACCAATTGCAGCTCAACCTCGATGGCGCCGACAGCCAGTTGATGGTCAGCTCCAACCTCAAGGGCGTGGCCGTGGACCTGCCGGCGCCGTTCGGTATGCCGGCGAGCCAGGGCCGCGACAGTGTGTTCCGCATGACCTTGCAGGGTAAGGAGCGCCGTTACTGGTTCGATTATGGCGAGTTGGGCAGCTTCACCTTCGCCGCCCCGGCGGACAATTTCGCCGAAGGTCGTGGCGAGCTGTTCCTGGGAGATGGCGATGCGGTGTTGCCGGCCGGCAAGGGCTTGCGAATCCGCGGCGTGTTGTCGGAGCTGGATATCGACCCCTGGAAAAAGCTCGTGGACCGCTACGCCGGCAACGACCCGGGTGGCAGTGCCAAGCAGTTGTTGAGCGGGGCCGATTTCAAGGTCGGCAAGCTGACCGGTTTCGGCACCCAGTTCGACCAGGTCAGCTTGCAGCTGGACCGCAAACCCGCTGCCTGGGGCTTGCAGTTCGACAGCCAGCAGGCCAAGGGTACCGTGGGGTTGCCGGACGCCAAGGGCGCGCCGATTGCAGTCAACCTGCAGTACGTGAAGCTGCCTGCGGTGGATCCGACCGTGCAGGCGGATGAAAATGCGCCGGACCCATTGGCTGATGTTGATCCCAAGGATATTCCCGCGCTGGATATCTCGATTGCCCAGTTGTTCCAGGGCCCGGACCTGGTAGGTGCCTGGTCTCTGAAAGTTCGCCCGACCACCAGGGGCATGGCGTTCAACAGCCTGAACCTGGGGCTCAAGGGCATGGTGCTCCAGGGCGCCGGCGGTTGGGAAGGTGCACCCGGTGCCAGCAGCAGTTGGTACAAGGGCCGCCTCGATGGCAAGAACATTGGCGACGTGCTCAAGGGCTGGGGATTTGCGCCGAGCGTGACCAGCGAAGATTTTCACGTGGACGTGGACGGCCGCTGGCCGGGTTCGCCGGCCTGGGTAGGTCCCAAGCGTTTCTCCGGCAGCCTGGACGCCAGTTTCCGCAAAGGCCAGTTTGTTGAAGTGGACGGCGGTGCGCAGGCCCTGCGGGTGTTTGGCTTGCTGAACTTCAACTCCATCGGTCGCCGGCTGCGCCTGGACTTCTCGGACTTGCTTGGCAAGGGCTTGAGTTATGACCGGGTCAAGGGCTTGCTGGCCGCCAGTAACGGCGTGTTTGTAACCCGTGAGCCGATCACCATGACGGGCCCGTCGAGTAATCTGGAGATCAACGGCACCCTGGACCTGGTGGCAGACCGCGTCGATGCCAAGTTGCTGGTGACGCTGCCGGTCACCAACAACCTGCCGATTGCTGCATTGATCGTCGGCGCGCCGGCCATTGGCGGGGCGCTGTTCCTGATCGACAAGCTGATTGGCGACCGTGTTTCGCGTTTCGCCAGCGTGCAGTACAAGGTAGAAGGCCCGTGGAAGGACCCGAAAATCACCTTCGACAAGCCATTTGAAAAGCCAAACTGAGTACCTGTGGAGTAGCATGGCCGCATGCCTTTTCTGGAGTGTGGGCCCATGTCCTTTGCGGTAATTCAAATGGTCAGCCAAAGCGATGTGCTGGCCAACCTGGCTCAGGCTCGGCGCCTGCTGGAGCAAGCGGCGGCGGGCGGTGCAAGGCTTGCGGTACTCCCGGAAAACTTCGCCGCCATGGGCCGTCGCGATGTGGCCGATATCGGTCGCGCCGAGGCCTTGGGCGAAGGTCCGATCCTGCCATGGTTGAAACAGACCGCCCGCGACCTCACCTTATGGATAGTGGCCGGCACTTTGCCGCTGCCCCCAAAGGATCAGCCGAACGCCAAGTCCAATGCCTGCTCGCTGCTGATCGATGATCAGGGCGAAATCGTTGCCCGCTACGACAAGCTGCACCTGTTCGATGTCGATGTGGCCGATGCCCGGGGTCGTTATCGTGAATCCGATGACTATGCTCATGGTAGCCAGGTGGTCGTCGCGGATACGCCGGTCGGCCGCCTGGGGCTGACGGTGTGTTACGACTTGCGCTTCCCGGAGCTATACAGCGAATTGCGCGCTGCGGGTGCCGAGTTGATCACCGCGCCCTCGGCCTTTACAGCGGTAACCGGCGCCGCGCACTGGGATGTGCTGATCCGTGCGCGTGCCATCGAGACCCAGTGCTACCTGCTGGCGGCCGCCCAGGGTGGCGTGCATCCGGGGCCCAGGGAAACCTTCGGGCATGCAGCGATCATCGACCCATGGGGGCGGGTGCTGGCACAACAGGATCAAGGCGAGGCGGTGTTGTTGGCCGAACGCGATAGCAGCGAACAGGCGTCGATACGGACGCGCATGCCGGTGGCGGGCCACCGGCGCTTTTTCTCGCAGGGCGCACAGCGACCTGCTTCAGAACGATGAATTTAAGGCCAAACCTATGAGCGAGTTGTTGTCCTCAGTCAGTGAACACCTCCTGGCGCCTGGTGGCGTGACCATCGAAAGCTTGCAAACGGTCCTCGGCGATCTGGCCGGGCCAGGCATCGACGCGGCCGACCTGTATTTCCAGGGGCAGATTTCCGAGTCCTGGGCCCTGGAAGACGGGATCGTCAAGGAAGGCAGCTTCAACCTCGACCAAGGCGTGGGTGTGCGTGCGCAGTCCGGTGAAAAAACCGGCTTTGCCTACAGCAACGCCATCACCCTGGAAGCCCTGGGGCTGGCGGCTCGTGCAGCGCGTTCGATCTCCCGTGCCGGGCAAAACGGCACGGTGCAGGCGTTCAGCACCCAGGACGTGGCCCAGCTGTATGCCCCGGATAACCCATTGGAAGTGATCAGCCGCGCCGAAAAGGTCGAGCTGCTCAAGCGTGTTGACGCGGCGACCCGCGCCCTGGATCCGCGTATCCAGCAAGTCACCGTAAGCATGGCCGGGGTGTGGGAACGCATCCTCGTGGCCTCCACCGATGGCGGCCTGGCGGCGGATGTGCGGCCGCTGGTGCGCTTCAATGTCAGCGTGATCGTCGAACAGAATGGCCGTCGCGAGCGCGGTGGCCATGGCGGCGGTGGGCGTACCGACTACCGTTATTTCCTCACCGAAGACCGCGCCATGGGGTATGCCCGTGAAGCGTTGCGCCAGGCCCTGGTCAATCTGGAAGCAATTCCGGCCCCGGCGGGTACGTTGCCGGTGGTATTGGGCTCTGGCTGGTCCGGCGTGCTGCTGCATGAAGCGGTGGGCCACGGCCTGGAAGGTGATTTCAACCGCAAGGGCAGTTCCGCCTACAGCGGGCGCATGGGCGAGATGGTTGCGTCCAGGCTCTGCACCATCGTCGATGACGGTACCCTGGCCGGGCGTCGCGGTTCGTTGAGCGTCGATGACGAAGGCACCCCGACCGAGTGCACCACGCTGATCGAAAACGGTGTGCTCAAGGGCTACATGCAAGACAAGCTCAACGCGCGCCTGATGGGCGTGGCCCGCACCGGTAACGGTCGTCGCGAGTCCTACGCGCACCTGCCGATGCCGCGCATGACCAACACCTACATGCTCGGCGGCGAAAGCGATCCGGCCGAAATCATCGCCTCGGTGAAACGCGGCATCTACTGCGCCAACCTCGGTGGTGGGCAGGTGGATATCACCAGCGGCAAGTTCGTGTTCTCCACCAGCGAGGCGTATTTGATCGAAGACGGCAAGATCACCGCGCCGGTCAAGGGTGCAACGTTGATTGGCAACGGCCCGGAAGCCATGAGCAAGGTGTCGATGGTCGGTAACGACCTGTCGCTGGACAGCGGTGTGGGGACGTGCGGCAAGGATGGTCAGTCGGTGCCGGTGGGTGTCGGCCAGCCAACCTTGAAAATCGATGCGATCACCGTGGGTGGCACGGGGTCGTAAGAACGGGAGCTTCGGGTGGCGAAGGCCGCCACCCGGGGAAGAGGGTCAGCGCAGGCCGCGTTGACTATCGTCCAGCTCACGGATGTATTTGAAGATTTTTCGGCTGGAGGCCGGTGGCTTGCTTTGCGCCAGTTCGTGCTGGGCCTGACGGATCAGGGAGCGCAATTGTTGGCGATCGGCATCCGGGTACTCGATGACGAACTTCTCCAGTACCGCGTCATCGCCAGCGATCAGGCGATCACGCCAGCGTTCCAGGTTATGGAAGCGCTCGTTGTACTGGCGAGTGGAGGCATCGAGTTGATCGAGCAACGTCAGAATGGCGTCAGTGTCCTGGTCGCGCATCAGTTTGCCGATGAACATGAGGTGCCGTTTACGCGCGATATTCGCGGTGTGCTTGGGCGCATCGTTCAGAGCCCGGCGCAGGGCGTCGGTCAATGGCAGTTTTGCACACAAGTCAGGCTTGAGTGTTGTAAGGCGCTCGCCGAGGTCAACCAGAGCATGCAGCTCGCGTTTGACCTGAGATTTGCTTTTCTCCCCATCGAGGGAGTCGTCGTAAGAATCAACCATGGTGGCAGTCCGCAAAGAAACGCCGCCATGATAACCAGTCGGGGGCCGCTTGTCCGGCCCGGTCGCTAGAAGGCCTTAACCGAAAGCAGAATTTGAGTGGAGAAAACCATGAGTGCAGCCCAAAGCGTCGGTCCGCAAGCGTTACCGGCACTGCAGGAACAAGTCGAGCAGATCATTGCCGAGGCCAAGCGCCAGGGGGCCAGTGCCTGTGAAGTGGCGGTGTCCCTGGAGCAGGGGTTGTCGACATCGGTGCGCCAGCGGGAAGTGGAAACCGTCGAATTCAACCGCGACCAGGGGTTTGGCATCACCTTGTACGTGGGCCAGCGCAAGGGCTCGGCCAGCACTTCTGCCAGCGGCCCGGAAGCGATTCGCGAAACCGTTGCAGCAGCACTGGCGATTGCCAAGCACACCTCCGAAGATGAAAGCTCCGGCCTGGCTGATGCAGCCCTGATGGCTCGGGACTTGAAGGATTTTGACCTGTTCCATGCCTGGGACATCACCCCGGAACAGGCTATTGAACAGGCTTTGACCTGTGAAGCGGCGGCATTCGATGCCGACAGCCGGATCAAGAACGCCGATGGCACCACCTTGAGTACTCATCAGGGTTGCCGCGTATACGGCAACAGCCACGGTTTTATCGGCGGTTATGCCTCGACGCGTCACAGCCTGAGTTGCGTGATGATCGCCGAAGCCAACGGCCAGATGCAGCGTGATTACTGGTACGACGTGAACCGCCAGGGCGAATTGCTGATGGACCCGGTACTCATCGGCCAGCGTGCCGCGCAGCGTGCTGCCAGCCGCCTGGGCGCGCGCCCGGTGCCGACCTGTGAAGTGCCGGTGTTGTTCTCGGCGGAACTGGCCGGTGGTTTGTTCGGCAGTTTCCTTGGGGCGATTTCCGGTGGCAACCTGTACCGCAAGTCGTCGTTCCTGGAAGGTGCGATTGGCCAGAAGCTGTTCCCGGAATGGCTGACCATCGATGAGCGCCCGCACCTGATGCGCGCCATGGGCAGTTCGTCGTTTGACGGTGATGGCCTGGCCACCTATGCCAAGCCGTTCGTCGAGAACGGTGAGCTGGTGTCCTATGTGCTGGGCACCTACGCCGGTCGCAAACTCGGCCTGCCAAGCACCGCCAACTCCGGTGGCGTACACAACCTGTTCATCACCCATGGCGATGAAGACCAGGCGGCGCTGTTGCGGCGCATGGGCCGTGGCTTGCTGGTCACCGAGTTGATGGGCCATGGCCTGAATATGGTCACGGGTGATTACTCCCGTGGTGCGGCGGGTTTCTGGGTGGAAAACGGCGAAATCCAGTTCGCCGTGCAGGAAGTGACCATCGCGGGCAACATGCGTGACATGTTCAAGCAGATTGTCGCGGTGGGTAATGACCTGGAACTGCGCAGCAACATCCGCACCGGTTCGGTGTTGATCGAAAAGATGACCGTCGCCGGCAGCTAATCCGCCGACAGACGCCATAAAGAAGGCGCGCCACCCATTGGGTGGCGCGCCTTTTTTTGTGCCTGGAATTCCGGGTGATTCCCTCAGGCTCTTGTTTTGATTCTCAATATCATTTAATAATAAATATCATTACCGAATGAGTGTGGATCATGAGTTCTGTCCTGCATGAGGATCCCTACCTGGAAAGCTGGCGTTGGATGAGTCGTCAGATTCGTTGCGGCCTTGCTCCCGACGAGCCCCGCCTGATCGAACATTACCTGGCCGAAGGCCGGTACCTCGCCTGTTGCACTGCGACCCACCCGTGGACCATCGGCGAAACCTCATTCCGCCTGCTGCTGGACACCGCCTCCGACATCGCCTTGCCCTGGCACTGGCGGTCCATGTGCCTGGACCAGGCCTGGCGCCCGTTGCGCGACCTGGAAAAACTTTCCCACTGTGCCTGCCGCCTCAAGCGCTGGCAGACCTTTGCCTGGCAATTGGCGACCTGCGAATTGCTGCCATCGATTTCTCACTCCGACCTGGTGCAAGGATCTTCCGATGAGTAACACCCGTATCGAACGCGACAGCATGGGCGAACTGCAAGTGCCCGCCGAGGCCCTGTATGGCGCACAAACCCAGCGTGCGGTGAACAACTTTCCCATCAGCCACCAGCGCATGCCGGCGCAGTTCATTCGTGCGTTGATCCTGGCCAAGGCTGCCGCCGCTAAAGCCAACGTCGAGCTGAAACAACTGAGCGAAGCCCAGGGCAAGGCCATCGTTGATGCCGCCCAAGGCTTGCTGGAAGGCGATTTCATGCAGCATTTCCCGGTGGATATCTTCCAGACCGGTTCCGGCACCAGCTCCAACATGAACGCCAACGAAGTGATTGCGACCCTCGCCAGCCGCTTGCTGGGCGAGCCGGTCAACCCTAACGATCACGTCAACTGCGGCCAGAGCAGCAATGACATCATCCCGACCACCATTCACGTCAGCGCGGCACTGGTGCTGCACGAACAGACCCTGCCGGCGCTGCTGCACCTGGTCCAGGTGATCGAGCACAAGGCCGAGGAGGTGCACCGTTTCGTCAAGACCGGTCGGACGCATCTGATGGACGCCATGCCGGTGCGCATGAGCCAGGTGCTCAATGGCTGGGCGCAGCAGCTCAAGGCCAATATCGGCCATCTGCAAGACCTGCTGCCGAGTTTGCAGGCGCTGGCCCAGGGTGGCACTGCAGTCGGCACCGGGATCAATGCGCATCCGGAGTTTGCAGCGCGCTTCAGCCAGCAACTGAGCAGCCTGACCCACGTCCAGTTCACCCCAGGCAAGAACCTGTTCGCGCTGATCGGTTCCCAGGACACGGCCGTCGCGGTCTCCGGGCAGCTCAAGACCACCGCCGTGTCCCTGATGAAAATCGCCAACGACCTGCGCTGGATGAACTCCGGCCCATTGGCGGGCCTAGGTGAAATCGAGCTGGAAGGCCTGCAGCCGGGATCTTCGATCATGCCCGGCAAGGTCAACCCGGTGATCCCGGAAGCCACCGCCATGGTTGCCGCACAAGTCATCGGCAACGACACGGTGATTACCATCGCCGGCCAGTCCGGCAACTTCGAACTCAACGTGATGCTGCCGATCATTGCCCAGAACCTGCTCGGCAGCCTGGAGTTGCTGGCCAACTCCAGCCGACTGCTGGCCGACAAGGCCATAGCCAGCTTCAAGGTCAACGAAGCCAAGCTCAAGGAAGCGCTGTCGCGCAATCCGATCCTGGTGACCGCACTCAACCCGATCATCGGTTACCAAAAGGCCGCCGAAATCGCCAAGAAGGCCTATCAACAAGGCCGTCCGGTGATTGATGTGGCGCTCGAACATACCGACTTGCCCCGCAGCCAACTGGAAATCCTGCTGGATCCGGAAAAGCTCACGGCTGGCGGCGTGTAATCACCGACCCTGCTTTGGAGGCTCACCATGGAGCACTGGAAACGCACGATCGAACGGGCCAATCGCTGCTTTATGGCGGGCGAGCTGGTAGATGCCCGCGAGGCCTACCTGCAAGCCCTGGCCCTGGCTCAAGTGTTGTTTGAGCGCTGGGCGGATGCCGACGAAGCGGTGGCGGCTTGCGTCATTTCCCATCACAACCTGGCCGACCTGCACTTGCGCTTGAACCAGCCGGAAGAAAGCGCGGAATACCTCTGCGCCATTCACCAGCGCCTGTTGCAGACCATGCAAGACACCCGTCTTAACCCGCTATTGCGGGAAGCGGCCCTGCGTCAGAGCAGCAAGACCTACGTCGAACTGCTGAATTTCATCAGCGATCACGGTGAGTACCCACGTACCCACCGCCTGCTGGGCAGCAACGTGGCGCCATCGGATGCGTCGACCCGCAACAGCCCTTTTTATGGAGCTCATTGATATGTCCTACACCTTGCCGGCCTTGCCTTACGCCTACGATGCCCTTGAACCGCATATCGACGCGCAAACCATGGAGATCCACTACACCAAGCACCACCAGACCTACATCAACAACCTCAACGCAGCCGTCGAAGGCACCGAGTTTGCCGCTTGGCCGGTGGAGAAACTGGTGTCCAGCGTCCAGCAACTGCCGGAAAAACTCCGGGCGGCGGTGATCAACCAGGGCGGCGGCCACGCCAACCACTCGTTGTTCTGGGCTGTCATGTCGCCCAAGGGCGGCGGCAAGCCAGACGGCGCGCTGGGTGACGCCATCGACGAGCAGTTGGGCGGTTTCGACGCCTTCAAAGAGGCCTTCACCAAAGCTGCCTTGACCCGTTTCGGCAGCGGCTGGGCGTGGTTGAGCGTGACGCCGCAAAAGACCCTGGTGGTGGAAAGCAGCGGCAACCAGGACAGCCCGTTGATGAACGGCAATACGCCAATCCTCGGCCTGGACGTCTGGGAACACGCTTATTACCTGCTGTACCAGAACCGTCGTCCGGAATACATCAATGCGTTCTACAGCGTCATCAACTGGCCGGAAGTTGCCGGCCGCTACCAGGCTGCGCTGGGCTGAAACTCCTCTATAACAAGATCTAAGGCCGACTATGGGCACTGAAACACTGGCGATCAGCAGCGTGCGAATGTTTCGTTATGCGTTTGGCTCGCTGCTGCTATTGGCAGGAACTGCATTGCTGGTGGCCCAAGGGCTGGCCTGGCTTGACCTGGAACCGCGCATCCTGCGTGCCTTGCAGGGCGGGGCCATCTGCGCGCTCGGCACCGCCCTGGGTGCCGTGCCGGTACTGGTGATCCGCCGGATGCCATTGGCGGTGAGCGACACGCTGCTCGGCTTCGGTGCCGGGGTGATGTTGGCCGCTACGGCGTTTTCGCTGATCGTGCCGGGTATTGCGGCTGCCCAAAGCCTGGGGCTGACGCCATGGGCTGCCAGTGGATTGATCAGTTTCGGCATCATGCTGGGTGCGTTCGGGCTGTATCTGGTGGATCGCAAGGTCTCCGGCGCCACCCCGGAAATGCTGGTGGGCAGTCCGGAACATCCGGTGATACCGCCGCGTATCTGGCTGTTTGTGTTCGCCATCATTGCCCACAACATTCCCGAAGGCATGGCCGTGGGTGTCTCGGCAGGCGGCGGCATGCCGGATGCCGACAGCCTCGCCATGGGTATTGCCTTGCAGGATGTGCCGGAGGGACTGGTGATTGCGTTGGTGCTGGCCGGGGCAGGGATGTCGCGGGTCAAGGCGTTCCTGATCGGCGCAGCGTCAGGGTTGGTGGAGCCGGTGTTTGCGGTGCTGTGTGCCTGGCTGGTGAGCCTGGCTCAGGTGCTGTTGCCGCTGGGGCTGGCGCTGGCGGCCGGGGCCATGCTGCTGGTGGTGACTCACGAAGTCATTCCCGAGTCGCGGCGCAATGGCCATGACAAGCTCGCCAGCCTGGGGCTGTGTATCGGGTTTTGCTTGATGATGGTGATGGATACGGCGTTGGGCTGAGGCTGTCGCGCTTCTACAAGAAGCGCTTGCGGTAGTCGCTGGGGGTAACGCCCAGGCGGCGAACGAAGGCGCGCCGGAACCCATCAACATTGGCATAGCCGACCTGATCGGCCAGGCGTTTGAGCGAGACATTCGACCCTTCGATCAGCCGCCGTGCCTGGTCGATACGTGCCAGCTCCACGAACTCGGCAGGGGTGAATCCACCCTCGGCCTTGAATACCCGGGCAAAGTTGCGTTCGCTCATGTCAGCGCGCTGGGCCAGCAATGCCACGCTCAGGTCTGCGGCCAGGTTGTCGACGATATAGGTCTGTATCTGGCGAATGTTCGTGCGCTCTGCGGTCTGTGCCGCCAGTTGGGCGCTGAACTGTGACTGGCCGCCCGGCCGTTTGAAGTACATCACCATTTCCCTGGCCACACTGAGCGCCAAATCCCGGCCGTGGTCCTCCTCGACTAACGCGAGCGCCAGATCCATACCGGCCGTCACACCGGCGGAGGTGTACAGGTTACCGTCGCGGATAAAAATGCTGTCCGGTTCGACCACGGCATCGGGGTATTGCCTGGCCAGCAATGCACTGGAATTCCAGTGCGTGGTGACGCGTCGCCCGACCAGCAAGCCAGCAGCCCCCAGCACAAAAGCGCCACTGCAAACCGAGCCTATCCGCCGCACGCGCGTGGCCTGGTAGCGCACCCAGTCCCGCAGGTGGGCGTCGTGTGCCACGTCATTCACGCTGGGGCTTCCAGCGATCAGCAGCGTATCGATAGCCCCCTTGAACGTCTCGATGGAGTCATCCGTGGCCAGGCGAAGCCCATTGGTTCCCTTGATCTGCCCGGCGACGGTACCGATGACCGAGATCCTGTATGCACGGGAATTACCCAATTGCCTGGCCGCTTCAGCGAACACATCGGCAGGGCCGACGACATCCAGCATTTGCACGCGGGGAAATGCCAGGAGGGCAATTCGCATGGTGTCGGTCTCCGTAGTGGAAATGGCTGAAATCGTCGTTAAGCGACACTATAGGACAGAGGGGAGGTAGGCGACACTGTCCGTCACGTGCTTTATCGTCAACCGGAGACCCGCATGAGCATCTGTAACGCGCCACTTCCCCCTTTCGCTGTCGAATCGAGCGAGCGGTCGGGGTCCATCAAGAATCTTCCCATCAATTTGTTTGGCGCCGTGATGGGGTTGGCCGGCCTGAGCCTGGCCTGGCAGTCCGCCAGTGAATATGTGGCTTACGCGCAAATGATCGGAGCGGTCATTGGTGGGTTTGCCATTCTGGTGTTTATCGCACTGGTGGCGGGGTATCTCACCAAATGGGTTAAATACCCTGCGGCGGTCAAAGCCGAGTTCAATCACCCGATATCAGGAAATTTCTTTGGCACGGTGACGATCGCGTTGCTGCTGCTGTCGGCAGTCGTAGGTTCAGCTAGCACCCTGATCAGCCAGGGGCTTTGGATGTTGGGTAGCCTGCTGACCATGATCCTGGCGGCAATTGTGCTCTCGCGACTGTTGTCCGGTAATCAGGAGTCGCAATATGCGGTGCCTGCCTGGCTGATCCCGGGGGTGGCGGCGCTCGACATCGCGGTGACAGGTGCCCACATGCCCATGGCGTGGGCATACGAGTTCAATCTGTTCGCGATGGCGGTAGGGAGTGTGATTGCGCTGGTGTTCTTCACGCGAATTTTTTCACGTCTGGTTCACGAGCCGGTGATGGCCAAAGGTATGACACCTTCGCTGATGATACTTATCGCCCCCTTTGAAGTCGGCTTTCTGGCTTACACCAACTTCTTTGGCAGCGTCGACTACTTTGCCAGCGTGCTCTTCTACTTTGGCCTGTTCCTGTTTGGGGTGCTGGCATTCAAAGTATTCCGTCAGGCCGCGCCTTTTTCTCCTGCCTGGTGGGCAATCAGCTTTCCGATTGCGGCATTGAGCAACGCTGCGTTGAAATATGCCGATGCCAAAGGAAGCGTGATCCTGGAAGCGATTGCCTATCTGATCCTGGCTTTCCTGACGATCGCCCTGGCCGTACTGACGGTCAAGACGTTGAAGATTCTGTTCAACGGCAAACTGCTGTCCAACTGACGCAGGGGAGGGCGATTACCTACTCGCCCTCATCAAAGAAATTATTGATCAACGCTACCAGGGCATCCATCGCTTCCTGCTCTTGCTCGCCTTCGGTCTTCAAATGAATCTTCGTGCCCTTGCCCGCAGCCAGCATCATCATGGCCATGATGCTTTTGCCGTCGACCATGGATTCCGGGGTGCGCCCGGCGCGGATCTGGCAAGGGAACTGCCCGGCGACGCCGACGAACTTGGCCGAGGCCCGGGCGTGCAGGCCCAGCTTGTTGATGATTTCAATTTCCAGAGCGGGCATCGCGGGGGTGTTCCTTTCAGCTGAGGTCGCGGTGGCGAACCTGGACGTTCTTGAGGGTTTGTTGCAGCACCTTGCCCAGGCGTTCGGTCAGGTAGACGGATCGGTGGTGGCCGCCGGTGCAGCCAATGGCGATGGTGACATAAGCCCGATTGCTGGCCGCAAAACGCGGCAGCCATTTGAGCAGATAGCTGGAGATGTCCTGGTACATTTCCTCGACATCCGGTTGCGCCGCCAGGTACTCGGCCACAGGTTGGTCCAGCCCCGACTGATCGCGCAGTTCCGGCTTCCAGTATGGGTTGGGCAGGCAGCGCACATCGAACACCAGGTCGGCATCTACCGGCATGCCGCGCTTGAAACCGAACGACTCGACAAGGAACGCCGTGCCTGGCTCCGGCTGGTTCAGCAGACGCAGCTTGATCGCATCCCGCAGTTGATACAGGTTCAGGCTGGTGGTGTTGATCTTGAGGTCGGCCAGGTCAATGATCGGCCCCAGCAGTTTGGTCTCGTCCTCGATGGCTTCGGCCAGGGAGCGATGAGGGCTGCTCAACGGGTGGCGGCGACGGGTTTCGGAGAAGCGCTTGAGCAGGGTCTCTTCGTCGGCGTCCAGGTACAGCACATCGCAATGGATATGCTTGGCCCGCACTTCTTCGAGCAGTTCAGGAAAGCGTGTGAGGTGGCTGGGCAGGTTGCGGGCGTCGATCGACACGGCGACCAGCGGTTGCGCCAGCTCGGTATGAATCAACGCGCGTTCCGCCAGTTCCGGTAGCAGGCCGGCGGGCAGGTTGTCGATGCAATAGAAGCCGTTGTCCTCAAGAACATTGAGGGCCGTGCTTTTACCTGAGCCGGAACGGCCGCTGACGATGATCAAACGCATGATTAATGCCCGTTTTGTTCATCCAGGACAACCTGGTAGAGCGCCTCATTGCTTGAGGCACTACGCAGTTTGTCGCGTACGTCCTTGCGGTCGAGCATGCTGGCGATCTGCCGAAGCAGTTCCAGGTGCGCATCGGTGGCAGCTTGCGGGACCAGCAGCACGAACAGCAGGTCGACCGGCGCGCCGTCGATGGCGTCGAAATCGATAGGGGCGTCCAGGTGCAGCAGGGCGCTGACTGGAGACTCACAGCCTTGCAGGCGGCAGTGAGGAATGGCGATGCCGTTGCCAAAGCCGGTGGAGCCGAGCTTTTCACGGGCGATCAGGGCCTCGTACACAGCTTGCGTATCCAGTTCGGGCACTTCGCGGCCGATCAGGTTGGCAATTTGTTCGAGGGCGCGCTTTTTACTGCCGCCCGGCACGTTCACGAGGGAACGGCCGGGGGTCAGGATGGTTTCAAGTCGGATCATGGGTGGGGAGTGTTAGCGGCCAGTGCCTTGAAGAAGGCTCTGCTGCTTTTCCTTATGCTTTTTAAGTTGGCGGTCAAGCTTGTCTGTGAGCAAGTCGATTGATGCATACATGTCTTCATGTTCGGCATTGGCGACCACTTCGCCACCGGGTATCTGAAGTGTCGCTTCGATTTTCTGCTGAAGCTTGTCGACCTTCATGATGACCTGCACGTTGGTGATCTTGTCGAAATGGCCCTCAAGCTTCTTCAGCTTCAGCTCGACGTATTCGCGCAATGGAGGGGTGACTTCTACATGGTGTCCACTGATGTTGACTTGCATACAGCTTCTCCTTCGTTGCCAGTGCATAAAGCGGCGGGTAGGAATACCCGCCACTGGAACGCTATGGCCCGCCCGTCACATCAAACGCTTACGCTCGCTGGAAGGCGCGATCCCAAGGGACTCGCGGTACTTGGCGACGGTTCGACGGGCGACCTGAATGCCTTGTGCCTCCAGTAAACCAGCGATCTTGCTGTCACTCAACGGCTTTTTCTGATTTTCCGCGGCAACCAGTTTTTTGATGATCGCGCGGATCGCCGTGGACGAGCATTCGCCGCCTTCGGAGGTGCTGACGTGGCTGGAGAAAAAGTATTTCAGCTCATATATACCCCGTGGGGTATGCATGAATTTTTGCGTGGTCACCCGGGAAATCGTTGATTCGTGCATGCCCACCGCCTCGGCGATGTCGTGCAGTACCAGCGGCTTCATCGCTTCATCGCCGTATTCCAGGAAGCCGCGCTGGTGCTCGACGATCTGGGTGGCGACTTTCATCAGGGTTTCGTTGCGGCTTTGCAGGCTCTTGATGAACCAGCGGGCTTCCTGCAGTTGGTTACGCATGAAGGTGTTATCGGCGCTGGTGTCGGCGCGGCGCACAAAACCTGCGTATTGCGGATTGACCCGCAGGCGCGGCACCGATTCCTGGTTCAGCTCCACCAGCCACCGCTCATTGTCCTTGCGCACAATCACGTCGGGCACGACATATTCGGCTTCGCTGGACTCGATCTGCGAGCCCGGGCGTGGGTTGAGGCTCTGCACCAGCTCGATGATCTGGCGCAGGTCATCTTCCTTGAGCTTCATGCGGCGCATCAGCTGGCTGTAGTCGCGGCTGCCCAGCAGGTCGATGTAGTCGGTGACCAGGCGCTGCGCTTCGCTCAGCCAAGGCGTCTTGGCCGGCAATTGGCGCAGTTGCAGCAGCAGGCACTCGCTGAGGTTGCGGGCGCCGATGCCGGCCGGCTCGAATTGCTGGATGCGGTGCAGGACGGCTTCGATTTCGTCCAGTTCGATGTCCAGTTCCGGGTCGAACGCCTCGAGGATCTCCTCAAGGGTCTCGTCCAGGTAGCCCTGGTTGTTGATGCAATCGATCAGGGTCACGGCGATCAGGCGATCGGTATCGGACATCGGTGCCAGGTTCAGCTGCCAGAGCAAATGGCTTTGCAGGCTCTCGCCGGCTGATGTGCGGGTGGTGAAGTCCCACTCGTCGTCATCGTTGCTGGGCAGGCTGCTGGCGCTGGTCTGGTAGACGTCTTCCCAGGCGGTATCCACGGGAAGTTCGTTGGGAATGCGTTCGTTCCATTCGCCTTCCTCAAGGTTATCCACCGTGGGGGCGGTTTCCTGGTAGGAGGGTTCCTGTACGTCGGGGTTGGGCTTTTGCTCGATGTTGTCGGCCAGCGGGTCTGCATTATCGAAGTCGTCGCCTTCTTCCTGGCGTTCGAGCATCGGATTGGACTCCAGGGCCTCCTGGATTTCCTGTTGCAGGTCCAGGGTCGACAATTGGAGCAGGCGGATGGCCTGTTGCAGCTGCGGTGTCATCGTCAGCTGCTGGCCCATTCTCAGGACTAGCGATGGTTTCATGGCAGGGGCTTAACACCTTATTCGCCGGCGCAATGCGCCATCCACGACAGGGCGCGTGAGCGCCAAACATAAGCAAATTATATGCCTGATATCGGGGGCTTTGCCTAGAGCGCGGTAACAATAAAAATACTGAGGTTTTTATTGACTACCGCGCTCCATGGCGAATGGCCTGATACCACCGTGTTTACAGGCGGAACTCGTGACCCAGATACACTTCCTTGACCAGTTCGTTGGCCAGGATAGTGGCAGAGTCACCTTCGGCAATCAGCTGTCCATCGTTGACGATGTAGGCGGTTTCGCAGATATCGAGTGTCTCACGGACGTTGTGGTCGGTGATCAACACACCGATGCCCTTGGCCTTGAGATGATGGATGATCTGCTTGATGTCGCCGACCGAGATCGGGTCGACACCGGCGAAAGGTTCGTCCAGCAGGATGAACTTGGGCGCCGTGGCCAGCGCACGGGCGATTTCCACACGACGACGCTCGCCGCCGGAAAGGCTCATGCCGAGGTTGTCGCGAATGTGGTTGATGTGGAATTCCTGCAGCAGGCTTTCCAGCTCTTTCTTGCGCCCGGCGCGGTCGAGTTCCTTGCGGGTCTCGAGGATGGCCATGATGTTGTCGGAAACCGACAGTTTGCGGAAGATCGATGCTTCCTGGGGAAGATAGCCGATACCCGCCTGCGCACGGCCGTGCATAGGCTGGTGGCTTACGTCCAGGTCGTCGATCAGGACGCGGCCTTGATCGGCCTGCACCAGGCCGACGATCATGTAGAAGCAGGTGGTCTTGCCGGCACCGTTGGGACCGAGCAAACCGACGATCTGGCCGCTGTCGATCGACAGGCTGACGTCACGCACGACCTGACGGCTTTTATAAGCCTTGGCCAGATGCTGGGCTTTCAGGGTTGCCATTAATTCGCCTTCTTCGCGTCGGGTTTCGGCGCCGGCTGGGCTGCGCCCGGTTTCTGCTTCGGCTGGATAACCATGTCGATACGCGGCTTCGGCGTGCTGATTTTCGAACCGGTAGCACGGCCGGCCTGGGCAACCTGCTTCACCGTGTCGTAGACGATTTTTTCGCCGTCGGTGGTGTTGCCGTCATTGATGACCCGGGCCTGGTCGATCAGCACGATGCGGTTTTGCTGGGCGTGGTACTGGATCGTCTTGCCATAGCCTTTGACCGGCGTAGGGTCGCCCACTTTCTGCAGTTGTTCGAAATACGCCAGGTTGCCCACCGAAGTGACCACGTCGATATCGCCTGCCGGGGTACGAGTCAGTGTCACGGTGTTACCCGTCACTTTCATCGAGCCCTGGGTGATGATCACGCTGCCCGTGTAGGTCGCGATACCTTGCTTGTCATCCAGCTGCGCATCGTCAGCCTGAATGTGGATCGGTTGCTGGCTATCGTTCGGCAGAGCCCAGGCGCTCACGCTTCCCAGTGCTGCGCCCAGGCCGAGCAAAATAGGGAGGGTTTTAACGAGCCTCATACTGTCCTCTTACGTTCGATAGCAGGTGTATCCTGCTTTCTTTCAAATACGCTTTCATTCCCTTGCCAGTCGATACACCGCCAGCGCCGTCAATTCTAACGTCTTGCTCGGTCTGCGCATATTGCTTCTGTGGGAATACGGTCATGCGACTGCTGGTAATAATGGTGTCGCGGTTCTTGGCGTCAGTGCGGGCTACCCGCACCGAGTCAATCAGTTCCACTTGGGTGCCGTCCGGGTTGACCTCGCCACGCTCGCTGGTGACGTGCCATGGAAATTCGGCGCCGCGGTACAGGTTCATGTCCGGCTTGGTCAGCAAAGTGACCTCGGATGCCTTCAAGTGTTCGACCTTGTCGGAGGTCATTTCATACTGGACCTTGCCATCGGGCAGGTACTGGATGCTGTGGGCGTTGATGGCGTAATAGTCGATAGCACTCTCGTCAACCTGTGCAACCGGCTTGTCGAGGAAGCGCTCCGGGCTGATATTCCAGTAGCCGACCGCGAGGAAAACCGCGGCGATGACTGCAAGTATCAGGAAATTGCGAATCTTTTTACTCAGCATAAAACGCTCTATAGGTAGGCGGCGTGGGCCGCTTCAAGGCTGCCTTGGGCGCGCAGAATCAACTCGCAGAACTCGCGGGCGGCGCCTTCGCCGCCGCGGGCGGTGGTTACACCATGGGCGTGTTCGCGAACGAACGCCGCCGCATTGGCCACGGCCATGCCCAGGCCGACCCGGCGAATCACCGGCAGGTCGGGTAAATCGTCACCCAGGTACGCAACCTGCTCATAGCTTAGGTTGAGTTGGCCAAGAAGCTCGTCCAGAACCACCAGTTTATCCTCGCGGCCCTGATACAGGTGAGGAATCCCCAGGTTTTGTGCGCGGCGTTCCACAACTGGCGTCTTGCGACCGCTGATGATGCCGGTTTGCACGCCGGCCGCCATCAGCATCTTGATGCCCTGGCCGTCGAGGGTGTTGAACGTCTTGAATTCGCTGCCGTCTTCCAGAAAGTACAGGCGGCCATCCGTCAGCACACCGTCGACGTCGAAAATCGCCAGCTTGATGTGCTTGCCCCGTTGCAACAGGTCGGTGGTCATTTACATCACTCCCGCACGCAGCAAGTCGTGCATGTTCAGGGCGCCAACCGGACGGTCGTCGCTGTCGACCACCACCAGCGCCAGGATCTTGTGGTCTTCCATGATCTTCAGTGCTTCGGCCGCGAGCATGTCAGGGCGTGCGGTCTTGCCGTGAGGCGTCATGACTTCGTCGATGGTGGCGGTCTGGATGTCGAGGTTGCGGTCCAGGGTGCGGCGCAGGTCGCCGTCGGTGAAGACCCCGGCCAGCCGCCCGTCGGACTCCAGGATTACGGTCATGCCCAGGCGCTTGAGGGTCATTTCCATCAAGGCATCTTTCAGCAAGGTGCCGCGTGGCACTTGTGGCAGCTCGTCGCCGGCGTGCATGACGTTTTCCACTTTCAGCAGCAGGCGACGGCCAAGGGCGCCGCCCGGGTGGGAAAACGCGAAGTCTTCGGCGGTAAACCCGCGGGCTTCCAGCAATGCCACGGCCAGCGCATCGCCCATGACCAGGGCGGCGGTGGTGGAGGAGGTCGGTGCCAGGTTCAGCGGGCAGGCCTCGTGGGCAACGTGCACGTTCAAATTCACTTCGGCGGCTTTTGCCAGCGTCGAGTCCGGGTTGCCGGTCACGCTGATCAGCTGGATACCCAGGCGCTTGATCAGCGGCAGCAGGGTCACGATTTCGTTGGTGGTGCCGGAGTTGGACAGTGCCAGGATGATGTCGTCCCGGGTGATCATGCCCATGTCGCCGTGGCTGGCTTCGGCCGGATGCACGAAGAACGCGGTGGTCCCGGTGCTCGCCAGGGTGGCGGCGATCTTGTTGCCGACATGCCCGGATTTGCCCATGCCGACCACCACTACGCGGCCCTTGCTGGCCAGAATCATCTCGCAGGCGCGTACGAAATCCGCGTCGATATGGGCCAGCAAGCCTTCTACGGCTTCAAGCTCGAGGCGGATGGTGCGTTGTGCGGATTGAATAAGGTCGCTGGATTGGCTCATGTCTGAAATCGTATAGCCTGACGAAAAGTCGGCGATTATAACGGTAATGATCAATTCCCTCACACAAGTTCGTCAGGCTTTATTCAATCCACCTGTGGTTGAGATTGAACCTCAGCCAGGATTTTTTAGCTGTCCTGTTTCTGAACAAGCTCTGTTCCGGCCTTGGGGGCGCTGTACCAGCAGTGATATAGTTCGCGGCCAGTTCGGTCCGCACGGCCTTTTTGTCTATTCGGCGCAAGCATTTGTCGAAAACAAAGTGTCTGAGTGAAAGGCTGCATCCCAAGGAGTTTAGATGAGTGCCGATAACGCCTACGCGGTCGAGCTGAAGGGCCTTTCCTTCAAGCGCGGTACGCGCAGCATCTTCAATAATGTGGATATTCGCATTCCCCGCGGCAAAGTCACGGGCATCATGGGGCCTTCCGGCTGCGGCAAGACTACGCTGCTGCGCCTGATGGGCATGCAATTGCGCCCCTCCGCCGGTGAAGTCTGGGTCAATGGCCAGAACTTGCCGACCCTTTCGCGCAGTGACCTGTTCGATGCCCGCAAACACATGGGCGTCCTGTTCCAGAGCGGCGCGTTGTTTACCGATCTCGATGTTTTCGAAAACGTGGCGTTCCCGCTGCGGGTGCATACACAGCTGTCCGATGAAATGATTCGTGACATTGTGTTGCTGAAATTGCAGGCCGTCGGGCTGCGCGGTGCTATCGATTTGATGCCCGACGAGTTGTCCGGAGGCATGAAGCGTCGTGTCGCCCTGGCGCGTGCCATCGCCCTCGACCCGCAGATTCTCATGTACGACGAGCCTTTCGTTGGCCAGGACCCGATTGCCATGGGGGTGCTGGTACGCCTGATCCGCCTGCTCAATGATGCGTTGGGTATCACCAGTATCGTGGTTTCCCACGACCTGGCCGAGACCGCGAGCATTGCCGACTACCTATATGTAGTGGGCGATGGCCAGGTGCTGGGGCAGGGCACGCCTGAAGAATTGATGAACGCAGACAACCCGCGCATTCGCCAATTCATGACCGGCGATCCCGATGGCCCGGTGCCTTTTCACTTTCCGGCAGCGGACTACCGCTCAGATCTTCTGGGGAAGCGCTGATGCGCAAGACATCATTACTCGAAAAGGTTCGCCTTTTCGGTCGCTCCGGCATCGATATCATCGGTGTGCTGGGGCGTTCGACGATTTTCCTGTTTCATGCCTTGCTCGGCCGCGGCGGTATTGGCGGCGGTTTCGGCCTGCTGATCAAGCAACTGCACTCCGTGGGCGTGATGTCCCTGGTGATCATCGTGGTCTCCGGGGTGTTCATCGGCATGGTGCTGGCGCTGCAAGGCTTCAATATCCTCTCCAGCTATGGGTCCGAGCAGGCTGTTGGGCAGATGGTTGCCCTGACGCTGTTGCGTGAGTTGGGCCCGGTGGTGACCGCTCTCCTGTTTGCCGGGCGTGCCGGTTCGGCACTGACGGCCGAAATCGGCAACATGAAGGCCACCGAACAGCTGTCCAGCCTGGAAATGATCGGTGTCGATCCGCTCAAGTACATTGTTGCCCCGCGTCTGTGGGCCGGCTTCATTTCCCTGCCACTGCTGGCGATGGTGTTCAGCGTGGTGGGAATCTGGGGCGGTTCCTGGGTCGCGGTTGACTGGCTGGGGGTCTACGACGGCTCCTACTGGGGCAACATGCAAAACAGCGTGACCTTCAGCGGCGACGTGCTCAATGGCATCATTAAAAGCATCGTCTTCGCCTTTGTAGTGACCTGGATCGCCGTATTCCAAGGCTATGACTGTGAGCCCACCTCAGAAGGGATCAGTCGCGCCACCACCAAGACCGTTGTGTACGCCTCGCTGGCGGTACTGGGCCTTGACTTCATTTTGACCGCCTTGATGTTTGGAGATTTCTGATGCAAAACCGCACTGTGGAAATCGGTGTCGGCCTTTTCTTGCTGGCTGGCATCCTGGCTTTACTGTTGCTCGCCCTGCGAGTCAGCGGCCTATCGGCCAGCCCCACCGCCGATACTTATAAACTTTACGCCTACTTCGACAATATCGCCGGTTTGACTGTCAGAGCTAAAGTGACCATGGCGGGTGTAACCATCGGCAAGGTCACGGCAATCGATCTGGACCGCGACAGCTTCACCGGCCGTGTGACCATGCAGGTGGACAAGAAGGTAGATAACCTGCCGACTGACTCCACTGCGTCTATCCTCACCGCTGGCCTGCTGGGCGAGAAGTACATCGGCATCAGCGTCGGGGGGGAATCTGCCCTGCTCAAGGATGGTTCGACCATTCATGACACACAGTCGTCGTTGGTGCTGGAGGACTTGATCGGTAAATTCCTGCTCAATACCGTCAATAAAGACGCCAAATGAGGAATGTGTTCATGATCTCTACTTTGCGACGTGGCCTGTTGGTACTGCTCGCGGCACTGCCGTTGATGGCTAACGCCGCTGCCGGCGGTTCTGCGCATGACCTGGTGCAGGACACCACCAACAAGATGTTGGCTGACCTGAGTGCCAACAAGGAAAAGTACAAGCAGGACCCGAGTCAGTTCTATAACGCGCTGAACACGATTGTCGGGCCTGTTGTTGATGCTGAAGGTATTTCCAAAAGCATCATGACCGTCAAATACTCGCGCAAGGCTACGCCTGCGCAGATGCAGACATTCCAGGAAAACTTCAAGAAGGGCTTGTTCCAGTTCTACGGCAACGCCCTGCTGGAGTACAACAACCAGGGGATTACCGTCGCCCCTGCCGGGGATGAGTCGGGTGACCGCACCAGCGTCAACATGAGCGTCAAGGGCAACAACGGCGCGGTCTACCCTGTGCAGTACACGCTCGAGAAGGTCAATGGCGAGTGGAAACTGCGTAACGTGATCATCAACGGCATCAACATTGGCAAGCTGTTCCGTGACCAGTTCGCGGATGCCATGCAGCGCAATGGCAACGACCTGGACAAAACCATCAACGGTTGGGCCGGTGAAGTGGCCAAGGCCAAGGAAGAAACCGACAAAGCTGCCGGGAAGCCTGCCCAATGACCGAGTCGGCCATTCGCCTTGGCGAGTCCGGTGAGCTGTTGCTCAGCGGCGTGCTGGATTACAGCACTGGACCCGCCCTGCGCAAGCAGGGCCAGGCGCTGATCAATGCCAGTACCGCTCCTGCGCTGGTGCTGGATTGCTCGGCGGTGGTGAAGTCCAGCAGCGTCGGCTTGTCGTTGCTGCTGTGTTTCATGCGCGATGCGCAGGCCGTCAAAAAGCCGGTGAGCATTCGTGCATTGCCCGAAGACATGCGTGAAATCGCTGAGGTTTCCGGTCTGACCGAGCTGTTGGCGCATCCTTAATACACATTATTAAAGAAGCCCCCCGTCAGAGTCCTGCTATGCGGGGTTCGCAGGCGCGGGGCTTTTTTGTATGATGTGCGACCCGCGCGCACTGGGCGCCCATAGAGGTTGATCATGCAGGCCCTAGAAGTTAAAAGCTTCCTTGAAGGAAAGCTGCCCGAAACTAATGTTGAAGTTGAGGGCGAAGGCTGCAATTTCCAGCTGAACGTGATTAGCGATGAACTGGCGGCATTGAGCCCGGTCAAGCGTCAGCAGCAGATCTATGCCCATTTGAACCCGTGGATCACCGATGGCAGCATCCATGCGGTCACTATGAAATTTTTCAGCCGCGCGGCCTGGGCCGAGCGCACCTGAGCCCCCAAGGCGTCGAGATTCTTATGGATAAATTGATTATTACCGGCGGTGCTCGTCTTGATGGCGAGATCCGTATTTCCGGGGCGAAGAACTCCGCCCTGCCGATCCTGGCAGCGACCTTGCTGTGCGATGGCCCGGTTACCGTGGCCAACCTGCCGCACCTGCATGACATCACCACCATGATCGAGTTGTTCGGTCGCATGGGCATCGAGCCGGTGATCGACGAGAAACTCAGCGTCGAAATCGACCCGCGCACCATCAAGACCCTGATCGCACCGTACGAGCTGGTGAAAACCATGCGCGCCTCGATCCTGGTACTGGGCCCGATGGTTGCCCGGTTCGGCGAAGCCGAAGTCGCACTGCCTGGCGGTTGCGCCATCGGTTCGCGTCCGGTGGACCTGCACATCCGTGGCCTCGAAGCCATGGGTGCAACCATTGACGTCGAAGGCGGCTACATCAAGGCCAAGGCGCCGGAAGGCGGCCTGCGTGGCGCAAACTTCTTCTTTGATACCGTCAGTGTGACCGGTACCGAGAACATCATGATGGCCGCTGCCCTGGCCAATGGCCGCAGCGTGCTGCAAAACGCCGCGCGCGAGCCGGAAGTGGTCGACCTGGCCAACTTCCTGATCGCCATGGGTGCCAACATCACCGGCGCCGGCACCGACACCATCACCATTGATGGCGTGAAACGCCTGCATTCGGCTACCTACAAGGTGATGCCGGACCGCATCGAGACCGGTACCTATCTGGTCGCGGCTGCCGTCACCGGTGGCCGTGTCAAGGTCAAGGACACTGATCCGACCATCCTCGAAGCCGTCCTGGAAAAACTCAAGGAAGCCGGCGCCGAGATCACCACCGGTGAAGACTGGATCGAGCTGAACATGCATGGCAAGCGGCCAAAAGCCGTTAACGTGCGTACCGCTCCGTACCCGGCGTTCCCGACCGACATGCAGGCGCAGTTCATTTCCCTGAACGCGATTGCCGAAGGCACCGGTGCCGTGATCGAGACCATCTTCGAAAACCGCTTCATGCACGTGTACGAGCTGCACCGCATGGGCGCCAAGATCCAGGTCGAAGGCAACACCGCCATCGTGACCGGCATCGAGAAGCTCAAGGGCGCGCCAGTGATGGCTACCGACCTGCGTGCCTCCGCCAGCCTGGTGATCTCGGCGTTGTGCGCTGACGGCGACACCCTCATCGACCGCATCTACCACATAGACCGTGGTTACGAGTGCATCGAAGAGAAGCTGCAGATGCTCGGCGCGAAAATCCGCCGCGTACCGGGCTAGTTCCAGGAACTGCAAACACGTTCATTGTGGCGAGGGAGCTTGCTCCCGCTGGACTGCGCAGCAGTCCCAGTCTTTTTAAACAAAGATCAGGGCCGCTTCGCGCCCCAGCGGGAGCAAGCTCCCTCGCCACACGACGATGTATGCTGTTAGCTGATTTGTTTCAAGTCGAGGCTGTAATGGCCTCGATCTGTGTCTGGCGCCGATTGCGACCGGACAGCAATAGCCTGATGAAGGACTGACGTTTCCCATGTTGACCATCGCACTGTCCAAGGGCCGCATCCTTGACGACACTTTGCCGCTTCTGGCTGAAGCGGGCATCGTGCCGACCGAGAATCCGGACAAGAGCCGCAAGCTGATCATCCCCACGACCCAGGACGACGTTCGCCTGCTGATCGTGCGTGCCACCGATGTGCCAACTTACGTTGAACATGGCGCGGCCGACCTCGGCGTCGCTGGCAAAGACGTGTTGATGGAATATGGCGGCCAGGGCCTGTACGAGCCGCTGGACCTGCGTATTGCCCTGTGCAAGCTGATGACCGCCGGCCGTGTCGGTGACGTCGAGCCTAAAGGCCGCCTGCGGGTGGCGACCAAGTTCGTCAACGTTGCCAAGCGTTACTACGCCGAGCAAGGCCGCCAGGTCGATATCATCAAGCTTTACGGCTCGATGGAGCTGGCACCGCTGATCGGCCTGGCCGACAAGATCATCGACGTGGTCGACACCGGTAACACCCTGCGCGCCAACGGCCTGGAGCCCCAGGACTTTATCGCCGACATCAGCTCCCGGCTGATCGTCAACAAAGCTTCGATGAAAATGCAGCACGCCCGTATCCAGGCGTTGATCGACACCCTGCGCAAGGCAGTGGAGTCTCGACACCGCGGTTGACTCACCCGCGCGGCCCCAAGCCGCGCCCGTCTATCCGCCTCATAGCCAGAATTCTCAGGTGCCCAAGCGGATCGACTGCTAACTTTCGGCGCCTGAGCATTTTTGCCATTCCTATGAGGCCCTCGCTATGACCACGTCCACTGCAATTGCCCGACTCAACGCTGCCGACCCGGATTTCGCCCATCATCTGGATCATCTGCTGAGCTGGGAAAGCGTGTCCGACGATTCGGTCAACCAGCGGGTGCTCGACATCATCAAGGCCGTGCGCGAGCGCGGTGACGCGGCGCTGGTTGATTTTACCCGGCAGTTCGATGGCCTGGATGTCGCCTCCATGGCCGACCTGATCCTGCCCCGCGAACGCCTGGAGCTGGCGCTGACCCGCATCACCGCGCCCCAGCGCGAAGCCCTGGAAGTGGCGGCCGCGCGGGTGCGCAGCTACCACGAGAAACAGAAACAGGATTCCTGGAGCTACACCGAGGCCGACGGCACCGTACTGGGCCAGAAGGTCACGCCGCTGGACCGTGCTGGCCTGTACGTGCCGGGCGGCAAAGCGTCGTACCCGTCCTCGGTACTGATGAACGCGATTCCGGCCAAGGTGGCCGGCGTGACCGAAGTGGTCATGGTGGTGCCTACCCCGCGCGGCGAAATCAACGAACTGGTGCTGGCAGCGGCCTGCATCGCGGGCGTTGATCGCGTGTTCACCATCGGTGGCGCCCAAGCGGTAGCGGCCCTGGCCTACGGCACCGAAAGCGTGCCGAAGGTCGACAAGGTGGTTGGCCCGGGCAACATCTACGTGGCCACGGCCAAGCGCCATGTATTTGGCCAGGTCGGCATCGACATGATCGCCGGCCCTTCGGAAATCCTCGTGGTGTGTGACGGCCAGACCGACCCGGACTGGATCGCCATGGACCTGTTCTCCCAGGCCGAGCACGACGAAGACGCCCAGGCGATCCTCGTCAGCCCGGACGCCGAATTCCTGGACAAGGTCGCCGCCAGCATCGCCAAGCTGCTGCCGACCATGGAGCGCGCCGAGATCATCGAGAAGTCGATCAATGGCCGTGGCGCCCTGATCCTGGTCCGCGACATGGAGCAAGCCATCGAAGTGGCCAACCGCATCGCCCCGGAACACCTGGAGTTGTCCGTCGCCGACCCACAAGCCTGGCTGCCGCTGATTCGCCACGCCGGCGCGATCTTCATGGGCCGCCACACCAGCGAAGCCCTGGGCGACTACTGCGCAGGTCCCAACCACGTGCTGCCCACGTCGGGCACTGCGCGGTTCTCCTCGCCGCTGGGCGTATATGACTTCCAGAAGCGCTCGTCGATCATCTTCTGCTCGCCAGAGGGCGCGTCGGAGTTGGGCAAGACCGCTTCCGTGCTGGCCCGTGGCGAGTCGCTGACCGCCCACGCCCGCAGCGCCGAATACCGCATCGTTGACGATAAGCAGGGGAACTGAAACATGAGCAAATTCTGGAGCCCGCTCGTCAAGGATCTCGTGCCTTACGTGCCCGGTGAGCAACCGAAGCTGACCAAGCTGGTAAAACTCAACACCAATGAAAACCCCTACGGCCCATCGCCCAAGGCGCTGGCTGCCATGCAGGCCGAGCTGAACGACAATCTGCGTTTGTACCCGGACCCCAACAGCGACCTGCTCAAGCAGGCGGTGGCCAAGTACTACGGGATCGACGCGGGCAAGGTGTTCCTCGGCAACGGCTCCGATGAAGTCCTGGCGCACATCTTCCACGGTTTGTTCCAGCACGACCTGCCGCTGCTGTTCCCGGACATCAGCTACAGCTTCTACCCGGTGTACTGCGGCCTGTACCGCATTGCCTTCGACGCAGTGCCGCTGGATGAACAGTTCCAGATCCGCGTGTCGGACTACGCCAGGCCCAACGGCGGGATCATCTTCCCGAACCCGAACGCGCCGACCGGTTGCGTGATGGCGCTGGACGCCGTCGAGCAAATCCTCAAGGCCAGCCCGGACTCGGTGGTGGTGGTCGATGAAGCCTATATCGACTTCGGCGGCGAGACCGCCATCAGCCTGGTGGACCGTTACCCGAACCTGCTGGTGACCCAGACCCTCTCCAAGTCGCGCTCCCTGGCCGGTTTGCGGGTGGGCCTGGCCGTGGGCCACCCGGATCTGATCGAGGCGCTGGAGCGGGTCAAGAACAGCTTCAACTCCTACCCGCTGGACCGTCTGGCGATTGTCGGCGCGGCCGCCGCTTTTGAAGACCGCGAATACTTCCGGAACACCTGCAAGTTGGTGATCGATAGCCGTGAAAAGCTGGTGGCGCAACTGCAGGCCAAGGGGTTTGAAGTACTGCCGTCGGCGGCCAACTTCATCTTTGCCCGGCATCCAGGGCACGACGCTGCCGGGCTGGCGGCCAAGGTGCGGGAGCAGGGGGTGATTGTGCGGCACTTCAAGCAGGAGCGGATTGCCCAGTTCCTGCGGATCAGTATTGGCACGCCGGAGCAGAACCAGGCGCTGATCGATGCGTTGGGTGAGCTGTAAGCCACACTGAAACTCAAAAAATGTGGGAGCGGGCTTGCTCGCGAATGCGGTGGTTCAGTCACTGATGTGCTGAATGACACACTGCATTCGCGAGCAAGCCCGCTCCCACATTGGTTTTGCGTTGGCAGTTAGATCAGCGGCTCATCCGGCTTCCTGTTCTTCCAGCCGTCATTGCCCGGCAGCAGCAGATTCAACGCAATCGCTACCACCGCACACAGGGCGATGCCCTTCAGGCCAAAGTCATCCGGGCCAGTGCCGGTGCCTACCAGCACACCGCCAATTCCGAACACCAGGGTCACCGACACAATCACCAGGTTGCGCGCTTCGCCAAGGTCGATCTTGTGGCGGATCAGGGTGTTCATCCCCACTGCGGCAATCGAGCCGAACAGCAGGCACAGAATCCCGCCCATTACCGGGACTGGAATGCTCTGCAGCAGCGCGCCGAACTTGCCGATAAACGCCAGGCTGATGGCAAATACCGCCGCCCAGGTCATGATCTTCGGGTTGTAGTTCTTGGTCAGCATCACCGCGCCCGTCACTTCCGCGTAGGTCGTGTTGGGCGGGCCGCCGAACAGGCCGGCAGCGGTGGTGGCGATCCCGTCACCCAGCAGGGTGCGGTGCAGGCCGGGCTTCTTCAGGTAGTCGCGACCGGTCACGCTGCCCACCGCAATCACACCACCGATGTGTTCGATCGCCGGGGCCAGGGCCACCGGGACGATAAACAGGATCGCCTGCCAGTTGAATTCCGGCGCGGTGAAGTGGGGCAGGGCGAACCACGGTGCGGCAGCGATCTTCGCGGTGTCGACTACGCCGAAGTAGAACGACATGGCGAAACCCACCAGCACGCCGGAGATGATCGGCACCAGGCGGAAAATGCCTTTGCCGAACACCGCCACGATCAACGTGGTCAGCAGCGCCGGCATCGAGATCAGCATGGCGGTCTGGTAGTGGATCAACTCACTGCCGTCACCGGCCTTGCCCATCGCCATATTGGCCGCAATCGGCGCCATGGCCAGGCCAATGGAAATGATCACCGGCCCGATCACCACCGGCGGCAGCAGCCGGTCGATGAAACCGGTGCCCTTGATCTTCACGGCCAGGCCCAGGAAGGTGTAAACGAAGCCGGCCGCCATCACGCCGCCCATGGTCGCAGCGAGGCCGAACTGGCCCTTGGCGAGAATGATCGGGGTGATAAACGCAAAGCTCGACGCCAGGAACACCGGTACCTGGCGCCCGGTAACCACCTGGAACAACAAGGTGCCCAAGCCTGCGGTAAACAGGGCGACGTTTGGATCGAGACCGGTGATCAGCGGCATCAACACCAGCGCGCCAAATGCTACGAAGAGCATCTGTGCGCCAGACAGGATCTGGCGCCAAAGCGGGTCGTTGAACTCATCCTGCATGGTCACGCGTCCTTCTGCTTGGTACCGAAGATCTTGTCGCCGGCATCGCCCAGGCCCGGGATGATGTAGCCATGTTCATTCAGGCGTTCATCGATGGATGCGGTGTAGATCAACACGTCCGGGTGGGCTTTCTCGACGGCGGCGATGCCTTCGGGAGCGGCCACCAGCACCATGGCGCGGATGTCCTTGCAACCGGCTTTTTTCAGCAGGTCGATGGTGGCAACCATGGAGCTGCCGGTGGCGAGCATCGGGTCGATGATCATCGCCAGGCGCTCGTCGATTTCCGGTACCAGTTTTTCCAGGTAGGTGTGGGCCTGCAGCGTCTCTTCGTTGCGGGCCACGCCTACGGCGCTGACCTTGGCACCCGGGATCAGGCTGAGCACGCCTTCGAGCATGCCGATACCGGCACGCAGGATCGGCACCACGGTAATCTTCTTGCCGGCGATTTTCTCGACCTGGACGGGACCACACCAACCGGCGATCTCGTAGTTTTCCAGGGGCAGGTCTTTGGTCGCCTCGTAGGTGAGCAGCGCTCCGACTTCCTGAGCAAGCTCACGGAAGTTCTTCGTGCTAATGTCGGCGCGGCGCATAAGGCCGAGTTTATGTCGGATCAGCGGATGGCGGATCTCACGGATGGGCATGGGGAAAGGCTCCGGCGGCGGGCAAAAAAACCGGCCTAGATTAATCTATCCGAGGGTGTTGTCCTATAGACATCTAGTACGTTAGTCCATTAAGGCTTGAACGTTGGGCCTCACATGCGTACCTTTGCCCGCTTTTCTTGCCACAGCACCCCCTTGGAGAGCGCCATGTCCGCTGATCTCGAGCATATCCGTCAAATCATGCGCGAGGCTGACTGCCTGTACACCGAAGCGCAAGTCGAAGAGGCCATCGCCAAGGTCGGCGCGCACATCTCCCGTGAAATGGCCGACACCAACCCGGTGGTCTTTTGCGTGATGAACGGTGGCCTGATTTTCGCCGGTAAATTGCTCACCCACCTGCAATTCCCGCTGGAAGCGTCCTACCTGCACGCCACTCGCTATCGCAATGAAACCAGTGGCGGCGACCTGTTCTGGAAAGCCAAGCCGGAAGTCTCGTTCATCGACCGCGACGTGCTGATCATCGACGACATCCTCGACGAAGGTCACACCCTGGGCGCGATCATCGACTTCTGCAAACACGCCGGCGCGCGCAAGGTGCACACTGCCGTGCTGATCGACAAGGACCACGACCGCAAGGCCCGTCCGGACCTGAAAGCCGATTACGTGGGCCTGCCGTGCATTGACCGTTACATCTTCGGTTACGGCATGGACTACAAAGGCTACTGGCGCAACGCCAATGGGATCTACGCCGTCAAAGGGATGTAAGCGGGATTCAGGCGCAGGGTTGTCATGCTATCGTGCTTGGCCCCTGCGTCTGGAGCTGTTCATGAGCCTGTTGATTCGCACCTGCGCCGCCCTGGCGCTGACCCTCAGTTTGCCCCTGGCGGCTGCTCCGGCGCCGCTGCACAGCCAATTCCTGCCGCCCGACGACCTGACTCTGCGCGCCGAAACCCCGGACCAGCAGCAATTGCTGCAAGTCACCGAGTATTCGGTGGTGGTGGGTAACCAGCGCCAATCCACCCAGCAGCCGATCCCGGTGACCTCGCCGTTGATGATCCGCCTCAAGGGCAAGTCCCTGAATAAAGGCGCGTCCATCGCCCAGGTGATTCTCAATTTCGATGCTGAAAGCAAAAGCCTGAAAAAGCCGGTGTTCGACGACAAAAGCAAAACCCTGACCTTGTCGTATCCGGTGACCCAGTATCGGGTGATCGTCGACTTGTTGCGCAATGACACGGTCTATGTGCAATTCCTCACTTACGCCAACGGCCATATCTGGGCCGATTTGCACACCGGGGCGGTGCGCGCCAAATAATCCAGCCGACGCGCATTCGGCGGTGTAAATACAGTCAATGTGGGAGCTGGCTTGCCTGCGATAGCGGTGGGTCCGTTGGCCCATCTGTTACTGATGCACCGCTATCGCAGGCAAGCCGGCTCCCACATTGGTTCGCGTAGCTTTCGAAGCCGCTGTGCCGCAGGTAAACTGCTTTTCCCGTGTAAATGTCTGCAGGCTGGAGTCGGTAATGCGTAAAGATAAGAAACAGGTGATTGGTGATGAAATCGGCGACGAGCAAATCAAGCTGTTCCTGGATTTCGAGCCGGTAGACGCCACTTCGCCGTCCCTGCACAAACTGATCAAGGCCTACCGCGGCCTGCGTATCGACGACTTCGAACGCTTCCTGGTTTTCTTCAAGGAAGCCGGCCTGGACCTCGATGGCAAGGACGAGCATGGCCTGACCTTCGTTGAAGTGATCAAGGACCAGCGCAACGCCGCCGAGTACATTGAGCTGATCGAACAAGCCCGCGGCTGATTGTTGCGGACGAAAAAAAACGCCCCATTGGGGCGTTTTTCGTTCCCACGCTCTGCGTGGGGATGCATCCACTGACACTCTGCGTCACGACGCTCAAGCGTAGCTTTCGGTCTCGCTGCTCTGCTCAACCAGTTCCAGGCTGATGTTGTTCTGCGTGTTGATCTTGCGATACAGCTCGGCATCGGTCTCCAGGACCTTTTCCCGAGCCGGGAAGATCTCGTGCAGCTTGGCGGCCCACTCACCGGCGGCTTTCGTCGGGAAGCAGCGTTCGATCAGTTCCAGCATGATCGACACGGTCACCGAAGCACCTGGGGACGCGCCCAGCAGGGCGGCCAGCGAACCGTCCTTGGCCGCAACCAGTTCGGTACCGAATTGCAGCACGCCGCCTTTCTTCGGGTCTTTCTTGATGATCTGCACCCGTTGGCCGGCCACTTCCAGGCGCCAGTCTTCGGCTTTTGCCTCAGGGTAGAAGCGACGCAGGGATTCCAGGCGCTGCTCCATGGACTGGCGCACCTCGCTGACCAGGTACTTGGTCAGGTCCATGTTGTCCCGGGCCACGGCCAGCATCGGGCCGATGTTGCCGGCACGAATCGACATGGGCAGGTCAAGGAACGAGCCGTGTTTGAGGAACTTGGTGGTGAAACCGGCGTATGGCCCGAACAGCAGGGATTTCTTGCCGTCGACCACACGGGTGTCGAGGTGCGGCACCGACATCGGTGGCGAACCCACGGCTGCCTGGCTGTAGACCTTGGCCTGGTGGTGCTTGACCACTTCCGGGTTGTCGCAACGCAGCCACTGGCCGCTGACCGGGAAGCCGCCGAAGCCCTTGCTTTCCTCGATGCCCGAGGCTTGCAACAGCGGCAGGGCCGCGCCACCGGCGCCGAGGAACACGAACTTGGCGTCCACATCACGGGAGTTGCCGCTGTTGACGTCCTTGATGCTCACTGTCCAGCCGGCGCCGTTGCGCTTGAGGCCGGTGACGCGCTTGCTGTACTTGACCTGGGCGTCCGGGGCGCTGGTCAGGTGCGAGAGCAACTGGTTGGTCAGGGCACCGAAGTTGACGTCGGTGCCGTTCATCACGCGGGTGGCGGCGATTTTTTCGTCCAGCGGGCGGCCGGGCATCATCAGCGGCATCCACTCGGCCATCTCGCTGCGGTCTTCGGTGTAGTGCATGTCCGAGAACGCGTGGTGCTGGCTGAGGGTTTCAAAGCGCTTCTTGAGGAACGACACGCCTTTCTCGCCCTGTACGAAGCTCAGGTGCGGCACGGGGCTGATAAAGGATTTGGACGAGCCAAAGGTGCCTTTCTTGGTCAGGTAGGCCCAGAACTGCTTCGACACCTCGAATTGGGTGTTGATGTGCACGGCTTTCTTGATGTCGATGGAGCCGTCGGCGGCCTGCGGTGTGTAGTTCAGCTCACACAGCCCGGCGTGGCCGGTACCGGCGTTGTTCCACGGGTTGGAACTTTCCGCGGCACCCGAATCCATCAGCTCAACGACTTCCAGCTTGAGGCCGGGGTCGAGCTCTTTGAGCAGTACGGCGAGGGTGGCACTCATGATGCCCGCACCTACCAGTACTACGTCGACTGCTTCGTTATGCGCCATTTAACGCGTCTCCAAAATCTGCAGCACCAAATTGACGGCATGGCTGCCAGGAGTGACGGGGCGGTTCACGTGATGCCCCAGGTTACCCATGGCCAGGATCGCCATGTCCGATTCTTCGCAATTTATCGCAAGCGGACGCTGCCGACCGGGCCTGATCTGCGTATGAACGCATTTAAGGGCGCCTGTGGCAATTCGACTTATGGTCAAGCTCGTCCGATCGTGCAACCAAATCCGTAGCGGACAGGCTTCAAGCTCCGGTTCTTGAGGAGTGCTCGGTCCTGTGTGGTGGGGCTGTTCCAGACGCTGATGGTGCTTGTACAAACGCAAAACTATTCATTTGCTCGCCACACTCTTGTGAAGTTGTGAAAACCCGTTTTTTTCACGCTCTTTTGAAGACGTGAACCTCAAAAAAGGGCTGCCCCAGCCTGGCACCTGGCCCGAAATCACTGCCGGCAAGCGGCAAAACGGGCAAACAACTCAAGTGGCCGAGCGCATGGCAGCTCTGGCAGATTCGGGTAAAGACGATGGTTTGCAGAGAAAACAGCAAGCTCGCCAGCTTCACACGATCTGTGTGGGCGGCTCTCTGTGGGCGGTGCGGGGGAGCTAATACAAGTGCATTAGCGATGCTGCGAGGCCCGATCAGGAGACGTCCTTATAATCGGGGGGAGATTGTAGCGAAGAAATGCGCGCAAATGGACGTGTTTAATGACTTTTATTAGCAGTCTGGTCAGGAGGCCAACGCGTGCCGTGCCTGTGGCTGCGAAACCCGGGGGCTGACGCGCGCGCTGGCGGGCAGCGGACGGTGCATCCAGCTCAGGCGGGTCTCTTCGACTTCGACCCAGCCTTCACCGACGGGCGGCAGGCCGCACTGCTTGAAAGCCTGGCAGCAGCCTTGGGCGTCGAGCAGGGCAAAGTGGCGATGGCTGGCGTGGGAAAAGAACAAAGATTTGAGAAGGCGCATGGCTGTGTACCCGGTTCGTTACATGCTGCGAAGGTTGGCAGTCTGGCATGACATTGAGGTGACGGTTCTGTGTGAAAATTGTAATTTCGCCGACAGTTCAGGCGCCGTTCAGGAATTCTGGTGAGTGGCGCGCGCTCACCGTTATACTGGCGCCCTGTTTGCATCTAGTCCTGGAGAAATGAGTATGTTGCAACGCCTGTTGTTCGGTTTGATCACTGTGACCAGTTTGACCCTGGTTGGCTGCGCCCACAGCCCGCAACAACTCAGCCCGCAACCGAAAATCACCACCCAGCTGGCGCCTGTCGGCCATGGCCAGCCGGTGTCGGTGCGTGTGGTTGACGGTCGTCCGTCGCCGACCCTCGGCACCCGTGGCGGCCTGTACCCGGAAACCAGCGCCATTACGGTGACCGGTGCGGACGTGCTGCCCAAGCTGCAAGCCCAGGCCGAAGCGGCCGTGCGCCTGCTGGGCTTCACCCCTTCCAACTCGCCAGGTGCGCCACAACTGACCATCACCCTGGCCGAGCTGAAGTATCAGTCGCCCAAGGAAGGCCTGTACGTGACTGAAGCCACCATCGGCGCGACCTTCAAATCCGACGTGACTGCCGGTACCCGTCGCTACAGCGGCCGTTACGGCGCATCCCTGGACCAGCGCTTCGGCATGGCGCCGAACCAGGAAACCAACACCAAGCTGGTCAGCGACGTGTTGAGCGATGCCCTGACGCGCCTGTTCAAGGACCCGAGCATCGGTTCGCTGCTCAGCTCGCAGTAACCGTGCATAAAAAAACCGGGCTCAGCGATGAGCCCGGTTTTTTTACGCCTGCAGTTTTCATGCAGCCGTTTCGACATAAAAGTCCAGCACACTCACTCCAGTCAGCAAATCCAGCTCCGGGAGGTCGGCGTGCTGGTGCCCGCCGAGGGCGCAGTACACCAGCCAGTGGCGGTCCTGCACATTGAACGCGAGGCCGCCCACCAGGGCCTCTTGCTCATCGCTTGGGGCAATCAGATACAGCCGATCCTGGTTCTGCGCGTGCAACATGACAAGCTCCCGGGCTTTCGAAGGGCAACAGAGTGGCTTGTTAAGGTGACGTTCAGGTGACGCTGTAAATTACTGGATACATTAGCCGTCAATGGGGAAGGAGTAATGACGCGCAGGCGGCGCATATCATTCAGGTTTGTATCTGGATTGATACCAAGACACTGATACATCGAGGTTTGCGATGTCGCTGACCGCACTACTGCTCAATTCCCTTGCCCTGTTACTGGCCTGCCCGGCGGCATGGCTGCTGTTTGTCACGCGCCTGCATGAACAGCGCGCGATGGCCCGCCTTGCCGCGCAAAGCGAACTGCGTGCCATTGATCAGCCGATGCTGTATCTGGACGTGTTGACGCAGCGTACCTATCGCCTGTTCTACCGGTTGGGGTTTGCCTGTCTGGGGCTGGCGTTGCTGGTGTCCTTTCTTAGTACCCGATTGTAGGAACACCCTAAAAACAACTGTGGGAGCGGGCTTGCTCGCGAAAGCGCGGTGTCAGTCAATACATGATTGGCTGATCCACCGCCTTCGCGAGCAAGCCCGCTCCCACATTGGGTTTGCGCTGTTGCTGGTACCGGGTTATAGGGCAATCCCGGCCTTGACCCGGTACTGATTCCTCACCGGCGTCGCGTATTGCAACACCAGATACGGCCGATGCTCGGCCGGGCACGCATTCAAGCGCCGCTCCCACTCTGCCTTTGCCTTGGCCAACTCGTCCGCCGGGAATACCTCGGCTGCGGTCGGTACCTGCAATTGCGGATCGGCATCGCTCCATTGGGCGTACGCCAGGTAATGCACCGGGAACAACCGATACCCACCCAGGATCTGCCGGTCCATTTCGATCGCCAACAGCTTGGTGTCTTCGAACGCCTCGGTGATCGGCGGCGCGAAGTTGACGTGTACCCGGCCCTTGTAGCCGGTGATGCCCAGGGCAATGCTCACGTCATCTTCCCCCGGCGCCTTGCTGTAGGTGCCGGTGGTGGCGCGGATGTACAGCTCGCGGGCCTTGGCTGCGTCGCACGGGTCGTATTCGTAGCTGATGGACACCGGCGTCAGGTTCAGTGACTGGATGACCTCGGCGAACGGCTCGTCCTTGCGGCTCATGTGGAACATCTTGAGGATCGCCGACTCGGTGCGATCATCCCCATCCTTGGCGCGGCCTTCGGCCTGGGCGATCCAGATCGACTGGCAGTCGTTGCGAATCGAATGGTTGATGTAGGCCGACAGCAACTGGTAGGCCGCCATCTTCTCTTTGCGCCCGGTGATCGAGCGGTGCACGATGAAACTCTTGTTCAGGCGCATCAGGTCGCTGACAAACGGCTTTTGCAGCAGGTTGTCGCCGATGGCGATGCGTGGCGTCGGCAGGCCGGCGTGATACACGGCGTAGTTGACGAAGGCCGGGTCCATCACGATGTCGCGGTGGTTGGCCAGGAACAGGTAGGCGCTGCCGGACTTGAACTGCTCCACGCCGGTATAGGTCACGCCGTCGGTTGCCCGCTCGATGGTGTGGTCGACGTAAAACTCGACTTTGTCCTGCAGCGTGGCCACGGTGGTGACGCCGGCGAACTCACGGCGCAGTTTATGAGCGATCATCGGCTTGAGCAGCCAGCCGAAAGCGCCGGCAAAGCGCGGGAAGCGAAAGTGGGTCAGGATGTCCAGAAAGGCCTTGTCACTGAACAGTCGGGCCAGCACTGCCGGGACTTCGCTGTCGTTGTAAGGTCGGATGGTATCGAATTCGCCCATCATGCTCTCTTGTTAGAAACGGCTAGGGTAAGTAAAGGTTTGGAACAATAAATATCAGGGCGTGGTCCGGGCAATTGGCCGGGACGAAAAATAGCCCTGTAAATAGACCGGCGATTATACGCACAAGTCACCTTGGAGACCGCGATGGAAGAGGAGTCGTACGAATGTCCTTATTGTGGAGAGGTAGTCACGGCGTTACTGGACCTGTCCGGGGGTGATCAGGAATATATAGAAGACTGCCCGGTGTGCTGCCGGCCCATTGTTTTCGAGCTGCAGGTTCATGACGACGAATGGATGCTCAACGTGCGCAGCGAGAACGAATAAAGGTACGCCCATGCAGCGAATCTACGAGCCGGAAAACCTGATGGAAGGTGAGCTGCTGCAAGGCATGCTCGAAAGCGAGGGCATCACCGCGCACCTGGTGGGGCGCGATTTGCTCGGGGGTACCGGCGAACTGCCGATCTATGGCCTGCTGGCGCTGGCGGTGGAGAACGACCAGGCCGCCTACGCCCGCGAGCTGATCACCGCCTACAACGGTGCGCAACCACTGCCCGGTGATGAACCCGACAGCTTTCCCGACGTGCTGGTCTGTTAGGCTGTCGGCCAGTTTCTCCAAGAGTCGTGTTGCCCCATGTGTGGACGTTATGCCCTGTTTCGCTGGAACCCCGCGTTTGCTGCCTTGCCGGGCTTCCCGGCCGACCAGCAGGCCCAGTGGAACATCTCTCCCAATGACTCGGTGCTGATCCAGCGCCTGAGCGACGGCCAGCACACCCTGGCGCGGGCGCGCTGGGGCCTGACGCCGCCCTGGCTGACCGATCTCTCTCGTACACCGGCCCATGCCCGGGCGGAAACCCTTGCCGAACAGCCGATGTTTCGCGAAGCGTTTCGCCAGCGCCGCTGCCTGCTGCCGGCCAATGGTTTCTACGAATGGCGCGGCACCCAGCGCAAGCGCCCGTACTGGCTGACGCCGGGGGAGGGCAGCACGCTGTTCTTTGCGGCGATCTGGGAGGCGTATCCGGTGCAGGAGCAGGTTTGGTTGAGTACGGCGGTGGTGACCCAGGCGGCGCAGAGTCAGCGCCGACCGTTGATTCTGGATGCTGCGGGGCAGGCAGCCTGGCTGAACCCCGAGACCCCGCTGCACACCTTGCAGGCCTTGTTGGCCAGTGAACCCACCGCGTTGCGCGAGCGGGTGCTGGCCAATATGGTCAACGATCCGAAGCTGAATGGACCGGAGTGCCTGACGCCGGGTTGAGCGTTGTGTTGAATCGGCCGGCCTCTTCGCGAGCAAGCCCGCTCCCACATTTGATTGCATTTCAACTGAAGGAATGCGGTCGAATGTGGGAGCGGGCTTGCTCGCGAAGGCGCCCAAAAGGGCGCCGCTTGACTCAAACCTTGAACTGATTGATCAACCGCCGCTGCTGCTCCGCCAGCTTGGTCAGGTCTGCGCTGGCCGCGCTCGACTCATCCGCTCCGCCGGCCACTTCATTGGCCACCTGTCCGATATTGATCACGTTACGGTTAATGTCCTCGGCCACCGCGCTCTGTTCCTCGGCGGCGCTGGCGATCTGGGTGTTCATGTCGTTGATCACCGACACCGCCCGGGTAATGGTCTCCAGCGCCTGAGCCGCCTTGGCCGCGTGCTGCACGCTTTCATCGGTGCGGTTCTGGCTGTCTTCCATCACTCGCACCACGTCGCGGGTGCCCTGCTGCAGTTGCTGGATCATGGCCTGGATTTCTTCGGTAGCCTTCTGGGTCTTCTGCGCCAGGTTGCGCACCTCGTCGGCCACCACCGCAAACCCGCGCCCTTGCTCACCGGCCCGTGCGGCTTCGATTGCCGCGTTGAGCGCCAGCAGGTTGGTCTGCTCGGCAATCCCGCGAATCGCCGTGAGGATGGCATTGATGTTCTCGCTGTCCTTGGCCAGCGCCTGCACCACACCGACCGCCTTGCCGATTTCCTCGGCGAGGGCGCCGATGGAGGTGGAGGTGTCGCGCACAATCTGCATGCCCTGGCTCGCCGCTTGATCAGCGTGGCTGGCGGCCTGTGCGGCCTGGGTGGCGTTGCGCGCCACGTCCTGTGCGGTCGCGGTCATCTCGTGCACGGCGGTAGCCACCTGGTCGATCTCGACCATTTGCTTGTGCACGCCCTGGTTGGTGCGAATCGCGATGTCGGCGGTGTGCTCCGACGAGTCGCTGACCTTCTGCACCGAACTCACCACCTGGGTAATCATCCCCTGCAACTTGGCCAGGAATGTATTGAAGCCGCTGGCAATCGCCCCCAGTTCGTCGGCGCGATCACTGGTCAGGCGCCGGGTCAGGTCGCCTTCGCCCTGGGCGATGTCATTGAGCATCGCCACCATTTGCTTGAGCGGCCGGGCAATGCCGTGGCCCACCAGCCAGATCACCAGCAAGCCGATGCCGGCGATCAGCAGCCCGGCCACGGCCATGCCGAAAATATCGGTTTTGCGCTGGGCGTCGAGGTCGTGCTGCATCGCCTGCAGGTCGGCCATTACCGCACTCAGGGGCAGTTGCAGGAGCAGGGTCCAGCGGGCGTCGGTCTGGCCGATGTTGAACGGCAGGAACAGCTCGATATGCCCGTGTTGCTTGTCCACGTCATAGCGCACCTCGCCGATCTTCAGTTGGCCGAGGTTGGCCAGTTCGTTGCTGTCCAGCAGGTCGCTGGCCTTTTCCCCGAGCTTGCTGGCGTCCTTGGTGTAGGCCACCAGGCGGCCGTTGCTGGAAATCAGCGCCAGTTCGCCAGCACCGTTGTACAAATTCTGATCAGCCTTGGTGAGCATTTCCTGGATGAAGTTCACCGACAGGTCGGCGCCGACGATGCCCTGGAAGGTGCCGTCGATCATGATTGGTTCGATAAACGAGGCGAGCATCACCATCGCATTCCCGACTTTATAAGGGGCCGGATCGATGGCGCAGGGCTTTTTGCTTTCCTTGGAACACAGGTAGTACTCACTGGCGCGCACGCCGGTGGACAGGATGGTCTGGTCGGCCACGTCAGCCAGTTTATCCAGGCCCAGGCTGCCGTCGGCATTGCGGAACCACCACGGCAGGAAGCGGCCGTTGGTTTCGATGCCGACCACCGGGCTGTTCACGTAGGCAGCATCGTTGTGGTCGATGGCGTTGGCTTCCCAGCCTATATAGGCGCCAAGAATCTTCGGGTTACGCACCACGGTTTCGTGGATCAGGTTGATCAGCTGTTCGCGGGAGACCGCCAGTTGCGGGTTGCCGTTGGCGTCTTTCATGCCCATCAGGGCGTTGGCGGTGGCCAGGCCCTTGGCCGTCACCAGCGGCGCTTCGAGTTCGCGCTGGATCAGCGTCGCCTGGGTTTGCGCCAGGGCGGTCAGGCGCTGCTCGATGATTTGTTCGAATTGGCCCTGGGTGCGTTCCTGCACCATCTCCTGGGTGCGCGCCCCGGCGAACAAGGCATACAGCACCAACACCGCCACCACGCTCAGGACAATGGCCCCGGCCAGTGCCGCGACAGAAAATTGAATCGACTTGAACTTCATGACGGCTCCGAACGCAGGGGGAGATTGGCTGCTTGTGTATATCGGCCGCGGGCGGGGGAGACATGAGGGCCATTACCTCAAAATGGCTGTGCCGGATGGGCGAATGTCGTAAATGGAATGGTTGCCAGCGTTTGTGAATTTTTTGCGGCAGTGTGGGATGTATCTGAAATCAGGTGGCTATACGTCTGTTGTATCTGGCGTCGATACAATTGGCCGACTACGATACGCGCCATGTTTTCAGGGAGCAGGTTGATGAAAAAGACAGTGGCGGTATGTGCGTTGGGCGCGGCTTTGTTGCTCGCCGGTTGTCAGTCGGTCAACACCACCAGCGGCGGCGCCGTGGGGGTTGAGCGCAAGCAGTACATGTTCAGCATGTTGTCGAGCCAGGAAGTCGACCAGATGTATGCGCAGTCCTACCAGCAGACCCTGGGTGAAGCCAGCGGCAAGGGCCTGGTGGACAAGACCAGCGCCAACGCCAAGCGCGTGCAGGCGATCGCCAACCGCTTGATCGCCCAGGCGCCCACCTTCCGTCCGGATGCGGCGCAGTGGAAGTGGGAAGTGAACCTGATCAAAAGTGACGAGATGAACGCCAACTGCGGGCCTGGCGGCAAGATCTTTGTCTACAGCGCGCTGATCGACAATCTCAAGTTGACCGACGACGAACTCGCCGCCGTGATGGGCCATGAAATTGCCCACGCCTTGCGTGAACACGGCCGCGAAGCCATGTCCAAGGCCTACGGTATCGAGATGGCGAAGCAGGGGGCCGGTGCGTTGTTCGGCCTCGGTCAGGACAGCCTGGCGCTGGCCGATACCGTGGCCAACTACGGCATGACCTTGCCCAACAGCCGCAGCAATGAAAACGAAGCGGACCTGATCGGCCTGGAGTTGTCGGCGCGTGCCGGTTACAACCCGAACGCGGCGATTACCCTGTGGAACAAAATGGCCAAGGCTTCGGAAGGCTCGCCACCTGAATTCATGAGCACCCACCCTGCCTCCGACAGCCGGATCGCCTCGTTGCAGGCGGCGATTCCGAAGGTGATGCCGTTGTATCAGCAGGCGAAAAAATCCTGATTTATAAGGCTGAAATGCAAATCTGAATGTGGGGGCCCGGCTTGTGTGGGAGTCGGGCTTGCCCGCGATGCAGGCACCTCGGTGTGTCAGTTGCACCGAGGTGATGCTATCGCAGGCAAGCCAGCTCCCACAAAAGCCCAGCTCCCATATGGGGTTACGTTTAGATCCAGCCACTGCTCTGCATGGCCTTGTACACCGCAACAATGGCCAGGATGAAGAATGCCGTAGCCGCCAGTCGACGAATCAGCGTCAGCGGCAATTTGTCCGCGGCAAAATTACCCGCCAGCACCACCGGCACGTTGGCAATCAACATGCCCAGGGTGGTGCCGATAATCACCAGCCACAGTTCCGGGTATTGCGCCGCGAGCATCACGGTAGCGATCTGGGTCTTGTCGCCGATTTCCGCGAGGAAGAACGCGATCAGCGTGGTCAGGAAGGGCCCGAACTTGCGGGAAGTGCTGGCTTCGTCATCGTCGAGCTTGTCGGGCACCAGGGTCCACAGCGCCGTGGCGCAGAAGCTCGCCGCGAGGATCCAGTGCAGCACCGCATCCGAGAAGAAACTCCCGAACCAGGCCCCCACGGCACCGGCGGCCGCATGGTTGGCCAGAGTCGCGGCGACGATGCCGGCGATGATCGGCCAGGGTTTGCGAAAGCGTGCAGCGAGAATGAGCGCGAGCAGTTGCGTCTTGTCGCCAATTTCGGCCAAGGCAACGATTGCGGTAGGGACGAGCAGAGAATCCAGCATCAGGTAAGTTCCAGGGGCGGGTCGACACGGCTATGACACGTACAGCCTTCCCGCCCCGGGTAAGGTGTTCGTGTCATAGGTCTTGTCAAACCCCGGTCCGTCTGTGCGGACTCCTGGGTCGCATACGCCATGGCCTGTTGACCAAGTATGTTGACGTATGCCGGACGAGCGTGGCGCTCGTGGGAGACTACTCCCCTAGGACGGAGCGGATTCTGCCTAGGCAAAATCCATTCGGCAAGCCTTCTTTTGGAAAAAGACCTCAGCCGCGCTTGGCACGGTAAATGCGAAAACCCTGGCCTTCTGCCTTGATTGCGCACACCCCAAGATGCTCTTCGATCAGCGGCTGATACTTCAGGAAGCTGTTGGCGACCAAGCGAAGTTCGCCGCCTTTTGTCAGATGTTTGGCCGCTTTTCGCAGCAGGTTCTCGGTGGCGAAATAATCGGTGTGCACCCCGACGTGGAACGGCGGGTTGCTCAGAATCGCGTTCAGATTCATCGGAGCAGCGTCGATGCCATCACCGGTCAACACCTCGGCTTCCAGGCCATTGGCCGCCAGTGTCAGGCGACTGCTGGCAGCGGCAAAGGCATCCACGTCGAGCATTGTCACCGTGTTATGCGGGTAGCGACGCTTGACCGCTGCCCCGAGCACACCCGCGCCACAACCGAAATCCAGCAAGTGACCGCTCGGCAACTTGTCCAGATGCTCCAGCAGCAGTGCGGTACCGCGATCCAGCCGACCGTGGCTGAACACGCCCGGCAGGCTCACCACCTTGAGCGGGCCCTCAGCCAGCGGCACCTCGAACACCTGCGCCAGGCTCTCCAGTTCTACCGGCTCGGGGGCGTTGGCCACCGTCACCAGCCACAACTGGCAGTGCCGCGCGTTGTCGAGCTTGCGCGGCTTGCCGAACGGATTCAGTTGCTTGGCCGCGCTTTCGATGCCGCCTTTCTTCTCCCCCACCAGGTACAACTCCTTGCCGGGCAAACGCGCCGCCACGGCATTGAGCAGGTAGTCGGTGAGGTCCTTGGACTTGGGCAGGAACACCACCGCGGTCTCGAACGAACGCTCGGGCACGTTCACACCGAACTGGCTGCGCTCGGCAAAACGTGCGTCCAGTGCGGCCTGGTCGCCGGCGTGCCAGCTCCAGCCATGGGCATTGGGCAGGCGGCCCAGCAGGTCGTCGGCGGGCAAGCCCACCAGCAGCACGTCGCCTTGAAAAAGTTCGGCCTGGCGAAGCAGTACTTCACTGCGCGGATCCATGGTCTGCTCCTTGAAAAGGGGCGCAGTTTATCAACTGACGACACGCAGCGGGGCGCCGCTGAAAAAGCCCTGAGTGTTTTCGATCAATTGGCCGACGATCCGCTGCCGGGCTTCGCGGCTGCCCCAGGCGTTGTGCGGGGTGACGATCAAGCGCGGGATGTCGCCGGCCAGCAATGGGTTGCCGTTCACCGGCGGTTCCACGCTCAATACATCGGTCGCCGCGCCGCCCAGGTGCCCACTGCGCAAGGCATCGGCCAGGGCCTGTTCGTTGATCAAGCCACCACGGGCCGTGTTGACGATAAACGCGCCGGGCTTGAGCAGCGCCAGTTCGCGGGCACCGATAAAGTCGCGGGTGTGTTCGTTGAGCGGGCAGTGCAGGGTCAGTGCGTCGACCTGCGCCAGCAACTCATCCAGCGGCACGCGATCGGCGCGGGCCGGGCGGCCTGGAATCGCACCCAGGATCACGCGCATGCCAAAGGCTTCAGCCAGGCGCGCAACGGCACCGCCCAATTCACCATGGCCCAGCAGGCCGAGGGTTTTGCCTTCCAGCTCGACGATCGGATAGTCCAGCAGGCAGAACTGCTTGGCTTGTTGCCAGTGCCCCGCCTGCACATCCCGTTGATAGTCGTTCAGGCGCGTCGCCAGGTTCAGCAGCAGCATGATCGTATGCTGCGCCACCGATGGCGTGCCGTAACCCTGGCAATTGCTCACGGTAACGCCGTGGGCGCGGGCGGCAGCGAGGTCGACGTTGTTGGTGCCGGTGGCGGTCACCAGGATCAGCTTCAGCTCGGGGCAGGCCGCCAGGGTCTCGGCATTCAGCGCGATCTTGTTGCTGATGGCCACCTGCGCGCCTTGCAGGCGTTCGATAATGTTTTCGGGTGTGGTCTGCTGGTGCAGGCTCAGTTCGCTGAAGAGTGCCTGCAACCCGCTGAGGTCCAGGTCCCCGAGGTCCAGGGAAGGGTGATCAAGGAAGACGGCGCGGCGATTGTTCGTCATCAACTGTACCTTTTGCGGCGGGATTCGAAGGCGTAATCTGCCGAGCCTATCAGATGAAATAATCAGTTACTTCCTGGAGTGTGCATGTACCTCACCGAGTTCTTGACCGTGGCACTGATTCACCTGTTGGCGGTGGCCAGCCCTGGCCCGGATTTCGCCGTGGTGGTACGTGAAAGCGTGACCCATGGCCGACGGGCCGGCACCTGGACGGCGTTGGGCGTCGGTTCGGCGATTTTCCTGCACGTGGGGTATTCGCTGCTGGGCATCGGCTTGATCGTGTCCCAGTCCATCGTGCTGTTCAATGCGCTGAAATGGGCGGCGGCGGCCTACCTGCTGTACATCGGCTTCAAGGCCCTGCGCGCCCAGCCGGCCAAGCCTGCCAGTGAAGAAGACCTGCACCTGGAAGCGGGCGAGCGCACCGCCCGTGGTGCGTTTACCTCAGGTTTTGTCACCAATGGCTTGAACCCCAAGGCCACGCTGTTCTTCCTGTCGCTGTTCACCGTGGTGATCAATCCCCACACGCCGTTGGCGGTCCAGGCCGGTTATGGCGTGTACCTGGCCGTGGCGACCGCGATCTGGTTTTGCCTGGTGGCCATGCTGTTCAGCCAGCAACGCGTACGCGCCGGTTTTGCACGCATGGGCCACTGGTTCGACCGCACCATGGGCGCGGTGCTGATTGCCATCGGCGTGAAGCTGGCGTTTACCAGCATGAAATAAGCCGGATGCTGGCGCAAAGCTAGCATTCATGGGGTTCTGCAAATCATTCCTTTGGGTGATTTGGCTGAAACATAAGCGCTCTACAGTGCAGATGTTTCAGCCAAGACCGTGCAGTCAGATAAGGGATTCGTATGTTGCAGACTCGTGTTATCCCGCCCGCCGAAGGCGCCTACCAATACCCGCTGTTGATCAAACGCCTGTTGATGTCCGGGACACGCTACGAGAAGACCCGGGAAATCGTCTACCGCGACCAGTTGCGTTATACCTATCCGACCCTGATCGAGCGCGTCGCCCGCCTGGCCAATGTGCTGACCGAGGCCGGGGTCAAGGCCGGTGACACCGTGGCCGTGATGGACTGGGACAGCCACCGCTACCTGGAATGCATGTTTGCCATTCCGATGATTGGTGCGGTAATCCACACCATCAACGTGCGCCTGTCCCCGGAACAGATTCTGTACACCATGAACCACGCCGAGGACCGCTTTGTGCTGGTCAACAGCGAGTTCGTGGGGCTCTACCAGGCCATCGCCGGCCACCTCACCACCGTCGACAAAACCCTGCTGCTCACCGACGGCGCGGACAAAACCGCCGAGCTGCCGAACCTGGTGGGTGAGTACGAAACATTGCTCGCGGCGGCGAGCCCCCGCTATGACTTCGAGGATTTCGACGAAAACTCCGTCGCCACCACCTTCTACACCACCGGCACCACGGGCAATCCCAAGGGCGTGTACTTCACCCACCGCCAACTGGTGCTGCACACCATGGGCGTGGCGACCATCATGGGCAGCGTCGACAGCGTGCGTCTGTTGGGCACCAACGACGTCTACATGCCGATCACTCCGATGTTCCACGTCCACGCCTGGGGCCTGCCGTATGTGGCGACCATGCTCGGCCTGAAGCAGGTTTATCCAGGCCGCTACGACCCCGAATACCTGGTGGAGCTGTGGCGCAAGGAGAAGGTCACCTTCTCCCATTGTGTGCCGACCATCCTGCAAATGGTGCTCAACGCCAAGGCCGGCCAGGGCGTGGATTTCGGCGGATGGAAAATCGTCATCGGTGGCAGCGCCCTCAATCGTTCGCTGTATGAAGCCTCCAAGGCCCGCGGGATTCAGCTGACGGCGGCGTACGGCATGTCCGAGACCGGGCCGCTGGTGTCCTGCGCCCATCTCAATGAAGAACTGATGGCCGGCACCGAAGACGAACGCACCACCTACCGCATCAAGGCCGGCGTGCCCGGCCCATTGGTGGAAGCGGCGATCATCGATGGTGAGGGCAACTTCCTGCCCGCCGACGGTGAATCCCAGGGCGAGCTGGTGCTGCGCGCGCCATGGCTCAGCGAAGGCTATTTCAACGAGCCGCAGAAGGGCGCCGAGTTGTGGGCCGGCGGCTGGATGCACACCGGCGATGTGGCCACCCTCGATGCCTTCGGCGTGATCGATATTCGCGACCGCATCAAGGACGTGATCAAGACCGGCGGCGAGTGGATCTCCTCGCTGGCCCTTGAGGACCTGGTCAGCCGCCACCCGGCGGTACGCGAAGTAGCGGTGGTGGGGATTGCCGACCCGCAGTGGGGTGAGCGCCCGTTTGCGTTGCTGGTGGTGCGTGATGGCCATGTGATAGGGGCCAAGGAGCTCAAGGAACATCTCAAGCCATTCGTGGAATTGGGCCACCTGAGCAAGTGGGCGATTCCAAGCCAGATCGCCGTTGTTACGGAAATTCCCAAGACCAGCGTCGGCAAGCTCGACAAAAAACGTATCCGTATCGACATCATCGAATGGCAGGCCAACAACAGCACCTTCCTGTCTACCCTCTGACGCTGCTTGCCGTGCCCTCGCGGGCACGGCAGCGCTCTAGTCCAAGCCTTCACTTGTGATTTGCCAATTTTCAGCCATCCTTCCGTCGCTGACCTTCGTCAGCATGGCGAAAAGGACTGTGGCAGACGGGTTGGTGATGCAAATCACACTTTAGAGGGATCAAGCGGTACCCCCTGCTGGCTATAGTTCATCCCAGAGTTTTTCAAGGTGCGGTGCTGTGAGCCCGGCGGGTTCATGTGTTCGCCCGGCATTGGAATCGTTGTATTCCGGCCGTTACAAGCCCTTGGAAACGACTCACTGCCATAACAATAATGCACATGGAGTAGCGTCGATGATCTCAGCACACCAGTTCTGGCGCCGGGCAAAACTGCCCTTGGCCGTCAGCCTCGCCTCTACGCTCGCCGGGCCTGCATTCGGCGTCAGTTTCAACATCGGTGAAATCGAAGGCAGCTTTGACTCGTCCCTGTCGGTCGGGGCCAGTTGGTCGACGGCGGGTCGCAATAAAGACCTGATCGGTGCCAACAACGGTGGCAGGGGGTTGTCGCAAACCTCGGATGACGGTCACCTGAACTTCGACAAAGGTGATTCCTTCTCGAAGATCTTCAAAGGCATTCATGACCTAGAGTTGAAATACGGCGACACCGGCGTGTTTGTCCGGGGCAAGTACTGGTATGACTTCGCGCTGCAAAACGAAGACCTGGACTTCAAGAATGTCAGCAACAACAACCGCAAAGAGGGCGCCAAGTCTTCTGGCGGGCAGATTCTCGATGCATTCATCTATCACAACTACACCATTGCTGATCTGCCAGGTAACGTGCGGTTCGGCAAGCAGGTGGTGAGTTGGGGTGAAAGTACCTTTATTGGTGGCGGTATCAACTCCATCAACCCGATCGACGTGTCCGCATTCCGTCGTCCCGGGGCCGAGATCAAGGAAGGCCTGATCCCGGTCAACATGTTCTATGTGTCCCAGACGCTGACCGATAACTTGTCGGCAGAAGCGTTCTATCAGTTGGAGTGGGACCAGACGGTGACCGACAACTGCGGGACGTTCTTCTCGCAGCCGGATGTGGTTTCCGATGGTTGTAACAACAACCTGCGGGTGTTGAACAAGCGCTCCACCATTCCTGGCGCTGCACTGCCTACCCTTGGCGCCCTGGGCGTGGACGTGAACGAAGAAGGCGTGCTGGTGCGCCGTGGTCCGGACCGTGACGCCCGCGACAGCGGCCAGTTCGGCGTGGCCATGCACTACAACTTCGAGCCGCTGGATACCGAGTTCGGCGCCTACTTCATGAACTACCACAGCCGTGCGCCGATCTTCAGCGCCCAAGGCGCTCCAGCTTCGGCCTACACGCGGCCTCTGGGGCCTTTGGGAGCACTGCGGCCGCTGATTGTTGCGGGCAGTTCCAATTACTTCATCGAATACCCTGAAGACATTCGTCTTTACGGCTTGAGCTTCTCCACCACGCTGCCTACCGGTACTGCCTGGAGCGGTGAGTTGAGCTATCGGCCAAATGCGCCAGTACAGTTAAGCACCACCGACATTCTTTATGCGGGTGTCACGCCGATTCCGGGCTACGGGAATGCCTCGGTGCTGAAGGGCACGCCAGGCCAGGATCTGCATGGCTACAATCGCAAGGAAGTGACGCAGTTCCAGACCACCTTTACGCACTTCTTTGATCAGGTCATGGGCGCCAGTCGTTTGACCACGGTCGGTGAAATTGGCGTGACCCACGTCGGTGGCCTGGAAAGCAAATCCGACGCACGTTATGGCCGAGATCCGGTCTTCGGTCCTGGCACGCTGCCAGGCGGGTTCTGTAACGCCCTTAACAACTCGACGGCCAACGGCGCCGGCCTGCCGAACGCCGCTGGCCTGAACACCAACTGCAACAACGACGGCTACACCACGGCCACCTCCTGGGGCTATCGCGCTCGTGCCATCTGGGAGTACCCGGACGTCTTCGCCGGTGTAAACCTCAAGCCCAACGTGGCGTGGTCCCATGACGTCAAAGGCTACTCGCCAGGTCCTGGCGGCAACTTTGAAGAGGGGCGCAAGGCCGTCAGCCTGGGTGTCGATGCCGAGTACCAGAACACCTACACCGTCAGCCTCAACTACACCAACTTCTTTGGCGGCAAATTCACCACGGTGGATGACCGTGACTTTATCGCCTTGAGCGCTGGCGTGAACTTCTAAGCACACTCTCTTTAAGCAGTATGTTTTAAGGAAGAACCAGAACATGAAAATAACTAAAAATCTGTTGCAGGTGGGTGTGCTGGGGCTGTCGATCATGGCGGGTAGCGTCATGGCGGCGGTCTCGGCGGATGAAGCCGCCAAGCTCGGCACGACCCTGACCCCGATGGGCGCCGAAATGGCCGGTAACGCGGCCGGCACCATCCCTAAATGGTCGCCACTGCCCACCAACGCCGGTGCCGTGGATGCCCGTGGCTTCCTGGCCAACCCGTACGCCAGCGAACAGCCGCAATTCACCATCACCGCGCAGAACGTCGAGCAGTACAAGGACAAGCTGGCGCCGGGGCAGTACGCGATGTTCAAGCGCTACCCCGACACCTTCAAGATGCCGGTCTACCCGACCCATCGCGGCGCCACGGTGCCAGCTGATGTGTTCGCCGCCATCAAGAAAAACGCCACCAGCACCAACCTGGTGTCCGGCGGCAACGGCCTGGAAAACTTTGAAACCGCCGTACCGTTCCCGATTCCGAAAAGCGGCGTTGAAGTGATCTGGAACCACATCACCCGCTATCGCGGCGGCAGCGTGACCCGCCTGGTGACCCAGGCCACGCCGCAAACCAACGGCTCGTTCAGCCTGGTGTACTTCCGCGATCAGTTCGTGTTCCGCGACAAGATGAAGGACTACGACCCGAAAAACCCGGGCAACATCCTGTTCTACTTCAAGCAGCAAGTGACTGCGCCGGCACGTCTGGCCGGTGGTGTGCTGCTGGTGCACGAAACCCTCGACCAGGTGAAAGAGCCCCGTTCGGCGTGGGTCTACAACGCCGGCCAGCGCCGTGTGCGCCGGGCACCGCAAGTGTCGTATGACGGCCCGGGTACCGCCGCCGACGGCCTGCGGACTTCCGACAACCTCGACATGTTCAACGGTGCACCGGATCGCTACGACTGGAAACTGGAAGGCAAGAAGGAACTGTACATCGCCGAAAACAGCTACAAGCTTGACGATCCGAAGCTCAAGTATGTCGACATCATCAAGGCCGGCCACATCAATCAGGACCTGGCTCGCTACGAGCTGCGTCGTGTGTGGCATGTGGTTGCAACCCTGAAGGAAGGCCAGCGCCACATTTACGCCAAGCGTGACTTCTTCATCGACGAAGACACCTGGCAAGCCGCGGTCATCGACCACTACGACGGTCGTGGCCAGCTGTGGCGCGTGGCTGAAGCCCATGCCGAGAACTACTACGACAAGCAAGTGCCGTGGTACGCCCTCGAAACCCTCTACGACCTGCAGTCCGGCCGCTACCTGGCCCTGGGCATGAAGAACGAAGAGAAACAGGCCTATGACTTCGGCTTCACCGCCACCACCAGCGACTTCACCCCGGCAGCCCTGCGCCAGGATGGTGTTCGCTAACTTGCTGTAAACGAGGCCGCATCCTCGAAGAAGCCCCGACTGGTTCGGGGCTTTTTTTTGCCGGACCACTGTGGCGAGGGAGCTTGCTCCCGCAGGGATGCGTAGCAGCCCCAAAAACGGGAGCGCTGCGCACTCCAGCGGGAGCAAGCTCCCTCGCCACAGAGTGTCGGTCGTTACAGATGAAGTCCGGATATTTTTTGTTGTAGTCTTTTTCAGACAAATGTTGCAAAGATCTACAAAGCTGCCGCTTTTACCGCTAGTCTGCGGACATCTGCAATGCCGACAACAGCCTTCTACAAGAGCCCGGCGATGACTGATCTGTCCCGAATTCAAGGGCCTGCCAGCGCGGTGATTCCGACCCTGGAAGGGCGCTTCTATCGACCCCCACTGCCTGACGGCTACGTGTTGCGACCACGCCTGTGCGAACGGCTGAGTGAAGGGTTGGCCGGGCGTCTGTTGCTGGTCAGCGCCCCGGCCGGGTTCGGCAAGAGTTCGCTGGCGGTGGAGTTCTGCCAGAGCCTGCCGGCCCACTGGCAAAGCCTGTGGTTGGGGCTAAGTCCCCGGGACAACGACCCGGGACGTTTTCTTGAACGCCTGCTCGACGGCTTGCAGCAATACTTCCCGCAGTTGGGCGCCCAATCCCTGGGCCTGCTGAAAATGCGCCAGCGTCACCAACCCTTCGCCTTTGAAGAATGGCTCGACGGCCTGCTGGATGAACTGACGGTGCACCTGTCGACCCAGGCGCCGCTGTTGCTGGTGCTGGATGACTACCATCTGGCCCAGGGCCCGGTACTCGACCGCTGCCTGCAATTTTTCCTCAATCATCTGCCCGACGGCCTGCTGGTGCTGGTCACCAGCCGCCAGCGTCCCGACTGGCACCTGGCCCGCCTGCGCCTGTCCCGGCATTTGCTGGAACTGCACGAGCAGGACCTGCGCCTGACTCACGGCGAATCCCTAGCGCTGCTGGATCGCCACAGCAGTTCATTGCGTGGTGAAGCCCTGGATAACCTGATCCGGCGAAGCGAAGGCTGGGTGGCCGGCCTGCGTTTCTGGCTGCTGGCGGCTTCCGAGGCCGGCAGCGAAGGTACGCTGCCCCAGGGTTTGCACGGCGGGGAAGGGCTGATCCGCGATTACCTGCTCGAAGAAGTCATCGACTGCCTGCCCTCGGAAGTCCAGGCGTTCCTCTACGACACCGCGTCCCAGGAGCGCTTTTGCAGCGAGCTGTGCGACGCCGTGCGCGAGGCCCACGACAGCACGGAAATCCTGCGCTACCTGCAAGCCCACCAGGTATTCCTGGTGCCGCTGGACGAGCAGGGCCATTGGTACCGTTATCACCATCTGTTTTCCGACCTGCTGCGCACCCGGCGCGCGAGCAATGCCGTGTTGCCGGCAGCCAGCCTGCACCTGCGGGCCTGCCGCTGGTTCAATGCCCAGGGCTTGATCGACGAGGCAGTGGAGCAGGCGCTGCGTGCGGGTCACCTGGATGTGGCGGCAAACCTGGTGCAGAACCTGTCCGAAGAGCAACTGCTGGCGGAGCAGAATGTCGGCATGCTGCTGCGCTGGAAAATGGACTTGCCCGACAGTTTGCTGATGAGTACGCCACGCCTGATCGTGCTCTACAGCTGGGCGTTGGGCCTGGCCTGCCAGCTGGATGCGGCGCAGGAACTGGCCAGCCACCTCAGCCGTTTTTTACCGGCCCCGTCGGCCACCGCGCAAAAGTCGATGCTGGCGCAATGGCTGGCCCTCAGCGGGATTATTGCCCGGGGCCGTGGTGATCGTGAGCTGACCCAGTCGTATTGCAGCGAGGCCCTGGAAAGCCTGCCGCACAAACGCTATGGCCAGCGGTTGATGTGCCTGTCGACCCTGTCCAACCTGGCCATTGTCGACGCCGACCTGTGGCGCGCCCGCGGCCTGAACCGCGAATCCCTGGAGTTGGCGCAGCGGGTCGGCAATCCATTGTTTGAAGCGCTGGCCCATTACGACCGAGCGCGCGTACTGCAGGCCCGTGGCGAGATCCTGCGGTCGCTGGATGAAGTGCGCCAGGGCCTGCAACGTTTGCAAGGCCTGGCGCCGCAACGCCTGTACGCAGTGCGCGCGCGCCTGGCGTTGTACGAAGGCTATTTGCTGCTGATGCGCTGCCAGCCTGAAGCCGGGCTCGCTCGGCTGCGTGCCGGATTGACGGAGGCGCGAGCCTGTCGGGATATCAGCGTGTTGATCGGCCACTGTGTGATCGCCAGCTTCGAAGGTCGCCGTGGCGACTTCTCCGTGGCCTTTGCCGAATTGGCCGAGGCCGAGCGCTTGATGCATATCTGGGACGTGCCGCCGATTTTCTATCTGGCGATGATCACCCTGGTCAAATGCGAGCTATGGCTGGCTCAGGGGCGCACCGACCTGGCCGATGCCTGGCTGACGCGGCTGGGGCAAACCTACAACGGTGAACAGGCCGCTGCCGCACCGGAGTTCCACCCGCACCTGCCGCAACATATCGAGTTGCAACAGGCGGCACTCGACGCCATCCGTCATCAGCCGGCGGCTTCACTGCAACGGCTCGATGAACTGGCACGCCAGGCCCATAACAGCGGCCGGCAGATGATCAGCCTGATGGCGCTGACCCAGCAGGCACTGTTACTGCTGGACGGTGGCCAGGAAGCCCAGGCCCGCCCGGTGTTTGCCCGCGCGCTTGAAGCGGCTGCCGGTGGCGCGATGCAACCTTTCCAGCGCCTGTTGGAACGCTATCCCGAGTGGACGCGGGAGCAGCTGTCTCGGGATCCCCATGGACTGATGAACCAGGGCCTGCTGGCACTCTTGCCGGATGTTGCAGTAGTTGAAACCCCACACACACTGGAGACCCTGAGCACCCGTGAACTGGCGGTGCTGCACCTGATCGCACAGGGTTGTTCAAACCAGGAGATCAGCAATCAGCTGTTTATCTCCCTGCACACCGTGAAAACCCACGCCAGCCATATCAACAGCAAGCTCGGGGTTGAGCGGCGCACACAGGCGGTGGCGCGGGCGCAGGAGATGGGATTGCTGGGGTAGAAACCTGGATCAATGGGATCGAAAGCCCCAGACGATTTCCACCACGCGGGCTGCCACCAGCACATAGATCAGGATAAGCAGCAGCTGAAGGACCAGGTGATAACGCAGTTTGGCGAGCCGGCGGATGCCATCGCTCACATTCAGCACCATCAGCAAGCTTGAGACCACGATCAAGCCCCACCCGGCCACGCTTGACGCCAGGATGCCGAGGAACAGCTCATGTTTCCCGGCCAGTGCGTTGGTGCCCGCAGCAAACAACAGCGCGCATACCAGCAGGTTCTTCACATTGTCGAAGACCTGGGTGCTGAAGTCATTCTCCAGCAGTTGCTGATACCACTTCCAGAATGTGCGCATGGCTCGATCCCCCGGATCAATGTTTACCGCACGGCGGGGCACTCACTCGATGACTTGTCGGCGGCCTGGCTGAGCAGTGCGGCAAACCGCTTGACGTTGTTTTGCTGCGCGATCACCAGGTCGTCAATGGTCGGGCCGGATGGCGACTGCACCACCGTCCGGCATGTCAGCGGCGTGCGTTCGTCCGTGCCCGTCTGGCGAAGCCGCCATTTGACGTCGAGCAGGGCGTACTGCCCGGGGATCGAGTCAAAGCGCTGGACCTCAATGCGCACCGCCAGGTTTTTCCGGCTGCTGGCGAGTTGATCCACCAGCGCGCTGCGCAACTCATCCACCAGGCTGGCAGCCCACCATTGCGTCTCGAGAATGGCCACGCCGCTGTCACCCTGGCGGATGACAATCTGTGGCCTGTCGACCTGTGGCGGGACCGTGATGCTTTCAATCCGGATCTCGCCCCCCGCGGCCAATGACGCATTGCTGCGCTGCACCGGCGTCAGGGTATGAAATTGAATGGGCTCACTGCGGCACGCCGTCAGCAGCAGCAACCCGGTGAGCAGCGTGATCTTCAGCGGCAAAGCCATGGTGGTTGCTCCTGTGGTCATTTGCGCGGTGGCCCTTGCAGGTCGGAGGGCGCGGCGTTGTCGGGGCGACCGCGAATCAGCGATTCGGGATGGCGTGCCAGGTAGTCCGACAGCTCTCGCAGGGAGCGCGACATGCGGCTCAGTTCGTCCAGGGTCTGGGTCAACTGTTCCCGTTGCGGCGAATCCTCGGCCAGGGTCGAACTGGCGGATTGCAGGGTTTTACTCACGTCGGCCAGCGTGTTTTGCACCCCCGGCAGTGTCTTGGCGTTGAACTGGCCGAGACCCTTGCGCAGTTCCACCAGGCTGCCGTCGAGGTTGCCGGCAATTCGCTCGATCGGCAGCTGGTTGATCTTGTTGACGATGCCTTCGAGTTTTTCCTGCAGTTGTTCCAGGTTGCCGGGGATGGTCGGAATACTGACGGGGCGCAGGTTCGGGTCAAACGCGACTTTGTCGGCCTTGGGGAAGAAGTCCAGGGCGATATAGAGCTGGCCAGTGAGCAGGTTGCCGCTGCGGGCCTGGGCGCGCAGGCCGTGTTCGATGAAGCTGCCTATCAGGCGCACACCGCCGGCTTCGTCGTTGGGGTCATGCTTCAAGACCGTGAGCATTTTGGTGTTGGCTTCGCCGAGGCGCTGCGGGTAGATCACGATGCCGACGTTGACCGGGAAGCTGCGTTTTTTCTCGTCGAAATCCAGGTTGATCGACACCACTTTGCCGAATTCGATACCCAGGAACTCCACTGGCGCACCCACCGTAAGCCCGCGCAAGGCCTGGTCGAACCGCAGGTTCAGGTATTGCGCCTTGCCATTGGGCGGGGCCAGCGCGGTTTGCTGGTCGGCGAACAGTTCATAGGAGTGTTCTTCGTCGGCCGGCTTGTCGTTGGGGCTGTAGGGCGGGGCGAGGAAGGCGATGCCGCCCACCAGCATGGACGACAAGGATTCGGTTTTCAGCGCAAACCCGTTGGCGCCGACACTCACATCAATCCCGCTGGCGTTCCAGAACCGGGTGTTCTCGGTGACGTAGGCGTCATTGGGTGCATGCACGAACACGTCGATGTTCACGCCCTTGCCGTCAGCGTCCAGGGCATAGGCCACCACCTGGCCAACGGGAATCTTGCGGTAGTACACGGGGGAGCCGATATCCAGCGAACCCAGATCCTGGGTGTGCAGCGTGAAGCGCTTGCCCGGTTCGCCATAGGTAATGGGCGGCGGGTTTTCCAGGCCGGTGAACCGGTTGGCGCGGGTATCGGACTGGCCGATATCGGCGCCGATGTAATCCCCGGAGAGCAGCGTGTCGATACCGGAAACGCCACCGGCGCCGATACGTGGGCGCACCACCCAGAACTGCGAGTCTTCACGGGTGAAGCTTTCAGCCTGCTTGGACAGTTTGATCGTGGCGTTGACGCTTTTCTGATCGTCGCTCAACTCCACATCAGTCACCTGGCCGATCACCACGTTGCGGTATTTCACGTCGGTCTTGTTGGCGGTCAGGCCGCTGCCGGTCTTGAAGGTAATGGTAATGCTCGGCCCTTGCTGAAGGATGCTGTGCACCACCAGCGAAATGCCCACCAGCACCGCGACAATCGGCACGATCCACACCAGCGAGACGCTGAAGCGCCGCGTCTTGATCGCAGGCGAGCCCGCAGGCTGCGGTTTGTCAGTGGTTTGCGACGCCATCCGGCATCTCCTCGTTGTGTGGGTTTTCCCAGATCAGGCGCGGGTCGAAACTCATTGCCGAGAGCATGGTGAAAACCACCACCAGGCCAAAGAACAGAATGCCCAGGCGTGGCTCGATGGTGCCCAGGGCCTGGAACCGCACCAGGGCGGCCACCAAGGCCACCACGATCACATCCAGCATCGACCAGTAGCCAATCACTTCGACGAAGCGAAACAGCTTCGAGCGCTCCTTGCGCGCCCACTGGTTATTGCGCTGCACGGTGACCAGCAGCAACGTCAATGCGACGAACTTGATACCCGGCACCGCGATGCTGGCGATGAAAATGATCAGGGCGATGTCCCAGGCGCCGTGCTGCCAGAACTCCAGCACGCCGCTCATGATGGTGCTGTCGGCGCCCGAGCCGAGCATCGAGGTGTTCATCACCGGCAGTAAGTTGGCGGGCACGTAAAACGCCAGCGCCGTCAGCATATAGGCCCAGGTACGGGTCAGCGAATGGACCTTGCGCCGGTGCAGCGGCGCGCCGCAACGCTCGCATTCGTCGGGCGCGGTGCTGACGTCGCAAGCCTGGCCGCAGCTGTGGCACAGGCACAGGTTCAGCTCGCTGGCGGTCGGTGGACGGCTCATAAAATGTCCCACAGGTCGCGAATATCACGCCCGGCAATGCGGATCAGCAACAGGCTGAGGGCGGCCAGGGCAAACAGGCCGGTGCCGGGCAAAACATCCAGCATGCCGGCGAGTTTGAACACCGCCACCATGGCGCCCAGCAGGCAGACTTCGAGCATGCTCCAGGGCCGAAGCGCTTCGAGCCAGCGCATGCACAGCTTGAACGCCGGCGAGCGTTGGCCCTTCATCGCAAAGCCCAGCACCCAGATCAACAGCAGCAACTGGAACACCGGCGCGATGATGATGGAAATCGCCGCCACCAGCGCGATGAAGGTGATCGGGCCCTGGGCCAGTGCGACCACCGAATCCCATAACGTGGCGCTGCTTTTCAGGCCTTGCAGGCTGATGCTCATCACCGGGTAGAAGTTGGCGAAAATCCACAGCACGGTGGCGGTCAGGGTCAGGGCCAGGCGTTGTTCCACCGACAGCCCGTTATAGCGCTGGAGTACGCCTGCGCAGCGGGTGCAAAGGGTCTTCTGATGTTTGGCGAGCGCGACTTTTTCGTACACGCAATCGCAGTGTTCGCAGATGATCAATGGGCTGAGGGTCGCCATAAGTCCCACTCCATGCGCTATACGTTGCGCGTTGTATGACTGGCGCCAGAGTAGCTTAGCAGTTGCCGGGTTTGACAGCCGTGCGCTCGCGAGCGCTTTCGGATCGGGTGCAGGGTCGAACATACTGTGCGCCGGAATGCAGTACAAAAGAGTGTGCCTTTGAATTTGCAGGAATACCCATGAATATTCAGTCTCCCGCGCTGATCCGCGAAACGTTCCCGGTAGGCCCGTTGCAGTGCAACTGCACGATCATCGGCGACCCCGTCACCAAAAAAGCCATCGTCGTCGACCCGGGCGGCAACCATGAGCTGATCCTGGCGCGCCTCGATGCGCTGGGCCTGAAAGTGGTCAGCATTATTCACACCCACGCCCATCTCGATCACTTCCTGGCCTCCGGGCAGTTGAAGGAAAAAACCGGCGCTACCCTGCACTTGCACAAGGACGACCAGTTTCTGTGGGACAACCTGGAAATGCAGTGCCAGATGTTCCGCGTGCCTTATACGCCAGTGCCGTCGCCGGATCGTTGGCTGGAGGATGAAGAAGAGCTGGCCTGTGGTTGCGGGGTTGCCTTGCATACACCTGGACACACACCCGGCTCGATGAGTTTCTGGTTCGCCGATGCGAAGTTGCTGATTGCCGGCGACACCCTGTTTCGGCGCGGCGTGGGCCGTACGGATTTGTGGGGCGGTGACCAGGCGACCATCGTGCGCTCGATCAAGCTACGGCTCTACACCCTGGATGAAGCGGCGGTGGTGGTGACAGGGCACGGTCCGGATACGCGCCTGGGAGATGAAATGCGTGAGAATCCGTTTGTCCGCGCGTGAAGCAAAATGTGGGTAGTTTTTCGGATACCAAGTGGCAACTATCAGACGAAACATATAGAGAAAATGACAATTACCGTTCAGGAAGTCTCTGCTAGGGTTTGAGTGTGGCCGGGCTTGTGTGGAGATGGAATTTTTACCGTTTGTCGTGTTCCAAGCTCGGCACAGGTCCAATGCCAATGTCCTCTGCATCACCGAATGCAAAAGTAGGAGCTTCCTTCATGTTCACTTCTCGTCGTCTGCTTGTTGTTGCTACTGCCGTAGCCCTGTTGTCGGGCTGCGCTTCACCTAATCCTTATGACGGCAGCCAGGCACAGGGTGGTGGCTCTTCTGGTGTGAGCAACACCGCCAAGTATGGTGGCCTGGGCGCCCTGGCCGGTGCGTTGGCGGGTGCAGCCATCGACCACAACAACCGCGGCAAGGGTGCGCTGATCGGCGCTGCCGTCGCCGGTATCGGTGGTGCGGGCTACGGCTACTACGCCGACCAGCAGGAAAAGAAACTGCGCGCCAGCATGGCCAACACCGGTGTCGAAGTGCAGCGCCAGGGCGACCAGATCAAGCTGATCATGCCGGGTAACATCACCTTCGCCACCAACTCGGATGCGATCTCCAGCAGCTTCTACACGCCGCTGAACAACCTGGCGAACTCGCTGAAGCAGTTCAACCAGAACACCATCCAGATCGTTGGCTACACCGACAGCACCGGCAGCCGTCAGCTCAACATGGACCTGTCCCAGCGTCGTGCGCAGAGCGTGGCCAATTACCTGACCTCCCAAGGTGTCAGCCCGACCAACCTGAGTGCCCGCGGTGCCGGCCCGGATAACCCGATCGCCAGCAACGCCGACGTCAATGGCCGTGCCCAGAACCGTCGTGTAGAGGTCAACCTGGGCCCGATCCCGGGCCAGCAGTACGGTCAGCCTGCCGCCCAGCAGCAACAGGCGCCACAGCAGAACAACCAGTTCCAGGGCAACCCGTACCAGCAGTACCAGTAACCTGTAGTCAATAAAAAGGGCGCCGTGCAATCCATGCACGGCGCCCTTTTTTGTGGCTGACGGTAAATCAGTCGATGTATTCGAACAGCTTCACGATCTTCTGTACGCCGGACACACTTTGTACCAGGTTGGCGGCGCGGGTGGCTTCTGCCTGGGTCAGCAGGCCCATCATGTAGACGATGCCGTTGTCGGTGACGATCTTGATCCGAGAGCCGGGAATGGCGCTGTCGGTCAGCATCTGGGTCTTGATCTTGGTGGTCAGCAGGGCGTCGTTGCTGATTGCCAGCAGGGTGATCGGGTCCATCACCTGCAGTTCGTTGTGAACTTTCTTGACCCGCTGCACAGTGGCGGCAGCTTGTTCAGCCTGGGCCTTCAAGTCGGCACGCGGGGTTTGGCCGGTGAGCAGCACCACGCCGTTGAAGCTGACGACCACGATGCGCGACGCGCCGTTGCCCAGGTCTGGAGCGGCCTTGGACACGTTGACGGAAACCTTGGTCTCGATCAGTGAGTCATCGATTTTGCTGCCGAAAGTGCGGGTGCCTTTATCGTCCTGGATGGGCGTGTCGCGGCTCGCTTCGATTACCGAGCTGCAGCCGCTGATGCCTAGGCACAGCGTGATTGCCAATAGGCTAAGGCGTTTAACGGTCATTCTTCACTCCCGAACAGTTGGCTGTCGATCAGATCGCACAGGCAGTGGATCGCCAGCAGGTGGACTTCCTGGATACGTGCGGTGACATTGGCCGGGACGCGGATTTCCACGTCTTCGGGCAACAGCAGCGAGGCCATGCCGCCGCCGTCGCGTCCGGTCAATGCTACGACAATCATTTCACGATCATGTGCGGCCTGGATCGCTTGAATAATATTCGCCGAGTTACCGCTGGTGGAGATCGCCAGCAGGACGTCCCCCGGCTGGCCAAGGGCGCGGATCTGTTTGGAGAAGATTTCGTTGTAGCTGTAGTCGTTGGCGATCGAGGTGATCGTCGAGGTGTCGGTGGTCAGGGCGATGGCCGGCAGGCTCGGGCGCTCACGCTCGAAGCGGTTGAGCAGCTCGGAGGAGAAATGCTGGGCATCGCCGGCCGAACCGCCGTTGCCGCACGAAAGCATTTTGCCTTCGTTGAGCAAGGCGTTGACCATGACCTGACTGGCTTGCTCGATGTGCGGTGCAAGTACGTCCATCGCCTGTTGCTTGGTATCGATACTGGCCTGGAAAAGCTGGCGAATTCGGGATTGCATGTCCATCTGTGTGACCTTAAGTAGCGCGGCTGTTTGGCACAGGAATGTGCAGCCCGCAAAGCAAAGAGCAAAAGTGTGCGGTGTAGATGTCCGGCGAATCAGCTGTCAAAGGCATCTTGCAGCCAGTTCAGATCGGCTGTTCCCCGGGGAGTGCTTTCTATGGCAACCACATCGAAACGGCAGGGATGATCGGCCCAGCGACGCTCCTTGAGCAGGAAAAACTGCGCGGCGAGTATCAACTTCTGGCGCTTGCGCCCGTCGATACTGGCGAGCGCGCCACCCCATTGTGCGTGTTTTCTGTAGCGGACTTCGACAAATACTACTGTATCGCCGTCAAGCATGACCAGATCAAGCTCGCCGCGTTTGCATAACCAGTTCTGCGCCAGGAGGCGCAGACCTTGTTGTTGCAGGTACTCGAGAGCTTGAAGTTCGGCGTCCTTGCCGCTTTGTGCGCTTGACCGCTCGGGCATCAGCGCGGGGTATCAGGCAGGCGCTGGATCTCGCCACCGACGAACTTCGCCCATGGCATCTGGCGGTCGACACGCTGGCTGGCGCTGACGCCCAGGTTGCCCGACAGGCCGTCGACACGAGTGTCCGGCAGTGCCTTGAGCTGCCCCAGGCGCGGCGCCAGGCGGTAGGCATCCACACCCATCGCATAAAGACGGCCAAGGCTGCCGTTGGCTTGTGGCCATTGGGCAGCGACCTGGTTGCGCAGCGGATCGGTGGTGTTCAGCAGCCAAGGGGTTTCGCAGAACATCACGTTGGTCATGTCCAGGTACTGGTTCTTGTCGCCACTGGCGCTGAACACGTGGGACGTCGCATACACCGGCACGTCGCCAGCGTATTGGAAGTTCAGGGTCGGCTTGATCTGCTGGGCCAGTTGCGGAGTCACGGCCAGGAAGATGAACTCAATGTCCTGGCGGCGCGATGGCTGGGCGGAAACATCCGAACCTACCGTGCTTTGCAGGCTCTTGGCGCGGCCTTCGCTCTTGCGCAACTGGAACAGGTCGGCAATCTGCTGGGCCAGGGCTACCGGCTGGTCAACGTACTCGACGCCCACCACGGTGCCGCCATTGGCTTCCCAATCCTGACGGAATGCCTTGTAGACGCGCTCGCCCCATTCGCCTTTCGGCACCATGGCGGCGGCGCGGTGCAGGCCATCGGCGCGAGCACGACGGGACACTTCACGGGCTTCGTCTTCAGCGGCCAGGCCAAACTGGAACAGTTGCGCCGGGTTCTGGTCGGCTTCGCTGTAGTTCAGGGCCAGGGTGGTGATCGGCAATTGCGGGCGTGCGCTGAGTTGCTTGACCAGCGGTTTCTCCAACGGGCCGACCACCAGTTGCACGCCGGCGGCCTGGGCCTTGGCGTAGAAGTCGTCGATGGAGGTCAGGCGCGAGCTGTCGTAGAACTCGATCACCGGCGGCTTCTGCCCGGCTTGTTCAGCCTGGTAGTGCGCGGCCATGAAGCCTTCGCGCAGCGCCTTGGCAACGCCGGCCAGCGGACCTTCCTGCGGCAGCAGCAGGGCGATCTTGTTCAGCGGCTGGCTGGCCAGTTCCTTGAGCTTGGTCAGCGGCTGCGGCAATTGCGAAGCTGCCGGGTGGCCAGGGTTCTGGGCGCGCCAGGTGTCGATGGCCGCCTGCTGTTGCTCCAGAGTACCGGCGCCCTTGACTGCCTGGGCCAGGCTGATCCAGCCGTCCAGCGTCGGGTTGCCGCTGGCTTGCAGTTGATCGGCAGGCAAGGCGGCAATCAGTGCCCAGATGGCTTCGTGGTTGTTGTTGTAGGCATCGCCCGTCAGCAGCGGGGCCATGGCGACGCGCTCGCGGGCGGCGGCCAGGGTCTGGCCGTCGGCCTCATAGGCGCGGGCATGCACGGTGCCCGTGCGGATCTGCTGTTCAGGCGGCAGTTCCTTGAGGCTTTGCAGGCTCGGGTGATTCAAGGCCGTCAACGCTGCCTTGGGCTGGTTGCGGGCCATCGCCAGTTCAGCCGACAGGGTGCTGGCAAATACCTGCGCCGCCGGTTTCAGGACATCCAGTGGCACCTGGGCAAGAATCTGCGCCGAGCGTCCCGGATTGTTTTGGTGGAACGCCAGGTCAGCCGCACTCAAGCGCAACAGCGCGGCTTTTTCCGGAGTCTTGGCCGAAGTCGCCTGTTCGAGCAGTTGCTCGATGCTGGCATCCGGAGTCCGGGGGAGGTCGCCAAGGCTGGACGAGGGCGAGCTGGCGCAAGCCGCCAACAGGGCAGCGAGGCAGAGGGCAGAGAACAGCCGCAGGCAAGCGATCATGTAAGTGTTCCTGATACCGATCAAATTAGCGTGGAATTGTACCCAAGCACTGGCCGGGGCGCGATGTTACTGGCGTGAAACCGTCTATTTAGGTCGTGTAAATGTTGCAGGACCCAATAGGCGGCTGAAATCGAACCCGCCCCGAGGGCATATATTCAAGGCGTCTACGCGCTACAATGTGGCTTTTGCCAACCATCGAGGTGTGCGTTTTGACTGCTCCAGGTCCTTTGAATTCCACTGCAGGCTCGCTTTTTGTCGTGGCGACGCCCATTGGCAACCTGGACGACATCAGTGCGCGTGCGCTGAAAGTGTTGCGCGACGTAAAACTGATCGCGGCTGAAGACACTCGGCACTCCCAGCGGTTGATGCAGCATTTCGGTATTCCGACCCCCTTGGCCGCCTGTCACGAACACAACGAGCGTGAAGAAGGCAGTCGTTTTATCACTCGTTTGCTGGCGGGTGATGACGTGGCGTTGATCTCGGATGCGGGTACGCCGCTGATTTCCGACCCTGGCTATCATCTGGTTCGCCAGGCGCGGGCGGCTGGTATCAATGTAGTGCCTGTTCCGGGAGCGTGCGCGCTGATTGCTGCATTGTCTGCTGCCGGCTTGCCGTCGGACCGGTTTATCTTCGAAGGCTTCCTGCCTGCCAAGGCCGTCGGGCGCCGGGCGCGCCTGGAACTGGTAAAGGAAGAGCCACGCACGCTGATCTTCTACGAAGCCCCGCACCGCATCCTTGAGTGCCTGCAGGATATGGAGCTGGTGTTCGGCGGCGATCGCCTGGCACTGCTGGCGCGGGAAATCACCAAGACCTTCGAAACCCTCAAGGGCTTGCCGCTGCAGGAACTGCGCGAATTCGTGGAAGGCGACAGCAATCAGCAGCGCGGCGAGTGCGTGGTGCTGGTAGCCGGCTGGTCGGCGCCGGAAAGCGAAGATGTCGTGGGCAGCGAGGCAATGCGCATTCTTGACCTGCTGCTCAAGGAGATGCCATTGAAGCGCGCCGCTGCATTGGCCGCGGAAATAACCGGCGTACGCAAGAACGTCCTGTATCAAGTGGCGCTGGATAAACAAAAGGGCGAATAGTTCCGGGTTCCAGCCTGCACTCCGTCTGAACATGATGGCATTAGTGTCTTTTAATACTTGTTCTAACGCCGCCGTGCCGTTAACCTGCGCGGCGGAGAGTCGATTGGACAGTCGCTGCCCTCTATGAAAATTAGAGGGGGGAGGAAAGTCCGGGCTCCATAGGGCGAAGTGCCAGGTAATGCCTGGGAGGCGTGAGCCTACGGAAAGTGCCACAGAAAATAACCGCCTAAGTACTTCGGTACCGGTAAGGGTGAAAAGGTGCGGTAAGAGCGCACCGCACGACTGGCAACAGTTCGTGGCTAGGTAAACCCCACTTGGAGCAAGACCAAATAGGGTCCCAAGGCGTGGCCCGCGCTGGGACCGGGTAGGTTGCTAAAGATGTCCAGTGATGGCCATCGTAGACGAATGACTGTTCAAGACAGAACCCGGCTTACAGATCGACTCTCCACCTTTTTTCCTTCTGTCCGAATCTCGGGCAGGAACCTGGTAGTAACGCGAGAATCCCTCCCTGCTGAATCGTCAGCAGATGCGTCTTCGTAATACCGAAAAAATCTTACTCTTAATAAATTACTTTAACTTTAAGCCTTAGCTCTTTGAGCTATTTGGTGTTGTTGAGTCAAAATCGCCGTCAAACTCTCGTTTCTCCTCCCTTTACCTTCCTAAATCTCCGTTCTGTAAGGCTTTTCCTTGAATCCGCGCCTTGACGGTGTGGTGGGCGCATTCCTATAGTGTGCGCAAGTGGCGGAAAGTGGCACAAAGTGGGTTTTTTGAACGTAAAACGCTAAAATTTGGAGAAACGCATCTGTGTTTCGCGGAGCTAACGCTATCAGTCTCGATGCAAAAGGCCGTCTCGCCATGCCGAGCCGGTATCGTGACGAGCTCATTTCGCGAAGTTCCGGGCAATTGATCATCACCATCGATGCCGTTGATCCCTGTTTATGTGTGTACCCGCTCGATGAGTGGGAGCTGATTGAAACCAAGTTGCGTGCACTGCCTTCACTGCGTGAAGAGAACCGCCGCCTGCAACGCTTGCTGATTGGTAATGCCGTCGACCTCGAACTCGATGGCAGTGGTCGTTTCCTGGTTCCACCGCGTCTGCGCGAATACGCCAAATTGGACAAGCGCGCGATGCTGGTAGGCCAACTGAACAAGTTCCAATTGTGGGACGAAGATGCCTGGGATGCTGTTTCTGCAGCTGACCTGGCTGCTATTCAACAACCGGGCGCCATGCCTGATGAACTGCGTGATTTGATCCTGTGACTATTGATAGCGGCTTTAACCACATCACCGTACTGCTTGACGAAGCCGTTGAGGCTCTCGCCGTACGCGCGGATGGCTGCTATTTAGATGGCACCTTCGGCAGGGGCGGGCACAGTCGGCTGATCCTCAGCCAGCTGGGTCCGGACGGTAAGCTCCTCGGGTTCGACAAAGACCCTCAAGCGATTGCCACCGGGCAAGCGCTAGCGGCCGAAGAACGGCCGCTTTGTCGTTGTGCAGCGCAGCTTTGCCGAGCTCGGTGCAGAAGTCGCCGAACGTGGCATGGCGGGCAAGGTGGCCGGGGTTCTGCTGGACCTGGGCGTGTCTTCCCCACAGCTGGACGACCCTGAGCGCGGCTTCAGTTTCATGAACGACGGCCCGCTGGACATGCGCATGGACCCAAGCCGTGGCATCAGCGCCGCGCAGTTCATCGCTACCGCTCCCCACGAAGAAATCACCCGTGTGTTCAAGGAATACGGCGAAGAGCGCTTCGCTGGCCGCATGGCGCGTGCCGTGGTCGAACGCCGGGAAATCCAGCCGTTCGAGCGCACGGCCGACCTGGCTGAAGTGCTGAAAGTCGCCAACCCTGCATGGGAAAAGGGCAAGAACCCGGCAACCCGTGCGTTCCAGGGCCTGCGTATTCACGTCAACAACGAATTGGGCGACCTGGAAGCCGGCCTCGAAGCCGCCCTGGAAGCCCTGGAAGTGGGCGGTCGCCTGGTGGTGATCAGCTTCCACTCCCTGGAAGACCGCATCGTCAAATTGTTCATGCGTCGCCTGGTCAAGGGCGAGTCCGACAACCTGCCGCGCAACCTGCCGGTGCGTTACGAAGCTTTTGTGCCGAAAATCAAAATCCATGGCAAAGCGCAGTTCGCTTCCGAAGCCGAACTCAAGGCCAACCCACGTGCCCGTAGCGCTGTCATGCGCGTTGCGGAGAAGTTGCGGTGAGCAAGCTTTTCGCCAAGCCCCTCCCGGGCGGCAGCTTCTTTATGTTGCTGCTATTTGTTGGCGTGCTGGTGTCCGCGATTGCGGTGTCCTACAGCGCCCATTACAACCGCCAACTGCTCAATACCCTGTACGGGGAGTTGAGCGTGCGCGACAAGGCGCAGGCGGAGTGGGGCCGGTTGATCCTCGAGCAAAGTACCTGGACGGCCCACAGCCGCATCGAAGTGCTGGCCACTGAACAACTGAAGATGCACATCCCGGGCGCTGCAGAAGTTCGCATGGTGGCGCCATGATGAAACTCGAGGGCGCACTCTACCCGTGGCGTTTCCGCGTAGTGCTGGGGTTGCTGGCACTGATGGTGGGCGCGATTGCCTGGCGGATTATCGACCTGCAAGTGGTGGACCGTGACTTCCTGATCGGCCAGGGCGATGCCCGTAGCCTGCGGCATATCCCGATTCCTGCACACCGCGGCCTGATCACCGACCGTAACGGCGAGCCCCTGGCCGTCAGTACCCCGGTGACCACCCTGTGGGCCAACGCCAAGGAAATGCAGACCGCCAAGGACAAATGGCCGGAACTGGCTGCCGCCCTGGGCCAGGACCCGAAAGCCCTGAGCGAACGCCTCGAAGCCCAGGCCAATAAAGAATTCATCTACCTGGTTCGCGGGCTCACCCCCGAACAAGGCCAGCAAGTACTCGACCTTAAAGTCCCCGGTGTCTACGGCATCGAGGAATTTCGGCGTTTCTACCCGGCCGGCGAAACCACCGCCCATATGGTGGGTTTCACCGACATTGATGATCACGGTCGCGAAGGCGTGGAACTCGCCTACGACGAATGGCTGGCCGGGGTTCCCGGCAAACGACAGGTCATCAAGGATCGGCGCGGCAGACTGATCAAGGATGTCCAGGTCACCAAAAACGCCAAGGCCGGTAAGCCCTTGGCGTTGTCGATTGACCTGCGCCTGCAATACCTGGCCAACCGTGAGCTGCGTAACGCGATCATCGAGAACGGTGCGAAAGCCGGCAGCCTGGTGATCATGGACGTGAAGACCGGCGAGATTCTCGCCATGGTCAACCAGCCGACCTACAACCCGAATAACCGTCGCAACCTGCAGCCGGCGATGATGCGCAACCGCGCCATGATCGACGTGTTCGAGCCGGGTTCGACCATGAAAGCCATTTCCATGAGTGCCGCCCTGGAAACCGGGCGCTGGAAACCGGCCGATAAGGTCGAGGTTTACCCGGGCACATTGCAGCTGGGCAAATACACCATTCGTGACGTGTCGCGCACCGAAGGTCCGGTGCTGGATTTGACAGGTATCCTGATCAACTCCAGTAACGTGGGCATGAGTAAAGTCGCCTTCGATATCGGCGGCGAAGCCATCTACCACCTCGCGCAGAAAGTCGGCCTGGGGCAACCCACCGGCCTGGACTTCCCGGGCGAACGTGTGGGCAACCTGCCGAACTACCGTGACTGGAAAAAAGCCGAGACCGCCACGCTTTCCTACGGTTATGGCCTGTCGGTAACAGCCATCCAACTGGCCCACGCCTTCTCGGTGCTGGCCAACAACGGCCGCATGGTGCCGCTGAGCCTGATCCACCTGGACGAGGCGCCGCCTGCGACCCAGGTGATCCCGGAAAACGTCGCGAAGACCATGCAAGGCATGCTGCAACAAGTGATCGAAGCACCGCGTGGCGTGTTCCGTGCCCAGGTGCCGGCGTATCACGTGGCAGGCAAGTCCGGTACCGCGCGTAAAACCGCCGTGGGCACCAAGGGCTACGCCGAAAACTCCTACCGCTCGCTGTTCGCAGGTTTCGGCCCGATGAGCGATCCGCGCTACGCCATCGTCGTGGTGATCGATGAGCCGAGCAAAGCCGGTTACTTCGGTGGCCTGGTATCGGCGCCGGTGTTCAGCAAGGTGATGTCCGGGACGTTGCGCCTGATGAACATCACGCCGGACAACCTGCCGGCTACCCAACAAGCGAACGCCGGCCCGCCGGCCGCTGCTGTAAAAGCCAATGGAGGGCGCGGCTGATGTCTCTGAGCCTGAACAAGATTTTTGCCCACGCCGGCCGCGATCTGCTGATTCGCGAGTTGACCCTGGACAGCCGTAATGTGCGTGCCGGCGACCTGTTCCTGGCAGTGCCGGGTGGCAAGTTCGACGGCCGTGACCATATCGCCGACGCGCTGCAACGCGGCGCTGCGGCAGTAGCCTATGAAGTGGAAGGCGCCACCGTGCTGCCGATCACCGACGTGCCTTTGATTCCGGTCAAGGGCCTGGCTGCGCAATTGTCGGACATCGCCGGGCGCTTTTATGGCGACCCGAGCCGCACCCTGAACCTGGTGGGCGTGACCGGTACCAACGGCAAGACCAGCGTGACCCAACTGGTCGCCCAGGCGCTTGACCTGCTGGGTCAGCATTGCGGCATCGTGGGCACCCTGGGCACCGGATTCTACGGCGCGCTGCAAAGCGGGCTGCACACCACGCCTAACCCGATTGCCGTGCAAGCGACCCTGGCCGACCTGAAAAAGGCCGGTGCCAAGGCGGTTGCCATGGAAGTCTCGTCCCACGGTCTGGACCAGGGGCGCGTGACTGCCCTGGCGTTCGACGTGGCGGTGATGACCAACCTGTCCCGCGATCACCTGGATTACCACGGGACCATGGAGGCCTACGCCGCCACCAAGGCCCGGCTGTTTGCCTGGAATGACCTGAAGTGCCGGGTGGTCAACCTGGACGACGAATTCGGTCGCCAACTGGCCGCCGCCCAAGGCGACGGCCGCCTGATCAGCTACAGCCTGGAAGACTCCAGCGCCTACCTGTATTGCCGTGAAGCCACCTTTGATGACGAAGGCGTGCGCGCCACGCTGGTTACGCCTCAGGGCGAGCACCATTTGCGCAGCACGTTGCTCGGGCGTTTCAACCTGAGCAACGTGTTGGCCGCTGTGGGTGCCTTGCTCGGCCTGGATTACGCCCTCGACGAAATCCTGCGGGTGTTGCCGAAGCTCGAAGGCCCGGCCGGTCGCATGCAGCGCCTCGGCGGCGGCTCCCAGCCGCTGGTGGTGGTCGATTACGCCCACACGCCGGACGCCCTGGAAAAAATCCTGCAGGCCCTGCGCCCCCACGCCAAGGGTAAATTGCTGTGCCTGTTCGGCTGTGGCGGTGACCGCGATCGCGGCAAGCGCCCGCTGATGGCGGAAATCGTCGAGCGCCTGGCCGACGGTGTGCTCGTGACTGACGACAACCCGCGCAGCGAAGACCCAAGCCAGATTTTCGATGACATTCGTGTCGGCTTTAAAGATGCGTCCAAGGCGACGTTCGTTGCCGGTCGCGGTGCAGCCATCGCCCAATTGATCGCCGGCGCAAGTGCTGACGACGTGGTGGTGCTGGCCGGTAAAGGCCACGAGGACTATCAGGAAATCAACGGCGAACGCCACGCCTTCTCCGATCTGGTCGAGGCTGATCACGCCCTGACCGCGTGGGAGGTGGCCCATGCTTAAGCCGCTTAAATTCAGCGAACTGACCCAGGCCTTGTCGGCGCGCGTGCTGTCGGCTGATTGCAGCTTTGATGGCGTCAGCATCGACAGCCGGACGATCAAGCCCGGGCAACTGTTTGTCGCCTTGGCCGGCCCGAGTTTCGATGGCCATGACTACCTGAATGACGTCGCTGCCAAAGGCGCTGTCGGCGCTCTGGTGCAGCGCGAAGTCGCTGACTCGACGCTGCCACAATTGCTGGTCGCCGACACCCGCCTGGCCCTCGGCCAACTGGGGGCGCTGAACCGTGCCGCCTTCACCATGCCTGTTGCGGCGATCACCGGTTCCAGCGGCAAGACCACGGTCAAGGAGCTGCTGGCCGGCATCCTGCGCACGCGCGGCCCGGTCCTGGCGACCCGTGGCAACCTGAACAATGACTTCGGCGCTCCGCTGACCCTGCTCGAACTGGCCCCGGAACACACGGCGGCCGTTATCGAGCTGGGTGCTTCGCGCATCGGCGAAATCGCTTACACCGTGGCCATGACCAAGCCTCACGTCGCGGTGATCAGCAACGCCGGTACCGCCCACGTCGGCGAGTTTGGCGGCCCTGAAAAGATCGTCGAAGCCAAGGGCGAAATCATCGAAGGCCTCGACGCATCCGGCACTGCCGTGCTGAACCTCGATGACAAGGCCTTCGAAACCTGGCGCGTACGTGCCGCCGGTCGCAAGGTTTTGAGCTTCGCGGTGCACAACGCCGCTGCCGATTTCCATGCCTCGAATATCAAGGCCGACGCCCGTGGCTGCCCGTCCTTCACCCTGCATACCCCGCAAGGTGACGAGCACGTACAGCTGAACCTGCTGGGCAACCACAACGTCGCCAATGCCCTGGCTGCCGCCGCCGCCGCCCACGTGCTGGGCGTGTCGTTGTTTGGCATCGCCACCGGCCTTGGCGCCGTGCAACCGGTCAAGGGCCGCACCGTCGCGCAACTGGCCAGCAACGGCATGCGCGTGATTGATGACACCTACAACGCCAACCAGTCCTCGATCTGTGCCGCCATCGACCTGCTGACCGGTTTCGCCGGTCGCAAGGTGCTGGTACTGGGGGATATCGCCGAGCTGGGCGAGTGGGCCGAACAGTCTCACCGTGAAGTCGGCGCGTACGCAGCCGGCAAGGTCGATGCCCTTTACGCCGTTGGCCCGAACATGCTGCACGCCGTGGACGCCTTCGGGCCGGGCGCCAGGCATTTCGCCAGCCAGGCCGAACTGATCCAGGCACTGAGTGCGGCTGAACAAGACAAACACACCACTATTTTGATCAAGGGATCGCGCAGCGCGGTGATGGAAAACGTCGTCGCGGCCTTGTGTGGCTCAAGTACGGAGAAACATTAATGCTGCTGCTGCTGGCTGAGTATCTGCAACAGTTCCACAAAGGCTTCGCGGTCTTTCAGTACCTGACCCTGCGCGGGATCCTGGGTGTGCTGACCGCGCTGTCGTTGTCGCTGTTCCTCGGGCCATGGATGATCCGTACCCTGCAAAACCTGCAGATTGGCCAGTCGGTACGCAACGACGGCCCGCAGTCGCACCTGTCCAAATCCGGCACCCCGACCATGGGCGGTGCGTTGATCCTGTCGTCCATCGGCATCAGTACGCTGCTGTGGGCTGACCTGCATAACCGTTATGTCTGGACCGTGCTGCTGGTGACCCTGCTGTTCGGCGCCATCGGTTGGGTAGATGACTACCGCAAGGTGATCGAGAAGAATTCCAAGGGGCTGCCAAGCCGCTGGAAGTATTTCTGGCAGTCGGTGTTCGGCCTCGGCGCGGCGATCTTCCTGTTCATGACTGCGCCAAGCGCGGTGGAAACCACCCTGATCATCCCGATGCTCAAGGACGCCAGCATTCCACTGGGCGTCGGCTTCGTGGTGCTGACCTACTTCGTGATCGTCGGCTCCAGCAACGCGGTCAACCTGACGGACGGCCTCGACGGCCTGGCGATCATGCCGACGGTGATGGTGGGCGGTGCCCTCGGCATCTTCTGCTACCTGTCGGGTAACGTGAAATTCGCTGAATACCTGCTGATCCCTTATGTACCGGGCGCGGGCGAACTGATTGTGTTCTGCGGTGCGTTGATCGGTGCGGGCCTGGGCTTCCTGTGGTTCAACACCTACCCCGCACAAGTCTTCATGGGCGACGTCGGCGCACTGGCGCTGGGCGCGGCCCTGGGCACTATCGCGGTGATCGTCCGCCAGGAAATCGTCCTGTTCATCATGGGCGGTGTGTTCGTGATGGAAACCCTGTCGGTGGTGATCCAGGTTGCCTCCTTCAAATTGACCGGGCGCCGCGTATTCCGCATGGCGCCGATTCACCACCACTTTGAACTCAAGGGCTGGCCTGAGCCGCGGGTGATTGTCCGTTTCTGGATTATCACCGTGATTCTGGTTCTGTTCGGCCTTGCCACCCTGAAACTGAGGTAGAAACGAGTGTCCCTGATCGCTTCAGACCACTTCCGCATCGTTGTCGGCCTCGGCAAGAGCGGCATGTCCCTGGTTCGCTTCCTGGCGAACCGGGGCACGTCGTTTGCCGTGGCCGATACGCGGGAAAATCCACCGGAGCTGGTCACGCTGCGCCGTGACTACCCGCACGTGGAAGTGCGTTGTGGCGAGCTGGATGTCGAGTTTCTGTGCCGTGCCGATGAGCTCTACGTGAGCCCCGGCCTGGCCCTGGCGACCCCGGCCCTGCAAGCGGCGGCGGCCCGTGGCGTGAAGTTGTCCGGCGACATCGAGCTGTTCGCGCGTAACGCGAAGGCGCCGATCGTGGCCATCAGCGGTTCCAATGCCAAAAGTACCGTGACCACCCTGGTGGGCGAGATGGCGGCTGCGGCCGGCAAGCGCGCGGCCGTGGGCGGCAACCTCGGCACGCCGGCGCTGGACCTGCTCAACGACGACGTCGAGCTGTACGTGATGGAGCTGTCGAGCTTCCAGCTGGAAACCACTGACCAGCTCAACGCCGAAGTGGCCACCGTGCTCAACGTCAGCGAAGACCACATGGACCGCTACAGCGGCCTGCCGGCGTATCACCTGGCCAAGCACCGGATCTTCCGTGGCGCGCGGCAAGTGGTGGTAAACCGTCAGGATGCCCTGAGCCGTCCGCTGATCGGCGAAGGTCTGCCGTGCTGGACCTTCGGCCTGAACAAGCCTGACTTCAAGGCCTTCGGCCTTCGGGAAGAGAACGGCGAGAAATACCTGGCCTTCGAATTCCAGAACCTGATGCCGGTGCGCGAACTGAAAATCCGTGGTGCCCACAACCAGGCCAACGCCCTGGCGGCGCTGGCGCTCGGTCACGCAGTTGGCTTGCCGTTCGACGCCATGCTCTCGGCCCTGCGCAGCTTTGCCGGCCTTGAGCATCGCTGCCAGTGGGTTCGCGAGCTGGATGGCGTTGGCTATTACAACGATTCCAAGGCCACCAACGTCGGTGCGGCACTCGCTGCCATCGAAGGTTTGGGTGCCGACATTCAAGGCAAGGTCGTGCTGATTGCCGGTGGCGACGGCAAGGGTGCCGACTTCAAGGACCTTAAAGGCCCGGTCGCCGCCAACTGCCGCGCCGTGGTGCTGATGGGCCGTGATTCCGGCTTGATCGCCGATGCCCTGGGCGACGCCGTACCGCAGGTGCGCGCGCAGTCCCTGGACGATGCCATTGCCCAATCCAAAGCCTTGGCTCAGCCGGGCGACGTGGTGCTGCTGTCGCCTGCCTGCGCCAGTTTCGACATGTTCAAGAACTACGAAGAGCGCGGCCAGCTGTTCGCCCGCGCCGTGGAGGCCTTGGCATGAGTATCAATTTCCGTAACATCATCAAGCCGTACCCGTCGCCGATCATTACCGGGCGCGGTATCGACCTTGATTTCCCGATGCTTGCCGGTTGCCTCGCGCTGCTGGGCCTGGGCCTGGTGATGATCACCTCGGCCTCCTCGGAAGTGGCCGCGGTGCAATCGGGCAACACCCTGTACATGATGATCCGTCACCTGGTGTACCTGGTGATCGGTCTCGGTGCCTGCATCGTCACCATGATGATCCCGATTGCCACCTGGCAGCGCCTGGGTTGGCTGATGCTGGTGGGCGCCTTCGGCCTGTTGGTGATGGTGATCCTGCCCGGCATCGGGCGTGAGGTGAACGGTTCGATGCGCTGGATCGGCTTCGGTGCGTTCAACGTGCAGCCCTCGGAAATCGCCAAGGTGTTCGTGGTGATCTACCTCGCTGGCTACCTGGTGCGGCGCCAGAAAGAAGTACGCGAAAGCTGGATGGGCTTCTTCAAGCCGTTCATCGTGCTGCTGCCCATGGCCGGCCTGTTGCTGATGGAGCCGGACTTCGGTGCCACCGTTGTAATGATGGGCGCGGCGGCGGCGATGCTGTTCCTCGGCGGCGTCGGCCTGTTCCGCTTCACCTTGATGGTGGTGCTGGCGGTGGCCGCCGTGACCATTCTGGTGCAGGCGCAACCCTACCGGATGGCCCGTCTGATTACCTTTACCGACCCGTGGTCCGATCAGTTCGGTTCCGGCTACCAGTTGACCCAGGCGTTGATCGCCTTTGGTCGCGGCGAGTGGCTGGGCGTGGGCCTGGGCAATAGCGTGCAGAAGCAGTTCTACCTGCCGGAAGCCCACACCGACTTCGTGTTCTCGGTACTCGCCGAAGAGCTGGGTGTGGTCGGTTCGCTGTGCACCGTCGCGCTGTTCGTGTTCGTGTGTGTTCGCGGCATGTACATCGGCTTGTGGGCCGAAAAGGCCAAGCAATATTTCGCCGCCTACGTGGCGTACGGCTTGTCGTTCCTGTGGATCGGCCAGTTCCTGATCAACATCGGGGTGAACGTCGGCCTGCTGCCGACCAAGGGCCTGACCTTGCCGTTCCTCAGTTACGGCGGCAGCTCGTTGGTGATTTGCTGCGCCTGTCTCGGGTTGTTGCTGCGTATCGAGTGGGAGAGTCGGACCCACCTGGGCAGCGAAGAGATGGAGTTCAGCGAAAGCGACTTCGCCGAGGAGCCGAACCATGGGCGCTAACGTGCTGATCATGGCAGGCGGCACCGGTGGCCACGTGTTCCCGGCGCTGGCCTGTGCCCGCGAATTCCAGAACCGCGGCTACAGCGTGCATTGGCTCGGTACGCCGCGCGGCATCGAAAATGATCTGGTACCGAATGCCGGCTTGCCGCTGCATTTGATCAACGTCACCGGCTTGCGTGGCAAGGGCAAATTGTCCCTGCTGAAGGCGCCGTTCGTGTTGCTCAAGGCCGTGTGGCAAGCGCGCAAGGTGATCCGCGAAGTGAAGCCGGTATGCGTGCTGGGCTTTGGTGGCTACGTGACCGGCCCGGGCGGTGTTGCGGCAAGACTCGCCGGCGTGCCAGTGATCGTCCACGAGCAGAATGCCGTGGCCGGCACTGCCAACCGCCTGCTGGTGCCCTTGGCTGCACGGGTATGCGAGGCGTTTCCGAAGACCTTTGGTGCCGCGGACAAGTTGCGTACCACCGGCAACCCGGTGCGTACCGAACTGTTCATGGACATCGCCCGCCAGCCATTGGCCGGTCGCAAGGCGCACCTGTTGATCCTGGGCGGAAGCCTGGGCGCCGAACCGTTGAACAAATTGCTGCCTGAAGCGGTGTCACAACTCCCCGTGGAGCTGCGCCCGGAGATCTTCCATCAGGCCGGCAAGAACCACGATGAAGTGACCGCCACGCGTTATCGCGATGCGGGTGTGGAGGCGAATGTGCAGCCCTTCATCAAAGACATGGCCCAAGCCTATGGCTGGGCCGACCTGGTGGTCTGTCGCGCAGGTGCGTTGACCGTCAGTGAACTGGCCGCCGCCGGTCTGCCGTCCTTGCTGGTGCCTTTGCCCCACGCGATCGACGATCACCAGACCCGCAACGCCGAATATTTGGCCGGGGAGGGCGCTGCCTTCCTGCTGCCGCAAAGAACGACTGGCGCCGCCGATTTGGCCGCACGCCTGACCGAGGTTTTGATGCAACCGGAACGACTGAACAGCATGGCGAGCACCGCAAGCCGCCTGGCCAAACCTGACGCAACCCGCACCGTGGTCGATATCTGCCTGGAGGTGGCCCATGGTTGAGAATCAGAAAGCCATGCCGCAACCGGAAATGCGCCGCATCCGTCGCATCCACTTCGTCGGTATCGGCGGCGTGGGCATGTGCGGGATCGCCGAAGTGTTGCTGAACCTGGGTTACCAGGTGTCCGGCTCCGACCTGAAAATGTCGCCGGTCACCGAGCGCCTGGAATCGTTTGGCGCAAAAATCTTTATCGGCCACCGCGCCGAGAACGCTGCCGAAGCCGACGTGCTGGTGGTCTCCAGCGCTGTGAACACCTCCAACCCGGAAGTGGCCACCGCCCTTGAACGCCGCATTCCCGTAGTGCCGCGTGCCGAAATGCTGGCTGAGCTGATGCGCTACCGCCACGGCATCGCCGTCGCCGGTACCCACGGCAAGACCACCACCACCAGCCTGATCGCCTCGGTGTTCGCCGCCGGTGGCCTGGACCCGACGTTCGTCATCGGTGGCCGCCTGAATGCAGCCGGCACCAATGCACAACTGGGGACCAGCCGTTACCTGATCGCCGAAGCCGATGAAAGCGACGCCAGCTTCCTGCACCTGCAACCGCTGGTGGCCGTGGTGACCAACATCGACGCCGACCACATGGCGACCTACGACGGTGACTTCAACAAACTGAAGAAAACCTTCGTCGAGTTCCTGCACAACCTGCCGTTCTACGGTCTGGCCGTGGTGTGCCTGGACGATCCGGTGGTGCGCGAAATCCTGCCGCTGGTGAAGCGTCCGACCGTGACCTACGGCTTCAGCGAAGACTGTGACGTGCGCGCGATCAATGTGCGCCAGCAAGGCATGCAGACTTTCTTCACCGTGCTGCGTCCTGACCGCGAGCCGCTGGATGTCTCGGTAAACATGCCGGGCAACCACAACGTACTCAACTCCCTGGCGACCATCTGCATCGCCTCCGACGAAGGCGTCAGCGATGAAGCCATCGTCGAAGGCCTGTCGGGTTTTGCCGGCGTGGGCCGTCGCTTCCAGGTCTACGGCGAACTGCCGGTGGACGGCGGCAACGTGATGCTGGTGGACGACTACGGTCACCACCCGACCGAAGTGGCAGCGGTGATCAAGGCCGTACGCGGTGGCTGGCCGGAACGCCGCCTGGTGATGGTGTACCAGCCGCACCGCTACAGCCGTACCCGCGACCTGTACGACGATTTCGTCAATGTGCTGGCGGATGCCAACGTGTTGCTGCTGATGGAAGTCTACCCGGCCGGTGAAGAACCGATCCCGGGTGCCGACAGCCGCAAGCTGTGCAACAGCATCCGTCAACGCGGCCAGTTGGACCCGATCTACATCGAGCGTGGTGTGGACCTGGCGCCGATCGTCAAGCCGCTGCTGCGTGCCGGCGACATCCTGCTGTGCCAGGGTGCCGGTGACATCGGTGGCCTCGCCCCTAAATTGCTGGCAAGCCCGCTGTTTGCCGCCGCACAGGGGAAGTCGAAATGACCACTGACTACGGCTCCCTGTTCTCGACCATTCAACCTGCCGACTTCGGCCGGGTTGCGGTGCTGTTCGGTGGCAAGAGCGCTGAGCGTGAAGTGTCGCTGAAGTCCGGCAATGCCGTGCTGGAAGCGCTGCAAAGTGCCGGTGTGAATGCGTTCGGCATCGACGTGGGAGATGACATCCTGTCGCGCCTGCAGGCCGAGAAGATCGACCGCGCCTTCATCATTCTTCACGGCCGTGGCGGTGAAGACGGCAGCATGCAGGGCCTGCTGGAGTGCCTGGGCATTCCGTATACCGGCAGCGGCATCCTCGCTTCCGCCCTGGCCATGGACAAGTTGCGCACCAAGCAGGTGTGGCACAGCCTGGGTATTCCGACCCCGCGTCACAGCGTGCTGTGCAGCGAAGACGATTGTATTTCTGCAGCCAAGGAACTGGGCCTGCCTTTGATCGTCAAACCAGCCCATGAAGGCTCCAGTATCGGCATGGCTAAAGTGAACTCAGCCGCCGAATTGATTGACGCATGGAAAGCGGCCAGTACCTACGATTCGCAAGTGTTGGTGGAACAGTGGATTCAAGGTCCCGAGTTCACCATCGCTACTCTGCGTGGCCAGGTATTGCCGCCCATCGCATTGGGCACGCCCCACACCTTTTACGACTACGACGCCAAGTATGTGGCCTCCGATACCCAGTACCGGATCCCGTGCGGCCTCGACGCAGCCAAGGAACAGGAATTGATGGACCTCACGGCGAAAGCCTGTGAGGCGCTGGGTATCGCCGGTTGGGCGCGGGCAGACGTGATGCAGGATGACCAGGGGAACTTCTGGTTCCTGGAAGTCAACACTGCACCCGGGATGACCGACCACAGCCTGGTACCCATGGCCGCTCGTGCCGCCGGCCTGGATTTCCAGCAGTTGGTGCTGGCGATCCTGGCAGCAAGCATAGAGCCACGAGGCTAAGACCATGAACGGCGCATCGCTTCGTCATCAGCAACCCGCTCCCGGCCGCAAGCCGGTGCCGCGTGGTGCCAGCCGAATGGTGGCTAAAGAGCCGATGTCGGCGCGCATGCCGAAAGCCAACTTTGGTTTTCTCAAGGCGCTGTTCTGGCCGGTGATCCTGGTGGCCCTGGGGTTTGGTACGTATGAAGGCGCCCAGCGCCTGCTGCCGTATGCCGACCGGCCGATCACCAAGATCAGCGTGCAGGGTGACTTGAGCTACATCAGCCAGCAAGCCGTGCAGCAGCGAATCGCCCCGTTTGTGGCGTCGAGCTTCTTCACCATCGACCTGGCAGGCATGCGCTCCGAGCTGGAACAGATGCCATGGATTGCCCACGCCGAAGTACGTCGCGTGTGGCCGGATCAAGTGACGATCCGCCTGGAAGAACAACTGCCCGTGGCCCGTTGGGGTGATGGTGCGCTGTTGAACAACCAGGGCCAGGCGTTTGCACCTCGCGAAGTGGCGAATTACGAGCACCTGCCGCAGTTGTTCGGACCGCAGCGGGCGCAGCAGCAAGTGATGCAGCAGTACCAGGCGTTGAGCCAGATGCTGCGGCCGTTGGGCTTCTCGATTGCGCGACTGGAATTGCGCGAGCGGGGCAGCTGGTTTTTGACCACGGGTGCAGGCAGTTCCGGCCCGGGCATCGAGTTGTTGCTGGGACGCGGCAATCTGGTGGAAAAGATGCGCCGTTTTATCGCCATCTATGAAAAGACCTTGAAAGAACAGATTACGAACATTGCGAGCATCGACCTGCGTTACGCCAACGGCCTTGCCGTCGGCTGGCGGGCCCCTGCGGCGCCCACGGCAGCGCAACCTGCTGTCGCGAAGAATTAAGAAGAGGCAGGACCCATGGCAAACGTGCAAAGCGGCAAAATGATCGTCGGTCTGGATATCGGCACCTCCAAGGTGGTGGCGCTGGTAGGCGAGGTCGCGGACGACGGCACGCTGGAAATCGTCGGAATCGGCACGCATCCGTCCCGGGGCCTGAAGAAGGGCGTGGTGGTGAATATTGAATCCACCGTGCAATCGATCCAGCGCGCCATCGAAGAAGCGCAGCTGATGGCCGGTTGCCGGATTCACTCGGCATTTGTCGGCGTTGCCGGCAACCACATCCGCAGCCTGAATTCCCACGGCATCGTGGCGATTCGCGACCGCGAAGTCAGCTCGGCCGACCTGGAGCGGGTACTCGACGCAGCGCAAGCCGTGGCGATCCCGGCTGACCAGCGCGTGCTGCACACCCTGCCGCAGGACTACGTGATCGATAACCAGGAAGGCGTTCGCGAGCCCCTGGGCATGTCGGGCGTACGTCTGGAAGCCAAGGTTCACGTGGTGACCTGCGCCGTCAACGCTGCACAGAACATTGAAAAATGCGTGCGCCGCTGCGGCCTGGAAATCGACGACATCATTCTGGAGCAGTTGGCTTCGGCTTACTCGGTACTGACCGACGACGAAAAAGAACTGGGCGTGTGCCTGGTGGACATCGGCGGCGGCACCACGGACATCGCGATCTTCACCGAGGGTGCGATTCGTCACACCGCGGTGATCCCGATTGCCGGTGACCAGGTGACCAACGACATCGCCATGGCGTTGCGCACACCGACCCAGTACGCCGAAGAAATCAAGATCCGTTACGCCTGCGCCCTGGCCAAGCTGGCCGGTGCCGGTGAAACCATCAAGGTGCCAAGCGTGGGCGACCGTCCACCGCGCGAACTGTCGCGCCAGGCATTGGCCGAAGTGGTCGAGCCGCGCTACGACGAACTGTTCACCCTGATCCAGGCTGAACTGCGCCGCAGCGGCTACGAAGATTTGATTCCGGCCGGCATCGTGCTGACCGGTGGCACCTCGAAGATGGAAGGCGCGGTCGAACTGGCCGAGGAAATCTTCCACATGCCGGTCCGCTTGGGCGTGCCCCATGGCGTGAAAGGCCTGGGCGACGTAGTGCGCAACCCGATTTATTCCACCGGTGTGGGCTTGCTGTTGTACGGGCTGCAAAAGCAGACCGACGGCATTTCCCTGTCGGGCCCGAGCAACCGCGACAGCTACAGAAGCGACGACGAAGCGAAAGCGCCGTTGTTCGAGCGGTTGCAGGCTTGGGTGAAAGGCAATTTCTAAAGATTTACCGCAACACCGTTTCAAGTAGTAGGCGAAAAAACTAGAGAAATGAAAGGAGAGGGAAAATGTTCGAACTCGTAGACAACATCCCCGCAAGCCCGGTCATCAAAGTGATCGGCGTCGGCGGTGGCGGCGGCAACGCTGTCAACCACATGGTCAAGAGCAACATTGAAGGCGTTGAATTCATCTGCGCCAACACTGACGCCCAGGCCCTCAAAAGCATCGGTGCACGCACCATCCTGCAATTGGGCACAGCCGTGACCAAGGGCCTGGGTGCCGGCGCGAATCCGGAAGTCGGCCGTCAAGCCGCCCTGGAAGACCGCGAGCGCATCGCTGAAGTGCTGCAAGGCACCAACATGGTGTTCATCACCACGGGCATGGGCGGTGGTACCGGTACCGGTGCTGCGCCGATCATTGCCGAAGTGGCCAAGGAAATGGGGATCCTGACGGTTGCCGTCGTGACCCGTCCATTCCCGTTCGAAGGTCGCAAGCGCATGCAGATCGCCGATGAAGGCATCCGTCTGCTGTCCGAAAGCGTCGACTCGTTGATCACCATTCCCAACGAGAAGCTGCTGACCATCCTCGGCAAGGACGCAAGCCTGCTGTCTGCGTTTGCCAAGGCTGACGATGTACTGGCCGGTGCCGTTCGCGGTATCTCCGACATCATCAAGCGTCCGGGCATGATCAACGTCGACTTTGCCGACGTACGTACCGTGATGAGCGAAATGGGCATGGCGATGATGGGCACTGGCTGCGCCAGCGGTCCGAACCGTGCACGTGAAGCTACCGAAGCGGCCATCCGCAACCCGTTGCTGGAAGACGTGAACCTGCAAGGCGCACGCGGCATCCTGGTGAACATCACCGCCGGTCCTGACCTGTCCCTGGGTGAGTACTCCGACGTGGGTAGCATCATCGAAGCCTTCGCTTCCGAGCACGCCATGGTCAAGGTCGGTACCGTTATCGATCCGGACATGCGCGACGAACTGCACGTGACCGTTGTTGCGACCGGCCTGGGTGCGAAAATCGAGAAGCCTGTAAAGGTCATCGACAACACCGTCCATACCAGCCACGCCAGCCAGCAAGCTGCCGCTCCAGCGCCTTCGCGCCAGGAACTGCCGTCTGTGAACTATCGTGACCTGGATCGTCCGACCGTGATGCGCAACCAGGCTCAGGCCGGTGCTGCTGCATCCCGCAGCCCGAATCCGCAAGATGACCTGGACTACCTGGACATCCCGGCTTTCCTGCGTCGTCAGGCCGATTAATGGAATGTATCAGGGCTATGAAGGTGATTGGTGTTCAGCAAAGGTCTGGTCTGCTATTATCGCCAGCCTTTGTTGATACCAGTTCGCAATTTGCGCTGAAGCGGTCCAAGCCATGATTAAACAACGCACCCTGAAGAATATTATCCGTGCCACAGGTGTAGGTCTGCACTCCGGGGAGAAGGTATACCTGACCCTCAAGCCCGCACCTGTCGACACCGGCATCGTGTTTGTTCGTGCCGACCTGGACCCTGTGGTGCAGATACCTGCTCGCGCGGAAAATGTTGGCGAAACCACGATGTCGACCACGTTGGTCAACGGTGACGTCAAAGTGGACACGGTGGAGCACTTGCTCTCGGCCATGGCCGGTCTGGGCATCGATAACGCCTACGTCGAGCTCTCCGCGTCCGAAGTCCCGATCATGGATGGCAGCGCCGGACCCTTCGTATTCTTGATTCAATCTGCCGGCCTGGAAGAACAGGACGCAGCCAAGAAGTTCATTCGCATTCTGCGGGAAGTGACAGTAGAAGACGGCGACAAGCGCGCCACCTTCGTCCCGTTCGAAGGCTTTAAAGTGAGCTTTGAGATCGATTTCGATCACCCGGTATTCCGTGACCGCACCCAAAGTGCAAGCGTGGATTTTTCCAGCACTTCGTTCGTAAAAGAAGTCAGCCGCGCCCGTACCTTTGGTTTCATGAGTGACATCGAGTACCTGCGCAAGCACAACCTCGCACTCGGCGGCAGCGTTGAAAACGCCATTGTGGTCGACGCGGATGGTGTACTGAACGAAGACGGCCTTCGCTATGAAGACGAATTCGTGAAGCACAAGATCCTCGATGCAATCGGTGACCTCTACCTGCTGGGCAATAGCCTGATAGGCGAGTTCAAAGGCTTCAAGTCTGGCCACGCCCTGAACAACCAACTGCTGCGCAAGCTGATTGCACAGACAGATGCCTGGGAAGTCGTGACCTTCGAAGATGCCAGCACCGCACCGATCTCTTACATGCGTCCCGTCGCGGCGGTGTAAGTAACAACTCTCTTTCCTTTTGTTTTTAAAGGCCGCCTTCGGGTGGCCTTTTTTTTGATCGTTCCCACGCTCTGCGTGGTAACGCCTCCTGTGACGCTTCGCGTCACGGCTTTAAAGCGCCGGCATCAACAACGCGATTACGCCCGGTATGCTTGGCCTCATACAGCGCCTGGTCGGCGTTGAGCAGTAATTCCTCCAGCGTGGTGCGGCTGTTTTTGGTCCAGGTACTGAGGCCGATGCTGACGGTAATCGGCACCGTATCCCCGCCCACTCGCGGCAGGTGTTCGACACTGCTGCGGATATGTTCAGCAATCACGCGTGCACCCTGGCTGTCGGTATGCGGCAGCACCACTGCAAATTCTTCCCCGCCATAGCGAGCAGCGAGGTCAGCCGGGCGGCGGATATTGCCCTCGATCACCTGCGCCACCGTGCGCAGTGCCTCGTCACCACCTTGATGACCATGTCGGTCGTTGAACGCCTTGAAGTGGTCCACGTCAATCATCAGCACCGTCAACGGCTCGGCCGAACGCTGGGCGCGGTCCCATTCCAGGCGCAGGCGCTGGTCCAGGGTGCGGCGGTTGGCCAAGCCGGTGAGCGCGTCGGTGGCTGCCAGTTCTGACAGCACCTGTTCGGCACGGTGGCGCCTGCGCAGTTCCATGCAGAGCATCCAGGTCAGCCACAAAAGGCCGATGCACAAAATCCCGGTAGCGCCGCTGATCACCAGTGCTGCGCGCTTCCAGGGGGCGAATATGTCATTCGTGGACAGCCCCACGACGACGATCAGCGGTAGATCGCCCACCGTTGAGAACGTATACAGGCGGTGCTCCTCATCCACACTGGAGGTGCCGCGAAAGTTGCCGTCGCGCTCGTGCAATATGCGCGCGACGTTGGGCCGCTGGCTGAGGTCCTTGTCGATCATGTCCCGTTCCAGCAGCGGCTGCTGGGCCAGCAGGATGCCTTGCCGGTTGATCAGGTTGATGGTGCTGTCGCTGCCGATATTCAGGCTGCGGAACAGTTGCTGAAAGTACGACAGGCGCATGGTGGCCACGGCCACGCCGAGGAATCGCCCATCCGGCCCGGAAACCCGGCGGCTGAATGCGATACGCCATTGGTCGTCACACACGCAGCGCGCCGTGAAGGGCCGGCTGATGAACAGGCCCAGGTCGGGATTCTGCCGATGGGCCTGGAAGTAGTCGCGGTCGGCGAAGTTGGCGGATTTGGGCGTCTGCAGGGCTGAGTCGGCGATCACGTTGCCATCCTTGTCCAACAACAGGATGTCGCCTTTGTAGGGCGCCGCTTCCGAACGGTCGAACAGCACCAGGTGACGGATGCCGGCCGATACCCCAGCCAAATCAGTGCGTTCGGTGGCGGCGATCAGGCCTTTGATCGACAAGTCGTACAGCTCGACGTTGCGCAGCACGTCGGCGTCGATCAGTTGGGTGATGTTATTGGCCGTGCGCTGGGCCGCCTGCAACGTGTTGGCGTGTTCGCGAATCAGCAGCACCGCGACCACCAGCATGATCAGCAGCACCGTGACGCAACTGCCGATGATCAGCAGCAGCTCCGGGCGGTGGGTGGGGCGGGGCGGGCGGGTAGTGCCTGGGCTCATCGGGCGTACTTCTGCTTCGAGGATGCCCTTAGCGTAGTTGCTGATAACGGCTTATGTGGCCTGGCTGTGAACGATGCGGTTGCGCCCGGAATGCTTGGCGTCATACAGCGCCCGATCGGCACTCAGCAGCAGCTCTTCCAGCGAGCCACGGCTGCGTTTGTCCCAGGTACTGAGCCCGACGCTGACGGTGACCGACAGCGCGTCGCCGTCCGCCGGTGGCAAGTGTTCCACCGCACTGCGGATATGTTCGGCGATGGTGCTCGCACCCTCGCCGTCGGTATCCGGCAGGATCACCGCGAACTCTTCGCCGCCGTAGCGCGCGGCCAGGTCGGCGGGGCGACGAATATTGCTGCCGATGACCCGGGCCACGTTGCGCAAGGCCTCGTCGCCTCCCTGGTGACCATGGCGGTCGTTGAAGGCCTTGAAGTGGTCGACATCAATCATCAGCAAGGCCAGTGGCTCGCCTGAGCGTTGCGCGCGCTCCCATTCCAGGCGCAGGCGCTGGTCGAGGGTGCGGCGGTTGGCCAGGCCGGTGAGGCCGTCGGTGGCTGCCAGTTCCGACAACACCTTCTCGGCGCGATAGCGGCGGCGCAGTTCCAGGCGCAGCATCCAGGTCAGCCACAACAGCCCCACACACAGTACGCCGGTGGCGCCACTGATCAGCAGGGCGGAGCGCTTCCAGGCGGCAAACACGTCATCGCTCGACAACGCCACCACCACAATCAGCGGCAGCGCGCCGACGCTGGTGAAGGTGTACAGCCGTTGCGCGCCACTGATGGCGGAGATGGCGCTGAAACTGCCGCTGCCTTCGCGCAGCATTCGCTTGAAGTTGGGCCGCGCGCTCAAGTCCTTGTTGATCATGTCTCTTTCCAGCAGCGGCTGCTGGGCCAGCAGGATGCCGTCGTTGTTCAGCAGGTTGATGCTGCTGCCGCTGCCGATGGTCAGGCTATTGAACAGCTGGTCGAAATACGCCAGGCGCATGGTTGCCACCGCCACACCGGCAAACTCGCCATTGGGTCCGGGCACCCGGCGGCTGAAGGCGATGCGCCAGACTTGATCGCAGTCGCAACGAATCTTGAAGGGCCGACTGATGAACAGCCCGGCATCGGGGTTCTGCTGGTGGATCTGGAAATAGTCGCGATTGGCGAAGTTGCGGGGTGTGGGCGCCAGCGTGGAAGAGTCGGCGGTGACCGCGCCGGTTTTGTCCAGCAGCAGGACTTCGCCTTTGAAAGGGGCGGCCGTGGACTGGTCGAACTGCACCATATGCAGGACTTCGGCGGAAACCTGGGGCAGGTCATCGCGAGTGGTTGCGGTGATCAGGCCGTTCAGCGCCAGGTCGTAGAGCTCGACGTTGCGCAGCACATCGGCATTGATCAGTTGGGTGATATTGCTGGTGGAGCGCTTGGCTGCCTGCAAGGCGCTGGCGTGTTCGCGGATCAGCAGTACGGCAACGATGACCACGATCAGCACGACAGTAAGGCCACTGCCCAGAATCAGCAAAAGCTCCGGGCGTGCAGGCAGGGTGAAGGCGCGGCGTTGACTCATGGGACTGGCTTCGGCACTCAAGATGCTGGCAGTTTAGTTCCATGCTGTGAAAAATAAGTCGTCGCCGCTAAAAGAAAGCCTGAAGGTTAAAAAACGTCAATCGGATAGTCGACGATCACGCGGTACTCATCCACGTCCCGGTCCACTGCCGCGTAGCCATTGCCGCCGCGATTGGTCGCCCATTGCAGGCGCACGGCCAGGTCCTTGGCCTTGCCGCCTTGCACCACGTACTTGAGGTCGATGTCCCGTTCCCAGTGCTTGGCGTTCTTGCCGTCGGCACTGTACCAGGATGAGTAACCACGGCTGTCCGGATCGACCGTGGTCAGGTCGGTCTTGCCGCTGATATACGACACCGCCGAGGTCAGGCCCGGCAGGCCCAGCCCGACGAAGTCATAGGCGTACTTGAGCTTCCACGAGCGCTCGTTGGGGCCGTTGAAGTCGGAGTATTGCTGGGAGTTGTCCAAGTAGATGCTGTCGCCCTGGCTGATGTAGTCGAACGGCGTGTTGCCGTTGACCCGCTGGTAGGCGGCGGTAACGCTGTGATTGCCCACGCCCACGGTGAAATGCAGGCTGTAGGTGTTGTTGTCGATGTCGCCCAGCAAGGCTTTGCCGGTCTCCTGGGTGTGGTAGTAGTGCAGGCCCGGGTTCAGGCTGACCAGCTCGTTCAACTGCCAGGTGTAGTCCAGGTCGTAGTAGTACTGGTTCCAGATGTCCTTGAGTTCGGACGCGTACAGGTTGCTGGTCAGCCCCGGCACGCCGCTGAAGGACACGCCGGCCCAGTCCAGGTGGCGGCTGTCTTCGCCATTGGGCAATGCGCCGTAGCTGGTGCCGATGCGGCGACGGCCGCTCTGGTTGTAGAGCTTGGTGAAGCTGGCCTGGCCGCCCTCGAACATCCAGCCGTCCAGGCTGTGGTTGGTCAGGCTCACGCCGCGGAAGGTCTGGGGCAGCATGCGGGTCATGCCGCCGGCAATCACCGGGTTGTTGAGGAACAGGTCGCCGGCTTTCAGTTCGGTGTCGAAGGCGCGCATTTTCAGGGTGGCGCCGGCGGTGGAGAACGAGCCGGGCGCTTTGCCGTTGCCGGAGCTTACCGGCAGGATGCTCGAGCCATCGGTGCCGCCACCGCCGTCGAGCTTGAGGCCGAGCATGGCGTTGGCGTCCAGGCCGAAGCCGACGGTGCCGGGGGTGTAGCCGGATTCGAAGATGCCGATGAAGCCCTGGCCCCATTCCTTGCTGTCATCGGTGTGAATGTCGCGACGGTCGCGGTTCATGTAGTAGTTGCGGGTGTTGATCTTGAAGCTGGAACCTTCGACGAAGCCGTCGGTGGCCGGGGTGTCTGCCGCGTGGGCAAGGGGAACGATCGTTGCAGCAATCGCGAGGAATAACGGGGTGAACGTCAGCGAGGTTTTCACCGGTGGAGCTCCTTTGGGTCAATCGAAACCGGCCAGTGTTGTTGGGGTTCCTGGCCTTTTTTCAGCGCAAAAAAAAGCCGCTGAACTCAGCGGCTTTAAGACAGATTCCCAGTGTAGAGCCCTGGAAATAAGTCGAGGGAAATCGGGGGAGAGCGGGTCGGTCTTAACCGCTGCGCTCATCGATGCGACAAATTAGCGCAGGTGAGCGGTGCGATACAGAGTGTAACAAGATAATGACTGTTGCCCAAATCGCAACAGTCTGGCAGTGGGGTGTGAGGGGCGGCCTGACAAGCCCTACCCAAGAATGTTAGCGTGCTTGCCATTCCCACGTAGTCGATGAGCCCGCCTTCCATGAAAAAGACCGTCCTCGCCTTCAGCCGCGTCACCCCGGAAATGATCGAACGCCTGCAACAGGATTTCGATGTCATCGCCCCCAACCCCAAGCAGGGCGACATCAACGCCCAGTTCAACGAAGCCTTGCCCCATGCCCACGGCCTGATCGGCGTAGGCCGCAGACTGGGCCGCGCGCAACTGGAAGGTGCGAGCAAACTGGAAGTGGTTTCCAGCGTGTCGGTGGGCTACGACAACTACGACCTGGCGTACTTCAATGAGCGCGGGATCATGCTCACCAACACCCCGGATGTGCTCACCGAAAGCACCGCCGACCTGGCATTCGCCCTGCTGATGAGCAGCGCCCGCCGCGTTGCCGAACTGGACGCCTGGACCAAGGCCGGCCAGTGGAAAGCCAGCGTCGGCGCGCCGCTGTTTGGCTGTGATGTACACGGCAAGACCCTGGGCATCGTCGGCATGGGCAACATCGGCGCGGCCGTCGCCCGTAGGGGTCGCCTGGGTTTCAATATGCCGATTCTGTACAGCGGCAACAGCCGCAAGACCGAACTGGAACAGGAACTCGGCGCGCAGTTTCGCAGCCTCGACCAGTTGCTGGCCGAAGCCGATTTCGTCTGCCTGGTGGTGCCACTGAGCGAGAAAACCCGCCACCTGATCAGCCATCGCGAGCTGGGGATGATGAAGTCCAGTGCGATCCTGGTGAACATCTCCCGTGGCCCGGTGGTGGATGAGCCGGCGCTGATCCAGGCCCTGCAAAACCACACAATCCGTGGTGCCGGCCTGGATGTGTACGAGCAGGAGCCGCTGTCCGAGTCGCCGCTGTTCCAGCTGAGCAATGCGGTGACCCTGCCGCATATTGGCTCGGCCACCAACGAGACCCGCGAAGCCATGGCCAACCGTGCCCTGGAAAACCTGCGCAGCGCCTTGCTGGGCGAGCGTCCGCAGGATCTGGTAAACCCGCAGGTGTGGAAGGGCTGACGACTGCTTGTTGTAGGTAGGAGCGAGCTTGCTCGCGAAACGCGTCAACGATAACGCGGGCAGCCTGGATAAACACAGCGCCCTCAGGTTCTTCGCGAGCAAGCTCGCTCCTACAGTTTTTCGCGTGCAAGTCGATAACGGTCTATAGATCGTCATCCCTGATCCACAGAAGGTTTTTATGTCCACCACCAAAGCCCGCGCAGATTCACTCTCGCTTCTGCTCTTTACCTTGCGCAGCGGCAAGCTGATGGCGATCAACCTGCTGAAAGTCAGTGAAATCATTCCCTGCCCGCCGCTGACCAAGCTGCCGGAGTCGCACCCCCACGTCAAAGGCATCGCCACCTTACGCGGCACCGCGTTGTCGGTGATCGACCTGAGCCGCGCCCTGGGGGAAATGCCCCTGCAAGACCCGGACGGCGGCTGCCTGATCGTCACCGATGTAAGCCGTTCCAAGCAGGGCCTGCATGTGCAGGCGGTAAGCAAGATCGTGCACTGCCTGACCACCGACATTCGCCCGCCGCCGTTTGGTTCCGGTGGTACGCGTTCGTTTATCACCGGTGTGACCCAGGTCGAAGGCGCCCTGGTGCAAGTGCTGGACATCGAGAAAGTCATCCACGGCATCGCCCCGGCGCAGATCGAAGCGGCGCCCACCGACCTGACCATGGAAGAGGCCGAAGTGCTGGGCAACGCCCGAATCCTGGTGGTGGACGACAGCCAGGTAGCGCTGCAGCAGTCGGTGCACACCCTGCGCAACCTCGGCCTCACCTGCCACACCGCCCGCAGCGCCAAGGAAGCCATTGACCGTTTGCTGGAGCTGCAAGGCACCGTCGAGCAAATCAACGTGGTGGTCTCGGACATCGAAATGTCCGAAATGGACGGCTACGCCTTCACCCGTACCCTGCGGGAAACCCCGGACTTCCAGGACCTCTACGTGCTGCTGCACACCTCCCTGGACAGTGCGATGAACAGCGAAAAAGCCCGCCTGGCCGGCGCCAATGCGGTACTCACCAAGTTTTCTTCGCCGGAACTGACCAAGTGCCTGGTGGTAGCCGCCCAGACCGTGGCGCAACAGGGCCTGTGACCGGTGGGTGAATATTTCCAGCTGCTGCGCCGCGACCTCACCGGCAGCCTGCCCGCCCCGGAGTGGCCGGCGGATATCCAGCTGGATCATTACCGCGAAGCCATGGCCCCGGCGATCCACGCGGTATTGAGCCTGGCCCAGGAACAAGGCGGCGGACGCGTCGGCTCCCTTGAGCACTGGCGCCAGCAGTTCGTTACCGATGCCGAGTTCGACCCAAAACTGTGCCTGGTGGCGAGTAACGCCAGCGGCATTCTGGGTGTGTCCCAATGCTGGACCAGCGCCTACATCAAGAACCTGGCCATTCACCCCTGTGCCCAGGGCATGGGGTTGGGCCGTGCGTTATTGCTGCACACCTTCCAGGTGTTCAAGCAACGCGGCGAAGCGTTTGTCGACCTCAAGGTGCTGGAGTCCAACTTGCGGGCACGGCGGCTGTATGAACGTGCGGGCATGGTGTTTGTGCTTCGCGACCTTGTCCCCGAGGAATGACGGCGCTGGCGCATAACTTGCTTTGCACAGAGGCAGAACGGTGAACAGAGGCAAAAACCCGCCACCGTTCATGAGTGCCTTCTGACCTTGCCTGGTGACAGATCCTCCATGAATACCCATTTTTCCTGCGTCGGTTGCGGTAAATGCTGCACCGACCACCATGTGCCCTTGACCCTCGAAGAAGCCCGCAGCTGGGCGGCTGACGGCGGTAATGTCATCGTGCTGGTGGAAGGTTTCCTGGGCAGTGGCCTGGGGCTGCCCGAGTTGCAACGTGACCACGCACAACGCCGTTCCGCCATCGTGCCCAGCGGCAATACCGAGGCGTATGTGGCAATCACCTTTGCCGCCTATAACGCCGGGCGCTGCCGGAATCTTGACGAAGACGACCGTTGCCGCATTTACGAGCGGCGGCCGTTGGTGTGCCGCATCTACCCCATGGAGATCAACCCGCACATCCCGTTGAACCCCGGTGCCAAGGACTGTCCGCCGGAATCCTGGGAGCAGGGGCCGGCGCTGATCGTGGGGGGCGAGTTGATGGACAAGGAGCTGGCCGAGTTGATCCGCCGCTCACGCCAGGCTGACCGCGATGATATCCAGGCCAAGGAAGCCGTGTGCGGGTTGCTGGGCATCCATACCACGGCGCTCAAGGGCGATGGGTTTACCGCGTACTTGCCCGACATGGGCCTGTTTGCCCAGGCGATCGAGTTGGCGACGCAAGAAGTCGTGCAGGCCAATGAGTGGGTGTTTCATGTGTCCGGGATGGACATTGCCGAGCAACTGCTGGATGCCGGCGCCCGGATTGCCACCGAGGTGCCGGCCAACTATGCGTTCATTTCATTGCGGGCGGCTTAAGCGCTAGCGGCGCTTGCCCCAGAATTCCTCCGCCAACCGCCGCAAGTCATCCGCCAGCCCCGCCACGTCCCCTGAGCTGAGCTGGCTCTGCTGGCCAGCGCTGACCGTCACTTCCCCGGCATTGCGAATGCCGATGATGTTGCGGTTGATGTCTTCGCTCACCGCACTCTGTTCTTCCACCGCCGCCGCAATCTGCTGGCTCATGGCGGTAATCCGGGTCACTCGCTGGCTGATCCCATCCAGTGCGGCAGCGGCGCGCTGGGCCTGATCGACGCTGGCCTCCACATGCTGGCTGCTTTGCGCCATCGCCTGCACCGCATCCCGGGCGCCGCCTTGCAGGGTGCTGATCATGCGCTGGATCTCATTGGTCGAATCCTGCGTACGCTGGGCCAGGCCTCGTACCTCATCGGCCACCACGGCAAACCCGCGTCCTTGCTCCCCGGCCCGCGCCGCTTCGATGGCGGCATTCAGCGCCAGCAGGTTGGTCTGTTCGGCAATCGCCCGGATCACTTCCAGCACCCCGGAAATATCGCCGCTGTGGCTTTCCAGTTGATGGATCACTGCGGTGGCCCGCGCCAGTTCCTCGGACAAACGCAGCACCGCGTCGCGGCTTTCATCCACTCGTTGATGGCCCTCGCGGGTTTCGCTGCCGGCCTGGTCTGCGGCCCTGGACGCCTGCAGCGCGTGCTCGGCGACTTGCGCCACGCTGGCGGCCATTTGATTGATCGCAGCGGCGACCTGATCCGTCTGGGTCTGTTGGCCGAGGCTGCTGGTGTGGCTGCTGTCCAGTTGTTGCACCAGCGCCGCGGCATGGCCGGACAGACGTTGCGATGCATCGCCAATCCGGCCGACCACCGCGCCCACCTGGGCCTCCAGCATCTGCATGGCAAACTCGATACGCCCGAACTCGTCCTTGCGCCCGGTGTAGATCGCCTGGCTCAGCGGGTTATCGGCAATCAGCCGTGCCCGCTGGTTCAACTGTGCCAGGGGCCGTAACAAGCCATGCACACCCGCTACCCCCACGGCGCAGGCCGCCGTTCCCGCCAGCAGTTGCCAGGTCAGCGGATAAGTCGCCAGCCCAAGGCCCAATGCCCAGGTTGTGGCGCAAGCCCCCAGGACCCATGCCGACAGCTTGAAGGTCATGCCCACCACGGGCCGTGCTCGCCGAGTGCCGGCACGCAGGCGGGCATAGGCCCGTTCGGCCCGATGCACCCGCCGTGCATCGGGCTTGGTGCGCACCGATTGATACTCCACCGTCACGCCGTCCCGGGTGACCGGCATGGCATAGGCACTGACCCAATAGTGATCGCCGTTCTTGCAGCGATTTTTCACCATACCCATCCACGAGCGACCGCTTTTCAATACCTGCCACATGTGCGCAAACGCCGCGGCCGGCATGTCCGGGTGACGCAGCAGGTTGTGCGGCGTGCCCAGCAGCTCCTCGCGGGTGTAGCCGCTGATATCGATGAAGTCCTGGTTGGCGTAGGTAATTGCGCTGGTCAGGTCGGTGGTCGAGAGGATATTGGCGTCGGGGGCAAAATCCACATTTCGACCGGTGACCGGCAGATTGATCTTCATGGAAAAGCGCGCTCGTGATTGTTGGAGGAGTCGGCAGGGCGTCGACTCTAAGCGCACCGGTTGGGCAAATACTGATCCAGCTCATGTTCCGCGCAATTAATTGGCCATTACGGTCTGGAGAGCGGCGCGTCCAGCCGGTAGGGCTCGATGATGCGTTGGTATTCGCCGCTCTGCTTCAGTTGCTCGAGGGCGTGATTGAGGGCGCTGCGCAAAGCGGTGTCGGGCTTGCGCAGTGCGATCGCCACGCCGTTACCCAGCAGTTCGGTGGAGACGTGAGGGCCGAGGAAGTCGAAAACCTGACCATCAGCGGTGTCGAGCAGCGCCTCACGGATTTCCACGGTGCCTTGCAATGTTGCATCGATGTCGCCTGCCAGCAGGCTGCGGATCAGCTCGTCATTGCGCCAGAATGCCTTGACGATTACCCCCTTGGGCGCCCACTTCGACAGGGCGAAGGCTTCGCGGTTGCTGCCCACCAGAACGCCCACGCGCTTGCCCTTCAGTGACCGTGGGGTCGGCTTCAACCCCGATGTCTTGCGGGCCACCAGGCGAGTGGTGATCGGATAAAGGTTATCGGTGAAATTCACCCGCTGGCGCCGTTTCAGTGTAGGGGCCATGCCCATGATCGCGTCGAATTGCCTGGCTTCAAGGGCGGGGAAGTTTTCCACAAGGACCTGGTCGACCCAGGTACACCGCACATTGAGCTGTATGCACAGGGCATTGCCCAGCTCGATGTTCAGCCCTGCAAGCTGGCCATGTTGATTGCGGCTTTGGAAGGGTGGAAATTGCGCAGCAACGGCGAAACGAATTTCATGCCGTGGTTGACCGCTGGCCGCAGTGGTGGAGAAAACGCTGGCCATCAGCGACAACAACAGCACGACACAGGTGCGTATCAGAACCACAGGGGACGTCCTTTTCCAGAAAACCAGCTTTACCACGTCCAGCCCCGAGCGAAAGAGTCGGGGCAAGCGGGTGTCATGCAAGCTTTCAAGAATTGGCCGCAGGCCTACAAGGCGAAACGTCAGTAACTGTTGTAGGCATAAATCTCCATTACGGAGGATTTATTACCGGTCAGCGCTTGCCCATCGAGCGACGGGTGCCGGGAGGCGCCATGCCCGGGCTCTTGGTGTGGCCGTTCTTGGCGCCGTTTTTGTACCACGGCTGGCTGGCGTTTTTCGCCCCGGCCAGTTCGCCCGGCTTGAACGGAAACTTGAACGCCGGGATCTCGGCCTTGGTTTCGCCTTCGACGCTGTCAGGGTTGGCCTGTTGGTCGATGTCGACCGCTTCAACAGCGGGTTGTGTCGGGGAATTCATGGTGGCTCCGGGGAGTACTGAAAATGACGCGGGCCCGACTTGCAGGCCACACCGCCGCGCAGTATACCTGCGCGCCTTGGATCTTTAACCACTGCTCGTACGAATGGTCGGACTTTACTGACGGCGCTGTCAGTTAGCAGTCACTTTGCTGACCCGGTTGGCGGGCTATAAAGAGCCTTCATTCTTCCGATCCTTTGCCCTGGCGCCTCACCCCATGCACATTCAACGAAAACCTGCCTTGATCGTGGGCGTCCTTGTGGTACTGGCCGTGGTTGCCTGGGTGGTGACCCGCCCGGCCAAGACCAAACTGACCGCATCGTCGGCGATCCCGGTGCGGGTGATCAGCGTCAAACAGCAGGACATCCCGCGGTTTGTCAGCGGCATCGGCTCGGTGCTGTCGTTGCACAGTGTGGTGATTCGCCCGCAGATCGACGGCATCCTTACCAAATTGCTGGTCAAGGAAGGTCAACTGGTGAAGGCCGGCGACCTGCTGGCGACCATTGATGACCGCTCGATCCGCGCCAGCCTGGACCAGGCCAAGGCGCAACTCGGGGAAAGCCAGGCGCAACTGCAAGTCGCGCTGGTCAACCTCAAACGCTACAAGGAACTGAGCATCGACGACGGCGTGTCCAAGCAGACCTATGACCAGCAACAAGCCCTGGTCAACCAGCTCAAGGCCACGGCCCAAGGCAACCAGGCCGCGATTGATTCGGCCCAGGTGCAGCTTTCCTACACCCAGATTCGCTCGCCGGTTACCGGTCGCGTCGGGATTCGCACAGTGGATGAAGGCAACTTCCTGCGCATGAGCGACACCCAGGGCTTGTTCTCCGTGACCCAGATCGACCCGATTGCCGTCGAGTTCTCCCTGCCGCAACAGATGCTGCCGACCCTGCAAGGCCTGATCGCCGCGCAACTGCCCGCCGACGTCAACGCCTACATGGGCGCCGACACCGACGGCCAGACCGGCGACCTGCTGGGGGAGGGCCGCCTGAGCCTGATCGACAACCAGATCAGCGGCACCACCGGCACCATCCGCGCCAAGGCCGAGTTCAGCAACGGCGCTCAGAAACTCTGGCCGGGGCAGTTGGTGACGATCCGCATCCAGACCGCCCTGCACAAGAATGCCCTGGTGGTGCCGCCTACCGTGGTGCAACGCGGCCTGGATTCGCACTTCGTGTACCGGCTCAAGGGTGACAAGGTTGAGGTGGTGCCGGTGCAGGTGCTGTACCAGAACAGCGACATGAACATCCTCCAGGGTGTGCAGGCCGGCGATGTGCTGGTCAGCGACGGCCAGTCCCGGCTCAAGGCCGGCGCCCAGGTCGATGTGCTCAAGGAGCCGCCGCAGGTGATCCAGACCGTTGATGCCAAGGTGCAGCCATGAGTGGTAGTCGTTCGCCGTCGGCCTGGTGCGTCGACCACCCGGTCGCCACCTTGCTGCTGACCTTCGCGCTGGTATTGCTCGGGATGATTGCCTTTCCACGCCTGGCCATCGCCCCACTGCCGGAAGCGGAATTTCCGACGATCCAGGTCAGTGCCACGCTGCCGGGCGCCAGCCCGGACACCATGGCTTCATCCGTGGCAACGCCGCTGGAGGTGCAATTCAGCGCCATCCCCGGCATGACCCAGATGACTTCCAGCAGTGCCTTGGGCTCCAGCCTGCTGACCCTGCAATTCACCCTCACCAAGAGCATCGACACCGCCGCCCAGGAAGTGCAGGCGGCGATCAACACCGCGTCCGGCAAACTGCCCAGCGACATGCCGAGCCTGCCGACCTGGAAGAAGGTCAACCCGGCGGACAGCCCGGTGCTGATCCTCAGTGTCAGCTCCGACAGCATGCCCAGCACCGAGCTGAGCGACTACGTGGAAACCCTGCTGGCCCGGCAGATCAGCCAGATCGACGGGGTCGGCCAGATCAACATTACCGGCCAGCAACGCCCGGCCATCCGGGTGCAGGCGTCGGCCGATAAACTCGCGGCCATCGGCCTGACCCTGGCGGACGTGCGCCTGGCGATCCAGCAATCGAGCCTGAACCTGGCCAAGGGCGCGATCTACGGCGAGAACAGCGTGTCGACCCTCTCGACCAACGACCAGTTGTTCCACCCCGAGGATTACGCCCAACTGATCGTGTCCTACAAGGACGGGGCACCTGTACAGCTGCGGGATATCGCCAAAGTCATCAACGGCTCGGAAAACGCCTACGTGCAGGCCTGGTCCGGCGACACCCCAGGGGTCAACCTGGTGATCTCCCGCCAGCCCGGCGCGAATATCGTCGAGACCGTGGACCGCATTCAAGCCGAACTGCCGCGCCTGCAAGCCATGCTGCCGGCCTCGGTGCAGGTCAGCGTGTTGACCGACCGCACCAAGACCATCCGCGCGTCCCTGCATGAAGTGGAAGTGACCCTGCTGATCGCCATCCTGCTGGTGGTGGCGGTGATGGCGCTGTTCCTGCGCCAGCTGTCGGCCACGTTGATCGTGTCCAGCGTGCTCGGCGTGTCGCTGGTCGCCAGTTTTGCCCTGATGTATCTGATGGGCTTCAGCCTGAACAACCTGACCCTGGTGGCGATCGTGATCGCCGTGGGGTTTGTGGTGGACGATGCCATCGTGGTGGTGGAAAACATTCACCGCCATCTGGAGGCGGGCCTCGACAAGCGCGAAGCGGCGATCAAGGGCGCGGGTGAAATCGGCTTTACCGTGGTGTCCATCAGCTTCTCGCTGGTGGCGGCGTTTATTCCGCTGCTGTTCATGGGCGGAGTGGTGGGGCGGTTGTTCAAGGAGTTTGCCTTGACAGCCACCTCGACCATCCTGATTTCGGTGGTGGTCTCGCTGACCCTGGCGCCGACCCTGGCCGCGTTGTTCATGCGCGCACCAACCCATCATGCCCACGACAAACCCGGTTTCAGCGAACGCCTGCTGGCCGGCTATGCGCGCAATCTGCGCCGCGCCCTGGCCCACCAACGCACCATGGCCGCGATCTTCATGGTGACCCTGGCCCTGGCCGTGGTCGGCTACGTGTTTATCCCCAAGGGTTTCTTTCCGGTACAAGACACCGGCTTCGTCCTCGGCACCAGCGAAGCGGCGGCCGACGTGTCGTTCCCGGACATGGTCGCCAAGCACAAGGCAATCGCCGAGATCGTCAAGGATGACCCGGCGGTGGAAGCGTTCTCCCATTCGGTGGGTGTGACCGGCAGCAACCAGACCATCGCCAACGGCCGGTTCTGGATTGCCTTGAAAGATCGCGGGGATCGCGACGTGTCGGCCAGCCAGTTTATCGACCGGATCCGCCCGAAACTGGCGAAAGTGCCGGGCATCGTCCTGTACCTGCGGGCCGGCCAGGACATCAACTTGAGCTCCGGCCCCAGCCGCGCCCAGTACCAGTACGTGCTCAAGAGCAATGACGGCCCGACCCTGAATACCTGGACCCAGCGCCTCACCGAAAAACTGCGGGCCAACCCGGCGTTCCGCGACCTGTCCAACGACTTGCAACTGGGCGGCAGCATCACCCACATCAGCATCGACCGTCAGGCCGCCGCGCGGTTTGGCCTCACCGCCACCGATGTGGACCAGGCACTGTACGACGCATTCGGCCAGCGCCAGATCAACGAGTTCCAGACCGAGATCAACCAGTACCAGGTGGTGCTGGAACTGGACACCCAGCAACGCGGCAAGGCCGAAAGCCTGAACTACTTCTACCTGCGCTCGCCGCTGACCAACGAGATGGTGCCGCTGTCGGCGGTGGCCAAGGTCGACCCGCCCACCGTCGGGCCCTTGTCCATCAGCCATGACGGCATGTTCCCGGCGGCCAACCTGTCGTTCAACCTGGCACCCGGCGTCGCGTTGGGCGATGCGGTGATCCTGCTCAACCAGGCGAAGAATGAAATCGGCATGCCGACCACCATCATCGGCAACTTCCAGGGCGCGGCCCAGGCGTTCCAGAGTTCATTGGCCAGCCAGCCCTGGCTGATCCTCGCGGCACTGGTGGCGGTCTACATTATCCTGGGTGTGCTGTACGAAAGCTTCGTGCACCCGCTGACGATCATTTCCACCTTGCCGTCGGCGGGGTTGGGGGCGCTGATCATGCTGTCACTGATGGGCCAGGACTTTTCGATCATGGCGTTGATCGGCCTGGTGCTGCTGATCGGGATCGTGAAGAAGAACGGTATCCTGATGATCGACTTCGCCCTGGACGCCCAGCGCGTACGCGGCCTGCCGCCCGAGGAAGCGATTTATGAGGCGTGTGTCACGCGGTTCCGGCCGATCATCATGACCACCCTGGCCGCCCTGCTGGGTGCGGTGCCGCTGATGCTGGGCTCCGGCCCCGGCGCGGAAATGCGCCAGCCGCTGGGTATCGCGGTGGTGGGCGGGTTACTGGTGAGCCAGGCGCTGACGCTGTTCACCACACCGGTCATATACTTGTACCTCGAGAAGTTTTTCCACAGACCCAAACCAGCTCCCCAGCTGGCAATCACACACTGAGGCTGAGGCCCCGTCCTGGAACAAAAGGCTCATGCGTGTACTGATTATTGAAGACGAAGAAAAAACCGCCGACTACCTGCACCGCGGCCTGACGGAGCAAGGCTATACCGTCGACGTCGCCCGTGAAGGCGTCGAAGGGTTGCACCTGGCCCTGGAGAACGATTACGCGGTCATCGTGCTCGACGTGATGCTGCCCGGCCTGGATGGCTTTGGCGTATTGCGCGCGCTGCGGGCGCGCAAGCAGACGCCGGTGATCATGCTCACCGCCCGCGAGCGCGTGGAAGACCGTATTCGCGGCCTGCGCGAAGGCGCGGATGATTACCTCGGCAAGCCGTTCTCGTTCCTCGAACTGGTGGCGCGCCTGCAAGCCCTTACCCGTCGCAGTGGCGGGCATGAGCCGGTGCAGGTGACCATCGCCGACCTGTGGATCGACCTGATCAGCCGCAAGGCCAGTCGCAACGGCGTTCGCCTGGACCTGACCGCCAAGGAGTTCTCGCTGCTCAGCGTATTGGCCCGGCGCCAGGGTGAAATCCTGTCCAAGACCTCGATTGCGGAAATGGTCTGGGACATCAATTTCGACAGTGACGCCAATGTGGTGGAAGTAGCGATCAAACGCCTGCGGGCCAAGCTCGACGGGCCGTTCGAACAGAAACTGCTGCACACCATCCGTGGCATGGGTTACGTGCTGGAGAACCGCAGTGTCGGCTAACTCCATCGCCCTGCGCCTGAGCGGCATGTTCACCCTGGTCGCGCTGCTGATCTTCCTGTTGATCGGCGGCGCGCTGTACCAGCAGGTGGACAAAGGCCTGGGCCTGCTGCCCGGGGCCGAGCTGGATGCGCGCTACAGCGTGCTGGAGTCTTCGGTCAATCGCTTCGGTACGCCGGACCATTGGGCGAAGATCACCGCCAAGCTCAAGTTGTTGGGAGAGGAAGACAAGCGCATTCGCTTCTGGGTGGTGAGCAGCGACCCGACCTACGAATACGGCAACCCGGACGCGCAGATTCGCGCCTTCGCCGGCGGCCCGACCGGCAAGCGCGACTTGCGCCTGCCGGGCCATGCCTACCCGTTCAAAGTATTGGTCAGCCAGTTTCCAGCCAAGGAGCAACGCCCGCCGCTGCGTTTCCTGATCGCGGTCGACACCGAGAACTTCCGCGCCACCCAGCATCAACTGCTGGTGGCGCTGATCGGCCTGGCGTTTGTCGGCGTGCTGCTGGCCTCGCTGCTGGGGTTCTGGGTGGCGCGCATCGGTCTCAAGCCGCTGATCAAGCTGTCGGACGAGGCGCAGAAACTTGCACCGCCGAAACTCTCCGGGCGCCTGCAATTGTCGCCATTGCCGCCGGAGCTGAAGCAGTTCGTCAACTCCTTCAACTCGACCCTCGACCGGGTGGAGCAGGCCTATTCGCGCCTGGAGTCATTCAACGCCGATGTGGCCCATGAGCTGCGCTCGCCGCTGACCAACCTGATCGGCCAGACCCAGGTGGCGCTGACCCGTGGGCGTTCGGCCGAGCATTATTTCGAGGTGCTGCAATCGAACCTCGAAGAGCTGGAACGGCTGCGCTCGATCATCAATGACATGCTGTTCCTGGCCAGTGCAGACCAGGGCAGCAAGGCCACCAAGCTGATCACCAGTTCGCTGGCGGATGAAGTGGCGACCACCCTGGACTACCTGGACTTTATCCTCGAGGACGCCCAGGTGCAGGTGCGTGTGACCGGCGATGCCCAGGTGCAGATCGAGAAGGCGCACTTGCGCCGGGCGTTGATCAACCTGTTGAGCAATGCGGTGCAGCATACGGCGCCTGGCCAGGTGATCGAGGTGAAGATCGAAGTGCTGGCGAATCACGTGGCGATCGGGGTGACCAACCCGGGCGATGAGATTGCCAGCGAGCATCTGCCCCGGTTGTTCGAGCGGTTCTATCGGGTGGACGCGTCCCGCAGCAATAGTGGGGCGAATCACGGGTTGGGACTGGCGATCGTCAAGGCGATCGCGTTGATGCACGGCGGAGATGTGTTTGTGCGCAGCGAGGGCGGCGGCAACACCTTTGGCATTACGCTGCCGGTGTAGTGGCTGCCCCCCTCAGTTACTCAGTCGTACCCCGCCCAAACTGCCACTTAGCTCATAGGCCGCCAGTTCCGCCTGATGCGCGGCCATGATTTCCGGCAGGGAGCTGCGCAGGTATTCCACCCACGTCTTGATCTTCGCATCCAGGTATTGGCGCGACGGGTAGATGGCGTACAGGTTGAGCTCCTGGGAGCGGTAGTTGGGCATCACCCGCACCAGGGTGCCGTTGCGCAGCCCTTCAATCGCCGCATACACCGGCAACAGGCCAACGCCCATGCCGCTGGTGATCGCGGTCTTCATCGCATCCGCCGAGTTCACCAGGAACGGTGAGCTGTTGATCGCCACACTTTCCTGGCCTTCCGGGCCATTGAACGACCATTTATCCAGCTGAATCACCGGGCTGACCAGGCGCAGGCACGCGTGGTTGAGCAGGTCGCTGGGCCGTTGCGCGCAGCCGTTGGCCTTGACGTAGGCCGGCGAGGCACAGGCGATGCTGTAAGTTATCCCCAGGCGCTGCGAGACAAACCCCGAATCCGGCAGCTCGCTGGCGAGCACGATGGACACGTCGTAACCCTCATCCAGCAGGTCCGGCACGCGGTTGGCCATGGTCAGGTCAAAGGTCACGTCCGGGTGGGTGCGGCGGTAGCGGGCAATCGCATCGATCACGAAGTGCTGGCCGATGCCGGTCATGGTGTGCACTTTCAACTGCCCGGCCGGGCGGGCGTGGGCGTCGCTGGCTTCGGCCTCGGCTTCCTCGACGTACGCCAGGATCTGCTCGCAACGCAGCAAATAGCGCTTGCCGGCCTCGGTCAGGGCGATGCGGCGGGTGGTGCGGTTGAGCAAACGGGTTTGCAGATGGGCCTCAAGGTTGGAGACCGCGCGCGAGACGTTGGCCGTGGTGGTATCCAGTTGCACGGCGGCGGCGGTGAAGCTGCCGGCTTCGGCCACACAACTGAAGGCGCGCATGTTTTGCAAGGTGTCCATTAAGGTGCTCTCAGGGGAGATGGCAAATTGTGACACGAAGTTGCAGGATCCAGTGATCCCTACGAACGGATTATCGCCTGAACGGTAACAAAGATTCACAAGAATCCCACCTTATCGCCATCCGGCCCGCCCCTTAGAATTGCGCCACCTTCCCCGCAACACCCTCTCAGGAATTCGCAGCAGTGCCGCGTCGCATCAGCAGAGAGCTGAAGACTCTCAGTGTTTGGGCCTTATCGTTAGCAATCAGCGGCTGCATCGGAACCGGAGGAATTGCCCCTCAAGGCCAGTCACTCGTCGCCAGTTCATTGGCCACCGACGAGGCGATCAAAAGCGCCGCCCAGGACGCCCACTGGCCCACCGCGCAATGGTGGCAAGCCTACGGCGACCCGCAACTCAACCACTGGATCGACCTCGCCGTGCAAGGCAGCCCGAGCATGGCCATGGCCGCTGCACGTGTGCGTGAAGCCCGGGCCATGGCCGGGATCGCCGAGTCGGCCGAGTCGTTGCAGATCAATGGTGATGCCACGCTCAAGCGCCATAACTGGCCGAGCGACCAATTCTACGGCCCGGGCGCGCTGGACAACTCCACCACCTGGGACAACAACGCGTCCCTGGGCTTGAGCTATGCCCTCGACCTCTGGGGCCGCGAAAGCAACGCCACCGAGCGCGCCGTGGACATGGCCCACATGAGCGCCGCCGAAGCGCGCCAGGCGCAGCTCGAATTGCAGAACAACGTGGTGCGCGCCTATATCCAGCTGTCGTTGCACTTCGCCCAGCGCGATATCGTGGCCGCCACCCTGGCCCAGCAACAACAGATTCTCGACCTGGCGCAAAAGCGTTTGAATGGCGGGATCGGCACCCACTTCGAAGTCAGCCAGGCTGAGACGCCGCTGCCGGAAACCCATCGCCAGCTGGACGCCCTGGATGAACAGATCGCCCTGAGTCGCAACCAGTTGGCCGCGCTGGCGGGCAAAGGGCCGGGGGCGGGCGCGCAGTTGCAGCGGCCCACCTTGTCCCTGGCCGCGCCGCTGAAACTGCCGTCGAGCTTGCCCGCCGAACTGCTCGGCCAGCGCCCGGACGTGGTCGCCAGCCGCTGGCAAGTGGCGGCCCAGGCCCGTGGCATTGATGTGGCCCACGCCGGTTTCTACCCCAACGTCGACCTGGTGGGCAGCCTCGGCTACGTCGCCACCGGCGGCGGAATGCTGAGTTTCCTCACGGGTAAAAAGCTCAACTACACCGCCGGCCCGGCCATCAGCCTGCCGATCTTCGACGGTGGCCGCCTGCGCTCGCAACTGGGTGAAGCCAGCGCCGGCTACGACATCGCCGTCGCGCACTACAACCAGACCCTGGTCAACGCGCTCAAGGGCATCAGCGACCAGTTGATCCGCCGTGAGTCGATGGACAAGCAGCAAGCCTTCGCCGCCGAATCCGTGGCCTCGGCGCAGAAAACCTATGACATCGCGATGATCGCCTACCAGCGCGGCCTCACCGACTACCTCAACGTGCTGAATGCCCAGAGCCTGTTGTTCCGCCAGCAGCAGGTGCAGCAGCAGGTCCAGGCTGCACGCCTGAGTGCCCACGCCGAACTGGTGACCGCGTTGGGCGGTGGCCTCGGTGCCGGCAGCGATGTGCCTCAGGACAGCCAGACCTTACCGAGCAAGACCCCGGCGGCCCTCGCCGTGTTTGATCACTGAGTAGGATGCGATGACTCCCTTGCCTGCACCGCTGCGCTGGTTGCACTCGCTTGAGTGGCGCCGTGGTTTCTTCGATTGGGCGCGCAGTGATGGCGTGACCTGGGTCTATATCTTCAAGGTGCTGATCGCGGCGTTCCTGACGCTGTGGCTGGCCATGCGCCTGGAATTGCCGCAACCGCGTACCGCGATGATCACGGTGTTTATTGTGATGCAGCCGCAAAGCGGCCAGGTGTTCGCCAAGAGTTTCTACCGCTTCCTGGGCACCCTGGCGGGCTCGGCGGTGATGGTGTTCCTGATCGCGTTGTTTGCGCAGAACACTGAACTGTTCCTCGGTTCGCTGGCGATCTGGGTCGGCATCTGCACTGCTGGCGCGACCCGCAATCGCAACTTTCGCGCCTACGGTTTTGTGCTGGCCGGCTACACCGCGGCGATGGTCGGCTTGCCGGCCCTGGCCCATCCCGACGGCGCGTTTATGGCGGCGGTGTGGCGAGTCCTGGAAATTTCGTTGGGGATTGTCTGCTCCACGCTGGTCAGCGCCGCGATCCTGCCGCAAACCTCCAGCGCTGCGATGCGCAACGCCCTGTACCAGCGCTTCGGTGTGTTCGCGCTGTTCGTCACCGACGGCCTGCGCGGTCGCAGCGAGCGCGAAGGCTTTGAACGCAGCAACGTGCGCTTTATCGCCGAAGCCGTGGGCCTGGAAGGGCTGCGCAGCATCACCGTGTTCGAAGACCCGCACATGCGTCGGCGCAATGGCCGGCTGACGCGCTTGAACAGCGAGTTCATGGGCATCACCACGCGCTTCAACGCCTTGCACCAATTGCTCGAGCGCCTGCGCAGCCAGGAGGCCGATCACGTGGTGGCTGCGATCAAGCCGGGCCTGCAAGACCTGGCGGAACTGCTCGACGGGTTTTCCGGCCGTGCGCTCACCAGCCCCGATGCGGCGCGCCTGGCCAATCAGTTGAACGCCTACAAGGAAGGCCTGCCCGCCAAGGTGCGCAGCCTGCGCACCCGCTTCCAGGAAAGCGCCCCCAGCGACGCCGAACTGTTGGACTTTCACACCGCCTATGAGCTGCTGTACCGCTTCGTCGACGACTTGCACAACTACGCCCAGACCCACGCCTCCCTGGCGGATCACAGCCACGAGCGCGAACACTGGGACGAACCCTACACCCCCAAAACCAACTGGCTGGCCTGCGCCGCCTCGGGGATTCGCGCCTCGTTTATCCTGATCGTGCTCGGCAGTTACTGGGTGGCCACGGCCTGGCCCAGTGGCGCCACCATGACCCTGATCGCCGCGGCGACGGTGGGTTTGTCGGCCGCCACCCCCAACCCCAAGCGCATGGCCTTTCAAATGGCTTGCGGCACCTTGATCGGGGCGCTGGTGGGCTTTGTCGAAATGTTCTTCGTGTTTCCCTGGATCGACGGTTTCCCGTTGCTGTGCGTGATGCTCGCCCCGGTGATCATCTTCGGTTCGTTCCTGGCTTCGCGCCCGCAGTACGCCGGCGTTGGCGTCGGGTTGCTGATCTTCTTCAGTACCGGCTCGGTGCCGGACAACCTCACGGTCTATAACCCCTACACCTTCATCAACGACTACATCGCGATGGTCATCGGCATGCTGGTGTGTGCGGCGGCAGGCGCGATCATCCTGCCGCCCAACAGCCGCTGGTTGTGGCGCCGGCTGGAGCAGGACTTGCGCGAGCAAGTGGTGTTCGCCATCAGCGGCAAGCTCAAGGGCCTGGCGTCAGGTTTCGAAAGCCGCACCCGCGACCTGCTGCACCAGGCCTATGGTTTCGCCGCCGGGCAACCCCAGGTGCAACGCAACCTGCTGCGCTGGATGTTCGTGGTGCTGGAAGTCGGCCACGCGATCATCGAATTGCGCAAGGAACAGGCAATCCTGCCGGTGCACCCGGCGTATGCCGAGTCCCAGCCGTGGCGTCAGGCGATCCGGGTGATGGGCCGTTCGCTGGTGCGGCTGTTCCTGCAACCCAGCGCCAGCAACCTGGAACGCAGCCTGATCGCCGTGGACCACGCCATCAGCCGCGTGCAGACCACCGACGAACCCTTCGCCCCGCACTTCGACACCTCGGCCCTGCGCCGGGTGAAAAGCTACCTGCACTTTATCCGCACCTCATTGCTGGACCCGCAATCACCCCTGGCTGCCCTCAAGCCCGAAGGACCCGCCCATGCCTCGTGAAATCGCCTTCCACGGCGTCTACATGCCCACCATGACCCTGATGTTTCTGATCGCGGCGGGCCTGGCCTGGGCCCTTGACCGGTTTCTGGCCGGCTTTGACCTGTACCGTTTTTTCTGGCACCCGGCGCTGCTGCGCCTGAGCCTGTTCGCTTGCTTGTTCGGCGCCCTGGCGCTGACCGTCTACCGTTGAGAATGCCCCGATGAAAAAGTTTTTCAGCCTGCTCGCGACCTTGCTGGTACTGGCCCTGGCGATCTGGATTGGCCGCACGTTGTGGGTGCACTACATGGAAACTCCCTGGACCCGCGATGGCCGGGTGCGCGCCGACATCATCAACGTCGCCGCCGACGTCACCGGCGAAGTGGTCAACGTTCCGGTGCGTGACAACCAGTTGGTGAAAAAGGGCGACCTGCTGATGCAGATCGACCCCGAGCATTACCAGATTGCGGTCAAGCAGGCGCAATCCCTGGTGGCTTCCCGCAAGGCCACCTGGGAGATGCGCAAGGTCAACGCCCACCGCCGCGCCGACCTCGACGCCCTGGTGATCTCCAAGGAAAACCGCGACGACGCCAGTAACATCGCCGACTCGGCCCTTGCCGACTACCAACATGCCCTGGCCCAGCTTGAAGCGGCGCAACTGAACCTCAAGCGCACCCAGGTGGTGGCGGCGGTCGACGGCTACGTCACCAACCTCAACGTGCACCGTGGCGACTACGCGCGTATTGGCGAGGCGAAGATGGCGGTGGTGGATATGAACTCGTTCTGGGTCTATGGCTTCTTTGAAGAAACCAAGCTGCCCCACGTCAAAGTCGGGGACAAGGCCGACATGCAGTTGATGAGCGGCGAAACCCTCAAGGGGCACGTGGAAAGCATTTCGCGCGGCATCTACGACCGGGACAACCCGGAGAGCCGCGAGTTGATCGCCGATGTGAACCCGACGTTCAACTGGGTGCGCCTGGCCCAGCGGGTGCCGGTGCGGATTCACATCGATGAAGTGCCGGAAGGTGTGCTGTTGGCGGCGGGGATCACCTGCACCGTGATCGTCAACCAAACACAGAACTGAATGTGGGAGCGGGCTTGCTCGCGAAGGCAGTTTGTCAGTCAACGAAAATATCGACTGATCCACCGCATTCGCGAGCAAGCCCGCTCCCACATTTTGACCGTGTCAGGCCTGTAGAAACGTCTCGTGCAAGTGGCGCCACAGCAGGGCGCCACTGGCCTGTTTTTCAAACACCACGGTCGATCGCCGATCGGTTTGGGCACCGCTGCCATCCACCTGCTGTTCGCGATAACTTACCGTTGCGCCACGGGCGTGTCGGTCAATCCCGGCAAACTCGCTGAGGCTGATCCTGAACCCGGGCCGCTTGCCGCCAGCCTGGCTGAACAGCTGGTTGAGCAGTGCAAAATCCAGTTGTTTGCCCGCCGGGGTGATCATGGAAAAGTCCGGTGAAAAACGCCTCAGCAAAACCTCCAGTGTTCCCTCGGGGGCTGTGCCGGCAAACCATTGCTCGATCTCGACATGGGCCTGGATCACTTCATCAAAAAAATCGCGGTAGTCAATCATCGTGTGGGCTCGCTGGCAGGGTGAAGCAGTGTCCGTACCTTGGACGCATCCAGGCACAGTACGGCAAATAACGGAAACAGGGTCAACGCCGCGGCAATCGCGAAGGTGACGGTGAACGAGTCCAGCGCAGCCAGCACCCCACTGAGCACGGCGGCACCGAGGCAAAAACTCAATTGCCGATTGATGTTCCACAAGGCGCTGGCATGCCCCATGCGCTCGGCCGGAATGTCGAGAAAGGCCAGGGTTTGCGCGGTGCTGCTGCACAGGCTGCCACCCAGGCCCATCAGGAGGTAGGCGAGCACCACGACAACCGGGTGCGGCTCGATCAGCAACAGGATGCCGAGGGCTTGCAGCAGCATGCCCGCCAGCAGCAGCGGCCTCGGCCCGCAGCGATTGAACAGTTTTTTGCTCAAGGCAATCGCCAGCCCCGAGGCCAGCGCCCACGGCAGCATCAGCGCGCCGATGTGGCTGGCGGTAAAGCCGAGGCCGTGCAGATAAAGAATCGCCACCAGGCTGGTGCCGATAAACACCCCCGGGATGAACAGGTAAACCAGCATCGCGACCCGCAGCATCGGGCGGCGAGCCTGGCCCAATACGTGACCGAGCTCCAGCGCCGGGCGTGTGGACGCGGGCGTGTCTGCCACCAGCCAGCGCAAGGTCAGCATCACGGTGATCAGCGCCAGCGGCAGGTTGGCGAAAAAGATCCAGCGCCACGACACGCTGTCCACCACCAGGCCGCCCAATGCTGGCGACAACGCCGGAATCAGCAGCGCCACCAGCATGACCCTGGCTGTCAGTTGGCTGCGTTCTGCCGGCGGAAAATGCCGATAGGCCAAGGCTTGCCCCACCGGAATCAACAAGCCGCCACCCAAGCCCTGCAACAGGCGCCAGCCGATCAGCGCTTCAATCGAGGCGGCCTGGCCCACCAGCACCGAGGCTACGCCGAACAGCAACAGGCTGACGGCAATCAACCGGCGCTCACCCAGCAGCGCCGCCAGCCAAACACTCAGGGGAATGACGACGGTCAGGCCGAGCATGTAGGCGTTGCCGATCCATGCCAGTTGCGTGACCGAGGCGTGCAACTCGCGGGCGATGTCCGGGTAAGCGATGGTGGCGACAAACATGTTCACCAGGTCGAGGGCGAAGCCCAGTAGAAAGATCCAGGTGACTTTCGAGCGGTAGGTCATTGCGCAGTTCCTGCTGTGGATGGCGGCAGGGTAGGCGGGTGCGGGCACTTGGGAAACAGCGGTTTGACTGTTAGATTGTCAAAAATATTTTGACAAAGGAGCGCGTGGCATATGGTCAGCCTGGATCGTTTCGACACCTTCAAGGCCGTGGTCGAGGCCGGTTCGTTGACGGCAGCCGCGGATGTCCTCGGGCAGACGCGAGCGGTGGTGAGCTTCAACCTCAAGCGCCTGGAAGCCGAGTTGGGCGTGACCCTGCTGACCCGCAGTACTCGGCAACTGGCACTGACCGATGCGGGCGAACGCTTTTACCTGCGCTGCACGCGCATGCTGGAAGAAGCGCGCCTGGCGGTGGAAGAAGCCCGTTCGGAGCACAGCCAGCTCAAGGGCACATTGCGGATCACCACCACCGTCGAATACGGATTGGCGGTGGTGGTGCCGGCAGTGGAAACCTTTCGCGGCCTGCACCCGGAATTGAACATCCAGTTATCCACCTCCTCCAGCCACGCCGACCTGATCTCCGAGCGCTTCGATGTGGCTATTCGATTGGGGCGGATGCTCGACTCCAATCATCGGGCGGTGCAGCTGTCGAGCTACGAAATCCTCGCTGTGGCTGCACCGGGGTTTGCCGGGGTCGCCACGCTGGAAGAACTGGAGCAACTGCCCAAGCTGGGGCACGGGCGGCTGACGGAGTTGACGGTGCTCGACCCGGCCGGCCATGAGCACCTGTACCGTCCAGGCCCCGGCAAGGCTTCACTGGTTGCCGACAGTGCCGCCATTCTCCAGGCGTTTGCCGTGCGCGGGCATGGCGTGGCGATCCTGCCCCAGTGGCTGGTGCAGGAAGACCTGGATGCGGGGCGTTTGGTGCGGTTGCTGCCGGGGTATCGATTTGCGCCGCAGGGGGTGTACGCGTTGTACCCGGATACCCGGCATTTGCCCCTGAAAGTGCGGGCCTTCATTGATTTCATGAAAGGCTGATCAGCCGAGAAACCGTGTGGCGAGGGAGCTTGCTCCCGCTGGGGGGCGAAGCACCCCTGAAAAGGTCAGCGCATTCTTTCAGGAAACTTGGATGGGTGGTTTTGGGGCTGCTGCGCAGCCCAGCGGGAGCAAGCTCCCTCGCCACGGGGAGGCGGGGGCTCTTAGAGCTGGCCGCTCAGGCCAAAGCGTTTTTTCAAGACAGTCTCCAGCAAGCCCTTGGGCAGCAACGCCGCCATCAATGGCAGTGCCCGGCAACCATTACCCGAGCGCAACAGGCGCGGCGGCGTGCCCTGTTGCACGGCCTTGAGCACGTCCGCGGCAAAATCGCGAGCGGGCGTAGGCCGATCCTGGGAGGCCTTGGCCCGGGCGCGGATGCTTTCGCGCAGTGGCCACCAGGGCGACTTTTCATTGATCAACAGTTCGGCCTGGGTGCCGGCGTTTTTTGCAAAACTTGTATCGATGGCGCCTGGCTGCACTTCCATCACCCGCACGTCAAACGGTGCGAGCTCCATGCGCAACGCATCACTCAAGGCATGCACTGCAGCTTTCGAGGCGCAATACGCACCGGCGAACGGTGTGACCAACACGCCGGACACGCTGCCGATATTCACCACCAACCCTTTACGGCGACGCAGGGCCGGGAACAGCGCTTGAGTCACGCCGACCACTGAGAATACGTTGGTCTCGAATTGCTGCTGCATCGCCTGGGTGCCGCCGTCGAGCAACGGGCCCATGGCGCCGTAGCCGGCGTTGTTGATCAGCACATCCAGCTCGCCGACCTGCCCGGCCAACTGCGCCAGTGCAGCGCTGCCGTTGACGTCCAGTTGCACCGCGTTAAAGCCGGCGCTGGCGAGTGCCGCCACATCCTCGCTGCGCCGGGCGCTGGCCCACACGTCAAAGCCGGCTTGCTTGAAGGCGTCCGCCAGGGCACGGCCAATGCCACTGGAGCACCCGGTGATCAGTACGTTGGGCATGGATCAGTCCTTTGTCGTTATCAGTCAGAGAAGCTGCCTTGCAAATGCTCGGCACGAAATTCCAGGGTTTGCGGGCGGTAGCCGGGGCGCAGCGGCGGCACTGGCAGGCAGTCTTCCCAGGTGGCGCCGGCCTGCAGTTCGCCGGGGCCGCGATAGCGCGGGGCAGCGTACACGTTGTCTGCCAGGTTGACCGTATCGCCCGGCGCATACGCGGCGATGCGCCAACGCAGTTCGGTCAGCGGTACGTTGTTGCCGTTGTTCAAGGTGAGCTTGAGCGGGCGGTCTGCCGGGCATTCTTTCGGCGCGTAGACGGTACGCAGTTCCAGGCGTGCCAATTGCTGGGCCTCGCGGTTGTCCAGCCACACCACCCATACCGCCACCAGGCCCAGGCCGACGGCGGCCGCGAGGGAAACCGGCAACGCCCTGGCGGGGTAGCGCAGCAAGAGGATCAGCCAGGTGATAATCAGCAAGACACCAAAGAACATGGCAACAACCTCGAAAACGGAACGGGCATCCTAACCAAGCGTAGGTGGAGTTGACCATCTTCGGGTTCCCCGGCCCCAAAGAAAAAGCCCCCGGCCCACCGGCTGCGGATAGGGGACGCAGTCGGTGGGGCGGGGGCTTGTTGTGCTGCTCTGTTTACTGCGCGATGGTTTTCACCGAAACGCCACGCTCGATTGGCGTGGATCGACCGTAGATATCTTCAAAGCGTTCGATATCGTCTTCACCCAGGTAGCTGCCGGACTGCACCTCGATAATCTCCAATGGGATCTTGCCCGGGTTACGCAAACGGTGCACCGAGGCAATCGGGATGTAGGTGGACTGGTTCTCGGTAAGCAGGAACACGTTCTCGTCACAGGTGACTTCGGCAGTGCCGCTGACCACGATCCAGTGTTCGGCGCGGTGGTGGTGCATCTGCAACGACAGGCATGCGCCCGGCTTGACCGAGATGTGCTTGACCTGGAAGCGGCCGCCCATGTCCACCGAGTCATACGAGCCCCACGGACGGTAGACCTCGCAGTGGTTCTGGGTTTCGCTGCGGCCCTGTTCGTTGAGGGTGTTGACCATCTGCTTGACGCCCTGGACCTTGTCTTTGTGGGCAATCATCATCGCGTCCTTGGTTTCTACCACCACGATGTTTTCCAGGCCGATCACCGACACCAGCTTGCCGTTGCCGTGGATCATGCAGTTCTTGCTGTCCTGGATCACCACGTCGCCCTTGCTGACGTTGCCGTTGGCGTCTTTTTCATTCACGTCCCACAACGATGCCCAGCAACCCACGTCGCTCCAGCCGGCAGTCAACGGCACCACGCAGGCCAGTTGGGTTTTTTCCATCACGGCGTAGTCGATGGAGTTGTCCGGGCAGCAGGCGAAGGTGGATTCGTCGATGTCGATGGTGTCGGCGGTTTGGTTGCTGCGTTCCAGGGTCAGCAGGCAGGTGTCGTAGATGTCCGGGTCGTGTTTTTTCAGCTCTTCGAGGAAGCGGCTGGCACGGAACAGGAACATGCCGCTGTTCCAGAAATAACCACCGCTCTTGACGAATTCGGCGGCGCGTTTTTCATCGGGTTTTTCCACGAACTGTTGCACGCGGCTGACGCCTTCGGGCAGCAGCGAATCGTTGGTCGACTTGATATAGCCGTAGCCGGTCTCCGGACGGGTGGCCGGTACACCGAACAGCACCATTTCGCCACGCTCAGCCGCCACAGTGGCCAGGGCCAGGGCGCGTTGCAGGGCTTTCTGGTCATCCAGCACATGGTCGGCGGGCAGCACCAGCATCAGCTCGTCGCGGCCTTCGTTGACCAGCATCATCGCCGTCAGGGCCACGGCCGGCGCGGTATTGCGGCCGAACGGCTCCATCAGGATGCGCTGGGTTTCCAGTTTGCGGGCAGCCAGTTGCTCGTTGACGATAAAGCGGTGGTCCTTGTTGCACACCACGATGGGCGCGTCCATGCCGTCGAACACCAGGCGCTCCAGGGTTTGCTGGAACAAGGTGTGCTCGCCGGTCAGGGCCAGGAACTGCTTGGGAAACTGTTTACGCGAAAGCGGCCAAAGACGTGAGCCGCTACCACCGGATAGGATTACTGGGATCATGGTGTTTCTCCTTGAATCAAATTTGGTTAGAGCCTGTGGGAGCCGGGCTTGCCCGCGATGGCATCACCTCGGTGTACCTGATACACCGAGTTGTCTGCATCGCAGGCAAGCCAGCTCCCACAGGGGGCAGCGTCAATCTGAAAATCTAATCAGCGGGTCGACACAGGGCGTTTCACCCACACTGGCGACAGGTTGGCGCCGGTGCCGGTGACGTACAGCACTGCGGCCTCACCGCGTTCCAGAGCTACCGGCTTCACGTCGCCGACTTTTTTATCGCCTTCATACAGCGCCAGGCTGACCTTCACCGGGTTGATCTCGCGCTCGCCACGGCCCTTGGCGGCCACGGCCTGGACCACGTCGGTCTTGCCATCGGCGGTTTTCAGGGTCAGCGACTTGTCACTGAGGTTCTGCACGCGCACCAGGGATTTCTGCTTGTTCTTGAACGGCGGTTCTTCGATCAGTTGCGGTTGGCCGCTGCCGCTGCTGACCAGGGTGTAGTAGTGGTCGGCGGCGAGCTTGACCGGCAGGGTCTGGCTGCCGACCTTGGCGCTGTAGTCACCGCCCGGCATGAAGCTGAAGTCACTGCTGGCCAGCGGTGCAACCTCGTTGAGGTTGGTGCTGCCGACGGTGGCGCTGACTTCCTGGTTGCTGGCGTTGTACACCCGCACAAAGCTCGAGCCTTTTGGCGCGACGGGACCGTAGAGGGCGGCGTCGCCACCGGCGAAGGCGGACATCGAAACAACGCTCATGCCGGCGACGAGGGCAAAAGTTTTTGCGAGGTTAGTAGTGAAAGTCATGTGAGTTACCTCTCTTTCAGTTTTGCGCCCGGTCGGGCGTCTCGGAGTTCATGTTTTTAACGGTGGGGGTGTTGATAGCCATGTTCTGTTGGCGCATACCGGCTTGTTTGAGCTGCGCAACCCACTGCGGGTCGGCATCACCGATTTCGTTGTTCACAGGCAGATAACGCTCGGGAAACTCCCAGATCAGCACCTGTGGCGGGCTGTTCTTGAAGTCGTCGCTTTTCAGGTAGCTGAGCATCGGCAGGATCGGGCCGTGGCCGTCTTCGGAGTAGTTGATGACGTCGCTGCCCAGGGCTTGCTTCAGCGCGCCGACAAAGTTCCAGTTCGGGTTGGCGCTGTAACTGGTGCCCACCAGGGCCACCGGGGTTTCACTGTCGGTGAACAGCGCATCGTCGCCTTTGGTTTCAGCCAGGTGCGTCACGCGTTTTTGCAGTGGCTCCTTGGGCGGCATCAGGTTTTCGAACAGCGGGTCCAGCGGCAGGAACAGGCGCAGGTCGCCCTTGTGTGGCTCGGTCTTCTCGGCTTCGGTGACAAAGCGTTGAGGCTCGCCGCTCAGGGGCGTCTTGTTGGCAATTGTCTTGGCCAATTCTTTGGCCGCCACTTCAGCGCCGTCCGGGGTCCAGTGGGTGTCGGTGCGCAGGAACACTTGTTGGCCGTGCAGCTTGGCCTGTTGCAGCGGACCCATCAGGTCAGGGGCGACGATCTTGTCGGCGGCCATGCGGGCATGGAAGTCCTGGTACAGACCGGCGTGGATGCTCGCCGGCTGCACTTCACCCAGGTGTTCCGGGTACAGCCGCACCTTGGCCGGCACGATCGCCATCACCAGTTGGATACCCTGGGCCTTGAGCTTCTGGCGCACGCCTTCCACCAAGGCATAGTTGCCTTGCAGGTTCTGGTCTTCGTTGACGATCGGGTTGAATTCCTCGTCGCTGTACAACCAGTGGTCGCGGCCAATCACCACGCCAGGGCGGCCTTCGTTGAACAGCTTGTAGTCCAGCGCTGCCCAGAGGTTGGTGCCCAGGCGCTTGATCGGGAACTGGTCGTCGTAGTGGGTCTCGACGGCCTTGGTCCAGCGGCCGTTGAGCACGGTGGCGTCGGCGTTGGTGCTGAAGCCGAAGAAACTGCGCATCGACCAGGCGCCCAACGCCAGCAGCACGGCGAGGAACAAGGCGATGTAGAGGACGCGTAATGAACGGGTCATGGTCGGCTCCCTCAGAACTGGAAGTAAAGGAACGGCGAGAAGCTCTGCGCCGAAAGTTTGAGAATCGACGCCACGAACAGCAGCAGTACTGCGGCGCGCATGGCGTAGCGTGGCCAGGTGGCGCTCCAGTAGGCCGGTTGCACGGTGGCCTCGGTGCCCACGGTGTAGCCGGGCTCATGGATGCTGCCCGGGTTGTCGCCCGGTACGGCCTTGATCAAGCCCGGTTGCGCAGTCGCCGGGCCGTCGGCCTGGGTGTTCACCGCAGGCTTGGTTTTTTCCGGTGGGCGGTTGCTGTAGAAGTCCCGCAGGCCGAAGAACGCCAGGGTTGCGTACGCCACCACCAGGGTTGCCACTTGCAGGCCGGTGAGGCTGGCGCGGTTGAGTTCCGACAGCGACCACTCGCCGAAGCTGAACATCGCGCCGTACATACGGCCGGCGACGTGCAGGTTTTCCGAGCGGAAGATCACCCAGCCCATCACCACCAGCAGGAAGGTGAAGGCCCAGCGCACAACGTTGAAACTGCGCGGTGCGGTGTTGAGGCCGATGGCTTTTTCAATCGCCAGCCACATGCCGTGCCAGGCGCCCCACACGATGTAGGTGATGTTCGCACCGTGCCACAGGCCACCGAGGAGCATGGTCAGGAACAGGTTGCGGTAGGTGGTCAGCGTGCCTTTACGGTTGCCGCCCAGGGTGATGTACAGGTAGTCACGCAGCCAGGTGGACAGGCTGATGTGCCAGCGCCGCCAGAACTCGGTGATCGACTGGCTGATGTACGGCTGCTTGAAGTTTTCCATGAAGCGAAAACCCATCATCAAGCCCAGGCCGATGGCCATGTCGCTGTAGCCGGAGAAGTCGAAGTACAGCTGCGCGGTGTACGCCAGTGCGCCGAGCCAGGCGTCACCCGTCGTAGGGTTTTGCAGGGCGAAGCAATGATCGGCGACCACCGCCAGGGTGTCGGCGATAAACACCTTCTTGATGAAACCCTGCATGAACCGCGTGCAGCCCTCGGAGAATTTATCGAGGGTGTGGGTGCGGTTGTTGAACTGGTCGGCCAGGTCGCGAAAGCGCAACACCGGGCCGGCAATCAGATGCGGGAAGATCGCCACGAACGCCGCAAAGTCGATCAGGTTGCGGGTGGCCGGGGTGTCGCCGCGGTACACGTCGATGATGTAGCTGATGGACTCGAAGATGTAGAACGAGATCCCGATCGGCAACAGCACGTGGGTGAGGATGAAGGGTTCCAGGCCCGCCGACTTCATCATCAGGTTGATGCTGTCGACACCGAAGTTGGCGTACTTGAAGTAGCCGAGGATGCACAGATCGACCGCCACGCCCAGCAGCAGCCAGCGCTGGGCGGGCTTGGTGCGCACGCCTGCCGCACCCACCTTGAGCCCGATCCAGTAGTTCCACAGCGTCACGGCGGCGAACAGCGCCAGGAAGTCCACTCGCCACCAGGCGTAGAACACATAACTGGCAACCAGCAGCAGCAGATTGCGATAGCGTTGCCCGCTCAAATAGTACAAGCCGAGGAAGATCGGCAAGAACAGGAACAGGAACACATTGGACGAGAAAACCATCCCGATCTCTCCATGTTTAACCAACAGTCAAGGGCCAACGGCCCCCCCAAACCCCCCACCGAAATGAGAGGGCTATGTGATCGTTCCCACGCTCTGCGTGGGAATGCCTCACTGGACGCTCTGCGTCCGCTTTTGGGACGCGGAGCGTCCCTGGCTGCATTCCCACGCGGAGCGTGGGAACGATCAGCGACTAGCTGCCTTTGTTGCCTTTCTCATGCGCCGGGTCGTAGACCTTGGTCAGGTCACCCCCCAGGCGGAACGTCTTGAACGGCTGCATCCCGTGCTTGCGCTCGATCACATCCGGGGCGCAGGTGTAGAGGGTGCAGAAGGGCTCAAGCCAGGCAAATTTCATGTCTTCCTTGAGGTCCTTCATGTCCTGTTCCTTGCCGTTCTTCTGCTCGAAGATCTCCGGGTCTTTCACCCCGGCCAGCACCTTGTCACCCAGGCGTTTCAACGCGCCGTTGTTTTCCTGGCGCAGGTCCACACCGTTCACCAGGGCAAAACTGGCGATCATCGCCAGCGGCGGCAGGGCGTAGTTGTGGTACGACAGGGCCCGTTGCTGACGCTTCAATTCGTTGGGCAGGAAGCCTTGGGCATCCACCTGGTTGGCGCCGACCTTGTATTCCTTCACGGCCCAGTCAAACAGGTCGCGGCGGTTCACGGCGACGGAGGTCGCCATCACCGACCAGGCAGCCCAGTAGGAGTGGTTGTTGGTTTTATCCAGCGGCAGGTTGTCCCAGTCGCTCACCACCTGGTCGGCCATTTTGCTGAACCAGGCTTCGATCAACTGCGACTCCTGCTGGTGGTTGGCCAGCGGATGAGAGTCGGAGAACTTCAGGCGCACATAGGCCGACGCCATGCTGCCCAGTGCCCATTTGCGCATGGACTTGCCGGTGTGGTTGAAGTCCTTGGACATCAATGCATCGGCCTTGGCCCAGCTCGTGAGCCAGTTCAGCGTGCATTCCAACTGCTCCGGACGGCCGTCGCGCATGAATTGCATCACGCGCTTGCTGGTGTCTTTTTCCAGCTTGGTGATGTCGGCGGTGCTGTCGCGAAAGGCTTTTTCGGACTGCACATTCAGGGTGGAACGAGCCTTGTCCGAACCTTCGTACTTGCTGCGAAATTGCAGCGAGCCGGTGTACGGCGCGGGCATGGCGTCGCAGTCATTCTTGAAGTCGCCGGTCTTGAATGCTTCCACCGGGGCGAAATAACCCTGGGGCGGACGCAGTGGTGCGGCGGCGTTGACTTGGCCGGCAAACATCGCCAGGCCCAGCAGCGTTGGAATCAATAACTTCTGCATAAGTAACCTCATTGCCCCGTTGAAGCAGTCTGTTGACCACCGGCGGGGAATACGTTGCGTGTGCAAATTTTCGCTTCGACTTTCTGCGCGGCCTGGCCCGCTTCAGGGCCCTGCACTTCCACGGCCAGCAGGTTTTGCGTGGCCCAGTCTTCATCGGTGCGCAGTTCAAAGGCGAAACGCCCGTCTGTATCGGATGTTTCGGGTTTCTCGATCTTGATGTCCTCGTGGCGCCCGTTCATGTACCAGAGGGTGGCTTGCAGGGTTTTCACCGATGGGTCGGCGAAGCGGATGTCGACCTGGTGACTGCTGTTGCGCAGGTCTTTGTTCGAACTGTTCACCAGCAATTCGTTCTTGCCGGGTTTCAGCGTGGTGCTGGCGCTCATCTGGGCGGTCTTGCCTTCACAGCCGTTGTCCAGCAGCGACATCATCTGGCGGTAGATGGTCTCCTGGTCCAGGCGATACAGCGGCGAGAATTCCCAGATCAGGATCTTCGGCGGGGTCTTCTGGAATTCTTCGCTGCCCAGGTACTGGATCATCGAGCCTTCCAGGCCACCACCGGGGAAGGCGACGTTAAGGATGTCGGCACCGATTTCCTGTTCCAGGAAGCCGGCGAAATTGTAGTTCTTGCCACTGTGGCTGGTACCCACGAGGGTGATCTGCGGGTTGCCGGAATCACCGAACAGGTCGCCGTCTGCCGCTTCGCCCTTGGGCTCGGTGGTGAACTGGTCCATGTACTGGATCGCGTAGCTGGTGCCGCACAGTTGCCCGGCCATGTTGTGCAGGGTGCCGGTCTTGCCCATGCGCCCGGACCGTTTGGTCTCGAATTCGCGCTGCGGGATGCCGGCAAATTCAGGCATCGCCCGCACTTTCGCGCCGACGATTTTGGCGGTGCGCTGGGCGCCGTATGGCGTCCAGTGTTGGTCGCCGCGGAAGTAGAAATCGTGGGCCGGCAACTCGTCCGGCAGTTGCTCGTTGGTCAGTGGCGACAGGTCCGGTACGACGTAGCCCATCTTGGCGAAGCGCCCGAGCATGGTCTTGTAATTGCCCAGGGCCTTGTCGAAATCGAACCTGGCTTTCTCTTCAGGGTTGAGCTTGTTGCGGTTCACCAAGCCACGGGTCGGCTGGTAGACCACCACCAGTTCCACGCCCTTGCTCTTGAACGCATCGTGCAGCTGCTGCATGCGTTTGTAGCCGGCGGGGCTGGTGTCGAATTCGGTGCGCAGGTCTTCCTGGGTCCGGAACAGCCAATCGCCCTGGGCTTGCACCAGGGTGGTGAAGTTCTGCTGGTAGCGGGTGGTGTAGTTCTTCGCGTCGTGGGCGGCCGGGCACAGGCTGCAGCACGGTTCGGCGGTGAAGGTTGGCGCCTTGATTTCGTCGGCGCGCACGCCCTGGCTGGCCGCGAGCAGGCCGAGGGTCAAACCCGAAAGGCTGAGCAGTTTGATCATGTGTGGGTGCATAAAGGTCATCCTCAGTCCTGCATTTCGGTCTGGCGTTCGACAGGGTCGATCAGCACGGCTTTCTTCTGGCGTACCAGCAAGTCGAGGATCTCTTCCTGGCGATCGCCAAGAACGCCCGAGAAGCTGATGCCACTGGATTTGGTCGGCGCAAGCATCGACACGCGGTACAGCTCGATGCTCAACGGCGAGTCGATGGACAGCGGCCCGCTGCCGTTGGCGGCCAGTTCACCGCCGACCACGATCAGCGAGACCTTGGTGTCGAACGGGTCGAGGGCGATGTCGCGGTCGGTGTCGGTCAAATCCTTGATGTGGCCGTACACGCCGGTCAGCCCGTTGGCCATGGCAATGTTCTCGTACAGGCGAATGTTCACGCTGTTACGCACGCGGATGCCGTGGCGACGGTTGCTGATCACCTTGTTGCCCCACAGCAGGTTATCGCCGCTCTCATAGAGGGTGATGCCGTCGGTGTGGTTGCGGTAGATCTCGTTGTCGGCGATCAGGTTGTTGACGCTGTTACGGTCGATCACCAGGCCCGAGAGCTTGTTGTCGAAGCTGCGGTTGTTGAAGATGAAGCTGTCGTTCACTTCCCGGGAAATGATGATGCCGTGCTTCTTCTTCGTGCCGTAGACGGTGTTGTCGGTGATGATCAGGCCGTGTGAACGGTCGTGGGGGTCAATGCCGTAGACGATGTTGTCCTTGTAGGTATTGCCCTTGAGCACAAAGCCGGTGGTTTCGTAGCAGTAGAAGCCGTACCACATGTCCGAGAACTCGGAGTCGACGATCCAGCCCGTCGGCTCGGGGCGCTTGAGCACCTTGGCCATGTTCGGCGTGTACTGGGAAATACTCACGCCATACGACTTACTGTTGGCGTAGCCGAAACTGGCCATCTTGCTATTGGCGATGTAGGTCTCGGTGCCGCCCCAGGCCAGCAGGAACGGGCGGAATTCCTTGGGCGACTGGAAGGTCGCCGGGCCGTTGGTCTTCTCGCGCCAGCCGGTGATTCTGGTGTCACGTACGAACAGCTGGCCGTCGTTGATCAGGAACGAACCGGCTTCCTGGGACAGGCGCAGCTCTTGAGTCTGCTTGTCGATTTCGAGGATGCCTTTACGGCCCACCACGATCGGCAACTTGGCCAGGAACACCCCCGGCGAGGTTTCGCTGAAGTACTGCTTGGGCACTTTCTTCAGCAGGTCCTTGAGGTTCATGTAGCCGTCGTCGACAAAGATCGCCTGGGGAATGCCGTGCTGGCGCACTACCCATTCGGCCATCTTGTTGTCGCCGCCGATGAAGTCCTTCAGGGCGTCTTCCTGCATCATCCGGCGGATGCTGATTTTGCCTGGCTTGGTACGCACGATCTTTTTCGCGATATTGGCCGCGGTGTAGCCGGACACGTCCGGCAGCGCAGGCTTGGCCATCTCCAGCGGCTCGGTCGGCGGGCTGGAGATGGTGTAGGTCTTGGCCTGTTGCAGCTCTTTGGCGATGGTCGGCGCTTTGTCGGCGAAGGCCGAGGCGCTGGCCAGCAGCATGGCCGCGACGAGCAGGCTTTGAGACTTCATTGCGCAGGCTCCCATCAGAACTTCCAGATCACGTCGACAAAGGCGCGATGCATGTACGAGTCGACCTGGCTGCCATAGGCGTCGCCCGGCTTGAACACGCCTGCACGGAAGCGCACCAGGGCCGACGGCTCGTCGATCGACTGGCTGAGCCCGGCCGGCAGCAGGCCTTTCTTGAAGTACTTGGTGACCACCAGGTCCATCTCCTGGCCGAGATCTTTCTTGCCGTCTTCAAGCGGCAGGGACGTGCTGGACAGGATCGCGCCGGTCACGTCATCGGTGTTGTTCTGCACGGCATCGATGCCGTTGCTGCCCACCGGCTTGTTGCCGTCTACGCGCCAGAACTTGTGGTACACAAGGCTTGCGTCATAGTCCTCGCGCAACTGCCAGGAACCGAACAGGCTCATGGACTGCATGTTGTTCATCTCGCCGCGAAACGCTTCGCCGAAGCGGTGGACGCGGGACTGGGTACCGGTCCAGTTCGAACGGTTGCTTTGCAGGCCGTTCTGCTCGTATTCGGCACTGGCGCGGGAGTAGGCCGCGCCCACTTGCCACTGCGGGTCGAGGCGCAGGCGCACACCCAGGTCGGTGGCCCAGCCATTCACGTCATCGCTGCGTTTGGCATTGGCGGGGCGGGTGCCGTCGGCGTTCAAGGCGTTGACCGTGTCGCGGTCGCCCTGCATGCCGGTGACGCTCGCCCAGTAGTTGACGGTGTTGGTGTTGCGCCAGTTATAGGCATCGCTGTTGGCTTCGATGCCGAGCCAGGTCAGGTCGCCGTTCTCGCGCTTGTCCAGCGAGTCGGTGGCCACGCCCGGTTCCGGGTAGTCGAGCTTGCCGTCATCATGGGTGTGGTGAGCGCGCAGGCCGATCCACTGGCCTGGCGTCCACTGATAGGCGGCGTCGGCGTACAGGTGCTGACGGTCCTTGTCCTTGGGCGACAGTTCCTTGAGGTCGGTGCGGTATTCGCTGAAGCGCTCGGCGACGCCGACATTGGCCTTGAGCAAGGTGGTGTCGAAGGTCCAGTTCAGCGCTTCGATATTGGTGTCGCGCCATTGGCCGTCGTCATTGCGCAGGCGTTGGCGACCGAGCTTGAGGATCTCGCCGGGGTAGGGCGTGAAGCCGCCATAGGCGACCCAGAACTCGCGCATCGCCAGGTAGTTCTTCTTGCTCTTGCGGTCGTCATTGCTGGTCTGTTGAGTGGCGTCATCCGAGGACTGTTGCAGGGTGTCGGTCTCGATGATGTCGCTGGAGGTCACGGCCTGGCCCATGGCGTAGGCGCTCCAGTTGCCGCTTTCACCGTAGATCCACGGGCGCAGGTCAAGGCCGATGCCGTTGACGTCGCCGCCTTTCTGGGTGCCCAGGTCGCGGTCATCTTCGGACTGGCCGGTGACTTTGACTTCCAGGCCGAAGTTCTTGGCTTCGGTCAGCGCCGCCAGGGTCGGGCACGACCACAGCAGGGCGAAGGTCAGGCCGATACCGGCCTTGACGAATGGGTTGAGCTTCATAGGGATTCCTCGCCGTCTTCTTCTTGCAGGGCGTGCAATTGCAGCGTGCTTTGGGCCAGGGTGCCGCGCACGGCCAGCTCCTGTTGCACCAGGCGTTGGCCTTCGGCGCGTTGTTCCGGGGTCAGCGGCGCTTCGAGCTGGGTCGCCAGGTCGTTGGCTTCCGGCGTGTCCTGGGCCTTGGCCAACTGGCTGAAGACATAGGCGTTAAGCGGGTCGGGCTTGGTGCCCTTGCCTTGGGAAAACAGCTGGGCAATCGCGAAGTCGGCGCTGTTCTGGCCGTTGCGCGCAGCGGTCAACAGATGGTCCAGGGCCTTTTGCGAATAGACCTTGCCCAGGTAGCCACGGCGGTAGATCTGGCCGAGGTAGTAGTCGGCGGCGACTTCGCGGCCGACGGCTTTCTGGAAGTGCTCTTCGGCGGCCTTGGCGTCAGCCGGAACCCACTTGCCTTCGTAGTAGAGCTTGCCCAGCAACAGTTCGGCGCGGGGCTGGTCGGCGGCGCGGCCGTTGTCGAGGTACTTCATCATCTGGTCGACGTCGCCCAGTTCCGGGAAGTCGTAGAGCAGTTGCGCCAGGCTGACCCAGGAGGCCGGGTAGCCGGGGGCAATTTTTTCCAGCAGGGCCTGGGCGGTTTTTTCGTCGGTCTTGCCCAGGCTTGCATCACCCAGTACACGAGCCACGCTGTCGACCCGTTGGGCGGTGACGGTGCCGCGGCTGTAGCCGGCTTCCATCTGCTTGAGCAGGTCGGCCTGTTTTTCCGGCTCGGCTTTTTTCTGGTAGACCGTGGCCAGTTCGACATAGCAGATATCGGTGGTGTTCAGCGCGGCCTTGCAGATGCTTTCCACTTCATCCAGGTGCTGGTCGTAGGTGTCTTGGGTGCGATACAGCAGCACCTGGGCGAGACCGGCTTCCGGGTAACCCGAGGCGCGCCATTTGCTGATCTGCTGCTGGGCGTTGATGTTCGGGAAACTGTGCGGGTATTGCAGGTAGAGCATTGCCAGCGGGATCAGGGTGTTGCCTTCGCCATTGGCAAAGGCTTTTTTCAACAGGCCTTCGGCTTCATGGTGTTCGGCTTCGGTCGCGCCGGGCTTGGCTACCAGCAGGCGGCCCAGGCGTGCCTGGGCACGGGGCGAGGTATCGGCGGCCGCGCGGTACGTCGCTTCGGCCTGCTTGATTTGCTCGGGGTCGCGGGTGCCGACCTGGATATCCGCCAGGCCCACTTGGGCCTCGCTGTAGCCCAAATCCGCGAGCTGCTGGTAGTTCTGCTGGGCAGTGACGGTGTCGCCACGTTTCAGCGCTTCATTGGCCAGGCGTTGGTCGGGCAGGCCGGCGCAACCGGCGAGGCTGACCGCAACAGCCAGCAACGCCGCAGTTCCCATGTGGGAGCGGGCTTGCTCGCGAAGGGGCCCTGTCAGTTGATGCATGTGTTGGCTGACACACTGCTTTCGCGAGCAAGCCCGCTCCCACAGGGATTGCGGTGTTTTTGAGAGAGTCATCACAGGCATGTCCTCTGCTTACAGACCGTTGGCCATGGCTTTGTCGATCAGCCAGTTCAGGGACGGGCCGCGATCGCTGGTCACTTCAACCGGGCGACCGGCGTAGGTGCTGTCCAGCGGGGCGTCGGGTTTGATCTGCACGCGGATGTCGGAGGACATTTCGCTGCTGTTCAGGCTGGTGCTGCTGACGATGGTGCCGGTGCGTACCTGCTCTTCATCCGCTACCTGGAAGTTCACGCGGGTGCCCGGGCGAACGTCGGCAAACTGGCGATAGGAGAAGCGCGCATCAACGTTGGCCTGGCTGCCGCGTGGCACCAGTTGGAAGATCACGTCGCCCTTGCTGGCGTACTGACCGTCGGCGACCAGTTGCTGGGCCACGACGCAGTCGCAAGGGGAGGTGAGGGTTCCGGTCATTTGCTTGCCGAACAGCTCTTCGACCTTGGCCGGTTGCAGCTGGTCTTCGTCCAGATGGCCCTTGAGCACGTCGAGCATGCTGGTGCTGAAGGTTGCCAATGGCGCGCCTTTGGCGGCGACCGCATCGCCTTTGATCAGGCTTTGCACGGTGCCATCGCGGGGCATGGTCACGTTCATCCCGGGCACGCTCACCAGGCCGGAGGTGGCGTGGCTGACGAAGTACATGCCGTACACCGATTTGACCACGAAGCCGAATGCCGCCAGGCCCACCACGAAGATCCCGAGGCTGAAAGTCACGGCCCGCAGGCGGCCACCGACGCTCATGTTGCTGCCGCCGTCCTTGACCTTGCGCGCCTTGGTGAAGTTGTCGCGTTGCAGGGTTGCCAGCACGTCACCCATGGTCACGATGTCACCGGCCAGGTGCGAGGTGATCAGGTGGCGCAGGGTGGAGATGTCTTGTGCATCGAGGTTCTGGAACTGGCAACCGGTGCGGCCGGTCTGGCGGTCGTAGGAGCGAATCTGCAGCTCGACGTCCATCGCCAGGCCCAGGTTGTCGATCACGAACTGCAAGCGACCCTTGTGCACATCGCCGACTTTCAGCGGCTGCTGCGGGGCGTTGAAGGCCAGGCCGCCGGCGGACAGGTCGATCACCCGCACTTCCATCGGTGTTTGATCGGCGCCGAAGAAGCGCAGCTTGGCCGGGATTTTGACCCGGGCGTGTTGGCGCTGGGCTTCGGATTCGTGGACAACGTTGGCGTTTACTGGGCTATTCATGGTGTTTAGTTCCTAGTTAATTCAGGCTTGGCAGGGTCAAACCATCATCAGCAACACGGCGACGAAAATGCTGCCGGCGGAGAAGGTCATGGTCCGAGACGACCAGGTGTTGAACCAACGTTGAAAGCTGGCCAAATCGCGGGTCAGTTTGGTGTCCTGGCGGGTCCAGGACTGTTGATCAAGGCGGAAGAACACGTAGATCTTCACCAGCGCGCCCATGATCTGGTTGTAATAGAGAATCACCGGGTAAGCCGGGCCGATCTTGTGGCCGGAGCACGACAGCAGCAGGGTCAGAATCAGGCGGGTGATGCCGATCCACAGCAGGTAGGCGAGGATGAACGCGCCGCCGTATTTGAAGGTGGCGATGATCGCCACGGTCAGCCCCAGCAGGGAGGTCCACATCGACACGCGTTGATCAAACAGCACGATGCTGGTGAACAGGCCCAGGCGACGCATACCCAGGCCCAGGGCACGTGAGTTCTGGCGCAGGTTGTTGCCGTACCAGCGGAACATCAGTTTGCGGCTGGCCTTGATAAAGCTCTTTTCCGGTGGGTGTTCCACGGTGTGGATCGCGGCGTCCGGTACGTAGAAAGTGTCGTAGCCCAGGCGCATCAGGCTGAACCAGCTGGACTTGTCGTCACCGGTCAAAAACTTGAAGCGGCCCAGGCGCCAGTGTTGCAGCGAGTCGCTTTCCACGTCGGCGATAAAGCCCGGGTCGGTGACCACGTTGGCGCGGAACACCGACATGCGACCGGTCATGGTCAGCACGCGTTTGGACAGGGCCATGGAGCACATGTTGATGTGGCGCTGGGCGAAGCGCAGCTTGTGCCACTCGCTCATGATGTAGCCGCCGCGCACCTCGCAGAACTCGTTGGTGGTCAGGCCGCCGACATTGCCGAACAGCTGGAACCACGGCACGGTCTTGCGCACTACGCCCTCGGCGAGCACGGTGTCGCCATCGATCACGGCCACTACGGCACGGTCGTCCGGCAGGTGGCGGGAGATGGCGCGAAAACCGAAGGCCAGGCCGTCACGCTTGCCGGTACCGGCGATGCGCACGAAGTCCAGCTTGACGTGGTCGGGCGGGTTCATCCTGGCCCACAGGCTCTTGACCAGCAGCTCATCGGACATTTCCACCAGGGAGCAGACCACGGTGGTAGGGAAGCCACATTCGATGGCCTCGCGGATCACCGAGCTGTAGACCTGGGCCGTGGTCAGCGCGTCGATCCGAAAGCTGGTAACCATCAGGAATACGTGGGACGGGTCTGCTGCCTTGCCCAGCTTGCGCACTTTGCGCCGCAGGTGCGGGTAGACCACGTACAGGAACAGCATGCCGCGAAAGAAATGCGTAGCACCCATCGAGTAGCGCCAGATACCGACGGCGCCAATCAGGAAAATAAAATTCTTCGACTCTGAGTCGAACGTACTCGCCGGCAACAGCAGGGCGAGTCCCATCAGCAGGCTCAGGAAAAACAGCCAGCCGGCAGATTGGAGGAGTACGTGTTTTAACTTGGACATAGGCGTCATTCCGCAGGTGAAGTAGGCTTCAAGCAGCAAGCGCCGGGGATCAGGACGCTTGCCGCTTGAAACTTGCCGTTGCTGTTACCAGCAAATGCCTTCGGTACGGCCGCTCACGCTGGTGGCCTTGGACATGAAGCCCACCAGGTCGACCACTTGCTTGCCGTGGGGTGCGTTGTGCGCCAGGGCACGGAACTTCTCATCGCGGTTGCCCAGGATGATCACGTCGGAGTTGTTGATCACTTCGTCGAAGTCCGAGTTGAGCAGGGACGACACGTGAGGGATCTTGCCTTCGATGTAGTCCTTGTTGGCGCCGTGCACGCGAGCGTATTCGACGTTGCTGTCGTAGATGCTCAGGTCGAAACCCTTGCCGATCAGCATCTCTGCCAGTTCCACCAGCGGGCTTTCGCGCAGGTCATCGGTGCCGGCCTTGAAGCTCAGGCCCAGCAGGGCGACTTTGCGTTTGTCGTGGCTGGAAACGATGTCGAAAGCGTTTTGCACCTGGGACTCGTTGCTGCGCATCAGCGAGTTGAGCAGCGGCGCATCCACGTCGAGGGAGCCGGCGCGGTACGTCAGGGCGCGCACGTCCTTGGGCAGGCAGGAACCGCCGAAGGCAAAGCCTGGGCGCATGTAGTACTGGGACAGGTTGAGGGTCTTGTCCTGGCAGACCACTTCCATCACTTCGCGACCGTCGACACCTACCGCCTTGGCGATGTTGCCGATCTCGTTGGCGAAGGTCACTTTGGTCGCATGCCAGACGTTGCAGGTGTACTTGATCATCTCGGCGACGGCGATGTCCTTGCGGATGATCGGCGCGTCGAGTTCTTCGTACAGCGACTGCAGGACATCGCCGGAAGCGGTGTCGAATTCACCGATGACGGTCATCGGCGGCAGGTCGTAGTCGGCGATGGCGGTGCTTTCACGCAGGAACTCAGGGTTTACGGCGACGCCGAAGTCGACGCCGGCTTTCTTGCCCGAGCAGTCTTCGAGAATCGGAATCACCACATTGGCCACGGTACCTGGCAGCACGGTGCTGCGGACCACGATGGTGTGACGGGAGGTCTTGTCACGCAGGACAAAACCGATCTCGCGGCACACCGATTCGATGTAGTTGAGTTCCAGGTCGCCGTTCTTCTTGCTCGGCGTGCCGACGCAAATCATCGACAGGTCGGTATCACGGATTGCCTCGGCGAAATTGGTGGTGCCGCGCAGTCGGCCGGTTTGAACGCCCTGGCTTAACAGCTCGCCCAGACCCGGTTCAACGATGGGGGATTTACCCGCGTTGATCAGGTCGATCTTTTCCTTGGAGATGTCTACGCCAACGACCTCATGGCCCCGTGCAGACAGGCAACCGGCACATACCGCGCCGACGTAACCCAAACCAAATATGCTGATGCGCATCGCATTTACCTCATTGTTAATCGTGCCACTAGATGGCCGGAGTTCATGTTTTGAAGCGTCACCCAGGCACTGGGAAGTGCGACGAATAAACGTCGGTATATCCAGTGCAGGCATACTAAAAGTCGAGTGACTAACTAATTCACTCAAGTTGTGCGCAACTTGGCCTTATTGTTGGGGCTTGCCCTGAAATGCAGCCAGCCTTCCTGGGGAAGGGCCTGGCGCCAGTGCCGCAAGGCGTTGACAGGGGCTTTTAGCCCTTATATATCAACGGCTTGGGTTGTCTCACTGACCCATACAGGTGAGCTCAGCCTTGGCCTTGTCGGAGAAAGTAGTGAAACCTTTGCGTCCGCCTTCAACTAATCAGTTGATGATTTGACCATTGAGTCAAAGTTATATGACAACTTTGCTACTTCCGTTGGTCGCCACGTAAGTCATCTCTTACATCTTCAGAGATAATCGTTACCGGTGGTATGAGCGGTGCTTTAGGACATAGTTCCTGTCCACTCATCCTGTTTCCTGAAATTTCTTGAAATATTAGGAAAGATGGCACTAGTACTATTCTGATAGCACTTGCTATTTAGGCCAGTAGTTGCGGGGAGTTGCGAGGGGTAAATAGTTTTGTGCCACTACTGTTTTAAAAAAGTGGTGCCACTACGAAAAAAATTGACGAATGTCGAGTGAAATAAATGTTAGGGAATCTGAAGAATTATTTTTGACGCCAAATAAATGACGATTATTCGAGCTGAAGAAGGGTTTATTCGAGGGAATTGTTGTGGCGAGGGAGCTTGCTCCCGCTGGGGCGCGAAGCGGCCCTGGCTTTTTTGGGGCCGCTGCGCAGCCCAGCGGGAGCAAGCTCCCTCGCCACGGGGTTCCGGTTTCAGAAAGACTGAGTTATTCCGGTGCGTGATCCCGCAGGAACACCAGGTTATCCGGCTTCGACTGCTCCGCATTGAAGCGATAACCCTGCACGTCAAACTCCTTGAGCCTGGCCGGGTCGTTGATGCGTTCTTCAATCACAAAGCGGCTCATCATGCCCCGGGCCTTCTTGGCGTAGAAGCTGATGATCTTGTACTGGCCGTTTTTCAGGTCCTTGAACTCGGTGTTGATGATTCGCGCATTCAATGCCGGGCGTTTGACTGCCGAGAAGTACTCGTTGGACGCGAGGTTGAGCAGCACGTCATCGCCTTGTTCGGCCAGGGCTTCGTTGAGCCACTCGCTGATGCGGGTGCCCCAGAAAGCGTACAGGTCCTTGCCACGGGCGTTGGGCAGTTTGGTGCCCATTTCGAGGCGGTACGGCATCATCAGGTCCAGCGGCCGCAGCAGGCCGTACAGGCCGGAGAGCATGCGCAGGTGGTCCTGGGCGTAGGTGAAGTCGGCGTCCTTGAGGGTTTCGGCGTTGAGGCCGGTGTAGACGTCGCCCTTGAATGCCAGCAGGGCTTGTTTGGCGTTGGCGGGGGTGAAGGCGGGGGTCCAGCCGCCGAAGCGTGCGGCGTTGAGGCCGCCGATTTTGTCGGAGACGTGCATCAGTTCGCTGATTTGCGCCGGGCTGAGTTCGCGCAGTTGTTCGATCAGCTCCTGGGAGTGGTCGAGGTATTGCGGCTGGGTGAAGCGCGGGGTGACCGGCTTTGACTCGAAATCGAGGGTTTTGGCGGGGGAAATCACCGTCAGCATGAAGTCGTCTCCTTTAATCGTGGGGGGATTCTAGGGGGTAGGGCGGTTTGACTCCACCTATGATGGTGATAGATAGCTGTGCGGTCGTTGGGGGGCATATCCGTTTCTGCGGTTACGGCGGCTTATGGTTTCGCTCTTACAGCGAGTCACTTTGCAAAAGCGTTCAAAAGTGAGCCGCTGTAAGAGCGGAACCGATACAAGCCATCACTCAAATAACGCATATACACACCAACCCAATAGCGCCCCCACACGATCGGCTATAGTGCCCGACGACTCTGGAAAGGGAGACCCTTCGTGCGAATTGCGCTTTTACTGTCAGCCTGGCTCATCTGCCTGGGCGCCCAAGCCGCCCCCGTGGATGTCGCGACCCTGGACCGCGGCACCTGGCCCGAACGCCTCAGCAGCCCCGCCCTGTTCGACGTCGCCTCACGTGCAGAAATCCTGATGTTCGCCCACACCCTGCTCGCCAGCGAATCCCTCGACGAACCCGCCCTCAAGCAGCGCCTGGGCCTGAAGATCATCAACCAGGCCTCGATCGACGACCTGCGCCGCCAACTCTGGCAACGGCTACTGGAAAACTACACCTTCGCCCAACAGAGCTGCGAACAGGACGCCTCCTTCTGCTACCTGGTGGAAAACATGGACGACCTGCGCGAACAAGCCGCCAAATTCGAAGTCAGCGACAACTCCTTCTATATAGGCTGGGCCGGCCCCAGCCGCGCATTCCACGAGCGCTACCTGGATGAACAGTTGCGCAAGGCCGCCCTGTTCCCCCAGATCAGCAGCGAAATCGCGCGCTTCGGTGATCACGAACGCAACGGCGACGAACTCAACGACCGGATGTTCCTGCTGACCTTCGACAGCGGACCGTCCCCGGTCAGCGGCAATACCGACTGGCTCGCCGACTACCTGCGCAAACAGAAAATGCACAGCCTCTTCTTCGTGCTGGGCAACAGCCTGCAAACCCGCGTCGAGAAAAGTTCGGCCACCGATGTGCAGGCGCTGTACCAGGGCCAGTGCGTCGGCATCCAGGGCTGGCAGTACCGCTCCCATAGCCACTGGGTCGACTGGCAGTCGTCCATCACCCGCAGCGCCTCCCTGGCGCAAAACCTGATGCCGGAAAACTACCTGCCGCTGTTCCGCCCGCCGTACGGTCAGCGCCGGTCCGACAGCCAGGGATTTTTCCAGTCACAAGGGCTGCAAGTGGCCTTGTGGGACATCGACTCGGAAGACGAACCCGGCAAGCTCAAGGCTGATGAGTCGGCGAACCGCGTGCTCACACTGATGCTGTTGTGGCGGCGCGGGGTGATCGTCTTCCACGACACCCAGGACAAGGCGCGCATCGCTTTACCCTGGCTTTTACACGCCACGGCAGAAAGTGGACTCGGCTGGCAGGATTGCCGCGAAGCGTTTCGCTGAAAAAGCACGAAAAGCCCGGCCCTGTTGGGGCTGAGGTTTTTCAGGGGGGAATTTGGGAGGTATTTCGACACAGGCGGACTTCCGACTTTAACGGTGCAATGCCGGCGCGCCTAGTGCTATTCGTCATCCTGAAAAATAAACTTCAAAAAAGCGTCAAAGTGCTTTTTCCTGTCATGTGTTTTGCGGTATTACGAAGACAGACAGCCGAAACCTGCAACACAGGTGGCGTCTTCCAAGACACCTCTTGTGTGCACCGCACTTGACGCCCCTCAAGTGCGTTCGACGGTCGAATCGAGGCGCAGCACTGTCGCGGTATTGCGTCGACTGGCTCCCACAAAGGTGACCGAGTATGGATGATCATGGACGTAACCCTTCTTCCGACCAGCCAATCCTTTATGTGCTTGATACCAATGTACTGATTCACGATCCAAACGCACTGCTCAACTTCGAAGAACACCACGTCGCCATCCCGATGATCGTGCTTGAGGAGCTCGACAAACTCAAAAGCGGGCACCACAGCGTTGCCGCCGAATGCCGCCAGGCCATCCGCCTGATCGACAAGACCCTCGGCGAAGCCTCCCCCGACGACGTCGAGGTGGGCGTACCGATCCAGCGTGGCAAAAGCGGGCCCAAGGGCTTGCTGTCGATTCTGATGAGCAAGCGCAGCGAGCCCAACAGCCTGCTGCCGGAAAATCTGAACGACAACAAAATCATCAACCAATTGATCGACCTGCACGCACGCGACAAGGACCTGCGCCTGGTGCTGGTGACCAAAGACATCAATATGCGCCTCAAGGCACGAGCATGTGGGATCGCTGCCGAGGACTACAGTACCGACCAACTGGTTGACGACGTGTCGATGCTGTCTCGTGGTTATCACACCATGACCGGCTCGTTCTGGGATCGCGTCAGCAAGGTCGAAACCCGTCAGGACCATGGCCGCACCTGGCACCAGGTACAGCTGATCGACAACCTGCCGGCTGTGCACATCAACGAATTCATCATCGACGAACAGGGTTTTGTGGGCTGGATCAAAGAGATCCAGGTCGACAAGCTGCTGATCCTCGACCTGCATCAGGAACCCCTGTTGCACCAGGAAGCCTGGGGCCTGAAACCGCGTGATATCTACCAGAGCCTGGCGCTGTATGCCTTGCTTGATCCGGACATCCACCTGGTCAACCTGACCGGCGCCGCAGGTTCGGGGAAAACCATCCTCGCCCTGGCCGCCGCCATCGAACAGACCATGGTTACCAAACGCTATCGCCGCATCATCGCCACCCGCAGCGTGCAGGGCCTGGACCAGGAAATCGGTTTCCTGCCCGGCACCGAAGCGGAAAAAATGGAGCCGTGGCTGGGGGCGATCACCGACAACCTCGAAGCCTTGCACATGGATGACGAAAACACCCATGGCAGCGTCGATTACATCCTCAGCAAAGTGCCGTTGCAGTTCAAATCCCTCAACTACATTCGAGGTCGCAGCTTCCAGCAGAGCCTGATTTTGATCGATGAATGCCAGAACCTCACGCCGCACCAGATGAAAACCATCATCACCCGTGCCGGCGCCGGTTCCAAAGTGGTGTGCCTGGGCAACCTGGCACAGATCGACACCCCTTACCTGTCCGCGACCAGCTCCGGGCTGACTTACCTGACGGAACGCTTCAAGGACTTCCCGAACGGCGTGCACATTGCGCTGCAAGGCGTCCCTCGCTCGATTCTGGCCGAATACGCCGAATCTCACCTGTAACCACGGTCAATGTGGGAGCTGGCTTGCCTGCGATAGCATCACCTCGGTGTAACTGACATACCGAGGTGCCTGCATCGCGGGCAAGCCCGACTCCCACAAAAGCCAGCTCCCACATTTGATCGGCGTTGGGTTTACAATCGGGGCTCCTGATCAGGAGTATCCCTGTGCTGACTCATCTCGATTCCCAAGGTCGCGCCCACATGGTCGACGTCACTGAAAAAGCCGTGACGTTCCGTGAAGCCGTGGCCGAAGCGCGGGTGCGCATGTTGCCCGAGACCCTGAAAATGATTGTCGACGGCGCCCACCCCAAGGGCGACGTGTTTGCCGTGGCCCGTATCGCCGGGATCCAGGCCGCAAAAAAAACCAGTGATCTCATTCCCCTGTGCCACCCGTTGATGCTCACCGGGGTCAAGGTCGAGCTCAGTGCCGATGGCCTGGACGCGGTGCGCATCGTCGCCCGCTGCAAACTCTCCGGGCAGACCGGCGTGGAGATGGAAGCGCTGACCGCGGCCAGTGTTGCCGCCCTGACGATCTACGACATGTGCAAGGCAGTGGACCGTGGCATGACCATCGAAACCATTCGGCTGCTGGAGAAATTCGGCGGCAAGAGCGGGCATTTCAAGGCGGACCAGGCATGAGCATCAACGTACTGTTTTTTGCGCGCTACAGCGAGGCGATTGGCCTGGACTCCCTGGAGATGGAAGGCGATTTCGCGTCGGTCGACGCTGTACGCCAGGCATTGGCCGGTGACCCGGAATTCGCAGTGCTCAATGAGGCCAGCCTGATGTGCGCTCGTAACCAGGAATTGTGCGACCTTGATGAGCCGCTGCAGGCTGGCGACGAAGTGGCATTCTTCCCGCCCGTGACCGGAGGCTGACCATGGCGATTCGGGTGCAGGCCGAGGCGTTTGATCCCGGCGCCGAGGTCAATGCGATGCATGCGGCCAATGTGGGCGTAGGCGCGGTGGTGAGTTTTGTCGGCTATGTGCGCGACTTCAATGATGGCCTGGATGTGGCGGGGATGTTCCTCGAACACTACCCGGGCATGACTGAAAAGGCCCTCGGCAAAATCGCCGTGGAGGCCGAGCAACGCTGGCCGCTGCTCAAGCTGGAAGTGTTGCATCGCATTGGCGCCCTGGAGCCGGGTGAGCCGATCGTGTTTGTTGCGGCGGCCAGTGCCCATCGTCAGGCCGCGTTCGATGCCTGCGCCTTTGTGATGGACTACCTGAAGACGCGCGCTCCGTTCTGGAAGAAGGAAAATACCAGCGAAGGGCCACGCTGGGTGGAAGGGCGCGACAGCGATCACGCAGCCGCTGACCGCTGGAAATAACGTGTGGCGAGGGGCTTGCTGTGGGGAGGGAGCTCCCTCCCCACAGCAAGCTCCCCCGCCACACAGGTCAGGTCGAGGTGTGCAGCCGGTGGGGCGACAGCATCGCTTCGGTCAACCCGAACGCCGCCAATGCATCCGGCAACGGCTTGCCGCGCACCAGCGCCGCACTGGCCTGGCCCATCGCCGGAGACGTCTGGATCCCGTAGCCGCCCTGAGCCGCAATCCAGAACAATCCCTCCACTTGTGGATCGAACCCGCAGACCAGATCACCATCGCTGACGAAACTGCGCAGCCCGGCCCAGGTCCGCGCAGGCCGGCGGATACTCAGGGTGGTGGCTTCCTCGATGTGATAGATGCCCGTGGCGATGTCCAGCTCTTCCGGTTGCACATCGTGGGGCTCCACCGGGTCGGCATTGGCCGGTGAGCCGAGGAACATGCCGGCGTCGGGTTTCATATAGAACGAACCGTCGAGGGCCGCCAGCTCCGGCCATGCGTGGATGTTCAGCTCGGCGGGTGGAGAGAAGACGAACGCGCTGCGACGTTTGGGTTGCAGGCCGATTTTCTGAGCGCCGGCCAACTCGCCGATGTGATCGGCCCAGGCACCGGCGGCGTTGATGATCACCGGGGCGCTGAAGTGCTGTTGGGCCGTGCGCACCTGCCAGAGTCCTTGAGCGTCACGGGTCAGTTTCTGCACCTCACTGTCGGTGTGGATTTCTCCGCCATTGCGCCGAATGCCGCGCAGGTAACCTTGATAGAGCGCATCGGTATCGATGTCACACACGGTCGGGTCGTAGATCCCGCCATGGACTTTTTCCCGGCGCAGGATCGGCATCATGGCCATCGACTCCTCGACGTCGAGCAGTCGCGTTTCTGGCACAAGGGCTTTGGCACTCAGGTACTGGCGCTGCAACTCACCGGGGTCGCCAATCAAGTCCACCAGCAATTCGCCCCGTGGGGTGAGCAAGGGGTGTTCGGCAAAGCCTGCGGGCGGCTGATCGAAGAAGGCGCGACTGCCCAGCGTCAGCGCGCGGACCTGGGGCGTGCCATAGGCGGCGATGTACAGGGCGGCGGAACGGCCGGTGGAGTGGTAACCCGGCATCGACTCGCGTTCCAGCACGATGACGCGCGCATGGTGTGACAGCCAGTAGCCGGCGGATGCGCCGGCGATGCCACCGCCGATGATGAGGTAGTCGGCCTGGTTCATGTGTTCCTCCTGGATTTGAAAATGCTGAAACCAAATGTGCAGGCTTGCTTGCTCCCCCACAAGCCCACTTTCACATTTATATTCAGCCTGGCGATAAAGCAGGAAATCGCTATTTCCTTTTGACCTGAAAATTCCGGAAAAACTGTTATTTCTAACAGTAGGCGGTCCCTTCTATAAAGCGCTTACTTGCATCAGGCCGGTACAAGATGTGGCGTTGATGATAACTGTTCTCTATGTTGGATAAGGAGAAGGAAATGAAAGCGGAAGATCCGAATGTTCGTTTAAAAACGTTTGATATTGAATTTCCTCGCGATGGTGGCAATGTAGTTGATAGTGAAGTGTATCTGGGTGGCAAACAGCAATGTCAAGTCAATATAATTGTCCAAAAGGAGAGGAGAAACGCTGAAGGTATATGGGAGCTGGCAGCCTTTGAGGCGACGGAGCTTGAAAGTGCCACGGTGGTTGAGTATTCCACAAACCCAGAAGCGACAATTCCGGCCGGATGGTATTGTGATACAAAAAGGAACGAATTTAACATGGGTCGGTGGTCGGGGGCGCTTGAGGAACCCAGCATGGCGACAGCCCCTTCTAACCCTGTTATTCAGCCGATGCCCGGTATTGGTCCGCTCGAAAATGAGAAGCGATACCTGAGGTGTGATCTGAGATCAACTGGTAATCAGAAGTTTATGGCAAAAATTACGGTGGGACGTAAAATATATACAACTAATATGGAGAGAGATAATGTTAATTATCAATCATCTGTCACTGTTAAGTGTAAAGAACCCTATACATTGTCTGCTGAGCGGCTCGATCATTGGGCTGATACCGACGCCTTTTCAGTGCAGGGTGTGGATGTGGATATTTATTATTGGACGCCACCCCTTGGGTTGAGATTTGTCGAGAATATACCTCCGACTGATCCCGTAAAATTAAAAGATCCATCTGTTCAGGGGGATCACTTTGATATTTACTACACTCGGGACATTGGGCACGGTATTAGACAGATCGGCGGTGTCATACGGGGTAATACTGTTGGAAACATCACAATGAATAGCCTGCTGAAAAAATCTTCAGGGGGAAATGAACTAATTCCTGCGAACAAACGCAATACAATCATGCGTGCTGCGCGAGTCAAGGCCTGGTTGAATAACCCCAACACCGATCAACAAGGGGCCAGTATTTGGACAATGGTCGATAGTTACGGCTGCTCGCATCACTATTACCTGACCGAGACCGACAATTACAATGTGATGGTGCTGCGCGCCACTTCAAAACCCTGACGTTCCAGGCATTTCATCCCCTCTCTGAGTGTGAAGCGGCGGGCCTATGGACATCTATTCGAACGCGTTTAATTTCAGCGCCCACCTCGGCGGTTCGGTTGACCTGCGTACCGGGCAGTATGGGTGTCTGATTCGTTTGGCAGTCTTGAGCCCAAAAGGGCCGTTAGAGGTCAGTCGAGAGATTGCCTTGGCGTTCTCGATGATGGATACCCGCAACAGTGGCTACGGTAAAGGCTGGAGCTTGTCGAATACCGAATTTGACCCGAACAGCTTCAAGCTTACGCTACTCAACGGTGAACAATATCTAACCCAAGGGCTGCCCTCCGTAGGGGACAATGCTGTTATTACCGACCATAAGTTGAAGGACCTCACCATAAAACGGGTTGCGCAAAATACGCTGCACGTAATTTACAAGGATGGCACTGTCGAAATCCTGCGTCCCCTCAGCATTCCCGGTCCCTATAAGATCAGTGCCATCCAGTTCGAAAATGGCGAGCGGCTGACCTTCCGGTATGGCGGTAATAACGTATTGCAGAGCATTGTTGACGATAAAGAAACCGACCTGTTGATGTTGAAGTATTCCGCCGGATCGCTGGTAACCGCCGATACACTAATTGATGGTAATCGTTATGCCCGTACGCGATTTGAATATACTCATATCGACAACCAACTGACCAGGGTCACGGTTCCTTATGACTTGGCCGGGCCAGTCGCAAGTGAGGCCTATTCGTTTCAGTACCTCAGGTTGCCTGACGCAATGGTGGCTATTTCGCAGGTTATGACACCCATGGGGGGGCAGGAGATAATTCGGTATAACCCCAATGGGCTTCAATACGATGCCCGTTTGTATATTCCGGTCGTCACCCACTGGGAGCAAAACCCCGGACGCGGGCAGCCCTCTGTCGTCCGCTCCTATAACTACAGTCCCAACCGTAACTTCACGGGATATCCTCTGAATGGCGGCTTCCGCCAGGGCCAGGATAATTTGTATCGGGTGGATAGCGAGTACGCTTATTGGGCGGAAGAAACTTACGTTGATAATAATGGCAAGCCCCTGCGGTCTACCCGCGCCACTTATAATCGTGTTCACCTGATGACAGAGGAATTAATGCTAGCCAATGGCAGCCAGGTCAAAACCGAGACTGTCTACAATGAAGTTCGGGGCGTCCAGTTTCCAAATCAGCCCGCCAATCTCCAACTTCCGAGCCGCATCACCAAGACCTTTGAGCTGTATCCCCAGGGTGGCAAACCCCCACGGGCGGAAGTGATCAGTATCACCACTGACGACTTCGGCAACGAACTAAGCCGCACCGAGGCCTCCGGCGTACGCACCGAATACACTTATTACCCGGTGACCGGCGAGCCCCGAAGATGCCCTGCCGACCCCCATGGACTCTTTCAACGTTACCTGAAGCTGGAAAAGCTTTTCCCGGCCAGATCGACCACTGCGGCTCGGACCACTGAACATTCCCACACCGACGTCTCGATAACGGGGGGCGGCTACTTCGTCATGCCGCTTGCCATCAACCTTGAAGGGGGCACCCATACGTCTTATACCTATCATTCTGCGGCCGCCAACCCCGCCCTGCATGGTCGCTTGAAAAGCTCCACGACGACGATCGACAAACTCTCTCTGGTCTCCGATTTCACCTGCACCTTCAATGGCGACTCGATCACCGAAGTCCGGAGCTTGAAGGGGCGTGAGCCTGGTCAATGGCTCGAGTCCGCGCGCACGTGGTCACTGACCAATCAGCGTCTGCTCGACATGACACGTGATGCCGTCGGCAGCCTGGCGATGACGTACGATGTCAGTGGGCGGCTGACATCGGAAACCGCCGCGCCAGGCAAGCCCCAGATGGCCCGACGTCGTTATGCCTATCACTTTTCGGCCGGGGCCAAGATGGCCCATTTGGTCACCACGGACGCACAAGGCACCGTGCTCTTCACGTATTTCGATGGCATGGGACGCCAGCTCTCTGCTGCGCAATCGCTTGATGGCATCGCGGACAATGACAGGCTCCTGGGGTCCTGGGCGTACGACGCACTCGGGCGGCTCGTGAAGCAAACCCGTCTGGATTATCTGGGTGATGGGCCGCGTACATTGAAAACCAGCCACGCCTATAACATCTGGGGCAACCCGTGGACGGTAACTCAACCCGATGGTCGGGTATTGATCGATGAATATGACCCGCTCCTCAACCGCCGGGTGACGGGGGTGCAAGGTGACGCGCAACTGGAAACCTGGTTCAACGAACACAATCAACCGGCCCGGGTTGAGCGGGTGAGCGTTGGCGGTGCGCGCATCGTGGTGGAAACCCGTACTTATGACGGGCTGGGCCGCTGCACGGAGCGCATCGATGCCAGGAAGACCAAGACTGAATACGCCTATGACATTTTTGATCGTGTGGTGCGCAGCCTGGAAACCCCCTCCGACGGAACGCCGCCCCGTGAGCGGTTGACGACGTATGCGCTTGGCACCAGCGAGCCAATGGTGCGCACCCTCACCGTAGACAGCAAGCTGGTTGGCACGCGTGAATACGACAGCCTGGGCCGCGTCATTTCCCAAGCGCGTGGCAACGCAACAGCCACGACCTGGGAGTACAAGCCCAACCAGGTTGCGCCAGTGGCGGTGACTTCGCCGCGCGGTGACCGCCAGGAGTACCGGTATGACCTCGAGCTGGAAACACTGACGGGCGTCCAGATGGCAGGGCATGCGCCGATAGACCTTGAGTACGACCCCATCAGTGGCGCGATGCGACAATCCCTTACAGCCGGGCTCAAGCATGAGATGAGTTACGACGAGAACGGCTATCTCGCCAAGGAAGTTCAGACGCTGGGCAGTCAGGCATTGACTAGCCTGACCAGCTACTCACCGGGTGGGCGGCTGTTGCGGCATACCTCGGCGGATGGGCAGCGCAGTGACCTGAAATATGACCTGTTCGGACGCCTCCAACAGACAACCACCGGTTTTATCGGCACGATCCAGGCTTACGACAGCCTGGGGCGCCCATCGGCGCGAACCCTCAGTTACCAATTCATGCGTCTTACCGACTCGGTGGTCTATGACGCATGGGGGCGTGAGTCAGAACGTAAGCTGGATCAGTTCGGTGCGCTACTGCAGAACATCGTCAGCACCTATTACGACGATGGCCTGCTGGCCACTCGCACGTTGAAAGATGCGAATGACGCCGTGGTCACGGGCGAGACGTTCACTTACGATGGTTATTCGCGGCTCAAATCCTATGTGTGCGACGGCACGCAATTCCCGATGGATCGATTGGGTCGGGCGATCAAGCAGCAGCATTTCAGTTACGACGGTCTCGATAATATGACCGAAGTGCAGACGACATTTACCGATGGCGGTAGCGACCGTAGCGAGCGTTTTTTCCAGGGTCAAGATCCTGCTTGCCTGACGCGCGTAACCCACACTAACCCGGTGCAAAACCAGACCCTGAGCTATGACGCCTCCGGTAATTTGCAGCAGGGCACCTCCAGCCGCAGCTTTGCGTACAACGGTTTTGACCAGCTCACTGGTGTGCAGGTCGACGCCCTCAGGTACAGCTATCAATACGACGGCGAGGCACGCCAGGTGCTTGCTGCGCGAGGCAACGAAGCCCCCGTGATGCTGGCCTATGCCGGGGATCGGCTCGACACGCTGGTGGAGGGCAGTAAACGGGTGCATTACGTGCGCGACGGCGACCAGGTGCTGGCCTACCGTGATCACGGTAATCGCGAGCAACTACTGGTCAATGACGGCGCTGGCAGTGTCCGCGGTGTGGTGGCGCCGGGCATGGAGCAGGTGCGCCGGCAGTACGCGCCCTACGGTGACGCCAGGATCGCCTTGGCAGATGGCACGCCTCCTTCGATGGTCCATCTGCAACTGCCCGCATACAATGGCGAACGGCTGGACGTACCGGTCAACCTCTATCACCTGGGTAATGGGCGCCGTGCCTATGATCCCGAACTCATGGTGTTTCTCTCTCCTGATCCCCTCAGTCCTTTTGACGAGGGCGGGATCAACAGCTACGCCTATTGTGGCGGTGACCCGGTGAATTGGTCGGACCCCAGCGGCCTCTTCAGTTTTCCAACATGGGCCCGGTGGGCACTGACCGGTGTTGCACTGGGCATGTCGGTGGTCACCGCTGGGCTTGCAACCGCGGGCTTGCTCGCTGCCATCGGCGCTCAAGCCGCGGCACTGACCATTGCCGGCAAGAGCGCGCTGTTGGTAGCCTCAGGCGCGGCCTCGGTAGGTGGGACGTTGGGGATTGCCGCACTGAGCGTTGAGGCGGTCGACAATCAGATGGGCTGGGATCGCTCCAGTCAAATCAACGTCCTGAACTGGGCATCGCTGACCTTTTCAGCGGTGGGTGTCGCGGCCAGTTTAGGGGGCGCAGGCATAGCGGCGACGGGCGCTTCCCGGGCGGTTGAAGTCGCCGCAAGCCCGGCGGTCCGAAGCTTCAGTCTATTGAGTTCCCAAGCAAGGGCCGGATTGCAGGCCGCTGGCAAGTTGCTGACCGGTGCTTCTTACAAGTTCTTCAATGACATTACGCTGCCAAGCCAAGCCTGGGGGGTGACGCGTTTTGGCTTGCGCGTGGTCAATCTGTACCGCTCGGTCGACGGTCGGATCAGAAAGCGCCAGCCGGCAGCGCCTATCGGGGGCGATGCAGAGAACTTGCAGCAGCCACTGGGGCAGCCGCAACCCCAGCCTCAGGCCCATCGCCTTGTCGATATGTCGGGCAGCAGCTTCACTTTCCATGAGGCCTTTTCGCACGAGGCCTCGCGTGTTCGCCAACCCATCCTGGCCGAATGGAATTCGGCCTGAGGCTTTCCAGCTTAAGGGCGCTTGCGCTCCACCGGACGCAACAGATGCGTCGGCGGCGTTTCGCAACTGATCTTGCGGCCCAGCAAGGTTTCGATCGACGGCAACTGGTACGAATCGTCTTCACCGGCAAAGCTGATGGACACGCCCGCAGCACCGGCACGGCCGGTACGGCCAATCCGGTGCACGTAGTCGTCCGGCACTTCCGGCAGGGTGAAGTTGATCACGTGGCTGATGCCATCGATATGAATCCCGCGCCCGGCCACGTCGGTGGCCACCAGCACGCGAATCTTGCCTTCGCGGAAACCTTCCAGGGTCTTGATGCGCTTGTGCTGCGGCACGTCGCCGGACAGTTGCGCGGCATTCACGCCATCACGCACCAGGCGTTCTTCGATGCGGCGCACTTCGTCCTTGCGGTTGGCAAACACCATGACCCGCTCCCAACCGTTGTCGTTGACCAGGTTGTAGAGCAGCTTGTATTTGTCGGCACCGGCCACGGCATAGATATGCTGTTCGACGTTCTCGCTGGCGACGTTGAGTGCCTCGATCTCGACGATGGACGGGTCGGTGGTCCACTGCTTGGCGAGGTTCATCACGTCTTCGGTGAAGGTCGCGGAGAACAGCAGGGTCTGGCGCTCGTTCTTCGGCGGGGTCTGGCGAATGATCTGACGCACTTGTGGGATGAAACCCATGTCGAGCATGCGGTCGGCTTCGTCCAGCACCATCACTTCGACCATGTCCAGGTGCACGTCGCCGCGCTGGTTGAAGTCCAGCAAGCGCCCCGGGGTGGCCACCAGGATGTCGCAGTGGCGCGCTTCCAGATGCTTGAGCTGCTTGTCGAAGTCCATCCCGCCAACAAACGTCATCACGTTGAGGCCGGTGTACTTGGTCAGGTCGGCGGCGTCCTTGGCGATCTGTACCACCAGCTCCCGGGTCGGGGCGATGATCAGTGCGCGGGGTTCACCCATGTAGCGCTCTTTTGGCGGTGGGGTCTGCAACAACTGCGTAATGATCGAGATCAGGAACGCAGCGGTCTTGCCGGTACCGGTCTGGGCGCGACCGATGGCGTCTTTGCCGGCGAGGGTGAAGCCCAGCACTTGCGCCTGGATCGGCGTGCAGTACGGGAAACCCAGGTCCTGGATGGCGTGCATCAGTTCCGGGGCGAGCTTGAAATCATGAAAGCGGGTTTTGCCTTCCTGGGGTTCGACAACGAAGTCTTCCAGTTTCCAGGGAATAACCACAGGTTTGGGCGCGCGTTCACGGCGCGGCTTCTCCTGGCGTGGCTCCTGGCGTGGTTGGTCGGCGGCTGGCTCTTCAGCGACGTTAACCGTGGCGGGTGTGGTCACCGGCTCTTTTTTTGGCGAGGCTACAGGTGCGGTCCGGCCAGGCTGCTGGCCGTCATTGCGGCTGCCTTGAACGTGGGCGGGGGCACTGGAACCTGGCGCGAGCTGCTCAGCCTCGCTTTTACCGAACATCTTCTTGAGTGCTTTGAGCACGGTCATCTCATCAATTGGTTAAGGAATGTACGCCGGCCAGTGTAATGCAAGAATCGGGCGCGGCGTAGTGCGTTGGTCATGCGGCTACACAATGGGTGGTTTTCAGCCCAGGCGGGCGGCCAACCAGTCACCGATATCGTGTATCTCCTGGGGTAACACTTCGTGGCCCATTGGGTATTCCTGCCATGCAACGGTGACACCGCGCGACTTCAAATGCTCATAGGCGCTGCGACCCATGGCGTTCTGCACCACGTCGTCGTATTCGCCGTGCAGGCACAGCGCCGGAATCCGTTGCTGGCTCGCCGACAATTCGAGTTCGTCACCGAAAGTGGGAGCGTAGGTGGAAAGGGCGATCACGCCACCCAAGGCGCCCTGCCATTTCAGGAACGCGGTGTGGAACACCACGGCGCCACCCTGGGAAAAACCGGCGAGGAAAATCCGCGAGGCGTCTATCCCGCTGCTTTTTTGTTCCTTGATCAGGTCGGTAACCATTTTTGCCGAGGCTTCCAGCTCTTCAACACTGATGGAGCGCGCCGGGCTCATGGCCTTGATGTCGTACCAGCTCGGCATCTCGTAGCCGCCATTGATGGTCACCGGGCGTGTCGGCGCCTGGGGCAGGACAAAGCGCGTCGACAGGAGTTTTTCCTGCAGGGCTTCGGCCACGGGCAGGAAGTCGTAGCGATCGGCACCCAGGCCATGCAACCAGATTACGCAGGCGTCTGCGGGCTTGGCGGGCTGAAGAATCAAGGGTTCGGTCATGTCTGCTCCATAAATGTGCGTGCGCTCCGATTGAGTGCGTCGGAACGGTGCGCGACGGGTTGATCTGTTAAGAGAATGTCGCAAGGTTGAATCTTTTGCTCTTGACCATGGGCTGAAACGACTCAGCCATCAGTCTGGTACGGGGCTTGCTATGTGAAACCCGATGTCAAGGCTCACCCCAGGCGGTAACACTATCAGTGACTGGCGCCTGTGGGATAGCAACTGGACTTAAAGCAAAAACCTCATGCTGTTTGACCCCAAAAAAAGCCAACACGGGTCGATGTCGCCTCATAAGGGTGCGGTGGGGTTCGAGCTCCGACACAACAAGAGCAAAACTGGAGGTTTGAATGAAGGTATTGAAATCCACCCTGGCCATCGTGACCGCGGCTACCGTACTGGGTGTCAGTGGTTTCGCCCAGGCTGGCGCCACGCTGGATGCCGTGCAGAAGAAAGGCTTTGTGCAGTGTGGCGTGAGCGACGGTCTGCCGGGCTTCTCGGTGCCGGACGCCAGCGGCAAGATCCTCGGGATCGACGCTGACGTGTGCCGTGCTGTTGCCGCTGCCGTATTCGGCGACGCAACCAAGGTCAAATTCAGCCAGTTGAATGCCAAGGAGCGTTTCACCGCGCTTCAGTCTGGCGAAGTCGACATCCTGTCGCGCAACACCACCATGACCAGCTCCCGCGATGCCGGCATGGGCCTGAAATTCCCGGGCTTCATCACCTACTACGACGGTGTTGGTTTCCTGGTGAACAACAAGCTGGGCGTGAAAAGTGCCAAGGAACTGGACGGTGCAACCATCTGCATCCAGGCCGGTACCACCACTGAGCTGAACGTTTCCGACTACTTCCGCGCCAACAACCTGAAGTACACCCCGATCACGTTCGACACCTCCGATGAAAGCGCCAAGTCGCTGGAATCCGGTCGTTGCGACGTACTGACCTCCGACAAGTCCCAGCTCTACGCACAGCGCAGCAAGCTGGCTTCGCCGAAAGACTACGTGGTACTGCCGGAAACCATTTCCAAAGAACCACTGGGCCCTGTCGTGCGTAACGGCGACGACGAGTGGCTGGCCATCGTGCGCTGGGTTGGCTACGCCATGCTCAACGCCGAAGAAGCCGGTATCACCTCCAAAAACGTCGAAGCTGAAGCCAAGTCCACCAAGAACCCGGACGTTGCCCGTCTGCTGGGTGCTGACGGCGAATACGGCAAAGACCTGAAAGTGAAGAAGGACTGGGTCGTACAGATCGTCAAGCAGGTCGGTAACTACGGCGAAGTGTTCGAGAAAAACCTCGGCAAGAGCACGCCTCTGGAAATCGATCGTGGCCTGAACGCTCTGTGGACCAACGGTGGCATTCAATACGCACCACCTGTGCGCTGATCGCTGATGGTTCTATCACCCGGTGGGCCAACCGCCGGGTGATGTTCTGTTCCATTATTTCTGGGGCACTTAATGCAAAATCAAATCGGCGCACCAAAACAGAAGCTCAGCTTCAGTGATCCAAAAGTGCGTGCGTGGCTATTCCAGATCATCACGATTGTGGCGGTGGTCTCGTTGGGCTGGTACCTGTTCAACAACACGCAAACCAACCTTCAACACCGGGGCATTACCTCGGGTTTCGACTTTCTTGAGCGCAGTGCCGGCTTCGGCATCGCTCAGCACCTGATCGACTACACCGAATCGGACAGCTATGCCCGGGTCTTTGTGATCGGTCTGCTCAACACCCTGCTGGTGACGGTGATCGGTGTGGTCCTGGCGACCATCCTCGGGTTCATCATCGGTGTGGCGCGCTTGTCGCCCAACTGGATGATCAACAAGCTGGCCACGGTGTATGTGGAAGTGTTCCGCAACATTCCCCCGCTGCTGCAAATCCTGTTCTGGTACTTCGCGGTATTCCTGACGATGCCGGGGCCGCGCAACAGCCACAACTTCGGCGACACGTTCTTTGTCAGCAGCCGTGGCCTGAACATGCCCGCCGCGTTGATGGCGGAGGGTTTCTGGCCGTTTGTGATCAGCGTCGTGGTGGCAATCATCGCCATTGTGCTGATGGCCCGTTGGGCAAATAAACGCTTTGAAGCCACCGGTGTTCCGTTCCACAAGTTCTGGGCCGGCCTGGCGCTGTTGGTGGTGATCCCTGCGCTGTGCGCTTTGGTGTTCGGCGCGCCGCTGCACTGGGAAATGCCCAAGCTGCAAGGCTTCAACTTCGTCGGCGGCTGGGTACTGATTCCCGAGTTGCTGGCGCTGACCCTGGCCCTGACCGTGTATACCGCGGCGTTTATCGCCGAGATCGTGCGTTCAGGCATCAAGTCCGTCAGCCACGGCCAGACCGAAGCGGCGCGTTCCCTCGGGCTGCGCAACGGTCCGACCCTGCGCAAGGTGATCATCCCGCAAGCCCTGCGCGTGATCATTCCGCCGCTGACCAGCCAATACCTGAACCTGGCGAAAAACTCGTCACTGGCCGCCGGTATCGGTTACCCGGAAATGGTTTCGCTGTTTGCCGGCACGGTGCTCAACCAGACCGGCCAGGCCATCGAGGTTATTGCCATCACCATGAGCGTGTACCTGGCGATCAGCATCAGCATTTCCCTGCTGATGAACTGGTACAACAAGCGCATTGCGCTGATCGAGCGGTGAGGAAACCTGCATGAGTACGCATACTTTCAAACCTGATATGCCGCCACCGAACAAAGTGTTCGGGCCGATGGCATGGATGCGCGCCAACCTGTTTTCCAGCTGGCTCAACACCCTGCTGACATTGCTGGCGTTCTACCTGATCTACCTGGTCGTGCCGCCGATCCTGCACTGGGCGATCCTCGATGCAAACTGGGTCGGTACCACCCGCGCCGACTGCACCAAGGAGGGCGCCTGCTGGGTGTTTATCCAACAGCGCTTCGGGCAGTTCATGTACGGCTACTACCCCGGCGACCTGCGCTGGCGCGTCGACCTGACCGTGTGGCTGGCCATCGTGGGTGTGGCGCCGTTGTTCATCTCGCGCTTCACGCGCAAGGCGGTCTACGGCCTGAGCTTTTTGGTGGTGTACCCGATCGTTGCCTACTTCCTGCTGCACGGCGGGATCTTCGGCATGACCAACGTGGCCACCAGCCAGTGGGGCGGCTTGATGCTGACCCTGGTGATCGCCACCGTCGGCATTGCCGGGGCCTTGCCGCTGGGCATTGTGCTGGCGTTGGGTCGGCGTTCGAACATGCCGGCGATTCGTGTGGTCTGTGTGACCTTCATCGAGTTCTGGCGCGGCGTACCGTTGATCACGGTGTTGTTCATGTCGTCGGTAATGTTGCCGCTGTTCCTGCCGGAAGGCATGGGCATCGACAAATTGCTGCGGGCCTTGATCGGCGTGATCCTGTTCCAGTCGGCCTATGTAGCCGAAGTGGTGCGCGGTGGCTTGCAGGCGATTCCCAAGGGCCAATACGAGGCTGCGGCCGCGATGGGCCTGGGTTACTGGCGCAGCATGGGCCTGGTGATTTTGCCCCAGGCACTGAAGATGGTGATCCCGGGCATCGTCAACACGTTTATCGCGTTGTTCAAGGACACTAGCCTGGTGATCATCATCGGCCTGTTCGACCTGCTCAACAGCGTCAAGCAAGCCGCCGCCGACCCGAAATGGTTGGGCATGGCCACTGAAGGCTACGTGTTCGCCGCCCTGGTGTTCTGGATTTTCTGTTTTGGTATGTCCCGCTATTCCATTCATTTGGAACACAAGCTGGACACAGGCCACAAGCGTTAGGAGTGTTGTGATGAGTGAAGCGATCAAACAGCCTGTGAGCCCTGAAGGCATTATTCAGATGCAGGGCGTCAACAAGTGGTACGGCCAGTTCCACGTGTTGAAAGACATCAACCTGAACGTCAAGCAGGGCGAGCGTATCGTGCTGTGCGGCCCGTCGGGTTCCGGCAAGTCCACCACCATCCGCTGCCTCAACCGCCTGGAAGAGCACCAGCAGGGCCGCATCGTGGTCGATGGCGTGGAACTGACCAACGACCTCAAGCAGATCGAAGCGATCCGCCGCGAAGTCGGCATGGTGTTCCAGCACTTCAACCTGTTCCCGCACCTGACCATCCTGCAGAACTGCACGCTGGCCCCGATGTGGGTACGCAAGATGCCCAAGCGCAAGGCTGAAGAAATTGCCATGCACTACCTTGAGCGCGTGCGTATTCCGGAACAGGCCCACAAGTTTCCGGGGCAGTTGTCCGGCGGCCAGCAACAGCGCGTGGCGATTGCCCGTGCGCTGTGCATGAAGCCGAAAATCATGCTGTTCGATGAGCCGACCTCGGCGCTCGATCCGGAAATGGTGAAAGAGGTACTGGACACCATGATCGGCCTGGCGGAAGACGGCATGACCATGCTCTGCGTGACCCACGAAATGGGCTTTGCGCGCACCGTGGCCAACCGCGTGATCTTCATGGACAAGGGCGAGATCGTTGAACAGGCGGCGCCGAATGACTTCTTCGACAACCCGCAGAATGATCGGACCAAGTTGTTCTTGAGCCAGATTCTGCATTGATCCATGGGTAATGCTTGAAACAATAAACCCGGCCTGGTGCCGGGTTTATTTTTGCCATCAATCAAGTTGTCGTCAGGGTCTCGTGCTCTTTATGTACCGTATGCACGGAATTGCGAAGATCTGCGCCTTCACTCAGGATTTTTGCTTCGACCAGCAAGTGGGGGTGACGCTCAAGCAAACGCATCAGGACTACCAGGGATTTGGGGGGCAATACCTCACCGCGCTCGTAACGAGATAAGGCGTTGTGGCCACCACCCGATAGCAGTTGTACCGTTTCTTTTTGTGAAAGGTGCAGTTTGCGGCGTATGCGCTTCATCTCGGTGCCGACCATCTGCCTGAAACTGTGAACGATTTCATCGCAGTGGTCTGAATAGCGTTCCGCGTCTTCGGGGTCCAGGATCACCTCTCCACATGCCTGGCACTCCCATCCAGACAGATCGTCTATACGGCGATGCAAACCTTTGACTTCCGATGTTTCGCTACGTCCTGAGAAGTGATGCATTCCGTCATGCCTGCCGCAGCTGAAGCATTGCTCTGTTTTCATGGGTTTTTCTCCTTGAAGGAGATCACCGGAGGTTTACCATCCGTGCGGTAGGTCACCTTGATGTAGATCTCCAGATCATGTGAGTGAATGTGATACACATCTTGCCAAACTCGATGGTCGTCATGAGTGGTCATCGACTTGTACAGCATCGTGTTTTTCAACTCGAAAATGACCGCCTGCATTTGTTCGATGCTTAAATCAAGATCCTCGCCGCAACGGCGTGCGCTTTGAGTAAATGCTTGCTTTCCAAGCCGCCTGACATCCGCCTTTATCACCGCCAGATCGTAATGAGGTGTGTACTTTTCCATAAGACACCTGAGTCCAATAATTACCCTCTGAGGGTAATTTTACCAATCGAAAATACTGCTCCTTTGCCTGCCCAAGAACCCTAGTGCGTTGCCTTTGTAGGCAACTCCGAATAGGCTGTGGGAAAATTCATCCTATGATTGGATGAAAGGACGAAACCCATGACAGACATCGCCCCCCTGATCAAACGCTCCCTCGTCGATCAAGCCCTCGAACAGTTGCGCCAGCGCATCACCCAAGGCGTATGGGCCATCGGCGAACGCCTGCCCACCGAGCCCGAGTTGTCTGCCGAGTTGGGGATCAGCCGCAACACCGTGCGTGAAGCCATGCGCGTATTGGCATTCTCCGGGTTGATCGAGATCCGCCAGGGCAACGGCAGCTATTTGCGCTCCATGACCGACCCGCTGGGCGCGATGAAAGCCTTGTCCCACTGCACCCTGGCTCAGGCGCAGGAGACGCGGCAGATTCTTGAAGTCGAGGCAGTCGGCTTGGCCGCGTTGCGCCGCACCGATGAAGACCTGGTCGCTTTGCGCGCGGCCCTCAACGCCAGCGGCGACCATTACCACGGTGATCTTGAGCACTACATCAGCTGCGACCTGGTGTTCCACAAACGCCTGGTGGACGCGGCCCACAACCCGGCCTTGAGCGAGCTGTATCAGTACTTCTCGAGCATCGTCGGCGCGCAACTGCGCCAGACCCTGAACATCCAGCCGCGTCGGCAAGCGGTATTCGACCTGCACGGCGCCTTGCTCGATGCCGTGGAACAACAGGACCCGGAACGTGCCAAGGCGCTTTCCCGGCAGTTGATCAATGAACCTTGAATCCGAGATCCCCATGCCCCGTTCAGAAAACGCCCTTGAAGAACTGCTGATCGACGCCGAAGCCGATGACGAGGAGGTCCAGCACAGCCCGCCGGTGGTAAGCCGTCCGTGGTTGTTGCTGTTGGGCCTGATCCTGGTGGCGCTGAACCTGCGCCCGGCGTTGTCGAGCATGGCGCCGCTGCTCGCTGAGGTCTCCCACAGCCTGGGTCTCTCGGCGGCCAAGGCCGGGTTGCTGACGACGCTGCCCGTCTTGTGCCTGGGCCTGTTCGCGCCACTGGCTCCGATCCTGGCCCGACGTTTTGGCGCCGAGCGGGTGGTGCTGGGCATTCTGCTGACCCTGGCCGGCGGCATCATCCTGCGCAGCTCATTGGGTGAGGCCGGGCTGTTCGCCGGCAGCCTGCTGGCGGGCGCGAGTATCGGCATCATCGGGGTGCTGTTGCCCGGCATCGTCAAACGCGATTTCGCCAAACAGGCCGGCACCATGACGGGCGTGTACACCATGGCCCTGTGCCTGGGTGCAGCGCTGGCGGCGGGATCCACGGTGCCCCTGAGTCATTACTTCGGCGACAGCTGGAACATCGGCCTGGGGTTCTGGATTCTCCCGGCGTTGGTCGCGGCGTTGTTCTGGTTGCCACAGGTCGGCCAGAAACACGGCGCGCACCAGGTGGCCTATCGCGTGAAGGGCTTGTTGCGTGATCCGCTGGCCTGGCAGGTGACCCTGTACATGGGCCTGCAATCCTCCCTGGCGTACATTGTGTTTGGCTGGCTGCCGTCGATCCTGATCGGCCGTGGCCTGAGCGCCACCCAGGCGGGCCTGGTGCTTTCCGGTTCGGTGATTGTGCAACTGGCCAGTTCCCTGGCTGCGCCCTGGCTGGCCACCCGCGGCAAGGACCAGCGCCTGGCCATCGTGGTGGTGATGGTGCTGACCCTGGGCGGCCTGTTCGGTTGCCTGTATGCACCGTTGGACGGTTTGTGGGGCTGGGCGATATTGCTGGGCCTGGGCCAGGGTGGCACCTTCAGCCTGGCACTGACCTTGATCGTGCTGCGTTCACGGGACTCCCACGTAGCCGCCAACCTGTCGAGCATGGCCCAGGGCATCGGCTACACGCTGGCGTCCATGGGGCCGTTCGCGGTCGGCCTGGTGCATGACTGGACCGGTGGCTGGAACGCCACCGGCTGGATTTTCGCGGTGATCGGCCTGGGCGCGATCATCGCGGGGTTGGGCGCCGGGCGTGCGCGGTATGTCGGCGTGACCAGCGAAAAGGTCTAGAGGTACAGCACTTCCATAGTGCTGGAACCATCGATATGCACGTCGCTGCTGAGGTCGAGATTGTTCTTGGCAGCGATCACCGTATCGACCCTGACCAGGCTGCTCAGCGTCTGGAAGGCCGTCGGCCCGCTGGTGCTGCCGACGGTGTCGGTAAAGCCGAGAAAGCTGCGCGAACCGATGTCGATCGGGTTGCTGTTGGCGGTGCGCCAGGCGATCCCGCCGCTGGTGGACTCGGTGCCGTAAACCTCAGGCAGGCTGTCGATCACCGTCTGCTTGGGGTCGAAGGTCAGGGAGTACAGCCCGATCTTGTTGCCACTCGGGTCCAGGCCCAGCCCGTAGTAGATTTCGCTGTTGACGTTGGCGGTGCCGTCGCGGTTGTCGCTCATGCGCAGGGCGTAGCGAGTCGCTGCCTCGCAGTTGATGGTCACGCTCAGGTAGCGCACCGGCAGGCGTTTGCCGCGATCAATGTTCAACTCCTGTTGGGAAATCTTGCCGTAGTCGATCAGCCCGTTGCTCGACAGCGCCGGTGTACAGGCGCTGGGAGTGAGCAAGCCGGTGATGCCGAGTTCAACACTGGAGGCTGCCGTGGCACCGCTGCTGAGGGTCAGCAGGGCAAGTGTTGCGAGAGAACGCTGGCGTAGGTGCATGACCATACTCCTTGATCAGAGGTAGATGATTTCAATCGTGCCGGAACCGTCGAGCAGTACTTCCGTACGCAGGTCCAGGCTGTTCATGGGGGACAGGACGGCGCGCACGCTGATCTGCCCACTCAGGTTCTGGATCGCGGTGGGGCCGGCATTGCTGCCGGGTAGAGCGGTAAAGCCGAGCAAACTGCTGCTGCCGATGGGAATGGGGTAGGCGCTGGAGCTGCTCCAGGCCACGCCACCGGTGGTGGAGTCGGTGCGATATACCTGGGGCAGGGCATCGGCGCGCAGGTCGAAGGGGTCGAAATAGAGGAAGTACCGGCCGATTTTATTACGGCTGTCGTCCACTCCCAGGCCGTAGGCGGTTTCGTCGATGCCGCCGGTGGCCGAGCCTTTGCGGTTGTCATGCATGCGCAAGGCGAAATGAGTCGGGCCGTCGCAGCCGATACTCAGCAGCAGGCTGCGGGAGACCAGCCCGGTTTCCTTGTCGGTGTTAAGGCTCCTGGACCACATACGGCCAAAGTCGATGATGCCGCCGTTGGACAGCGTGGTTTCGCAGGCCGCCGGGGCGAAACCGGCTTGCAGCGACAGCTCCCGGGCGCGGCCGGTGGCGACGGCGTCGATCAAGCCGGTGGCTTCCCAGGTCACCGCGTCGCGCACTTGCAGGGCGTCGGCCTGTGCCCAGGCATTGACCAGCAATTGCGCCGAGAAGCTGCTGCCGGTGGTCGGCGCACCGTCGCGCAACGGTACGATGGCCTGGTCGGGCCGCCAGTCGAGTGTCCTGCCCCTGGCACTGGGCGCCTGGCCTTGCCCGCTGGTCAACCCCAGTTCAACAGCCTGGCCGTCGAGTACCGCATCGCTGATGTGCACGCGGTAACTGCCACGCTCGGTAAAGCGGTAGCGCTCGGCGGTCGCGGCCAGGGCCCGGTAGAACACGTGCATATCGGTGGGCGTCGGGCAGTTCAGGTTGAGGCTCAGGCGGCGTTCTCCCAGCAGGATTTCTGCGCCGGGGTTGCGCTGCACGGCGCGGTTCATCACGCCGAAATCCAGGCGCGACTGGCTTAGGGTCAGTTGGCATTCGTCGGCGTGCGCCCGGCTCTGGACGATGGCGCCCAGGGCCAATCCCAGCAGTAACAATCGCTTCATCACACTCTTCCTCATGGCGTCACACAACGCGCCGGGGCGGTTTCGAAATACACCTGCGGGTCGGCTTTTTCCGCGAGTTCAACCTGCAGTTCACAGCGGCTCATGCCCGGTGCCTTGACCCACAGGGGGCGTGGGTCCAGCACGTTCGGCAGGAACACCTGGCTGCCTTCCTGCACCAGGGTCACGAACTCGCCCTCGGCGGTACTCACCGTGGCGCCACGGGGCAGTGGCGTACCGTGGTCGGTTGCCACCGTGAGCAAGGCACGGCGGGTCAGGGCCACACCGAACTCCACGCGATCCACCGCACCGCGTCCGGCGCTGATGACGGCCAGGCCGTTGCTGATATCGGCATTGCGCGGCAGCGACTGGGTTTGCACTTCCACGGGGCTGCGCCCGTAGGCGGACACCTGCGGTACCACGGCCTGGCCCTGGAAGTCGGTCCATACCGGGCCGCTGGGCGTGGTGAGCTTGACCCCGGCCATATCGCCGACAGACACCAGCGCAAAGGTGTCGCGCACCGGATAAGGCGAGAAGGTCACGCCACCGCTGTGGGCCACCACCGCACCGCGTGCGCCGCCCTGGTAGCTGGAACGTTCGGCGTCCGAGCGGCTGTAGTTCATGTCCAGTTGTGCATAGCGCGGCAGATAGGAGACGCCGAGGGTGGATTCCACTTGTTGGTCGCGGCTGTCGTGCTCGGCGCTGACCCGGTAACTGAGTTGATCGTTGACCTGCTCGTTCACCCCCAGGCCGATGCGATGCTCGCCACCGGAGTTGCGCACCCAGGAGCGCCCACGCCGGTTCTCACCCAGTGGCACGCTCAGGTTCAGGTACACCGCGTTCTCGTTATTCTGCCGGCCGCTGACCTGCCACTCGGCACTGGCCGACAGCGACACGCCGCGCACGCTGGTGCCCCATGAGGCCAGGGCACGGCTGCTGTTTTCGCCGTTGAACGTGGTGGTGCGCGACAGGCCGGCATTGAAGGCGCCCAGCCATGGATGGGCCCAGCCCAGGGCCAGGCTCTGCTGGTCGCGATAGCGGGTGAGGCGACCTTCGTCGTCCCGTGAGTCGTAGTAGGCGGCGTCTTCCAGCTCCCGGTAGCCCATGGTGCGGTGGGAGGCGCCGGCGGTGATCGACCATTGCCGGCCCAGGCGCTGGGACAGGCTCAGGTCGGTCTGTACGCCGCGTTCACCCAGGCGTTGGGCATCGGCAATCTGGGTCGACAGTTGTACCTGGCCGTCTGGCCACGGCAACAGGCCGAGGCTGGCACCTGTGGCGCGGTAGTCTTCGGCAGCCAGTGCGCCGGCTCCCAGGCTCAGGCGCGGGTTCAAGGCGCCGCTCCAGCCGCCGCTGATTACCCATGGATCGTCGCCCCGTGTATCGCCGATATTGCGCACCCGGCCTGCTCCCAACGAGTAACCCGGCGCTGGCAAGCCGATGCCGAGCATCGCCGCCGGCACGCTGAAGCGCCGCTCTTCGCCGGTGCTTTCCTTGACCGTCACTTCAACGTCCGAGCGTGTGTTCAGGCGCCGTACGTCGGTGAGGGAGAACGGCCCGGCCGGCACCACGGTGGAGTGAATCAGCGCGCCGTTCTGGCGTACCTCGACCTGGGCCGGGCTGTTGGCGATGCCGCTGATGGTCGAGCCCTGTTCCTGGTCCTGCAGGGCCTGTTCGGTAAACAGCTGCATGCCGGTGATCTGCGCGGACGACAGCACCGGGTTGTAGAGGTTGATCTGCCCGGCCTGCAACACCGCCTGCTGCTCGGCGAAGGTGCGCTGGGCATAGGCTTCCAGGTGGGTACTGCGGGACCGGGAGTCTTGCCAGGTCTGTACCTGGCGGCTGCGCACGATCCAGTCGCCCGCGTTGAAGCCCAGCTCGGTATTGGCCGAGCCGAAGCGGCTGGCGTCGTCGCCATAACGGTTGTACAAACCGGTGAGGTCGTAGTTGAGCAAGCCGGCGAACCCTCCGGTTTCATAACCGGACAGCTCACGTTGGCGCGGGCGCAGGGCATCGGTGGGCACCATCAGGCTCACGCTCAGGCTGGCGGGGTCTTGCTCCACCACGGTTTGCGGGTATTCGCCGAGGAAGTCATGGCAGTGGCTGTCGGCCAGCGGGGCCGGTATCACCAGGTCGGCGGCGTCCAGCAGCGGGCGGTCGAAGCACAGCGCGCCCTGGCTGTCGAACTGCACATCGAGGCGGCCACGGCGCTGGCCGTTCACCGTCAGGCTCACGGCATGGCGGCCGCTGGTGTAGCGCGGTGCGTCGAGCAGCAGGTAGGCCAGCTCCGGGTCGATACCGCGCTGGTGCAGGGTTTGCGCGTCGAAGGCATCGGCCCAGGCATCGGCCGACAGCAACGCCATGGTCAGTGGCAGCGCGGCCCGCATCCGGGCGGGGCGTAAAGGACAGTCGGGCACGGCTTCGCCAGCCGGGTCAGTGGTTACTGTGTTCACGTAAAGGCACTCAGGTTATGGAAGCCGGCAACGGTTGGCGGGCTTCCCGGTGACAGTCACAGGGCTGTCACTTCGTTATTCAGCGTTTGCGGCGGTTATCGGTGCTTCATAGGCGGCGACGGCAAAGCCGTACACGGTGGCCGGTTGCAGGCGTACGGCCGTGGCGGTGTGGGGCGTGCTGAGCCGCAGGGTTTCGCCGGGCAACACATAAGTGCGCGGCAGCACCAGGCTCTGCTTGCCGGGCAGCAATTGCAGCTCCTGGGCCAGGCGCACCACGTAAGGCGTGGGGTTGGCGACGTTCAGGTGACCGGCGTTCAACGACCAGGTCAGCCCGGTCCAGGGTGTGCGGTTCGGCGCCAGGCCCTTGGGATGAATGATCACCGGCAGGTTCTGGCGCACGGTCACGCCCACCCGCGCATGGCCAGCCTGGGCGGCGTCACGGTCCTTGGGCATGCCTTCGAAGATCACCCGCTTCAGGCGTTGGGTTTTCAGGGGCGTGGGGTTGCGCAGGATAAAGCGCACCAACTGGCTTTTATCGGCCTCGACCCGGGACAGGGGCGGGGTGACGAACAGCAGCGATTCGGTGTCTTCCGGAATGTCTTCCAGGGTGACGTGCAGCAGGGCCAGTTTGCCGTCGGTGTTGGTCACCGACACCGAAGCTTCGCCGTCGGCCTCGTTGACGATCACCACCGAGGTGTCGGGCACCATGCCGTCGGCAAACGCCTGGGTGCTCAGCAGCCAGCCCAGGGCCAGCAAGGTTGGATAGGTCTTCATGACGCAGTTCCTAAAATGATCACAGGGCTTAGAGGTAACGCAAATCCAGGACCAGTGAGCCATCGAGGGGAACGTCTTGCCTGAGGGTCAGACGGTTCGCCGGGTGGATGGTGGTCTGTGCGCGGATCCGGGTGGTCAGGGTGACGATGGGTTCCGGAAACGGTCGGCCGGGACGGGCGAAGCCCATGAGTGTCTTGGGGTGGATGGCCGGTTGGGGAGCCCAGAGGCCGCCTTCGGGGTTTGACACAAGTGACTGCATGGCCTGGCCGTCTCCTTGCGCCGCTTCGAACGCCAGGTCGACGTAACCCAACTGCTCCGCGGGCGCGTTGGGGTTTCTCCCCAGGCCGTAGGTAGTGTCCGGTGCGGCGGACGAATCTTCGCGGCTGTCCAGGCCAATCAGGCCAAACAACAAGGGGCCGCTGCAGTGGATCTCTACCTCCAGCCATTGGGTGGGCAACGGGGTGGGAGCCACCTGGTTGAGGAGATGGGCAGGGATGGTGCCGTGGTCGATGATGCCGCTGCCGGAGAGCGCGATGGTGCAGGAACTGGGGGTGACCAGGCCCGACAGGGTCATCTCGGTGGCGGTGCTGGCAAACACGCTAGAGCCGGTGTTGAGCAATAACAGCGCCGTGCACAGGCGTAGGGTTCTGTTCATCATTCGGTCTTCAATGTGTTCGGTGCAAGTAAGGCGCCTCGCTGCGAACGGCGAGGCCGCGGGTTTACAGGTACTTCACTTCCAGCGTGGCCGAGCCGTCGATCGGGTGTTCATCGCTCAGGTCCAGGCTGTCGGCCCGGGCGATCTGCGCGTACACCACCAGGTCGCTGACGACTTGCTGGATCGGCACCGGCAGCCAGGTGCCCGAGGTTCTATCGCCGAAAGCCGCCAATGCGCTGGGTGGCAGGATCGCGTCCGCCGACTCTGCCCAGGTCGTGCCGTTATCCCCGGATTCCAGCACCGTGACGGCGACAGAGTCTGCGACTGCGTTATTCAGCATCAGGTCGTAGGCCCCCAGCTTCTGCGTACCGTTGATCAACCCCAGGCCGTAGGTGCCGCCGCTGGAGTTGGACCCGGCGCGGTTGTCGGTGCCCTTGACGGCAAAGAGGGTGCCGCCGTCGCAGGTGATGGTCAGTTGCAAGGTGGTGCGTGGCAGTTGTTTGGGGGTCGTGAGGTTCAGGTCTTTGGCGGAGATCTTGCCGTAGTCCACCATCCCTCCGCCGGACAGGCCAGGTGTGCAGGCGTTGGGGGTAATCACCCCTTTGACAGTCAGGTCGACGGTGGACGCCGCCAGGGCAGGAGGCGCTGGTGCTGAGCAGCAGCGCGGTGGCCAGGGCATTGAGCGTAAGTTTCATGGGGCACACGTTTCCTTTCGAGTGGGGCCGGTTGAATAAAGGGTTACAGGTACTTCAGTTGCACGGTGGCATGGCCGTCCAGCGGCACTTCGTCGAGCACGGTCAGGCGGTCGGTGCCGTCGACCATCGTGTACACGCGCAGGTCGGCACTGAATTGCCGTATCGCAATCGGGGTGTTCGCACCGCCGTTGGTGGCGACCGAGGTCTGGGTGTAGTGGCCCAGGTAAATCGACGGGAGCCAGGTCACCCCGCCATCGGTCGAGTTGATCGTCTTGACCGTGACGCCGTCCGCGACCGGGTTGAGCAGGCCGAATGCGGTGGCGCCAAGTTTTTCGCCACTGTCCGTCAGCCCCAGGCCATGCCAGTAGTCGTTAATTGCCGAAGTGCCGGCGCGGTTATCGATCGTGCTCAGCGCGATGAACGTTGGCGCTTCACACAGGACTTCCATTTGCATGGTCTCTGGCAGCAGTGAGGTAGGGCTGTCGGTGTTGAGTTCCTTGGCCGGCATTTTTCCGTAATCCACCACGCCTCCACCGGAGAGCATGGGTTCACAGGCATTCGGCGTGATGGTGCCCGTGACGGCGAAGTCGGTACTGCTGGCGGCCAGTACGGTGGGGGCCAGCAGCAACGTGGCGAGGAAGACAGCGGGTGAGGAATTCATCATCGAGCAGCACCTTTTTGGTTGCAGGTCAGGGGCGAAGGTGGGTTACAGGTAGAGCACTTCAATGGTGGCCGAGCCGTCGATATTGACTTCGTTGCTCAGGTCCAGGCCGTCGGTGCGGTTGATGTAGCCGCTGTAGGCCACGGGGGTGACCAGTTGCTGGGTGGCACGCGGGGTGCTGGCGTCTGCCAGGGTGGCGACCGAGAGATAGGTGCCGGTTTCAAAGCTGTTCCAACGCTCCCAGGTGACGCCATTGTCGAAAGACCCGATGGCTTGCACGGTTTCGCCGTCGGCCTGGGGCGGGCTACCGGTGGCGCCAAGGGTCAAGCTGTAGGAACCCAGCTTTTGCGTGCCGTTGATAAAGCCCAGCCCGAAGCCGCTGCCGCTGCCGGAGCCAATACGGTTGTCGGTCGCCTTGAGGGCGAAGATCACCGGCGCATCGCAGGTCACGGTCATTTGCAAAGTGACCTTTGGCAGCGGATAGATCCTGTCTGGGTAAAGGTCCTTGGCCGACATCTTGCCGTGGTCTATCACCCCTCCACTGGACAGGCTCGGCGTGCAGGCATTCGGGGTGATGATGCCCTTGACTGTCAGGTCCACGGTGCTGGCGGCGAAGGCGGGGGCGGTGCCAGTGATCAGCAGGGCGCTGGCGACGGCGATCAGGTGTTTGTTCATGGTTTGTTGTCTCGGTGTTGGGTCAACTGACGGGTACACGGCACCGCAGCGCAGAAAGAGGCGCGGTTGGGCGTCGGGTCAGTTCGGATAGTTGGCCGCCAGGTGAGTTGGCGGATTGCCCTCTTGGGGTGGGGCGCAATTTAGCGCCGGGGGAGAGGAGGGGAAATACAAGAATTACGACAATCCGCTATCCCTCTAGCTCGCCTGCGTCAAGTCGGAATAGGTGGGCGGAGCTGTAGGAAAAACTGTCTTTTCGTAGTTCTTGTATCGCAAGAGTGGTATTCATGTGGATAGCTTGATTCGGTAATGGGTGCCAGGCGGATGGGTTAAGGATCACCGTCAAGCGCACCCTCACTAGACGATATGCCAGGGCCGTCTGATGGCCCTGGCAGGTCGGCGCCGATATCGAGGTGGCCATGATGCCAAGCGTGTTTGCTGACGACGCCCCCAGGCAGCAAACGGTGCCATGGCGCAGTCCTCCTGTTCACTGGAAGCACCTGAGCGTGCTGATCGTCGAGGACCATCAGGCCTATCGCGCCTTGATGGGCTGGTTCCTGCAAAAATTCGAAGTCGATCACGAACTGGTGTGCAACGGGCAGGCCGCGTTGACCGCCATCGCCCTGCGGCATTTCGACCTGGTGATCAGCGATTGCCGCATGCCGGTGCTGGATGGCTATAGCATGGCTCGTGAGATCAGGCGGCGAGAGGCCGTACACAGCCGCCCGCGTGTGCCGATCATTGCCTTGACCGCCAAACTCTCTGCGGACGATGCGCGCCGCTGCCTTGAGGCCGGCATGGATGCCTGGCTGCTCAAGCCGCTGACCCTGGAACAATTGCGCGGGGTGCTGGAGCAGTGGCTGCCACAGCCGCCGGGCGCCAGTACGAACCCGCCTGCCACAGCCTGCGCCGGGGCGCACTGGCCGACTCGTGCCGAACTGATCAGGACATTTGGTGATGAACAGGTGGTGAACCAGATGTTGCGCACCCTGGTGCGCGAGGCCGAGGCTGATTACGCAGGCCTGGTACAGGCTTGCCGCATCGTCGACCCGCATGCATTGGTCGACTGCCTGCATCGCCTGGCGGGAAGCCTGGCGTTTTTTGGCGAGACGGAGCTGGATCGCTGTGCGGGGGAGTTGATCGAACAGGTGCGCAAGCACGGGATCCGGTGCAACAGGCGGGCATTGCAGCGGTTCGACCAGGACCTGCTGGTGTATCTGCGCTATTTGACAGATTTATGACATTTTCAGCGATTCTGTAGGGGGTATTACCTCTGTCTGTGGGCTTAGTTTGTAGGTGGTTTCCTTTTTTGTTGTAGGTAAAAAATCACCCGCTTAAGAACACGGGACGCCATTGAAAACCGCTCCCAGGTGGGCGGTTGTTGCCCGGGACGGACAGGGTTATTTTGCGCAAATCAATTTGCCATCACTCATGGATTTCTATGCTTCGCGTAATTATTGCTGACGATCATCCCATTGTTCGGATCGGGCAGAAGGTGGTGATCGAGGCCAACGGCAAGTGCAAGGTGGTCGGTGAGGCCAACGGCCCGGATGAGCTGTTGCGGGTACTGGGCAGCACCCCTTGCGATGTGCTGGTGACGGACTTCGCCATGCCGGGCGGGCAGCAGGCTGACGGCTATGTGTTGTTGGGCTTGTTGCAACGCCAATACCCCGGGGTGCCGGTGATCCTGGTGACGATGTTCGCCAATATCGCCACCCTGCGTGCCTCGTTCGCCGAGGGCGCCCGAGGCATTGTCGCCAAGAGTGCATCGGCCAAGGAGTTGCCCACGGCCATCAAGGAAGTCTGCGAGGGCAAGACCTTCGTCAGCGAGTCCTTGCGGACCCAGTTGGTGCAGGCGGGCACGGGCGATCAATCACAACCGCCGCAACTGTCGGGCAAGGAACGCGAAGTGGTGCGCATGCTGGCCAGCGGCATGACCGTCAGCCAGATTGCCGCGCGGGTCAATCGCAGCATCTCCACCATCAGCAAACAGAAAAGTACCGCGATGAACCGGCTGTGTATCTCCACCGATGTGGATTTGTTCCACTATGCTCGCAGCAGCGGAATGGTGCCCTGAAGGGACGGGATGAGGTATTCCTGGCGTTGATGCCAGTAGTGTTCCCCGGCCTTGGGGATTATCGTACCGGCCATCCCAACTTCTTTTGCGGAACCTGCCCATGAGCGACGCCCATAACGCCTTGATCACCGAGTTCTACAGTGCCTTCCAGCGCCTGGATGCCGAGGCCATGAGCGCCTGCTACAGCGACGACGTGGTGTTCAGCGACCCGGCATTCGGTGAACTGCGTGGCCGTGATGCCGGCGACATGTGGCGCATGCTGACCACCCGGGCCAAGGACTTTTCCCTGACCTTCGACAGTGTGCGCAGCGATGAAATCACCGGCAGCGCCCACTGGGTGGCGACCTACCTGTTCAGTGCGACGGGCAACACCGTAGTCAACGATATCCGGGCGCGCTTTGTGTTTCGTGACGGCAAGATCTGCGAGCACCACGACCACTTTGACCTGTGGCGCTGGTCGCGGCAGGCGTTGGGCACCAAAGGCCTGTTGCTGGGCTGGACGCCGCTGGTGAAAAACGCCGTGCGGGCCCAGGCGCTGAAAGGGTTGAAGGCGTTCCAGGCCAGTCGTTGATAAGATTGGCGTTCCTTTGGTTTGCCGAATTGATCCGTGACGACTCCTTCTGAAGCCAAACCGTGGTTTGTCTACCTGGTGCGCGCCGCCAATGGCTCGCTCTATTGCGGCATCAGCAATGACCCGGTGCGCCGCTTTGCCATGCACCAGAGTGGCAAGGGCGCACGGTTTTTCCTCTCAAGCCCCGCCGTGGCGCTGGTGTACACCGAGGCATGCATCAGCAAGGCCGAGGCGCTGCGCCAGGAACGGCTGATCAAGAAACTCAAGAAAAGCGCCAAGGAGTGCCTGGCGGCGATCGGCCCATCAGTTTGACTGATAGGTTCCCATGCGCGCCTTTGCCGGGTTTGCAGGCTAAGCTGGACGCTCACTCATTGAGCGGAGCCTGGCATGACTGAGTTGATCCTGCACCACTACCCGCAATCCCCATTTGCCGAAAAGGCCCGCCTGTTGCTGGGCTTCAAGGGCTTGTCCTGGCGTTCGGTGCACATCTCGCCGGTGATGCCCAAGCCTGACTTGACGGCCCTCACCGGTGGTTATCGCAAGACCCCGGTGTTGCAGGTGGGCGCCGATATCTACTGCGACACCGCACTGATCGCCCGCCGCCTGGAGCAGGAAAAGTCCGCGCCGGCGCTGTTTCCCCAAGGCCTGGAGCTGGTCAGCCAAAGCTTCGCCGCCTGGGCTGATTCGACGGTGTTCTCCCATGCCGTGAGCCTGGTGTTCCAGCCGGAATCCCTGGCGGTCAAGTTCGCCAAAGTGCCGCCGGAAATGCTCCAGGTGCTGGTGGCCGACCGCAGCAAATTGTTCAGTGGCGGCACGGCCACCCGTGTGCAACTGGATCAGGCCAAGCATCAATGGCCGGTGATCATCGGTCGTATCAATCAGCAGTTGCAGCACCAGCAGGGCGACTTCCTGTTCGGCGAGCCGTCGATTGCCGACTTCGCCCTGGCGCACCCGTTGTGGTTCCTCATGGGATCGTCGGTCACCTCGCCGCTGGTGGAAACCTATCCTGCGGTGGCCGCCTGGCTCGCCCGGGTGTTGGGTTTCGGGCATGGCACGTCGAGCCAGATGAGTGCCGAGCAAGCCCTGGAAGTCGCGCGCAATGCCACGCCGGCCAACCTGCCGGAAGAAATCTTCGAAGACCCGAACGGCTTCAAGCCCGGCCAGCAAGTGACCATCAGCGCCACCGACTACGGCACCGATCCGGTGGCCGGGGAGTTGCTGTTTGTCGGCCGCGAAGAGCTGATTCTGCGTCGCACCGATGACCGCGCCGGCACCGTGCATGTGCACGTTCCGCGCTTCGGATTTCGGATCCAACCGGCGTGACTGAAATTATTTTCAAATCGGTGTGAGGTAAACCTGTCGGCCATCCGTGTAGTGCTTGAAACTGCGATTAATTCGCATTAACAGCGTTTTTTACACACGGGTTCTCAAGCATGAAGTCCAGGGCAACGTCGGCGGGTTCGGTTAAACATTGGCTGGGAGCCTCGGTATTGGCAGTTTCGGGGCTGGCGCTGTTGCCCCTGGGCGTGGCGCAGGCGGCCGAGGCGCAGCAGCAGAGCACGCTGTTCAACTTTGCCCTGGCCGCCAAGCCGCTGCCCCAGGCCTTGAGCGACTTCACCCGGGTGACCGGCATCAGCGTGGTCTACACCGACGAAGCGCCGTACGCCATCAAGGCCCCGGCCATCACCGGGCAGATGAGTGCGGCCCAGGCCATGCAACGCCTGCTGGGTAATTCCGGCTTCACCTTCCGCCAGATCGACGCCCGCACCCTGGCCCTGGAACCGCTGCCCACCGACGGCGCGCTGAACCTCGGCGCCACCACCATCAACGGTGCCGCCCTGGCCTCGGATACCACCAGCTATCAACCGCCGCCTACCAGTTCGGTGATGCGTTCCCACGGCCTGCTGCTGGAAACCCCACAGACTGTCAACGTTGTACCGGCCCAGGTGATGCGCGATCAACAGCCGCGCAACCTCGACGATGCCCTGACCAACATCAGTGGCATCACCCAGGCCAACACCTTGGGCAGCACCCAGGACGCGGTGATGCTGCGGGGTTTTGGTGACAACCGAAACGGTTCGATCATGCAGGACGGCATGCCGCTGGTGCAGGGTCGCGCGCTGAATTCCACCGCCGAGCGCGTCGAAGTGCTCAAGGGCCCGTCGTCGTTGCTGTATGGCATCCAGGATCCGGGCGGCGTGGTCAATATCGTCAGCAAGAAACCCGAGCTGATCCAATCCACCTCGCTGACCGTGCGCGGCTCGACCTTTGGCGACGGCAAGAACGGCAGCGGCGGCAACCTCGACACCACAGGGCCCATCGGTGACAGCGGGTTGGCGTACCGCTTGATCGTCGATCACGAAGACGAAGATTACTGGCGCAACTACGGCACTCACCGCGAGAGCCTGATCGCACCGTCGCTGGCCTGGTACGGCGACAACACCAAGCTGTTGTTTGCCTATGAGCACCGGGAGTTTCTCTCGCCGTTCGACCGGGGCACCGCCATCGACCCCAAGACCAACCACCCGCTCAACATCCCGTCGACTCGCCGCCTGGACGAGCCCTTCAACAACATGGAAGGCCGCTCCGACCTGTACCGCTTCGAGGCCGACCACGATTTGAATGACGACTGGAAAGCCCACTTCGGCTACAGCTGGAACCGCGAGACCTACGACGCCAGCCAGGTGCGTGTGGTCAAGGTCAACACCAATGGCACCCTGACCCGCAGCATGGACGGCACCCAGGGCGCACTGACCACCGACCGCTTCGCCACCGCCAGCCTTGAAGGCAAGGTCAACGTCGCAGGCATGCAGCATGACCTGACCTTCGGCCTGGATGACGAGTACCGCAAGATCTACCGGGCCGACCTGATCCGCCAGGCGCCCCGTGGCACGTTCAACTACAACGATCCGGTCTATGGCAATGAAGTGGCGGGCACCACCGTCAGCGCGCCGGACAGTAACCAGACGGACCTGCTGCGCAGCGACTCGCTGTTCCTGCAGGATGCGATCCACCTCACCGACCAGTGGATCCTGGTGGGCGGCGCGCGTTATCAGATGTACGACCAATACGCCGGCAAGGGCGTCCCGTTCACCGCCAACACCGACGGCAATGGCCAGAAGTGGGTGCCACGGGCGGGCCTGGTGTACCGCTACACCGACGAGCTGTCGTTCTATGGCAGCTACACCGAGTCGTTCAAGCCCAACTCCACCATCGCACCGCTGGCGAACAAAAGTGTGCTGGATGGCAGCCTTGAGCCGGAGCAGTCGAAGTCCTGGGAGTTGGGGACCAAGCTCGATATACCGGGGCGCATCACCGCCAGCGCCGCCCTGTTCAACATCGAAAAACGCAACGTGCTGGTGCAGGTCGGCGATGGCTTGACCTCGGTCTACAGCGTCGCCGGCAAAGTGCGCTCCCGAGGCCTGGAACTGGATGCCAGCGGCCAACTGACGGATAAGTGGAGCGTGATCGGCAGCTATGCCTACACCGATGCAGAGGTTACCGAAGACCCGGAATACAAAGGTAATCGCCTGCAAAACGTGGCGAAGAACACCGGCTCGCTGTCGGCGGTGTATGACTTCGGCAGCATTCTCGGTGGCGACCAACTGCGGGTCGGCGCCGGGGCACGTTATGTCGGCGAGCGAGCAGGGGACGCGGCCAACAGCTTCGAACTGCCGGGCTACACCGTGGCCGATGCGTTCGCCACCTATGACACTAAAATCGAGGGGCAGAAGGTCAAGTTCCAGCTCAACGTGAAGAACCTGTTTGACCGCACCTATTACACCTCGGCCGTGAACACCCAGTTCGTGTCCATCGGCGATGCGCGGCAGGTGTCGGTGTCCAGCACCCTGACGTTCTAAATTCGGCTACACCCTATGGCGCGGTAGCCGGCTGCCTCGCCATACGGTTGTCGAGCTGCTAGCGTGGCCGCCATTAATGACTTTGCGGGAACACGATAGCGATGCAGTTGGGACGATGGATACACACCGGCGGGCTGCTGCTGGGCTTGAGCTTGTTGCTGGGCGGTTGCGCCACGGCGCCGAAAACTTCCACCAGCGCCAGCCTCGACCAGTTGCTGGCCGACCCGGCACTGCACGGCGCCAGCGTATCGCTGATGGTGCGCGATGCCCGCAGTGGCAACACGCTCTATCAGCACAACCCGCGTACGCGGCTGAGCCCGGCTTCGAGCCTCAAGCTGTTGACCACTGCGGCGGCGATGGATGTGCTGGGGCCGCAGTATCGGTTTTCCACGCAACTGTTGAGCGACGGCATCCGCCAGGGCGCGGTACTTAATGGCAACCTCTACCTGCGCGGCCTGGGCGACCCGACGATCCAGTGGGCGGATTACCAGGCGCTGGCGGCCAACCTGGCGCAGCAGGGCATCCGGCAGGTGCGGGGCGACGTGGTGTTCGACGACACGTTCTTCGACGCCGAGCGCCTGGGCACCGACTGGTCCCAGGACGATGAAAGCACCTACTACGGCGCGCAGATTTCGGCGCTGACGGTGTCGCCCAATGACGACTTTGATGCGGGCTCCCTGCTGGTCACGGCCAGGGCGCCGGTCGTGGCAGGGCGCCCGGTGACGGTGGAGATCAGCCCGGCTACCGATTACGTGCAGCTCAGCAACCGTGCGGTCAGCGGCACAGGCAACAGCTATGGAATCAATCGCCAGCACGGCACCAACCTGTTGCGCCTCAGTGGCGCGCTGGCGCCGGGCAGGCAGAGCCCGCAACTGGTCAGTGTGTGGGAGCCGACGCAACTGGTGGCCAACCTTTTTGAACAGGCCTTGGCGCAGCAGGGGATTGTCGTGCAGGGGCGTCGGATGATCGGGGGGGTGACGCCGACCACGGCGACGGTGCTCGCGCTGCATGAGTCGGCGCCGTTGCAGGAACTGATCACGCCGTTGCTCAAGCTTTCCAATAACAACATGTCTGAAGCCTTGCTCAAGAGCATGGGGCGCAAGACCGTGAATGCCGGTACGGCGCCTGCCGGTGTGGCGGCGGTGGCCGGGTTCCTGAAACGTCAGGGGATTGATACGGCGACGTTGAACCAGGTGGACGGTTCGGGGTTGTCCCGGCGTAACCTGGTGTCGTCGCAGAACCTCACGGATGTGCTGCTGGCCGCCAGCAAACAGCCCTGGTTCAGCGCCTGGTACAACGCGTTGCCGGTTGCCGGTAATCCGCAGCGCCTGGTGGGCGGCAGCCTGCGTTACCGCCTGCGGGGCAGCGCTGCGGAAAACAACCTGCACGGCAAGACCGGCTCCATGAGCGGCGTGTCGTCGTTGACCGGGTATGTCACCGATGCCAATGGGCGCAAGCTGGTGTTTTCGATGGTGACCAACAATTACGTGGTCGCAGGCGCGCGGGTCAAGGCGCTGGAAAACCGCCTGGCCACGGCACTGGCCAACAGCACGGACTATTGAGCACCGAAGATCAAAGGTGGGAGCGGGCTTGCTCGCGAATGCGGTGTGACAGTCAACAGATGTACTGACTGATCCAGCGCATTCGCGAGCAAGCCCGCTCCCACATTGGACCTGTGCCGTCAGGCAGATTGCATTTCAAGGCAGGAACGCCTGCCGGTATTCACCAGGGGTGGCGCCCATCGCCTGGCGGAACCGGTTGGTAAAGTGGCTCGCGCTGGAAAATCCGCACGCCAGGGCAATCTCGCCCAGCGGCAACGACCCACCCCGCAACAACTCCCGGGCGCGGGCCAGGCGCCGCGCCAGCAGATATTGATGGGGCGGCAGTCCAAAACTCTCGCGAAACATCCGCGCAAAGTGGTACTCCGACAACGCACACAAGCCTGCCAACTGCCCCAGGCTGATCGGCTCCGCCAGTTGCTGGTCGATGTGCTCCACCAGTTGCCGGCGCTGGTGGGCGGCCAGCCCGCCTTTCAAACGCAAACCCTCGCGCATCCCCACCTGGCTGAGCAAGGTATGGCTGAGCATCTCATGGGCCAGGCTGCTGGTCAGCAGGCGTTCGCCGGGCTCTTTCCAGTTCAGGCTGATCAACTGGTGAAAACGCCGGGCCTGCCGCGCATCGTCGAGGAAGGTGCTCTCGCGCAGTTGCAACTCGCGGGGTTCGCGGTCCAGCAAGGTGACGCAGCCCAGGGCGAATTGCTCGGGGCTGAAATACACGTGGGCCAGGCGGATTTCGCCGTTGATCACCCAGGCCGACTGATGCTCGGCCGGCAGGATGCACAGCTTGTCCGGGCCGCCCTTGGTGCCGGGCTGGTCGCGGCGAAAGGTGCCGGTGCCGCCGCCGATGTAGCAGGACAAGGTGTGGTGGTCGGGGGCTTCGTAATCCTGGGCGTCGTGATGGTTGCTCCACAAGGCTGCAGACAAGCCGTCACCGAGCTCGGCGCACAGCTCGAGGCGAGCGTTGGGCGAGCGGTTGAGGGATTGAAAGACTTGCAGGGTTTCCAGTGGCGGCATATTCGTACTCTCTGACGGCTTGCATCCTACTCCCCGCGGCGGCGGCTGTGATCCCGGCAGCCGACAAAAGCGCAAGAATGTGCAAGAGACCTGGTGCCGCCAGGGGCGAAACTGTGGCTCAACCCTCGGAGCCCGCCATGAACCTTTTCCTGTATTTACTCACCGTATTGATCTGGGGCACCACCTGGATTGCCCTCAAGTGGCAACTGGGCGTGGTGGCGATTCCGGTGTCCATCGTCTATCGCTTTGGCCTCGCGGCGCTGGTGCTGTTCGTGATGCTGCTGCTCAGCCGCAAGCTGCAGGTGATGAACCGGCGCGGGCATCTGATCTGCCTGGCCCAGGGCCTGTGCCTGTTTTGCGTCAACTTCATGTGCTTCCTGACCGCCAGCCAGTGGATTCCCAGCGGCCTGGTGGCGGTGGTGTTCTCGACGGCCACCTTGTGGAACGCGCTGAACGCCCGGGTGTTCTTCGGGCAGAAGGTCGCACGCAATGTGTTGATGGGCGGCGGCCTTGGCTTGCTGGGCCTCGGGCTGTTGTTCTGGCCGGAACTGGTGGGGCACACCGCCAGCCCGCAAACCTTGCTCGGCCTGGGTTTGGCATTGCTCGGCACCATGTGTTTCTCGGCGGGCAATATGCTGTCGAGCCTGCAGCAGAAGGCCGGCCTCAAGCCACTGACCACCAATGCCTGGGGCATGGCCTATGGTGCGTCGATGCTGGCGATGTACTGCGCGGTGCAGGGCATTCCGTTCGACATGGAATGGAACAGCCGCTACATCGGTTCGCTGCTGTACCTGGTGATCCCGGGTTCGGTGATTGGCTTTACCGCCTACCTGACCCTGGTCGGGCGCATGGGGCCGGAGCGGGCGGCGTATTGCACCGTGCTGTTCCCGGTGGTGGCGTTGAACGTCTCGGCGTTTGCCGAGGGCTATCAGTGGACGGCGCCGGCGTTGGCGGGGTTGGTGCTGGTGATGCTGGGGAATGTGTTGGTGTTTCGCAAGCCCAAGGCTGGCGCGCCGATCAATCCAATCTACAAGGCGAAGCAGGTTTAGTGTGGGGGGCTCGACAGCTCCCACATTTGATCTCCTTTACCCGAGAATCACCGTTCATTACTTCAGGCCCAGGCGCTTGGCCATTCGTCCCAGGTTGGCCCGGTCCAGGCCCAGCTCACGGGCGGCACTGGCCCAGTTGTGCTGGTGGCGTTCCAGGCAGGCGCTGATGACCTGGCGCTGGTAGTTCTCGGTGGCCAGGCGCAGGTCGCCGGTGACGTCCGGCACGGGGTCGGGCTGCGCTTCGAGCGGTGGCGCGGTGGCGTTCGGCAAGTCCAGATCCGCCGCGCTGAGGCTGAGAATCTTCGGGCGCTCCCGGCAGTTACCCAGGGCTTTCAAGGCGCTGCGGCCGATCAAGTGTTCCAGTTCGCGCACATTCCCCGGCCAGGTATAAGCCAGCAGTGCCGCCTGGGCATCGCTGGTCAGGCGCAGGCTGCCCAGGCCCATGCGTGAGCGGTTCTGTTCAAGGAAAAAGCCCGCCAGCAACAGCACATCGCGACCGCGCTCACGCAGCGCCGGGACTTGCAACGGGTATACACTCAAACGGTGATAAAAGTCGGCACGATAGCGGCCGCTGCGTACTTCTTCGGCCAGATCCCGGTTAGTGGCAGCGATCAGGCGCACATCCACCTGGTGCTCCTTGTCAGACCCCAGGCGCTGCAACTGGCCACTTTGCAGCACCCGCAGCAGCTTGGCCTGCACGGTGAGGGACAACTCGCCCACTTCATCAAGAAACAGCGTGCCGCCATTCGCCAGCTCGAACTTGCCCCGGCGTTCGTTGAGCGCGCCGGTAAACGCCCCGCGCACGTGGCCGAACAGTTCGCTTTCCACCAGGGTTTCCGGCAGGGCGGCGCAGTTGAGGCTGATCAGCGGTTTCTCGGCGCGGTTTGATGCAGCATGGATCGCCTGGGCCACCAGCTCCTTGCCCACGCCGGTCTCGCCGGTGATCAATACCGTCAGGTCACTGCCACCCACCAGGTTGATTTCTTCCACCAGGCGTTTGTGGCTCTTGCTCTGGCCGATCATTTCCTTGTGCTGCTGGCCGCTGGCCTGGCGGTAGATTTCGGCGCGCTGGTGTTCGTCTTCGGCACGCAGGGCCAGGCGTTCAATGCGTTCAGCGACATTGACGGTGGCGGCGGCGAGGCTGGCAAAGGCTTGCAGGGCGTCCAGTTCCACCCGTTCGAAGCGCTCGGTATCCAGGGCGTCGAGGGTCAGCAGGCCCCAGGGCTGGTCGTCGACAAACAGTGGGCAGCCCATGCAGTCGTGAACCTCCAAGTGGCCGTGCAGGCCATCCACCAGGCCGTCATAGGGGTCGGGCAGTTCGCTGTCGCTGTCAAAGCGGGTAGGGCCGGGGCTGCTGAGCAGCACGGCGAAACGCGGATGTTCGCTGACCTTGAAGCGCCGGCCGAGGGTGTCGGTGCTCAAGCCATCCACCGCCAGCGGCACCAGCCATTCGCCGTCGAGGCGCAGCAGGGCGGCCGCGTCGCAGGGTAGCAGGGCGCGCATGGCCTGGAGCAGGCGCCGGTAACGCTCGCCTTCGGGCAACTCGCGGGACAGGTCGGCGACCAGGGGCAGCAGGGTGGTGAGCAGCGGCTTCGCAGTCATAATGACTCCTTGTAGTCATAGTGACTATATAGCGTAGGAAGTCATACTGACTACATTAATATTAAGTATTTGATTTATAATGATTTATTAGTTGGCATGAATACTGAGTAGTAAAGGGTATTCAGTAAGAAGACTCAGGAGTCTGCCATGCTTAGTGCCCAAGACCGTGCCATCGTCAAATCCACCGTGCCCCTGCTGGAAAGTGGCGGCGAAGCCCTGATCACCCATTTCTACCGGATGATGCTGTCCGAATACCCAGAAGTACGCCCGCTCTTCAACCAGGCCCACCAGGCCAGCGGCGACCAGCCCCGGGCCTTGGCCAACGGCGTGCTGATGTACGCCCGGCATATCGACCAACTCGACCAGTTGGGCGATCTGGTGGCAAAGATCATCAACAAGCACGTGGCCCTGCAGATCCTGCCGGAGCATTACCCGATTGTCGGTACCTGCCTGCTGCGGGCAATTTCCGAAGTGCTGGGCAGCGAAATCGCCACCCCTGAAGTGATGAGTGCCTGGGGCGCCGCCTATGGCCAATTGGCCGACATCCTGATCGGTGCCGAGGCGGCTATCTATAAAGAGAAGGAACAAGCGCCGGGCGGCTGGCGTGGCGCGCGGCCGTTCACCTTGGTCAAGCGTGTGGAGGAGAGCGCGGAAATTATCTCGTTTTACTTCGCGCCTGTGGATAACGGCCCGATCCTGGCCGCCGAGCCTGGGCAGTACATCGGCATGAAGCTGGTGCTGGAGGGCGAGGAAGTGCGCCGCAACTATTCCCTGTCGGCGCGTGGCGATTCGGGCCAGTACCGCATCAGCGTCAAGCGCGAAGCCGGTGGGCGGGTGTCGAACTACCTGCATGACCAGCTCCATGTGGGTGCGACCATCGATCTGTTCCCGCCTTCGGGGGAATTCACCCTGGCGGCCAGCGACAAGCCATTGGTGCTGATCAGCGGCGGCGTGGGCATCACGCCAACATTGCCGATGCTCGAAGCGGCGCTGGCCACCGAGCGTCCGATTCACTTTATCCACTGCGCGCGTAATGGCGGCGTGCATGCGTTCCGTGAGTGGGTGGATGGCCTGGCCGCGCAGCATCCGCAGCTCAAGCGCTTCTATTGCTACGCCGAGGATGATGGCGTGAGCCCGGCGGCGGACAAGGTCGGGATGCTGAGCCAGGAGCAACTGGCGGCGTGGTTGCCCCAGGAGCGGGACGTGGATGCATATTTCCTGGGGCCTAAAGGCTTCATGGCGGCGATCAAGCGTCACTTGAAGGCCCTGGGTGTGCCGGAAGCGCAGAGCCGGTATGAGTTCTTTGGGCCGGCGTCGGCTCTGGAATAACTTACTCGGTCAAAAATGTGGGAGCGGGCTTGCTCGCGAAAGCGGAGTGTCAGTCACTGAATGTGTGTCTGATACACCGCCTTCGCGAGCAAGCCCGCTCCCACATTTTGATCTCCATTTTCCCTGATTAATCTCCTGTTAATGCCTCCTGTTTAAACCTCCACACGCCAACTGCTCAACTTTCACCGTCCGCGTGTAAACTTGCGGCCATTGGCACAACCATCATTGGCTAAAGGGAAACGGGGATGATCGACGAATTGCGTTTGGGCAGGGAGCGACGCTTTCTGGTACTGCTGGGCATCATTTGCCTGGCGCTGATCGGCGGGGCGCTGTACATGCAGGTGGTGCTGGGCGAGGCCCCTTGCCCGCTGTGCATCCTGCAACGTTATGCCTTGCTGCTGATCGCGATCTTCGCCTTCATCGGTGCCGCCATGCGCACCACCCGCAGTGTCACGGTGTTTGAAGCACTGGTGACCCTCAGCGCCCTGGGTGGCGTCGCCGCTGCCGGCTATCACGTGTACATCCAGTACTTTCCGAAGGTCAGCTGCGGCATCGACGTGCTGCAACCGATTGTCGATGGCTTGCCGCTGGCCTCGGTGTTTCCCCTGGGGTTCCAGGTCGACGGCTTCTGTGAGACGCCGTACCCGCCCGTGCTCGGCCTGTCCCTGGCCCAGTGGGCGCTGGTGGCCTTTGTGCTGACGGTGATCCTGGTGCCACTGGGCATTTACCGTAATCGCCAGGGCAAAGCCTAAGCCGTTACAACTCAACGCCCCGGCCTTCCTCTAAAGAAGGCTGGGGCGTTTTTGTTTGTAGGCATTTGTGAAGAGGCCGTGACGCGGGGCAAGTTTGGGTGTGCGTAGCGTGCGACATGTTGTCACACGGAAGCTGTCGCAGGACGTTTCTGACGCTCGTAAACGCGCCATAAATTTGCATGAAGCGGCGTTTTATGGCTGTCAGTTCGTCGTCTGGCCGACGCCGCGAGTGGCGTGCGCTCGGCGACATTGCCCGATGTCCGAATGCCTTGTTTTTAGGGGACTTGGATCCGTTTTCGATGCCCTTACAGGCTGTAAGGGATGTGGCAGATTGCCCAATAACACGGCATTTTTTGTGGTTTTTGTCGAGAATCAAACGCGATACGATCGCGGACCTTTGCAATAATGGTGAAGGATTATTGCTGGAAACGATAAAAATTATTTCTGGATAAGACATGGTTTATACATCGCTAGCTAACTACAATCGCCCGCACTGAATGTCCGGTGCTGCTCACCCCTGAGCAAACTAGGGCGGTCGAGAAGCGGATGTAACGTTTCATGCGACCCCAGGTGCCGGCAGCCTTTCAACTATCCGCACCAAATGGAATTGGTCTGTAACAAGGCCTTTGACCAACGAATTCGAATAAGAACTCACCGCTAGCCCGGGACGTGTCGATTCGCGCAAGGTGCGACGGGCAGGCCCTTATTCAATCGAAGAGAAATGCCAACCCTTGGCAGGGTGAAGTGTTGGCGATCAAAACCCAACTGCATTGCGCAAGCTGCTTTAGAGGTCGTGAGATGAGTAAAAACAGGTACCCCCGATTACTAGGCTTTTTGCCGCTGCTCGGCATGATGTTAATGCTGGGAGGCTGCAAGTGGACCTTGCTCGACCCTAAAGGTCAGGTCGGTCTGGATCAACGCAACCTGATCATCACCGCCACCCTGCTGATGCTGTTGGTCGTGGTGCCCGTGATCATCATGACGTTCGCGTTCGCCTGGAAATACCGCGCGTCGAACACCAGCGCCACCTATGCGCCGAAGTGGTCGCACTCCACCAAGATTGAAATCGCGGTGTGGCTGGTGCCGATCCTCATCATCATCGCCCTGGGTTACATCACCTATAAGTCGACCCATGAGCTGGACCCGTACCGTCCGCTGGACTCCGACGTCAAGCCGATCAACATCGAAGTGGTCGCGCTGGACTGGAAGTGGCTGTTCATCTACCCGGACCTGGGTATCGCCACTGTGAACCAGATCCGGTTCCCGGAGAACACCCCGCTTAATTTCCGGATCACCTCCGACGCCGTGATGAACTCGTTCTTCATCCCTGCACTGGGTGGCCAGATCTACGCGATGGCAGGCATGCAGACCCGTCTGCACCTGATCGCGAACGAGAAAGCTGAAATGGAAGGCATCTCCGCCAACTACAGCGGTGCTGGCTTCACCGGCATGAAATTCAAAGCGATCTCGACGAGCCAGGAAGATTTCAACGCCTGGGTAGCCGAAGTCAAGGCCGCACCTAAACAGCTTGATCAAGCTGAATACGACGCCCTTGCCAAACCAAGCCAGAACAACCCAGTCGCCCTGTATTCCACGTACGAGCCGGACCTGTTTCAGAAAATCGTCGACAAGTACGAAGGTATGAAGCCAGGCAAGCCGATCGAGCACGAGAAGAAAGAAGTGGCCGCGGTTGAAGGTTCTGACACGGGCTCGCATTCAACTGCTGGGGCAGAGGAGTAAACGATGTTTGGTAAATTAAGTTGGGATGCGGTCCCGTTCCACGAGCCGATCGTGATGGTGACCATCGCCATGATCGCGCTGGGTGGTCTGGCACTGTTTGCAGGTATCACTTACTTCAAGAAGTGGACCTACCTGTGGACCGAGTGGCTGACTTCGGTCGACCACAAGAAAATCGGCGTCATGTACGTCATCGTTGCCATGGTCATGCTGCTGCGTGGTTTTGCCGACGCCATCATGATGCGTACCCAGTTGGCCATGGCCACCGAGGGTTCGCCTGGCTACCTGCCTCCTGAACACTATGACCAGATCTTCACCGCCCACGGTGTGATCATGATCATCTTCATGGCGATGCCTTTCTTCACCGGCCTGATGAACCTTGCCTTGCCGCTGCAGATCGGTGCGCGTGACGTTGCGTTCCCGTTCCTGAACTCCCTGAGCTTCTGGCTGCTGGTATCCGGCGTAGTGCTGATCAACCTGTCCCTGGGCGTCGGCGAATTCGCCAAGACCGGTTGGGTTGCGTATCCGCCATTGTCGGGCCTGGCCTACAGTCCGGGCGTGGGTGTGGATTACTACATCTGGGCGCTACAGTTATCAGGACTCGGGACGACACTGACGGGGGTCAACTTCCTGGCCACCGTCTTGAAAATGCGCGCCCCTGGCATGAAGCTGATGGACATGCCGATCTTCACCTGGACCTGCACCTGGGCCAACGTACTGATCGTTGCATCGTTCCCGATCCTGGCTGCAACCATGGCGTTGCTGTCGCTTGACCGTTACCTGGATTTCCACATTTTCACCAATGAACTTGGTGGCAATCCAATGATGTACGTGAACCTGTTCTGGGCATGGGGTCACCCTGAGGTGTACATCCTGATCCTGCCAGCGTTCGGTATCTTCTCTGAAGTGATCTCGACCTTCTCGGGCAAGCGCCTGTTCGGTCACCACTCGATGATCTACGCCTCGGGCGCGATCTCGGTACTGGGCTTCATGGTTTGGCTGCACCACTTCTTCACCATGGGTTCGGGGGCCAGCGTCAACGCGTTCTTCGGACTGGCGACGATGCTGATTTCCATCCCGACGGGGGTGAAGCTATTTAACTGGCTATTCACCATCTATCACGGTCGTCTGCGTATCACCAGCCAGGTTCTGTGGACCCTGGGCTTCATGGTGACCTTCGCGATCGGCGGCATGACCGGCGTACTGCTGGCCATCCCGGGTGCTGACTTCGTGCTGCACAACAGCCTGTTCGTCATTGCTCACTTCCATAACGTGATCATCGGCGGCGCAGTATTCGGCTACATCGCAGGTTTCAGCTTCTACTTCCCGAAAGCGTTCGGCTTCAAGCTGCACGAAGGCTGGGGCAAGGCTGCATTCTGGTTCTGGATCTCGGGCTTCTTCGTCGCGTTCATGCCGCTCTACGCTCTGGGCTTCATGGGCATGACCCGTCGTCTGAACGCCACGACCAACCCTGAGTGGGTACCGTACCTGTACGTTGCCATGGTGGGTGCACTGATGATCGCTGTGGGTATCGCCTGCCAGCTGATCCAGCTGTATGTCAGCGTGCGTGATCGCAAGCAGAACATGTGCGAATCCGGCGACCCATGGAATGCACACACCCTGGAATGGTCGACTTCGTCGCCACCGCCGTTCTACAACTTTGCCGTACTGCCGAAGGCTGACAGCATCGATCCGTTCACCGAGGCCAAGGAAGACGGTACTGCGTACCAGAAGCCTGCGCGTTACGAACCGATCCACATGCCTAACAACACCGCTACCGGCGTTGTGATGGGCGCGCTGTTGACCGTGTTCGGTTTCGCGATGATCTGGCACATCTGGTGGCTGGCCATCGTGAGCCTGGTGGGCACCATCGGCTACTTCATCGTTCACGCTGCCCGTGATGACCAAGGCTACATGGTGCCGGTCGACGTGATCGAACGCATCGAAGCCGAGCAACACGCTCGCCTGGTTGCCGAGAAGAAGATCCCGGCCAACCGTGTTGAAACCTCGTTGGAACAGGCTTAAACCATGTCGAACTTAGTGACCAATGCTGGACACGCCCATGTCGATGACCATGGGCACGATGACCATCACCACGACTCGGGGCCAATGACCGTATTCGGTTTCTGGCTCTACCTGATGACCGACTGCATCTTGTTTGCGTCGATCTTCGCGGTGTACGCGGTACTGGTAAACAACGTAGCGGGTGGCCCGTCGGGCCACGACATCTTCGAACTGCCTTACGTGCTCGGCGAAACCGCCTTGCTGTTGTTCAGCTCGATCACCTACGGCTTCGCCATGCTGGCCTTCTACAAGGGCAGCAAGAAAGGCGTCCTGAGCTGGTTGGCACTGACCTTCCTGTTCGGCCTGGGCTTCATCGGCATGGAGGTCAACGAGTTCCACCTGCTGATCTCCGAAGGTTACGGCCCGCACCGTAGCGGCTTCCTGTCGGCGTTCTTCACGCTGGTAGGCACCCACGGTCTGCACGTGACTGCCGGTCTGATCTGGATGGCGACCATGATGTATCAGGTCAACAAACATGGCCTGACCAACACCAACAAGACTCGCCTGAGCTGCCTGAGCCTGTTCTGGCACTTCCTGGACGTGGTCTGGATCTGCGTCTTCACCGTTGTCTACCTGATGGGGACTCTGTAATGGCTAATGCACATTCCCATGACAGCCATGATGACAGCCACGGCAGCGTCAAGTCGTATGCCATTGGCTTCATCCTGTCGGTCATCCTGACGCTGATCCCGTTCGGCCTGGTGATGTACCCAACCTTGCCGAAGTCGATCACCTTGATGATCGTCCTGGCGTTCGCGGTGATCCAGGTCCTGGTTCACCTGGTGTACTTCCTGCACCTGGACCGCTCGAAGGCTCAGCGCGATAACGTGATTGCGTTCGTGTTCGCAGGTTTGGTGATCCTCCTGCTGGTTGGCCTGTCGGTATGGATCATGTTCAGCATCCATACGTTCATGATGGCGAAGTGAGGTAAGACCCGATGTCGCTTAAGCACTTTATCCAAATCACCAAACCGGGGATCATTTTCGGTAACGTGCTTTCTGTGGCAGGCGGTTTCTTCCTGGCCTCCAAGGGGCATGTCGATCTGGCCATTTTCCTGGCTGCGATGATCGGCACGTCCCTGGTGGTAGCTTCCGGTTGTGTATTCAACAACTGCATCGACCGCGATATCGACATCAAGATGGAACGCACCAAGAATCGTGTGCTGGTCCAGGGCCTTATCTCCCTGAAACTGGCACTGATCTTCGCGACCATCCTGGGTATCGCCGGCGTGGTGTTGCTGTACAAGGTGGCCAACCCGCTGGCGGCGCTGTTTGCCGTGATCGGCTTTGTCATCTACGTCGGCTTCTACAGCCTGTACCTCAAGCGCAAGTCGGTTCATGGCACGCTGGTGGGCAGTCTGTCGGGGGCGATGCCGCCGGTGATTGGTTATGTGGCTGTGACCAATAGCTTCGACATGGCCGCGTTGGTGCTACTGGTGATGTTCAGCCTGTGGCAGATGCCGCACTCCTATGCCATCGCGATCTTCCGCTTCAACGACTACCTGGCTGCCTCGATTCCGGTTCTTCCGGTCAAGCGTGGCATCAAGGTCGCCAAGAAACACATCCTGCTCTACATCCTGGCCTTCCTCGTGGCGACCTTGATGTTGACCTTCAGTGGCTACGCCGGCATGAGCTACCTCGCCGTTGCCGCCGCCATGGGCATGTACTGGTTGTACATGGCCTGGACCGGCTACAAGGCGGTGGATGACACCGTCTGGGCACGCAAGCTGTTCGTCTTCTCGATCTTCACCATCACCGCCTTGAGCGTGATGATGTCCCTGGATTTCCAGGTGCCGAAAGAGTTGCTGCTGACGTACGCTCACTGAGTGATCGAGCAGTAAAAAACCCCGCCTTCGAAAGAAGCGCGGGGTTTTTTATTGAGGGGCCTTTAAACTATGCCAAATCTTACAAATGCAGGAAGCAGCGTGATGAGTAAAAAAGCCGTTATCGTATTCAGTGGTGGGCAGGATTCGACCACCTGCCTGATCCAGGCACTGGCGCTGTATGACGAGGTGCACTGCATTACCTTCGATTATGGCCAGCGCCATGTGGCGGAAATCGAAGTCGCACAGAAACTCGCCAAACAGCTGGGCGCCACCGTTCACAAAGTGATGGACGTGTCGCTGTTGAACGAGCTGGCCATCAGCAGCCTGACCCGCGACAACATTCCGGTACCCACGGTGAACAGCTCGGGCGAGAGTTTGCCGAGCACCTTCGTGCCTGGCAGGAACATTCTGTTTCTGACCCTCGCGGCGATCTACGCCTACCAGGTCAAGGCGGAAACGGTGATCACCGGGGTGTGTGAAACCGACTTCTCCGGCTATCCCGATTGCCGGGACGAGTTCGTCAAGGCGCTGAACAAAGCGCTGCAACTGGGCATGGAATACGACGTGCGCCTGGAAACGCCGTTGATGTGGCTGAACAAGGCCGAGACCTGGGCCCTGGCGGACGATCACCAGCAGCTGGACCTGATCCGCAACCAGACCCTGACCTGCTACAACGGCATTATCGGTACGGGTTGTGGCAACTGCGACGCGTGCAACCTGCGCGCACGTGGCCTGAACGACTACCTCGAAAACAAGGCAGCCGTCATGCAGAGCCTGAAAAGCAAACTGGCGTGATGTCGATCGTTCCCACGCTCCGCGTGGGAACGCATCCCGTGACGCTCCGCGTCACAAAGGCGGACGCGGAGCGTCCAAGGCGGCATTCCCACGCAGAGCGTGGGAACGATCATCAGCTGGCGTGTTATCGCCCGTGATGTAGCGCTTGAACAGCGAGCGGGCACCGTAGGCCGGCAGGATGTTGATGAAGGCAAAGCAGACCTGTCGATCGTTCCCACGCTCCGCGTGGGAACGCATCCCGTGACGCTCCGCGTCACAAAGGCGGACGCGGAGCGTCCAAGGCGGCATTCCCACGCAGAGCGTGGGAACGATCATCAGTTGGCGTGTGGTTGGGGCTGGGTATCGCCGGTGATGTAGCGCTTGAACAGCGAGCGGGCGCCATAGGCCGGCAGGATGTTGAAGAAGGCAAAGCAGACCTTGATCGCAATCTGCACGTAGATCATGTTCAGGATGTCGCTGGTCTGCATGGCGCCGTAGAACGCGATGAAGCAGAACAGGAAACTGTCGATAATCACCGCGAAGAACGTACTCAGGAAAATCCGCAGGAACAGGTACCTGGAATTGGTCAGCTCCTTGATCTTGCACAGCAGGTACGAGTTGATGTTCTCCGACACCAGGAACGAAACCGAAGAGGCGATGAGCACCGACGACACCTGGATGATCACGTCGTTGTAAGGCCCGTCGAGCTTCCAGCCTGGCAAACCGGGGAGGAAGGTCGAGCCGTAGAGCAGGATGATGATCATCGCGTTACTGGCAAACGCAAACAGGATGGCCCGTCTCGCCAGCCGCAGGCCGAACTGTTCGTTGAGCAAGTCCACGATCAGAAACGTCAGCGGGTAAAGGAACGTGCCGGGCGTGACGATAATGCCCAGCGACTCCAGGTAGATAGGTTTGGTCGCGGCGATGCTGGTGAAGATATAGAACGTAAAGAGCAGCAGGTTCAGGATGATGTAAATCATCCATGAGTTCTCGTTGCGGTCGTTGAGGTCGTACGCGGTCAGCGCTCCGCCCTGTGAGTAGAACTTCTTGTACATGTTCTTGACTTCCATTTTATTTAAATTGTCCATGATTTCGCTGTTCAGCACTTCGCTCAGCTTTATCCGAATGATCTTGCCCGTGGCGATCACCATGATCACCGCCAGGCTCTTGTCATTCTCGAACCCCAGCAACTTGTATTTGCTGTTTTCGACTTCGTGCTCATACGTTGTCATTGAAGCGCTCCTCAATGATATCTCCCACCACACAGATACGATCCGAGCTGACACACGCTTGATCCGTGATAAATAGTTTTTTGCTGAGCCTGTCGTACACCAACTTTTCCTTGTCGTCGCTCGACGTCCCTTTCTGCACGATCAACAAATCGCCCGGCTCGTTGACGCCGGCAATCGCATGTTCCAGCAGCACGGCTATCAAGTTGTAGGAAGTGCCGAAGTAGTAGGTCAGCGGGTACAGCGTGGCGAGTTCGCCAATGCGCTTGTCCATGCTCGCCATGACCTGGCTTTGCTTGATGATCGGCACGGCAGCAGGGTTCATGTTGCCCTGGGGGGAAATACTGCTGTCGATGATCTCTTTTTCTTCGAAGTCGAGGGTCTCGATTTCTTCATAGGAAACGCCGAAGAAATCCGAGATCTTGCGGATGGTGGACTGCTGTACGTTAACGACCTTGCCTTCCAGAATGTTGTAGATCGTGGTTCTGGTCAGGCCGGCCGCATTGCACAACGACAGCTGCGTCTCTCCGCGGCTCTTGATCAGGTATTTGATATTGCTCTTCAAATACTCGGTGCGTTCTTTTCTGTGAATCAAATGCCCACCACTTCCTTATGTTCTACACAGAGCGTCCATGTTGCGCTGGGTCGCGTGCTTCGCCGCGGCGCGAAGTGTTGCATGCGCCTGCCACAAGAATAAAGACCGTGATCAGTTTTTTGGCGATTGGCCATCATCCAGCCAGGAAAAACCGCGTCTTGTCCCCCTGTGTGCGGCCAAAAAGAATCATTTAATTTGGAAAATGTTCATTTTTCTGCTTAATTGCCCTGCGCCCAACGGAAAGGCGCACGGGATTTTCAGGGAAGGAACACAGGACAATGGCAGTCGACACGCAACCACTTACCCACCAGGCCGACCTGCTGCAACGAGGGCTGGCGGATCTACGGGCAGAAGACGCGGAGCTGGCAGGGTTGCTGGATGCGGAAGTCACGCGCCAACACCAGACGCTGTCGCTGGCCGCTTCGTCCTGCGCAGTGAGGCCGAATATCCTGGCGGCGTCCGCTTCGCTGCTGGTCAACGTGACCGCCGAGGGCACGCCCGGCTGGCGTCATCACGCCGGCTGCGAGAATGCCGATCGGGTCGAAGCCCTGGCTGTGCGCCGAGCGCGTGAGCTGTTCGGTGCGCAATACGCCGGCGTGCAATCACACTCGGGGTCGACTGCCAACTATCAGGTACTGGCGGCCTTGCTGGAGCCGGGAGACACCGTGCTCGGCATGGCCCCCGATCACGGCGGGCACCTGAGCCACGCCAGCCCCGTCGCGTTCACCGGCGCGAACTACAAGGCGCTCAGGTACGGCACTACCTCCAAGGGTGTTATCGACTACGACCAGGTGCGCACACTGGCGCTGGCCCATCGCCCGCGCGTGATCATCTGCGGGGCGACGGCCTACTCGCACACCATTGATTTCGCGCGCTTGCGTGGGATTGCCGACGAAGCCGGGTCGATCCTGCTGGCGGACATTTCGACCATCGCCGGCCTGGTCGCCACCGGGCGCCATCCGAGCCCGATCGACGCAGCCCACGTCACTACGCTGTGCACCCATAAACAACTGGGCGGCCCGCGTGGCGGCCTGATCCTTTCCGGTCGCGACGCCGAAACCAAGGTGCCGGGCCTTAAGACCAGCTTCAGCCGGCTCCTCGATCAAGCCGTGTTCCCACGAATGCAGGGCGCACCGGCCTTCAACATGATCGCGGCAAAGGCGGCGGCATTCGGCTACGCCATGTCCGCGGATTTCGACGCCTGGATGGCGCGTATTCGCACCACGGCCGACGAACTGGCCAACGCGTTCCAGGCCTGTGACTACGAGGTGGTGGGCGGGCGCAGTGAAAACCACTCGGTGCTGATTCGCTTGCGTGGCGGCATCACCGGCGCCATCGCCCAGGCGGCGCTGGAGCAGTGCGGCATCATCGTGGACAAGCATCGCGCACCGGGAGAGACGCGACCATCATTCGTCGCTGGCGGGTTGTGTATCGGCACCGGCTCCCTGGCGCAACGCCAGCTCGACGCCGATGGATGTCGGCAGGTCGTCGAACTGGTGTGCCGGGTACTCGATGCGGTCACGCCCCTCAACGAGCACAAGTTCACCCTGGATCCGAATGCACAGGAATCCCTGCGCTTGCAGGCTCAAGCCTTGTGCGCGAAGTATCCCCTCGCGGATTACCTGCACAACTGAGCAAACATCCAAATGGATGTTTCATGTTATTGCAGGATAAATTGCTGTACGGTGTTTAAGCGGCTGTTATAGACGGTCGCGTTGTTGCTCATTCTCATCATTAACAAGCTGCACGACAGCTTGGCGTTCTCCTGGCAGTTATAAAAAGGGCTCTTAAAGTCCGTTCAACCTCCGTGAACGAAGTACTCAGCCTTTTGCAGTGAAGTCGAACTAGGCCCGTGCGCCGATAGTTGTTCGACTCATGAGGAGATATCCCGTGATAACCCGAAGAAAACTCCTGTATTCAGGCGCAGCCTTGACCGGTGCTGGCCTGTTTGCCCCGCTGTGGGCAGGTGCCGCGCTGGCGCAGGAAGTCAGCAGCGCCGCCAGCGACGACATTGAATCCTTCCGCCAACTGTCGATGTTCCTCCTCGAACGCTCGAACCTGGATGCCGCCTTGTCCTTGCGCATCCTGGCTCAGTGCACCCGGAACGACCCTGCATTCCCCGAGAAGATCAAAGCCTTGTGGAGCAAGGTTGGCCAGCATCACTTGCGCAACGTCGGCCAGTTGTCCGGCAGCCCGTTCTACGCCGACCCGGTGATCAAGGACACGACGCAGAAAATCGTCTCCGCCTGGTACCTGGGCTACACCGGCACGCCGGTGTCCCTGCGCGCCACCGACGGCACGCGCCTGGTCACCTTCACCGGCGCCCTGGCCTATGCGCCGACCGCGGACGCCACGGTGATCCCGACGTACTCCCGGGGAAAAACCAATTACTGGGTCAATCCTCCGGCCACGCTGGCCAACGACTAAGACAAGGCACTTTTATGAATCAGGATTTTGACGCCGATGTCATTGTGGTTGGCTCCGGCGCATTAGGCAGTAACGCGGCCTTTGAATTGGCCAAACTCGGCAAGTCGGTGATTATTCTGGAAGCGGGTGAACATATTCCCCGCTGGAAGATAGTCGAGAACTTCCGTAATTCGTCGAACAAGGGCAATTACAACTCACCCTATCCGAATGAACCGTGGGCCCATCATTCTTATGATGAGCAATACATCGAGAACACCGGTTCTTTCGAGTTCCGCCCCGGCATGTTGAAACTGGTGGGCGGTACCACCTGGCACTGGGCGGCAGCGTGCTGGCGTTACTTGCCCAACGATATGAAACTCAAGACGCTCTACGGCGTAGGTCGCGACTGGCCGCTGGAATACAGCGAGCTGGAACCCTATTACGTGCGTGCGGAAATTGCCCTGGGCGTATGCGGCAGTGACACCCAGGACCAGAGCGGGCAGGGCGGCGGCGCTTTCCCGCCACGCTCAAGCCCGTACCCGATGGCGCCGGAAGGTGATACCTACCTGTTCCAGCGCCTGCGCGAACGCATGGCACCGGCGGGGTATCACTTTATCCATGAGCCCAATGGCCGTGCCACTGAACCCTACGACGGGCGCCCGGCGTGCAGCGGCAACAACAACTGCATGCCGGTCTGCCCCATCGGCGCGATGTACAGCGGCGACGTGCACGCCCGCCATGCGGAACAGGCCGGCGCCAAGCTGATCACCGACGCCACCGCCTACAAGCTGGAAAAAGGCGCGGACGACAAGATCGTCGCGATCCATTACCGCAGCTCCACCGGCGCTGATGTGCGGCTCACTGCCAAGTACTTCATCGTTGCCGCCCACGGCCTGGAAACCCCCAAGCTGCTGCTGATTTCCGAGGTGGCCAACTCCTCCGACCAGGTCGGTCGCAACCTGATGGACCACACCGGCCAGGGCCTGCAATTTATCGCCGACGAGCCGTTGTGGCCGGGACGCGGCGCGGTGCAGCAGGGCGGGATTTTCAACCGCCGCGACGGCGAGTTCCGCAAGGAACGGGCGTCGGTCAAACACTCGATCTCCAACAACGTGCCGAACATTGCCGTGGCCAAGCGGCTGATCGCCCAGGGCGTGTACGGCAAGGAGCTGGACGAACGCATCCGCCACGATGCGGCGCGTTGGGTCGACGTCTCTACCGTGTATGAAACCCTGCCATTGCAGACCAACACCGTGCGCCCGAGCCGCACCCGCAAGGACGCCCTGGGCATTCCGATGCTGGTGGTCAACTACGAGGTGGGCGACTACGTGAAGGCGGCCAAGGCCGGCGTCACTGAAGACTATGCGCACTTCGTGCAGCTGATGGGCGGCACGGTGGTGGAAGACAACACCGGCTACCAGAACCGCGACCACCTGATGGGCACCGTGATCATGGGCGCCAACCCCAAGGATTCGGTGGTCAACCACGAGTGCCGCACCCACGACCACGCCAACCTGTTTCTCGCCACCACCGGGGTGATACCGGCCTCCGGCACCATCAACCCGACCCTGGCCGGCGTGGCGCTGAGTATCCGTATGGCCGACATCATTGCGCGGGAGGTCTAGGTCATGGGATTGCTTAAATTTCCATTGCTGGCCTTGCTGCTCACCGCGTTGCCGGTGTTTGCCGCTGAAGACACCGCCGCGCTGATCCAGAAAGGTGCGTATGTCGCCCGTGCCGGCGACTGCGAAGCCTGCCACCGTACCGCCGAGAATGGCGGCGCGCCGCTGGCCGGCGGGTATGTGATCGACTCGCCCATGGGCAAGATCATCTCCAGCAACATCACCCCGTCCAAGGCCTACGGCATCGGCGACTACACCGAGCAACAACTGGCGGACGCCTTGCGCAAAGGCATCAACGCCAAGGGCCAGCACCTGTACCCGGCGATGCCCTACACCTCTTACCAGGGCATGAGCGATGACGACATCCACGCCTTGTATGTGTACCTGCAACAGGGCGTCAAAGCCGTGGACCAGCCGGTGCCGGAAACGCACCTGGCGTTCCCGTTCAACATCCGCCAACTGATGTTCGGCTGGAACCTGGTGTTCCTCGACAGCCAGGGTTTCGTGCCCAAGCCCGGCGCCACCGAACAGACCAGCCGTGGCCAGTACCTGGTGGACAACCTCGCCCACTGCGGCGCCTGCCACACCCCACGTAATGCCTTGATGGCCGAGGACAACAGCCAGTACCTGGCCGGCGCCAAACTGGGGGGCTGGGTTGCGCCCAACATCACCTCCGACAAGGTCAGTGGCCTCGGCGACTGGAGCGAGGACGACCTGGTCAACTTCCTGAAAAACGGTCACCTCGCCGACAAGGCCCAAGCCGCGGGCGGCATGGCCGAAGCCGTGGAAAACAGCTTCCGCTACCTCAGCGACAGCGACCTGCATGCCATGGCCGCCTACCTGCACAGTGTGCCGCCGATCCGCGATCCCGGGCAAACCGAGCGGGTGGTGCGTGACGTCAAGCCGGTGGACATGAGCACCCTGGAAACCGGCCAGGGCGATCAAGCCTCACTGGCCGACGCCACCGGACTGGATGGCGCACGCCTTTACAACTCGGCCTGCTCCAGCTGCCACGGCCGCGATGGCCAGGGCTCGGCTGACAAGTTCTACCCGTCCCTGAGCCTCAACACCGCGCTCAACGGTAACCAGGCCAACAACCTGGTGATGGCGATCATCGCGGGCATCGACCGCAAAGGTGCCGACGGCGCCGTGAGCATGCCGGCCCTGGGCGGTGACCTGAACGACGCGCAAATCGCTGCCATCGCCAACTACAGCCTGCAAACCTTCGGCAACCCGGCGCTGAGCGTCAGTTCCGAAGAAGTCACCAGCCTGCGTCGCGGTGGGGATGCGCCGTTGTTGATCACGGCCATGCCGTACCTGCTGTGGGGCGGTGGCCTGGTGGTGCTGGTGCTGATCATTGTGCTGTTGCTGTGGCGCCGTCACCACCAACACCTGCGGGCAGTGGAGGCCAAGCGGATCGCGTTGAACCGGCGTTTTCATTCCAACTAGCCGGAAACGCAAAAGCCCCGCCTTCGGTATGAAGTGCGGGGCTTTTTGTTGGTTGGGTAAATCACCGGCTGTTTTCCTCGTCATACCCAATTGCAGGAACGGGGGCGAATCCCGCACCTGAAGCTGCGAGCCGACAAGGAGAGGTCTTCATGGTCAACGTGAGTCGTCGTTCCCTGATCGCACTGGGCGCGGCCTTGCCGTTGCTGGGTCGCCTGGACTGGGCTGAGGCAAGCCCCGCCGTGGCGGCGCCCGAGGTGCTGCTCAACTACAACGAAAGCCCCTACGGGCCCTCGCCGGCTGCGCGGCAGGCCATGCAGCGCGGCATCGCCACCTCGGGGCGCTACCCGTACCCGGACATGTACGCGCTGGTCGAACAGTTTGCCAAACAGCAGGGCATTCTGGAGGAACAGGTGGCGGTGTTCGCCGGCTCCATGGCCGCGTTGCGCTACGCGGTGCTGGCGTTTACCAGCGAAACCCGCAGCCTGGTGATGGCCACGCCTTCCTACGAAGTTCCGCGCCAGGCAGCCGAGTCGTGCAAGGCCAGGGTGCATGAAGTGGACCTCAACGCCGATCACGCCCATGACCTTCCCGCCATGCTCACCGTTGACCGCCAGCCCGGCCTGATCTACCTCTGCAACCCAAACAATCCCACCGGCACCCTCACACCCGCCAAGGCCATCGAACAGGCACTGGCGCGCAAACCCCAGGGCAGCATTTTGCTGGTGGACGAGGCCTACATCGACTTCAGTGACGCACCCAGTTGTGTGGCGTGGGTCAAGGACCATGATGACTTGCTGGTGCTGCGCACGTTCTCGAAAATCTATGGCCTGGCCGGCGCACGCCTGGGGCTTGCGATCGGTCATCCGCAGCTGCTGGAAAAACTGGCGGTGTTTGGCGGGGACAACGTGCCGGCGGCCGCCAGCCTGCTCGCCGCCCGCGCCAGCCTTGCGGATGCGCAACTGGTGCCGGCGCGCAAGGCGCTCAATACCCGGTTGCGGGATGAGACGGTGGCCTGGCTAAAAAACCGCGGATTCACCTGCACGGCGTCTCACAGCAACTGTTTCATGATTGATGTGCGCCGTCCGGCGGAACAGGTCATCGAGCGGCTGGGCGAGCAGGGCGTGAAGATAGGGCGCGTGTGGCAAAACTGGCCGCAGTGGGTGCGGGTCACCGTGGGGAATGCTGATGAGATGCAGCGGTTTCGCGAGGTGTTTGCGGCTCAAGTCGTAGGCTGAATTCGCTGCGACGCAGGTCAAATGTGGGAGCGGGCTTGCTCGCGAAAGCGGAGTGTCAGTCAATGCATACGTGACTGACCCACCGTCTTCGCGAGCAAGCCCGCTCCCACATTTAGATCGAGTTACTGCTGGGCGATGCTGTAGCCCTCAAACGCTGTCTGCTGCTGCAGCGCGGTGATGATGCTTTTACGCGTCAGTGGCTGCTCGGCGCCCGAGTTATCCACAAAGGTTTCAACTTCCAGTTCCGCCTCGTCACCTTCACCGACAAAGGTAAAGCCGAGGAATTCAAACGCCTCACGGTCGACGTTCGGCTTGGAGCGCGGCGAACGCAGCGGCAGGGTGACGCTGATGCCGTCCTTGCTGATGGCGAACACTTCCATTTCCTTCTTCGGGCGGGAAGCCTTGCCTTTGCCGGCGCTCGGATTGCTGATGGCCTGGTGGGTCTGGTTCAGTACCTTGAGGGCCAGGCCGTAGACCAGCTCCTGGAACTCCGGGTCGTCCTTGAAGCTGGACAGGATGCGGCTGATGGAGAACTTGGTGTTGAGGTCTTCGAGGGCGGCGTTGTCGGCGGCTTCGGCGTCCTTGAGCTGCTTGAGCTCGCCCATCAGGTCGTAGGCCTTGTCGTCGTCGAAGGCGTCGTGGGCCTGGCGGATGGCCACGCGCAGCTCGCGGATCTGGTCGCTTTCCTTGGAGGTGTGGAACGCGTCCAGCACCATTTCACTGATGGTCTTGGCCGCCGGCACGTGCTGTGAAAGATTGATGGCGTTTTCGTATTCAGCTTTGGACTGCAAGGCGACTACGGATTCTTCGGTGCGGGAATCGGACATTGAAATTTCACTACTTCAGTAAACGGGGAGACGGGAAAAGCGTCGCGCATTTTCAGCGGGGAGGGGGATCAGGTCAAGGCAGGATCCTGACGGTAAATGGCGTCAATAGTGATAGCGACACATGAGGATCTGTATTTCACCCTCCTCAATCCCGTACACCAGACGATGTTCCGCTGTGATTCGCCTGGACCAGAAACCACTGAGGTTATGTTTGAGTGGTTCTGGTTTGCCAACGCCGTCAAAAGGATCACGCTGGATCGATTTGATCAGTAAGTTGATGCGTTTGAGCCCAGCTTTGTCGTTTTGTTGAAACCAGAGGTAGTCGTCCCAGCCTTCAGGCGTAAAGAGTATTTTCATTCTTCAATCAACTGCCTCGGCTTGGCCTTTCCGGCTCGCAGGCTGTTGATCGATTTGATCAAGCGTTCCGCGTTGTTGGGAGAGCGCAGCAGATAGGCCGTCTCTTCAAGAGCGTTGAACTCTGAGAGAGAGATCATGACCACCGGTTCACCTTTTTGCCGGGTCACCAACAGAGGGGCACGATCTTCGTTTACCCGATCCATCGTGTCCGAGAGATGGGCCCGTGCATGGGTGTAGTTGATAGTTTCCATAATTGAGTCCTCGCTTAATGGCTGAAACGTACAGAAATACGTACAGGTCATCAAGGGGCATCTTACCAACGGTTGATTTAACCGAGGCGCTTGCCCATTTCGAAGGCGCGTTTTCCGTAGCCCAATTCCTGGTACAGCCGCTACCTGTTATCGGTCATCACGTAAAGGCGCGGCGTCGGCCCCAAGCCCTTCGACGAAGCCGGCAATGCGCTGGCAAGCCTCCCTGAGGGTGTCATCGGCAACGGTAAACGAAACCCGCACAAACCCTTCGGCGCTGGCGCCAAACGCCTGGGCGTCAAGCACCGATACGCCGGTCTGGCGATACAGTTGCCAGGCGAATTCCCGGCCGGTGAGCCCGGTGCGGCGTACGTCCACCAGCATGAACATGCCCGCCTGGGGGACTCGGCAGTCCAGCTCGCTGATCGCACTCAACGCGTTCACCACCAGGTCACGCCGGCGCCGATACACCGCGCGGGCATCGCTGACCACGGCCTCATCCAGTTCCAGTGCCTTGAGCGCCGCCGCCTGGATAAACCCTGGCAGGCCGTAAATCATGCACAGCAGCAAGTTCTCCAGATGGCTGATCAACGTGGGCGGGCCGGCCACCCAGCCAACCCGCCAGCCGGTCATGGCGTGGCTTTTCGACAGGCTGTTGAGCACCACCGTGCGCTCGGCCATGCCGGGCAACGCGCTGATGCTCAGGTGTTGATCGTCATAAATGAGCTGCCCATACACTTCATCGCAAATCACCCACAGGTCGTGGGCGCGTGCCACTTCCGCGACGGCTTCCAGCTCTTCGCGGCAGTAGACGTTGCCGGTGGGGTTGCACGGTGTAGCGAGGGCGATGCCCCGGGTCTTGTCGGTAATCGCGGCTTGCAGCGCGGTACGGGTCAGGCGAAAGCCGTTGGCGGCCGGTTGTTCGACGGTTCTAATGCGTGCCCCCGAGGCTTGGACACAGGCCTCGTAGGTCAGGTACATCGGCTCTGGCACCAGCACTTCATCGCCGTGGCTGAACAGGCACAAGCAGGCCGCGAACAGGCCATTCTGCGCGCCGGCGACCAGGGCGATATTGTCGGCGTGCACCGCAATCCCTTGCAGCAGGCTCTGCCGGGCCGCGATGGCTTCCCGCAGTTCCGGGCGGCCGAGCACAGGGGTGTAGTGGGTGTCGCCGGCGCGCAGGGCGTCCACGGCGGTTTCACAGATCGCGCTGTGTGTGGCGAAATCCGGGTCGCCGACACTGAGCACAATCACGTCTTCGCCCCGCAGTTGGGCTTCGGCGGCGGCGTAGTGAATATCCCAGGCACTGACGGATTCGCCGCCAATGCGCCCCACAAAGGGTGAATAACGCATCCTTGCTCTCCTCGCCGGCATCGATGCCCGCGTCAATTAGTCAATTTCAGTTCCACTGTAGAACATGCCGCCTGATCCACATCAAGGGCTGCGCGCAAAAAGTCCGCTACAACGAAGCTGGGGCCGACCATGCCCCGGTTATCTGCCTGATGACCCAATAAAAACGATTGCAGACCTGCGCCGAGGGGACCGCCCCAGGCCGGGTTATTAAAGGAATAGTGCGATGATTTTTCCCCTGTCACGTCTGGGCCTTGTGGGGGTGGTGCTGTGCCTTTCCCTTCCCCTGCACGCCAACGAAGCCGACCCCACGCTGATCGAACAGGGCAAATACGTTGCCCAACTGGGCGACTGCATCGCCTGCCACACCGCCAGGCAAGGCGCGCAAATGGCCGGCGGGCTTGAACTGGGCACGCCAATGGGCACGATCTACTCGAGCAACATCACCCCGGACCGTGACACCGGCATCGGCCAGTACACCTTCGAGCAGTTCGACCGGGTGATGCGTGAAGGCGTGACGCCGGCCGGGCAGAACCTGTACCCGGCGATGCCTTACCCGTCCTACGCGAAGATGAGCGAAGGCGACATGCGCGCCTTGTTCGCCTACCTGATGCAGGGCGTGGAGGCGGTGAACAAACCCAACCTGGACGCCGAGATGGGCTTCCCGTTCAACCAGCGCTGGGGCCTGGCGTTGTGGAATTTGGCGTTTCTCGACAAGCAACCATTCGTGCCGGACCCGGCGAAGGATGACGTGCTTAACCGTGGCGCCTACCTCGTCCAGGGCCTGGGCCACTGCGGCTCGTGCCACACCCCGCGCGGCATCGCCTTCCAGGAAAAAGCCATGAGCGACGCGGGCCGCAGTGGCCGGCATTACCTGGCCGGTGAGACTGTCGAGCACTGGCGCGCCTTGAGCCTGCGCAACCTGTGGACGGTGGACGACACCGTGCAATTGCTCAAGACCGGGCAGAACCGCTTTGCCACGGTCGCGGGCAACATGGCGGATGTGATTCATCACAGTACCCAACACTTCACCGATGCCGATTTGACCGCCATCGCGACGTATCTCAAATCCCTGCCGCCGGGCAAGGACGACCTGCCGATGCCCGCCGTGGCCCACGAACCCGCCGCACCGCCCAAGGACTTGTTCACCAGCCGTGGTGGCCTTGGTTACATGCAGTTTTGCAGTGACTGCCACCGTAGCGATGGCGGCGGGGTGAAAGGGCTGTTCCCGCCGTTGGCCGGCAACCCGAGCGTTGCCTCGAACAACCCGACGTCACTGCTGCACATCACCCTCACCGGTTGGGAAACCGCCGAGACCGCAGCCCATCCACGGGTCTACACCATGCCTGGGTTTGCGCGGTTGGCGGATCAGGAAATCGCTGAAATCCTCAGCTTCGTGCGCAGCCGTTGGGGCAACGAAGGCACGCCTGTCACGGCTGCCCAAGTGAAGAAAATGCGCGGCCAGCTCAACCCGGTCACCACCGACTCGTCAGCGTTTGAAACCCCACGCCTGGCCGAATTGTTGGCGGCGCCGAATGCCGATCAGGTGGTACGCGGCATGCGCCTGCACCTGCAGACCAAGGAACTGCTGCCCAATAACGTGGGCAACTCGCTGAACTGCACCAGCTGCCATCTCAACGCCGGCACTGTGGCGGATGGTTCGCCGTTTGTGGGCGTCTCGGCATTTTTCCCGAGCTATGCGCCGCGTGCGGGCAAGGTGGTGAGCCTGGAAGAGCGGATCAACGGCTGCTTCCGTCGCTCGATGAATGGCAAGCCGTTGCCAGCGGAATCGGCGGATATGCAGGCGATGGTGGCGTACTTCGACTGGATGAAAAACAACACCAGGCCCGAAGACAAAGTCGCCGGGCGCGGGGCGGGCAAGGTCGACCCGGCGATCAAGCCGGATATGCAGAATGGCAGGCAGGTGTACGCCCGGCAATGCGCGGTGTGCCATGGCGACAATGGCCAAGGGTTGACGCGGGCGGATGGCGAGTTGGTGTACCCGCCGTTGTGGGGCGAGCAGTCGTTCAACATCGGGGCGGGGATGGCGCGGCTGTACACGGCGGCGGCGTTCGTCAAACGCAACATGCCAATCGGTTTCCACGAGAAATTCCCGTTGGGGCAGGGCGGGTTGTCGGATCAGGAGGCGGTGGATGTGGCAGCGTACTTCTCCCAACAACCTCGTCCGGATTTCCCGGACAAAGTGAAGGACTGGCCGAAGGGGGGTAAGCCCGTGGATGCGCGGTACTAACCCCACAACCTGTTCGAAGTGGGCACAGTCAATGTGGGAGCGGGCTTGCTCGCGAAGACGGTGAGTCAGTCACCCATGTATTGACTGACACTCCGCTTTCGCGAGCAAGCCCGCTCCCACAATTTTAACCGAGTGCAGTCAGTTAGAAGGTGGTGCGCAACCCAACCTGCACACTTCGACCCGGCGCCGGGGCGATGTCCCGCAGGATCGAACTGGCGTAGCGCACGGTCTGGTTCGTCAGGTTCTCGCCGTTGACGAACGCCAGCCACTGGCTGCCGCCGACATTGAAGCGGTAGCCGGCGCTGGCGCCCAGGGTGGTGTAGCCGTCGGTGCCGCTTTCGTTGTCCGGCACCCGGCCCTGGCCCGCCGCGTGTTCAACGTCGATCCGCGCCTGCCAGCGATCCAGGTCCCACAAGAGGCCGCTGTTCAAACGCAACGGCGCAATGCGGGGCAACGCTTCACCCGTGTCCAGGTTGGTTGCACGGGTGTAGTCGCCCGACAGTTCCAGCGCAAACTTGCCGTAGGCACCTTCCCCCAGCTTGATGTGATCCTGGGCTTCAAAGCCTGCGAAACGCGCACGCACACCGGAATATTTGTACTCAGGGATGCCGCCGGCGTCTTCCTCGCCTTCGTCATTCAAGGTGCGACCGCTGCCCAGCAGGCCGATGTAGTTGGAGAAGTGGCTGTAGAACACGCCGAAGCTGCCCTTGTGGGTGCCGTTGTCGAAGCGCAGTGCCAGGTCGCTGGACACGGCTTTTTCTTTCGACAGGTTGGCGTCGCCCAGTTCATAGGTGCCGGTGGCGACGTGAGCGCCGTTGGCATACAGCTCGTAGAAGGTCGGGGCACGTTCGGTGTAGCCGAGGGTGGCGGCCAGGGACCAGATCGGCGTGAGGGTGTACACCGCGCCGGACGACAGGCTGCCGGCGGTGAAGTCGGCGGATTTGTCGGCATTGGCGAAGCGTGCGTTGCCTTTGCCGTCCGGGTCGACGTTAGTGTGTTCCAGGCGCCCGCCGAGGCTCAGCTTGAGGCGCTCGGTGGCCTGCATTTCTTCGAGGATAAACAGCGCGCCGGCGTTGGTATCGGTCTGCGGCACGAAGGCTTCTTCACCCAGGGCCGAGAATTCATTGCGACTGACTTGGGCACCCACCACGCCGTTGAACGGCCCGATCGGCAAGTGTCGCGCTTCCACCCGGGCTTCGTAGCCCTTGTTCTTGAAGGTGGTGCCGGTCTCGCCGCCTTCGATTTCCATGTGCTTGTAGTCGGTATAGCCGGCGTCGAGTTTGACCGAGGTGAACGGGCCTTGCAGGTTGCGGATTTCGGACGCAAAGGCGTAGTGATCCTGCTTCATGCGGATGCGTACGTCCTGCTCGGCCGGGGAGCCGTAGTTGCTGTCGTAGTTGCTGTAGGACAGCCCGGCGTAACCGTCGTCCCAGGTGTAGGAACCGCCGACTGCACCACCGTCCTGGCGTCCGTCGCTGTTGCCGAGGCGACCGTTCTTGCCTTCACCGTCGTCGCTTGGCGGTGCATGGCGGCTGCGGGCAAAGCCGGGGATTTTCAGGTCGTTGAATTCCCGCGCGCTGGCGTCCAGGTGCAAGGCGAAAGTGCCGTTGCCGGCTTCCAGTTTGCCGGCGCTGCTGCGGGTGGTGTCGGCGCCGCCGTAGCGCAATTCACCGGCACCGTGAATGCCTTCGATGGCTTCGGTGGGGATGCGGTTGTCGAAGGTATTGACCACGCCGCCGATGGCGCTGCCGCCATAGAGCAGGGCGGCCGGGCCACGCACGATTTCGATGCGGTCGACGTTGACCGGGTCCAGCGGCACCGCGTGGTCATAGGACAGCGACGAGGCATCCAGCGCGCCCACACCATTGCGCAGGAGGCGAATGCGGTCACCATCCTGGCCACGAATGATCGGCCGGCTGGCCCCCGGGCCGAAGTACGACGACGACACACCGGGCTGCTTGTTCAGGGTTTCACCCAGGCTGCCTTTTTGTTGCAGGGTCAGGTCATCGCCTTCCAGCACGGTGGTGGGCGAGGCGAGGGTTTCGCTGCCCAGCGGGTTGCCGGTGATGACTTGGGGTTGCAGTTCCAGGGCGTTGGCCTGGGAGGTGATCAACAGGGCGGCGGCCAGCGGGGTGAGGCGCCAGAGAGAAGAGAGGGACATCGGTCGTTCCTTGGCAAACGGCAAAAAGAGAAGGCTGAAAACGGTAAGGGATTCGATACCCTTTGATAGTTATCGTTACAATATAACATTACTTTTTTCCCTGCCAAGGGGAACTTTCCCAAACCCCGCTCGATCACTCCCACGCTGATCGTTCCCACGCTCTGCGTGGAAATGCATGCCGTGACGCTCTGCGTCACCATTGCGCAGGGTTAAAACTTGCGTCGACCGAGGGACGCAGAGCGTCCAATTCGGCATTCCCATGCAGGGCGTGGGAACGATCGAACAGTGGCCTATAGTGAAGGCAACGCTTCCACCCGCACGGCCCGTCCGCTAAGGTGCGCGGCTTCGTTTTCTTCTTTTCTGCACAAAAGGCCCGGCATGACCGCGACAAACAAAGACCCACTGCACGGCGTCACCCTGGAACAGGTCCTCACCGCGCTGGTGGCGCATTACCAATGGGAAGGCCTGGCCGAGCGCATCAACATCCGCTGTTTTTCCAGTGACCCGAGCATCAAGTCGAGCCTGTCGTTCCTGCGCAAGACCCCGTGGGCGCGGGAGAAGGTCGAAGGTTTGTACGTGAAGTTGATGCGCACCAAGCGACCGGTCGAGGACTGAGGTGAAACGTCACCTTATCGGCCTCGCAGCCCTCGGCGGTTGGGCCGGCCTGGCGCTGCAGCAGTACATCATTTTCTACTTCCGCTGGGTCGATGGCGCCAGCCTGTTGCCGGGCCTGGTGAATTTCTTCAGCTTCTTCACCGTGCTCACCAACACCCTGGTGGCGGTGGTGTTGACCCATGCGTGGGTGCAACGGCCAACCGCGGCGAGCCGGTTCTTCCTCGGGCCCGTAGTCAGCAGCGGGATTGCCGTGAGCATTGTCGTGGTCAGCCTCGCCTACAGCCTGTTGTTGCGCCACATGTGGCAGCCTGCGGGGGTGCAGTTTGTAGCGGACGAGTTGCTGCACGACGTGATGCCGTTGGTGTTTGTCGCGTATTGGTGGTGGTGCGTGCCCAAGGGCAGCCTGCGCCTCAAACACATCGGGCTGTGGGTGATTTACCCGGTGGTGTACTTCGCCTATGCGTTGTTGCGCGGGTATGTGTGGGGGCTGTATCAGTACCCGTTCATTAACGTGGACACTCTGGGTTATCCACAGGTGTTCATCAATGCCGGGGGAATTCTGGTGGGGTTTGTGATGATTGCTCTGGGGGTGGTGGGGCTGGATAAAATCTGTAGGAGCGAGCTTGCTCGCGAAGAACGTTAACGATAACGCAGTGTGTCTGGTTTGACGCGGCGCTCTCAGGTTCTTCGCGAGCAAGCTCGCTCCTACAGGGATCACTGTTGCCAGTAACCCACGGCCTTGAGGAATGCCTCATTGACGTTGTGTGTGTCCAGCAGCACCCGCCGTACCTGGCGCGACAGCTTGCTCTCGGTGGCGACGAAGCTGTACAGCGAACCGCCCGGCAGCGTCAGGTTCTGCACCGTCTCGAGCAGGTCATCCTGGCCGCGCACCACCCAGATCACTTCCACTTCGGCAGCGCTGGCCAGCGGCTGCTGTTCCGCCGCATTGGCGATCTCGATCACCGCCAATACCTTGCGCCCCGCCGGTAATTCGTCCAGGCGCCGGGCAATCGCCGGGATCGCGGTTTCATCGCCGATCAACAGGTAGCTGTCGAAGATATCCGGCACGATCATCGAGCCACGCGGCCCACCGATATGCAGGTGCTGGCCGACCTTGGCCTGCTCGGCCCAGGTGGAGGCAGGGCCATCGCCATGCAGCACGAAGTCGATGTCCAGCTCGCCGATGTCCAGGTCGTACCGGCGTGGGGTGTAGTCGCGCATGGCGGGTTGCGGGCCGTCGCCGCGCAGGTTGAAGTCGGGGCTGTCCAGCGCCGCTTGTTCGGCGGCGTTCTGTGGGAACAGCAGCTTGATGTGATCGTCACTGCCCAGGCTGATAAAGCCCGCCAGTTCCGGCCCGCCCAGGGTGATGCGGCGCATGCGCGGGGTGATGTCGACCACCCGCAGGACTTCGAGGCGGCGGCGTTTGATTTCGTGGGTCACGCGGTGGATGGCTTGGGTATTCATTGAGCTTTCCCGTCGGCAATGGCTTGGGCGGTGCTGTTGAGCAGCGCCGCGACACGAACGATTTCTTCCGGGCTCCAGCGCCCGTGGTGCGAATGCAAGGCGTGGCGCAGGTTATGCACCGCCTCGTGGATTTCCGGCGGACGGTCCTGGCCCCGCAGCGAACGTTTGCTCACATCCATGCGCATGCGAATGCCTTCGAGGGCAACCGCCTGTTCGCTTAAGAAGAGACGACCGGCGTCGGTGATTGTGTAGCGTTTTTTTCCGTCTTCGGCGTCGCCGGTAATCAATTCGCTTTCTTCGAGAAAGGTCAGCGTGGGGTAGATCACGCCGGGGCTGGGGCTGTAGGCGCCGTCGAACAGGGTCTCGATCCGGCGAATCAGGTCGTAGCCATGGCACGGCTGTTCGGCGATCAGCGCCGGCAGCAGCAGTTTCAGGTCGCCGGGCGCGAAGACCCGTGGGCCACGGCCGCCGCGCTCGCGGCCTGGACGTTTGTCGAAGCCGTCGCGGCTGTCACCGGGGTCGCGGTGTGAATGATGGTCTCTCATTTCGGGTGCTCTCGTTTGGTTTAGATACAACGTAAGATATATCTTATTGCCGCCGCAACCTCGGCAGACGAACGGTCATCTCGCGTCTTGTGAGACGGGACTCGAAACGGGCCGATCAGCGCACTGACCCTTTCGACATATTCGCCAACTTGTTAGTTGGCGTGCCCCAGTAATTACTGTTGTTTTTTATAATATGTAATCCTATTCTTACGGACTTGTTCTGCACTAAATCATTCTCGTTAAGTTGATGTAGTCCGTTTCTTACGGTTGATTCAAAAGTTTTGGCAAAGTGCCATAATTTTCCTATGTGTCTTGGTGTGACAAGGCTACGTGAATAAGCGAATCGACCGGCTTTCATATTCAAAATCGAAATGGATAATTGCCCGGCCTCGAACGAACTCCTGAATTGCAATACAAGTAATTGGAAAGCATCCAATTTCCATTGCTTCGGGAAATTGTTCTGGCGCTGGGTTAATTAAGTCCTGTGCGCAACTAAGCCAGGATTTCGTTTTGATTTTTAATACATGTGAGCTCTGCAAATGAAGACTAAAGTAAAAGCTGCGCTGTTGACTGTCGGCCTGTTGGCGGGTTCGATCTCTGTTGCTAATGCGGCGGACGGGACGATTACATTTACCGGTTCGGTCCATTCGGGTGCTTGCTCTATCAAGCCTGAGTCTGTGGATCAGTCAGTTGCACTTGGCGCTATTGCAAAGCATCAGTTGCAATCCGGCGGCAAGTCCACCGCCCGCCCCGTGGCGATCGAGCTTGAAGGGTGCGACCTGTCTGGCCTCACCGATAACACCGTGACCACTACCTTCACCGGTGCACCGTCCAGCGTTGTGCCTGGCGGCATCGGCACGGTCGGCAGCGCGGGCGGCATCGGCATCATGATGACCCACGGCGGCAAAGCGATTGAGCTGGGCGTGCCAACCACTCCGCAGGCCATTGTTGCCGGTAATAACACCCTGCAGTTCGGCGCCTACGTACAAGGCCAGGCGACAGGCGACATCGTTCCTGGTGATTTCAGCGCAGTCACCAACTTCACCTTGGCTTATCAGTAAGTGTTTCCCCCGCCACCACTGGTGGCGGGGGAAAACTGGCGGGAGATCAAGGTGAAAACATTCATAAGTCTCGCTATTGCCTCTTCATTGACGTTGTTCATCAGCCCTTGTGATGCCGCGCAGACGCGTGTGCAAGGCGATGGGCTCGTCACGCTGGGAGGCGAGATCATCGACTCGGCCTGCGGGCTGGAAGCGGTCACTGCCGATCAGACCATCGACATGCCTCCCGAACCCATCGGCCGCCTGTTGCGAGAGGGCGCGGGGCAAATGCAGCCGTTCCAGCTACGGCTGGTCAACTGCACCGTGACGCGTCCCGACCCGCTGCGCCCCGGCGAAACGCTGCCGGACTGGGAGCATCTTCGCGTGACGTTCGACGGGCCCAGCGATATGGGCGGGCGCACCTTTGCGGCCTTTGGGGCCTCGCAGGGGGTTGCTTTCCATATTGAGGACGCCGCTGGCCAGGTGAGTGTGCCGGGAGTGCCGATGGCGCTGCTGCCGGTGGTTGATGGCGACATGACACTTCATTACAGGCTCCGCCTGGTGGGCAACGGAGTGCCGCTGTTGGCAGGGGCTCACCGCGCGGCAGTGCGGTTCAAGTTGGAATACTTTTGAAGATTGAGTTGCGTGTATGTTGAATACGTCGAAAGTCATGAATACGCTGCGCCCCAGCCTCTTTGGCGGGTTGATATCACTGGCTGGAACTGCAATGGGCGCCGGGGATATTGAGTTTAATACCGACGTTCTTGATCTGATTGATCGCTCCAATATTGACCTGTCTCAGTTTGCACGCAGTGGGTTTATCTTGCCTGGCACCTACTCGATGGTGGTCCAGCTCAATACCCAACCTATATCTGAACAATCGGTGGCGTTCTTTGCCCCCGATGATGATCCCAAAGGCAGTGTGCCCTGTTTATCGCGCGAGCTTGTCGAGCAACTGGGCCTCAAGGCGTCCGGTGCTGACCAGCTGAAGTGGTGGAAGGGCGGGCAGTGCCTGGATGTCATGGGCTTGCCCGGCATGGAGGTCAGTGCCGACCTGGGCACGTCCACCCTGGACATCAACCTTCCCCAGGCCTACCTGGAATACAGCGCCATCAACTGGGACCCGCCGTCACGTTGGGACGAGGGGGTGCCGGGGCTGCTGGTCGACTACAACATGACGGCGCAGTCCAGCTACCGCAAAGGTGACGGTACGCGCAATGACCTCAGCGGTAACGGCACACTCGGGGCCAATGCCGGGGCCTGGCGCCTGCGGGCGGATTGGCAAGGGCGTGTCGAGAAAGACCGCGAGGCGCAGGCCAGCCGGCAAAAACTGGAGTGGAGCCGCTATTACGCATATCGCGCCATTCCTGCGCTGAAGGCACGCCTGGTGTTGGGCGAGGACTACCTCTATTCGGACCTGTTCGACAGCTTCCGCTTTACCGGTGCCGGGCTCAAGTCAGACGAAAGCCAGCTGCCGCCCAACCTGCGGGGCTATGCACCGGAAGTGGTCGGGGTGGCCAAGACCAATGCAAAGGTTGTCATCAGCCAGCAGGGGCGTGTGCTCTATGAAACGCTGGTGGCGGCAGGCCCTTTTCGGATCCAGGACCTTAACGACGCCGTGTCCGGCACGCTGGATGTGCGGGTCGAGGAGCAGGACGGTTCGGTACAGAAATTCCAGCTCGATACGGCAGGCGTTCCCTACCTGACGCGTCCCGGGCAGGTTCGTTACAAGCTGTCTGCCGGGCGACCGTCCAACCTGCAGTACCACTCCCATGGTGACTTTTTCGGCACCGGCGAGTTTTCCTGGGGAATCAGCAATGGTTGGTCGCTGCTGGGCGGTGCGATAACGGATAACAACTACCGTGCGCTGTCGGTGGGGGCGGGGCGGGATTTGCTGGCGTTCGGGGCCGTTTCCCTGGACGTCACCCAGTCTCGCGCCAGCCTGTGGAACCAGACACTTTCGGGCAAATCCTACCGCCTTCAATATTCCAAGAACTTTGAAGAGTACGACAGCCAGGTCACCTTCGCCGGTTACCGGTTCTCCGAGAAGAACTACTTGAGCATGAGCCAATACCTGGATGCTCGGCACTATGGGCTGAACGGTGAATTGGGTGGGCGCGGCGTGTTCGATGAAGACGGTAACTTCATTGAACACTGGAAACCCATTGGCGGTAACAAGGCGCTGTATACGGTCACGGTGAACAAACAGTTCCGCGATCTGAACACCACGGTGTATGCCAGCTACAACAAACAAACCTATTGGAACCGGCCGGACACCCAGCGCTGGAACCTGTCGGCGTCTCGTTACTTCAACGTGGGCTCTGTCAGGAACATGAGCCTGTCGCTGAATTTATATCGCACCCATGAATACCAATATAAGGACAACGGAGCAGCGCTGACGGTCAGCCTGCCATTGGGACCCACCGGCACCCTGTCGATGGATGCCAACAGGGCCGGCGGCAAAAACAGCTTTACCACACGCTACGCCGATCGCCTGGATGAACGTAACAGCTACCAGGTCAGTGCCAGCGACACCTCGGCCAGCGGCTACCTGAGCCATATTGGTGACCAGGCCGACATCGACCTCAGCGCCACGACGCAACAAGGCAATAACCGCACCCTCAGCGCATCCGTGCGTGGCGGCGGCACGCTCACGCCTTACGGCGGGGCGCTGCATCGAACCACCAGTACCGGCGGAACCCGGCTGCTGGTCGATACCGCCGGTGTGCCCGATGTGCCCGTGCGGGGCTACGGCACGCCGACCCGCAGCAACGCGTTCGGCAAGGCGGTCATCTCCGACATCACCAGCTACCAGCGTACGGCGGCCAGTGTTGACCTGGAGAAATTGCCCAGCGATGTCGAGGCCACTCAATCCGTGACGCAACTAACCCTCACCGAGGGGGCCATTGGCTACCGATCCCTGGAAGTGATTTCCGGCCAGAAGGCCATGGCGGTTCTTCGCCTGCCGGATGGCAGCGCACCGCCCTTCGGCGCCACGGTGAAAAACCGCAAGCAGCAGGACACCGGGGTGGTGAATGACGGCGGGGATGTCTACCTGAGCGGCATTCAGGCCGGCGAGCAGATGATCGTCAGCTGGGGCGGCACCGAGCGTTGCGTCCTGACGCTGCCTGTCGAGTTGCCAACGGATGCGTTCACCGATGCCCTGCAACTGCGCTGCCAGAGGGTAGCCGTCGATCAAGCCTCACCCGAGCCAGCCAGCCTGACCGGCCAGCGAAACACTATGGAGAACCCATCCTCATGAAACACCACATACGTTTTACCTACGCACTGCTGCTGACGGTCTTGAGCCAGAGCGCCAACGCCGCTGTCGGCCTGGACCGTACCCGCGTGATTTTCGACGGTGGCAAAGACGCAACCAGCGTCAACATCACCAACAACAACCCCCAGTTGCCGTACCTGGCCCAGGGCTGGATCGAGGATGAAGAGGGCAACAAGATCACCTCGCCGTTGATCGTGCTGCCACCGGTCCAACGCCTGGAGCCCGGCAAGCAGAGCCAGGTAAAAGTCCAGGCGTTGCCGGCCGCCAAATCGCTGCCCCAGGATCGGGAGACGGTCTACTACTTCAACCTGCGGGAAATTCCGCCGCGCAGCGACAAGCCCAACACCCTGCAAATCGCCCTGCAAACCCGGATCAAATTGTTTTACCGGCCGCAGGCAATTACCCCCACCCAGCAGGACCTGTCCAACCCATGGCAGGAAAAGCTGACCCTTACCCGGCAAGGCGATCACTACCAGGTGAATAACCCCACGCCTTACTACGTGACCCTGGTGGATGCGCGCAGCAGCAAGGACGGCAAGACCATACCGGGCTTCGAGCCGGTGATGGTCCCGCCCAAAGGCACGCAGGCCCTGGGGCCGACTGCCAAGGAGCTCGGCACCACCCCCTATTTGTCCTACGTGAATGATTACGGTGGCCGTCCGCTGCTGGCGTTCACCTGCAGTGGCGAGACATGCAAGGTGAACACGCAACTGTCTGTGGCCAATCAGTAGTGCCTGCTGCCGGAGAACGTCATGAAGTTGCACACAGTGAAGGTCTTGGGCGGTCTGTTGCTGGCCCTGATGGGGCCGGCGCACGCCGCGGATGACGAGGATGTGGAGGGCATGGTCGGGATGCTCAACATTCTCGGGTCCATGCATGAAACCCCCTGCAGCCTGGAGATGGCATCCCTGCACCAGACGATCGACCTGGGCCCGGTGTCGGCCAGCCAGTTGCAACGGCCGGGTGACCAGGCGACCTCCGTGGCCTTTCAACTGCTGTTCGAGGATTGCCGGCGCACCGCCGGCCGCATCGCCAGTGAACGCACGGGGAACCTGACATGGAGTGCTTATCAACCGGTGCTCTCGGTGGCGTTCATCGCACCAGCCGATGCCGATGATTCACGGCTGGTCAAGGTGCAAGGCATCACCGGGATGGGCCTGCGCCTGACCGATTCCCAGGGGCGCGATGTACAGCTGGGTTCAAGGGGGGAGCCATTGTTCTTGCCCTTGGGCCGCAACACGCAGACCTGGAACGTCCAGCCCACGCGCACCCCGGCACCCCTGACCAGCGGTGCATTCCGGGCCGTGGTGGATTTCAGGCTCAATTATGAGTAAGGGCAGAACAATGACCAGGTTAACCGGCCCGTGGGCCATTTTTATCGGTGCGGGACTGCTGTGGGTGGTCAGCCAGGGCGTGCAGGCCGATACCAACCTGACGATCCGCGCGACCATCATTGCACCTCCACCGTGCGTGATTAACAGCGGCGGCACACTGAATGTGCCGTTCGGCAATGACCTGCTGACGTCACGGATTGATGGCGTGAATTATCGACGGGACGTGCCGTATACCGTCACCTGCAGTCCTCCCGTTTACAGCAACGCGATGACCCTGGAACTCAAGGGCGCGGCAGCCGGGTTTGATAACAAAGTGCTCTCGACCCCCAAGACCGACCTGGGGGTCAAGCTCTTCGCCAATGGGGCGGACTGGCCGCTGAACACGCCGCTCAGGTTTACCCATCCGACCTTTCCGGTCGTGCAGGCGGTGCCGGTCAAGCGCGCAGGCAGCACGCTGACGGGCGGGGCATTTGCGACCGCCGCCACCCTCGTGATCGAGTACCAATAATGAGGAAACGATCAATGAAATGTTGGCCACAGCGAACGTTGCTCGGCTTGTGTTGCTTCGGCTTTTTCAGTGCTGCGTCGGCCAACCTGACGTTCAACGGAACGCTGAACGAGCCGCCGCCCTGCACGATTGATTCGGGCAGCACGATTGAAGTCGATTTCGGGGATGTCGGCACCAAGCGTGTCGATGGCGTGAAATATCGCAGGGCCGTCGGCTACACCATCCGCTGCGGCGCCTCCACGCTGCCGTGGCTGTTGAAGTTGAGCGTCAAGGGCGCAGAGACAAGCTTTGATAACGCGGCCCTGCAGACCACTGCGCCTGACCTGGGCATTCGGCTGTATCAGAACAACGCGCCGTTTCGCCTCAACACGCCGCTGGACATCAGCCTGGCGGCACCGCCGACCTTGGAAGTGGTGCCGGTCAAACGGCCGGGTTCGGTCCTGAAGGCCCAAGGGTTCACGGCGGTGGCCACGCTGTTGGCTGAATACCAGTAGGAGTCGAGTGTATGCGACACGCAATGATTCATAAGGGCCTGGCCCTGCTGCTGACCTTCGGCCTGGCGGCCACGGCGCAGGCGGTGGACAACCTGAGGTTCAAGGGCAACCTGGTGGAACAGGCCTGCACCATCCGCCCGGGCGATGAAGCCATCACCCTGGAGCTGTGGGACCTGACCAGCAAGCACCTCTACATCAACACACGCTCAGTGGGCAAACGTTTCACCCTGCACCTGGATGACTGCAATACCACCATCAGCGACTCGGTGACCATCCTGTTCAACGGTGCGGAAAACCGCGCGCTGCCCGGTTTATTCGCGCTGGATGGTGGCAGCGGTGCCTCAGGTATCGGGCTGGGCCTGGAGACACTGAGCGACAAGCCGGTGCCGGTGAACAAGGTCGGCGACGAACAGAAATTGAGCCCCGGCAACAACGTCATCCTGCTCAAGGCCTATGTGCAGGGTGAGCCGGATGCCCTGCGGGACAAGACCATCGGGCACGGCAGCTACCGTGTGACTTCGACGTTTACGCTGGATTATCCGTAACGCTAAACCGTTATGCATGGGATGAAAGAGAACAACATGAAACGACTATTTGGAGCCGTTGTGCTGCTTGCCCTGGCTGGCATTACGACGACCGTGAAAGCGGCTGATTGCCGGGTCAATGGCGGCAATTGGCAACGGGTGAGCATTGGCGGGACGTTGAACCTGCAGGTTCCGGTGAATGTGCGACTGGAGGTGAATGAGCCGCGCATTCTCCTGTCCGGGGTGAGGATCGAATGCCGGTTTGAACCGGACAGCTATACCCCGGATGGACGGCAGGATTACTGGGCCACCGGGACGAGGATCGGCCCGGCCTGGTCGCCTGGTCCGAAGTTCGTCAACCAGACGACCGGCTTGCGTATCAATGGCAGTTATTGGAACACGCCTATCCAGGCGGGTATCAGGATTGCGACCATGCCTAACAATACGTCTCCGATCCCGGTCGATGTCATCCCCTATATCTTGATCCGCAATAATCCGACAAACCCCATCGACATTCGAATCGGTGACAATCTCGGCGTGTTGCGCCTCGACCAGACCAACAACTATGACTCCAGCGCCACGAGCCTGCAGCTTACGTACATTGCCAACAACGACTTCACCATCTCCCCGTCGTCGTGCACGATCAACAATAACCAACCGATCGAAATCAACTTCGGCAACGTGCACCAGAGGGCGATAGGCACCGACCCCGTATCAACCACCGTTCGTACCGATCGCACGCTCACCTACCGGTGCCCGGACCCGGGGATTACCACGCCGATCACTATTACCTACAAAGGCACGCCGTCCTCGTTCAACGCCAATGCGCTGGTGATGAGCAATCCGAACGTGGGCACGGCCCTTGTCCGTCAGGGGACTGCGGTTCGAGTCAACGGCTCATTCCTGACCCGCATCACCAACAGTTCCGGGAGCGACGTTGTAACGTTCGCCCTGGTCAAGCAGGCGGGGTCCCTGCCTGTCGAGGGGCCGTTGAACGGCAGCGGCGTATTGGTAATGGGTGTGCCATGACACACCCATACGGTCAGACCTGGCGCGTGACGCGGTTACGTTGTTGGCTGTGGCGTTCCAAAGCCTGGTGGGTCAACTCGCGCATCCATTGTTTTTCGCGGTAGCCCAGTTCGTTGAGCAGCAGGTTGTAGCTGTCGTCCGTCATGGGTTGCCCGGTCAGCACTTGTGGGTGCGGCACACCCAGGGCGTCGGCGAGGCCGATCAGCGTGAGCCTCAACGCTTCCTTCTGCTCGGCGGGTAAGCCGTTGGCCTGGGCCAGCCTGGCCTGGGCTTCCTGCAGTTCATCAAGGCGTGCGCATTGTTCGTCGAAATGCCGGGCATTGGCCTCAAGGGTGTTCGGGTGGTGGTCGTGCAGGTACTGTTCCCAATAGGGCTCCAGCAGCATCTGGTTGACCAGGCCATCGCCTTCGCCCAGCTCCAGCACCGTGCTGTAGGCCTGTTCGATCTGCGTGGGTTTTACGTCGCCGGTGTCACGGTACAGCATGTGTTCCGACAGCCAGGGCAGGTCGAGGCGCTTGGCCAGGGAGGTCTGGTAGCTCAGGTAGACCTCCACGTCGTCCACGTTACCCATCACGCCCTCCCGTCGTTGCGAACGCAGCCATTGGCCGAGGCCGCCTTCGGCTTCGGGTTTGAGCCGATGGGCAATGTCCTCGCTGGCGATGCGGTTCAATTGCTTGAGCCGTGCATTGCCCTTTGCCAGCGTCACCAGTTTGCCCTCGCGCTCGCTGGCCGAGGCGGAGTAACGCTGGGCTTCGCTGACCAGCACTTCGATGCCCAGGTCATTGAAAATCTGTGCACTGCCGTCGGCGCACAGGCCGGGAAAACTGGCCATCTTGAACAGCTTTTCACGCAGCGCCGTATCGTTGTGGGCCGCCTCCAGCAAACGCCAGACGCGCTCGCGCAACGTTTCAAGATTGTCCCAATAGGTGTCCATGTCCTGGGGCCGCTGGAAGAAGTCGGGCGCTTCAAGGGCCTTGATCACCTCGAACAAACCCTGGGAGCCGTGCTCGCGCTCCACCGCTTGCCACAGCTCCTGGCGCCTGCCCAGTAACGGCGGCCTGACCCGTTCCAGCCACGGGCCGCTCTCTCCACGGGGTTCATAGCTGCGGTTGGGGTCCAGTCCGGCGGCTTCGCGGTACTGCTCGTACAGCAGGCGCTGGTCGTTGAGCAGGGTGTTGCGGTCCAGGCGGGTGTGGGCGACGGTCCGGGCCTCGGCGCTGCCGGCCATGAGCGCTGGCACATGATCAATCCGGGTTTGGCTCAGGTCCAGCAGGAAACCCTCCTCCCGTGGGTGGGCAAACAGCCCGGTGGGCCATTGGGTGATGGGGGTGCGGCTCAGGAACAGGCGGCGCAGGTGCGGCATTTTCGAGATGTTCGGTGGCTGCGTCAGCGGGTTGCGGTACAGGTTCAGGTTGCGCAGGTGCTTGAGGTTTTTCAGGCGCGCAACGTCGCCGTTGAGCAGCGTGATCTGGTTTTCCCCCAGGTTGAGGTCGCGCAGGTAGCGCATGTTGGCGATGGGCTCGGGCAGCCGCGTCAGTTCGTTCGCACTGACGTCCAGCTCCCGCAGGGACGGGAATGCCTGCAGAAAGGGCCACTGGCTGTCGTTGAACATGCAGTTGGCCAGCTTCAGTTGGGTGACGTGCTCGAAACCATTGCCCAGCAGCGGCAGGCTGCCGGGCAGGTCGAGGGCGCTGAGGTCCAGGCTCGCGCCGCTCTGCACCTGGCCCAAGTCGTCGCGGTGCTCGGCGAGGCGGTCTTCCCAGCAGCGATAGAGTTTGTGCGCAATGATATTTTTACGCAGTTTTTCCTCCCGGGCCATGCGGCTGTTTTTGGGATGGGGGCCGGGCAGGCGCTTCCATTGCTCCAGCTCCCGGTACAGGTTGTGCCGCTGCAGGACCAGGCGATTGAGGACATCGTTGTTCAGCCCCGGGCCGATCTCATTGAGGAACCGCTGCAGGCGTTCCTCCTCCAGGGTCGGGAACAGACTGGCCAGCACCTCCCGGGCGCGGGCCTGGCCCAGGTGCTCCTGGGCGCGGCGCAACCCGCCGAGGGCCGCGCCGCCGAGCAGGGTGGTGGTCTGCGCATCAGCGGTAGAGCGCAGCGGTGGCTCGGCCAGCACCCGGCGCCGTTCGGCCAGGGGTTCGAGGGTTTCCATCAGCCAATGCTTGAGCCCGGCGCCCTGGCCGGGCCGGTAGCCCAACTCGCTTTGCTGAGCGTCGGACAATGCACGCAACAGGCATTCATACAGGGTATCCGGGCCGTGCAGGCGTTGGCCCTGTTCATCGAACAGTTCGTAGCCCACGTGGTTCTGGCGCACCAGCACCCGGCGCCGGCGGGCATCGGCCGGCCCGGCTTCACAACGCAGCGTACCGCTGACCAGGCGATCGCGGATTTGCAGGTGCAGGTCGCCAAAGCCATCGCTGTAGCGCTTGAGGGTATTGAGCACCAGGCGCTCGGTACCTTCGGTGATCGCCCAGGGCGGGAAGAACCCCGCGTAGGCCTGGACACTGTGCTGGGCGAAGCTCAGTTCCCTGGCCTGATTGAGCAGGCGCAGCGGTACGTGGTGGTCCAGGGTTTGCCGTTCGGCCGGGGTTGTGCCGGCCAGCAGGGTGTCGGCCAGCGGCCGGTCCAGCGGGCTGACCTGCTCGCGCAAACGGCGTCCATGGGGATCGGCGCTGACCTGGCGGGCCTGATGGATGTAGTCGGCGATGTCACCGGTCTGGCGCGCCACCGAGTCCGCCAGTTGATCGCGCAAGGTTTGCACGCGCAGTGCTTGCGGCACGTCGCCGCCCAGCAGGTGCCTGATCGACGGCTCATCGAGAAACTCCAGCACCCGCGCCGGCAACTCGCCGGACATCACCTCGGCCAGGCTCAATTGCAGCGTGTCGGCCGGCGATGCCTGCGGGTTGGCGTACTTGTGGGAGTCACCGCTCTTGTCCGAGCGCACGAACACTTCCAATGCCTTGGTTTGGGGCCAGCCCGGCAGCTCGGTGATGGTCTGCTCGAACCAGGCGGACGTCGCATCCAGCGGCAGCGGTGCGCCGGCGCGAATGGTGTGCACGGTCTGTGTGGCAGCGCGCTGGGCTTCATAGCGATTGAGGGTCGCTTCCAGCAGCGGCGGGGTCGGCCGGTTTTGCACGTAAAGGTTGCGCAGCACACCGTCGTCGGCACCGCTGATGCGTTGCATCTGCTGCAGTTGCTGGTTGCTGAAGGGCGCCGTGCGCGGCCCCAGGCGGCGCATCAGCGTGGCGCTGTCCCAGGTGCGCGGTTGCTCGGCTTCATGTACGAAGGCGCCGTCGCCGTTGAACCGCACCAGGGGTTGATAGGCGTTGGCGCGCTCCGGGTGAGCGATACGCGTGTCGCCGGTTTCAGGGTCTGCCTGCACTTCGAAGTGAGCACCTTGCAGCGCGAGGATCTGCTTGCCCTGATGGGTGTGCAGGCCGTCGACAATGGGCGGCTGGTCGAGGTTTTTCACAGCATAGGGCGCAATATCCGGGTGCCACAGGCGCGTGCTGCCGTCGGGCCGTACCACCGGGCGCAAGCCTTCGACGAAGGGGCTGAGCTTGAGCCGTGCGACATGGCCCAACTGGCTGGCAGCACCGAACAAGGCAAACTGGATCACGCTGTCGGCCACCGCGACCACTTGCTCCGCCGCCGCGGCACCGCGCCCCTGGGCCCAATCGACAATCCCCTCGAACACCTCGTCGGTGATCTGGTACAGGCTGTAGGCGAGCATCGCTTCCCCCAGCAGCGGCACGAAGGGCGTCAGCACCAGCAGCGCCGCATTGAAGATATCCCCGAGGATTTTTTCCAGGTTGTCCCACCAGGCCCAGCGCGCGTGGCGGTCGGCGGTGGCGGTGGGCACGGCGATGTCCAGGGCATCGTTGACGATCTTGTTCAGCTTGAGGCGGTACTGGTAATTCCACAGGTCATTTTCGGCGGCGAGCGTTGAGCGATTGACGTGATCGTCACCGATAGCCTGCACGCTGAATTGCAGGTTTGGCTGGGTGATCGGGGTGTCGCGCCAGCTGGGGCGCGGGTCGGTGTGGGCGGTTTGATGCCAGCGCACACGGCTCAAGCGTGTATTGAGCCCGGCAAAGAATTCACCGCGCCTGGCGTGGTCGATGAACTGGCTGAAGAAGGTCTGGTAGCGCTGGCTGTCCCGCAGTTTTTCCGTGAGGTGGCTGAGGAAGGCCGCAGGCGAAGGGTATTGCTTCAGAGGGTGTTCGGGGTCTGCGGGGATGTACACCAGCACCTTGCCGACGGGCCGGGTGGGCTGCGGGACAAACAGCAACAGGATGCCGGTCAATGCCGTGTTCATCAGGCTCAGGGTATGGCATCCAAGCGCCTGACCGTCCAGCAGTGCGACGCGGCCGGCGATCAGGTCGAGCACGGCGCCGTGGGCATCGGCGTCGATGTCCCGGTTGATCAAGGCCAGGTGCGCCGCCGTACCCAGGGCAGTCTTCTGAGTGGCAATCATCTGCAGGCGCACGGCCCGGGTCACCGCCGGGTCATAGAACCCCAGGGCCTGGCGCAGGCTTTTCTGGTAGCGGGCGCCCAGGTCCAGGGTGCGGCAGATGTGCTTGAACTGTTCAGCGGTCAATACGGCGCCGGTGATGGAGTGGCGCAAGGTCAGTGTGTCCCGCTGCCCGCGTGGGTCTTCGCCGGACAGGAAGGCGTAGTCGACGAAGGTGTCCGAGGCGGCAAAGTTGGCCAGCGCGACGTCCAGCAGCGACAGGGTTTTGCTTTGCTCCCCACGATTGAAATCGTGCACCCACCAGGCAACTTTGGCGCTGGCATACAGCCGCAGGCAGGTGGTTCTGACGTCGATCTCGCCATAGGCCTTCAAGGCATTTTTCAGCAGCGGTTCGGCGAAGGCATACACGTCGGTCAATGCCTGGAATCGCTGGTCCATCGCAGCCTGCTGCTGCCAGTGTGCGGCGATCGCGGGCTTGAGCGCTTGATGCTGGTTGGCGCTGGCATGGGGATAGTGGCGGATGCCTTGGCGGGCGACGTCGTTGAGTGCGCGCAGGCGGAGTGGCGAGGTGGTTTTCAGCCAGTGCGGCAGGGCGTTTTCGATAAACGCGTGGTGCAGGGACTGGTCGGGTATGTCGGCCATGGGGGCAACCTGTAGAGCTCAAAAAGAAGGCTTGAGTCTATGCACCGGCACGGCTGCGGATAAGTTTGAATAGTGGGTGGAAACCGCGGCGGATCCCTCAGTAATCCGCAAGTGAAAAGCGCAGGGATAGGCCCATCAGCGCACGCTGCATAAGCTGTTGTTGCCCGGTTGCAGATAGGGCGTAAGAATCGGCGCCATGCCCTTGAGTACCTGTACCGGCAACGCCGAAGTGAACTTGAAACCCTGGGCCGAAGCGCCGGGGACGAAGGCGGTCAGCGTGCCGAAATGATGCTCGCCGATGTAGAACACGAAGGTCGCCGTGCGGTTGATCGCCTTGGAGCTGAGAATCCGCCCGCCGGCGCCGATGGCTTCGATCCGGTTGTCGCCGGTACCGGTCTTGCCGCCCATGGCCAAAGGCGTACCGTCCGCCAGTTTGAAACTGCCGGACACGCGCCGTGCAGTGCCCGCGTCCACCACCTGGGACAGCGCCCCCTTGAGTGCCGTGGCCACCTCGGAAGGCATCACGCGCTTGCCGCGATTGGGGTCGTTGACCAAGCGGGTTTCGTACGGGGTGTCGGCGGCAAAGCGCAGGCTGTCGATACGCAGGGTGGGCTGGCGCACGCCATCATTGAGGATGATCCCCACCAGTTCCGCCAGGGCCGCCGGGCGGTCGCCGGAGCTGCCGATGGCCGTGGCAAGCGACGGCACCAGGTGGTCGAAGGGGTAGCCGACTTTCTGCCAGCGCTGGTGAATATCGAGGAAGGCTTCGATCTCCAGCATGGTGCGGATGCGGCTGTCGCGGGCACTCTTGTGGCGGCTCTTGAACAGCCAGCTGTAAACCTCCTGGCGCTCGTGTTCACTGGCGGCGGTGGCCTGGGTGAAGGTGGCGTCGGGGTTGTTCAGCAGGTAGCCCATCAGCCACAGGTCCAGCGGGTGAACCTTGGCGATATAGCCTTGGTCAGGCAGGTCGTAGGCGCCGGGGCCGTAATTCTGGTAGAGCTTTTCGAGGCGCTCGTCGGTGAGTTTTTCAGGGCTTTTGACGCTGCTCAAGTGCGAGCGGACGAAGCTGTTGAAACTCGCCTGGCTGGCGTTGGGCAGCAGGTAGCGGTGTACGGCGGCCAGGCGAATGGCGGTGGGGTGCATGCCATCGAGGAAAGTATCGAGGCGCGCCTGGGTATCTTTGTTGCGGTACTTTTTCCAGAACTTGAGCAGGAACGTAGTGCCCTCGCGGTCGGCAAACTGGGCCAGGTATTCCTGGCGGCGCGGGTCGTTGTCGTCCTTGAGCAACTCGGCGCTGTTGTTCGGGCCCTGGTAGGTGGTGTAGCGCACCAGGTCGCGCATCAAGCGAATGAACGGCAGGTTGATGGACTCGCGCAGGGCCTCGATCAAGGTGGGATTGCGGCCGTTGTCCTGGCTGCGGAAGTTGTGGAAGTGGTGCATGCCGCCGCCGGTGAAAAAACCTTCGCCGGTGTTGGCCGAGTATTGGCGATTGAGGGCGGCGTCGAGCATGGCCGGCAGGTTGCGGTCGCTGTTCTGGATCAGGTAATCGAGGGCCCAGCGGGTGATGCGGTCCTGGTCGTCCACCGGAATCTTGCGCAACTGGGCAGCCGGCATCGCGCCGTATTTGTCGTGCAGCTCGCTGACGATTTGCAGGTAGGTGGTCATCACCCGCAGTTTGGCGGTTGAACCCAGTTCCAGCTTGCTGCCTTCGTTGATGTCGAATGGCTGGTCGGTGCTGTCGGTTTGCACGCGCACGCGGGCACCGTCGGGTGTCATCTCGTAGAGGTTGAAACTGTAGCGAACCTGAGCGGTGCTGGCGGGCGTCAGCAGCGTGGGCCCGAGCAGGCCGATCTGCGCGGCGAAGGCGGGGTCGGCGAGTTGCTTGAGGTACGTGCTGGCCTGGCTTTGCAGGTCGGCTTGCAAGGTGCTCGTGGCAGAGAGATCGAGTCGGTCGAGGTCGTACAGCGGCTGGTTGAGCAGGGCGGCCAGGCGAGTGCGGGCGACGCTGATGCCCTTGTTGGTTTCGATTGGCTGGATCGTCGGTTGTTGCTGCCAGTCACGGTAGGTGACTTTGCTGGCGAGGGCTGCGCTGGCCAGCGCCGGGTCGATCACGTTGTTTTGTGCGAGCAGGCGGATGTGGCTGTCGGTGAGGTCCGCCAGTTCCTTGTGGCCCTTGGACAGATAGTGAGACGGGCGACGCTGGGCGATCATCAGCGACAGCACCTCGCGCAACGCCAGACCCTTTTGCGGCAGCTGTTTGGGGTCGGTGCCGATGAGCAGCGTGTTTGTCTGGTTGAAGTCGGCGCCGTACCACACGCGCAAGCCTTCGGCCATGCCGTGCACTTCGCCATGGCCGGGTACCGCCGACAGGGGCACGCTGTTGAGATAGTCGCGCACGATGTCCTGGCGAGCGGCAAGGGTTTGCGGGCCGTCCTGATACGCGCGCACGCTGGCAGAAATCATCTGGCGGATTTTCTCGCCGCCGGACAGGGTCAGGCCGTCGGGCGAGTGGCGGTATTTTTCCAGCTGCGTGGCCAGGGTACTGCCGCCTGCCGTCTGGCCGGGCAGGTGCAAAAGCTTCGCCACCTGGGACCAGGCGGCCTTGGCAAAGCGCGGCCAATCCACGGCCGGGTTGAGTTGCGGGTTTTTCGGGTCCAGCAGGTCGCGGTCTTCGATAAACAGCAGGCTGCTGACCACCACCGGCGGGATCGCCGCAAAGCTTGGGTAGAACTGTTGTGGATACGTGAACTGATACAGCGGCGCGGCGCGGCAATCGGTGATGGTCAGGCCGGCCTGGATTTTTTCCGGGTAGGGCACGAACAGGCCGCGCTGGGCGTAGGCCATCAGGTCGGGGGAGAAGCGCGCTTGAGCCTGGATCAGGTAGTCACGCTTGATCAAGCGCGGCAGGAACTCGCCGAGGGCGCTGTAGCCCAAGCGCTTGTCAAAGGGCCCGGCGCCAGGGTAAACCCGTGCATCACTGGGGCCCGAATGCATTTGGTAGGTGAGGGTTGAGGCAATGTCGGAGAAGGTTTTGGCCTGCAACCTTGAAGTGCGCATTTCCCGCAGGGCGGCAAAGCCCAGGGCGATCAGCGCAATCAGCAGCACCAGCCAGAACAGCCGCCACCACAACCGTCGGCGGGGAGGAGGGCTTTGTGGCAACGGCTGTTCATCCGGGCTATCGGTGGATACCGCAGCCTTGGTCGAAGCGTTTTGCCATAAAGCGCCCATAGTCGATTGATCCATTTACGTAGATTGATCGGACTTGGTTGAAGCTTAGACGGTGGTGGGCGAGTGGGAGGAATTTGTGAGGGTGATGCTGTTTGTGGCGAGGGGGCTTGTCCCCCGTTGGGCTGCGCAGCAGCCCCAAAACCTGCCATGAAGATCTTCCTGAAGAAATGCGGTGTGTTTACTGGGGCTGCTGCGCAGCCCAACGGGGGGCAAGCCCCCTCGCCACAGACAAGCCCTCTCCACACAGGAAAAATCAGAGCCAGGCTGCGTCCCATAGTGGGTAGTCACCAATATGTTCGACCAGGCCCGCTCGCAGAGGATTGGCGATGATGTAGCGGGCAATTTTGCGAAGGTCTTCATCGCTACGCACTGCTCGGTCATGGTAGCCAAGTTGCCAGAATCGTTCTTTGCTGCCGCGTGCGCGATTAATGGTGAGGGTGCTGCGGGATTTGGTACGTCCCACAGCCTGCGACAACGTTGTGCCTTGCAGCTCAAATAGCCAATGAAAGTGATCAGGCATGACGACCCATGCCAGAGAGTCGACCATTCCCAATTCATGGGTCTTCCTGAATTCTGCTACCAGTAGTCTTCCCAAATGGAAGTCTTTGAACAGGGGTTGCCGGTTGTGAACCACGGCGGTAATCAGATAAGGACGGCCAGATTCTGAATGTCGACCACGGCGTAACAGATGAGAGTTGGGTTGATGAAGCATTCCTTTGCTCCTTGAGGGGAAGTAGTCAATTGACGTTAGCAGCTGCTGTGGAGTGCTCTCTTGCAGTTCGGTGTCGGCGTGTTTCTCGAAGGTAGATTTGTGGCGAGCGGGCTTGTCTGTGGCGAGGGGGCTTGTCCCCCGTTGGGCTGCGCAGCAGCCCCAGTAAAGACACCGCATTTTTCCGGATAGAACTTATGGCAGGTTTTGGGGCTGCTACGCAGCCCAACGGGGGACAAGCCCCCTCGCCACAGACAAGCCCGCTCGTCACAGATAACCCCGCCACATAACCCCAAACCGTCGAGCTAGAGCCTCCCCCACCCGTAAACCCGCCAAAGGTAGGGGCATGACGCTGCACCATTACCGTGCAATACTCGCCGCCGTTTGGTGGCGATGATTCCTACGCTAACCAGGTGATGCTCCTCCGCAAAAGGCGCCTTTACCGAGAGTTCCCGCTGAATCTTGCCGTTTATAGAGTGAAAACCCCTGGGTTTAGCTTTTTATACTGCACCCCCGCTGATCTGGCCCGGCCAGACCGTTTTACCCAAAAGGTGATCCGGCAACGGTACGCCATGGCAGACCCGCCATGACGCCCCGGACTCGGTGGCTCATATCCAATAACAAGACGAGGTTGTATCCCTATGCCAGCTGGCAATCATCTGCCCCACGGCGAGACCGCTCAGGGCGGTCCGCTGAAACGCGAACTCGGCGAACGGCATATTCGCCTGATGGCCCTCGGTGCATGCATCGGCGTCGGCCTGTTCCTAGGCTCGGCCAAGGCCATTGAAATGGCCGGCCCGGCGATCATGCTGTCGTACATCATCGGCGGCCTGGCGATCCTGGTGATCATGCGCGCCCTCGGCGAGATGGCCGTGCACAACCCGGTGGCCGGTTCGTTCAGCCGCTACGCCCAGGATTACCTCGGCCCGCTGGCGGGCTTTCTCACCGGCTGGAACTATTGGTTCCTGTGGCTGGTGACCTGCGTGGCAGAAATCACGGCCGTCGCCGTGTACATGGGCGTGTGGTTCCCCGATACACCCCGCTGGATCTGGGCCCTGGCAGCACTGATCAGCATGGGCACCATCAACCTGATCGCGGTCAAGGCCTTCGGTGAGTTCGAGTTCTGGTTCGCACTGATCAAGATCGTCACCATCATCGCCATGGTGATCGGCGGCGTCGGCATCATCGCGTTCGGCTTTGGCAACGATGGCGTGGCCCTGGGCATTTCCAACCTGTGGACCCACGGCGGCTTTATGCCCAATGGCGTGCAGGGTGTGTTGATGTCCCTGCAGATGGTGATGTTCGCCTACCTGGGCGTGGAGATGATCGGCCTCACCGCCGGTGAAGCGAAGAACCCGCAGAAGACCATCCCGAGTGCCATCGGCTCGGTGTTCTGGCGCATCCTGCTGTTCTACGTCGGTGCGTTGTTCGTGATCCTGTCGATCTACCCGTGGAACGAAATCGGCACCCAGGGCAGCCCGTTCGTGATGACCTTCGAGCGCCTGGGTATCAAGACCGCCGCCGGCATCATCAACTTCGTGGTGATCACCGCAGCGTTGTCGTCGTGCAACGGCGGTATCTTCAGCACCGGGCGCATGCTCTACAGCCTGGCGCAGAACGGCCAGGCCCCGGCCACGTTCGGTACCACCTCAAGCAACGGCGTGCCGCGCAAGGCGCTGCTGCTGTCGATCTTCGTGCTGTTGCTGGGCGTGCTGCTCAACTACATGGTTCCGGAAAAAGTCTTCGTCTGGGTCACTTCCATCGCCACCTTCGGCGCGATCTGGACCTGGCTGATGATCCTCCTGGCCCAGCTCAAGTTCCGCAAGAGCCTGACCCAGGCCGAACGTGACGGCCTTAAATACCGCATGTGGCTGTACCCGGTCAGCTCCTACCTGGCCTTGGCGTTCCTGGTGCTGGTGGTGGGCCTGATGGCGTACTTCCCGGACACCCGTGTGGCGCTCTACGTGGGGCCGGTGTTCCTGGTGCTGCTGACGGTGTTGTTCTACGTGTTCAAGTTGCAGCCGACTCAAGCGGCGGCACGCACCGCGAGCTGAGTTTCCTGCGCTCAACAAAAAGCCCCTTACGGGGCTTTTTGTTTTTCAGGCGGTGGCGGGAGGCGCCGGTTGGGTGAGCCGCTTGTTCAAATCCAGCCAGGCCCCCAGCAGCGCCATCAGCCCGGCGCCTACCAATGCGGTGAAGATTTGCATGGCGAAGGCATCGCCGGTGATCGCATTGATCATGTCCGCCAGCGGTGCCAGCAGCACCCCCAGGCAGAACACCTCCAGGGAGTAGCGGCCCATGCGGCAGGTTTGCTGCGCCAGCCAGTTTTGCGTCCAGGCGTGGCCAGGCAACAGCTTGGCGGTGACATAGGCCAGGGCCAGGAAGTGCAGCAAACGCACGGGCGACAGGTCGGTCTTGCTGATGGGGTACAGCAGGTCACTGAGCGCCGACGGCATCAGCGCGTCGTGGATTTCCGGCCAGCGCCACGAGAGCGTGAGAACCCCCGCCACCAGCGCATACACCGCCGCAGCGACGAACAATGGCTGACGCAACAGGCGCCGAGTCTCGACAGGGCGGGGTTGCCCGGCATGAATCGCCGCCGCGCCGCCCAGCACAAACAGCAACTGCCAGGTCACCGGATTGAAATACCACACGCCGTCGGCAATCGCCGCCAGGTTCCAGCCCAGGTGCGGCGCCAGCAAGTACACCGCCAGCGAAACAGCCACCACCGCCCAGGTCTTGCGCAACAGCAGCGGCAACACCAGCGGCAGGCAACCCAGCAGCACGATGTACAGCGGCAACGGGTCCATCAGGTTGGGTTTGAAGCGCAACAGCAGTTCATCCACCAGGGCTTGCTGGGGATGAGTGACGAAGTGCGTCAGGCCCATCTCTTCAACGAGGTCGCGGGTTTCCACATGGCTGTTGGCGAAGAACACGATGCCCATCAGCATCGCCAGCAAGAAGATGTGCACCACGTACAGCACCCAGGTGCGCCGCCAGATCTTCACGCAGGCGATCAGATAACCGTCGCGCTGCAGGATCTTGCCGTAGGCCAGCACGGCCGCATAACCGGCCAGGAACACGAAGACCTCCGCCGCGTCGCTGAAACCGAAGTTGCGCAGGGTGATCTGGCCCAGAGGGTTGTGGGGCACGTGATCCCAGAAAATAAAGATCAACGCCAGGCCCCGAAAAAAATCGATGCGCGGGTCGCGTCCGTTCAACATGGCAGCGGGCTCTTGAACAAGGGGTTTAGTAATGACAAGTGGACGACGGCTTCAGTCGAGCCGTACGTCGGGCGGGCGCAGGTTGGCGGTATTTGTAAGCAATTGCAAAGCTGAGTTTTTTGCTGAATGTCTCATCGCTTTGTTTAAACGTCGATGATCACCAGCGTGCCTTGGCTGCCGGCGAGTACCGCGTGGGCGATGCCGGCTTCAACCAGGTACATCTGACCGGCGCCGACGTCGATGGCCTCCTCGCCAATAGACAGGCGCAAAAGGCCGTCGATCACCAACAGCCCTTCGTTATAGTCGTGGGTTTCTTCTTCATAAGCCTGTGCATCCATGCGCAGCACCTTGATCCGCGCCGGGCCGACCTGGCCCACGCGCGTGGATTTCCAGGTGTCCGGCAGTTGGGCGGCAAGGGCGGTGAAGTCGAGTAACGGCATGGTGAAGCTCCTTGTTTCAACGATGCCGTTCGGTGGTCCGGTTCAGCGGGGTTGTTCAGTGCGGGCTCAGGCTGCGGCGATTTCATTCGGCTCAAAACTGTCCGCCCGCGCCATCTGCCACATGCGCGAATAAAACTCGCCGTTCACTTCGCCGGTGAGCAATTCGCCAGGTTTCAGGAACACATGCAACTGCGAGAACAGCTTGATCTCGGTGGCCGACATGCGCCGCACCAGGTGCTTGGCCGACAGTTGCGAAGGGTGGTCGAGACCGGCGGCAGCGAGCATTTCGGCCAGGGCCTTCAGCGTGTTGCGGTGGAAGTTGAACACGCGCTGGGCCTTGTCCGGCACCACCAGTGCGCGCTGGCGCAACGGGTCCTGGGTGGCCACTCCGGTGGGGCATTTGTTGGTGTGGCAGCTTTGCGACTGGATACAGCCGATGGCGAACATGAAGCCCCGCGCCGAGTTGGCCCAGTCGGCACCGATGGCCAGGACGCTGGCGATGTCGAACGCGCTGACGATCTTGCCGCTGGCGCCGAGCTTGATCTTGTCCCGCAGGTTCAAGCCCACCAGGGTGTTGTGCACGAACAGCAAGCCTTCACGCAGCGGCACGCCGATGTGGTCGGTGAACTCCACCGGCGCGGCGCCGGTGCCGCCTTCCTTGCCGTCCACCACGATAAAGTCCGGGAGGATGCCGGTTTCGAGCATGGCCTTGGCGATGCCCATGAATTCCCACGGGTGGCCCAGGCAGAACTTGAAGCCCACCGGTTTGCCGCCCGACAGTTCACGCAGTTGGGCGATGAAGTGCATCATTTCGATGGGAGTGGAAAACGCGCTGTGGCGCGACGGCGAGATGCAGTCCTCGCCCATCATGATGCCGCGGGTGTCGGCGATTTCCTGGGTCACCTTGTGCTTGGGCAGGATCCCGCCGTGGCCCGGTTTGGCGCCCTGGCTCATCTTGATTTCGATCATCCGCACTTGCGGGTTCTGCGCCTGCACGGCGAAGCGTTCCGGGTCGAAAAGGCCGGCGCTGGTGCGGCAGCCGAAGTAGCCGCTGCCGAGCTCCCAGGTCAGGTCGCCGCCGTTTTCCCGGTGATAGGGGCTGATGCTGCCTTCACCGGTGTCATGGGCGAAGTTGCCGAGCTTGGCCCCCTGGTTGAGCGCGCGAATCGCGTTGGCGCTCAGCGAACCGAAGCTCATGGCCGAGATGTTGAACACCGAGGCCGAGTAGGGCTGCTTGCATTGCGGGCCGCCGACGATCACGCGAAACGCGCTGGGGTCGCTCAGCGGCGCGGGGCGCATGGAGTGGCCGATAAACTCAAAGCCCGACTGGTAAACGTCGATCAGCGTGCCGAAGGGTTTGTCGGCACTTTCATTCTTGGCGCGGGAATAGACCAGCGAGCGCTGGGCCCGGGAGAAGGGCAGGGCGTCGCTGTCGGATTCCAGCAGGTACTGGCGGATTTCCGGACGGATGCCTTCCACCAGGTAACGGATATTGCCCAGGATCGGGTAATTGCGGCGCACCGCGTGGGGGCTTTGCAGCAGGTCGAAAATGCCGATCAGGCTAAGGATGCCGGTGACCACGGCGATCGGCCACAGCCATTCGTGTTCGATAAACGGCATGCTGGCGAGGGTGAAAATGACGCAGACGGCAAAGAACGCGTAACGGCTTAGTAACGACAGGCTCATACGGTTTTCCTTAGGTTCCACTCATCAGTAATACGATTTTCAGGCGTTTTGCGCCTGCAGAAAAATCGAGAACAGCTCCGACTGGGATTTGATCCCTAGCTTGCTGTACATGTGTTTCTTATGGACTTTCACGGTTTCAACAGAGATTTCCAGCTTACGAGCGATTTCCTTGCTGGAGCAACCACTGAGCATCAAACGGCCCACATCCAGCTCCCGCGCGGTGAGTTGCGCGCCCCAGCCATCGTTGTGGATCGGCTGCTCCGGAGCGCTCACCTGGTTGAGTTCATGGGGCAGGCGCTGGCGCAGCAAGCCCAGTACCCACGGTTGAATCAGCGACAGCAGGGCAATCTGCTGTGGGTCAAAGCGCTGTTTGGAGCCCAGGGACAGGCATAGGGTTCGCCCGTCCGGTTGCTGGCAATTGAACTGGATTTCATCGGCCACCACGTTCAACCGGAAGTAGCGCTGGTAATACTCGGTCAGCTCGAAATGCTCCGGGGCCACTTCGGCCAGGCGAAACAGCCCGGTGCGCGAGTGTTCGCGGCTGGCGATGTAGAAGGGATCGAGCAGGTATAAACCGTTGAGGTAATCCTGGAACAGATGGTCGGGTTCGCCGTCCTGGCCCGGGCATTCGGCGAACACCAGGGGTTTGTGCTCGCTGCTGAACAGCAACACCACCCAACTGTCGAACGGCACATATTGGTCCAGCAACCGGACAAGCTGCGTCCAGAAATTCGGCTGGTCCAGGGCGTCTATCATCTGCCCCACCGAACGGTGCCAGGCGATGTCTTCCAGCGACAATGTCATGCATCTACCCCCATAGGGTTAACCCGGCTGCGTGATTTCCCGAGTGTTCGCGGCTGCGCATACTGCGCCACAGATAAAGAACAAGGAATAACCATGAAGGTCGAATTTGCCCAGCTGGCAGGCCGCGATAACGGCACAGCTTACAACCTTGAGCGCGCGTTGGCGGCAATTGCTGCGTGTGCGGCGGATACCCAATTGGTCGTATTCCCGGAAACCCACCTGATGGGCTTCCCGACCGCCGGCACCGTGGCCGAGGTGGCCGAGCCGGTGGACGGCCCGACCGTGCAGGCGATTATCCAGGCCGCCCGCGCGCGCAACATCGCCGTGGTGATCGGCATGGCCGAGAGCGACGCGGGCCAATTCTATAACACCACCTTGATGATCACCCCGGACGGCATCGCCCTGCGCTATCGCAAGACCCACCTGTGGGCCTCGGACCGCGGCGTCTTCACCCCGGGTGACCGCTACGCCACCTGCGTGTGGAACGGCGTGCGAGTCGGCCTGTTGATCTGCTACGACATCGAATTCCCGGAAACCGCCCGGGCCCTGGCGCAGTTGGGCGCTGAAGTGTTGATCGTCACCAACGGCAACATGGACCCGTACGGCCCCACTCACCGCACTGCGATCATGGCCCGCGCCCAGGAAAACCAGGCGTTCGCGCTGATGGTCAACCGAGTGGAAGAGGGCGACGACGGCCTGATGTTCGCCGGTGGCAGTGCGCTGGTCGACCCGTTCGGCAGCTTGCTGTTTGAAGCCGGGCGCGGGGAAGGGCAGTTCAGCGTTGAACTGGACCTGGGGCAACTGGCGGCGGCGCGACAGGACTATCGCTACCTGGATGACCAGCGCTTGAAATTGCCGGGGGAGGTGATTGAGCGCGAGGACGGGACGCGGGAGTTGTTGATCCCCAAACCCTGACACGGGTCTCGTGGCAAGGATGCTGTTGTGGCGAGGGGGCTTGTCCCCCGTTGGAGTGCGAAGCGCTCCCGCTTTTTCTGGGGCCGCTTCGCAGCCCAACGGGGGACAAGCCCCCTCGCCACAGAAGCTGCATTTCACCAAAAAGCTGCTTCAACCATAAAAATTATTGCGTTCGCTGCACCGACTTCAGTTCTGCCATAAATCTAATAATTGCGCGGAGAATCGCTCATGGCTCGTTTGCAACGCACCCTGTCGTTAGGGTCGGTGGTGCTGTTTGGCATCGCCTATATGACACCGATCATTGTCCTGGGCACCTTCGGTATCCTGGCGCAATCCACCGCCGGCATGGTCCCGGCCGCTTACCTGGCCGCCCTGGTGGCGATGTTCTTCACCGCCATGAGCTACGGCCGCATGGCCTCGGCGTTCCCGGTGGCCGGGTCTGCCTACAGCTATGTGCGCAAGGCCATCAGCCCCAAGCTCGGGTTTATCGCCGGTTGGGCGGTGTTGCTCGACTACCTGTTCCTGCCCATGGCCATCTGGCTGATCGGCGCGGCCTACCTGCATTCGGCCTTCCCGGCCGTGCCGCAATGGGTCTGGGTACTGGCGTTTATCGGGGTCACCAGTGTGATCAACATCATCGGCCTGAAACTCGCCAACGGCATCAACGCCTTGCTGATGCTGGTGCAGTTCCTGGTGCTGGTCGCCTTCGTCGCGCTGTGCATCCACTACATCGGCGGTGATGCGAGCAAGCCGCTGTGGACCATCACCCCGTTCTTCAACGGCCAGATGCAAATGCCGTTGATCATGAGCGGCGCGGCGATCGCCTGCTATTCGTTCCTGGGCTTTGACGCGGTCAGCACCCTGACCGAAGAAACCCGCGACCCGCGCCGCACGATTCCCCGGGCGATCATGCTGATCACCCTGATCGGCGGGCTGATCTTCGTCGGTGTGTCGTACTTCGTGCAGATCGCCCACCCATCGTTCGAGTTCACCGACGTGGATTCTGCCGCCTACGAGATTGCCCGCAACATTGGCGGCGACCTGTTTGTGTCGATCTTCCTGATCGGCCTGATCGTCGGCCAGTTCGCCTCGGGGCTGTCGGCGCAGGCCAGCGGTTCGCGGTTGCTGTTTGCGATGGGGCGCGACGGGGTGTTGCCCAAGTCGTTCTTCGGTACCTTGCACGCGCGCTTCGGTACGCCGGTCAACAGCATCCTGCTGTGCGCGGTGGTTGCGTTACTGGCGTTGAGACTGGACGTCACCACCTCCACCTCGTTCATCAACTTCGGTGCGTTCCTGGCTTTCAGCCTGGTGAACCTGTCGGTGATCTTCCACTACTGGATCGGTGCCAAGCAGCGCGGGTTGCGGGAGCTGGTGCTGTTCCTGGTGTTCCCGACCATCGGCCTGGTGGCGGATTTGTGGTTGATGGTCAGCCTTGATCACTTGGCGATTTACCTGGGCCTGAGCTGGTTGGCGATTGGCCTGGTGTACCTGGGTTTCCTGACGCGGGGCTTCTCCCGGCAGCCCCCGGAAATGGACTTTCAGGAAGCCGCATAGAAGCTCGGGATCTATTCTTATTGCAATCGGTTCTCGTTTGGGTGCATCATTTGTGTTACTGTATAACACTTGATGTTCACCCAGACGCCCCGGAGGCCTTATGAAACCTGGTATCCACCCCGACTACCGCACCGTGTTGTTCCATGACACCGCCGCCGACGTTTTCTTCCTGATCGGTTCCACCGTGGAAACCGACCGTACGCAACAACACAGCGACGGCAATACCTATCCCTACGTGCTCCTGGACGTGTCCAGCGCCTCGCACCCGGTGTACACCGGCCAACAGCGCAAGACCCAGTCCGAAGGCCGCATCGCCGGCTTCAACAAGCGATTTGCGTCGTTTGGTTCGGCCGGTAAAACCGCCGAGGCGTGATGCACCGCGCGTTACCTCAGGGCCGCTTCATTCAATGAAGTGGCCCTTTTTTATGCCCATCTGACGAAGTGATGTCGCAAGGCCATCACTGCAAAGAAAAACCGACTAAACTGCTGGGTAATGGCCAGGAGGCTGTTACCTTGACCGTAGGACACGCACATCGACGCTATACGAGGTGCCCCATGGGAGAGTCAGTGACCTTCGCAAATCCCGACCGCCCGGTAGTGCTGTTGATTGACGCACACCCGGACGTGCTGGACCGCCTGACGCAGTTGCTGCGCCTGGAACCCTTTGAATTATGCAGCGCCACCGACGCCGCTCACGCGCTGGCGATTCTGGCGCAGCAACCCGTCGACCTGGTGATGAGTGCCGCGCGCCTGCCGGACATGGACGGCGCCACCCTGCTTGCGCAGATCCACCATGATTACCCGCACACCGTGCGCATCCTGCTGACCGGTGAAACCGACCTGACGCTGATCATCAAGGCCATCAACGAAGGGCAGATCTACCGCTACCTGAGCAAACCCTGGAAAGACGAAGAACTGCTGCTGGCGTTGCGGCAATCCCTGGCCCATCAACACTCCGAGCGTGAGCGCCTGCGCCTGGAGCAATTGACCCGCCAGCAGAACGACGAACTCAAGCAACTCAACGCCAGCCTGGAAAAACGCGTGGCCTCACGCACCAGCGAGCTGCAGCAAACCGCTGACATGCTCGACCTGGCCTACGAAGAACTCAAACACAGCTACGCCACCGGCACCGAAGTGTTCTCGCTGCTGGCCAACCTGCGCTTGCCCCGAGCCAAGCAAACCAACCGGCAGATCATCGAGCTGGTGCGCACCTGGTGCCACGGCCGCGGCCTGGACGAGGCCAGCAATCGCGACCTGACCATGGCTGCCGCGCTCTACAACATCGGCAAGTTGAGTTGGAGCGACAACATGATGGTCTCTCCCAGCGACCTGCTGCACAGCACCTACCGTGAGCGGTACCGGGCGTATCCGGCCCAGAGCGAATCGTTGCTGATGACCCTGGAACCGATGAAAGACGCGGCACGCTTGATCCGCCATCACCAGGAACGCTGGGACGGCAGCGGCTTTCCCGACCACCTCAAGGGCGAAGCAATACCTGTAGGTTCGCGCCTGTTGAAACTGGCGGTGGACTTCATCGAATTGCAACGCGGCTTGATCCTTGAGCGGCAGATGAACAGCGACGAAGCGCTGCTCTACATCCGCAAATACGCCGGGCGCCTTTACGACCCGGACATGGTCGAGGACTTCATCCAGGCCTGCGCCGCGTTCCTCAGTGACGTGACCCTGGGTGACCCGTCGGTGAAGGTCCTGACCACCCGCGAACTGGCCGAAGGCATGGTGCTGGCGCGCAACCTCAACGCCGACAACGGCATGCTGCTGCTCAACGCCGGCAAGGTGTTGAACCTGCCGCTGGTGGACAAGCTGATTGCGTTCGAGGCCATGGAAGGGGCGAAGTACAGCGTGTTCATCAAGGAGCCGGATGAGGCACTGCTTTCGGGGTGAGACCGGTTCATGGGATCCTTGCGCCTTTGTATTCAAGGCGACCTTTTCATGACCTCCACCATTCGCATCGCCGCCGCCCTGCTGATCGGCAGCGACGGCCAGACCCTGCTGGTACGCAAGCGCGGCACCCAGGCCTTCATGCAGCCGGGCGGCAAGATCGATGCCGGCGAGCAACCCGCAGAGGCTTTGGCCCGTGAGCTGCACGAAGAACTGGGCCTGCGGATTGATCCGGCGGCGGCTGTGTACCTTGGGCAGTTCTCGGCGCCGGCGGCGAATGAGCCGGGGTTTGTGGTGCAGGCCGATTTGTTCCAGGTGCACATCGACGTGGCGGTGATGCCGGCTGCCGAGATTGAAGAGGTGTGCTGGATCGACCCGGCGGGCGACGGCGGTTTGCAGCTTGCGCCGCTGACCCGGGATTTGATTCTGCCGTTCTATCGCGCCTCTCTAACGGGTGCCTGAAACTGTGGCGAGGGAGCTTGCTCCCGCTGGGGCGCGAAGCGGCCCCAGGATTTTTGGGTCTGCTGCGCAGCCCGGCGGGAGCAAGCTCCCTCGCCACAGGTAGCCGCTACAGGTCAGCGAACGGCGCTGACGCCGTCCAGGGTCGAAAACGAGGTGTCCTTGGCCGTCAGCAGAAAATCACGCATGTACGGCGCGTCCAGCATGTCGGCGCGAATCCCGGCGTACAGCGTGGCAAACAAACCTTTCTCCCCCAGCCGCTTGGCCTTCACATACCCCCGGGAGCTGTATTCATGCAGCGCCCAATGGGGCATGCCGCACACGCCGCGACCGCTGGCCACCAACTGCATCATCATCACCGTCAGTTCCGAGGTGCGCACCTGGGCCGGTTCTACATCTGCCGGTTCCAGGAAGCGGGTGAAGATGTCCAGGCGATCCCGTTCCACCGGGTAGGTGATCAGGGTTTCGCTGATCAGGTCTTCGGGCACGATGTACGGCTTGTTCGCCAGCGGGTGCTGGTTGGCCACGGCGAGCATGGCTTCGTAGGTGAACAGCGGTACATAGGTGATGCCCGGCAGCTCCAGCGGGTCCGAGGTCACCACCAGGTCCAGGTCGCCACGGGCCAGGGCCGGCAGCGGCGCGAAGGCGAAGCCGGAGGCCAGGTCCAGCTCGACTTCCGGCCAGGCATCGCGGAACTGGTCGATGGTCGGCATCAACCACTGGAAGCAACTGTGGCACTCGATGGCCATGTGCAAACGCCCGGCCGTGCCGCCGGCCAGGCGCGCGATGTCGCGTTCGGCACCGCGCAGCAAGGGCAGGGTGGCGTCCGCCAGTTGCAGCAGGCGCAGGCCGGCGCTGGTGAAGCGCAGCGGCTTGGTCTTGCGCACGAATAACTGCATGCCCATGCGCTCTTCCAGTTCCTTGAACTGGTGGGAGAGTGCTGATTGCGTCAGGTGCAGGCGCTCAGCGGCCTCCACCAGGCTGTCGGCTTCGCGCAAGGCGTGCAGGGTCTTGAGATGGCGGATTTCGAGCACGGGGTCTCCATGAATATAACTTGTGACAAATTCGGATCGGTTGAGTTTGTCTCATGTTGTTATGTGTGTCGACCGTCGTGCGCAAGTCCCGCCGCCTTTACACCCCGGCAAAGTGCCGGGTGGCCAGCGCTCGCCCGATATTGCCGCGCCAGATAGGGTCCACCGCGACCCCGGCTTGCGCCTGGGCGACTTGCCATTGCAGGCCCAGGTTGCGCTGCTCGGGAATCTTCAAGTGGGCCTTGATGAACTCGTCGAACTGCGCCCCGGCCTTGTCGTAATGAAAGTGCGCATACCACAGGGTGGCGGGCGGCGTTTGTGTCAGGTCCTGAATCACGTATTCCTGAAGAAAATCCGCCCGTCCTTTCTTGCCTTCATTGAGGTTGCGGGCCGGTTCGCCCTTGCGAATCTCCACCACCCGTTGTTCGCGAAGGTAGTCCAGATAGCCTTCGGTGGGGGTTTTGCTGGCGAGGGTCTGGCGGATTCGCAGGTTGCGGCCCTTGATGGTCAGCTCCATGGCCTTGGCCCGCAACTGGCGCACGAGGTCTTCGGTGGGGTCCAGGCGTTCCAGGCGATTGGCCCGCAGGTTCAACTCGGCCGCTTCACTGACCAGCAGGTGCTCCAGGTCCACCGGCAGCATTTTTTGCTCGGTGTAGGCGGTGGCGCGGTTTTCGTACAGCGCGACGTTGTCCAGGCGAGCCCTGGCTTCGCTCACCACGAACGGCTTGACGTTGGACTCCGGCGGCGCGGGTTCCGAGGCGGCATTGTCCTTGAGCCGGGACTTGCCGCCGGGGCCCTTGATCCAGGTCTCGGACCGCCCTCTGGCGCTATCGACCCGGTAAGTGGTGGGCGGCTTGCCGGCGACTCCTTGATGGCCCGGCGGGCGAGTTCGATCATCTGGTCAATGTCGACGAAAAACGCACTGAGTTGCGCCTGGTCGAAATGCTGCGGGTAACCGAGGTTCCAGGTGCGGATGGTCAGCCGGAACTGTTCATAGGCCTGTATGCAGTCTTCCAGCACCTTGCGCCGCTGTGTGATGTTGGCAGTGGCGTTAGGCAATTCAAAATGCGAAGCCTGGGCCCGGTTGACCTTGGCATAGCTGTCACGGGCCTGGGCTCTCAGGTACCACCAGGACAGTTCGGTCACTTCGGGGTATACCTCAAGGGTGTCGAAGCGGTGCGCCAGCCTCAGGTGCATGCGGTAGTTGTCATTAAGCACGTGTCGGAACCGTTCCAGCATCGGGCTTAGCCGGGCACGGTGGGCGGTGTCAGTCACCTGTTCGAACCAGCGATTGAATTGGGGAAAGTCGGCATCGATTATGTCCAGGTCGCGCAGAATCTCGACACTGATCCTTTTACGTTGCCGCAGAATGTCCAGCACGGCAGGAACAAGCGCCGGTGTGCCGAAAATCTCGGGGTTGATGGCGGTCATGTTATGGGTTTCAAGCTCCAGGATCCGTGCCTCGATCTGCTTGAAGTGATAGCGCGCCCGGTTCAGGGTGGTGAGGGTCAGGCGCGCCGCATTGCGGCTCATGTCCTCTCTGATCGCGCGCTGGCGGTTGCCGCTGGTAAAGGGCACGAACTCCGTCAGTTCCTGATACTGGCGGCTGTACAGTTCGATGTCCTGCTCGAAGGATCTGCGGATCGCCGGGCCTGCGCTGTCGGTGCGGGCCATCAGTTCTTCGGTTCGGTTAATGGAGAGCGCAATCAGGTCTTCACGGCTGTTGATACTGTTGGCCAGCGCCTGTTGGCGGCGCAGGGCGCGGTCGGTCCACCAGCGCGGCAAGTAATCACGGATCGCCTGGGGCCAGATCGGATCAAGCACTTCGGCCATATGCCCGAGCACGCTGCCGCCACCCGCCAGGCCGCCCTTGAATGCGCTGCCGTAGACGCCGTAGTGAGTGTCCCATTCGCCGTTTTCATCCAGGGCAATCGGCTGCTTGTAGGTTTTGCTGCGGGTCGGGCTCAGGCGCCAGTCCAGGGGATCGCCGGCCAGCTCAACCTGATAGATGCGCCCGCGCCGCATGATGAAGTCGCCTTCGGTATGCCGGTACACATTGCGATAAAAACCGTGGGTCTGCGGTTGCAGCCCGGCCAGCGAGATCACTCCTTCATATTCATAACCGGCGAAACGCTGTGCCGCCCGCCGAGCCTGGGTGACCGAGGGCAGGTGCAGGCTGGCGGCGCTGCTGGCCAGATGGCGCAATTGACGCTGGCGCGTGGCAGCGCGGGCGTTGATCGGCAGGGCGAGGCTGCCCGGCAGAATGTCCATGGCGCAGTCGATCAGCGACAACAGCACCGCCTCGACCTCGGCCAGGCCATGGCCGACGTTCCCGCGCAGGAACGCAGCAGTAGCCAGGTTGGCACTGGACCAGGCGTCATACAACGCGACGACCGAACCCACGAAAGGCACCAGCCCCAGGGCGATTTTCAGGTAGTTGAAGATCAGCCCGGCGCGCAGCGCATTCTGCTCCAGCAACAAGGCCGCGTTGGAGCGCGAGGTCGCGCGATGCGCTTCTATGACGCGGCCCATATGGGCGTTCAGCAAATGGGCGGCCAGCGATGTGGTGGCCGGCCACGGGGTTCCGACGGCAAAGACCGGATCAAAATTCCGTTGCTGGGCCTGAGCGATCCGGGCGAGGTGGGCGGCGGTGTCGCCCTTGATGGCCAGGCCGGCCAGGTAGGCGCTCATGCCGCTGGCCAGGCTGAGGTCGTAGAGCGCCTTGCGGGCCAGTTCCAGGCTCGCGTAGCGCCGCAGGTCCTGGTTGTCCGGGCTGTTTGGCAGGTACAGCAGGGTTGTGCCGGAGATTTGTTCCTGGATGAAGGTGACCCCTGACAGGGTGGTCGGACCGAAGTCGGTATCTTCACCGCCCGCACTCAGGGTGGCCGGCAGCAGCACGATTTTCTTGTCTTCCACCTGCCAGGCATCCGCGTTGTCGGCGTCGATGGCGATGTTCAGCAGCCGCAGATCGTTGTCGTCGAATCGCCCCAGGGCCCGCGCGCGTTTGCCTTGCAGCATGAGCATCAGGCGCAGGGGCTCGGCCAGGCATTCGCGACGGTGCTGCGTGGTGAAAGGCGCCGCCGCGGGATCACCGAGGAAGGTGCGGGTGATCAAGCTTTCGTAGGCCCCGGCGAGGTCCAGCTCCTTGACCAGGGTCTTCAGGTATTCCAGGGACAGGCCGGTGGTCAGCCGGGTGGTTTCAGGGGCATTGGGGCCGGAGACATCGAGCTTCATGTAGGTCAGGCGCTGGGCCAGCGTCGGGTCGATGTTTTGCTGGGCCAGTTGCAACAATGACAGGGTGCTGCGGCGGGTACTGGGCACCGTCACATACTTGAACGGTGTACCCGGGCCCGCGTATTCGGACAGGTATTCGCGCTCCTGGCTGACCGTATCGGGCAGGTCCAGTTGCACCGACCAGGTGTGTTCAAGCTGGAAGTCTTCGCGCAGGCGTTGGTCCAGGCGGCGCTGGCCGAAGTCGTCGAAGGGTTCCAGCTCGCGTTCGAGCAATTGCTGCGAGCGATGCAGGGCGCTGATCTGCGCTTGAATCAGGTGCTTGAGTGCCAGGCGTTCATCTGCCGGCAACTGGCTCAACTCCCCAGGCAGTGCCCCGGCCAGGGTGCTGCTGCGTTGTTGCTCGAGCAGTTGTCCGTACGCCAGTTCCCGCGCCGGGCACACCGGGGTTTGCAGGGTAAACAGGGTTTGCTCTTTGAGTCTGTCCAGGCCTTCGGTTCGCTCCTGGCCGAACGGAGGCACCGGGAAGAGGGAGATCAGCGCATACGCCTGTTGTTCGCTGGCGTACAGCTGCTGTTGCAACGAGTATTCAATCGGGTCGCCGGTGAGCAGCGACAATTGCAGGGTGACGTCCTGCGCTTCGCTCGACAGCTTGAACAGCGAGTGTTCCAGGGCTTGGCGGGATTCGAAACGCTGCAGGCCCCCTGCATTGCCGGGCCAGTACAGCAACAGGCTGTGGGGCACCGAAGAGGTCAGCGCGCTGGTCTGGGTGATGAGCAACAGGCCTGTCAGCTCCTCGGAACCTTCCCTTGGGTCACGGCTGGAGAGGATCAGGCGGGTCACCGCGACAGCCGGGCGGCGTTCCGGGGCCGCGGGGTGTTCCGTGACGGCCAGGAGCAGGCCGTGTTCTTCATCGCTGATCTGCTGGAGCGCATGCTGGATGGCGCCCTCGGCGCGCAGGGCGGCGAGCCGCGCCCGGTAGAGCGCGTCATAGTCCGGATTGGGTTTTTGCCGCAGCTCAAGTTGATCGAAGGCGGCTTTTTTTGCCAGCAGGCCGCTGGCGGCATCATTGCCGGCCTGCTCTGCGTCTTTCAGCGCCTGCATCAAACCCTTCAACTGCGCCAGCCGGGCGGTTTGCTCAGGGCCATCGCCCAGGAAGCGCTCCAGTGCGCTGCGTTGCAGCCTGATCGCGGCCCAGCGTTGGCCCAGGGCAATGTCGGCGCTGAGGTGGCCGAAGGGCAGGGCAGGAGGCAGGTCGTCAGCGTCCGGGCCGGGCGTAGCTGCCGGTTGATGCGGTGCGATAAGCATCGGGATTTCCCGGCGCTGGCTGTCCAGGCGGTCGGCATCATCCAGGGCATGGCTGGCGTAACGGGCCAGGTCACTGCCATTGCGATGACGGTTGCGCAGGCTTTCCAGCTGAGCCGCGTGCAGGTGCGACAGCAGGTCCAGAATGCCGTGCTCCAGGGGGTCGGTGCGCGAGCTGTATTCGACGGTGACAGCGTCAGCCGCGACGTCCGGCGGGATCAGTTGCTGATGCGCTGCGACCAGCCACTGCTCCATGTCGCGGCGTTGGCTGAAGACCATCACGCCGGGTTGCCGGCAGGGCAGGTACAGGGTTTGTGTCAACAGCGGCTCCTGGCCCACGGAGATGACCCAGGCGCCAGCCAATTTGACCTTGCTCTGGTCGGGCAGCAGCAACGCCAGCTGGCAGGTCTCGACGGGGCGTACGCCATTGGGGGGGGTGACCGGGTTGAGCACTGTCTGCAACGAGATCAGTTGTTGGGCACCCAGCCTTCCCTGGGCATAGGCCGATTGCCCGCAGGCCTCGAAATGCTGGCAGTACAGTTGTGCCGCCCGCTCGCGACGGGACAACGGCGTACCCGGCGCCCGGGTACTCCAATAGTTTTCCCAGCGGGCGCTGAGCAGTTTCCCCAGGCCCAGTGCCTGGAGCCGCTTGAGCAATTGCACGGGCGTGAGGGCTGACAGGCGGTGGGACGCCAGGCCGACCACGGTGCTGCGCGTATCCAGGGTGGGGGAGATGTCTGGAAACTGGCAGATAAATCCCCAGGCATCCACCAGGCTGACGAAGTGCTCGTCGTGATCTTCGGTCTTGAGAAAACCCAGGCCGACCGGTGCGGCGCCCAGTTGCCAATGCTCTGTGAGCAGTTGTTCGATGGAGTCGCGCACGCCGGGTGCCTGGGCAATCAGTTGATGCAGTTCCTGTTGGCTTTCGCGCCAGCGCGCTGAGGCTTGCAGGGACAGGCTCTGGTCCTGGAGGCGGGCCTGGCCTGGAAGCGACGGTGAGGCGAAGTCGCTCAGGGTGGCAGACGGGGGAAGTAGGGTGAGGTCACTCATGATGGTGTGTTCATGCTCTGGTGAGACCGGGCTTGCCGGTGAATGCACCATTAAAGAGGCGGGGCCAGGGCGTGAGGTGATAGATAGATACGCGGATGACCGTTGGGCGCCCTTCATCAAACTGTCACTGAACTGTGGCAGCGCGCTTGTACAAAGTTCATCAGACTCGCGCTCTACTGGGGTTCTGCGTTTCGGTGTTTTTCATGCGCGTGTTGTTTTTCATGGCCGCTCTGTTATTCGGCCTGCCGTCCTTTGCGGCTTCTCGATGTGATGTGAATGTCCCGACTGAACGGGTTGATCTGGAACAGGTGAGCCTGGCCTACCAGAGCATTGGTCGTGCCTCCGACCCGGCCTTGCTGCTGGTGATGGGCCTGGGCGGGCAGTTGATCCACTGGCCGGACGAAGTGGTGGTGGCCCTGTGTGAGCAGGGCTTTCGGGTGATTCGTTATGACAACCGTGATGTCGGGCTGTCCACCTGGCGCCAGGCACCGGCCAGCGCCAACCTGACCTTTGAAGTGCTGCGCTACAAGCTCGGTCTGCCGGTGGCGGCGCCCTACACCCTGACCGACATGGCGAATGACGCACTGGGCTTGATGGACGGCTTGCACATTCAGCAGTTCCACGTGCTGGGCGCGAGCATGGGCGGCATGATCGCCCAGCACCTGGCGGCCATGGCGCCGCAACGGGTGGAAAGCCTGACGCTGATCATGACCAGCTCCGGCGCCGAAGGCCTGCCGGCACCGAGTGCGGCGCTGGTGCAGCTGTTGTCGCGCCGCAGCGCGCCCAATCGTGAAGTGGCCCTGGAACAACAGGCCGACCTGCTGGCGGCGCTGGGCAGTCCTTATGTGAAGGATGATCGCAAGGTGCTGTTGCAGCAGGCGGCGCAGTCGTACGACCGGGCGTTCAACCCTGACGGTGTGAAGCGCCAGATCATGGCGATCCTTGCCGAACCGAGCCGGGTGCCGTTGCTCAATCAACTGCGGGTGCCGACGCTGGTGGTGCATGGCACGGCCGATCCGTTGTTGCCGGTGATGCATGGGGTGCACCTGGCGGCGCATATCCAGGGCAGCCAGTTGCGGCTGATTCCGGGGCTGGCCCATCGTTTCCAGGAGGCGTTCAAGGCGCCGTTGCTGGCGGCGGTCTTGCCCTACTTGCAAGCGCATCGGCAGGATGCGGCGCATTGGGCGCAGATCGACCCGGTGGTGCCTTCGAAGGTTTTGTAAGGGCTTGACGGGGTGTATCGTGGGACCTTTCCGGCGTTTAATGCCAGCGAGGTTGCCTAGTCATGAGTACTCCCCTGAAAATCGATTTCGTCAGCGACGTGTCGTGTCCCTGGTGCATCATTGGCCTGCGTGGCTTGACCGAGGCCCTGGACCAACTGGGTCCGGAGGTGCAGGCCGAGATTCATTTCCAGCCGTTTGAGCTGAACCCCAACATGGCTGCCGAAGGGCAGAACATTACCGAGCACATCACTGAAAAGTACGGTTCCACGGCTGAGCAGTCCCAGGCTAACCGGGCGCGGATTCGTGATATGGGTGCGGAGTTGGGGTTTGCGTTTCGTACTGACGGGCAGAGTCGTATCTACAACACGTTTGATGCGCATCGTCTGTTGCATTGGGCGGGGCTTGAGGGGTTGCAGTACAACCTCAAGGAAGCATTGTTCAAGGCGTATTTCACTGACCAGCAGGATCCGTCTGATCACGGGACGTTGGCGGGGATTGCCGAGGGTGTTGGGCTGGATCGTGTGCGGGCAGAGGAAATTCTGGCTTCGGACGAATATGCCGCCGAGGTGCGGGAGCAGGAGCAGTTGTGGGTATCTCGCGGGGTGACTTCTGTGCCTACCATCGTGTTCAACGATCAGTACGCGGTGAGTGGTGGGCAGCCGGCTGAGGCGTTTGTCGGGGCGATTCGGCAGATTATCAGTGAGGCCAAGGGCTGAATGGGGGCTGTCAGATAAAAATTAAAAAGCAGCCGACCTGAGTGTTAGAAGCAAAAGCAGAGCCGCTTTATGTGGGAGCGGGCTTGCTCGCGAAGAACCAGAGGGTGCCGCGTTGAATCAGGATGCCCGAGTCATCGTTAACGACCTTCGCGAGCAAGCCCGCTCCCACATTTGGAGCGTGCCCGCCTTTGATTTTGCTGTTGCTTCAATCAAATTTATAGCTGATGGCAGTCTGCACCTGCCCCTGATTCACATCCCCGGTCTCCTTGACGATGCTGCTATTGGCCGCTGACCCCACCAGGTGTATCCAACTGGCACTGGTCAACAGCGACCACTTCGCATCCAAAGGAAACTCAAAACTTTGCGTCAACGTCAGGTTCTGAAACCCGGCACTGGCGTTATACGGCCGAAACCCCGAGGCCGCAGCCTCATTGGCATCCACCCCGAAAAACGTCTGCGCCTGGCGGGCATCGGCAAAGTGCGCCATCAGGCCGGTGCTGCCGATAATGCCGCTCCCCAACGGATAACCCAACTCGCCGCCGAGCTTCCCCACAACCCCGCTTTGATCACGCGCCCCGCCCACGGCCTGACCCACCTGTGCATACACCCGCCAGAAATCAGCCGGAGCGTACTGAATAAAGCCTCCAACCTCGGCCATATCCGAAACATCACGCAAGCCCCGCAGCGACCCATTGGCCGTCCGCCCCGGCAAGTAGTTGATGTAAGGCCCGGCAGTAAAGCCATGGGTATTCAGGGCACTCCAGGTCAGCCCATCGTCGGTACCCAGGCTGACACTCCCCCAATCCAGATCGAAATACGGGATCGGCCGCGTTTCGTAGCGGCTGCCCGTCGGATCATGGGGCTGATAGCTGACGCCTGCGCCGACCTCGCCGGTAATTCCGTCCGCCAGCGCAGCGCCGCAAACGCCCCACAGCCCCAGCAAACCGGTGAATACAGCAAAAGTAACCCTGAACATGAAGCCATTTCCTTTTGTGAACATGCGCGCATGAACGCGCAAACACCCGACCTTAGGCAAGCACTCATCTAGGTTGTAGCAAGCTACAAAAATTGTAGCCAGTTCCGACACAACCAAATGCAAATACCCGCCAAACCCTTTGAAAACAGGGGGTGCGAGCACTTGGCACAGTCCATGCTCTAGCACTCTGCAAGCGCAACAGCGCGCTCCTACTTCATAGGTAAATGCAGATGATCCACTGGCATATCGTGTGTGACTTCGACGGGACCATCACCCCTACCGACGTCATCGACAACGTCCTCCAACGCTTCGCCGGCCCCGAGTGGGAAACCATCGAGCAGGAATGGCTGGATGGGCACATCGGTTCGCGCGAATGCCTGAGCCGTCAACTGGCGCTGATCAAGGCGACCCCGGCCGAGTTGCTGGCGTATTTCGACAGCGTCGAGATCGACCCGGACTTCCCGGACTTCGTCGATCACGTCATGGGCCTGGGCGCTTCCATTGAAGTGGTCAGCGATGGCATCGAACAAGGCATCGCGCGGATTCTCTCGCGCAACTACGTGACCTTGCTGCCGATCCTCGCCAACCGCCTGCGCCAGGTCGACCAGAACAGCTGGCGCATCGACTTCCCGTATGCCAGCGACGCCTGCCGTGCCGCCTCCGGCAACTGCAAGTGCAAGTCCACGCCGCGCAACAAGCGCGTCCTGGTGATCGGCGACGGCAAGTCCGACATGTGCGTGGCCTCCACCGCCGACTTCGTCTTCGCCAAGGCCAGCCTGGCCGACTACTGCGAAGCCAACAACATCCCTTACGCGCGGTTCGACACCTTCGCCGAACTGCCGGCATTGCTGGCCAAGCTGCCTCAGGGCATCGCCGCCAACGCCACCTCCTTCAGCACCTCTTCCGACAATCAGGAACTCTTCCACCATGTCTGATATCCGCATCGCTACCGCAGAAGACCAGGTTCTTCTGGATAAAGAAGCCAAGTACTGCTCCTACGGCGACACCGTTCACTACATCGACCCGCCGCGCATTTTCAGCCGCTGCGAAGGCTCCTACGTGTGGGACACCGAAGACCAGGCTTACCTCGACCTGCAAATGTGGTACTCGGCCGTTAACTTCGGTTACGCCAACCCGCGCCTGAACAACGCGCTGAAACAGCAGATCGACACCCTCCCGCAAATCGCCAGCCAGTACCTGCACAAAGGCAAGATCGAGCTGTCGGAAATGATCGCAGTCGACGCCAAGAAAAAATTCGGCCTCGACGGTCGTGTGCACTTCAACGTGGGCGGTTCGCAGTCCATCGAAGACTCCCTGAAGGTGGTGCGTAACGCCACCAACGGCAAGAGCCTGATGTTCGCCTTCGAAGGCGGCTACCACGGCCGTACCCTTGGCGCTTCGTCGATCACTTCGAGCTACCGCTACCGTCGTCGCTATGGCCACTTCGGCGAGCGCGCCAACTTCATCCCGTTCCCGTACCACTTCCGCGGCCCTAAAGGCATGACCAAGGAAGAATACGGCAGCCACTGCGTGCAGCAGTTCGCCCGTCTGTTCGAAACCGAATACAACGGTGTGTGGGACCCGAAAGTCGGCCAGAGCGAATACGCCGCCTTCTACGTCGAGCCGATCCAGGGCACCGGCGGCTACGTGATCCCGCCGATGAACTTCTACAGCGAGCTCAAGCAGGTCCTCGACCAGCACGGCATCCTGATGGTCGTCGACGAAATCCAGATGGGCTTCTGGCGTACCGGCAAGCTGTGGTCGATCGAACACTTCGACGTCAAGCCGGACGTGATCGTCTTCGGCAAGGCGCTGACCAACGGCCTGAACCCGCTGGGCGGCATCTGGGCCAAGGAAGAGTTGATCAACCCTAAGATCTTCCCGCCAGGCTCCACTCACTCCACCTTCGCGTCCAACCCGTTGGGCACCGCGGTAGGCCTGGAAATGTTCAAGATGACCAGCGAAGTCGACTACGGCGCAATGGTCATGGCCAAGGGCAAATACTTCCTGGCCGGCCTGCAAGAGCTGCAAAAACGCTTCCCGATCATCGGCGACGTCGACGGCCTGGGCCTGGCACTGCGCTGCGAAATCTGCGGCCCGGACGGCTTCACTCCGGACAAGGCGACCCTGGACTACATGGTCGAGGAAGGCATGAAGGGCGACATGGTGGTTGACGGTCAGAAACTCGGCCTGATCCTCGACGTGGGCGGCTACTACAAGAACGTGATCACCCTGGCACCGTCGCTGGAAATCAGCTACCCGGAAATCGACCTGGGCCTGAAGCTGCTCGAGCAACTGCTTGTGCGAGCGACCAAACGGTGAGCAGCCACGAGATCGACCTCGGTGAAGGTGATGCCGGCTTCGTTCTCGGTAGCGGTCCGATTGGGATCCTGTTGATCCACGGCCTGACGGGCACCCCGACGGAACTCCGTCGGGTGGCTCAGGGGTTGGCCAAGGTCGGTAACTGCACGGTGTACGTGCCGACCCTGGCCGGCCACTGCGGGGACAACAGCGACCTGCAAGCCACCGGCTGGCAGGACTGGTACGAAGGCGTGCGCAAGACGTTCGTCGCGGTGAAACAGCGCCACGAGCAGGTATTCGTCGGCGGCTTGTCGATGGGCGCGGTGATGTCGATGTACGTGGCGTCGCAGTTCCCCGGCCAGGTTGCCGGCTTGCTGATGTACTCCACGACGCTGAAGTACGACGGCTGGAGCATCAACAAGATGGCGTTCATCACGCCCTTGCTGATCCGTATTCCCTTCGGTGTGCGCCTGTTCCGCTTTACTGAAAAGCCGCCCTACGGCATCAAGAACGAGCGCCTGCGGGCGATCGTCGAGCGGCAGATGAAGGAAGGGGAGAGCAGCGAGGCGGGTCTCTTGACCATGGAGGGCGTCACGGTGCGCGAGTTGCACTGGATGAATGCCGTGGTGAAGAAGCTCATGCCATCGATCAAGACCCCGGCCCTGGTGCTGCATTCCATCGAGGATGACATCACCAGCCGCTGGAACGCCGATTACGTGGAACGCCATCTCGGCGGCCCCGTGACCAAGATCCTGCTGGACAACTGCTACCACATGATCACCGTCGACCTGCAATACCGTCGGGTGATCGAGTTGAGTGCCGAGTTTGTCGGGCAGCACGCACACGCCACAGAGGCACCTGAAGATTATCGACAGCTGGCTTGAACCCTAAGGATTTGACGTGATCACCGCCCAAGCCTTTTCGACCATTCGGGCCATCGAACGCAGTGCCTGGAACGACTGTTTTCCCGATGCCCTGGAGGATTGGGGCTATTACGTGGCCGTGGAAAACGCCGCTATTGATGACTTTCAGTGGCGCTACCTCGCGGTGTTTGACGATGCAAGGCTGGTGGCGGTCGCGCCGGCGTTCATCACGCGGTATCGCCTGGACACCACCGTGTCAGGCGTAGGCAAGCGCTTTACCGAGCGCCTGGAGCGACTGTGGCCGGGTGTTTTGAAGTTGGGCCTGTATGCCATCGGCTCGCCGGTGGCGGAACAGTGCAATGCGGGCATCGCCAGCCACGTTGCCGAATCAGGGCGCGAGGCGCTGCTTGCGCAATTGCTCGCTGCCGCGCGCCAGGATGCCGATACGTTTGGTGTCGGGCTGGTGGCGGTCAAGGATGCACCGACCAGGGACGAAGGCTGGTCAAACAGCTGCCTTGGCGCGGGTTTCCAGAGCATGCCCAGCCTGCCAACGGCCTTGTTGCCGATCCCTTTTGGTTCAGTGGACGCCTACCTCGGTTCCCTGGACAAAGCCACCCGCAAGGACCTGCGCCGCAAACTGCGTGCGCCGGGGCCGCGTGTCGAGTGGCGACGCAACATCGACGACGTACTGCCGCGCATCATGGCGCTGTATGAGGCCACCCTGGAACGCTCCGACCTGCAGTTCGAGCGACTGCCGGCGGGCTATTTCACCGGTATCCTTGAACAGCTGCAGGAACGTGCGGTCTGTGTGCTTTATTGGGTGGACGAGCAACTGGTGGCGTTCAACCTGATCCTGTTTAACCGGGATCGCCTGATTGACAAGTTTTTCGGCGAAGACAGTGACTACAGTCGCGAATACAGCCTGGCGGTGCGCAGTTGGTTAACCAACATCGACTACTGTATTCGCAACGATATTGCGTTATATGAATGTGGTCAGGCCGGCTATGCCAGCAAGTTGCTGCTGGGCTGCGAGTTCCAGGGCAACAGCATGTTTTTCCGCCACCGTAACTGGCTGGTCAACCGTGCGCTGTTCGTTGCAAAAGTGTTTCTCCGACCGGATCGATCCGACCCTGCCATGGCTGCTGCGATAAGCGAAACCTGATGATCAACAAGACCCGCCAAAAAGCCCGCCCCTTTGCCATTTCGCGTTGGAGCGTCCAGCGCAAGCTGGTGTTGGCGTTCTGGCTGGTGACGGTGATCCCGACGATGATCGCGGCGGAGCTGGCCGCGACGACGCTGTCGCAGATCTTCGACAGTAACGTGCGTATCTGGCTGCAGGAGTCGACCAAGATCGTCAAGGACGAGATCGGCGACATCCTCCACGACAACGCCCGGGTCGCCCAACTGTTCCTGCGCTACACCAAGCCGCCGTCGTCGCGCCAGGCCGAGAAACACGACAAGCTGACCGCTGATATTGCCGCCGCCACCGACATCGACGTGGTCGCGCTGATCCGCAGCAGTGACCACAAAATCGTGTTTACCACCGCCGCCGACGACATCGTCAAGCAAATCAACCTGGCCAGTAATGCGGTGTTGCAGACGGTCGAAGTGGGTGGCGTGACCACCGGGGTTGTGGTGTCCACCTTCGAGACCAGCGAGGACGGCGTCGATTATCAACTGCTGGTGGCCACTTATCTGGACAGCAGTTTCCTGACCAGTGTGGCCGATGTGCATTCCCTCGACCTGCGCTTGTACCTGGCCAACCCCAGCGGGTTTTCGGAGATTTTCTCCACCCAGCGCTTTGTCGATCACCCCGCGCGGATTCCTTCGAGTATCGAATCTGCGCTGCGCAGCACCAAGCAGCCCAGCGAACAGTTCACCAACAACTACAGCGGTTTGTACTGGCCGATCTTCAACGATGCCGGCGAGCTGCAAGGGGTGATCTTCAGTGGCTTGCTGCGCCATACCAGCCTGGTGGGCCTGGTGAACCAGAGCAATCTGTTCGTGTTGATCTTCCTGCTCAGCTCGGCGTTGTCCCTTGGTGCGGGCATGCTGGTGTCCCAGCGCCTGACCCGGCCATTGCGGGATCTGTCCGAAGGCGTCAGCGCGGTGATCTCGGGTAACTATCAGCATCGTGTGGCGGTCAGCGGCGGCGACGAGCTGGCGCAACTGAGCAGCACCTTCAACCACATGACCGAGCGCCTCGGTGAGTTGCATCACCTGGAAGCGCAACTGCGCCGCCGCGACCGCCTGCATGCACTGGGCGAAGTCGCGATGGGCCTGGCCCACGAAATCCGCAACCCGCTGGGCATTATCAAGACGGCCACCCAATTGCTGCATCGCCGCGCCGATTTGCCGGAAACCGACAAGCGTCACCTCGAATATGTGATCAGCGAAGTCAGCCGGATCAACGACCTGATCACCGAATTCCTCGACTTCGCCAAACCCAGTGCGCCGCTGCGCACCGTGCAGGCGGCACGCCCGGTGGTGGAGGAGATCCTCGGCTTCTGCGGGCCTGAGCTTGCGACCCATAACATCGACGCGCAAATTGATGATGCGGCTCCCGGCGCGACGATTTATGCCGATGCCAAGCAGCTCAAGCAGGCGTGCCTGAACCTGATTCTCAACGCCGTCGACGCCATGCCCGGAGGCGGGCGCCTGACCCTGGGCATCCACAGCGTGGGCGGCAACACGGTGATCAGCATCGGCGATACCGGCGAGGGCATTGCGCCGGACATGATCGAGCGGATCTTCACACCATTCGTCACCACCAAGGCCTCGGGCACGGGCTTGGGTCTGGCCAAAGTGTTCTCGATCATGGAAAGTCATGACGGCAGCATCGAATGTGTCAGCGAGACAGATGCCGGCGCCACCTTCAGCCTGTACATTCCGGCCCAGGGTGCAGACGACGGCGATGATGAGGATGGTGATGACGCATAACGTATTGGTAGTTGACGACGAACCCAAGCTCTGTGACTTGCTTTCGTCGGCCTTGAGCCAGAGCGGGATCCAGGTGTTTACCGCCGGCAACGGCCTGCACGCGCTCAAGGTGCTGGAGCAGGAAGACATCGACCTGGTGATCAGCGACTGGCGCATGCCCGGCATGGACGGGCCGGCGCTGCTGGCGGAAATCAAGGTGCGCTACCCGCAACTGCCGGTGATCGTGATGACCGCCTACAGCACCGTGAAGAACGCGGTGCAGTCGATGCGCAACGGCGCCTACGACTATATCGCCAAGCCCTTCGATATCGACGAGCTGGACATCACGGTGGCGAAGGCCCTGCAGTTTCGCGACATCATGCGCGACAACGCGCGCATGCGTGCCGAGTTGGATGAACATGCGCAGTTCGACAGCCTGGTGGGTGACAGCCCGGCGTTCCGCCGCGTGCTGCACGCCGTGGACTCGGTGCGCGACAGCAACGCTACGGTGCTGCTGACGGGCGAAAGCGGCACCGGCAAGGAGATGGTCGCCCGCGCCATCCACAAGCACGGCAACCGCGCCGACAAGCCGTTTGTGGCGGTCAACTGCGCGGCAATCCCCGAAGGTTTGCTGGAAAGCGAGATGTTCGGCCACCGCAAGGGCGCCTTCACTGGCGCCGTGGCGGATCGGGTCGGGCGCTTCATGCAGGCCGACAAGGGCACGTTGTTTCTCGATGAAGTGGGTGACATGCCGTTGGCGTTGCAGGCGAAAATCCTGCGGGCCTTGCAGGAGCGGGTGATCGAGCCGGTGGGTGACCCGCGCGAGCGCAAGGTGGATGTGCGAGTGATCGCTGCCACCAACAAGAACTTGCTGGATGCGGTGGCGAACAAAGAGTTTCGTGAAGACCTTTACTACCGCTTGAACGTATTTCCGATTCCGCTGCCGGCCTTGCGTGAGCGGGTGGAAGATATCGCGCCGCTGGCCCGGCACTTTGCCCAGACCTTGAGTGCCACGGCGGGCAAACGCATCACCGGTTTCAGCCCCGAGGCGTTGCAGGCCATGGCGGCGTATTCCTGGCCGGGCAATATTCGTGAGCTGCAGAACTGTGTGGAGCGGGCGACCATTGTCGCGGCGACGCCGGTGATCGAGGATATTGATTTGCCGGCGTATCTGTTTGCTTCGACGCCGGCTGAGGATGGGGTGGGCGCGATACTCAGCAACGGGCCGGGTGTGCCGCAGGATCTGGATGCGGCGCTGGCTGAGGTGGAGAAGGCTTACATCATGGCTGCGTTGCAGGAGAGCAACGGGGTGCAGGCTGCGGCGGCGCAGAAGATCGGGATTTCCGAGCGCAGTTTTTGGTATCGGTTGAAGAAGCTGGGGATTCAGGTGGACAAGATTGTTCGCTAGGGGGCGCTGAGCGGTTGCTTGGGGGCATATCCGTTATTTAGGTAACGGCGACTTATGGTTTCGCTCTTACAGCGAGTCACTTTGCAAAAGCGGCAAAGTAACCAAAGCGCTCTGCCCCGCCTGTCGGCGCCTCGCTTGGGCTCGGCGTTCCCTCACTCCGGCATTGCTCCGCGGGCCGCCGCGACGGGCCATCCATGGCCCGGCGCGGCTAAACCGGCGTCCTGCCGGTTTACCCGCTCCGCAATACCTGCGTTCGGCCTCGGGCTTATTGGGGCAGTCAGATCAAGATCAAGATCAAAAGCACGGCGGCCTGAGAGCCGACCTGAGTGTTAAAAGCCAGATCAAAAACCAGAGCGAAAGCAGAGCCGCTTTTCTGTAGGAGCTGGCTTGCCGGCGATGCAGACAACTCGGTGTATCAGGCACACCCAGTTGATGCCATCGCAGGCAAGCCCGCTCCCACATTTGGACCGTGCCCGCTTTAGATTTTGATTTGGCTTTTGCTCTTCAACACTCAAGCCGGCCGGTAGGCCGCTGTGCTGTTGATCTGCTTTTGATCTTGATCTTAGGCGCCCCGTTAAACCACGCTGGCCGAACGCAGGCTTTGGAGCGTGGGTAACCCGGCAGGACGCCGGGTTAGCCGTCCTGGGCCAAGGATGGCCCATGACGGCGGCCCACGGTCCAAAGCCGGAGTGCGGGCACTCCGAGCCTAAGCGAGGAGCCGAGTGGTGGGGCAAGAGCGTTTTGCTTACTTTTGCGCTTTTCAAAAGTGAGCCGCTGTAAGAGCGGAACCAATAGCGGCCGTTACCTAAATAACGGATATACACACCCACCCGGCTCCGCATCTTTGATAGGTGTATGTCAGGCGTGTACCCGGACCCAAACGCTGACCAAAATCGTAGCCGCCATCAACCACGCCACCGCCGCCACCGCCAGCGAAGCCTCCAGACGCATCCGGTCAACCATCACATACAACGTCGCCAGGTACACAAAGTACGGAATGATCGACCACATCCCGAACACGATGGTGGTCTTCAAATCCTCCACCGAACGACCCTTGCCGACAATGTAATGCGCGATCAGCGCGAACGTCGGAAACAGCGGCACCAACCCTGCAATGTAATAATTCTTGGTCTTGGCCAGTGCGGCCAGGATCAGCACCACCCCCGCACCCAATGCTGCCTTCAACAATAAATCCACAATGCGCTCCTAGTGGCTCAGCCCGTACTTCTTGACCTTGTCGAACAACGTGGTCTTGGCCATCCCCAGTTCCTGGCTGGCCTGGGTCAGGTTGCCGCCGCTGCGTTGCAAGGCATCGTTGAGCAGGTTGCGCTCGAACGCCTCCACCGCTTCGGTAAAGGCCAGCCCATGGTTGCCGCTGCTGGCGCCGCTTTTCTTGAACGCCGGCAAACCGAGGGCAAACCGCTCGGCCACGTTGCGCAGTTCACGCACGTTGCCCGGCCAGTCATGGCTCATCAGGCTGGACAGGGTCTGGTTGTCGAGGTCCGGCGCGGTGCGGTCGAAACGCAGCGACGACTGCTGCAGGAAGTGTTCGAACAACTGCAGGATGTCTTCGCGGCGTTCACGCAGCGGCGGCAGTTCCAGGGTCACCACGTTGAGGCGGTAGTACAGGTCGCTGCGAAACTGGTTGGCGCGGCTCAGGTCGTCGAGGTCGGACTTGGTCGCGGCGATCACCCGGCAATCCACCGCCACGCTCTGGTTCGAACCCAGGCGTTCCAGGGTGCGTTCCTGCAACACCCGCAGCAGCTTGATCTGCAGGTTCATCGGCATGCTTTCCACTTCGTCGAGGAACAGCGTGCCTTCGTGGGCGTGTTCGATCTTGCCGATGCGGCGCTTGCCGGCACCGGTGAACGCGTTGGCTTCGTGGCCGAAGATTTCGCTTTCGAACAGGTTCTCCGGCAGGCCGCCGCAGTTCAAGGCGACGAACTGGTGGGAGTGGCGCCGGCTGAAATCGTGCAGGCAGCGCGCGACCAATTCCTTGCCGGTGCCGGTCTCGCCCTCGATCAACACGTTGGCCGAGGTGTCGGCGACGTTGGCGATCAATTCCCGCAGGTTCTGCATGGCCGGAGAGCGACCGATGATCCGGCCTTCCAGCGAATCGCGCTCGGCCAGTTGCCGGCGCAGCGACCAGACTTCCCGGGCCAAACCGCGTTGTTCCAGGGCGCGGCGGGCTACGTCCACCAGGCGCTCGGGAGAGAAGGGTTTCTCCATGAAGTCATAGGCGCCGTTGCGCATCGCGCCCACGGCCATGGAGATATCGCCGTGGCCGGTGATCAGCACCACCGGCAGGCTTTTATCCAGGGCCTTGAGCCGGGTCAGCAACTCCAGGCCGTCGATACCCGGCAGGCGAATATCGCTGATGACGATGCCGGCGAAGTTTTCACCGACGAGGGTCAGGGCCTCTTCGGCACTGCCCACGCCCACGCTGGGAATGTCTTCCAGGGCCAGGGCTTGCTGGCAGCCGAGCAATACATGGGGGTCGTCTTCGACGATCAGGACGGTCAGGTCGGTGGTTTTTTCTGCGTTCATTTCGACTCGACTTGTTGAGGGCTCGCCAGCGGCAAACTCAGGACAAAGGCAGTACCACCGCTGGCCGGATGCTCGACGGCGAGGTTGCCGCCGGTCGCCGCCGCGAGGCTGGCCGACAGCGTCAGGCCGAGGCCCAGGCCTTGTTCGCCGGGTTTGGTGGTAAAGAACGGTTCGAACAAATGCTTGCGGGTCTCGGGATCAATCCCGTGGCCGTTATCGCGCACCCGCAGGCGATATTTGCCGTCGGCGATGTCGCCTTCCAGCCACAGTTCGGGGGCCGGTTGCGCCTGCATCGCGTCCAGGGCGTTGCCCATCAGGTTGACCAGGATCTGCTCCAGGCGTGTCTGGTCGATCTGCAACTGCGCGCTGCTGAAGTGGCGGTGCACCGTCAGCGGCAGGGTCTCCAGGCGACTGCCGAGGATCTGGAACGTAGCGTCCACCGCCTTGCCCAGATTGGCTTCGCCCTGGTCATCGCCACGCCGGGCAAAGGAGCGCAGGCTGGCGGTGATGCGACCCATGCGGTCGATCAGTTCGTTGATGGTCTTGAGGTTGGCACTGGCGGTGTCCAGCGCCCCACGCTCAAGGAAGCGCACGGTGTTGCCCGACAGGGTACGCAGGGCGGCCAGTGGCTGGTTCAATTCATGGGCGATGCTGGTGGACATCTGGCCGATGGCCGCGAGTTTGCCGGCCTGCACCAGTTCGTCCTGGGCCCGGCGCAAGGTTTCCTCGGCCTGGCGCCGCTCGCGAATCTGGCTCTTGAGCCGCTCGTTGCTGGCCCGCAGGTCGGTGGTGCGTTCGGCAATCCGTCGCTCCAGCTGGTTATTGGCTTCCTGCAGGGCTTCCCGGGCGGCGAGGCGGGTGGCAATCACCTTGCGGCGCTCGTTCCAGGCAATCAGCAGGAATGCCACCAGCGCAAAGGCTACGGCCACCAGGATGCCCTGGTTGATGGCGGCCCGGCGCAGGTCGTTCAGCGGGGTGAGCAGGGTGAAATTCCAGGGGGTGTCGTTCAGTGGGCGGGTCTGGGCCAGGTAGCTGACCTCATGCTCGTCGGCCACCACTTCGCTGTTGGCCGGGAAGGTCAATTTCTCGGTGCCTTCGTTGAGGCGTTCGCGGGCCAGTGGTTCCAGCTCGTTGAGCGTCGCCCAGTAGTATTGCAGGCTGTGGGCGAGGCGGTCCTTGGTGTCATCGCTCAATGGCCGCACGGACTTGAGGCGACGGGCCGGGTCGCTGGAGAGAATGATGATGCCATTCTCGTCACTGACGAAGGCCTCCAGGCGCGCCCGCTGCCAGCGCTCTTCCAGCGCTTCCAGGCGTACCTTGACCACGGCGACGCCGATGATCTTGCCGTGTTCTTCCAGGCCATGGGCCAGGTAATAGCCGGGTTCGCCGTTGGTGCTGCCGATGCCGTAGAACCGGCCGGGCTGGCCGCGCACGGCATTCTGGAAATAGGCACGGAAGGACAGGTCTTCACCCTGGTAACTGTCGGCATCGCGCCAGTTACTGGTCGCCAGCACACGGCCGGTGGTGTCCATCACGTAGATCGCCCGGCTGCGACTGCGCCGGTTCAGGCCTTCGAGGTAGTCGTTGACGGTTTTGCGGGTTTCTTGATTCGGGTCGGCCAACAGCCTGGAGACGCTGGATTCCAGCTCCAGGAGACTGGGCAGGTAGGTGTATTTGCTGAGTTCGCTCTCGACGGTGCGGGCGTGCAGTTCCAGCTGGCGTTCGCCGGTATCGCTGAGGGTGCGGATCCCATAGAACTCGCTGATCCAGAAGCCGACGTAACCCAGTCCGATCATCAGGGCGATGATCAGCGGCGGCAGGAACAATTGGCGAATCAGACGAGGCTTCACGGCAAGTGATGGCGGCGCGGCGCGAAAGAGGTTGGGGTCGCATTTCATCACAGATGCCTTGGGTCAACCAGAGCTGCCAGCTTGCGCGGTCACGTGTGGGAGCAGGCTTGTGTGGGAGCTGGCTTGCCTGCGATTGCATCACCTCGGTGTAGCTGACACATCGAGGCGCCTGCATCGCGGGCAAGCCCGGCTCCCACACAAGCCAGCTCCCACACAAGCCCGGTTTTCACTGGGGAGCAGTGGTGCTTTTAGTGCTGCAGGATTTTCTCGAGGAAGTGCTGCGCACGCTCGGAGCGGGCGCTGATGTCGCCGAAGAATTCCTCTTTCGGGCAGTCTTCGATGATCTTGCCGGCGTCCATGAAGATCACCCGGTCGGCTACCTTGCGGGCGAAACCCATTTCGTGGGTCACGCACATCATGGTCATGCCTTCCTGGGCCAGTTGCACCATCACGTCGAGCACTTCGTTGACCATTTCCGGGTCGAGGGCCGAGGTCGGTTCGTCGAACAGCATGACGATCGGGTCCATCGCCAGCGCACGGGCAATCGCCACACGCTGTTGCTGGCCGCCGGAAAGCTGGCCCGGGTGCTTGTGGGCGTGAGCCGACAGGCCGACGCGCTCCAGCAGTTGCAGGCCCTTCTTGGTGGCTTCTTCCTTGCTGCGGCCCAACACCTTGATCTGCGCGATGGTCAGGTTTTCGGTGATGGTCAGGTGCGGAAACAGCTCGAAGTGCTGGAACACCATGCCGACGCGCGAGCGCAGTTTCGGCAGGTTGGTCTTCGGGTCGGCAATGGAGGTGCCATCGACCACCACGTCGCCTTTCTGGAACGGTTCCAGGGCGTTGACGCACTTGATCAGGGTCGATTTGCCCGAGCCGGACGGCCCGCACACCACGATCACTTCGCCTTTTTTAACCTCGGTGCTGCAATCGGTCAGCACCTGGAAGTCGCCATACCACTTGTTGATATTCTTGATAGAGATCATACGGCAAACCTTTTTTGCAGACGCTTGACCAGCAGCGAGGCGGAAAAGCTGATGATGAAGTAGACGACACCGGCGAAGATCAGGAACTCATTGGAGCGGCCGATGATGTCGCCGTTGGAGCGGGCGGAGTTGAGGAAGTCCACCAGGCCCACGGTGTAGACCAGCGAGGTGTCCTGGAACAGGATGATCGACTGTTGCAACAGCAACGGGGTCATCTTGCGGAACGCCTGGGGCAGGATGATCAGGCGCATGGTCTGGCCGTAGGTCATGCCCATCGCTTGCGCCGCGGCCATCTGGCCCTTGGGGATCGACTGCACGCCGGCCCGCACGATTTCGCAGAAGTACGCCGCCTCGAACATCATGAAGGCCACGACGCAGGAGGTGAACGCACCGATCGGGGTGTCTTCGCCGGTGATCCAGCGCAGCACGAACGGCACCGCCAGGTAGAACCAGGTGATCACCAGCAGCAGCGGGATCGAGCGGAAGTAGTTCACGTAGGCGCCGGCCAGGCGCGACAGCAGTTTGCTGGACGACAGGCGCATCAGCGCGAGGATCGTACCCAGGATGATGCCGCCGACCACGCCCATGACCATCAACTGCAAGGTCATGACCATGCCGTTCCACAGGCCCGGGATGGCGGGGATGATGCCGCTGAAATCGAAGTCCATTATTTACCCCCCACGGAGATCAGGCCGGGCACGGCGACTTTCTTCTCGACCACGCGCATCAGCAGCATCAGGCTCATGTTCAGGGTGAAATAGATCAGCGTGGCCAGGGTGAAGGCCTCGAACAGGTTGGCCGAGAACTCGGCGGTCTGTTTGGTTTGCGCCAGCAGTTCCATCAAGCCGATCAGGGACGCCACGGAGGAGTTCTTGAAGACGTTGAGGAATTCCGAGGTAAGCGGCGGAATGATGATCCGGTAGGCCTGGGGCAGCAGCACGTTCCAGTAGATCTGCGGCAGCTTGAAGCCCATGGCGCGCGCAGCGGATTCCTGGCCCCGTGGCAGCGCCTGGATGCCGGTACGCACTTGTTCGCACACCCGGGCAGCGGTGAACAGGCCCAGGCACACGACAACGCTCAGGTAGGCCGAGGTGGTCGGGTTGAGGTCTTGTTTGTACCAGTCCTGCAGGTTCTGCGGCAGCAGGTCGGGTATCAGGAAATACCAGATGAACAGCTGAACCAGCAGCGGTACGTTGCGAAACAGTTCCACGTAGCAGGTCGCGATGCCCGATACGATGCGGTTTGGCACGGTGCGCATGACGCCCAGAATGGACCCCAGCAGCAAGGCGATGATCCATGCCACGACGGCGATGGCAATGGTCCAGCCCAAGCCGGCGATGTACCAGTCGAGATAAGTCTCGCTGCCCACGCCGGTGGACTTGAAGAACACGCCCCAGTCCCAGTTGTAATTCATTAGGGTCTCCCCTCGAGATCGATCGATGTACAAGCACCCGCTTGGGGAAGATCCTTTCCCGCCCGACGGTGAACGCCAGGCACACGCGATCGGCTCGAAAACCGCCAGGTCGAGTGTTCCAAAATTAAAGCCAGCAGGTAGCAACAGACGCCTGAGGGAGGGTTGGCTCCCTCAGGACATAAGCTTAGTCAGGTATCAGATTTTTACGTCAGGCGCTGGCTTGTCGCTTGGGTTGGCGATCAGATCCTTGACCTTGTCGCTCATCGGGAAGTTGAGGTTCAGGCCTTTTGGTGGAATCGGGCTCTCGAACCACTTGCTGTAGATCTTGTTGATCTCGCCGGACTTGTACAGGCCGACGATCGCGTCATCCACGGCCTTCTTGAAGGCTGGGTCGTCTTTGCGAACCATGCAGGCGTAGGCTTCGAAGGACTGTGGAGTACCGGTGATGACCCAGTCGTCCGGCTTCTTGGCCTTGGCTTCTTCACCGGCCAGCAGCGCGTCGTCCATCATGAAGGCAACGGCGCGGCCGCTTTCCAGCATCTGGAAGGACTCGCCGTGGTCCTTGGCGGAGATGACGTTCATGCCCATCTGCTTGTCGGCGTTCATCGCCTTGATGATGCGCTCGGACGTGGTGCCGGCGGTGGTCACGACGTTCTTGCCTTTCAGGTCGGCGAAATCGCTGTAGGACGGCTTGCCTTCCTTGTCTTTCTTGACCAGCAGGCGGGTGCCGATTTCGAAGATATTGACGGTGAAGTCAACCTGCTGGGCGCGTTCGGCGTTGTTGGTGGTGGAGCCGCACTCGATATCCGCGGTGCCGTTCTGGATCAGCGGGATACGGGTTTGCGAGGTGACCAGGTTGTACTTGGTCTTCAGGTCGGGTTTGTTCAGGTCTTTTTTCAGGGCTTCAACGATAGCCAGCTGAATGTCGTGGGAGTAGCCCACGGGTTTGCCCGAACCATCCGCGATATAGGAAAACGGAATGGAGCTGTCGCGGTGAGCGAGAGTGATCGTGCCGGAGTCGTTGATTTTCTTCAGTGTGCCGGTGAGTTCGGCGGCGAAAACTGGAGTGCTGATCAGAGCAGCAGCGATAGCTGCGCCCAGGATATGGGGAACGATGCGCATCAATACTTCCTCGACATTTGTTTTTTTTATGAGACCGGTTGGGACGGCCACGTTTTTATATAAACAGTACTGCGAAAGCCTGTGACGGCTCCTGAGGCGCCTCAGGCAATCGCCTACGAGTGTAGAGCATGAGTCGTGCCAGACCAGAAATAAAAGGTTAACCATATGATTTATATAGAGATTAACTTTGTGTTACGGGTTTTTTCTCCTGTTTTGGTCCGGCAAACCGAATAGGTTGAGCTATGGCGTTCGGAAAACCGAATGGCGGCGTGGGCCTGTATCGCCCATGAAAAAGCCCCGGGAGTGTGGCTCCCGGGGCTTTTGGGTGTGGCTCTGTCAGAACGTATAGTCGGCCGACACCACTGCCGCGCGGCCATCGCCGGGCACTGCCCAACCGTTGTTGCGGATACGGGTGAGGTACTCCTTGTCGAACAGGTTGTTGATGTTCAGCTGCAGGTTCAACTGTTTGTTGACCTTGTAACCGAGCATCGCACGCTGCACCGCATAGCCGGGGGAAGTCGGCGAGTTGGCGGCGCTGACCAGGTACTGCTTGGTTTGCGCCGTGATGCCGTAGCCCACCTGGAAGTCGTAGGGCAGGTCGTACACCGTCCAGATGCTGGCTGCATGTTTGGGGGTGAAGGTCAGCGGCTCGCCTTTCTGCACGTCGATGCCGGTGGTCGCCAGGGTGTAATCGCTCGCGCTGCGCAGCACACGAGTGTTCAGGTAGGTGTAGTTGGCGAAGACCTTCCAGCGGTCAGTCAGCTGACCGCTCAGGCCCAGCGCCACACCGTCTGCACGTGCCTTGCCGTCGAGGGTCTGGGTGCCGCTCAGGTTGCTCGGGTCGTTGTCGGCGACTTTATAGTTGGTGCGGTCATTGCGGAAGATCGCGCCCGTCAGCGACAGGGCGTTGTCGAGCAGGTCCCATTTGGTGCCGATCTCATAGCTGACGGCGGTTTCCGGGGAAACATCGCAGTTGTTGGTGGCGATGCCTGAGCTTTTGGCCGGGGTGTAGCAACCCCCATTGACGCTGGCCTGGGACGGCGTCTTGCTGTTGCCGTAGGCGATATAGAAGCTGCCGTTTTCCACCGGTTTGTAGACCAGCGCCAGGCGGTAGGAGGTCAGGTCATCCGCCTGGCCGTAGCGAGTGCCGGGCGTTTCCACGCCAGTGCTGGAATAGGCATTGGTCACCGAGCTGCCGGCGTTGTGCTCGTAACGCAGGCCGCCGTTGATTTCCCACTGTGGGTTGAGCTTGAGCGTGTCGAAGGCATAGACGGCGCGGTTGTTCAGCGCGCCGTCAATGTGGGCGGCCCGGGTGAAGTTGACGGGGCCGGACCATTCGGAGTTCGGATCGCTGTAGCTGACCGGTGGTGGGACGATGGTGCTGCCGTTGGCGTTGGTCAGCCATTTACCGGTATCCGCCTCGTATTCCTCGCGGCTGATGGCGATGCCGGTCACCAGCGTGTGGTCGATGAACCCGGTGCTGAAGTGGCTGGTGACGTCGGTCTGGTTGGTGAACATCTTGTTCTGGGTGTTGCGCTCGTTACCCAGTGAGCCGCCGCTTGGCTGGAAGTAGCCTGGCTGCAGGCCTGCGGCGCAAGGGGCGCCGGTGATCTGGGTGCCGCTGGCCAGGCAGCCGGTCAATGCACCTTCGGGGCCGGAAGCGCGCAGGTCCTGGCGCACCCGCTCGACGCGGGTGAAGTTGCGCACCGAGACGGCGTCGTTGAAGTCGTGTTCGAGCTTCAGGCTGAACGAATCCGAGGTGATTTGCTGGTCATTGATGTTGTGGTAGCCGTAGTAGTCGCTCCAACCCACGCCCGGCATGGGCTTGCCGTTGTAGATCGGGATGCCGTACTGCGGCGTGTTGTTGTCTTTCTGGTGCTCGTAACTGACGGTGACGCGTGTCGGCGTGCCCAGGCCAAACGCGATGGAGGGCGCGATGCCCCAGCGTTCGTAATCTTCATAATCGCGGCCAGGTACGTCGTTACCATGGGCCATCAGGTTCAGGCGGAACGCGGTGGTGTCGTTCAGCGTCTGGTTGGTGTCCAGGGTGGTGCGCTTGTAGTTATCGGTGCCGATGCCCGCACTGATGGTGGTTTTGTCGCGTAATTCCGGCTGTTTGCTCACCAGGTTGATGGTGCCACCGACCGCGCCGGAGCCGGAATACACCGAACTTGCGCCGCTGACGACTTCGACCTGCTCCAGGTTGAACGGGTCGGTGCGGCTGTACTGCGCGCTGTCACGCACGCCGTCTACGTAGATGTCGCCGCTGGCGGAGAAGCCGCGCAGGTTGATGCTGTCGCCATACCCGCTGCCGCCTTCGCCGGCCCCGAAGGTGATCCCCGGCACGGTGCTGAGCACGTCGCGCAGGGTCAGCAGGTTCTGGTCATGAATGACTTCCTTGGGCACCACCGTGATGGTCTGCGGCGTGTCGCGCAATGGCTCGGTGTACTTGGGGGAAGAAGGCGCCACAGGGTTGTAGACGCTCTGGCTCGGGGCCTGGCCTTCGATGCTGGTCGCGCCGAGTTGGATGACCCCTGTGTTGTCTTCTGGTGCGGGCTCCGCCGCGTAACTGAATCCTCCTTGCGCAGCCACTGCCAGGCCCACTGCCGACGCGAGCAAATGCCGCGATGAGAGGGGGGCAGAACTGATGCCGGTAGCCATTGAGTAATCTCTTGTTAGTGTTAGTGAGATGCGATCGTAATTGATAAGCGATCTCAAATGTAATACTTTGTAACCAAATAAATCATGAAACTTTTTGCGGTCCTTGATCGCTACTCGGGGCAGGAATGCAGAGCGCACAGCCAGGCCGCGAGCCCTCGGATATCGGTGATAACCCGCGTGCCTATGTGCGCTGGGTGATGCATGCGGCACAGCTGGGAGATGCCGACGCACAGGCGACCCTGGCCCAGCTGCTGCTCGACGGTCGTGGCGTGCAGAAGGATGAGGCGCTGGGGTTGAGCTGGTTTCGCATCGCTGCGCGGCAGCGTCACCCCATGGCAATCAACATGATCGGGCGCTGCCTGGAGAATGGCTGGGGCTGCGAGGTCGACTTGGAAGACAGTGCGCGGCATTACCGCAAGGCCGCCGATCTGGGGCTGGATTGGGGTTTGTATAACTACGGCCAGTTGCTGACGCGTGGCCGTGGTGTGGAGCGTGACCTTGTCGCGGCATATGAACTGTTCCGCCAGGCTGCGGCCAAGGGGCACGCCAAGTCGATGAACCTGTTGGGTCGGTTCCACCATGAAGGCGTGGTGGTGCCCAAGGATGTTCAACTGGCGCGCCAGTGGTATCAGCGCTCAGCCGAGGCCGGGGATTTCCGCGGGCAATACAACCATGCTGCGGAGCTGGCTCACGACGGCGACGAAGTGCAGGCCTGCCTATGGTTGGAGCGGGCTCTCGCGACGGCCACGCCAGGCTTTTTGCAGGCGGCTTATCCCGTGTTGCTGGGCTCTGCCTTCAGCGGGATTCGTGAAATGGGCCTGCGCTATCAGCGTCATCTGCAGGCATGAAAAAGCCCCTGGACCTTTCGGTGCAGGGGCTTTTTTACGTCGGGCTGATCAGGCCGCTTCGATCTTGCCGCGGTTGTGCTCAACCTTGGACAGGTAACGCTGCACGTTCTCCTGCTCCTGCGGCGTGGTGAACAGGCCCAGCTTGCTGCGGCGCCACAGGATGTCCTGGGGCTGAGTGGCCCATTCTTCAGCGCACAGGTAATCGACTTCGCGGGTGTACAGGCCGCCACCGAGGTGGTCACCCATGTCCGCCAGCGATTGCACGCCTTCCAGCAGGCGCCAGGTGCGGCTGCCGTAAGTGGTGGACCAGCGACGGGCAATCTCGCTCGGCACCCAGTCGTATTTGCTACGGATTGCATCGGCCAGGGCTTCTGGCGTGCTCATGTTTTCGCCGCCGGGCAGGGTGGCTGTAGCCGTCCAGCTTGGGCGCATCTGCGTGAAGTAAGGCGCCAGTTGTGCCATCGCCGATTCGGCCAGCTTGCGGTAGGTGGTCAGCTTGCCGCCGAACACCGACAGCAACGGCGCCTCGCCCGAGGTGCCGGACAGCGCCAGGGTGTAGTCGCGGGTCACCGCCGACGGGTTGTCGGACTCGTCGTTGCACAGCGGGCGCACGCCGGAATAGGTGTGCACGATGTCATCGCGGCTCAGCTGCTTCTTGAAGTGCGCGTTGACCACGTTGAGCATGTAGTCGGTTTCACCTTCGGTAATCGCCACTTTCGCCGGGTCGCCGGTGTATTCGCGGTCGGTGGTGCCGATGATGGTCAGGTGGTTCAGGTACGGAATGGTGAAGACGATACGCTGGTCTTCGTTCTGCAGGATGTGCGCGTGGGCGCCTTCATACAGCTTCGGTACGATCAGGTGGCTGCCCTGGATCAGACGGATGCCGTAGGGCGAATCCAGCTTCAAGTCATCCTTGATGAACTTGGCCACCCACGGGCCGGCGGCGTTCACCAGCGCTCGGGCGCGGATCGAGAACAGGCTGCCGTCGGCACGTTCCATGTTCATTTCCCACAGGCCTTTGCTGCGGTGTGCGCTGACGCAACGGGTCTGGGTGTGGATGTGCGCACCCTTTTCCCGCGCAGCCATGGCGTTGAGTACTACAAGGCGGGCGTCGTCGACCCAGCAATCGGAGTATTCGAAGCCTTTGGTGATTTCGCTTTTCAGCGGGCTGTCGGGGCCGAACTTGAGGCTCTTGGAGCCTTCGAGTTTTTCCCGCTTGCCGAGGTGGTCATACAGGAACAGGCCGGCGCGAATCATCCATGCCGGACGCAGGTGCGGGCGGTGGGGCAATACAAAGCGCATCTGCTTGACGATGTGCGGGGCCTTGGCCAACAGCACCTCACGTTCAGCCAGGGCTTCGCGCACCAGGCGGAATTCGTAATGCTCCAGGTAACGCAGGCCACCGTGGATCAGCTTGCTGCTCGCGGAGGAAGTGTGGCTGGCCAGGTCGTCCTTTTCGCAAAGGAATACCGACAAACCGCGACCGGCTGCGTCTGCTGCAATCCCGACGCCATTGATCCCGCCACCGATAACGGCGACGTCATAGACTTCGGCAAGCGGTGGGGCAGGCAAGGTAGAAGGGTTCATCGGCTGGCCTCGCAATCTTTTTCGTATTGGAATTCGAACATAAATGTTCATTTGCGAAAATGGTAGCTTATAAACGCAGGCACAGCCAGCCCGCTTCGATTGAAAATACTGATCGAAGGGCGAACAAAGGAAAATTTGTGAACATCAGGGGGCAGGACACCCCCTGTATAGGCTTACACCACTTCCAGTCGAATCTTGTGCTGATTCAACAGTTGCACCAATGCCGGGACCGGCTGCTGATCGGTGACTAAACAATCAATCAAACTGATCGGTCCCAGGCGAATCATGGCGTTGCGCCCGAATTTGCTGGAGTCCGCCGCCAGGATCACCTTGCGCGCATTGGCAATGATCGCCTGGGAAACCCGTACTTCCTGATAATCGAAGTCCAGAAGGCTGCCGTCTTCATCGATACCGCTGATGCCCACCAAGGCGAAATCGACCTTGAACTGGTTGATGAAATCAACGCTGGCCTGGCCTACCACACCGCCATCCCGGCGCACGTTGCCGCCGGTCAGGAGTACGTCGAAGTCGTCTTTGGCACTCAGCATCATGGCGACGTTGAGGTTATTGGTAATGATTTTCAGGTGGCTGTGGTTAAGCAGCGCACGCGCGATCGATTCGGTGGTGGTACCGATGTTGATAAACAGCGAGGCGTGATCGGGGATTTGCGCGGCGATGGCTTCGCCGATGCGCTGTTTTTCGTCGCGCATCTGGTCGGCACGCATGGCGTACGCGGTGTTTTCAACGCTGGAGTCATAGGCTGCGCCGCCATGGTAGCGGCGCAACAGATTGGCTTCCGCCAGTTGATTGATATCGCGGCGGATGGTTTGCGGGGTGACAACGAAGAGCTGCGCCATTTCCTCGATACTCACATAGCCGCGTTCGCGAACCAGTTCGAGGATTTGTTGCTGGCGGGGAGGCAGATTCATGGTGCGTCCTTTGGGCTGCCGTAAAAAGTGGCCCATGATGACGCAGGAATCTGCTCCCTGCCAGTTACAACCCTATGCGCGTCCGGCGCTTGGCTTATTCAGCGCCTTCGTGGGGTTCCCAGTCGCGGGTGCGGCTGACTGCTTTCTGCCAGCCGGCGTAGAGTTTTTCCTTCGCCGCTTCTTCCAACTGCGGTTCGAATTGACGCTCGATTACCGCCTTGCCACGCAGTTCGTCCAGGCTGCCCCAGAAACCGCACGCCAGGCCGGCCAGGTAGGCGGCGCCCAACGCGGTGGTTTCGCGCATTTGTGGGCGTTCAACCTGGGTACCGAGGATGTCGGCCTGGAACTGCATCAGGAAGTTGTTGGCGACCGCGCCACCGTCTACCCGCAGGGATTTGAGGCGTTCGCCGGAATCCTGCTGCATGGCATCGAGTACGTCGCGGGTCTGGTAGGCAATCGACTCCAGGGCTGCACGAATGATGTGATCCACGCGTACACCACGGGTCAGGCCGAACAGCGCACCACGGGCATACGGGTCCCAGTACGGAGCGCCCAGGCCGGTGAAGGCTGGCACCAGGTACACGCCGTTGCTGTCCTTGACCTTGCCGGCGAAGTATTCGGTGTCGGTGGCATCGGCGATGATCTTCAACTCATCACGCAGCCATTGCACGGTGGAACCGCCGTTGAACACGGCGCCTTCCAGGGCGTAGGCCACTTCGCCACGCGGGCCGCAGGCGATGGTGGTGAGCATGCCGTGCTTGGATTTCACCGCCTTGTCGCCGGTGTTCATCAGCAGGAAGCAGCCGGTGCCGTAGGTGTTTTTCGCCTGGCCCGGTTCTACGCACATTTGGCCAAACAGCGCCGCCTGCTGGTCACCGGCGATACCGCCGATGGCGATACCGCTTTTGGTGCGACCATAGATTTCCGAGGAAGACTTCACTTCCGGCAGCATTTCGCGCGGCACGTCGAGAATCTCCAGCATCTTCGAATCCCACTCCAGCGTGTGGATGTTGAAGAGCATGGTGCGCGAGGCGTTGGTGTAGTCGGTGACGTGGGTCTTGCCACCGGTAAATTTCCAGATCAGCCAGCTGTCGATGGTGCCGAACAGCAGCTCGCCGTTACGCGCACGTTCGCGGCTGCCTTCGACGTTGTCGAGGATCCACTTGAGCTTGGTGCCGGAGAAGTACGGGTCGGTGACCAGGCCGGTGGTGTCGTTGATGTATTGTTCGTGGCCGTCGCGCTTGAGCTGCTGGCAGATCTCGGTGCTGCGGCGGCATTGCCAGACGATCGCGTTGTAGATCGGGCGGCCGGTGATTTTGTCCCAGACCACGGTGGTTTCACGCTGGTTGGTGATACCGATTGCCGCGACCTGGTCATGGTGCAGGCCGGCTTGTGCCAGGGCCTCGACCATCACCGCGCTCTGGGTGGCGAAAATCTCCATCGGGTCATGTTCGACCCAGCCGGCTTGCGGGTAATGCTGGGTGAATTCACGCTGGGCGGTGCAGACCACGTTGGCGTCACGATCGAAGATGATCGCCCGGGAACTGGTGGTGCCCTGATCGAGGGCAATGATGTAGTTCTTATTCTGAATGTCGGTCATGTCGATTGCCTTGGACGGAGAATAGGGAAGTCAGTAAACAGCCTGGGCCGCAAAAGGGCAGTACGGTCCAGGCTATCGCATCAGGAAGTACGGGTTTTGGCGGTGGCAGCCGCTTCGGTTGCATCAGTTGTAGCAGGTGCGGCGCTGGGCAGGTGACGGGCAATCAGCCCGCGATAGGCGGCAGCACCGAGGCAGGCGCCGACAATCGGCGCAAAGATCGGAATCAGGAAGTAAGGAATGTCGCGCCCGCCAGTGAAAGCCATTTCACCCCAACCGGCGAAAAAGGTCATCAGCTTGGGGCCGAAGTCGCGGGCCGGGTTCATCGCAAAGCCGGTCAGCGGGCCCATGGCACTGCCGATCACGGCAATCAGCAAACCAATCAGCAGCGGCGCCAACGGGCCGCGGGGCAGGCCGTTGTTGTCATCGGTCAGGGCCATGATCACGCCCATCAGGATCGCGGTGATGACCATTTCCACCAGGAACGCCTGGGCCGTGCCCAGCAGCGGATGCGGGTAGGTGGAGAACACCGACGCCAATTCCAGGCTAGCCTGGGTGCCGCGAATCATGTGGTGGGTTTGTTCGTAATCGAAAAACAGGTTGCTGTAGAGCGTGTAAACCAACGCGGCCGAACAGAAGGCCCCGGCGACTTGGGCGATGATGTAGAACGGCAGTTTGCGCTTGTCGAAATCGGCAAAGATGCAAAGGGCGATACTGACCGCCGGATTCAGGTGAGCCCCGGAAATGCCGGCGCTCAGGTAGATCGCCATGCTGACGCCGATCCCCCAGATGATACTGATTTCCCACAACCCAAAGCTGGCACCCGCGACCTTGAGCGCAGCAACACATCCGGTACCGAAGAAGATCAGCAACGCAGTGCCCAGGAATTCGGCCATGCATTGACTTGAAAGTGAAGGCTGTTGAAGAGCAGTTGTCATGGAAAACCTCTGTTTTTGTTGTTGTCTGGCGTTTTGCCGCAACGGGCAATCGGCGATTTTCACCGTGGCGAGGATCCCCATCCTGTTCGCGGCTTACTGCTGTGAATCCGTAGGTGCATTCCTACAGTATTCGTAAACGAAAAAATATAGACAAGAATGACGGCTGTCAAAGGTCGAAAGTGAACGATCGGTCATTTTGTAATTATTGGTGTGGTGAATGATCGTGCCGTGGGCGCGGGAAGCGGCAGGGAAGGTGCGCGTGAGCGCGTGGCAGAGGGCTTCGGACTAGAGCCTTTTGCTTGTTGTTGGCCTAGAATTGGCTGTCTGTTTTTTCACCTTTTTGCCAAGCCTGGAGCCCACATGACGCCCGCATTGGACCTGTTGAAAAAAGTTCGCGCCGAACATCGAATTCACAGTTACGAACATGATCCCAAGGCAGCGTCCTATGGTCTGGAGGCCGCGGAAAAATTGGGCCTGGACCCGGCGCAGGTGTTCAAGACCCTGCTGGCCAGCAGTGAAAAAGCCGAGCTGCTGGTGGCGGTTGTGCCGGTCGTCGGAAGTTTGGATTTAAAGGCGTTGGCGCAGGCGGCGGGGGTAAAAAAGGTCGAGATGGCAGACCCGGCAGCGGCGCAACGGGCCACGGGTTACTTACTAGGCGGCATCAGCCCGCTGGGGCAGAAGAAACGCCTGCGCACCTTCATCGATGTGACGGCGCAGTCGTTTCCGACAATTTTTATCAGTGCGGGGAGAAGGGGGCTTGAGGTGGAGTTGGCAGCGACAGTGCTGGCCGAACACACCCAGGCCAAGTTCGCGGAAATTGGCCGGGCGTGATGCGTTGACGTCAGGAGGCGGTGTTGTAGCGGCGAACGCCTGACTCAACCTGAGGGATTTGTGCTGCGGTGCTGCCTGAGGCCTGGAACAACACCAGGTGCTCGGCTGCCACGCGAATGCCCACGTCGGCACCGACCTGGTGATCGGCGTGGCTGGGGAAGATCGACTCCAGCTGAGCGCCTGTCGGCAGCTGCAAGCGATACAGGGTCGACGCGCCGAGGAACGTCTTGCCGACAATCCGCGCCTTCAAGGCGCTGTCCGGTGCATAAACGATGTCGTCCGGGCGCAGCAACACATCCACCGCGCCGCCGGTTGGCCAGGTGTAGGCACGATTGCCGCGCAACTCCCCCAGTTCGGTGGTAACCGATTCCGGCGTGTTCAACTGCCCGCGAATGAAGTAACCCTGGCCAATGAAGCTGGCGACAAAGGGTGTCAGCGGTTCGTGATAGAGGTTGTAGGGCGTATCCCACTGCTCCAGGCGACCCTCCTTGAACACGCCGACATGGTCACTCACTGCGAAGGCTTCTTCCTGGTCGTGGGTCACCAGAATCGCACTGGTGCCCCGCGCCTTGAGGATATCGCGTACTTCGTGGCTGAGTTTGCGCCGCAGTTCGCCGTCGAGGTTGGAGAAGGGTTCGTCCAGCAGCAACAATTGCGGTTCCGGCGCCAGGGCGCGAGCCAGGGCGACGCGTTGCTGCTGGCCGCCCGAGAGTTCGTGGGGGAAGCGCTTGCCGAGGTTTTTCAGGTTCACCAGTTCCAGCAATTCAGCGACCACACGCTCTTTTTGCGGGTGCTTGCGAATGCCGAAGGCGATGTTGTCGGCCACGCTGAGGTGTGGAAACAGCGCGTAGTCCTGGAACACCATGCCGATCCGACGTTTCTCCGGAGCCAGTGTGAAACCGGCGCTGGAAATGACTTCGCCTGCCAGGCTGATCTCGCCTTCATGCACCGGCTCAAACCCGGCAATCGCTCGCAGGGTGGTGGTCTTGCCGCAGCCCGAGGAGCCCAGCAGGCAACCGATGTCGCCGGCGTTGAGGTGCAGATTGAGGTTCTGCACCACCCGTTGGTCTTGATAGCCGCATGCCAGATTGCGCAGGTTCAGCAGTAGTGGCTGGCTCATGCAGGACGGTACGCCGGCGCAACCAGAAACTCGAGCAGGGCTTTTTGTGCGTGCAGGCGGTTTTCCGCCTGGGCCCAGGCTACTGAACGTTGATCGTCCAGCAGGTCGAGACTGATTTCTTCGCCACGGTGGGCGGGCAGGCAGTGCATGAACAGCACGTCCGGCGCGGCCAGGTCGAGCAGGGCGCGGGTGACCTGGAACGGGGCGAAGAGCTTGAGGCGCTTGGCGGTTTCCTCTTCCTGGCCCATGGAGGTCCACACGTCGGTGCTCACCAGGTGTGCGCCGATGACCGCCTCACGCGGGTCGCGGACGATGGTCACGCGGTCGCCGGCCTCGGCCAGGAAACGTGCATCCGGCTCGTAGCCTTCAGGGCAGGCAACGCGCAATTTGAAGTCGAACTGGATCGCCGCTTCTATATAGCTGTTGCACATGTTGTTGCCGTCGCCGATCCAGGCCACGGTCTTGCCCTGGATCGAGCCGCGCTGTTCGAGGAAGGTTTGCATGTCGGCCAGCAACTGGCAGGGGTGCAGGTCATCGGACAGGCCGTTGATCACGGGCACTCGGGAGTTGGCGGCAAATTCGGTCAGGGTGCTGTGGGCGAAGGTACGGATCATCACCGCATCCAGCATGCTCGACATCACGATCGCGCAATCGCTGATCGGCTCGCCACGGCCCAGTTGGGTATCGCGAGGTGACAGGAAGATAGCCTGGCCGCCGAGCTGAATCATGCCGGCTTCGAAAGACACGCGGGTGCGGGTGGACGACTTCTCGAAAATCATCCCGAGCACGCGGTTTTTCAAAGGCTCGAACAGTACGCCGCGGTTACGCAGGTCTTTAAGCTCAATGCCTCGACGGAGCACGCTGACCAGCTCTTCGGGCGTGCAATCCATCAGGGAGAGAAAGTGCCTTGCGCTCATCATTAACTACCTTTTTGCAACAGACCGCAGATACTCAAAGCCTGGTTTATTTTGAAAACGGGCGAGACCTGCGGCGAAAGCCGCACGGGGCGACGAAATAGGGGAAGGCGCGATCTTATAATTAAATGTCGCGTCTTACCAATAGGGCTACAGTTTTTAGGGGAGTTCAAGGACGCGGGGAGGGCGCTTTTGAAGCCTGTTTCCTGACAGCAGCGGGTCATTTGTACACTGGCGCTGCGCCACATTGCAATGCGTGAGGGCGGGCTGAGGCCGGGCTGCGTCGGTTTCAGCGGGCTGCCGAAGGCTTCTGAAACATTTCCTGATGTTTCCTCATGGCCTGGCCTGATGCCCCTGGATTCACACGACGAACGTTGCTGGCGCTGCTGCCCCGGGCGGGCCATAGTTTTCGTCCGAAGCGCCTAGCCCACAATAAAAGAGACTGGCCATGACCAAGACTCTCCACCACCGTGCCTGCCATCTGTGCGAAGCCATCTGCGGCCTCACACTGGAGACCACCCAGGGCGAAGACGCAAGCCTGGCGATCACCTCGATCAAGGGCGACCCCCTGGATACGTTCAGCCGTGGCCATATCTGCCCCAAGGCCGTGGCCCTGCAAGACATCCAGAATGACCCGGACCGCCTGCACCAGCCCATGTTGCGGGTGGGCAGCGAATGGCAGCCGATCCCGTGGGAAGACGCCTTTGTACTTGTAGCCGAGCGCCTGGCCGCGATTCAGACGCGTCACGGGCAGAATGCTGTGGCGGTGTACCAGGGCAATCCGAGCGTGCACAACTATGGTCTGATGACCCACAGCAACTACTTCCTTGGCCAGCTGAAGACCCGCAATCGTTTTTCCGCCACCTCGGTGGACCAGTTACCTCACCACCTCACCAGCCACCTGATGTACGGCCACGGCCTGTTGCTGCCGATCCCGGACATCGACCATACCGATTTCATGCTGATCCTCGGCGGCAACCCGCTGGCGTCCAACGGTAGCATCATGACCGTGCCGGATGTGGAGAAACGCCTGAAGGCCATCCAGGCTCGCGGCGGTAAAGTCGTGGTGGTTGATCCGCGCCGCAGCGAGACGGCGGCGATGGCCGACCAGCATCTGTTCGTGCGCCCGGGCGGCGATGCGGCGTTATTGTTCGGATTGCTCAATACACTGTTTGCCGAGAACCTGACCCGTGACAGTCACCTGCCGGTGGACGGCCTGGATGACGTGCGCCACGCCGTGGCCGGATTCACCGCCGAGGCCATGAGCCGTCAATGTGCGGTACCCGCCGAGCAGATCCGCCAGTTGGCCCGGGACTTCGCCGCGGCCGATGCGGCGGTGTGCTATGGCCGCATGGGCGTATCGACCCAGGCGTTTGGCACGCTGTGCCATTGGCTGGTGCAGTTGATCAACCTGGTGACCGGTAATCTGGATCGAGTCGGCGGGGCCTTGTGCACCACGCCGGCAGTCGACCTGGTAGCTTCCACCTCCGGCGGGCATTTCAATCGCTGGCAAAGCCGGGTTTCCGGGCGACCCGAGTACGGGGGCGAGCTGCCGGTATCGGCACTGGCTGAAGAAATGCTCACTGAGGGTGAAGGGCAAATCCGCGCCTTGGTGACGGTGGCGGGCAATCCGGTGTTGTCCACGCCCAACGGCCGGCAACTGGAGCAGGCGCTGGATGGCCTGGAGTTCATGGTCAGCATCGACCTGTATATCAACGAGACCACGCGTTACGCCGACCTGATCCTGCCGTCCACCTCGGCCCTGGAAAACGATCACTACGACACCACCTTCAATATGTTCGCGGTGCGTAACGTCACCCGTTTCAATCGCGCCATCCTGCCGAAACCCGAGGGTGCGTTGCATGACTGGGAAATCTTCGTCGGCCTGGCCCGGGCGTTTGCCGAGAAGACGGGTAATACACTCAAACCGACGATGCCGCCTGCGCAGATGATCGACTTCGGGCTGCGGGCCGGGCCTTATGGCGACAGGTTGTCCATTGCCGCGCTGGCCGATCACCCTCATGGCCTGGACCTCGGGCCGCTGAAACCCAACCTCGCAGGCCGCCTGAAAACCGCCAATGGCCATCTGCAGGCTGCACCGTCGGTTATACTTGCCGACCTGGCGCGCTTTGCCGCGCAGCCGGTGCCCGAGGTGAATGAGTTGCTGCTGATCGGCCGCCGGCATGTGCGCAGCAACAACTCCTGGATGCATAACTACCACCGGCTGGTGAAGGGCAAGCCTCGCCATCAACTGCTGATGCATCCGGATGACCTTGCCCATCGCCAGTTGACTGACGGGCAGCGGGTACGGGTCAGCTCGCGGATCGGCATGATCGAGGTGGAAGTGTTGGCCAGTCTCGACATGATGCCCGGCGTGGTCAGCCTGCCTCACGGTTGGGGCCACGGCCGCCCTGGCGTGCAGATGACCATCGCCAGCGGGCAGCCGGGGGCGAGCGCGAATGACCTGACGGATGAGCGGCAACTGGATGAGCTGTCGGGCAACGCAGCGTTGAACGGCGTGCCGGTGCAGGTGGCGGCGGCGTAAGGATTGTCTGTCGGGGAGTCCGAGCGTCACGCTGGGGTTTGCGTTACAATGCGCCACCGTGCCGACCCATGAGTCGGAAAGTTCCAGCCGAGGTGTTCCATGGATATCATCGAAACGATCAAAGAGCAGATTGCCAACAACACTATTCTGCTTTACATGAAGGGCGCCCCTAACGCTCCCCAGTGTGGCTTCTCCGCAAAGGCTTCCCAGGCAATCATGCAATGTGGCGAGAAGTTCGCCTACGTGGATATCCTGCAGAACCCGGAAATCCGCGCCAACCTGCCGAAGTACGCCAACTGGCCAACCTTCCCGCAGCTGTGGGTTGCCGGTGAGCTGGTCGGCGGTAGCGACATCATCACCGAAATGGCGGCTGATGGTTCGTTGCAGGCACTGATCAAAGACGCAGCGGCCAAAGCAGCTGCGAAGACCGAAGCCTGATTTGTTTTAGGCCGCGGCAATAAAAAGCCCCGCTTCTCGAAAGAGAGCGGGGCTTTTTAGTGGCCGGGAATTGTTGGGTTATTCACCCATCTGCGATTGCAGGTAATTCTCGATAGTCACTTTGTCGATCAGGCCGATTTGGGTTTCCAGCCAGTCGATGTGTTCTTCCTGGTCTTCAAGGATATCTTCCAGCAGTTCACGGCTGCCGAAGTCGCCCTTGGATTCGCAATGAGCAATGGCGGCCTTCAGGTCGGTGTGGCTCTTGCGCTCGAAGTTCAGGTCGCAGTTGATCATTTCCTGGGTGTGCTCGCCGATGTTCAGCTTGCCCAGGTCCTGCACGTTCGGCAGGCCTTCCAGGAACAGGATGCGCTTGATCAGCGCGTCAGCGTCCTTCATGGCCTTGATGGATTCTTTGTATTCACGCTTGCCCAGCTTTTCCAGGCCCCAATCGTCATACATGCGCGCATGCAGGAAGTACTGATTGATCGCGACCAGTTCATTGGCAAGGATTTTGTTGAGTTGCTGGATGACTGTGATGTCGCCTTTCATGATTGGGGTCCTGCCCTGTATTAGCTGTATATAAGGCGGAGTTTGAGCTGCGCATTTACTACTGTCAAACCTAAGTTATTGAATAATAAATGAAAATTAATCGGAATAAGAATGTTTGTGTTCCGCGTCTTGGCGCTAACTGTTTGAATTTCGGGCATAAAAAAACCGGACACTAAGTCCGGTTCTTTAAAACACGCTGATTAAGCGTGTGTAAATTCTGCTGAGTAGGGGATCGCAGCCTGGGCAGTTTGCAGCTGCGTCAGGGTTTCCCGTACCACTTGCTTGGCGAGGCAGGCGCATTTGCCGCATTGGCTGGCAACGCCGGTGGTTTCACGTACTTCCTTGTAGCTGCAGCAACCTTCGTAGATTGCTTCGCGGATTTGTCCGTCGGTGACGCCAGTGCAAAGGCAGACATACATAAGGGAGAACCATCGCGGTTTAAGGCTTAAGTGCGACGGATCTTAATGTTAACGAGAATGATTGTCAAAGTAGTTTCTCAAGCCTTGGTGTTTGCACGCGGCTTCACTGACGAACGGCTTTTTTCCGGTATGATGGTCGGTCTTCACGAAGCGTGATCACGTCACAGGCCTGTCGTTTAGCTGCGGCACACTGGGACGGATCCTTTTACTTCAGTCACCACCATCAGGAGATACCCAATGAGCGTACTCGTCGGCAAACAAGCCCCGGATTTCGACGTACCCGCCGTCCTCGGCAATGGCGAAATCGTAGACAGCTTCAAACTGTCTGAAGCCATCAAAGGCAAATACGGCCTGGTGTTCTTCTACCCGCTGGACTTCACCTTCGTCTGCCCATCGGAGCTGATCGCTCTGGATCACCGCATGGACGATTTCAAGGCGCGTAACGTTGAAGTGGTAGCCGTTTCCATCGACTCCCATTTCACCCACAACGCCTGGCGCAACACCGCCATCAATGATGGCGGCATCGGCAAAGTCAAATACACCATGGCTGCCGACATGAAGCACGACATCGCCAAGGCCTACGACGTTGAGTCCGAAGGCGGCGTGGCTTTCCGTGGCGCGTTCCTGATCGACGACAAGGGCGTTGTGCGCTCGCAGATCATCAACGACCTGCCGCTGGGCCGTAACATGGAAGAGCTGATCCGCCTGGTCGACGCTCTGCAATTCCACGAAGAGCACGGTGAAGTCTGCCCTGCCAACTGGAAAAAAGGCGACAAAGGCATGAACGCTTCGCCAGAAGGCGTTGCGGCTTACCTGACCGAGAACGCTGGCAAGCTGTAAGCCACGTTCGAAGCAAAAAAATCCGGCCTGAGAGGGCCGGTTTTTTTATGCGCGGGATTTGGCTTCAGTCGCCGAAGTCTTCCCAGCCGCCCATCTGTTTCCAACGGTTGACGATGCCGCAGAACAGCTCGGCGGTCTTCTCGGTGTCGTAGCGGGCCGAGTGGGCCTCACGACCGTCGAAGTCGATACCGGCAGCCTGGCAGGCCTTCGCCAGCACGGTCTGGCCATAGGCCAAACCGGCCAGGGTCGCAGTGTCGAAGCTGGAGAACGGGTGAAACGGGTTGCGCTTCATGTCCAGGCGCGCCACGGCGGCATTGAGGAAGCCCAGGTCGAAGCTGCTGTTGTGGCCCACCAGGATCGCGCGTTTGCAGCCATTGGCCTTCAGGGCCTTGCGTACGCCACGGAAGATGTCGGTCAGCGCCGCTTCTTCACTGACGGCCATGCGCAGTGGGTGATCAAGCTTGATCCCGGTGAACTCCAGGGCCGCCGCTTCGATGTTGGCACCTTCGAACGGCTCGACGCGGAAGAAGTGGGTGTGTTCCGGGAACACGAAACCCTGTTCATCCATGCCGATGGTCGTGGCGGCGATTTCCAGCAGCGCGTCAGTGGCGCAATTGAAGCCGCCGGTTTCTACGTCGATGACAACCGGCAGGTAGCCACGGAAACGCTCGGCCATCGGGTGACGGGAACCGCCACCACCGCCGCCGTGTTCCTGGTCGTCGTCGTAATGGTCTTCACTCACGGGTGTTCCTCCAGCAGGCGCCAGCGCAGTGTTTCACCGGCGCGCAGCGGGATAACGGTCAGCTCGCCAAACGGCAGGCTGGTGGGGGCGGCCCAGTCTTCACGGACCAGGGTAATGCGGTCGGTATTCGCCGGCAGGCCATAGAAACGTGGGCCGTTGAGGCTGGCGAACCCTTCAAGCTTGTCCAGGGCGTTGCGTTGTTCGAACGCTTCGGCATACAACTCGATCGCCGCATAGGCGGTGTAACACCCGGCACAACCACACGCGGCTTCCTTGGCGTGTTGGGCGTGAGGTGCAGAGTCGGTACCGAGGAAAAATTTCTCGCTGCCACTGGTGGCGGCATCGAGCAGCGCTACCTGGTGCGTGTTGCGCTTGAGAATCGGCAGGCAATAGAAGTGCGGCCGAATCCCGCCCACCAGCATGTGGTTGCGGTTGTACAGCAGGTGATGCGCGGTGATGGTCGCGCCGACGTTGGCCGAAGCCTCGGTGACGAACTGCACGGCATCGGCGGTGGTGATGTGCTCGAACACCACCTTGAGGGTTGGGAACAGCTCGACAACTCGGCGCATGTGCTCGTCGATGAAGATCTTTTCACGATCGAACACATCGACATCGCCACGGGTGACTTCACCGTGGATCAGCAACGGCATGCCCACTTCGGCCATGGCTTCGATGGCCGGCAGGATCTTGTCGATACTGGTGACGCCGGAATCGGAGTTGGTGGTGGCGCCGGCCGGGTACAGCTTGGCGGCGTGCACGAAACCACTGGCCTTGGCCTGGCGAATTTCTTCGGGCTGGGTGCGGTCGGTCAGGTACAGCACCATCAACGGTTCGAAGCGGCTGCCGGCCGGTCGTGCAGCGAGAATGCGCTGGCGATAGGCGTCGGCTTCCGCGGCGTTACGCACCGGAGGTACCAGGTTAGGCATGATGATGGCGCGGCCAAACGTGCGCGCTACATCGGCCACGGTTTGGGGCAACGCAGCACCATCGCGAAGATGAATATGCCAGTCGTCGGGACGCAGCAGGGTCAGGCGGTCGGACATTGGGGATTCCAGGCGGGTCAATCTGGTGGGAATGCTACCGGAAAAGACTCTTGCAGGCACTCGCTATCAAGTTTTGCAGGATGCGACCGATATCCCTGGGTATGCCTTAACGATGTATGACGCCTTGATGTGTTGTAGAAACCAGTGGAGCCTCCCGTGCGCCAGCATTATCTAGCCCTGCTCAGTGTGTTCGCCAGCCTGCCCGCGATGGCCCTCACGTTCCAGACACGTCTGGAGAATATTGAGTGGAAAGTGGAGGGCGATAAATTCGAGTGCCGCTTGACCCAGCCGATCACCGATTTCGGCTCGGGCGAGTTCGTGCGCCGGGCCGGCGAGCAGGCGACGTTTCGCCTGAAAGCCTTTAACGGCTCGTTGGGTGCCGGTTCCGCAACCCTGTTGGCGGCGGCTGCGCCGTGGCAGCCGGGGCGTGGCGATATCAACCTGGGGGCGGTGCGTGTCGGCAGTGGCGATGTGCTGTTCAACAGCTCCCAGGCCCAGGCCGGGCGTTTGTTTACCGGCCTGCTCGAAGGGCGCAGCCCGACGGTGCGCCACTATAGCCGCGACGGCGGTTACTCCGAGATCCGCCTGCTGCCGGCGAAATTCAGCAAGGCCTACAACGACTACCAACTCTGCACCACCAAGCTGCTGCCGATGAATTTCGAGCAGGTCAGACAGACCGAGGTGGGTTTCCCGGGTGGCGGCATCGAACTGGACGCGGCGGCCAGGAAAAAGCTCTCGGTGATTCTCGAATTCATGAAAGCCGACCCGACGGTTAACCACGTCGAGTTGAATGGCCACTCCGACAACAGCGGCAATCGCCTGACCAATCGCGACGTTTCACGGCGTCGTGCATTGGCGGTAATGGACTACTTCAAGGCCAATGGCATCCAGGAATCGCAGATTACCCTGCGCTTTCATGGCGAAAGCTATCCGCTGGCGCCGAACACCAACGCGGCCAACCGGGCGAAAAACCGCCGGGTGAATATTCAGCTCGAACGGGTGGCAGCCCCCGAGAAACCGGCGCCCCAGGCCAAGGCGCCAGACAACGCTGCCGCCACCTCATAAGGTGCGGCGTTTCGTCGCCCGCTCGACATAATCTGTCGCTTTATCTTCATTTGCTGTCGCGCCTCTGTAATTTCACGGTTTTGGTCGGTAGAATCGACGCCTTTCCGTACAACCCCGTGGAGTGATGGCATGGCCGACGTAAACAAGGTCGTTCTCGCGTATTCCGGCGGCCTGGACACTTCGGTGATCCTCAAGTGGCTGCAGGATACTTATAACTGTGAAGTGGTGACCTTCACCGCTGACCTGGGTCAGGGCGAAGAGGTCGAACCTGCACGTGCCAAGGCGCAAGCCATGGGCGTGAAAGAGATCTACATTGACGACCTGCGCGAAGAGTTCGTCCGCGATTTCGTTTTCCCGATGTTTCGCGCCAACACTGTCTACGAAGGCGAGTACCTGCTGGGTACTTCCATCGCACGTCCGCTGATCGCCAAGCGCCTGATCGAAATCGCCAACGAAACCGGCGCCGACGCCATTTCCCATGGCGCCACCGGCAAGGGCAACGACCAGGTGCGTTTCGAACTGGGCGCCTACGCCTTGAAGCCAGGCGTAAAAGTGATTGCTCCGTGGCGTGAATGGGACCTGTTGTCCCGTGAAAAGCTGATGGACTACGCTGAAAAGCACGCGATCCCGATCGAGCGTCACGGCAAGAAGAAGTCCCCGTACTCGATGGACGCCAACTTGCTGCACATCTCCTATGAAGGCGGCGTGCTGGAAGACACCTGGACCGAGCACGAAGAAGACATGTGGAAATGGACCGTCTCCCCGGAGAACGCTCCTGACAAGGCCCAGTACCTGGAACTGACCTACCGCAACGGCGACATCGTCGCGCTGGACGGCGTCGAAATGACCCCGGCCACCGTACTGGCGACCTTGAACCGTATCGGTGGCGAACACGGTATCGGCCGCCTCGACATCGTCGAGAACCGTTACGTGGGCATGAAGTCCCGTGGTTGCTACGAAACCCCGGGCGGCACCATCATGCTGCGCGCTCACCGCGCCATTGAGTCCATCACCCTGGACCGTGAAGTGGCTCACCTCAAAGACGAGTTGATGCCCAAGTACGCCAGCCTGATCTACACCGGCTACTGGTGGAGCCCGGAGCGTCTGATGCTGCAACAGATGATCGACGCTTCCCAGGTCCACGTGAACGGCGTTGTGCGCCTGAAGCTGTACAAGGGCAACGTGATCGTGACCGGTCGCAAGTCCGATGAGTCGTTGTTCGACGCCAACATCGCCACTTTTGAAGAAGATGGCGGCGCCTACAACCAGGCAGACGCGGCAGGCTTCATCAAGCTGAACGCGTTGCGCATGCGCATTGCGGCCAACAAAGGTCGCAAGTTGTTCTGAGTGTTGTAAGTTGCAATGAAAAATGGCCCCTCAAGGGGCCATTTTTTTTGGTTGAAAATACATCCGGAATCATCGGGCGTGCGCCTGTGTTTATTGTTCGCTTCGAAAAAGTTCAGGTACTCCAGGAGATGATCTGGAGTGTTTATATTTTTACGGGGGCAATGTTTATTAATTTCGTTCGATAAGTGATGCATTGTTGAAAGTGAGATTTTTTCTTGTAGGCAGGAACTATGTACTACAGAAAATTCACTCAGAAATGTACCGCGAATATGTCAGATGCTGACATGCCTGTAGGATTTATGGAGCGTTAGTAATTATGTCGAATGGAACTTTTAAAAACCCGGTTTCCCTCCGGGTTCACAGGTCTTCTGACAGCGCACAAGGGGCATTTCCTGAAACTTGTGTACGGCGCGTTTACCCGGGCCCGCGTAATCCTGGGAATTTTCACTCAAAATATGTTTGTGCTCGGAAAGTTCTGAAAGCCCCAACAAAACTGGATAGCTCCGATCTGGCGTTTTTTTGTAGGTTAAATCCTATGTCTTTGTGGGTTAGGTCTCTGCTTGCTGTTGCTTGGGGGGGAGCGCTATGCCAAGCGAGAAACGACTAGGCTATTGTGCTTACTCTTAATAATTCGAACAGCGAAATTGGACTTGCCCATGAATAAAGTGCTGATCGTGGATGATCATCCCGTCATTCGTCTTGCTGTGCGTATGCTAATGGAACGTCATAGTTATGAGGTCGTTGCCGAGACCGATAACGGTGTCGATGCCTTGCAACTTGCGCGCGAGCATATGCCGGACATTGTCATACTGGACATTGGAATTCCCAAACTCGATGGCCTGGAAGTTATATGCCGGCTGTCATCAACCAAACAGGCACATCCCTTCAAGGTGCTGGTGCTGACGTCCCAGGCGCCCGGGCATTTCTCGATGCGGTGCATGCAGGCGGGTGCTGCCGGCTACGTGTGCAAGCAACAGGATCTCACCGAGCTGTTGAGCGCGGTCAAGGCGGTGCTGTGCGGGTATAGCTACTTCCCCAACCAGGCGTTGAACTCGGTGCGCTCCACGATGGGCAACGCCAGCGAAGCGGACATGGTCGAGCGCCTGTCCGGACGGGAGATGATGGTGTTGCAGCAGTTGGCCCGCGGCAAGACCAACAAGGAGATCGCCGATGGCATGTTCCTGAGCAACAAGACTGTGAGCACCTACAAGACCCGCTTGCTGCTCAAGCTCAACGCCCGCTCGCTGGTGGACTTGATCGAGCTGGCCCAGCGAAACGGCCTGGTGTAGGCCGGCCTCACATTTACATCCAGTCAGAAAAAAGCCTCCGCAAGGGAGGCTTCTGTTTATCGTTGGATCGATTAGAGATCGAAGTCGTAATCGGCCAACTGTTTTTGCAAGCGCCGCTCTTCCAGAAGGTTGTCGATGGTGCGGCGTTTGCTCAAATTGGTCTTGGCCACCTCTACCGGTGCTTCTGCTGCATCATCGTCGGATTCAGCGCCAACAACGTCGTCTTCTACATCCAGTTGTTCTTTGCCAGTGCTCATAAGGTTAACTCCAGGCTAAGACTGCCGTTGGCGCTCCTTATAACGATAATCTCGGGCCTGGTAAAAAAGATTTTTTCAATCGACTCATCGATAAAAGCAATGATGGCTCAATCGTCGGAAGTCTTTTCCTTGTATTCGCACAGGTCTTCGATGCGGCAGCTGCCACAGCGCGGCTTGCGCGCCTGGCAGACATAGCGTCCGTGAAGGATCAACCAGTGATGCGAGTCCAGCAGATACGGCTTGGGCACGAACTTCGCCAGCTGTTTTTCCACCTCCACCACATTTTTTCCGCGGGCAATACCGGTTCGGTTGCTGACCCGAAAGATGTGCGTGTCCACCGCCATGGTCAATTGGCGAAATGCCGTATTGAGCACCACATTGGCGGTTTTTCGGCCAACACCCGGAAGGGCTTCCAGGGCTTCGCGCGTTTGCGGTACTTCGCTGCCGTGCAGTTCCACCAGCAGCCGGCATGTCTCGATGACATTCTTCGCCTTGCTGTTGTACAGGCCGATGGTCTTGATGTATTCGGACAAGCCCTCAACCCCCAGCGCGTAGATCGCCTCCGGGGTGTTCGCCACCGGATACAACTTGGCGGTGGCCTTGTTGACGCCGACGTCTGTGGACTGGGCCGAGAGAATCACGGCGATCAGCAACTCGAACGGCGAGGAGTAGGCCAGTTCGGTTTTCGGTTCCGGGTTGTCTTCGTGAAGCCGGCGGAAAATTTCCAGGCGTTTTGCGGCGTTCATGGGGCGAGCGGTTCCTTGCAAACAGTCAGTGTGGTTACGAAAAACGGGCCCAATAACCCGAGCAGGATAAACGCGGCGTGCACCGGCAGTACACGCTTCATCAGGTGCGGCCGGTGCTCAAGGGGTTCAGGTGCGGGCATCAGCCACCACCAGTGCCGCAAGCGCCTGCTCTGCCGTTTCGAAGTGCTGTTGCAGAATGATCAACTGCGACTGCTGTTCAAAGGTCGGCGGGTGGCCGAAAGCTTTCAGGGATTTGTGCAATTGGGCACGGCTCATGGCCAGGTTGATCTTGGCCTTCTTCAAGGCGGCGTCCATGGCCGCGGCTTTTTGTGCACGAACCCGCTCAATGGCCGCCTGGACCGGGTTGACCGTGGCCGCAGCTACCGGGGCGGCGCGCTTGGAGCGTGCCTGGCGTTCGGCAAGTTTCTGTTCCTCTTCGCGTTGCAGCCGCGCGTTGCGCTGTTCAAACCGTCGCCGGGCCCGGTCGCGCTTGAGGCTGCGTACCTCGCGTTCATGATCATTGGAGGCCAGCCCGCCGACAATCGGTACCACGGTGCTCAACGGACGCATTTCGATGCAATCAACCGGGCAGGGTGCTACACACAGGTCGCAACCCGTGCACTCGTCGACAATCACCGTGTGCATCAATTTGGCAGCACCGACGATAGCGTCCACCGGGCAGGCCTGGATGCATTTGGTACAGCCGATGCACTCCGCTTCACGGATAAACGCGATCTGTGCGGGCGCTTCCCCTCGAGATGTGTCCAACTCCAGCACCGGGAGCTTCAACAGCTGCGCCAGGGCTGCAATGGTTTCCTGGCCGCCCGGAGGGCACTTGTTGATCGCCTCGCCTTGGGCAATGCCTTCTGCGTAGGGCTTGCAGCCAGGATGCCCACATTTGCCACACTGGGTTTGCGGCAGCAGGGCGTCGATACGTTGAATCAGGCTCATGGTTTGATCATTGCGTTGGAACCCGGAAAAGCCACAGCCAACAGCGGGCCGACAGCAAACAGAATCCGATTATCCGGCAAGCGAGGAGGGGGTACTAGCTGAAACCGCCCCATGGCCGAGACCATGAGGCAGTCAGCCATTGTTACTTGATGCGCTGACCCGGCTTGGCGCCGCTGTCCGGGCTCAACAGGTAGATCTCTTCACCGCCAGGGCCGGCCGCCATCACCATGCCTTCGGAGATACCGAACTTCATTTTCCGCGGCTTGAGGTTGGCGATCATCATGGTCAGGCGACCATCGAGCTTGGATGGGTCCGGATAGGCGCTCTTGATCCCCGAGAACACGTTGCGTTGTTCATCACCGATGTCCAGGGTCAGGCGCAGCAGCTTGTCGGCGCCTTCCACGGCTTCGGCCTTGAGGATCAGGGCCACCCGCAAGTCCACCGCAGCGAAGGCGTCGAAGTCGATTTCCGGCGACAACGGATCTTTCGCCAGTTCGCCATTGCCGGCAGGTGCAGTGTCGCCGGTATCGGTCTTGCTGGCCTCGAGGTCTTCTTTCGATGCGTCGGTCATGGCCTGCACTTTTACCGGGTCGATACGGGTCATCAGCGGCTTGAACTCATTCAACTGATGGTTGCCGAGCAGTGTCGCGTGATCATTCCAGGTCAGCGGCGGCACATTGAGGAACGCCTCGGCGTCGGCTGCCAGCAATGGCAATACCGGCTTGAGGAAGATCACCAACTGACGGAACAGGTTGACGCCTGTGGCGCAGATCGCCTGGACTTCAGCCTGCTTGCCTTCCTGCTTGTTCAGCGACCACGGCGCCTTGTCGGCGATCCAGGCGTTGGCGCGGTCGGCCAGGCCCATGATTTCGCGCATGGCCCGGGCAAAGTCGCGGGCTTCATAGGCATCGGCGATGCTTGGCGCCGCCGCCAGGAACGCATCGGTCAACTCAGGTGCGGCATTTTCAGCCACCAGCACCCCGGCGTTGCCCTTGTGGATAAACCCGGCGCAACGGCTGGCGATGTTGACAACCTTGCCCACCAGGTCCGAGTTGACCTTCTGTACGAAGTCTTCCAGGTTCAGGTCCAGGTCGTCGACACCACGGCCCAGCTTGGAGGCGTAGTAGTAGCGCAGGTATTCCGGCGACAGGTGGTCCAGGTAGGTGCGCGCCTTGATAAAGGTGCCACGGGACTTGGACATCTTCTGGCCGTTGACCGTCAGGTAACCGTGCACGGCAATGCCGGTTGGCTTACGATAGCCCGAGCCTTCAAGCATTGCAGGCCAGAACAGCGCGTGGAAGTTGACGATGTCCTTGCCGATGAAGTGGTACAGCTCGGCCGTGGAGTCCTTGTTCCAGAACGCGTCGAAGTCCAGCTCCGGCGTGCGGTCGCACAGGTTCTTGAAGCTGGCCATGTAGCCGATCGGCGCGTCCAGCCACACGTAGAAGTACTTGCCTGGCTCGCCCGGGATCTCAAAGCCGAAGTACGGCGCATCGCGGGAGATGTCCCACTGTTGCAGGCCGGCGTCCAGCCATTCGGCGATCTTGTTCGCCACGGCGTCCTGCAGGGTGCCGCTGCGGGTCCAGGTTTGCAGCATCTGCTGGAAATCCGGGAGTTTGAAGAAGAAGTGCTGGGAATCCTTGAGTACCGGGGTGGCGCCGGAGATGGCCGACTTCGGATCCTTCAGGTCGGTGGGCGCGTAAGTGGCGCCGCATTTCTCGCAGTTGTCGCCGTACTGGTCCTCAGTGCCGCATTTCGGGCAGGTGCCCTTGATGAAGCGGTCGGCCAGGAACATTTTCTTTTCCGGGTCGAAATACTGGGTGATCGAACGCGTGGCAATGTGCCCGGCGTCCTTGAGGCGCAGGTAGATCTGGCTCGACAGCTCGCGGTTTTCGTCGGAGTGGGTCGAGTGGAAGTTATCGAAATCCACCAGGAACTCGGCAAAGTCGGCGCTGTGTTCAGCCTGGACATTGGCGATCAGTTGTTCCGGGGTGATCCCTTCCTTCTCGGCGCGCAACATGATGGCCGAACCGTGGGCGTCGTCCGCGCAGACATAAATGCATTGATTGCCGCGATGCTTCTGGAAGCGCACCCACATATCGGTCTGGATGTACTCAAGCATATGGCCAAGGTGGATGGAACCATTGGCATAGGGCAGGGCGCTGGTGACGAGGATCTTGCGTGGCTCGGACATGGGGCTCGGCTACTTGATGAAACGGAGGTCGGCCACTATAAAGCGCCGGGAAATTTATTTCACCCCGTGCGGCTGTTTCCGGATTTTCCCGCAGGCCGAAAGCGTGCCGCTGGGGCGCTGGAACGGTTAGGATAGCCGCCTGTTTTAGTCAGTCTTTTTTCGGGAGTAGCCCATGAGCGCCGTCAATCGCGCAGCGGTGGAAGCCGTTCTTCGCCAGTACACCGACCCCTACCTGAACCAGGACCCGGTCAGCGCCGGGTGCGTACGCGCCATCGACGTGCAGGGTGACAAGGTTTCGGTCCAGCTTGAGCTGGGCTACGCCGCAGGCCTGTTCAAGAGCGGCTGGGCGCAGATGCTGCAAATGGCCATCGAAGGCCTGGACGGCGTCAGCGCGGCCAGGGTCGACATCCAGTGCGTGATCGCCCCGCACAAGGCCCAGGCGCAGATTCCGGGCCTGGCCAACGTCAAGAACGTGGTGGCCGTGGCTTCCGGCAAGGGCGGCGTGGGCAAATCCACCACCGCCGCCAACCTGGCCCTGGCCCTGGCCCGGGAAGGCGCGCGGGTCGGGATTCTCGACGCCGACATCTATGGCCCGAGCCAGGGCGTGATGTTTGGCATCCCGGAAGGCACCCGGCCGAAGATCAAGGACCAGAAATGGTTCGTGCCGATCGAGTCCCATGGCGTGGAAGTCATGTCCATGGCCTTCCTGACCGACGACAACACACCGATGGTCTGGCGCGGCCCGATGGTATCCGGTGCGTTGCTGCAACTGGTCACGCAGACCGACTGGGGCAACCTGGACTACCTGGTGATCGATATGCCGCCCGGCACCGGCGATATCCAGCTGACCCTGGCGCAGAAAGTGCCGGTGGCCGGCGCGGTGATCGTCACCACACCGCAGGACCTGGCGCTGCTGGATGCCCGCAAGGGTGTGGAGATGTTCCGCAAGGTCAACATCCCGGTGCTGGGCGTCGTGGAAAACATGGCGGTGCACATCTGCTCCAACTGCGGCCACGCCGAGCATCTGTTCGGTGAAGGCGGCGGCGAGAAGCTCGCGACCCAGTACGGCGTGGAACTGCTGGCGTCGTTGCCGCTGTCCATGGGGATTCGTGAGCAGGCTGATGGCGGCAAGCCAACGGTCGTTGCCGAGCCCGATGGCCAGATTGCCATGGTCTACCAGGAGCTGGCGCGCCACGTAGGCGCGCGAATCGTCCTGCAGGAAGCAGAGGCCCAGGCAATGCCGACGATTACTGTCAGCGACGACTGATCCACCGGATGGGAAAAAAGCCTCGACCTTGTCGGGGCTTTTTCTTGCCTGGTGAACAGCAACGAGGCGTTTTTTACTCTTTTACGTAATTGCTGGTGTAAGCATTCACTTACTTTTTCGTAAGCGTTTGGGTTTTTTCGTCGGCGGGGGCGTCTTGAATTGATTACCTATATTTCTATCTTATTGAAATATAAAGATTATTTATTCGCGTTTGAGCGCGTAGATCGAAAACCCGGCGGGTTGGATCCCGTTGAACTTCCCCGTGAACTCTCTAAGATCAGTCCTGTGTCCACGGATTGACACAGTCATCAAGGAACGATGATTCAGGGAACCTCGCAGGATGCGATTCATCAGGACGATGAAAAGGAACACAGGGACTAGGGAAAAAATGTGGGCGGGTCATACCGCCCCTTTTTTTTGCCTGTAGAAAAGTGAAACCCGCCCCGCAGAAATGCAAAAAGGCCCGCAAGGGGCCTTTTGGAGGGCATCGACGCTATCAGCGTTCGAGGTCGGCAATCTTGCCTTTTTTGCCATCCCACTCTGCCGCATCCGGCATCGGGTCTTTGCGTTCAGTGATATTCGGCCAGATTTCCGCCAGCTCAACGTTCAACTGAATAAATTCCTGCATCTCTGCCGGGACTTCGTCCTCGGAGAAAATAGCGACGGCCGGGCATTCTGGTTCACACAGGGCGCAGTCAATGCACTCGTCCGGGTGGATGACCAGGAAATTCGGGCCTTCGTAGAAGCAGTCCACCGGACACACTTCTACGCAGTCGGTGTACTTGCACTTGATGCAGTTGTCGGTGACGACGAAGGTCATTTCTAATTTTCTCCTCAGGCGGCGGCAGCGAAACCCTTTGTGGCAGGGCTCGCGAGGTTCGGGAGCGATAGTCTGCAGGCCAGGCTAAAAGCCCGCAGCATCCCAAACCGCGCGAGAGTCTACCAGCTTGCAAGCGTCTGCGTTATATCCGAGTCTTCAGTGCATATAACATTTCGAGCGCTTTTCGCGGCGTCAAGTCATCCAGGTCAAGCTTAGCCAACTCATCCAGTACCGGATGAGGCAGGCTGGCGAACATGTCGCTCTGGTGCGGCGCGCTGGGTTTGTTGCTGGCCTTGGCCGGGCTGGCCACGGGAATCTCATGGGGCAGCGCGGTTTCTTCCAGGCGGCTCAGGTGCTCGCGAGCACGGGTAATCACCTCGGCCGGCACCCCCGCCAGTTGCGCCACGGCCAGGCCGTAACTCTGGCTTGCCGGGCCGGGCAGCACGTGGTGCAGGAACACGATGCGCTCGTTGTGCTCGGTGGCATTGAGGTGCACGTTGGCTACCAACGGCTCGTTTTCCGGCAGCACGGTCAGTTCGAAGTAGTGCGTCGCGAACAGCGTATATGCCCGCAGGTGCGCCAAACGTTCGGCCGCCGCCCACGCCAGGGACAGCCCGTCGAAGGTGCTGGTGCCGCGGCCCACTTCGTCCATCAGCACCAGGCTGCGTTCGGTGGCGTTGTGCAGGATGTTGGCGGTTTCGCTCATTTCCACCATAAAGGTCGAACGGCCGCCGGCCAGGTCATCGCTGGAACCGATCCGGGTGAAGATGCGGTCCACCAGTGACAATTCGCAGCTTGCCGCCGGCACGAAGCTGCCGATATGCGCCAGCAGCACGATCAACGCGGTCTGACGCATGTAGGTGGATTTACCGCCCATGTTCGGACCGGTGATCACCAGCATGCGGGTGTCGTCGTCCAGCGACAGGTCGTTGGCGACGAACGGCGTGGTCAACACCTGCTCCACCACCGGGTGGCGACCTTGCACGATGCGCATGCACGGCTCGCTGACAAAGCGCGGGCAGTTCAGGTCAAGGTTCAGGGCACGCTCGGCCAGGTTGCTCAGTACATCCAGCTCGGCCAGGGCGGCTGCGGTGTCCTGCAACGGCGCAAGCTTGTCGATCAGGCTTTCGAGCAAGGCTTCGTAGAGCATTTTCTCCCGGGCCAGGGCGCGGCTTTTGGCCGACAGCGCCTTGTCTTCGAATTCTTTAAGCTCCGGAGTGATAAAGCGCTCGGCACCCTTGAGGGTCTGGCGGCGCTGGTAATCGATCGGCGCCTGCTCGGCCTGCTTGCTTGGCAACTCAATAAAGTAGCCGTGCACGCGGTTGTAGCCGACTTTCAGGTTGGCCAGGCCGGTGCGGGCTTTTTCACGGGCTTCCAGGTCAATCAGGAACTGCCCGGCGTTCTCGCTCAGGGATTGCAGCTCATCCAGCTCGGTGTCGTAACCGGTCTTCAACACGCCACCGTCACGGATGATCGCGGGCGGGTTGTCGATGATGGCTTTTTCCAGCAGCGCCGCCAGCTCCGGGTAGGTGCCGGTGGTGACTGCCAGCTGCTGCAGGTGCGGTGCTTCCAGTTCGGTCATCGCCGCTTGCAGTTGCGGCAGGGCGCCGAGGGCATCGCGCAGGCGTGCCAGGTCGCGGGGCCGCGCGTTACGCAGGCCGATCCGCGCCAGGATCCGCTCGATATCGCCGATTTCCTTGAGCTGCGGTTGCAGCTTTTCAAAGCGGTAGCGGTCGAGCAGGCAGGTAATAGAGGTCTGGCGGGCTTGCAGCACGGTCAAATCCCGCAGCGGGCGGTTCAACCAGCGGGTGAGCAAGCGGCTGCCCATGGCGGTCTGGCAACGGTCGACCACCGATTGCAGGGTGTTGTCGCGCCCGCCGGCGAGGTTGGTGTCCAGTTCCAGGTTGCGACGGCTGGCGCCATCCAGCACCACGGTGTCGTCCAGGCGTTCATGACGCAGGCTGCGCAAATGCGGCAGGGCAGTGCGCTGGGTTTCCTTGGCATAGCTGAGCAGGCAACCGGCGGCGCCGATGGCCAGGGTCAGGGTTTCGCAACCGAAGCCCTTGAGGTCTTGCACGGAGAATTGCTGGCACAGGCTTTTCAGCGCCGAATCACGCTCGAAATCCCACGGCGCACGACGCTTGGTCCCACGGCGACGTTCCGCCGGCAGGTCCTTTGGCCAGTCGTCCGGGATCATCAACTCCACCGGGTTGACGCGCTCAAGCTCCGCCAGCAGATTCTCCCAGCCCTTGATCTCCAGCACCGTGAAGTTGCCACTGGTGATATCCAGGACTGCCAGGCCGAACAGGCGTTCGTCCCCCAGTACTGCCGCGATCAGGTTGTCGCGACGCTCATCCAGCAGCGCCTCATCACTCACCGTACCCGGCGTAATGATGCGCACCACCTGGCGTTCCACCGGGCCCTTGCTGGTGGCCGGGTCGCCGATCTGCTCACAGATCACCACCGACTCGCCCAGCTTCACCAGCTTGACCAGGTAACCTTCCAACGAATGATATGGAATCCCGCACATCGGAATTGACTGCCCGGCCGACTGCCCGCGCGCGGTCAGGGTGATGTCCAGCAACTTGGCCGCCTTCTTCGCGTCTTCATAGAAGATCTCGTAGAAGTCGCCCATGCGGTAGAACATCAACTGATCAGGGTGCTGGTTTTTCAGGCGCCAGTACTGCTGCATCATCGGGGTGTGGCTGGAAAGGTCGGTCATACGCGGGGTTCAGCTCTTCCTGTCGATTTTTGGCAAGGATAAATAGGCTAATGGTACATTGATTTTTTATGCATTGTGGGCGGCTATACGATGTTGAATTCTCGCTAAGAGCCTTATAAACGATGTGTTTGTCCTATGGTTTACGATAGAAACCAAGACAGATCGGGTTCGGTTGATCAATAAAAAAACCCGACGCTGGGTCGGGTTCTTTATTGCAGTGCCTTAGTAGATGTCAGGCTCGTTTTGCCTCAGCTGCCATCAATACAAGGTTCTGCTGTTTGGTCGCTTCGGTCAGCACTTCGCTGTATACGCGCTTTTTTTGATCAGATTTAGCGTTACGAATAAAGTCGGCAAAGGGGCTTTTTGCACCTTTGGTCAAGCCCAGCTTAATCGAAATCATCATTACGCTCCTGATGGTTGCCCGAGTCTGGCCTCAAGATCGGCCCGCGTGTGTCGCTCAGGAATATGGTAGTCAATTTTTTCGACACCGGCTTTGTACAATCGTCCCGAGTTGTCAATGTGCTTGAGCAGCAAATCCACGTGGATATCGCCGCCGTACTCTAGCTTAAGTGCGTTGACGACGTCACGTGCGGCAAAGTACTGGTCGATGAAATGCTCTTTACGAATCCTTCTTCCTTCTGCTTCTTCGCGAGCTTTGACGAAGTCCCAAGCGAGCCTCGGATCCTGGTAGACGTACAGAATCTGTACGAACCTGCCTTTTCTTAAGGAACGATCCACATTCCGCCTGGCGACATCAATGTTTGAAAATGTTCCGTCAAGGAGGAACGACTGCTGTTGGTCCATCGCAAAATCCAGAATCTTCTCCACCAAAATAGAAACCCCTCTCTGGAATAACCAGGAGTTACCGCCGGTATAGGCAACAAATTCGCTACGAAGCTCATCGGGGTCAATTCGAAGGATCGGGGTGTCGGCAAAAAGATTCACGAGCGCGATTGATGCCTCGGTTTTTCCTGCACCCGGTGAGCCGGCCATGTAGACCGATACAGGCGCCTCTTCCGGAGGATAGATAGCTTTGTCGGTCAGACGCCTGGCAATCATTTTCTTGTTTGAGCGAGCAAAGCGCAGCGCTTCGTCTGAGACTTCTTGCTCTGAGTGCGTCATGACTTTTCTGATTGGATCTGCAAAGTGCGTCATCAACAAACCCAGCATTTTTCCGATAGGCGCAGGTTAGCATGCGAGGCAGACCACAAATGGTTAGGTAAAAATCTGCAATCAATGCATTAAATATGCAAATAAGCATTTGCCAAGCATCAAAACTGCCTGCACTATCCGCGTTATGCAAAAACGCAACGTTTCTATCGTCTTAAGAGAGCTGCTGGACCGCGACCGGATCTCCCCCACGGAGCTTCACCGGCGTACCGGCGTGCCTCAATCCACACTGTCCCGGATCCTCAGCGGCAAGATCGTTGATCCGTCGGACAAGCACATCTCGCGCATCGCCGATTACTTCCAGGTCAGCACCGATCAGCTGCGCGGGCGCGCAGGGCTGGTGCCGGTGCGGTCGGACGAGCGTGACCCGATGCATTCGGAACTCAAGGACATAAGCCTGTGGGACGACGAAACACCCGTTAATGATGACGAGGTGTCGATCCCCTTTCTGCGCGAGGTTGAATTGGCTGCTGGATCAGGAAGATTCGTCATCGAGGAAAGCGAGAAGGCCAGCCTGCGGTTCGGCAAGCGCAGCCTGCGGCATAACGGTGTGCAGTTCGACCAGGCCAAGTGCGTGACGGTGCGCGGCAACAGTATGTTGCCGGTGCTGCGCGACGGCGCCACCGTAGGTGTCAATGCGGGCAAATGCGGGATTGGTGACATCGTCGATGGCGATCTTTACGCCATCAATCACAACGGCCAGCTACGGGTGAAACAGCTCTATCGCCTGCCTTCCGGGATTCGCCTGCGTAGCTTCAACCGCGATGAACATCCGGACGAGGACTACAGCTTCCAGGAAATCCAGGATGAACAGATCAGCATCCTTGGTCACGTTTTCTGGTGGGGCATGTACGCCCGCTAACCCTTCTGTGTAAGACAAAGCCCGCCAGTGAGCGGGCTTTTTTTCGTCTGCGTAAAACCACCAAACCCTTTGCCTGCGGGGCTATAAATGCACCTGTGCATTTCTTGCGCAAAAATAAATGCATTTGTGCATTGACTGTATATGCATACATGCATATTCTTCGTCTCAAGCCAGCCAAGAAGGCCTGGTGGAGGCGGCAAGGATGCTGCCAAGGAAGACAAGGACGTTACGCAACACCGGCAAGGACGCCATCGAAGCGATGGCAAGGATGCCAGGCAATACCGGCAAGGATGCCGACGCTCTTTAGTTTCAAACCGCTTCAAGAACAGGCAGCGATGAATCGGCCTTAACGGTTCAGAGGGTTGGCAACTGGCCCGGGTGTGCAGCGTAAAGCACCAGAAGCAGTTATCCGGCAGACAGGGATCGTGGTCGGAAAAACATTGAGGAAAGAACCGTACCGCGCCAGTAGCGCCGAAAGTTCGAGGACATCATTACTGAAAAGCCCGGGCAACCGGGCTTTTTGGAATGCCTACCTAGAGAACCCATTCAAATTGAAACAAACACCTACAACCGGCGACCTGCCGGTATCACTCATTCCAGGAGGCGTGACATGACAAACGAGCAGCAAGCGTTGGCGGAAATGCCTATCTGGCTGGTCATCGTATTGGCGGTGATTGGCGGGGTTTCCGGAGAAATGTGGCGCGCCGACAAGGAAGGCGCCCGCGGTTGGTCGCTTATGCGGCGCCTGGCCCTGCGTTCGGGGGCCTGCATGGTGTGCGGGGTATCAGCCCTGATGCTGTGCTACGCCGCCGGCATGTCGATCTGGACGGCCGGCGCCATTGGGTGCCTGACGGCCATGGCCGGCGCCGACGTGGCCATCGGCCTTTATGAACGCTGGGCGGCCAAGCGCATCGGCGTCAACGAAGGCCCTGGCCGGGACCCGCAGTAACCGTTGCAAGGACGCTACTTAAATGACACTTATCGAAAAACCCTCCCAATTGCCCCAGGCCATCAGCGAGGCACTGCGCAGGGCGTTTCCGGAACTTAAGGTCGGCACTCATCAGGACTTTCAGGGCGCCGCGAACGACACCGGCGTGTTGATCACGGTCGAAGGCAATGGGCCGGGCCTTCGCTCCCGCGAGGGGCGCAAGGCCCATGCCCTGGGGATTTCACTCAAGGCCATGGTGGCCCCGGGTGCCTTGCCCTTTGATGCCTGCGACCTGGCCAGCCAACTGATGGACCTGGTGCTGGATAACCGCTGGAACCTGCCGCAGGCGCAGTGCGACCTGCCGACCAGCATTGTCGCTGCGCCTTCAATACGCACCAGCGCAGAGACGGACTACGACACCTGGACCGTCACCTTCACCCAAACCCTCTATATCGGGCCGCCGTTGCTCAACGATCCCACAGGCAAGCCGCTTTTTGCCTGCACCTGGGACGTCTCGAACATCGACGACCCCGACCAATACAAGCCGCTGGCGGAGTAGCCCATGTTCGACGCGCTGTTACGCATGCAGCTGGGGCCGATCGTGGAGCGCCTGGCGGAAATGGAAAGCCAGCTCGAAGACCTGTATCGACGCGCCGAAAGTTTCTGCCGAATCGGCGTGTGCCAGGAGGTCGACGCCGCCAGCAATACCTGCAAGGTCAGCCACGGCGAACTGCTCACCCCGGCGATCCGCTTTTTCAACCCCAGCGCCGGAGCGCAGACGGAAACCCGCATCCCGTCAGTAGGCGAGCAATGTTTGCTGCTCAACTACGGTGCCGGGGAGGGCGGGGCGCAATCGGTGGCCTTGTTCGGCTTGAACAGCGACCGCTTTCCACCGGTCTCCAGCGCTTCGACACTGACCCGGCGCCGCCATCAGGACGGTACCCAGAGCGACTACGACGACGCCAGCCATACCTTCAACTGGGTCAATGGCCCCACCACGTTCACAGGTTCCCGCGAACAGGTCGACATCAAGGTCGGCGCCGCCAGCCTCACGATGAGCGCCCAGGGCGTCACGCTGCAAGTCGGCGGCAGCAGCCTGTTGCTGGATGCAGGCGGCGCGCACTTCAGTGGCCCGGTGGTGGACCACCAGGGTCGAGTCATCAGCCCCTGACAAGGACATCCCATGATCGGAATCGATAGAAACACCGGGGCGGCGGTCGATGACTGGCTGCAATTTGTGCAGCGCGCTACCCGAGCGCTGACCACGCCCTTGGGCACTCGCCAGAAGCGCCCGCTGTACGGCTCGATGATCCCGCAGCTGCTCGGGCAAAACCTCGGCGATGACCTGCTGATTCTCGCCCAGAGCCATGCCGCCCAGGCGTTCTACAACCCGCAGAACGGCATCGCCGACTTCGAGCCGCAAGTCATCGTCGCCAACCGCCAGGGCGCCGGCCTGTTGCTGCGCTTCGCCGGCACCTGGAAAAACCGCAAGCAATCCTTCGAGGTGGTGACATGAGCATGCTGATACCCGGCCAGAACCAGTTGGCTGAGCCAGCGATCATTGCGGTCGATGAGTTCGAACCGTTGCTGGCGGAGTTCAAGGCGTTTGTCGTCGATTACGTCGCCACTCGTGCACCAGAAAATGCCGCCAAGCTGAAGGTCAGCCTGGAGAACGAGAGCGAGTTGCTGACGTTGGCGCTGGAAGCTTTTTGCGTTCGCCTGCAAACCCACGAGCGCAAATACAACGCCCGCATCAAGCAGATGCTGGCGTGGTGGGCCACCGGCAGCAACCTCGATGCGCGCCTGGCGGACATGGGCCTGGAGCGCCAGGTGCTCGACCCTGGTGACCCGGCGGCTTTCCCGCCGGTACCGCCAACATTGGAGAGCGACGATGACGCCCGGTTGCGTTATTACCTCGCGCCTCACGCTCCGGCGGCGGGTTCGCGGATGCAGTATCGCCGGGAGGTTTTCACCCTCGGTGAGCGTCCATCGGTGAAAGTGCAAAGTGCTGCCCCGGGTGTGGTGACGGTCACTTATACCTTCGACCCGGACGGCTACGCGGCACGGGTCAAGGATGGCAACGGCCGTCGAACCGCGCCCGGCGAAGTGATGGTCACGGTCCTGTCCCGAGACGGGGATGGTACACCTTCTGCGGATCTACTCGACGGTGTACGCCGGCATTTCGCCCGGCCTGACGTGCGACCGGAAACGGATCTCGTCACGGTGCAGGCGGCTCAGATCCTGCGCTACAAAATCCGCGTGGTGGCCAAGATCAACGCCGGCCCGGATTCCGGATTGACCCAGGTAGCCGCGCAGCGACTGCTGCAAACCTACGCCGAGTCTTGTCATCGCCTGGAAGGGCGGGTGGACCCGAGCTGGATCGACTACGCCATCCACTCGGCAGGCGCTGCGCAACTGCAGATCCTTGAGCCGCTGGAGCCGATCGTCACCACGGCGTTTCAGGCTCCGTATTGCACGGGTGTCGAGGTGGAGGTGCACACGTTATGAGTGAGCCAAAAGGCAGTTTGCTGCCCGCCAACAGTTCGCCGTTGGAGAAGGCGCTGGACCTGGGTTTCGGGCAATTGCTCGATCGGGTCACTCCGCCATTCCCGGCCTTGATGAACCCGCTGCAGACGCCGGCTGAATTCCTTCCCTACCTGGCCGCTGATCGCGGCGTCAGTGAATGGGACGCCGCTGCCAGCGAGTCGGAGAAGCGCCTCACCGTGGCCTTGTCCTGGCAAATCCAGCGTCAGGCCGGTACGCCCAAGGCGCTGAGCTACGCCGTCGAATCCCTGGGATTCACCCCCAATATCAGTGCCTGGTATCAACAGCGGCCAACCGGCCTGCCTTACACCTTTGATGTGCAGGCAATCATCGGTCGCAGTTGGTCCAGTGGCGATCACAACCGTTTGATCCGCCGCATCAACGCGGCCAAGAGCGAGCGGGACCTGGCCACCATCACCATCGTGCACGAGACCTCCCAGGGTTTACGTGTTGCTGCAGCCGCTGATCCAGGGTTGAGCATCGGTGATGAGGGCCAGCCCGGGGCGTTGCCCGAAGTGAAGCTGCACGGGGTACTTGCTTGCAGAAGCGTGGCGCACACACCGCTCAGCGATGGCGAGTTGCAGTTGTGCGGCGTACTGCCTGAACTCGGGCTGGCGGCCCGGCTAAACAGTGCCGGGGTTGCCCGGCACTACACCATTAACGACTACGACCTCAGGGCGCAGCCATGACAGATGAAATTACACGCCTGGTGCGCTTCACCTCCAAGGGATTGGATGAAGTGCTGCAGGCAAAGAACCAGGGCTTGAAAGGCGAGATCACCCACATTGGCGCCGGTACTGGCCGCTACAACCCCGACGGCACCGAAGTGGCCCTGCGTGACGAGCGCCAACGGGTCGCCATTGTGGACTACGAGGATCTGGGCGACCGGCAACTCCGGATGGCCGCGCTGTTTGATGGCGAGGCCGAGTATGAGATCGGCGAGTTTGGTTTTTACCTCGCCAGTGGCACGTTGTTGGCGGTGTATTCCGTGGAGGGGAAGCTGCTCACGTATAAAGCGGCGGCGGCTCGGGTACTGCAGAAGTTCACCTTGGATATTTCGCCGTTGCCGGCGGATAGCGTGACGATTGTGGTGGGGAGCGAGAATTTGAATGTATTGATGGCTGAAGAAATCGCAATCATGGCGGCGGCTTCGGTTGGCAATATGTCCCGCCACGTTGATCTGATGTTGCGGGTTTATGCATCTCGAAGCGAAGTAGTTGCACTGACAAAAGTGCTGGAAAGACTAATTGACAGGGAGTTGATGATGGGAATTGAAACGACTATCACGAAAGTGGTGGATGCGTGTAACAAGCTGACAGAAACGGTGACTAACCAGATTGGCAAAATTGATGCACGGGTAGAGGCCGCGTCGAGTCAGTTCACTGCGTGGCGTAACGGTGTACAAGCGAAAGACATCAATGGCCGCGCGCTTTACAAGCAGGATATTGACCTAACCGGCTTGTCCACGGACGTGCTTTACCCAGTGTGGTGGAGCATGCCCGGTAACGATGGGGGAGAAACCGAGCTTACTATCTCTCGAATTTTTTCTCGAGATAGCGAAAAGGCGCCCTTTGGTGAGGGTATCTATCATATCGCCGGCTTGAACCTGCAATTGGAAGGTGTTGGTTTTCCATGGAATGGTGATGCCAACTTCCTGTCGATCAAACGAATATCGCAAACCTATCGCGAAACGGTTCGGGGCATCTCGTTTGGCATGATTTGCACGGCTCGTGCCGTTACAGGGCTTAAACCCATGTATGTCGGTTTGGTCGCTGGTCAGCTGACCACGTCCCCACAATTCTCCGGGATGTACCTAAGAGGTGGGTTGAGTTACACGATCACCAAAACGTTTGATTACCCTGTGAGCTTCAGCAAGGTGGATACCGAAGTGATCATGAAAGATGACGTTACGGCTGATTGGGAGGTGCGTTGGGTAGTGAAGCCTTATGCGCTGGCCCAGGCAGATGCCGTGCTTGGGAAGGCCTATGAAGAGAAGCGCTTGGCTTATTCCTACGACAACGACACTCGGTATACCGCCAAGGTTTAAGGACTGATCAAATGACTTTGTTTATTGAAAAACTGGAAACCCCCGCTGGTGACTCGCTGATCAACGTACCTGCCAGCGTGCAGACACTTAAAGGTCTTGGCTTTAGTGATGTGGCCGCTCAAGCGCTGATCGAGAAAGCCGCTGCCGCTGCAGCGCTCGCTAGCACTATTGCTGCTCGCCGCTCTGCCTATGTCAGCGAAGCGGACCCGATGTACCTCGAGTGGCAATTCGACGGTACGCCTGAGAAGGAGAAGGAATGGCGAGCCAAAGTGGCCGAAATCAAGGCGCGGTTCCCGTTGCCGGAAGATAAATAATCACCCACCGCGAAAGCGGTTTTTTTTCGCCCGCCCAAAGCCCCTCTCGCAGGGGCTTTGGCATTTTCCACCCGGAGAATCCCACTCATGTTTAACCGCCAAACCTACACCGTCCTCATTCCATTCCCCACCGGCAACGGCCACTGGTCTACCGCCGGCGAGGAACTGGAACTGCTGGACGTCGAAGCATCCGCCCTGCGCACCGCTGGCCGCCTGGAACTGACCAGCGTCCTCAACTCCACCCCGAAGAAGGCTGACTGATCATGGCTGAGGTTTTGAACTTCGAACACAACGGCATCACCGTGAACGCCACCGAATCCCCCGAGGCCATGGGTGGCCTGGGCGATAACGTCATCGGCCTGGTGGGCACTGCCCCCAACGCCCATGCGTCGATTCCGAAAAACGCCCCGTTCCGCATCAACAGCTTCACCACCCAGGCGCTGCTGGACCCTACCGGCGCTGAAACCGGCACGCTGTTCCACGCCGTTTACCAGATCCTCAAAGTGGTCAAGGTGCCGGTCTACGTTGTGATCGTCGACGAGGGCACCACCCCGGCCGACACCATCAATAACGTAATCGGCGGTGAAGAGCCGGTCACCGGCCGCAAACTGGGCCTCGCCGCCCTGGCCAGCGTCCCCGAAGACCTGACCATCATCGGCGCCCCGGGCTTCACCGGCACCAAGGCCGTGGCCGGCGAATTCGCCTCCTTCGGCAAGCGCATCAAGGCCCGTGTGGTGCTGGACGGCAAGGACGCAACCGTCGCCGACCAGGTGACCTACAGCGGCGAACTGGGCGGTGCCGATCTCGGTTTCGACCGTTGCCTGCTGGTGCACAACATGCCGTCGGTGTACTCCAAGGCCGCGAAGAAAAACGTGTTCCTGGCGCCGTCGTCCCTGGCGATTGCCGCATTGGCCAAGGTCAAGCAGTGGGAAAGCCCAGGCAACCAGGTGACCTTCGCCGAAGACGTGTCCCGCGTGGTTGAGTACAACATCCTCGACACCTCCACCGAAGGCGACCTGCTCAACCGCTACGGCGTGAGCTACTACGCCCGCACCATCCTCGGCGGTTTCTCGCTGCTGGGTAACCGCTCCATCACCGGCAAGTTCATCAGCTACGTGGGCCTGGAAGATGCGATCAGCCGCAAGCTGGTCAAGGCCGGCCAGAAAGCCATGGCCAAGAACCTGACCAAGTCGTTCATGGACCAGGAGGTCAAGCGCATCAACGACTGGCTGCAAACCCTGGTGGCCGACGAGACCATTCCCGGCGGCAGCGTGTACCTGCACCCGGAATTGAACAGTGTCGAGAAGTACAAGAACGGCACCTGGTTCATCGTCATCGACTACGGCCGCTACGCGCCGAACGAACACATGATTTATCAACTCAACGCCCGCGATGAAATCATCGAGCAGTTCCTGGAGGACGTTCTCTAATGTTTACCAACCGAATCAGACAGGCCATGGCGGCCACCCTTCAAGGCCTGCCGTTGTCGGCGACGGTCACCTCGTTCGCACCGCCGAAGATCGACTTCGACATGGAACAGATGACCGGCGGACGTTTCATCGCCGAAGAAATGGCCAAGAGCGCCAAAGTGCTCAACGCCACATTGGAGCTGCAAGGCGCGGGTCCGGAAATCATGCTTGCCTTGGGGGTGCGCCTGGGCGATGACATTTTGCTGAACGTGCGTGAAGCCGGCCAGGACCAGGACGGCAAGACTTACTTCACCTACCACACCATCGGCGGCAAGCTGAAAACCCTGACCGAGACAACCCTGAAGATGGGCGATAAACCCGCCATCACCCTGGAGTTCTCCTGCCGCACCTACAACCGCCTGGAAAACGGCATCCCGGTGATCGACATCGACGTGCGTACCCAGAAGTTTGTGCTTAACGGCGTCGACATCCTCGGCGATGCCCGCCGCGCGGTACTGATGCCTTAAGCCCCCGGGAGCGGGTTTTCCCGCTCCCATACTTCACCAAGGAATTGATTCATGGCCTGGATGCCTCCGCTGCACATCCTGCTGTCGCCGATCACCGCTGATACCGGCGCGCTGATCGAGCAGATTCAACTCAAGCCGTTGTTCTACGCCGCGCAAAAAGACGCGCTGGCCCGGGCCGGTGATGACGAGGACGATCAGTTCTTCGAACTGGCCAAACTCGCCACCGGCCTGTCGGAAAAAGAACTCGACCAACTCAAGCGTCCGGACTATGTGAGCATCGCCCAGTACGTGCACGACATGTCGACCCGGCCTGCGTCGTACTTCCTCGACGCCGACGAGCAGCCCCGCGAATCGGCGACCAGTGAGCACGTCTCGCTGCTGTTGCCCCTTGACACCGGCGGCCGCCGTCTCACCAGCCTGATCCTGGAAATGCCCGCCCTGCGCGCCACCAAGGCGATGAAAAAACTCGCCACCAACAAAGAGCGCGCCGAGTTCATCACTGCCCACTGCACCGGCCTGATGATCCCGGATCTCGCCGACCTCAGCGTGCCCGACTGGACCGAACTGCAGGGGCGCATCGACGATTTTTTAAACAAACCGGCGGACTTCTTTCGGAGCGCGACATCGAAGTAATTCTCGACATCGTGCCGCTCATTTACTCGGTAAATGAAGCGGAAATCCTGGACTGGGACGCCGGAAAAGCATTGCGCCGCTACGACATCGCGATCACTCGCCTTGGCGTCAAACAGGAGTAGAGCGGATGGCAGACAGTAAATTTGGATTGAGGTCGCTCATCGCCAGGGACGGCGAGGCGATTTACGGCTCGCTTGAAACGGCCGGGGCAGGCGCCAGCATCCAGCCGATTGCGCCGATGCTTGCCGGCCCGTCCTTGCTTGATGCCGTACCCGAGGACGTGCCGGGCCAGGAACTGGCGAATGTCGGTGCGCAACTGACGCAACTGGTCACGGGGCAGACCCGGCTCATCGACACGCTGGAGAGGTTCAACGGCTCATTGCTCGATGTGATGGGTGCCCTGAAAACCGGCAAGGGCAATAGCACGGGCGGCGCCTCATCCGATACCGTCAAACCCTCGCAGGCGCTGGAAACGGCGATGACCGACCTGCATGAAGTGGTGGGGTTTGCCGGGTATGAGCGCACACAACTGCGCGAAGCCAACCTGGCCTTGGCGTCCGACCCGATGGTTGCCGCGAGTGGCGCAGATGCTGTCGACCTGGCAAGGGTGGAGCAGGTGGGGGCCCGGTCCGGCGTAGGCAAGGACCTTGAAACTCGCCAGGCTGATTTGCTGCAGTTCGCCCGCGATAGCGCGCTCATCGCCGCGGCCTTTCAGACCGATATCAAGACGGCCGGCGAGATGATGGGCGGCTGGCGTGGGTCGATGAAGCTGGATCGCCCGCAGGCGCTGGATCTGGCTGACGCCACCAACGTGCTGGGTTCCCACGCTTCGCTCAAGGCCGATGCGGTGGATATTGGTTCGATTGTGCGCCAGAGCACTGCCGCGAGAACGTCGGGCATGAGCCCCGAGCAGGTAGCGGCGTTTTCGGCGGCGTTGCTGACGGTTGGTAACAACCGGGCGTCTGCCGGGCTTGCGGTGGAAAAAGTCGGCGCCGCGCTGGCCAAGGGTGACGGTGCCTCCGAGGGGCAGCGTGCTGCCTGGGCAGAGCTCAAGCTTGACCCGAAGGTGCTTGCGGCAGGCATGAAGCAGGACGCACCGCAAACAGTGCTGACGGTCCTCGAGGCGCTCAAGGCGCAGCCCCAGGAAAGGCAGGCGGCACTGGCCACGCAGTTGTTCGACGGTAACCGCTCGATTCTGAGTCTGGTGCCGGTGATCGACACGCTGAAGCAGGCCTTTTCGGCGGTGGCCGACAAGTCGACTTACGCGACTTCGGTCCTGGGAGACCAGGGCTCGGTCATGCGTTCGGCGACCGGGCGGGCAGACTCCACGCAAGCTCATGAACAAGCCTTCCAGGCCAGTACCACCCGCCTGGAGACAGCTTCCGATACGGCGATTGCACCCCTGAAAAACGGCGCACTGACGGTGCTGACCTCGGTGGTCAATGGCTTGGGCTGGCTGGCTGAATCGCTGCCCAAAGCCACGGCCGCCCTCACATTGGCCGCGGTGGTGATGGTGCCGCTGGCGAAGAAGCTCGGCGGCACTGTCGTGGACAAAGTCTTCGACAAGGTCGCCGGGAAAGTCCTGGGCGAGGGTGACGCGCCCCGCGATGCCGGTGGCAACAAGTCCGACCCGTCCGGCAGCAAAGGGAAGTCACAAGGTAGCGACACACGCCAGGGCGAGCGCACTCCAGGCAAAAACTCAGGCCCTGATGCGCCCACGAAAACCAACAGAGCCAGCCGAATCGCGAAGCGCGGTTCGTTGGCGTTGGTGGTGGCAGACGCGGGTATCAATCTCATCAAGGGCGCGAGCAATGGCACCCTGAAAGAGTCCGTTGGCGCCAGTGTGGGGTCGATAGGCGGTGGCGTCGCGGGTGGTGTGGCCGGCGAGGTTGCAGGGCTGGCCATTGGGCGAGCCGTTGGCACGCTCGCCGGGGCGGCGCTGGGTTCGATTATTCCGGGCGCCGGCACAGTGTTGGGCGGTGTGATCGGCGGCTTTGCCGGCGGTGCAATCGGTAAGGTGGTGGGCGGCGTCGTCGGCACGTTCGTCGGCAGCGACGTCGGGGCGAGCCTGGGCGAGAAAGTCATGAGCAGCGACGACCGTCTCCCGCCACCCGAACAGGTCAGCCAAAGCCTTCCCAACGCTCAAACAGACAACCGGCAAATCAACTTCGCCCCGCAGATCAACATTACCGCACCCGAGCAGACCAGTTACCAGGCGCTGGCGGCGCTCGTCGTGCAACAGATCGAGGCGCAGTTTACGCCGCTGTCGATGGACAACCTGCTGGCGACGCGACGCGACGCGGCACTCACCGATGGAGCGGTTTAATGCGACAACAAATGGTGTTGGGCAGCTTTATTTTCGGGCTGTCGCGCGGGTTTGCCTACGCGACCCTCGACCGTAACAGTAGCGGTGGCTGGGTCGCGCTGGACATCATTGCCGGCAAACCCAAGTCCAGCCAGACCGGCCAGGGCCTCGAAACATTGACCTTTGCCGGCAAGGCGGCGCGTGGCATTGGCATGGCCAGGCTCGACGAACTGCGCGACTTGCAGGCCTTGCGTACACCGCTGCCGTTGGTGGACGGGATTGGCCGTAACTGGGGGCTGTGGACGATCAAATCGGTGGACGAGAAACAAGCCAACGTGATCGACGACGGCACCGCCATGCTGATCAATTGGACGTTGATACTGGAGGAATTCGTCAATGCGTAGAGTCCGAAGTATTGCCGGTGACTCCGTCAACCTGCTGCTCTACCGCGAACTGGGTCGCAGCGACGACGCTGCCGAGGAAGCACTGTGGCATCTCAACCCGGACCTCGCGGAACACGGGGCGGTATTGCCGGCCGGCATCGGTGTAATCGTACCGGAGCTGGACGCGCGGCCCGCCGCAAAAAAACCGGTTTCGGTTTGGGATTAAGGAGGAACCATGGCACTTGGATTCACACCGGCGGTGGAAATTTACGGGACCAATGCCGCGCTGCTCAACGAGCGATTACTGGAGTGGGAACACACCGATGCCGCAGGCTTCGTCTCCGACCAGCTCAAGCTGACCCTCGACATCGAAGGGCTTGAAGGATTGCCCAGCCTGGGTGGGAGGATCGGCCTGCGGGTCGGTTACCTGGAGACCGGCCTGGAGGACAAGGGGCTCTTCAAGATTACCCAGCGCACCCCGTACCTGTTCCCCCTGCGCCTGGTGCTGGTGGCCACGGCGGCGCCGTTCGACCAGGACGAATTCAAACAGCGCCGCACAGCCAGCCATGGGCCAACCACCCTGGGCGCACTGTTCCGCCAACTGACCATACGTTATGGATTCTCACCCAGGGTCGCGCCGGATCTGGACGCTGAAACGATCGCTCACATCGACCAGACCAACGAAAGCGACATGAGCTTCCTGACCCGGCTTGCCAAGCGTTTTGATGCGGTGGCCAAGCCTGTCGACGAGCTGTATGTGCTGGGCCGTAAAGGCCAGATCACCTCGCTGTCGGGCAAGCCGCTGCAAGAAGTGCGGCTGTCGGTCACTCGTGATAACCGTCCGGGCGACCGCGCGTTTATCAGCGCCAGTTTTACCGAGACCAGCCGGGCCAAGTTCGAAGGGGCCAAGGCGTCCTGGTGGGATGTCGCTACCTGCAAGAAACGTGAGGTGGCGGTGGGCGGTGCGCCGTTCAAGGTCCTTGCCCAGCGCTACCAGAGCGAAGACGAAGCCAGGACGGCGGCCGAAGGCGAGATGCGCCGGGTTAGCCGTGAAGGCCTGCAGATCAATGTGATATGCCCCGGCAACCCGGCGTTCCAGGCCGAAGGGCTGCTGGTGCTGGATGAAACCTGGCCCGGCTTCATGCAGGGGCGCTGGTCCATCGACACGCTGACGGCCGTCGGCAAACGCAAGGAAAGCTACCGATGCACGATCAAGGCGAACGGATTGTCGTCACCGCAATGACGTGCTCGATCGGTTCCTTCTACCCACCCGCTTCGGCGGTTTTTTTATTGCCTGGTGAGATGCCATGAAGATAACCCCTCTGGTCAGTCATCTTCGGGATCACTGCCCATCGTTCAACCAACACATCCGCGCCGGCCTCGACCTCGACGCGCTGCAAAACCTGCCAGTGCTCGACTCACCCCAGGCGGTCGTGACGCCGATCAGTGACAAGGCCAGCCCTAACGCTGCGCAAAACAGCAGTCGCCAACCCCTGCGCGAACATTTTGGCGTGGTGCTGGTGCTGGATTTGCCGGATGGCCAGCAAGCCCAGGCGATGGACCAGCTGCATGCCTTGCGCGCCGAGGTCTGGCGGGCGCTGGTGGGCTACAGGCCCGAGGGGTTCTACGAGCCCATCCAGTACGACGCTGGCGAATGGCTGTTGCTCAGCAAGGTTCGCGGGTTGTACCGGCTGCGGTTTTTTCTCGAGAGCCAGTTGGGACGCAACCTCAGCACGCAGCCGGCGGAAACCTGGCTCGAGCTTGAACTGGACGCTTTGCCGTCCTTCAACGGGGTGACGGTGCGGGTCGATGCCATTGACCCAGCCGACCCCAACCTGCAACGCCCAGGCCCCGACGGGCGCCTGGAAATGACGTTTTCTGCCGAGGTAAAACCATGAGCAAACGCATCACCGTACTGCCGGTTTCCGGCCGTGCCGTACCTGACCCGGAGGCGGGCGATCTGTTGCCCGCCGAAGGCCGCGAAGTCCCGGACAACGCCTGGTGGCGTCGACGTCTGGCCGATGGCGACATCACAACCAAAGCCGTCAAGGCGGCAAAAACACAGGGAGCCAAGTAATGGCGATCGGATTCAGTCATATTCCGGCGGACATTCGTGTGCCGCTGTTCTACGCCGAGATGGACAATTCGGCAGCCAATAGTGCGTCGTCCGCCTTGCGCCGATTGATCGTGGCCCAGGTCAACGACAACGTCACCGGCCCGGAAATCGGCAGCCTGGTGCTGGTATCGAGCGCGGCCATGGCCAAGCGTATCGGTGGCCAGGGTTCGATGCTGGCGTCGATGTACGACACGTTCCGCAAGAGTGACCCGGTGGGCGAAATCTGGTGCCTGCCGCTGCACAGCACCGAAGGCAGCGCGGCCAAGGCCGAGCTCAAGCTGACCGGCGCCGCGACCCAAGGTGGCATTCTCAGCCTGTACGTCGGCGGCACCCGGGTTCAAGCGACCGTGATCAATGGTGCGACGGCTGCCGTGGCTGCCACCGCCCTGGCGCTGAAAATCAACGCCAGTGCCGACCTGCCGGTCAGTGCGGTAGCCGCCGATGGCACCGTCACCCTGACCGCCAAGTGGACCGGTGAGAGTGGCAACGACATCAGCCTGCAGCTCAACCGCCTGGGCCAGAGCAACGGCGAACAAACCCCCGACGGCCTGACCGCCGTGCTCGGCAAAATGGCGGCGGGCGCCGGTGTGCCGGACCAGCTCGCGGCATTGGCTGCGCTGGGCGACGAGCCGTTCGAGTTCATCTGCATGCCCTGGGCCGACACCACCAGCCTCAACGCCTGGCAAGCGGTGATGGATGACAACAGCGGTCGTTGGTCGTGGGCCAAGCAACTGTTCGGCCACGTTTACACCGCCAAGCGCGGCACTATCGGCACCCTGGTGGCGGCCGGGCAAGGGCGAAATGACCAGCACGTGACCATCCAGGCCATGGAGCCGGGCGTGCCGCAACCGTTCTGGGTCCAGGCCGCAGCATTGGCTGCACGCACGGCGGTGTTCATCTCTGCCGATGCCAGTCGTCCGACCCAAAGCGGTAGCTTGCCGGGCCTCGATCCGGCCGACGCGAGCGAGCGCTTCACTCTGACCGAGCGCCAATCGCTGCTCAACTACGGCATCGCCACCGCTTACTACGAAGGCGGTTACGTGCGCATTCAGCGGGCGATCACCACTTACCAGAAGAACGCGTTCGGCCAGGCGGACAATTCCTATCTGGACAGCGAAACCCTGCACCAGTCGGCCTTTATCGTGCGCCGCCTGCAGAGCGTGATCACCAGCAAGTACGGGCGCCACAAACTCGCTGCTGACGGCACGCGCTTTGGCGCCGGCCAGCCGATCGTCACCCCGAGCACTATCCGCGGTGAGCTGATTGCCCAGTACGCCAAGCTGGAACTGGAAGGTCATGTGGAGAACGCCGAGCTGTTCGCCGAGCACCTGATCGTCGAGCGCGACAGCCAGGACCCGAGCCGGGTCAACGTGCTGTTCCCGCCGGATTACGTCAACGGGCTGCGGGTGTTCGCGCTGCTCAACCAGTTCCGTTTGCAGTACGACGCGGCGGTGTAGGCCCCGCGCTTTTCGCAACTGATTCCAGCCCGCCGAGTGCGGGCTTATTTTTGGGAGAAACATCATGGGTCAACTGATTGCGGGCACCTGCTACGTCAAAGTGGACGGCGCTCAACTGACCATCAACGGCGGCTGTGAAGCACCGTTGATGGCCGTCAAGCGGGAAACCGTGGTGCCGGGTTTCTATAAGGAAACCGACATCACCCCGTCTTTCAAAGTTACCGCGCTGCACACGCCGGACTTTCCAATGAAGCAACTGATCGCCGGCACCGACATGACCGTCACCTGCGAATTTAACAACGGCAAGGTCTACGTGCTGGCCGGTGCCTACCTGGTGGAAGAGCCGGTGGCCAAGGGCGACGATGCCGTGATCGAGCTGAAATTCGAAGGCATCAAGGGGACCTGGCAATGACCGATACGGTGAAGCTGCAAGCGGCCATCGAGGCCCACGGCGAGTCATTGACCGAACTCACCCTGCGCCGCCCGACGGTGCAGGAGGTGCGGGCAATCAAGGCGCTGCCGTACAAAATCGACAAGGGCGAAGACGTGAGTCTGGACCTTGACGTCGCCGCCAAGTACATCGCCGTGTGCGCGGGTATCCCGCCGTCGTCGGTCAACCAGCTCGACCTGATGGACTTCAACGCGCTGAGCTGGGCCGTCGCCGGTTTTTTCATGAGTGCGGCGCAGGCTCCGTCGCCGAGCTGATTGCGGTGGCCTATGACCTGGCCTGGTTCTGGAAGGTTGATCCCGAACAGATGCTGGCCAGGTCTTTGGATACGCTCCGGGAATCCCTGGAGCATGCGCAACGGATCAATGCGATGCAGCAGGTGCAGTGATGGCAGAAGCTCAGAAAGTAGAAAGTACCGCCGTGCGCCTGACCGGCATCGACCAGCTGTCGCCCAAGCTTGCTGCGCTGCAGGCCATGGTCGGGCGCTTCAGGCAGAACCTGGAACAGACCGGTCTCGGCAAACTCGACGTCGCGGGCCTGGTAAAGGGCGGTGGGCTGGCGGCACCGTTTATCAGCGGTATCAAATCGGCGCTGGCGTTCAAGGCTGAGGTCGGCGAGGTCAATGCCGCCGTGGGGCAGGGCGTTACCGAAACGGCGACGCAAGGGCTGAAGGATTTCAACGCGTCGCTGGACAAGGTGTCGGTGGCGTTTGGTACTGCGCTGTTGCCGGCCGTCACGGCGGTGGTGGTCGGGTTGGAGCCGTTGCTGACGACGGTGGCCCAGGTGCTCACCGAAAATCCGCAACTGGTGCAGGGCCTGGCTGCCGGCGCAGTAGCGTTTACCGCGATGCAGGCGGCCGTCACCGGCGTGTCTCAGGCACTGGGCTTGATGCAGCTGGTGCTCAGCGCCAATCCGATAGTTTTGGTGGCTGTAGGCATTGCCGTGGCGGCAGGCTTGATCGTTGCCAACTGGAAGCCGATTTCGGCATTTTTTGTCGGGCTCGGCGAACGGGTGATGGCGGCGATTGGAACCTTGGGCGAGTTTTTCCAGACGGTCTTTGCGTTTCGTCCGCTGGAACAGGTGATGCGCTTGTGGGGGCCGATCACAGGCTTTTTTGCCGGGTTGTGGACGTCGCTGAAGGTAATGGCGCAGCCCTTGGTCGGCTTTTTCACCACACTGTTTTCCTGGTCGCCAATGGGTTTGATCGTCAACAACTGGACGCCGTTGAGCGGCTTTTTTGCGGCCCTCTGGGACTTGCTCAAGGCACTGAGTGTGCCGGTGGTCGAGTTCATGAAAAGTTTGTTCAGTTGGTCACCCCAAGGGCAAATCATTGCCAACTGGGGTGTGATCAGTGAGATGTTTGCGGCGATCTGGAGTGACTTCAAACTCACCGCGCTGGCGGCTTTTACCATCGTCAGCAGTTACTTCGATTGGTCGCCCCTGGACAAGGTTTCTGCCGTCTGGGGTAGCGTCAGCGGTGCATTCGCCTCGATCTGGGGCGATATCAAGTTGCAGGCCCAGGACGCCTTTGTAGTGTTGAGTGGCCTGTTCGACGACTGGCATCCGATGGAGCAACTTGAAGCCATGTGGGCACCGGTGCTGAGTTGGTTCACGGCGCTATCGGAGAAGCTTGCGGTGATCACCGCACCGATTCGCAAGCTGTTCAACGGTGGGCTGGGTGAGGTGATCAACCAGGCGACCGGCAGTGTGCTGGAGTTGACCACCGAGCAACAGGAACGTAATGCCGAAAGCGCGCGCGATCCGTCCTGGTTCCGCAAGGGGCCTGGCTTGGTATCACCGCTGGCGTCCAGCTCCAGTTCGCTGCTGCAACAAACCGCTGCCAACAACCGCACGCAGCTCAACGGCGATTTGCGGGTGAGCTTCGACAATGCACCGGCCGGCCTGCGGGTCGACCAGCCCAGAACCAACCAGCCCGGCCTGAGCGTCACCCCACGTGTCGGCTACCGTTCCCTGTCCCTTGGAGGCTCCAATGAGCTGGCGTGATCGTTTGTTGCCGGCGTCGTTTCGTGGCGTCGGGTTTTGGGTTGACCAGGCGAAAGTCCCGGTCGGCAAGAAGGGCCAGTTGCACGAATACCCTCAGCGCGACCTGCCTTTTTTTGAAGGGCTGGGCCAACAGTCCAGGGTGCATGAGCTGACGGCATTTGTAGTGGGCGAGGATTGCCTGGAGCAACGCGACAAGTTGCTCAAGGCCCTGGAGGTGGGCGCCGGCGAGCTGGTGCACCCGTGGCTTGGACGGTTGCAGGTCAAGGTCGGCGAATGCGAGATGACCCAAACCCGCCAGGACGGCGGGCTGGTGACCTTTGCCCTGAAGTTCTATCCCGACGAACCTTTGAAGTTTCCCACTACGGCGGTCAATACCCGCCAGCTGTTGCTGGTGTCGGCCGACAGTTTGCTGGGTTCGGCGGTGCTGCGCTTTGAGCAGGCCGTCGCACTGGTGAAGCAGGCGCGGGTGGGCATCCAGGCGTTGCGCAATGGCCTGGCAGAGGTTTACCAGGTAATTGAGCAGCAGTTTGCCCCACTGATTCAGTTGTATGGCGACCTGAATGCCTTGGTCAAAGCCATCAAGGAAGTGCCCAAGGAATTGAGCGCCGAGTTCAAGGGCTTGCTCGGTGATGTGAAGGAGTTGAAGGCATTTGCCCGCAGCGGCTATCGCGGCATGTTGGCCAACCTCTCGCAGCAGGTGGAAGCGGCTCGCACTATCGACGTGCCGAAGCTGACCACCGGCAAGGACAGCGTGGCGGCGGTGCAAGCCACTGCCAACCTGGTACAGGATGCGTTGTGGGTGAAGATCGCCCATTGGCTGGCGGACGTACCGGTGGCGACAAAAGCGGTGACGCTCAGTACCACGCCATCCGTGGCGCAACAGGCGGCACAGCCGGTGCAGCGCCGCGAAGTGCCGGTGGCCGACGATGTGCTGGTGCTGCGTGACCTTCTGAACGAAGCCATGTGGCAAGCCGCATTGAAGGCCGACGCCGGGCACTATGTTGCGCTGAACGACCTGCGCCAACAGATGTTCGCGCATCTGACGGCGGTGGCTTCGTCCGGTGTCCGGCTGGTCAATCTGACGCCGATGCGCAGCATGCCCGCCTTGCTGTTGGCCTATCAGCGCTTCGGTGACGCGACGCGAGTGGGCGAGGTGGTGCAGCGCAATCGGGTGGCCCACCCGGGCTTCCTGCCACCGGCGGACCTGCAAGTGGTCAGGGAGTAACCCATGATCGAGTTGGACAATGCCGTCACCCTGACCGTGGACGGCCTGGATTATGGCGGCTGGAAAAGCGTGGAAATCAGCGCCGACCTGGAGCGTCAATTTCGCACCTTCACCCTCAACATCACCTGGCAATGGCCCGGGCAAACCCTGGCGGCGCCGATCAAGCCCGGCGCCCGTTGCCAGGTACGCATCGGTTACGACCTGGTGCTCACCGGCTTTGTGTTCAAGGCGCCCATCAGTTACGACGGCCGACAGATCAGCCTGAGTATTCAGGGCGGCTCAGTGACCCAGGACCTGGTGGACTGCGCAGCGATAAACCAGCCCGGCCAGTGGCGCGGGCAAAGTGTGCTGAGCATCGTCCGGGCGCTGACGGCCACCTATGGCGTGGAGGTGCACAGCGAGATTGCCGAAACCGCGCGCCTGCATACCCACAGCATCGTGCCCGGGGAGACGGTATTTCAATCCATCGACCGCTTGCTGACGTTGTATCGGGTGTTCTCCACCGACGATGCGGATGGGCGCCTGGTATTGGCATCGCCCGGTAGTGCAGGGCGTGCGAATGACAGCCTGGAGCTGGGCCAGAACATCCTTTCGGCTAACGCACCGATGGACTTCGACTCGGTATTTTCCGAGTACCGCGTCATCGGCCAGCACAAGGGCGATGATCAAAAAAACGCAGCGGCGGTCAGTGAGGTTTCAGGGATTTCCCGGGATGAAAAAGCCACGCGAAAACGCGTCACGCTGATCAGCGAACCGACGCAGTTGACCCCCGAGCTGGCCCAGCAACGCGCCGACTGGGAACGCGCCACCCGTACCGGAAAAGCCCTGACCACCACCTACACCGTGCAAGGCTGGCGGCAGTCCAACGGCGATTTGTGGCGCCACAACCTGTTGGTGCGGGTGATCGATCCGGTGCTGGGCTTTGACCAGGACATGCTGATCTCCAAGGTCACCTGGTCGCTCTCCGACCAAGGTTCGATCACCACGCTACAGGTGGCGCCGCCGTCCACCTTTGATGCCAATTCGTTGCCATCCGCTTAACCACCAAGGAATTTCCATGAGCTTACTGACTCGCCTGCTGGCGCGCGGCACTGTCGTGCTCGCCCACTCGGCCACCAAGCTGCAATCGCTGCAAATGCGCCTGACGGCAGGCGAAGTGAACGACGACATGGAGCACTTCGAACCCTACGGTTTTACCAGCAACCCTCTGGCGGGTGCTGAAGGCATCGCCACCTTCCTGGGCGGTGACCGCTCCCATGCCATCGTGCTGGTGGTGGCCGACCGTCGCTATCGCTTGCAGTCCCTGGCGCCGGGTGAAGTGGCGATCTATACCGACGAAGGCGACAAAGTTCATTTCAAGCGCGGGCGGGTAATCGACATTGAAACCGGCACCTTGAATATCCGCGCCAGCCAGGCGGTGAACATTGATACGCCGACCCTGACCCAGAGCGGCAAGATCATCTCCCAGGGCGACCAGATTGCCGGCGGCATCAGCCAGATCCAGCACGTGCATGTGGGCGTCCAGCCCGGCAGCGGCCAGACCGGTGCGCCGGCGGGAGGCCAGTGATGTTTGTCTCCGACAACCTGAAAAATGCCCTGACCCGCTCGGTGCTGATCAGCCTGTTCACCTGGCGCCGTGCCGCGCCCGACGATGCGGTTGACGATGACGAGCGCTTCGGCTGGTGGGGCGACAGTTTTCCCAGCGTGGCCGACGACCGTATCGGCTCAAGATTGTGGTTGCTGCGCCGGGTCAAGCTGACCCACCAGACGCAACTGGACGCCGAATTCTATGCCCGCGAAGCCTTGCAATGGCTGATCGACGACGGGCATTGCAGCGCCATCGAAGTCCTCAGTGAGCGCCTCGACGCCCAGCGGCTCAACCTGCGCACGCAGCTGACCCTGGCCGATGGCGAGCGCCTGGACATCAACCCTGATAACAGTTGGCAGGTGATCTATGCCGTTTGAAACCCCTTCGCTGCCGGTGCTGATCAAACGCACCCAAAGCGACCTGGCCAGCGATTCGCTGCGCCAGTCCGATGCCCAGGTCCTGGCGCGCACACTGAGTGGCGCTGCGTTCGGCCTGTACGGTTATCTCGATTGGATCGCTGAGCAGATCCTGCCGGATACCGCCGATGAATCCACCCTGGAACGCATCGCTGCGCTGCGTTTGAACCAGGCACGCAAGGCGGCGGTAGCCGCCAGTGGCACCGTGAGTTTTACCGCAGCGGCGGGCGCGGTGCTGGATGTGGATACGGTGCTGCAAAGCAGTGATGGACGCAGCTTCAAGGTCACTGCTGCCGGCACGACCCATACCGGCCTTAACACTGCCACCGTGCAGGCGATTGACGCCGGCACGCTGGGCAACGCTGATGCCGGGCTGAGCCTGATCGCGGTCCAGCCGCTGCAAGGTATTGGTTCGACCTTTACCGTACTGGCGCCGGGGCTGACCGGCGGCGTGGCGCGAGAAACCCTGGAGTCGCTGCGGGCGCGGGTGATTCGTTCCTATCGCGTTATTCCCCAGGGCGGTTCGGCACAGGATTACGAGACCTGGTCCCTCGAAGTGCCCGGCATTACCCGCGCATGGTGTCGCGGCAATTACCTGGGGCCGGGGACGGTGGGGGTGTTCGTGATGCGTGACGACGACCCGCAGCCGATCCCTAATGCAGCGCAGTTGGCGCAGGTTCAAGCCCATATCGAACCGCTGCGGCCAGTGACCGCTGATGTGTATGTGTTGGCGCCGGTGATGAAGCCAGTGGTTTATCAACTGCGCTTGACCCCCGACACCAGCGCCGTGCGCGCGGCCGTCGAGGCCCAACTGCGAGACTTGCACAATCGCGAGGCGGGGCTGGGCGACAGCTTGTTGCTGACCCACATCGCCGAAGCCATCAGCACCGCCACCGGTGAGACCGATCACACACTGACAAGCCCGCTGGCGGACGTTACGGCGGCGACAAACCAGTTACTGGTGTTTGGAGGTATCACATGGCTGGGATAAGGACGGCTGGCCAGTACGAGGAACAACTGATCGCCCTGTTGCCCAGCGGTCCGGCCTGGGACCTGGAGACCATGCCGCAGTTGCAGACGGTGCTCAAAGGCATCGCCGAAGAACTTACGCGCATCGACGCCCGCGCCTGCGACCTGCAAAACGAAATGGACCCCGTGACCGTCAGCGAACTGGTGCCGGAGTGGGAAAGGGTGATGCAACTGCCCGACCCTTGCCTGGGCTTGAGCCCGCTGTACGACGACCGTCGCCTGGCGGTGCGTCGACGTCTGTTGGCGGTGGGCAGCCAGCGCGCCGCGTACTACATCGAAATCGCCCGCAGCCAGGGTTATCCCGACGCCAGTGTCACTGAACATCGCGCCCCGCGCATGGGCCGCTCACGGTTTGGCGCGGCGCATTTTGGCACCTGGCAGGCGCACTTCATGTGGACGCTCAACACCGGCGGCCGCCAGCACTTGGGGCGGCGGTTTGGGGCGAGTTATTGGGGAGAGCGGTTTGGCGTCAACCCGGGCAATGCCCTGGAGTGCCTGATTCATCGCAGCGCACCTGCTCATACGCAGGTGCACATCAATTATGACTAGAGGATAGAAGCGTGGATTATCCAAAGAGTGTGCCCAGCGTTGGGCTGGTGAATGGCAAGTTTGTGGATGAAAACCCGGTGACCGGGACGCCGGGGAGTTTGATTCCGGCGGCTTGGGGGAATGGGGTTACGCAGGAGATTTTGAATGTGCTGGCGGCGGCGGGGATTGCGCCGGATGAGACGAAGACCGATCAGCTGGCGCAAGCGTTGAGTGTGTTGAGTGATTGGTTGAAGTTGAGGAATAAGCCGACGACGTTGGCGGGGTATGGGATTACGGATGCTCTGGTGGTAGGCCGTACGTCCCAGCAGCGCCCAAGTCTTTCTTCCAGCATATTGGGTGAGATCGGCAATGGACAGGGGGGCGCACTGGAAATTCGTGAAGCGCAAGAAGTTTCTGATTCCACACGAGATTTCAACTATGCACCACGAATCATGTTCCATTGGGGCAAGATAATTGCTCGAGCACTCGCGATGAACGCGGACGGTGAGTTGCTCTGGAGTTCGAAGAAAATTTGGTCTGAGATCAACTTCAACCCTTCAACCAAAGCGGATAAGGCCACGACCCTTGCGGGCTATGGTGTGACAGATGCGCTGAGCATTGGCCAATACGGACTGGGTGGCAATGTTGCACCTGCTGCCGCGATTGATACCGTTGGGCTACCCGGCGGGTTTTACTATTACAGTGCCGGGAATACCAGTTTCGCCAACTACGTCGGATTGGTGAATATCCCTTACGGCGACGGAAATTACGCGGGGCAGATTGGCTTTCAGCAGGGGAACACAGAACCGGATGTCTACATCCGAGGCTGCTCTCAGGCTAAGGTCTGGAGCCCAACACGAAGGCTCTGGCACTCTGGAAATCTCGACCCAGCGTCGATGGGGGTTCCGGTCGGGACGACGATTCAGTATTGCGGTGCCTCGGCACCGGCTGGGTTTTTGAAAGAGAACGGTGCTGCGGTTTCTCGTACAGCCTATTCAAAGCTGTTTGACGTGATAGGGACGATGTTTGGCGCTGGTGACGGAAGCACTACGTTTAACCTGCCGGACAGCCGTGGTGAGTTCATCCGTGGCTTTGACGATGGACGCGGCGTGGACCCGCAACGCGGGCTGGGGTCGTTGCAACTGGATGCGATGCAAGGCCATTGGCACGGCCCTCGTCCTGGCACCACCCTGAACGGGAGCCCAGGCAACTGGAACGGCGTGGGCGGTGGTTCCAACGCATCGTTCAACATCGGCAGCACCGGTGACCCCGTAACCAACGGCGTCAATGGTGTTCCACGCACCGCCAACGAAACGCGTCCGCGCAACACTTCCCGTCTTATGTGCATCAAGTACTGAGGTCAATCATGACTACTTCTGCCCCTGTTATTTATCAGGCACACCCGGTGACGGGCGAATACATCGGAACGGCTTTTGCTGACCCCGATCCACTTGTCGAGGGGGCCTGGCTTATCCCCTCCATGGCTTTCAGTGAAGCCCCTCCTGTAACTGAGCCCGGCTTTGCTGCGGTTCACGTTAAAGATGCTCAAGCTATCTGGAACCTGGTTCCGGACATGCGCGGCCTTGTGTATCGAACGGATACCGGCGAGGAGATCCAATGGCAGCAGTTAGGTGAGTTGCCGTTGGAACTTACCTCGCTGAAACGCCCCGGGTCAGATCACGTTTGGGATGGCTCGTCCTGGCATCTCGATGAAAAGCTGAGGAACACGAACGAGTGTGAATCCGAACGACTCTGGCGGGATTCGGAAATCGACAGTATCAAGTGGCTTCGCGAGCGCCATCGGGATGAGTCCGATCTGAAGCGAGATACCACGCTGACAGAAGGACAATTTGCGCAACTGCTGGCTTATTTCCAACTGCTGCGTGATTGGCCGCAGAACTCGAAGTTTCCAGCCTCCGAATTTCGACCGGTTAAACCGGACTGGATGGTTGGCCTTGTACAATAGTGTGGTGCTCGTGAGTTCGGAGGTTTTTTCATGCCGATAACCCAGAATGATCTTGTGCAAATCATGCCTAACGCCCGCTCCCAAGCGGGCGTTTTCGTATCTGCGCTGAACACAGCCATGTCCAACCGCCAAATCACCACACCCAAACGCATCGCCGCCTTCCTCGCCCAAATCGGCCACGAATCCGGCGAACTGCGTTACGTACGTGAGCTGGGCAGCGATCAATACCTGAGTAAGTACGACACCGGCACCCTGGCCGCCCGCCTGGGCAACACCCCGGAAGCCGATGGCGACGGCCAGAAGTATCGCGGCCGCGGCCTGATCCAGATCACCGGCCGGCGCAACTACCTGGCGTGCAGTCAGGCACTGTTCGGCGATGAGCGTTTGTTGCACCAACCGGAGTTGCTGGAGACGCCGCAATGGGCGTGCGAATCTGCCGCGTGGTACTGGCAGAGCAATGGCTTGAACGAGCTGGCTGACCAGGACCAGTTCACCACGATCACCCGGCGCATCAATGGTGGCCTCAACGGTCTGGAGAACCGTATGCAACTGTGGGCGCGGGCGAAGGCGGTGTCATGGGCTTCCTGACGTCGTATCGCCTGTTTGGGTTTTGCCTGTTGTTCGCAGTTTCGGCGGGTGTTGCCTGGCAGGTACAGGCTTGGCGATATGGCGCACAACTCGAGCACCTGCAGGCTCTGCATGCCGCAGCACTCAGCCAGCAACAACAGGCCGAACAGGACAAACGGCTGGCACTGGAGCAACAACTCAGCGCCAGCGACCAACAACACACCCGGGAGCTTTCCGATGCACAACGCGCTCAGGCTCACCTGCGGGATCGCCTGGCCACTGCTGATGTGCGGTTGTCAGTCCTTCTCGACGCCAGCGATTCAGCCAGCGGCTGCCCAATGCCAGCCACCGCCACCCCCGGCAGCGTGGTTCATGGCGCCCCGCGAGCCCGACTTGACCCGGCGCATGCTCAACGAATTATCGGCATCACCGACGACGGCGACAACGCAATGATCGCCTTGCGCGCCTGCCAGGCGTATGTCCGGGCCGTCGCGCGTTAGTCTCTTGTAACTTGCATGGCCCATGGGCTCCTGTAGGGTAGGCGAACGCCCGTCCACTCCAGGAGATGACCGTGAAGGAAATTACTCAACTCGCCGCTGAACTTGGCCGACGCTTGCAGGTTCTCAATGCCCACGTCACGACGGCCGAGTCGTGCACCGGCGGCGGTATCGCCGAGGCAATCACGCGGATTCCCGGGAGTTCGGCCTGGTTCGAGGCGGGCTATGTCACGTATTCCAATCGCCAGAAGACGCGGCAACTGAATGTGCCGGAAGCTCTGTTCCCCAAGGTCGGTGCCGTCAGCCGCGAAGTGGTGGAGGCGATGGTGCGGGGCGCCCAGGAGAAAAGCCTGGCGCGTTTTGCCGTGGCAGTCAGCGGCGTGGCCGGGCCCGATGGCGGTTCGCCGGACAAGCCGGTGGGCACCGTATGGCTGGCCTGGGGCGTGGGCGATGAGGTTACCGCCGAGCTCGAACACTTCCCCGGCAACCGCGACGAGGTCCGCCGACAAACGGTAAAGGCCGCGCTAGAGGGCTTGTTGCGACGAGCTGCAGCAGAAATAGAAAATCAGGGGTAGGCGATCACGGATCTTTGTGGAACAATACTGTCTACTTATACAGGTATTGGCCGCCAGGCCTTATTGATTACGTGAGGACTTTAATGGACGACAACAAGAAGAAAGCCTTGGCTGCGGCCCTGGGTCAGATCGAACGTCAATTCGGCAAGGGTGCCGTAATGCGTATGGGCGATCACGACCGTCAGGCGATCCCGGCTATCTCCACTGGCTCTCTGGGTCTGGACATCGCGCTCGGCATTGGCGGCCTGCCAAAAGGCCGTATCGTTGAGATCTACGGTCCTGAATCTTCCGGTAAAACCACCCTGACCCTGTCGGTGATTGCCCAGGCACAAAAAATGGGCGCCACCTGTGCGTTCGTCGATGCCGAGCACGCCCTGGATCCTGAATACGCCGGGAAGCTGGGCGTCAACGTTGACGACCTGCTGGTTTCGCAACCGGACACCGGTGAGCAAGCGCTGGAAATCACCGACATGCTGGTGCGCTCCAACGCCATCGACGTGATCGTGGTCGACTCCGTGGCAGCCCTGGTACCCAAGGCTGAAATCGAAGGCGAAATGGGCGACATGCACGTGGGCCTTCAAGCCCGCTTGATGTCCCAGGCCCTGCGTAAAATCACCGGTAACATCAAGAACGCCAACTGCCTGGTGATCTTCATCAACCAGATCCGGATGAAGATCGGCGTGATGTTCGGCAGCCCGGAAACCACCACCGGTGGTAACGCGCTGAAGTTCTACGCTTCGGTCCGTCTGGACATCCGTCGTACTGGCGCGGTGAAGGAAGGTGACGAGGTTGTCGGTAGCGAAACCCGCGTTAAAGTCGTGAAGAACAAGGTGGCCCCGCCGTTCCGTCAGGCCGAGTTCCAGATTCTCTACGGCAAGGGTATCTACCTGAACGGCGAGATGATCGACCTGGGCGTGCTGCACGGTTTCGTCGAGAAATCCGGTGCCTGGTATGCCTACAACGGCAGCAAGATCGGCCAGGGCAAGGCCAACTCGGCCAAGTTCCTTGCGGATAACCCGGATGTTGCCGCTACGCTCGAGAAGCAGATCCGCGACAAGTTGCTGACCCCGGCACCTGACGTCAAGGCTGCCGCCAACCGCGAGCCGGTTGAAGAAGTAGAAGAAGTCGACACTGACATCTGAAGCAAACGATGAGCGTTGTCCTGGATACACCCGTCGCCGTAAGGCGCACTGCAATGGACCTGCTCGCACGGCGCGAGCATGGTCGAGTCGAGCTGACGCGTAAGCTGCGTCAGCGTGGCGCAGATCCCGAGATGATCGACGCAGCCCTTGACCGTTTGACGGAAGAAGGGCTGCTGTCGGAGTCCCGTTACCTCGAAAGTTTCGTCTCCTACCGAGCCCGATCCGGCTATGGCCCTGCACGAATTCGTGAAGAGCTGAGCCAGCGTGGCTTGCAGCGTGCTGATATCGAACTCGCGTTGCGTGAGTGCGGCATCAGTTGGCAGGCACAACTGGAAGAAACCTGGCGGCGCAAGTTTGCCGGTCATCTGCCTATTGATGCGCGTGAGCGGGCTAAGCAAGGTCGCTTCCTGAGTTATCGCGGGTTTTCGATGGAGATGATCAGTCGCCTGTTGAGCGGTCGGGATATGGATGACTGAAGGCTGCGCCTGGTAAATGGTTGCTCTGATCACTACGGGGCTTGGTGTGGCGAGGGAGCTTGCTCCCGCTGGGCTGCGCAGCGGCCCCAACCTGCGCATCGTTCTACTGGCACAATCCAAAAGGCCCGCTATGAAAATAGCGGGCCTTTTTTCGTTTCAGTGTCAGGTCACGCCGTCTCCGTCACCCGCTGCTGCGTTTTCCCCTGAGCCTGGGCCCAGTTTTCCGGCAAGTTGATGTAATCCACCAATTCCCGCAACCGTCCCTGATCACGCCCGTTGAAGTTGAACACCAGCCGCGTCAGATGGCTGAAGCTTGGCTCGTCATGCTCTTCGCCGGTGTACGCGATTTGTTGGAAGTCGCCACTGAGGCGAAGGCTGGCGAACGCCTCCTGCAGGTGGGCCAGTGCGCGGTCACTCAACGGATGATTCATGCGAATCACAAACTGGCGCTTCAGCCAGCGGGTGGAGTGGAAGTTGGCGTAGAACTGGTTGATTTCGTCCACCGCCTCTTCGGCGCTGTACACCAGGCGGACCAGCTTGAGGTCGGTGGGCAGGATGTAGCGATTGGCCTCAAGCTGGCTGCGGATAAAGTCCAGTGCGCCTTGCCAGAAGCTACCGCCTGGTGCATCCAGCAGTACCACCGGTACCAGCGGGCTTTTGCCGGTCTGGATCAGGGTCAGCACCTCCAGCGCTTCATCCAGGGTACCGAAACCGCCCGGGCACAGGATCAAGGCGTCGGCTTCCTTGACGAAGAACAGCTTGCGGGTAAAGAAGAAGTGGAAGGACAGCAGGTTCTCGGTGCCATCGATGGTCGGGTTGGCGTGCTGTTCAAAGGGCAGGGTGATGTTGAACCCCAGGCTGTGCTCCAGGCCGGCACCCTCGTGGGCCGCCGCCATGATGCCGCCGCCACCGCCGGTGATCACCATCAGATCCGAACGGGCCAGGACCGCGCCCACTTCCCGGGCCAGTGCGTACAGCGGGCTTTCCACCGGCGTGCGCGCCGAGCCGAACACCGTGACTTTGCGCCGTCCCTTGAACTGTTCGAGCACGCGGAAGGCGTGGTCCAGTTCCCGGATCGCCTGCAAGGTTATCTTGGCATTCCAGCGGCTGCGGTCGTCCTGGGCCATGCGCAACACGGTGAAGATCATGTCGCGATAAAGGGGAATATTCGGGCTGTTGGGCGCAATCAAGTGGAGTTGCGCGTCGACCTGCTGCGTGAGGTCGGTGCCGTTTTCTTCAAATTGACGGATCAGGAGTTCATTCGGTTCGTAAGGCATTCAACTTCTCCTTCTTCACAGAACCCTGGGTGCCGGCGAGAGATTCGTCGGGACCACGACACTGCATGTGTCGTTGCCTCTGATTAACGAGGTGGGCGAAACCGGTTCTGTATATTCCTTATGATTAAAAACCTTTGCATTGCACGCTCAGGAGGGCAACCCTCTTTTGCCCTGAAAATGTTACAGGACGGTGTGAAAACCCGATGTTCCAGGCGTTCAGGATGAATTGATCATGAGCCTATAAAGTCTTGGCTGGCAACCGCTTATTGATCACTTCTGAGGGAGTTTAGACGCTGCCGCGGGCGGGCAATGGCGGAGAGTGCAGAGGGGTATATTGCGCGCCGCTGGTCAGCGGCGCGCGACAGGAGTTATCGCTTACTTTTTCTTCTTCGCGGCAGCCGGTGCCGGGCAATCTGCTTCCTGGAACTTCACCGAGGCTACCGGGCGGTTGGTTTTGTTCTCGGTGATTTCATAGCGCATGATCGCGCCCTTGGCCATCAGCTCGCGGTAACCCTTGTTCAGGCACACACTTTGGCCGAGCTGGAAGTACACAGCCTTGGGGTTGGCGCGCATTTGCTCGGCGCGGTCGGGCAGTACGCTCAAATGGTCAATCAGCTGCAAGCCTTCAACAGTGTAGGCAACTTCCAGGGTCTTTTCGTCAATTTCCCGTGGCAGTTCTTTGTTGGTTTCCTCTGCGACGCTTTGCAGCTTCCTGTTCAGTTGAGCCTCCAGCAACGAGGCCGCTTGGGCACCCAGAGGCAACACCAGCGCGAGGGCGACGGACGGAACTACAAGGCGTGGCATAAGACGCAGCATGAAACTCTCCTGATTCGGTTACTGGTGCATAGACCAGCCACTGCGCTGTGCGTTCAGTGGCGCGGGATTATAGGTGACCGCTTGCCCCTAGGGCCAGCCTATTGCCGGGAAGTGCAGGTGGCCGGGGGCGGCTCTGGTAAACTGCGGTAACTTTTGCCTTCCGAGTTCTATCCGTGTCGATTTCCACTTCCCTGCGGCGCACCCGATGAGCCATGCCGTCTCCCGTTTGCGCACGCAGCGCCTGGCCCGTGCCGTAAAACCGTTTGTAGCGCGAGGCTCGCGGGCCGAACGCTGCCCCGGCTGCCGGGTGATTCCCGAGTACTGTCTGTGCGCCTGGCGGCCCAAGGTCCAGGCCAGATCCGGCATGTGCCTGCTGATGCACGACGTAGAGCCGATGAAACCCAGCAACACCGGCTGGCTGATCGCCGATGTGATCAACGACACGTCCGCGTTCCCCTGGTCGCGCACTGAGGTTGAGCCGGAGTTGCTGACCTTGCTGGACGACCCGCAATGGCAGCCATACATCGTCTTTCCCGGCGAATTCGTGGCCCCGGAGCGGGTGGTCCATCAGGTCAGGCTGGAGGAGGGCAAGCGCCCGCTGTTTATTTTGCTGGACGGCACCTGGAGCGAGGCGCGCAAGATGTTCCGCAAGAGCCCGTACCTGGAGCACTTGCCGGTGCTGAGCCTGGCGCCCGAGCAACTGTCGCGCTACAAGCTGCGTCGCTCCAAGCGTGATGACCACTTCTGCACCGCCGAAGTCGCCGCGCTGTGCCTGGAGCTGGCTGAAGATGCCGCAGCCAGTGAAGTCCTGGATGCCTATCTGGACGTATTCAGCACTCACTACCTGGCCGCCAAGTTTCAACTGGCGCTGGACCCGGCCGATGTCGTCCATACTCGCCTTGCACCTTATCTCTAGGTGTCATGGCCAGCCGACCTTTGCATGATGGCCGCGCAAACGCGCAGCCCGCTAAAATAGCCACGGGCGTAGCGCTTGACCACCCAGGCTACGCTGGGCATGCTTGGCGCCGATTGGGGCGCTGTCACAGATTGGATACGTCGCTTTTTGACGTTGAGCGCGCCCTTTGGTGACTGCTGGCCTGGCAGCCACCTTGCGCGTTGGCGAGCACTGAACCCATCAGTGCCGCCCTAAAAAACAGGATCATTTAATAAATGGCCACATACGAAATCCTGATTGCCGATGACCACCCGCTGTTTCGCAGTGCGCTGCACCAGGCGGTCACGCTGGGCCTGGGGCCGGATGTACGCCTCGTCGAAGTGGCCAGTATTGCCGAGCTGGAAACCCGTCTTACCGAAAAGTCCGACTGGGACCTGGTCCTGCTGGACCTGAACATGCCGGGTGCCTACGGTTTTTCCGGGCTGGTGCTGCTGCGTGGGCAATACCCGCAGATACCGGTGGTGATGGTGTCGGCCCAGGAAGAGGCGTCGGTGGTGGTGCGCTCCAAGGAGTTCGGTGCCAGTGGTTTCATTCCCAAGTCCAGCTCCATGGAAGACATCCAGAAAGCCGTGCGCACGGTGCTGGATGGCGATGTCTCCTGGCCGCCGCAGGCCTTTGAAGAGATCAACGTCTCCGACGAAGCCAAGGCCGCGCGTGATGGCCTGGCCAGCCTCACGCCCCAGCAGTTCCGCGTGCTGACCATGGTCTGCGAAGGTCTGCTGAACAAGCAGATTGCCTACGAGTTGAGCGTGTCGGAAGCGACCATCAAGGCTCACGTCACGGCGATCTTCCGCAAGCTCGGCGTACGTACGCGAACCCAGGCGGCGCTGCTCTTGCAACAACTTGAGTCAATTTCGCAGCATTAAGACGCTGTTCATTCACGTTTTTTTGACTTTGCTTGCTCTAGTTTCCCCACACCTTTTTGCTCAGTTGCCTACTCTATGTCGCCTTTCAAGGGTCAAACCGGTATCAAACGTATTTTCAACGCAGGCGGATATTCCCTGGATGGCCTGCGTGCGGCTTTCACCGGCGAGGCGGCGTTTCGTCAGCTGGTGTTGCTCAATGTCATCCTGATCCCGCTGAGTTTCTTCCTTAACGTCAGCCGGGTAGAGCGGGCGCTGCTGATCGCCGTGTGCCTGCTGGCATTGATCGTCGAGTTGCTCAACTCCGCCGTCGAAGCGGCGATCGACCGGATTTCCCTGGACCTGCACCCCTTGTCGAAAAATGCCAAGGACATGGGCAGCGCCGCGCAGTTCGTAGCGCTGACCATGATTACCCTGGTGTGGGCCGTGATCCTGATCTAGGCAATGGTCGGCAGTACAATCTCGTCGCTGCGCTGCACCCCGGCGGTGAACGACCGGCACAGCTCGAGGAATTCGCGCATCGCCGAGGTCTGGTACTTCTGTTTGTGCCAGATGAAGTAGAACTGCCGGGCCAGGTCCAGGTCCGGGGTTTCCACCGGTACCAGGCTGCCACGCCGGAAGGCGTCGCGCAGCGCCAGCCGGGAAATGCAGCCAATCCCCAAGCCTGATTCCACCGCGCGTTTGATTGCCTCGGTGTGTTCCAGCTCCAGGCGGATATTCAGCGCGCTGCGGTGATGCCGCATGGCCTGGTCAAAGGTCAGGCGTGTTCCAGAGCCTTGTTCCCGCAGGATCCACGCTTCATGGGTCAGCTCTTCCATGGTCGCCTGGCCGCGCTTGGCCAAGTGATGCTGGGGTGCGCAGAACACCACCAGTTCATCTTCCACCCAGGTTTGCACCTCGATGTCCGGGTGGCTGCAGTCGCCTTCGATTAGACCCAGATCAATTTCGTAGTGCGCCACCTGATGCACGATATGCGCAGTGTTCTGCACGTGCAGCTTCACCTGGCTCTCGGGATGCTGCTGCATGAAGCTGCCGATCAGCAGCGTGGCCAGGTAGTTGCCGATGGTCAGCGTGGCCCCGACCGCCAGGGAGCCGAAGCCCGACTTGCCGTTGAGCAGGTCCTCGATCTCCTTGGCCTGGTCCAGCAGTGCCACCGCCTGGGGCAATAGCTGGTGACCGAGGGCGTTGAGGCTCAGGCGTTTGCCCGCGCGGTCGAACAATTGGCAGCTGGATTGCCGCTCCAGCTCGGTAATCGACGTGCTGGCGGCGGATTGAGATAAGGCCAGAAGGCCAGCAGCGCGCGAGACGCTTTCCTGCTGGGCGACGGCGACGAAGACTTGCAGTTGACGTAGAGTAAATCGCATATCGATATAACCGATAACCCTTATCTTAATAATCCAGTTAACAGATATTGTCGCCGCCATTAGAATGCTGTGCAATTGCGCATCCATCATTTGGCGCAGACCCATTTCCAGGAGTCCCCCGTACATGAGCAACATGAACCACGAGCGTGTCCTCAGTGTTCATCACTGGAACGACACTCTGTTCAGCTTCAAGTGCACCCGCGATCCGGGCCTGCGCTTCGAGAACGGTCAGTTCGTGATGATCGGCCTGCAACAGCCCAACGGCCGCCCGCTCATGCGCGCTTACTCGATTGCCAGCCCGAACTGGGAAGAGCATCTGGAGTTCTTCAGCATCAAGGTGCCTGATGGCCCGCTGACTTCCCAATTGCAGCACTTGAAGGAAGGCGACGAGATCATCATCAGCAAAAAACCGACGGGCACCCTGGTGCTTGACGATTTGAAGCCGGGCAAACACCTGTACCTGCTCAGCACCGGCACTGGCCTGGCGCCGTTCATGAGCGTGATCCAGGACCCGGAAACCTACGAGCGTTTCGAAAAAGTGATCCTGTGCCACGGCGTGCGTTACGTCAACGAAGTCGCCTACCGCGAATTCATCACCGAGCACCTGCCGCAGAACGAGTTCTTCGGCGAGGCCCTGCGTGACAAGTTGATCTACTACCCGACCGTGACCCGTGAGCCGTTCGAAAACGAAGGCCGCCTGACCGACCTGATGCGCAGCGGCAAGCTGTTCAGCGACATCGGCCTGCCGCCGATCAATCCTGAAGACGACCGCGCCATGCTGTGCGGCAGCCCAAGCATGCTGGATGAAACCAGCGAAGTGCTCAACAGCTTCGGCCTGAAGGTTTCCCCGCGTATGCGTGAGCCGGGTGACTACCTGATCGAGCGTGCGTTCGTCGAGAAATAAGCGAACCGATTTGCTTTTGTGGCGAGGGAGCTTGCTCCCGTTGGACTGCGAAGCGGTCCCGGCGAGGCCACCTGGTTGTTCCAGATAAAATGGGGTGTCAGGTTTTGGGGCCGCTGCGCAGCCCAACGGGAGCAAGCTCCCTCGCCACATGACTTTGGTGCGACTAAAAAGCCCGCGTTGCCTTCACAGGCAGCGCGGGCTTTTTCGTTTCCGGGATTTACTTGGCGGCAATCACTTCCAGCACACAAATCATCCCGGCTTCGGGATAGTGCCAGCGCACATCAACATCCCAGAACTGCGCCCCGTATTCCCGCTCTGGCCCCGGCGTCTGGTACGCCGGCCGTGGATCCTGCGCCAGGCACTGCTCGATCAACGCCACCAATGGCTCGCCAAGGCGCTGAGCGTGGCCTTCTGCCTGTTGCAGCGCAGTCTTCAGCCACTGCACGGGAATCAGCTGTGGCGCAGCGCTGGCGATGCTGTTGGTCGCAGTGTCAACTATGTCTGCGTACGGCACGTACGGCTTGATGTCGAGAATCGGTGTGCCATCCAGCAGGTCGATCCCGGATATCCACAGGCGCCCATCTTCCACCTTATCCAGCTTGACCACTGACTGGCCGATGCCGTTGGGCCGGTGCGTCGCGCGGGTGGCGAACACGCCCATGGACGTGTTGCCACCCAGGCGCGGCGGGCGCACTTTCAGGCGGGGCTTGTCTTCCAGCGCCTGGTGGAACAGGAACAGCAGCCACACATGGCTGACCTGTTCCAAACCCTGCACCGCCTCACCCTGATCGAATGGCGCCACCAACTCCAGCACGCCCCGGGCGGCAGGCGCCAGTTGTGGCTGGCGCGGGATGGCGAACTTCTCCTTGAAGCAGGAGCGGACAAAGCCGATGGGCGAGACGCTGTAGTTCACGGGTTTAGGCGCGAACGCGCAGGGTCAGGCCCTTGAGGAAGTTGCGCAACAGCTGGTCACCACAGGTGCGGTAGTTGGTGTGGCCGAACTTGCGGAACAGTGCGCTCAGCTCAGGCTTGGACACCGGGAACTCGGAGGCCTTGAGGATTGCGTGCATGTCGTCTTCCTTCAGTTCGAAGGCCACGCGCAGTTTCTTCAGGACGATGTTGTTGGTCACCGGCAGTTCGATCGGCTGCGGTGGACGGCTCTCGTCCTTGCCGCGCTTGAAGATCACCAGGCCATCGAGGAAATGCGCCATGACTTCGTCCGGGCAGAACACGAAGCCTTCTTCCTCGTCTTTCTTGAGGTAGGTCAGCAGGTCGTCCTTGGTGACTTCCATGCCGCCGAGCTTGATGATCTCGACCATCTTGTTGTCGCTGATGTCGAGCATGTAGCGCACGCTGCGCAGTACGTCGTTGTGAATCATGGTGGGCAATCCTGGTCATTCAACTGTGGACACCGCCCAGGCAGGCGGTATCGAGAGATTCGGCGGCGAAAAAAGTCTTAGAATTTTTCTTTGCCGGACAGATAGCGCCATTGGCCTACCGGCACTTTGCCGATGGAGACTCCGCCAATGCGGATGCGTCGAATGGCGACGACTTTCAGGCCGACGGCTTCGCAGAACAAGGCAATCACACCCGGTTGCGGGTTTTTCAGCGCAAAGCGCAGGCGGTTCTCGTTCTGCCAGCTGGCTTTCACCGCCGGCAATTCCTTACCTTTGTAGGTCAGGCCATGGTTGAGGCGGTTCAGGCCGTGGGCGACCATGTCGCCGGACACCTCCACCACGTATTCCTGTTCGATCTTGTTCGCGTCAGCGGTCAGCTTGCGCAAAATCTTCCAGTCCTGGGTGAACACCAGCAGGCCGCTGGCCTTGGCTTGCAGGTCACTGCTGGCGGTCAGGCGCAGGAAGTGGCCCTTGAGCGGGCGCTTGCTGAAGCGGTGTTCTTCCGACAGGGTCTCGGCGTTGATCGACGCCATGGCTGTCTCGGCATCCACGCCGGCGGGGGCGTGGAACAGGATGGTCACCGGCTCCGGCGCTGTGGCCTTGGCCTCAGGGTCAAGCTCGACCTTCTGGGTGGTGACCTTGAACTGCGGCTCGTCGATCACTTCGCCGTCCACCGTGACCCAGCCGCCTTCGATGAACAGCTCAGCCTCCCGACGGGAGCAACCGACCAGTTCGATGAGGCGTTTGGAGAGGCGTAGGGGTTCAGTCATGACAAGGGCCGAAACAAAAGGGGGCGGCTATTGTACCTGTGTGGCGCCGGTTAATCCCGGCTCCATTTCATTTAGCCGCGACGCGCCTGTGGCTGGGCCTGGCGCAAACGCATGTGCAGCAACGGATAAGGCTGGCCCATGCCGTCATGGTCCGTGCGTCCGATCACCTCAAAGCCTTGCTTGAAGTAAAAGCCCAGGGCCTGCGGGTTCTGTTCGTTGACGTCCAGTTGATCGGCATTCATCGACTCGATGGCATAGCGCAGCAATTGCCGGCCCAGGCCCTGGCCACGGTGCTCGGGGTCGATAAACAGCATCTCGACCTTGCCCGCGGCCACCCCGGCAAACCCGGTGATGCGCTGGCGCGAGTCCTTGGTGCAGATCAGCATCACCGCGTCGAGGTAGCGGGTCAGCACCAGGTTTTTCAGCAACTCGATGTAACTGTCCGGCAGGAAGTCATGGGTGGCCCGCACCGAAGCCTCCCAGATGCGGGTCAGTTCCTGATAGTCGCTGGATTTGGGTGTATGGATAACCGAATGCTGACGCATGCCCGCTGCTCCTTGCCGATGATTGGCGCCGATGGGCAAAACGATAGACCTAAAAAAGCCCCGCATCTTGTCCAGAGGCAGGGCTTTTTCAATTCTTTACACCTTATGCGCGTTTTTCAGCCCACAGGTCGTACTCGTCGGCGTCGGTCACGGTGCACCAGACCTTGTCGCCCGGCTTCAGGCCGCTGGCATCGTCGATGAACACGTTACCGTCGATTTCCGGTGCATCGAAGAAGCAGCGGCCTACAGCGCCTTGCTCGTCGACTTCGTCGATCAGTACTTCGATCTCACGGCCGATGCGCAGTTGCAGGCGCGCCGAGCTGATGGCCTGCTGGTGCGCCATGAAGCGCTCCCAACGGTCCTGCTTGACGTCGTCCGGCACGATGGCAGCGTCCAGCAGGTTGGCCGGAGCACCTTCCACCGGCGAGTACTGGAAGCAGCCGACGCGGTCCAGCTGGGCCTCGGTCAGCCAGTCCAGCAGGTACTGGAAGTCTTCTTCGGTTTCGCCGGGGAAGCCGACGATGAAGGTGGAGCGGATGATCAGGTCCGGGCAGATCTCGCGCCAGTTCTTGATGCGCGCCAGGGTCTTGTCTTCGAAGGCCGGGCGTTTCATGGCCTTGAGGATTTTCGGGCTGGCGTGCTGGAACGGGATGTCCAGGTACGGCAGGATCTTGCCGGCGGCCATCAGCGGGATCAGCTCGTCAACGTGCGGGTATGGGTAAACGTAGTGCAGGCGCACCCATACGCCGAGGCTGCTCAGGGCTTCGCAGAGTTCGGTCATGCGGGTTTTCACCGGCGCGCCGTTCCAGAAGCCAGTGCGGTATTTGACGTCGACGCCGTAGGCGCTGGTGTCCTGGGAGATCACCAACAGCTCTTTCACGCCGGATTTGACCAGGCGCTGGGCCTCGTCCAGCACGTCGCCCACCGGGCGGCTCACCAGTTTGCCGCGCATCGACGGGATGATGCAGAAGCTGCAGCTGTGGTTGCAGCCTTCGGAAATCTTCAGGTAGGCGTAGTGGCGCGGCGTCAGCTTGATGCCCTGCGGCGGCACCAGGTCGATCAGCGGGTTGTGGTCCTGGCGCGGCGGCACTACGTCGTGCACGGCGTTGACCACTTGCTCGTACTGCTGCGGGCCGGTCACGGCCAGCACGCTTGGGTGCACGTTGCGGATGTTGCCTTCTTCCACGCCCATGCAGCCGGTGACGATCACCTTGCCGTTTTCCTTGATGGCTTCGCCGATCACTTCCAGGGACTCGGCCTTGGCCGAGTCGATGAAGCCGCAGGTGTTGACCACCACCACGTCCGCGTCCTGGTAGGTGGACACGACGTCATAGCCTTCCATGCGCAGTTGCGTAAGGATGCGTTCGGAGTCGACCAGAGCCTTTGGGCAACCCAGGGATACAAAGCCGACCTTGGGGTTGGCTTTTGCGATGGTGGTGGACATGTCTAACCTCGGTATTGAATGACGCCGCCCGTCGTGCACGAAAGGTGGCGGATGGGCACTTGGTGTGCCTCTGATCAAAAAGTGCGCAATTCTAGCGACGGGAATCGCTCTTGACCAGCTTTATGCAGGGAAATACGACGAGTGCTGCGCTATGCTTCGCGCCGTTGCACCTGAGTGAATTTCCTCGGTCAATAAATCGTCTGTAACGAGAAGTAAAACAGCGCATGCTGTGGACAGCATAGGCGCCCGCAGCAGGCGCGCTGTTTATAAAGGGCAGGAGTGGTTGATGGGTCAGGCAAGTAGTCAGGCAGCAGGTGCCGAGCAGTCCAACGCAAAGCCGATCGGCATGCTGGTGGCGGCAGTGGGGGTGGTTTACGGCGATATCGGCACCAGCCCGCTCTACACCCTTAAAGAGGTGTTTGCTGGCGGTTATGGGGTTCAGGTCAATCACGACGGGGTCTTCGGGATCCTGGCGCTGATTTTCTGGTCGCTGGTCTGGGTCGTTTCGATCAAGTACGTGCTGTTTATCCTGCGCGCGGATAACCAGGGCGAGGGCGGCATCATGGCCCTGACGGCTTTGGCCCGGCGGGCGGCGGCACCTTACCCCAAGTTGCGTTCGGTGCTGGTGATTCTCGGCCTGATCGGTGCGGCGCTGTTTTACGGCGACAGCATGATCACCCCGGCGATCTCGGTATTGTCGGCGGTCGAAGGCCTGGAACTGGCGTTTGATGGCCTTGAGCGCTGGGTGGTGCCGCTTTCGCTGGTGGTGCTGGTGGGGCTGTTCCTGATCCAGAAACATGGCACTGACCGCATCGGCAAGCTGTTCGGCCCGGTGATGGTGCTGTGGTTCCTGGTGTTGGCCGGCCTGGGCATCCATGGAATCATCCAGCACCCTGAGGTGCTCAACGCCCTCAACCCTGTGTGGGGCGTGCGCTTCTTCATCGTTCACCCTGGCATGGGCGTGGCGATTCTCGGTGCGGTGGTACTGGCATTGACCGGCGCCGAGGCGCTGTATGCCGACATGGGCCACTTCGGACGCAAGCCGATTGCCCGTGCCTGGTTCGCCCTGGTGCTGCCGGCGTTGGTGCTTAACTACTTTGGCCAGGGCGCGCTGCTGCTGGAAAATCCAGAGGCAGCCCGCAACCCGTTCTACCTGCTGGCACCGGAGTGGGCTCTGGTCCCGCTGGTGGCGTTGTCCACTTTGGCCACCGTGATTGCTTCCCAGGCGGTGATCTCCGGGGCGTTCTCCCTGACCCGTCAGGCGATCCAGCTCGGTTACATCCCGCGCATGCATATCCAGCACACTTCCAGCGCCGAGCAAGGCCAGATCTACATCGGCGCGGTGAACTGGTCACTGATGGTGGGCGTGATCCTGCTGGTGCTGGGCTTCGAGTCCTCCAACGCCCTGGCTTCGGCCTACGGTGTGGCGGTGACGGGCACCATGTTGATCACCAGCATTCTGGTGTCGGCGGTGATGCTGTTGCTGTGGAAATGGCCGCCGGTACTGGCTATCCCGGTGTTGATCGGTTTCCTATTGGTGGATGGGCTGTTCTTTGCCGCCAACGTGCCGAAGATCGTGCAGGGTGGTGCGTTTCCGGTATTGGCGGGGATTGTGTTGTTTATCCTCATGACCACCTGGAAGCGCGGCAAGGAGCTGCTGGTGGACCGGCTGGACGAAGGTGGGCTGCCGCTGCCGATCTTTATCAGCAGTATCCGTGTGCAGCCGCCGCATCGCGTGCAAGGCACGGCGGTGTTCCTGACCGCACGCCCGGATGCCGTGCCCCATGCCTTGCTGCATAACTTGCTGCATAACCAGGTGCTGCATGAGCAGGTGGTGCTGTTGACGGTAGTCTACGAAGACATCCCGCGTGTACCGGCCCAGCGTCGTTTCGAGGTCGATTCCTATGGCGAGGGCTTCTTCCGGGTGATCCTGCACTTTGGTTTCGTCGATGAACCGGACGTGCCCGAAGCGCTGAAGCTATGCCATCTGGATGACCTGGACTTCAGCCCGATGCGCACCACCTACTTCCTCAGCCGCGAAACCGTGATCGCGTCCCGCATCAAAGGCATGGCGCGTTGGCGCGAAGGGCTGTTCGCGTTCATGCTGAAGAACGCCAACGGCAACCTGCGCTTCTTCAAGTTGCCGGTTAACCGGGTGATCGAGCTCGGCACTCAAGTAGAAATGTAAGCCCAACAAAAAGCCCCCGGTGCCTTGCGGCAGCGGGGGCTTTTTTGTGGGCGCTTATTCGGCCGGGGTCTTGCCCTGGCGCTTCTCGATGATGTCTACCAGACGCTTGGCCAGCGCCGGGTAGTTCTCGTCGAAGTGATGGCCGCCAGGCAGCTTCACGGCTTCGCCGACAGCGGTCTTGTCGGTGCAGCCACTCTCGTCGACTTCTTCGGCACCGTAGATGCACACCACCTTGTCGGCCGGCAGCTTGGCCATTTCCGGGCCGGTCGCAGCTTCCTTGCCGGCGTTGCCCAGCCAGCCTTCCACTTCGATCTCGAAGCTGCCGGTGCGGGCGAAGGCCAGCAGGATGATCGCGTCTACACGCTGCTGCTCGTTTTCCGGCAGGCGGTTGTAGATGGCCGGCAGCACGTCGGCGCCGAACGAGTAGCCGGTCAGCACGAAGCGCTTGGTGCCCCATTTCTGCCGGTAGTGCTGCATCAGCTCGGCGAGGTCCTTGGCGCTTTGTTCCGGGGTCTTGTGCTGCCAGTAGTAGCGCAGGGTGTCGATGCCCACCACCGGGTAGCCGATCTTGGCCATTTCACCGGCCACGTCGCGGTCCAGGTCACGCCAGCCGCCGTCACCGGAGAGAAACAGGGTGACGGTGTCCTTGGCCTGGCCAGCCGGCACTTCGACCACCGGAATTGCCAGGCCGCCGTTGTCCGAGCCCACCAGTTGCTTGCGCAGCTCGTTGTTCAGCACTTGCGGGTAGTGAACGTCGTAGTCGCTGATGCTGGTGGTAGCACGCGGCGTGTCGCGTACGAAACTGGCAGCATCATCGTCAGGGTTATCGTTCCAGGCCACCAGCCAGCTACCGTGGGCCGAAGTCTTCGGCAACGGGTCGTTGCAGCCTGGCTGCGCCAGCGCGAAGCCGACGGAGATGGCATTGGCCTTGTCGTCGTTCTGTGCGGCCAGCCAGCGCCAGGCGAGGGATGCGCCAGGGCCGATGCCGCTGACCAGGGTCGCCGGGCCGGCGAGCTGGCCGAGGGCGGTTTGCAGGGCTTGTTCCTGCAGCTTGCAGTCATCCTTGGGCAGGATTACCTGGACGATCTGCGCTGCGCCGCCCTGGCTCAGGGCGATCAGTTGGCTGTCGGTCAGGGTTTCGTCGGCCAGCACGGCCACGGCCACGCGGGCCTTGGGCGCGGTACCCGGGGTAACGCGGGTCAGGACCGTGCCGTCAGCCTGTGGCAGTTGTTCCAGAGTCGGTTGCGGTGCAGGGCGGTTCCAGTACCAGTAGCCGCCACCGAGGATCAGTGCCAGTACCACCAAGAATGCCAATACATACCGCCAGGAGCGTCGAATCATCAGCGTTTCACCAATCCAGTCAAGCCGCCCGCAATCAGGGCGGCGGTGTCGGCCAGTGCCACCAGCGGATCAAGTCCTGCGGGCACGGCCATATAACGGGGTTCCCAGTCAGGCTGGAACTTGTCTTTGAAGCGGCGCAAGCCTTGGAAGTTATACAGTTGCTCGCCACGGCGGAACACCATCGAGCCCAGGCGTTGGGTCAGCGGGGCGCCACGTCGTGGTTGCAGGCCCGACAACGGCACCATGCCGAGGCTGAAGCGGGCGTAGCCATGGTTCTTATAATGTTGAATCAGGCCGACCATCATGAATTCCATGGTCAGTTTCGGCGCGTCCGGGTGCGCACGCATCAGGTCGAGACTGGCCAGGTCATGGCTGTAGGTCTCAAGCAGGTTCGCAAACGCTACCGGGCGCCCTTCGAAGCGAATGATCGCAATACGAAAGTGCTTGAGGTAGTCGTCGCTGAATCGTCCAAGGGAAAAGCCTTTTTCCCGCACGTTCTTGCCGGTTAGCCATGCGTCGGAGATGACTTTCAACTCCTCCATCGGGGCCTGGCCGGGTTCGTGGATCTCCAGGGACAAGCCATCACGGGTCCCGCGGTTCCAGGTGTAACGCAGGTCCTTCATCTCTTTGCCCTTGGCTTCCAGGTCAAAGCGTTTGAGGTCGACCCGGGCTTCTTCACCCAGTTTGATCGCGGTGAGGCCGATGTCCATGTAGTACGGCAGGTTCTCCGCGCGCACCTGGTAGAACACCGGGCGGGCGTGGTGAATGTCGCACAGGTCGCGGAACTGCCAGATCATCTCGGCCCGTTGCAGGGTCGGGCCAATCGGATCGTACAAGGCCACCAGGCTGCGACCGCGACGAGCGTACATCAGGAACGCTTCGTCGTTGGGATGAAACAGCAGGGCCTTGTCGCCGGTCAGCGCCAGGCCGCCGTCGGGTTGTGCAGAGTTCATCAGGATCTTGGTGGCGCGCTCCAGCTCATCCGGTGTCGGCAAGTGGATGATCGGGCGCGCGGTACGCAGCAGCCAGGTCAGCGACACCACCACCAGCACCACGGCCGCGCCCAGCAGCGAGCGCAGGCCACGCGGGGCGTTGGCGTCGAGGGTGAACTGCCACCACAACTGATGGCTGTAGGGCACGTCCTGGTAGGCGAACAACAGCAGCCAGATCGACGCACCGAGTACGCACACGCTGGCCACCAGGTACAGCGGCGAGAACGGCAGTTCGGTCAGGCGGCTGGCGCGATAGAACGAGCGCCGGAAGATCGCCAGCAGCACCGCCGTCATGGTCATCAGGCTGGCTTCTTCCCAGTCGAAACCCTTGAGCAGGGAGAGCAGGGCGCCGGTCAGCAGCAGCACCATGGTCAGCATCCACGCCGCGGACAACCGTCGACGCAGGCCCTGGGCCAACAGAAGGCAGAGCACGCCGATCAGGCTGGCACCAAAGTGCGACGCGTCAATCAGGCGATGAGGAATCAGGAAGCCGATGTTTTCCAGGCGTGAGTCGATTTCCGGGGTTGCGCCGGAAAACAGCAGGACCACGCCTGACAAAAAAACCAGTACGGCCAGGATCGGCGCAGCGAGGCCCGAGGCCGCGCGCAGGCTTTGTTGCGTATGGAACAGGCGCTGGGCTTCATTGACCAGCAGGAACACACAAGCGATCAACAGCGGCAGCACCACATAGATCATCCGGTACAGCAGCAGTGCGGCCGCCAGTGGCGCGGCACCGAGCTTGTCGGCGAAGGCAGCCAGCAGGATTGCTTCGAACACCCCGACGCCACCGGGTACATGGCTGAGCACACCGGCGGCCAGGGCCAGCAGGTACACCAGCAGGAACGGGCCAAAGGGCGGCGCTTCCGGCAGCAGCATATACAGCACGGTAGCGGCCGCAGCCACGTCGAGGGCAGTGATGATCAGTTGCAGGAAGGTCAGGCGACGGCCCGGCAGGCGCAAGGTGCGACGCCCGGCCCTGACCAGCAGGTTGTCCGGATACGGTTGTTCCGGCAGGCGGCGGCGGTAGATGCCGATGCACAGTGCGGCTGTTAACAGCAACACAGCACCGGCGATGCCGCCGAGCAGGCTGGCAGGTAGATGCAGGGCATTGGACGCGGCAGGCAGGTTGCTCAGGGTGGCCAGCGCAGCGAGCGGCGGCAGGGCGCAACCCAGGGCCAGGCTGGCAAACACGGTCATGCGCGCCACTTCCGAAGCGCCGATGCCATACCGTGCATATAAACGGTAGCGTACCGAGCCGCCCGAGAGCATCGACAGACCAATCGCGTTACCGATGGCGAATGCGGTAAAGCCGCCGTAGGCCAGAGTCTTGGCAGGCAGCTTCACGCCGGCATAACGGGCACCGGAAAATTCATAGCCCAACAAAATGATAAAGCCGGCGACAGCAGCACCGAACGCACCCAGCAGTGCAGGCTTGGGTACTTCAAGGATTGAATCGTGGAGCGCGTACAGATCCAGTTCAAGCAACAGGTGGCGACAGGCAATAAGGGCGATTGCGAACAGCAACAAGGTGACGGCCAGCCCGATGGGTTGGCGGTATTTGCTCAACAGATCCAGCCAGCGCAAACGGGTGGGAGTGATCGGTTGTGTCGCTGTGACAGAGTCTTGTGGTTCAGACGAGTTGGCGCGCATCAATCACCTCGTGGATTGTGCGCGACAGGATGGAGGTATCCAGCCAAGTTACCAATCCCTATGGACAAAATAATTACAAATATTAACGCGTATCGCGAAGTGCGGCGACAGCGCCCATTGGTCGTAGAAGGACAGTGCTTGAAGACTTAGCATAGCTTGCAATGAGATGGACTCTACAAACCGTGTACGGTTTCATGAAAGATGCCATGCCATTGTTTCAAAAGGACTTTTTCGTCAGATACAAAAAAGGCCACTCTTTCGAGCAGCCTTTTTTGATGTTTGGTTGCGGGAGCCGGATTTGAACCGACGACCTTCGGGTTATGAGCCCGACGAGCTACCAGACTGCTCCATCCCGCGTCTGTGTGGCGGCATTCTACAGAGCAACGGCGGGGTGTCAACCGTTAATCGAACGATGGGTCAAATAAGTGCAATTTAGCGTCGGATTGTCACGCGGGTGCGGTAAGTGCGCGATTGGGAAAGGTTTTTTGTCAGACAATCGAAACGAGGGCTAAAACAGACAGGCACAAAAAAGGCCACTCTTTCGAGTAGCCTTTTTTGATGTTTGGTTGCGGGAGCCGGATTTGAACCGACGACCTTCGGGTTATGAGCCCGACGAGCTACCAGACTGCTCCATCCCGCGTCTGTGTGTCGGCATTCTACAGAGGAACGCGAGTGTGTCAACCGCTGATTCAAAGAAAAGCGCTTGTGGTTCAATCGGTTAGCTCTCCAAGGTGGCCCCTTGATAGGCCGCGGGGCCAGTCTGGCCGAGGCTTTCAGCTCTATTGGGGGGTGTGTTTCGATTGAGAAAATGAATTCACCTGCGAATTTTCCTACCGCTTAAGCGGAAGATTCAAACTACTGGTGCTATATACAGGTGTGAGTGAGATACTGCCGGCCTGTCCGTTTTCTGCCCAGAACCACTGCCTTATATATGACGCAGCGCAAAATCATCCACGTCGACTGTGATTGCTTCTACGCCGCCATCGAGATGCGCGACGACCCGACCCTGGCGCAAAAGCCCCTGGCGGTCGGCGGTTCGGCAGACCGTCGCGGGGTGATCGCCACCTGCAACTATGAAGCACGGGCTTATGGTGTGCGTTCGGCCATGTCGTCCCGCCATGCCCTGAAGCTGTGCCCGGACCTGACCATCGTCAAGCCGCGCATGGATGCTTATAAAGAAGCATCAAAGGAAATCCAGACGATCTTTCGCGACTACACCGACCTGATCGAACCGTTGTCCCTGGACGAAGCCTACCTGGACGTCTCCGACAGCCCGCATTTCGGCGGCAGTGCCACGCGCATTGCCCAGGACATTCGCCGGCGGGTCTCCAACCAGTTGCACATCACCGTTTCCGCGGGCGTGGCGCCGAACAAGTTTCTCGCCAAGATCGCCAGCGACTGGAAAAAGCCCAACGGACTGTTTGTGATCACCCCCGACCAGGTGGAAGACTTTGTCTCGGCGCTGCCGGTGAAAAAGCTCCACGGCGTGGGCAAGGTGACGGCCGACAAGCTGGCGCGGCTGGGGATCGAGGACTGCCTGCAACTGCGGGAGTGGAACAAGTTGGCGCTGGTGCGAGAGTTCGGCAGTTTTGGCGAGCGGCTTTGGAGCCTGGCGCGTGGGATTGATGACCGTGTGGTGCAGAACGACAGCCGCCGGCAATCCATCAGCGTGGAAAATACCTACGATGTCGACCTGCCGGACTTGCCCAGTTGCCTGGAAAAACTGCCGGAGCTGATGGACACCCTGGCCGGGCGCATGGCGCGCATCGACAGCAGTTATCGGGCGGGCAAGCCGTTCGTCAAAGTGAAGTTTCACGACTTTACCCAGACGACCCTGGAGCAGGCGGGGGCAGGGCGGGACCTGGAGAGTTACCGGCAGTTGCTGACCCAGGCGTTCAATCGCGGCGACAAGCCGGTGCGATTGCTGGGAATAGGGGTGCGTTTGCTGGATTTGAGCAACGGCAACGAGCAGCTCCAATTCCCCTGGTAGGAACCGAAAACCAAATGTGGGAGCGGGCTTGCTCGCGAATGCGGTGTGTCAGTTGACGCATGTGCTGGCTGACACGCCGCATTCGCGAGCAAGCCCGCTCCCACATTTAAAGGCTTCAGCGTGCCCCGGGGTCCGCCACCAGGCGTCCGGCATCCTTGGTCAAGGCCTGCAGGAATTCCTGCTGCAACTCCGGATCATTGCGGGTCAGTTCGATCAGGCTCTGTTCCAGCTCGCTGGCTTCTTCTTCCAGGCCCAGCTCCGACAGGCGCTTGACCCGGTGCACCCACTCGTTGACCTCGTCGTCTTCCAGGTCGTCATAGATCAAACCGTGAGCTTCGAGCAATTTGCCCCGCAGGGTGCCGCTGATGGCCAGGGATGAGTCCGAGTGCACGTCATCCTGGGCATCTTCAACACTGATCTTCAGGGTGCTGATGCGGTTCAGGTCCTGCTCGGCAAACGGGCTGTCCAACAGGTTCAGGCGCAGCACGCCATCGCGGTCGGTGGTCAGCTCATGGGTTTGCTTGCCGGCAGTCACCTGTACCGGGCGCTCGCTCCAGGGCAGGCTCGAATACTCCACGCGCTTGTCGCGCTGGACTTCATCGATACCCGCCAGGTTCTGTTGCGCACGGCCGTTGGATTGCACGTTCATGAACGGGTTGAGCCCGTCCACGCCATAGCTGAGCCAATCCCGGGTCATGCTGGCAGGCAGGTTGCCCAGGGCAAACACATTCGCCACGTTGGCGCCGACGCCCGCCACGAGCGCGACCGCGCCCAGGGGCATCTCATAGAGTTTGCGCCAGGGCTGGTAGGGCGTGTAGCGGTCGTAGCGACGGGTAACTTCGAACTCGGTGACCTCAAAGGTCTTTTGCTCGTGAATGCGCACCCGGCGTTGCGGCAGCTCCAGCACCTTCGGCTCGCCCACGTCGATCTGCAGGCTGTGATCGAGCAATTTGCGCTCGATGCGTTCCTCGTGCTCGCTGCGTTGCGACATTTGGTTGGCGCAGCCGCTGACCAGCAGGGCGCCACATAACGTGGCGCCCCCCAGGGCTATGGTGTTTCGCTTGAACATGACGACTCTTGATCTGGTTTTCAGCGACGAATACGCGCCTGAAGGAAAGACAGCACGTCAGCCACCGGCAACGGTTGGGCCTCGGCTTCGGTCCGGCTCTTGTATTCCAGATTGCCATCGGCCAGGCCGCGGTCACTGACCACGATCCGGTGCGGGATGCCAATCAGTTCCATGTCGGCGAACTTGATGCCCGGGCTGGTTTTCTTGTCCCGATCATCCAGCAGCACTTCAAAACCGGCAGCCGTGAGTTCGGCATACAGTTTGTCGGTGGCTTCGCGTACTTGCTCGGTTTCGTAGCGCAGCGGTACCAGGGCAATCTGGAATGGCGCCAGGGCGTCGCTCCAGATGATGCCTTTCTCGTCGTTGTTCTGCTCGATGGCAGCCGCAACCACGCGGGATACGCCAATGCCGTAGCAGCCCATTTCCAGGGTGATCGGCTTGCCGTTCTCGCCCAGCACTTCGCACTTCATCGCCTTGCTGTACTTGTTGCCCAGCTGGAAGATGTGCCCGACTTCGATGCCGCGCTTGATTTCCAGGGTGCCCTTGCCGTCCGGGCTTGGGTCGCCGGCCACCACGTTGCGCAGGTCGGCCACGGTCGGAACCGGCAGGTCACGTTCCCAGTTCACGCCAAAGTAGTGCTTGTCATCGATGTTGGCACCGATGCCGAAGTCGCTCATCAGCTCAACCGAACGGTCGATGATGATCGGCAGTGGCAGGTTCAGCGGGCCGAGGGAACCGGCACCGGCGCCAATGGCGTCACGCAGTTCGGCGTCGGTGGCCATGACCAGCGGGCTGGCAACGCCTGGCTGCTGGGCGGCCTTGATTTCGTTGAGCTCGTGGTCGCCACGGATTACCAGGGCGATCAGCTTGCCTTCTTCCTCGGCGCGCACGATCAGGGTCTTGATGGTCTTTTCAATCGGCAGATTGAATTTTTCCACCAGGGCCGCGATGGTCTTGGTCTCGGGCGTGTCCACCAGGCGCAGCTCTTCGCTTGGCGCAGGGCGGGAAGTTTCCCGTGGCACGGCTTCGGCTTTCTCGATGTTTGCCGCGTAGTCGGAACCGTTGCTGAACACGATGTCGTCTTCACCGGACTCGGCCAGCACGTGGAACTCGTGGGAGCCGGCACCGCCGATGGAGCCGTTGTCCGCTTCAACCGGGCGGAATTTCAGGCCCAGGCGCGTGAACACATTGCAGTAGGCGGTGTGCATGCGGTCGTAGGTGACCTGCAGGGACGCCTGGTCAGCGTGGAACGAATAGGCGTCCTTCATGATGAATTCGCGGCCGCGCATCAAACCGAAGCGTGGGCGGATTTCGTCACGGAACTTGGTCTGGATCTGATACAGGTTGAGGGGCAGCTGCTTGTAGCTGCTCAACTCGTTGCGCATCAGGTCGGTGATCACTTCTTCGTGGGTCGGGCCGGCGCAGAAGTCCCGGCCATGACGATCCTTGAAGCGCAGCAATTCAGGGCCGTACTCTTCCCAGCGCCCGGATTCCTGCCACAGCTCAGCCGGTTGGGTGCTCGGCATCAACACTTCCAGAGAGCCGGCAGCGTTCATTTCTTCACGAACGATGGCTTCGACCTTGCGCATCACCTTCAAGCCCATGGGCAGCCAGGTGTACAGGCCCGAGGCCAGTTTGCGGATCATGCCGGCGCGCAGCATCAGCTGATGGCTGATCACGACCGCGTCGGAAGGCGTTTCTTTCTGTGTGGCGAGCAAATATTGACTGGTGCGCATGGTAGGCCGTTGTCGGTTGCTTGGACTTGAAATGACTTGGGATTGTACGGGCGCTTGCTGCCGACGTACAGGCATCTGGTTGCTGGAGCAGGGCTTCTGTGGGAGCTGGCATGCCTGCGATGCAGGCAACACGGTGTGTCAGTTACACCGCGGTGATGCAATCGCAGGCAAGCCAGCTCCTACAGTGATTCGTTTTCCTCGGGAGGATTCAAGCGAATCCGCCGGCTTTCCTGAAACCAGTGCAAGGCGATCAGGACCAGCGTCGGCACACCCAGCAGGCAGGTGATCATGAAGAAGTTGTGGTAACCGAACTTCTCGACCATCACCCCCGAATACCCGCCGATCAAGCGCGGCAGCAGCAACATGATCGAACTGAGCAGGGCGTATTGGGTGGCGGAGAACTTCAGGTTGGTCAGGCTCGACAGGTACGCGACAAACGCCGAGGTCGCCATGCCTGAACTGAAGTTATCCAGGGAAATGGTGAAAATCAGCATCTGCAGGTCCGGGCCCATGTCGGCGAGCATCACGAACAGCAGGTTGGTGCCGGCCGATGCAATGCCGCCAATGAACAGGATCGGCAGAATCCCGAAGCGCACGATCAACAGGCCACCCATGCCGGCGCCCAGCAGGGTCATGATCAGGCCGAAGACTTTGCTGACACCGGCGATCTGGTCCTTGGTAAAGCCCTGGTCGATATAGAACACGTTGGCCATTACGCCCATTACCGTGTCCGACATGCGGTAGGTGGCAATCAGCCCCAACAGCAGGAAGGCCTGCCAGCGGTAGCGCAGGATAAAATCGTTGACCGGCGTGAGCACCGGCGCCAGGCCCCGGCGGCCCATGGTCGACAGGCACAGCGTGGTCAGGATGATGTAGAGGATGGCCCGCAGGAACGCGCGATCTTCCAGCAGCAGGTCCAGCAGGCTGACCCCATGGAACAGCACGCTGGCGAAGTCAGTGTTGTACAGCTGGGTGAACATCGCCGGTACCGACACCAGCAGCACGATCAACACGAACACCGAGACCAGCTGGTGAGCAAAGCTGTAGCGCCCGGCCTGCAATTGGGTACGCAGCGGCACATTGGGTTCGCGCATGAACAGCGTGGTGAGCAGCGCAGGCACCATCAGTGCACCAAACAGCACGTACGTACCGGCCCATGCCGAGTGCTTGTAGTTGAACCCGGTGGAACCGAAGCCTTCGGCAAAAAACAGCGCACCTGCGGTGGCAAGCAGCGCGGCCACGCGATAACCGGACATATAGCTGGCGGCAAGCGCGGCCTGCTGGCTGTCGCTGGCGATTTCCAGGCGGTAGGCGTCTACGGCGATGTCTTGCGTGGCGGAAGCGAAGGCCACGATCACGGCGATGGCGATCAGCCAGGACAGATGCTTTTGCGGATCACAGAAACCCATGCCGATCAATCCGAGGATCACCAGCGTCTGGGACAGTACCAGCCAGGAGCGACGACGTCCGAGCTTGCCGAGCAGTGGCAGGCGCCATTGGTCGAGCAGGGGCGACCAGACCCACTTGAAGGCATAGGCCAGGCCGATCAGGCTCGCATAACCGATGGTTTCGCGGGCCACGCCGGCCTCGCGCAACCATACCGAGAGCGTCGAGAACACCAACATGTAAGGCAAGCCGGCAGCAAAGCCGAGCAGCAACAGCACTAACGTCGAGGGGCTGGCATAGGCGGCGAGCGCGGCGCGCCAGGTTTTACGGGGCATGGGCTGGAGTCTGCCTCAGAATTACGCAAATAAAGCGCGCACTCTAACCGCTGTGCTCTACCGGGCGCCAGCCATGACGCTGAATATCAACACGATTGTTCAGGATGCTGACGCCTTCGCCGCGCAAACGCGCACGTTGCTCGTCACCCGAGGCACTGCCCACCGGCAGACTTATCCGACCACCGGCACCCAGCACGCGATGCCAGGGCAGTTTGGTGTCCTCGGGCAGTTGGCTCAGGGTGCGACCCACCCAACGTGCGGCGCGACCCAAACCGGCGAGGTGTGCCAGCTCCCCGTAGCTGATCACGCAGCCTTCGGGCACTTGGGCGAGGGTCAGGTACAGCACGGTGCGGCGCATTTCAGCGGGGCTTTGCGGAGCGTCGGTCAGTTCGTTCACGGTGGCATATCCGATGAAAATATCCGTCTATTTGTAAGAAATTTCTGCAAAATGGGGGCTGAGAGCGGAACTCGATACGAATACCCGAGTCAGTCCTTGCTAAGAAGTTATCCACCCCGATAATGCCCGTTTTTTCGTCAAACTCGAGCCCCATATCCGCTTATGTTGTCCAGAACCCTGCTGTGCCTCGCTGTCTTCAGCGCCTCCACCCCGTTGCTCGCCGACACCGTCTGGTTGAAGAACGGTGACCGCCTGACCGGCAAGATCAAGGTTTTCGACGGCGGCAAGCTGCTGATCCAGACCGACTATGCCGGCGCGATACCGGTGGACTGGAAGCAGGTCAAGACCCTGGAGAGCGATCAGGAATTGCTGGTCAAGCAGGATGCCTACAGCGGTGAGAAGGCCAAGTCCCTGCAGCCGGCCGACGATGGCAAGGTCATCCTGGCCAACGGCGAGGCGCCCAAGACTGTCGACCTGGCGAGCATCCAGCAGATCATCAAGCCCAAGCCGGTGATCGAGGACCTGGTGTGGAAGGGCAATGTCGATATGGCGCTGGACTACAAGCGCGCGGAAAACGACACCAACGACTACGACATCGACTTCAAGACCACTGCCCGCCATGGCCAGTGGCGCCATACCGCCGAGGGCGAATACAACCGCGAATTCCAGGACGACGTGACCACCACCGACAACTGGGCGCTGGAGTACGACCTGGACCGGTTTATTACCGAACACTGGTTCTGGCAGGGCCGCTTGACCTACAAGCGCGACAAGGTCGAGGACCTGTCCCGCCAGCGCACCGTGGGTACCGGCCCGGGCTACCAATTCTGGGATGACGAACTGGGCGCGTTCTCCCTCGGTTCGCTGGTCAACCGCACTGACTATGAATACCAGGACGGCGGCAAGGACAACTTCTATTCGCTGGCCATGAAGTGGAACTACAACCGCTACCTGGTGGGCAAGACCGTTGAATTCTTCACCAATGGCGAAGTGGGCAAGCCGCTGGCCGGGCCGTCCGAGTACTCCCTGGATGCGGAAATGGGCTTGCGCTACAAAGTTACCGAGTGGGCCTCCCTCAACCTCAAGGCCGAGCGCGACATTATTAGTGGCGACTCGGAAAGCGCGTTGAGCAAGACCCGCTACACCGCAGGGTTCGGCGTCGCCTGGTAACGAGCCGCCTGGTAATTAAAGGCGTAACCCGCCGTCCATTTCCAGAATCCGCCCGGTGTAGTAGTCGTTCTCGAAGATATACGCCGCTGAATGGGCAATCTCCTCAGGCCGCCCCATGCGCTTGAGGGGAATGCCGGCGGTCATCTTCTCCAAGGCCTCAGGCTTCATGCCCAGGGTCATCTCGGTCTCGATAAACCCCGGTGCGATGCCCGCCACGCGGATGCCGTAGCGCGCCAGCTCCTTGGCCCAGGTCACAGTGGCGGCCGCTACACCGGCCTTGGCGGCGGAGTAGTTGGTCTGCCCGACATTGCCGGCCCGCGAGATCGACGAGATGTTGATAATGGTGCCCTGGTTCTTCAGCTCCACCATTTTCGCCGCCACCTCACGGGTGCACAGGAACACCCCGGTGAGGTTGACATCGATCACCGCCTGCCACTGGGCCAGGCTCATCTTGGTCATCTCGCCGTCCTTGACCTTGAGCAGCAAGCCATCACGCAAGATCCCGGCGTTGTTGATCAAGCCGTTGATCGCACCGAAGTCTTCGGCGATCTGTGCCACGGTGTGGGTCACCTGCTCTTCATTCGCCACGTTGCACAGATAGGCGCGTGCCTTCACCCCATGGGCCTGGCAGGCGGCCACCGCCTGGTCGAGTTTTTCCTGATTGAGGTCCACCAGCGCCAGGTTGGCGCCTTTGGCGGCAAAATACTCGGCCATGGAGCGGCCCAAACCCTGGCAACCGCCGGTGATAATGATTACTTTGTCGTTGAGATGCATTCGCAAGTCCTGTGGGCAGAATTAAGCGGCTATCCAGGTTTTTTTTTGACGAAATTTATCGAAGGAGTCATAAGTTGAGCGCGCACGTTGCCAAGAATGCCCGAGAACTACTGCTCAAGGAATACCGTGGGGCACTCGCCACCTTGTCCAAGGCCATGCCCGGTTTCCCGTTTGGCTCGGTGGTGCCGTATTGCCTGGACGCCGAGGGCCGGCCGCTGATCCTGATCAGCCGTATCGCCCAGCACACCCATAACCTGCAGAAAGACCCCAAGTGCTCGTTGCTGGTCGGTGAGCGTGAGGCGGACGACGTGCAAGCGGTAGGGCGCCTGACCTACCTCGCCGAGGCCGAAAAGCTCGAAGACGGCGCTGCGATTGAAGCCGCCGCCGAGCGTTATTACCGCTATTTCCCGGACTCGGCGAACTACCACAGGGCCCATGATTTTGACTTCTGGGTGCTCAAGCCGGTGCGCCATCGTTATATCGGCGGGTTCGGCGCGATCCACTGGGTCGACCAACTGACCCTGGCCAATCCGTTTGCCGGCAAGGCCGAACTGAGCATGGTCGAGCACATGAACAGCGACCACACCAAAGCGATTGCCCACTATGTCGAACTGGCCGGCCTGCCGACCTCCGAGCCTGCGCAACTGGCCGGTATCGACAGCGAAGGCATGCACTTGCGCATTGGCCAGGCCCTCTATTGGCTGCCCTTTGCCGAGCCTTGCAACACGCCGACACAAGTACGCGAAGCCTTGGTTTTCCTGGCTCACGCCGAGGTCTGGCCGAAAAAAGCAGCCGCTGAAGCTTGAATTCACGAAACGGCGACGTCATCTAAGGTGAAGTAGCAAGGCATTCTTGCGTTGAGGAACCATTTGATGCGCCCTTTTTTGTTGCTTTTTTTGTTGTTTCCGGTGCTTGAGCTGTTCGTATTCGTACAAGTCAGCGGGGCAATCGGGTTTTTCCCGGCGCTGCTGCTGATCATTCTCGGCTCGATGCTCGGCGTACTGGTGCTGCGCGTCGCCGGCCTGGCCACGGCGCTGCGCGCCCGTGAAAGCCTGAATCGCGGCGAGCTGCCAGCCCAGACCATGCTCGAAGGCCTGATGATGGCATTGGCCGGTGGCCTGCTGATCCTGCCGGGCTTTATCAGCGATGTGGTTGGCCTGGTGATGTTGCTGCCGTTCACCCGCAAAGTGCTGGCGGGCAAGATGCGCCAGCGTGCCGAAGAGGCTGCCATTCGCCAGCGCGCCTTTGCCGACGACCTGCAACCCCGTGGCGGCCCGGCCCCGCGCCAGCCCCTGGGGCGTGAGGGTGACGTGATCGAAGGCGAGTTCGAACACCGCGACCCCAAGTAATCCCCTCACTGGCACGGCACCCGCGGGTGCCGTGCGGCTTTTGAAGACGCCCCCCGACACAAAAATTTTCATCTCGGTACCCTTGTAATAAGCTTATGCGCCCTTATGTAACGGTCACCGCAAGGTTTCTGGTGGCGACACCAGACAGACTTCCGCGTTTCGCACCGCGAACCGCGACCGGCACCGCCGGAATTTAACTAGCCGGAATTGACACCGGCCGATGAAAAACACAATTAGGAGAGATCGACAATGAGCAAGCTTCGTCCTCTGCATGACCGCGTCGTCATCCGTCGCAGTGAAGAAGAAAAGAAAACCGCTGGCGGTATCGTGCTGCCGGGTTCGGCTGCTGAGAAAGCCAACCACGGTGTGATTCTCGCTGCTGGCCCAGGCAAGACCCTGGAAAACGGTGAAGTGCGTGCGCTGGCTGTGAAAGTGGGTGACAAGGTTGTTTTCGGCCCTTACTCCGGCAGCAACACTGTGAAAATCGACGGCGAAGACCTGCTGGTAATGGCTGAGAACGAGATTCTCGCTGTTCTGGAAGGCTGATTTCCCCGCTCATCTTCCCGTTACTACAAAGTATTTAAGGAATATCGATCATGGCTGCTAAAGAAGTTAAATTCGGCGATTCCGCCCGTAAGAAAATGCTCGCCGGTGTGAACGTCCTGGCTGACGCAGTAAAAGCGACCCTGGGCCCTAAAGGCCGTAACGTGATCATCGAGAAAAGCTTCGGCGCTCCGACCATCACCAAGGACGGCGTTTCCGTCGCCAAAGAAATCGAGCTGAAAGATCGCTTCGAAAACATGGGCGCGCAGCTGGTCAAAGACGTTGCCTCCCGTGCCAACGATGACGCAGGCGACGGCACCACCACCGCTACCGTCCTGGCTCAGTCGATCGTCAACGAAGGCCTGAAAGCCGTCGCTGCCGGCATGAACCCGATGGACCTGAAACGCGGCATCGACAAGGCGACCATCGCCATTGTCAAAGAGCTGAAGTCCCTGTCCAAGCCATGCGCTGACACCAAGGCAATCGCTCAGGTCGGCACCATCTCGGCCAACTCCGACAGCTCCATCGGCGACATCATTGCCGAAGCCATGGAAAAAGTCGGTAAAGAAGGCGTGATCACCGTTGAAGAAGGCTCGGGCCTGGAAAACGAACTGTCGGTTGTTGAAGGCATGCAGTTCGACCGTGGCTACCTGTCCCCGTATTTCGTCAACAAGCCAGACACCATGACCGCCGAGCTCGACGGCCCGCTGATCCTGCTGGTTGACAAGAAGATCTCGAACATCCGTGAACTGCTGCCAGTTCTGGAAGCTGTTGCCAAGGCCGGCCGCCCACTGCTGATCGTTTCCGAAGACGTTGAAGGCGAAGCCCTGGCGACTCTGGTTGTGAACAACATGCGCGGTATCGTGAAAGTGGTTGCTGTCAAGGCACCTGGTTTCGGCGATCGTCGCAAGGCAATGCTGCAGGACATCGCTGTTTTGACTGGCGGTACCGTTATCTCCGAAGAGATCGGCCTGAGCCTGGAAAGCGCTACCCTGGAACACCTGGGTAATGCCAAGCGCGTCACCGTGACCAAGGAAAACACCACCGTGATCGACGGTGCTGGTGTTGAAGCTGACATCCAGGCACGTGTTACCCAGATCCGCGCTCAAGTGGCTGATACCACTTCCGACTACGACCGTGAAAAACTGCAAGAGCGTCTGGCCAAGCTGTCCGGCGGCGTTGCAGTGATCAAGGTTGGCGCGGGTTCCGAAGTTGAAATGAAAGAGAAGAAAGCCCGCGTTGAAGACGCCCTGCACGCTACCCGTGCAGCCGTTGAAGAAGGCGTGGTACCTGGCGGTGGCGTGGCGCTGGTTCGCGCTCTGCAGGCTATCTCCGAGCTGAAAGGCGACAACGCTGACCAAGACGTCGGTATCGCTCTGCTGCGTCGTGCTGTTGAAGCACCTCTGCGCCAGATCGTTGCCAACTCCGGCGACGAGCCAAGCGTAGTGGTCGACAAGGTCAAGCAGGGTTCGGGTAACTTCGGTTACAACGCTGCTACCGGCGAATACGGCGACATGATCGAAATGGGCATCCTGGACCCGGCTAAAGTGACTCGTTCGGCTCTGCAAGCGGCTTCGTCGATTGCCAGCTTGATGATCACCACTGAAGCAATGATCGCCGAGATCAAAGAAGATGCTCCAGCTGGCGGCGGTATGCCAGACATGGGCGGTATGGGCGGCATGGGCGGCATGATGTAAGCCAGTCTTACCCCGATACTGAAAAACCCCGCCTGCAGCGATGCAGGCGGGGTTTTTTTATGCTGATCGTTCCCACGCTCTGCGTGGGAATGCCGCCAGGGACGCTCCGCGTCTCTCTTTACGCGCACGCCTCAGCTGACGCCGCGACGCCCCAGCAGTTTCTTGAACATGAAGCCGCGAGCCAGCATCAGGTGCGAGGCGGGCGGCAAAGATGCCACGGGTCCCGGTGCCGCAGAGCCGGATGACGGATGGACAGGCACGTGTGCGGTTTTTTTGAGGGGCGCCGGTTGGGGCCGCTCCCAATGGCCGGACATGACCACCATGCCCAGCAGTTTGAGGGTATTGCCGTAATAGTCATGGTCACGGATGGACCGGCGTTGCAGGTTGTCCCAAAGGTTATTGAGCCACAGCTGATTGTCGGGGTTGATCATTGCGCTGACCCCGAGTGCCGCCACAAAGGCCGGCTCATTGTGCGCTTCCTCGATCGCACTGCCGTCGATTCGGTAGCCACTGTTGAAGTTGCCCGGCTCATCGTGGGTGGTGGCGCGTGCCCAGCGGTTGAAGGTGGTCAAGGTGTACAGCGCACGCGGGTCACCGTACATCAGGTAATCCAGGCCGATGCGCCACGGGTAGCGGGCCGCGTTCCACGAATAGCTGCCGTCGTATGGGCCTTCCACCAGATCGGGCCGCGCCGGGGTGATCGAGGTGTCCAGGTGGCTGATGAAGTCCGGCACCAGCCCGCTGTTGGCGCTGTACCGTTGGGTAAAGTCACTGATGATCGAATAGGTCTTGTCGCGCACCGCCTGCCAGCGCTTGTCCCCGGTCATGGTGAAAAAGCTGTAGAGGTGCGACTGCATGAAGTCCGAGCTGCGGGTGGTGTACTCAAGCTCTGCGTCACCGTCGGTACCGGCCCAGTCGCCGAGCATCAGGTGCTGAGTCCTGGGGTGCACCTCGTGTTTCATGATCGCCGCCATCACCGTGTTGGCCTCGCTGCGATAGTCAATGGAGCCCTCGCTGCCCCATTTCTGATCCGCCAGCAACAGGGCGTAGGCGATGTCCAGGTCGCCATCGGTGGCACTGACGTCGCCACGGAAAGGGTCGGTGGAGTCACCGCATCCCTCGGTCTGGTTCCAGGCCATCAGGCCGGGATCGGACGCTGCCGGGTGATCCTGGAAGTAGCGCACCATGCCGTCGAAAGTCCGTTGGGCCTGGTCATCGTAGTCGGCCATCATCACAGTGAGCAGCATGCCGTAGCCATGGGCCTCGGACACGGTGATGGTGTTGGGCGCGGCGCCACCACCCACGGGTTTGTGGTCGGCGTTGACCTTGATGAAATACCGGCCGCTGCCGCATTCCCCCGACAGGTAAACCGCCTTCCAGTCCTTGTAGAACGTGACCAGTTGTTGATCCATGATCGCCTGGGGCTGGCGATTGGGCAGGATGGTGCCGGGGTAGTAGGGCGCGTGGACATTCTGGGCCGCAACGCCGCCTGACCATGAACCGGCGGCCATGCACAGTGATAACAGCAGCGTGGGCAGATGCCGTCTAGGGTGACGCATGAGCTGACTCTCCAACCTGATCCAAAGGGCAAGGTCGCGAGGTTAGCGGCAGCGCGGATGTTCCACTGTCACAGGCTGTAACAGCCTAGGCCGGGCGCAGTGCCAGGGTCAGGGTCAGGCGTGCGCCGCCCAACGGGCTGCGGGTGATCGACAGCTCACCACCGTGCCAGTGGGTGGCGCGCTTGGCCAGTGCCAGGCCGAGGCCAAATCCGCTGGGCTCGTCGCCGCCCATGGCCAGGCGCACGAAGGGTTCGAAGATCTTTTCGCGGTTTTCCGGCAGTACGCCCGGGCCGTCATCATCCACATGCAGCACCAGGTGCTGGCCCTGGCACGCAGCGCTGACGTTCACCCGTTCGCGGGCGTAGTTAATGGCGTTGCTTAACAGGTTGCGCACGATCAGATGCAGCAAGGCGCGGTCGCCGATCAGTTCCAGGTCGGCCGGGTCGGTGTCCAGGGTCAGCAAGCGATGGTGCCCGTCCAGCAGGGCAAACTCCTGCTGCAGCCAGGCATGGAGATTGATTGGCTCATGCTGCAGGTCGCTGGGTGCATCGGCCAGCCGGGCAAAGGCGAGGCTGGCGCGAACCAGCGACTCCAGCTCTTCGATATCGGTGTGCAGGCGCTCTTGCAGGCGGGTGCGGGTGTCGAGGTCGGCGCTTTTACTCAGCAGTGCCAGGGCAAAACGCATCCGCGCCAGGGGGGTGCGCAGTTCGTGGGACACCGCCTGGGAAACCTCCCGGTGGCGTTCGCCCATCGAGCTGATATCCAGCGCGTGCCGTTGCAAGGTCAGCAGCAGCGGCGCCCACTCCTGGCTCATCGCGGGCAGCAGCGTGTTGGGCGAGCGGGCGAGGGTAGCAATGCAGGCATTGAGGGCATCGAGGTCATGGGTGTATTTGCGCCGGGCACGCAGGGCAATCCAGAGAAACAGCAGTACCGGCAGGCCGGCGACACAGGCGGTCACCCAGTACACCGGATATTGCAGCAAGTCCTTCACTTCGGCGGTTCCCCACAAGGGGCCGAATTGAATCACCGTGTCATCGTCCAGCGGGAAGTAGGTGACGTCCTCATCACTGTTCTGCGCCGGCTGATGGTGGTCGAGCATCACAATAGCTTCAGGCGGCAGCTCGATATCATCCTTTTTCACCAGGCTCACCGGGTACTGAAAGCGTGCTTGCAGTGACTCGATGCGCGCCTCCCGTTGTTCGGCGGGCAAGGCCTTGAGTTGCTCGGCAACCAGATAACCCGGCCCGGCCATCAGCCGCAGAAAACTGTAGTCCCCGATAAACACCGAGGCGTTCGAGCACAACCACAACAGGTAAAAAGTGAGGGCGGCCCAACTGGTGCCGGCCGCGATGGCCATCCACGGGCGGACTTTAGACAGCATGCTGGCTCCCCGTCGGGATTTCGACGAACAGGTATCCCTGCGCCGTGATGGTCTGGATGGTCACGGGGCACTCAAGGCTCATCAGCTTTTTGCGCAAGCGCGACACCCGCATATCAATCGATCGGTTCAGCCCGTCGTACTCCAGGCCGCGCAGGCGCTGGAGCAGTTTTTCCCGGGTCAGCAATACGCCGCAATGGCGGGCAAAGATGGCGAGCAACTCGAATTCGGCCACCGAAAACTGCAAGGGCGCCTCGCCAAGCCAGGCGAAGTGGTTGTTCAGGTCCAGCCGAAAAGCGCCCCACTGGTAGTAACTGCGGGGGGCCTGGGGATGGCGGCGCAGCAGCGAGCGGATCCTTGCCAGCAACAGTTGCGGGTCGATTGGCTTGACCACGTAGTCGTCGGCCCCGGCGGCAAACCCCACCAATTGTTCGGCGTTCTCGTCCAGTGCCGTCATCATCAGGATCAGCCCAGGGTAGTGGTCGCGAATCTGTCGGCACAGGGTAAAACCGTCGATGCCCGGCAGCATCACATCGAGGATCAACAGTGCCGGTTGTTCATCCTGGATACGCTGGGCGGCGTGGTCGCCACGGTGTTCCACTGCGACGGTAAAGCCTTCGGCGCGCAGGAACTCGGCCGTCAGTGCCGCCAGGGGCAGGTCGTCTTCGATCAGCAACAGGGTATCGGACATGGCTCAGCAGGATCGTTGCCAAAAAGTGCGCAGAGTGTTGCGCCCTTGCCCCCGGCTAGGCAAGGGCTGTTCATCACGGCGTCACGGGCTGCTTGCGGAAGGCGGGCTGCGGTGTTTTCACCGGCCGGTACAGCAGGAAGTAATAGGCGCCCAAACAAATCAGCCAGCTGAAAATTGCCGTCCACACGTTGTGGGAAAGAAAGTGCGCCCCTTGCATCGTGCGGCTCACCGAAAGCACCGTGCCCAGGCCCAGCGCAAACATGAACGCCGAGCGCGCTATCCGCGGTCGGCGATCCCTCAGGGCAAAAAACAACGCAAACAGCGCAAACCCGGTCGCCGCATGCCCGCCCGGCCAGCAACGGCCAGGCTTGTCGGTCGGCGGCCTGGGGCTCAGCAGCTCGCTGTACGTCTCCTGGCCGCCAAACTCCTTGACGCTCCACGGGCATTGCACCCCGGTCACCGTCTTCAACGGTGAAACGAACGAGGTGGCCAGTGCCAGCGACAGCACCAGGCAGCCCAGTTCCCGGCGATAGGGTTTGAGCCGCTCAAAGACAAAGGCCCCGGCAAACCCGGCGATTGCCAGCACCGAAAACACGATCACCATCTGCTTGGCGCGATCGTGAAGAATGTCCTCCAGAAAAAAACTGTGCCGGCCCACGAAGCCGCCTTCGGACGCGTCGTAAAACAGCCTGGCGATGTCCATGTCCAGCGACGTCAGCTCCAGCAGCAACATGGCCACCGCCAGAACGGCAGGCACACCGAGGCACAGCCAGACGTTGAGGGGTTGGGATAACGGACGAACAGCGATTGCGTGCATGGCGAACTCAGACTCTAAAAAAAGCCCCGGTCAGACCTGGCCGGGGCATTCTGGTTAGCGTGTACTCACTTGGGAAGCCTCGTCCTTGGGCACCCTCCAGCTCAGCAACTGTTGCTTGTAGTCATAACTGGCGCCCTGGTAGTAGGTGATGGCCCGTTGGATCAACGGGTCATCGCTGCCAACGCGGATTTCGTGGCTGTCGCCCAGGGCCTGGTCATGCCGACGCAAGCCTTGGCGCGGGCTGAGAATCGCCAAGTCCTTGCCGTCGAACAACCCCAGGTACTGGTAATTGCCGACCACTACCCGTGGCGGCAGCGGGTTGTCCTGCAGCAGGTTGCGGCCAAAGAACGTCGACTCGTAGCTCAGGTTCAGCAAGCCCAGCAGGGTCGGGGCGAGGTCGATCTGGCTGGCCAGCTTCGCGTTCTCGCCGGCGTCTACCAGTTTGGGGGCGTAGATGAAGAGCGGGATCTGGTAATTGACCATCGGCAGGTCTTCCTTGCCGGCGCTGCCCGCCGTGTGGTCGGCGACGAAAATAAAGATCGTGTTGTCGAACCAGGGTTTCTGGCGCGCCGCCTCCAGGAACTGGCCGATGGCATGGTCGGTGTACTTCACCGCGCCGTCGCGACCGTCACCGGATTTGATATCAATGCGGCCAGCCGGATAGGTATACGGACGGTGGTTAGAGGTGGTCATCAGTTGCAGCAGGAATGGTTGCTGCTTGGCGTAGTCGGCGTCCGCCAGTTTCAGCGTCTGTTTATAGAGGTCTTCGTCGGCCATGCCCCAGGCGTTTTTAAAGCTGATTTCGGATTCCGGCACGCTGCTCTGGTCGACCACGCGGTAACCGTTGCCGCTGAAAAACGCGTTCATGTTGTCGAAGTAGCCTCGGCCGCCGTAGACAAACACGCTGTCGTAGCCGATGGCGTTGAGCTGCTGGCCCAGGCTGCCGAAACCGCTTTCCCGGCCGATACGCTTGACGATGGAGCGCCCGGGCGTTGGCGGGATGGCCAGGGTGATAGCTTCCAGGCCGCGGTCGGTGCGGGTGCCGGTGGCGTAGAAGTTATTGAAGTACAGGCTCTGTTTGCGCAGCGCATCGAGGTTGGGCGTGAGGTTATTCGGGTCGCCGTTGCTGCCCATGTACTTGGCACTGAAGCTTTCGATGGTTACCAGCACGATGTTGGGTTTGCGCAGCGTGCCGGGGTTGGTAATGGCGCGACGGATATCCAGCGGATCCGTGCCGATAAACCGTGCGTTGGGCTCGCTGAGTTCGGCGCGCAACTGCTTGGCGACTACATCTGCCGGCAGGCTCTTGTAGAACTGGGTGTAGTCCAGTTCGTTGTTACGGAAAGCGGCGAAGAACTGATAGGGGCCGTTGCTGGCCAATTCGTTGTTGTAGGCGTTACCGCCCTGGCTGCGCGGGCTGTCCTGGTTGATCAGTTGCAGGCTCAGGCCGGCCACCACCAACAAACCAAGGGCGTTGAGCAGGCGTTTGCGCATCGCAGGCAACGGCGAGTTCATCGCCGCGTTGAACGGTTTACGCAAGGCCAGGCTCAAGACAATCGCCATCACGGCCAGCAGGCTCAGCAGCTTGCCGATCGGATACGACTCCAGCAGGTTGTTCAACACCTCTTTGGAGTACACCAGATAGTCCACGGCAATAAAGTTGAAGCGCACGCCGAACTCGTCCCAGAACAACCATTCGGCCACGCTGGTGAAAAGCATGGCGAACAGGCTGACGGTGAGTACCGCCTGCAGGAACCAGCGATGGCCACGAAGGCGCCACAACCCCGGTGGGCACAGCAGCAAATACAGGCCCAGGGGCAGGGCGGCATAGGCGAGGAAGCCGAGGTCATACAGCAGCCCTACGCCGAATACCGGCAGCAGGTTGCCGCTCACCTCATCCAGATGGGTTACCAGCAGCACGCTGCGGGTCAGTAGAAAAACCACCAGCCAGGCACCGGTCACCAACAGCAAATAGCGCATTGGCGCCGTTTTTGGAAAACCCATGTCAACGTTCCTTATTTTCGATGGGCGCGATCTTCGCGCTGACACTGTAGTCAGCTTGTGAACCTATAGTGAAAAACTCGTTAAGTTCCCCAATCGGTTGAAAACAGTAATCGGCGCGGCCTTCAGGCCTAGCCGTGAGCCATACTTGGCCTTAAGCTGCGCGAGCCAACACGGCCGTTACCGCGTACGGAGACACTGCCCATGCGAATTTTATTGGTTGAAGACAACCGCGATATTCTGGCCAACCTGGCGGATTACCTGGGGCTGAAGGGCTACACCGTAGACTGTGCGCAGGACGGTTTGTCGGGCCTGCACCTGGCTGCCACCGAACATTACGACCTGATCGTGCTCGACATCATGCTGCCCGGCATTGACGGCTACACCTTGTGCAAACGCCTGCGGGAAGACGCGCGCCGCGACACGCCGGTGATCATGCTCACTGCGCGCGACCAACTGGATGACCGCCTGCAGGGCTTCAAGTCCGGCGCCGATGACTACCTGCTCAAGCCGTTTGCGCTGTCGGAGCTGGCCGCGCGTATCGAAGCGGTGCTGCGTCGTGCCCAGGGCGGCGGGCGCCGTGCCTTGCAGGTGGGTGACCTGAACTACGACCTCGATACCCTGGAAGTCACCCGCGAAGGGCGCCTGCTCAAGCTCAACCCGGTCGGCCTGAAGTTGTTGGCGGTGCTGATGCAGAAAAGCCCGCATGTATTGCGCCGTGAGATTCTTGAAGAAGCCCTGTGGGGCGATGACTGCCCGGACAGCGACAGCCTGCGTAGCCATGTCCATCAACTGCGTCAGGTGATTGATAAACCCTTCGCCAAGCCGTTGCTGCAAACGGTGCACGGTGTGGGTTATCGCCTGGCCGAGGGTCGTGATGGAGTTTAAGCAAAGCCTTGCCCAACGGATCATCATCGCCTTCGCCTTGATGAGCGCGTTGGTGGCGGGGGCCTTCGCCATGGGTATCGTCGCTACGGTGCACCTGGTGGAAGAAAAACTCATATCGGCAGGCCTGGGCGGTGACTTGCAACGGCTGCTGCTGATGGACAGCGTCGAGGACTGGAGCCATCGCCCCGAGCCCGACCAGTTGTTCTACTTCAGCGGCGGCCCCGGCGATTTCGAACTGCCCAAGGACTTGCGCCACCTGGAGCCTGGTTTTCACGAGGTGTTTCGGGAGGCACTGTCCTACCATGCCATGGTCGAGGTGGTCGACGGCCGCCGTTATGTCCTGCTGCAAGACCAGAGCGATTTCGAAGAGCGCGAGCGCGTGCTGTTTGCCGTGGTGCTGGTGGGGTTTGTACTCAGCCTGGCGTTGGCGGTATTCCTCGGCTGGGTGCTGGCGCGCAAGGTAATGGCGCCGGTGGTGCGTCTGGCCCGCCAGGTGCGGCACCGCGACCAGTTACTCGGACTGGCACCACCGCTGGCGCCGGATTACGCCGCGGATGAAGTCGGCGAATTGGCCGTGGCCTTCGACGCCACCCTGGGCCGTTTGCGCCAGGCATTGTCCCGGGAGCAACTGTTTACCAGTGACGTGAGCCACGAATTGCGCACCCCGCTGATGGTGCTCGCCAGTTCCTGCGAGCTGTTGCTGGAGAACCCCGCGATTGACCAGCGCGGCCGCAAGCAGGTCGAGCGCATTGCGCGGGCCTGTGAAGAAATGCGCGAACTGGTGCAGACCTTCCTGATGCTGGCCCGTGCCCAGCGCGAGGAGGCCGGCATGTCGCCCCAGGCCAACCTGGCCCAGGTGGCCGAGGACTTGCTGGGGATCTGGCGTGAGCCGATCGAGCGCAAAGGCCTTGAGCTGATCTATCAACCGGGCAATCCACTGGATACCCGCTACAACGCGACCTTCCTGCACGCGGTCATGGGCAACCTGTTGCGTAATGCCCTGCACTACACCGAGCATGGCTTGATCCGCCTTACCCTGGAACCGAGCGGTTTTGTGGTGGAAGACACTGGCGTGGGCATTCCCGAGGACAAGCGCGAAGCGATGTTCGAACCGTTTGTGCGTGGCAGTGAAAAGCGCGGTGAAGGCCTTGGCCTGGGTTTGTCCTTGGTTCAGCGCATCTGCGAGAACCAGGGTTGGAGCGTCAGCCTCAGCACCATGGAGCCCAACGGCTGCCGCTTTCACGTCGAATTGAGTCAGGTCAAAGCCTGATGCCTGCCCTGCCGCTAAGCTGCGGCAGACTTCCTGATTTTCGCCGAAGATGGCATCATGCCACGACTTGTGTCTGCAAAGTTTTGTAATGTATACGATTCGACAGGACAAGTTTTTCACAACGTGTTGACCTGTTGATCACAGGATTCTTTTTAAGGTTGTAGGCATCAGTAACTGGAGACCCGGTGATGCCTACCCCGATCAAGCTCGAATTTTCCGAAAAGTACGACGATCAGCACGCGCAGAATTATTTACTCAAACACCAGGACAATCTGGCTCGCCGGTTGTCCCACAAACGCGACGAGCAATTGGCCCGTGGTGCGCTGGCCATGGCCGGTGAGCCTGGCCTGGTGCTGGATTTGCCATGTGGTGCCGGGCGTTTCTGGCCGTTGCTGGCAGAAAAGCCCAACCGCGTGATCATCGGCGCCGACAACTCCGCGTCGATGTTGAAGATTGCCACCGTCGCCCAGCCGGCGGATGTGGTGAAACGGGTACGCCCCTTGCAAACGTCTGCCTTTGATATCGATTTGCCAGATAATGCGGTCGACAGTATTTTCTGCATGCGCTTGATGCACCACATTGGTGACCCCGAGCACAGGCTGGCAATACTGCGCGAATTTCAGCGTGTTACCCGTGACAGCGTGATTATCTCGTTGTGGGTGGATGGCAACTTCAAGGCGTGGAAGCGCAAGCGTGCCGAAGTGCGGCGTCGCAACAAGGGTGAGCAGGAAGGTTACCAAAATCGGTTTGTGTTACCGGCTGCTACTGTTGAGGCAGAGTTTGAGCAGGCCGGTTTCCGTGTTCAGGAATCTCTGGACTTCATACCGCTCTACGCCATGTGGCGAGTGTATGTATTGCGCAAGAGGTAACAGGATGGCTGTCGAGTGTTTACCAGGTAGTGAAGTAGCTCCCGAAGAGCGATTTGATTATTTCTGGCGCCAGCAGGGCGAGTGGGTCGAAGAGCCCAATCGTCGTCGTGGCGGTGAAAGTGGTGTGCAACGGGTAACGGGCACCAATGGGCGTTTGCTCTACAGCAAGCGCCAGACCGGTCATATCTACCGTAGTTGGCTTCATCCGTTTGGGCGCCCCACTGTGCTGCGTGAGCGTGACGCCCTGAAGGGCCTGCGCTTGCTGGATGTACGCGTACCGGAGTTGGTGTTCTGCGAGGCCCGTCGCGATCCTGAGCACCAATGGAAGGCGTTGTTGGTGACGGCGTCGCTGGACGGTTTCGACGAGATTGAAAACTGGTACGCCGCCGGTGGTCGTGAGCAGTATGGCGAGTTGGTGCATGAGCGTTTGCTCAAGGAACTCGCGGGTACGTTGGCGCGGATGCACAAGGGGCGTTGGCAGCATGGTTGCCTGTATATCAAGCATATCTTTGTGCGGGTGACGGGTGAGGGTGACGCGGCGAAGGTTGAGGTGGCGTTGCTGGATTTCGAGAAGTGCCGGCAGCGCTTGACCGCTTTGCGGGCGGCCCGGCATGACATGTTGCAGTTACGCCGCCATTCGTCGTGGAATGCTACGGACTGGCAAAAACTGAGCTACTTTTACGAGACGGCGTTTGGCAGCGCTATCAAGGGTTTAACGTAATGAAGCTAGAAATTGCACGAGGTTTGTTTCTGTTGGGGGCTTTGGGCATAGCTGCCCTGGCCCTGGCTGCCTGGGAGCAGCCCCGGACACAAGTTCTCAGTGCGGTGCAGGGTGTCGGGCAGCAATGCCCGATGCCGCGGATCGCCAAGGTCGGTGTCGCGGCCAAGCCTGATCATGAGTTGTTGTTGTTCATGTTCGGGATGTCCCAAGGGATGAGGCCACAGAGTTGAAGAGATTGAAGCCCAAATAAAAGGCCTCGCTAGTTCGAGGCCTTTTATTTGGGCTTGGGTTTTGGGTTGGTTGGTTGGTTGGTTGATCGAGTACATATCCGTTGCTGCGGTAACGGCGGCTTATGGTTCCGCTCTTACAGCGGGTCACTTTTGGCAAACGCCCCAAAAGTAACCAAAAGGTCTTTGCCCCACCACTCGGTGCCTCGCCTAGGCTCGGCATGCCCGCACTCCGGCACGGCTCCGCGGGCCGCCGCGACGGGCCATCCATGGCCCGGCGCGGCTAAATCGGCATCCTTGCCGATTTACCCGCTCCACCGTGCCTACTTGCGGCCATCGTGGTTGACGGGGCCCGCAGATCAAAATCAAAAGCAGATCAAAAGCAGAGCACAGCGGCCTACCGGCCGGCTTGAGTGTTTAACAGCCAGATCAAAAGCCAGAGCGAAAGCAGAGCTGCTTTTCTGTGGGAGCTGGCTTGCCTGCGATGCAGACACCTCGGTACATCAGGTACACCCAGTTGATGCCATCGCAGGCAAGCCAGCTCCCACATTTGACCGTGCTCAATTTAGCTTTTGATTTTGCTCTTCAACACTCAAGCCGGCCGGGAGCGGCGTTTTTCAAGGTAGTTGTCGCGTCCACCATCGTGCTACGCGACCTTGATGCTCACTGCCAGCTCCCTTTCGGGGTTCAGATATACCGTTCCGGCTGGCTTCCAGTTGCGTGTCTCACCAGACCAACGCTCCGGTCTCTTTTCTCTAGCTTGCCCGTAGATTGCATCGCGCCGGGCCAGGATTTCCCGGTCTTTTCCCTCGTGACGTTGAGCCGGTGTCACAAAACGGATTCGGCTATGACGATGCTCGGTGTTGTACCAGGTCATAAAGTCCCTCACCCAAACACGCGCATCATCCAGGCTGCTAAAACCATCTAGTGGCCACTGCGGGCAGTATTTCAGCGTCCTGAACAGTGATTCCGAATACGGGTTGTCATTGCTGACCCGCGGTCGACCACGAGATGGCGTGATGCCCAGATCGTACATCTTGGTCAGCAGCGTCACCGACTTCATCGGCGCGCCGTTGTCAGAGTGCAGCACCAGCGGCTGGCGCCAGCACTGTTCCCGGGTCACGCTTCGTTGCAGTAATACTGCTGCTTTTTCACCACTTTCTACGTCGTAAACTTCCCAGCCCACCGCCTTTCGGCTGTAGATATCTTCGATCAGGTAGAGGTAGTAAAACTTCCCTCGAACGGGTGACGGCAGGTACGTGATGTCCCACGACCACACCTGATTAGCGGCTGTCGCCGCATGAGTGGTGGGTGCCGGATGACGATGAGGTCGCTTGGCACGTGAACGACGATGTTGCTGGCCTGCGGCATGCAACACACGATAAAACGTCGCCTCTGAGGCTACATAACGCCCCTCGTCCGCCAGTTGTGGCACGATCTGACTCGGGGGCAGATGCGCGTAAGCCTTGCTGTTGCACAGCGCTACGATGGCCTGGCGCTCGGACTCGCTGAGCGCGTTGCTGGGCACGGGTCTTGAGGTTGTGGTACGCCCATCGGCCAGTATTTTTTCAGGCAAACTCCAGCGTTGCAGTGTCCGTAGCGAAATGCCGACCTCCAGACAAGCAGGCGCCCTGCGGGCGCCCGCCGCGATGGCTTCATTGAGCCAACCAACGAGTAAATACCGTTCTGGCAACAAGGTCAGTTGCCCTCGTCGTCGCTCCCCCAGTAGGCATTGAGCTTTTTTCGCAACACCAGTAACGCCGCTGTCTCAGCCAATGCCGCATCCTTGCGCCGCAGTTCGCGCTCAAGCTCGCGGATACGGTTTTTATCGTTCTTCGACTGGCCGGTGTTTACATTTTTAACCTTTGTTTGCTGGGTGCTACTGGCGATAAATGCATTGCGCCAATCAGTGATTTGCTCAGGAAAAATCCCTTTTCGCCGGCAGTACTCACCCAGTTCCAGCTCTGACAGAGCTGCTGTTTCTATGATGACCGCCATTTTGGATTCGGCTGACCAATTCTCAACAGGTTGTTTGGTGTCGGACAATTGCGTTCCTCTGGCAGCGGCTTGCTTGCGCCAATAATGGAGAGACATATCGCTGCAACCTTCGCGGCGAGCGACCTCCGCCGCCGAGAGGCTCAGGGGCGGAAGCATCATTTTTAGCAGCGCAGCTTTGCGCTCTTCTGAGTAGAAAGGCATGACCATACTCTTGCCGCCCCCGGAATGTTTTTAAAAAAGTGGGGGCACGACAACTACCCTGACACCGGGGGGGAGGCCGCTGTGCTTTTGCTTTTGATCTTGATCTTAGGCGCCCCGTTAAACCACGCTGGCCGAACGCAGGCTTTGGAGCGTGGGTAACCCGGCAGGACGCCGGGTTAGCCGCGCTGGGCCATGGATGGCCCATCGCGGCGGCCCACGGTCCAAAGCCGGAGTGAGGGCACACCGAGCCTAAGCGAGGTGCCGAGTGGTGGGGCAAGAGCGTTTTGCTTACTTTTGCGCTCTTCAAAAGTGAGCCGCTGTAAGAGCGGAACCATAAGCCGCCGTTACCGCAGCAACGGATATGCCCCCCAATCAAACCAGATGCAGATGGTTATCCCAGAGCCCCGCCGGCAACTCCAGCGGCTTGCCCACCAACGGCACCTGCCGACAATCATAAAACCGGCAACGGCCCTGCCCGGAAGTCACCACAAACCCGTCAGCCACCGCACCCACCCCGGCACAATCCGGCAACGGCCCGTCCAGCAGCAACTGCGCGCTGTCCATGTTCCAGATAAAGAATCGATTCCCCCGTGGCGCCGTCAACGCCACCAGCCGCAACTCGCTGTGCACCGCCACACTGGCCGTGTAGTGCCCCATGGCCTGCAATTGCTCATCCGCCACCGGAAACGCCACAAACGCCTGCCCCGGCCGCTTGATCGCCAGCAACTCCGACCGCTCATGGGAGGGCCCCATGAATTGCTGCCCCGCGAGGATCGTCCCGTCGCTGGCAATCCCCATATGCCGCACACTGTTCATCTGCTGGCCCAGGGTCTCCTTGCTCAACAGCGTACCGTCGCGTTTCATCAGGACCAGGCTCGGCTCCATGGCATTCAGGTTCATCTCCACCCGGCTCTCAGCCTCAGTGCGAATCCCGCCGTTAGCCACCACCAGCGTCTCGCCATCAGGCATCCACGACACCTGGTGCGGCCCGATCCCATGGGTAGAAATCTCCCCGGTGTGCACCAGCCGCTCACCCTCGAACCGGTACACACCCAGCAAACCGCGACCCGGGTCAGACGTGTCGTTCTCTGTGGCATACAACCACTCGCCATCCTTGTGCACCACCGCATGCCCGTAAAAGTGGCGATTGGCCTTGGAGGTGATGGTTTGCAGCAGCGCCCCGTCCCGCAAGTCGATCAGGTAACTCTCGGTGCCCGGCCGGCGGGCGACAAACAGCGCAATCGGCAGCGTCGGGTGGTTGATGATGTCGTGGCAGCGCTGGCCGACCTCGGTGGCAAATACCTGCTTGCCGTCCAGGCGAAAGCCGACGGCGTAGTGCCTGCCATCACTGTCATCCCGCGCCGAGAGCAGCAGCGGGCTTTTGCCCTTCTGCTTGAACAGCGTCCAGCCGCCCAAAGTGATCGCACTGAGCAGCACGCTGCCGAGGGCCAAAGCCTGTCGCCTGAGCATCATCAGTCACCGTCGTTGGCGTTAAAGCCCAGTTGGATGCCCAGCGCCTTGGCTAGCTCGCCTTCGTGCAGGCGGTGGACCACGTTGAGGCTGTCGTAGATATCGTTGAGTTGCTGGCGCCCGGCATCGTCGGCCAGCATTTCATTCAGCGTACGCTGGTTGCTGGCGAAGAGTTTCAGGGAGGCGGCATACGCGGCGTCGATCTTGTCAGCCAGGGGCTTTTGATCGGCAGGCAATAGGCCGCGCAGGCCTTTGTTGTCGACGCCGACCCAGACGGTCTGGGCGGCAGCCAGGCTGGCTTCCAGGCTTTGCAGGGACGACTGGCTGCGCCACGCATCGGCCTGGAACGGTTGCGGGATGCCCTTGGTCTGGCGGCCCATCGGGGTGCCGAGTTTTTTCTTCAGGGTGTCCAGTGCAGTCACTTGTACCCGCAGCAGGTCAGCAATGGCTTCGTGGGAATCGGCGTAGCGTTGGTTAGGAAACTTGGTCATCTGCGCCAGCATGCCGTCGGTGCTGTTCCAGCTCGACAGGATCTCTTCGGCCAGCAGTTTCTGGCGCTCGCCGATGGCTACCAGCAACGGGCAGTAGCGGGCTTTTTGCGTCTCGTCCGCCAGATCGGTCTTGGCGTCGTAGAGGATGTATTCGTAGGCCGACAGGCCCTGCACCACGACGCTGGATTTGGCCAGGGCGGCGGCGCCGATCTGTGGTTGGGCGGTCACCAGTTGCTCGACTTGACGACCCACCAGGTTTTTCTTGTCCGGCCAGAACTGCACCTGCCACGAGCGGTTGCCCTCGGCCAGCGGGCCGATCAGCAGCGGTTGCAACTCGGCCCAGGCCTTTTGCGCGTGCAGGAAGTCGGCGCGGGCGGTCTCCAGGCTTTCCTTGCCCTGGCAGTAGGCCAGGGCGCTGACGGCCAGTTGGCGGTCGGCTTCAACCCAGCGGCTGTAGGTCGGCAGGATCACTTGCTTGGCGATGGCCGCCGAGGTCACCGCTTGCGGGTCCTGGGGCGAGCACGCACCGAGGGCGAGGGCGGCCAGGCTGGTGAACAACAACTTGGGACGGAACATGTCGAGCTCCCTTCTGTAATTAGGACAAAGCTTATAAAGAATTCAGAAATGCCAGCAACGCGGCGCGCTGCTCGGCATTGAACGACAACACATGCTGCTGCGCCGCCTGGGCTTCACCGCCGTGCCACAGCACGGCCTCCATCAGGTTGCGGGCGCGGCCGTCATGCAAGAACTGAGTGTGGCCACTGACGGCTTGCGTCAGGCCAATGCCCCACAACGGCGGCGTACGCCAGTCGCGGCCACTGGCCTTGAATTCGCTGCGGTTGTCGGCGAGGCCGTCGCCCATGTCGTGCAGCAGCAAGTCGCTGTAGGGACGAATCACCTGGTTAGCCAATTCAGGTTCGGCGGCGGTGGGCGCCGTGGTGAATTGTGGGGTGTGACAGCCCTGGCAACCGGCCTGGTAGAACAGGTTTTTCCCGGCCAGCACTTGCGGTGCGTTGACGTCGCGGCGGGCGGGGACGGCCAGGTTGCGGGTGTAGAACAGCACCAGGCGCAGGATATTGTCGCTGACCTCAGGCTCGCCGTCCGGGCCATTGCCGTTGGGCGCCTGTTTGCAGGCCACTTGTGCATCGGTGCAGTCATCGAACGGTCTCAGGGAGGTGGTCAGGCCCATATCACCAGAGAACGCGTGAACATTTTGTTGATTGAGGTTCGGTTGCCCGGCTTTCCAGCCAAATCGACCGAGCACGGTCTTGTGTTGCGCGTCGTCCCAGACCCAATTCGCCCGCCCGACAATGGCTTCCTTGTCGGCGGTTTTCGGGTCGGTGTTGCGCAGGATGTCGGCGTCGGGGATCGCTTCGAGCAGCCCCAGGCCGATCATCGGCGGAGCAACCCGCGCCGAGAAGCGCGTGTCGGGGTGCATCGGCCCATAACCGAGCTGGGTGATTTGCAGGGCCGGCTTGCGCAGTTCGACCACGGTGCCGTCCTTGAAGCGGACGTTGACCGGTGTGTAGTCGACCCGCACCTTGCCCTCCGGGGCGACGCCGGGCACGGCCATGTCCTGCAATTGCCCACCGTAGACCGGCTCGGGGACTACACCCAGTTGCTCGATGACCTTCGTATAGGGCGGCGCATCGGGAATCGACAGGCGTACCAGCATCGACACCGCGTTGGGCGCGTCGGGCAATGGCGGATGCCCACGGCCATCCTTGATATGGCAGTTCTGGCAGGCATTGGTATTGAACAGCGGCCCCAGCCCGTCGCGGGCAGTGGTGGTGGACGGGGCAATTACCCAGGGGCTGCGAAAGAAACTGTTGCCGACGCTGAAGTCCAGGCGCCGGGTGGGCGACAGGTTGGCCGAGGGCAGGGAGAAGGCGTTCTGGTCGGTCTTCCTCACCGTGGTCGCGCCACCGGCACGCGCTTCACCAGGCTCGGCCTTGGTGAATCGCGGGGCGTCATCGCAGGCACTCAGGCTCAAGGCCATCAACAGTGCAGGCAGGCGAAGGGGCGAACGGGACATCAGTCTTCCTGAACGTAGGCTGAAAATAAGGCCGCAAAGTCTAACAGGGCAGGGCGGATTGAATAAGAGCAATTATCGTTTGGTGGTATCCGATTCATTCCCGCTAGAATGACCGCACATTTTTCTCTGGAGGTGGCCAATGCAGGCTCTCGACGCTTTGCTCAACCGTGTTTCCGTGCCGCGACTGCTGGACCCGGCACCGACCCAGGAGCAGCGCGACCTGCTGTTCGCCGCTGCCATGCGCGCGCCCGACCACGGCCAGCTGCGGCCTTGGCGCTTCCTGACGGTGGAAGGTGCGGCACGTGAGCGCATGGGCACCCTGCTGGCCGAAGCCGCCCGCCTGCAGGACGCCGACGCGCCCCAGGCCGTGATCGACAAGGCGCAGAACGGCCCGCTGCGGGCGCCGTTGGTGGTGGTGGTGATTGCCCGCCTGCAGGAACATTTCAAAGTGCCAAAATCCGAGCAGCTGCTGGCGGCGGCCTGTGCGGCCCACGGGATTCTGCTGGCGGCGTACGCCCAGGGGATCGGCGCGGTGTGGCGCACCGGTGAGTTGTCGTACTCGGCCCATGTCGCCAAAGGCCTTGGGCTGAAGGCGGATGAGGAAGTGATTGGCTTCCTCTACCTGGGCACCCCACAGAACCCGCCGCGTACGGCCCCGAAAGAAGACCTGGCGCCGTTTGTGGCAGCCTGGACGGGTCAATAAGGCACCGCGACTCTAAATGTGGACGGGCTTGTGTGGGAGCGGGCTTGCTCGCGAATGCGGTGTGTCAGTCAATACATGTACCGACTGATCCACCGCGTTCGCGAGCAAGCCCGCTCCCACATTGGGTGTTCACTGGTTTCAAGCCCGGGTCAAACCCGAAACTGATCCATCAGCTTCATCTGCTGGCTGGCCAGGGCGTTGAGCTGGCTGCTGATGGCCGCCGATTCGGTGGCCTGGCCGGTCAGGGTTTCGGTCACTGTGCGGATTGCCGAGACATTGCGGTTGACCTCTTCGGCCACCGCACTCTGCTGCTCGGCAGCGCTGGCGATTTGCAGGTTCATGTCGCTGATCACCGTCACTGCATCGCTGATCTTGCCCAGGGCCTGTACTGCCTGATGAATCTGCCCGGCGTTGTTCTGCGCCTGGCTCTGGCTCGAATGCATGGTCGCCACCACTCCACGGGTGCCAGTCTGGATGCGTTCGATCACCAGGCGAATCTCCTCCACCGAGTCCTGGGTACGCTTGGCCAGGTTGCGCACCTCGTCGGCCACCACCGCAAAACCGCGCCCGCTTTCCCCGGCTCGCGCCGCTTCAATCGCAGCGTTCAGGGCCAGCAGGTTGGTCTGTTCGGCGATGCTGCGGATCACTTCCAGTACCGAACCGATCTGCTCGCTGTTCACCGCCAGGGCTTCGACTTCGGTCACGGCCTTGCTCACTTCTTCGGCCAGGGTGGTGATGTCGCGGGTGCTGCGTTCAATGATCTGCATGCCTTCGCGGGCTGACTGGTCGGCGCCGCGGGCCGCGCTGGCGGCGTTGGAGGCGCTGTTGGCCACGTCGTGGGCGGTGGCGCTCATTTCATTCGAGGCGGTGGCCACCTGGTCGATCTCACGGAACTGCACCTGCATGCCTTCGCTGGTCTGGCGCGCGATTGCCGAGGACTGGTCGGCGGTGCCACGGGCTTCGGTGATGCTTTGCTTGATCTGCGCGATGGTCGGCTGCAGCTTGTCGAGGAAGCGGTTGAACCAGTTCACCAGTTCCCCCAGTTCATCTTTTTTACCGTAGGCCAGGCGCTGGGTGAGGTCACCGTCGCCGCTGGCGATTTCCTTGAGCATGGCGGCTACGCTGTTGATCGGCCGGGTCACGCCGGTGGCAGCCAGCCAGATCAGCAACAGTCCCAGGAGGCCGGCGGCTGCGCCTACCAGCAACGCCTTGAAAGTGTCGCTGGCCTGGGCGTTGTCGAGCACGGCCTGGAGTTTGTGGGCGTCTGCTAACAGCACCTGTTTGGGCAGCTTGATTACGATGCCCCAGGATTTGGCGTCGGCAATCGGCTTGACCGGGTACACCGCGCGGATTGTGTTGTCTTCCTCGCGGATCTTGCGGGTATCGCTGGCCAACAGCTGCACGATTTCCTTGCCTTCGGCGCCAAGGGTGTCGATCAGGTTTTTGCCGACTTTGGCGGGTTCACCGCTGTAGCCGGCGATCAGCCCGGTGCTGGAGATGATCTCCAGGTGCCCGGCGCCGTCGAACAGCTCTTTCTGCACCGCGTCGGTCGCGGCTTGCAGGGTGTTGAGGGCGAGGTCGACACCCACCACGCCGATCACTTTGCCGTCGACCAGCAGCGGCAGGGAAATGGTGGTCATCAACACCGGCTTGCCGGCTACGGTGTCTTCATACGGGTCCAGCAGGCAGGTGTTTTTTGTGTCTCGTGGGCAGGTGTACCAGATGTTGTATGGCGTGCCGCTGAGGTTGAGGCTGGTCTTGGTCAGGTCATCCTCGACCATCACGGTGTTCAGGCCTTCACCGCCGGCGCGGCTCCAGTAGCTGGAAAAGCGGCCTTTTTCGTTGGACACACGGGCGGCATCATTGACGAATTCACTGTCTTTGCCATCGAGAGCGTTGGGCTCGAATGACAGCCAGATGCCGAGCACCTTGGTGTTGCGGTCGAAGGCGGTTTTCAGGCTGTGGTTGAGTTCTTCACGCAAGGCCCCGGCATCCAGCGAGCGCTTGGCGGCCAGAGTGCGCAGGTCCTTGATCTGGTCTGCCAGGGCCGTCACCACCAACAGGCTTTCACCGAAGGTCTTTTGCAGTTGCACTGCTTGTTCGGCGGCCTTGGCCTGCAGCAGGTTCTGCACACTGTCGGTGAGCATTCGCGAGCTTGAATCGCTGATGAGTTCGTCGTTCTGGTTGGTCTGGTACAGGTTCATGCCGACCACCAGGGCGATCACCCCCAGCAGGCACAGACCGGACAACAGCACGATTTTCAAGCGAATGGAGAGGGTGTCGAACATAGAAGTACCCGCGAATGGACTTATTAGTATGCAAGCTCACGCGAGTCCATTCGGCGCTATGCCCGGAACATCGGCTTGGGCCGGCAGTTCATGAGCGGGAGCCGATGAGCGGTAGTCAGGGCGTCAGGTGGGTTGCGGGAGACGTTCCGGTCGCGACCAGATCCACAGGTTGCCCATGCTCATTCCGGCGATGGCCAGGTAGATCGGCCAGCCGTGGTCAAGCATCACCAGCATCAGGCCGGCGCACAGCAGCATGCTCACGGTGGCGCTGACTTTGGCCCGGCGGGCGATGATCTTGCCATTGCGCCAATTGAACAGGATCGGCCCGAACAGCCGGTGGTTTTCCAGCCAGGCACTCAGGCGCGGCGAGCTTTTGGTGGCGGCCCAGGCGGCCAGCAGGATGAATTCGGTGGTGGGCAAGCCCGGTACCACAATCGCAATCAAGCCGATGCCCAGGCTGACGTAGGCCAGCAGGCCGAACAGGACGCGGGCGATTTTGGATGAGGATTGGGTTTTGCCGGTCATGGGTGCGGTTTGCATGGATGGATTTACGAAGGATTCAAATTGAAACCGGATCAAAATGTGGGAGCGGGCTTGCTCGCGAATGCGGTGGTTCAGTCACCAGATATATTGACTGATCCACCGCATTCGCGAGCAAGCCCGCTCCCACATTTGATTGCATTCCAATCAGGGAATCAGGCCAGCTCAGGGGCGCTAGCGTACGCCTGTTCCAGCAACACGGTGAAGCGTACGAACGCATCAATCGCGCCTTTCTCCACTTCGGCTTCTTCTTCAGCGGTGAATTCCAGTGCGTCGAGGGTGCGGGTGAAGCGCTTCCAGCCTTCAGCGCGCCCCCCCGCCGGCTCGCCCAGGTGACGGGCACCGAAGGTTTCGCTCAGGCCCAGACCCACGGCGCGCTTGATCAGGAACGCGGCGCCCAGCTTGGAACCTTCGGACACGAACAGCCACCCCAGGGCTTCGGCCTTGCTCGGGTTTTTCACCGCGCCGACGACCGGGGCCGGTACTTCGGTGTCCAGGTCGCCCAGGTCCAGCTTGGCTGCTTCGGCACGACAGCGTTCGGCGAGGTCAGGGACGATCTTGATCAACTCGGCATCGTTGTACAGCGCCACCAGCTCCGACTGGAACAGGTATTGCGCGACCACGAAGCGGGCGAAGTTGGCCTGGGTTTCAAACGGTGCATGGGCCTTCACCAACGCATCGAGCTTGGTGTGCGGTTCGTTGGTGATCTGGTTCAGGCGCTGGGAGCGCAGGGCTGCACGTTCTGCGGTAGGGGAGGCGGTCATCGGGGAGTCCTTGAGAAGAGAAAGCGTCTGGTTGCCAGGCTGTTATGAACTAGACGAACCAGAAGACGCGTCACAGTAAAAAATCCTCACCCCGGCGCGGATTAAATTGTGCCGGGGGTGAGGCTCCATGGATCAGATGTCCCAGATCAGGTTGATCGCAAAGTTGCGGCCCGGCTGGGTCAGGCGGTCGAGGTTGGCCGGGCCGGTCACACCGGCTTCGCCGACGCTGTCGTAGCTGCGCACGTCATCCCAGTTCCAGTATTTCTTGTCCGTCAGGTTGTACAGGCCGCCGTTGATGGTCACGTCGTTGGTGACCTTGTAGAAGCCGGTCAGGTCGACGATGCCGAAACCCGGGGTCTTGAACGGGCCGTTGGCGCTGTTGCCGTCAGGGGCGAAGAAGGTGGTGCTGTCGACGCGGTCCTGTTTCTTGACCAGGGTCCAGCTGACCAGGGCACCGTAGTTTTGCTGGTCATAGCCCAGGCCGAACACGCCCTTGAGCGGGTTGACGCTGTTCAACGGTTCGCCGTTGTCGTCATTGCGCCCGTAGGTGTAGGCAATCGAGCCTTGGGTATACAGGCCCTGCGGTGCGCCGAATGCGTCGAGGCTCAAGCGGCCCTTGGCCTCCACGCCCTTGATGGTGGCGTGCTTGATGTTGTTGGCTTCGAACTGCTGGACGGTGCCACCGGCAACCGAGGCATCTTCGTCGATGAAATCACGGTACTTGTTGTAGTAC